>CAWGVX010000002.1:1562500-2267500 GCA_963826155.1 uncultured Actinomycetota bacterium | reverse complement strand
CCAAACCGACTCAGGTGATCAGGTAGAGAATACCAAGGCGATCGAGCGAACCATGGTTAAGGAACTCGGCAAAATGCCCCCGTAACTTCGGGAGAAGGGGGGCCGGATCCGTGAACGCCCTAGCGGTGGGAGCGGTGATGGCCGCAGAGACCAGGCCCAAGCGACTGTTTACTAAAAACACAGGTCCGTGCGAAGTTGTAAGACGATGTATACGGACTGACTCCTGCCCGGTGCTGGAAGGTTAAGGGGACGAGTCAGCAGGTAACTGCGAAGCTCAGAACTTAAGCCCCAGTAAACGGCGGTGGTAACTATAACCATCCTAAGGTAGCGAAATTCCTTGTCGGGTAAGTTCCGACCTGCACGAATGGAGTAACGACTTGGGCGCTGTCTCAACCGTGGACTCGGCGAAATTGCACTACGAGTAAAGATGCTCGTTACGCGCGGCAGGACGGAAAGACCCCGGGACCTTTACTATAGTTTGGTATTGGTGTTTGGTTCGGCTTGTGTAGGATAGGTGGGAGACTGTGAAACCTCGACGCCAGTTGGGGTGGAGTCAACGTTGAAATACCACTCTGGTCGTACTAGATGTCTAACCTAGGTCCGTAATCCGGATCAGGGACAGTGCCTGATGGGTAGTTTAACTGGGGCGGTTGCCTCCTAAAATGTAACGGAGGCGCTCAAAGGTTCCCTCAGCCTGGTTGGCAATCAGGTGTTGAGTGTAAGTGCACAAGGGAGCTTGACTGTGAGACAGACATGTCGAGCAGGGACGAAAGTCGGAACTAGTGATCCGGCGTCGGCATGTGGAAGCGACGTCGCTCAACGGATAAAAGGTACCCCGGGGATAACAGGCTGATCTTCCCCAAGAGTCCATATCGACGGGATGGTTTGGCACCTCGATGTCGGCTCGTCGCATCCTGGGGCTGGAGTAGGTCCCAAGGGTTGGGCTGTTCGCCCATTAAAGCGGCACGCGAGCTGGGTTTAGAACGTCGTGAGACAGTTCGGTCCCTATCCGCCGCGCGCGCAGGAAACTTGAGAAAGGCTGTCCCTAGTACGAGAGGACCGGGATGGACGAACCTCTGGTGTGCCAGTTGTCCCGCCAGGGGCACGGCTGGTTAGCTACGTTCGGAAGTGATAACCGCTGAATGCATCTAAGCGGGAAGCACGTTTCAAGATGAGGTTTCCCACCCACTCGATGGGGTAAGGCCCCCAGCAGAACACTGGGTTGATAGGCCGGAGGTGTACAGCAGTAATGCCCAGCCGACCGGTACTAATAGGCCGAGGGCTTGTCCCACAACCACATCACCACAACACCCAGAGAACACCACCTGGTGTGTGCTACGCGTCCACTACGCAGTTCCCAACCAACAAACCACCCCACTCGGGGCAGGTCGTGTTGGTGAGCGACAGAACTGAACAACGAGCTTGGAAACACCCCCACAAACAATGGGTGCGTGTGTTTCCGCCAGAGTTACGGCGGCCATAGCGAAAGGGAAACACCCGGTCCCATCCCGAACCCGGAAGTTAAGCCTTTCAGCGCCGATGGTACTGCAACCGCGAGGTTGTGGGAGAGTAGGACGCCGCCGGACAGACATTGCCAGGAGGGCCACCCCGCACGGGGTGGCCCTCCTGCGCATTTCAGAGCCGTGTCTCTCGGGGCCCACGCGCTGCGAGCTCCGCTTGGCGCCTGGCACGACGCGGGGCTCGGGTGGCGCCCGGCGCGCCGGCCGGGAGAGATTTCCGCCGCGTGGTGGTGTTCCGCTGGTGCTCAGCGGCAACATGGGCCACAATAGGAGCACAACTTACATATGTGTCACTCGGCATCCTTCACGCTCCGACGAGACCGCTGGGGAAGGCGTATCTCAACGCCGGAGATGAAGGAGGTCATGGTGACCACAAGCACTGCCACCCGCCCGAACGGCTCCGGGACCAGGGGCATCCTGTATGTCCACTCGGCGCCGTCCGCGTTGTGCCCGCACGTGGAGTGGGCTGTCGGCGGTGTCCTGGGCATGCCCGTGAGCCTGGACTGGACACCGCAGCCGGCCCAGGCGGGCAGCTACCGTGCCGAGCTGTCCTGGACAGGCTCGGCCGGCTCTGCTGCCGCCGTGGCCTCCGGCCTGCGTGGCTGGAACCACCTGCGCTTCGAGATCACCGAGGAGCCGACGGCGTCCTCGGAGGGGGCGCGCTACTCCTACACCCCCGAGCTCGGGGTCTTCCACGCCGTGACCGGCCTGCACGGTGACATCATGATCCCCGAGGACCGGCTCAAGGCGGCGGTCGTCAAGGCGGCGCTGGGCGACACCACGGTGCTGCTCGAGATCGACAAGCTGCTGGGCAAGCCGTGGGACGACGAGCTCGAGACGTTCCGGCACGCCGGTGAGGGAGCACCCGTGCGCTGGCTGCACCAGGTGGTGTGACCGCGCACCAGACCTGCCGGTCCGGCGCGCGCGGCCCGCTTCAGCGCCGGTGCAGCCGGAAGTGTGAAGGCCGCAGCCGGACGGTGCGCTGCGCGTAGCCCTTGTACCAGGTCAGCTTGGCCCGGATCGTGAAGCGGCCGGGCCGGGTGCTGTAGCGACAGAGGCGGAACGCGCTGTGATCGCGCTTGTGCTCACTGTCGGAGTCGAACATGCCCGAGGCGAGGTGCTTGCCGCCCGGGCCGCGCAGGTAGGTCTCGAGCAGCCAGTCGTTGGTCGGCGGGTGGATGCGCCAGTGGTAGCGGTACCCGTGGCAGCCGGCCCGGAGCACGCCGTTCGGCGCGCCGGTGTGCCCGTAGGAGGCCCGCGCGACCGCCGGCGACGCCAGGCCCAGCTCTCCGTACAGCAGGGCCCCGGAGAGCAGCGGCCCACACAGCAGCGCGGTGAGCAGGCTTCTCAGCGCCAGGCGTGGCATGCGACCTCCGATGAGCGGTGTGACGGGCGTCATCAGGGTTCAACGCCGCTGCCGGCACAGCGTTACGCCCGGAAGGGAGGCCTCGAAGAGGTCCTCCCTCCCGGGCGCGGAGGCGGGCGGTGGCTCCGGGAGCCACCGCCTCGGGATCACAGTGGGATGTTGCCGTGGACGCCGCGGCGCACGCCGGCGGACTGGACCGCGTCGTCGATCGCCCGGGCGATGGTCGACCGGGTCGCAGCGGGCTCGACGACCTCGTCGACCACGCCGATCTCGACGGCCCGGTCGACGCCCCCGGCGATGTTCTCGTGCTCGGTCGCCAGCTCGGCCTCCACCTGCGGGCGGATGTCGGGGGAGACCTCCGACAGCTTGCGTCGGTGCAGGATGCGGATCGCCGCGATGGCGCCCATCACCGCCACCTCGGCGCCCGGCCAGGCGAACACCTTGGTCGCCCCGAGGGACCGCGCGTTCATCGCGATGTAGGCGCCGCCGTACGTCTTCCGCGTCACCAGCGTGACCCGGGGGACGACGCACTCGCCGAAAGCGTGCAGGAGCTTGGCGCCGCGGCGTACGACGCCGTCCCACTCCTGCCCCACCCCCGGCAGGTAGCCCGGGACGTCGACCACGACCACCAGCGGGACGCCGAAGGCGTCACACATGCGCACGAAGCGGGACGCCTTCTCCGCGGAGAGCGAGTCGAGGCAGCCGCCGAGCCGCAGCGGGTTGTTGGCGACCACGCCGACCGTGCGACCGCCGAAACGGCCGAGCGCGGTGACGATGTTGGGCGCCCAGCGGGCGTGCAGCTCCTGCATGGTGCCCTCGTCGAGGAGGGACTCCACCAGCGGGTGGACGTCGTAGGCGCGCTTCCTGGACTCCGGGAGCAGGGCTGCGAGGTCGCGGTCCTCGACGTGGTCGGGGACCAGGCTTCCCTGGGAGCCCAGCAGCGAGGCGACGCCGCGGGCGCGGTCCAGCGCCTCCTGCTCGGACTCGGTCAGGATGTGCACGACCCCGGAACGCCGGCCGTGGGGCTCGGGGCCCCCCAGCCGGAGCATGTCGACGTCCTCGCCGGTCACCGAGCGCACCACGTCGGGGCCGGTGACGAAGATCCGGCCCTCGGGGCCCAGGATCACCACGTCGGTGAGCGCCGGACCGTACGCCGCGCCACCCGCGGCCGGCCCGAGCACGACCGAGATCTGCGGGATCTTGCCCGAGGCCTGGGTCATGGCATGGAAGATCCGGCCCACCGCGTGCAGCGAGAGCACGCCCTCGGCCAGCCGGGCCCCGCCGGAGTGCCACAGGCCGATGATCGGGATGCCGTCGGTCATCGCCAGGTGGTAGGCGTCCACCACGACGCGGCAGCCGAGGTCGCCCATGGCGCCGCCCATGACGGTCGCGTCGGAGCAGAAGGCCACGACCCGGGTACCGTCGACCTGGCCGACCGCGGCGAGCATGCCGGAGTCGTCATCGGGGGTGATGAGCTCGAGCGTGCCCTCGTCGAGCAACGCGGTGAGCCGGGTGACCGGGTTGCGGGGATCCTGCTCGCGGGGCAGCTTCGCGGGCTTGGCCGGCGTCTTCTCGGTGGTGGAGGTCACGAGGCGCTCCCGTAGGCGACCGCGACGTTCGCGCCGCCGAACCCGAAGGAGTTGTTCAGCGCCGCGATGTCGCCGTCGGGCAGCTTGCGGGCACTGGTCGGGATGTCCAGCTCCACCTGGGGGTCGAGGTTGTCGAGGTTGATGGTCGGCGGAGCCACCCGGTGCTGGATCGCCAGGATCGTCGCGATCGACTCCAGCGCGCCGGCGCCGCCGAGCAGGTGGCCGGTCATCGACTTGGTGCTGGTGACGACCACGCCGTCGGCGTGCTGACCGAGGGTGGCGTGGATCATCAGGCCCTCGGCGATGTCGCCCTGGGGCGTGGAGGTCGCGTGCGCGTTGATGTGGACGATGTCCTTCGGCTCGATCTGGGCCTCGTGCAACGCCCTGACGATCGCCCGGGCGCCACCGCGACCGGCCGGATCGGGCTGCGCGATGTCGTGGGCGTCGGCGGTGATGCCGGCACCGAGCACCTCGGCGTAGATCCGTGCGCCACGGGCCCGGGCGTGCTCCTCGGACTCCAGCACGAGCACGCCGGCGCCCTCGCCGAGCACGAAGCCGTCCCGGCCGGTGTCCCAGGGGCGGGAGACGGTCGTGGGGTCGCCGCCCTCCTCACCGCTGGCGGTCTTGGAGAGCGCCATCATGTTCGCGAACGCCGCCATCGGCAGCGGGTGGATCGCGGCCTCGGTGCCGCCGGCGACGACGACGTCGGCCCGACCGAGGCGGATCTGGTCGACCGCGAGGGCGATGCCCTCGTTGCCGGAGGCGCACGCGGAGACGGGAGTGTTCACCGCGGCGCGCGCGCCGACGTAGAGGCTGATGTTGGCCGCGGGGGCGTTCGGCATCAGCATCGGCACGGCCAGGGGCGAGACCCGTCGGGGGCCCTTCTCCCTGAGCGCGTCGTAGTTGGCCAGCAGCGTGTTCACGCCGCCGATGCCCGAGGCCATCGCGACACCCACGCGGTCCCCGTCGAGGTCGCCGGACTCCTGCAGCGCGTCGAGGCCGGCGTCGCGCCAGGCCTCCATGGTGGCGACCATCGCGAACTGCGAGGAGCGGTCCAGCCGCCGCGCCTTGACGCGCTCGAGCACCTCGGTCGGCTCGACCGCGACGCGGGCGGCGATCTTCACCGGCAGGTCCTCGACCCAGTCCTCGGTCAGGCGCCGGACGCCGGAGCGTCCGCTCACGAGCGCGTCCCAGGTGCTGGCGACGTCTCCGCCGAGGGGGCTGGTGGTGCCGAGACCGGTCACCACGACTCTTGTGCGGCTCATCTCTTCCTCAGATCTGGTGGGACGGGGTGCGGGGCGCCGACGCCGGGAGCGTGCTGCAGGTGCTCGGCGTCGGCGCCCGCGAGGGCGTACGAGCGCCTCAGCCCTGGGCGCGCTCGATGAAGGCGACGGCGTCGCCCACGGTCTTGAGGTTCTTCACCTCGTCGTCGGGGATGGAGACGCCGAACTTCTCCTCGGCGGCGACGACGACCTCGACCATGGACAGGGAGTCGACGTCGAGGTCGTCCACGAAGGACTTGTCGAGCTGGACCTCGTCGGCGTCGATTCCGGCGACCTCGTTGACGATGTCGGCGAGGTCGGCGCGGATCTCTTCGGTGGTGGCCATCTGTGGCGGTTCCTCTCGGTGTGTTGGGTGCTGCGAACGTGGCTGGTCCGGCCCGACAGGGGCGGATCAGGGAACGGTGACGACCTGTGCGGCGTAGGCGAGGCCGGCGCCGAAGGCGATCAGGAGGGCGGTCTCGCCGCTCCTGGCCTGGCCCTCGGCGATCATGCGGTCCAGGGCCAGCGGGATCGAGGCCGCGGAGGTGTTGCCCGTCTCGGCGATGTCGCGTGCGATCTTCACCGTGTCGGGCAGCTTCATCGAGCGGGCGAGCGCGTCGATGATGCGCATGTTGGCCTGGTGGGGGACGAAGACGTCGAGCTGGTCGGCGGTGATGCCGGCGCGGTCGAGGGCCTCCTGGCCGACCTTGGCCATCGCGTAGGAGGCCCAGCGGAAGACCGGGTTGCCGAGCATCACCAGGTGGGGCATCTCCGGCTTCTCCGAGGCGATCACGTCGCGCCAGTCCTCGCGCTGCCGGATGTGGTCGAAGTGCTCGCCCTGGCTGCCCCACACCACGGGGCCGATGCCGGGCGTGTCGCTCGGGCCGACCACCGCGGCGCCCGCGCCGTCGGCGAAGATGAAGGCGGTGCCGCGGTCGCCGACGTCGGTGAGGTCGGAGAGCCGTTCCACACCGATCACCAGCACGTGGCCGGCGCTGCCGCCACGGACCAGGTCGGCGGCCATTCCCACGCCGTGGCAGAAGCCCGCGCACGCCGCCGAGATGTCGAACGCGGCCGCGTTGTCGGTGCCGAGGTCGTGGGCGACCAGCGTGGCGACGGCGGGCGTCTGCAGCATGTGGCTGACCGTGGCGACGATCACGCACTCGATCTGCCGGGCATCGACCCCGGCGGCCTCGAGGGCCTTGCGCGAGGCCTCCACGGCCATCATCCGCACGGTCTCCTCGGGCGTGGCCCAGCGGCGCTGCTTGATCCCGGAGCGCTGCTGGATCCACTCGTCGCTGGAGTCGATGGCCTCGACGAGCTCGGCGTTGGGGATCACCCGCGAGGGCCGGTAGGAGCCGACCCCCAGGATGGCGGCGTGCTGGGCACCGGACGCGGTCTGCAGTGCGGTCATCACAGCACTCCTTCGGGGTGGAGACGGATCAGGGGCTGGCCGGGGGAGACCAGGTCGCCGTCCTCGACCAGCCACTCGACGACCTGGCCGCCGTGGGTCGCGGTCACGGTGATCCGGTCACGCAGGCTGGCCACGTCGCCGATGGTGGCGCCGGGGACCAGCTTGTCCAGGCCGGCGGCGGCGCTGTCGAGGTGGAAGGTGCCCTTGGCGGGCGACACCACCATCCGCCAGGTGGGGGTGGTGTCGATGACGGAGCCCTCGCCGTGCTTCTGGCAGAAGGCGCGGGCGTCGTCGAGCTGGTCGGGGGTCTTCAGCGCGAAGGTCTCCACGCCCTTGAGCGCGCGCTTGGCGATGCCGGTCAGCGTGCCCGCGGGCGGCATCTCCAGGATGCCGGTGACGCCGAGGTCGGACATCGTCTCCAGGCAGAGGTCCCAGCGCACGGGGTGGGCGATCTGGCCGACCATGCGGCGCAGGACGTCTGGCCCGTGGTGGACGATCTGCCCGTCCTTGTTGGAGATGACCGGGATGCGGGGGTCGTGCACCGAGACCGAGACGGCCAGCCGGGCCAGGTGGCCGACGGCGGGGGCCATGTGGTCGGTGTGGAAGGCGCCGGCCACGCTGAGCGGCATCAGCCGCGCCTTCGCCGGCGGGTCGGCCGCGAGCGCCTCGAGCTGCTCGCGGGTGCCGGCCGCGACGATCTGGCCCGGACCGTTGTCGTTGGCCGGCGTCAGCCCGTGTCGCTCGAGGACCGAGAGGACCTCCTCGCGGTCGCCGCCGAGGATCGCCGTCATGCCGGTCGGGGTCACGGCCGCGGCCTCGGCCATCGCGTTGCCGCGCTCGCGCACCAGCACCATCGCCTGCTCGGCGGTGATCGCCCGGGCGCCGGCAGCGGCGGTCAGCTCGCCGACGCTGTGGCCGGCGACCGCGCCGATCTGGTCGAAGGCGTCCGCGGGGTGCGGGAACAGCTCGAGGGCGGCGACCAGCCCGGTCGCGACCAGCAGCGGCTGGGCGATCCGGGTGTCGCGGATGGTCTCGGCGTCGGCCTCGGTGCCGTAGTGGGCGAGGTCGACGCCGGCGACGGTGGAGAGCCAGGCGAAGCGCGAGGCGAAGGTCTGGTCCTCGAGCCAGGGGGAGAGGAATCCGGGCGTCTGGGCGCCTTGACCGGGAGCGACGATGACGAGCACACCTCAACTGTGCCGTGCCCCGGGGTGGTGGCGACCCTTCGGCACGCACGAAGATGCCCGGCGTTTCGTTGTCGGGTTCCTACAAATCGGTCCGGGCGGCCGTCGGCTCGCCCCGGCCGGACTGCCGGCCCAGGATCAACGCGATCTCGAGGATGAAGGCGTCCCGCGGCTGAGCCGGTGCGTAGCCGGTGAGGTCGGCGACCTGGCGGAGGCGGTAGCGGACGGTGTTGGCGTGCACGAAGAGCGCCCGACCGGTGGCCTCGATCGAGGCCCCGTGCTCGAAGTACGCCGCGAGGGTCTCGATCAGCGTGCCCCTGGCGTGGACCAGCGGCAGGTACACCTCGTCGACCAGGTGCCGCCGTGCGTGGCCGTCGCCGGCCAGGGCCCGCTCGGGCAGCAGCTCGATGCTGCGCACCGGACGCGGGGCCTGCGGCCACCCCGACGCGGCGCGGTGGGCCGCCGAGGCGGCCCGGGCGGAGAGGTGGGCGCGGACCAGGTCCTCGGCCACCGGCCCGACGACGACCGGCCCGTCGCCGAACAGGACGGCCACCGACTCCGCGGCCACCCGAGGGTCGTCGACGCCGCCGAGCACCACCACGAGTCGCTCGCCCTGCACCGCGCACAGCGCGTCCATCCCCGCGGCGCGCGCGCTGCGGCGTACCTCGTCGAAGAGGTCGGTCTCCGTGCGCTGGGCGGGGACGCTCCCCAGGACCACGGCCACGTCGCCGCGCGCGGTCCACCCGAGCGCGCTGGCGCGGGACAGCAGGGTCTCGTCGGCCTCCGAGCGCAGCACCGCGTCGACGACCAGCGCCTCGAGGCGCGCGTCCCACGCACCCCGCAGCTCCGCGGCGCGGGCATAGACCTCCGCGGTGGCGAACGCGACCTCGCGGGCGTAGCGCAGCACCCCGGCGTGCACGTCGGGGGCGTCGTCGGGATCGACGATCGCGTCGATGTTGCTCTCCACGACCTCGATCGAGAGCCGCACCAGGTCGACGGTCTGCTGCAGGTTGATGACCCCGGCCAGGGCCCGGGGCGCCGCGCCGAAGACCGAGGTGGCGACCGCGCTGGTGCCCGGCTCGGGACGGCTGCCCTCCCGGCGGTACCAGTCGACGAAGCCACGGATGCCCGCCTGCACGATCAGCCCGACCCAGGAGCGGTCCTCGGCGCTGAGGTCGCGGAACCAGGGCAGGTCGGTCTCCATCCGCGCCATCGCCGAGGTGCTCAGCGCACCGGTCGACCGCTGCAGGGCATCGGCGGCGCGGTGACTGGGTACCACGGGGGAGGTGGGGGACACGAACAGAGGCTAGTCGAGACCCCGGAACCGGAAAACCCGGTGGAACAAGGGGTTTCGTCGCCGAGAACGACGGGCAGTCTGCTTGAATCCCGTCACCGACGCCGCGCCCCCCTGCGGCAGCCAGGAGGATCGGTGTCCAGCACGCAGCCGCACGACCAGAGCGTCCAGCACGTCACGCTCCACGGCCACCGACGCGCGTTCGTCAAGGTCGGGGAGGGTCCCGTCCTGCTGCTGCTGCACGGTCTCGGCTGCGACCACACCACGTGGGCGCCGGTGATCGACTCACTGGCCCGTCGCTACACCGTCATCGCGCCCGACCTGCTCGGCCACGGGCTGTCGGACAAGCCGCGTGCGGACTACAGCGTCGGTGGCTACGCCAACGGGATGCGCGACCTGCTCACGGTCCTCGGCATCGACCGGGCGACCGTCGTCGGGCACAGCTTCGGCGGCGGCGTGGCGATGCAGTTCGCCTACCAGTTCCCGGAGCGGACCGAGCGGCTGATGCTCGTCGCCTCCGGCGGGCTGGGCCCCGAGGTGACCCCGGCGATCCGGGCGATCAGCACGCCCGGCTTCCACCAGGTGATGGGCCTGCTGACCCTGCCGGGGGTCCGGCACGCCGGCAAGGTCGGCCTGCGCGCCCTCTCGCACGCACCCTGCAGCTACACCCGCGACCTCGACGAGGTCGCGGAGATCTACGACTCCTTCAAGGACTCCTCGGCCCGGCACGCGATCCGTCACGTGGTGCGCGCCGTGGTCGACTGGCGGGGCCAGATCGTGTCGATGGCCGACCGCGCCTACCTGACCGAGGCGATGCCGATGGCGGTCGTGTGGGGCCAGGAGGACCGGGTCATCCCGGTGCGGCACGCCGGCAACGCCGGCTCGTTCGCGCCGTGCGCCCGGGTCGAGGTGATCCCGAACGCCGGGCACTTCCCGCACAAGGACCACCCGCAGCGGTTCGTGAAGATCGTCAACGAGTTCATCCGCTCCACCCAACCGGCGACCTACAGCCGGGCCCGCTTCCGGCGCCTGCTCCGCGACGGGCACGCCGGTGAGGTCACCGGGACCGCCACGGTCACGGCGCTGCCGGCAGGATGACCGGACGCCCGGTGGCCGAGGCCGGGGGCCCGGTGGTCGAGGTGCGAGGCCCTCCACGGCCGAGCCTCGAGACCCCCCGGACGTGACGCAGGGCGGCGACCACCTCCGTGGTCGCCGCCCTGCCTCGTCTCACCGGGTCTCGACACGCGGGTCGCGACTTCGCAAGCTCAGTCGCGCCGCTTCTCGACCACCGTCAAGGGGTTGACGCCTTCCTTCGTCAGGCGTCTCCCCCTTCCTGCTTGACGCCGGCGACGGCGGTCGGGTCGTCGATGCGGTACTGCGCGAAGGCCTTCTCGACCTGCTCGCGGTCGATCTGGCCGGCGTCGGCCAGTGCCTGGAGCGTCTGCACGACGACGGACTGGGCGTCGATGTGGAAGAAGCGCCGCGCGGCCGGACGGGTGTCGGCGAAGCCGAAGCCGTCGGCGCCCAGCACCCGGTAGTCACCCGGGACCCAGCGCGCGATCTGCAGCGGCACCGCCCGCATGTAGTCGGAGACCGCCACGACGGGACCCTCGGCGCCGGCCAGCTTGTCGGAGACGTACGCCGTGCGAGCCTGCTCGCCGGGGTGCAGCAGGTTCCACTCCTCGGCGGCCGCCGCGTCGCGGGCCAGCTCGTTCCACGAGGTCACCGACCAGGTCTCGGCCTGCACTCCCCACTCCTCGGCGAGGATGCGGGCGGCGTCGCGGACCCAGGGGAAGCCGATGCCCGAGGCCATCAGCTGGACCCGCGGGCCCTCACCGTCGGCGGTCGAGACCCGGTGGAGGCCCTTGAGGATGCCCTCGACGTCCACGTCCTCCGGCTCGGCCGGCTGGGAGACCGGCTCGTTGTAGACCGTGAGGTAGAAGATCACGTTCTCGCCGTCCGGGTGCTGCTCGGAGGAGCCGTACATCCGCTCGAGGCCGTTCTGCATGATGTGGCTGAGCTCGTAGGCGAACGCCGGGTCGTAGTGCACGACCGCCGGGTTGGTCGCCGCGATCAGCGGCGAGTGCCCGTCGGCGTGCTGGAGCCCCTCGCCGGTCAGGGTGGTGCGACCCGCGGTGGCGCCGACCAGGAAGCCGCGCGCGAGCTGGTCGGCCATCGCCCAGATCGAGTCGCCGGTCCGCTGGAACCCGAACATCGAGTAGAAGATGTAGAACGGGATCATGTACTCGCCGTGCGTGGAGTACGCCGAGCCGGCGGCCGTGGCCGAGGCCATCGCGCCCGCCTCCGAGATGCCCTCGTGGAGCATCTGGCCCTGGGTCGACTCCTTGTAGGAGAGCAACAACTTCCGGTCGACCGACTCGTAGCGCTGGCCGGCCGGGTTGTAGACCTTGGCGCTCGGGAACATCGAGTCCATGCCGAAGGTGCGGTACTCGTCCGGGGCGATCGGCACGATGCGCTGGCCGATCTCGGGGTCCTTCATCCAGTCGCGCAGCAGGCGCACGGTCGCCATCGTCGTGGCGATCGAGTTCTTGCCCGAGCCCTGCTTGAGCTCCTTGTAGACCTCGTCGCCCGGGAGCTTGAGGGCCTTGGCCCGCACCACCCGGCGGGGGATCGAGCCGCCCAGCGCGTTGCGGCGCTCCTTCATGTACTCGATCTCGGGGGCGTTCTCACCGGGGTGGAAGAACGGCGCAGCACCGGTCTCCTCGTAGGACCGCTCGAGGTCGCGGTCGGAGATCGGCAGGTAGAGGCGGTCCCGGAACTTCTTGACGTCGTCCTGGGTCAGCTTCTTCATCTGGTGGGTGGCGTTCTTGCCCTCCAGGGCGTCGATGGTCCAGCCCTTGATGGTCTTGGCGAGGATCACCGTCGGCTGGCCCACGTGCTTGGTGGCGGCCTCGAACGCGGCGTACACCTTGCGGTAGTCGTGGCCCCCGCGGGGGAGCTTGCGGATCTGCTCGTCGGACATGTGCTCGACCATCTTGCGCAGCCGCGGGTCGCCGCCGAAGAAGCTGTCGCGGATGTACTCGCCGCTCTCGACGGAGTAGGTCTGGAACGCGCCGTCGGGCGTGGAGTTCATCTGGTTGACCAGCGCGCCGTCGACGTCGCGGGCGAGCAGGTCGTCCCACTCGCGGCCCCAGACGACCTTGATGACGTTCCAGCCGGCGCCGCGGAAGGTGGACTCCAGCTCCTGGATGATCTTGCCGTTGCCGCGCACCGGGCCGTCGAGCTGCTGCAGGTTGCAGTTGATGACCCAGGTGAGGTTGTCCAGCTCCTCGCGGGCGGCCACGCCGATCGCGCCGAGCGACTCGGGCTCGGCCATCTCGCCGTCGCCGAGGAAGGCCCACACGTGCTGCTGGCTGGTGTCCTTGACGCCGCGGTTGTGCAGGTAGCGGTTGAACCGCGCCTGGTAGATCGAGTTGATCCCGGTCAGGCCCATCGAGACGGTCGGGAACTCCCAGAACTCCGGCATCAGCCGGGGGTGGGGGTAGGAGGACAGCCCGGCGTGGGGGCCGTGCTGGACCTCCTGGCGGAAGCGGTAGAGCTGCTCCTCGCTCAGGCGGCCCTCGAGGAAGGCGCGGGAGTAGATGCCGGGGGAGGCGTGGCCCTGGATGTAGATCTGGTCGCCGCCGCCCGGGTGGTCCTTGCCCCGGAAGAAGTGGTTGAACCCGACCTCGTAGAGGCTCGCCGAGGACTGGTACGTCGCGATGTGACCGCCGACCTCCAGCCCCTTGCGGTTGGCCGCGGAGACCATGACCGCGGCGTTCCATCGGATGAACGCCCGGATCCGCCGCTCGGTCTCCTCGTCGCCGGGGAACCAGGGCTCCCGCTCCGGCGGGATCGTGTTGATGTAGTCGGTGCTGCGCAGGGCGGGCACGCCGACCTGGGTCTGCCGCGCCCGCTCGAGCAGGCGCAGCATGACGTACCGGGCGCGCTCACGGCCGCGTTCGCCGACCAGGGCATCGAAGGACGCGATCCAGTCCTGGGTCTCGTCGGGGTCGATGTCGGGCAGCTGGGTCGGCAGTCCCTCGTGGATGACCGAGGGGGTCGACGCGCTCCGGGGGGTGTCGGAGCCGGTGCCAGAAACGTTGGTGGAGTCTTCGGTCACTCCCTCATCGTCGCACGCGCCCCGAGGACACGAAATTTACCCGGCGGTAGGTCCATCTTCCGGTCCTCGGCGGGTCGCCCGGACCGGGCCGGGCCACCCGTCGTCCCCACCTGCTGGTCGAGACGGGTTGCGCCCCCGCGGGACTTCCGCTGGACTACTCCACACCTTGCCGCCCCGAGACGGGCGGCGGACCCGACGTGACTGGAGGAACCAGTGAGTGCGACCGCGGGTGGCGGGTCCACCCAGACAGACGGACCTGACGCCGGTCCTGCGGACCGGCTGGGCTTCAAGCCCGGCATGGTCATCCAGGAGCTGGGCTGGGACAACGACACCGACGACGAGCTCCGCGTCGCCATCGAGGACAAGATCGACGCCGACATGGTCGACGGCGACTACGGCAACGTGGTCGACGCCGTCCTGCTGTGGTGGCGGGAGGACGACGGCGACCTGGTCGACGGCCTGGTCGACGCGCTGACCGACCTCGTCGGCGGGGGCGCGATCTGGCTCCTCACGCCCAAGGTCGGCCGGCCCGGGTCCGTGGACCCGGCCGACATCGCCGAGGGCGCCCCGATCGCGGGGCTCTCCCAGACCACCACCGCCGCCGTGAGCAAGGACTGGTCGGCGACCCGCCTGGTCGCCCCCAAGACACCGGCCTGACCCCGGTTGTCCGTAACGCCGCAGCGGTCGCGAAGTTAGGAGCAACGTGATCAGACGAGCTCTCGGCCGCGCGGCCGCTGCCGGCACCGGGCTGAAGGTCCTCACCGAGGCCGGGGTCATCCGGCCCTACTCGCCGCTGGTCCTGGCCGGCATCGCGAAGGCGCTCCGCGACTGGGGCACCGGCCCCGCGGGCGGCTTCGCCGCGCTCGCGGTCCGTGCGCCGCGCCAGGTGGGGCTGGTCGACGAGCTGGGCACGCTCACCTTCGCCGAGCTGCACCGCCGCTCCAACAGCCTGGCCCGCGGCCTGGCGGCGCGGGGCGTCGCGGAGGGCGACTCGGTGGCGGTGATGTGCCGCAACCACCGCGGCTTCGTGGACGCCACCGTCGCGATCGCCAAGCTGGGTGCGGACATCCTCTACCTCAACACCGCCTTCGCAGGTCCGCAGCTCGTCGAGGTGCTGGACCGGGAGCGGCCGGCGGTGGTCGTCCACGACGAGGAGTTCACCGACCTCCTCTCGGGCACCGACGTGGACAACCGGGTCGTGGCCTGGGTCGACGGGGACGAGGTCGGCGACGGCGACACCGTGGAGTCCCTCATCGAGCAGCACCCCGGCGACGACCTGGACCCGCCCGAGCACCACTCGCGGGTGGTGATCCTGACCTCCGGCACCACCGGCACGCCCAAGGGCGCCCCCCGCAGCGAGGCCGGCATCGAGGCCGCGGTCTCGTTGCTCTCCCGGATGCCGCTGCGCCACGGGTGGCGGACCCACATCGCGGCGCCGCTGTTCCACACCTGGGGCTTCGCCCACCTGGCGATGGCGATGCTGCTCGGCTCCACGGTCGTGCTCCGGCGCAGGTTCGACCCCGAGGAGTGCCTGCGGGTCACCGAGGCCGAGCGCTGCGACTCCCTGGCGGTGATCCCGGTGATGCTGCAGCGGATGCTGGCGCTCCCCGAGGAGACGCTCGAGAAGTACGACCTGGCGCGGCTCAAGGTGGTGGCCGCCTCCGGCTCGGCGCTGCCCGGGGACCTGGCCGTGTCGTGGATGGACCACTTCGGCGACAACCTCTACAACATCTACGGCTCGACGGAGGTCGCCTACGCCTCCATCGCCACCCCCGAGGACCTGCGCGAGGCACCGTCCTCGGCCGGCCGGCCGCCGTACGCGACGGTGGTGAGGATCCTCGACCAGGAGGGCGAGGAGGTGCCTCACGGCGAGGCCGGCCGGATCTTCGTCGGCAACTCGCTGCTCTTCGAGGGCTACTCCGGCGGCGGGAACAAGGAGCTCGTCGACGGGCTGATGTCCAGCGGCGACGTCGGCCGGATCGGCGAGGACGGGCGGCTCTACGTCGAGGGCCGGGACGACGAGATGATCGTCTCCGGGGGCGAGAACGTCTTCCCCCAGGAGGTCGAGGACTGCCTCGCCCGCCACGGCGACGTCGAGGAGGTCGCCGCGATCGGCGTCGACGACCCCGACTACGGCAAGCGGCTCAAGGCGTTCGTGGCGCTGCGGAGCGGTGCGAGCACCACCGAGGACGAGCTCAAGGACTGGGTGAAGCAGAACCTCGCCCGCTACAAGGTGCCCCGGGAGATCGTGTTCCTCGGCGAGCTGCCGCGCAACGCGACGGGCAAGGTGCTCAAGAAGGACCTCGTCGAGACGGAGTGACGCTCCGGTCGCCGCCCGGTCCGTGGCGGGTGCAAGGATGTCGGCATCATGAGCGGACTCACCCTGGGCGGCCCGGCGCCCGACTTCACCCTGCGCGACCAGTTCGGGCAGGACGTGACGCTGTCGTCCTACCGGGGCACGAAGGCCGTGGCGATCTTCTTCTACCCCTACGCCTTCTCGGGCGTGTGCACCGGGGAGATGGCCGGGATCCGCGACCGGCTGGCGGAGTTCATGACCTTCGACACCGAGGTGCTGGCGATCTCGTGCGACCCGATCTACTCGCTGCGGGCGTTCGCGGACCAGGACGGGCTGAACTTCCCCCTGCTCTCCGACTTCTGGCCGCACGGCGCGATCGCCACGGCGTACGACGTGTTCGACGAGCGCAAGGGGTGCCCTCGGCGTTCGTCGTACGTGGTGGACAAGGAGGGGCTGGTGCGCTGGTCGGTGCACAACGCCATGCCCGAGGGGCGCGACCTCGACGAGCACCTCGAGCAGCTCTTCGCCGTAGCCTGAGCAGCGGGGCCCACCGCGCCTGCGGACGGTGCCAGGGCTAGACCGGCCGCCCGGCCGTCGGACTTTTCCGGGACAGGCCTTGAACTGCCGGGCTACAGTTGGTGGTGTCGAACCGCTGGTGACCCGAGACACCAGCGGTTCGACCCATTTCCGGCGTGGTCCGGCCGCCGCTGCGGGCCGCGTCCCGGCCCACGGTCCGGGGTTCGCGGGCCCCGCGCCCCCTCGCTACTCTGTGCGGGCTTCACGGGCGTATAGCTCAGCGGTAGAGCACTGGTCTTACAAACCAGCGGTCGGGGGTTCGATCCCCTCTGCGCCCACCCGGGGGCCCTCGGCGATGCCGGCGAGTGTCGGGGCACGTCCCTAGGATCGCGGTCGTGGACGATGCCGACCTCGCGCTGGTGCAGCAGGTCCGCACGGCGCTCGCAGCGGCGGGGGACCCCGTGCGGGCGGTGCGGCAGCAGCAGTACATGAAGTCCGAGATGCCCTTCCACGGCCTCGCCTCGCCGGAGCTCACGGCGCTGCTGAGGCCGCTGCTGGCGGCCTACCGGCCCACGACGCGGCGGGAGTGGGAGGCCACCGTCCGTGCGCTGTGGGACGAGGCCACCCACCGGGAGGAGCGGTACGCCGCCCTCGCGCTGGCCAGGCACCGGACCGCCCGACCCTGGCGCGACGCCGCGGTGCTGCCGCTGGCGCGCCACCTCGTGCTGACCGGGGCCTGGTGGGACTACGTCGACGACATCGCCTCCCACCTGGCCGGCGCAGCACTCGAGGCGGACCGTCGACGGGCGACGCCGGTGCTGTGGGCCTGGGCGACCGACGAGGACGTCTGGGTGCGGCGCACCGCGGTGCTGTGCCAGCTCGGTCGCCGCGAGGACACCGACCTCGAGCTGCTGAGGCACGCGGTCGAGAGCAACGTGGACGACACCTCGTTCTGGCTGCGCAAGGCGATCGGGTGGGCGCTGCGCGAGCATGCCCGGCACGACCCGGACTGGGTGCTGGCCGAGGTCGAGCGCCTCGACGGGAGGATCTCCGGACTCTCCCGCCGCGAGGCGCTCAAGCACCTGGCGTGACCGTGCGCGCTCAGCCGCCCGCCGGCTGGTTCCAGCGCAGCAGCGCGGTGACCGGGGCGCCGCCCATGGTCCGCTGGGGGAGCACCGAGACGCTCGCGTCGGTGTGCGAGGCGGCCGCCACGAGCGCGAGGTCGGCGCGCACCGGCTGCTCGACGGGGGACGGGCCGAGCACCAGGCCGGGGTGCTCGGCGGGGTCGAGCGCAAGGTCGGCCAGCGGAGCGGGGTCGACCAGCAGGGTCTCGACCTGGCCCCGGACGAAGGCGTCGGCCACGTCCCGCACGCCCGTGGCGACGGACTCGCCCCGGCCCATCCGCTCGCGCAGCTCGTGCACCAGGTCCAGGCGCCGGCCCACGACCTCGTCCATCAGCGCCTCGCGCACGGCCTGCTGCATGGCCTCGCCGCCGCCGTCCTCGGCGCGGCTGCCGCTCTCGAGCTCCACCAGGTCCATCGGCAGGTCGCCGAGCGCCTCGCGCACCAGGGCCTTGGAGTGCGGGTCGCCGGCCAGCAGCACCAGGCGGTGCCCCTCGCGGACCCGCGTGGTGATCTCCTCGGCCACCATCTGGGCGTTCTGCGCCCAGACGTTCTCGGTGACGTGCTGGTAGCGCATCGCCGACCAGCCGCCGGCCGGGACCTTCTGGACGTACTGCGTCTCGCCCTCGATGCTGCGCTCGTCGATCGGTTCGGGCACGTCGGAGTGCATCACCGCGACGTCGCCGCCCTCGTGGTCGACGAGGGCGAGCACGAACGTGACCCGGCCGTCCACGTGCTCGATCCAGTGGGCCAGGTCGGGCAGCGGGCCCCAGGTCGCCACGATCCGGTCGACCCGGGAGGCGGCGATCTCGTCGTGCTGCACGCCCTGGGCGTTCGCGACCACGAGGCGGGACACGGGGGAGGGCTGGTGCACGAGCTCGCCGAGGTGCTCGGAGACGGCCCTGACGACGGCCGGGTCGGCTCCCTGGCTGCCGAGCTCCTCGCAGGCGGCGCGGACGCGGAGGTCGTGCGTCCGCTCGCCGGTGTCGTCGTGGCTCACGTCGACGAGCACGGTCGCGAACGGTCCCGGGGCGGCGTACACGGTCTGGAAGGTCGTGGAGTCCATGGGTGCGCGTGCCCGAACAGGCCTCCCGGGAAACGGGTCGGCCGGGCACCGACCTCGCAACCGACGTGCCGTGGCTAGAGTGGCGGCGATCACAGGCGAGGCACGCAGGAGGCGCACCATGATCGTCCCGTTCAGTGTTTCCGACTTCATCGATCGCGCCGTGCAGGTCTACGGCGAGCGGGTCGGCGTCGTCGACGAGCCGCAGCAGCCCGCGCCGTCGATGGGCGAGCTGACCTACGCCGAGATCGGGGCGCTCGCCCGGCGCCAGGCGGCCAGGCTCGACGAGCTGGGGATCGGCTTCGGGGACCGGGTCGCGATCGTCAGCCACAACAGCGCCCGGCTGCTCACCTCGTTCTTCGGCGTCGCCGGCTTCGGGCGGGTGCTGGTGCCGGTGAACTTCCGGCTGCGCCCCGACGAGGTCCGCTACATCGTCGCCCACTCGGGGGCCCGGGTGCTGCTGGTCGACCCCGAGCTCGAGACCGAGCTGAAGGACGTCGAGTGCGAGCACCGCTTCGTGCTCGGCGAGGACGGCGACCTCTACGCACCCGAGGGCACCGAGCCGCGGCCCTGGGAGCCGGACGAGAACGCCACGGCCTGCATCAACTACACCTCGGGGACCACGGCGCGGCCCAAGGGCGTGCAGATCACCCACCGCAACATCTGGGTCAACGCGGTCACCTTCGGGCTGCACGCGGCCGTCACCGACCGCGACGTCTACCTGCACACGCTGCCGATGTTCCACGCCAACGGGTGGGGCATGCCGTTCACGATGACCGGCCTGGGAGCCAAGCAGGTGGTGCTGCGCAAGGTCGACGGCGCCGAGATCCTGCGCCGCGTCGAGGAGCACGGCGTGACCGTCATGTGCGCCGCCCCTGCGGTGGCCGCGGCGGTGCTCGAGGCCGCCCAGACCTGGGAGGGCGAGATCCCCGGTCGCGACCGGGTCCGGATCATCATGGCCGGCGCCCCGCCCCCGACGAAGACCGTCGCACGGGTCGAGGAGGAGCTCGGCTGGGAGTTCATCCAGATCTACGGGCTGACCGAGACCTCGCCGCTGCTCACCGTCAACCGCTCCCGGGCCGAGTGGGACCACCTGTCCGCGGAGGAGCGCGCCGCGAGGCTGACCCGCGCCGGCGTGCCCGCGCTCGGCGTACGCCTCGACATCGGCGGTCCCGGGGAGCACGAGGGCGAGGTGCTGGCCCGCTCCAACGTCGTCCTCGAGGGCTACTGGGAGCAGCCGGAGGAGAGTGCGCGGGCCCTGGCGGACGGCTGGTTCCACACCGGCGACGGCGGCACCATCGGCGACGACGGCTACCTGACGATCAACGACCGCAAGAAGGACGTGATCATCACCGGCGGCGAGAACGTCTCCTCGATCGAGGTCGAGGACGTGATCTTCTCCCACCCCGAGGTCGCGGAGGTCGCCGTCATCGGCGTGCCCAGCGAGAAGTGGGGCGAGACCATCAAGGCCCTCGTCGTGCGCGCGGAGGGCTCGACCGTCAGCGCCGAGGAGCTGATCGCCTGGTGCAAGCAGAAGGCGGCCGGCTACAAGGCGCCGACCTCGGTCGAGTTCCGCGAGGTGCTCGCGCGCACCGCCACCGGCAAGCTGCAGAAGTTCAAGCTGCGCGCGCCGTACTGGGAGGGCTACGACCGCCAGGTGCACTGACCGGTAGCCTCCGCCCATGCCCACGCTGCAGGACCTCGTCGACCTGGTCCACGGCTGGTACCCGCCCGGCACCGCGGACTCCTGGGACGCGGTCGGCCTGGTCCACGGCGACCCGGCGGCGCCGGTCCGCAAGGTGATGTTCGCGGTGGACCCGACCCTCGAGGTCGCCCGGGAGGCGGCCGGCTGGGGTGCCGACCTGCTGGTGGTCCACCACCCGCTGTTCCTGAAGCCGGTGCACGGGTTCGCGGCCACCACCCCCAAGGGGCGCACGCTGGCCGCGCTGTCGGGTGCCGGCTGCGCGCTGCTCACCGCGCACACCAACGCCGACCGGGCGGTCGGCGGCGTCTCCGAGGCGCTCGCCACCGCGCTCGGGCTGACCGAGCTGCGACCGGTCGCAGCCGACTGGGACGCGCCGCTGGACAAGCTCACGGCCTACGTGCCGCGCGCGGACGCCGACCGGGTGCGCGCCGCCCTGGCGGAGGCGGGCGCCGGGCGGATCGGCGACTACGACCAGGCGTCCTTCTCCAGCCCGGGGGAGGGCCGCTTCCGGCCGCTGGCCGGTGCCGCTCCGACGATCGGGGAGGTCGGCCGGCCCGAGGTCGTCGAGGAGGTCCGCGTCGAGGTCGTGCTGCCGCGGGGCCGGCGCACGGCCGTGGTGGCGGCGATGCTGGCCGCCCACCCCTACGAGGAGCCGGCCTACGACGTGGTCGAGCTCGCCGACCCCGGCACCGCGCCGACCGGTGCCGGCCGGATCGGCACCGTGGCGGAGACCACGCTGCGGCAGTTCGCGGCGACCGTCGCCGGTGCGCTGCCCGGCACGGCGCACGGCGTGCGGGTCGCCGGCGACCCGGACCGCGTCGTACGACGGGTCGCGGTGTGCGGGGGAGCCGGCGACTTCCTGCTCGAGGCGGTGCTGCACAGCGGCGCCGACGTCTACGTCACCAGCGACCTGCGCCACCACCCGGCCGCGGAGTTCCTCGAGAAGGACGGGCCCGCCCTGGTGGACGTGGCGCACTGGGCGGCGGAGTGGACCTGGCTGCCGGTGGTGCGGGCGCGGGTGGTCGACGCGCTGGGCGATACGGTGGAGACCCGGGTCAGCACGAGGTGCACGGACCCCTGGAGCTTCCGCCCGTGAGGGCCAGCCCACCCCACACGACCGGCCGCGACCGGCCACGACCGAGGAGATCACGCTGAAAGCCGACCCCTCCGCCCAGCTGAAGCTGCTGGACGTCCAGGCCCTCGACCTGCGCGCCGACCAGCTGCGCCACCAGCGGAAGAACCTGCCCGAGCTGGCCGAGATCGCCGCGCTGCAGGCGAGCCGGACCGACCTGGAGAACCGGGCGCGCGACGCCCGGATCGTGGTCGACGACCTGGGCGTCGAGCAGCGACGCGTCGACGCCGACGTGGAGCAGGTGCGCGCGCGCCGCGTCCGCGACCGGGACCGGATGGACTCCGGAGCGATCACCAACCCCAAGGACCTCGAGCGGATGCAGCACGAGCTGGCGTCGCTCGAGCGCCGGATCACCACGCTCGAGGACGACGAGCTGGAGGTGATGGCCCGGCTCGAGGACGCCCAGAAGGACCTGGCCGAGCACACCGAGCAGGTCGCGGCCGCCGACCAGCGCCTCGCCGCCCTCGCGGTCGCCCGGGACGAGAAGCAGGCCGAGATCGACGCCACGCTCACCCAGCTGGGGGGTGAGCGTGCCGCCGCCGCCGAGGGGATGCCCGAGGACCTGGCGGCGCTCTACGAGAAGCTGCGTGCGCAGAAGGGCGGGATCGGCGCGGCCGCGCTGCACCAGCGCCGCTGCACCGGCTGCCAGCTCAGCATCGACGCCTCCGAGATGGCCCGGATCAGGGCCGCGGCGACCGACGAGGTGCTGCGCTGCGAGGAGTGCTCCCGGATCCTGGTGCGCACCTCCGAGTCGGGGCTGTGAGTTGAGCGCGGTGAGCCTGCGGTGACCTACCGGTCGGTGATCGTCGAGGCGGACGGCGGCTCGCGCGGCAACCCCGGCCCGGCCGCGTACGGTGCCCTGCTGCGCGACGCGGCGACCGGCGAGGTGATCGCCGAGGAGGGCACGACCATCGGGGTGGCCACCAACAACGTGGCGGAGTACTCCGGCCTGGTCGCCGGTCTCCGGCTGGCCGCGGCGCACGCCCCCGAGGCGGACGTCGAGGTCCGGATGGACTCCAAGCTCGTGGTCGAGCAGATGTCCGGGCGCTGGAAGGTCAGGCACCCCGACATGCGCCCGCTCTTCATGGAGGCCAGCCGGCTCGCGCCGTTCGGCACGACGTACACCTGGGTCCCCCGGGAGCAGAACTCCTACGCCGACCGGCTGGCCAACGAGGCCCTCGACGGCACGCGCCACGGCGTGACCGTGCTCGGGAGCAACCCCGAGGCGGACTCGCTGATCGAGGAGCTCGAGAGCCCGGAGGAGACCCCCGAGCACGTCGCACCGCCCGCGCGCGGCTGGTCGGCGTCCGCGGGGGAGCCGACGACGCTGGTCCTCGTCCGGCACGGGGTCACCGACCACACCGTGGAGAAGCGGTTCTCCGGTGGCCTGGCCAGCGCCAACCCGGGCCTCAGCGACGACGGGCGGGCCCAGGTGCGTGCCGTCGCCGAGTGGCTCTCGCCGATCGCGGACCGGGTGGACGGGGTCGTGTCCTCGCCGGTGCGTCGCACCCGCGAGTCCGCCGACATCGTGGCCGAGGCGCTCGGGCACGCCGTCGAGGTCGAGCACGGCTTCGCCGAGATGGAGTTCGGGGCCTGGGACGGCCTGACCTTCGACGAGGTGGCGGCCCGGCACCCCGAGGAGCTCGACGGCTGGCTGGGGTCGCTCGACGTCGCGCCGACCGGGGGCGAGTCGTTCCGGGCGGTCGAGAAGCGGGTCCTCGAGGGGCTGCAGAGGCTGCTCGACGGCCACCCCGGCCGCACGATCGTGGTGGTCAGCCACGTGACGCCGATCAAGACCCTGGTCGCGCACGCCGTCGACGCGCCGCTCGAGGCGGTGTTCCGGATGGAGCTCGCCCCGGCCTCGGTGACGGTGCTGTCGTTCTTCCGCGGTGGCGCCGACGGCGCCGAGCAGCGGGCCTCGCTGCGGATGTACAACGCGCTCCCTCCGGGCGCGGACCCGTTCACGTCGCAGACGCGCTGGTGAGGCCGACGCCCTGAGCGGAGCGCGTCACCGACGGGCTAGGAAGGGGTGAGCGGAGCGCGCGCGTCGCGGCCGAGCGCCGCGGGGAGCCGGCGCACCGCCCGCGCGAGCTCGCGCAGCTCCGCACCGTGCAGGGCCTGCGGGCCGTGGCACAGCGCGTCCTCGGGGTGGGGGTGCACGTCGACGGCGATGCCGTCGGCGCCCACCGCGATCGCGGCCCGGGCCAGCGGCACCACCAGCTCGCGCCGACCGGCGGAGTGCGAGGGGTCGACCACCACCGGGAGGTGGCTGGCGGCCTGCACGACGGGCACGGCGGCCAGGTCGGGCGTGGTGCGGGTGGTCGGCTCGAAGGTGCGGATGCCCCGCTCGCACAGCACGATGTCGAGGTTGCCCCGCTGGGCGATGTGCTCGGCGGCCATCAGCCACTCCTCGATCGTCGCGGTCTGGCCGCGTTCGAGGAGCACCGGCCGGCCGGCCTCGGCGACGGCCTGGAGGAGCCCGACGCTGGCCATGCTGCCCGACCCGACCTGCAGCATGTCGGCGTGCTCCGCGGCGACCGCCACGTCGCGGGCGTCGATGACCTCGGTGACCACCGGCATCCCGGTCGCCTCGCCCACGCGGGCGAGGATCTCCAGGCCGGCCACGCCCAGCCCCGGGAAGGCGTACGGCGAGGTCCGCTGCTTCCACGCGCCCGCGCGCAGCACGGTGGCGCCCGCCGAGCGCGCGATCTGCGCGGCCTCCAGCGCCTGCTCGGCCGACTCGACCGCGGACGGTCCGGCGATGAGCGTGAACCGGCCGGCGCCGAGGGGCACTCGCCGCTCGCCCGAGCCCACCCAGACCGTGGACCGCTCGGGGTGGTGCTGGCGGCTGACGAGCTTGTAGGGGTCGGAGATGCGGTGCACCGCGGCGACCCCTGGCAGCGCGCGCAGGTTCAGCTGCCAGAAGGCGTCGACGTCGCCGACCAGGCCGATGATCGTGCGGCTGACCCCGGTGGACACGAAGGTCTCGCCGCCGACCGCCTGGACCCGGGCGACGACCCGGGCGATGTCCTCGGGCGTGGCCTCGGGGGACATGACGACGACCATGACGGTTCCTCTTCGCAGCGGGGGGACCACGCCGTCGGGGTCCTGGCACGACGCCACGACGGTAGGCGACCCGGGCGCGCCCGTCCCGCCGGGACCGGGATGTGGAACCGGATCGTGATCAGACCGTGAGGTGCTGCACCTCGGCCTCGACCCGGCGCCGCGGGACCAGCTCGACGACGAGCATCGCGGCCAGCACCATCGCGCCGCCGGCGAGCATCCGCGCCGTGAGGGACTCCCCGCCGGCGAGCACGGCGAAGAAGGCTGCGAACACCGGCTCCATGCTCATGATGATCGCGCTGCGCGTGGGTGACAGGTGCGCCTGCGCCCAGGTCTGCGCGAGCAGTGCCAGCGCCCCGGCGAACAGCGCCATGTAGACCACCGAGAGCCAGTCCGCGGCGCTCTGTGGGAGCACGATGCCGTCCGGGAGCGTCGCCACCAGGCAGACCACCGTGATGACGACCAGCTGCAGGATCGACATGCCGAGCGCCTCGTGCGGGGTCGACCACGCGCCCAGGCCGACGATGTGCAGCGCGTAGAGCACCGCGGAGACGAGGGTGAGCGCCTCGCCGTACCCGATCGAGAGCCCGTCGAGGGTCAGCACCCCGAGTCCGGCGGTGGCCAGCAGCACCGCCCCCCAGGTCGCCGCCGTGATGCGGGTGCGCAGCAGGGCGGCGGCGAGCACCGGCGTGAGCACGACGTACATGCCGGTGATGAATCCGGACACGCTGGCCGGGGTGTGCGCGAGGCCGGCGGTCTGGAGGATCTGCGCCAGGCCGTAGAGCAGGCCGAGGGCGAGCGCCGAGCGGCGTGCGGCGGGGGAGAGCCGGGCGACCGCGCGCGGGGCGACCAGGAAGAGCGCCACGCTGGCGATCGCGAAGCGGACCGCGAGGAAGTCCAGGGTCGGCACCCGCTCCAGCAGGTCGTGGATGAGGAAGAACGTCGAGCCCCACATCGCGGTGACCGCGAGCAGGCCCCCGGTCGCGAGCAGGGTGGTACGACGGGCCTCGGTCACGCGGTCGTCGCCCGGAGGGCCGCGCGCGCCTGGGTCCGCAGCTGCTTGAGCAGCGGGATGTCGACGTTGTCCGCACCCCGCGATCCGGGCGTCTCCAGCACGAACGGCACTCCCTCGGTGGCCGGATGGGCGAACAGCTCGCTGAAGGCGGCGGTGCCGATGTGGCCCTGGCCGATGAGCTGGTGCCGGTCCTTGAACGCGCCGCGGACGTCCATGGAGTCGTTGGCGTGCACGAGGCGCAGCCGTCCGGGGCCGCCGATCTCGACGATCCGGTCCACCGTCGCCGTCGCGCCCCCGGCCTCGTCGAGCGGTGCCCCGGCGGCGAACACGTGGCAGGTGTCGAGGCAGATGCCGGCCTTCGGGTGGTGGTCGAGGGCGTCGAGGTAGCCCGCCAGGTCGTCCACGCCCGCGCAAAGCGACCGGCCCTGGCCCGCGGTCGGCTCGAGCAGAAGCCACGGGGCGTCGTCCGCGGCGACCACGTCCAGCAGCGGCAGCAGGCCCTCGCGCACCTGCCGCATCGCGGCGGCGTGGCGGGCCTCCTGCTCGGCGGGGTCGGTCGCGGAGTCGACGTAGGAGCCGGTGTGCACGACCACGCCCTCGGCGCCGATCTCGGCGGCACGGCGCAGGTTGTGGGCCACGGCCGCGACGCTGTTGTCATAGGTCGCGGGCGTCGGGGACCCGAGGTTCACCAGGTAGGGCGAGTGGATGAAGGCCCGCATGCCGCGGCGTTCGATCTCGGCGCGGAAGCGCCGGTCGTCCGCGGGCCTGCCGGCCGAGAGCGCCCAGCCGCGGGGGTTGCCCACGAACACCTGGATCGTCTCGCAGCGCAACAGGTCGGCGTTGGCCAGGGCGCCGTCGGCCAGGCCCTTGCCCACGAGGACGTGGGTGCCGATCGGGTTGCGGACGGCGTCGTCCGGGGAGAGGTCTGCGGGCATGGACGAATGCTAGGTGGCGGCCCGCCCCGGGACCGCCGGGGGACCGTGGTCCTGCGTGGTCCTGCGTGGTCCTGCGTGGTCCCCGGCCAACGATTCGCATGGCGTCCCGCGGGGTACGACGGGACATGAGCGACTCGAAGCACCAGGACGACCAGGACGGACAGGTCTCCGAGGTCACCTCCATGGACCCCGCCGAGGCCGACACCCCGATCTCCGACGACCAGGCCGTCGCGGGCTACCCCGACAGCGAGAGCGGCCGCCCCGACGCCGGTGAGGCCGGCCCCAACGCCATCCCGGCCGACAACATCCGCGACGCCGAGGGCGAGACGACCGCCGGCAACGACCACGGGGAGTAGCCGGGCACCGTGCTGGACCTTTCGCACTGATCGACGCCCGGTCCGCTCCCTGGACGCGGCGATGTGGAACACCATGCAGCGCTTCCCGCACGCCGCTGCGCGAGGTTGTGCCACACCCTGTTCCACAACCGCGCCAGAGACCACCCGGGATCCGGAACACCCTGCTCCACGACACGCCCCGGCCAGCGGAGCCGCCCAGCCAACGGGCCGGAGGGCGCGGGCTGCTTGTCGTCCCACCCGCCCGGAGTCAGATCAGGTACAGCGTGATGGTGGAACCCTTGGGCACCATGTCCCCCGAGCTCGGTGAGGTCTTCAGGACGTAGCCGAGGCCGAGGTACTCCGCGGAGTTCACGACGCTGACCTTGAAGCCAAGCGCCTCCAGCTTCGACCGGGCGTCGTCGACCCCGGAGGCCCGCAGCCCGTCGGGCACCTGGACCAGCTCGGGGCCCTTGGACACGACCAGGCGCACGGTGTCACCGCGGTAGACGGTGCCCCGCGGCGGCTCCTGGGAGATGACCTCGCCCTTGGCGTAGCTGTCGGAGTACTCCTCGGTGCCGCGGTCGACCACGAGGCCCTTGCCCTCGAGCGCGGACTGTGCCCGGTCGGCGTCCTTGCCGGTCCAGTCACGCAGGTGGATCGGCTTCCGGCCCTTGCTGACGAACAGCGTGACCGCGGTGCCCGGCCGTTCGCTGGTGCCGGCCTTCGGGCTGCTGGCGAGCACGATGCCCTCGGGCACGGTCTCGGAGAACCGGCCGACCTCCCGGGCGAAGGACAGGTGCGTGTCCTCCAGCGCGGCCTTCGCCTGGTCGAGCTCCTTGCCCTTGAGCTTCGGGACGTCGTAGCGCTCCTTGCCCAGCGAGATCACCACGCTCACCGTGCCGCCGTCGAGGACCCGCGAGCCGGCGTTCGGGTCGGTGTCGATCACGTGCCCCGCCGGGACGGTCTCGGAGTACTCCGGGTCGCCGGCCCGGGGGTCGAGCCCGGCGGAGCGGAGCCTGTCGAAGGCGGCGGGCCTGGCCAGCCCGATCACGCCGGGCGTCGAGGTGTAGCGGGCCCAGCCGAACCACCAGGCGCCGGCACCGGCCGCGAGGGCGAGCACCAGCAGGAGCACGAGCAGCAACGGACCCCGGCGGCGCCGCGGCCGGCCGGGGGAGCCGCCCGTGGCGGCCGGGCGTCGTGCCGCCGGGGCGGGTGGGGCCGGCGGGGCCGCGTGGGAGCGGGGGATCAGGCTGGTCCGCTCCTCGCCGCCGTCCGGCCCGGGGGCGCTGGGCCGCGCGGGGGCCAGCAGGCCGGCCAGCTCCGCCTCGTCGAAGGGGTCGGGCTCGGTGTCGTGCCGGCCGGGACGCTCGACCACGCCGGTCACGGCGTCGCCGTCGGTGTCGCCGTCGGTGTCCCCGGCGCGCAGCAGCAGCGGCGCGAGGTCGGCGGTGAGCTCGGGGTCGTCCCGGACGCCGTCGGCGAGGGCGTGGCTCACCCGGTGCACCTGGTGCAGCAGCACCCCGGCGTCGGCGGGGCGCAGCTCCCTCTGGCGGGCGGTGGCCCGGGCCACCAGGGCGTCGACGTACGCCGGGATGCCCGGCACGCTGCGCGAGGGCGGCGGGACGTCCTCGTGGACGTGCTTGTAGGCGACCTGGATCGGCGACTCGCCCTCGTGGGGCTTGCTGCCGGTGAGCAGCTCGTAGAGCACCACCCCCGCGGCGTAGACGTCCGCGCGCGGGTCGGCCCGGCCGTCGACGACCAGCTCGGGGGCGAGGTAGGAGACCGTGCCGATCAGCACGCCCGAGGTCGCGGTGTGCTGGGTGTCGGCGCTGACCGCCTTCGCCAGGCCGAAGTCGGCGACCTTGATCCGGCTGGCGCCGGACCCGGGCTCGGTGGCGATCAGGACGTTCTCGGGCTTCACGTCGCGGTGGATCAGGCCGGCCCGGTGCGCGGCGGCGAGCGCCGAGAGCACCGGGTCGAGCAGCGCCAGAGCCTTCGCCGGCGCCATCGGGCTCTCCTTGCGGATGACGTCGCGCAGCGTGTGCCCCGGCACCAGCTCCATCGCGAGGTAGACGGTGCCGTCCTCCTCGCCCTGGTCGTAGACCGCGACGACGTTGGGGTGGGAGAGCCGGGCCGCGGCCCGCGCCTCCCGGACGAACCGGTCGGCGAACTCGCCGTCGTCACCGAGGCCCGCGTGCATGACCTTGACCGCGACCGTGCGGTCGAGGCGGACGTCGGTGGCCTCGTAGACGCTGGCCATGCCGCCGCGGGCGATCCGGCCGAGGATGCGGTAGCGCCGGTCGAGCAGCCGCCCGATCAAGGGGTCGCCACCGGCCGCGTCGGCGCCCGAGGGGGCATGCCGACCCGTCTGCTGGCGTGGCTGCACGGCGACCCTCCTGCGGCCGGACGGGGAAGGATCCGGTGGGCCCATGGTACGGACGCCGGTCCCGCCTGCGGCGGTGGGAGCGCCCCCGGCGTGGCGCTCAGGCCGGGGGACGGCCCCGGTCGAGCCGGTGCCGGATCGCGAGCACGTTGTCGACGTAGTGCCGGGTCTCGCCGTAGACGCCGTGCCGCCGCACCGCCCCGAGGCCCTGGTAGTACGCCGCGACGGCGCGTCGCCGCGACCGGGTCTGCTCGTCGAGCACCCGCAGCAGCCGGACGCCCGCGGTGGCG
The DNA here is from genome assembly GCA_963826155.1 of uncultured Actinomycetota bacterium. Taxonomy (GTDB): domain Bacteria; phylum Actinomycetota; class Actinomycetes; order Propionibacteriales; family Nocardioidaceae; genus Nocardioides. Next base: position 2,237,897 of record CAWGVX010000002.1, on the reverse strand, counting down.
TTGTCGGCAAGCCGGTGCAGGCGGAGCCGGTGGCCGGCGTACTGCGACATCCAGCGCCCGGTGGCCGGCAGCACCTGCATCGTGCCGATCGCGCCGTCCCCGGAACGCCGGTCCATCTGCCAGCCGGACTCCTGCCACGCCACGGCCAGGGCCAGGTGGGGGTCCACGCCGTGGCGCGCCGCGGTGCGGGCCACGGTCCGGCGTACGGCGGGCCGCGCGGGGTCGGCGGGTCGGGCGTGCCGGGCGGCGTGCGGGGTCCGCCCGGTGTGGCCGGCGGCGTGGCGGACGGCGTGCCGGTCGTGCTCCCCGTGGTGGGGCAGCGCGGCGAGCACGACCGGGACCTCCAGGCGCTCCCCGGCGTGGATCGTGGCGTCCGGGCCGAGGTGGTTGCGGGAGAGCAGCTCGGCGGTCCAGGCGTGGTAGCGGACGGCCAGGCCCGTGACCGTCTCCCCGGGGCGCACCCGGTGCTCGACGATCCTGCGGCCGTGGGGCTGGGCGTGCTCGGCGACCGCCGCGGGTGCGGCCAGCACCGTGGTCGCCAGCAGCGGCGCGACCAGGCCGGCGAGCGCCGGCGCCAGACGGGGGATCGTGGGGCGGCGGATCATGGGGCGGGGGATCAGGGGACGGGGTCGTGGTGTGGTCGAGGCCATGGCGGCCCTCCCTTCGACGTCCCGCGCGGCACCCGGGTCCCGAGCGGCCCGGTGGGGACGCCGGCGGACGCCGCTCGACCGTACGCAGGCGGTGCGCGGTGCTCAAGGGACCGACGTGACTCCTGTGGTCCTCGTCGCGGCGTCCCGGAGCCGGTTTCGCCCGGCAGGCCGGGTGGGTGGGAGAGTGGTGCCATGACCGAACCGAGACTCGCCGACGCCGACCTCGCCGCGCTGGTGGAGGAGTGGATCGACTGGGCGGAGACCGCCCGCCGGCTCGGGGTCAGCGTGGGCAAGGTGCGCACGATGATCCGTGAGCACCAGCTCGCCGCCGCGGTGCCCTCGCCGGGCGCGGGCCAGCAGGTGCCGGCCCTGTTCCTCCAGGACGGACTGGTGGTCAAGGGCCTGCCGGGCCTGCTCACCGTGCTGCACGACGGACGCTACGACGACCGCGAGTGCATCGCGTGGATCTTCTCCGACCTCGACCTGCCGGGCCGCCCGATCGACGCGCTGCGGGAGAACCGCGGCTCGGAGGTGAAGCGCCGGGCCCAGGCCATGGCGTTCTGAGGGCTCAGACCGCCCGGTCGGTCGCCGCCGAGGCCAGCTCGCGGAGCACGCCGCAGGCACGGCGGTCCAGCTCGGCCCGCTCCAGGGCCGCGACCGCCCGCCCGGCCAGCTCGGCGATGACGCCCTCGACCTGGGCGTGCGCCCCCGAGCCGTCGATGATCCGGCGCAGCCGGTCGACCTCGTCGGCGGCCAGGTCGCTGCCGAGCGACTCGTGCAGCAGCCGGGCCTCCTCGGGCCCCGCCGCGTCCAGCGCCAGGGCGACCAGCACCGTGCGCTTGCCCTCGATCAGGTCGTCGCCCGCCGGCTTGCCGGTCGTCGCCGGGTCCCCGAAGACCCCGAGCAGGTCGTCGCGCAGCTGGAACGCCTCGCCCAGCGGCAGGCCGAAGGCCGTCAGCTCGGTCATCGTGCGGGTCCCGGCGCCGGCCAGCGCGGCCCCGATGTGGAGCGGTCGCTCGATGGAGTACTTCGCCGACTTGTAGCGCAGCACCGTCATCGCCGCGTCGACGTCCGCGGCCGCGCGCGCCTGCACCGACACGTCGAGGAACTGCCCGGCGATGACCTCCGAGCGGCAGCGGTCGAACACGTCGAGCGCGGGCGCGACCCGGTCGGCCGGCAACCCGCAGTGGCGCAGCAGCTCGTCGGCCCACGTGAGCAGCAGGTCCCCGAGCAGGATCGCCGCGGCCGCGCCGTACTGCTCGTGGTCGCCGCGCCAGCCCGCCTGCTGGTGGGTCGCCTCGAACTGCCGGTGCGTCGCCGGGCGGCCGCGCCGGGTGTCGGAGGCGTCCATCAGGTCGTCGTGGACGAGCGCGCTCGCGTGCAGCAGCTCCAGCGACGCGCAGGCGCGCACCAGCGCGGCCTCGTCCTCGGGGCGCTCCGCGGCGCCGGGGTCCACGGCGAGGTGGCCCCAGTAGCAGAACGCCGCGCGGAAGCGCTTGCCGCCGGCGACCGAGGCGCGGGCCTCGTCGACGAGGCGGGCGGCGTCGGGCCCGAGCGGCGCCAGCCGCTCGGCCTGCTCGTCCAGGAACGCCGTGAGCGCGGCCTGCACGCGGTCCCGGAACCCGGCGCTGTCCCACCCGCTGCTCGTCACGGCGACGACACTAGAGGGTGTGGTGCGGGGCCGGGCTGGCAGGTGGACCGGCAGCGGGCGGGAAGTGGACATCGCCGGTGCGGACCCGTCCGCGAACCTAGACTCGCCCCCATGGAGAGCGGACGTGGGCGCAGCATGGCCGAGCTGATCGGTGGGGGGGAGCGGTCGTTCTCCTTCGAGTTCTTCCCGCCGAAGGACGCGGCGGGCGAGGAGCAGCTCTGGCGTGCGATCAGCGAGCTGGAGCCCTACCGGCCGACGTTCGTCTCGGTGACGTACGGCGCCGGCGGGTCCACCCGCGACTCCACGGTGCGGATCACCGGACGGATCGCCAGCGAGACCTCGCTGACGCCGATGGCCCACCTGACCTGCGTCGGCCACACCCGCGCCGAGCTCGAGGCCATCCTGGACCGGTACGTCGAGGCCGGCGTCCACCACGTCATGGCGCTGCGCGGTGACCCGAGCGACGGCCCGCGGGCGCCGTGGACCCCGACCGACGGCGGGCTGTCCTACGCCACCGAGCTGGTCGAGCTCGCCCGCTCGCGCGGCGACTTCCGGATCGGGGTCGCGGCCTTCCCGGAGGGGCACCCCTCGGCCGCGTCCCTGGACGCCGACGCCGACGTGCTCGTCGCCAAGGCCCGCGCCGGGGCGGAGTTCGCGGTCACCCAGATGTTCTTCCGTGCCGAGGACTACTTCGGCCTGGTGGACCGGGTGCGCGCCCGCGGCGTCGACATGCCGATCCTGCCCGGCATCATGCCGATCCTGAACCTCAGCGCCATCCGCCGGCAGGGCGAGCTGATCGGCGCCGACGTGCCGGCCGCGATCGTCGACCGGGTCGCCGCCCACGACGGCGACCCGGTCGCGGTCCGGGCCGAGGGCATCCAGGTCGCCGTCGAGCTGTGCGAGGAGCTGCTCGCGGGCGGTGCCCCCGGGCTGCACTTCTACACGCTGAACCGGTCGCGGGCGACGCTGGAGATCTTCGAGGCGCTGAACGTCAAGGCCTGACCCTCATCGGGAGCCGGCGGGCTCCGCCGCGCCGAGCGCGCCGTCGGAGGCATCGGTCTCCGGGAAGCCGATCATCTGCTCCGGCGCGCGGTGCTGCCGACCCGCCCACACGTAGTACATCAGCGCCGGCACGGCCAGCCCGACCAGCCAGGAGACGTCCGCGCCGCCGAGCGCCTTGGTCACCGGGCCGGTGTAGAGCGTCTGGGCGAGGAACGGCACCTGCACCACGATGCCGACGGCGTAGGTCACCAGCGCCGCGGCGTTCCACCGGCCGTAGCGCCCCTCCGGGTCGTAGAGCGCCGGGAGGTCCACCTTCTCCTTCGACACCAGGTAGTAGTCGGTGAGGTTGATCGCGCTCCACGGGGTGAAGACCATCAGCAGCAGCAGGACGAAGTTCTTGAAGTTGTCCAGGAAGTCCGCGCTCGCCCACAGCGCGATCGCCATCGACGCCAGCAGCATCACGAGGATGAAGGCGGCCCGGGCGCCCCTGCCCATCCGGCGCTGCCCGGTGAACGCGGTGACCGAGGTGGCGGCGCACATGAAGCTGCCGTAGGCGTTGAGGCAGGTCACGGTCAGCTTGCCCACCACGATGAGCAGGTAGATCAGGGCGGCCACGGCCGCGGGGCCGGCCAGGTCCCCCAGCCAGGCCACCTGGCCCGAGAGGAACGCGTCACCGGCGACCGCGGCCACGACGGCCCCGAAGGTCATCGACACCTGCGAGCCGAGCACGCTGCCGGCGAACGTGCCCCAGAAGGCCTGGCGGGGCGGGGTGTCGGCCGGCAGGTAGCGCGAGTAGTCCGCGACGTAGGGCCCGTAGGTCAGCTGCCAGCCGGCGCCCAGGGAGACCGCCAGCAGGAAGGTCGCGAAGTCGAAGGTCGGGTGCGCGAAGGCCGCGCCGACGTCGTGCTGGGTGAAGAGGCGGACGGCGAGGTAGCCGAACCCGATGATGCCGAGGACCGAGGCGACCCGGCCGACGGAGTGGATCAGGTCGTGGCCCACGATCGCGATCACCGCGACCAGCGCGATGAACAGGCAGATCCCGACCGCGGGGGCGTCCACGCCCAGGAAGGCGTCGATCGCCTGCCCGGAGAGCACGGTCCCGGTCGCGGTGAAGCCGAGGTACATCACGATCACCAGGGCCAGCGGCACGACCGCGCCGAACACGCCGAACTGGGCGCGGCTGGAGATCATCTGGGGCAGGCCGAGGCGCGGTCCCTGGGCCGAGTGCAGCGCCATCACGGCGCCACCGAGCAGGTTGCCGAGGAGCAGTCCGACGATCGCCCACAGGGCGTGGGCGCCGAACACGACGGCGAGGGCACCGTCGACGATCGCGGTGATCTGCAGGTTGGCCCCCAGCCACAGCGTGAACTGGTTGGCGGGGGTGCCCTGCCGCTCGGCGGCCGGGATGGCATCGATCGAGCGGCGCTCGATCCGGGGCGCGCGTGCTGCCATGGTGGTCCTTCGGTCCGGTGGCCCGGGGGTCGGGCCGTGACGGTGACCCACGACACACCCTGTCGGGGGTGCCGGGAAGGGCGGATCCCGGACCAACCGTCTCGTATCCGAGACTTGCGTCGGGAGTGGGCTCAGGCGGGGCCGACGGCCTCGGCGACCAGGGCGGCGGAGAGGCCGACGAAGGGCAGGCCCGAGCCCGGCGTCGCGTGCGCGCCGGCGGCGTAGACCCCGGCCACGGGGGTGGTCGGGCCGAGGCGGCGGCGCACCGTCGCGCGCCCCTGCCAGAGCACGCCGAGCGGCGAGCCGCCCCAGTGCTCGACCAGCTCCCGCGGTGACCGCTCGACCCGGGCGACCACCTGCGAGCGGACGTCGACCCCGTGCCGGGCCAGCGCCACCAGCACGTCCTCGAGCAGCTTCCCGCGGGCATGGACGGTCCACGCGGCGTGCCCCTCGGGTGCGCGGCCACCGGGTCGCACCACCAGGAGCGGGTCGCCGTGCAGCACCAGCTCCGGCGGCAGCTCGGGCACCGGCCCCTCGAGGCCGACGTGGCTGACGAACGGCGGGATCGCGGGCATGGTCCGCTCGACGTACGTCGCCAGCGCCGGCAACCGTCTCGGGTCCACCGTGCAGACCACGACGTCGGCGTCCACCTCGCCGGCGGGAGTGGCGACCGCCACCACCCGGCCGCCCCGGACCACCAGGTCGCGGACCTCGGTGCCGGTGTGCACCTCGACCCTGCGGGTCGCCAGGCGCCGCTCGAGGGCGGTCGCCAGCGTCGCCATCCCACCGACGAGGGTCCAGGCGCCGAAGCGCTGCTCGACGTAGGCGGTGACACCGAGCCAGCCGGGGACGTCGCGCAGGTCGTGGCCCTCGGCGACGAACGGGTGGCCCGCGACCAGCCGCAGCCGTTCGTCGCGGAACGCCCTGCGCAGGCTCCGGCGCAGCGACTGCCGTCCCGCCAGCACGGCGGCCAGCTCGCGGGGCAGGTCGTCGCGGTCCCAGGGGTGCTCGAGGTAGTCGCGGCGCAGCACGTCCCAGACGTCGGCGTGGGCGTGGACGTGGTCGGTCCACCGCCGGCCCAGCCCCTCGCCGAGCGTGTCGAAGGCGCGGATCTGGGCCGCGCGGGACCCGCCGGGCAGCGCGAGCGACGTGCCGTCCTCGAAGCGGTGCTCGCGGATGACCTCGAGGGGGACCAGCTCCAGCTCCCGCTCGAGGGGGCGGCCGGACTTGCGGAACAGGTCGCGGACCACGGCCGGCAGCAGCGCGGTGGTCGGGCCGCCGTCCCACGCGAAGCCGTCGGCGCGGACCTCGGCGAGGGCACCGCCGAGCCGTTCGGCGCGCTCGAGCAGCGTCACCTCGTGGCCGAGCTTGGCCAGCCGGACCGCTGCCGCCATGCCGCCGAAGCCGCCTCCGAGCACCACGACCCGCGCCATGGCGTGCACCCTACGGCGCGGTGGGTCAGCCGGTGCTCCTCGGTCGCTCCCCGCTCACTCGACCTCGACCACGGTCGCGCCGGTGAGCGCGAGGAGCTCGTCGTACGACGTGGAGAACACTGCCGCGGGGTGCCCGGCGGCGGCCCAGACCACGTCGTACTTCTGCAGCCAGGAGTCGAGGTACGTCGGGACCGGTGCCGGGTGCGCCAGCGGCGAGACCCCGCCGATCACCTGCCCGGTGTGCTCGCGGACGAAGTCCGGCGTCGCCCGCTCCAGCGCGGGGACCCCGAGGCGCTCGGCGGCCAGGCGGGTGTCGACGCGGTGGGCGCCGGAGGTGAGGATCAGCACGGGCGAGCCGGCGGCGTCGAAGAGGAGGCTGTTGGCGATCGCTCCCACCTCGCAACCCAGCGCCTCGGCGGCCAGTGCGGCCGTGTGGACCGAGTCAGGGAGAATGACGATCTCACCGGTGCCTCCCCGCGCGGTGTGCTCGTCACGAAATCGGGTGATCGCGGGGTGCTCGGTGGTCATACTGCGACCCTAGCGAGGAGCGGGGTCCGCCGGTCCACGAGTTTCCGCACGCGCCGTCCGCGGCCGCGCGGGAGAGGAGAGTGCATGAGTCGGCAGCAGCCGCGCTCGGTCAGCGGTGCGATCTGGGTCCTGGCCGGGATGGTGGTCCTCAGCGGCCTGACCGCGCTGCTCACCGTGGTCTACCGCGACCGGCTCGTCCGGTCCTGGCAGACCGGCCACCCCGACGTCAGCGGCGCGTTGCAGCCGCCGGCGTTCGTCCCCGTCGCCATCGTCCTCTTCTGCGTCTTCGCCATGCTCGCGGGCGTGCTGGTCAGCTTCCTGCGCAGCGGTCACGCCTGGGCGCGCCTGGCGCTCAGCGGGCTCGGCATCTTCATGGCGTTCGTGTCGCTGGCGGGGCTGCGCTCCCACCCGCCCACGCTCTTCCTCGTGCTCCCCGTGGTGTGGGTGCCGCTGGACCTCGCCCTGCTGGTCTGCCTCTGGCTGCCCGCGACCGGCGCCTACGTCAACGGCTCGTGGGAGGCCGACCTGCCGGCCACGCGGCACCCCTCCGCGTAGCCTACCCCTCCGCGTCACCCGGTCCTGGCTCCGTGACCCCCTGACCCCGTCCGGCCGGACGGGGTCCTCGGCGTGTCCTGGGTCGATGGTCCCCACCCCCGCGATCGGTGTTGACGGGCTGTCCGTGGCGAGGTGTACCGTTCGGAGTAGTTCGAACAAGCGTTCGACTCCGCCTGGTGGGGGCGACCTCGACCCCGTCCCCACCGGGCCGGTCCGGCCAGGCCCGGACCGGCGGCGGTGGGCCTGCGGGCCCTGGGTCGGTGTCCGGGGTCGAGATCGGACGCAGGAGGCGGCACGGATGAGGCGGTACGACGACCCCGTGGAGGTACGACGGGGACTGGTGACAGGCGTGGAGGGGCCCGAGCAGTTCCTCTGGCGCGGACGGTTGTGGAAGGTGCGCGCCGTGCTCGCGCACTGGGTGGAGACGGCGCCGTGGTGGCAGTCCTCCGGCGTCCGGGCGGTGGTCGGCTCCGACGACGCCCGGGGAGAGCGCGGGGCCGCGGCGCCGGCGGGGGACCTGCTGGTCGAGCGCGAGCTCTGGCGGGTCGAGGCCGGGCGCGGGGCCGGGCCGGCGGCCGGTGACGGCATCTCCGGGGGTGGCGGGGTCTTCGACCTCTCCTTCGACTGGTCCGACGGGCGCTGGCAGCTCGTCGGCTGCGTGGACTGAGCGGGGAGGAGGAGCCATGGACGTCCCCAACCCCAACCCCTACGCCCTGCCGGCCACCACCCACTCCTACCTCGCCCGGTCGGCCGCCTCCCTGAGCGAGGCGATGGCCGCCACCGAGGTGCCGGTCCGCTACGCCTGCGCCCACGTGGCGGCGCTGCGGGCCACGGCCGCGCTGCTGGCGGCACGCGCCCACCCGGCCCCACGCCGGCGTCCGCAGAAGAACGCCTGGGTGCTGCTGGCCGAGGTGGCCCCCGAGCTGGCCGAGTGGGCCCGCTTCTTCGCGGCCGGCGCGGCCAAGCGGGCGGCCGCGGAGGCGGGCTCCACCCGGACGGTGAGCGAGCGTGAGGCCGACGACCTGGTCCGTGACGCGGACCGCTTCCTCGCGGTGGTCGAGCAGTGCCTCGGGCTGGTCCCGCACGCCCCGGCGGCGGCCCAGCTGGTCCGGCACGTGAGCTGAGGCGTGCCGTGCCCGACCCGTTCCCCCACCTCCACGTGGCCTCCGGCTACTCCCTGCAGTACGGCGCCTCGCACCCGCACACGCTGGTCGAGCGCGCGGTCGAGCACGAGATGGACACCCTTGCGCTCACCGATCGCGACGGCACCTACGGCGCGGTGAAGTTCGCCAAGGCGTGCCTGGCCGCCGGGATCCGCCCGGTGCTCGGCGTGGACCTCGCCCACCGGCCGGTCCTGGCCGACGGCCGGGCGGATGGTCGGGCGGACAGTCGGGCGGGGCGGCCCCGGACCCCGGTCCGCGGCGGCGCCTTCCGCGACGCCCGGCTGCCCCGGGTGACGCTGCTGGCCGCCGGCCGGGCCGGGTGGGCGGCCCTGTGCCGGCTGGTCTCGGCCACGCACCTGGCCGGCGAGCGCGGTGCCCCCGTGCTCGACCCCGGGCTGCCGGAGGTGGCCGGGCTGCTCGGCGCCGGCGACCTGCTGGTGCTGCTGGGGCCGGCCTCCGAGCTGGGGACCGCCGCGGCCCGCCGCCGTGACGACCTGGCCCGGGCCGCCCTGGGCCCGTGGCGCGCGCTGGTGCCCGCGGAGAACCTCCTCGTCGAGCTGGTCTCCCACCGGCGTGGCGCCACGGGTGGGGGCTGGGGGCCGGGGAGCGCGCCCCACGCGGCCCGGATGGCGGTGCAGGCGCGGGAGGCCGGCCTGCAGACGGTGCTCACCAACGCGGTCCGCTACGCCGACCGCCGCGATGCCCCGACCGTCGACGTCCTCGACGCCGCCCGGCGCCTGGTCGCGCTGGACCGGCGCCACGTCGACCGGGGCAACGCCGAGGGCTACCTGAAGTCCGGCAAGGAGATGGCCGAGGTCGCCGAGGAGGTCTGCCGGCTCGCCGGGCTGGCCGCCGACCCGGCCGGGGAGGCCCGGCGGCTGCTCGCCCGCACCCGCGCCGTGGCCGACCGGTGCGCGCTGGACCCCCGCGCCGACCTGGGGCTGGGGGAGGTGCACTTCCCGGAGTTCCAGCTCGCCGGTGGCCCGGTCACGCCCCGGCCCACCCCGGGAGCGAGCCCGGCCGACGCGCTGCTGCGCGCCCGGTGCGAGGGCGCGCTCGGCGACCGCTACGGGTCCGCGCCGAGGCAGGTGGTCTGGAAGCGGCTCGACGACGAGCTGGAGATGATCCGCGGGCTCGGCTACGCGTCGTACTTCCTCACCGTCGGCGACGTCACCGACCTGATCCGCGAGATGGGCGTGCGGTGCGCGGCCCGCGGCTCGGGCGCCGGCAGCGTGGTCAACTACCTGCTCGGCATCTCCGGGGTCGACCCGATCCGCCACGGCCTGCTCATGGAGCGGTTCCTCTCCCCGCTGCGCCAGGCGCTGCCCGACATCGACGTCGACGTCGAGTCGGCCCGCCGGCTGGAGGTCTACGAGCGGATCCTGGACCGGTACGGCGGGGAGCGGTGCGTGTGCGTCTCGATGATGGACACCTACCGGGTCCGCCACGCGGTCCGCGACGTCGGGGCCGCGCTCGGCATGCCGCCCGGCGAGATCGACGCGATCGCCAAGGCGTTCCCGCACATCCGGGCCCGCGACGCCCGGGTGGCGCTGCGCGAGCTGCCCGAGCTGCGCGCCTCGGGCCTGGGGGAGCAGCGGCTGGACCTGATGTTCCGGCTGGTGGAGCGGCTCGACGGGCTGCCGCGCCACGTCGCGGTGCACCCGTGCGGGGTGCTGCTCTCCGACGCCACCCTGCTGGACCGGACCCCGGTCGAGGCCAGCTTCGCCGGCTTCCCGATGAGCCAGTTCGACAAGGACGACGTGGAGGACCTCGGCCTGCTCAAGCTCGACGTGCTCGGCATCCGGATGCAGTCCTCGATGGCGCACGCGCTGACCGAGATCCACCGCGTCGACCAGGTGGAGGTCGACCTCGACGACGAGGAGCAGGTGCCCTTCGACGACCTGCAGACCTACGCGATGATCTCCAGCGCGAGGACGCTGGGCGTCTTCCAGATCGAGTCGCCCGGCCAGCGCGAGCTGGTCGGCAAGTCCGGCATCGAGTCCTTCGAGGACATCATCACCGACATCTCGCTGTTCCGGCCCGGGCCGGTCAAGAGCGACATGATCACGCCGTACCTCGACGTCAAGCAGGGCTGGCGGGCCCCGTCGTACCTCCACGACGACCTGCGCCCGATCCTCGGGCAGACCCACGGGGTGGTGGTCTTCCACGAGCAGGTCATCGAGATCATCGCCCGCTTCGCGCGCGTCTCCAACGCCGAGGCCGACGAGGTCCGCCGCTCGCTCGGCGACCGAGAGGGGATGGCGCAGGTGAAGCTGTGGTTCTTCCCGCGGGTGCTCGCCCAGGGGTACCCCCTCGGCGTGGTCGAGGGGCTCTGGAAGGTCCTCGAGGCGTTCGCGTCGTTCGGCTTCTGCAAGGCCCACGCCGCGGCGTTCGCGCTGCCGACCTACCAGTCGGCCTGGCTCAAGGCGCACTGGCCGGCGCACTTCCTGGCGGGCGTGCTCACCCACGACCCGGGCATGTACCCCAAGCGGCTGATCCTCGAGGACGCCCGCCAGCTCGGCATCGCCGTGCTCGGCCTCGACGTCGACGCCAGCGAGAAGGAGTACGTCGTCGAGCGGGTGGCGGAGCCCCGTGACCCCCGTGACCCCCGTGACCCCCGTGACCCCCGTGACTCCCGAGACCCCGGTGACCCCCGGGACTACGGGATCCGGCTGGCGCTGTCGGAGGTCAAGGGCATCAGCGAGGCCGAGGTGGAGCGCATCGTCGCCGCCCGGCCCTACCACTCACTGACCGACTTCTGGCACCGCGCCCGGGTGTCCCGGCCGGTCGTGGAGCGGCTGGTGCTCGCCGGTGGCTTCGACTCCGTGCACGGCATCGGCGGCGGGCCCGACGGCCCGGAGGTGGAGGTCCGCCGTCGCGGCCGGGTGACCCGGCGCGACCTGTTGCTGCAGGTCGCCGAGCTCGACCGGCATGCCCGGGCCGTCGAGCGGGCGGGGCGGGGGCGCGGCCTGGCCGGCCGCCGGGTCGCCGCCGCCGTCGACCCGGCCCGGGCGCGGGCGCTGGACGCCGCCGCCCGCAACAGCACCGACCCGGCCACCCGGGAGGCCGCCCCCGCGCTGGAGCGGCACCCGCTCGCCCCGCCGGGGGTGTGGGCGCGCGCGTCGGCGCAGTCGCGCGCCACCCCGCCGCCGCCCCCGGTGACCTCGGTGCAGCTCACCCTCGACCTCGGTGACGAGCCGGGCTCGGACGGGGTGGCCAGCGGGCTGCCGGAGATGACCGCGGAGGAGAAGATGCGCGCGGAGCTGGAGATCCTCGGCCTCGACGCCAGCCGGCACGTGGTCGAGACCTACGGCCGGTTCCTCGACGAGCTCGGGGTGACCCGCAGCCGCGACCTGCTCACGCAGCGCAGCAGGTCCGAGCTGCTGGTGGCCGGGGTGAAGGTCGCCACCCAGACCCCGCCGATCCGGTCGGGGCGCCGGGTCGTCTTCCTGACCCTCGACGACGCCACCGGCCCGGTCGACGCGACGTTCTTCGAGGACGCCCAGGGCCCGTACGCCGCGACCGTGTTCCACTCCTGGCTGCTGGTGGTCCGGGGCGTGCTGAGGCGCACCGGCCGGCGCGGGGTCTCGCTGCGGGCCACCGGCTGCTGGGAGCTGCCCGAGCTGTTCGAGCTGTGGCGCGCGCACGGCGGCGGGCCCGACGGGCTGGCCGCGGTCCGTGCGGCGATGGCCGTGGTGCCGGAGGGCTTCACCGGGGTCGGCACCGGGGACGCCGTCGCCGGCGCCGCCGAGAGCCGGGCCACCCGGCCGGTGATGGCCCGTCCGCAGTCGTTCCCGGCAGGTCCGGGCGGGCCGGACGAGGGACCGGACGAGGGTGTGGGCGAGCACCACCACAGCGCGGCCGGGGGGATGGGCCGGCGCCGGGTGCTGGTGCACTCCAGCGGGTTCAAGCTCTCGCCGTACGCCGACATCAAGCCGGCGGGGGAGTCCACGAAGGACTCCCAGAAGAACATCGCCCGCAAGCTGTGGCACCGCAGCCCCGGGAGCGCAGGATGATCCACCCCGTCGGTTCCCACCTCCAGCCCCTAGGGTGTGGGGCATGCCCGAGAGCGTCCGACCCAGCGAGCGTTCCCCCGAGCGACCCGAACGACCCAGCGAGCGTCGGGGCGCGGCCCGCACCGCCGTCGTGTGGGAGGCCCTGCTGCCCGTCCTCGGGGAGGAGCCGCGCGACGTCGTCGACATCGGCGGCGGCACCGGCGGGTTCGCCGTCCGGGTCGCCGAGCTCGGCCACCGGGTCTCGGTGGTCGACCCCAGCCCCGACGCGCTGGCCTCGCTGGACCGGCGCGCCCGCGAGCGCGGGGTCGCCGTCACCGGGCAGCAGGGGGACCTCTCCACGCTGCTGGACCTCGTCGGGCCCGACAGCGCCGACGTGGTGCTCTGCCACGGGGTGCTCGAGGTCGTCGACGACCCCGGGGCCGCGCTCGCGTCGATCCGCCGGGTGCTGCGACCCGGCGGCGCCCTCAGCCTGCTGGTCGCCCAGCGGCACGCCGCGGTGGTCGCCCGGGCGATGGCCGGTCACTTCGGCCAGGCCCTGGCGCTGCTCGACGACCCCACCGCCGCCGGTCGCTCCGGCCGCCGCTTCACCCGCGAGGAGCTCGACACCCTGCTCGTCGGCGCCGGCTTCGAGCCGGTGTCGGTCCACGGGATCCGGGTCTTCGCCGACCTGGTGCCCGGCTCGCTGCTCGACCTCGAGCCCGGTGCCACCGCGGCGCTGGTCGAGCTCGAGCGGGCCGTCGCCGAGCGGCCCGAGTACCTCCCCCTCGCGACCCAGGTGCACCTCATCGCGCAGCGGTGAGGGGAGCCGGCTGACGGGCCGTGGGCACCTCGCCGAGTCGGCGAGGCTCTGTTGCGGGGTGCTCGGATGAGCACTCCGGCCACGCCGATCCTCCACGTCGACATGGACGCGTTCTATGCGTCTGTCGCGACGAGAGACCGTCCCGACCTGCACGACCAGCCGGTCATCGTCGGCGGGGGCAGCCGGGGCGTGGTGCTCTCGGCCAGCTACGCCGCCCGCCTGCACGGGGTGCGCTCGGCGATGCCGATGACCCGGGCCCGGCGGATGTGCCCCCACGCGGTGGTGCTCGCGCCCGACTTCGAGCTCCTCGGCCAGGTCTCCGCCGCGGTGATGGAGTGCTTCCGCCGGGTCACCCCGCTGGTGGAGGCGCTCTCGCTGGACGAGGCGTTCCTCGACGTGCGTGGCGCGGCTCGCCGGCTCGGGACCCCGCTGGAGATCGCCGAGCAGCTCCGGGCGACCATCCACGACGAGCAGGGCATCACCTGCTCGGTCGGGGTGGCGGCCGTGCTGTCGGTGGCCAAGCTCGCCAGCCGGCGCGCGAAGCCCGACGGCGTGGTGGTGGTCCCGCCGGAGGAGATCACCTCCTTCCTGCACCCCCTCGACGTCGGCGAGCTGTGGGGGGTGGGGGAGAAGACCCGGGCGATGCTCCACCGGCTGGGCCTGGTCACCGTCGGCGACGTCGCGCACACCCCGCTGCGCACCCTCCAGCGCGCGGTGGGTGACGGGCTGGGCAGCCACCTCCACGAGCTCGCCTGGGGCACCGACCGCCGGGTGGTCACCGCACGCCGTGGCCCGGACGAGCCGGACCGGTCGATGGGGGCCGACGAGACCTTCGGCCGTGACACCGACGACCGGGAGGTGGTGCTGCGCGAGCTGCTGCGGCTCTCGGCCAGGGTGGCCGGCCGGATGCGGGTGGCCGGGGTGGCCGGACGGACGGTCACCCTCAAGGTGCGCTTCGCCGACTTCACCACGATCACCCGGTCCCGCACCCTCCCGGAGGGCACCGACGTGACGCAGGAGGTCTACCGCACCGCCGTCCGGCTGTACGACGCCCTGGGCCTGCAGCGGGCCCGGCTCCGCCTGGTCGGGGTGCGGGTCGAGGGACTGGTGCCGCGGGAGACGGTCCAGCGCCAGCTGGTCCTCGGCGAGCGCGAGCGCGGCTGGTCGGACGCGGACCGGGCCGTGGACAGGGCGGCCCGCAGGTTCGGCTCGGCCGCGGTGCGCCCCGCCAGCCTGCTGTCCTGAGGCCCCCGGTCACCTGCCGGACGTCCCCCGGACACGGATCCGTCATGAATTTCCCCTCCCGCCTACCGGGATCACCGCCCGCTGCCTAGACTTGTCCCAGGCTGACGCCACCCCCTACCAACGCCAACTGCTCTGGCCTGAGTCGACCCGTGGAGGAACCGGTGCCGCTCTCGGAAGAGGAGCTCCGACTGCTCGAGCAGATGGAGCGCGCGCTGGTCGAGGAGGACCCCAAGCTCGCCTCCACCCTGCGCGGCACCTCGCTGCGGCGCTCGGCCCGCCGCCGGGCCATCGTCGCCGGCGTCTGCTTCGTCATCGGCATCGTCGTGCTGATGACCGGTGCCATCGCCCGGATCACCCCGGTCGGCATCGCCGGCTTCGTGATCATGCTCGGGTCGGCCACGATCGCGGTCACCGCGCTCCGGGGCCGTCGGGCCGGGCACGCCGAGCCGCGCTCCGCCGGCCACCCCGCCCACGGCTTCACCGTCATCGACGGCGGCCGGTCCAGCCGGCTGCGCCGCAGCCGCCGCGCCCGTGCCGGCGGCTCCTTCATGGAGCGGGTCGAGGACCGCTGGCGTCGCCGCCGCGAGGAGAACGGCGGCTGGTGACCCCCGGCGGGGTCAGCCGACGTGGTCGACCACGCCGCCGTACCTCGCCTGCACCGTGGGGGCGTCGAGGGCCCGCGAGCCCGATCGCCCCTGGCGGGTGAGCACCGACCGCGGCCACCACTCCGCACGGCGGCGGGCGGCCCGCGAGGCACCGCCGGCCAGCGCGGCAAGGCAGGTCTCGAGGTCCTCGCGCAGCGAGGCGGGCTCCTCCGGGCGCCGGGCGTAGCGCGCGAGCTCCACGCCGCGCACCAGCCGGTCGAGCGCGGCCACCCCCTCCGGCGCCACCCGGGACCCGTGCGCCGGGCGCTCCGCGGTGCCGGCGTCGACCGGCGCCCCGAGGAACGGCACCAGCCGGTCCCGCGTCTCCCGCGGTGAGCGGGACTCCGGCCAGGGCAGGCCGAGGTCGAGCGCGGTGGCCCGCAGCTCCGCCCAGGCCTCCTCGGGCCCACCCGCGAGCGCGCGCTCGCGGCGCAGCCGGCGCACCGCGCGGGGGACCAGGCCGAGCAGGGCCAGCAGCAGGACGCCGCCGAGCCCGCCCGCCGCGGCACCCCAGGGGAACGAGGAGTCCCGGTGCCCGGAGTGCTTGTTCTCCTGCGGCGCGGCGCCGGCCGAGCTGCCGCTGCTCCGGCCGCGGTTCGGCAGGTCGTTGCCGGGCTGCTGCGCGTCGGGCCGCTGCGTCGGGTTGACGACCGGCACGTGCTGGCGGGTGTACGACGGGACGCTGCTCGCCCGACCCGCGGGCGTGGGCTCGAAGGCCACCCAGCCCGACCCGGGGAAGAAGAGCTCCGGCCAGGCGTGCAGGTCGTAGGCGCTGTACTCCCACGTCTTCCCGCCGACGGTGCGGGGCTCGAGGAAGCCGACCGCGACCCGGGCCGGGATGCCGAGCATCCGGGCCATGATCGCCATCGAGGAGGCGAACTGCTCGCAGTAGCCGGTGCGACCGCCGTTGCCCGGGGTCAGGAAGCTCACCAGGTCGCTGGTGCCGCTGCCGGAGGGGGCGTCGGCCAGGGAGTAGGTGAAGCCGCCGTCCTGGCGGAACCAGTTCTGCAGGGCCACCGCCTTCTCGTAGCGGCTGGGGGCGTCCCGGGTGACCTCGTTGGCCAGCGTGCGCACGATCGTGGGGATCCCCGCCGGGAGCTCGGTGTAGCGCCGGCTGACCAGGCCCGACGAGGACGTCGCCCGCGCCAGGTCGGCGGCGTTGAGGTCGAGCTTGACCGCCGACATCGTGTAGCGCATCCCGGCCGTGGTCAGGCCGGACCGGCCGGCCAGGAAGTCCATGGTCGAGGGGTCGTAGCGCCAGTCACCGCCGGCGACGATGCGGGAGATCGGCGCCTGGGTCGGCAGCCAGGTGGAGTCGAACGTCGGCAGCACCGAGACCTTGTAGTGGTACTCGGTGCGCGGGACGGTCGACGCCACCCCGAGCAGGGCGGGCATGTCGCCGTCGGGGAGGTTGTTGGCGGGCACCTCGCGGCTGCCGGCGCTCCACTCCTCGTCGTCGTAGTGGTTCAGCACCGCGATCCGCAGGTAGCCGGGGTTCGGGTCGTCGGTGGTCACCCGCAGCAGGGGGAGGTCCTCGCCCCGGTGCAGGTCGCGACGCAGGTCGGTGATCGGGTTGCTGATCGTGATGTCCTGGCCGTCACCGGGTCCCCGGCCGCCGTCGAGCAGGTGCAGGCCCCACGTGGGGATGAGCAACGGGACGACCAGCGCGAGGGCGGTGGCGACGGAGCCGATCGTGCCGGCGCTGGTCCGCACTGCGCCGGTGCTGACCCCGAAGCCGCTCGGGTCCGCCTGGGCGGGGTCCTGGCCCAGCGGCCGGCCCCAGCGGGCCACCTGCTCGCCCTCCTGGAGGAACAGCATCGTCAGGAAACCCGCCGCGGTGAGGGCGAAGACCCACCAGGAGACGCCGCCGCCCACGAGGCTCACCGGGATGCTGTAGACGGTCAGCAGGGGCAGCCCGGCGAGCGGCACGCGTCGCAGCGTGCAGGCGAGCACGTCGACCACGAGCAGGCAGGCCAGGCCTCCGAGGATGAGCAGCGGGTGCACCCCGGGGGCGTGGGCGGGCACGGGAGCGGCGTACCGCTGGGCGGAGTCCATGGCCGCGGAGAAGTTGTGCTGGAGCCGGACCCACGCGCTGCCGACCGGCAGCGGCGAACCGCAGAGCATGGTGCTGCACAGCAGCGCCGACGCGAGCAGCTGGAGCCCGACCACCGTGACGGCCGGCAGGCGCTGCCAGCGGGCCAGTGCGCCGGTGCCGGCGACCAGGGCGCCGAGCACCAGCAGCGGGCCCAGGAACCGCCCCGGGAGCTCGCTGAACCCGGCCCAGGACCACATCGCGACCCAGGTGGTCGCGGCCGAGACCCCGGCGAGCAGCAGCCCCGGGGCCAGCGCGCCGCGCCGCCCGGTCATCGGGTGACCCTCCCCGGTGCGGGCACCACGGCCCCGGACGAGCGGGGGAGCGGGGCGCTGCTGCGGCCCAGGTCCTGCCAGACGTTGTCGAGCCGGTCGCGCGGACCGAGTGGCGTCGCGCGCCAGCCCTGCTGGGTCAGGAGCGTGGCCGAGCCGCCGCCCGCGTGCCCGGGGGCGAGCCACGCGTCGACGTCCAGCGCGATGGCCAGCGCCGAGCCCGCGTGCAGCTGCATCCGGCGTACGACGGGGACGTCGGTGGCGTGGACGCTCCCGAAGATCCCGATGGTGAGCCCGCCGTGACCGGCCTCGGTGAGCCAGCTGCTGTCCAGCAGCGGCTGCTGCACCGGCTGGACGACGGCCAGCGCCTCGAGCAGCGGCCCGGTGTTGACCCCGGCCTCGCGCAGGTGCCAGGCGCTGCTCGGGTCCTCGCCGGTGGCCGTCACCAGGCGCACGGTGTAGCCGTGCTGGCTCAGGTGCACGGCGACCGAGGCGGCGGCCGAGACCGCGGCCTCGAGCGAGGAGGCGACGCCCTGGCCGCGGTGGACGCGCAGCCGGTTGTCGAGGAAGAGCGTGGCCCTGGACTGCCAGGGCTGCTCCTCGCGGCGCACCATCAGCTCACCCATCCGGGCCGAGCTGCGCCAGTGCACCCGGCGCAGGTCGTCGCCGAGGCGGTACTCACGCACCGTGACGTCCTCCGCGCTGCCGGTGGCGAACGCCCGCGGCCGGTTGTCACCGGTGCCGTCCCAGGCGCCGCCGAGCGGGATCGACGGGAGCGGGACCGTGCGCGGTGTGACCGTGAGCGGCACCGTGGTGTGGAAGGACCGGCCGAGCTCGACGAGGCCGAAGGGGTCGCTGACCCGGACCGTCATCGGCCCGATCTCGAAGCGGCCCCGCACGTCGGAGCGCACCTGGTAGGTCACGTGCCGCCGCCAGCCCTGGCCGATGCCGTCGAGCACGAAGCGGGGGCGGGTCCCGAGCACGTAGGGGACGTGGTCCTCGAGCAGCAGGACGCCGCTGGGCGTGCGTCCCTCGTTGGTGAGCGTGAGGTTCACCCGGGCCGGCTGCCCGGCCGCGACCAGCTGCGGGTTCACGGTGCGGACCAGGGCGAGGCGGTACCTGCTGCGCGTCAGCAGCGCCGCCGTGACCAGCGGGAGCGCCAGCACCAGCACGCCGACCCGGGTCAGCGCCTCCTGGCCGAGCACCACCGCGCACACGATCGCGGTGAGGCCGGCGGCCAGGAAGGACCGTCCGCGGACGGTCAGACCGGCCAGCGCCTCACGCACGGTTCCCCTCGGGCACCGGCACGCCGGCCAGCACGCCGTCGAGGATCGCCGTGGTGGAGCGCCCGCTCATCGCCGCCTCCACGCTGGGCAGCAGCCGGTGCGCGAGCACCGGCCGGGCCAGGGTCCGCACGTCGTCGGGCAGCACGTAGTCGCGGCCCTGGATCGCCGCCAGCGCCTTGGCGGCGCGCACCAGGTGCAGGGTCGCCCGCGGGGACGCGCCCAGGGTCAGCTCCTCGGAGCGGCGGGTGGCCGAGGTCAGCGCCACCGTGTAGCGCTGGACGGCGGGGGAGACGTAGACCGAGCCGACGATCCCGAGCAGCTTGCGCACCTCCGCGGCGTTCGTGACCGCCTCGAGGTCGTCGAGCGGCGAGCTCGTGGTGTGGGTGTCCAGCATCGCGATCTCCGCCGACTCCACCGGGTAGCCCACCGACACCCGCGCCATGAAGCGGTCCCGCTGGGCCTCGGGGAGGGTGTAGGTGCCCTCCATCTCGATCGGGTTCTGGGTCGCGACGACCATGAAGGGCGCGTCGAGCTGGTAGGTCGCGTTGTCGACGGTGACCTGCCGCTCCTCCATGCACTCCAGCAGCGCCGACTGGGTCTTGGGGGAGGCGCGGTTGATCTCGTCGCCGACCACGATGTTGGCGAAGACCCCGCCGGGCCGGAACTCGAACTCGCGGGTGTTCTGGTTGAACACCGAGACGCCCGTGACGTCGGAGGGCAGCAGGTCGGGCGTGAACTGGATGCGCCGGACCGTGCAGTCGATGCTGCGGGCCAGCGCCTTGCTCAGCATGGTCTTGCCGACGCCCGGGACGTCCTCCAGCAGCAGGTGGCCCTCGGCGAGCAGCACCACCAGGGCCGAGGAGACCACGTCCGGCTTGCCCTCGATCACCCGCTCGATGTTGCTGCGCACCCGACCGACGACCCGGGCGAGGGTGTCGAGGTCGGCTCCTCCCGTGCTCGGAGATCCCACGTCCGGTCCTTCCCCTCTCACGCGCTCCGCGAAGTGGCGGGCGACACAGTCAACCGTAGGCGTCTGCGGAAAGATACGTGGCCCCATCGTCATCGGGTCGGACTCCCCGGGTCACGGTTTGGTTGCGGATTTCGCCCAGACGGGCCACGACGAGGTGCTTGCCCACCGATCAGGGGCCCCGGGCGACGCCGTCCTCCCCCCGCGCCCCACCTTCCTCCCCACTTTCCCCCACCTCCGGGCTCCCGCGTCCCCCACCCGCGCTCCACCCCGGCTGCCGGCCGGCGCTGGTCGGGCCCGGACCTGCGGGCTGACCTGCGCAGACGCGGGAGGCGGTCGGTCGGGGGCCGGCCGGAGCGCCGGGCGCGCCCACCCGCGGCGATCCGCGGCAGAACAGCAGCGAAACACGCGTGGAATGGTTGACGGTGGGGGGAAGTGGAGTAAAGTGGTGCGCAGTGGAGGGACCGCCCACAGAAGGACGGGGAGTGGAGGTGCTCGATGTTCTTCATGGGCACCTACACCCCCAAGCTCGACGACAAGGGGCGGCTGTTCCTCCCGGCCAAGTTCAGGGACCAGCTGGCGGAGGGGCTCGTGGTGACTCGAGGGCAGGAGCGCTGCTTGACGGTGTGGCCCATGGCCGAGTTCGTCGAGCTGACCCGTCGCGCCCAGGAGGCCCCGGTGACCGTCAAGGGGGCGCGTGACTACACCCGCTTCCTGTTCGCGGGGGCCTCGGAGGAGACCCCCGACAAGCAGGGCCGCATCAACGTCACGCCGATGCTCCGGGAGTACGCCGGGCTCGACCGCGAGGTCGTGGTCATCGGCGTGATGAACCGGATCGAGATCTGGGACCCGCAGCGCTGGCAGGCCTACTCCGCGGAGCAGGAGGAGAAGTTCTCCGAGCTCAGCGAGGAGGTCTTCCCCGGGGTCTGACCCCACCCAGCCGCACCACACCAGCACCGAGCATCACCGGGCACAACAGCACAGCGGATCCGCAGGGCGAGGTCTCGAGCCCGCTTCCTGTCCATCGCCATCTGGGGCACCTTCCCCGGTTCCAGACGGCGACTTCCCAGCAGGAAGCGGGCAGGGGCCTGGCCCGGCGGATCCCAGGGCGGCCAGGCCGCCCGACCCGCTGCAGCCGCAGCGGCACGACAGCACGCGAGGGGGGTCGAGGACGATGAGCAGCACACCTGCCGCACCGGTTCGCCGGGTTCGCCGGGTTCGGCACCAGGCCCGGGACGCGGCCGCCGTGATGGCGTTCTCGGCCGCGACCTCGATGGCGGTCGCCCTCTCCTTCCTCCTCGTCGCGACCCTGGGTCGGTAGGCGCGAGGACATGGCCACCCCCCGCCACGTCCCGGTCCTGCTGGACCGGGTCGTCGCCCTCCTCGCCCCCGCGCTCGAGCGTCCCGGCGCCGTCCTCGTCGACGCCACGCTCGGCCTCGGTGGCCACTCCGAGGCCGTCCTGCAGCGACTGCCCGGTGCCCGGGTGATCGGCATCGACCGCGACCCGGCCGCCCTGGAGCTCGCGAGCGGACGCCTGGGGGAGTTCGGGGAGCGGTTCGCCGGCGTGCACGCGGTCTACGACGAGATCCCGCAGGTGGTGGCGGACCTCGGCCTCGCGCACGTCGACGCGGTGCTGTTCGACCTGGGCGTCTCCTCGATGCAGCTCGACGTGCGCGAACGCGGTTTCGCCTACGCCGAGGACGCGCCCCTGGACATGCGGATGGACGCCACGACCGGTCCCACGGCCGCCGACGTGCTCAACACCTACTCCGCGGCCGAGCTGGCCCGGATCCTCAAGGAGTACGGCGAGGAGCGGTTCGCCCGCAAGATCGCCGCCGCGGTCGTCCGCGAGCGACAGGTCGAGCCGTTCACCACCTCCGGTCGGCTGGTCGAGCTGCTCTACGCCGAGATCCCGGCGCCGGCCCGGCGTACCGGTGGCCACCCCGCGAAGCGCACCTTCCAGGCGCTGCGGATGGAGGTCAACGACGAGCTCGGCGTGCTCCGCCGCGCGATCCCGGCCGCGATCGAGTCGATCGGCCCGGGCGGCCGCGTCGTCGTGGAGTCCTACCACTCCCTCGAGGACCGCCTGGTCAAGCAGGCCTTCACCCGGGTCACCCGCAGCGAGGTGCCCGAGGACCTGCCGTTCGTCCCGGAGGGCTCCGAGCCCGCCTTCCGCCTGGTCACCCGGGGGGCCGAGAAGGCCTCTGCCGAGGAGACCGCCGAGAACCCCCGCGCCGCGTCGGTCCGCCTGCGCGCGCTGGAACGAGTCACCGCCACCCCTCGAGGAGCAGCGTCATGAGCAGCCCCGCCGTCCAGTTCCGCAGCCGGATGCCACGCGTCGCCGAGGCGGCGGTCGAGCGCGCCCGGCTCAGCGTCGTCCCCCGACCGCGGGTGCGAGCGGCCCGGATGCCCTTCGTGCTGCTCGTGACCGTGGTGCTGCTCGGCGGCGTGGTCGGGCTGCTGCTCGTGAACACCTCGATGCAGCAGGGGTCGTTCGCGGCCACCGCGCTGGAGGACCAGGCCACCGCCCTCTCGGCCCGGCAGCAGAGCCTGCAGATGGACCTCGAGAAGCTGCGCGACCCCCAGCACGTGGCCGTGCAGGCCCGGAAGATGGGCATGGTCACCGCCGGCGCCCCGGTCTTCCTGCGGCTCTCCGACGACAAGGTGCTCGGGCAGCCGGCGCCGCCCGACCCCGCGCAGAACGTCCGGATCTTCCCGCCCGC
This sequence comes from uncultured Actinomycetota bacterium, assembly GCA_963826155.1. Taxonomy (GTDB): domain Bacteria; phylum Actinomycetota; class Actinomycetes; order Propionibacteriales; family Nocardioidaceae; genus Nocardioides. Next base: position 2,215,418 of record CAWGVX010000002.1, on the reverse strand, counting down.
TCCCAAGCTCCCCGCCGTGCTGAACCCCGCCCCGACGTACGTCGACGCGCCGGCCACGGACTCATCGGACTCTCAGGGAGCCGACGGCGCGTCCACGACGCAGGGGGGCGGCCACGGGGGTAGAACTGACCAGCAGTCACACAAGCACCACCAGTCCCAGCCGAACCGGTAGCCCCGGCACCTGACGACGGTCCTGACCAACGGAGGCCCCCGTGCGACCCACCCGTCCCCCGCGGCGCCCCCGGGGCAGCCTGCGCGGGAAGGCCCACCTGCGCCTGCGACTCGGCTTCGTCTTCATCGCGATGGTGCTCTCGGTCTTCGGCGGCCGGCTGGTGCAGCTGCAGGGCATCGACCCGAACTCCTACGCCGAGATGGCGGCCAAGGAGGGCATGGTCCAGGTGGTGCTGCCGGCCAAGCGCGGCGACATCCTCGACCGCAACGGCCAGCCGCTGGCGGAGTCCGTCGACGGGATGATGATCGTCGCCGACCCGTACATGACCTCCGACCAGGCACCCCGGCTCGCGCGCTTCCTGGCCCGGCACCTCGACCTCGACTACTTCTCGACGCTGACCAAGCTGCGCGCGTCGGGGAGCCGCTTCGAGTACATCGCCCGCCGGGTGCCGGCGACCATCGCCACGCACGTCGTGGACGCCGCCGAGAACCACGGCTTCAAGGGGCTGGCCACCCGGCGCGACCCGATCCGCCAGTACCCCGGCGGTGACGTGGCCGCGAACCTGGTCGGCTTCATGGGCACCGACGAGCCGCTGGGCGGCTTCGAGCGCACCTTCGACGCCCAGCTCTCCGGCAAGGACGGCGAGGCCCGCTACGAGATCGGCGGCGGCACCCGCATCCCGCTGGGCGAGAGCACGATCACGCCGGCGGCCGACGGGTCCGACCTGCACACGACCATCGACCAGGACCTGCAGTGGTACACCCAGCGGGTGCTGCGCCAGACCGTCGAGGACGCCCGGGCCGAGTCCGGCTTCGCCGTGGTCATGGACAGCCGCACCGGCGAGGTCCTCGCGCTGGCCGACGACCCGACGTTCGACGCCAACAAGCCGCTGGAGGCGGCCAAGGAGGACCTCGGGTCCCGGGCCATGAGCGACCCCTACGAGCCCGGCTCGGTGGAGAAGGTGCTCACCATCAGCTCGCTCATCGACCTGGGCAAGGTCACCCCGCACACCCGGCTCAAGGTGCCCGGCGAGTACGACGACGGCGCCGGCCACCCGATCCACGACTGGTTCACCCACGGCCTGATCCACCTGACCCTGGCCGGCGTGATCGCGCAGTCCTCCAACATCGGCACGGTGCTCGCGTCCGAGAAGTTCGCACCCGGCCAGCTCGACGACTACCTGCGCAAGTTCGGCCTGGGCCGCGCGACCGACATCGGGATCCGCGGGGAGTCCCCGGGCATCCTGCCGGCCAAGGACAGCTGGACCAGCCAGCTCCAGGACCGCATCGCCTTCGGCCAGTCGCTGTCGGTGAACGCGGTCCAGATGGCGGCCGCCGTCAACACCATCGCCAACGGCGGGGTGCGGGTGGACCCGAGCATCATCGAGGGCTCCGCCACGACCGACGACGGCTCCGTGGTCGGCACCGACCACACCACGAGCCACCGGGTCGTCAGCGCGAAGGCGGCCCGCGACACGATGCACATGATGGAGCGCGTCGTCGCACCGGGCGTCGGTGTGGCGCCGGGTGCGGAGGTCCCGGGCTACCGGGTGGCCGGCAAGACCGGCACGGCCCAGCGGGTGAGCACGGACTGCGGTTGCTACGACGGCACGTTCACGGTCTCGTTCGCGGGCTTCGCGCCCGCCGACGACCCGCGCTTCACGATCTACGTGGTCGTCCAGAACCCCGGCAACGGTGGTGGCGGCGGCTCGGTCGGCGGCCCGGCGTTCTCCAAGATCATGGGCTACGCGCTGCGCCGGTACGGCGTCCCCCCGACCGGCACCCACCCCTCGAAGCTGCCCACCACGTGGTGAACGTCTCCTCCCGGTCGCAGGGGCTCCCGGGCCCGGGGCGACAGGGCGATAGCCTCGCGTCGTGAGCGACGACCTCGTGCTGGCGACCCGCCCCCGCCACCCCCGGACGACCCCGCTCGCGGACCTCGCGGCCTGGCTCGACGCCGCGTCCGCGGGCGCCCTGCGCACCCGCGGCGACCTGGCCGGCGCCGGCGTGACCGGGGTGTCGCTGAGCTCGCAGCGGATCCGCCCCGGCGACCTGTACGCCGCCCTGCCGGGTGCCCGCGCCCACGGCGTCGACTTCGCCGGCGCGGCCGTGGCCGCGGGCGCGGTCGCGGTCCTCACCGACCCGGCCGGCGCCGACCGCGCCGCCGCGGAGTGCGGTGTCCCGCTGCTGGTCGTCGAGCGCCCGCGCGACCTCCTCGGCCGGCTCGCCGCGCACGTCTACGGCGACCCGGCCACCGGGCTGCGGATGATCGGGGTGACCGGCACCCAGGGCAAGACCACCACCACCCGGCTGGCCGAGGGGGCACTCGAGCGGGCCGGGGTGCGCTCGGCGGTCATCGGCACCGTCGGCACCCGCGTGGCCGGCACCGACGTCAGGACCGCGCTCACCACGCCCGAGGCGCCGGACCTGCACGGACTGTTCGCGAGGATGCGCGAGCAGCACGTCGTCGCGTGCGCGATGGAGGTCTCCAGCCACGCGCTGGTCATGGGCCGGGTCGACGGCGTCGTCTTCGACGTGGCGGTGTTCACCAACCTCGGCCGCGACCACCTGGACTTCCACGAGACGGTCGAGGACTACTTCGCCGCGAAGGCGTCGCTGTTCACCCCGGAGCGCTCGCGCCGGGGCCTGGTCAACGTCGACGACGAGCACGGCCGCCGCCTGGTCGAGGAGGCCGGCGTCCCGGTCCGCACGTTCTCGGCCTCCGGCCGGGACGCCGACTGGCGGGCCGTGGACGTCGAGATGGGGCCGACCGGCTCCCGGTTCACCGTCCTCGGGCCCGACGGCCGGTCCGTCGCGGCGGGGGTCCCGCTGCCCGGCGACTTCAACGTCGCGAACGCCCTCGCCGCCGTCGCCGCCTGCGCGGAGGTCGGCTTCGACACCGCCCGGGTCGCCGGTGCCCTGGCCGCCGGGGGCGGGGTGCCCGGGAGGCTGGAGCGCGTCGACGCCGGGCAGGACTTCACCGTGATCGTCGACTACGCCCACAAGCCAGACGCCGTCGAGGCCGCGCTGCGCACCCTTCGACCGCTCACCGGCGGCCGGCTCGTGGTCGTGCTCGGGGCCGGTGGCGACCGCGACCCGGGGAAGCGGCCGATCATGGGCGAGATCGCGGCCCGGCTGGCCGACGTGCTGGTCGTCACCGACGACAACCCGCGCTCGGAGGACCCGGCCGCGATCCGCGCCGCGCTGCTCGCCGGCGCGTCCGACGGACAGGCCGAGGTGCTCGAGATCGGCGACCGGGGCTCCGCGATCCGCGAGGCGCTGGGCCGCGCACGCGCCGGCGACATCGTGCTGGTCGCCGGCAAGGGCCACGAGAGCGGCCAGGAGGTCGCCGGTGTGGTGCACCCGTTCGACGACCGCGAGGTCGTCGCGGCGTGCCTGAGGGAGGGACAGCCCACTCGATGATCCCCATGACGCTGGAGGAGATCGCGGCGCTCGTCGACGGTGTCGTCGAGGGCGACCCGGCGGTCGTCGTGACCGGTCCGGCCACCTTCGACAGCCGGCAGGTCGCTGCCGGCGGGCTCTTCGTGGCCGTCGCGGGGGAGCGGGTCGACGGGCACGGCTTCGCCGCCCGCGCCCACGAGGCCGGTGCGGCGGCGGCGCTCGCGAGCCGCCCGACGGGGGTGCCCTCGGTGCTGGTCGAGGACCCGGTCGAGGCGCTCGGCCGGCTTGCCCGCCGGGTGCTCGAGCGGCTCGACGTGACCGTGCTGGCGCTCACCGGCTCCCAGGGCAAGACCGGCACCAAGGACTACCTCGCTCAGGTGCTGGCGGCCGCCGGTCCGACCGTGGCCACGGCCGGCAACAACAACAACGAGCTCGGCGTGCCGATGACGGTGCTCCGGGCGGACGCGGACACGGCGTACCTCGTGGTGGAGATGGGCGCCCGCGGGGTCGGCCACATCGCCTACCTGTGCGGCATCGCGCCGCCGTCGGTCGCCGCCGTGCTCAACGTCGGCACCGCCCACATCGGCGAGTTCGGCAGCCGGGAGGCGATCGCCGAGGCCAAGGGCGAGATCGTCGAGGCCCTGCCCGCCGGCGGCACCGCGGTCCTCAACGCCGGCGACGACCTCGTCGCCGCGATGGCGGCCCGCACCGCCGCGCAACCGCTCACGTTCGGCAGCGACGCCGACGTCGCCTGGCGGGAGGTGCAGCTCGACGAGCTCGGGCGCCCTTCCTTCGAGCTCGGGTACGCCGGCGCGTGGCAGCCGGTCCGCCTGGCACTGCCGGGGGCCCACCAGGTCGCGAACGCGGCCGCCGCCGCGGCGATGGCGCTGGCGGTGGGCGTGCCGCTGGACCGGGTGGCCCGCGCGCTCACCGCCGCGCGGCCGACCTCGCGCTGGCGGATGGAGCTGGCCGAGCGCGGCGACGGACTCGTCGTGGTCAACGACGCCTACAACGCCAACCCGGCCTCGATGGTCGCCGCCCTCGACTCGCTGGTGGCGATCGGGGAACGCGGCGGCCGTCGCACCGTCGCCGTCCTGGGGGAGATGAGGGAGCTGGGCAGCGGCGCGCTCGAGGACCACCGGGGGGTCGGGCGCGCGGCGGCCGGCGTCGGCGTCGACGTGCTGGTGACCGTGGGCGAGGAGGCCCGCGGCATCGCCGAGGGCGCCGAGGACGTGCCCGGCTGGCCGGGCCTGGTGGTCCGCACGGCGGGGCGCGACGAGGCGTGCGCGTGGGTGGGGGAGAATGTCTCGGCCCGCGACGTCGTGCTGGTCAAGGCCTCGCGCGGGGCAGCGCTCGAGATGGTCGCCGAGTCCCTGCTCGAGCAGCCCGTGACCGCGTCCGCCACCACTCCCGAGAACCCCCCTGAGACCACAGAGGTGAAGCCCGAGGTGCAGCAGCCATGAGAGCAGTCCTTCTCGGCGGCGGGCTGGCCCTGCTCATCTCCCTGCTCGGCACCCGGGTGGCGATCAACTACTTCACGCAGTGGGGCTACGGGCAGGAGATCCGCGACGACGGGCCGACCAGCCACCACACCAAGCGGGGCACCCCCACGATGGGCGGCGTGGTGATCATCCTGGCCACGGTCATCGGCTACTTCGCCGCCAAGCTGATCACCCAGACCATGCCCTCGGCGTCGGCGCTGCTGCTGCTGTTCCTCTTCGTGGGGATGGGTGTGGTCGGCTTCCTCGACGACTTCATCAAGATCTCCAAGCAGCGCAGCCTGGGCCTGCGCAGCAAGGCGAAGATGGTGGGGCAGACCGTCGTCGGCGTGGTCTTCGGGGTGCTGGCGATCTCGCACTCGCTCGCCGACTTCCGAGGGGAGACGCCGGCCTCGCCGCACATCTCCTTCATCCGTGACTACGGCCGCTTCACGCTGCCCGCGGTCCTCGTGATCCTGCTGGTCTGGCTGATCATCACCGGCACCAGCAACGCGGTGAACCTCACCGACGGGCTCGACGGACTGGCGACCGGCGCGTCGGCCATGGTGTTCGCGGCCTACACGCTGGTGAACATCTGGCAGAACAACCAGTCCTGCCAGCTCAGCCCCGGCCCGAGCTGCTACGAGGTTCGCGACCCGCTCGACCTGGCGGTGGTCGCCTCGGCGATCACCGGGGCGTGCTTCGGCTTCCTGTGGTGGAACGCCTCACCGGCGGCGATCTTCATGGGCGACACCGGCTCGCTCTCGCTGGGTGCCGCCGTGGGCGGGCTGGCGATCATGACCCGCACCGAGCTGCTGCTGATCATCCTCGGCGGCCTCTTCCTCATGGAGACGGTGTCGGTGATGATGCAGGTCACCTGCTTCAAGGTCACCAAGAGGCTGACCGGCACCGGGCGCCGGCTCTTCCGGATCGCGCCGATCCACCACCACTTCGAGATGCTCGGATGGGAGCAGGTCACGGTCGTGATCCGGTTCTGGATCATCACCGGACTGTGCGTCGCCGCCGGCCTCGGGATCTTCTACGCGGAGTGGGTGGCCGGCGCGTGAAGGACCCACAGGGCCTCGGGCGGCACGACTCGTGGGAGGGCGTGCGCGCCGTCGTCGCCGGCTTCGGCGTGTCCGGGTTCGCGGCCGCCGACAACCTCAACCACCTCGGTGCCGGCGTCGTCGCGCTGGACGAGTCCGACGGCGGCCCCGACAGCGACCGCCGGGAGAAGGCCGAGCTGCTCGAGGTCCTCGGGGCCACGGTTCGGCTCGGTGAGGGTGCGACCGCCACGCTGCCCGACGACGTCGACCTCGTCGTGGCCTCCCCGGGGTGGCGGCCGACCGCACCGCTGCTGGCGCAGGCCAGGGATCGGGGGATCCCGGTCTGGGGCGAGGTGGAGCTGGCCTGGCGGCTGCGCGACCCCGACCACCGGACCCCGTGGCTGGCCGTGACCGGCACCAACGGCAAGACCACCACCGTGCAGATGCTCGACGCGATCCTGCGCGCCGCGGGGCTGCGCAGCGTCGCCGCCGGCAACGTCGGGCTGCCGCTGGTCGAGGCGGTCATGGACCCCGAGCCGTACGACGTGCTCGCGGTCGAGCTGTCCAGCTTCCAGCTGCACTACACCGACTCGATGAGCGCCGAGTCGGCCGCGGTGCTCAACCTGGCCGAGGACCACCTCGACTGGTACACCGGCCCGTCGGGGATGGCCGACTACGCCGCGGACAAGGGCCGGATCTACGAGCGTGTCCAGCGCGCCTGCGTCTACAACGTGGCCGACCCCGAGACCGAGCGACTGGTCCGCGAGGCCGACGTCGTCGAGGGTGCCCGCGCGATCGGCTTCACCCTCGGCATGCCGGGCGTCGGGATGGTCGGCGTGGTGGAGGACATCCTCGCCGACCGGGCCTTCATCGAGCAGCGCGAGACGAGCGCCGCCGAGCTGTGCACCATCGCCGACCTCGCCTCGCCCGCCCCGCACTTCGTCGCGAACGCGCTCGCGGCCGCGGCCCTGGCCCGCTCCCACGGCGTCTCGCAGGCGGCGGTCCGCGACGGGCTGCGCGCCTTCCGTCCCGACGGCCACCGGATCGCGACCGTCGCCGAGATCGACGGCGTCACCTGGGTCGACGACTCCAAGGCCACCAACCCGCACGCCGCCCAGTCCTCGCTGCAGGCCTACGAGCCGGTGGTGTGGGTCGCGGGCGGCCTCGCCAAGGGCGCGGCGTTCGACGACCTGGTGCGGGCCGTGCGCTCCCGGCTGCGCGGCGTGGTGCTGCTCGGACGTGACCGCGACCTCATCGCGCAGGCGCTTTCACGACACGCGCCGGATGTGCCGGTCATCGTCGTCGACGGCGACCAGACTGGTCCCGAGCATGACGCCATGGAGCGCGTCGTGGAGGCGGCGGCCAGGTTGGCCCGACCCGGCGACACGGTCCTGCTGGCTCCCGGATGCGCCTCCATGGACATGTTCACCAACTACGCCGAGCGGGGCGATGCCTTCGCCGCGGCGGTCCGCAGGCGGCATCAGCACTAGCAGGAGAGGGGCGAGCGATGACCACCGCGAACCCCGAGCAGTCCCGCACCGCCGGCCGTGCCCCGAGCTGGTTCACCGCGCTCAGGGACGCCCTCGACCGGCCGCTCACGTCGTACTACCTCCTGCTCGGTGCCTCCGCGCTGCTGCTGACCATCGGGCTGATCATGGTGCTCAGCGCCTCGAGCGTCTACGCGTTCGAGAAGACCGGCGACTCCTACACCGTGGTGAAGCGGCAGCTGATGTGGGTGGGGATCGGGCTGCCCGCCGCGTGGCTGGTGAGCCGGCTGCCGCAGCGCTTCTTCCGGCGGCTGGTGTGGCCCGGCTACGTGCTCTCGCTCGTGCTGCTGGTGCTCACCGCGAAGTTCGGCGTGGACATCAACGGCAACAAGAACTGGCTGCCGCTCGGGCCGATCGTGATCCAGCCCGCGGAGATCGCGAAGATCGCGCTGATCCTGTGGGCGGCGCACGTCTACGCCCGCAAGGACCGCCGCCTCGGCGAGCTGCACCAGGTGCTGATGCCGGTGGTGCCGGGCATGCTGCTGGCCACCGGCCTGGTGGTGCTCGGCCACGACCTGGGCACCGCGCTGGTGCTGTTCGCGATCATGCTGGGCATGTTGTGGGTCGTCGGCGCCCCGGCGCGGTTCTTCGGGCTGTGCCTGTCGGTGGTGAGCGTGGTCGTGATCTTCCTGGCCTCCACCAGTCCCGAGCGGCTCGCCCGCATCACGAACTTCGCCGACCCGTTCAAGGACTTCCACGACACCGGCTGGCAGCCGGCCCACGGGCTCTACGCACTGTCGACCGGAGGCTGGTTCGGCCAGGGGATCGGCGCCAGCCAGCAGAAGTGGGGCGACCTGCCCGAGGCCCACACCGACTTCATCTTCGCGGTGCTGGGGGAGGAGCTCGGCCTGGTCGGCACGCTGCTGGTGATCGCGCTGTTCCTCACGATCGCGTTCGCCGCGATCCGGGTCGCGCGTGACACCAAGGACCCGTTCGTCCGCTACGCGACCTTCGGCATCGTGGTGTGGCTGATGGGCCAGATGATGATCAACATCGGGATGGTGCTGGCGCTGCTGCCGGTCATCGGGATCCCGCTGCCGCTGGTCTCCTACGGCGGCTCCTCCCTGGTGCCCACCCTGGCCGCGCTCGGCCTGGTCATCGGGTTCGCCCGACGCGAGCCCGAGGCCGCCCGCGCGCTCGCCCAGAAGCGGCGGGCCCGCTCGGCGGGGCTGTCCGCCGGTCGGGTCCCGGGCCAGGGCCGCTGAGGTCGACGCTAGGTTCTTCTGCGATGCGCGTACTCCTCGCCGGCGGTGGCACCGCCGGCCACACCTCGCCCCTGCTCGCCACCGCCGACGCCCTGCGCCGGCTGGACCCCGACGTCGAGATCACCTGCCTGGGCACCCCGCGTGGCCTGGAGACCCGAGTGGTCCCCGAGGCCGGCTACCCGCTGGAGCTGGTCCCGCCGGTGCCGCTGCCGCGGCGACCCGGCGCCGACCTGCTCAAGGTGCCCGCCCGGCTGCGCGCCGCGGTCCGGGCCACCTCGGCGGTGCTCGACCGGGTCCGGCCCGACGTGGTCGTCGGCTACGGCGGCTACGTCTCGATGCCGGCCTACCTCGCGGCCCGCCGGCGCCGCCTGCCCGTGGTCGTCCACGAGCAGAACGCGCTGCCCGGGCTGGCCAACCGGGCCGGCGCGCGCCTCGCGACCCGCGTCGCGGTCTCGTTCCCGGACACCCCGCTGCCCCGGGCGGAGTACGTCGGGCTGCCGATCCGCCGGATGATCTCGACGCTGGACCGGGCGGCCACCCGGGCCGAGGCCCGGCGCTTCTTCGGCCTCGACGCGGACCGGCCCACGCTGCTGGTGACCGGGGGCTCCCAGGGCGCCCAGAGGCTCAACCGGTCGGTCTCCGGGGCCGCCCGGGCGCTCGACGAGGCCGGGGTGCAGGTGCTGCACGTCCAGGGCAAGCACGGCGGCGCGGAGCCGGAGCAGACCGGCACGCCGTACGTCGTCCTCGACTACTGCGACCGGATGGACCTCGCCTACGCCGCCGCCGACCTGGTGGTCTGCCGCGCCGGCGCCAACAGCGTCACCGAGGCCGCCGCCACCGGCCTGCCGGCGATCTTCGTGCCGCTGCCGATCGGCAACGGCGAGCAGGACCGCAACGCCCGGCCGGTCGTCGACGCGGGTGGCGCCCTGCTGGTGGCCGACGCCGCGGTCACCTCCGAGTGGGTGGCGGCGACGGTCCCCGGGCTGGTCACCGACGGCCCCCGGCTGGCGGCGATGGGGGCCGCGGCGGCCGCGCTGGTCCCGCGGGACGCCGACGAGAAGCTGGCCCGGGTCGTCCTCGAGGCAGCCGCGGGAGGCGACCGGTGAAGATCCCCGTCCCCGACGAGATCCTGCCGGCCGAGCAGCTCGGCCGGGTGCACTTCGTCGGCGTCGGCGGCGCAGGGCTCTCCGCCATCGCCCGGATCATGGCCGCACGCGGGGTGCCGGTGACCGGCAGCGACGACCAGGACACGCCGTTCCTCCCGGCGCTGCGCGAGCTCGGGGTGCCCTGCCACCTCGGCTACGCCGCCGCGCACGTGGCCGACGCCGACACCGTGGTCGTCACCACCGCGGCCCGCGAGGACAACCCGGAGGTGCTCGAGGCCCGGCGCCGCGGCCTCCGGGTGCTGCCGCGCTCGGCAGGCCTGCAGTCGGTGATGGTCGGCCGCCGGGTCGTCGCGGTCGCGGGCACCCACGGCAAGACCACGACCACCTCGCTGCTCACCAGCGCGCTGCTCGCCTGCGACGCGGACCCGTCGTACGCCGTCGGCGGCGTGCTGTCGGCGACCGGCCGCAACGCCGACGCGGGGGCGGGGGAGCTGTTCGTCGCCGAGGCCGACGAGAGCGACGGCGCGTTCCTCGTCTACACGCCGCACGCCGCCGTGGTCACCAACGTGGAAGCCGACCACCTCGACGTCTGGGGCACCGAGGAGGCCTACCGGCAGGCCTTCGCCGACTTCCTCGACCGGATCGACCCGGCCGGCTTCGTGGTCTGCTGCACCGACGACGCCGGCGCCGCCGGGCTCGCACGGCTGGCCCGCGAGCGTGGGCTTGAGGTCGTCGCGGTGGGCGAGGGTGCCGATGCCGACGTCCGCGCGACCGACCTCCGGTTCGAGGGCACCACCTCGCGCTTCACGGTGGTCCGGGGCCAGGAGCGGCTCGGCGAGGTCGCCCTGCAGATCCCCGGGCGGCACTACGTGCTCGACGCGCTCGCCGCGCTCGCCGCGGGGCTGCGGCTGGGACTGCCCTTCGAGGGGCTGCGCGCCGGCCTGGCGGCGTTCACCGGCTCGCGCCGCCGCATGGAGGCCAAGGGCGAGGCCGCCGGTGTGCGGGTCTACGACAGCTACGCCCACCACCCCGTGGAGATCGCCGGGGACCTGCAGGCGGCCCGCGCGGTCGCGGGGGAGGGGCGGCTGGTCGTCGCGTTCCAGCCGCACCTGGTCTCGCGCACCCGGCTCTTCGGGACCGCGATGGGGGAGGCGCTCGGTGCCGCCGACGAGGTCGTCGTCCTCGACGTCTACCTGGCCCGCGAGGACCCCGACCCCGAGGTGACCGGGGCGGTGGTCGCCGACGCGGTGCCGCTGCCCTCCGGCCAGGTCGCCTACGTGCCCGACCTCGGTGACGCACCCGCGGAGCTGGTGGCCCGGGCCCGCCCCGGCGACCTCGTGCTCACGCTCGGCGCGGGGAGCGTCACCGACCTCGGGCCGCGGGTCCTGGAGCTGCTGGCCAGCCGGGGCGGCGATGCGTAGGAACCGTCCCGAGCAGCCGTCGATGACCGACACGGGGGAGACCCTGCGTCGCACGCGCAGCCGGTTCGCACGCCGCCAGTGGTCGCGCCGCTGGCTGACCTGGAAGCCGGTCCTGGCGGTCGTGCTGCTGCTCGCCCTGGTCCTCGCCGGCGTCTGGACCGTCTACTTCTCCTCGTTCCTCGCGGTCAGCGGGGTGGAGGTCACCGGCGCCGGCACCGTCGGCGCGGCCCGGGTCCGCGCGGCCGCGGCCGTCCCCAGCGGGGAGCCCCTGGCCCGGGTCGACCTGGCCCAGATCCGCTCCCGCGTCCAGGCGCTGGCCCCGGTGCGCTCCGCGGACGTCTCCCGCGAGTGGCCCGACCGGGTGCTGATCCGGGTCCGGGAGCGGACCGCCGTCGCCGTCGTGGAGATCGGCGGGCGGCTGCGCGGCATGGACGCCGACGGCGTGGTGTTCCGCGGCTACCGACACGCGCCCCCGGGGCTGCCGCACATCCTGACCTCGACCGACACCCGGGCCGACGCGCTGGCCGAGGGTGCCAAGGTGGTCGGCGCGCTGCCGTCCGACCTCGCCGCGAAGGTCGACCACGTCGAGGTCGAGACCGTGGACCAGATCACCCTCGCGCTGCGCGACGGCCGCGTCGTCAAGTGGGGGAGCTCGGAGCAGTCCGACCTCAAGGCCGAGGTGGTCGCCGCCCTGCTGCACCAGCCCGGGCACGAGTACGACGTCACCGTCCCCGGCCAGCCCACCGTCCGCTGACCTCGGTCCGGGGCGCCGGCCGGAGGGCCGGGGCGGCGGGGGGCCGATCCGCAACGTCCGGAGTCCCGGGGAACCGCGCGAGGAAATCACGATCGACGGCGTGTCTGCGCGGGTCGCGAGGTCTCGACACATACTGTCGTCGCAACGACGAGGTTGACATAACTATAACCCTCAGCCTGAGGGTCAGAGTTGAGGGTCGGGAGACCTCGTCGCTTCCCCACCGACAGCACACCTTCGTCCGAGGAACCGGACACGATCAGCGAGAGGCGAGTCCGCCGTGGCAGCAGCGCAGAACTACCTGGCCATCATCAAGGTCGTGGGCATCGGTGGTGGCGGTGTCAACGCCGTCAACCGGATGATCGAGGTCGGCCTCAAGGGCGTCGAGTTCATCGCCATCAACACCGACGCCCAGGCGCTCCTCATGAGCGACGCCGACGTCAAGCTCGACATCGGGCGTGAGCTCACCCGCGGCCTGGGGGCCGGCGCCAACCCCGACGTCGGGGGCAGGGCGGCCGAGGACCACGCCGACGAGATCGAGGAGGTCATCAAGGGCGCCGACATGGTCTTCGTGACCGCCGGCGAGGGTGGCGGCACCGGCACCGGCGGCGCGCCGGTCGTGGCCCGGATCGCCCGCTCGCTGGGGGCGCTGACCATCGGTGTCGTGACCCGCCCGTTCGCCTTCGAGGGCCGCCGCCGGGCCAACTCCGCCGAGGAGGGCATCGCGCGGCTGCGCGAGGAGGTCGACACCCTCATCGTCATCCCGAACGACCGGCTGCTCTCGATCAGCGACCGCAACGTCTCGGTGCTCGACGCGTTCAAGCAGGCCGACCAGGTGCTGCTGCAGGGTGTCTCGGGCATCACCGACCTGATCACCACGCCGGGCCTGATCAACCTCGACTTCGCCGACGTGAAGTCGGTCATGGCCAACGCCGGCTCGGCGCTGATGGGCATCGGCTCCGCCCGGGGCGAGGACCGTGCGGTCGCGGCCGCCGAGATGGCGGTCTCGAGCCCGCTGCTGGAGGCCTCCATCGACGGTGCGTACGGCGTGCTGCTCTCGATCGCCGGCGGCTCCGACCTCGGCCTGTTCGAGATCAACGAGGCCGCCGCGCTGGTCGCCCAGGCGGCCCACGCCGAGGCCAACATCATCTTCGGCGCCACCATCGACGACGCCCTCGGCGACGAGGTCCGGGTGACCGTGATCGCCGCCGGCTTCGACGGCGGGCAGCCCAAGAAGCGCGACGAGGGGACGGTCCTGCGCCGTGAGCCGCGCCCGCAGCAGACCCAGGAGCAGACGCGGGCCGCCGCCCAGCAGCTGGCCACCCGACGCGAGCCCGAGAAGGTCGCGGCCCCGGCGCCGAGCCGCCCGGCCGAGTCCGCCCCGGCCCCCGCGCCCGAGCAGTCCCGGCCGGCCGAGCCGCGCCAGGAGACCCGTCCGCCGGCTCCCGCTCCCGCCCCCGCCCGCCAGCCCCGTCCCGTCCAGTTCGACGACGACGACCTGGACGTGCCGGACTTCCTGAAGTAAGGGCGGGTGTACCTCCACCGCGAGCGCCTCGGCCCCGCCGACCTGGCCTTCACCGACAGGCACGGCGGGGTCAGCGCTGCGCCGTTCGACTCGCTGAACCTCGCCATCACCGGGGCCGACGAGGCGGGCGCCCGCGCCGAGAACCTGCGCCGGGTGCTGGACGACTTCGCGCCGGGCGCCGGGCTGGTCGACCTGCACCAGGTGCACGGCGACCGGGTGGTCGTCGCCGAGGAGCCGTCGAGCGGTCCCCGACCGGAGGCCGACGGCGTCGTGACCGACCGGCCGGACCTGGTGCTCCTGGTCCGTGCCGCCGACTGCGTGCCGGTGCTGCTCGCCGACCCCGCGGCCGGGGTCGTGGGCGCCGCTCACGCCGGGCGCCCGGGGCTGGCGGCGGGTGTGGTGCTGCGCACCGTGCAGGCGATGCGTGACCTCGGCGCGAGCAGCCTCACCGCCTGGGTGGGCCCGCACGTGTGCGGCGCCTGCTACGAGGTCCCCGAGGCGATGCGCGAGCAGGTCGCCGCCCTGGAGCCGGCGAGCCGGGCGACCACCTCGTGGGGCACCCCCGCGCTCGACATCGGCGCCGGGGTGCGGGCCCAGCTGGTGCGCAGCGGCGTGCAGGTCGTCGACGTCGCGGGCTGCACCCGCGAGTCCGGGGACCTCTACTCCTACCGTCGCGACGGCGAGGGTGCCGGGCGGCTCGCTGGATTGATCCGCCTGCACGCCCCGGGAGCCACGCCGGGAGGAGCGCCGTGAGCCGCGCCGAGGAGGTGGCGGCCGGCCTGGCGCAGGTCCGGGCCCGGATCGCGTCCGCCTGCGGTGAGGCGGGCCGCGACCCCGACGAGGTGCGGCTGGTCGTGGTGACGAAGAACTTCGGTGCCTCCGACGTGCGGCTGCTCGCCGACCTCGGTGTGACCGACGTGGGGGAGAACCGCCACCAGGAGGCCCGGGACAAGATCGCCGAGTGCGCCGACCTGCCGCTGCGCTGGCACTTCATCGGCGCGCTGCAGAGCAACAAGGCCGCGGCGGTGGCGTCCTACGCCGACGTCGTGGAGTCGCTGGACCGGCGCAAGCTGGTCGCGCCCCTCGCGCGGGGTGCGCACGAGCGCCCCGGGCCACTGGACTGCCTGCTGCAGGTCAGCCTGGATCCGCCGGACCGGGCGGGGCGGGCCGGCGTCGACGCCGGGGACCTCGAGGACCTCGCGCGCGAGGTCGAGGAGGCGGCGCCGCTGCGGCTCCGGGGGCTGATGGCCGTGGCGCCGCTGGGGGAGGAGCCGGCCTCGGCGTTCGCCCGGCTCGCCGCCCTCAGGCAGGACTTCCTCGCCGACCACCCCGACGCGGGCTGGCTCTCGGCGGGCATGAGCGGCGACCTCGAGGAGGCCGTCCGGGCCGGCGCGACACACGTGCGTGTCGGCAGCGCGATCCTCGGATCGAGGTCGCGTGTCAAGTAGTGTCACCAACACCAGGACAGCACCCGGTCATCGGGCGCTAGTAAGCGGAGGACAACAGTCATGAGCGGCGCGATGCGCAAGATCGGCGAGTACCTCGGCCTGCTCGAGGACACGGGTCGGTACGACGAGTACGACGGCGAGTACGAGACCCAGGACGTCCCGACCGTGCCGCCCGCCCGCGCGCCCAAGGCGCGCGAGCCCCGCCCTGCCCCCGTGGCCGACCTCGCCGAGCGCCGGCGCCCGGCGCCCGGCCCGGCCGCCCCGGCGGGCGTGGTGGCCGAGCTGTCCCGGATCACGACCCTGCACCCGCGCACCTACAACGAGGCGCGCACCGTCGGTGAGAACTTCCGCGACGGCACCCCCGTGATCATGAACCTCTCGGAGATGGACGACAACGACGCCAAGCGCCTGGTCGACTTCGCCGCCGGCCTGGTCTTCGCCACGCGGGGGACCATCGAGCGGGTCACCAACAAGGTGTTCCTGCTCTCCCCGCCCAATGTCACGGTGGCTGCCGAGGACAAGCAGCGGATCGCCGAGGGCGGCTTCTTCAACCAGAGCTAGGACACTTTTCACGTGCATGTCGTCGGACTGGTCATCCATGTCCTGCTGTGGTTCTTCATCGCGCTGCTGTGGATCCGGTTCGTGGTGGACTGGGTGCAGGTCTTCGCGCGCTCCTGGACGCCGCGCGGACCGCTGCTGGTGCTGCTCGAGGCGGTCTACTCCGTGACGGATCCGCCGATCCGGGCGTTGCGGCGCGTGATCCCGCCGCTGCGACTGGGTAGCGTCGCCCTTGATCTGAGTTTCCTGATCGTGATGATCGGTGCTTATGTGCTGCTGACCATCAACGACAGGATCCTTCTCTGATCCTGCAGGGCGCTATTGTTTCGACCGATGAG
This sequence comes from uncultured Actinomycetota bacterium, assembly GCA_963826155.1. Taxonomy (GTDB): domain Bacteria; phylum Actinomycetota; class Actinomycetes; order Propionibacteriales; family Nocardioidaceae; genus Nocardioides. The sequence goes on along the minus strand of CAWGVX010000002.1, from coordinate 2,199,422 downwards.
TTTTTTCTACTGCGACAAGAATGGGTGAGGTCATGCCGCTGACGCCTGAGGACGTGAGCAACAAGCGCTTTACTCCCGTCCGGCTCCGTGAGGGCTACGACATGGGGGAGGTCGACCAGTTCCTCGACGAGGTGGAGGCCGAGCTCGCGCGGCTCACGAAGGAGAACGAGGACCTGCGGTCCAAGCTCTCCGCGGCCCAGCAGGGCGGCCCCGCCCCCGTCGAGCGTGCGCCCGAGCCGCCGAAGGTGGAGAAGGCGCCCGAGCCGACCCCGGCCCCCGCCCCGGCTCCGACCCCCGCCCCGGCCGCGGCGCCCGTCTCCGCGGCCAGCCCGGTCGAGACGATCCGGGTCGAGACGGTGCCCCAGGCCTCGAACGCCGCGGCGCGGCTGCTGGAGATCGCGACCCGCAACGCCGACGAGCTGGTCGAGGAGGCCAAGAACGAGGCCGACAAGATCGTCGGCGAGGCGCGCACCAAGGCCGAGCGCCTGGAGTCGGAGTCGAAGGGCAAGGCCGACCGGATGGAGGCCGACGCCCGCACCCGCGCGCAGATGCTGGACTCCGAGACCGCCGAGCGCCGCCAGCAGATGTTCGGCGACCTGGAGAAGGAGCGCGACAAGCTCAACTCCGAGGTGGAGAACCTCCGGTCCTTCGAGCGCGAGTACCGCTCGCGGCTGAAGAGCTACTTCACCCAGCAGCTCGAGGCGCTCAACGGCTCCGCCGAGACCGCCGCGCCGACCGAGTCCCACCCGGCGCCCAAGCGGCTGCGCTCGATCCTGGGTGAGGACGAGGGCTGAGCCCCTGCCGCGTCGCGGCACCTGACCGATCCCGGCACGGCCGGCCCCGCACGGGGCCGGCCGTGCTCATTTCCCCGGTGTGGCGGTTTGAGACCGTCCCTACCAGCGGCTACCCTCCGTCCACACTGTGGCTCTCGCCACAGGTTCCTGGCCCGAGGGAGGCCCGTCATGGCTCGCAGCACTCGCACGTCGCTCGCCGGGCAGGCTGCGTCCGCGGCCCGCAAGATCGTCGGCCGCCGGTCGGCCGACGAGGCCGGGGAGTCCGCTCCGTCCGCGAGGAAGGCCTCCCCGAAGCAGGCTCCCGCGAAGAAGGCTCCGGCCACCAGGAAGACGGCCGCGAAGAAGGCTCCGGCGAAGAAGGCTCCGGCGAAGGAGGCCGCGGCCACCAAGGCGGCCGCCGCGGAGTCGTCCGCGCGCCCCAAGGCGACCGCGAAGGCCACGGCGGCCAAGCAGTCGCCCGCGAAGAAGGCCACGGCCAAGAAGGCCCCCGCCAAGAAGGCCCCCGCCAAGAAGGCCCCGGCCACGAAGGCCCCCGCCAAGACGGCGGCGCCGGCCAAGAAGGCGGCCGCGAAGAAGTCTCCGACGAAGAAGGCCCCGGTCAGCTCGTTGGTCGTCAAGGCGGACGAGGAGGCCTGGACCAAGGAGGAGCTCGCCGAGGTGCTGGCCGAGCTGCACGAGCAGCGGGAGCACAGCGCGGCGATCATCGCCGAGCAGGAGGCCGAGCTCTCCGGGCTGATGCGCGACGCCGGCGACGGTGCGGGCCACGACCAGGCGGACCTCGGCGCCACGAGCTTCGAGCGCGACCACGAGCTCACGGTGCTCAACAACGAGCGCGACAAGCTCGCCCAGATCGAGCGCGCGCTGCTGCGCATCGACGACGGCAGCTACGGGCAGTGCGAGTCCTGCGGCAACCCCATCGGCAAGATGCGGTTGATGGCTTTCCCGCGTGCCACACTGTGCCTGACATGCAAGCAGCGCGAGGAACGTCGCTGAGCGACGCCGAAGCCCCCGAGCCCACCCGTCCCAGGAACTCCCGGCGAGGCCGGTGCACCCTGCTCTTCGCGGGGGTCGCGGCGGCGGCGTACGCCCTCGACCTCACCAGCAAGCTCTGGGCGGTCTCCCGGCTCGGGGACGGCCCCGACGTGCACGTGGTCGGCGACCTGCTGGTCCTGCACCTCACCCGCAACCCGGGCGCGGCGTTCAGCACCGGCACCGGGTACACCGTCCTGCTCTCGTGCCTGGCCATGGCCGCGGTCCTGGTCGTGGTCTACCTCAGCCGGCGCCTCGGCAGCCTGCTGTGGGCGGTCGCGCTGGGCCTGCTGCTGGCCGGGGTCTCCGGCAACCTCACCGACCGGCTGTTCCGCGAGCCCGGGCCCCTGCACGGGCACGTCATCGACTTCCTGATGCTGCCGCACTGGCCGGTCTTCAACGTCGCCGACATGTGCATCAACGTCGCCGCCGTGCTGATCCTGCTGCAGGCCTTCCGGGGGGTGCGGATCTCCGGCGCCCCGACCGAGGACCACACCCGGAAGCCCGCTTGATGCCGCCAGCCGAGCACCGGGTGCTGCCGGTCCCCGAGAGCCTGGCGGGGGAGCGGGTCGACACGGCGCTGGCCAGGATGTTCGGGCTGTCGCGCACCCGCTCCGCCGAGCTGATCGCCGAGGGCCACGTCTGGGTGGACGGCGCCGGGGTCGGCAAGAGCGACCGGGTGCTGCCCGGGTCGATGCTCGAGGTGAGCATCCCCGCCGCCGTCGACCGGCTGGCGGTGGTGCCCGAGGTCGTCGAGGGGATCAAGATCATCCACGACGACGACGCGATCGTCGTGATCGACAAGCCCGTCGGGGTCGCCGTGCACCCGTCCCCGGGGTGGTCCGGGCCGACCGTGGTGGGCCACCTGGCCGGCGCCGGCTTCCGGATCGCCACCAGCGGCGCGTCCGAGCGGCAGGGGATCGTCCAGCGCCTCGACGTGGGGACCTCCGGGGTCATGGTCATCGCCAAGTCCGAGCACGCCTACTCGGTGCTCAAGAACGCCTTCCGGCAGCGGACGGTCGACAAGACCTACCACGCGCTCGTGCAGGGCTACCCGGACCCGCTCGAGGGCACCGTCGACGCGCCGATCGGCCGGCACCCGAAGGCCGACTACAAGTTCGCTGTGATGGCCGACGGCCGCCACAGCGTCACCCACTACGAGACCCTCGAGGCGCACCGCTTCGCGAGCCTCCTCGAGATCCACCTCGAGACCGGGCGCACCCACCAGATCCGGGTGCACATGGCGGCGCTGAAGCATCCCTGCGTCGGCGACCTGACCTACGGCGCCGACCCGGCGCTGGCCCGCCGGGTGGGGCTCGAGCGGCAGTGGCTGCACGCCGTCCGGCTCGGCTTCGAGCACCCCGGGACCGGCGAGCACGTCGAGTACGAGTCGACCTATCCCGCCGACCTCGCGCACGCCCTCGAGGTCGTCCGCGGCGAGCACTGATGCCGCAGGACCTGCTGCTGCGGCCGGGCGCCGTCGACGACCTGCCCGCGCTCGCCGCCCTGCACATCCGGGTCCGCGACGCGGCGTACCCGCTCATGCCCCGCCGCGTGCACGACGACGCCGAAGTGACCGCCTGGGTGGGTGGCTGGGACCTCGCCCGCAGCGAGGTCTGGGTCGCCGAGGTCGCGGGGACGCCGGTCGGTTACGCCCGGGTCCACGAGGACTGGCTGGAGGACCTCTACGTCGACCCGGACGCGGCCGGTGAGGGCGTCGGCAGCGCGCTGCTGGACCTGGTCAAGGCGCGCCGTCCGGGCGGGTTCGGCCTCTGGGTGTTCGTGAGCAACACCCCGGCGACCGGCTTCTACCGCCACCACGGGCTGGTCGAGGTCGAACGCACCGACGGCGCCGGCAACGAGGAGCGCGAGCCGGACATCCACATGGCCTGGCCCGGACCGACGGGCCGGTCGTGAGGCCGGTCGTGAGGTGGGGCGCCGGCTGTCGGTGCGTGCTGCCACGATGAGATCGGCGGGTCGCGTAGTCTGGCGTCCTTCCCCCACCTGGTGCCCGGCGCACGGCCGAGGTCCGGTGGCGCATGTCCGAACAACCCGGCGAGGAGCACCCCCGAGACCATGCCGACCTCCGACTCCTTCGTCCACCTCCACGTCCACACCGAGTACTCCATGCTCGACGGTGCGGCACGGCTGGGAGCGCTGACCGAGCGGGCGGCGGAGCTGGGCATGCCGGCGGTCGCGATGACCGACCACGGCAACGTGTTCGGGGCCTACGAGTTCTACAAGAAGGCGAAGGCCGCCGGGGTCAAGCCGATCATCGGCATCGAGGCCTACTTCACGCCCAACATCTCCCGCTTCGAGCGCAAGGGCGTCAACTTCTACGACGGCGGCTCCGACGACGTCTCCAACCGCGGCGCCTACACCCACATGACGCTGCTCTCGGAGAGCACCGAGGGCATGCACAACCTGTTCCGGCTCTCCACCGGGGCCTGGCGCGACGGCTTCTTCAAGCACCCGCGCATGGACCGGGAGCTGCTGGCCCGGCACGGCAAGGGCATCATCGGCACCACCGGGTGCCCGTCCGGCGAGGTGCAGGTCCACCTGCGCTACGGCAACTACGAGGCCGCCCGCCAGGCCGCGGGCGACTTCCAGGACATCCTGGGCCGGGAGAACTACTTCCTCGAGCTGATGGACCACGGCCTCGACATCGAGAACCGGGTCCGTGACGGCCTGCTCCGCCTGGGCAAGGACCTGCAGATCCCGCTGCTGGCCACCAACGACTCCCACTACGTGATGCGCGAGGACGCCCCCTCCCAGGAGCACCTGCTCTGCATCAACTCCGGCTCCACCATGGACATCCCCGCCGGCGACGGTCCGGGCCAGCGCTTCGCGTTCAGCGGTGACGGCTACTACCTGAAGTCCGCGCAGGAGATGCGGGCGCTGTGGGCGGACAAGTACCAGCTGCGCGAGGCCTGCGACAACACCCTGCTGATCGCCGAGCGGTGCGACGTGGAGTTCTCCGAGGGCGTCGGCAAGTACATGCCGAAGTACCCCACCCCCGAGGGGGAGAACGAGGACTCCTGGCTGGTGAAGGAGGTCGAGCAGGGCCTCGACTTCCGTTACCGGGGCAGCGTGCCCGACCACGTGCGCAAGCAGGCGGAGTACGAGCTGGGCGTCATCACCCAGATGGGCTTCTCGGGCTACTTCCTCGTGGTCGCCGACTTCATCAACTGGGCCAAGGACAACGGCATCCGCGTGGGCCCCGGGCGCGGCTCGGGCGCCGGCTCGATGGTGGCCTACGCGATGCGGATCACCGACCTCGACCCGCTCGAGCACGGCCTGATCTTCGAGCGGTTCCTCAACCCCGACCGTGTCTCGATGCCCGACTTCGACATCGACTTCGACGAGCGCCGACGCAGCGAGGTCATCAGGTACGTCACCGAGAAGTACGGCGACGACCGGGTCTCCTACATCATCACCTACGGCACCATCAAGGCGAAGCAGGCCGTCAAGGACTCCTCGCGGATCCTCGGCTACCCCTTCGCGATGGGTGACCGGATCACCAAGGCGATGCCCGCCGCGGTGATGGGCAAGGACGTCCCCCTGCAGGACATCTTCGACGCCGACCACAAGCGGTACGGCGAGGGCGGGGAGTTCCGGGCGCTCTACGACGGCGACAACGACGTCAAGCGCGTGGTGGACACCGCGATCGGCATCGAGGGCCTCAAGCGCCAGTGGGGCGTGCACGCCGCCGGCGTCATCATGTCGAGCGAGCCGCTGCTCGACATCATCCCGATGCTCAAGCGGCCCGCCGACGGCGCGATGATCACGCAGTTCGACTACCCGACCTGCGAGACCCTCGGCCTGATCAAGATGGACTTCCTGGGGCTGCGCAACCTCACGGTCCTCGACGACGCCGTGAAGAACATCAAGGCCAACCGGGGCGAGGACATCGTCCTCGAGGAGCTGCCGCTCACCGACGAGGCGACCTACGGCCTGCTCCAGCGCGGCGACACCCTCGGTGTCTTCCAGCTCGACGGCGGCCCGATGCGCGCGCTGCTGCGGAGCATGCGCCCCGACACCTTCGCCGACATCTCCGCGGTCGGTGCGCTCTACCGACCCGGGCCGATGGGTGCGGACTCCCACAACAAGTACGCCCGCCGCAAGACCGGCCGCGAGCCCGTGGAGCCGATCCACCCCGAGCTCGCCGAGGCCCTCGAGGACGTGCTCGGCGAGACCTACGGCCTGATCGTCTACCAGGAGCAGGTGATGGCCATCGCCCAGAAGCTCGCGGGCTACACCCTGGGCCAGGCCGACATCCTGCGTCGGGCGATGGGCAAGAAGAAGAAGGAGGAGCTGGACAAGCAGTTCGCCGGCTTCTCGGGCGGCATGAAGGAGCGCGGCTACTCCGACGCCGCGGTCAAGACGCTGTGGGACATCCTGCTGCCGTTCTCCGACTACGCGTTCAACAAGGCCCACTCCGCGGCGTACGGCCTGGTCTCCTACTGGACGGCCTACCTCAAGGCCAACTACCCGGCCGAGTACATGGCTGCGCTCCTGACCTCGGTCAAGGACGACAAGGACAAGATGGCGATCTACCTCAACGAGTGTCGCCGCATGAAGATCCAGGTGCTGCCCCCCGACGTCAACGAGTCGGCGTCGAACTTCACGCCGGTCGGGCGCGACATCCGCTTCGGCCTCACTGCGGTCCGCAACGTCGGTGGCAACGTCGTCGACGGCATCGTGGCCGGCCGCGAGGAGAAGGGCCGCTACGCCGACTTCAACGACTTCATGGAGAAGGTCCCCGCCCACGTCTGCAACAAGCGGGTGATCGAGTCGCTGGTCAAGGCCGGCGCGTTCGACGACATGAAGCACCGGCGGCGGGCGCTGGTGGCGATCCACGAGACCGCGGTCGACCAGTACGTCGACATCAAGCGCAACGAGGCCATCGGCCAGGACTCCCTGTTCGGCGGGCTCGACGACGAGGCCGGCGGCGGCTTCGGGATCTCGGTGACGATCCCCGACATCGACGAGTGGGACAAGATGACCCTGCTCGGCCACGAGCGGGAGATGCTCGGGCTCTACGTCTCCGACCACCCGCTGCTGGGCCTCGAGCACGTGCTGTCCAACGGCACCGACTGCACCATCGGCCAGCTGATGCTGGACGAGGACCGGCCCGACGGCGCGCCGCTCACCATCAGCGGCCTGGTCACCTCCGTGCAGCGCAAGATCACCAAGCGTGGCGACGCGTGGGCGCTGGTCACCGTGGAGGACCTCGACGGCGCGATCGACGTGCTGCTGTTCCCGAGCTCCTGGCAGCTGTGCGGGCACCTGATCTCCGAGGACGCGATCGTCACGGTCAAGGGCCGGCTCTCGCGCAGCAAGGACCAGCCGGAGATCATGGGCCAGGAGATCACCCTGCCCGACCTCTCCGACGGCCCGTCGGGGCCGGTGGTGATCAGCATGCCGTCCACCCGGTGCACGGCCCCGGTCGTGGAGCAGCTGCGCGACGTGCTGGGTGCCCACCCGGGGATGACCGAGGTGCGGCTGCGGCTGCTCACGCGCGGCTCGACCACGCTGATGAAGCTCGACGACCGCCTGCGGGTGACGCCGAGCTCCGCCCTGTTCGCCGACCTCAAGCACCTCCTGGGACCCGGATGCCTGAGCAACAGCTGACCGAGCCCACGACGAGCGGCGCCGCCGACCCCGACGGTGGCTGGCGGACCCCCGTGCGGCTGCTGCTGCGCGCGCTCGGGGTGGTCGCGGTGCTGGCCGCCGCGGGCGCGCTGGCGGGCGTGGTGTGGGAGTGGTGGTGGACACCGCCGCCCGGCATCGTGGCCCATCACCAGTGGCTGCAGGAGGAGTCGGGCCTGCGTGGCGACTTCTCCGGCACCGGGACCTACGTCGTGGTCGCCCTCGTCACCGGTGCGGTGGTCGCGGCGGTCATCGCCGCCGTCCTCGACGGGGCGGAGCTGGTCACGCTCGTGGCCGTGCTCGCCGGGGCGGCGCTGGCCGGGTGGCTGATGCACCGCGTCGGCGTCGACCTCGGCCCGGCCGACCCGCACCACCTCGCGTCCACGGCGGCCGACGGCACCGAGCTGCCCGGGCGTCTGGCGGTCTCGGGCGACAGCGTGCGGCGTGCGTTCCCCGGCGGCGCGCTGGCGGGCCTGGTCGTGGTCTGGCTGGGACTCGCCTCCAAGCGCCCACGAAAGCGCGGTCGGAGCAGATAGGATCGCGCCGCGCAGCGTCCGGGCGGCAGGCGTCCGGCGGCACAATCCTGGGGGTTCCCGTGTCCAGCTCCTTCCCGCCCGGCGGCCCGCAGGGCCCCGAGTACCTCGAGCAGGGCGGTGGCGCCCCGCTGCCGCACGAGCCGCAGCAGCCCCGCAGCCGCAACCGCAAGCCCACGCTGATCGCCGGCGGCGCCATCGCCGCGCTGCTGCTGGCGGGTGGCGGCGTCTGGGCCGCGACGTGGTACTTCGGCAGCGGCCCGCAGCCCGCCGAGGCGCTGCCCTCCTCGACCCTCGGCTACGTCTCGATCGACCTCGACCCGAGCGGCCAGCAGAAGATCGAGGCGCTGAAGACGCTCAACAAGTTCCCCGCGATCAAGCAGCAGCTCCACCTCAACGCCGACGACGACATCCGCCAGCGGCTCTTCGAGGAGATCCAGAAGAGCGGGGGGTGCCAGGACGTCGACTACGCCAGGGACATCGCGCCGTGGCTGGGGGACCGGATGGCCGTGGCCGCGGTCGACACCGGCGACAAGCAGCCCCAACCCGTCGTCGTGCTCCAGGTCAAGGACGCCGCCGAGGCCGACGCCGGGCTCACGAAGCTGCGGGCCTGTGACAGCGGTGCCGGGAGCAACTCCGGCGGCAGCTCGGGCAGCGACACGGGCACCGACACCGGCACCGGCGGCTGGTCGGTCGACGGCGACTGGGCCGTCGTCGCGGAGTCCGACGCCACCGCGAAGAAGGTCGCCGACGCGGCGGCCGACGCCTCCCTCGCCGACGACGCCGCCTACCAGAAGTGGACCGGCGAGATCGGCGACCCGGGTGTGGTCACCATGTACGCCGCCCCGGCGGCCGGCCGCTACCTCGCGGACAACCTGGGCCAGCTCGAGGGCATGCTGAGCTCCTCGGGCTCGTGCGCTGTCCTCCTCCTCCTCCTCCTCCTCCTCCTCCCCGAGCGCGGCGCCCGGCAGCGCGCCGTACTCCAGCGACCTGTCCTGCACCGACGCCGGCATGGGCAGCAGCGGTCTCCCCAGCGATGCCACCGACGCCCTGAAGCAGTTCGAGGGCATGGCGGCGACGATCCGCTTCAACGACGGGGCCCTCGAGCTCGAGGGCGCCGGCGATCCCGGCAAGGCCTCGGCGCAGCAGCTGGCCAGCAGCGACAAGGGCGACGACGTGGTCGCCACCCTGCCCGCGGACACGGCCGCCGCAATCGGGGCGGGATTCCCCGACGGCTGGTTCACCAAGCTCGTCGACCAGATGGCGTCGTCCTCGGGCATGAGCGCCTCGGACCTGATGGAGCAGATGTCGCAGACCAGCGGCCTCGACCTGCCCGCGGACGCCGAGACCCTCACCGGGGACTCGATGGCGCTGTCGGTCGGCAGCGGCTTCGACCCCGAGACCCTGGTCAACAGCACCGACGGCAGCGGCGTGCCGATCGCGGCCAAGATCCAGGGCGACTCCGACGCGATCGACGGCGTGCTCGCCAAGCTGCGCCCCCAGATGGGCGCGGAGGCCAGCCTGCTGGGCAGCGACTCCTCCGGCGACATGACTGCGGTCGGGCCCGACCCCGACTACCGCTCCCAGGTCCTCGGCCACGGCAACCTCGGTGACTCGGCGGTCTTCAAGGACGTGGTGCGCGAGGCCGACAAGGCCAGCGCGCTGTTCTACGTCAACTTCGACACCGGGGACGACTGGCTGTCCAAGCTGGCCGGCGGCGACCGGCAGGTGGCCGACAACCTCAAGCCGCTCGAGGGGCTCGGCATGAGCACTTGGGTCGACGGTGGCGCCTCCCACCTGGTGCTCCGGCTGACCACCGACTGACCACCGACTGACCAGCGTCAGGAGGGGCGGCGGGCCGCGGCGGCCCGCCGCACGGGGGCGACGACGGCCTCGGTGACCCGGACCAGGTCGTCGGGCGTGATCTCGAGGTCGAGGCCGCGGCGGCCGCCGGAGACGAAGACGGTGGTGTGGTCGAGCGCGGTGTCGTCGACGACGGTGGGGTGCGCACGCTTCTGGCCGACGGGGGAGATGCCGCCGACGACGTACCCGGTCGCGCGCTCGGCGTCGGCCGCGTCGGCCATCACCGCCCTGCTGCCGCCCAGGGCACGGGCCAGCGCCTTGAGGTCCAGCTGGCCCGACACCGGCACGACGGCGACCGCGAGCCGGCCGTCGACCGCGGCGAGCAGGGTCTTGAACACCCGCTCCGGGTCGAGTCCCAGCGCCCCCGCCGCCTCGAGCCCGAACGAGCCGGCACGCGGGTCGTGGTCGTACTCGTGCAGCGTGAACGGCACCCCCGCCCGCGCCAGCGCGACCGTGGCGGGCGTGCCTCCGGTGGAACCCTGCTTCTTGGTCACTGCGGTCCTCGACTCTCTCGCGGGCTGCTGCTCGGTCAGTTCGGCGACCAGCGGGTGCGCGCCACCTCGGTGGCGGGCAGCGAGGGGATGACGTTCATCGCCCGCAGCTCGGTGCGCAGCAGGTCGGTGACCATGATCAGCCGCTCGGCGGCGTCGCCGGCCTCGAGCAGCGCCTGCCGGTCGTGCATCGGCAGCGGCGCGACCGCCGCCAGCGTCCAGGAGAGGTACGACGGGTCGCGGGGGAGCGCACCCTCGTAGGGGTCGCTGCGGATGCCGGCCAGCGCCATCCGGTAGGCCGTGAACGTCGCGCGGGCGGTCTCGAGGACCTGCTCGGGGACCGGCAGGTCGGGCTCGGGGCGCTCGTGGACGTGCCCGACGGGGAACGGGCCGCTGGCGTCGAGCCGCTCGAGCTCGATCCGGTCCAGCCCGACCGCCACCACGTCGAAGGTGCCGTCGGGGTGGGCGTCGACCTCGGTCAGCTGCACCTTGCAGCCGATCCGGTAGAGCGACTGCGCCCCGTGGTCGCCGATCTCGTAGCCCTCGCGGATCCCCACCGACCCGAAGACCCGCTCGGCGGGATCCTCGACCCGCAGCAGGTGGTGGACCAGCGCCCGGTAGCGGTCCTCGAAGATCGTCAGCGGGACGCTCACGCCCGGGAACAGCACTGCGTTGAGCGGGAACATCGGCAGCGTGGACGTCACCACTCGACCCTAGGGCACCCGACCGCCGCCGTGGCCACGCGCCGCGTCCAGCCCGCGTCGCGAGTTCGGGTGGGGCCCGCCCGGCCTCGTAGAATCGGGCCCATGATTCGCCGGATCGACCTGCGAGGCGTCGCAGCGCGGAGCGCGACGCCTGTCGACTACCGCGCGGTGGTGCCGCGCGCCGAGTTCGACGTCGAGGCCGCGACCCATGCCGTCCGCCCGATCCTCGACGCGGTGCGCGACCGGGGCCTCGAGGCGGTCCTGGAGTGCTCCGCCCGCTTCGACGGGGTCACGCAGACCGACGTCGTCGTGCCGCCCGCGGCGTGCCAGGCGGCGCTGGACGAGCTCGACCCGGCGATCCGGGCCGGCCTCGAGGAGTCGGTCGCGCGGCTGCGCGCGGCCAGCGAGCAGGAGCTCGAGGCCGACGTGGTCACCGAGCTCGGGCCGGGCGCCCGGGTGGTCCAGCGCAAGGTGCCGGTGAGCCGGGTCGGGCTCTACGTGCCCGGTGGGCTGGCCCCGCTGGTCTCCACGGTGCTGATGAACGTCGTCCCCGCGCAGGTCGCCGGGGTCCGCTCGCTCGCGCTGGCGAGCCCGCCACAGGCCGAGTTCGGCGGGCTCCCGCACCCGACCATCCTCGCGGCGTGCGCGCTGCTCGGCGTCGAGGAGGTGTACGCCGTCGGGGGTGCGCAGGCGATCGCGATGTTCGCCTACGGCACCGGGCCCGTGCCGCCGTGTCGACATGGTCACCGGGCCCGGCAACATCTACGTCGCCACCGCCAAGCGGCTGGTCAAGGGTGAGGTCGGCATCGACTCCGAGGCCGGTCCGACCGAGGTCGCGATCCTGGCCGACGACTCCGCCGACGCCGGCTTCGTCGCCGCCGACCTCATCGCCGAGGCCGAGCACGACCCGCTCGCCGCCGCCGTGCTGATCACCGACTCGGAGACCCTGGCCGACGAGGTCGAGGCCCAGCTGGACAAGCAGGTCGCGGCGACCGGCCACGCCGAGCGGGTGCGGGTCGCGCTGGGCGGCGCCCAGTCCGGGATCGTCCTGGTCGACGACCTCGACCAGGGCGTCGAGGTCGCCGACGCCTACGCCGCCGAGCACCTCGAGGTGCACACCCGGGGGGCGGCCGACGTCGCCGCCCGGATCCGCAACGCCGGCGCGATCTTCGTCGGGCCCTATGCGCCCACGGCGCTCGGCGACTACTGCGCCGGGTCCAACCACGTGCTGCCCACGGGCGGGTGCGCCTGCCACAGCAGCGGCCTGTCGGTGCGGTCGTTCACCAGGTCGGTGCACGTCGTGGACTACTCCCGCGACGGCCTCGCCGAGGTCGCCGACCACGTCGTGACCCTCGCCGAGGCCGAGGACCTGCCCGGGCACGGCGACTCGGTGCGCGTGCGCTTCGCCGACGGCGGGGCCTGAGCGGCATGGTCTACACCCCGCCGCTCCGCGAGGAGCTCCGCGGCCTCGAGCCCTACGGCGCGCCCCAGATAGACGTGCCCGTCCAGCTCAACGTCAACGAGAACCCCTACGGACCCTCGCCTGCCTGCGTCGCCGACATCGCCGAGGCGGTGACCGCGGCCGCCGGCTCGCTGAACCGCTATCCCGACCGTGAGTTCACCGCGCTGCGCGAGGCCCTGGCGGGCTACCTCTCCCGGGACACCGAGCCGACGCGCGGCTTCGCGATCACCCCCGACCAGGTCTGGGCCGCCAACGGCTCCAACGAGGTGATGCTGCAGCTGCTGCAGGCCTTCGGCGGCCCCGGGCGCACCGCGATCAGCTTCGCCCCGACGTACTCGATGTATCCCGAGTACGCGCGCGACTCGATGACCGCCTGGGTGGCCGGGCGCCGGGAGGCCGACTTCAGCCTCGACCTCGACCACGCCCGTGAGCTGGTCGAGAAGGAGCGGCCGGGCGTGGTGCTGCTGCCCTCGCCGAACAACCCCACCGGCACCGCCCTTCCCCAGGCCGCGGTGGCGATGCTGTGCGAGGCGGTCGGCGACGACGGCGTGGTGGTCGTCGACGAGGCGTACGGCGAGTTCCGGCGCTCCGGGACGCCCAGCGCGCTGGAGCTGCTGCCGCGGCACCGCAACCTGGTCGTCTCGCGGACGATGAGCAAGGCCTTCGCGCTGGCCGGGGCCCGGCTGGGCTACCTGGCCGCGGCACCGGAGATCTGCGACGCGATCCGGGTCGTCCGGCTGCCCTACCACCTCTCGGCGGTGACCCAGGCGGTGGCGCTCGCGGCGCTGCGGCACGCCCCCGAGCTGCTCGGCCGGGTCGACGAGCTGCGCGCCGAGCGGGACGCCACGGTGGCCTGGCTGCGCGAGCGCGGCCACCAGGTGGCCGACAGCGACGCGAACTTCGCGCTCTTCGGCACCTTCCCCGACCGGCACGCGGTCTGGCAGGGGCTGCTCGACCGGGGCGTGCTGATCCGCGAGGTCGGACCCGACGGCTGGCTGCGCGTCTCCATCGGCACCGCCGCGGAGATGGCAGCATTCAGGCAGGCACTCACCGAGGTGCTGGCACAGGAAGCGAGTCAGGCATGAGCAGGACAGCCCGCATCGAGCGGCAGACCAGCGAGTCGAAGGTGCTCGTCGAGGTCGACCTCGACGGCTCCGGCCGCCACGACATCTCGACCGGGGTCGGCTTCTACGACCACATGCTCACCGCGTTCGCGCGGCACGCGTTGGTGGACCTGACCGTCCAGACCGCGGGCGACACCCACATCGACGCCCACCACACCGTCGAGGACACCGCGATCGTGCTCGGCCAGGCGCTGCGCGAGGCGCTCGGTGACAAGGTGGGGATCCGTCGCTTCGGCGACGCCACCGTGCCGCTGGACGAGGCGCTGGTGCAGGCGGTCGTCGACGTGTCCGGCCGGCCCTACTGCGTGCACACCGGCGAGCCCGACGCCCAGGCCTACGTCGCCATCGGCGGCGACCACGGCCCGGCGTACCAGGGCTCGCTGACCCGGCACGTCTTCGAGACGATCGCGTTCCACGCCCACCTCGCGCTGCACGTCCGGGTGCTGGCCGGGCGCGACCCGCACCACCTCGTGGAGACCCAGTTCAAGGCGTTCGCCCGGGCCTTCCGCGACGCGGTGGCCCTGGACCCGCGGGAGACCGGGGTCCCGTCCACCAAGGGCACCCTCTGACCGCCGGGGGGAGCCCGCGCGTGGTCGTCCTCGACTACGGCTCGGGCAACCTCCGCTCGGCGGTGCGCGCCGTGGAGCGTGCCGGCGCCGAGGTCACCCTCACCGGCGACTTCGAGGCCGCCCTGGAGGCCGACGGCCTGCTGGTGCCCGGGGTGGGCGCGTACGCCGCCTGCATGGCGGGGCTGCGCGCGATCAAGGGCGACCGGATCATCGGCCGCCGGCTCGCCGGCGGGCGCCCCGTGCTCGGGATCTGCGTGGGCATGCAGGTGCTCTTCGCCCGCGGCGTGGAGCACGGCGTGGAGACCGAGGGCTGCGACGAGTGGCCCGGCGTGGTCGAGCGGCTGCAGGCGCCGGTGGTGCCCCACATGGGCTGGAACACCGTCGAGGTGCCCGGGGGCACGCGGCTGTTCGCCGGCATCGAGGACGAGCGGTTCTACTTCGTGCACTCCTACGGCGTGCGCGAGTGGACCCTGCAGACCAACGACCGCACCCGCCCGCCGCTGGTCACCTGGGCCGAGACCGGGGACGCCGCGCAGGGCGGCGACCGGTTCGTGGCGGCGGTCGAGAACGGCCCGCTGAGCGCGACCCAGTTCCACCCCGAGAAGTCCGGCGACGCCGGCGCCGCGCTGCTGCGCAACTGGGTCCAGTCGATCCGGTGAGCGGGACGTGAGCAAGGAGCGCGCCCTCCGCCGTGCCGAGCGCGAGCGGGAGGCCGCGATCCGGGCCGCCGCCCGGGCCCGCGAGGAGGAGCGTCGCCGGCGCGCGGCCGCACGCCGGCGAGCGCTGGCCGGGTGGCTGCCGACCCGGCGACGCGCCCCCGGGCTGCTGGCGCAGCGTCGGCGCCGGGAGGCGACGGCCACCGTCTGCCTGGTGATCGCCCTCAACCTGCTGGTGTGGGTGACCCGGCCGGAGTGGGGCCTGCGGATCCTGGCCGTGCTGGTCAGCCTGCTGGTCGCGCCGGTGCTCCACACGCTGCTGTTCCGCCGCCGCTGAGACCCGACCCGTCGTACCCGTCCTGCGAACCTAGGATCGTCCCCATGCCTGCCTACCTCGAGCTGCTGCCTGCCGTCGACATCACCGAGGGTCGGGCCGTCCAGCTCGCCCAGGGCGTCGCCGGCTCCGAGCGCGTGTACGGCGACCCCGTGGCCGCCGCCCGCCGCTGGCAGGACGCCGGCGCGGAGTGGCTGCACCTGGTGGACCTCGACGCGGCGTTCGGCCGCGGCTCCAACCGCGAGCTGCAGGCCGAGATCGTCGGCGCGCTCGACCTCAAGGTCGAGATGAGCGGCGGGATCCGCGACGACGAGTCGCTGGAGGCTGCGCTGGCCACCGGCTGCACCCGCGTCAACATCGGGACCGCGGCGCTCGAGCAGCCCGAGTGGTGCGCCAAGGTGATCGCCGAGCACGGCGACCGGATCGCGATCGGGCTCGACGTCCGCGGCCGGACGCTCGCCGCGCGTGGCTGGACCCGCGAGGGCGGCGACCTCTACGAGGTGCTGGCCCGTCTCGACGCCGAGGGCTGCGCCCGCTACGTGGTCACCGACGTCAACAAGGACGGCATGCTCGCAGGGCCCAACCTGCAGCTGCTCCGCGACGTCTGTGCCGCCACCGACCGGCCGGTCGTGGCCTCCGGCGGCGTCACCACGCTGGCCGACATCGAGGCGCTGATGACCCTGGTGCCGGTGGGGGTCGAGGGCGCGATCGCCGGGACCGCGCTCTACGAGGGCCGGTTCACCCTCGAGGACGCGCTGGCCCTCACCCGCGGTGGCAGGTCGTGAGCCTCGCCGTGCGCGTGATCCCGTGCCTGGACGTCGACGGCGGCCGGGTGGTCAAGGGGATCAACTTCAAGGAGCTCCGCGACGCCGGCGACCCGGTAGAGCTGGCCCGCACCTACGACGCCGAGGGCGCCGACGAGCTGACGTTCCTCGACATCTCCGCCTCCCACGAGGGCCGGGCCACGACGATGGAGATCGTCTCGCGCACGGCCGAGGAGGTCTTCATCCCGCTGACCGTCGGCGGGGGAGTCTCCAGCGTCGCCGACGTCGACCGGCTGCTGCGGGCCGGCGCCGACAAGATCGCGGTGAACACGGCGGCGATCCGCCGGCCGGAGCTGGTCGCCGAGATCGCCGACCGGTTCGGCAACCAGGTGCTGGTGCTGTCGGTCGATGCCCGGCGGGTCCCGACCGGCTCGACCATCGAGTGTCCCTCCGGCTTCGAGGTCACCACGCACGGCGGCCGCCGGTCAGCCGGTCTCGACGCGGTCGCGTGGGCGGCCCGGGCGGCGGACCTGGGGGCGGGGGAGATCCTGCTCAACGCCATGGACGCCGACGGCACCCGGGACGGCTTCGACCTCGAGCTGGTCGCCGCGGTGCGCCGCGAGGTCAGCATCCCGGTCATCGCCTCCGGTGGCGCGGGGAAGGTCGAGGACTTCCCGCCCGCGGTGGAGGCCGGCGCCGACGCGGTGCTCGCCGCCACGGTCTTCCACTTCGGCACGCTGCGGATCGCCGACGTGAAGGCGTCCCTGGCCGCGGCCGGGCACCCCGTCCGCTGACGGAGGCAGCGCCGCTCAGCCGCGGTCGGCGACCCGCTCGGCCAGCCGGGTCGCGGCGACGGCCGCCAGGTCGGCGTTCGCCGGGTCCGCGGCGGCCCGCTCGGGCACCTCGCCCCCGAGCAGCGCGGCCGGCTGCGTCAGCCAGGCCCAGGCCCGCCACGGGTCCATGCCGGCGGCCAGCAGCGGGGCCAGCACGGCGGCCAGGTCGGCCCTCGGCTCGCCGTCGGCGGTGAGCTGGAAGGCCGGCACGAGCGTGCGGTCCCCGGCCGGCACGACCAGCAGCCGGTGCTCGTTGCCCGCCTTGTGCACCGCGAACCGGGTGGCGTCGACCGAGGCGCCGCGCAGCTCGGCCAGTGTCTCGTAGGTGAACCAGGGGCTGGCCAGCAGCTCCTCGCGCAACCGCGCATGACGGGCGATCAGCACCAGCGACACCGGTACGGCGTGCTCCGGCTCCGAGCCCTCGCCGTGGAGCAGGGCGTCGAGCTGCTCCAGCTGGGCCAGGGTCAGCGGCTCGCCGGTGCCCGGGTCGGTCCAGACCGCCAGGCCGTCGTCGCGCCGCTGGTAGGTCGGCAGCCCGGCGGTGGCCAGGTGGGACTCGAGCCCGAGCTCCTCCAGCCAGGCGGCGAGGCGCTGTCCGAGCTCGGCCCTGGGCGAGCCGCCCTGCGCGCCGTTCGCGGTCGTCATGGGTACACCCTCACATGCCCGCGCCCGCGGGATTGTGGGGCGGTCGGTGCCACGGCATAGCCTGAACCCTCGTGGTGAGCGGGAGGACACGGCGCCGGTGAGCGAGCAGCAGCGACGGTCGACGACCGGGGAGGGCTTCGCCGTCCTCGGCGTGGCGATCCGGCGCGAGCCGTGGATCTTCACGGTGTCCACGATCGGCAGCCTGCTCTTCGGGGCGCTGACCGTGGCCGACGCCTGGGTGCTGGGCTGGTCGACCGAGCACGTCGTGCTCCCGGCCTTCCGGGACGGCACCATCGACGCCCGCCTCCTCTGGGCGGTCCTCGCGCTGTTCCTGGGCGTGGCGATCCTGCGCGCGGTCGGCATCGTGGCGCGGCGCCTGGGGGCCGGCGTCATGCAGTACCGCATGCAGGCCCACAGCCGCCGCGAGGTCACCCGGCAGTACCTCTCCCTGCCCATGGAGTGGCACCAGAAGCACCCGACCGGCCAGCTGCTCTCCAACGCCAACGCCGACGTCGAGGCCGCCTGGGGGCCGATCGCGCCGCTGCCGATGGCCGTCGGCACGCTGGCGATGATGGCGATCGCGATCGTGCAGATGTTCCTCGCCGACGTGGTCCTGGCCCTGGTCGGCCTGCTGGTCTTCCCCGCGGTGGTGGTCGCCAACCTGGCCTACCAGCGGCTCGCCTCGCCGCTGATGACCCGCGCCCAGCAGCTGCGCGCCGAGGTCAGCGAGATCGCGCACGAGTCCTTCGACGGCGCCCTGGTCGTGAAGACCCTGGGCCGCGAGGAGCAGGAGATGCAGCGCTTCGCCGCGCGGGCCCGCGAGCTGCGCGACGTCAACATCCGCGCGGGCCGGGTGCGCGCCGCCTTCGACCCGGTGCTGGCGGCGCTGCCCAACCTCGGCGTGCTGGTGGTCCTGGCCGTCGGTGTCTCGCGCGTGCTCGGCGGCGCCACCAACGCCGGCGACGTGGTGACGATCGCCTACCTGCTCACGATCGTGGCGTTCCCGATCCGCTCGATCGGCTGGCTGCTGGGGGAGCTGCCGCGCAGCGTGGTGGGCTTCCGCCGCGTCTCGGCGGTGCTCGCCGCCACCGGGGAGATGCAGCACGGCGAGCGCCTGCTGCCCGCGACCGGCCCCGGCGCCCGGCTGGAGGTGCAGGGCCTGTCCTACGCCTACGAGGCCGGGCAGCCGCTGCTCGACGACGTCACCTTCGACGTCGTCCCGGGGCGGACCGTCGCCCTCGTCGGGGCGACCGCGTCCGGCAAGAGCACCCTGACCACGCTGATGACCCGTCTCGTCGACCCCGACGGCGGCCGCATCCTCCTCGACGGGCTCGACCTGCGGCACCTCGCGAAGGGCCAGCTCGCCGGGTCGGTCGCGCTGGTGCCCCAGAGCGCCTTCCTCTTCGACGACACCGTCCGGGGCAACGTCACCCTCGGCGCCGAGGTCCCCGACGAGGAGGTGTGGGCCGCGCTCCGGGCGGCGCAGGCCGACGGGTTCGTCGCCGCCCTGGCCGAGGGGCTCGGCACCCGGCTGGGCGAGCGCGGCACCTCGCTGTCCGGCGGCCAGCGGCAGCGGATCTCGCTGGCCCGGGCCCTGGTCCGGCGGCCCCGGCTGCTGATCCTCGACGACGCCACCTCCGCGGTCGACCCGGAGGTCGAGGCCCGGATCCTCGAGGCGCTCCGCTCGACGACCGCCGAGGGAGCGGCCGCCCCGACCCTGGTCGTGGTCGCCTACCGCAAGGCGACGATCGGGCTGGCCGACGAGGTGATCCACCTCGAGGACGGCCGGATCGCCGACCGCGGCACCCATGCCGAGCTGCTCGCCCGGAGCCCGTCGTACGCCCACCTGGTCAACGCCTACGAGCAGGAGCACGAGCACGCCGCTCAGCCCGAGGGGCACGAGGACCAGCTGGCAGGAGAGGCGCCGTGACCGCCCCCACCGCCGAGCGCAGCAGCGGCACCCGGATGGACACCGGCGAGGAGATCCCCGCGCTGGAGACCATCCGCCGTGGCGTGCGGTTCTCGCCGGAGCTCAAGGAGGGGATCGGCCGGACGCTGGTCCTCGCGGTGCTCGCCGCCCTCGGCCAGGTGGTGGTGCCGATCGCGGTGCAGCAGACCCTCGACCACGGCCTGGGGGGCGCCGGCGGGCCGGACGTGCGGTTCACCGTGCTCATGGGCGTCCTCGCCGCGGTGGCGATCGCGGTGACCAGCTGGGCGTCGTACGCCATGACCAGCCGGCTGTTCACGGCCTCGGAGAAGGGGCTGGCCACGCTGCGGATCAAGGCGTTCCGCCACGTCCACGACCTGCCGCTGCTGACCCAGAGCACCGAGCGCCGTGGGGCGCTGGTCTCCCGGGTGACCAGCGACGTCGACCAGGTCAGCCAGTTCCTGGTCTTCGGCGGCCTGATCTTCGTCGTCAGCATCGGCCAGATCCTGGTCGCGACGATCATCATGCTCATCTACAGCTGGCAGCTCGCGATCGTGGTCTGGACCTGTTTCCTGCCGCTGTTCCTGTCCCTGCGGTTCTTCCAGCGCAAGCTCTCGGCGGCGTACGGCGTGGTCCGCCGTCAGGTCGGGCTGTTGCTGTCCGCGATCTCCGAGCCGGTCGTGGGCGCGGCCGTCGTCCGCTCCTACGCCATCGAGTCCCGCACCCAGCAGCGCATCGACGACGCGATCGAGGAGTACAAGGCGGCCAGCACCCGCGCCCAGGGCTTCACCGCCTTCTCGTTCTCCCTCGGCGGCGTCTCCGCCGGCCTGGCCAACGCGGGCGTGCTCATCGTCGGGGTCGAGCTCGGCTTCGCCGGCGACATCACCGCCGGCAAGGTGCTGGCGTTCGCGTTCCTGGTCTCCCTCTTCGTCGGACCCGTGCAGATCGGGACCCAGGTGCTGACCGACGCCCAGAACGCCATCGCCGGCTGGCGCCGGGTGATCGGCATCCTGGACACCCCGGCCGACCTCGTCGACCCCGGGCCGGACGGCGCCACGCTGCCGCGCGGCCCGATCGACGTGCGGTTCGAGGACGTGACCTTCGCCTACCCGGGCGGGCCGCCCGTGCTGCGTGAGGTCACGCTCGACATCGCGGCCGGCACCCGGGTCGCGATCGTGGGCGAGACGGGGTCGGGCAAGTCGACCTTCGCCAAGCTGCTGACCCGGCTGATGGACCCGAGCGAGGGGCGGGTGCTCCTCGACGGCGTCGACGTCTGCACGATCTCCCAGGCCTCGCTGCGCAGCAGCGTGGTGCTGGTGCCGCAGGAGGGCTTCCTCTTCGACGACACCCTGCTGGCCAACGCGCGCTACGGCCGCCTCGACGCGAGCGAGGCCGACGTGACCGCGAGCGCCTCGGCGCTCGGCCTCGGGGACTGGCTCGCCGGCCTCCCGAACGGCCTCGCCACCCTGGTCGGCCAGCGCGGCGAGTCGCTCTCGGCGGGGGAGCGCCAGCTTGTGGCGCTCTTGCGCGCCCACCTCGCCGACCCCGACCTGCTGGTGCTCGACGAGGCCACCAGCGCGGTCGACCCGGCGCTGGAGATGCGGATCGGCCGGGCGCTGGAGCGGCTGATGCGCGGGCGCACCTCGGTCACGATCGCCCACCGCCTCTCCACGGCGGAGAACGCCGACGAGGTCGTGGTGGTCGACCGGGGCAGGATCGTCCAGCGCGGGCCGCACCGCGAGCTCGTGGCGCAGGAGGACGGCGTGTACGCCGGCCTGCACGCCTCCTGGGTCGCACAGCAGGCTCACAACTAGCGCGCCACGCGCCGCACATGGTGGCTCTCGGGCGTCACAAGTGCGACAGTTCGCGCATGCACGAGCTCGGGGGACGTGCCGATACGGGTACGGCGCAGCAGAAGTCGCTCTGGCGGAGCCACGACTTCATGCTGCTGTGGACCGGTGAGACCGTCTCGAGCCTGGGCAGCTCGATGAGCTTCTTCGTCTTCCCGCTCGTCGGCTACGCGCTCACGGGGTCCACGACGCTGGCCGCGCTCGCCGGGAGCGCCTACGCGTTCGGCGCGCTGCTGATGCGGCTGCCCGCGGGCGTGCTGGTGGACCGCTGGAGCCGGCGCCGGGTGCTGGTGGGCAGCAACGTCGTCGGCGGCGCCCTCTATCTCAGCCTCGGTGTTGCCGGGGCGCTCCACGCCCTCACGATGACCCACCTCGTCGCGGTCGCGCTGGGCAGCGGCGTGGTCGGCTGCTTCTTCAGCCCGGCCGAGACCGCCGCGCTGCGGGAGGTGGTGCCCGGCGACCAGATGCCCTCGGCGCTGAGCCAGAACCAGGCCCGACGGCACGTGGCGACGCTCGTCGGCCCGCCGCTGGGCGGCGCCCTGCTCGCGCTGCGGACCTGGATGCCCTTCGCCGCGGACGGCGTGACCTACCTGCTCTCGGCGATCGGGCTCACCCGGCTGCGCACCCCGCTGTCGGCCCCCGCCGGCGGCAGCGACACCGGCCTGCGCGGGGTCCTCGAGGGCACCCGCGAGGGACTGCGGTTCATCCGGGGACAGGGTTTCCTGCGGGCGATCCTGATGTGGGCCTGCATCGTGAACTTCGCGGTCAACATGCTCTTCCTGGTGGTCAACCTCAAGCTGCTGCGCAGCGGCGTCCATCCGGCGACCATCGGCCTGATCGACACGATGGGGGCGGTCTCCGGGCTGGTGGGCTCGCTGGCCGCGCCGGCCGTGGTCAGGCGGCTCCCGACCGGCCGGCTCACGATCCTGGCCGGCGTCGTCCTCACCCTGGCCGTGCTGCCGATCGCGTTCACCGACGACCCGCTGGTCGTGGGCGGCCTGTTCGCGCTCGCGCTCTTCCTCAACCCCGCCAGCAACGCCAGCATCGGCGCCTACCGGGTCGCGATGACCCCCGACCACCTGCAGGGCAGGGCCTCGGCGGCCATGCAGTTCTCGGTCACGCTCTTCACGCCGCTCACCGGGGTGGCCGGCGGGGCGGCGCTGGCGGCCTTCGGGGGCCGGGACGCGATCCTGGCCGCGGCGGCGCTGATCCTGCTCTCGGTGGTCCCGCTGGTCACCAGCGAGGAGGTTCGCAGCCTGCCCACGCCCGACCGCTGGGTGGTCGCCCCCCAGGGGGCTGAGACAATCGAGTCGTGAGCTCCAGCGACCGTGTGACCAGCAGCGACCTCGACCCGGCCGTCGCCGCCCGGCTCCGTCGTACCCCCGACGGGCTGGTGCCGGCCGTGGTCCAGCAGCACGACACCGGTGAGGTCCTGATGCTCGGCTGGATGGACGACGAGGCCCTGGCCCGGACCCTGACCACCGGCCGCGCGACCTACTGGAGCCGGTCGCGGCAGGAGTACTGGGTCAAGGGCGAGACCTCCGGCAACCCCCAGTGGGTCAGGGAGGTCCGGCTGGACTGCGACGGCGACACGCTGCTGGTCAAGGTCGACCAGCAGGGCGTGGCCTGCCACACCGGCGACCGCACCTGCTTCGACGCCGACCTGCTGCCGGCCCGCCGTGGCTGAGCACGCGACGCCCGCCACCCGCGAGACGCCCGTGCGGGACCCCCGCCGCCGGACCTTCGGCCCCGTGGTGCTGCTGGGACTCGCGGCCGGCACGCTGGCGGCGGTCGCCGGGAACCGGGCCTGGGCCCGGGGGCACGGCCAGGCCGCGGACCGGCTCGCGGGCATGCCGCTGGCCGACGAGGCCGGCAAGGTCCCGGCCGCCGGGGCGCTGGCGCTGGTGGTGCTCGCCTGCTGGGGCGTGGTCCTGGTGACCCGCGGGCGCGTACGCCGTGCCGTGGCCGCCCTCGGCGCGCTGGCCTCGGTGGGCATCCTCGTGACGGTCGTGACCGGCTGGTCCTCGGCGGTCGACTCGCTGCGCTCCGACCTCGCCCAGGTCGGGACCGTGGGCAGCGTCGACCACACGGCGTGGGCCTGGCTGACCGGCGTCGCCGCGCTCGCGTCGCTGGCCGCCACCGTGCTCGCGGTCCGGTGGGCGCCGGGCTGGCCCGAGATGGGCAGCAGGTACGACGCGCCGACCGCCGGTGGGGGTGCCGCCCCGGCCGAGCCGGGGGAGCCGGCGGACCCCGCCGACCGGTCCAGCCTGGACCTCTGGAAGGCCATGGACGAGGGCCGTGACCCCACGGCCGGACCGGCTGAATAGACTGTGGCCCGCACCAGCGCGCCCGGCGTGCGACGTACCCCTGTTCGGCAAGGAGCCCTGCATGTCTGACAACCACGGCAACACCCCCGCGGCCTGGAGTGCGGTCGCGATCGGGCTGGTCGGCTTCGTGGTCGGTGCCGTTGGTCTCATGCTCTCGCCGATCAACTACACCGTCTTCTGGGTCGGCATCGCGCTGGTCGTGGCCGCCGGTCTGGTCTACGCCGTGATGGCCAAGATGGGCATGGGCTCCTCCCACTGACACCATCGTCCGCCCGCCGGCGCCGACCTCCGGCCTCACCGGCCGGATGAGAGGCTTGACCCCGAACCCACCCCGCTGGCCCAGGAGGTCCGTCATGTCCGTGCTCGACGACATCGTCGCCGGCGTGCGGGCCGACCTCGACGCCCGCGAGGCCGCCGTGAGCACGGCCGACCTCCGCGCGGCGCTGGCCGACGTCGACCCGCCGCGCGACCCGATGCCGCACTTCCGTGTCCCGGGCTCGAGCGTCATCGCCGAGGTCAAGCGGCGCAGCCCCAGCAAGGGCGACCTGGCCGACATCCCCGACCCCGCGGTGCTCGCCCGCGAGTACGCCGCCGGCGGGGCCGCCGCGATCAGCGTGCTCACCGAGCAGCGCCGCTTCGGCGGCAGCCTGGCCGACCTGCGCGCGGTCCGCGCGGCGGTGGACACCCCGATCCTGCGCAAGGACTTCATCGTCACCGAGTACCAGCTCCTCGAGGCCCGGGCCGCCGGCGCCGACCTGGTCCTGCTCATCGTGGCCGCGCTCGACGACGACCAGCTGCGACGGCTCCACGACGTCGCCCGCGAGCTCGGTCTCACCGTGCTGGTCGAGGTCCACGACGAGGCCGAGACCGAGCGGGCCGTCGAGCTCGGTGCCGAGCTGGTGGGCGTCAACGCCCGCAACCTGAAGACCCTCGCCGTCGACGGCGACACCTTCGGCCGGCTCGCCCCGCTGGTCCCCGCCGATCGCGTGAAGGTCGCCGAGTCCGGCATCTTCGGCCCCGACGACGTCCGCCGCTTCGTCGGCCAGGGCGCCCGCGCGGTGCTGGTCGGCGAGGCGCTGGTCAAGGACGGTGACCCGCAGCGGGCCGTCCGCGCCCTGACAGGAGTCCACGCATGAGCACCCACGTCGAGCGACCCACCTCCTACGACGCCGACGAGCGCGGCTGGTTCGGCGGGCCCGAGACCGGCTGGGGCGGCCGGTTCATGCCCGAGGCCCTGGTGGCGGCGCTCGACGAGCTCACGGTCGCGTGGCAGGACGCGATGGCCGACCCGTCGTTCGTGGCGGAGTTCGACACGATCCTGCGGGAGTACGCCGGGATGCCGAGCCCGCTCTACCACGCCGAGCGGCTCTCGCAGAAGGTCGGCGCCCGGATCCTGCTCAAGCGCGAGGACCTCAACCACACCGGCGCCCACAAGATCCGCAACGTGCTCGGGCAGGCGCTGCTCACCCGGCGGATGGGCAAGACCCGGGTGATCGCCGAGACCGGGGCCGGCCAGCACGGCGTGGCCAGTGCGACGGCCGCCGCGTACTTCGGCCTGGACTGCACCGTCTACATGGGCGCGGTCGACACCCGGCGCCAGGCCCTCAACGTCGCCCGCATGCACCTGCTCGGCGCCAAGGTGGTGCCGGTCGAGTCCGGCAGTGCCACGCTGAAGGACGCGATCAACGAGGCGATGCGCGACTGGGTCGCCAGCGTCGACCACACCGCCTACCTCTTCGGGACGGCGGCCGGGCCGCACCCGTTCCCGAGCATGGTCCGCGACTTCACCCGCGGCATCGGTGACGAGGCGCGCCAGCAGTGCCTGGACCGCTGGGGCCGGCTGCCCGACGCGATCGCCGCGTGCGTGGGCGGCGGCTCGAACGCGATCGGGCTGTTCACCGCGTTCCTCGACGACCCGGGGGTCGCCGTCTACGGCTTCGAGCCCGGCGGCGAGGGCGTCGACACGCCGCGGCACGCGGCGACCATCCATGCCGGCGCCAAGGGCGTGCTGCACGGCGCGCGCACCTACGTGCTGCAGGACGCCGACGGCCAGACCATCGAGTCCCACTCGATCTCGGCCGGCCTGGACTACCCCGGTGTCGGCCCCCAGCACGCCCACCTGGCCGCGACCGGCCGGGCGACGTACCTCCCGGTCACCGACGCCGAGGCGATGGAGGCGATGGCGCTGCTGAGCCGGACCGAGGGGATCATCCCGGCGATCGAGTCCGCCCACGCCATCGCCGGGGCCCTGGAGGTCGCCCGGCGGCTCGGCGAGGAGAAGGGCCCCGGGGCGACGGTGCTGATCAACCTCTCGGGCCGCGGCGACAAGGACATGGGCACCGCGATCGAGTACTTCGGCCTGGGCGACCCCGACCGGGTGACCGAGGAGCCGGTCGGCGAGCCCGGCGAGGACCTCGAGGGAGGGCACGCGTGAGCGTCTCGATCGCGTTCGACAAGGCGAGGGGCGAGCGGCGCGCCGCGCTGGTCGGCTACCTGCCGGCCGGCTTCCCCGACGTCGCCGGCGGCATCGAGGCGCTGCGGGCGATGGTCGACGCCGGCTGCGACGTCATCGAGGTCGGGCTGCCCTACAGCGACCCGGTGATGGACGGCCCGACCATCCAGGCCGCCGCCCAGCAGGCGCTCGAGCGCGGGGTGCGCACCAGCGACGTGCTGCGCACCGTCGAGGCGGTCGCCGCGACCGGCACGCCCACCGTGGTGATGACCTACTGGAACCCGGTGGAGCGACACGGGGTCGCACGGTTCGCCGCCGAGCTCGCCGGCGCCGGGGGAGCGGGGCTGATCACCCCCGACCTGACCCCCGACCCGGACGTCGCCGGCGACTGGATCGCCGCGGCCGACGAGCACGGCCTCGACAAGGTCTTCCTGGTCGCGCCGTCCTCGACCGAGGAGCGGATCGCGATGACCACCGCCGCCTGCCGCGGCTTCGTCTACGCCACCGCGGTCATGGGCGTCACCGGCGCCCGGGCCACCACCAGCGACCTGGCCGGGCCGCTGGTCGGCCGGGTCCGGGCCGCGGTGCAGCAGCAGGGGAGCGGGCTGCCGATCGGTGTGGGCCTCGGGGTGAGCAACGGCGACCAGGCCGCCGAGGTGGCGTCGTACGCCGACGGCGTGATCGTGGGCTCCGCCTTCGTGCGCTGCCTGCTCGACCACCCCGACGACCGGGCGGCCGGCCTGCGGGCCCTGACGGCGCTGACGGAGGACCTCGCCGGCGGTGTCCGGCGTGCGTGAGCTCCGCCTCGGGCTCGCCGGGCTGCTGGCGGCCCCGCTGCTGGCCGGCTGCGGCGGCGACGCCTCGGGCAGCGACGAGGGGCTGCACGGGATCACCCACGCCGCCTACCGGGTCCCGGCCACGCCGCTGACCGACACCGACGGCCGGCCGTTCTCGCTGGTGCGCGACACCGACAAGCCGCTGACGCTGGTGTTCTTCGGCTACTCGCACTGCCCCGACATCTGCCAGACCGTGATGAGCTCCCTGGCGGTGGCCGTGCAGCGCCTCGACGACGCCGAGCGGGCCGCCGTCGACGTCGTCTTCGTCACCACCGACCCCACCCGTGACACGCCCACCGCGCTGCGCCGCTACCTCGACCGCTACGACCCGTCGTTCCTGGGCCTGACCGGCGACATCGCGACGATCGCGGCGATCGGCAAGCCGCTGGCGGTCTACGTCGCCCAGGGCGAGAAGCTGCCCACCGGGGGCTACGACCTGAACACCCACAGCACCCAGGTCACGGCGATCGGCAGCGACGACCGGTCCCGCGTGCTCTGGAAGCGGGACACCTCGCCGGCGCAGTTCGCCGACGACATCCACACGCTCCTGCAGAAGGCGAGCTGACCCATGAGCCTGACCCTGCTGTCCATCCCGAGCCCCTCGCAGGGGGTCTGGCACCTCGGCCCGCTGCCCATCCGGGGCTACGCGCTGTGCATCATCGCCGGCATCGTCCTGGCCATCTGGATCGGCGAGCGCCGGTGGGTGGCCCGGGGCGGCCGCCCCGGAGAGGTCAGCGACCTCGCGGTGTGGGCGGTGCCGTTCGGGCTGGTCGGCGGGCGGCTCTACCACGTGCTGACCGACCACGACCTCTACTTCGGCGCCGGCAAGCACCCCATCGAGGCGCTCTACATCTGGCGTGGCGGGCTCGGCATCTGGGGCGCGATCGCGCTCGGCGGGGTCGGGATCTGGATCGGGGCCCGGCGCAAGGGCATCCGGGTGCCCCCGATGCTCGACGCGCTGGCGCCGGGCGTGCTGGTCGCGCAGGCGCTGGGCCGGTGGGGCAACTGGTTCAACCAGGAGCTGTTCGGCAAGCCCACCGACCTGCCCTGGGGCCTGAGCGTCAGCCCCTCGGCCGCGGCCGACGTGGGCTACCCGCCCGGGACGCTGTTCCACCCGACCTTCCTCTACGAGTGCCTCTGGGACCTCGGCGCGTTCGCGCTGGTGATCTGGCTGGACCGCCGGCTGCGCCTGGGCCACGGCCGGGTGGTCGCGCTCTACGTCATGGCCTACACCGCCGGACGGGGCTGGATCGAGATGCTGCGCATCGACAACGTCGAGCTCAAGGACGTCGGCGGGCTGCGTTTCAACGTGTGGACCTCGCTGGTCATGTTCGTCGCCGCGGCGGTGTACTTCGTGGTGAGCAGCCGGCGTCGGCCCGGTCGCGAGGAGGAGGTCTACCGCCCCGGTCACGGGCCGGACGGCTCGGAGGAGGACCCCGACCGGGTGGTAGCCTGAGCTCTCCGCTAGGGCCAATGTCGTCCCCTGCCACGTCGGCGCCAGCCGACTCTCACCTGCATGGCCGAACCGTCGGCGCGCACCCGGTCCGCCCGGGGCGGCCGGCACGACGACGGGAGAATGCCCGGTGCCTCATCCGCACGCGTTCCCGCCGCCCCAGGGGCTCTACGACCCTCGCCACGAGCACGACGCGTGTGGCGTGGCGTTCGTCGCAACCCTGACCGGCGTTGCCAGTCACGACATCGTCCAGCAGGGCGTCACCGCCCTGCTGAACCTCGACCACCGCGGTGCCGCGGGCGCCGAGCCGAACTCCGGCGACGGTGCGGGGATCCTGATCCAGGTCCCCGACGCGTTCCTGCGGGAGGTGACCAAGGAGGCAGGCTTCGACCTGCCCCCGCAGCACTCCTACGCGGTCGGCACGGCCTTCCTGCCCGGCGACGCGGAGACCGTCGCCAAGGCCCGGCGCCGGATCGAGGAGATCGCGGCCGAGGAGGGCCTCGCCGTCCTCGGCTGGCGCGAGGTCCCGGTCGACCCCGCCTCCCTGGGCCGGACGGCACTCGGCGTGATGCCGACCTTCAGCCAGATCTTCGTGGCGGGTGCCGGCTCGCGGGTGACCGGCATGGCGCTGGAGCGGCTGGCGTTCTGCCTGCGCAAGCGGGCCGAGCGGGAGACCGACGCGTACTTCCCGTCGCTGTCCTCGCGCACCCTGGTCTACAAGGGCATGCTGACCCCCGCCCAGCTCGACGAGGTCTTCCCCGACCTGCGTGACGAGCGGATGGCCTCGGCCATCGCGGTGGTGCACTCACGCTTCTCCACCAACACCTTCCCCAGCTGGCCGCTGGCCCACCCGTTCCGGTTCATCGCCCACAACGGCGAGATCAACACGGTCATGGGCAACCGCAACTGGATGCGGGCCCGCGAGGCGCTGCTCGCCTCCGACCTGATCCCCGGGGACCTCGAGCGGCTCTACCCGGTCTGCACGCCCGGCGCCTCGGACTCGGCGTCCTTCGACGAGGTGCTCGAGCTGCTGCACATGGGCGGGCGCTCCCTGCCGCACTCGGTGCTGATGATGATCCCCGAGGCGTGGGAGAACCACGCCGAGATGGACCCGGCCCGGCGCGCGTTCTACGAGTTCCACTCCACGATGATGGAGCCCTGGGACGGCCCCGCCTGCGTCGTGTTCACCGACGGCTCCCAGATCGGCGCGGTGCTCGACCGCAACGGCCTGCGGCCCTCGCGCTACTGGGTGACCGACGACGGGCTCGTGGTGCTGGCCTCCGAGGTCGGCGTGCTCGACATCGACCCCGCGAAGGTGGTCCGCAAGGGCCGCCTCCAGCCGGGCCGGATGTTCCTCGTCGACACCGACGAGCACCGCATCATCGAGGACGAGGAGGTCAAGGCCGAGCTCGCCGCGGAGCACCCGTACGACGAGTGGCTGCACGCCGGCCTGATCCACCTCGACGACATCCCCGAGCGCGAGCACGTCGTGCACACCCACGCCTCGGTGACCCGGCGCCAGCAGGTGTTCGGCTACACCGAGGAGGAGCTGCGCGTCCTGCTCACCCCGATGGCCAACACGGCCGCGGAGCCGATCGGCTCGATGGGCACCGACACGCCCATCGCGGCGCTGAGCGACAAGCCGCGGCTGCTGTTCGACTACTTCACCCAGCTGTTCGCGCAGGTCACGAACCCGCCGCTGGACGCCATCCGCGAGGAGCTCGTCACCTCGCTGAACGGCACCATCGGGCCGGAGGCCAACCTGCTGGAGCCGGCGCCGGCCTCCTGCCGCCAGGTGGTGCTGCCGTTCCCGGTGATCTCCAACGACGACCTGGCCAAGATCCGCCACGTCAACCGTGACGGCGACATGCCGGGCTTCATCACCCACGTCTCCCGGGGCCTCTACGACGTCGAGGGCGGCGGGGCCGCGATGGCCGCGCGCCTCGACGAGATCTGCGCCGAGGTCAGCGAGGCGATCGCGGAGGGCGCCCGGATCATCGTGCTGTCCGACCGGCACGCGACCGCCGAGCTCGCGCCGATCCCGTCGCTGCTGCTCACCGGCGCGGTCCACCACCACCTGGTCCGCGAGAAGACCCGCACCCAGGTCGGGCTGCTGGTCGAGGCCGGCGACGTGCGCGAGGTGCACCACGTGGCGCTGCTGGTCGGGTACGGCGCGGCCGCGGTCAACCCCTACCTCGCCATGGAGTCCGTCGAGGACCTCGCCCGCGAGGGCTACTACGTCAAGGCCGAGCCCGAGAAGGCGGTCGCCAACCTGGTCAAGGCGCTCGGCAAGGGCGTGCTGAAGGTGATGTCCAAGATGGGCGTCTCCACCGTGGCCTCCTACACCGGCGCCCAGATCTTCGAGGCGGTCGGCCTCTCGCAGGCCGTGGTGGACCGGTACTTCACCGGCACCACCTCCAAGCTCGGCGGGATCGAGCTCGACACCATCGCCGAGGAGGTCGCCCGGCGGCACGCCACGGCGTACCCGCCCCGCGGCATCGCCCCCTCCCACCGCGAGCTGGCCATCGGCGGGGAGTACCAGTGGCGCCGCGAGGGCGAGCCGCACCTGTTCGACCCCGAGACGGTCTTCCGGCTGCAGCACGCCACCCGCACCGGGCGCTACGACGTGTTCAAGCAGTACACCTCCCGCGTCGACGAGCAGTCGGAGCGGCTGATGACGCTGCGCGGCCTGTTCCGGTTCCGGGACGGGGAGGCCAGCGGCCGCCGGCCGGTGCCGATCGAGGAGGTCGAGCCGGTCTCCGAGATCGTCAAGCGCTTCTCCACCGGCGCGATGTCCTACGGGTCGATCAGCCAGGAGGCGCACGAGACCCTCGCGATCGCGATGAACCGGCTGGGCGCGAAGTCCAACACGGGGGAGGGCGGCGAGGACTCCGAGCGGCTCCAGGACCCCGAGCGCCGCAGCGCGATCAAGCAGGTCGCGTCCGGCCGGTTCGGCGTCACCGCGGAGTACCTCACCAACGCCGACGACATCCAGATCAAGATGGCCCAGGGCGCCAAGCCCGGCGAGGGCGGCCAGCTGCCCGGCCACAAGGTCTACCCGTGGGTGGCCAAGACCCGGCACTCCACGCCGGGAGTGGGGCTGATCAGCCCGCCGCCGCACCACGACATCTACTCGATCGAGGACCTGGCGCAGCTGATCCACGACCTGAAGAACGCCAACCCGGCGGCCCGCGTGCACGTGAAGCTGGTCTCCGAGGTCGGCGTCGGCACGGTCGCGGCCGGGGTGTCCAAGGCGCACGCCGACGTGGTGCTGATCTCCGGCCACGACGGCGGCACCGGCGCCTCGCCGCTGACCTCGCTCAAGCACGCCGGCGGTCCCTGGGAGCTCGGCCTGGCCGAGACCCAGCAGACGCTGCTGCTCAACGGCCTGCGCGACCGGATCGTGGTGCAGACCGACGGCCAGCTCAAGACCGGGCGCGACGTCGTCATCGCGGCGCTGCTGGGCGCGGAGGAGTTCGGCTTCGCGACCGCACCGCTGGTGGTCTCGGGCTGCATCATGATGCGGGTCTGCCACCTCGACACCTGCCCGGTCGGCGTGGCGACGCAGAACCCCGTCCTGCGCGAGCGCTACTCCGGCAAGGCGGAGTACGTCGTGAACTTCTTCGAGTACATCGCCGAGGAGGTCCGCGAGCTGCTCGCCGAGCTCGGCTTCCGCAGCATCGACGAGGCGATCGGCCAGGTCGACGTGCTCGACGTGGCCCGCGCGGTGGAGCACTGGAAGGCCGCGGGGCTCGACCTCTCCCCGATCCTGCACAAGCCGGAGCTGCCGGAGGGCGCGTCCCTGCGCAACACGACCGGTCAGGACCACGGCCTCGACAAGGCGCTCGACGTGACCACGCTGGTCCCGCTGGCGAAGGACGCCCTCGAGAAGGGCGAGCCGGTCCGCGGGCAGGTGGAGATCCGCAACGTCAACCGCACCGTCGGCACGATCCTCGGCCACGAGGTCACCAAGCGGTACGGCGCGGAGGGGCTCCCCGACGGCACCATCGACCTGACCTTCACCGGGTCGGCCGGCCAGTCGTTCGGCGCGTTCGTGCCCCCGGGCATGACGCTGCGGCTGGAGGGCGACGCCAACGACTACGTCGGCAAGGGCCTCTCCGGCGGCCGGATCGTCGTGCGCCCCGACCGGGCCGCGTCGTTCGACGCCCGCGAGCAGATCATCGCCGGCAACGTGATCGGCTACGGCGCGACCTCCGGGCAGATCTTCCTGCGCGGGATCGTCGGCGAGCGGTTCTGCGTCCGCAACTCCGGCGCCCACGCGGTCGTCGAGGGGGTCGGTGACCACGGCTGCGAGTACATGACCGGCGGCATCGTGGTGGTGCTCGGCCCGACCGGACGGAACTTCGGCGCGGGCATGTCGGGTGGCTACGCCTTCGTGCTGGACCTCGACGAGAAGCGGGTCAACCACGAGCTGGTCGACCTGAACAAGGTCGAGGGCGACGCGGCCGACGAGCTGCACGCCCTGGTGGTCCGGCACTTCGAGGAGACCGGTTCCGCGGTCGCCGAGGAGCTGCTGGCCGACTGGCCGGCCGCGCTGGCCCGGTTCACCGAGGTCATGCCCAGCGACTACAAGCGGGTGCTGGAGGCCCGCGCCGAGGCCGTGGAGGACGGCCTCGACGACGACGAGGCGGACGCCCGGATCATGGAGGTGCTGCATGGCTGACCCGAAGGGATTCCTCAAGCACGGCCGCCAGGTCGCCGAGCGGCGGCCGGTCGAGGAGCGGGTCCACGACTGGAACGAGGTCTACCCCGGTTCCGCGGGGCGCGCGCTGCTGCCGATCATCACCGAGCAGGCGGGGCGCTGCATGGACTGCGGCATCCCGTTCTGCCACCAGGGCTGCCCGCTGGGCAACATCATCCCCGAGTGGAACGACCTGGTGTGGCGTGACGACTGGGAGGGCGCGATCGAGCGCCTGCACGCGACCAACAACTTCCCGGAGTTCACCGGTCGCCTCTGCCCGGCGCCCTGCGAGACCGCGTGCGTGCTCGGCATCAACCAGGACCCGGTGACGATCAAGAACGTCGAGGTCTCGATCATCGACAAGGCGTGGGACTCCGGCTTCGTCCGGCCCCAGCCCCCGGAGTGGCTCTCGGGCCGCACCGTCGCCGTGGTGGGCTCCGGCCCGGCCGGCCTCGCGGCCGCCCAGCAGCTGACCCGGGCCGGCCACACGGTCGCGGTCTACGAGCGCGCCGACAGGATCGGCGGGCTGATGCGCTACGGCATCCCCGAGTTCAAGATGGAGAAGCAGCACCTCGACCGGCGCCTGGACCAGATGCGCCGCGAGGGCACCGTCTTCCGGGCGGGGGTGAACGTGGGGGTGGACCTCACCGGCCAGGACCTCAAGGAGCGGTACGACGCGGTCGTGCTCGCCGTCGGTGCCACCGAGGCGCGGGACCTGCCGATCACCGGTCGTGAGCTGGGCGGGATCCACCAGGCCATGGAGTTCCTGCCGCAGGCCAACCGCCGCTCGCTCGGCGAGGAGGTGCCGCTGGCCGAGGGCCAGCAGCAGATCACCGCGGAGGGCAAGCACGTCGTGATCATCGGCGGCGGCGACACCGGCGCGGACTGCCTCGGCACCTCCACCCGTCAGGGGGCCGCGTCGATCACGCAGCTGGAGATCATGCCCGAGCCCCCGGTGGACCGGCCCGCGGGCCAGCCGTGGCCGACCTACCCGATGATCTTCCGGGTCTCCTCGGCCCACGAGGAGGCGGGCGAGCGTGTCTACGCGGCCTCGACCCAGGAGTTCCTCGGCGACGAGGACGGCAACGTCCGGGCGCTGCGCCTGGTCGACGTGAGGTTCGAGGACGGCAAGCTCGTCGAGATCGAGGGCACCGAGCGCGAGATCCCGGCCCAGCTGGTCCTCTTCGCCATGGGCTTCACCGGCCCCGAGAAGCCGGGCCTGGTCGACCAGCTCGGCGTCGACCTCGACGAGCGCGGCAACATCAGCCGCGACGCGTCGTACATGTCCTCGGTGCCCGGCGTCTTCGTCGCCGGCGACGCCGGTCGCGGGCAGTCGCTCATCGTCTGGGCGATCGCCGAGGGCCGCTCCGCCGCTGCGGCGGTCGACCGCCACCTCGCCGGCTCCACGACGCTGCCCGCGCCGATCGCGCCGACCGAGCGTCCGCTGGTCGTCTGACACCGCGGGCACGCCGAGTCGGCGCTCGTTGACGGGGCCGCACCTGTCGACGAGCGCCGACTCGGGGCGGGTCCGAGTGTTGGATCGTTCAAAGAGCCGCTAGGGTAGGCGCGTGCGTAGAGCCAAGATCGTCTGCACCCTCGGCCCGGCCACCTCCTCGGCACGTCGCATCCGCGAGCTGGTGTACGCCGGCATGGACGTGGCGCGACTGAACATGAGCCACGGCACCCACGCCGACCACGCCGAGTCCTACCGGCTGGTCCGGCAGGCCTCGGACGCGAGCGGGCACGGCGTGGGGATCTTCGCCGACCTGCAGGGTCCGAAGATCCGGCTGGCGACGTTCGCGGACGGTCCGGTGACCCTGCACCGCGGCCAGGAGTGGACCATCACCACCCGCGACGTCCCCGGTGACGACAAGGTCGCCGGCACGACGTACGAGGGGCTCCCCGGCGACGTGCAGCCCGGCGACCCGCTCCTCATCGACGACGGCAAGGTGCGGCTGCGGGTCACCGCGGTGGAGGACACCGACGTGCGCTGCGAGGTGCTGGTCGGGGGCAAGGTCTCCAACCACAAGGGCATCAACCTTCCCGGCGTCGCGGTGTCGGTGCCGGCGCTGTCGGAGAAGGACATCGAGGACCTGCGGTTCGCGCTGCACCTGACGGTCGACTTCATCGCGCTGAGCTTCGTGCGCGACGCCAAGGACGCCGACGACGTGCGCAAGATCATGGACGAGGAGGGCGTGCACCTCCCGGTCATCGCCAAGATCGAGAAGCCGCAGGCCATCGAGAACCTCGACGAGGTGATCGCTGCGTTCGACGGCTTCATGGTCGCCCGCGGCGACCTCGGCGTGGAGTGCCCGCTGGAGGACGTGCCGTTCCTGCAGAAGCAGGTCATCGAGAAGGCCCGCCTGAACGCGAAGCCGGTCATCGTGGCCACCCAGATGCTGGAGTCGATGGTCTCCAACCCGGCCCCGACCCGTGCGGAGGCCTCCGACGTGGCCAACGCGGTGCTCGACGGCGCCGACGCGGTGATGCTCTCGGGCGAGACCAGCGTGGGGGAGTACCCCGTGCACACCGTCGAGACCATGGCCCGGATCATCACCGCCACCGAGACGCACGCCGTGGACGGCGACCACCTCGGCCAGGTGGCCGAGATCGACTGGGACCCGCACACCCGCGGCGGCGTGATCGCCAAGGCCGCCGAGGAGGTGGCTGTGCGGGTGGGCGCCAAGTACGTCGTCGCCTTCACCCAGAGCGGTGACTCGGCTCGCCGGATGTCGCGGCTGCGGGGCCCGATCCCGATCCTCGCCTTCACCCCGGAGAACGTGGTGCGCTCGCAGCTGGCGCTGAGCTGGGGCGTGGAGACCTTCCGCACCGCGCCGGTCAACCACACCGACGAGATGGTCCGCCAGGTCGACGAGCAGCTGCTGCGCATCGGGCGCGTCGAGGTCGGCGACCTCGTCGTGCTCATCGCCGGCAGCCCGCCCGGCATCCCCGGCTCGACCAACGCGCTGCGCATCCACCGGATGGGCGACGCGATCAACGAGGTCGCGCCCGCCTACCGGCGGGGCTGAGCCGAGGCCTCAGGACTTCGGACCGATCAGGCCGTCGAGCCGGGCGACGTCGGCGCGGCGGGAGACGCTGATGGTGTCGTGGTTGGACTGCCGCCAGGCGATCCCGGCGAGGTCCAGTGCCCAGCAGCAGAGCCCGCGGATGTCCGCGGAGACGTTCGTGAACTGCCACCGGGGGTAGTCGTAGCGCTTGCGCTCCCCGGCGACCAGCCGGGTCGCCCAGTTGCGCACCCGACAGCCGTCCGAGTGGAACAGCCCTCGCAGGAACGCGCCGGGGTGGGCCTCGACGATCGAGCGTTGCCAGCCCTCGAGGACGATGGGTCGCTCGTGCTTCCGTCCGGGGCCGTGCTGGGGGAACAGGCAGGGCCAGTGCTTCCAGTGCGACTGGACGACGACGCAGCCCGGCGCCGGCACCCGGAAGACCGGCCGGGTGGGGTGCACGGCCGAGACCACGTCGACGACGTCCTCCAGGATCGATGGCCACGCGGCGTCGCACGAGACACGGAGAGCGACGTACCGCCGGGCGCCGCTCAGGCAGCCGTCGCCGAGGTAGTAGCCGAGCAGGGCGGCGTAGTCGGCGGCCGCCAGATCGACCCCGTCGCACCGAGGGCACCCGCCCGGGCGACGACGCTGCGGGTCCGCTCGCCACTCCCGGAGTGCGGCGCGACTGATGGCCAGGTCCCTGCTGACCTGGGACAGTGTCTGACCGTGCGCCAACCGCGCGAGGGCCTCTTGTCGCACGCGGTCGGGGTACACGAGCACACCCTCGTACAGAGTGCCGACAGTGCCCCGGGTGGGATTCGAACCCACACTGAATGGTGTTTGAGACCATCGCCTCTGCCGTTGGGCTACCGGGGCCGGCGGCGGCCGAGCCTAGCCGATGTCCCGCGGCGACTGATCAGCACTCTCGATAACCTAGGCCCCGTGACCGACCCCACCGCCACGCCCACGCACGCCCACACGCACACCGTCGTCATCGCCGAGGACGAGGCCCTGATCCGCATGGACCTCGCCGAGATGCTGACCGAGGAGGGGTACGACGTGGTGGGCCAGGCCGGCGACGGGGCGAAGGCGATCGAGCTGGCCGAGCAGCTGCGGCCGGACCTGGTCATCCTGGACGTGAAGATGCCCGTCCTCGACGGGATCGCCGCGGCCGAGCGGATCGCGGGGCAGCGGATCGCGCCGGTGGTGATCCTGACCGCCTTCTCCCAGCGCGACCTGGTCGAGCGGGCGCGGGACGCCGGGGCGATGGCCTACCTGGTCAAGCCGTTCTCCAAGGGCGACCTGGTGCCGGCGATCGAGATGGCGGTCAGCCGCTTCGCCGAGGTCACCGTGCTCGAGCAGGAGGTCGCCGACCTGCAGGACCGCCTGGAGACCCGCAAGGCCGTCGAGCGGGCCAAGAGCGTGCTGCAGCAGCAGCTGGAGCTCTCGGAGCCCGAGGCGTTCCGCTGGATCCAGAAGACCGCCATGGACCTGCGGCTCTCGATGCGCCAGGTGGCCGAGGGCGTGGTCGCCCACGGTCCGGGGCTCGCCGGCTGATCCCGACACGAGCCGACACAACTCCGTCTCGCTCAGGTCACGACTCGGTAAAGCCTGAGCCGATCCACGCGGGGCTGGCGGTGGTTGTGGCCCGGGTCACGCTCGAGACCCCTAGACTGCCGGGCAGCAATCGCCCGGGGGCCTAGAGGGAGGACCACCTTGACGTCGCGACCCGAATTTCGAGAGTGCAGGCCGAGAGGGGGACCACGAGCAGGGATCACCGGACTCCTGGTGCTCCTGCTCCTGGCGCCGCTCGCGCTCCTGCTCTCCGCCCAGCCGGCCAGTGCCGTCGGCACGCTGTGCCTTCCGTCGGACACCGCCGCGTGCATCGCGGGCACGCTGCGCACCGAGAAGGGCGTGCTGCCGAACGTGAAGATCACCGTCACCGGCCCGGACGGCCAGGCGACCGAGGCCACCACCGGCGAGGACGGCCGGTGGAACGTCCAGGTGACCAAGGAGGGCCAGTACACCGTCAAGCTCGACGAGACGACGCTCCCGAAGGACCTGACCACCTCCGGTGAGGTGACGGTCAAGGCGAAGTTCGCGAAGACGGCGCCGGCCCTGATCCCGATCCGCACGTCGTCCTACCAGGCCACCGAGAGCTACTGGGACCACCTGCTGCAGAGCAGCGCCAACGGCCTGCGCCTCGGCCTGCTGCTCGCGCTGGCCTCGGTCGGGCTGTCCCTGATCTACGGCACCACCGGGCTTTCGAACTTCGCGCACGCCGAGCAGGTGGGCCTCGGCGGCATCCTGGGGTACTTCCTGATCAACGTGCACGGCCTGAACCTCTGGGTTGGTGGCCTGCTGGTCATGGCGCTCTGCGGCTTCACCGGCTGGTTCCAGGACCGGGTGATGTGGCAGCCGCTACGGCGCCGCGGCCTCGGCCTGACCCAGCTGATGATCGTCACCATCGGCCTGTCGCTGGCCATGCAGTACTCGTTCCAGTTCTTCGTGGGCGCCCGCACCGTGCGCGTCGAGAAGAACAACCCGACGGTGAGCACCGTCGGGCCGATCACGATGACCAACCAGTCGTTCATCGCGATGGCGATCTCGATCCTGGTGCTCGCCGCGGTCGGGTACGCGCTGCTGCGCACCCGCGTCGGCCGGGCCACCCGCGCGGTGTCCGACAACCCCGCGCTGGCGGCCGCCTCCGGCATCGACGTCGACAAGGTGATCCGCCTGGTCTGGACCGTCTCCATGGCGCTCGCCGGCCTCTCGGGACTGCTCTACGCGCTGGTCACCAACGGCATCAAGTGGGACTCCGGGATGCAGATCCTGCTGCTGCTGTTCGCCGCGGTCACGCTCGGCGGCCTCGGTACGGCGTTCGGGGCGCTCGTCGGCTCGATCATCATCGGGCTCGTCGTCGAGCTCTCGCCGGTCTTCGGGATGCCGGGCGACTTCAAGTACGCCACCGCGCTGCTGATCCTGATCCTGCTGCTGCTGGTGCGGCCGCAGGGTCTGCTCGGCCGCCCCGAGCGGGTCGGTTAAGGAAGGAACGGGCATGGACACCATCCAAGCGATCCTCAACGCCATGGTGCGCGAGGCCATCTCGCCGCAGACCGCGGCCGTGGCCATCGCCGCCATCGGGCTGAACATCCACTTCGGCTACACCGGCCTGATCAACATCGGCCAGTCGGGCTTCATGCTGCTGGGCGCCTACGGCCTGGCGATCTCGGTCGGGCACGGGCTCCCGCTCATCGTCGGCGTGCTCATCGGCTTCGCCGCCGCGCTGGTCTTCGCGCTGGTGCTCGGAGCGCCGACCCTGAAGCTGCGCGGTGACTACCTCGCGATCGTGACGATCTCCGCCGCGGAGATCCTGAGGTACGTCGGACGGTCGGCGCTGCTGACCGACTTCACCGGCGCGGCCCAGGGCCTGAGCGGCGCGACGTTCCGAGGGCCGTTCGTCAACCTGTCGTTCTTCGGCGACGGCACCACCACGCTGAGCCCGTTCAGCTTCCACGACGTGGCCGGCGGTGCCCCGTGGGTGCGCGCCATCGGCTGGCTGCTGGTCATCGCCTGCGTCGCGGGCATCGTGGCGCTGGTCCGCAACACCGGACGCCCCTCCCGCGTGCGCCGGGCGGTCCGCCGGCCCGGCGGACGGACCGAGGTCACCGCGACGACGGAGGAGCGCGTCGACCTCGGGGCCGACACCGCGGCCCCGGCGGGGTTCTCCGCGCCGGTGCGCAACGCCGGCATCGTCGGTCTCGGCGTGCTGACCGTGCTGCTGGTCTTCTTCCTGGTGCCGACCACCTACCAGAACACCGGCGTCAGCGGCTGGTGGGTGCGCTTCGCCGCCTGGGTGCTCGTCGCGGTCTCGGTGGTCGTGGTCTGGCTGCTGGTCCGCAGCCCGTGGGGCCGCCTGCTGCGCGGCATCCGCGAGGACGAGGACGCGATCCGCAGCCTCGGCAAGAACGTCTTCGCGATCAAGATGCAGGCTCTGATCATCGGCGGCGTCTTCGGCGCCCTCGGTGGCATGGTCTACGTGCTGGCCGCGTCGGTGCAGCCGGACTCGATGGGCCGCTCGCTGACGTTCTTCTGCTACACCGCCCTGCTGATCGGTGGCGCGGCGTCGATCTTCGGCCCGGTGCTCGGCGCGGTGATCTTCTACGGCGCCCGCATCGTCATCAAGGTCGCGGCCGGCGCCTACGTGCCCGACAGCATCATGAACGGCCAGCAGACCGAGCAGTTCTCCTACATCGTGGTCGGCGTCGCCCTGATGCTGATCGTGATCTTCCGACCGCAGGGAATTCTCGGCAACAAGAGGGAGCTCCGGTTCAATGTCTGACACCAGTACGGCGACCGCCGGCCTCGCAGACCCGGCCGCCCGCAGCGCGCTGCTGGCCGGCGTCGAACGGACGCCGGGCGCCGCCAAGCCCGACCCGATCCTCGTGGTCGACAACATCGTGCGGACCTTCGGCGGCATGACCGCCGTCGACGTCGGCCACCTCGAGGTCCAGCGGGGTGTGATCACCGCGCTGATCGGCCCCAACGGCGCGGGCAAGACGACGTTCTTCAACCTGATCACCGGCTTCGACCGGCCGAGCTCGGCGCGGGCGGGGGCGAACTGGTCCTTCGACGGCGCCAAGCTCAACAGGACCTCGGCCTCGAGCGTCGCCCGGGCCGGCATGGTGCGCACCTTCCAGCTCACCAAGGCGCTGAGCCGGATGACGGTGATGGACAACATGATGCTGGGGGCCCAGGGGCAGGCCGGCGAGAACCTCCTCAAGTGCGTGTTCAAGCCGCTCTGGCGCGGCCAGGAGCGGCAGATCGAGGAGAAGGCGAAGGAGCTGCTCGCGCGCTTCAAGCTGCTGGAGAAGAAGGACGACTACGCGGGCAGCCTCTCGGGCGGCCAGCGCAAGCTGCTGGAGATGGCGCGCGCGCTGATGAGCGACCCGAAGATGATCATGCTCGACGAGCCGATGGCCGGCGTGAACCCGGCCCTGACGCAGTCGCTGCTCGGTCACGTCCAGAGCCTGCGCGACGAGGGCATGACCGTGCTGTTCGTCGAGCACGACATGCACGTCGTACGCCACATCTCCGACTGGGTCGCGGTCATGGCCGAGGGCCGGCTCGTGGCGGAGGGCCCGGCCGACACGGTGATGTCGGACGCCGCCGTGATCGACGCCTACCTCGGCGCCCACCACGACGCCGACCTCGGGGACGACTCGCTGTTGACCGACGACACCATGGAGCAGCTGTCGGAAGAAGTGGCCGAGGAACAGGCCCACCGCAAGGAGGAGCAGCCGTGAGCGCCCAGACCCAGACCAGCACCCAGCCGGGGACCGGCCCAGGACAGGGGTCGGCCGTCATCGAGGCCAAGGACGTCGTCGCGGGCTACCTCCCCGGCGTGAACATCCTCAACGGCTGCAGCCTGGTGGCCTACCCCGGCGAGATGATCGGGATCATCGGTCCCAACGGCGCCGGCAAGTCGACGCTGCTGAAGGCGATGTTCGGGCTGGTCAAGGTCCACTCCGGCACGGTGGTCCTGGGCGACCGGGAGATCACCAACGCGAAGACGAACCGCCTGGTCGAGATGGGCGTCGGGTTCGTTCCGCAGAACAACAACGTCTTCCCGACGCTGACGATCGAGGAGAACCTCCGCATGGGGCTGTTCATGCGGCCGAAGAAGGTCGGCGAGCGGCTCGCCGCGATGTGGGACCTCTTCCCGGTGCTCCACGACCGCCGCAACCAGCGGGCCGGCGCGCTGTCCGGTGGTGAGCGGCAGTCGCTCGCCATGGCGCGGGCCCTGATGATGGAGCCCTCGGTGCTGCTGCTCGACGAGCCCTCGGCCGGGCTGTCGCCGGTGCGCCAGGACGAGACGTTCATCCGGACCCGCCGGATCAACAAGACCGGCGTGTGCGTGGTGATGGTGGAGCAGAACGCCCGCCGCTGCCTGCAGATCTGCGACCGCGGCTACGTCCTCGACCAGGGCCGCGACGCCTACACGGGCACCGGTCGCGAGCTCGCGGACGACCCCAAGGTGATCGAGCTCTACCTCGGCACGCTGGCCAAGGACGTCGAGGCCGAGCACCCGCAGCACTGAGCCGGCCGTCGGGATCGACCGGCCCCTGGGCCCGGTCGATCCCGCCTGCCGCCGTCGGCGTCCGGCCCAGTCGGAGTAGACCGCCGTGACCTCGCTCCACGGCACCCGCAGCCCGCCGACGGGAACGTCGACGCGGCCCTCCCGGGCGAGCGTGTCCGCCAGGCCGTCCACGACCGCCTGCTGTGCGGTGGTGCGGGGCCACGGCCCCCGGTGGACGGGCGCACGAGGTGGCCGACGAACGCGACCGCGAGCGCGAGGCTCACCACGATGGCCAACGCGCCGCCCGCCCGCTGCTGCCAGCCCTGTGCGTCCAGGATCACCCCGATGCCGAACAGGGACCCCCCGTCCGCCCGACAACGACGAGGGCCCCGGACCGATCGGTCCGGGGCCCTCGCGTCGTGCTCAGCCGTGCCTGTCGATCAGGAGGAACCCTCGACCGTGGTGCTCAGCTCGTTCTTGTTGTCGGCGTTGTACTTGTAGATGCCGACGAAGGCGGAGGACGGGTCGTTCTGCTTGTTGATCGGTCCGATGCCGGAGGGGCCGGTGTACCGGATCTCCTTGCCGTCCTTGAGCAGCTTGACGCAGTCGGCGTAGGACTTGCACTCCTCGCCGCCGGTCGCGCCGGAGACCGCCGCGTAGTTCTTCTGGATGGTCTGGGAGTCGGTGGCGCCGCCCTTCACCGCGGCGAGCGCGGCGAGGATGGTGGCGTCGTAGGACTCAGCACCGTAGGCGTAGTCGGAGAGCTTCTTGCCCTCGCCCACCTGGGCCCAGCCGTTGAGGCGGTCCTTGAAGGACTGGTCGGGGTCGGCGCCCGGGATGGTGCCCTGGGCACCCGTCATGGTGCCCTTCTCGAAGACGTCGCTGTAGTCGGCGGTGTTGCCGTCGGAGAAGTACGTCTTGGACATGTCCCAGCCCTGCGACTTCAGCTCGGGCACGATCTGCTTGGTCTCGTCGAAGGCGAGCACCACGATCGCGTCCGGCTTGGTCGCCAGCGCCGCGCTGACCTCGGAGGAGAACGTCGTCTGGCCGGCCGGGAACTCGTCGCCCTGGCCCTTGGCGCCGTAGACGACCTGGCCGCCCGCGTCCTCGATCGTCTGCTGGACGGCGTTGCGCAGGCCGGTGCCGTAGGTGTCGTTGAACACCAGGAACGCGACCTTCTGGTAGCCGTCGGTGCTGATCAGGGTGCCGAGCGCGTTGCCCTGGATCCCGTCCGGCGGGGCGGTGCGGAAGTAGTACGGCGAGTAGCCGCTCAGGGAGACCGCGGTGTTGGCGGGGGAGACCTCGACGATCTTGTTCGACGCGAAGGTGTCGACGACGTTCAGCGAGACCGACGAGGATGCGGCGCCGACGACGACCGACGGCTTGCTCGCGACGAGCGATCCCGCGGTGGCCGTCGAGACCGACATGTCGGTGGAGTCGCCGGAGTCCTCGATGTCGTGGCAGGCCTTGGTGCCGTCGACGCCGCCGGCGGCGTTGATGTCGGAGACGGCCAGGCCGACGCCGGCGATCTCGGGCGGGCCCAGGAACGCCAGGTTGCCGGTCAGCGGCAGGATGCCACCGACGCGCAGCGCGTCGGCGCTGGTCTGGCTGTTCGAGCACTTGTCGTTGGTGTAGTTCTCGCTGCCGGAGCTCGAACCGGACGACGCCGTGTCCGAGGACTTCCCGGAGGCGTTGTTGTTCGAGTCGCTGGACCCGCAGGCGGTCAGGGCCAGGCCGAGGGCGGCGGTACCGGCCGCCAGCCTCGCCCACGTGGCGGTTGTTGATCGATTCACTCTGGTGAACCTTTCTTCTCGCGTGGAGGTGCACTTCACCGCCCCCCGTCCCCCGAGGGGTGGGCAGGCCCTGCACACGCTAGGTCCGGCCAGGGTGGCCAGGGTCACAGCGCACCCTGTCGTGACCGAACCGTTACGTCAATGAAGCCATGCCGCGAACTGCGTCAGGAGCGGGGCGAGCGCCAGCGCGGGAAGGAGGTCGGCGACGGGGATCTCCCGGATCCGCAGCAGCCGCAGGGCCACGCCGACCAGCAGCAGCCCCCCGGTGGCGGTCAGCGCCGCGAGGTGCGGCGGGGGCAGGACGTCGCCGAGCAGCAGGCCCAGCACGGTGAGTCCGCCCTGCACGGCCACGACCGTCAGCGCGCTGGCCGCGACGCCCCAGCCGAAGGACGCGGCGAACGCGATGGCGGCGAAGCCGTCGAGGACGGCCTTCAGGTAGAGCTGGTCGGCGCCGTTGCCCAGCCCGTCGTTGAGCGAGCCGAGGATCGTCAGCGGACCGGTGCAGAACAGCAGCGAGGCGCCGACGAAGCCCTCGATGAAACGGTGGCGCTCGACCGAGCCCGTGTCGCCGGCGAGGCGCCCCTGCAGCCAGCCGCCGAAGGACTCCACCCGCTGCTCGAGCCGCAGCGTCGAGCCGAGGATGCCGCCCAGCAGCAGCGAGCCGAGGACGATGAGCATGGGGGCGCTGGAGCCGACGTCGCGGGCGAGGTCGTCGTCGAGCACGGCGATCGCGGAGGTGCCGGCGATGAGCAGCGTCACCAGGCCGAGGCCGTCGGTGACCACATCACGGGTGCGCACCGGCAGCCGGTTGCCCAGCAGCACCCCGATCGTCGCGCCGACCAGCACCGTGGCCACGTTGACGGCCGTACCGGATCCGGGGATCAACGCGCTCGCTCTCCTTGGGGACACCCTCTGACATGTCGGGGGCCCCTGAGCGTAGTCTCGGCCCTCGGAGCCGCGTCTCGGGGGACCAGGATGCGCGGCCGCTGACTGTGGCCGGAAGGGCTGACGAGATGACCCGATCTCTGGTGACGTTGCGCTGCGCGACTCCCGCCGAC
Source organism: uncultured Actinomycetota bacterium (assembly GCA_963826155.1). Classification (GTDB taxonomy): domain Bacteria; phylum Actinomycetota; class Actinomycetes; order Propionibacteriales; family Nocardioidaceae; genus Nocardioides. The sequence goes on along the minus strand of CAWGVX010000002.1, from coordinate 2,154,484 downwards.
GCGCCCGCGCTCGCGGAGCTGTGGGGCGAGGTGCTGCGCCGCGCCGACGACGTCGACCGGATCGCCGACCTCGTCACCGTCATCGAGCGGGCCGCCACCGCCGACGGGCAGCGACTGGTCGTGGCGGAGTACGACGGCGAGGTCGCCGGGGCCGTCCACCTCCACGTCAGCACCCTCACCCCGATCAACCTGGAGCCGATCGTGTTCGCGGTCTCCCCGCACGTCTTCCCGCAGTTCCGCCGGCACGGCGTGGGCACCGCGCTCATCGACGCCGCCGTGTCGTACGCCGAGGAGCGCGGGATCGGCCACGTGGCCACCGGTGCGGCCGCCGGGTCCCGCGACGCCAACCGGTTCATGGCCCGGCTGTCCCTGGGCCCCCAGGCGGTCCTGCGGGTCGCCGCCACTCCCGTCGTGCGTGGCCGCCTCCAGGCCCAGCGCCCCGCGGTGCAGCGCGGCGGCAACCGGTCGGGACGCCAGCTCACCCAGGTGCTGGCCGCTCGCCGCTCGCTGCGGCGCAGCCAGACGCCGCCGTCGGTGGGCAGCCTCTGACCCTCGGCCGGCAAGGGCGGATCAGCCGGTGAACCGCTCCCGCGGCATCAGCGCGCAGGTGATCCGCGAGGTGCAGAGCCGCCGGCCCTGCTCGTCGGAGATGACCACCTCGTAGGTTGCGCTGCTCCGTCCCAGGTGCACCGCGGTGGCCACGCCGGTCACCGTGCCCGAGGTGGCGGAGCGGTGGTGGGTGGCGTTGATGTCGACCCCGACGGAGAACTTGTCGGGGTGGGCGTGCACCCCTGAGCCGACCGAGCCGAGGGTCTCGGCGAGCACCACCGACGCCCCACCGTGCAGCAGCCCGTAGGGCTGCGTGTTGCCCTCGACCGGCATGGTGCCCACGACCCGCTCGGCGGACATCTCCACGATCTCGATGCCCATCCGCTCGTTCAGCTTGCCCATGCCCTCGGGCATCGCGGCGATGAAGCTGTCCACGTCGATCGCGGCCGGGGACGACAGGGGGGTCTGGTCGGTCATGACGGCCATTGTTGCCGACCCACCAGTGCGTCCGTGCCGCCGGATAGAGTCACCGCGTGCCTGAGCTCGACACGACCCCCGCCGACCACGACCGCCCGCGCCTGCTCCTGCTCGACGGCCACTCGTTGGCGTACCGCGCGTTCTTCGCGCTGCCGGTCGAGAACTTCTCGACCACCACCGGCCAGCACACCAACGCCGTCTACGGCTTCACCTCGATGCTGATCAACGTCCTGCGCGACGAGCAGCCGACCCACATCGCGGTCGCCTTCGACGTGTCCCGGCAGGGTTTCCGCCTCGAGGAGTACCCGGACTACAAGGCCAAGCGCAACAAGACCCCCGACGAGTTCAAGAGCCAGCTGCCGCTCATCGAGGAGGTGCTCGACGCCCTGCGGGTGCCCTACCTGAAGAAGGAGGGCTACGAGGCCGACGACATCATCGCCACCCTCGTGACCGAGGCGCTGGCCGAGGACCTCGACGTGCTGATCCTCACCGGTGACCGCGACAGCCTGCAGCTGGTCACCGACCACTCCACCGTGCTCTACCCGATGCGCGGGGTCTCCGAGCTGTCGCGGATGACGCCCGAGGCGGTCGAGACCAAGTACGGCGTGCCGCCGCACCGCTATCCCGAGCTCGCCGCGCTCGTCGGGGAGGACTCCGACAACCTGCCGGGCGTGCCCGGGGTGGGCCCGAAGACCGCGGCGAAGTGGATCACGCAGTACGACGGCCTCGACAACGTCATCACCCGCGCCGACGAGGTCAAGGGCAAGGCCGGCGACAACCTGCGTGCCCACCTCGGCGAGGTGATCCGCAACCGGCGGCTCAACGCCCTGGTCCGCGACCTCGACCTCGAGCTGCACCCCGCCGACCTCGCGGTCCGGCCGTGGGACCGGCAGGAGGTGCACACGCTGTTCGACAGCCTGGAGTTCCGGGTGCTGCGCGACCGGCTCTTCGAGACGCTGAGCTCGGATGAGGTGATCGACGACTCCGGCTTCGAGATGGCGGGGCAGCGGCTGGCCCCCGGCGAGGTCGCCGCCTGGCTCGCCGCCCACGCGCGCACCGAGGGCCGCCGCACCGGCGTGGCCGTGCAGGGCAGCTGGCGGGCCGGGACCGGCGAGGTGTGGTCGGTCGCGCTCGCCGCCCAGGACGGCACCGCCGCCTGGGTCGACGCCGCCGAGGTGACGCCCGAGGACGACGGCGCGCTCGCGGCCTGGTTCGCCGACCCCGACGCGGTCAAGGTCCTGCACGACGCCAAGGGGCCGATGCTCGCGCTGTCGGCCCGCGGCTGGCCGCTGGACGGGCTGGTGAGCGACACCGCGCTCGCGGCGTACCTCGTCCGCCCCGACCAGCGCTCCTACGACCTGGCCGACCTGACGCTGCGCTACCTCAAGCGGGAGCTGCGCCAGGAGGACCCGGGCACGCAGGGGCAGCTCAGCTTCGACACCCTCGAGGGCAGCGACGGCGGCGCGGCCGACGTCGCGATGCTGCACGCCCGGGCCGTGCTCGACCTGGCCGAGGCCCTCGACACCGCGATCGAGGAGCACGGCGGGGCCAAGCTGCTCGCCGACATCGAGCTGCCGCTGGTCCACCTGCTCGCGCAGATGGAGCGCACCGGCATCGCCGTCGACACCGACCACCTCGAGGCGCTGGAGGCGCACTTCGCCGGCGAGGTGAAGCGGGCCGCCGACGACGCGTTCGCGGTGATCGGCAAGGAGATCAACCTCGGCTCGCCCAAGCAGCTGCAGGTGGTGCTCTTCGACGAGCTCGACATGCCGAAGACCAAGCGCACCAAGACCGGGTGGACGACCGACGCCGACGCGCTGCAGCAGCTCTACGTCAAGACCGAGCACCCGTTCCTGCTGCACCTGCTGCGGCACCGCGACGTCTCGCGGCTGCGGCAGACCATCGAGGGGCTGCTCAAGACCGTCGCCTCCGACGGCCGCATCCACACGACCTTCAACCAGCTGATCGCCGCCACCGGCCGGCTCTCCAGCACCGACCCGAACCTGCAGAACATCCCGATCCGCACCGAGGAGGGCCGCCGGATCCGCGAGGGCTTCGTCGTGGGGGCGGGGTTCGAGTCGCTGATGACCGCCGACTACAGCCAGATCGAGATGCGGATCATGGCGCACCTCTCGGAGGACGCGCTGCTGATCGAGGCGTTCCGGTCCGGCCAGGACTTCCACTCGATCACCGCCGCCCGGGTCTTCGACGTCGCGGCCGAGGACGTGACGGTCGAGATGCGCGCGAAGATCAAGGCGATGAACTACGGGCTCGCCTACGGGCTGTCCGCGTTCGGCCTCTCCCAGCAGCTGCGCATCGAGCCCGGCGAGGCGCGCGAGCTGATGGAGGAGTACTTCCTCACGTTCGGCGGCGTGCGCGACTACCTCGCCGGGGTGGTCGACGAGGCGCGACGCTCGGGGTTCACCGAGACCATGTGGGGCCGGCGCCGCTACCTGCCCGACCTGACCAGCGACAACCGGCAGCGGCGCGAGATGGCCGAGCGGATGGCGCTCAACGCCCCGATCCAGGGCTCGGCCGCCGACCTGATCAAGGTCGCCATGCTCCACGTCGACGCCGCGATCCACCGGGCCGGCCTGACGTCGCGGATGCTGCTCCAGGTCCACGACGAGCTCGTGTTCGAGGTCGCGCCGGGGGAGCGGGACGCGCTCGAGGCGCTGGTGCGCGAGCAGATGGGCAGCGCCGCCGACCTGGCCGTGCCGCTGGACGTCTCGGTCGGCACCGGTCGCAGCTGGCACGAGGCCGCCCACTAGGTGTGATGACCGGCGACGTCGCGAGTGGAAGTACGGGGGAGTGGCACGTGGTGGACGTGGACGTAGTCGTCGTGGGCGCCGGCCCGACCGGTCTCATGCTTGCCGGCGAGCTCGCCGGGGCGGGGGTGCGGACGCTGCTGCTGGAGCGTCGGCCGGAGCCGTCCGTGGTGGCGAAGGCGGGCGGCCTCGCGGGGCAGGTCCTGCAGCTGCTGCACTACCGGGGCGAGCTGGACCGGTTCCGCGGGGCGAGCACCGATCCCGGTCGCCCCGAGCCGGCCCCGCGGTTCCCGTTCGGCGGGGTGCACCTGGACTTCACCCGGCTCGACGACTCCCCGATGCGCGCGATGCTGCTCCCCCAGGCACGGCTCGAGGGGGTCCTCGCCGAGCGCGCCGTCGAGCGCGGTGCCGACGTGCGCCGTGGACACGAGGTGGTCGGCCTGCGCCAGGACGACGACGCGGTGAGCGTCGAGGTGCGTGGCCCGGACGGGCGCTACGACGTGGCCGCGCGATTCGTGGTGGGCTGCGACGGTGGCCGCAGCCGGGTCCGCGACCTGGCCGGCATCCCCTTCCCGGGCACGTCCTTGCCCGAGATCGAGCGGCTGGCGGCGGTGACCGTGCCCGACTCGGTGACCGTGCTCGGCGACGGAGGCCTGCACGTCCCCGGCGTCGGCGAGGTCCCGTTCGGCTACACCGCGACCGAGCACGGCGTGTTCGCGTGCTCGGGCACGGGCGGCAGCATGGGCATCTACACCGCCGAGGTGGAGGCGACCGAGTACGACGACGACGCGCCCATGACCGTCGCGGAGCTGGGCGCCAGTGTGCGGCGTGTGCTCGGCGTCGCCCTGCCGCTGGGCGAGCCTCTCCGGATGACGCGGTTCGGCTACTCGGCGAGGCAGGCGGACACCTACCGCGCCGGCCGCATCCTGCTGGCCGGCGATGCGGCGCACCTGTTCCCCGCGGGCGGGGTCGCGGTCAACGCGGGCATGCTCGACGCAGCCGACCTCGCGTGGAAGCTCGCCGGGACCGTCCACGGCTGGGCGCCGCCCGGTCTGCTCGACACGTACTCCGAGGAGCGCCGCGCCGCCGCCGAGCGGACCCTGCTCCACACGCGTGCCCAGGTGGCGCTCCGCCGCGCGCACGGTCCGGGCGGTGACGCCCTCCGCGCCCTCTTCGTCGAGCTGACCGCGGACGAGCAGCCCTTGCTCCGCCTCGGGGCGCTCATGGCCGGCACGGACGTGGGGTCGCCGCCGCCAGCAGCGCACCCACTCGTCGGCGCCTTCCTGACCGACCGGGCCCTGCACGTCGACCACCAGGACCCCAGGTTCGCCGGGTTGCTCGGCCAGGGCCGCCCGGTGCTCCTCGACCTCGCCGACCGCGCGGACCTCCGCGAGCTCGCCCGTCAGTGGAGCGGCCGGGTGGACGTTGTCAGCGCGACGAGCGACGAGCGGCCGGCCGACGCACTCCTGGTCCGGCCGGACGCCCGCATCGCGTGGGCTGCCGCGACCGACGCACCCGGCGAGACCGCGTTGCCCGCCCTGCGGGAAGCACTGACCACGTGGTTCGGAGCCCCGCCCGCCTAGGAGCCTGCTGACCTCACGCGTGCTCGTGCCCCAGACCTCCCGGGATCCGGGACACCCCGTTCCACAACCGCGCCATAGACCTCCCGGGATCCGGAACACCTGCTCCACGACGTCCGCTCCCGTGGCGTCCCTGCTGTGCCGGTGCACGAGGTAGCGAGCCAGAAGCACGACCGTGGCGGCAGCTGCGAGGACGACGCCCACGATCTCGCCGTCGTCGAGGCCGACGGCGCGGAGCGCGTCGACGTCGTCCTGCCCCCATCGAGGCGGCGTCGCCGACCACCTGCGCCGCGAACCGGTAGACGGCCGCTGCTGCTGGTAGTACGCCGCGCCTCGCCGCGGCGGAGTCAGGCCGGCGCGGGCTCCACCGGCCGCGCCCGGCGCAGCCCGAGCGCCAGCAGCGCGACGAAGAGGGCCGCGTCGACCAGCACGACGGCGAGCAGCAGCTGCCCGAAGGTCGCGGTCAGCGAGCCGGCCACCACGAGCACCACGAGGGCCGCCCACACCAGCAGCACCGACCGGTGTGCCTGCCGCGCCAGCACCGAGTAGACCAGCAGCTGCAGGGAGGCGAGCACGGTGCCGAGCACGGCGAAGCCGGCCAGGTCATCGGTGATCTCGGCGTACTGCTGCCCGCCCACGAACACCAGCGCCAGCCGGGGGAGCACCGCGGCGCCGAGGGTGACCGCGAGCCCGATCCCGGTGACCAGCGACAGGCTCAGGGTCAGCGCGCGTCGTTGCTCGGCGATCGTCGACATCGACGGGAACGCCACCACGACCACGAACTGCGGCAGGAACAACACCGCCTTGGTGAGGATGATGCCGCCGGCGTAGAGGCCCGCCTCGTGCTCCGGCAGCACGTTGCGCGCCACGATCACGTCGGCGTTGGAGAGCGCGAAGAACGCCAGCAGCGCCTGGCTGTTGTGGAAGGTCTCGACCATCACCGACCGGAAGCCGTGCCGCTCGCTCACGGACCCGGGCTCGCGCTCGCGGCGCAGGAACCACCAGCCGGCGAGCACCGGGGTGATCGCGCCGAGCGCGATCCCGACCAGTGCGGCGGACTCGCTGGGCCGCCACCAGATCAGCGCGGTGCCGATCAGCAGCCGCGGCACGCCGGAGAGCACGTAGAGCACCGAGAGCTGCCACCAGCGCCGCTCGCCCTGCAGGATCCCCGCCTGGCCGCCCATGACGGTCAGTGGCACCGAGATCACCGCGACCAGCGCGGCGGTCGGCAGGCTGCCCAGGCGCAGCAGCGCGTCGATGACGGGGGTGAGGGCCAGCAGCAGCACGAACAGGGCGAGGGCCGCGCGGTAGGTGACCCCGAGGATGGTCTGCTCGATCTGGCCGACGTGGCCGGGGTCCGCGGAGATCCGCCGGGCCGCGGTCGCCTGCAGGCCCAGCTGGAGCACCGTGACGACCAGCAGCGTGGCCATCAGGCCGGCGAAGGCGCCGTAGTCGCGCGGGCCCAGCAGGCGCGCCGCGATCATCGTGAAGCCGTAGGTCGCGACGTTCATGACGCCCATGGCGACGGCGATCGACCCGCCGCCGCCCAGCAACGAGGCCACCCGGCCCGGTCTCGACGTCACGGGGAGGGAGCGTAACGGGCGCCCCGGCACGCGCGGCACAACGACCACCTCGGGCGCGTGCGTCTTCTACACTCCCGCCGTGGGTCTTCCCGGTGCCGTGCTGCGGTCCATGCGACCGAAGCAGTGGACCAAGAACCTCCTGGTGGTCGCCGCGCCGCTCGCGGCCGGCCAGATCGCCGAGCCGGGCGTGCTCGGTGCCACCGTCGTCGCGTTCGTCGCGTTCTGCCTGCTGTCCTCGGCGGTCTACCTGGTCAACGACTGCCTCGACATCGAGGCCGACCGGCTGCACCCGCGCAAGCGGCTCCGCCCGATCGCCGCGGGCCACCTCCCGGTGCCGGTCGCCCTCGCCGTCGCGGCGCTCCTGGCCGCGGCGGCCCTGGTGGTCGGCTTCGCCAACGGGTGGGAGCTGGGCACGCTGCTGGCGTCCTACCTCGCGGCCTCGCTGCTCTACTCCTGGCGGCTCAAGCACGAGCCGGTGCTCGACCTGGCCGTGGTCACCAGCGGCTTCCTCATGCGCGCGGTCGCCGGTGGTCTGGCCGCCGGGCTGCCGATCTCCGACTGGTTCCTGCTCGTCGCCGGCTTCGGGTCCCTCTTCATCGTCGCGGGCAAGCGCTACTCCGAGCTGCACACGCTGGGCAGCGAGGCCGGCACCCGGCGCTCGCTGGTCCGCTACACCGACACGTACCTTCGATTCGTGTGGAGCATCGCCGCCACCGCGACGATCACGGCGTACTGCCTGTGGGCCTTCGACAACGCCGGCCACTCGACCGTGCCCTGGCACGCCCTGTCGATCGTGCCGTTCGTGGTCGGCGTGCTGCGCTACGCCGTCGACATCGACGCGGGCGAGGCGGCCGAGCCGGAGGACATCGTGTGGGGTGACCGGCTCCTGCAGGCCGTCGGCCTGGTGTGGCTGGTGCTGCTGACCCTGGGGGTCGCCGATGTCTGAGCAGGCTCGCCGGATGCTGGCCGGCTGGGGACGCACGGCGCCCACCGCGGCGACGCCCCGCCACGTGGCGGGCGGCAGCGCCGAGGTCGCCGAGGTCGTACGACGGGCCGGGCCGCGCGGCCTGGTCGCGCGCGGGCTCGGCCGGTCGTACGGCGACCCCGCGCAGAACGCCGGTGGCGAGGTGCTGCTCCCGCTGCCCACCCGGATCGAGCACGACCCGGAGGGCCGGCCGCCCGGGACCGTCCGGGTCTCGGCCGGCACCAGCCTGCACGACCTGATGGCCGAGCTGCTGCCCCGCGGGCGCTTCGTCCCCGTCACCCCCGGCACCCGCTACGTCACGGTCGGCGGCTGCCTCGCCTGCGACGTGCACGGCAAGAGCCACCACGTCGCCGGCAGCTTCGGCCGGCACGTGGACTCCCTGGAGCTGGTCACCGGCGACGGCAGCGTCCACGAGGTCGGCCCGGACCGCGACCCGGAGCTGTTCTGGGCGACGATCGGCGGGATGGGCCTGACCGGCGTGATCACCTCGGCGGTGCTCCGCACGATCCCGGTCGAGAGCTCGTGGATGACGGTGACGACGACCCGGCTGCCGGACCTCGACAGCGTGATGGAGGAGATGCGCACGGGGGACCGTGACGCGACCTACTCGGTGGCCTGGATCGACACCCTCGCCCGCGGTCGCAGCCTCGGCCGCTCGGTGCTCACCCGCGGCGAGCACGCGCGGCGCGACGAGCTCGACGGCCCGGCCGCGCGGCACCCGCTCGTCGCCCCCGGCCGGGCCCGCCTCCGGGTGCCGCCCGGGGTGCCCGGCGGGCTGGTGCGGCCGCTGACCGTGCGCGGCTTCAACGAGGCGTGGTACCGCCGCGCTCCGCGGCACCGCACCGGCGAGCTCCAGCCGCTCGCGGCGTTCTTCCACCCCCTCGACGGGGTGGCGGACTGGAACCGCCTCTACGGCCCGCGCGGCTTCGTGCAGTACCAGTGCGTCGTCCCCGACCAGGCCGCGGACACGATGGCCCTGGTCATCGACCGGGTCGCGCGCGAGGGGCACGCGTCGTTCCTGTCGGTGCTCAAGCGGTTCGGTCCGGGCGACGAGGCGCCGCTGTCGTTCCCGATGCCCGGCTGGACCCTGGCCCTCGACCTGCCCGCGCGGCCCGGCCTGGCCCCGCTGCTCGACGAGCTCGACCGCCTCGTCGCCGCGGTCGGCGGCCGGGTCTACCTCGCCAAGGACGCCCGGCTCGACCCCGCCCGGCTGCGCCAGATGTACCCGCGGCTGGAGGACTTCCTGGCCGTACGACGACGCGTGGACCCGGCCGGCGTGTTCCATTCCGACCTGGCCCGCAGACTGGGCCTGTAGAGGAGACACGATGATCGACGCGCTCGGCCAGCCGCAGAACGTGCTGCTGCTCGGCGGCACCAGCGAGATCGCGCAGGCGGTCGTCGCGGCCTGGGCCCGCACCTGCCGGCCGCACGTGGTGCTCGCCGCCCGGCCCGGCCCGCGCCGGGACGTGGCCGCCGCGCACGTGGAGTCGCTCGGGCTGGAGGCGGAGGTCGTCGACTTCGACGCCGAGCGCACCGAGGAGCACCCCGCGTTCATCGACGCGCTGGCCCGCGAGCGCGACATCGACGTGGCGCTGGTGGCCTTCGGCGTGCTCGGCGACGAGGAGCAGGCCTGGCAGGACCACGCCGCCGCCACCCGGCTGGCCCGGGTCAACTACACCGGTGCGGTGAGCGTCGGCGTCTGCCTCGCCGAGGTGATGCGCCGCCAGGGGCACGGCATGATCGTGGCGCTGTCCTCGGTGGCCGGCGAACGGGTCCGGCGCTCCAACTTCGTCTACGGCTCGACCAAGGCCGGGATGGACGGCTTCTACCTCGGCCTGGGCGAGGCGCTGCGCGGCTCCGGGGCCGGCGTGCTGGTGGTGCGGCCGGGCTTCGTGCGCACGCAGATGACCGCGGGCCGCAGTCCCGCGCCGCTGTCGGTGACCGCCGAGCAGGTCGCCGACGCGGTGGTCCGCGGCGTCGCCCGCCGCGACGAGCTCGTCTGGGTGCCCGCGCCGCTTCGTGGCGTGATGTCCGGGCTGCGGCACGTCCCGCGACCGTTGTTCCGCCGGCTGCCGTTGTGAGGGCCGGCCGGGTCGTCCGGCTGCTGCCCCGGGCCTGGGCGGTGCTGCTGCCGCTGCTCCTGCTCGGGCCCGCCCTCGGCGGCGGCTACGTCCTGGGCTACGACATGGTCTGGGTCCCCGACCTGGCGCTGCGCTCGGACTTCCTCGGCCTCGGCACCGCCCTGCCGCGCGCGGTGCCCTCGGACGCGGTCGTCGCGGTGCTCGACGAGCTGCTGCCCGGCATGCTGCTGCAGAAGGTGGTGCTGCTGGGCGCGCTGCTCCTCGCGGGGTTCGGGGCGCTGCGCCTCGCGGGAGGTACGCCGGTCGGCGGCCTCGCCGCGGTCAGCGTCTACCTGTGGAACCCGTTCGTCGTGGAGCGGCTGGCGATGGGGCACTGGACGGTCCTGCTCGGGTACGCCGTGCTGCCGTGGCTGGTGCACGAGGGGACGCGCTACCGCCGCGGCGAGCGGGTCGGCGTGCTGCCCTGGCTGCTGCTGCCGGTGGGTTCGCTCAGCGCCGGTGCGGGACTGGCCTCGGCGCTGGCGCTGCTCGTGCCCGGCGTCGCGTGGCGGCGGCGCCGGCGCAACCTCCTGCTCGTGGCCGCCTGCATGGCCGCGAACGCCCCGTGGCTGGTGGCCGGACTGCTGCACGCCTCGACGGCCACCTCCACCGCGGCCGGATCGGTCTTCCGGCTCGGTCGCGAGGGGTCGCTGCCGGGCCCGCTGGCCGCGCTCTCCCTGGGCGGGGTCTGGAACACCGAGGTGGTCCCCGGCTCGCGGCACAGCCTGCTGCTGGCCGTCGTGGCCACCGTCGCGCTCGCCGCCGCCGCGGCGTACGGTCTCCGGCCGCTGCGCCGCCGCCTGGGCGACCGGACGACCGGGTCGCTGGTGGTGCTGTGGGCGCTCGGCTTCCTGCTCGCGGTCAGCACCTGGGCGCTGCCCGGCGCCACCGGCTGGCTGGCCGGCCACGTGCCCGGGGGCGGCCTGCTGCGCGACGGCGGCCGGTGGCTGGCGCTGTGCGCGCCGCTCCTCGCCGCCCTGGTCGCGGCCGCCGTCGACCGGCTCGCCGCCCGGGTGCGCGACGCCGACGCGCGGGTCCTGGTCGGCCTGGCCGGCGCGCTGCTGCCGCTGGCGCTGCTCCCGGACGCCGCCTGGGGGTTGGGCGGGTGGCTGCAGCCGGTGCACTACCCGGCCGACTACGCGCGCGCCCGGGCGGCCGTCGCGGCCTCGCGGGCGCCCGGCGACGTGCTGCTGCTGCCGTTCACCAGCTACCGCGCGCCGGCGTGGAACCACGACCGCAAGGTGCTGGACCCGGTCGGTCGCTACCTGACGCGCGACTACCTCGCCAGCGACCAGCTCGGGGTCTCCGGGCAGGTGCTGGCGGGGGAGGACCCGCGGGTGCCGCAGGTGCTCGCGGCGCTGCGGGCCGACGATCCGGCCCAGCTGGCCCGGCGGCTCGGGGACCTCGGGGTCGGGCTGGTCGTGGAGGAGCACGGCGCGCCCGGCTCGCCCCGCTACGACGCGCCGGTGGCCGGGACGGTCGTGCACCGGGGCCCCGCGCTGACCGTCACCCGGATCGACGCGCCGGTGCGGGTGCGGGAGAGCTCCGCCGCCCGCGCGGTGGCGGTCGCGGTGGGCTGGACGGCCTTCCTGGCCGGGCCTTTGGTCGCGATTGTTCCCGTGCTTTGGCGAAAGGGCCGCAAATGGGCGGGGTCGCGGCCTACCGGGTGGTAGTTTTCCCACCGGGAGAGGGAGAATCCATCGTGCACCCAGTCGTGTTGAGTGCGGCCGGCATCGTCGTCGGCGGCACCCTTGCGGGCGTGACCCTGATCGGCGTGATCCAGTCGCAGACCGACGCGCCCGGTCAGTCGCCGGCCAATGTCAGCCAGCCCTTCATCGACTACGGGACGGCCCCGTAGGCCGGACCCGCTGCTTCGCGACCTACTCCTCGACGGCGTCCTGGCTGTCGACCAGCTCGCCGCGCAGCGCCGAGGCCACCACGTGCGCGAACGCCGACTGCGCGTGCCCCCAGCTGAACCGCACGCTGTGCACCCGCGCGCCCTCGGCGAGGTCGCGACGCAGCTCGAGGTCGCGCAGCACCCGCCCCAGCTCCCTGGTCAGCTCCTCGGGGGTCTCGACCAGCAGCCCGGAGATGCCGTGCCGGATCGACTCGCGCGTCCCGCCGGCGCCCGAGTACGCGACCGTCGGGGTGCCGTGCGCGGCGGCCTCGCCCACGACCAGGCCCCAGCCCTCCTTGACCGAGGGCAGCGCCATCACCCACGACTCCTCGTAGACCTCCTGCTTGCGGACCTCCGACACATGACCCTCGAAGACCACCGCGTCGCCGGCGCCCCGCTCGGTCACGTAGCGCCGCAGCTCGGCCTCCCACCAGCCGCTGCCGACGATGTGCAGGCGCAGGTCGGGCAGCTGCTCGCGCAGGGCCAGGACCGCGTCGACGGCGTGCTCGACCTGCTTGTGCGGCACCAGCCGGCCGACCACGCAGACCGTGGGACGGGCGGACTTGCGGGTCCCGGTCGGGACGACCGGGTCGGTGCCGTTGTGGACGATCGCGACCCGGGGGCCGCGCACGCCCAGCTCCCGCAGCTCGTCCCGGGTCGCCCGCGACACCACGACGTACTGGCAGCGCCGGTAGAGGTACGGCGCGAGCCGCCGCTCGATCCACCAGCCGACCCGGCCGGTCAGGCCGGGGTAGACGACCGGCCACTGCTCCCGGTGCACGTGGTGGACCAGCACGATCACGGGCCGCCGGGTGACCAGTCGCGACAGGAACGGCATGCCGTTCTGCACGTCGACCACCGCGTCGACGTGGCCGAGACGCCCGGTCGCCAGCAGCCGCAGGCCCTGCAGGTAGACCGAGAGCTTGGAGCCGCGACGGACGTAGCGGATCCCGGCGACCACTTCGGTGGGCGCGGCCCCGGCGTAGGCCGCGCTGAAGATCGTGACCCGGCAGCCGCGGGCGACCAGTCCGGCGGCCATCTTCTCCAGGTAGCGCTCGGCGCCGCCGCCCTCGGGGTTCCCGTTGTCCCGCCAGCTCAGGAACGCCACGTGACGGCCGGCCAGCACACGCGCATCGGTCGTCGGCACCGGGGGAGGCTACCTCGCTCGGATAGGGTCTCGCCCATGCAGCACGGGTTCACTGGCTCCCGGGGGGCCTGGACCCCGAGCCTGCGCCGCTCGGTCCGGCTCCTCGGTGAGTTCCGCCACGAGCAGCCCGACCCCGACCGGTTCTACTCCGCGCTCGCCGCGGACTCGGTCGGGCAGCTGTCGTCCTACCTCGACCTGGCGGGTCGGACCGTGCTCGACGTCGGCGGCGGCCCCGGCTACTTCCGGGACGCCTTCGAGGCCGCGGGCGCGACGTACTGGGCCCTGGACGCCGACGTCGGCGAGCTCGCGGGCACCGGCGCGATCGCCGCGGGCACGGTGGTCGGTGACGGGATGAACCTGCCGTTCGCCGACGGCTCGGTCGACCTGTGCTACTCCTCCAACGTCCTCGAGCACGTGCCCGACCCGTGGCGGATGGCCGACGAGATGCTGCGGGTCACCCGGTCCGGCGGACTGGCGTTCGTGTCCTACACGGTGTGGTTCGGGCCCTGGGGCGGCCACGAGACCGCGCCCTGGCACTACCTCGGCGGCCGCCGCGCCCGCCGCCGCTACCTGGCCCGGCACGGCCACGAGCCCAAGAACAGGTACGGCGAGTCCCTGTTCGCCGTGACCGTCCGCGACGGCCTGGCGTGGGCCCGGCGCCAGCACGCGGGCGAGGTCGTCGACGTGCTGCCCCGCTACCACCCGCGGTGGGCACGGTGGCTGGTCCGCGTGCCGGTGCTGCGCGAGCTGCTGACCTGGAACCTCGTCATCGTGGTGCGCAAGGCGTGAGCGGCACGGGGGACCGGTCGCCGCGTGACCTCCCGGCCGGGGGGCGGGCCACGTCGCGGCTGCGGATGTGCGGCTACGCCGCGCTGATCATCGCGCTGTGCTTCGCGCAGTCGTCGGGGCTGATGGTGGCCGACACCAAGTTCGACCTGCTCACCGCGCCCGGGAAGTTCCTGGCCGCGGGCCTGCACCTGTGGGACCCGGTGGCGGCGTTCGGGCAGCTGCAGAACCAGGCCTACGGCTACGCCTGGCCGATGGGGCCGTTCTTCTGGCTCGGGCACCTGGTGCACCTGCCGGAGTGGGTGGTCCAGCGGCTGTGGTGGAGCCTGCTGCTCTGCCTGGCGTTCTTCGGGGTGGTCCGGCTCGCGCAGCGGCTCCGGCTCGGGTCCCCGGTCACCCAGGTGGTGGCGGGGTTCGCGTTCGTGCTCAGCCCGCGGATCACCACGCTGCTGGGCGGCGTCTCGGTCGAGGTCTGGCCGATGGCGCTGGCCCCCTGGGTGCTGCTGCCCCTGGTGACCGCCAGCGAGCGCGGCTCGGTGCGGCGTGGCGCGGCGCTGAGCGCGCTGGTCGTGGCGACCTGCGGAGGCGTCAACGCGGTCGCGGTCGCGGCCGCCCTGCCGCTCGGCGTGCTGTGGATCCTCACCCGGTCCGGCGGACCGCGGAAGTGGCCCCTGCTGGGCTGGTGGACGCTGTTCACGGGGCTGGCGACCTTCTGGTGGGTCGGGCCGCTGCTGGTGCTCGGCCGCTACAGTCCGCCGTTCCTGGACTACATCGAGAACGCCACCATCACCACGGTGCCGACCGGGCTGGCCCGCACGCTCGTGGGCACCTCGGACTGGGTCGCCTACTTCGCCGGCATCGACTACCCGGCGGGCCAGCACCTGGTCACGACCCCGTTCCTGGTGCTCGACGCCGCTGGGCTCGTGGCGCTCGGGCTGGTCGGCATGCTGCTGCGCGACAACCCCCACCAGCGCTTCCTGGTGCTCGGCCTGGTCACCGGCGTGGTGCTGGTCGGCTTCGGCTACTCCGGCGACCTCGCCGGCTGGTGGGCCGCGGACCGGACCGACCTCCTCGACGGGGCGCTGGCGCCGTTCCGCAACCTGCACAAGTTCGACGTCGTGCTGCGCCTGCCGCTGGTGCTGGGCATCGCCCACGCGCTGCGGGTGATCCCGGCGCTGTTGCGGGGTGCCGGGGCGAGGACGGCGCTGCGGCTGGTGCAGGTCGCCACCGCGCTGGCGCTGGTCGCGCTCGCGCTGCCGTGGCTGCAGGACGAGATCGCGCCCCGTGCCGGCGTCTCGGCGGTGCCGGGCTACTGGACCGCCGCGGCGGACTACCTGGCACAGCAGGACCGGGACGGCTCGGTCTCCCTCGAGGTGCCGGCCGCGGCGTTCGGCGTCTATGACTGGGGCAACGTGCACGACGACGTGCTGCAGGGGCTGGCCACGAGCCCCTGGGCGGTGCGCAACGTCATCCCGCTGGCCCCGCCGGGCAACGTGGTGTTCCTGGACGCGGTCACCCGGGTGCTCGAGTCCGGGCACCCCAGCAGCACGCTGGCGTCCTACCTCGCCGCCAATGGCGTCGGACGGCTCGTGGTTCGCAACGACCTCGACCGGTTCCAGACCGGTGCGCCCGACCCGGCGTACGTCAAGAGCGTGCTCACCCACTCGCCGGGGCTGAACCTGGCCCGCTCCTTCGGCCCGACCGTCGGGTCGCGGCCCGTGTCCTACGGGCCCGACGGCACCACCCGGGTGGTCGCCGGCAACGGCCTGGCGACGCGCACCGGCTCGGTCGACGTCTACGACGTGAGCCCGCCCGCCGGGGCCCGGCTGACCGCCGACCCCGAGGTCGTCGTGGGCGGCCCCACCGCGGGGCTGCGCCCGAGCCTCGGCGGACCGGCGGCCCAGCTGCTCCCCGAGGACGCCACGGCGGGCGCCGCTGGTGGCGAGACCGGGCAGGTCCTCACCGACAGCCTGCGGCGGCGGGAGACGAACTTCGCGGCGGTCCGCTGGAACGAGTCGGCGACGATGCCCGCCGGCACGGCGTACCGCCTCGTCGGCCCCGAGCACACCCATCGCTTCCTCGACGACCCGGAGCGCTGGGAGACGACCGCGGTGTGGACGGGCGCGGTCGCCGACGTGACCGCCAGCAGCTCGGAGGCGTACGCCGACGCGCTGCCGCCGCTGCGGATCGGCTCCCACCCCGGCGCCGCCCTCGACGGCGACCCGGCCACGGGCTGGCGCTCGGCCCGGCAGCTCGACCCGACCGGGCAGTGGTGGCAGGCGGACCTCGACCGGCTGGAGTACCTCGGGCAGGTGACCGTCCGGCTGACGCCGGACTCGGCCGCCGTGCCCCGGCTGGCGCTGCGCTCCGACCAGGGGACCGAGGTCGTGCCCGCCCCCGCGCCGGGCCGGTCCCGCACCTACGACGTGGGCTTCGCGGGCGCGACGTTCCTGCGCGTCACCGCGGCCGGCCGCGACCTGCGCCTGCCCGGGTCGCTCGGCCTCGCCGAGGTCGGCGTCAACCCCTCGCTGGCCGCCCAGCGCTACCTGCAGCTGCCGCTGCCCGACAAGCGGTTCCCGCTGGACGCGGTCTCGCTGCGGCGCGACCCCGACCGGGCCGCCTGCGTGCTGAGCGGGCACGCGCTGCCCTGCGAGGACGGACTGGTCGCGCCCGGTGAGGACGGGGACACCCTGGCCCGCCGGTTCAGCGCCTACTACTTCGGCGACTTCCGGGTCAGCGGGACCGTGTCGCTGCGGCGCACCACCCACGGGCGGGGCCTGCTCGGCTCCGGTGTCACCGCATCGGCGCCGGGCCGGGTCGCGGACGTCGCGGAGGGGCCGCTGGCCGCCGTCGACGGCGACCACCACACGACCTGGCTGCTGCGGGGGCGCCAGCAGACGCTGACGGTCCGGTTCCCGCGGCCCCGGACCCTGCACTGGATCGCCGCCCGGGTGAACCGGGCCGCGCCCGCCGAGCGTCCGACCCGGCTGTGGGTGCGGGCCGCGGGCCACGAGCGGGTCGTGCAGCTGGGCGAGGACCGGCGGGCCCGGCTCCCCGGCTGGCGGACCCGCGTGCTGCGGGTGCGCGTGGTCGACAGCGAGAAGGCGTTCGCGACCTCCGGCACGCGGTTCACCGGTGTGCCGCCCGGGATCACCGGCCTGCGCGTGAACCGCCGCTCGCTCGCGCCCGACGCGGGGGTGCCCCGGGACTTCGGCTGCGGCTCCGGCCCGTCCGTCCGCGTGGGCAACACCGTGCTGCAGACCCGGCTGCGGGCCAGCACCAAGCAGCTGGTCCGCGGGGCCAGCGTGCCGTTCTCCCTGTGCGGCCCCTCCACCGTGCAGGTGGCACCGGGCCCCACCGACGTGCTGGCCGCCCCCAACCGGCTCTTCCGCGTCGACACCCTGCTGCTCACCAGCACCCGCGCGGCGCCGGCCCCGCTCACCCGGATCGTGCCCGTCACCCGCGACGACCGCGGCGACCCCACCGCGGTGCGCGTGCCGGCGCGGTCGCAGGCGACCGTGCTGAGCCTGCCGCAGAACGTCAACAGTGGCTGGACCGCGACCCTGCACGGCCAGGACCTGGCGCCCGCCCGGGTGGACGGCTGGCGCCAGGGCTGGCGGCTCCCGGCCGGACAGGCCGGCACCGTGGCCCTCCGGTTCGGGCCGGCCCGGACGTTCTCGGTCCTGCTCGCCACCGGCGCCGCGCTGGTGGTGGCGATGGCCGCCGGCCTGGCCCTGGCTGCACTCCGGGTACGACGGCGTCCGGCGACGGCGACCCGGGTGCCCGGCCCGCTCGGGACCGGCCGGCCGGGGACGCTCGACGCCCTGGTCGCGGTGGTCGCGGGCGGGCTGCTGGGCGGCTGGTGGGGCCTCGGCGGGGTGCTGGCCGCTATCGCGGTCGGGCTGCTGGTCCCGCGGTTCGCGGGCTGGTCGCTGCTGGCGGGCCTGCTCGCGCTGACCGGCAGCCTGGCGCTGTCGTGGTCGGTGCTCACCCAGCGGTCGTGGGCGGTCACCTGGAGCCAGGCGTGGAGCCTGGCCGCGATCTGCTGCGCGGTGGGGGCGCTCGCGGCGCTGCGGCGCGCCGGTCCGGCCCGGACACCGCCCGGCTGATCCGGCCTACCGGACGGTGGCCCGCACCGGGCGGGCGCCGGCATCGAGCCGGGAGAAGAAGCGGATGTCCTTCGCCCGCAGGATCCGGCGCTCGAAGAGGTAGAAGGACGCGGTCGCGACCGGCAGCGTCAGCAGGAGCGTGCCGAGCACCACCGTGACGAAGTGTCCGGTGAAGACCTGGAGGTCGAGGACCCGGAAGACCAGGTTCAGGAAGAACATGTGCAGCGCGAACACGCCGTACGAGATTTCGCCGAGCCAGACCGGCACCGGGCCGCTGAGCCGGGTGCGGGCCCAGCCGTCCCGCTCGGGGCCGAAGACCAGCGGCAGCAGGAAGAACGCACCGGCCACGGTGTAGAGCACCAGCTTCGACCCGGCCTCCCAGCCGCCGGGGGTCAGCAGCGTGCGGGGGCCGGCGACCGGCGACCAGGCGATGGCGAAGACGGCCGCCGCGAGCACCCAGCAGCCGACCAGGTCGTGTCCGAGCCGCTCGACGGGGTGGGGCCGCGGGTCGACGGCCAGGCTCGCGGACAGGGCCGCGAAGCACACGCCGACCAGGAACCAGGGCAGGTAGCCGGGCAGCCACTGCGCGTAGTGCCCCTCGCGCCCCGGGATCTGCGCGACCACGACCTGCCAGACCAGGCCGAACAGCGCGAGCACCCCGGCCCGCCAGTAGACGCTCGGCAGGTGCAGGCCCTCGGCGTGGCGGCCGCCGCGGACCAGGAGCAGGCAGACGAGGGGGAGCAGCAGGTAGAACGCCACCTCGGTGCACAGGCTCCACATCTGGGTCAGCGAGCTGCCCAGCAGGTCGGGCCGGTAGAGCTGGGTGAGCGTCAGGTGGGTGACCCAGTCGCGCCAGTCGGCGTCCCGGTTCTGCGGGTCCAGCGCCAGCGACGCCGCGACGACCACCCAGTAGAGCGGCAGGATCCGCAGGGCCCGCTTCCACCAGAAGTGCCGGGTCGAGGGCCACGGCCGGCCCAGCGCGCGGGTGAGGAAGTACGGCCGGCTCAGCAGGAAGCCGGAGAGCACGAAGAACAGCGTGACGCCGAAGTCCAGGCGGGCCAGGGCGGCACCGGTCCAGCCGTGGTTGATCTGGCCGGTGTTGAAGGCGGCGTGGGTGAGCACCACCATCAGCGCGCCGATGGCGCGCACGGCGTTGAGCGTGGGGAAGCTGCGGTCGGGGAAGCTCACGGGTGGAACTCCGACCGTGGGACCGGCTTCCCCACCGTCACGTCGTCGGTGCACATGGTCACATCCTCCCCCAGGCCCGAGATCCGCACCTCGTCGAACTGGATGCCGCCGCGCAGGTAGAGCGCGTGCACGCCGGGCTGCAGCGTCGTCGTGTACGACGCGTCCCCGGCGGTGACCCGCACCGGGCTGGCCGCGCTGGCCAGGTAGCCGATCCGCACCCACCAGCCGCCGTAGACCACCGGGCCGTCCAGCGGGATGGTGACCTCGCGGCCCCGGACCCGGTAGCCGCAGGAGCCGTGCGGGCCCGGTCGCGCGTGCCGGGTGACCGGCACCACCGCGGGCTCGACGTGGCCGTGGCGGTCGACCATCGAGAGGCGGTCGGTGGAGATCTCCACGAAGTCGGTGCGGTCGCGGAAGTCGCGCAGGAGGTAGCTCTGCAGGTTCAGCGGGTAGCCGATCGGCCACATGATCGTCGCGGGCACCGCGTCGTCGACGAGCGGGACCGGCGTCTGCGCCGCCTCCAGGTCGCCCAGCAGGTGGGAGAAGTAGGGCCGGGCGATGTTCGCGTGCTGCCAGTGCAGGGCGTACTGGGCGGAGGAGACCGTGGCAAGGACCGAGACCACGGCGGTGAGCGCCGCGACCCGGGGCGGATGGTCGAGCAGCTCGCTGCGCGCCCGCGGCTCGGCGCACTCCACCGCCCCCCGGATCGGCAGCACCGCGCAGGCCAGGGCCACGGCCGTGACCGCCGCGAGCTCGCCCTGGTAGCGGTAGTCGAGGCTGATCTGGGCGCCGACGAACGACGCACGGCCCGCGGTGACCAGCAGGATGCTGGAGCCGAGGAAGAAGCCGGGCAGCAGCCAGGCGCGCATGCTCCGGGTCCGGCAGCGGCGGATCTCGCGGGCGACCAGCACGACCAGCGCGACGCCCGCGGCGGCCACGAGGATGTTTGGCTGGGGCACCGCCCCCTGGTGGAAGTACTGCCAGTGCAGCGGCCCGCCGGCCATCGCGGCCGCCCAGGCGTGCACGACCATGTTCGAGACCACCTGGGGGAGCGCGTCGTTGTTGGCCTGCGCCGGGCTGAAGTTCAGCCCGACCACGACGTAGCCGGCCAGGTAGCCGGCCGAGAGCACGGCGTACATCACGATCCCGGCGCGGTGGTGACGCCACAGCCACCGCACCCGGTCGGGGAGCGAGCCCCGGGCGAAGTAGGAGAGCGAGAACAGCGCGAGGCCCCCCACCACCAGCAGGGTCTTCTCGTAGAAGGCGAGGCCGGCGAGCAGCCAGAGGCAGGCGCGGACGGCGTGCCGGACGCGGCCGTCCCGCAGGTAGGACACGTGGGCGGCCAGCGCCCAGAACCACACGACCTGCATCGGCAGCTGGTTGACGCCCGCGGCCCACCAGATCGCGATCGGCATCGAGATCGCGGAGAACAGGTACAGCGCGAGCGGCGGGAGGATCCCGCGCCGGGCTCCGAACAGGCGCAGCAGCAGCACCAGGAGCCCGGCGTCTGCCAGGACCTGCATGAGGAGCAGCACCGTGGCCGGCGCCCGGAAGTCGAACGGGGCGAGGGCGTCGGTCAGCCAGGTCAGGTACATCCCGGCGGGCATCACGTGCCCGGCGTAGGGCCGGGCGGCGACGCTCGGGGCGAGGCCGAGGTTGTTCATCCGGGAGATGAAGGCGAAGTCGTCCCCGAAGAACCACGCGCCGTAGGTCGCCCACGCGCGGAACGCCAGCTGCGCCGCGACCATCGCCAGCCCGACCTGGACCACGCGGTCGTGGCGCACCAGCCGGCCGGCGGTGACCAGCCGGTGCCGGGGGAGGGGGGTCGGCGGGGGCGGCGCGGCCGCGGGCCCGGTGCGCAGGTGGGTCCCGGTCACGGCCCGGTCACCCCCGGGGTGGGGATGCCGAGCTGCAGGTCGACGACGCAGAGTCCGCTGCGCCGCGGGTACCGGCTCACCGTCACCCCCTGGAACTGGCCGGACGCCTGCACGAACACGTTGTGCAGGCCCTTGGGAAGGTCGAGGTCATGGACATCGTCACCCGCGGTGATGCGGAGGGAAATGGCCCGGGGACTGGCGTACCCGATCTGTATCCACCAGCCACCGCCGATGACCGGCCCGTCCAGGGGGATCCGGGTCCGTGCACCGGTCAGCGGGTAGCCGCAGCCGGCGGCCGGGACCATCCGGCGGGTCGGCGGGATGATGACCGGCGCCAGCCGGCCCCGGTCGTCGAACATGTAGAGCCGGTCGATCGACTGGCGGGGGTAGCGGGTCTCGGAGGCCCACGGCCGGAAGAGGTGGCTGTAGGAGTTCTCGGGGTAGCGGAACGCCCACAGCAGGGTGGTCGGGATGCCGGTGTCCACCAGCGGCACCGGCGGGTCCTCGGCGGTCGCGAGGCTGTGCCGCACCTCGTCGATGTAGGCCCGGGTCGGGTTGCGCTGCTGCCACAGGTCGACGTACCGCGTGCTCGAGACCAGCGCGAGCGCGGTGACCGCCACGGTGGCCAGCGCGAGCAGGCTGCGGCGCTCGTAGGGGCGCGGCACCTCCGGGCGGGGCTCGTTGACCTCCACGGCCCCGCGCAGCGGCAGGAACGCCAGGCCCAGGCAGAGCACGAACACGGCGCCGGACTCGGTCTGGTAGCGGTACTCGCGGGCGATGTCCGGACCGACGATGTTGGCGCGCGCCGACGCGAGCAGCGCGACGTTGGCGAAGAGCGTGAACGCGAGCAGCCACCACGCGCGGGCGCTCAGCGTGCGGGTGCGCTGCCCGTACCACGCCACCCCGCCCACCAGCAGCCACGAGGCCAGCTGGAGGAGCTGGGAGGGGTCGGCGATCGAGCCGACGGACAGCGGCTCCCAGCTCACGGGCCCGCCGACCACCGCCGGCAGGCAGGCGACGGCCACCAGGTTCCACACGATCGGGGTCCACGACTGGCCGCCGCTGTTGCTGGGGGAGAAGTCCAGGCCCCACGCGACGTACGCCGCCAGGTAGCCGACGGCGAGCACCGAGTGGGCGAGGATCCCGGTGCGGTAGCGCGACCACAGCCCCCGGAGCCGCTCGGGGGTGTTGCCGGTGCAGAACCAGCCCAGCGCGAGGATCGCGTAGATCCCGAAGAGCAGCAGCGTCTTCTCGTAGAACAGCAGGCCCACGGTCGTCCAGGCCAGCGTGGCGACGAGGTGGCGCAGGCGGGCGGTGCGCAGGTAGGCGACGTGGGCGTGCAGGCCGAAGACCAGGGCGACCTGCAGCGGCAGCTGGTTGATGCCGGCGGCCCACCACAGGCCCGCGGGCAGGGTGAAGACGTAGGCCAGGTAGCCGGTCAGGAGCACCAGCACGAACGGCCGACGGCCGAACAGCGAGAGCAGCAGCCGCAGCATGCCGACCCCGGCGAGGCCCTGGAGGGCCAGCAGCACCAGCCACCACGGCGTCCAGTCGTAGACCGCCCACTTCGTCAGCAGCCAGGTGGCGGCGAAGCCGGCCGGCATCAGGTGCCCGCCGTAGGACTCGAAGAGGTAGTGCCAGCCGAAGGGGAGGTTCATCGCCCGCGACATGAAGGCCAGGTCGTCGAAGTAGAACCACGACCCCCACAGCGCCCAGGCGCGGTAGCCGAGCTGGACGGCCACCAGGCCCAGGCCGATCAGGACGATCGGCCTGTCCCCGAGCTGCGCGGCGGCGTAGCGTCGTAGTCGGGCCAGCACTGCGGGACTATCTCACAGGACCCGCACCCCATCTGGGTGAACGTCGCGATGACGGCCACGGGGGCGGGTTCCCGATGCTACGGTTCGGTAACTCGCGGCCCCGGAGGGGGGCACTCCTGGGGAGGGGAATCGTGAAGCGCAGGTGGTTGGGCGCGGTGCTGGTGGCACTGGGCGCCTTTCTGATCGTCGCCGCCGTGGTCGCCCAGACCTGGGCGCCCGACAACGTCAAGCGGACGCCCATCGACGTCAACAGCACGACGCACCTCGGGGGGGACGCGGACAAGCTGAACCCGAAGACCGGCAAGCTCGAGAGCTACCCGGTCTACGCCCTCGACATCAACCAGAACGACAGCAACCGGTCCGACGGCTCGGTCGCGGTCTTCGTGCGGACCACGTGCCTGGTCATCGACAACGGCCAGAAGCAGGTCTGCCCGAGTGACAGCGACCCGAACCTGATCGACGTCACGATCGACAGGTTCGCGACCGATCGGCACACCGCGATGGCCGTCAACGACCCGCAGTACCTGCCGAAGGACGCCGTCCCGCACACCGGGCTGGTCAACAAGTTCCCGTTCGGCGCCCAGAAGACGACCTACCCCTACTGGGACGACGTCCTGCAGGCGCCGGTGGACGCGGTCTACCAGCGCACGGCTGAGGTGAAGGGGCTCGAGACCTACGTCTACCGGGCCGCGACCAAGAACGCGAAGGTCGACGTGATCCCCGGGACCCCTGACTCCAAGCCGGTCAAGGGGACCTACGACGACGTCCGGGACGTCTACGTCGACCCGAACACCGGCAGCATCGTCAACCAGACCGAGACCCAGCAGCGCTACCTCCAGGACGGCTCCAAGATCCTGGACCTGAACGTCGAGTTCACCAGCGACGAGCAGCAGATCAAGGTCGACGAGGCCAACTCCAAGTGGAGCCAGATCACGCTGGTCCTCGACACCGTGCCGCTGGTCGGCTACGCGGTGGGCATCCCGGTGCTGCTGGTCGGCCTGGCGCTGCTCTTCGTCCGCCGCCGCGGCGAGGGGCCGGCGGAGCCGGTCGAGCAGCGCAGCGACGAGCCGGTCGGGGTCTGACCCCGGCGGTCAGGACCGCAGGTCGGCCGCGAAGATCGCGGTGCCGGGCGTGAAGCGGCCACGGGTGCCCGACCAGCCGCCCCACACACGCTCGTGGCCCTCGGGCCACTCCGGCTCGACCAGCCGCATGATCGCGAAGCCGGCGTCGGCCAGCAGCGAGACCCAGTCGCCGAGGGTGCGGTGGTGCTCGACGTACGACACCTGGCCGGTCTCGTCGTCGACCTCGACGTAGGGCGTGCGGTCCCAGTAGGACTGGCTGGCGAGCAGGCCGTCCTCACCCGGGTCGTCGGGGAACATCCAGCGCGTCGGGTGGGTGATGGAGAAGGCGAACCGGCCGCCCGGTCGCAGGACCCGCGCCGTCTCGCGGACCGCGAGGTCGATGTCGCTGACGAACTGCAGGGCGCCGAAGGAGGAGAACACCACGTCGAAGCTGGCGTCGGCGAACGGCAGGTGGGTGGCGGTGCCGAGCACCGACGGCACGGCCACGCCGCTGCCCAGGTCGATGCGGCGGGAGTGCTGGAGCTGGCGGAACGAGAGGTCGAGCCCGATCGCGCGGCCGCCCCGGGCGCGCACCCACCGGGAGCACTGGCCGGCACCGGAGCCGACCTCGAGCACGTCCCGCCCGGCCACCGGGCCCAGCACCCGTGCGTCCGCCTCGGTGAGCCCCTCCGGACCCCAGACGAAGCCCACGTCGCCGAGGAACTCCCCGTGCGTGGCCTGGTACTCGTCGGCGTAGCGGTCCCAGTCCGGCCCGTTGGCCCGGCGGGACTCGGCCTCGTCGACCGGCCGACGCTCGACACGGACCGGCGGGTGCGGCTGATCGGCGTCCACGGTGGCAGGGTACTGGCATGGACCTCACTTCCCTGGAACCGCTGGCGGGCGGCTGGTCCGGAGAGACGTTCGTCGCCGAGGCCGCGGGGGAGCGCAGCGTGGTCCGCATCTACGCACGCACCGGCCGCCGGGGCGCGGCGGCGCACGAGGTCGACGCCGCACTGCACCGGCTGGTCCGCGGACTGGTGCCGGTCCCGGAGGTCCTGGAGGTGCGCCGGGCCGACCCGGCCGCCGACCTGCCGGCGCTGCTGGTGACCGCGTGGGTGGACGGCGTACGGGGCGACGAGCTGCTGCCGGACCTCGACGACACCGCACGGGCCAGGCTCGGCACCCACCTGGGCGACCTGGTCGCCGACCTCGCGGGGATGCCGATGCTGAAGGCCGGTCCGTTCGTCGACGGCGAGCTGCGGATCGGCAGCTTCTCCGCGGAGGGTGAGCCTCCCCTGGACGGCCTGCCGGCATTCGTCTCGCTCGTGGAGTCCTCGCTGGGCTGGTGGCGACCCGAGGAGCTGGACGGGCTGCGCGAGGTCGCCGTGGACGCCCAGGCGCTGCTCGACACGGTGGGCCGCTGCTGCCTGGTGCACAGCGACCTCAACCCCAAGAACCTGCTGCTCGACCCCGACACCCTCGAGGTGGCCGCGCTCGTCGACTGGGAGTACGCCCACGCCGGTCACCCCTACACCGACCTGGGCAACCTGCTGCGCTTCGAGCGGGACCCGGCCTTCACCACCGCCGTGCTCGACGCCTACGTCGCCCGCAGGGGTGGCACCCCGGCCGAGGCGCTCGCCCTGGCCCGGGCGGCCGACCTGTGGGCGCTGCTCGACCTCGCGCCCCGCCGGTCGCAGAACCCGGTCGCCGAGGCGGCCGACCGGCTGCTGCGCGAGATCGCCCGCACGCGTGACGTGCAGGCATGGCCGCGTGGATAGGGCGCGCACGATCGCCGAGATCGTGCTGTCGCGGCCGCAGACGCTGGTGACTCTGGTGCTGGCCGCGGTCGTGCTGGTGCCGCTCGCCGTCCTCGTCGCCCGGCGTGCGGGGTGGCCACGGGGGCGGGCGACGGCGGCGGTCCTCACCGCCCTGGGCGTCGCGCTCGTCGTAGCCACGACGCTGGGGAGGTTCGACTCCTACTCCTTCTGGCGATGGCAGGTGCACTGCCTCGTCCAGCCGGGCCTCGGGACGGGATCGGCTGAGGCCCGGCTGAACCTGGTGCTCTTCGCCCCCGCCTGCTTCTGCGGCGTGCTCGCTCTACGGCGCTACTTGCCGGTGCTCGGGGCGACGGTGCTGCTCAGCGGTGCGGTCGAGGCGGTCCAGAGCATGACGGGCATGGGCGTCTGCCAGACCTCCGACCTGGTCCGGAACGTAGCCGGGGGCGCGCTCGCCGGGCTGGCTGCGCTGGCGCTGGTGCGCGCCAGCGACCTGGTTCGTGAGGCGGTCGCCCGGGGATGAGCCGCGCGGCAGCCCGGCGACTGCCGGGGCCGGTGGCCCGACCGTGAGCCTCAGCCGTAGACGCTCTGGATGACGGGGAACGCCTCCTCGATGGTGGTCACCGGCGTGCTCTCGAACTCGATCCACGGGCCGTACTGCAGCGTGGTCCGGTAGCCCTCCTCCGGATCGCCCTCGGCGCTCTGGACCAGGAACCCGCCGCGGCCGTCGAGGTTGACGTAGTGGGCAATGACATCGGGGGACTGGCCCACCTCCGCGAACTTCTTCGTCAGGTCCTGCAGGTCGGCGTCGTCGAGGTCGCCCCGGAAGCGGTAGGACGTGAGGTACAGGCGCTGCATGGTGCTCACCCCTCGGTGCCGGTCAATGCGGTCCCCACCACGCTAGGAACGCGGGAGCGCACGCGGGCAGGGGCCAAGGTCACCGCGGGGCCGCCCGCTGCGTCAGTTGGCGTGGAGCTCGATGGTGCCGAGTGGGGTGACCGTGTATTGGCGGTGGTGGGGGCCGGTCCAGTGGTAGTGGCCGGTGGTGGGGTCGCGTCGGTAGCGCCATCGGCCGCTGGTCTTGCAGCGGTGGTGCCGTCGGCACAGCGGGGCGAGGTTCTCGGGGTTGGTCTGGCCGGGTGGCCCGCCCTCGTCGATGGGGATGTAGGGGGTGATGTGGTCGAGGTCGCAGGACCTGGCGTCCTGGCCGCAGTAGGGGTGCACGCAGTGCTTGTCGCGCTGGATGACCTGCTCCCGCATCGCCTCGGGCACGTCGTGGCCGTCCACGGCCCACTGGTGGTTGAGGTCGAGGACCGGGGTGATGGTCGCCTGGGAGTGGCCGAGCCAGGCGCGGATGGCCTCCTCCAGCACCGGGCCGAGCTTCTCGACCTGCCCGCAGGCCAGGTCGTCGTCGGCCCCGAGGCCGAGCAGCTCGATGAGTGAGAAGTGCAGGAACAGGTGCGTCTTCGGCTTCCGCGACCGCGGCTTCTCGGCCTGCTTCGTCGGCGGCACCTCATCCGGCTCGCGGGTGTCGACCAGGGCGAGGAGGTCGGCCTCGGCGCCCTCGAGGCCCTGGCGGGCCAGCACCCCGAGGGCCTTGGCCTTCCGCGCGCCCAGCGGGTCGGTGTCGCCGGCGGCCTTGAGGTCGGCGGCGATCTGGGTGATCCGGTCGTAGAGGACGGTCAGGTCCAGGGTGTCCCCGGCGCCTGAGGTAGGAGGTGCCGGCGGACTCGGTGGCGGGGTCGTGGGCCAGGGTGACGTCCCAGGCGTCCCGCCCGGCCTTCGTCTTGGCGTCGATGAGCTCGGGGTGGTGCTCGGCGACCGCGGCCGCGACCGCACGCTCGATCGCGGCCCACGAACAGGAGGGCAGCACCGGCGCCAACGCCGCGTCGACCTGCGCGGCCGCTGCCTTCGACAGCGGGTGGGTGAGCTGGGCGACCCGGCGGGCCTTGAACGCATCGACCTCCAGCGCCTCCACCCGGCGCCAGCAGCGGGGCAGCCGGTGGCACAGGTCCAGGGCGTCGGCGACCAGCGACCGGACCGCGTGCTTGGACAGGCCCAGGGTCGCGGCCAGGGACTCGGGGGCGAACGCCGCCACCGGCGGACAGCCATCCCCGCCCAGCGACTCCTCCCGGTGCAGCACCCCCGGCAGGCCCGAGGGGTCGAAGGTGGCGACCCCGCCCTGGTGGGTGGCGGGGTGCAGCACGCACCAATGACCGACCAGCCGCAGCTTGTCCCGCTCCGCGGCACGGATCTGGGTCCGGACCCCGGACAACGCCGACAGGCAGGCGTCGCCGTCGAGCTCGTCGAGCTCCACGGGCTCCCCGGCCGGGTCGGTGATCAACATGAATCCATCAGATCAGAGGGCACCGACAGTCCGGGCCCCCGAACCGCCCTCGCTGCACAGGCCCAGCGAAACTGGAAGTAGAGAATCTCGCGCGGCGGCTTCCGCCGGCGTCCCAGTTGAGCTGCGTCGTTCGGAGCAGCCATGTATCACCGGCACGCGGACGCGTACGACGTGCTCATCACGGATCCGGCGGATCCGTGGGTCACGACGGTGAGCGGTGCCCCTGCAGGCCGCTGGGTCCAGGAGTGCCCAGGTGCTGGGTGCCGGCTGCGGCACGGGACGGCACGCAGCCGCCCTGATCGAGCGTGGGCCGACGTCACCTCGCTTGACGCCTCCGAGGCGCTGCTGAGGATCGCCAGGCAGCGCTGCCCTCAGGCACCTGCTCTCGTCTCGGACCTTTGTGCACCGGCCCTCACAGGATCGTTCGACGCCGTGATTTCTCGGGGAGTGCTCAACGACCTGCTGACGGATCGTGAGCGGGCGGACGCCGTTCGGTCCTTCGCCAGGCTCACTCGGACCGGAGGCCTGCTGGCCCTCGACGTTCGGGAAGCCGCCATGTCTCGAAAGCGTGCGGACGGGTCGGTGCGTAGGACGGACGCCGACCTGCCTGACGGCAGCGGGGCACCGACAGTGAGCGAGCATCTCTTCGAGATGCGCCCGTGGACGCGTGACGAAATACATGAGCTGCTCACGAGCGTGGGCTACCAGGGCATCGAGGTGGACGCCGGAGTCGGCCGGCGCACCGCAGACCGGCTCCTGGTCATGGCGCGACGTCAAAGCGCGTAGTTGATCGACCGGACGGGGCCGCGCGGCGAGTTCGCGTCGGAGCGGTTCGGCCGGAGGTCGAATACCTTGGCTCTCGTGGCGGAGTCAGACGGACGTACGACGAGTTCTCCCACGGACGATCCCCTCGGCCCGAGCGATGCGTGGCTGGAACTCGCTCCGGACTACGAGCGGGCCCGCACCAGGGAGGATTCGTTGGACCGACTCGTGGAGTGGCCCGCGCAACGAGACCTCCTGGGCGATGTCGCCGGACGGTCGGTGCTCGACCTCGGTTGCGGCAACGGAGGCAAGCTCGTCGAGCTCGTACGAGACGGCGCGACCGCGGCCGTCGGGGTCGATGTGAGTGGCAACTTCCTGAGTGTCCCGGCTCCTGGTTTGGAGCTGATCCAGGGCGACCTGAATCAGCTGGATGTCCTGCCGAGGCTCGCGGGCCGCACGTTCGACCGGATCCTGTTCCTGCAGTCCTTCGGGTACGCGACGGATCCAGTACGCACCTTGCAGGCGGCCCGCGCGATGCTGTCGGAGGATGGATTCATCCTGCTGACCAAGACGCAACCGATCCGCTACGCCGTCGAACAGGCCGAGCAGAACCAGACCTCCTTGGGCGAGGAGTACTTCTCCGCCGCGAGGTTCTCCTACGTCAGCGGATGGAACGACCAGGTCACTCTGACGAAGCGTCGCTACACCGTCTCCGATCTGCTGAACGTGTTCAGTGCCGCCGGGCTGTGGATCGAGACCGCGGTCGAGCCGCAGCTGCCAGGGGACGCGAGGCGTCGCTATCCGCACAAGCAGGCCTGGATGAACAAGTACCTCGGGATTCTGGTCTTCAAGCTCCGGCCCCATCCCGTCCGATAGCCGACATCCCGAGTGGCGCCGGCCAGCACCTCGGAGTCGTGATTGGTCACGACCACCGTGCGCGCACATGCCGATGTGCGGGCGGTTGTCAGATACGAAACCAGCCGCGCTGAAGTTCCGTGACGAACGATCCGCAGGAGCGTGCCCGGGCGTCGATGAGCCGCGCAAGATCCCGTCGCTCGGCAACCGTGTCTTCACGGAACCCGCACGTAGTTGCGTTACCGAGCTGTTTCGAGTTCCACGACCCAGCCATCGAAGGTTGTTCGGGCCGGAAGGTCATCCTCGGGGCTCCACTTGTCAGCCCGGTCGACCTGTGTGAGGATCGCCGATCCGCGGACCGGAACCCGGACCTCGCGCGACTCGCGGATCTCCACGCGTCGCAGACAGCGGATCTCCCAGATGGACCGGACTTTGCCGCTGATCGTCGTTGTCGCATCGATCTCGTCGTGATGTTCTTCCCGATACTCGATCTTCTCTGCCCACTCACGACCAAGCAGAAGCTCCGCCCACTCATCCTCCCCGCGCGGGATGACCGACCAACTGACCTGGGTCCCGACCCAGAAGTCGTCGCCACAGCACTGCTGTTGCCACGAGGTGACCCAAACGAACGTGCGCATCAGTCGAATGATTGCAGCCCAGGGCCGTGTTCCGCATCGCCCGCGATCACCTCACCCCCAATGCTGGGCTCTACGCCCGCCGAGAGTCGCGACGTTGGCCACGTCTCTGCATCACGTCGCTTGAGGCCTCTATTAGGCGCCCGGATCTGCAGCGACCCGCGCGTCCGCTCATGCCGGGAAGACGACGGCCCCTTACGAGAGGTCGGCGGGGCGAATCGGTCAGTCGAGCACGCCGAACACCGCTGCCCGCGGTGTCCAACCGTTGACCGTGCCGTTGTCGCCCTTGATGTGCACTTCGGCCCCCCGCTCGTCCGAGACGCGGTG
Organism: uncultured Actinomycetota bacterium; assembly: GCA_963826155.1. Lineage (GTDB taxonomy): Bacteria > Actinomycetota > Actinomycetes > Propionibacteriales > Nocardioidaceae > Nocardioides. The sequence continues at coordinate 2,123,839 of CAWGVX010000002.1, read as the reverse complement.
CAACCAGAACCGCCCGCCCACTTCCGCCAGCGAGATCTGGCCGACCAGCAGTTCCCCACGACGGATGGGTCTCAGCGAGACCCGCTGGACGACCTTGAGAGAGGGGGTCATGGAACTGCCCAGCGAGACGAACCACGTGGAGCGGCCAGACTGCAGCTCCTGAGCAGCGTGCGCCATGACACGTTGGCTCGCGAGTCGCAGTCCCGGCATGTGGCGAGCATAGATGGCGCGGCCGTCCGCCCAGCATCCGGATTTGCCGCGATCCGCCCTGTCCGCAAAGAAGTTCGGTCCCGCCCGGCCTGCACGCAGGAAGCCCGCATGCAGGCCGGGTGGAGGCGTGTCATGGGGGTCAGTCGCCTCCCACAACATCTCCACCTGGGCGCCTGCGCATCCGACACGCGCCCTGTCCCAACATGGACCCACACTGCACAGCGGCCAAGAGGCGCGAGGAACTATCTCGCGAACATCCGCACTTGCTTGTCATGCACGTGATCCGCGCGGATCGGCCGACGAGCGCGATCAGTCTGGTCACGGCCGCGGCGTGGCCCGTTGCTACCTAACCGATGGCATCGGGTAGGTCGAATCGCCGGTGGAGCCGGTCGTCCAGGAAGCGGGCGATGCCGGTGATCGCCGTCCCTTCCAGGTTCGGGATCAGCACCAGGAGGCCCCGTGCCCGACCCTCGAGATAGCAACCGAATGCCGGATGTCCGCCCGCTCGGGTCGGCAGCAAGGTGTAGCCGTCACCTGGTCGCCCCCGCGCACCGGCTCGCAGGAAGGTCGCGATTGCTTGCGGGCCGTCGTACTGTTCCGTCGCCGGTGGCATCGCCAGCCACGCCTCGTCCGTGAGCAGGGCGACGACCCTGTCGACGTTGTCGGCCGCGAACGCGACGGCGAACTCCTGCGCCAGTCGTGTTTCTGCCGTTGCCGAGGAGGCCGGCGAGGTCGCGGGCATCGCGGCCCGCGCTCGTTGCAGCAGGCCCTTGGCGGTGGTGGGCGTCACGGCGAGCATCGCCGCGACCTCGGCGAGGCCGAACCCGAGCACGTCGCTGAGCACGAGCACGGCTGTCTGCCGAGGCGGCAGTGTCTGCAACGCGGTGACGAACGCGAGTTCAATGCCCTCGCGGGCCAACGCCCTGACGGAGGGGTTGTCGTGCTCGGTCAGCGCGTCCGGGTAGGGCTGCAGCCACGGGACCTCAAACCTCGAGGAGGGCGTGGGCGGCTCGAAGGGCGGTGCTGGCGCGAGAGGTGGGCGGCGTCGGCCATCGCCGACACAGCGGGCCACCGGTCTGGCGGGGGAGCGGCGTCGTAGCCACCGACGACCTCTGACAGCCAGAGATGTCGGCGGACCAGCGTGACGGGTTCGTCCGTCGTGTTCCGCATCTCGGGGAATGAGTAGCCGAGCACCTCACCCTTCTTGACCGAGCCCGGCGCGAGGACGCCAGCCTCCATGTGGCCCTCGAAAGTCAAGACACTGCCCTCGTGGACTGCCCGCCAGCGCCGAGGAGGCCGCACCGCCTCGGCGGAGCCTGACCGGGCTCGTGCACGGACATAGCCGCGGCGGCCGCATGAATGGGTGGCAGCGGTCGTTCCAGCCGTCGATGAAGCTGGGGATGGCGCCGATGAGCTGCTTGATGCTGTCGAAGGATCCGCGCCGGATCACGTGGCGGGTGATGAGGCCGAAAATGGCCCCGACGAGCTCGAGCCGCGACCCGCTGGTCGGGGTGACGTGCAGCGTGATCCGCGGGCTCTTGGCCAGTCAGCGACTGATGTCGTTGCGCTTGTGGTCATGAGTTGCTTTCTCCGGCAGCCCGGGGCGCCGAGGCCTGCCTCAGGGCCGACCGACCAGGCGGAACCGCTGGGTCACGACGGGAGTGTCGTCGTGGATCTCCGGCGTGTAGCCCAGGAACTCGGCCACGTAGTCGCTGCGGAAGAATTCCTCGTGGGCGATTCGCCACGCGGCGACGTCGCGGTAGCCGCGCCCCTCGGCGTGCGCATAGGTGTCAGTCACGGCGTCGATCGGCTCGACGGTGACGCGGGTCAGCTCGATGACGGCTGCTGGCCTGCCGTCGGAGTCGACGACGCAGAACCGGTCGCCGGCCACCGGGAGCGGTTCGTGCGCGTGTTCGTGCAGGGCCGGTAACCCAGTCATTGCCGTCTTGGTGCCGGCGAGAATGGCGCGCACGCCCGACTCGCGGTCCGGTCCTGGCTCGGCGAGCTCGAGGACGGGAAGGGCATCAGTGTTGCCGACAGAGGGTGCGAACAACCGCCATGTTCCTTCGGAGACCACGTCGGCGACGCCATCGACGACGGCGACGGCTGTCTGGCCGTCGGTGACGTATGCCGGACCCGCTATTCCGGCGGCCCACCTCTCGGCGTCGGCCATGGAGTTGCCGGGCATCCCATCGGGAGCAAGGTGTGGGCAGATCGAGAAGTCGACCAGCCCCAAGGTGCTGACCTCGCCGGTCGGCGGCCTCCACTGGATGAAGTCCTCCCCGACCTCGGGTGTCGTCACCATGCTCCCAGCGCTCAGTCCCACCCACACCGTCTCGTCCAGGGACGGAAGGAGGTCCGCCAGCCCGGACTTCCGCATCCAGTACGCCAGGTACAGCACATCGCCTCCGGCCACCAGCAGGGCGTCCGCCTCCTCGACCAGGGGCACCCAGCGCTCCGCGTCGATGGTCGGTAGCGCTGTGAGCTCCAGCACGCCGACGGACTTCCAGCCCAGCTCGACCATGGGGTCTTCGGATGTTCCGCTGATGAACTGCCAGGCCTTGACCCCGGGGCCCGCCATGGGATGGCCATACATCGCGGTGGGGATGCACAGGGCGCTGGAGTCAGCGATCGGCTTGCCCAGCAATCTGACCAGCGCTGCCTCAATGCTCGGATTCGTGACGCCACTGTCTGTCAGCAAGAACTTCACGTGTCTGGTCCTCGGGTTCCGTGTCGGTGTCCGGTCGAGTCCGTGGTGTCCATCGGGACTGGTGCCACGGCCCAACAGGTGGTCTCAGGGATGCTCGGTCATTGGCGCAACGAACGGCTACCCACGAAATCGACAGAGTCGCCCCGACACCGGATGAAGTATCGAGCTGTGTGGTTGGAGCGGGTGGCCCCGGAGCCTCGTCGCTGGTCTCGCCGGTGACCTGGGTGAGCCCTCCTGTGGCGGGAGATCGGTGACCTCGGCCGGAACCATCGGCTCCCACGGCCCGGGGCCGGGTGTCACGGAGCCTGGGTGAGCTGGTGGACGCAGGTCCGCGCCGTCTGCTCGTAGCCGAGCCCCTCGTACAACCGGAGCGCGCCGGACGGGTTCGCCGCGTCGACGCCGAGCCCCGCCGCCTCCATGCCCGAGGCGGCGAAGCGGCGCATGGACTCGCGCAGCAGGGCGCCGGCGATGCCCCTGCCCCGGTGGCTCGCTGCGACGGCCAGCTCGTCGGTGTAGCCCTCGGTGAAGCCCCGGGCCAGCCAGTCCTGCTCGTAGGCGCAGTTGAGTGCCGCGCCGACGACCGCGCCGGTGACCTCGTCCACCGCGAGGACGGACCACTCGGGCCGGAACGCGTGGGCCGTGACGTCCTCGTCCCACATCTCCTCGGTGCGGTCCACGTGACCCCAGTGGTCGCGGAACGCCACGTCCACGACGCGGTGGACCTCGCGACTGCGGCCGACGTCCCACCCGACGACGCGAACGCCCTCGGGGGCCCGGGTCTCGACCGGTTCGCCCAGCCGGCGACTCATCTCGAAGAAGTACCGCTCGACGTGCAGGCCGTGGCGCTCGGCCAGGTCGCGGACGTCGGCCTGCCCGGTGGGTGCGTGCAGGCGCATCACGAGCGGCCCGTAGCCCGTCCGCCGCGTGGCGCGGTCCCACCCGAGCCCGTGGGCCAGCTCCCACCGCAGGACCGCCCGGCCGATCCCCTCACCACGGCGCTCGGGGGCGACCGCCCCGCCGAGGTGGACGCTGCGCCGGTCGGTGAGCACCCGGTTGCACCCGGCCCACGCGGTGGCGGCGACCCGGTCGTCCTCGTCCAGGCCCACCAGCGTGTCCACGTCGGGACGGGATCGCGGCGAGTCCCAGAACTCCTCGAGGCCGACGAGGGAGTGCCGCTCCGGGTTGTCGTCGTAGGCCTCGCACCGGGCGTAGAACGCCGCGACGGCCGGCAGGTCCTCCCGCCGGAGGGGCCGCCAGACGACCCCCGGGGTCGACTCGAGAGCGGCGCGGGCGTCGGCTTCGCTGGGTGCAGGCTCCACGAGTGCGCATCCTGCTGTCCCGTGCGTCCCGCGGGCAACCGGACACGGTGCAGCGGGGACAGGCGAGCCCGGCGTCCGCGGCGGGTCTGCCGGTTGGACGCCGCGCCGCGCCGCGGCGTAGGCTGGCCGCTGCGCCAGAAGTCTGCCTGCGTCCCGGACGGAGCGGACTCGGCTCGCTATCAGCCCCGCGCCACGCGCGGGAGGATCCATCGGTAGTGAAACCAGACCTCGGGCGTGCCCGCACGACTCCTATCCGACACGAAGGCCCAATCCTCCTTATGACGAGCACTGTCTCCACTCTTCCTGACTACGACGCCCCCCAGGTGGCCGTCAACGACATCGGTTCGGAAGAGGACTTCCTCGCCGCGATCGACGCGACCATCAAGTACTTCAACGACGGTGACATCGTGGATGGCACCATCGTCAAGGTCGACCGGGACGAGGTCCTGCTCGACATCGGCTACAAGACCGAGGGCGTCATCCCCTCGCGCGAGCTGTCGATCAAGCACGACGTCGACCCCAACGAGGTCGTCGAGGTCGGCGACAAGGTCGAGGCCCTGGTCCTCCAGAAGGAGGACAAGGAGGGTCGCCTGATCCTGTCCAAGAAGCGCGCCCAGTACGAGCGCGCCTGGGGCACGATCGAGCAGGTCAAGGAGGAGGACGGCGTCGTCGAGGGCACCGTCATCGAGGTCGTCAAGGGTGGTCTCATCCTCGACATCGGGCTGCGCGGCTTCCTGCCCGCCTCGCTGGTGGAGATGCGTCGCGTCCGCGACCTGCAGCCGTACGTCGGCCAGACCCTCGAGGCCAAGATCATCGAGCTCGACAAGAACCGCAACAACGTGGTCCTGTCGCGCCGCGCCTGGCTCGAGCAGACCCAGTCCGAGGTTCGCCACGGCTTCCTGACCCAGCTCCAGAAGGGCCAGATCCGCAAGGGCGTCGTCTCCTCGATCGTCAACTTCGGTGCGTTCGTGGACCTCGGCGGCGTCGACGGCCTGGTCCACGTCTCCGAGCTGTCCTGGAAGCACATCGACCACCCGTCCGAGGTCGTCGCCGTCGGTGACGAGGTCACCGTCGAGGTGCTCGACGTGGACATGGACCGCGAGCGTGTCTCCCTGTCGCTGAAGGCGACGCAGGAGGACCCGTGGCAGCACTTCGCCCGCACCCACCAGATCGGCCAGATCGTCCCGGGCAAGGTCACCAAGCTGGTGCCGTTCGGTTCGTTCGTCCGCGTCGAGGAGGGCATCGAGGGCCTGGTGCACATCTCCGAGCTCGCCGAGCGCCACGTCGAGATCCCCGAGCAGGTCGTCCAGGTCAACGACGACGTCATGGTCAAGATCATCGACATCGACCTCGAGCGTCGCCGGATCTCGCTGTCGCTCAAGCAGGCCAACGACACCGCGGCGGCCGCCGACGTCGAGGACTTCGACCCGACGCTCTACGGCATGACGGCGACCTACGACGAGCAGGGCAACTACGTCTACCCCGAGGGCTTCGACCCGGAGACCGGCGAGTGGCTCGAGGGCTACGACGAGCAGCGCGCGACCTGGGAGGAGCAGTACGCCAAGGCGCACGCCCGCTGGGAGGCCCACGTCAAGCAGCAGGCCGAGGCCGCCAAGGCCGAGGTCGAGGCCGGCGAGGCCACGTCGTACTCCAGCGGCGGCACCGAGGCCGCGGCCACCGGCGGCGCCGCCGAGGGCGGCTCGCTCGCCTCGGACGAGGCGCTGCAGGCGCTCCGCGAGAAGCTGACCGGCGGCAGCAACTGATCGGTCGCACCTAGCGGCACCGCACCACGCACGAGGGCCCGGCCACCTGAGGGTGGCCGGGCCCTCGTCGTACGTCGGGGGTCGGGGGCGGGGGCGGGGGCGCGCGGTCAGCGCGGCAGCGCGGGGGAGTGGAACCGCGGGTCATCGAGGTGGGAGCGCGGGGGCCGCTGGGGCCCGCGCCCGTCGCGGATCGCGAGCCGAACGGTCTCCGCGCTGAGCAGGACGGCGATCGCCGCCAGGATCAACAAGTAGGTCATGGCAGCAATTCTGTGAGCGTGGACATCCCGCCACGAGTGGCAGGAATGACATGTGGCGTTGATTTCCTGCCACCCTTGGGGCAGCATGGCGGGGTGCAGTCACCGATCAAGCGGGTCGCAGTCGTGGTGCAGGACGGGGTCGAGCCGTTCGGGCTCGGCGCGATGTGCGAGGTGTGGGCCGAGCCCCACCACCCCGAGGACGACAACCCGGTCTTCGACTTCGTCGTGGCGACGCCGCGTCCGGGACGGGTCCGCGGACCCGCCGGCTTCGACCTGCACGTCGAGCACGGCCTCGACGCGGTCGCCGACGCCGACCTGGTCTGCGTCTCCCCGAGGCGCGACTACCTCGAGCCCTCGCCCGAGGTGGCCGAGGCCGTGGCCGCGGCCCACGAGCGCGGGGCCCTGGTCTTCGCGCACTGCACGGCGGCGTTCGTCCTGGGGGAGGCGGGGCTGCTGGACGGCCGCCGGTGCACCACCCACTGGCGGCACGTCGAGGCGCTCGCGCAGCGGTTCCCCCGGGCCCACGTCGACCAGGACGTCCTCTACGTCCAGGACGGCAGGATCGTGACCGGCGCGGGCTCGGCGGCCGGGCTCGACGCCGCGTTGCACCTGATGCGCCAGCAGTTCGGGGCCCGGCTCGCCGCCGCCACCGCCCGCCGGATGGTCGTGCCGCCGCACCGCGACGGCGGCCAGGCCCAGTTCATCGCGCGCGCGGTGCCGGACTGCGAGGCCGAGACGCTCGGGCCGCTGCTGCAGTGGATCTCCGAGAACCTCGCCGAGGACCTCGGCGTCGAGGCGCTGGCCCGCCGCAGCCACATGTCGCCGCGGACCTTCGCCCGCCGGTTCCGCGCCGAGACCGGCTCGACGCCGCACGCGTGGGTGACCCGGCAGCGGGTGCAGGCCGCCGAGGAGCTGCTCGAGCGCACCGACCACTCGATCGACTGGATCGCCGACGAGGTGGGCTTCGGCAACGCAGCCACGCTGCGCCACCACTTCGGCCGGACCCGCGGCGTCAGTCCCCAGCGCTACCGTCGGACCTTCGCAGGAGCGGGGTCCGCCCGCACGGCCTGAGACCGGATGGCGACCCGCTGGCTGCTGAACGTCGTCGCCGCGGTGCTGGTCGTGCCCGCGGCCGCCTGCAGCGCGTCGTCGGAGCGGGCGGCGCCCACCCGGGTGGCACTCGTGGGCGACTCGGTGACCCAGGGCTCCGCGGGTGACTACACCTGGCGCTACCGGCTGTGGACGCACCTGCGCGCGGACGGCGTGTCCGTGGACTTCGTCGGCCCCCGGGACGACCTGCTGGACAACACGACCGGCGAGCTCGGCTCGCACGCCTACGCCGACCCGGACTTCGACCAGGACCACGCCGCGCGCTGGGGCATGGCGTTCTCGGACGAACAGCCTGCGGTCGCCACCCTGGTCCGCGACTACCACCCCGACGTCGTCGTGGAGGCGCTGGGCGTCAACGACCTGGCCTGGTCGCACGAGCAGCCGGACCAGGTGCTGGCGGCAGCGCGCCGGTTCGTCGAGGACGTCCGGGCCGCCGACCCGCACGTGGACGTGGTGCTGACCTCGCTGCCCCAGCAGTGGCTGTCCGGCGTGCCGGAGTACGACGCCGGGCTGGCCGGGCTCGCGACCCTGCTGGACACCTCGACCGCCCGGGTGGTCGTCGCCGGGCCGGTCGAGCCGTTCGTGCAGGGCACCGACACCTACGACGCGGCCCACCCCACGGCCACCGGCGAGCTCAAGATCGCCGCGGGCGTGGCCGACGCGCTGGCCGGGCTGGGGCTCGGCACGCCGTACCCCGAGCCGCTGCCCGCCGTGCCCAACGGCCCCCGCGAGCCCGCGCTGCTCCGCGCGCGACCCGCCGTGGGTGCCGTCGACCTGTCCTGGGTGCCGCCGCCCGGCGCCACGGGCTTCTTCGTCTGGCTGCGCGACACCACGACCGGGCAGGCCTGGGTCCGGCTCCCGCAGCCGGTGTCCGGCTCGACGTTCACCGCCGGCGGGCTCGTCGACGGACACGCCTACGAGCTCCGGGTCCAGGCCGAGAAGGGATCGGCGGTCGCCGAGGACGTCTTCTCGAACGTCGTGACGGCCGTGCCCGGGCCGCCTGCTACTCCGGGCGGGGGCTCCCCACCAGCCCCGTGAGCTGCTGGCGCCGCACCTTGCCGGTCGCGGTCCGGGGCAGCTCGTCGACCACCAGCCAGGTCTTGGGCCGCTTCGGCGGGGAGAGCCGCTCGCGGGCGTGGGCCGCAAGGGAGGCCTCGTCGACCGCGCCGACGACCGCCGCGCACACCCGCTGGCCCCAGTCGTCGTCGGGGCGGCCGAAGACCGCCACGTCGACCACGCCGTCGAGCTCGCGCAGCGCGTTCTCCACCTCCAGCGGGTAGACGTTGACGCCGCCGCTGATGATCAGGTCCTCGCGCCGGCCGTCGAGATAGAGGTAGCCGGCCTCGTCGAGCCGACCCAGGTCGCCGACGGTGAAGGCGCGGCGTCCGTCGTCGGTCGTGCGCCAGGCCGCGGCCGTCTTCTCCGGGTCGCCGAAGTAGGAGAACCGCGCGTGCTCCGGCACCGTGCACCAGATCGTGCCGTCCTCGTCCAGGGACAGCGTCCGGCCGGGCCGGGCCCGGCCCACGGTCCCCGGACGCGCCTGCCACTCCTCGCTGCGGCAGGCGGTGAACTGGCCCTCGGTCGAGCCGTAGAACTCCCACGTGGACCCGGGCGGGAACGCCGCGATCAGCCGCTCCTTGAGCGCCGGCGGGCAGGGCGCGCCGGCGTGCGCCACCAGCCGGAAGCAGGAGAGGTCGGGGGCGCCCACCTCGTCCCAGTGCGCGAAGAGCCGGTGCAGGTGGGCCGGCACGCAGAACATGGTCGTGGGCCGCTCCCGCTCGATGGCGGAGGTCACGACGGCGGGGTCGAACCGGCCGGGCACGACGACCCGGCCGCCGGCGAAGATCGTGCCCGTCGCGAAGCGCAGCGGGGCCGAGTGGTGCAGCGGGCTCAGCACCAGGTTCACGTCGGTGTCGACGAACTCCCACAGGTCGCGCTCCTCGGCGACCAGGGCCGCGGCCTGCTCCTCGGTCAGCAGCCCGCTCCAGACGCCCTTCGGCGTCCCGGTCGTGCCGCTGGTGACGTGGATCGGCCGCCCGCGGGGCATCCCCCAGCGGTGCTGCCCGGGCGTGTGCCGCACCATCGAGGCAAGCAGCTCGGGGGAGTCGACCACCAGGTCGGGGGAGAGCCCGGCCAGGATCCGGTCGCGCTCGTACGGCGTGAGCCGCGGGTCGAGCGGGATCGGGAACATCCCGGCCGCCAGCAGCGACATCACCAGGTCGACGTAGTCGACCGACCCCGGCACCAGCAGGGCGACGCGCGACCCCTCGCGCAGCTCGACGTGGTCCACGGGCCCGACCCTACTGGCCGGGAACGGCCAGGACGGGCCGGCCCGCGAGGGCCGACCCGTCCTGGTGGTGCTGGTCATCGCAGGTGCGTCCCGCAGGTCACGGGGTCGCCGAGCCGAACACCGTCAGCTCGGTGAGGTCCGCGTACTGGCAGCCGGTGTAGCCACCCGCCGTCGAGGGGTCCCCGCAGATGCTCTCGAACGTGCCGGTGTCGTCGCCGTTGGCACGCGCGGCGTCCTGGACCTGGTCGCCCTCGATGGTGAACCGGACGTAGCGCACGGCGTCGGCCGCGCCGGTCGGGGTGACCTCGTTGAGGTGACCGCGGTCGGCGATGCCGAAGTGGCCGTCGGCCACCGTGGTCCACGCCGTGCCGTCCGGGGAGACCTCGATGGTGTAGTCACCGGTCGAGGAGCTGCCCGAGTCACCACAGGTCGCCTCCGGGTCGACGCCGAAGCTGGTCACGTCGACCGCCTTCGGCAGCTTCACCGTCACGTGCTTCGCGACGAAGGTGCCCGTCGGGTCGCCCTGGTCGTCGCCGGCGGTGCTGCCCCAGCCGGTGCCGAGGCTGCCGTCGATCGCACCCTCCGGGCCACAGCCGTAGGCGGAGTAGTCGGGCCCGTTGAAGTCGCTGACCTCGGCGCCGCCGCTGTTCTCGGCCCAGTCCCGCTGGACCACGAAGTCGGCGGTGGCGTGGTCACCGGTGGGCACCGTGACCGACTGGTCCTCGGTCAGGTAGCCGGCCCCCCGGACCACGACCTTGGGGTAGGTGCCCGGGTACATGCCGTAGGGGAACCCGATCGTGTAGCTGCCGTCGGCCTTGGTCACCGCGGCGTACTGGTCGCCGAAGCCTGCGACGAGGACGGTGGCGCCCGCCACCGGGTCGCCGGTCACCGAGTCGGTGACGGTGCCCTGGATGTACTGGTCCGCGTTGTGGGTCTTCGGGCTCGGCGGGGTGTTGAAGTCCTCGGCCACGTCGGTGTCCGCGCTGTCGACCGACGCCGCGTAGTAGCCCATGCCCCGGTTGGCGAAGATCCGCCAGAGCTTGGCGGAGTGGCCGCCGTCGTAGCCGGCCAGGTCGGCCTGCAGGATCGCGTTGCGCATGTCGAGCATCGACGGGTCGTTCGCCGAGAGCGACATGGCCCTGGTGATCAGGGTGTCGGCCAGCCTGTGCCCGAACGCCTTGCGGATGTCCCACAGGGTCTGCGCCCAGACCTCACCGGAGCTGTGCACCTCGGCGGAGCCGCCGATGGTGACCAGGTCGCCGTAGGTGTAGCCGCCCTGGATGTCGGCGTCGGGGTTGTAGGTGTCGAAGCAGGCGTTGCTCTCCGAGCCCACCGGGCAGTCGATGGCCATCGACCGGAACGGCACCAGCCTGCCGGCGGTGTCCTTCTGGCGGCCCATGAGGTACTTGCCCTCGAAGACCTGGCCGTCGGCGCCGGTGTCCTTCTGGAAGTGGTGGGTGACCAGGTAGTCCATGGCGTAGTAGTCGGACCACGCCTCGCCCATCGACCCGGCCTGCAGGCTGTTGAGCGTGGAGTTGCCGTCGGCGTCCACGACCAGGCGGTTGGACAGGCCGTGGGTGTACTCGTGCAGCAGCACCGAGGCGTCGAACGCGCCGCTGGTGGGCAGGAACGGGTCGTAGTCGTTCGGGTAGCCCGGCTGGTGCCACAGGTACATCTGCATGGTCGGCGGGGTGCCGTCGGGCGGGGTGTTCATGTTCGCGTTGTCGATGTGGCCGGAGTCGGGCATGCCGCCGTCGACGTCCGCGCCGTCGAGCACCTGCTGCAGGACCGGGTCGCCGCCGGCGGTCGTGAAGTTGCCCGCCTGCGGGGTGAACCGGATCGCGGGGTCCTTCTGCAGGTAGTCGTGGTAGGTGTTGGCCAGGTAGAACGCGTTGTTCTCGTTCGCCGCCAGGTTCTTCTTCCACGACGAGGCCTTCTCGGCGTCCCACGTGCACACGTAGTGCGCCGTGCAGAACTTGGAGAAGTCGTAGTCGCTGTAGGGGGTGCCGCCGTACGTGCCGTCGGGCGGGAAGGCGTCCTTCTGGGTGTCGGTGAAGGCCTTCAGCTTGCCGGTGGCGCCGTGCTTGCGCCCCGGGACCGCGGTCTGCTCGCCGGGGTTCACCGAGTCGTCGTCGTTGACGTCGGCCCAGGTGATCACGTTGCGACCGTCGAGGGTCTTGCTGCCCCTGTCGAGCCACCCCATCTTGTAGAAGTTGACGACCTTGGCCTGCCCCGGGTGGGTCCGGTGCCCGTGGCCCTTGCCGTGCACCTTCGGGCCGGCCGGTGCGCCCGGGTAGTAGTCGTAGACGTAGGCGTCGCCGCTCGCGCTGTCCACCGTCGAGTGCCGGTAGAGCGCCTTGCCGGTGGCGGCGTCGATCACGTGCTGGTAGGCCGAGTCGTCGCCGGTCTGCACGTAGGTCGACCAGCCGGGGCGAAGCCCTCCGGCCGAGAGGAACCAGACCCGCTCGGCGTAGTCGTGGTTCGACCAGTGGGTGCTGGCGCCGGCGCCACGGCGGGCCGAGGCCACCCCGTTCGCCTGCACCGAGCCGTGCACGTTGCGGGCGGCCTTCGAGCGGGCCTGCGCGGCGTCGAGGTGGACCGAGGGGGCCTGCCGCGCCATGGCGGCGAGCCCGGAGACGGGCGAGCCCAGGACCGACAGCACGCGGCCGTCGCGGGCGACGTTGACCTGCAGGCCGTTGCCGAAGACGGGCGTGCCGTCCACGTGCTGCTCCCAGGACAGGTGGTGGATCCCCAGGGAGTCGACGTAGTCCTTGCGGAAGACCAATGTGGAGAGGTCCTCGGTGGTGAGGCCGAGCACGTCGAGGTGGGACCGGACGAAGCCGAGCGCGGCGGCGCGCGCCGAGCCCCGGTGGGGACCGGACAGGTAGCCGTCGAGACGGGCCAGCTGGCGGGGGGTCCCGGTGAGCGGGTCGATGTCGACGATCGCCTGCGGGCCGAGGCCGGCGAGGTACTTCTCGGTCGAGGCGCCCTGCTGGTGGGCCACCGAGCGCTGGGCCTTGACCAGGGCGGGTCCGCGCAGGTCGCGGTGGTCGAAGTCCTGGGGAGTGCGGGCGTGACCCTCGTTGCCGCGGGCCTGCGAGGAGGCCGACAGCGACGGCCCGTGGTGGTGGCCCACCGCGGCGGTGCTCGGCATCCCGAGCATCGCGACGGTGACCGCCGTGCTGCCCACCGCGGCGGCGGACAGCCATTTCCTGTTTCCTGACAGCACAGTTGAGCCCTTCTCGGGTGGTGAAGGAGTGAGATGTCCGGCCTGTGGCGTGGATCACGTCACAGGCCGGCCGTTGCACCCTAGGCAGGTGGGGCTCGTCATGACCAGAGTTTCCTGTGTTCCTGCTGAGAAAATTCTCCCTTGGGGTGAATGGGAGCATGTGGCCATGCGTGTGGGACTCACCGGCGGCGTGGCCTCGGGCAAGAGCTCGGTCTCGACGGTCCTCGAGGAGCTGGGCGCGGTCGTCATCGACGCCGACCAGCTGGCGCGGGAGGTCGTGGCTCCCGGCACCGAGGGACTCCGGGAGGTGGTCGATGCCTTCGGGCCGGATGTGCTGACCGCCGAGGGTGAGCTGGACCGCCCGGGCATGGGTCGCCTCGTCTTCGCCGACGCGGCGAAGCGGGCCGTGCTGGAGGGCATCATCCACCCGCGGGTGCGGGCCAGGGGCGCGGAGCTGGAGGCGGCGGCCGGGCCGCACGCCGTGGTGGTCCACGACATCCCGCTGCTCGTGGAGACCGGTCAGGCGGATCGCTTCGACGCCGTGGTGGTCGTGGACGTCCCGGCGGAGCTGCAGGTCGAGCGGATGACCGCGCTGCGCGGCATGAGCGAGGAGGACGCCCGGGCCCGGATGGCGGCCCAGGCCACCCCCGAGCAGCGCCGCGCGGTCGCGACGTACGTCATCGAGAACACCGGGACGCTCGAAGACCTCCGCCGGAGGGTGACGGAGGTCTTCGAGGAGCTGGTCAGGTCAGCGGCGTAGCTCAGGCCGCGAGGTCGGGATCGCCGAGGCGGCGGAGCTTCTGCAGCGCCTCCCGCTCGAGCTGGCGCACCCGCTCGGCGGAGATGCCGTGCTTGGCGCCGATGTCGGCGAGCTTGTGCTGGCGGCCGTCGACCAGGCCGTAGCGGGACCGGATGATGTCGGCGGCGCGGTCGTCGAGCTGGCCGACGAGGCGGTTCAGCCGCTCGCGGGACTCGACGTCGAGGACCGTGAGGTCCGGGCTCGGCGAGGTCTCCTGCGCCATCAGGTCGCCCAGCGAGGTGTCGCCGTCCTCGTCCACGGGGGAGTCGAGGCTGACGTGCTCGCGCCCCCAGGCCATCAGGTCGAGGACCCGGTCGACGTCCATGCCGAGCTCGGTGGCGATCTCCTGCGGCTCCGGCTCGCGGCCGAGCTGGCGCTCGAGGGTCCGGCGGGCACCGCCGACCTGGTTGAGCTCCTCGACCACGTGCACGGGGAGCCGCACGACGCGGGCCTGCTGGGCGATGCCCCGGGTGATGGCCTGGCGCACCCACCAGGTGGCGTAGGTGGAGAACTTGTAGCCCTTGGTGTAGTCGAACTTCTCGACCGCGCGGATCAGGCCGGTGTTGCCCTCCTGGATCAGGTCCAGCATCGGCATCTGGGCCCGGCCGTACTTGCGGGCGATCGAGACCACCAGTCGCAGGTTCGCGGTGATGAACGTGTCGACCGCCTTGCGGCCCTCCTCGGCCATCCACTCCAGCTCCTCGCGGCTGGCCGACATGGGGGCGCCGCCCTTGCGGCGGCCGACCCGGCCGGTGGCCAGGAGGTGCTCGGCCATCAGGCCGGCCTCGATGGTCTTGGACAGCTCTACCTCGGCGGCGGCGTCGAGCAGCGGGTTGCGGGCGATCTCGTCGAGGTACAGCCCGACGCTGTCTCGGCCCTCGATCTCCCGCGTTCCGACCCGGGTGCCGACCGTTGCGGTGCTGGTCGCCATGGACGCCCTCCTCTGCTCACGGGCCCGGCCACCGGCTGAGCCACACGTCCTGTCCAACGTCCCGACGTACCCGGAGATTCCCCGGACTATCCCGCCGGATCGTATGGACTCTTCGTAACCAACTACGGTTGGAGATGGGTTGGAGTTGCGTCGGCGCGAAACTCTCAGCCAGTTCTCAGCCCGGCGCCCCCGGAGCGGTCCGGTCCAGCGGCACGACGGGAGCCTCGGCGAGCCCCATCCGGTCCAGGATCCACGCCAGCGTGAACGCCCGGTCGTGCCAGGACTTGTAGCGTCCCGAGACCCCGCCGTGCCCGGCGGCCATCTCGGTGCGCAGGCAGAAGTCCCGGCGGCCCACCGCGGTGGCCCGCAGCCGCGCGACCCACTTGGCGGGCTCGACGTAGAGGACCCGGGTGTCGTTCAGCGAGGTCTCGGCGAGGATCGGCGGGTAGTCCACCGCCGCGACGTTGTCGTACGGCGCGTACGACGACATGTAGTCGAAGACCTCCGGGTCGTGCTCGGGGTTGCCCCACTCGTCGTACTCGGTGACGGTGAGCGGGAGGTCGGCGTCGAGCATGGTGGTCAGCGCGTCCACGAACGGCACGCCGGCCACGATCCCGCCGAACATCTCCGGGGCCTGGTTGGCGACCGCGCCCATCAGCAGCCCGCCGGCCGACGCGCCCTCGGCGACCAGGCTCGCGGGGGTCGCCCAGCCGGTCTCGACGAGGTGGCGGGCGCAGGCGACGAAGTCGGAGAACGTGTTCTGCTTGCGGGCCAGCTTGCCGTCGTCGTACCAGCGGCGGCCCATCTCGCCGCCGCCGCGCACGTGCGCGATGGCGAAGCCGGCCCCGCGGTCGAGCAGGGAGAGCCGGGGCTTGGAGAAGTAGGGGTCCATCGACATCTCGTAGGCGCCGTAGCCGTAGAGCAGCACGGGGATCGGGCGGGTGCCGCCGCCCACGTCTTCACGTGCGCCGCGGCGGCAGACGATCGAGATCGGCACCCGCTCGCCGTCCTCCGCGGTCGCCCAGAGCCGGTGCTCCTCGTAGTCGGCGGGGTCGTAGCCGCCGAGCACGGGCGTGCGCTTGAGCAGCGTGAGCTCCCGGCTGCGCACGTCGTAGTCGTAGAGCGAGGAGGGGATCGCCATCGTGGTGTAGCCCAGCCGCACGGTCGGCTGCTCGAAGCTGGGGTTGCCCGCGGAGCCGGCCGTGTAGACCTCCTGGTCGAAGTGCACCAGGTAGTCGTCGGCGACGAGCCGCTCCGGGGCGTCGCCGAGCTCGAGGATGCGCAGCTGGGTCAGGCCGTCGCTGCGCTGGTGCACGACCAGGTGCCCGGCGAAGGCGTCGACGTCCTCCAGGCGTACGGCGGGGTCGTGCGGGATCAGCGGCCGCCACTGCTCCGGCGGGGTGGGCGCGACCGGTGCGGTCCCGATCTCGAAGTCGGGGCCGGTGGCGTTGTGGAGCACCAGGAACAGGTCCTCGCCCCCGACGACGGCGTGCTCGAGGCTGTACTCCAGCCCCTCGCGGCGCTCGGCGAACACCTGCCAGCCCGCGTCCGGGTCGTCGGCGTCGAGGTAGCGGTACTCGCTGGTGACCTTCGAGCCCGCGGCGATGACCAGGAACCGCTCGGTGCGGGTGCGGCCGACGCCGACCCAGAACCGGCCGTCGGTCTCGTGGTGGACCAGCTCGTCGTCGGCCTGCGAGGTGCCGAGCCGGTGCCGCCAGATCTTGTCCGCCCGCCAGGACTCGTCGACGGTCGTGTAGTAGAGGTCGGTGCCCTCGCGGTTCCACGTCGCGCCGCCGATCACGCCGGTGATCTCGTCGGCGAGCAGCTCGCCGGTGCGCAGGTCCTTGACCCGCACCGTGTAGCGCTCGTCGCCGGTGACGTCGGTGGAGTAGGCCAGCAGCTGCTCGTCGGGGCTCACCGAGGTGCCGCCGAGGGAGAAGAAGTCGTGCCCCTCGGCGAGCTCGTTGAGGTCGAGCAGCAGCTGCTCGCCGGGCAGCGCGGGCTGGTCGGCCGCGCAGTCCTCGGCGGGCACGGGCGGGTGCCAGTCGTCCGCGCCCCGGGCGGGGACGCGGCAGCTGGCGCCGTACTCCCGGCCCTCGTAGGAGCGGGAGTAGTACCAGTGGCCGCGGATCCGGGTCGGCACCGAGAGGTCGGTCTCCTGGGTGCGCGCCCTGATCTCCTCGAAGATCGCCTGCCGCAGGCCCGCGAGGTGGGCGGTGCGCGCCTGCGTCCAGTCGTTCTCCGCCTCCAGGTAGGCGGTCACGGCGGGGTCGTCCTTGTCCCGCAGCCACTCGTAGTCGTCGACCCGCGGGCGGCCGTGGAACTCGGTGGTGACCGGGCGGCGCTCCGCCACCGGAGGGGCCACCGGAGGGGCCACCGGAGGCGCCGCGGGAGGTGCTGACGGGGAGGGGGCGTCGGGGGAGTGCTCCATGCGCCCGAACCTAGGCCATCCCCGGGCGGCCGCGGGCACGGGCGCTAGCGTCGGTGGTGTGGAGACCCGACGCGTCGACCTGAACGCCGACCTCGGCGAGGAGGTCACCGACGACGCCGCCCTGCTCGCGGTGGTCACGAGCGCGAACGTCGCGTGCGGCTACCACGCCGGGTCGGTCGCGATCATGCGCGCGGTCTGCGCCGAGGCCGCCCGCCTCGGCGTCTCCGTGGGCGCCCAGGTCTCCTACGACGACCGGGACAACTTCGGGCGGGTCGAGCTCGACGTGGCGTTCGGGGTGCTCACCGAGCAGGTCGCCGACCAGGTCGGGACGCTGACGGAGATCGCGGTCTCGTGCGGCACCACGGTGCGCTACGTCAAGCCGCACGGCGCGCTCTACCACCGGGTGCTCGACGACGAGGAGCAGGCGGCGGCGGTGCTGGCGGGCTCCGGTGAGCTGCCGGTGCTGGGACTGCCCGGGGGAGCGCTGCTCGGCCTGGCCGAGCGGGCCGGCCGGGCGATCCGGCACGAGGGCTTCCCGGACCGGGGCTACACGGCCGGGGGACGGCTGGTGCCGCGCAGCGAGCCCGGCGCCGTGCTGACCGACAGCGACCGGATCGCCCGCCGCGCGGTCGAGCTGGCCTCGCAGGCCGACCCCCGACTGCACTCCCTGTGCGTGCACGGGGACACCCCCGGCGCGGTCGGCCACGCCCGGGAGGTCCGCCGCCGGCTCGAGGAGAGCGGCTTCGCGCTCGAGGGGCTGTGATCACGCCGGGTCGTCGACGGGTTCCTCGGGCGCCCACGCGCTGAGGGCGGGATCGCCCTCGGGGAACGACCGCACCGGACCCGCGGGGGACGCGGCCGTCTCGAACCGGACCGTCACCACGCCGCGGCCCGAGCCCCAGACCCAGCCGCGGCCGAGGTCTGCGTGCACGACGTCCATCCCGGGGGCCCAGGTGCGTCGCTGACGGGCCGTCGGCACCTCCACCTCGACCGGGGCCTCCTCCTCGTCCTCGCCGAGCTCGCTGAACAGGTCGTCCTGGATCCAGTCCGCCAGCCCGGAGACGCCCACTCCGAGCAGCCGGACGCCGCCGGAGGTGTCGAGGTCGGTGAGCAGGCCGCGGGCGAGCCGGGCGATCGTCGTGGTCCGGTCGGTGGGCGAGGCGAGGGTCGTGGAGCGGCTCAGCGTGGTGAAGTCGTGCAGGCGCACCTTGATCGTCACCGTCCGGCCCGACAGGCCGTGCTTGCGCAGCCGCTCGGCGACCTCGCCGGCCTGCCGGGTCAGCAGCCCCTCCATCAGCCGCCGATCGGTCAGGTCGGTGTCGTAGGTGCCCTCGACGCTGACCGACTTGGCCTCCCGCTCGGGCACCACGGGACGGTCGTCCTCGGCCCGCGCGAGGGCGAACAGGCCGGTGCCGTGGGCCCGGCCGAGCAGCCGCACCAGCTCCTCGAGGCTCACCGACTCCAGGTCGGCGACGGTGTGGATGCCGGCCCGGCGCAGCCGCTCGGCCGTCGCGGGCCCCACCCCCGGGATCACCGAGACGTGCATCGGCCGCAGCAGCTCCACCTCGGTGCCGGGGGCCACGACCACGAGGCCGTCGGGCTTGTCGAGGTCGCTGGCGACCTTGGCGATGAACTTCGAGGTGCCGACCCCGACCGACGCGGTCAGCCCGCCGGTCACCTCCGCCACCCGGGTGCGCAGCTGCGCGGCGAACCCGGTCACGGTGGGCACCTCGAGGTCGGGCAGGCCGGCGCGCTCGAGGTCCACGAACGCCTCGTCGAGCGAGAGCGGCTCGACCAGCGGGGAGACCGAGCGCAGCACGCCCATCACCAGCCGGCTGGACTCCCGGTAGGCGTGGAACCGGCCGGAGAGGAAGGCCGCGTGGGGGCAGCGGGACCGCGCCTCCCGCGTCGACATGGCCGAGCGGACGCCGTAGCGGCGGGCCTCGTAGGACGCGGTCGCGACCACCCCGCGCCCGCCGACCCCGCCCACGACGACCGGCTTGCCACGCAGCGAGGGCTTGTCGCGCTGCTCGACCGCGGCGAAGAAGGCGTCCAGGTCGAGGTGCAGGACCGAGGCGTGCGCGCGCACGTCAGCGCTCCTCGTCCCGCGGCATGGCCGCAACGTACCCCGGGGCGCCGACGGCCCACGAACCGTCCACAGCCCGGCCTCCTGCACCGTTCTCCACAGCCGGCCGCCGGGGCCGGGGCGCCGGGCTCCGCGCCGGGGCAGCGTGCCGGCATGACCCCTTCCACTCCGGCGACCCGGCTGGTCGCCCGCACACCCGAGGACCTCGTGGCGATGGTGCCGGTCGTCCTCGGCTTCGTGCCCGAGGACTCCGTCGTGCTGCTCACCTTCGGCGGCGTCGAGGCCTTCCACGCGCGCCTGGACCTGCCGCCGCCGAACCAGTCCGGGGCGACCGAGGCGACGGCCGAGGCGCTCCTCGAGCCGGCGCTGCGCCACGAGGTGCGCCGGGTGGTGCTGCTCGCCTTCGCCGAGGAGGCGCGCGACGTCGACGAGCTCGGCCGCGCCCTGGTCGCGGCGTTCGAGGAGCGCTCGATCGAGGTCGTCCAGGCCCTGCGGGCCGACGGGCGCCGCTGCTACCCGCTGGTGCCGGGCCGGGCGACCGTCCCGTGGACCGGGACGCCCTACGACCTGTCCTCGCACCGGTTCACCGCGCAGGCGGTCCTGGAGGGCGTCGTGACCCACGCCAGCCGCGCGGCGCTGGCCGCGTCGCTGGCGCGCGACCCCGCCCGGGTCGCGGCACTCGCTGCCGCCACCGCGCCCGGGGGGCTCCTCGCGCGGGACGACCCGGCCGCCGCGGCCCGGGTCGCGGCGGTCGTCGCCGGCCACGTCCGGGACGGGACGGTGCCCGACGACGCGGAGGCCGCCCGGCTCCTGCTCTCCCTGCGCGAGGTGGCGGTCCGGGACGCCGCGCTGTTCCTGGTCGACCGCCGCAACGCGGCCGGCCACGTGGCGCTGTGGACCGACCTGGTCCGCCGCAGCCCCGATCGGCTCCTCGCCACCCCGGCGGTGCTGCTGGGCTTCGCCGCCTGGATCGCCGGTCACGGCGCCCTGGCGTGGTGCGCCGTCGACGTCTGCCATGCCGTGGACCCCGACCACCGGATGGCCGGCCTGCTCGGAGAGCTGCTGGCCGAGGCCGTGCCGCCGTCGGAGTGGGAGCGGATGCGGGCCGAGCGGGCCGGGTAGCCGGCCGGGATGCACCGTGTGGGGGAACCGCGACCGGCCCCGCGGACCTACGATGCGGCATGGGCGTCCGGACGGTCGGGGTCGAGGAGGAGCTGCTGCTCGTCGACCCCCGCACGGGGCGGGCCAGCCCCCGCTCGGGAGAGGTGCTCGCCGCGCACCACCAGCAGTACGGCGTGCGTCCCGTCCAGGCCAGCCAGGGACTGGACAAGGAGCTCTTCCAGCACCAGGTGGAGACCCGGACCGATCCGGTCACCGACCTCGCCTCGCTGGAGCGGCAGCTGCTCGTCGCCCGGGCGGTCGCGGGCCGGGCGGCGCGCGCCGTCGGCCTCGCCGCGGCGGCGGTGGCCGCCGTGCCGCTGCCCGACGAGCCGCAGCTGACGCCCGACGAGCGCTACCAGGACATGATGGTGCGCTACGCGGAGATCACCCGGCGGGCCGGCACCTGCGGCATGCACGTGCACGTCGCGGTCGCCGGTGGTGCCGAGGGGGTCGGGGTCATCGACCGGATCGGCCCCTGGCTGCCTGTGCTGCGGGCGGTGAGCGCGAACTCGCCGTACTTCGAGGGCCATGACACCGGGTATGCGTCGTGGCGCTCCCAGCTCTGGTCGCGCTGGCCGACCGCCGGCCCGACCGCGACGTTCGGGTCGTTGGCCGCCTACCAGGAGCTGGCCCGCGAGCTGATCGCCTCCGGGGCGGCCAGGGACCTGGGGATGCTCTACTTCGACGCCCGCCTCTCGGCCCACCAGCCCACCGTGGAGGTGCGGATCTTCGACACCTGCACCGATCCCGCCGACGCCGTCTTCCTCGCGGCCCTGGTCCGCGGCCTGGTCGAGCACGCCGCCCGCCACTGGCGGGGCGGCGGGGAGGCCCCGCGCTGGCGGACCGAGACGCTGCGCGCCGCGCACTGGCGCGCCTCGCGGGTCGGGCTGACCGACACCCTGGTGCACCCGGTGCACCGACGCCTGGTGCCGGCGCGCGAGGCCCTGGCGGCGCTCGTGTCCGAGGTCTCGACCGAGCTCGTGGAGGCCGGGGACGACGCCCGCGTGGCGGCCGGGGTCACGCGGGTGCTCGGCTGCGGGGGAGCCGCCCGGCAGCGCGCGGCGTTCGAACGCACCGGCGACCTGGCCGGCGTGGTGGCCGACCTGGTCGAGCGCAGCGAGGCGGCCTGGAGCGGCGTCGACGCGTCGCAGGCGCCGTCATCAGGCCTGACCCCCTAGATTTCCGGTCATGGGCGAAGAGGTGGAGCAGCAGGAGTTCTCCCGGAGCGACCGCACCCAGCACCGGGAGAAGGTGCGGCGCTGCCTCGACGTCTTCGCCCGGATGCTGCGCGAGTCCCGCTTCGACACCGATGACCCGATGACCGGGCTCGAGGTCGAGCTCAACCTCGTCGACGACCGGGGCGACCCGGCCCTGAAGAACGACGAGGCGCTCGAGGCGATCGCGGACCCGGACTTCGTCACCGAGCTCGGCCAGTTCAACCTCGAGATCAACGTGCCACCGGCACGGCTGCGCGAGGGCGGGCTCGCCGCCTTCGAGGAGCGGCTGCGCAGCAGCCTGAACCACGCCGAGGAGAAGAGCTCCGAGGTCGGCGCCCACCTGGTGATGATCGGCATCCTGCCGACCCTCGCCGAGGGGCACATGAGCGTGGCCAGCCTCAGCAGGAACCCGCGCTACAAGCTGCTCAGCGAGCAGATCCTCGACGCCCGGGGCGAGGACATCACGCTGTCCATCGCCGGGGCCGAGCGGCTGCGGACCACCGCGGACTCCATCGTGCCCGAGGCGGCGTGCACCAGCACCCAGTTCCACGTCCAGACCTCGCCGGACCAGTTCGCGGCGTACTGGAACGCCTCCCAGGCGATCGCGGCCGTGCAGCTCGCGCTCGCCGCGAACTCGCCGTACCTCCTGGGTCGGCAGCTGTGGCGGGAGACCCGCATCCCGCTGTTCGAGCAGGCCACCGACACGCGCAGCGAGGAGCTCAAGGCGCAGGGCGTGCGGCCGCGGGTGTGGTTCGGCGAGCGCTGGATCACCTCGGTCTTCGACCTCTTCGAGGAGAACGTCCGGTACTTCCCCGCGCTGCTCCCGGTGCTGGAGGAGGAGGAGCCGCTCGAGGTGCTCGAGTCCGGCGGCACGCCCCAGCTCGCCGAGCTGCGGCTGCACAACGGCACGGTCTACCGCTGGAACCGCCCGGTCTACGACGTGGTCGACGGCCTGCCCCACCTGCGCGTGGAGAACCGGCTGCTCGCCGCCGGTCCGACGGTCGCGGACACGATCGCCAACGCGGCCTTCTACTTCGGCCTGGTCCGCCGGCTCGCCGAGAGCGGCCGGCCGCTGTGGTCGCAGATGTCGTTCAGCGCCGCCGAGGAGAACTTCCACGTGGCCGCGCGCGAGGGCATCGAGGCGCAGGTCTACTGGCCGGGCGTGGGTCAGGTGCGCGTGACGGAGCTGGTGCTGCGGCGCCTGCTGCCGCTGGCGAAGGAGGGCCTGGACGACTGGGGGGTCTCCGCGGAGGAGAGCGACCGGCTGCTGGGCATCATCGAGCAGCGCTGCCTGACCGGCACCAACGGTGCCGAGTGGTTCGTGCGCCGGATGGAGGAGCGCGCGGGCATGGAGCGGTTCGACGCGCTGCGCGCGACCCTGCTGGACTACCGGGAGCGGATGCACAGCAACGAGCCCGTCCACGCCTGGGAGGCGTGAGGCTCAGCCGTGCCCGGAGCGGTCCCGCGGCCGGAGCCAGGTCCGGCGGGTGCCGCTGCGCGGGTCCCACCAGCCCTGCCGGGTGACCACGACCATCGTGAGCGGCAGCCCCGCCTCGGCGTACGCCGCGCGAGCCGCGGCCAGCCACGCCGCGTCGACGTCCTGCAGGACCGCCTCGCCGGGCCGGGTCAGCCACGCCAGCGGCGCCCGCCCCCGGCCGCGGGTGCGGCGCAGCAGGGCGGTGACCACGTCGGTGCGCAGCGCGTGGTCGAGGCCGGACTCCTCGGCGAAGGACGCCCGCGCCGCCACGGGGTCGCCCACGTGGACCTGGACGGGCGGGCAGCGCCGGGGGTCGCCGGCCAGGTCGAGCACCGCCCGCCGCAGGGCACGGTGCAGCGCCCGGTCGACCGGCTCGGCGATGCCCTCCACGCGGGTCCCCCTTCGTCCGGCCGTCGGGCAGGCAGCGGACACCGCCCACCCTGCCCGGTGGGGACTGCCGGCGCGCGGAGCCGTCCACAGGCTGCCGGTGGGGGACCGCACCCGGTAGCGTGACCGGCGGGCCGCGAACGCGGCCGGGTCGAGACGAGGAGGGTCGATGGGCAGCGTCGTGGTGGGCTACGTGCCGAAGCCGGAGGGCGAGGCCGCCCTGGTCAGGGCGATCGATGAGGCGAAGCTGCGTGGCACCAAGCTCGTGGTGGTCAACTCCCATCGCGGTGGCCAGGAGTTCGACGGCGACGCGGCGCGCCAGGCCGAGGCGGACATGGAGGCCGTCCGCGCCCGGCTCGACGAGGCCGGGGTGCCCTACGACGTCCGCCAGCTGGTGCGGGGCTTCGAGCCCGCCGAGGACCTGATCAGCATCGCCGAGGCCAGCTCCGCCGAGCTGATCGTGATCGGGCTGCGCCGCCGCTCACCGGTGGGCAAGCTCATCCTCGGCAGCAACGCCCAGCGGATCCTGCTCGACGCGCACTGCCCGGTGCTGGCGGTCAAGGCCGGCGCCTGAGTCCCACGGGGGCCGACGTTGGGCCCGTGGGGGAGGATGGCCCCATGTCGTTCCAGATGACCGGGCTCCCGGAGGCCGACGACGTCCTCGACCGCCACCCGTTCGCCGTCGTGGTCGGGATGATGCTCGACCAGCAGTACGGCATGGAGCACGCCTTTCGCGGCGGCTGGAAGGTGTTGAGCCGCTTCGGCACGCTGGAGCCCGCCGCGATCGCGGCGGCGGACCCGGAGGCGTTCAAGGAGCTGTGCAGCCAGCCGCCCGCGATCCACCGCTTCCCCGGCTCGATGGCGGCCCGGCTCCAGGAGCTGGCGGCGCTGGTCGAGTCGAGGTACGACGGCGACGTGACCCGGCTGTGGACGGAGCCCACCACGGGCAAGGAGCTGTTCGCCCGGGTCCGGGAGCTGCCGGGCTTCGGCAGGCAGAAGGCGCAGATCTTCGTGGCGTTGCTCGCCAAGCAGCTCGGCGTCCGGCCCGAGGGCTGGGAGGCCGTGGCGGGCGACTACGCGCTGGAGGGCCACCGCTCGGTCGCCGACGTCGTCGACGCCGACTCGCTGCAGAAGGTGCGCGACTACAAGAAGCAGAAGAAGGCGGCGGCCAAGGTCACGCCGTCCATGTCCGGGTGAATGACGGATCCTCACCCACCCCGTGGCAGAATGAACCCGCGGCCCTTGACGACTCCGGGCCTCGCCGCGCCCACGTGGTCCTGAACTGCCAGTTACGAGAGGTGTTCGTGTCCTCGAACGCACGCAAGTTGCTCCCCGCCGAGGTGCTGTCGCACCCTGCCGTCGTGGCCCTGGTCGACAAGGGCACCCCCACCGGCAGCCTGACCCCTGAGGAGGTGCGTCAGGCCAGCGAGGACGCGGCCGTCGAGCCACGTCACCTCAAGGCGCTGCTGGCCCACCTCAGCGCGCTCGGCATCTCGGTGCACGTGAGTGCCACCAGCACTCGCGCCGTCGCCGCGACGTCCACGCGGAAGACCACCACCGCCAAGACCGCCAAGAAGGCGCCGGCCCGCAAGGCGCCCGCGACCGCCGCGGCGAAGAAGGCGGACGCGAAGCCTGAGGCGCCCGCCGAGGTCGAGGTCGAGGTGCCCGCCGAGGCCGCCGCCCCGGTGATCGGGCCGGACGGCAAGAAGGTGCTGCCCGACCTGCCAGACGAGCAGTTCGAGAAGGACGTCAAGGCCGACCCCACGATCGTGGAGGACGAGAAGTCCGCCACCTTCGTCGTCTCCTCCGCCGATGACACCGACGAGCCCGAGCAGCAGGTCATGGTCGCCGGAGCGACCGCCGACCCGGTCAAGGACTACCTCAAGCAGATCGGCAAGGTGCCGCTGCTGAACGCCGAGATGGAGGTCGAGCTCGCCAAGCGGATCGAGGCCGGCCTGTTCTCGGAGGAGAAGCTCGCCAAGGGCGGCAAGGTCTCCGAGAAGCTCCGCGAGGAGCTCGAGTGGATCGCCGAGGACGGCCGCCGCGCCAAGAACCACCTGCTCGAGGCGAACCTCCGTCTCGTGGTCTCGCTGGCCAAGCGCTACACCGGCCGCGGCATGCTCTTCCTGGACCTGATCCAGGAGGGCAACCTCGGGCTGATCCGTGCGGTCGAGAAGTTCGACTACACCAAGGGCTACAAGTTCTCGACCTACGCGACCTGGTGGATCCGCCAGGCCATCACCCGCGCCATGGCCGACCAGGCGCGCACCATCCGCATCCCGGTGCACATGGTCGAGGTCATCAACAAGCTCGCCCGGGTCCAGCGCCAGATGCTGCAGGACCTCGGTCGCGAGCCCACCCCCGAGGAGCTCGCCAAGGAGCTCGACATGACCCCCGAGAAGGTCATCGAGGTCCAGAAGTACGGCCGCGAGCCGATCTCGCTGCACACCCCGCTCGGCGAGGACGGCGACTCCGAGTTCGGTGACCTGATCGAGGACTCCGAGGCGATCGTCCCGGCCGACGCGGTCTCGTTCACGCTGCTGCAGGAGCAGCTGCACGCCGTGCTCGACACGCTCTCCGAGCGCGAGGCCGGCGTGGTGAGCATGCGCTTCGGCCTGACCGACGGCCAGCCCAAGACCCTCGACGAGATCGGCAAGGTCTACGGCGTCACCCGCGAGCGGATCCGCCAGATCGAGTCCAAGACGATGTCGAAGCTGCGCCACCCCTCGCGGTCCCAGGTGCTGCGCGACTACCTGGACTGAGACCGACACGCCACCGACGGCCCGCCGCGACTCGTTCGCGGCGGGCCGTCGCGTGTCCAGCGGTGGTCGTCGTACCCCATATGGGTGAGACCTTCGACCCTGCCTGCGGCGCGCGGGGCCGCTGAGACTCGAGGTGTCGATGCGGACACTCGGGGGTTTGCCATGGTCAGGACGCAGAAGGAGTCGGGGACACCGACGATCTGGGACAAACGTCTCGAGATGCTCGCGGCCGACCTGCTCGAGGCACGCCTGGAGGCCCATCGCGCGCACGTGCTGCACACCCTCGTCGGTTGGCCGGCCTCCGCGCTCTCGGCGCTGGTCAGCACGACGATCTTCGCCTCCGACAGCCTGCGGGAGCTCTCGGGGTGTGCCGCCGCGCTCGTGGCGGTGCTCACCGCGACCAACGCGTTCTTCAACCCGCAGCGACAGATGTCCCGGGCCGGGCAGCGGGTCCGGGCGCTGAAGGCGCTGCTGCTCGACGTGGAGCGCACCATGGGCACGCGGAACGACAGCACCGACTGGTGGACCCTCCAGCTGAGGCGGGTGGACCGCCGTTACGAGCAGATCAGCAGCGACCAGCACGAGGTCTACTAGGAGCCCTTGGACCGGCCCGCCCGATGCGGTATGCATGGGGACGTGCGCACGAAGGGGTGCGTACGACGAGGACGGTCCCTCGACCGCCCCCGCACCGACCCGCGGTCGCCACCCCCACGGACACGGCGACCGGTCCGGACCTGGAGGGGGCCGATGAGCGCACAGACCGTCCCGACCGGCGACCTGCGGGAGGCCACCGCTCGCGGCCTGGCGGCCGTGCGGGCGCGCACCCACCTGCTGACCGGGCTCGACGACGTCGAGCTCACCACGCAGCACAGCCCGCTGATGAGCCCGCTGGTGTGGGACCTCGCCCACGTCGGGCAGCAGGAGGACCTGTGGCTGCTGCGCGGCGGCGACGCCGCCTGCCAGGGCCTGCTCGAGGCGAAGGTCGAGCGGCTCTACGACGCGTTCGAGCACCCGCGGGCCGAGCGCGTCACGCTGCCGCTGCTGCCCCCGGCCGAGGCCCGCCGGTTCATCGCCGACGTGCGGGGGCGGGTCCTCGACGGCCTCGAGCGGGCCGACGAGGAGCAGCTCTTCCCCTACGCGATGGTCGAGCAGCACGAGCAGCAGCACGTCGAGACGATGCTCGCGACCCACCAGCTGCGCAACGGCGAGCCGCTGCTCGGCGCGGGGGCGCCGCTGCCGCCCGGGCGGGAGGCACCGCACGACTCGGTCCTGGTGCCGGCGGGGCCGTTCGTCCTGGGCGCGGACGCCGCCCGGGAGCCGGCCTCGCTGGACAACGAGCGCCCCGCGCACACCGTCGACCTGCCCGCCTACCGGCTCGGCCGGTTCCCGGTCACCAACGCCGAGTGGCAGCTCTTCGTCGACGCCGGCGGCTACGACCAGCCGCGGTGGTGGTCGCGACGCGGCTGGGTGCACCGCGTCGAGGCGGGCCTGGAGCGGCCGCGGTCCTGGGCGGCCGACGGCTCGCGCTGCCGGTTCGGCGTGGTCGAGGAGATCCCGCCGGACGAGCCGGTCCAGCACGTCTGCTGCTTCGAGGCCGAGGCGTACGCCGCCTGGGCCGGTGCCCGGCTCCCCACCGAGCAGGAGTGGGAGAAGGCCTGTGCCTGGGACCCGATCCTGGGCCGCCGCCGACGCTGGCCGTGGGGCGACTCGGAGTGGACCCCGGCGCTGGCCAATCTCGGTGGCGAGGCGCTGCGCCCGGCGCCGGTCGGCGCCTACCCGGCCGGCGCCTCGGCGTACGGTGCGGAGCAGATGATCGGCGACGTCTGGGAGTGGACCTCCTCGGCGTTCGAGCCGTGGCCGGGCTTCGCCCCGATGCTGTACGCCGACTACAGCGCTCCGTTCTTCGGCGGCGACTACCGTGTGCTGCGCGGCGGCTCCTGGGCGGTCGCTAGCGCCGCGGTCCGTCCCTCGTTCCGCAACTGGGACCACCCGGTGCGCCGCCAGATCTTCAGCGGCCTGCGACTGGCGTGGGACGTTGTGTAGGCACCTGGCGTGGCTGGGCCGGCCGCGCACCCTCGCCGAGCTGGTGCTCGAGCCCGAGCACGGGCTGCTCCGCCAGTCCTACCGGCCCCGCCGCCAGGCGCGCGGGCTGATGAACGCCGACGGATGGGGCGTCGGGTTCTTCGCGCCGGGCCGGCGCGAGCCGGTGCGCTGGCGCTCGGCCAGGCCGCTGTGGAGCGACGCGTCGTTCGCCTCGGTCGCGCCGGTGCTGTCCTCGGGCGCCGTGGTCGCCGCGGTCCGCTCCGCGACCGTCGGGATGCCGCCGGACGAGACCGCCGCCAGCCCGTTCACCGACGGCCGCTGGCTGCTGTCCCACAACGGCCGGGTCGACCGGTCGGTGCTGCCACCGCGGCACGAGGCGGAGTCGGTGTGCGACTCCGCGGTGCTCGCCGCCCACGTGTTCGCCACTGGACCCGGGCAGCTGCACCGGACCGTGCCCGAGATCGCACGCCACGACCCCGACGCCTCGCTCAACCTCGTGCTCACCGACGGCCGCCGGATCCTCGCGGTCACCTGGGGCGACCCGGCGAGCTACCTCGTCGACACCGACGGGGTCGCGGTCGCCAGCGAGCCCTGGGACGACCACCCCGGCTGGGTCGACGTGCCCGACCGCCACCTGCTCGAGGTGACCCCTGACGGGATCACCGTCACCCCGCTGGAGGACTGATGTCGCTGTCCGAGCCCGCCGTCCACCTCGACCCCGGCAGCCTGGCCGAGCAGATGGCCGCCGACGTAAGCGCGGGGCTGACCAGCACCCCCAAGGTGCTGCCGCCGAAGTACTTCTACGACGCCCGCGGCAGCCAGCTCTTCGACGAGATCACCCGGCTGCCGGAGTACTACCCGACCGATGCCGAGCGCTCGATCCTCCGGCACCGCGCGCCCGACGTCGCGGAGGCGACCGGCGCCCGCACGCTCATCGAGCTCGGCAGCGGCACCTCGGAGAAGACCCGGCTGCTGCTCGGGGCGCTGCACGCGCACGGGACGCTGGAGCGGTTCGTCCCGTTCGACGTCGACCCGGCAGTGCTCCGGGAGGCCAGCGCCGAGGTCGCGGGGGAGTTCTCCCGGCTCGACGTCGAGCCGGTCGTGGGGGACTTCGAGCAGCACCTCGGTGAGCTCCCCGGCGGCCCCGGACGTCTGCTGGCCTTCCTCGGCTCCACCATCGGCAACATGGAGCCGGCCGCGCGGGCGGGCTTCCTCGCCGACGTCCGCGCCACCCTCGACGAGGGCGACCACTTCCTGCTCGGCACCGACCTGGTGAAGGCGCCCGAGCGACTGGTGGCGGCATACGACGACGCCCGGGGCGTCACCGCCGCCTTCAACAAGAACGTGCTGGTGGTGCTCAACCGTGAGCTCGGCGCCGACTTCGACCCGGAGGCGTTCGAGCACGTGGCCGTGTGGGACCCGCAGCAGGAGTGGATCGAGATGCGGCTGCGCTCGCTGTGCGGGCAGACCGTGCACGTGGCCGACGTGGGCCTGACCGTCGCCTTCGCGGCGGGTGAGGAGATGCGCACCGAGGTCTCGGCGAAGTTCACCCCCGACCGGATCCGCGACGAGCTGGGCGGCGCCGGGCTGCGGCTCACCCACCTGTGGACCGACCCCGCCGGCGATTTCGCGCTGTCGCTCTCGACGCCGGCCTGATCGGTCCGGCGGTGCCCGGCCGCTCCCCGTCAGCCGGCCGGGTCGGGCGTGGAGGAGGATGACCGCCATGACCGCAGACTCCGGGACCGGGCCTCGCCGCGGCGTCCTCGTGACCGGTGCCTCCCGAGGCATCGGCGCCGCGATCGCCCGCGCCTTCGCCGAGCGCGGCGACCGGGTGGCCGTGCACCACGGGTCGTCGGCGGAGCAGGCCGAGGCGGTGCGTGGCTCGCTGGCCGGTGAGGGGCACGTGACGGTGCAGGCCGACATGGCCGACGCCGAGGCGGTGCGGACCGCGGTCGACTCGGCGGCCGAGCGTCTCGGTCGGCTCGACGTGCTGGTCAACAACGCCGGCGTCTTCCGGGCGCACCCGCCGCTGACCACGTCGTACGACGACTGGCAGGTCGCCTGGTCCGAGACGCTGGCCACCAACCTGGTCGGGGCGGCCAACGCGACCTTCTGCGCCGTCCCGCACCTGCGGGCGGCCGGGGGCGGCGCGGTCGTCAACGTCTCGAGCCGGGGCGCCTTCCGCGGAGAGCCGGACAACCCGGCCTACGGGGCGTCCAAGGCGGGGATGAACGCCTTCGGCCAGTCCCTGGCGTTGGTGCTGGCTCCCCACGGCATCTCGGTGGGAACCGTGGCGCCCGGCTTCGTGCAGACCGAGATGGCCCGCGAGGTGCTCGAGGGTGCCCGCGGAGAGGCCGTGCGCGCCCAGTCACCCTTCGGCCGGGTGGCCCGGCCCGAGGAGGTCGCCGCCGCCGTGCTGTGGCTCGCCTCCCCGGAGGCGCTGTTCTCGACCGGCGCCATCATCGACGTCAACGGCGCGTCCTACCTGCGCAGCTGAGCCCGACCTCCTCAGCGCCGCTTCTCGCGGCGCACCCGGCGCCGCAGCTGGAGGATGCGCAGCGAGCCGGCCACCGCGGCGAGGAAGAGCCCGGCAGCGGTGGCGATGAGCAGGCTGACCGCGAGCGGGGCGGTGCCCGACCAGGCCAGGAACGACACACTGACGCTCTGGGTGTTCTGGGCGATGAAGATGATCAGGAGCAGCAGCACGATCCCGAGGCCGACCACCGCAGCCCAGAACCCGCTGGTGCGCGAGCCCCGCAGCGGGTCCTGGGCCGGGGTGACGGGGGTCTCAGGACCGCGGGCGGCGGCGTCGTCCGCGGGAACGTGGGGCTCGTGGGACGGGGTCGTCGGGTTCTCGCTCATGCGTCCTGTGTACCCCCGGCGGCGAAGAGGCAACCCCGGCACACCCTCAGCCGACGGCGACGAGCGAGACCGCGACGGCGCAGAGCCCCAGGCCGAGGGCCTGGGCCCGGTGCACGTGCTCGCGCAGCACGGAGGCCGCCAGCATCACCGTGAACGCCGGGTAGAGCGACGCGATGACCGCGGTGACGGTGAGGTAGCCACCGTGCGTGGCCACCAGGAAGGACCCGGTCGCGACGGCGCCGAGCAGCCCGCTGACCAGCCCGCCGAGGGCCCGGCGGTCGCGCGGGACCCAGCTCGCGCCGAGCGCCATCGCGACGACGGCGATCGTGACGGCGGCCACGAGCTGGTTGAGCGCCAGCGGCAGGAAGCCGGCCTCCTCGGGGACCTGGGCGAGCGCGGCGAACAACGAGCCGAAGCCGAGACCCGCCAGCACGCCGTCGACGAGGCCGGAGCCGAGCGGCGCCGGCCCGGTGGCCGGCTCGCGGGCGACCAGCCAGATGCCCGGCAGCGCCGCGAGCACGCCCACCCACACCAGGGCGCCGGGTCGCTCACCGGTGAGCACGCCGACCGCGACCGGCAGCACGGCCGCGCCGACGCCCGAGACGGGTGCCACCACGCCCATCCGGCCCGAGGACAGGCCGCGGTAGAGGAACGCCGTGCCGAACCCGTTGCCCAGGCCGGCGACCGCGCCCCACGCGTAGTCCGCGGCGGTGGGGGAGCCGCCCACGACGAGGGCCAGGCAGGTGACCAGGAGCGCCCCGCCGAGCGCGGCGAGGAACGCCACCGACCAGGGGCTGGTCCGCTTCGCGGTGACACCCCCCACGAAGTCCGACAGGCCGTAGGAGACCGCGGAGAGCAGGGCCAGCAGGATGCTCACGGGCGACACCCTCGCACACGGCATCGCGGCCCCGGGAAATGCCGACGGCCCCGGACGTCGTCCGGGGCCGTGGGGTGGTCTGGGTCGGGCTCAGTGCTCTTCGTCGGGCACCGAGGCAGGGGTGGTTGCGAGCTTGTGCGTCTCGTCGTGGACGTTGGCCGCGATCTCTCGCAGCTTGTCACCGTGCTCCCGCGCGTGGTGTGCGCAGAAGAGGAGTTCACCGCCGGCCTGGAGCTCCACACGAAGGTAGGCCTGGGCTCCGCAACGGTCGCAGCGGTCCGCAGCGGTCAGCGCGGCGGTGGGGGCAACTGCAGTGGTCACATCGGCCTCATTTCTGATCATCGTGTCTTCCTCAACGTAGCCGCGGGGACCAAAGATTCCCGTCGCTGCGTGGCACCTGACACGCTCATCCCATCATGGAGTTTCTTTCCCTCCATCCGGGGTCCCACACCTCGGATCACCCATATGGGGGGAAGAGTCTTCTAGCCCTGTTGAAGTGTGGCCCGCGAGTGGCCCGTCCCGCAGCGGATATCGAACCCGGGTCCCGATCGTGTCCGCATCGTGACGTGCGCCCACGGTAGACCTGAGCCGTGCCGGTGCCGGGCAGGCGAGCCTCCGGCGGGGCCCGGCGTGTCGCAGGTAGATTCGGCGGTGCACGAGCCCCGGATCCGATGGGGATCCGCCACGGCCGAGTCCACCTGCCGCACCCTGGGAGCCGACGATCGACAACACGTACAACGCCGCGCACCTCCTCGTCCTCGAGGGACTGGAGGCGGTCCGGAAGCGTCCGGGCATGTACATCGGCTCCACCGACACCCGGGGCCTGATGCACTGCCTGTGGGAGATCATCGACAACGGTGTGGACGAGGCCCTCGCCGGCCACGCGCGCCGTGTGGAGGTCACCCTGCACCAGGACGGCTCGGTCGAGGTGCACGACGACGGCCGCGGCATCCCCACCGACAAGGAGCCCAAGACCGGGCTGCCCGGCGTCGAGGTGGTCGCCACCAAGCTGCACGCGGGCGGCAAGTTCGGCGGCGGCTCCTACAACGCCACCGGTGGACTGCACGGCGTCGGCCTCTCGGTGGTCAACGCGCTGTCGTCGCGGATGGACATCGACGTCGAGCGCTCGCCGTCGACCCAGGGCCTCTCGTTCCGCCGCGGCGTCCCGGGCGTGTTCGACGGCGACGGTCCGACCGCCGGCTTCGAGGCGAGGTCGGGGCTGACCCGCAAGGGCGGCCGGGTCGCGAAGGGACGCTCGGGCACCCGCATCAGGTTCTGGCCGGACCGGCAGATCTTCACCAAGGACGCGGTCTTCGAGCTCGAGGGGCTGCTGGGCAGGGCCCGGCAGACGTCGTTCATCGTCCCCGGCCTGGAGCTCGTCATCCGCGACCTGCGCGGCACCGGCGCCGACGGTGGGGGCCCGGTGGAGGAGAAGTTCCGCCACGACGGCGGCATCACCGAGTTCGCCGACTTCCTGGCCTCCGACGAGCCGGTGACCGACATCCTGCGGCTGCAGGGCACGGACACCTTCACCGAGACGGTGCCGCTGCTCGACGACCAGGGGCACATGACCCCCCAGGAGGTCGAGCGGGAGCTGGTCGTGGACGTGGCGGTCCGGTGGGGCACCGGCTACGACACCGAGCTGCGCTCGTTCGTCAACGTGATCGCGACCCCCAAGGGCGGCACCCACCTGGCCGGCTTCGAGCAGGCGGTCACCAAGAGCTTCAACGAGGCGATGCGTGCCACGAAGGCGCTGAAGGTCAACGACGCCGACGTGGTCAAGGACGACGTGCTCGAGGGACTCACCGCGGTCGTCACGGTGCGGCTGGCCGAGCCGCAGTTCGAGGGCCAGACCAAGGAGATCCTCGGCACGCCGGCCGCGCGCAGCGTGGTGCGCAAGGTGGTCTCGGCGGAGCTGAAGAAGTTCCTCACCTCCTCCAAGCGCCACGAGAAGGCCCAGGCCAAGCTGGTGATGGAGAAGGTCGCCGGCGCGGCCAAGACGCGCATCGCCGCCCGCCAGCACAAGGAGACCCAGCGTCGCAAGAACGCCCTGGAGTCCTCCACGCTGCCCTCCAAGCTCGCGGACTGCCGCTCGGGCGACAACGAGAAGACCGAGCTGTTCATCGTCGAGGGTGACTCCGCGCTCGGCACCGCCAAGCTCGCCCGCAACTCGGAGTTCCAGGCGCTGCTGCCGATCCGCGGCAAGATCCTCAACGTCCAGAAGGCCTCGGTCGGCGACATGCTGAAGAACGCCGAGTGCGCCTCGATCATCCAGGTCGTCGGCGCCGGCTCGGGCCGGACCTTCGAGCTGGAGGCCCGCCGCTACGGCCGGATCATCTTCATGGCCGACGCCGACTCCGACGGTGCGCACATCCGCACGCTGCTGGCGACGCTCTTCTTCAAGTACATGCCCGACCTGATCAAGGACGGCCGCGTCTACTCGGCCGTGCCGCCGCTGCACCGCATCGAGATCTCCAACCCGCGCAAGGGGATGGACAAGTACCTCTACACCTACTCCGACGCGGAGCTGCAGCGGAAGCTGGCCGAGCTGAAGAAGAAGAACATCCGCTGGAAGGACCCGGTGCAGCGCTACAAGGGCCTCGGCGAGATGGACGCCGACCAGCTGGCCGAGACGACGATGGACCCGCGGCGCCGGACGCTGCGGCGGATCACCGTCGACGACGCCGATGCGGCCGCCGGCATCTTCGAGCTGCTGATGGGCTCCGAGGTGGCTCCGCGCAAGGAGTTCATCGTCCAGGGGGCCTACGAGGTCGACGTCGAGGCGCTGGACGCATGATCGCGGGGACGGGGGAGACGGTGGAGGACCACCTCGAGCCGGCCGGCTGGGCGCTGGGCGTGTCGGGCGTGGCCGTGCTGGTCGGGGCCTGGGTCGCCTACGCCACCGGCGACGTGGTGCACCAGGTTCGCACCCACATGGACGCGACGATCGTGCTGGGCGTCCTCGGCCTGGTCCTGGTCGGCAACGGGCTGGGGCTGGTCCACTACGGCCGTGAGGCGGTCCGTCAGCGCGGGCGGCAGGCGGAGGCCGCCCGGTTGGCCGCCGAGGAGGAGGAGCGGCGGCGGCGCCGGGAGGCGCTGCGGGCCGAGCAGCAGGCGGCGCGGCGCGACGCCGGCCACTGAGTCCGGGGGGAGGCCCCTCAGGCCTCGGCGTCGACCGGGATCGGCTGCTGGACGTCGTGGCCGGAACGGTGCGCCCAGGACACCAGCAGCGCGATCGCGACGACCAGCAGCCCGGTCAGCCTGAGGTCACCGAAGCCCAGGCCGCCGCCGATCTCGTGCTCCTTGCCGATCCAGTCGGCGAACGACGCACCCAGCGGGCGGGTCAGCACGTAGGCGGCCCAGAAGCACAGCGTGCCGTTGACGCCCAGTCGCCAGGCGACCAGCGGCACCAGGATCGCGGCCAGGAACAGCAGGCCCGACGGCAGGAAGCCGAGGTCCATGGTCAGTCCGGTCAGGTCGCCGACGGCGGTGCCGAGCGCGAAGGTCGCCAGCACGGTCGCCCAGTAGAAGCGCTCGCGCCGCCGGGTGTCGATGTGGTGGATCGAGAGGGTGCCCTCGGACCGGTGCCACCAGGTGAACAGCCCGCCCACCACCACGGCGTAGAACAGCGACGTGACGTAGTAGGACAGCCCGGTCGCGACGTGCAGGATGTCGGCCATGATCGTGCCGAACACGGCCACCATCGAGACGCAGAACCAGTACGTCGGGGCGTGGTAGCGGTCGCTGCGCAGCTGCAGCCACAGGGCCAGGAAGAAGCCGCCGACGCCGACCACGCCGCCGAGCACGAGGCTGGTCTCGCCGAGCCCGTCGGAGGCCGCCTCGCCCATGCCGGTGGTCAGGACCTTGATCACCCAGAACAGGGCGGTGATCTCGGGGACCTTGGCGGCGAGGGGCTCGCGGCGCCGGGGCGGGCGCGGGGTCTCGGGCAGGCTCGTGGTGGGTGAGGAGGTCACCCCCGGACGGTAGGTGGGGAGTTCTGCCAGATTCCTGACAGCGACCCCGGTCCGCGGGTGAGCTGGGACACGCCCCGTCCGCGCCGCGTCAGAACTTCTGGTCGAGCAGCCCCGTGTCGACGTCGTAGAGGAAGCCGCCCACCTTGACCGACTCCGGGATGAGCGGGTGGCTGCGGACCCGGTGCACGTCCTCCTCGAGGGCCGCGACCTGGTCCTCAACCACGTGGAAGCGCTGCCACGAGACGTCCTGGCCGACGGACTCGCCGACCCGCTGGTGCAGCTCCTCCTCGGAGCTGGACGCCATGGCGCAGCGCGTGTGCGGCACCACGAGGATCCGCGACACGTTGAGCAGGTGCACGCCCAGCACCAGCGCCTCCAGGGCCGCGTCGGTGACCCGGCCGCCGGGGTTGCGGAACATCTTGGCGTCGCCGGCCTTCAGGCCCACGACGCGCAGCGGGTCGATCCGGGAGTCCATGCAGGTCACGATGCCGATACCGGCGTGGGCGATCCCGTCGAACCCGCCGAGGGAAAAGTGGGCGGCGAAGTCACGGTTGGCAGCGAGGAGGTCGTCGAAGTCAGCCACGGCCCGAAGGCTATCGGATGCTCATCCGGCCACCCGCAGCATCTCGCCGGCGTCCACCGCCCGGGTGCCGGCGCCCCGGAACAGCAGCAGCGCCAGGCCGCCCGCGACCAGCGCGCAGACGGCGGCACCGGCGAAGACCGTGTGCTCCTGGGCGGTGCCGGCCACCTTGAGCAGCCGGGTGAATGCCGCGCACCGGCTGCCGCCGCCGCAGACCTCCCTTACGGTCGGCAGGTCGGCCTGCTCGGCGTAGTAGCGGCGCAGCCCGATCGTGGTGAGGGCCGAGATGCCCACCAGCATGCCGACCATCCGGGCCACGACGACCAGCGCGCTGGCCAGGCCGTGGTCGCGGTCGGCCGTGGCGGCCAGCACGGCGGCGTTCACCGGGGCCAGGGCCAACCCGAAGCCGAGGCCGCCGAGCAGGAGCGGCACGTTGGCGGTCGCGTGGTCGAGGCTGGTCAGCCCCCACCGGCTCATCATCAGGAAGCCCAGCGCGGCGAGCAGCATGCCGCCGGCGGTGACGACACCCGCGGGCAGCGAGCGGGTGAGGTAGCCGCCGAGCACGGCCCCGACCGGCAGCGCGACCAGGAACCTGACCAGCACCAGGGCCGCCAGCAGCTGCGAGTCGGCGTACACGGTCGTCCGGGCGAAGATCGGGATGTCGATCAGCGCCGCGATCAGCGCGGCGCCGACGAAGAAGCTCACCGCCAGCGCGCCCCAGGCGGGGGTACGCCGCAGCGCGCCGCCCGGCACCAGCGGGGCGGGCGCCCGCCGCAGGTGGACCCCGAACGCCACCGCGGCGACGGCCGAGCCGAGGAGGTACCAGCCGCCCTGGGCGGAGAACACCTGCACCTTGGGGTCGGCGGTGGCGAATGCCAGGATCACGCCCGCGAGCGCGAGCGCGAGCAGCGCGGCGCCCACGAGGTCGGCCTCCCGCACCGTGCCCCACCAGCCGCGCAGGTCCACCAGGGGGCGGGCCGCGGTCAGGCAGCGGACCACGAGCAGCGCCGCCGCCGCCATGGCCGCCACGCCGATCGGGGTGAGCCAGCGGCCCTCGCCGGCGAAGGGGATGAACAGCCGGCCCCAGGTCAGGTCCTGCAGCATCGGGGTGGGTCGCACGAACACCACCGCCCCCACCAGCAGCGTGGCCGCGAGCAGCAGGGCGCCGAGGAGGTCCGGGCGTCCCGGCCTCGAGGCCGCCTCCGGGGCCTCCCGCTCCGACGTCGTGAGCCGGATCGCGGCGGCCAGGACCAGGCCGACGGCCAGGTTGACCAGGAAGATCGCCCGCCAGTCGGCGACGGCGAGCACCAGCGCACCGAACAGCGGGCCCAGGACGCTGCCCAGCTCCTGCACCGCCGAGACCACGCCGAGCGGGACGCCGCGGCGCTGCGCCGGATAGAGGTCCGCCACCAGTGCCAGCGTGGCCGGCACCAGGCCGCCACCGCCGACGCCCTGGAGGAACCGGCCGCCGACCAGGGTCGGCAGGTCGTAGGCGAGGGTGGTCAGCAGCGAGCCGGCGGCGAACAGCAGCAGGCAGGACACCAGGACCGGGATCCGCCCGCGCAGGTCGGCGATCCGGCCGATGAGCGGCAGCATCGCGACGTAGCCGAGGAGGAACCCCGACACGATCGGGGCCGCCCGCTGGAGCTGGTCGATCGGGATGCCGACGCCGTTCATCATGTCCGGCAGCGCCAGCACCACCACGTAGGTGTCGGCGGCCGCGAAGGCGACCGCGACGGCCGCGAGCGCGAGCAGCAGGTGCGGGCGGCCGGTCGACCGGGTCACGGGGCGGTGATGTCCTTGTCCGTGCCGTAGTCCGCGAACGTCAGGGTGTAGGTCATCGGGTCGGAGTGCGGGTAGAACACCCCGGTCAGCCTCGCCTGGCGCAGCTCGTCGTCGCTGGTGAGCGTGTACGTCGCGTCGAAGTCGCCGGACGCCCCGGGCAGCACGTGCTTGACCTCGGTGCCGGAGACGCTGCCGGAGTAGCTGGTCAGCACCTCCTTGTTGTCCGTGCCGCCGCGCACGCTGTCACCCTTCTTCACCCCGGTGGTGGCGGTGAGCAGCGAGGAGAACCCCTGGTCGGGGCTCAGCAGCTGGGCCGGGTCGGGAGCGCCGTACGAAGCGGGGTCGATGTCCTGCCAGCCGGAGGTGAAGGGGAGCTGGACGTAGACCTTGCCCCCGACGGAGACCACCGGCACGTCGACCGACTGGCCGCCGATGACCACGGTGATCTTGCCGTCGAACGCGGGTGCGTGGGTGGCCACGCCCTCGGCCTGCTCGACCCCGGTGACCCCGGAGGGCAGGTTGTCGGTGGCCAGGGTGAGGTCCACGCCGCTGGTGCTGTCGAGGGTCTTCTTCGCCGTCGCCAGCACCTGTGTGGGCGACTTCTCCGACGCCGAGGAGG
This sequence comes from uncultured Actinomycetota bacterium, assembly GCA_963826155.1. Lineage (GTDB taxonomy): Bacteria > Actinomycetota > Actinomycetes > Propionibacteriales > Nocardioidaceae > Nocardioides. The sequence goes on along the minus strand of CAWGVX010000002.1, from coordinate 2,084,960 downwards.
ACGAGGCGGTGTCACAGCCGGCGAGCGTGCCGGTGAGGACCAGCCCGCCCAGGACGGCGGCGAGCGCGGCGCTCGGACGTCGCAGGTGCATGGTGCTCACTCTCCCACCGGCCCTTCTCCTGGCCCGTCTCCTGACCCTTCCAGACTGCCACCGCGGACCCGCAGGGACACGGAGCCCGCGCACGCGGCGATCGGCTGGGCCACGGGGACGCCGGAGCCGTCCCGGCGGCCGGTGGCCGGCGGCAGCTCGACCGGGGCCCCGCTGGTCGCGGCCGCCCGGGCGGGGGCGGTGCCGGCCCAGGCGAAGACCAGGGCGTCCTCGCCCTTGAGGAACCGGTGGCAGCGCACGCCGCCGGTGGCCCGGCCCTTGGCCGGGTACTCGTCGAAGGTCGTGACCTTGACCGAGCCCGGCTCGGTGCCGGGGAGCGCGGTCGAGGAGCCGGAGGCGGTCACCACGACCGAGCCGTCCGGTGCCTCGGGGTCGACCACGCCGAACCAGACCACATGCTCGCCCGCGGTGACGCGGACGCCCGCGATGCCGCCGCCCGAGCGGCCCTGGGGCCGGACCGCGTCCGCGCCGTAGTGCAGGAGCTGGGCGTCGGAGGTGATGAAGCACAGGGTCTCGGCGCCGGTGACCAGCTCGACCGCGCCGACGACCTCGTCGCCGTCCTTGAGCGAGATCACCTCCCACTCGTCGCGGGAGAGCACGTCGGGGTTGACCCGCTTCACGACCCCCTGGCGGGTGCCGAGCGCCAGGCCCGGGCCGTCGGTGGGGAGCGCGGAGAGGGCCAGGGCGCGCTCGCCGGCCTCCAGCGAGACCACCTCGCTGAGCGGCACCCCGCCCTGGAGGTTCGGGTCGTTGGCCGAGGCGGGGATCGCCGGCAGGTCCAGCACGCCGAGCTTGACCAGCCGGCCGCGCGAGGTGAGCACGCCGACCTCGCCGCGCACGGTGGTGCGCACCGCGGAGGCCACCACGTCGTGGTTGGCCCGGCCGCCGCCGGAGCCGATCGCCTCGTCGGTCGTGGAGCGCGCCAGCAGGCCGGTGGAGGACAGGAACGCGAAGCACGGGTCGTCGGCCACCTCGAGCGGCACGCTCGCGGCGGTCACCGTGGTGCCGGCGGACTCCAGCAGCACGGTGCGTCGCGGGGTGCCGTAGGTCTTCGCGACCTCGGCGAGCTCCTCGGAGACGACCTTCCAGCGCAGCTTCTCGTCGTTCAGGATCGCGTCGAGCTCCTCGATCTCGCGGCGCAGCGCCTCCTGCTCCTTCTCCAGCTCGATGCGGCTGAAGCGGGTCAGCCGGCGCAGCTGCATCTCGAGGATGTAGTCGGCCTGGAGCTGGGAGAGGTCGAAGACCGAGATCAGCCGCTCGCGGGCGGCCCCGGCGTCGTCGCTGGTCCGGATGACCTGGATGACCTCGTCGATGTCGAGCAGCGCGATCAGCAGGCCGTCCACGAGGTGCAGCCGCTCGGCCTTCTTGTTGCGCCGGAACTGCGAGCGGCGGCGCACGACCTCGAACCGGTGGTCGAGGAAGACCCGGAGCAGCTCCCTGAGGCCCAGCGTGCGGGGCTGGCCGTCGACCAGGGCCACGTTGTTGATGCCGAAGGTGTCCTCCATCGGCGTCAGCTTGTAGAGCTGCTCGAGCAGCGCCTCGGGGTGGAAGCCGTTCTTGACCTCGATGACCAGCCGCAGGCCCTTCTCGCGGTCGGTGAGGTCCTTGATGTCGGAGATGCCCTGGAGCTTCTTGCCCTGGACCAGGGTCTTGATCCGCTCGATGACCTTCTCGGTGCCCACGCCGTAGGGCAGCTCGGTCACGACGATGCCCTTGCGACGCGGCGTGACCGACTCGACCCGCGCGGTCGCCCGCATCCGGAAGGTGCCGCGCCCGGTCTCGTAGGCGTCGCGGATCCCCTCGAGGCCGACGATCTTGCCGCCGGTCGGGAGGTCGGGGCCCGGGATGAAGCGCATCAGCCCGTCGACGTCGGTGTTCGGGTGGTTGATCAGGTGGCGCAGCGCCTGCACCACCTCGACCAGGTTGTGCGGCGCCATGTTGGTGGCCATGCCGACCGCGATGCCGGTGGTGCCGTTGACGACCAGGTTGGGGATCGCGGACGGCAGCACCGAGGGCTCGAACTCACGGCTGTCGTAGTTGGGCTTGAAGTCGACGGTGTCCTCGTCGATCGAGGCGGTCATCGCGACCGCCGCGGGTGCCATCCGGGCCTCGGTGTAGCGCATGGCGGCGGGGGAGTCGTCCGGCGAGCCGAAGTTGCCGTGGCCGTCGATGAACGGCAGCCGCATCGACCAGGGCTGGGCCATCCGCACCATCGCGTCGTAGATCGCGCTGTCGCCGTGGGGGTGCAGCCGACCCATGACCTCGCCGACGACGCGCGCGCTCTTGACGTGGCCGCGGTCGGGCAGCAGCCGCATGTCGTTCATCGTGTAGAGGATCCGGCGCTGCACCGGCTTGAGGCCGTCGCGGGCGTCGGGGAGCGCCCGGGAGTAGATGACGGAGTAGGCGTACTCCAGGAAGGACGACTCCATCTCCTGCTTGATGTCGGTGTCGAGGATGTGCTCCTCGAAGTCGTCGGGAACATCCTGCTTGGTGGGCCGGGCCATGGGGGGCATTCTCCCCGGTGGCACCGACGGATCGCCTCAGGGGCACGCCGGAGGAGCCCCCGGGTAGATTTGCGCCTCGTGACCGGCACCGAGCCCTCGACGACGCACCCGGTTCCAGCGGCGCCCCGCCACTGGGAGTCCGACGTGCTGCTGCGCGACGGCCGGACGGCGCACATCCGGCCGATCGCGCCCGCGGACGCGGACCTGCTCGTGGAGTTCTACGACCGGGTGTCGGACCAGTCGAAGTACTACCGGTTCTTCTCGCCGATGCCGCGGCTGTCCGACCGGGACGTCGCCCGCTTCACCCAGGTCGACCACATGGACCGGGTGGCGTTCGTCGTCCTGCTGTCGGGCCAGATGATCGCGGTCGGCCGCTACGACGTGATCAAGCCGGGCGAGGCCGAGGTGGCCTTCCTCGTCGAGGACAAGCACCAGGGCCGGGGCCTCGCGCAGATCCTGCTCGAGCACCTCGCCCAGGCCGGCCGCGAGCGCGGCATCGAGCGGTTCGTCGCCGAGGTGCTGCCCGACAACAGCCGGATGATCCAGACCTTCCGGGACGCCGGCTACCGGGTCGCCAGCGAGTACGAGGACGGGGTGCTGGCGCTGGAGTTCCCGATCGAGCCGACCGAGACCGCGATCGGGCTGATGGCCGGTCGCGAGCACCGCGCCGAGGCCGCGTCGATCGAGAAGTTCTTCAACCCCCGCTCGGTGGCCGTGATCGGCGCCAGCCGCCGCCAGGAGACGGTCGGCCAGGCCCTGGTGCGCAACCTGGTGCTGGGCGACTACACCGGCCGGGTCTACGTGGTGAACCCCAACTCCCGCGCCGTCGCGGGGCTCCCGGCGTACCCGACCGTGGGGGACATCCCCGACGAGGTCGACGTGGCCGTGGTCGCAGTGCCCGCCGACGCGGTCCAGGACGTGGTGCTCGACTGCGCCGCCAAGGGCGTCCACGGCCTGATCGTGATCTCCTCCGGCTTCGCCGAGACCGGCGAGGAGGGCCGGCAGCGCCAGCGCCGGCTGGTCGGCCTGTCGCGCTCCTACGGCCTGCGGCTGATCGGCCCCAACTGCCTGGGCATCATCAACACCGGCCCGGGCGTCTCGCTCAACGCGTCGCTGTCGGGCGTGATGCCGCCGCGCGGGCGCGCGGGCTTCTTCTGCCAGTCCGGCGCGCTCGGCTCGGCGATCCTGGAGAAGGTCAACAACCGCGGCCTGGGCCTCTCGACCTTCGTCAGCGCCGGCAACCGTGCCGACGTCTCCGGCAACGACCTGCTGCAGTACTGGGAGGAGGACGACTCCACCGAGGTCGTGCTGCTCTACCTCGAGTCGATCGGAAACCCCCGCAAGTTCTCGCGGATCGCGCGGCGGGTCTCGCTGCGCAAGCCGATCGTCGCGGTCCGCTCCGGGCGCACCACCCAGGGCGTGCCCATGGGCCACGCCGTGCGCAAGATCGCCGCGCCGCCGCAGGCGGTCGACGCGATGTTCCGCCAGGCTGGCGTGATCCAGGTCGACACGCTGGAGGAGATGTTCGACGTCGCCCAGCTGCTGGCCCACCAGCCGCTGCCGCGCGGCCGCCGGGTCGCCGTCGTCGGCAACTCCGACGCGCTCGGGCTGCTGGCCGCCGACGCCGCCGCCGCGGTGGGCCTGGTCGTCAACAAGTCGGTCGCGCTGGGTGCCGACGCGACCGCCGAGGACTTCGAGGACGCGCTCGACGACGCGATCGACGACCCCGAGATCGACTCGGTGGTCGCGGTCTACATCCCGCCGCTGAATGTCTCCGGCGAGGACGTCGCCAACGTGCTCGCGGCCGTGGGGGAGCAGTCGGACAAGCCACTGGTCTCCTCCTTCCTCGGCGCCGAGGGCGTCCCGGAGCTGCTCCGGGTCCCCGACGTGGCCGGCTCCACGGCCGGCCGTGGCTCGGTGCCGTCCTACCCGGCCGTCGAGGCCGCGGTGCGGGCGCTCGCGCGGGTCGTGGAGTACGCCGTCTGGCTGCGCACCCCCGACGGCCCCCCGGTCGGCCCCGACGAGGTCGACGTGCTGGCCGCCAGGCGCCTGGTCGACCAGCTGCTGCGCCGCCACCCCGAGGGCACGCAGCTGGAGCGCGAGGACCTGACCGCGCTGCTGGCGGCGTACGGCGTGGAGCTGTGGCCGACCTGGCCCGTGTCCGACGTCGAGGAGGCCGAGCAGGCCGGGCACGACCTCGGCTGGGACGTGGTGCTGAAGGCGACCGCCGAGCACCTGCGCGAGCGTCCCGACCAGGCCCACGTCTGGCGGCACATCGACACCGTCGAGGAGATGCGGGACGCCTGGGAGTCCCTCACCGCGAGGATCACCGACCCGGACCGGGCCGGCTTCGTGGTGCAGAAGAACTCCACGCCCGGCGTGCCGGTCGCGATCCGCAGCATCGAGGACCCGCTGTTCGGTCCCGTGGTGTCCTTCGGCATCTCCGGGCCGCTGAGCGAGCTGCTGGCGGACAAGGCCTACCGGATCCCGCCGCTGGGGGAGCGCGACGCCGCCGCGATGGTCCGGGAGATCAAGGCCTCGCCGATGCTGTTCGGCTACCGCGGCAGCGAGGTGGTCGACGTCGCCGAGGTGGAGCGGCTGATCCGCCGGGTCGCCCAGCTGCAGAACGACCTGCCCCAGGTCAGCTCCCTGGAGCTCTCGCTGGTGCTGGCCGGCGCGCAGGGCGCCACCGTGCTCACCGCGGCCGCGCGGGTCGACCCGGTCTCCGACCAGCGCTCCGACTGGTTCGTGCGCCGGATGCCGGCGCACCCCGGGGACACCATCCCGGGCTGAGGGTTCGGTCCAGCGCGGCCCGATAACAATTGGCTCACGGCCCCCACGAGCACCGAGAATCGGACCTCGTGACCGATGTCCCGCCCACCCCCGGCGAGCTGCGCCTGCGCGACCTCGACCCGCGGGTGCACCGCCTCTTCCTCGGGTTCGCGTTCTCGGCCCTGGGCAGCGGGCTGACCATGCCGTTCCTGTACGTCTACCTCGCCGAGGTGCGCGGCATCCCGACGGCCACGGTCGGCCTGATTTTCGCGTGGATGGGGCTGCTCGGCTTCGCGCTGAGCCCGGTCGGCGGCACCCTGATCGACCGGTTCGGGCCGCGGCCGGTGATGGTCGCCGGCCTGGTGGTCGAGGCGGCGTGCACCACCTCGATCGGGTTCGTCGAGGACGTAGCCGGCGCCTTCGTCGTCGGCTCGCTGATCGTCGCCGGCACCGTCGGGCTGTGGCCGGCGGCGACCGCGATGCTGACCCGGCTGGTGCCGGCCGAGGCACGGGAGAAGGTCTACGGCCTGAACTTCATGCTGCTCAACGCCGGGCTCGGCGTCGGCGGGCTGATCAGCGCCACGATCGTCGACATGTCCTCGGTCGCGTCGTTCCAGCGGCTCTACCTGATCGACGGCCTGACCTACCTCGCCTACATCCTCGTGCTGGTCACGATGCCGCGCGGCACCGGCCGCGCCCCCTCGATCGACGCGCCCGCGGGCGCCGAGGACGGCGAGGCCGCCGACGCGGTGGAGCAGGCCTCCTGGTCGGTGGTGCTGCGCGACCGGACGCTGCTGCGCGTGGTGGCGATCTCGATCCTGGCGATCACCTTCGGCTACTCCCAGATGGAGGCCGGGCTCGCGGCGTACGCCGTGTCCGTGGCCGGCATCCCCGCGCACGCGCTCGGTTGGGCGTACGGCGCCAACACCGGGGCGATCGTGGCCGGGCAGCTGGTCACGCTCCGGATGATCCGGGGTCGCCGGCGCAGCCTGATGCTGGCCGTGTGCGCGGGCACCTGGTCGGTCTCATGGCTCGTCATCGCCGCCTCCGACGCCGTGACCGGGTGGGCCGCCGTGGCCGCGATCATCGTCGGACTGGGGCTGTTCGGCGCCGGCGAGACGCTCTGGGCGCCGCTCGCGCCTGCGATCGTCAACGACCTGGCGCGCGAGGACATGCGCGGCCGCTACAACGCCCTGCAGGGCATGACCTGGACCGTCGGCTCGATCGTCGGGCCGGCCTCGGCGGGCCTGCTGATCGGGCACGGCCTCCCGCACCTGTGGGCCGCCGTGGTCGTGGGCGGGACCGCGCTGGCGGCGGTGCTCTTCGTCGACCTCCGGCGGCACCTGACCGCGACCCAGGACGGCGTGCCGGAGTCCGTGCCGGTCGTCGTCGAGGCTGCGTGACAGACTGCAGGCATGCGCACCAGCAGGACCACGGAGGACCGGGACCGCACGCTCGAGCTCCGGCACGCGATCGAGCGGACCGGCTACTACCCCGAGGTGGTGGCCGACGGCGTCGACTCGGCGGTCGCGGGGGAGCAGGTGGTGTCGTTCTTCGTGCACCATGAGCCGACCTTCGAGCGTGACGAGGTCCGCCGGCACCTGAGCGTGATCGTGCTGACCCCGAGCCGGCTGGTGCTCGCCCACACCGACGAGCACACCGGTGACGACCTGCTGCCCGAGCCGTACACCTCCACCTCGACCGAGGCCGTGACCCTCTCGGCGGTGAAGTCGGTGGTGGTGACGCGGATGATCGCCAACCCCACCTCCGGCCCGAGCAAGCCGGCCGAGGCGGTGCTGACGATCGGGTGGGGCGGGGTGAGCCGGATGGACCTCGAGCCGGCCGGTTGCAGCGACCCGGAGTGCGACGCCGACCACGGCTACACCGGGGTGCTGGCCTCCGACGACTTCTCGCTGCGGGTCTCGGCCGCTGCCGACGGCACCGACGCGGTCGCCGGACTGCTGTCCTTCGCCGAGTCCCTCTCGGCGCGGACCCACACGGCGTGACGCTCGCGGCCGCGGGGGCCGGGTTCGTCGAGCCGGCCTACCACGAGCGGTCCCTGGGCGACGTCGTGCCGGCCGTGGCGACGGCGCTGGGCCGCCCGCTGCGCGACCAGGACGGCCCCTCGCGGCTGGTGCTGCCCGAGGCTGCGGCCTACGTCGTGTTCCTCGTCGACGGCATGGGCGCGCGGCTGCTCGAGCGCTACGCCCACGCCGCGCCGTACCTCTCCTCGCTGCTGGCCGAGCAGTCCCCGGCCACCGCCGGCGTGCCGTCCACGACGGCGACCAGCCTGACCTCGCTCGGCACCGGCCTCACCCCGGGCGCACACGGCCTGGTCGGCTTCACCTCGCGGGTGCCGGGCACCGACCGGCTGCTCAACGCGCTGATGTGGGACAAGGACGTCGACCCGCTGGAGTGGCAGCCGCACCCGACCGCGTTCGCGCGGCTGCGCGAGCGCGGGGCCGCGGTCACCGTGGTCAACAAGCGCGAGTTCGTCGGCAGCGGGCTGACGGTGGCGGCGCACCGCGGCGCCGACTACGTGGGCGCCGACAAGGTGGGGGAGCGGATCGCGGCGGCGGTCAGCGCCGCCTCCGACAACCCGTCGCTGACCTACCTCTACGACGGCGACCTCGACTGGACCGGGCACCGCTACGGCGTCGCCTCGAGCCAGTGGCTGCAGCAGCTGTCGATGATCGACTCCGAGGCCGAGCAGCTGCGCGACGCGCTGCCTCCCTCCACCCGGCTGCTGGTCGTGGCCGACCACGGCATGGTCGACTCGCCGCCCGAGAGCCGGGTCGACGTCGACGCCCACCACGAGCTGCGCGACGGGGTCGCCCTGCTCGGCGGCGAGGCCCGCTTCCGGCACCTCTACTGCCACCGCGGGGCGGTCGCCGACGTGGTCGCCACGTGGGGCGAGCTGCTGGGGGACCGCGCCGAGGTGATGACCCGCGACACCGCGGTCGAGCGGGGCTGGTTCGGGACCGTGGAGCCCGCCGTACGCCCGCGGCTCGGCGACGTGCTGGTCGCCTGCCACGGCGACACGGCGATCCTGTCCACGAACGCCTTCCCCTACGAGGCCACGCTCGTGGGGCTGCACGGCTCGCTGACGGCCGCGGAGATGCTCATCCCGATGATCGTCTGCTGAGGGCCCTCAGGTGGTCGTGACGGACTGCTGTGCGGCCGGCTCCTGGACGCCGGGCACCCGCAGGCCCGCCATGACGGCGGCGCCGAAGAGGAACAGCGCGTTGAGCCCGTGCAGCGCGCCCAGGAACGGCACCGCCATGCCGGCGAAGCCGAGCAGGACCTGCACGACGACCAGGCCGAGCACGATGGCCGCGGCGCGCACCGCGCCGGGGGCCTTCCAGACGAACGCCACGACCAGCAGCACCAGCGCCAGCAGGGGGATCAGCATCTGGCCGTTGATGCCGTGGAACATGAAGCCGCGCTCCGCGGTGAAGTGCCAGGTGCTGGTGTCGTCCATGGCCTTCTTGTCCAACACCCCGCCGTCCTCGACCCACTTGCCGAGGCCGAACACCGCCCAGGCGATGAAGGCGGCCTGGAGCATGACGTCGAACGCGATCAGGTAGCAGAGCGTGCGGTAGGTCGATCTCACGGGGAGCTCCTCTCGGGCGGGTCCGTGACCGGGACACAGACTGCTCCCCGCCGGCCCCACTGAGAAGGGACCGCCCGACACTTACCCACATTGGTCCAGAACGGTGATCCAGACCAGGGGCCCGGGGGTCAGCCGAACGGCAGCGGCTCGGGCGCCAGGCTGACCGCCTTGGCGCGGGCCGCGGTCAGCCGGCGCCGGTGGTGCTGGCGGCACAGCACCTCGTAGGCCACGTTCGCTGCCGGCGCCTGGTCCGCCCGGTCGGCCTCGGCCTGGTCGACGTCGCCGACGACGATCTGGTCGCCCTCGACGACCATCACGCCGTTCTCGGTGCGGGCGTTGTGGGTCGCGCGCTTGCCGCACCAGCACAGCGCCTCGACCTGCAGCACGTTCATCCGGTCGGCCAGCTCGACCAGTCGCGCGCTGCCCTCGAACAGCTCGCTGCGGAAGTCGGTGAGGATCCCGAACGCGAACACGTCGATCTGCAGCTCGTCGACGAGCTTGGCCAGCTGGTCGACCTGCTCGCGGGTGTAGAACTGCGCCTCGTCGCAGACCAGGTAGTCGATCCGGGCGCCCTGGGTCAGCGACCGGACGACGTAGTTCCAGAAGTCGAAGTCCTGCTCGACCTCGATGGCCTCGTGGGTGAGCCCGAGACGGCTGGAGACCATCGCCTCCCCGGCGCGGTCACGGGTGGTGAAGATCCTGCCCGCCCGACCACGCGCCGCGTGGTTGTGGTTGGTCTGGAGCGCCAGCGTGCTCTTGCCGGAGTCCATGGTGCCGGTGAAGAAGTGCAGTTCAGCCACGGATGGCGATCCTTTCACAGCCTCGGGCGTCGGGCATGATGACCCGCATGCGCAGCGCCGGTGTGACCGATCCCCTCGTGTCCGTGGCCGAGCTCGGGGAGCTGCTCGGGGCGGTCACCGTGCTCGACGTCCGCTACCGGCTCGGTGGCCCCGCCGGCCTGGAGGAGTACCGCGCCGGGCACGTGCCCGGGGCGGCGTACGTCGACCTGGACACCGACCTGGCCGCTCCCGCGGGGTCCGGCGGCCGGCACCCGCTGCCGGACGCCACGCTCTTCGAGACCGCGATGCGGCGCGCCGGGGTCAGCCTCGACCGGCCGGTCGTGGTGTATGACGACTGGACGGGCCACGCCGCCGCCCGGGCGTGGTGGCTGCTGCGCTACCACGGCCACGCCGACGTGCGGCTGCTCGACGGCGCCTGGGCGGCCTGGCTCGCCGCCGGCTGTCCGGTGGAGACCGGCGACCTGTCCACCGACGCCGCCGTGCCGGGGGACTTCACCGCCTCGCCGGGCCACCTGCCGCTGGTCGAGGCCCCCGGCGTCCCCTCGGTGCCGGTGCTCGTCGACGCCCGGGCTGCCGAGCGCTACCGCGGCGAGACCGAGCCGATCGACCCCGTGGCCGGGCACATCCCCGGCGCCGTGAACGTCCCCACCGCCCGCAACCTCGGGCCGGACGGGCGTTTCCTGGCCGCCGCCGAGCTGCGGGAGGTGTACGCCGCCGTGGGCGCCACCGTCGAGGCGGGGGAGCGCGGCGAGGTGGCGGCGTACTGCGGCTCCGGCGTCACCGCCGCCCACGACGTGCTCGCCATGGAGGTCGCCGGCGTCCGCGCCGCGCTCTACCCCGGCAGCTGGAGCGAGTGGGTCGCCGACCGTTCGCGGCCGGTCGAGACGTCCTGAGCCCGCCCGGCGGGCGCGCTACGCGGCGCGCCGGTGCCGGTAGGGGTGCACGTCCCTGACGTACCAGACCACCCAGGTGGCCGGGAACCCGATCGCACTCAGCACGGCCACGGCCGGGCGGGCGCCGCGCCGGCGACTGCCCACGCCGGTGAGCACGGCGAGGCCGAGCAGCAGGGCGCCGAGCACCAGGGCGCCGAGCGCCACGGCCAGACCGGGCATGGAGGCATTGTGGGCGAGTTGGTGGGCTTTCGCCCGAGGAGATCCTGGTCCACCGGGTGGCTCGACCTCTCCTCCGGACGCGACGTCGTCCTGGCCGATCGTGTCGACGCAGTGAGGCATCCCCGCGGCGTCGGTGGACTGCGTTACCGTCCGGCGCGTGACGATTCCTGTCCGGCGGCACGCCTTCGACGAGGTGGTCGGCCTCATCCGGTTCGGGTGATGTTGTCGGCTGCGCTCGCACCGAGACTCGGGCCATGACGACCACACTCCACGCTGCCAGCGCCGGCATCCAGGCCCAGCACGAGCACGCCCTCGCCTCGCTACCGTTCGACGACACGCGGGACTTCGAGGACGCGAACCGTGGACTCATCGCCCGGATCGAGGGGCCGGTCGTCGCCGACGACGGCCGGGTCGTGTGGGACAACGGCGCCGACGCCTTCCTGGACGGCGACGCCCCCGAGACCGTGCACCCGAGCCTGTGGCGCCAGTCGAGGCTCGCCGCGATCGACGGGCTGTTCGAGGTCGTCGAGGGCATCTACCAGGTGCGCGGGATGGACCTGTCGAACACGACCTTCGTCGAGGGCGACGAGGGGATCGTCGTCATCGACACCCTGCTGTCGGTCGAGACGGGCGCAGCCGCACTCGCGCTCTACCGCAAGCACCGGGGCGACCGCCCGGTGAAGGCGGTGGTGGTCACGCACTCCCACGCCGACCACTTCGGCGGCATCCGGGGATTCGTCACGGCCGAGGAGGTCGCCTCCGGGGCCGTGAGGGTCTTCGCCCCCGAGGGATTCCTCGAGCACGCGGTGTCGGAGAACGTCTTCGCCGGGACCGCGATGAACCGCCGCGCCGGCTACATGTACGGCGCCGCGCTGCCCCGCGGCCCGCACGGCGCGGTGGGCGCCGGGCTCGGCCAGGCGATCTCCACCGGCACCGTGTCGCTCCTGGCACCCACCGACACCGTCACCACGACCGGCCACGAGGAGACGGTCGACGGCGTCCGGATGGTGTTCCAGATGGCCCCGGACACCGAAGCGCCGTCCGAGCTGCTGATCCACCTCCCCGACTTCAAGGCGCTGTGCACGGCCGAGGACGCCACGCACAACCTCCACAACCTGCTCACCCTGCGCGGCGCCCTCGTGCGCGACCCGCACGGCTGGGCGACGTACCTCACCGAGACCATCGACCTCTTCGGCGCCGAGGTGGAGGTCGCCTTCGCCTCGCACCACTGGCCCACCTGGGGCAACGAGCGCGTCGTCGAGTTCCTGACCACCCAGCGCGACCTGTACGCCTACCTCCACGACCAGACGCTCCGGATGCTGAACAGGGGCCTGGTCGGGGCCGAGATCGCCGAGGAGATCGTGCTGCCGCCCGCCCTGGAGAACGCCTGGAACGCCCGGGGCTACTACGGCTCGGTCAGCCACAACGTCAAGGCGATCTACCAGCGTTACCTCGGCTGGTTCGACGGCAACCCGGCCCACCTCTGGGAGCACCCGCCGGTCGGGAGGGCCAGGCGCTACGTCGATGCGATCGGTGGCGTGGACGCGGTCGTCGCCCAGGCGCGCGCCGCCTTCGACGCCGGCGACTACCGCTGGGCCGCAGAGCTCGGCAACCACGCGGTCTTCGCCCGGCCCGACCACGCCGAGGCCCGGGGCGTGCTGGCCGACACCTACGAGCAGCTGGGCTACGGGTCGGAGAACGGCACCTGGCGCGGCTTCTACCTCTCCGGCGCCACCGAGCTGCGCGACGGACAGTTCGGGACCCCGACCGAGACCACCACCCCGGACGCGGTCGCCCAGCTCACGCCGGCGATGCTCTTCGACGCCCTCGCGATCCGGGTGGACGGCCCGCGGGCGTGGGACGAGACGCTCACGATCGACGTGCTGCTCACCGACACCGAGGAGCGCTACCGGCTGCGGCTGGCGAACGGGGTGCTCACCCACAGCCCCCGGCCGCAGCGGGGGGAGGCGGACGCCACGATCACCGCCACCCGGCGCTCGCTCCCGGCGCTCGCCACGGGCGGGCTCTCCGTCGAGGCCCTCACCGGCTCGGGGATCGGGCTGTCCGGCGACGGGTCCGTGCTCACCCGCCTCGCCGGCGTCCTCGACCCGGGCGCGAAGGACTTCGCCATCGTCACGCCCTAGCCCCGGCCGGTCATCCGGCACCGGCTGGTCAGCCGGGCCGGGCTACCAGTGGATGCCCTTGAAGATCTTGGCCAGCATGATCTGCTCCGACTCCCGGGTGCCGCCGGCGGCCTCGCCCTTGGCCGCCGCCGAGTCGGGGAAGACGTGGTAGGCCATGTTGAGCACCCGGAACGACAGCTTGGGGGCCACGGTGTGGGCGACCGCGCCGGCGTTGCCGAGCATCGTGTTGATCTCGTGCGGGCGCTCCACCATCGCCTTGATCACCAGGTCGGCGGCCTGGGCCGGGGAGATCGTGGGGAACTTGTCGTAGATCCGGGTGGGCGCGATCATCGGCGTCCGCACGAGCGGCATGTGGATGCCGGTGAACGTGATGCCGTCGCCGACCAGCTCGGAGGCGACGACGTTGGACCAGGAGTCGAGCGCGGCCTTGGAGGCGACGTACGCCGAGAACCGCGGCGGGTTGGTCTGCACGCCGATCGAGGACACGTTCACGACGTGCCCGCGCTTCTGCTCCTGCATCGTCGGGATCAGCCCCATGACCAGCCGGATCGCGCCGAAGTAGTTCAGCTGCATGGTGCGCTCGAAGTCGTGGAACCGGTCCTGGGAGAGCCGCAGCGACCGGCGGATCGAGCGCCCGGCGTTGTTGACCACGAAGTCGATCGACGGCAGCTCGGCCACCATCGCCTCGCAGAGGCGGTCGATGGCCTCCATGTCGGAGAGGTCGCAGGGGTAGACGTGGGCGGTGCCGCCGCGCAGCTCGATGGCGGCCCGGGTGTCCTCGAGCTTCTCCTTGCCGCGGGCGACCAGCACCGGGATGCCGCCTGCCTGGGCGACCTTCAGTGCGGTCACGTGCCCGATGCCCGAGGAGGCGCCGGTGATCACGACGTACTTGCCGGTGAGCGCCTCCCGGTTGCGGGGGTCGCGGCCGGTGGAGCCGTCGAGGTTCTCCTCCCAGTAGGTCCACAGCGAGCGGGCGTAGGACTCCAGGTCGGGCACCCCGATCCCGGACCCGCCGAGCGCCTTCTCGGTGCGGCGGGAGTCGAAGACCGCGTTGAACGAGCTGTGCGCCAGCACCTCCGCCGGGATCCCGAGCCGGCCGATGGTCTGGTCGAGCACGAGCTGGGCCGGCGCCGACCGGATCACCTCGTTGAGCACCGACAGCGGCCGCAGCGCCCTGGGGAGCAGGCCGAGCCCCGCGGAGCGGGCGACCCGCCGGTCGATCGGCGTCGCGAACTGCGGCGCCCCCGCGGCCGCGCACAGCGCGTTGATCGTGTCCACGACCGGCTGCGGCTCGGGGTTGACCAGGTGGAACGCCTCGCCGTCGTGCCCGGGCAGGTGCGCGATGTGGTCCATCGCCGCGGCCACGTAGTCGACCGGCACCACGTTGGTGTCGCCGAGGTCGACGCCGACCAGCGGCAGCCAGGCCGGCAGGTTGTCGCGCATCAGCCGGATCAGCGGGAAGAAGTAGTAGGGACCGTCGATCTTGTCCATCGCGCCGGTCTGGGAGTCCCCGACGACGATCGCCGGCCGGTAGACCCGCCACGGCACGGTCGACTCGGTGCGCACGATCCGCTCCGACTCGAACTTCGTGCGGTGGTACGGCGAGGGCAGCGACTGCCCCTCGTCGAACATCGTCTCGTCGAAGCGACCGCGGTAGTCGCCCGCCGCCGCCACCGACGAGACCTGGTGGAAGCAGCCGACCTGCAACGAGTCGGCGAGCTCGAGGGCGTTGCGGGTGCCCCCGACGTTCATCGTCTCGTTGGTCGCGTCGTCGGCGGTCATGTCGTAGATCGCCGCGAGGTGGAAGAAGTGGTCGACCTGGTCGCGGTGGTCGTCCACCCAGCCCTCGTCGACACCCAGCCCCGGCTCGGAGAGGTCACCGACGACCGGGACGACCCGGTCGGTGCCCCAGCGCCGGACCAGGGTCTCCATCCGGGCCAGCGATCCCTGGCGGACCAGCACGAAGATCTCGCCCTCGCGATGGTCCACCAGCTCCTGGACCAGGTGTCGGCCGATGAAGCCGGTGGCGCCCGTGACGAAGTACGACATGGCCGGGACACTACCCAGTGGTAGCCGGTATGGGCAGGGGCAAAGGTGTGACGGCTGTCGTCACACCGGCCCGTGGGGCCGGGACGGTCCTACTCGGACTTGCCGCCGCCGAACATGATCTCGTCCCAGCTCGGCACCGACGCGCGTCCGCGGCTCTTGCGCACCGGCCGGCGTGACGGCGGCTCCTCGGTGGCCGGCTCGGCCCCGGCAACCGGCTCCTCGGCGGCCGGCTCGACGATCGGCTCGCCCGCGGAGGTAGGCGCCTCGTCGGCCTCCGCCGGGACCTCGTCGAGCGCCGCGGCGTCGGCGGCCTGCTCGCGCAGGTCGTGCTCCTCGGCGGGCGGGGCCTGCTCGGTCAGGAACGCCTCCAGAGGCTGCTCGCCGGTGACCAGCTCGATCGCGTCGTCGCCCAGGGCCTCGCCGGGCGCGTCGCCGAGCGGCAGCTCCTCGGCGTCGCCGGGCCGGACCGCCGAGAGCCGGCGCTGCCGGGCCTCCGCGAGGTCGTTGCGCGCCGCTGGACGCGGCTGCTCGACGAGCTCGCCGAGCAGCCAGCGGCCGTCGTCGTTGTCGGCGACCACGTAGTTGCCGGGCATGTCGAAGGTGAAGCGGCCGTGGCCGCTGCGGGTGGTCGTGCCGAACTCGCCGGTCAGGCACCACCGGCCGTCCTCGCGCCGCCAGGCGTCCCAGACCACCGCGGCCGGGTCGACGTTGACCGAGCGCAGGTGGGCGGCCACCACGTCACCGAGGGTGCGGGCGCCCGAGGACTGGTCGGAGCCCGCCCTGCGGCGCACCGACGAGCGCTGCGCCCGCTCGGCGACGTGCTGGCGCTCGGCGAGCACGGGCGCCGCGAACGCCATGATCTTGTCGACGGTGGTCTGCGCGGCCTGGGCGACCGCCTCGGGGGTCTCGCCGGACCGGATCCGGGCCTGGATGTCGCGGGGACGGAGGGCGCTGTCCATGGGGGTCTCCAACTGGCCGAGGCGTGCGGTGTCGCCGCGCAGGGCGGCCCGGAGGCGGGCGTCGACGTCGAGGGTGAACTCCTCGCCCGCGTCGTTGGCCAGCAGGAGGCGCCGCCCGTCGTCGCTCACTGCGGTGAGCGTGAGGTGCGCCATGGGTGGGTGTGCTCCTGCAGGTCAGCGTGGTCGTCCGGTGGGGCAAGGTTACGTCAGCCGCCGCGCCACGCGCGTGACCGAGTCGGCGCGCCCCCGCGGTCCCTCTCCGGGAGGCCTCGGCCGGTACCCTCCACGCGTGGCCTCGACGCTCCCGGTGACCGAGCCGTCGACCACGCTCGTGGTGCTCGACCTCGCCGGGATCTTCGTCTTCGCGATCTCCGGGGCCCTGGTGGCGGTGCGCAGGGAGCTCGACGTCTTCGGCGTCCTCGTCCTGGCCGGTACGACCGGCCTGGGCGGCGGCTTCCTCCGCGACGTGCTGATCGCGGCGACCCCGCCGGCGGCGCTCCAGGACTGGCGCTACCTGCTGATCCCGGTGGTCGCGGGCCTGGTCACCTTCTGGTTCCACCCCTCGGTGGGCCGGCGGGAGCGCACGGTGAACATCTTCGACGCCTTCGGCCTCGGGCTGTTCTGCGTGACCGGCGCACTGAAGGCGCTCGACTACGGCCTGCACCCGCTGCCGGCCGCGCTGATGGGCATGGTCACCGGCATCGGCGGCGGGATGATCCGTGACCTGCTCGCCTCCCGCACGCCCTCGGTGTTCCGGGGCGAGCTCTACGCGATCCCGGCGCTGGCCGGCGCCGCCGTGGTGGTCGCGCTGCGCGAGGAGACCAGCGTCCCGACGGTCCTCGTGGCCGTCGCCGGCGGCGGGCTGTGCACGGTCTGGCGGCTGGTCGCGATGCGGCGCAACTGGCAGGCCCCGCTGCCGCGGGGGCCCGCCAGCGTCTGAGTCCGGCCGGTCAGTCGCCGATCGGCTCGCCCACTGGCAGCTGGTAGTCGGGGTGCTCGAGGTCGCCCAGCGTCGCGGCCTGTCGGCAGCTGCTGCCGCCGGGGATCGCGCACTCCACCAGCACCATCGGGTCGCCCTCTCCCTTCTCGGCGATGAGCAGCAGCGTGTGGTCGTCGAGCCACTCGAACCCGGTGGCGAAGGCGTAGGCGTCCATCCCGGGCACGGGCACCTGCTTGCCGGTCCGGACCGCCCACACCGACGGCGAGTCGGCGTCGTTCGAGTAGTAGGCGCCGTCGGGGGAGAAGGCACCGATGCTCCCGTAGGCCTGGTCGAGCAGGACGGCGTGATCGCGGGAGGTGCCGACCAGGGTGCCGCCGTCGGCCTTCATCGCCAAGGTCTCGTCGTGGGCGGCCAGCACGCCGAGCCCGTCGTGTGTCTCGCCCTGGCCCGCCGGGTCGACGACGACCTGGCCCCCGGTGACCAGGTCCAGTGCCACCGTGCCTCGCTTCTCAGTGAGGTAGAGGACGTTGCCAGACATCGCGGTGGGCTCGCCAGGCGCAGGAATCTGGCCGTCCATGGAGATGCGACCGTCGGACTGGTCCAGGACCTGGAGCCCGGAGCGCTCGACCCTTCCCGGCGCGTCCAGGCCGGTGCCCACCCAGGCTGCGCGCGTGCGGCTGGGGTCCGCCACGAGCCGAGGGTGCTTGGCATCGATGAGGCCGACCGGCGTGACGTTCCCGTCGACCACCGACCACACCTTGCCGTCGGTGTCGGCCACGACATACCCAGCCGAGGTCTCGACGAAGGCGTGCACCTCGTGCCCGACGTCGATGGTCCGGTCGCCGGCGTGGATGATCGACCCCGTCGACCAGGCGACCACCCGCGGAGCGGGCGCAGGCCGCGTGACGACCGGCGCGCTGTCCCGGCTGTGGCCGGCGCCGGCCACCTGGGTCGCGGTCACCGACAGCAGCACCACCGCGGCGGCGATGCCGCCGACCACGGCCCCGTGCCGGCGGCGTACGCGCCGGTCGCCCTGTGCGGCCATCTGCGCCACGTCGGGGACGGCGAAGTCCACGGAGTCGGCCTGCTCGTGCAGGATGGTCCTCAGCTGCTCGGTCATCGGGTCACCGCCGTCGGGGTCAGGGGAAGGATGTCGTCCCATACCGGGGACGGGCCGAGCCGGTCGCGCAGGCGGGAGAGGCCGGCCGACACCTGGCTCTTCACGGTGCCGACCGCGCAGTCCATCGCCTCGGCGGTCTGCGCCTCGGTGAGGTCCTCGTAGTAGCGCAGCACGATCGCGGCCCGTTGCCGTGGGGGCAGCTCCTGCAGGGCGGCCCACAGCCACTCCCGGCTGGCGACGGCATCGTCGTGCCCCGGCGTCCCGCGGTCCGGTGGGGCGTCGGTGCTGCGCTCGTGCGACCAGCCCTTGCGGCGCAACCAGCTGATGGCCGTGGTCGTGATCGCCTTGCGCGTGTAGGCCTCCGCGTTGCCCTTGTCGCGCAGCCGCGGCCAGGCGACGTAGGTCTTGGTCAGCGCCTCCTGGACCAGGTCCTGGGCCAGGCCGACGTCGCCGACCATGAGGTAGGCCGCGCGGTGGAGGGCGGCAGACCGCGCGGCGACGAAGTCGGCGAAGTCGGCCCGGTCGCCCGACCGGTCGCGAGGCTGCAGTCGCATGGCCGTCGTGTCCTCCCGTCACGGGGCACCCTGCCCCGTCGCACACCCAGACGCGGCGACCCTGCCAAAAGGTTCGGATCAGTCCCCGAGGACGCGCCGCAGGTAGGCGTTGGAGAACACCCGGTCGGGGTCCAGCCGGTCCCGCATCGCCAGGAAGTCGCCGAAGCGGGGGTACGCCGGCGCGAGGTCCGCGGCGGTGCGGGTGTGCACCTTGCCCCAGTGTGGGCGGCCGTCGTGGGCGCGCATGATCGACTCGATCCCGGCGAAGTAGGCGGTGTGGTCGGCGGACCGGTGGGTGTGGAAGGCCAGGTAGAACGAGTCGCGGCCGGAGGCGGTCGAGAGCGGGACGTCGTCGGCCGGCGCGACCCGGATCTCCACCGGGAAGCTGATCCGCCAGTCCGAGCCCTCGATCGCCCGGCGCGCCTCGCGCAGCGCGGTCAGGCCGGCCTCGCGCGGCACGGCGTACTCCATCTCCCGGAAGACCACGTCGCGCCGCGCGGTGAAGACCCGGTGGGCGACGTCGCTGTAGGTGCGCGCGGACAGCGCGCGGGCGGAGAGCTGGTTCATCGCCGGGATGGCCGCGGGCACGCGGTTGGCGGCGGCGGTCAGGGCGCCGAAGACCGTGTTGGACAGCAGGTCGTCGTCCAGCCACGAGCGCCAGCGGGGGAGCGGCTCGGCCTCGTCGAGCGGCGCGGCGAGGCGTTCGTTGCGCTTGGCGAGCAGGCGGTCGGTGTGGGGGAACCAGTACAGGTCGACGTGGTGGCTCTCGGCCACCATCGCGTCGAAGGAGCCCAGCGCCTCGTCCCAGGTCATCGGCTGCTCGATCGCCTCGAGCAGGAACAGCGGCTCCACCCGGAAGGTGACGCTGGTCAGGATCCCCAGCGCCCCCAGGCCGATCCGGGCGACGTCGAGGACGTCGGGGTTCTCCTCGGCGTTCGCGCGCAGCACCTCGCCGGTGCCGGTGACCAGCTCCAGGCCCTCCACCTGGGTGGCCAGCCCGGCCGCGACGCCCCCGGTGCCGTGGGTGCCGGTGGAGATCGCGCCGGCGAGGGTCTGCTCGGCGATGTCGCCCATGTTGTGCAGGCTCAGGCCGAGCCGCTCGAGCTCGGCGTTGAGCACCTTCAGCGGCGTCCCCGCGAGCGCGGTGACGGTCATGGCGTCCAGGTCGACCGCGGTGACCCCGATCAGCCCGGCCGGACGCAGCATCGTGCCCTCCGGCGCGGCGATGCCGGTGAAGCTGTGGCCGGTGCCGACCATCTTCACGGTGCTGCGCGCCTCCCGGGCCCGCAGGACCGCGGCCACGACCTCGTCGGTGCCCCTCGGCTCCACGACCCGCGTCGGTGCCGCCGTCTCCAGGCCCGACCAGTTGCGCCAGCGCTCCACGCCGGCGAGCCTAGCCGCGCGGCAGCGCCTGCGCGGCGAGAGCGGCGAGCAGGCCGGCGCCGGCGGAGACGAGGTACGCCGCGGACGCGCCGTGCGCGTCGATCACCACGCCGGCGAGCGTCGCCCCGGGCGCCACGCCCGCGACCAGCCCGGTCTGGACGATCGCCATGCCCTCGTTGAGGCGGCCGCGTGGGACCGCCGCCTCGATCAGCGACATCGTGGCGATCAGCGTCGGGGCGATCGCGAAGCCGTCGAGCAGCAGCACCAGGCCCATCACCGGCACCGAGCCGACGAAGTGCAGCGGGACCATCGCGCAGAACATCGCGAACGCCCCCCAGCGCACCCGCACGTCCGGGCCGCGCCGCCAGGTGATCGCGCCGGTCAGCAGCCCGGCCAGCAGGCTGCCCAGCGCCCACAGCGCCAGCAGCACCCCCGACCAGCCCCGGGCGTCCTGCTCGCCGGCGAACGCCACCGTGGTCACCTCGGCGCCGCCGAAGAGGGTGCCCAGCGCGGCCGAGACGACCGCCAGCGGCGCCACCGTCGCCCAAGGCATCCCGACCCGGGTGCCGGTGGCCCGCCGCGGACCGCGGGCGGGCGGCTCGGTGCTGCGCTGCGCGCACAGCGCCAGCGTCCCGCCCAGGCAGGCGGCGACCGCGACCGCCAACCCGGCCACCGGGTCGATCGCGGCCGCCAGCACGGTCACGATCACCGGGCCGAGCATGAACACCGCCTCGTCGGCGACCGCCTCGATCGCGAACGCGGTCTGCACGTCGCGGCTGTCGTCGAGCACGTGGGACCACCGGGCCCGGACCGCGGAGCCGACCTGCGGCAGCGCGCCGCCGGCCAGCCCGGCGCACACGTAGGTCGTGAAGATCGGCCAGCCCGCCTCCACCGTCCACACCAACAGGGCCAGGGACAGCCCGAAGACCGAGGCGGCCACCGCGAGCACCCGGGCCTGCCCGAGGCCGTCGAGAAGGCGACCCTGGACGATCGCCAGCCCCGCGTTCATGACCATGAACGCGGCCGAGACCGCCCCGGCCACGGCGTACGAGCCGGTGCTGGTCGAGACCAGCAGCACGATGCCCAGCCCCACCATCGAGATGGGCAGCCGCGCGACCAGGCCGGTGGCGCTGAAACGCAGCGTGCCGGGGCGGGTGAGCACCCGGCGGTAGGAGGTGAGCATCGCGGTGAGCGTAGGGCCAGCGGGGCCGAAGCGCCGAACGGGTTCGCGCGGCTCCCTACGATGGGCCCATGCCGGCCAGCCCCCAGCACGATGACCAGCCCACCGTGACCAGCAGTCCCGACACCAGCCCGTACGACGCGCTCCTGCTCGTCTCGTTCGGCGGCCCGGAGAAGCCCGACGACGTGGTGCCGTTCCTGGAGAACGTGACCCGTGGCCGCGGCATCCCGCGTGAGCGGCTCGAGGAGGTCGGCGAGCACTACTTCCTCTTCGGGGGCCGCAGCCCGATCAACGACCAGAACCGCGAGTTCCTGGCCGCGCTCCGCGAGGACCTCAAGGGCGCCGGCATCGACCTCCCCGTCTACTGGGGCAACCGCAACTGGGACCCCTACCTCGCCGACACGCTGCGGCAGATGGCGGCCGACGGGATCACCCGGGCCGCCTGCTTCATGACCAGCGCCTACTCGTCGTACTCCTCCTGCCGGCAGTACCGCGAGAACCTCGCCGACGCGGTCGCGGAGGTCCCGGAGGCGCCGCGGCTGGACAAGCTGCGCCACTACTTCAACCACCCGGGCTTCGTGGAGGCCGTGGTGGACGCGACGCTGGCGGCGCTCGCGGAGCTGCCGGACGTGGCCCGCGAGGGCGCCCACCTGGCCTTCGTCACCCACTCGATCCCGGTTGCGATGAACGACACCAGCGGCCCTGACGGCGGCGCCTACCTCGCCCAGCACCGCAGCGTCGCCCAGGAGGTCGTCGACCGGGTGCGCGAGGAGACCGGCCGCCGGCACCCCCACGAGGTGGTGTTCTGCTCGCGCTCGGGCGCCCCGCACGTCCCGTGGCTGGAGCCCGACGTCAACGACCACCTGCGGGCGCTGCGGGACAAGGGCGTCCCGGGCGTGGTGATGGTCCCGGTCGGCTTCGTCTCCGACCACATGGAGGTCATCTACGACCTGGACACCGAGGCGATGGCCACAGCCGAGGAGATCGGCCTGCCGGCCCGCCGTGCGGCCACCGCCGGGGTGGACCCGCGGTTCGTGGCGGCCGTGCGCGACCTGGTGCTCGAGCGCGCCGCCGTCGAGCGGGGGGAGGAGCGCCGTCGGGCCGCCGTGGGCAGCATGGACGCGCTCTGGGACCGCTGCCCGGTGGGTTGCTGCCCCAACCCGCGCGGCGACCGGCCGGCGCTGTGCGGGTCCGGGTCGTGACGGCCCCCGTCGTACCCGCCCCGGAGCTCGCCGCCCTGGCCCTGGACGTGGCCCGGGCCGGCGCCGCGCTGGTGCGCGAGCGGGCCGCGCAGGGCGTCAGCGTCGCCGCGACCAAGTCCAGCGAGGTCGACGTGGTCACCGAGGCCGACCGGGCCTGTGAGGCGCTGATCCGCAAGCTGTTGCGGGAGCGCCGCCCCGAGGACGCCTTCCTGGGGGAGGAGGAGACCGAGTCGGCCGGCACCTCCGGCGTCCGGTGGGTGGTCGACCCCATCGACGGCACCGTGAACTTCCTCTACGGCCTGCCGCAGTACGCCGTCTCGGTGGCGGCCGAGCTCCACGGCGAGGTCGTGGCCGGCGTGGTGATCAACGCCGCGACCGGCACCGAGTACGTCGCCCACCTCTCCGACGACCCGGCCCACGACGGGGCGGTCGCGACCCGCGACGGCCGGCCGATCGGCGTCCGGGCGCCCGCGCCGCTGTCCCAGCGGCTGGTGGCCACGGGCTTCAACTACGACGCGACTCTGCGCGAGATCCAGGCCCGGGCGATGGTCGACCTGCTGCCCCGGGTGCGCGACATCCGGCGGCTGGGCTCGTGCGCCCTGGACCTCTGCCACGTCGGCGAGGGCCTGCTCGACGCCTACGTCGAGGAGGGCGTCAACCTCTGGGACCACGCCGCCGGGGGACTGGTCGCCCGGGCGGCGGGCGCCGTGACCGAGCTGACCGTCGGCGCCGGCGGACGCGACCTGCTGCTGTGTGCCCCGTCACACGGGTTCGCGGAGTTCCGCGAGGCGGTGCGGCAGGCGGGATTCCTGGCTCCGGAGTCCCCGATTTCGGGGGAATAGGGACCGGCCACCCACTGTTCACGCGACACGTCGTGGAACGGGTGTGCAGATCCTCAGGGTCATGGTGCACAATCTGGCGCCGACGACGGGGTAGATGACAAATGTGGGGCCGGCTGCGTGGGGTGGCCGGACCGGGGAGTGAGTGACGCATGGCGACCGACTACGACGCACCGCGCAAGAACGAGGAAGATCAGTCCGAGGAGAGCATCGAGGAGCTCAAGGCTCGGCGCCACGACAAGAACTCCGGCAAGGTCGACGAGGACGAGGCCGAGGCCGCGGAATCGTTCGAGCTGCCGGGTGCTGACCTGTCGCACGAGGAGCTCGCCGTCGAGGTGAAGCCCAAGCAGGAGGACGAGTTCACCTGCATGAGCTGCTTCCTCGTGCACCACCGCTCGCAGCTCGCGGACGCCAAGAAGATGATCTGTCGCGACTGCGCCTGAGCGCAGCGCGCGAGACGAAGGAAGGGCCGCAACCCACGAGGGTTGCGGCCCTTCTTCGTGTCAACGAGCGCCGACTCGGCGCTACTGGCCGTCCTTCTGCAGCTCCTCCGGCAGGTGGCCGGTGGACCGGGCGTAGTAGTGGGCGGCGCGCCGCTGGGCCCCCATCCGGGCCAGTGCGACGAACGCGCCGGTGACCGCGGCCCACATGACCGCCTCCCAGATCTCGACGTCGGGGTCGGCCGGGTTCTCCGGCGGCTTCTTCCCGGTCGCGACCTGCCAGGACTTCTCGAGGGCCTTCCGGGTCACGGTTGCGGCCCCGAGGGCGGCGCCGAGGGAGAAGACGCTCCAGACTTTCGAACCAGATGCCATGGCGAGACCTTACCCAGCCCGGCGGTGGCTCATCCCCGCCAGTGCCGCGACGAGCTGGTCGGGGTGCCTGGTCGAGACCAGCCAGTACGGCGCGGGGTCGCGCGGGTCGGTGACGGCGACCCGGACCGCGCGCTTGAGGTAGGGCCGCAGCAGCAGGTAGGCGCGGGCGTCGGCCTCCCGGCCGGCGGTGCGCCGGGTCTCGTCGGGGTCCAGCGCGGTGGCCGCGCCGAGGTGGGCCGCCTCGATGCGGGCGCGGCCGGCACGGAAGACCCCGCCGGAGACGCTGATCCGGGCCGAGCCGTAGGAGAGGAAGCCGAGCGCCATCAGCGCCAGCCCGAGGCCGGTGATCGTCCAGGCGAGCACGCCGGGCAGCGCCACGACCATGGCCAGCCAGAAGGTGGCGAGCAGCATCGTGCCCTGCACCCACCACCGCAGCGGCACGCCCAGCCGCTCCTCGTAATCCACGAGGAGAACACTGTCACGCTCGGCCCGCGCCCGAGGCGATAGGGTCGCCCGCCGTGAGCACCGACCTGCCCCCCGGGCCGCCCGCCCAGCCGTGCGCCGAGCCGTTCGTCGAGCTGCCGGTGCAGGTGGTGCGCCTCGACCCCGAGCTGCCGCTGCCGTCGTACGCCCACCCGGGCGACGCCGGCGCCGACCTGCTCACGACCGTCGACGTGACCCTGGCGCCGGGGGAGCGGGCCCTGGTGCCGACGGGCGTGGCGATCGCGCTGCCGGTCGGCTACGTCGCCCTGGTGCACCCGCGCTCCGGCCTGGCGGCGCGGCACGGGCTGTCGATCGTCAACGCCCCCGGGACCGTCGATGCGGGCTACCGCGGGGAGGTCAAGGTGATGCTGATCAACCACGACGCCGTGGCCGCGATCGAGCTGAGGCGGGGCGACCGCATCGCCCAGCTCGTGGTCCAGCGCGTGGAGCGGGCCCGCTTCGTCGAGGTCGGGGAACTCCCTGGCTCGGCGCGGGGTGACGGGGGTTACGGTTCTACCGGAGGATTCGGTCGCTCGTGACCGTCCCCGCACCCGAGGAGAGTTCGTGAAGTTCCGTCGCAAGTCCACCGAGCCCGTCGCCGAGGAGCTCGAGGGGACGGTGGAGGCGCCCGTGGAGGCCCCGGTGGCCGACGGCCAGGAGGCCGACCCGACCGGACCCGCTGAGCGTCCCGCGGACGCCGACGAGCTCGCCGACGACGACGAGGTCGAGCGGCTCGACCTCGGCTCGCTGCTCATCGAGCCGGAGGCCACCCGCGAGCTGCGCCTGCAGGTCGACGAGTCCACAGGCGAGGTGCAGGCGGTGATGCTCGCCGGCCCCGACGGCGCCGTCGAGCTGCGCGCGTTCGCCGCGCCCCGCAACGGTGACCTCTGGAGCACCGTGC
Source organism: uncultured Actinomycetota bacterium (assembly GCA_963826155.1). Lineage (GTDB taxonomy): Bacteria > Actinomycetota > Actinomycetes > Propionibacteriales > Nocardioidaceae > Nocardioides. The sequence goes on along the minus strand of CAWGVX010000002.1, from coordinate 2,059,484 downwards.
GCCCCCAGATCGCGGCCGAGATGGCCCAGCGCGGCGGCACCGCGAGCGAGCGGGAGGGCCGCTTCGGCACCGAGCTGGTGTGCCAGCTGCCGGTGCAGATGGAGGACGGCAGCGCCGCCACCCAGCCCTCCCGCATCATGGGCATCAACGGCCCGCGCTGGATGCTGCGGTGCACGCTGCTGGGCCGCCCCGCCCTCGAGCCCGACGGCGCCGAGGCCTGGGAGGAGTCGATCCTCAAGGTCGTCGTACGCCGGGGCGACGGCGCGATGCCGGTCGGCGACCCGCTGCCGGTCGTGCTGCCGCCCGACGCCCGTCGCGTCGACCCCCCGACCGCCTGAGCCGCGTAGGCTCGACGCATGCCCGAGAAGAGCCGCTTGCGACGCACGATCAGCAAGTGGGCCAGCACCGAGGACCAGCACGCCCGCGACCTGCGCCGCACCTACGCCCACACCGGCGTGCAGCGGATCGCCGACGCGCCGGACCGTGACCGGGTGCGCCTGCGCGGCACCCTGCGGATGGTCACGCTGCGGCCCCGCGGCGGCGTCCCGGCGCTGGAGGCGGACCTGTTCGACGGCTCGGGCACGATCACGATCGTGTGGCTGGGCCGCCGGCGGATCGCCGGCGTCGCGCCCGGCCGGTCGATGGAGGTCCAGGGCCGGATCGGCCAGCACGACGGGCAGCGGATCATGTACAACCCCCGCTACGAGCTGATCCCGTGAGCGCGCCCGAGCCCGAGCCCGAGCCCGAGGACCGGCCGGAGCACCGGCATGACCCCTCGGTGGACACCGTCGAGGCGGTCGTCCGCTCCCAGCTGTCCAAGGCGCTCGGGGGTCGGCGGGGGATGATCGAGGCCGCCGTTCCCACGCTGTTGTTCACCATGACCTACCTGGTCACCCGCGAGCTGCGGCTCGCGCTGGTGCTCAGCGTCGCCGCCGCCCTGGTGGCGCTGGGTCTGCGGCTGGCGCAGCGCTCGACGGTTCAGTTCGTGATCAACGCGCTGGTCGGCATCGGCATCGGCTGGCTGTTCGTGGCGATGGCCGCCCGCAACGGCGGCGACGCCAACGACCAGGCCCTGGCGTACTTCCTGCCCGGCATCCTCTACAACACCGGCTACAGCCTCGTGCTCGCGACGACCTGCCTGGTGCGCTGGCCGCTGGTGGGCTTCATGGTCGGCAGCGTCACCGGCGACCCGACCGCGTGGCACCGTGACCGGCAGGTGGTGCGGCTGTGCACCCGGCTGACCTGGCTGCTGGTGCTGCCGTGCCTGGTGCGCGTCGTGGTGCAGGCACCGGTCTGGCTGGGCGGCCACTCCGGGGCGATCGACCCGTCGGCGGCGGTGGCCGTCCTCGGCGTGCTGAAGATCGTCATGGGCTGGCCGCTGCAGCTGGTCGCCCTCGGCGCCATGGTCTGGCTGCTCTCGCGCAACCGGACCCCGGTCACCGCCTGAGGTCAGCCGCCGTGGCTGGACGGGGCGAGCAGCTGCTCGAGCTTGTCCTCGACGTCGGAGGGCACGACGAACAGCAGCTCGTCGCCGGACTCCACCGGCTGCTCCTGGTCGGGCACGTAGACCTGGCCGTCGCGCAGGATCGTCACCAGCGCGCAGTTCTCCGGGAACGGGATCAGCCCCATCGGCTGCCCGACGTACGGCGAGTCCGCGGGCAGGGTCAGCTCGACGAGGTTGGCGTTGCCCTGCCGGAACGTGAACAGCCGCACCAGGTCGCCGACCGTGACCGCCTCCTCGACCAGCGCGGACATGATCCGCGGGGTGGAGACGTTGACGTCGACGCCCCACGCCTCGGTGAAGAGCCACTCGTTGTTGGGGTGGTTGACCCGGGCAACGGTCCGGGGGACCCCGAACTCGGTCTTCGACAGCAGCGAGGTCACCAGGTTGACCTTGTCGTCCCCGGTCGCGGCGATCACCACGTCGCAGCGGTCCAGGCGCGCCTCCTCCAGCGAGGACATCTCGCAGGAGTCGGCCAGCAGCCACTCGGCGTCGGGGACCCGCTCGGGCTTGATCGAGGCGGGGTTCTTGTCGATGAGCAGGACCTCGTGGCCGTTCTGGATCAGCTCACGCGCGATCGAGCGGCCCACGGCGCCGGCTCCGGCGATGGCAACGCGCATCTCAGTGCTCCTCGGGGCCGGCGCTGATGACGGAGTAGGCGTGCGCGGCGTTCTCCTCGCGCATCACCACGTGGAGCAGGTCGGCCTCCTGGATGACGGTCTCGCGGGTGGGCAGCATGCCCTCGCCGAGCCGGTCGATCCAGGCGATGCGGCAGCGGGACTGCTCCTGGAAGTGGATGGTGCGCTCGCCCACCCACACCTCGGGGATCGGGATCTGGTCGACCCGGATCGTCCCGGACGGGTCGCGGAAGTCCGGCTCGGCCCCGGCCGGCAGCAGCCGGCGCAGCACCTGGTCGGCGGTCCACTTCACCGTGGCGACGGTGGTGATGCCGAGCCGCTGGTAGACCTCGGCGCGCCCGGGGTCGTAGATCCGGGCGACGACCTGCTGGATGCCGAAGGTCTCCCGGGCCACCCGCGCGGCGATGATGTTGGAGTTGTCGCCGCTGGAGACGGCGGCGAAGGCGTCGGCGCGCCGGATGCCCGCCTTCTCCAGGACCTCCTGGTCGAAGCCGTAGCCGGTCACCTTGTCCCCGTTGAAGCCCGGGCCCAGCCGCCGGAAGGCGTCGGGCTCGCTGTCGATGACGGAGACGGTGTGGTTGCGGTCCTCGAGGCTGCGGGCCAGCGTGGAGCCGACCCGCCCGCAACCCATGATCACGACGTGCACGGGGGAGACGCTACACGTCGCGACGGGTGCGGTCGCGACGGCGACACCGGTTCCGGGAGCCGGTTGGTCTAGCCTTGCCGGTCGTGGGTGTCGGCGACGTTTCAAAGCGGATCCTGCTGGGGCGCAAGCTGCGCAGCTCCCAGCTCGGGGAGACGCTCCTTCCCAAGCGCATCGCGCTGCCCGTGTTCGCCAGCGATGCGCTCTCCTCGGTGGCCTACGCCCCCGACGAGGTCTTCATCATGCTGTCGCTGGCCGGCGCGTCGGCGTACGTCTGGTCGTGGAAGATCGGCATCGCCGTCGCCCTGGTGATGGCGGCGGTGGTGGCGTCCTACCGGCAGACGGTGCACGCCTACCCCAGCGGTGGCGGTGACTACGAGGTCGCCACGGTGAACCTCGGGGCGACCGCGGGCGTGACCGTCGCGAGCGCGCTGCTGGTCGACTACGTGCTGACGGTGGCGGTGTCGATCTCCTCCGGCGCGCAGTACGCCGCGGGCGCGATCCCACCACTGGTGGGCCACGAGGCGACGCTGGCGACCGCCTTCGTGGTGGTGCTGATGGCGATCAACCTGCGCGGGATCCGCGAGTCCGGGACGTTCTTCGCGATCCCGACCTACGCCTTCATGATCGCGATCCTCGGCATGTGTGCGTGGGGCATCATCGAGCTCGTCGCGGGGGACCTGCCGCAGGTGGAGAGCGCCGACCTCCACATCACGCCGGCCCCGGGGCACGGCAACTCGATGACGACGCTCGCGCTGATGTTCCTGCTGGCGCGCTCGTTCTCCTCGGGCTGTGCCGCGCTGACCGGTGTCGAGGCGATCTCGAACGGCGTGCCCGCCTTCCGCAAGCCCAAGAGCCGCAACGCCGCCACGACCCTGCTGCTGCTCGGCATGATCGCGATCACGATGATGCTGAGCGTCATCACGCTGGCCGACCAGATGGGGCTGAGGTACGTCGACCCCGCCCAGCTGGACCGGCTCTCGATCAACGGCCACCCGGTGCCCGCCGACTTCGACCAGAACCCGGTCATCGCGCAGATCGCCCGGGCCGTGTTCATCGACTTCTCGCCCGCCTTCTACGCGGTGATCACCGTGACCGGCATCATCCTGGTGCTGGCCGCCAACACCGCCTTCAACGGCTTCCCGGTGCTGGGCTCGATCCTGGCCAAGGACGGCTACGCGCCCCGGGCCCTGGGCTCGCGCGGCGACCGGCTCGCCTACAGCAACGGCATCGTCTTCCTCGCCGTGATGGCGATCATCCTGATCCAGGTGTTCAACGCCGAGACGACCCGGTTGATCCAGCTCTACATCGTGGGCGTCTTCGTGTCGTTCAACCTCAGCCAGCTCGGCATGATCCGGCACTGGACCCGTGAGCTGCAGTCCCAGTCCGACCCCGCCCGGCGGCGCCACATGTACCGCTCGCGCACGATCAACACCATCGGCCTGACCTTCACCGCGGTGGTCCTGGTGATCGTGCTGATCACGAAGTTCCTGGCCGGCGCGTGGATCACGATCCTGGCGATGATCGTCTTCTTCATGATCATGAAGGGCATCCGCCGCCACTACGACAACGTCAACGACGAGCTGGCGGCCGACGAGGAGGACAAGGTGATGCCCACCCGGGTGCACGCCATCGTCCTGGTCAGCAAGCTGCACAAGCCGACCCTGCGCGCGCTGGCCTTCGCCAAGGCCACCCGGCCCAACGTGCTCGAGGGCGTCTACGTCTCGACCGACCCCGACGCCACCAACCGGCTGCTGGAGGAGTGGGACGAGCGCAACCTGGGCGTCCCCCTGAAGGTGCTCCACTCGCCCTACCGCGAGCTGGTCAAGCCGATCGTCGACTACGCCATGGAGATCAAGAAGGCCAACCCCCGCGGCGTGGTCGCGGTCTACATCCCCGAGTACGTCGTGGGCCGGTGGTGGGAGCAGCTGCTGCACAACCAGACCGCGCTGCGGCTCAAGGGACGGCTGCTCTTCGCGCCCGGCGTGATGGTCACCTCGGTGCCCTACCAGCTGCGCTCCTCGCAGATCGCGCGTGAGCGGGCCGAGCGCTCGCGCCGCCGGGTCCGCGCCGGCGACCTGCGTCGCGGCCAGGTCTTCGACCGCCGCGGCCGGGGCCCCCGGTGACCCGGCCGGCGGGTCGTCCCCGCCGACCCCGGCAGCGCGCCGCCCGCGGGGCCTCCCGGGTGGGCCAGCGGTTCGAGGCGGTCGTGGGCCCGGTCGCCCACGGCGGCCACTGCGTCGCCCGCGTGGTGCCCGACCCGGAGGCCGACCCGGCCGGCAGCCGGGTGGTCTTCGTGCGGCACACCATCCCCGGGGAGCGGGTCGTCCTGGAGATCACCGAGGGCACCGACGGCGACCGGTTCTGGCGCGGCGACGCCGTGGAGGTCCTCGAGCCGTCGCCCGACCGCGTCGCGCCCCCGTGCCCGTACGCCGGGCCCGGGCTCTGCGGCGGCTGCGACTTCCAGCACGTGGCCCTGTCCCGGCAGCGCGACCTCAAGGCCGCGGTGGTGCGCGAGCAGCTCTCCCGGCTGGCCCACCTCGACGTGCCCGTCGAGGTGGAGGCGGTGCCCGGCGACGAGCACGGGCTGCGCTGGCGCACCCGGGTGCAGTACGTCGACCTCCCCGACGGCCGCCGGGGCATGCGTGCCCACCGGTCCCGGACCGTCATCCCCGTCGAGGACTGCCTGATCGCGCGTGCCGATGCCCGGGAGCCGTCGCCGGGCACCGTGCACGAGACCGTGCTCGGCCACGACTTCGCCGTCGCCGGCGACGGGTTCTGGCAGGTGCACCCCGGCGCCCCCCAGGTCCTGGTCGAGACCGTGCTGTCGATGCTGGCGCCGCGGCCGGGGGAGCGGGTCGTCGACCTCTACGCCGGCGTCGGCCTCTTCGCGCGGTTCCTGGCCGAGGCGGTCGGGGAGGCCGGGCGGGTCGTGGCCGTCGAGGGCGACGAGGCCGCCGCCGGGCACGCCCGCACCAACCTGGACGACCTGCCCTGGGTGAGCGTCGAGACGGGCAGCGTCGACCGGGTCCTCGCCTCGTCCTACGACGAGTCCGTCGACCTGGTCGTCCTCGACCCGCCGCGAGAGGGCGCCCGGCGCCCGGTCGTGGAGCAGGTCGCCGCCCGCGGTCCGCGGGCGGTGGCCTACGTGGCGTGCGACCCGGCCGCCCTGGCCCGCGACGTGGCGTACTTCGCCGAGCAGGGCTACGAGCTGCGCACCCTGCGGGCCCTCGACCTGTTCCCGATGACGCACCACGTCGAGTGTGTCGCGCTGCTGGAGAAAACCGACTCTGACCTGCGGTAACGCGATTCACGATGATGTCGCTGACGGTGACAGGTCCCCCCTTGGGCGCACAATGGTCTGCAGAGGGGGGCTGCTGCACGAAACGGGCGGGGTGTGACTGGAAGGGTCTTTCGGCACTGTGCCGGTCGGCGTCGGCCGCGGCAGCGTTGCGGCACTCTCCTGGGCGCCCGGATTCGCGACCGGGCAGTCACGGGGCCGGGCGCCGGAGAGTCCACCCGCCCAAGGCGCCTCTCGTGGCCGGGGCGTGCGGACCCTCGCGGGGCCGCGGGATGTGTGACCGGGGGAGGGTCCTCGCCGGCGCTGCGTCTCAGTGCTCCGCCCGTCCTCGCGGTCTGACCGCCCCAGCAACAGCCACGGTCCGCGGCACGAGGATCGGCGCGGACGGGGTCGGACACGAGGTCCGGGCAGACCAGTACGCCCCAACCGCTCACCCCGGGGTCCGGTCACGCGATCACCGCCATGCCCCATCTGTGTGTGGTGCGGGCCCAGTGCCGACGCCACTCTGAAAAGCCTCCACGCCTTCGCCCGATCGTGCTGACTGGCACGTCGCGTCGACCGCCGGGGGGCCTCGGGCGGCGGCGCGGCCCCGGTGGCGATCATTCGATCGACGCGCGACGGATTCCCCCATGCGGCCGTCGCCCGTGAGGGATTTGGCCGACAGTGGGTCAAATGCGACGAAAAGATGCGTTGATGCCTTGACGGTGAAGGAAAGCGTCACGCAAGGTACTCCGGTGACTTGTTTCCCCCAGCTTGATCCGGTGGATCGGCAGATCGCGTCTGCCCTCCAGGTGAATGGTCGTGCCTCCTGGCGTCGGATCGCGAGCGCCCTTGGCATCTCGGAGTCGACGGTGACCCGCCGTGGCCAGCAGCTGCTCGCCGAGCGTGCGCTGGCTGTGACCGGTGTCCTCGACCATCTGCGCTGCGGGCTCGGCATCTCGATCTATGTGCGGCTGCGTGCGCGACCGGGCCGCGCGCTGCACGTCGCCCGGGCCCTGGCTGCAGACAACCGGCCCCGTTTCGTCACCGTGATGACGGGGTCGTTCGACGTCGCGGCGGAGGTCGTGGTCGAGCACCATCGCGATGTGATGGACGTGATCGCCCAGATCGACGGGATCGAGGACGTCGTCGAGACCGAGTCCATGGTGGTGATCCGGAAGTTCAGCGCGTTCGAGGAGTGGGTGCCCGCCGGACTCGACCCAAGCGCCCGGGACACGCTGCGAGAGACCGCGGAGATCGTCGACTACGACCACCGCAACTGGGTTGAGCCGGAGCAGCTCAGTGAGCTGGAGTTCGCGATCGCGGACGTTCTTGCCGAAGACGGTCGTGCGACCTACGCGACGATCGCGGCTCGCGTCGGCACCAGCGAGTCCACCGCCGCACGCCGGGTCGAGAGCATGGTGCAGCGGGGCTGCCTGCGGTTCCGCACTGTCTTCGAATCGCCGGTGATCGGCTACGAGGTGGAGTACCTGCTCTGGCTCGCGGTCGACCCCGCGCACATCAACGACGTGGGGGAGCAGCTCGCCAAGCAGCCCTCCACCCGCTACGTCTCGGCCGCCACCGGTCGCCACAACCTGATCCTGCAGGGGGTGCTGCCGGGCTATGGCGACCTCTACCCCTACACCACCGACGTCATCGGACAGCTTCCCGGCCTTCAGGCCGCCGACCTCACCCTTCAGGTCCAGGTGCTCAAACGCGCCTGGGTCCCCATCGACGACGGCGGCCGCCCCCAACCAATCTCGAAGGAGAACGCGTGACCTCAGAACCCTGGCAGTGGGACGAGACGACCTGGCGCGGCCACGTCGGGCAGGTCCGCGGCGGCGCCTCGCTGAAGCCGTCGTCGTGGCCAGGCGGCGCCCGCGTCGCGGTGGCGATCTCGTTCGACTCCGACCACGAGACCATTCCACTGCGCGACGGCGAGACCAGCCCGGGCCGCCTGGCCCAGGGCGAGTACGGCGCCCGAGTGGCCGCTCCCAAGATCGTGAAGATGCTCGCCGACTTCGAGGTGCGCGCGTCGTTCTTCATGCCGGCCGTCGCCGGACTGCTGCACCCCGAGGAGGTCACCTCCTACGTCGACGGCGGCCACGAGGTCGCCGTGCACGGCTGGATCCATGAGCGCAACATGTTGTTGTCGCACGAGGACGAGCTCGAGCTGACCGGCCGGGCGTTGGGCACGCTCGAGAAGCTCGCCGGCGTTCGGCCGACCGGCATCCGGACACCCAGCTGGGACTTCTCCGAGCACACCCTCGAGGTGATCCGTCAGCTCGGCTTCGCCTACGACTCCTCGTTGATGGCCGACGACGAGCCGTACCTGATCGTCGCGAACGGTGAGGACACCGGGATCGTGGAGATCCCGGTGGAGTGGATCCGCGACGACGCGCCGTACTTCATGATGGAGCGCTACGCCGGCCTGCGGCCGTACATGCCGCCGCGCTCGGCGCTGCGGATCTGGCTCGACGAGTTCGACGCCGCCCGCGCTGAAGGCGGCCTCTTCCAGCTCACCTTGCACCCGCACATCATCGGCCACCGGTCACGTCTGACGGTGCTGCGCACGCTGCTCGAGGAGCTGCGCGGCCACGACGACGTCTGGTTCGCCACTCACGCCCAGATCGCCGACTACGTCCACCCCTCCCCGAAGGAAGCAGGCGCATGACTGACACCGCCGCTCCGGTCGTCACCGACCACTCAACCAAGCTGAACCCCCCGCAGCGCAAGGCGCTCGTGGCCGGCTCCATCGGCAACGCCGTGGAATGGATCGACTGGGCCCTCTACGCCACCCTGGCGCCGATCTTCGCCGACCAGTTCTTCGGCAGCAAGGACCCGGCGGTCAACCTGCTGTCCACGCTGGCGATCTTCGCGGTCGGGTTCGTGATGCGCCCCATCGGTGGTGCGATGCTCGGCGCCTATGCCGACCGGCACGGCCGCAAGAAGGGCCTTTCCCTGACCATCAGCCTGATGGCCGGCGCCGCCTTCGTCATCGCGATCACCCCGACGTACGGGGCGATCGGGGTGGCCGCGCCGATCATCTTGCTGCTCACCCGGCTCGTGCAGGGCTTCTCCGCCGGCGGCGAGTTCGGGTCCTCGTCCTCGTTCCTGGTCGAGTCCGCAGCCCGTCGACGCCGGGCCTTCGCCGGCTCCTGGCAGCAGGTCTCGGTCGGCGCCGGCGTACTGATCTCCTCTGGGGTGAGCTACATCCTCACCTCGACGCTCACCGACCACCAGATGTCCTCCTTCGGATGGCGGATCGCATTCGCCGGAGGCGGCGTGATCGGACTGATCGGGCTGTGGTTGCGCCGCTCCATCGAGGAAACCGAGAGCTTCACCAGCACCAAGGCCACCGGGGCAGCACGCCCGGCGCACCCGCTGGTCGGCATCTTCAAGCACCACCCGCGGGCCGCGCTGCGGGTCGTCGGCATCACCATCGCCGGAACGCTGCTCTACTACATCTGGTTGAGCTTCATGCCCGGCTACGCGAGCACCACCACCGACATCCCGCTCAACCAGGCCCTGCTGGTGAACACGATCGCAGTCGCCTACTTCCTGGTACTGCTGCCGTTCGTCGCGCTGCTGTCGGACAGGATCGGCCGCAAGCCCACACTGTTCGGCTTTGCGTTCGGCTTCCTGGTCTTCGCCTACCCGGCCTTCCGGATGCTCGACCACGCCAACTTCGGCACCCTGCTGATCGTCGAGCTCATCGGCGTCACGCTCCTCACCGGTTACTCCGCCAACTGCGCGGTGATCATGTCCGAGCAGTTCCCGCCAGAGGTGCGCGCCACTGGAATCGGTCTGCCGTACGCCGCCGCGGTCGCGCTGTTCGGTGGCACCGCGCCGTACATCATCAGCTGGATGGCCGACCACGGCTATCGCGACCAGACCTGGATCTACGCCGCGGCGGCGGCGCTGGTCGGCTGCATCGTGTACGCCACCATGCCCGAGACCAAGGACAAGGAGTTCGTGTGAGCAGCCGGCATGTCCTGGTCACGGGCGCGGCCGGTGGCATCGGCGCCGCCTGCGCGGAAGCGTTCGCAGCAGCTGGCGACACCGTCACCGGCGTGGACGCCCGCGGCGACGAGCTGGCCACTGCGATGAGCACCCTGCAGGAGCGCCACGGCGTACGCACCGCCGCGCTGGCCGCCGACCTCGACGCCGAAGACTGTGGCTACGTGGTCGAGCAGGCGGCGGAAAGTCTGGGACCCGTGGACGTCTTGGTGAATGCGGCGGGGCTGTACCCCGCTACTCCGCTGCGGGAGATGACCGCGGCGGCATGGGACCGGGTGCAGCACGTCAACGTGCGCGCACCGATGCTCCTGACCGTCGCGCTCGCACGGGCGGACCGTCCGGCCGCAGTTGTCAACATCAGCTCCGGAGCGGCCACCAGAGCCCGGCCCGGCGCCGCTCACTACTGCACATCGAAGGCGGCGGTCGAAATGGTGACCCACGCCTGTGCCGTCGAACTCGCCGACACCGGCATACGCGTCAACGCCGTCGCTCCGGGCTTCGTGACCGTGGACAGCCCGGTGAACCCGGTGACCGACAGGTACCGCGACGCGGTGGCACGCAACCCGCTCGGTAGACCGGGGGACCCAGTGGAGATCGCCGCGGCCGTGCTGTGGCTCGCATCCGCGGCGGCTTCCTTCGTGACCGGAGCGGTGCTCCGCGTCGACGGCGGAGCCACCGCCGGCACGCGGGATCTGCCCCCGCACTTCCCGACCATGACCCCCCTGCAGACCAACACGACAGGAGCACCGTGAACCAGAGCACAACCCATCACTACACCGTCGTCGGAGCGGGCGCGATCGGTGGCACCCTGGCCCACCACCTCGCCCGCTCCGGCCACCAGGTGACCATCGTCGACGCGGATGCCGAGCACGTGGCCGCCATCAACGAACGGGGACTCGTCGTACTCCGCGGCGATGACCGGACTGCGATGCCCATCGCCGAGGCCGCCACCCCGGCCGGAGGCCCGGACCAGGTCGGGCGGGTACTGCTCGCGGTGAAGGCGCAGGCGACCGACGCGGCCCTGGACTGGATCGCACCGCGGCTCGCCCCGGATGGCTTCGTGGTCTCGGTGCAGAACGGCCTCAACGAGGCCCGTATCGCCGACCGCGTCGGCGACGCGCGCACCGTGGGCGCCTTCGTGAACCTGTTCGCAGACGTCATCGGACCCGGTGAGGTCCGTGACGGCGGCGCGGGCGCGCTCGTGGTCGGTGAGATGGACGGCACGATCTCTGCGCGGGTGGAGTCCGTCGTGGCGGACCTGCAGGCCTGGGGACCTGCCAGGGCGACCACGAACGTGCCCGGCCATCTGTGGTCGAAGCTCGGCTTCGGTGCCATGCTGACCGCCACCGCACTCGCCGACGCCCCGATGGCCGAACTCGTGGATCGCCACCGCGACCTGATGCACCGCATCGCCGCAGAGGTGTACCGGGTCTCCGAGACCCAGGGGATCGCACTCGAGCCGTTCGACGCCTTCGACCCCACCCCGTACGCCGGGGACGAAGACGCGGCACGCAACGCCGCCACCGACCGGCTGGTCGCCTGGCTCGCGACGCAGGCCAAGGACCGCAGTGGCATCTGGCGCGACATCGCCGTGCGTAAACGGCCGACGGAGGTGCCCACCCACTACGGCCCGGTGCTCGAGCTGGCCGCCACCCAGGGCGTTGCCACACCCCTCCTGCGCGGCGTGCTGGACCACATCGCCGACCTCGAACGCGGCGGCGAGATGTCGGAGGGACGACTTCAGGACGTGGCGGCGGTGGTCGCATGAGCCAGGTGACCCCCCCGGCGACCACGACCAACGGCCTGCTTCACCTCGCGACCGCGCGGGCCGGAGAAGTCCTCGCCGACATCACCGCGCTGGTGGAGGTGGAGACGTCCAGCTACGACCTGGACGCGCTGGCCACCGGGCTCGCGCACGTGGAGGCCCTTCTCGAGCAACGACTGGGACCACCAGCTGCCCGCCGGCGCTACGACGCCGACGGGTACGGCGACGTCCTGACCGCCACCTACGACGGGACGGGCCCCGGGCACGTGGTGGTGCTCGCCCACTACGACACCGTGTGGCCGACCGGGACGCTCGCTGACTGGCCGGTCACCTCCTCGGTGGTCGAGGGCCGGGAGCGGCTCAGCGGTCCCGGCATCTTCGACATGAAGACTGGTCTGGTGCAGGGCATCTGGGCGCTGCGGCTGCTGCGCGAGTCCGGCGCGGCAATGCCCACAGTGACCTTCTTGTTCAACGGTGACGAGGAGATCGGCTCGCCCGGCTCCAGGTCCGTCATCGAGGAGGTCGCGGCCGCCGGGCACGCCACCATCGTGCTCGAGCCGTCGGCAGCGGGAGCAGTGAAGACCTCACGCAAGGGCATCGGCATCTTCCGCCTGGAGACCACCGGCGTCGAGGCACACGCCGGCCTGGACCCCGAGGCCGGTGCGAGCGCCATCCACGCGATGGCGCACGTCATCGAGCAGGTGGTGCCGATCGCCCGACCAGAAGCGGGCACCACCATCAACGTGGGGCTCGTCGAAGGTGGCTCCGGATCGAACGTCGTCGCCGGCCGGGCCAAGGCGGTGGTGGACATCCGCTTGTCCGATCCCGGAGAGATGTCCCGCGTCGACGAGGCATTCGACCAGCTCGAGACCGGCGACCCACGGGTGCGCCTGGACGTCGAGCACGGCTGGAACCGGCCACCGATGACGCTCTCGCAACACTCGCGCCGGCTGCTCGAGATCGCCCACTCCGTCGCTGGGGGCCTCGGCCACGACCTGCAAGAGGCCAGCGTCGGTGGCGGCAGCGACGCCAACTTCGTCGCTGCACTCGGCAAGCCGGTGCTGTGTGGTCTCGGCGCGGTCGGTCACGGCGCGCACGCGCGTGGGGAGTACATGCATCCTGATGCCGTCCCAATGCAGACGGCGCTCGTGGCAGGCATGCTCGAGCGGCTCGCCCAAGGCATCTGAGCTCAGCGGGTGTAGTGGGTTGCTCCTGACGAGAATTGACCAGTTGGTCGTCGGTGCCTACACCCCATCGCGGCTACTAGACGATTCCCCTAGGGCCGGTGTCTGGCCAGACTCGGTCCAGGTGATCGGCGGGCAGCTCTTCATGCGGCTGCCCACCGGCTGTTCTGGTGTGGCTCGCTATCGGTCTGCAGCCCGCCGATCACCGTGACGAGGCGTGGCTCAAGAAGGGACTGCCCTGCTCGTAGTAGCAATGCCCACCTCGCCGTCCACTTCGGATCGAACAGGCGGGAGCAGCACATGGGTCAGCAAGACGAGCACGTGATCATCGGGGTCGATCCGCACAAACTGTCGGCCACGATCGAGGTCGTCGACGGCCGCGAGCGGTTGCTCGGCGGGGGCCGGTTCACGACCGACCGCGCCGGCTATGCAGCGATGCGGAGCTACGCGAACGCCTGGCCGGAGCGGATCTGGGCAGTCGAAGGCAGCAACGGCGCTGGGCGGCCTCTGGCACAACGACTCCTCGAAGATGGCGAGCGGGTCGTCGACGTCCCCGCGAAGCTCGCCGCTCGGGTCCGGCTCTTCGACACCGGCCACAACCGCAAGACCGACGCCCACGACGCCCACGCGGTCGCAGCAGTCGCGGTCCGCACCAAGACGTTGCGGGTGCTGCAGCTTGACGGCGAGCTCGAGGCACTGCGGATGCTCACCGATCGCCGCGAAGCGCTCACCCGCCGGCGGGTGCAGACCGTCGACCGGCTCCAGGCCCTGCTCGCAGAACTCCTGCCAGGACAGGCGAAACGTGACCTCACCACCGGCCAGGCCAAGACCATGCTGGCCAGCGTCCGCCCTCGTGACATCGCCGGGAAGACCCGCCGCCGCATCGCTGCCGAAGAGCTCGCCGAGCTGATCGCGGTCGAGACCAAGATCAAGAAGGCGACCGCCGAACTCAAGGCCATCGTGCTAGCCCGCGGCTCACACCTGATGGACCTTCATGGCGTCGGACCCGTCGTCGCTGCCCGCGTCCTGGCCGACGTCGGTGACGTGACCCGGTTCGCCGACCGAAACCGGTTCGCGTCCTGGACCGGGACCGCACCACTCGACGCGTCCTCCGGTGAGCAGAACCGCCACCGGCTCTCACGCGCCGGCAACCGGCGAATGAACCACATGATCCACATCGCCGCGATCAGCCAGATCCGCCTCGACACCGACGGGCGTGCCTACTACCGACGCAAACGAGCCGAGGGCAAGAAGCCCCTCGAAGCCATCCGGTGCCTCAAGCGCAGGATCTCCGACGCCATCTACCGCCAGCTCCTCGAGGACGCCCAACGCGCCGCTCTCGAAGACGCTGGCACGGGCCCGGGAGGGCACTGCAGGGCGTCTCAAGAATCCAGCGCGGTCGACCTTCCCCTGCTCATCGACACTTCGGATCAGCCACTTCCCGGACCCGCAGAAAAGACGCTACGCCGGACCGGTTGACAACAGAAGGGAGCCGGTGTGACCCGCGCCGGGGCGCTGAGGGCGTCGCGGATCGAATGCGTACCGAGGGCGGGCGGTCAAACTGACCTGCGGCCAGAAACCAGCCACTCACAGTCCGGCCGCAGCCGCGTCAACCCGCTCTACCCCGGAGAGGACCGCGAGGTCTCCCCGCGAACCCGAGGAGATCCGCGATCCTCGTGACCGTTCCCTAGGCGCTCGGTCTCTTGCGGAGGGCCACGGGTTCGAGTCTCGGCGACGCGCCTGGCCCGGACACAGAACTGTGCGCGCCCGCGCGTGCCTGTGTCGCGCAGCTGGAGAGAACCGGCGTCAGGCCGGGACCTTGCCCCCGAGGGAGGCGCTGAACGCGGCTGCGGCCGGGCGCAGGAGATCGAGGAGCTCGTCTCGCCGCAGGCGGGCGGACGCCGTCAGCGACGTGGAGACCGACAGCGTCCCGACGACCCGCTGGTTGGCCCCCCGGACGCCGACCGCGAGGCAGGTGACGCCTGAGCTGAACTCCTGGTCGTCGATGGCCCACCCGAGCTCGCGCACCGCCGCGCACTCGTCCTCGAGGGCCTTCACCGCGGTGATCGTGTTCTCGGTGAAGCGCTCGACCGCGCGGGTGGTGTAGGCCCGGAAGGCGGACGGGCTGTCGGCCAGGAGCAGCTTGCCGCTCGCGCTGGCGTGAGCAGGTCTGCGGGAGCCGAGGACGATCGGCGCCATCTCACCGGACCTCAGTGCGGAGTCGGCCGACGCCACGGTGACGGCCGTCCCGTGGTCGAGGACCGTCACGTGGACGGGAAGGCCCGTCTCCTCGCCGGTGTCCTGCGCGAACTGCCGGGCCTTGCGGAGGAAGCTCGCCTGGTCGGAGGCCTGGCGGGCCAGGGCAGCGACACCCGGCCCCAGCCGGTACCGCGAGTCGAGCGGCGAGGACTCGATCATGCCGAGCGCCCGCAGCGATGCCAGATGTCGGTAGACCGTCCGGGGGTGGCACCCGGACCGGGCGCTGATCTCGGGTACGTCGAGCCCGGCGGGGCCACCTTGCCCCACGGCGTCCAGGACGGCGAAGCTGTGGCGCAGCGCACCGGGGACATGTTCGTCGTCGACCACCCCGTCATGGTCTCAGACCTGGGCGACTCCCTGGTTCTCCGCCAGGGCCTGATGGACCCGCATCAAGATGGGATCGATGTGCGACGAGATGTCGCCGTGGATGGCACCCAGCTGCGAGTAGAGGTCGCGATGCGCCGGACGTGGGGAGAAGAAGTCCTGGGCGTGGACCATCTCCCGGCTCGCGGTGTCGAAGTCCGCATGGATCCCGCACGCCACGGCGACGCAGATGGCCGCAGCCAGTCCCGCGGAGTCGCGGACCTCGTTGCGCACGGTGGTGAGTCCGAAGACGTCCGCGAAGATCTGCATGCACACGTCGCTGTGCGAACCGCCGCCGGAGACCACGAGGGTGTCCAGGGTGACCTGGCGCTCGTCCTGCAGGGCCGCCATGTTGCGGTGCATGGTGAAGGCGATGCCCTCGAGGATCGCTCGGTACAGGTGGCCGTACCCGTGCCTCTCGTCCAGCCCGATGAAGGCGCCCTTGCGGTAGGGCATCGTCGGCGGCGCCAGCCAGTCGAGCAGGCACAGCAGGCCGTCGCTGCCGGCGGGGATCCGGGCGGCGGCCGCGTTGAGCAGCTCCTCGCTGCTGGGGTCGTCCGGGCCGGCACCGGGCGCGACCTCCGCGCCCAGCAGGTCCCTCAGCCAGGAGACCGTCCACATGCCGCGACGGATGCCGGCACTCTCGTAGACGTAGGTGTCCGGCGCCGAGCCGAAGTTCGTGAAGTACGACGCCGGCTCGGCCACGAACTCGTGTCCCTGGACCATGCCGGCGATGTAGGTGCCGAGCGAGATGAGCCCGGTCCGCTCGTCGCGCAGCCCGGATCCGAGGGCGTCGGCGGCCTTGTCGTTGGCGGTGTGCACCACCGGGATCCCCGACGGGATGCCGGTGGCCGCCGCGACCTCCTCGATGAGGGCTCCGCCGATGTCGCCGGGCAGCTGCAGGCGGTAGAGCATCTCGCGGGGCACGTTGAAGGAGTCGAAGACCTCCTGGTCGGTGAACCAGTCCCAGGTGCGCACGTCCATCGGCCACGGGCCGATGTAGTTCGCGGCCGTGTCCACGCGTTGTCCGGTCAGCCGCCCCATCAGGTAGCCGGAAGCGGTCGTGACGTGGGCGACGTCGTCGTCGAGGTGCTCGTAGGGCCGGGACAGTCGCTCGTCCATCCAGCT
This sequence comes from uncultured Actinomycetota bacterium, assembly GCA_963826155.1. Taxonomy (GTDB): domain Bacteria; phylum Actinomycetota; class Actinomycetes; order Propionibacteriales; family Nocardioidaceae; genus Nocardioides. The sequence goes on along the minus strand of CAWGVX010000002.1, from coordinate 2,042,703 downwards.
CTGCACCGGCGCGGCCAAGGTCAGGTCGTCGCGCACCAGCGCCCGACAGCACCGGATCGAGCACAGGCCGACTCCGACGATGTCGGCCGGGTCCCCGGGGAACGCGGCCATCGCTCGCGACGCGGCGGCGACCAGGGAGTCGTAGAGGTCGTCGTCGGGATGCTCGACGACACCCGGCTCGGGCGTGCTGAGCGGGCGCAGCGGCTGGCTCGCCTCGCACACCACGCGGCCGTGGGTGTCGAACACCGTCACCCTCGAGCTCTGGGTGCCGCCGTCGATGCCGAGGATGTACCTGGTCACCGCCGGTCCGTCTGCACCGTTGCCGTCGCTCATCGGACGAGGTACCCGCCGTCGACGCTCAGCACGTGCCCGTTGACGTAGTCGGAGGCCCTGCTCGCGAGGAAGACGGTGGCACCCATCAGGTCCTGGGCCTGCCCCCACCGGTTGGCCGGGATGTGGTCGAGGACGCGCTGGTTCGCGATGGGGTCCGCCCGCGTGTCGGCGGTCAGGGCGGTGGCGAAGTAGCCCGGTGCGATCGCGTTGACCTGCACCCCGAACGGGGCGAGCTCGTCGCAGTAGGCCTTGGTGAGGCCGGCGAGGCCGTGCTTCGTCGCCGCGTAGGCGGGCGACCACCGGCCTCCCAGGAAGGAGAACACCGAGCAGATGTTGATGATCTTGCCGCTGCCCTGGGGGACCATGTGCCTGGCGCACTCGTGCGCCATCTCGAACGCGGCCGTGAGGTTGAGCGCCACCATCGGGTCCCAGTGCTCGCGCCCGTACTCCAACACGTCGGGCTCGTTGATCCCCCGACCGGCGCAGTTGACGAGGATGTCGACCGAACCGAGCTCCTCGGCGCACGCATCGACCACCCTCTTCGGGTTGCCCGCCACCGTGATGTCGCAGTCCAGGAAGGAGTAGCGGGCACCGGCCGCCCGGACCAGCTCGCCCGTCGTCCCGTCGTCGGGGACGATGCTCGCGGCCAGGACGTCGGCCCCGGCCGTCGCGAGGGCCAGGGAGAACGCCCGACCGAGGCCGCTGTTGCCACCGGTGACGATGGCGTTCTTGCCCTTCAGCGAGAAGAGGTCGAGGGTGAAGTCTGAGATGTCGCCCGTGGTCATGCGTGTCTTCCGATCGGAGGTCGTGAGGGGTCTCGGCGCGGTGCGTCCGGGTCAGCTCTCCAACGGGAAGATCGTGCCCCGGTTCATGATCCCTGCGGGGTCGAAGGCGCTCTTCAGCGTCTCGAGCATGTAGAGCGACGAGCCGTACTCCTCCGCGAGGAAGTGGGTGCGGTGCTTGCCGACCCCGTGGTGGTGGCACATGGACCCGCCGTGACGCAGCGTCTCCTCGACGATGATGTCCTGGATGGGGTCGTGGTAGCGCGTGCGCTCCTCGGTGGGGTCCACGTCGACCTTGTAGTAGTAGACGAAGTACATGTTCGTGCCGTTGAGGTAGCTGTGGCTCGAGTGGCCGCCCAGCAGGGAGAACTCCGCCGGGACCTCCGCACGGATGCGCGCCAGGGCGCTCTCGTAGATGTCGTGGATGACGCTCCAGTTGCCCGAGACCTCGGTCGTGAACCCGTTGATGAGGGTGTCGCGGATCTCCTCGCGCTCCTCCGCGATCTTGGAGACGTCCCAGTTGAGGTGGTTGAACCAGTTCTCGATGAGCGCACTGTCGACCCGGTCGGCCGACCCGACCCCGGCGACGATCTCCTCGATGGCCGCGCCCGTCGCCTGGGCGATCCCCTTCGGGCCCTCTGCCATGAAGATGAGGACGCAGCGACCCTCGGAGAAGTCGCTGAAGTGGTAGAGCCCGTCCTCCCGGTCGTAGAGCCGCGCCACCGAGGGCCGGTAGCCCTGGGTGACGACCTCCCGCAGGATCTCCAGACCGGTCTTCATGTCATCCACGAGGTAGCCGTAGAACAGGTTGTTGTCGGGGTAGTAGGGGAAGATCTTGAGGCTGACCTCGGTGATGAAGTTGAGGGCGCCCTCGTTGCCGAGCACCAGGTGGCGGATGTCTGGTCCCGCCGCGCGGCGCGGCACGCTCTTGATGCGGCAGATCTCGCCGTTGGGGAACACGGTCTCGACGCCCACCAGCATGTCCTCGATGCCGCCGTAGAGCGTGGAGAACTGGCCGATCGACCGCGTGGCGACGAGACCACCCATCTGGGCGAGCGGCTTGGACTGCGGCGAGTGCCCGGTCGTGTACCCCATGGCCCGGAGCTGGTCCTCGAGGTCGCCGAGGACCACCCCGCACTGGGCGGTGACGAGCATGTTGACCGTGTCGATGCCGAGAACCTCGTTCATGCCCGACCCGTCGAGCACGACCGAGTTCTCGACCACGGTCTCCAGGCCACCCTCGGTGGCGGAGCCGCCCGTCCTGGGCACCACGTTGAGGCTGTGCTCGCTGGCGAAGCGCAGGACCTGGGCGACCTCCTCGGCGGAGCGCGGCTTCAGCACCGCCGCGGGGAGCGGCATCGAGTAGATGCCGAAGATGGTCTCCACCTTGTAGTAGCGGTCGGTGCTGTTGTCCTTGAGGGTCTGCTCGTCGGTGAGCACCTGCTCGTGACCCAGCATCGCCACGTAGGCGTCGACGATCTCTTCGCGAGTGAGTTGCGACATTGCTTCTGCTTCTCCGATGCGGTGGCGGACGGTGGGGCCGCGGGCCGGTCGATGACCGGGGTGCTCCAGCTGGGCACACGGCACCCATGGATCCTCGGATCGGCGCACCGGGGGGTCAAGGTCATTGACAACCTGTGACACAGATTCGTTCCTGCGCCCCGCCACGCGCTGCGCACGGCGCAGCGCGGCGGCTAGTTTCGTCCGATGAACCCAGTTGACGCAGCGGATGAGTTCCGGGTGAGCGGCGGATGAGCGGCCCCTCCCTGAAGTACGCGAACGTCGAGCGCGAGCGCCGCTGGCTGCTCGACCCGGCCACCGTGCTGCCGGCGGGCGACGACGCGCTCACGATCGTCGACCGCTACCTCACCGGCAGCCGGCTGCGGCTGCGCGAGGCCCGGACCGCCGACGGCACGCCGACCCGCAAGCTCGGCCACAAGGTCCGGCTCGGCGCCGGCCCCGAGGAGATCGCCTGCACCTCGCTCTACCTCGACCAGGGGGAGTGGGACCTGCTGGCCGGGCTGCCGGGGGACGAGCTGCGCAAGGAGCGGCACCGGCTGCGGGCCGGGGGTGGGCTGATCGCCGTGGACGTGTTCGCGGGCGTGTGCGCGGGGCTGGTGCTCGCCGAGGTCGACGGCGTCCCCGGGCCGGTGCCGGCCGACGCCGGCCTGGTGGCGGTGGCCGAGGTGACCCGCGACGAGCGGTTCACCGGGGGAGCGCTGGCGGCCGCCTCCCGCGCCGAGGTGGTGGCCGCGCTCGCGGCGTACGGCCTGACCGCCGGGTGAGACCCGCGGATCGACAATTTCTCGCCCTCGTGTATCTTGATATCAAGACATATCGTCGACGGCGGCGGGCACCGGACCCGTGGTTCCCCGCTCCGCGCGCCGGCGGCAAGATGGGTCCGACCCACGACGAGCACTCAACGAGGAGATGACTGATGGCCAGTCAGGACAGCTTCGGTGCCAAGAGCACCCTGGACGTGGACGGCACGTCCTACGAGATCTTCCGGCTCGACGCCGTGAGCGGTGAGGGCCTCGACGTCGCGTCGCTGCCGTTCTCGCTGAAGGTCCTGCTGGAGAACCTGCTGCGCACCGAGGACGGTGCCGACATCACCGCCGACGACATCAAGGCGCTGGCGGGCTGGGACCAGACCGCCGACCCCGACAAGGAGATCCAGTTCACGCCCGCCCGCGTGATCATGCAGGACTTCACCGGCGTCCCCTGTGTCGTCGACCTCGCCACCATGCGCGAGGCGATGGCCGACCTCGGCGGCGACCCCACCAGGATCAACCCGCTCGCGCCGGCCGAGATGGTCATCGACCACTCGGTGATCGCCGACGTCTTCGGCACCCCCGAGGCCTTCGAGCGCAACGTCGAGATCGAGTACGAGCGCAACCGCGAGCGCTACCAGTTCCTGCGCTGGGGCCAGGGCGCCTTCGACGACTTCAAGGTCGTCCCGCCCGGCACCGGCATCGTGCACCAGGTCAACATCGAGCACCTGGCCCGCACCGTCTTCACCCGTGAGGTCGACGGCACCCTGCAGGCCTACCCCGACACCTGCGTCGGCACCGACTCCCACACCACGATGGTCAACGGCATCGGCGTGGTCGGCTGGGGCGTCGGCGGCATCGAGGCCGAGGCGGCCATGCTCGGCCAGCCCGTGTCGATGCTGATCCCGCGCGTGGTGGGCTTCAAGCTCAACGGCGACCTGCCCGAGGGGGCCACCGCCACCGACCTGGTCCTCACGATCACCGAGATGCTGCGCAAGCACGGCGTCGTCGGCAAGTTCGTGGAGTTCTACGGCCCCGGCGTCTCGGCGCTGCCGCTGGCCAACCGCGCCACCATCGGCAACATGAGCCCGGAGTTCGGCTCCACGATCGCGGTCTTCCCGATCGACGAGGAGACCGTGAAGTACCTCGAGCTCACCGGCCGCTCCGAGGAGCAGCTGAAGCTCGTGGAGGCCTACGCGAAGGAGCAGGGACTCTGGCACGACCCCGACGCCGAGCCCCGCTACTCCGAGAAGCTCGAGCTCGACCTCGCCACCGTCGTCCCGTCGCTGGCCGGCCCGAAGCGTCCCCAGGACCGGGTCTCGCTCTCCGACGCCAAGGACGCCTTCCGCGGCGCGCTGACCGACTACGTCGACGCCGGCGACACCGGCGAGCAGGACACCAGGGGCTATGACGAGTCCGTCGAGGAGAGCTTCCCGGCCTCCGACGCGCCGTCGCACACCGGCAACGGCTCGGCCCCGCCGAAGGACTACCACACCGCGGCCCCGGCCGACGGCGGTCGCCCGAGCAACCCGGCGATGGTGGAGCTCGCCGACGGCACGAAGTTCGAGCTCGACCACGGAGCCGTCGCGATCGCGGCGATCACGTCGTGCACCAACACCTCGAACCCCTCGGTGATGATCGGCGCCGCCCTGCTGGCCAAGAAGGCGGTCGAGAAGGGCCTGCAGCGCAAGCCGTGGGTCAAGACGACGCTCGCCCCCGGCTCGAAGGTCGTCTCGGACTACTACGAGAGGGCCGGGCTCACGCCGTACCTCGACAAGCTCGGCTTCAACCTGGTCGGCTACGGCTGCACCACCTGCATCGGCAACTCCGGGCCGCTCATCCCCGAGGTCAGCCAGGCCGTCAACGACAACGACCTCGCGGTCGTCTCCGTGCTGTCCGGCAACCGCAACTTCGAGGGCCGGATCAACCCCGACGTGAAGATGAACTACCTGGCGTCCCCGCCGCTGGTCGTCGCCTACGCGCTGGCCGGCTCCATGGACCTCGATCTGTTCAACGACCCGCTGGGCCAGGACCAGGACGGCAACGACGTCTTCATGAAGGACATCTGGCCGACGGCCAAGGAGGTCGAGGACGTCATCGCGACCGCGATCACCTCCGAGATGTTCAGCAATGACTACTCTGACGTCTTCGCCGGCGACGAGCAGTGGCAGTCGCTGCCCACCCCCGAGGGCAAGACCTTCGAGTGGGACGCCGAGTCGACCTACGTCCGCAAGCCTCCGTACTTCGACGGGATGCCCGACGAGCCGGAGCCGGTCGCCGACATCGAGGGCGCCCGGGTGCTGCTGAAGCTGGGCGACTCGGTGACCACCGACCACATCAGCCCGGCCGGTGCGATCAAGAAGGACTCGCCCGCAGGCAAGTACCTCGCCGAGCACGGGGTCGAGCAGCGGGACTTCAACTCCTACGGCTCGCGCCGCGGCAACCACGAGGTGATGATCCGCGGCACGTTCGCGAACATCCGCCTGCGCAACCAGCTCGCGCCGGGCACCGAGGGCGGCTTCACCCGCGACTTCACCGCGGGTGGCGACGTGACCTCGGTGTTCGAGGCCTCGGAGCACTACCTGGCCGCCGGCACCCCGCTGGTCGTGCTCGCCGGCAAGGAGTACGGCTCCGGCTCCTCGCGCGACTGGGCCGCCAAGGGCACCGCGCTGCTGGGCGTCAAGGCCGTCATCGCCGAGTCCTACGAGCGGATCCACCGCTCGAACCTGATCGGCATGGGCGTGCTGCCGCTGCAGTTCCCCGAGGGCGAGACCGCCGAGTCGCTGGGCCTGACCGGCGAGGAGGAGTTCACCGTCACCGGCGTCACCGAGCTCAACGACGGCCGCACGCCGAAGACCGTCAAGGTCACGGCCTCGAAGGACGGGCAGAGCCAGGAGTTCGACGCGGTCGTCCGCATCGACACCCCCGGTGAGGCGAACTACTACCGCAACGGCGGCATCATGCAGTACGTCCTGCGCAACCTGCGCCGGGCCTGATCCCACCGACTGAAGCCGGGTCGTCCGCACCAGCGGCACCTCTAGGTGCCGCTGGTGCGGACGACCCGCTCATTTGAGGAGAGAGCGTGGACGGGGTCCCCTGGGACGTGGTGGCGCTGATCGGGGCGGTCACCCTCGTGGGCGCGTTCGTGCAGTCGGTGGTCGGGCTGGGCCTGGGCCTGCTGGCGGCGCCGGTGATCGCGATGGTCGAGCCGGGCCTGGTGCCGGCGCTGCCGCTGTGGCTGGCGCTGGTGATCTCGGGGTCGATGGTGCTGGGGGAGCGGCACCACGTGGACTGGCGGGCAGTCGCCTGGGCGCTGCCGGCCCGGATCCCCGGTACGGCGATCGGCGCGTGGCTGGTGCTGACCTTCAGCGACCGGGCGATCGGGGTCGCGATCGGCCTGATGGTGCTGGTGGCCGTGGCGCTGACCGTCCACACCGTCGACGTGCCGGTGACGCCGGTGTCACTGATGACCGCCGGGCTGGTGGCCGGCACCACCGGCACCGCGACCTCGATCGGCGGGCCGCCGATCGCGCTGCTCTTCCAGCGTCGGCCGCCGGAGGTGGTGCGCTCGACGCTCTCGGTGTTCTTCTTCCTCGGGATCTGCATCAGCATCGTCGGGCTGACCGTGGCGGGGGAGCTCAGCGCGGCCTCCTGGCACCTCGGGCTGCTGCTGGCCCCGCTCGTGCTGGTCGGGTTCCTCGTCGGGTCGCGGGTGCGCGCCCGGCTGGCCGGCGAGGCGTTCCGCACCGGCGTACTGGCCGTCTGCGCCGCCTCCGCCCTCGTGCTGCTGGTCCAGTCCCTGGCCTGAATGGGTCGTCCGCATCAGCGGGCCTCCTAGGTGCCGCTGATGCGGACGACCCGGTGCGGCAGGAGTGAGACGGTGCGGCAGGAGTGAGACGGGCGGCGGCGGGGAAGCATCCGCGCATGGCGACCCTCACCCGAGCGCGCGGCGGCCACGGCGCCCACGCGCCGCGACGTGCCTTCCCCTCCGCCGGCCGGGCGGCCCTGGTCATCGTCGGCACCTGGGTGGTGGTGCTGGCGGTGGTCGTGGCGTTCGGCTGGCTGATCACCCACGCGCTGCGCAGCGCGGTGCTGCCGTGGGACAACGGCCTCGCGCGCTGGATCGCCCACCAGCGCACCGGCGCGCTGAACGAGCCCGCGGACGTCGGGACCCTGCTCGGCGAGACCGTCACCGGCGTGAGCGTCGCGGTGGTGGCCGCGCTGGTCTTCTCGATCTGGAAGCGCTCCTGGCGGCCGGCGGTCTTCCTCGCGCTGGCCGAGGCCGGCATCGGCGGCTTCTACTACGTCGCCACCCACGTCGACACCCGCCAGCGGCCGCCGGTCAAGATCCTCGACCCCGGGCTGGTGCAGAACCACAGCTTCCCGTCCGGGCACGTGGCGACGGCGGTCGTGGCGTACGCCGGGCTGATGGTGCTGCTGGCGGTGTACGCGCCGGCGGTCCGCCGGATCGCCGGCGTCCTGCTGCTGCTCCCGGTCTTCGTGCTGCTCTCGCGGCTCTACCAGGGCGCCCACCACCTCACCGACGTGCTGACCAGCCTGGTCTACGCGAGCGTGTGGCTGCTGGTGCTGGCCCGGACGCTGCTGCCGTGGGGGAGGTCGTCAGACTGACCCGGTGAGATTTCTCGGGATCGCACCCCTCCCGACGCACCCCTCACGGCGTGTGTGGTGGTGAACCGACCACCGGAGGGGACATGAGCACACTGCACGACCGCCTGGCAGACCTGGCCGAGGAGGCGCCGGCCGCCGGGCCGCCGCAGCACGCACCCGGCCTGTGGGAGCGGGGGCTGCGCTACCGGCGCGTACGCCGGACCGGCACCCTGATCGTGCTCGGGAGCACCGTGCTGGTGCTCGCGCTGCTCGGCGGGATCACCTGGCAGCGGGCGGCCCCGCCGGTGCAGCCGGCCGGCGGGCCGGTGGGGCTGCCGGACCGGGTGTGGGACCCGAGCCCGTGGCTGCCGACGACCGACCGCCCCGGCCGGCTCGTGGCGATCGACACCGCCGAGCAGGGGAGCTGGACGGGCAAGCACACCGCGGCGGTGGGGATCTCGGCGACGACCGGCGAGTACGCCTTCCTCGACCTGCCGGACGCGAAGCTGGACACCTTCGACGGCCCACGGCTCTCTCCCGACGGGCGGCACATCGCCTACTGGCTGACCGGTCGGACCACCGGCACCCCCAACACCAGCGAGGGCCCCCCGATCGCGGGCGTCGCGATCTACGACACCGGGAGCGGACGGGTGGTCCGTCACCCGATCGCGACCGCGCACGGGCTGAGGCCGGACTTCCTGGCCTGGGCAGATCCGACCACGGTGGCCTACTCGGCCTACCAGATCGTGGGTGGTGACGACGCCTCACTGATGAAGCAGGACAGCGGGCGGGCCGGACCGATGGCCTCGTGGTCGCTGAGTGGCGAGCCCGAGCGTCTGCCGCGGCGTCTCATGGGTGACCTCCAGGGCGCCGGCCACGGCCGGATCCTCGTCGGCACGAGCTCGTCCGACCCGGCGCGTGCGTACCGGCTGCTGGACCTGCACCGTCCGTCCGCGAGCCACTTCGTCGACTTCCCGAGCAGCTCCGGCGCGCTCGCCGGCCTGCGCTTCGTCAGCGTTGACGCCTCGGGGCGGCGGATCGCCCTGGTGCCGGGCAACAAGAACCCCGCGAAGGTGCAGGCCGGCCGCATCGGCCACCTCCGGGTGGTCCCGAACACCCGCGGCACCTGGGGCGTGGTCGACTGGCTGGACCCGGACACGATCGTGACCCTGCGCCGAGCGCGGGACCGCGCCGAGGCGGGCAGCGGGCTCTACCGCGTCTCGGTGGCCACCGGGCGGTCGACGAAGCTGGTCACGTTCCCCCGCTTCAGCCATGGAGGCGGCTGGCAGTTCGCGACCGACCTGCTCGACGCCCCGAGTGTCCACGCGACGAAGCCGCCCCGCCCGGTGGATCCACGGTGGGTCACCGGCCTCGCGGTGACCACCGTCCTGGGTGCCCTCGCCGGCGTGCTGCTTTGGAGGCGACGTGTCCGGCCCTGACCGCACCCGGGACGGGTTCGAGGAGTTCGTGGCCGCCCGCCGGCAGGCGCTGCTGCGGACGGCGTACCTGCTGACCGGCGACCACGACGACGCCGAGGACCTGGTCCAGGTCGCGCTGGTCAAGGCAGTGCCGCACTGGGCGAAGATCGCGGACCACCCCGAGCCCTACGTCCGCACGATTCTGGCCCGCGAGAGCGTCTCGCGCTGGCGCCGCCGTCGCTGGCGCGAGGTCAGCGCCGCCACGCTGCCGGAGCAGCACGCCCCGGAGGTCGATCCGTCCGACCGGGCTGCCCTGCGCGCGGCGCTGGCGACGCTGGCGCCGCGGCAGCGCGCGGTGGTCGTGCTGCGCTACTTCGAGGACCTGACCGAGCGGCAGACGGCCGAGGTGCTCGGCATCGGCGTCGGCACGGTCAAGTCGCAGACCCGGGACGCGCTCGCCCGGCTGCGGGAGCGACTCCCGTGGCTGGGGGCCGAGGAGGTCCCCACTACGGTGAGGCCATGATCGTGGCCTTCAGCATCTCCCCGTCCGGCGGCGACGAGACCGGCGGCGTCTCCGAGGCGGTCGCGGCTGCCATCCGCGTCGTCCGCGAGTCCGGGCTGCCCAACGAGACCAACGCGATGTTCACCAACATCGAGGGGGAGTGGGACCAGGTGATGGACGTCGTGAAGCGCGCCGTCGACGCCGTGGCCGCGGTCTCGCCGCGGGTCTCGCTGGTGCTCAAGGCCGACATCCGGGCCGGGTACGACGGCCAGCTCACCGCCAAGGTGGAGCGGGTCGAGCGGCTGCTCGAGGGCTGATGTCCGACCCGAGCCCGCCGTACGGCCCGCCGCCGTTCGGCCCGCCTCCCTACCCGCCCGGGCAGGAGCCGTCGGCCGGGGAGCAGCCGCCGTCGGCACGCAGCCGACGCCCGCTGGTCGCCGCGGTCGTGGCGGCCGTCGCCGTGCTGGCGGTCGCGGTCCTCGTGCCGGTGCTGGTGCAGCGGATGCGCGCCCCGCAGGAGGCCGCGGTCGCGAGGAACCTGAAGGCCGTGCGGGTGTTCACCGGCCTGGGCAACCAGCACACCGAGGGGGAGGTCGACTACCCGCAGACGCCGCCGGTCGGCGGGCCGCACGACCCGGTCTGGCTGGACTGCGGGGTCTACGACGCGGCCGTCCGTGACGAGATGGCCGTGCACGACCTGGAGCACGGGACGGTCTGGATCACCTACCGGCCCGGCCTCGCGGGCGCCGACGTCGACCGGCTGGCGGGGCTGCTGCCGGACAACGGCATCCTCTCGCCGTACGACGGGCTGCCGGCGCCCGTGGTCGTGACCGTGTGGGGCGCGCAGCTGCGCCTGACCGGTGCCGACGACCCGCGGCTGCCACTCTTCCTGGCGAGGTACGGCGACTCGCACACCGCGCCGGAGCCGTTCGCCTCCTGCGCGGGTGGGGTGCGCGAGACCGAGGACCGGGGCACCCGGGTGTGACCCCTCAGGCGCGGGCCCGGTCCGCGCCCAGCTGGGTCTCGGTGTCGGCGAAGCCCACCGACCGGTAGACCCGGATCGCCAGGTAGCCCGGGTCGGCGACCATCACCAGGGTCCGCGCGCCCAGCTCGTCCAGGGCGTGCCGCGAGGCGGCGTGCACGAGCGTGCCGGCCAGGCCCTGCCCGCGCGCGTCGGGGTGGGTCTTGACCTCCTGGAAGCGGGCCAGGCCCTCGCTGGCGGTGAAGATCCCCATCGATGCGCCCAGCCGCCCGTCCAGGAACGCGCCGAACCACTGCCCGTGCCCGGCTTCGACGTTGCGGCGGTGCGCGGCCGCCCGGGCGGTGGCGAACTCCTCGCTGTAGTGCTCCGGCTCGCCGGCGACGGCCAGCGCGACCTGCTGGGCCCAGTCGTCGTCGCTGACGAGGGGGCGTACGACGGCGGTCGGGTGCGGGTGCGGCGGCGCGTGCACCGAGGTCGCGGTCATCACCGACGAGGCGTCCACCTCGAGCCCGACCTCGGCCAGCGGGGCCAGGTCGTCGGTGCCGCCTGTCGTGCCGTCGACGCCGATGGCCCGGTGCTGCAGCCCGGGGAACTCCTTCTCGAACTGCGCGAGCCAGTGCTCGCCCGACCCCGGCACGGGGGGCGTGGCCAGCAGCAGGAAGTTGCCCCAGTGGAACGACGGGTTGGCCGGCGTGCGGACCACCAGGTGCGTGCCGCGGTCCTCGACGAGGCTGCCGTCGAGCTGGAGCAGGGCGAGGTCGGTCCGGTAGCCGAGGGAGAGCACGTCCACGGGGGCCATCCTCCCCGGTCGCTCAGACCTGGGACAGCGGGACGCCCTCGTCGGCGAGTCGGGCGGCGTCGACCGAGGTGCCGACGAGCCGTCGGACCTCGTCGATCGCGTCCCAGTCGTTGGCGTGCATGCCGGCCAGGACCCGGTCACCGTCGAGCCACCAGGCGGTGAAGGTGCGGCCCGCCACGTCACCGCGCAGCACGACCCGGTCGTAGCCGCCGGCCGCCGCGTGGCCGACGTACTCCATGCCGAAGTCGTACTGGTCGGTGAAGAAGTAGGGCAGCGCGTCGGCGTCCACCTCGCCGCCCAGCAGGTTGGCGGCCGCGACCTTGCCGTGCTGGATCGCGGTGTCCCAGTGCTCGACCCGCAGCGGGCGGCCGAGGACCGGGTGGTCGGCGTTGGCGACGTCGCCGGCGGCGTAGACGCCCTCGGCGGAGGTGCGCAGGTGCCGGTCGACGCGGATGCCGTTCTCGACGACCAGGCCGCCGACCTCGGCCAGCGTGGTGTCCGGCTCGACGCCGACGCCGACGAGCAGGTGGTCGACCACGATGCCGCTGCCGTCGCCGAGCGCGACATGCACCTCGTCGTCGGTCCGTGAGATGCCGCTGACGTCGGCGGAGGTGCGCAGGTCGACGCCGTGCTCGCGGTGCATCTCGGCGATCACGCCGGCGACCTCCGGGCCGAGCACGCGCAGCAGCGGCAGGTCCATCGACTCCAGCACCGTCACCTCGGCCCCGGACGTGCGGGCCGCGGCCGCCGCCTCGAGGCCGATCCAGCCGCCGCCGAGCACGCCGAGCCGGAAGCCCTCGCCGAACCGGGCGCGCAGCGCCGCGGAGTCCTCGATCGTGCGCAGGTAGCCCACGGAGGCGCCGCTGTTGTCGGCCATCGCGAACCGGCGCGGCTTCGCACCCGTCGCCAGCAGCAGCGCGTCGTAGCCGATCGCCTCCCGGCCCACCAGCACCTGGCGGCGGCCGGTGTGCAGCCCCTCGGCCCGGGCGCCGGTGCGCAGCTGCACGTCGTGGTCGTCGTACCACTGCCGGTCCTTGACGCCGGTGCTGTCCGGCTCGGCCTCGCCGAGCAGCACCGCCTTCGACAGCGGCGGACGCTCGTACGGCGGGTGGTCCTCGGCCGCCAGCACCACGAGCTCGCCGTCGTAGCCGCGCTCGCGCAGCTCGACGACCGCCGTGCCTGCGGCCAGGCCACCTCCGACCACCACGATCCGATCCGGCATGGCTGCCCTCCGTCCCCTGTGCGTCACGTGTACGTCGCGTGCCCGGTGCCCGCCAGCATGGCACGATCGCCCGCATGCACTCCGAGACGCGCAGCTATCGCACCGGCGGACGGGAGACGGTCCGCGACCTCACCGAGGACTGTGCGAGGTTCGTGGACGGCCGCGGGGACGGGCTGCTGCACGTCTTCGTGCCGCACGCGACCGCCGGCCTGGCGATCATCGAGACCGGCGCCGGAAGCGACGACGACCTGCTGGCCGCGCTGGGCGACCTGCTGCCGGCCGACGACCGCTGGCGGCACCGCCACGGCAGCCCCGGACACGGCCGCTCGCACGTGATGCCGGCGCTGGTGCCGCCGTACGCCACCGTCCCCGTGCTCGGCGGCCGGCTCGCGCTGGGCACCTGGCAGAGCGTCTGCCTGGTCGACCTCAACGTCGACAACGCCGAGCGCGAGGTGCGGTTCAGCTTCCTCGCCGATGGAGCGGGCGCGTGAGCGACCGGGCGGACGGGCTGGAGGTCCGTCCCGCCCAGGAGACCGACCGGACGTCGGTGCGCCGGGTCGTGGAGGCGGCGTTCGGCGAGGAGGGCCCGTCGCACGGTGCCCAGGTCGGCGACCTGGTGGAGGCGCTGCACGCCGCCCGCCGGGTCGAGCTCAGCCTGGTCGCGGAGCTCGGCGGCGCCGTCGTCGGGCACGTCCAGCTCAACCACAGCTGGGTGGACGCCCGCGAGGCGCTCGTCGACGTGCTCGTGCTCAGCCCGCTCTCGGTCGACCCCGCCCGGCAGCGCACCGGCGTCGGCACGACGCTGGTCGCGGCCGCGCTCGAGGCCGCCCGCGACTCGGGGTCGCCGGCCGTCTTCCTCGAGGGCTCGCCCGCCTACTACGGCGCCCGCGGCTTCACCCGCGGCAGCGAGCACGGCTTCGAGCGGCCCTCGGTGCGGATCCCCGACCCCGCCTTCCAGGTGGCCCTGATGCCGGGCCACGAGGAGTGGATGACCGGCCGGCTCGTCTACTGCGACCCGTTCTGGGCCCACGACTGCGTCGGCCTGCGCGACCCGGCGCTCGCCGAGCTCGAGGAGCGGCTGGGATGAGGCCGGGCGCAGGTCCGGTCGCGGTCGTGGTCGGCGCGGGGCCGGGCATCGGTGCCGCCCTCGCGCGGTCCTTCGCCGCGGACGGCTACGACCTGGGGCTGGTGGGCCGACATCCCGACGCCGTGGAGGAGATGTGCGCCGAAGCGCGGGCGCTCGGTGTGGACGCCCTCGCCGCGGTCGCCGACATCGCGGATCCGCAGTCCTGCTCGGAGGCCGTGGACATGCTCGGGGAGCGGTGGGGACGCATCGACGCGCTGCACTTCAACCCGAGCCGGTTCCGCCAGGTCGACCCGCTGCACCTGACGGTGCCGCAGCTGCTCGAGGATGTCGCCCTCGGGGTGGGCGGGCTGCTCTCCGCGGCGCAGGCCGCGCGGCCCTATCTCTCCGGAGGGGGTCGGGTGACGGCCACCGGGAGCATGGCGGCGGACGAGCCGTGGCACGAGGCGGCTTCGCTGGGGGTGCAGAAGGCCGGGCTGCGGAACCTGGTGCGCAGCCTCGACGCGGTGCTGGCGCCCGAGGGCATCCGCGCGGTGTCGATCACGGTGCGCGGCACGCTCGCGGACGAAGGGCCGTTCTCGCCCGCCCGGGTCGCCGGCGCGATCCGGTCCGCCGCGCAACAGGACCCCGAGGCTTGGCGCACCGAGGTTGCCTACCCCGGCTGACGCTTCGAACAGATATTCGATCGACGGCGTACCATGGAGCCATGCCCACCTACGTCGCTCCGCCCGGCTGGCCCGCCGAGGTGCGGCCGCCGGACGCACCGGACTGGGAGCGGACCGCGCAGGCCTGGCTGCTGGACCTGTGCCCGCCGGAGTTCCGCTCCTACCCGGCGCTGCGCCGGCACCTGGTGGTGCTCGCGCGGTTCGCGGTGCTGCACGTCGAGGCCTGCCAGGCCGCCGTGCGTCGCGGGCTGAGCGAGGCCCGGGCCGACCTGCGCGACGTGGCGCTGCCCGACGTCGTGGAGGCGGCGGTGCAGACGTGGCTGGCCGAGGACGCGCGGCTCTCCGGCGTACGCCGGGCGGTGGGGCTGGTGGAGGAGGCGCTGCGCGGACGGCGGTTCGTGGCCCGGCTCTAGGCTCAGTGGCGCGAACAAGGGGTCTCGTCGGCGTGCTCGGGTCACGGCGGCAGGATGTTGATGATTCGCGACAGCACCACGCCGATGACCGACACCGAGATCAGGGACTGCACCGCCATCAGCGCCTTGACCCGGTGGGTGAGCGGCATGGTGTCGGTCGGGCTGAACGCCACGACGTTGGTGAACGCGACGTAGAGGTGGTCGGGGAACCGCGGCTGCCACCCGGGAGCGGCCAGGCCCTCGGTGCCGGTCTGCGGGAACTGGAAGTCCGGGTACGGCCGCGTGCGGCTCAGGCGAACGTCGGGACCACCTCCGTCGAGCTGCCAGTAGCAGAGCCCGAACGTGACGATGTTGGTGGACAGCACGATGCCCGCGCCCACGATCAACTGCGTCACGGTCGCCGGCTCCTGGCCCGCGGGGGTACGACGCACGATCACCACCAGCAGCCGGGCCGCCGCGGCCGTGTTCGCGAGGATCAGGACGGCGACCAGGCTGAGCACCAGTGGCCGGGCAGCACGTGGGACCGGTCCCGGTCGGGCGGCGACCGCGACCAGCACCAGCAGCACGACTCCCTCGGTGAGCGGGACCAGCAGCGGCGGCCCCTCGCGCAGCCGCGACGGCACCAGGACCTGCGGGAGGATGACGGCCACCAGGGCGATCAGCGGCCAGACGTAGGTCTCCCGGGGCCGGCCGTCCAGGCGGTCGCGGCCCGGTGGTCCGTCGGGGCTGCCGTGGTCCATGCCCCATCATCGGCGCGGGCCCAGCCTCCCGCGTGCGGATGCCGGTCCTTCTGCCCCATTCGAGTCACCGCGGCGCCGAGCCGCGGGTCCCGGCGTCTCGAGGTCGGCCGTTCGGCGGCGAACGTGTCGCCCGGCGCCCCTCGGGCCAGGAGGGTGGAGCCAGCAGGCCCATGGCCTGCGCGTGACGGACGACGTCCGCGCTGACGCGGTCGTGCTCTCCGAGGTAGGCGACGGCCTGCGCGACCGGGAGCTCGACAACCTCCGCAATCCTCTCGCCATCGGCCGGATTGGTGGGCTCGCCGACGATCCGGACGTCGACGACCGCGTAGGCCCACAGCGTGCGTGGGTGCGGCAGGTGGGGGCGGAACGGGCGCTCGCGGCGGCTGTCGGCCACGTGCGCGGCGAAGCAGCGGACCTCACCCACGAGCTCGGCGCCCGCCTCCTCCGCCAGCTCCCGTTGCGCAAGCTCTCGGAGCGACTCCGCCGGCTCGCGCGTGCCGCCGGGCAGGAAGCGTCCCTCCTCCTCGCTCCGGCACACGACGATCTCCGCCGCCGGCGTGACCGCGACGAGATGCAGGCGCGAGACCAGCTCGTGCGAGGCGAGCTCGGTCGTGTATCGGGTCCGGCAGTCGGCGTAGTCGACGTACCCCTCGCGGAAGAGGTCCGGGAACCGCGCCCTCCAGAAGTCGTCACCCCGTCGCATGTCCGTCAGCCTCCCAGAGGGGAGAGCCGAGCGGGTGGACGCTGCTTGAATGATGCCGTGCTGCCTCCCCGGTTGAGTCGTGAAGAGCTGCGGCGACTCTTGGGCCCGATCTCGGATCCGGGCCCCCTCGATCCCGAGGTGCATGAGGACGTCGCCTGCGACGGGTATCGGCGCAGACGCGTCTCCTATGCAGTCCCGGCCGGCCGGGCCTCTGCCTTCGTCTGCATCCCTGACGGTCTCTCTGCCCCGTCGCCGGTGGTCTTCTGCCACCACCAGCACGCCGGCCAGTTCGACCTCGGCAAGAGCGAGGTGTGCGGCTTGCGCGGGGAACCTGACCAGGCCTACGCAGCCGAGCTGGCCAAACGGGGCTTCGTCACGATCGCGCCGGACGCCATCGGCTTCGAGGACCGCAACTGGGCCGATGGGCAGAACATCGGCTGGTTCGAGCTGTCCTCCCGGCTCGTGCTGGGCCGCACGCTGCTTGCGGACTGCTTGCAGGAGGTCTCGCTGGCGCTCGACTACGCGACCGGCCTGCCAGAGGTGGACACCGACCGGGTGGGCTTCCTGGGCCACTCCTACGGCGGGCGAGCGGCCATGTGGGCTCCCGCGTGGGATGCCCGGATCCGGGTGAGCGTGTCGAACTGCGGGTGCATCCCCTACCGAGACTCCTTCGCTCGGGACGCGGGCTTCCAGGCCGAGTTCGTGGTTCCTGGTTTCGCGGCGGCCCACGACGTCGAGGACGTTCTCGCGGTCGCCGATCAGTGCCAGTTCCTGCTCATCGCTGCCGACGACGACCGGTGGAGCCGCGGCGCGCGCGACATCGAGAAGCGCCTGGCCGCGAGGTCGGCCGGGCACGTACAGGTCCATCTCGCCGAGGGCGGCCACCAGTTCGGCGCCGAGCAGCGGCGCATCGCCTATGAGTTCCTGACTCGGCTGCACGACAGCCCGCCAGGCCCCTCAGCCGGAGGCTGAAGCTGAGGCCGAACCATCGCGGCAGAGCGACGCAGTCCAACTGGGACACCGGCGGAGGCGGCCGCGCGAGATTTTTTTACTTTCAGTTTGGCTGGTCCTGTGCAAGAAGGGCGGTTCCGGGCCCCGGACTGTCG
This sequence comes from uncultured Actinomycetota bacterium, assembly GCA_963826155.1. GTDB lineage: Bacteria > Actinomycetota > Actinomycetes > Propionibacteriales > Nocardioidaceae > Nocardioides. The sequence goes on along the minus strand of CAWGVX010000002.1, from coordinate 2,025,076 downwards.
GTGCCCTCTGATCTGATGGATTCATGCTGATCACCGACCCGGCTGGGGAGCCCGTGGAGCTCGACGAGCTCGACGGCGACGCCTGCCTGTCGGTGTTGTCCGGGGCCGCGGGCCCAGATCCGGGCGGCGGAGCGGGACAAGCTCCGGCTGGTCAACCATTGGTGTGTGCTGCACCCCGCCACCGACGAGGGCGGGGTCGCCACCTTCGATCCCTCCGGCCTGCCGGGCGTGCTGCACCGGGAGGAGTCGCTGGGCGGGGAGGGCTGTCCGCCGGTGGCGGCGTTCACCCCCGAGTCCCTGGCCGCCACCCTGGGCCTGTCCAAGCACGCCGCCGGCCAGCTGGTCGCCGACGCCCTGGACCTGCACCACCGGCTGCCCCGCTGCTGGCGCCGGGTCGAGGCGCTGGCGGTCGATGCGTTCAAGGCCCGCCGGGTCGCCCAGCTCACCCACCCCCTCTCGCAGGCGGCCGCCGCGCAGGTCGACGCCGCTCTGGCGCCGGTGCTGCCCTCCTGCTCCTGGGCAGCGATCGAGCGCGCGGTCGCGGCCGCGATCGCCGAGCACCACCCCGAGCTGGTCGACGCCGAACGACGCAAGGCCGGGCGGGACGCCTGGGACGTCACCCTGCACCACCCCGCGCCCGAGTGAGTTCGCCGGCACCTCCTACCTCGAGGCGACCGGGGACACCCTGGACCTGACCGCGTTCTACGACCGGATCGGCCAGATCGCCGCCGACCTCGCCGAGGCCGGCGACGAGGACCCGCTGGGCGCGCGGAAGGCCAAGGCCCTCGGGGTGCTGGCCCGCCAGGGCCTCGAGGGCGCCGAGGCCGACCTCCTCGCCCTGGTCGACACCCGCGAGCCGGATGAGGTGCCGCCGACGAAGCCCAAGGGATCGCGGAAGCCGAAGACGCACCTGTTCCTGCACTTCTCACTCATCGAGCTGCTCGGCCTCGGGGCCGACGACGACCTGGTCTGCGGGCAGGTCGAGAAGCTCGGCCCGGTGCTGGAGGAGGCCATCCGCGCCTGGCTCGGCCACTCCCAGGCGACCATCACCCCGGTCCTCGACCTCAACCACCAGTGGGCCGTGGACGGCCACGACGTGCCCGAGGCGATGCGGGAGCAGGTCATCCAGCGCGACAAGCACTGCGTGCACCCCTACTGCGGCCAGGACGCCAGGTCCTGCGACCTCGACCACATCACCCCCTACATCCCCATCGACGAGGGCGGGCCACCCGGCCAGACCAACCCCGAGAACCTCGCCCCGCTGTGCCGACGGCACCACCGCTGCAAGACCAGCGGCCGCTGGCGCCACCGACGCGACCCCACCACCGGCCACTACCACTGGACCGGCCCCCACCACCGCCAATACACGGTCACCCCACTCGGCACCATCGAGCTCCACGCCAACTGACGCAGCGTCTCGCGCGCGGGTGCGGCATGCGCGCGCGTCGCGACGAGGACGGGGCGTGCCGAAGGTCATTGGAGCGCGACGCCCAGCCCCTGGTCGTAGGCCCTTCGCGCGCGCTCGGGAACGCCATCGGGCAGGTAGATGACACGGACTCCACTGCGCAGGTAGGTGTTCGGCGGACGACCGGACACCGCGTGTTCGGCGGCGCTCTTGCTGGCATAGACCACGAAGACCGGACGGCGTTGGAAGTCGGCCGTGGACGCGCCCTCGCCGATGTGGTCATCGATCAGCACCGCCGCGCCCACGACCCGGTTGCCGGGATCCGGGTAGTCGCCGGTCACGTTGACCACGTCGCGGACGCGGGTCATCGCGTCGGCCATCAGCCGCGCGGCTCCCGTCTCCGGGTCCTGATACCGGTCGGGAACCCCGGGGCTCTGCCCGCTCGACTCGCATCCCGCGACCGCGAGCGCGATCACGGCAACGGCCAGGACAAGGAGCAGGGACCGCTTCATGCCTATGGGACGGACGAGGGCCTGCGGCGGCTCCATGCGTACAGGGTCCACGGAGCGACGCGCAGCGGCTCCTACGGCACGGCCGCTAGCGTGGCCACATGTTGCGATTCGGCTGTGTGATCCTCGTCGACCGGCGGGGGTGGCTGCTGTTGCAGGAGCGGGACGAGCACCCGGCCATCGACCCGGAGAAGTGGTCGTTCTGCGGCGGTCACCTCGAGGAGGGCGAGGAGTACGCCGACGGCGCCTCCCGCGAGCTCGCCGAGGAGACCGGGGTGCAGATGGCGCCGCACGAGCTCGAGCTGTTCTGCGAGCTCGACCTGCGGCCCCTCGGCCCCGACCGTCGCGGCGCGATGGCGGTGTACGCCGCGGCCACCGACCTCACCGACGACGACATCGTGCTCGGCGAGGGCCGCCAGATCGTGTTCGTCGAGCCGGACGCCGCCCGGCGGCTCGACCTGAGCCCGCCGGCCGCCGTGGTGTTGCGGGACTTCCTCGACTCCGACCACTACCGCCGGTTGTGCCGGTGAGCCCGTCCGACCACCGCTTCGAGGTCCTGCCGGTGCCGGGTTCCGGCGCGGAGGACGTGGTCGTCGGCCTGCACGGCCCCGACGAGGGCGCGGTGTTCACCGGGACCGCGGACGGCAGCATCTTCCGGGTCTCCCACGACGGCCGCCGGATCGACCGGGTCGCCCACACCGGCGGCCGGCCGCTCGGCATCGAGATCGACCCCGACGGCCGGCTGCTCGTCTGCGACGCCCGCCGCGGGGTGCTGCGCGTCGACCCGCGCGACGGCGCGATCGAGCCGCTGGTCACGGGCGTGGGCGGCCGACCCATGATGTTCTGCAACAACGCGGCGATCGCGAGCAGCGGCGAGGTCTGGTTCACCGACTCCTCGACCCGGTTCGGCATCGACCGCTGGAAGGACGACTTCGTCCAGGACACCCGGACCGGCCGGCTGCTGCGGCTGCGCACCGACGGCGGGGTCGAGGTCGTCCTCGAGGGCCTGGCCTTCGCCAACGGGGTCGCGCTGGGACGCGCCGAGGACTACGTGGCGGTCGCCGAGACGGCCGCGGCCCGCGTCGTGCGCCACTGGATCGCGGGGGAGCGGGCCGGCACCCGCGACCTCCTGGTCGCCGACCTCCCGGGCTACCCCGACAACATCGCCCGCGGCAGCGACGGGCTGGTCTGGGTGACGATCGCCTCACCCCGCGACCCGTTCGTCGAGCGGCTCCAGCGCTCGCCGCGGTGGCTGCGGCGCCAGGTCACGCGCGTGCCGGAGCGCCTGCAGCCGGCGCCGAAGCGCACCGTGCGCGTCCAGGCGTACGACGACGCGGGCCGGCTGGTCCACGACTGTGACGTGGCCACCGACCGCTACCACATGGTCACCGGCGTCCGTGAGCACGAGGGCCGGGTCTGGATGGGCAGCCTCGAGGAGGGGGCGGTCGCGGTTCTCGATCTGTGAGCCGCCCGGATACAGTGAACGGTCGGCAGCAACCACGAGAGCGGAGGACCCATGGGCCTGCTGGAGTCGATCTCGACGCCCGGTGATCTCGCCGGTCTGTCCGAGGAGCAGCTCGACAGCCTCGCGAGCGAGATCCGCGACTTCCTGGTCGCGACCTGCGCCCGCACCGGCGGCCACCTCGGCCCCAACCTCGGCGTGGTCGAGCTCACGATGGCGATCCACCGGGTCTTCGAGTCGCCGACCGACCGGGTCGTCTTCGACACCGGCCACCAGGCCTACGTCCACAAGCTGCTGACCGGCCGCCGCGAGCGCTTCGACAAGCTCCGGCAGGAGGGTGGCCTCAGCGGCTACCCCAGCCAGGCCGAGTCCGAGCACGACCTGGTGGAGAACTCCCACGCGTCGACCGCGCTGAGCTACGCCGACGGGCTGGCCAAGGCGTACGCCATCCGCGGTGAGGACCGCCACGTCGTCGCCGTCATCGGTGACGGCGCGCTGACCGGCGGCATGGCCTGGGAGGCGCTGAACAACATCGCGGTCGCCAGGGACAGCCGGCTGGTCATCGTCGTCAACGACAACGGCCGCTCCTACACCCCGACCATCGGCGGGCTCGCGAACGCGCTCACCTCGCTGCGCACCAACCCGCGCTACGAGCAGATCCTCGAGGCGGTCAAGAAGCGGCTCAACGCGGTCAAGGGCATCGGCCCGGTCACCTACGACGCGCTGCACGCGATGAAGCGGGGCCTCAAGGACGCGCTCGCGCCGCAGGGGCTCTTCGAGGACCTCGGCCTGAAGTACGTCGGGCCGGTCGACGGCCACGACCGCGCCGCCATGGAGCAGGTGCTGGCCCAGGCCAAGCGGTTCAACGGCCCGGTCATCGTGCACGCGCTGACCCGCAAGGGCTTCGGGTACGACGCCGCGGAGCGACACGAGGCCGACCAGTTCCACTCGCCCGGGCCCTTCGACGTCGACTCCGGCCTGGAGGTGCCCAAGGGGCGGATCTGGACCGACGTGTTCGCCGACGAGATCGTCCACATCGGCCAGCGCCGGAAGGACGTCGTCGGGATCACCGCCGCGATGATGCACCCGGTCGGGCTGCACCACTTCCAGGCCCGGTTCCCCGAGCGCACCTTCGACGTCGGCATCGCCGAGCAGCACGCGGCCACCTCGGCCGCCGGGCTGGCGATCGGCGGCCTGCACCCCGTGGTCGCCGTCTATGCGACGTTCCTGAACCGCGCCTTCGACCAGGTGCTCATGGACTGCGCGCTGCACAAGTGCGGCGTCACGTTCGTGCTGGACCGGGCGGGCGTCACCGGTGACGACGGGGCCTCCCACAACGGCATGTGGGACATGTCGGTCCTGCAGGTCGTGCCCGGCCTGCGGCTCGCCGCGCCCCGCGACGCGACCCGGCTGCGCGAGCTGCTCAACGAGGCCGTCGAGGTCGAGGACGCGCCGACCGTGGTGCGGTTCCCGAAGGGCCCTCCGCCCGAGGACGTGCCGGCGGTCGGCAAGGCCGGGGGCGCCGACGTGCTGGTGCGCAACGGCACCAGGGACGTGCTGATCGTGGCCGTGGGCTCCATGGTCACCACCGCGGTCGAGGTGGCGGACCGGCTGGTCGCGCAGGGGATCGGCGTGACCGTCGTCGACCCGCGCTGGGTCAAGCCCGTGGACCCTGCGATCGTGGACCTCGCGCGCGAGCACCGGCTGGTGGTCAGCGTGGAGGACAACGGCAAGGTGGGGGGCTGCGGCGCCGTGCTGCTGCAGACGCTCAACGAGGCCGGGGTCACCACGCCGTTCCGGCTGCACGGCATCCCGCAGGCGTTCCTCGAGCACGCCAAGCGGGCGGCGATCCTCGAGCGGATCGGGCTCACGCCGCAGGCGCTGGCGCTCTCGATCGTCGAGGACATCACCGCCTCGTCCGCCGCCGAGCCGCTGGTGGAGTCCGACCAGCCCCTCTGACCCTCCGAGGGGTGGGCTGCCCCTGTCGGTGGGGCGGGAGCTCACGATCGGTGCCTCGGCACTCGGCGGCCTGACTGGTCCGTGCTGGGGATGAGCCGGGCCTCGGCCCGGTGCGAGGCTGGTGGCCGGAGGCACCCATGGCAGCGTCCAGCATCCCCCGTCGGCGGGTCATGAGCGAGGAGCCCTCCCGGGCACGGTGGGAGGGACCGGACTACGCCCGGAACGCCGGGCACCACCGCGCGGCCGACGAGTGGTTCCTCGCCCGCCGGCCTCCCGCTCGCACGGAGGTGGTGGTCGACCTGGGCTGCGGCAGCGGCGAGTTCACGGCGCGGCTGGCCTCGATGGTGCCCGAAGGCCGCGTCATCGGGGTGGACGTGGACGCCTCGATGCTCGAGCAGGCGCGTCGCCACGACGCCGCCAACCTCAGCTTCGTCCGCGCCGCGGCGGAACGCGTCGACGAGGTCGTCGAGCCCGGGTCGGTCGACCTCGTCACCAGCCGGGCGATGCTGCACTGGCTGCCGGCCGAGGTGCGGCCGGCCCTGTTCCGGGCGGTGCTGCACGTGCTGGCCCCGGGCGGCGCCTTCCACGCCGAGGGCGCGGCCCCGGGCAACGTCCACCTCCTCGTGGCGCTGCTCGACGACCTGGCGCGACGTCACGGCCTGCCGGTGCCTCCGGCGTTCCCGGACATCGGGGAGGTGTACGAGGAGCTGGAGGCGGCCGGGTTCGCCCTGCCGGAGGGTGGCGTGCAGGCGGTCGCCCAGCGGCGCAGCTTCACCGCGGCACAGCTGGAGGGCTTCCTGCGGACCCAGGCGATGCTGGTGCTCACCCGGCACGCCGCCGCCGAGGACGCGGCCGGCCTGGTGGAGGAGGCGTTGGGGTCGATGGACCGGCTGCGCCGGGCCGACGGGTCCCTGGACCAGACCTTCGTGCGGCTCGACCTGTTGGCCCACCGCCCGCCCGCTGGCACCAGGCGGTAGCAACCGGCGAGGAGAGGGCGAGCACCGCCAGGATCGTCACCCCCGCGTGGCGCACCGCCGCCACCTGGGTGCCGGCCACGTCGCTGACGTCGTACTCGACGAACTGCGCGACCGCGATCAGGCAGGACAGGAGCAGCAGCCAGCGCCGGGCCCAGGCCGAGCGGCGCAGCAGCATCAGCACCGCGCAGGCGATGGAGGTAGCAGCCAGGGCGATCACGGCTCCGGTCAGCAGGTGCTCCGACGTCGAGGCGCCGACGGCCGAGTCCGCCAGTGCCGCCAGGAGCACCGCCGGACCGACCAGCGTCACGAGGACAGCAGGGAGCAGCACCTGGAGTGGCGGCCTCGCCGTGCCGACGGACGGGTCCGCGAGCGGGTCGGCGTCCGGCGGCGGCTCGGTGGCGGAGAGGTCGATCACCGGCAGCGTCCCGTCGGTGTGCACGGTGTCGCCGCCGCCGTTGCGGGAGTGGTAGCCGGTGGTGAAGTCGACGAGGGGCTCGACGACGGCCGCGGGCTCGGCCCGCAGGATGGAGTCGGTGATGAAGTCGCGCTCGACGTCGATGTCGGCGTCGATCTTGTGCGTCACCTGCAAGGTGAAGAGCGACAGCCCGACCCGGCGGTCGTAGGTCCCCCCGGCGAGCCAGTCGACGCGGTGGCCGCCGGGCAGCACCCAGCCCGGGGGTGTGCGCCACAGCCGTACGTGGTGGCGCTGGCCGGGGTTGCCGGCGACCTCCTGCTGGTAGGCGGCGTCCTGCTGGCGCCCGAAGAGCAGGAGCGGGCTGACCGGAGCCTCGGCATAGCTGCGCCCGGAGAGCGTGGCGGCGACGATGCGCGCCGAGCTGGCCAGCGTGACCGGGTCAGCCTTGATCCAGCCGGCGCGTCCCAGCGCGGTGGACAGCTGCTCGCCGGTGCCGCGGAAGGCGAGGTTGAGCGGGTCACCGAGCAGTCCGTCGGAGGTCCGGGTCCGCCCGATGAAGTAGTCGGGCACGTAGATGGCGGACAGCAGCCGGTTCAGCCGGGGGAGGGCGAGGTAGGCGAGCACCAGCCAGAAGCCCACCAGCAGGGCCAGGCTCCACCAGGAGAGGTCGAGGCTGGCCCGGACGAGGTCCCAGGCGAGCCAGACCGCCGCAACGGTGCCGAACCCGAAGAACAGCCGGTCGACCAGGTGGGTCCGGTCGGCCGGCACGCCCGGCAGGTCGCGCACCTTCTCCGGTACCGCCGTCACCCCACGAGCCTCCCACCGGACCGGGCGGCGGCGCCTCCCTCACGCGGGGGAGTTGCCGCCGCCCGGGTCAGTCGACTTCAGTCGACCTGCATCTCGCCCAGCTCGTTCCAGTCGTCCTGGTCGACGCTCTGGCTGACGATCTTCGGCGTGGCGGCCAGGTAGGCGGGGAGCTTGGCCTGGGCGGCCTTGAAGTGGTCGCTGCCCACGTGCGCGCCGCCCGCGTCGCCGTCACGGAACGCCTCGACGAGGACGTACTCGCACCGGTCGTCCAGGCTCCGCGACCAGTCGAACCAGAGGCAGCCCTCCTCGGCGCGGGTGGCCTCGGTGAAGTCGCGGCTGATCTCGGGCCACTCGTCGGCGTGCTCGGGCAGGACCTGGAACTTGGCGGTGATGAAGATCAAGGCAGGGACTCCTCTGGTGACGTGGAACCGGCCCACCCGATGCTACGGGTGGGCCGGTTCCGCGGTCGTGCCGTCGCTCAGTGGAACTTCTTGCCGCTGACCTTCTCGCCGAGCCCCTCGCGGTCCAGCAGCATGGTCAGCCCGCCGTTCCAGAAGGAGAAGCCCGCGCCGGTGATCATCGCCAGGTCGAGGTCCTCGGGTGCGGCGACGACGCCCTCGTCGAGCATCAGGCGCGCCTCCTCCGCCAGACCGGAGAGGACGCGCTCGCGCACCTCGGCCGGCTCCAGCACGACCGGCTCCGCCGGCTGCTCCAGCAGCGCCTCCACCTCGGGGTCGAGGCGGCCGTCCGGCCCGTAGTACGCGGTCTTCCTCGCCGCCACCACCCGCTCGAGGGCCGGGGAGACGTAGAACCGGTCGGGGAACGCCCGGTGCAGCGTCTCGTTGTTGTGCAGCGCGATCGCGGGCCCGACCAGCGAGAGCAGCATGAACGGCGGCATCGGGGCGACGCCGGCGAACGCGGAGTCGGCCACCGTCACCGGCGTGCCCTCGTCGACGATCCGGCCGACCTCGCCCATGAACCGGCCGAGCAGCCGGTTCACGATGAACGACGGGCTGTCCTTGACCAGGATCGTGGTCTTCTTCAGCGCCTTGCCGGTGGCGAACGCCGTCGCCAGCGTGGCGTCGTCGGTCTGCTCGCCCTTGACGATCTCGAGCAGCGGCATCACCGCGACCGGGTTGAAGAAGTGGAAGCCCACGACCCGCTCGGGGTGCTCGAGACCGGCGGCCATCTCCGTGATCGACAGCGAGGAGGTGTTGGTCGCCAGGATGCACTCCGGCGACACCGTCTTCTCCACGTCGGCGAAGACCGACTTCTTGACCGACATCTCCTCGAAGACCGCCTCGATGACGAAGTCGGCGTCGGCGAAGACCTCGCCCTTGTCGACCGCGCCGGAGACCAGGGCCTTGTGGCGGTTGGCCTTGTCCTGGCCGATCCGGCCCTTGGCGAGCAGCTTGTCGATCTCGGCGTGCACGTAGGCGACGCCCTTGTCGACCCGCTCCTGGTCGAGGTCGGTGAGGACCACCGGCACCTCGAGCCGGCGCACGAAGAGCAGCGCCAGCTGGCTGGCCATCAGGCCGGCGCCGACGATGCCGACCTTGGTCACCGGGCGGGCCAGCGACTTGTCCGGCGCGCCGGCGGGGCGCTTCGCCCGCTTCTGCACCAGGTCGAAGGCGTAGAGCGACGCGAGCAGCTCCGGCGTGCGGGACATGGCCTCGAGGGCCTCGTCCTCCCGGGCGAAGCCGGCGTCGCGGTCCCCGTCGCGCGCGGCCTCGACCAGCTCCACGGCCTTCCTCGCCGCGGGGCTGGCGCCACCGGTCTTCGCCTCGACCACCGAGCGGGCCTTCGCGACCGCGGCGGTCCAGGCCTCGCCCCGGTCGATCTCGGCGCGCTCGACGGTGACGGTGCCGGTCAGCACGTCGGCGGCCCACCGCAGCGACTGCTCGAGGTAGTCGGCGCCCGAGAAGCACGCGTCGGCCAGCCCGAGCTCGAAGGCCTCGGCCCCCTTGAGCACCTTCCCGTTGTTGAGCGGGTTCTCGATGATGACCTTGACGGCCTTCTCCGCGCCGACCAGGTTCGGCGCCAGGAACGCGCCGCCCCAGCCCGGGACCAGGCCGAGCATGACCTCGGGCAGGCCGAGCGCCGGGGCGCTGTCCATCACGGTGCGGTAGCTGCAGTGCAGGGCGACCTCGAGGCCGCCGCCGAGGGCGAGGCCGTTGACGAAGCCGAACGACGGCTTGGCGTGCCCGTCGGCACCGTCCTGCAGCTTGCGCATCACCGCGTGGCCGAGCTCGGCGATCACGCGTACGCCGTCCGGCCCGCCGCCGGCGATCGAGGTGAGGTCGGCGCCGGCGGCGAGGATGAACGGCTTGCCGGTGACGCCGATCGAGGTGATCTCGTCGTCGGCGAGGGCAGCGTCGATCGCGGTGTTCAGCGCGATCAGGCCGCGCGGCCCGAACGTGTTCGGCTTGGTGTGGTCCTCGCCGTTGTCGAGGGTGATCAGGCCCATGACGCCGGCGCTCCGGCCGTCGCCGGCGGCCAGGGCGACCTTGCGCAGCTTGGCGTCGGTGACGCGCTCGGCGTCGGTGGAGATCTCCTCGGCGCGGGTCAGCAGGTTCTCGATGTCCGCCATGTCAGGCCTTGCCCTTCTCGTCGGTGTCGGCGGTCCAGTGGGGGTTCTCCCAGATCACGGTGCCGCCCATGCCGATGCCGATGCACATCGTGGTCAGGCCGTAGCGGACCTCGGGGCGCTCCTCGAACGCCCGGGCGAGCTGGGTCATCAGGCGCACGCCCGAGGACGCCAGCGGGTGGCCCATGGCGATCGCGCCGCCGTAGGGGTTGACCCGCGCGTCGTCGTCGGCGAGGCCGAAGTGCTCCAGGAAGGCCAGCACCTGCACGGCGAAGGCCTCGTTGACCTCGAAGGCCTCGATGTCGTCGATGGTGAGGCCGGCCTGCTTCAGCGCCTTCTCGGTGGCGGGGATCGGGCCGGCGCCCATCACCTCGGGCTCCACGCCGACGAAGGAGTAGGAGACCAGGCGCATCTTCACGGGCAGCCCGAGCTCGCGGGCGGTCTCCTCGTCGGCGAGCAGCGCGGCGGTCGCGCCGTCGTTGATGCCGGCGGCGTTGCCCGCGGTGACCCGCCCGTGAGCGCGGAACGGCGTCTTCAGCCCGGCCAGGCTCTCCAGCGTGGTGCCCGGGCGCATCGGCTCGTCGCTGGTGGCCAGGCCCCAGCCCTGCTCGGCGGAGCGGGTGGCGACCGGCACCAGGTCGGGCTGGATCTTCTGCCCGTCGTACGCCGCGACGGTCTTCTCCTGCGAGCGCACGGCGTAGGTGTCCACGCGCTCCTTGGTGATCGTCGGGTAGCGGTCGTGCAGGTTCTCGGCGGTCTTGCCCATCACCAGCGCGTCGGGGTCCACGATCCGCTCGGAGAGGATCCGCGGGTTCGGGTCCACGGACTCGCCCATCGGGTGGCGGCCCATGTGCTCGACGCCGCCCGCGATTGCGACGTCGTAGGCGCCGAAGGCGATGCCGGACGCGGTCGTGGTCACCGCGGTCATGGCGCCGGCGCACATCCGGTCGATGGCGTAGCCGGGGACGCTCTGGGGCAGCCCGGAGAGCAGGGCGGCGGTGCGGCCGATGGTCAGGCCCTGGTCGCCGATCTGGGTCGTGGCGGCCACGGCCACCTCGTCCACCCGCTCCGCGGGCAGCGAGGGGTTGCGGCGCAGGAGCTCGCGGATGCACTTGATGACGAGGTCGTCGGCGCGGGTCTCGGCGTACTGGCCGCCTGCCTTGCCGACGCCGAAGGGTGTGCGCACGCCGTCGACGAAGACGACCTCTCGCAGCTGTCGGGACACTCGGGGGTCCTCTCACGAAGGGACGGGGATGTGCGGTCACGTTACCCTGCAGTAACAACGCGCCGACACCGCCCTCGGTGTGGGTGTGGTCACCCGGCGGGGCGCGGTGGTCGCCGCCGGCCGTGGGGAATATCGTGAGGCGTCCGGGTGCTGCGCCTGCCGCGGCGGACCGCCGCCCGCTGGACCGCATCGTGAGGAAGGGGCCCTCGTGCCGCAGGAACCGCGTCTGGTGCACATCGTCGACGACGTGCCCGAGCTCGAGGAGGCGTCACCGCTGACGATGGTGGTCGTCCTCGACGGCTTCCTCGACGCCGGCAACGCGGCCGCCCGCGCGGCCCGGCACCTCGTGGACCTCGGCGAGGGCCCGGTCGTGGCGACGTTCGACGTCGACCAGTTCCACGACTACCGGGCGCGTCGGCCGGCCATGTCGTTCGTGCGCGACCACTACGAGGCGTACGACGCCCCGCGGCTGGTGGTGCGCCAGCTGCGCGACACCGGCGGCACGCCGTACCTGCTGCTGCACGGCCCCGAGCCCGACAACCGCTGGGAGGCGTTCTGCCGCGCGGTGCGCGAGGTCGTCGAGCGCTTCGGCGTCACCCGCGTGGTCAGCATGGGCTCGGTGCCGATGGCCGTCCCGCACACCCGGCCGATCGCCGTCACCCACCACGCCAACGACCCCGACCTGCTCGTCGGCGCCAGCGCCTGGAGCGGCGAGCTGCGGATCCCCAGCAGCGCCCAGGCGCTGCTCGAGCTGCGGCTGGGGGAGTGGGGCCACGCCGCCCAGGGCTTCGTCGCCCACATCCCGCACTACCTCGCCCAGCTGGACTACCCGAAGGCCTCCGCCGCGCTGCTGGAGCAGGTCGAGCGGGCCGGGCGGCTGACCATCGACCTCTCCGACCTGCTGGTGGAGGCCGAGGAGCGCGAGCTGGAGATCGCGCGCCACCTGGCGGCCAACGAGGAGGTCAACCAGGTGGTGGTCGCCCTCGAGCAGCAGTACGACGCGTTCGAGCGCTCGCAGGCCTCCGGGAGCAACCTGCTGGCCGAGGACCAGCCGCTGCCGACCGGGGAGGAGATCGGGCGGCAGTTCGAGCAGTTCCTCGCCGGGCTCGATCGGCCCGACAGCGACCAGCCCTAGGATTGCGAACCGTGTCCGCACCCGCTTCCGCCCAGGACCTCGTCGAGCTGCTCGAGCTCGAGGAGATCGACGTCGACCTCTACCGCGGCCGCCAGTCCGACACCGACCGGCAGCGCGTCTTCGGCGGCCAGGTGGCCGCGCAGGCGCTGATCGCCGGCATCCGCACCGTGGAGCCCGACCTCGCGGTGCACTCCCTGCACTCCTACTTCCTGCGGCCCGGCGACACCCGCGTGCCGATCGTCTACGACGTGGAGCGGATCCGCGACGGCCGCTCGTTCGGCACCCGCCGGGTGGTCGCGCGCCAGCACGGCCGGGCGATCTACTACCTGACCGCCAGCTTCCAGCGCGCCGAGGACGGGCTGGAGCACCAGGACGTGATGCCCGAGGTGCCCGGCCCCGAGGACGGCATGAGCCTGGCCGAGCTGTGGCTCAAGCGGCAGGACGGTGACGAGGCGGAGTCGCTGGTCAAGGAGTTCGCGGCGCTCGACGCGCGCTACCTCGGCAACTCCCTGCGGGGCCTGGAGGAGGACCCGGCCCACCCGGCGCGGGCGCGGATGTGGGTCCGCGTGACCGAGGACCTCGGCGACGACCCGGTCCGCCACCTCGCGGCGTTCACCTACGCCAGCGACATGAGCCTGCTGGGCGCCACGCTGACCCCGCACAAGGCGGGGCCGCCGCAGATCCAGATGGCCTCGCTGGACCACACCATCTGGTTCCACCGGCCCTTCCGGGCCGACGAGTGGTGGCTCTACGACCAGGTGTCGCCGTCGGCGCAGGGCGCCCGCGGGCTGGCCCTCGGTCGGGTCTTCACCCAGGACGGCCGTCTGGTCGCCACCGTCGCCCAGGAGGGGCTGATCCGGCCGGTCCGGCCGCGATAGGCCCGTTCACGACACGGGCCAGTCGTCGTACGTCACGTCGGCCGACTCGCCGAAGTACCCCCTCAGGGCGACGAGGAGGCTACGGCCCTCCGCGGCGTACCTCTGTCGAACTGCCTCGTCGCGCCATCCTGACTCGGCGTCGAAGGAGGTCGAGAACAGGCTGTTCCAGCCCTCGATCCTGGAGCGGAGGGTTGCGTCGTCGATCGACGAGGACGCCATCTCCTCCGAGTCGATCCAGATGGGGAACTCGCAGCAGTACTCCGCCATGAGCTTCACGTGCATGGCCCGATTGGACCACGCCCGAGCAGCGACTCGTCATGGTCAGGCCGCGCTGGCGGCTCCCCAGCGGCGATTCGCGGCGGATCCGACGTACTGGGTACGACAGATCCGCCGCAGACCGGTCCAGACCTCCCAGCCCGTAGCCCGCGGATCGGCTCAGGCGGAGACGGCCCGGCCGGCCAGGTGCGGCGCGCCGGACTTCGGGCTGCTCAGGGAGAACGCGTAGCCGGGCCCGCCCTCGGAGTCCGCCAGCGGGCGCGAGCCGAACGCGACCGAGCCTGGCAGCAGGACCGGCTTCTTGAAGGCGACCTCCACGGCGGCGGCATCGGGGAGCCGGTTCTCCAGCATCGCCACGCAGCGCGCCATGCTCCACATGCCGTGTGCGATCTGGCGGGGGAAGCCGAGCGCCTTCGCGGTCAGCGGGTAGAGGTGGATCGGGTTGTGGTCGCCCGAGACCGCGGCGTACCGGCGGCCGAGGTCGCCGGGCAGCTTCCAGACGATGCCGGTCGGGGCGCGCCTCGGGCAGCTCCTTCCCACGCTCCGCGGAGGAGTCGCCGCGGCCCCGCCGCAGGAACGTCGAGGTCTCCTCCCACACGAGCTCGCCGGCCGCGTGCACGGTGGTGACCATGTCGAAGACCCGGCCCTTCGCGTGCGGGCGCAGGTCCTGGGCGCGGGCGGTCACCTGCAGCTTCTCGCCGAGCGAGATCGGCCGGTGCCGGGTGATCGCGTTCCCGACGTGCACGGTGCCGATGGCCGGGAACGGGAACGACCCGTCGGTCATGATCGCCATGTGCAGGCCGAAGCCCAGCAGGTGCGGGTAGGGCAGCGGCAGCGTGTCCTTGGCCGGGAAGCCGCAGACCCTGGCGTACGCCGCGACGTGGTCGGCGTCCACCTCGACGTCGTGCCGGGTCAGGGCCAGGTCGGGCAGGGCGTCCCCGGCCTTGCGGATCCCCGGCAGCGCGTTCACGCCCGGCAGGGCCGGGAGTGCCGCCTTCAGCATCATCGGCAGCGCGCCGGGGCTGCCGTCGACCACGCGCGTCTCGCCGGCCATCACGCCCCCAGCATCATCTGGCCGCAGACGCGGACCACGTTGCCGTTGACGGCCGTCGAGCCCGGGTTGGCGTACCAGGCGATCGTCTCGGCGACGTCGACCGGCAGCCCGCCCTGGGACATCGCGTTCATCCGCTGGCCGACCTCGCGGGTCGCGAACGGGACGGCCGCGGTCATCTGGGTGATGATGAAGCCGGGCGCGACCGCGTTGATCGTGATGCCGTTCTTCATCTCGCCGGCCAGGGAGTCCACGAGCCCGATGACGCCGGCCTTGGAGGCCGCGTAGTTGGTCTGGCCCATGTTGCCGGCGATGCCGGCGATCGAGGCGACGCCGACGATCCGGCCGTTGTCGTTGACCACGTCCTGGTCGAGCAGCTCGCGGGTGATCCGCTCCGGCGCGATCAGGTTGACCTCCATCACCTGCTGCCAGCGGTCGCCTCCCCTGGATCCGGCGGAGTCGGAGGAGGCGGCCATGTTCGCCAGCCTGCGGTCGCGGGTGATGCCGGCGTTGTGCACGACGACGTCGACCCCGCCGTGCTTCTCCTTCAGGTGGTGCGCGATGCGCTGCGGGGCGTCCTTGGCGGTGATGTCGAGGACCAGGTGGTCGCCGTCGAGCTCGCCCATCAGCGACTGCAGCTCGCTGGCGGCCTGCGGGACGTCCACACCCACCACCGTGGCGCCGTCGCGGTGCAGCACCCGGGCGATCTGCTCGCCGATGCCGCGGCTGGCGCCGGTCACCAGGGCGACCTTGCCGGCCAGCGGCCGCTGCCAGTCGGTGACCTCGACGGCCGTCGTCGTGCCCGTCGCGCCGACCCGGACCACCTGGCCCGAGACGTAGGCGGACTTGGGGGAGAGCAGGAAGGCCAGGGTGGAGGTGGCGGCGGCCTCGGCGCCCTCGGCGACGTAGACGAGCTGGACCGTCCCGCCCCGACCGACCTCCTTGCCGAGGCTGCGGGTGAAGCCCTCGAGCGCGCGCTGCGCGACCCGCTCGCCGCCATCGACCGATTCCGGCGGGGTGCCGAGCACGACCAGGCGCGGGCAGTGGTCGAGGCTGCGCAGCACGGGGGTGAAGAAGTCCCGGAGCGCGACCAGGTCGGCCGAGCTGGTGAGCCCGGTGGCGTCGAAGACCAGCCCCTTGTACGACGCGTCCGGCGCCGCGCTGTCGACCGAGGCGATGCCGAGGCCGTCGAGGAGCTCCGGGAGCGACGCGGCGAGCCGGCCGCGACCGCCGACGAGCACGGTGCCGTCGACCAGGGGAGCCCCCTCGGTCCAGCGCTCGAGCCTCGTCGGGTTGGGCAGGCCGAGGTTCTTCACGAGCAGCTTGCCGATCGGCGTCTTCACGAAGCCCTGGTACTTGTCGCTCATCCGGCGCTGTCCTCCGTCACGTGTTCGATGGTCGGGCCGTCCCATGCAACTCGATGTGTAACTGGGTGTCCACATTTCGTGACGTGCCCCTCATAACCTTCACTGCCGAGGGCCCCCGCGCAAGGATGGCTGACCATGAGGACCGAGACCCGTCGCGTCGCCGTGCTCGGCGGCAACCGCATCCCGTTCGCCCGCTCCAACTCCGCCTACGCCGAGGCCTCGAACCAGGACATGCTCACGGCCGCCATCGACGGCCTGGTCGCACGGTTCGGGCTCGAGGGCGAACGGCTGGGCGAGGTGGTCGCCGGAGCCGTGCTGAAGCACTCCCGCGACTTCAACCTGGCCCGCGAGGCGGTGCTCGGCTCCCGGCTCGCGCCGGAGACGCCCGCCATCGACATCCAGCAGGCCTGCGGCACCGGCCTGCAGGCGGCCATCGAGGTCGCCAACAAGATCGCGCTCGGCCAGATCGAGGCCGGCATCGCGGGTGGCACCGACACCACCTCCGACGCCCCGGTCGCGATCAGCGACCGGCTGCGCAGGAAGCTGATGAAGGTCAACGCCGCCCGGGACACCAGGGGCCGGATCGCCGCGCTGGGCGCCATCCGCCCCGGCGACATCGGCCTGGAGATCCCGCAGAACGGCGAGCCGCGGACCGGGCTGTCGATGGGCGAGCACGCCGCGCTGACTGCGCTGGAGTGGCAGGTGACCCGCGAGGAGCAGGACGAGCTCGCGGCCGCCTCCCACCAGCACCTCGCCGCGGCGTACGACGAGGGCTTCCTGGACGACCAGGTCACGCCGTTCCGCGGCGTGGAGCGCGACAACAACCTGCGTCCGGACTCCAGCGCGGAGAAGCTGGCGAAGCTCAAGCCGGTCTTCGGCAAGGGCGAGGCGGCCACCATGACCGCCGGGAACTCCACGCCGCTGACCGACGGCGCCTCCGCGGTGCTGCTGGCCTCCGAGGAGTGGGCGGCGGAGCACGACCTGCCGGTGCTGGCCTACCTGCGCACCTACGAGACCGCCGCGGTCGACTACGTCCACGGCGGCGAGGGGCTGCTGATGGCCCCGGCGTACGCCGTGGCCCGGATGCTGCAGCGCGAGGGCCTCTCGCTGCAGGACTTCGACTACTACGAGATCCACGAGGCGTTCGCCTCCCAGGTGCTCTCGACGCTCAAGGCGTGGGAGGACCCGATCTTCTGCAAGGAGCGGCTCGGCCTCGACGCGCCGCTCGGCGCGATCGACCGCGACAAGCTCAACGTCAAGGGGTCCTCGCTGGCCGCCGGCCACCCGTTCGCCGCCACCGGCGGCCGGATCCTCAACGTCGCCGCGAAGCTGCTCGCCGAGCGGGGTGAGGGGCGGGTGCTCATCTCCATCTGCGCCGCCGGCGGCCAGGGCGTCGTGGCGATCCTGGAGCGCTGAGCCCGACCCCGGCGGACCGGGACCGCATCACTCGCGGCGACCCGGGTACGAGCCCGGCGTGGTGGATGTGGCGCAGACCCTCGCGGCGGGCCGCTACCAGCTCGGTGCGGTGATCGGCGCGGGCGGCAGCGGGTCGGTCCGCCAGGCGCACGACCGGCTGCTGGACCGGTCCGTCGCCGTCAAGCTGCTGCACCACGACGGTGGGGACGAGACCGACCGGCAGCGGATGCGCGCCGAGGCGCAGCTCGCCGGGTCGCTGGTGCACCCCGGGATCGCCAGCATCTACGACTACGGCGAGGAGCCCGACCCCGCCGGGGGAGACGGCCTGCCCACGCCGTACATCGTCATGCAGCACGTCGAGGGCGCCTCCCTGTGGCAGGTGCTCAGGGAGCGGCGCACGCTGCCGCCCACCGAGGTCATGCGGATCGTGATGTACGCGGCCGACGCGCTGCAGGCGGCCCACGAGGCCGGGATCGTGCACCGCGACCTCAAGCCGGCGAACCTGCTGCTCACCGAGGACGGCGGGGTGGTGATCGTGGACTTCGGCATCGCCCGCACCCGCGGCGCCGACCCGCTCACGCGCACCGGGGCGATCGTCGGCACGGTGGACTACCTCAGCCCGGAGCAGGCGGAGGGCCGGTCGGCGACGCCGCAGTCCGACCTCTACGCGCTGGGCATGGTCGCCTACGAGTGCCTGACCGGACGCAAGCCGTTCCGCCGGGAGAACGACGTCGCGACCGCGCTGGCCCACCTGCTCGAGGACGCCCCCGAGCTCGACCCGGAGGTCCCGCCGCCGGTGCGGGCCCTGGTCGGTTCGCTGATGGCCAAGGACCCCGAGTCCCGTCCGGCCGACGCGGCGGAGGTCGCCCGCCGGGCGGCCGGGCTCGCCCTCCCGACCGCCGAGGTGGCGGCGCCGGTGGAGTCCACCGCGGCTGCGGGCTCCGCCGGGGCTGCTCCGGCTCGGCGCCCGGCCACCGCCTGGCGCCGCCGACTGCTCCGCTCCCGGCGCACGTACGTCGCGGCCGGGGTGCTGGTCGCGGCGGTCGCCGGCTCGGCGCTGGTGGCTGCCCGACCGGCGTCCTCCCGGGTGCCGGACCTGCGGGGCGAACGGTGGGCGACGGCCAGCCGGACGCTCGACGGCCGTGGCCTCGAGGCGCACCGGCAGGTCGTGGACGACCCGGCCGCGCACCGGGGCACGGTGCTGCGGCAGGACGTGCCGCCCGGCACGACCGCCCACGAGGGCGCGGTGGTCACGCTGTCGGTGGCCTCCGGGCGCACCGACCTCGACGCGAGCGACGTCCTGGGGGAGTCGTGGCACAGGGCGGCCCGTGACCTGGTCGCGCTCGGGCTGGTCCCCGAGCGCAGGTCTCGCGCGCAGGGGTCCGACCTCGGCCGGGTCGTCGGCGTACACCCCACGGGCCGGCTCCGCCTCGGCGCCACGGTGACGCTGACCGTCGCGCGGGAGCCGGACCCCGCCGCGACGACCTCCTCGACCACCGCGCCCTCCCGGGTCGCGCAGCACAGCACCCGCACCCATCCCGCCCGGAAGCACCACCACGCCAAGCACCACCACGCCAAGCACCACCACGCCAGGCACCACGCGAAGCACCACCCCAAGCACCACGACCCCCAGCACCACCCCAAGCCTCGTCCCAAGCACCGGCACGGGCACCGCCCCCGGCCGCACTGAGGGACCGCGCCGGCCGTGTGACATTCGTGCCACGGGTGTGCAACTCCGCGTTGCACTTCCTACGATGGCGCCATGGCCACCCGCGAGAGCCCGCCCACCGACGGTCGCCGGTCCGCCGCCGCGGCGCGGCGGCGCGCCCGCGAGAGGGAGATCCTCACCGCGACCCGGACGCTGTTCGACGAGCGGGGCGTGCGGGACGCCCAGATCGAGGACATCGCGCGGGCGGTGGGCATCAACCGGGCGATCGTCTACCGGCACTTCACCGGCAAGGAGGAGCTGTTCGCGCTGACGCTGGTGACCTACCTCGACGAGCTGAGGGAGGAGCTCGAGGGGGCCGCCGCGACGCACAGCGACGCCCGCGAGCAGCTGGCGGCCCTGGTCGGGGCGTTCGTCGACTACGGCGTGGGGCACCCGGCCTTCACCGACTGCGCGCAGGCCCTGATGCGGCGCAGCGGTCCCGAGCTGCTCGAGGAGATCTCCGAGAGCGCGCTGTTCCGTCTCGGCCGGGGCATCTCCTCGTGCCTGGCCACGCTCGGCGGGGTGCTGGAGGACGGGGTGGCCAGCGGCGACTTCAGCGTCGCCGACCCGACGCTGCTCGCCAACACCCTCTACGCAAGCGGGCTCGGAGCGCTCCAGCTGGCCCGGGTCGGGATCCTGGTCAAGGAGGCCGCCCCCGGCATCCCCACCGTCGGGTCGATCTCGCCCGAGCAGGTCAAGGACTACCTGATCGCCTCGGCGCTGGCGCTGGCGGCCGGACCTCGTCCGGAGGGTGGTCTGTAGCGCACGGGCCGCCTGACGTGCCGGGCTGGCCCGATCTCCTGGCAGTCCTGTCCGTGTGGTCGGCAGTGGTCGTCTGCTGTCACAGGCACGTCCCCCAGATGGGGGCACCGCTGATTGGCCGGGGCGCCGGCGGGGAAGACGGGGACCGCGCCACACCGGCGTGACTGCCCGGGGCCCGGCCCCGGGTGTGCCCTCACCCGCCGTCTGCCAGGAGCCCCTACCCCTGATGCGCTCGCTTCGCCATGCCCTGACCACCTCGCTGACCGCCTCGGCCCTCGCCCTGGTCGCGCTGTCCGGCGCTGCCGCAGCCTCGACCCAGCAGGCCAGCCACCAGGCCGGGCGACACGTCGTCCAGCGCACCGCCTCGCACGCCGAGGTGTGGGCGCGCCGTACGCCGGCCCGGACCCGCGCCGTGGGCCTGGGATCCTCCTACACGATCGCCTCGTTCAACGTGCTCGGCAACAGCCACACCACGGCGCGCGGGGACAAGCCGTCCTTCGCCAGCGGGGTGGCCCGGATGCGCTGGGACACCGGGTTCATCCTGCGCCACCACCTCGACCTGGTGGGGTTCCAGGAGCTGCAGCACCCGCAGGCCCGGGCGTTCGAGCGCTCCCTGGGAGGGCGCTACCACCTGTTCTCCGGCTCCGGCGACTCCGAGAACTCCCTGGCGTGGAACGCGAGCCGGTTCAGGTTGGTCGCGGGCACCACGCAGCCGATCCCGTACTTCTCGGGGAACATCCGGCAGATGCCGGTCGTGCTGCTGCGTGAGCGTGCCAGTGGCCAGGAGTTCTACGTGATGAACGTGCACAACCCCGCCGACACCCGCAGCCACCGCGGCAACGGGGTCTGGCGCCGGCGCGCCACCGGCCGCGAGGTCGCGCTGGTCAAGTCGCTGCGCACCCGGGGGCTCCCGGTCCTGGTCACCGGCGACATGAACGAGCACCGTCCGGGCTTCTGTGCGTTCACCCGCTCCGGCGACCTGCACGCCGCCGCCGGAGGCTCCCACCACGGCGGCTGCCACGCGCCGAGGTTCGACGGCATCGACTGGATCTTCGGCACCCCGGGCGTGCACTTCTCGAGGTTCCGGATGGACCGCACCCCGTTGAAGCGCCGCGCCAGCGACCACGGTGTCCCGATGGCACGGGTGTCCTGAACCTCACAGCTCCGCGGTCATGAAGACACTGTGGGGGTCTGCGACGTAGCTGCCGAAGGGCCGGCAGGCCGCGGAGCCGGCCTTCGCGTAGAGCGATCGGTCGGGTGCGAAGAACGCCATGCTGCCCGTGCAGACCTGCGGCGCCTGCAGGGCCACGTCGAGGGCGTGCCTGCTCTCGGCCGGCGCCCGCGATCGAGAGGGTCACGCGCCCATGGTGGCGGGCCGGTGTGGCGGTCGGGTCCCCTGGGGAGGCTGCCACTCCCGCCGGAGCAGCCCGTAGACCCAGGAGTCGGAGACCTCGCCGTTCACGACGCAGTCCTCCCGCAAGCGTCCCCTCACGCACGAACCCGAGCTTCTCCAGCACGCGGGCCGAGGCCACGTTGCGCGTGTCGGCCTCGGCCTGGACGCGATTCAGGTCCAGCGTGTCGAAGGCCCAGCCGAGCAGGGCGCGCGCGGCCTCGGTCGCGTAGCCGTGGCCCCACGCCGCCTCGGCGAAGCAGTAGCCCACGGAGGCGCTGCGGAAGTCCGGGTTCCACCGGTTCAGGCTGCACCAGCCGAGGAACGCCCCGTCGGAGTCCCGGTCCACGGCCAGCCGCGCCCCGGTGCCTCCCTCCGCCATCTGCCGGCACGCGGTGATGAACCGCTCGGCCCGCTCGGGTGCGCTCCAGGGCGGCGAGTCCCAGAAGCGCAGCACGTGGGCGTCACTGTGCAGCGCGAAGAGGTCGTCCGCATCCGTGTCGTCGAAGGGGCGCAGCCGAAGACGAGTGGTCTGCAGGGTGGGGGCGGGCAGGGGCATGCGTGTCTGTTCCCTCTCGCGGTGGTAGGCCGGTCCATCAGACAGTCGACGCCGACCGATCGCAACTGGCTTTCCGGCAGCCGGGGGAGGGCCGGGCTGCCAGGCTCGGCCTCACCTGGCACTTCCCCGATGAGCCGGAGTCGGAGGTCAGCCTCGAGCTCGATGAGTCTGATGGCGACGGTGACCTCGCGGTTCGTTCCGGGACGGATGGTGCGTCCACCTGAGCCTGCAGACGGGTGCGTCAGGCGCGAACGTCAGGCGAGGCGGAACCCTGGGGCGTCAGAAGCCCCTGCACAGCGCCGATCGTGTCGACCTCGGCGGCGGTCTTGTCGTCGCGGTAGCGCACCACCCGTGCGAACCGCAGCGCGACACCGCCGGGGTAGCGGGTGGACCGCTGCACCCCGTCGAAGGCGATCTCAACCACCTGCTCGGGACGCACGTGGACCACGTGCCCCGCGCGGTGCGTCTCCAGCTCGAGGAACCGCTCGGTCTGCCAGGCCAGCATCTCGTCGGTCATGCCCTTGAAGGTCTTGCCGAGCATCACGAAGCCGTCCGTCTCCGGGTCGCGGGCGCCGAGGTGGATGTTGGAGAGCCAGCCCTCGCGCCGGCCGCTGCCCCACTCGACGGCGAGCACCACCAGGTCGAGGGTGTGCACCGGCTTCACCTTGACCCAGGCGGCGCCGCGGCGGCCGGCGTCGTAGGCCGCGGCGAGGTTCTTGACCACCACGCCCTCGTGGCCCGAGGCCAGCGCCCCGGTGAGGAAGGCGCGTGCCGCCTCCGGGTCGGCGGTGACCAGGCGGGGCACGCGGTGCCGCTCGGGGACCAGTCGCTCGAGGACCGCGAGCCGGTGGTCGCCCGGGGCGTCGAGGAGGTCCTCGCCGTCGTGGTGGAGCACGTCGAAGAAGTACGGCGTGACCGCGACGCCGCCCTCCTGCCTGGCCCGCTGGGCGGTGCGGGACGCGGTCTCCTGGAACGGTCGCGGGCGGCCGGCCTCGTCGAGCGCGATCGCCTCCCCGTCGAGCACGAAGCGCGATGCCGGCAGCGAGCGCGCGACCTCGACGACCTCCGGCAAGCGGGCGGTGATGTCCTCCAGCGTGCGGGTCGCGACCAGCACGTCGTCACCGTCGCGGTGCACCTGGATCCGGATGCCGTCGAGCTTCACGTCGACGGCCACCTCACCCCCCGCGGCCCCGGCAGCCTTGGCCAGCGCCGCGTCGAGGTCCGGCGCGCTGGAGGCGAGCATCGGCAGCACCGGCCGGCCGACCTCGAGCCCGAGCTCCGCGAGCGCCGGCTCGCCACCGGTCATCGCCGCGACCGTCACCGCGACGGTGGAGCCGACGAGCATCGCGGCCCGGCGCACCGCGGCCAGCGGCACGCCCGACGCCAGTGCCACCGCCTCCTGCACCAGCGCGTCGAGCGCGCCCTGCCGCACCTCGCCGGTGACCACGCCGCGCAGCCAGGCCTGCTCCTCTGCCGTGGCGCGGCCGAACAGCTCGGCCACGGCCGCGGCCCGGGCCGCCTGCGAGCCGGGCCCGGCCAGCGCCGCGATGGTGCCGAAGGCCGCGTGCACCTCCAGCACCTCCAGCTCCGCGGCCCCAGCCGGAGCCGGCAGGTCGCCCATGCTGCGCCAGCCGAGGCCGGTGCGACGCTGCCGCAGCGTGCCGCCGAGATAGGCGGTGACCGTCTCGACCTCCTCGGGCGCGGTCCGGCCGAGCAGGTCGGCGATCGCGGCGACCTTGGCCTTGCGGGACCGGGTCGCCGCGACGGCGTTGGAGGTGGCGACGACGTCGGCGAGCAGCACGGGACCATTGTGCCGGGGGCCACCGACAGCCGGGTCGGGCCGCGGCGGCCACCGGCCGGTGACCCGGGAGCCTCGGCGGACCGAGGCCGCGCACACGCGCGCCAGCACCAGCCAGAACAGGCCGAGCGGAACGAAGCCGAGCAGGTTCACGAGGTGCTGAGTATCGCTGGTCAGCAGGTGGCGACCTCGGCGAGCAGGGCCAGCGCCGGGTACCACCAGCCGACCAGCCGGGCACGCGCGAGGCCCACGGCCAGCACGAGCGCGAACAGCTCACCGACCATGACCACCAGCACGAAGGGCAGCAGCGAGCCGGCTGCATGCAGATCATCGACGACCCGCACCATGGCGCGCGACCCGGCTCCCGGGCGAGCCACCGGTCGTCGCGTTCATGGCGCCGCCCACCAGGCCGAGCGTGATCAGGGAGGAGCCGTGCACCCAGCCGCCCAGGGCTGGGCCACCGCCCGCGGCGCCGCCAGGCGGAGCACCGCCAGCGTGGCGATGCCGGCGAGGACCCAGCGCCGACCTCGAGCCACGTGGCCAGGTTCCAGGCCACGGGTGGTCGTGCGCGGTCGCGACCATCTCCGCGCTGCCCGCGTCGCTGTCCGGCGGCCAGGCGAGGATCGAGAGCACCCGCGCACGACGGCGGCCAGGGCGGCGAGCCGGCCAGGCGCGGCGCCGGGGGAGTGATCGGGTGCTGTCGTTCATGGCTGTGCTCCGTTTCGAGACGGTCCGGATGACGGCCACCGCCTCGGTGCCGCGGCGACGGCCACGCGTCGTACGACGGGGGGCCGTGGCCGCCGACGACGGCGATCTGCGGGAGCTCGACTACCACCAGCGGATGAGGCGGCTACCTCACGACCGACGCCGGCGCGGTCCTTGCGCACCTACGCTGGCCCGGTGACCGGTCGCCAGCGGCCCGACCTCCCGAGGCCTGGACGACGCCGCCTGGCGGCGGCCTTCGTCGTGGTCTCGCAGATCGAGCTGCACCGCACGGTCGACGACGGCTACCAGGCCGGTCCGATGACGCTGCGTGCCGCTGGTGCTCCTGTGACCGCGCCCCTGGCCTGGCGGCGTCGCGCCCCGCGGTCTCGCTGGCCGTGATGCTCGGCGCGGGCGCTGCCCGGCCTCTTCGTCGCGCACACCGTCTTCTTCTGGGCTCGATGGTCCCGATCGCGATCGCGACGTACCGCTGGCCCGGCACCGCGCGCCCCGCCCGGCAGGCCTGGCTGGCCGGCCGGTGCTGCTGGCTGCACGCGGTCCACGTGCCGCTGCCGCCTGTCGACATCGTCTTCGCCCTGGGACTGTCGCGTGGCCTGGCTGGTCGGCCGGTGCTGCGCCGCCTCTCCGTCCAAGCGGCGCTCGCGGGCCGTCGGGAGCTCGACCGCACCCAGACGGCGAGCGCGCCGTGATCCTGGCCGAGCACGCCGATCGCGCTGAGATGCACGACGTGTGGCGCACGCGTGGCCTGATGACCGTGCAGGTGGGCGGCGCGGATGGAGCTGAGCGCGACGCGCCTTGTGCCCGCACGCTGCGCGCGCCGAGTCTCCGCCGCGCGTGGCCGAGCTGCGCGCCGCTCGGGTGCTGCGTGCGGGCCGACGACGCGCTCCGCCCGCTCCCGGCCTGGCGGCTGTCCCAGCTCGTCGAGCAGTTCCGCCAGGCGGCTCGCCGTCTAGCTCCGCTCGATCGGTCACGAGTGGCCCCGAGGCGCAAGGACCTTGCCCGCGAGCCTGCTCGCGACCTCCGTGCTCCAGGAGCCCTCACCAACGTGCTGCGCACGCCCCGTCGGCTCCGGGCCCGGATCGGCATGGAGACGACCAGGTCGTGGTCGAGGTCGTCAACGCGCCCGTCGTCCGGAGAGCCGTCGCCCCGACGAAGAAGCACCCGGCGGCGGCCATGGCCTGCGCGGGATGCGCGAGCGCGTGGCGATCTTCGGCGGACGGCTGGCCGCCGGTCCCCGCCCGGACGGGACGTTCGCCGTGGACGCCAGGCTCCCGCTTCCCGACCTTCACACCGCGGCGATGGCCCCGCTGCCGGTCCCGGAGCAGGCCTCGGAGGTCGCCGGATGACTAGCGTCGTGGTCGTCGACGACCAGGTCTTTGCGTGCCGGCCTGTCTCGATCCTGCGCACCCAGTCCGACATCGACGTCGTCGGGAGGCCTGCGACGCGGAGGAGGCGGTCGCGCTGTTGCTGCGCCTCTACCCGCACGTGGTCCTGATGTACGCGCGGATGCCCTCTTTTTGGCATCGAGGCGACCCGCCGGCTGGCCTGGCGGCGCAGCGCTATCGTCATGCTGACCACCTTCTACCTCTACGAGTACGTCTATGCGGCGCTGAAGCGCGCGCGCCTGCGGCTTCCTGCTCAAGGACGCGCCACCTTAGTCGCTGGTCGCCGCGGTCCTGTCTGCCTGCCCGCGAGGCCCTGCTGGCGCCGAGATCACCCGCCGCCTCGTGGAGCAGTATGTCCGCCTCCCCGCGCCGCGCGCCGCCACCCCCGAGGTGCTCGAGCCGCTGACGCCACGCGAGCGAGAGGTGCTCGCCTGTGGCCGGCTACAGCAACCGCGAGATCGCCGCCGCTGTTCCTGTCCGAGCACTCAAACCCACCTCGCCGCATCCAAGCTGCCTCCACCCGCACCTCCCTCCACCCCTCCCCCCCCGCTACCGTGCGGTCGTGACGTCGCAGGCAGCCCGGGAGCGGATCTGGCGCCCCGGGTTCGACTGCCAGGTGGGCCGGCTGCTGCTCCACCGGCGGCGCGGGGCCGGCGACCCGACGTACCGCCTCGACGACGCCGGCCGGCACTGGCGCGGCGTCCGCACGCCCGAGGGTCCGGCGACGCTGGTGCTGCGCGCCCGCCCCGGCGACGGCGAGGTGCACGCGCAGGCCTGGGGGCCGGGTGCGGAGTGGGCGCTGGCGTCGGTGCCCGACCTGCTCGGCGCCGCCGACGACCCGGGCGGCTTCGAGCCGCGGCACCCGGTGCTCGCCGAGGCCCTGAGCAGGTACGGCGAGGTGCGGATCGGCCGCAGCGGGCTGGTGATGGAGTCGCTGGTGCCGGCGATCCTGGAGCAGAAGGTGACGGGGCAGGAGGCCTTCGCCGGCTTCCGGATGCTCGTGCACCGGTTCGGCGAGCGGGCGCCGGGGCCGGGCCCCGAGCAGCGGCTGTGGGTGCAGCCGAGCCCCCAGCAGATCCGGGCGATCCCGTCGTGGGAGTGGTTGCGCATGCACGTCGACCCGGCCCGGTCGAGGACCGTGGTGCAGGCCGCACGGGTCGCCGACGCCCTCGAGCGGACCGTCGGGCTGCCCCACCAGGAGGCCGACCGGCGGCTGCGCAGCCTGCCCGGCATCGGGGTGTGGACCAGCGCCGAGGCGCGCCAGCGATCCCACGGCGACCCCGACGCCGTGTCGTTCGGCGACTACCACGTGGCCAAGGACATCGGCTGGGCGCTGACCGGCACGCCGTTCGACGATGCGGAGCTCGAGGAGTTCCTCGAGCCCTGGCGTCCGCACCGGGGTCGGGTGCAGGCGCTGGTGGCGATCGCGGGGCTGCACCGGCCCCGGCGTGGCGCCCGGATGGCCCCGCGCACCCACCTGCCGGCCACGGTCACCCGCCGGGTCCCTCGCTGACTCGGCGTACCGACGGTACGGTGTCGCCATGACGACCGCGCTCGAGCACCTGCGCACCGCGAGCCGCGCGGAGGCGACCGCGTTCTTCGCCGACATCGACCCCGAGGCGCTGGTGGCCGAGGTCCGCCGGACCGCCGACGAGGAGCTGCTGGCGCTCATCGCCCGGGAAGAGGTCCGGCCCGCAGCGGTCGAGGGCATCCTGGCCCGGCTCCACGAGTACGCCGTGGCCGAGCGGCTGGCCGAGCTGCGCGGTGTCGTCCGGTTCGACCTCGAGCGGCGCGGCACCCTGCTCGAACGGCACGGCCTCGCCTTCCAGGCGGGCGCGATGGTGCTGCGGCCCGGCCTGGCCGCCACCGAGCCCACCGACGTGGTGCTGCGCACCAGCGTGCTGCGGTTCGTGCGGATCGTCAGCGGCGAGCGCAACGCCGGGCTGGAGTACCTCCGCGGCAAGCTCGACATCGACGGCGACGCGCTGCTGGCGCTCGCGGTCGGCGGCATCTTCCGGGTGCCCGGCACCGGCGAGGTGGCCGTCGACCCGACCACACTGGACCCGGTCGAGGTCGCGACCGCGCTCGGCGAGGTGCGCGGCGACCACCTGAAGAAGGTGATGGCGTCCGGGTTCCGGCCGATCGTGCTGGACGAGATCTTCCGGCGGCTGCCGGACTTCGTGGACCAGCGGAAGGCCGCCAAGGCGGACCTGACGATCGGGTTCCGGCTGCTGGGCAACCCCACCGGCGAGGTCGACCGGTACGTCGTGCGCGTGAGCGGCGGCGTCGCGACCGTGACGACCGGCGACGCGGGGGAGGGGCGCGACGCCACCGTCACCTGCGAGGGCCACGACTACCTCCGGCTCGCCACCGGCCACCTCAACCCGGTCACCGGGGTGCTCAAGGGGCAGCTGAAGGTGCGCGGCGACAAGGTGAAGGCGCTGGCCCTGAGCTCGGTCATCGACATCCCGCAGCCGGCGCGCTGAGCCCGGGGACCCGGCTCAGCGGAGGACGAAGTTCCCTGGTTCCCCGTGGGGCCAGGTGCCACGATGAGTCCAACGGCGTAGCGATGACGTCGGGTGGAGGCGCGCCGCTGGGCGTGACAGTGGTTCGGCGGCGGGTGGGAGTCGAGGTGCCGTGACCAGGACCAGCGCGGGTTCGGTGGACGCCGGCGGATACCCGACTCCGGCGGTCTCCATGGCCCGTCTCTTCCGCGACCGGGTGGCAGCGACGCCGGACGTCGAGGCCTTCCGCTTCCCCACCGAGCTCGGGTGGGAGTCGGTGACCTGGGCTCAGGTCGACCAGACGGTCAAGACCATGGCGGCGGGGCTGCTGGCGCTCGGCGTCCGGGCGGAGGACCGGGTCGCGATCGTGAGCAACACG
The DNA here is from genome assembly GCA_963826155.1 of uncultured Actinomycetota bacterium. Taxonomy (GTDB): domain Bacteria; phylum Actinomycetota; class Actinomycetes; order Propionibacteriales; family Nocardioidaceae; genus Nocardioides. Next base: position 1,996,399 of record CAWGVX010000002.1, on the reverse strand, counting down.
CGCATCGAGTGGGTCCATGCCGACCTGGCGGTCATGTGCGCCGGCGGCGCGACCACCACCGTCTACCCCACGACAGGCGCTGAAGGCGTCGGGTTCATCGTGTCCGACAGCGGCTCACGGATCGTGTTCGCCGAGGACGATGCGCAGATCGACAAGCTGAGACAGCGGCGTGAGCACCTGCTCGACGTGGACCGGGTCGTCACCTTCGACGGTACGGCGGACGGGGAGTGGGTGCTCGGCTCGAGGGACCTGCTGGCCCTGGGCGCCAAGCACCTCGAGGAGCACCCGACCGCGGTGGATGAGTCGGTGGCCGCCGTGCAGCCGGAGCATCTGGCCACCCTGATCTACACCTCCGGCACCACGGGACAGCCCAAGGGGGTCGAGCTGGCTCACCGGTGCTGGACCTACATCGCCGCGGGCGCGACGACGCTGGACCTGCTGTCGTCGGAGGACCTGCAGTACCTGTGGCTGCCGTTGGCCCATGCCTTCGGCAAGATGCTCGAGGCGGTCCAGCTCCAGGTCGGCTTCCCGACAGCCATCGACGGCCGGGTCGACAAGATCGTCGAGAACCTCGCCGTGGTCCAGCCCACATTCATGGCCGGTCCGCCGCGGATCTTCGAGAAGGTGCACGCGAAGGTCATGCAGACGATCGACGAGGAGGGCGGCCTCAGGCGGCAGCTGTTCACGTGGGCCTTCGGGGTCGGCGACAGGGCAGCCCAGGCCCGGCTGGAGCAGCATCGCCCGGCCCCGCTGGTCCGGCGCAGCTCCTCGTCGCCGACCGGCTCGTGCTCTCCAGGATCCGGACCGGCTCGGCGGCCGGATCCGGTTCCTGGTCTCCGGCAGCGCGGCGCTGTCGGCCGACGTGGCCCGGTGGTTCCACGCCGCCGGCTGCCGATCCTGGAGGGCTACGCGCTCACCGAGACCAGCTCCGGGGCTGCATCAGCCGTCTCGACGAGCTGCGGATCGGGTGGTCGGACCACCGCTGGCCGGCACCGAGTCAAGGTGGCCGACGACGGCGAGATCTTCATCCGCGGCCCCGGTGTGATGGACGGCTACCACCACCTGCCTCACGTGACGGCCGAGGTGCTCAGCAAGGACGGGTGGTTCGCGACCGGCGACATCGGCGAGATCGACGACCAGGGCCGGCTGCGCATCACCGACCGGAAGAAGGACCTGGCCAAGACCACTGGCGGGAAGTACATCGCCCCCCAGGCCATCGAGGCGACGTTCAAGGCGGTCTGCCCCCTGGCGAGCGAGATGATCGTGCACGCCGACGGCCGCAACTACGCGACCGCGCTCATCACGCTCGACGCCGAGGCACTCACCCAGTGGGACGCGCGCAGGCCTGTCCTCGACCGACTACGTCGCGCTTGCGGCGGATCCCGCCGTCCGCGCCTACGTGGATTCCTGCGTCGATGTGCTCAACAGCCGCCTGAACCGCTGGAGACGATCAAGGACTTCCGGATCCTCGACCACGACCTGACCGTCGACGACGAGGAGCTGACCCCGAGCATGAAGTCAGGCGCGAGGTCATCGAGTCGCGTACAAGCCGCTGTCGACTCGATGTACGACGAACAGCGCCATGGATGACCTGACGCCGGTCCATCTGCGTGACGGCACCGAAGCCGTGTCGTTCCGCTGGTGCATGCCAATCGCGAGGCGCTCCAGCACGAGTACGAGCACCTCTCCTCCCGGACCCGGTTCAGGCGCTTCCTGGCTCCGGTCCCGGAGCTCACCGAGACCATGCTCGACGCCCTTATACGTACGTCGACCACGTCGCCCTCGTGCTCTGATCCTCACCGACGACACGGAGCTGCCCCTGGCTCGCCCGGATCATCCGCTACCCCGACGACCCCACCGCCGCGGACCTCGCCGTCACCGTCGTCGACGAATGCAGGCCGCGGTGCCACCGCGCTCCTCGAGGTCCTCATGCGCAAGGCCCCAGGCGTGGAGCGGATCGTCACGGTCATCGACGCGAGCAACAGCGCCTCCCTCGCCCTGCTCCGGCGGCTCGGCGAGGCCCAGTCGGCCGCCCAGTCGGCACCCAGCAGGTCGTGGTCGAGCTTCGAGGTGGCACCTCACCCCGCACCGCTGGGGCCAGAAACCCGCCCGGGCGGGCCGATCCATGAGGCGGAGGCCGCGCCACCCGGCTCAGAGCAGCGGCCGCAGCGGACCCAGCACGAACTCGGTGAACTTCCGGTGCAGGTCGCGTGCCTCCCACTCGCCGCTGGTCAGCTCCAGGCTGTTGGCCTGGTCGGTGGCGAAGATCTCCTCCATCGCCGACGCCACGTCGGGGTCGATCAGCTCGACGTTGATCTCGTAGTTGCCGGTCAGGCTGAGCCGGTCGATGTTGGCCGTGCCGACGGTCACCCAGGTGCCGTCGATGGTCGAGGTCTTGGCGTGCACCATCGCGTCCTTGTAGCGGAAGATCCGCACCCCGGCGTCGAGCAGCTGGCTGAAGTAGCCGCGGGAGATCCAGTCGGCCACGATGTGGTTGGACTTCAGCGGCACCAGCAGCCGGACGTCCACCCCGCGCAGCGCCGCGGCCTTCATGGCGTCGACGAAGTCCTGGTCGGGGATGAAGTAGGCGTGGGTCATCCAGAGCTTGTGGCTCGCCCGGTTGATCGCCTCGAGGTACATCGACCGGATGGGGAACATCCACAGCCGGGGCACGTTGCGATGGAACCGGACCCGTGGGTCCCACGTGGAGGAGGTCTCCAGCAGCAGCGGCCGCCGGCTGGCACCGACGATCCGCCGCCGGTTGAGGTTCCAGAAGTCCACGAACGCGCGGGTGAGGTCCCAGACCGCCGGGCCGGTGATGCGCAGGTGAGTGTCGCGCCACTCGGTCTCGTAGGCCGAGCCGATGTTGTAGCCACCGAGGAAGCCGACCTCGTCGTCGACCACCAGGATCTTGCGGTGGTCGCGGCCGTAGCGGCGCAGGTCGAACGGCCGCCAGCCCGCGGCGTACACCGGATAGCGCAGCACCTTCATGGTCGGCGGGAAGCGCAGGAACCGCGGTGAGACCACCAGGTTGGCGAACCCGTCGTAGATGCAGTGCACCTCGACGCCGCGGGCCGCCGCGTCGGCCAGCGCCTGCTTGAAGCGCTCGCCGATCTCGTCGGCCTTCCAGATGTAGGTCTCGAGGAGGATCCGCCGCTGCGCGCCCTCGATCGCGGCGAGCATGTCGGCATACAGGTCGCGGCCGAACGTGTACGCCGTGACGGTGCCGTCCCCGATCGACACCGTGCGGGGGGCGGTCACCGGGAAGCGGCCCGGCTTCTTGCCGCGGCGCCGGTAGGAGTCCACCAGGGACATGCCGATCGCGAGCGCGAGCTGGACGCCCAGCACCGTCAGGAAGGTCCGCCGGGCCCAGCGCACCAGTCGCTGCGCGACGGATGGGGCACGTGAGGTCACACCGACAATCTAGTCAGTGCCGCGAGCGGATCCGCCGTCACCGGGGACCGGACTGGTCGCCGTAGTCCGGGGAGCTCCCGCCGTAGGGGTTGCCGTGCTGGTTGCCGTACGGGCCGGACTGCGGGGTGCCGTACCCCTGGTAGGGCCCGGGCTGGCCGCCGTACGGCGGGTTGCCGCCCTGGTCGTAGCCGCCCCGGCCGTAGGGGGGCTGGCCGGAGGGGGTCTCGGCGTACGGGTGCGGGCCGAAGCGGTTCGGGCCGGGCGTGCTGCGGCGCAGCATCAGCACGAGGCCGAGGACCGCCGACACAAGCGCCATCACCAGGCCCAGCAGGAAGAGCACGACCGCGACTCCGGTGACGTGCCGGTCACCGTTGGCGGTGTCGACGCGGACGGCGCCGACCCCGGCGAGCATCAGGGCCAGCGCGATGATCCCGCACACCGCCGGTGCGAGCAGCCACCAGCCCGACAGGTTGCTGTCGTGCAGCCGGCGGACGCCGACCGCGAGCGAGGGCAGCAGGAGCGCGAGGCTCGCCACCGGGCTGAGCAGGTTGGTGCCGAGGACCCCGTCCAGGACGCTGGCCACGATGCCCACCAGCACCGAGAACAGGTAGAACCACCAGTACTCCGCCCGCGGGGCACGGCCCCGGAACGTGGCGTACTGCCTGAGCACGCGCTCGACGGCTTCCCGGAAACCCATCAGTGGTCCTTCCCCCTCGGTGGTCCGCGGCTCCGCGGACCGGACCCGGGAACCGTACCGGACGCCGGCGTCCCCAGAACTGACCACCGCGCACCCACCCCGGGGTGGGGCCGCCGGGGACCTTCGCACCTGACGACACGCCGGGTCGGCCGGTGAGGCTCGTTCACGACGTCCACCCCCGACCCCGACGAGGAGACGCCCGATGGCCCACATCCGCGGCACGATCGAGATCGCCCGGCCCGTCGAGACCGTGTTCGACATGGTGGCCGACCAGACGCAGGAGCCCACCTACAACCCGCAGATGATCCGCTCCGAGAAGGCGACGCCCGGCCCGATCGGCCCCGGCACCCGGTTCCGCGCCGCGGCGCGCTCGGGGGCCCACGAGGTGCCGATCTCGGTGGAGCTCGTCGACTACGTGCGGCCCCGGCACCTGGGCATGCTCACCGCGGCCGAGGGCACCTTCGTCGACGGGACGATCGACTTCGACCCCTGCCCGGGCGGCACCCGCATGAGCTGGGAGTGGGACGTGCACCCGCCCCACGGCACCCGCTTCCTCGGACCGCTCTTCGGCTGGCTCGGCCGGCGCCAGGAGCAGCGGGTCTGGCACGCCCTGAAGGACTACCTCGAGGACCGCGCCGCCATCCGGGGGGCGGCTCGGGAATAAGCGCTGTCGGTGGCGGCGTTTAGGCTCGAGTCATGCGTCCCGTCACCGATCTCGAGCGCCGTGTGGCGCCGTTCCAGGTCGTCTCCGACTACCAGCCCTCCGGTGACCAGCCCGCCGCCATCGCCGAGATCTCCAAGCGGATCAAGGGCGGCGTCGAGGACGTGGTGCTCCTCGGCGCCACCGGCACCGGCAAGACCGCGACGGTGGCCTGGGTCGCCGAGCAGCTGCAGCGCCCGATGCTGGTGCTGCAGCCCAACAAGACCCTGGCCGCCCAGTTCGCGAACGAGCTGCGCCAGCTCTTCCCGGACAACGCGGTCGAGTACTTCGTCTCGTACTACGACTACTACCAGCCCGAGGCCTACGTCCCGCAGACCGACACCTACATCGAGAAGGACTCCTCGATCAACGAGGAGGTCGAGCGGCTGCGGCACTCCGCGACCAACTCGCTGCTGACCCGGCGCGACGTGATCGTGGTGAGCACGGTCTCCTGCATCTACGGCCTGGGCACCCCGCAGGAGTACGTCGACCGGATGCTCCGGCTGCGCGTGGGGGAGGAGCACGACCGCGACTCGATCCTGCGCCGGCTGGTCGAGATCCAGTACACCCGCAACGACATGAGCTTCACCCGCGGCACCTTCCGGGTCCGCGGCGACACCCTCGAGATCTTCCCGGTCTACGAGGAGCACGCGGTGCGCATCGAGTTCTTCGGCGACGAGATCGAGCGGCTGATGACGCTGCACGCGGTCACGGGCGAGGTGCTGACCGAGGACGAGGAGCTCTACGTCTTCCCCGCCACCCACTACGTGGCCGGTCCGGAGCGGATGGAGCGGGCGATCCGCGGCATCGAGCTCGAGCTGGAGGACCAGCTGGCGAAGTTCGAGCGCGAGGGCAAGCTGCTGGAGGCCCAGCGGCTGCGGATGCGCACGACGTACGACGTCGAGATGATGCGCCAGGTCGGCTCCTGCTCGGGCATCGAGAACTACTCGATGCACATCGACGGCCGCAACCGCGGCTCGGCGCCCAACTGCCTCCTCGACTACTTCCCGGAGGACTTCGTCCTCGTCGTGGACGAGTCCCACGTCGCGGTGCCCCAGATCGGCGGCATGTACGAGGGCGACATGTCCCGCAAGCGGAACCTCGTCGAGCACGGCTTCCGGCTGCCGAGCGCGATGGACAACCGCCCGCTGCGCTGGGAGGAGTTCCTCGAGCGGATCGGCCAGACCATCTACCTCTCCGCCACCCCCGGCGACTACGAGCTGGACAAGGTCGGCGGCGACACCGTCGAGCAGATCATCCGCCCGACCGGCCTGATCGACCCCGAGGTGGTCGTGAAGCCGACGAAGGGCCAGATCGACGACCTCATCCACGAGATCCGCGACCGCACCGACAAGAGCGAGCGGATCCTGGTCACGACGCTGACCAAGAAGATGTCCGAGGACCTCACCGACTACCTCCTCGACGCCGGAATCCGCACCCGCTACCTCCACTCCGAGGTCGACACCCTGAAGCGGATCGAGCTGCTGCGCGACCTCCGGCTGGGGGAGTACGACGTGCTGGTGGGCATCAACCTGCTGCGCGAGGGCCTCGACCTTCCCGAGGTGTCGCTGGTGGCGATCCTCGACGCCGACAAGGAGGGCTTCCTCCGCTCCGACAAGTCGCTGATCCAGACGATCGGCCGTGCCGCCCGCAACGTCTCCGGCCAGGTGCACATGTACGCCGACCGGATCACGCCCTCGATGGAGTCCGCCATCGACGAGACCAACCGGCGCCGCGCCAAGCAGATCGCCTACAACAAGGCCAACGGCGTCGACCCGCAGCCGCTGCGCAAGAAGATCGCCGACATCACCGAGATGCTGGCGCGCGAGGACGAGAACACCCAGGCCCTGCTGCAGACCTGGGCCGGCACCGAGGCCAAGGGCCGTGCGGGCGGCGTCAAGGCCAAGCAGCCCGTGCCCGGGCTGTCGAAGGAAGCGGCCGGCAAGCACGCCGAGGGCCTGGCCGGCATGCCCAGCTCCGAGCTGGCGCAGCTGATCCAGGAGCTCACCGACCAGATGAAGGGCGCGGCGGCCGAGCTGCAGTTCGAGGTCGCCGCCCGGCTGCGCGACGAGATCTCGGAGCTCAAGAAGGAGCTCCGGCAGATGATGGCAGCGACCAAGTGAGGGGCCCCCGCTGAGCACGACCACCACACCATCTCGGGCGACCTCTCGGGCCTGGGCAGTCTGGGTGACCGGGCTGCTCGTCTACTTCCTGGCGGTCTTCCACCGCTCCTCGCTGGCGGTCGCCGGGCTGGCCGCCACCGACCGGTTCCACATCTCGGCCTCCCAGCTGGCGACGTTCACGATGCTGCAGCTGCTCGTGTACGCCGGGATGCAGATCCCGGTCGGGCTGCTGGTCGACCGGTTCGGCTCCCGCAGCGTGCTGCTGGCGGGCACGCTGTTGCTGACCGTGGCCCAGTCCGGCTTCGCCCTGGCCGACTCCTACGGGCTGGCGCTGGTGGCGCGGGTCTTCGTCGGCATGGGTGACGCGATGACGTTCATCTGCGTGTTGCGGCTGGTCAGCACCTGGTTCCCGGTGCGCCGGATCCCGCTGGTCACCCAGCTGACCGGCATGCTCGGCCAGCTGGGCGCGGTGGTGGCGGCGATCCCCATGACCTGGGCGCTCGGTCACCTCGGCTGGACGAAGGCCTACCTGCTGGCCGCCTCGCTCGGGATCGTGCTGGCCGTGGCGCTGCTGCTCGTCCTCCACGACAGCCCCGAGTCCCGCAACCTGCGCGGCCCCCGGTTCTCCCTCGCCACGGTCCGCGCCAGCCTGGCCGCCTCCTGGGCCCACCCCGGCACCCGGCTGGGCTTCTGGATCCACTTCTCCACCCAGTTCAGCCTCACGGCGCTGAGCCTGCTGTGGGGCTATCCGTTCTTCGTGCGCGGCGAGGGCCTGAGCCCGGCGGCCGCCGGCACCCTGCTCACCGTGCTGATCGTGGCCGTCATGATGGCCGGTCCCACCCTGGGCTGGCTGGTGGGGACCCATCCCTGGCACCGCTCGTCGATGGCCGTGGTGATCGTGACCACGATCGCGACCGTGTGGACCGTCGTGCTGGCCTGGCCGGGCTCCGCGCCGGTGTGGCTGCTGGTGGTGCTCGCGCTGGTGGTCGGCGTCGGCGGCCCGGCCTCGATGATCGGCTTCGACGTGGGCCGCACCTCCAACCCCGGCCACCGGCTGGCCAGCGCCAGCGGCATCATCAACCAGGGCGGGTTCCTCGCCAGCCTGGTGCTGGTCGTGGCGATCGGTCTCATCCTCGACTGGCGCACGCCTGGCAGCAGCACGGCGTACACGCCCTCGTCGTTCCGCTGGGCGATGAGCTTTCAGTACGTCCTCTGGGGCCTCGGCCTCACCCAGATCCTGCGCTACCGGAAGCAGGCGCGCCGAGTCGTGGACCGCGACGAGCTCTACGCCGCCAGGGTCGCCTAGGGTCGCCTAGGGTCTCAGCGGGTCTCAGCTGGCCGGTCGAGGGCGACCCGGTCCTCGGAGAGCAACGCGACGGCGGCGAGCAGCCCGGACGCGGTCTCGTGGGCCGCGAGCAGCCGGGCCACGATCTCCAGCCAGCTGTCGGGGTCGTCGCCCTTCGACCCGCTGGAGCTGCGGGCCCGGGTCGTGGCCCTTCTGCGCTGGCCCCCGGCCGGGCGGAGCGCGACGTGCGACGGGGCGGTGGTCCCGCTGAGCCCGACGGAGTACGACGTGCTCGCGGTGCTCGCCTCGCGGCAGGGCACGACCGTCGGGCGCGCCGAGCTCGCGGCCGAGGTCTGGGCCGGTGAGGCCATCGAGAGCGACTTCGGCGTGGACGTGCACGTGGGCGGGCTGCGCCGCAAGCTCAGGCGCGCCGCTCCCGGCCGGGACTGGGTGCGCACCGTCGGGGGCGACGGCTACCAGCTGGTCGCGCCCTAGTCAGGAGCCTTCGTCCGGGTGGTCGTCGTCCGTGTCGTCGGCGCCCGTGTCGTCGGCGCCCGTGTCGGCGTCGTCCGGGCGGTGCTCGAGCTTGCGGATCTCCTTCTGCTGCTGCGCCAGGAGCTTGCGCTTGTTGTTCTCGATCATGTCGCTCCGGTTGACCACGGCGCGCAGCACGTTGAGGAACGTGAAGACGATGACGAAGCCGGGCCAGAAGAAGCCGGCACCGGTGAGCGCCCAGATCACCACGCAGACCAGGCTCGGGCCCAGGAAGCCGAGCACCGCCTCGCGGCGGTCCGAGCGGTACTTCGCGACGGCCCGCTGCTCGAGCAGCTCCGGCGTCAGCGGGCCGTGGGCGTCGACCGCCCCGGCCGGCCGGTCGGCCACCAGGTCGGCCAGCAGCGGCGGCAGCTCGCCGAGCGTGCGAGCCGTGGTGACGGCCGACGTGCGGGTGTCCAGCTCCTCGTGGTCGAGCCGGCCGTCGGCGTACGCCTCGCCCAGCACCTCCTGCACCACCGCCCGGTCGGCGTCGGACGCGCGGAGCGCGGCGTTGCCGGGGTTGCGGGGGTCGTGCTTGAACGACGACCAGACATCTGCCTCCACGTCGGGCATCCTAGGGTGATGGTGCACCGGACCGAGACCGTGTGAGCGCGGGTCGCGTGGACGCCGCCAGGATGCAGGCCTACTGCCTGGCCAGGCCAGGAGCCTGGCCGGACAACCCGTGGGACCACGAGCACCCGGTCATCAAGGTGGGACCTGGGGCGGCGGGCAAGATCTTCGCCTTCCTCGGCGCCGGCGGCGTGGGGGTCAAGTCCGGCGCGACTCGTGAGATCGCCGATGAGTGGCTGCACCGCTACCCCGGCGCTGCGAGCGTGATGGCCTACATCGGCCGGTCCGGCTGGAACGACCTGTCGTTCGGCGGTGACATCCCGGACGACGAGCTGCTCGAGGCGGTCGACGAGTCCTACCGGCTGGTGGTGGCGAAGCTGCCGCGCAAGCATCGCCCCGAGGGCTGGGACGCTTGAGCGACGAGCGGGCACAGGGGAGGATCACGGCTGTGGCGCACCAGACCGACCTCCTCGTGATCGGCGCAGGCCCGACCGGGCTCTTCGCGACCTACTACGCCGGCTTCCGCGGCCTGCGGGTCGCGGTCGTGGACTCGCTGCCCGAGCTCGGCGGCCAGATCACCGCGATGTACCCCGAGAAGCAGATCCTCGACGTGGCGGGGTTCCCCTCGATCAAGGGGCGGGACCTCGTCGAGGGCCTGGTGGCCCAGGCATCCACGGCGCACCCGGAGTACTTCCTCGACCGGACCGCGGTGGGGCTCGAGCAGGACGACGCCGGGGTGACGGTGCGGCTCGACGACGACACCGAGATCCGGGCCGGGGCGGTGCTGGTCACCGCCGGCATCGGCAAGTTCAGCCCGCGCCCGCTCCCGGCCGGGGAGGGCTGGCTCGGTCGCGGGCTGGAGTTCTTCGTGCCGTCCTTCCAGCCGTACGCCGGGAAGGACGTGGTCATCGTCGGGGGCGGCGACAGCGCCTTCGACTGGGCGCTGCACCTCGAGCCGGTCGCCCGGTCGGTGACGCTGGTGCACCGCCGCGAGGCGTTCCGCGCCCACGCCCGCACCGTCGAGCAGGTGCGCGCGACGCCGGTGCGGATCATCACCAGCGCCGAGGTGACCGAGCTGCGCGGCAACGGGGTGGTCGAGGAGGTCGAGCTGCTGGCCGCGGGGGAGCAGGTCACCCTTCCCGCGCAGGCGGTGGTCGCCGCGCTCGGATTCATCGCCGACCTCGGTCCGCTGCAGCAGTGGGGGATCGAGGTGTCCAAGCGGCACGTCTGCGTCGACCCCGCGATGCGCACCAGCCTGCCGCGGGTCTTCGCCGCCGGCGACGTCACCGAGTACGCCGGCAAGGTGCGGCTGATCGCCGTCGGCTTCGGCGAGGCCGCGACCGCGGTCAACAACGCGGCCGTGGCGATCGACCCACACGCCCACGTCTTCCCCGGCCACTCCAGCGAGGGGACCTGAGCCAGCGCGAGGCCACCGGACCGACTGGGGCCAGCGATGGCTGCGCCACTGGTCCCAGGTGGCGAAGCCTGCCGGCGGGGCATCGACAGGTTCGCTGCCGTCGAGCTCCCCTGGTGCCGGGACGCTGATGATGGCGGCCCACTCGGCTAGCTCCTCGTCGGACATGTGCCAGGTCGTGTGCGGCTCTTCGGCTTGGCGCCGGTCAAGTCGTCTCCGCTGGTCTCGACTCCAGAGACCGAAGTCAATGACGACGTTGATGCTGAGTTCGAGAGCGCGCGCGTGCGTGGAGTCCGTGGCGTGCCTGGTACGGCGGAGACTCCACGGTTGCTGACCGTGAAGGCCGTGCGGTTCACCACTCCTCGATGCCCTTTGTGATGTGCTCGACTGCCAGCCCGGTGACATCATCCGTTGCGTTCCGGACGCTGTCTACCAGTGCGACTGAGGCAGGTCCTCATCACGCAGGTGCCCCTGTCCCGAACGTCCGCTCAGGTCACCATCGGAGTCATGTCGTACGTGATGACCGTGTTGCGCTCTGCAAGAACGTCGTAGAGCTTCTGTGCCTAGTTGGTCTCCCTCGTGGTCCAACGAACGGTGCTCCAGCCGTTCGTCGCCGCCTACTCTTCCAGTTTCCGTAGCAGTGCGCTAGCCCCGCCCCTACCCCTCACTCTCTCCTCTACTAACAGTTCATCTAGATAGCAGCCTATGTAGCCCGCCAGTGTACTCTCGAACCTCCGGTAGTGAGCGAGGCCGACCGGCCGATGGCCGCTGTCGATGCGCAGCATCAAGTATTCGGTCTGGTCAGTCTGTTCAAAGATCCACTACCACACTTTCGCGAGATGTTCCTCGCCTAGATCTTTCCCGTCTAATTACCCATAGGCCCTGTACAGTTGCGCCCATTCGAGCTGTTCCGACTCTGTCGCCTTATCTATCGTCCATAGCTCTTTTTCTAGACTCATTCGCGGATCCTGTCACCGCAGTCACCGCAGTCACCTCAGTCACCGCATTCTTCTCACTTATCCGCCGCCTCTTAGGCTGCAGAGCGTCCGCGCTAATTCTTTGCTTTCACTTTCGCTGGTCCTGTGCAACAAGTGCTCGTACTACGGTGTGTCTGTCGGTGCCCTCTGTCTGATGGATTCATGTTGATCACCGACCCGGCCGTGGAGCCCGTGGAGCTCGATGAGCTCTACGGCGATGCCGCGCTGTCGGTGTTGTCGAGCCTGAGGTCCAGGGTCGGGCGGTGGAGCGGGACAAGCTGCGGGTGGTCTGCTCACTGGTGCGTGCTGCACCCGGCCACCGTCGAGGGCGGGGTGGCGATCTTCGACCCGTCCGGGTTGCCGGGTGTGTTGCACCGCGAGGAGTCGCTGGGTGGGGAGTGTGTCCGCCGGTGGCTGCGTTCACCCCGGAGTCCCTGGCCGCGACGTTGCGCCTGTCCAAGCACGCGGTCCGGTCGCTGTTCGCCGACACCCTGGACCTGCAGCACCGGCTGCCCCGGTGCTGGCGTCTCGTCGAGGCGCTGTAGGTCGATGCGTTCAAGGCCCGCCTGGTCGCCCAGCTCACCCACCCGCTGTCTAAGGCCGCGGCCGCGCAGGTCGACGCCGCGTTGGCGCCGGTGCTGCCCTCGTGCTCCTGTGCCGCGATCGAACGTGCCGTCGCCGCCGCGGTCGCCGCCATCATCCCGAGCTGGTCGCCGACCGTGCGGCGCGTGGCAAGGACTGCTGTGACTTCTTTTACTTCACCCTGCACACCCCACGCCGACCGAGTTCGCCGGCACCAGCTTTCTCGAGGCGTCCGGGGACACCTTGGACCTGACCGCGTTCTATGACCTGGTCGGCCAGATCGCCGCCGACCTCGCCGAGGCCGGCGACTAGGACCCGCTCGGCGCGCTGAAGGCCAAGGCGCTGTGGGTGCTCGCCCGCCAGTGCCTCTACTGCGCCGAGGCCTACCTTCTCACCCTCTTCTCCACCCCGTCCCCGATCCAGGAGCCGGAGGAGGCCCCGCCGGCCAGCCGAAGCCGCCGCGGTCGCGTAAGCCGAAGACTCACCTGTTCTTGCACTTCTCTCTTCATCTAGTCTCTCGCCCTCTGCGTCTATGACTACCTGGTGTGCGCGCAGGTCTAGTAGCTCTTCCCGGTGCTGGAGGAGTGCATCCTGGCCTGTCTGGCCCGCTCCTACTCGGTCATCACCCCGGTGCTCTACCTGAACCGTCAGTGTGCCGTGGACGGCCACGACGTGCCCGAGGCGATGCGTGAGCAGGTCATCCAGCGCGACAAGCACTGCGTCTTCCCCTAGTGCGGCACCGACGCCCTGGCCTGCGACATCTACCACATCTTGCCCTACGTCCCTATGGACGAGTCGCCCACCTTGCCAGACCGCCCCCTACAAGCTCGCACCCCTGTGCCGGCGACATCACCGCTGCAATACCAGCGGCCGCTGGCGCTACCGACGCGACCCCACCACCTTCCACTACCACTGGACCTGCCCCCACCACCGCCAGTACGTGTCACCCCACTCGCACCATCTAGCTCCCACTCAACTGACTCGATCCGCCTGCCCATTCAGTCGGGCGGGCTGGACTCAGTCGCGCAGCAGCAGCCGGACCGCGACGTCCATGTGCTCGGTCACCTCGTCCGCCGAGGACCGGCCGGTGACCCAGCCGACGAGCGCGGAGAGCCAGACGTCGATGATGACGCGCGCGATCGCGAGGTCCTCGGCCGTGGGGGTGGCCACCTCGGGGCGCATCGCCCGGGTCAGCATCGCGCCCAGGAGAGCGCCGACGCTGCGGATCTCGTCCTGGACCGTCGCATCGGCGAACATGAACGCGCGGGTGAGCGCCTCGGTCAGGAGCGGGTCGCTCTGCAGGTTGGCGTTGGTGCGGCCGAGCAGGCACATCACCCGCTCGTGCGGGGTGGCGCCCGGGACGGGCTTGTCCCGGGTGGCGGCCTCGGCACGCTCGAACTCGCGGAGCAGGGCGGAGACCAGCAGGTGGACCTTGGAGGGGAAGTAGCGGTAGAGCGTGCCGAGCGCGACGTCGGCCCGCTCGGCGACCGTGCGCATCTGCACCGCGTCGAAGCCGCCCCGGGAGGCCAGCGAGATCGTGGCGTCGAGGATCCGGCGCCGCCGGTCGCGCTGCGCGGGGGAGCCCAGCCCCTCGGCCGTCAGCGAGCTGGCGCGACTGCCGGCGACTCCACCCATCTGTTCCCTCCTGAGGTGTCCATCCACGGTCTGGACGGACGACCTAGGCTAGCAACCGGAGGACCATGATAAGAACAGGTTCCACTTCGTCCGGCGCGGACGATCCACCGAGAGAGGTCGTGGCGGATGCGGATCGCACTGCTGTCCTACCGCAGCAAGCCGCACTGCGGTGGGCAGGGCGTCTACGTCCGGCACCTCAGCCGTGAGCTGACGAACCTCGGCCACGAGGTGGAGGTGTTCTCCGGCCAGCCCTACCCGGAGCTCGATCCCGGCGTCGTCCTGACCAAGGTGCCCAGCCTCGACCTCTACCGCGAGCCCGACCCGTTCCGGGTGCCGAGGCTGCGGGAGTTCCGCGACCGCGTGGACGTCGAGGAGTTCCTCACGATGTGCACCGGGGGCTTCCCGGAGCCCAAGACGTTCAGCACCCGCGTGGCGCGGATCCTCCGCGAGCGGGTCGCCGACTTCGACGTCGTGCACGACAACCAGGTGCTCGGCTACGGCATGCTCGAGATCGAGAAGATGGGCCTGCCGCTGGTCACCACGCTGCACCACCCGATCACCTTCGACCGGCGCATCGACCTGGCCGCCGCCCCGTGGCGGAAGAAGCTCTCGCTGCGCCGGTGGTACGGCTTCCTGCGGATGCAGGGGAAGGTCGCGCGCCGGGCCCGCCGGATCCTGACGCCCTCCCAGGCCTCCAAGCGCGACATCGTCGCCGACTTCGGGGTCGACCCGGCCCGGCTGCAGGTGATCCTGCTCGGGGTCGACGACGGCTTCGTGCCGCCCTCCGCACCCCGGGTCCCGGGCCGGATCCTGGCGATGGCCAGCGCCGACATGCCGATGAAGGGCATCGCCACGCTGCTCGAGGCGTTCGCCAAGCTGCGCACCGAGCGGGACGTCGAGCTGCTGCTGGTCACCAAGCCCCAGCCGGGCGGTCGCACCGAGCAGCTCATCGACCGGCTCTCGATCGGCGACTCCGTGCGCTTCGTGCACGGGGTCAGCGACGCCGAGCTGGTCGAGCTGATGGGCTCGGCGGAGGTCGCCTGCGTGCCGTCGCTCTACGAGGGCTTCTCGCTGCCGACCGCCGAGCTGATGGCCTGCGCCACCCCGCTCGTGGTCTCCCGGGCCGGCGCGATCCCCGAGGTGGTCGGCGAGGACGGCGCGTGCGCCGACCTGGTGACCCCGGGCGACGTCGGCGAGCTCGAGGCCGCGCTCGCCGCCCTGCTCGACGACCCCGAGCGCCGCGAGCGGATGGGCCGGGCCGGCCGGAAGCGGGTCGAGGAGATGTTCAGCTGGCGCGCGGTCGCGGCGGCCACGGCGGCGGCGTACGAGGAGACGATCGAGGAATACCGGAGGGACCGCCGTGCTGACCGTTGACTTCGACCGCCTCGGCCTGCAGCCGGGCGACCGGGTGCTGGACATGGGCTGTGGGGCCGGGCGGCACGCCTTCGAGGCCTACCGCCGCGGCGGCGACGTGATCGCCTTCGACCAGGACGCCGACGAGCTCGCGGGCGTGCGCGAGCTGTTCGCCGCGATGAGGGATGCCGGTGAGGTGCCCGACGGTGCCGAGGCCGACGTCAAGGAGGGCGACGCGCTGGCGCTGCCGTTCGCCGACGGCGAGTTCGACCGGATCATCGCCGCGGAGGTGCTCGAGCACATCCCGGCCGACATCCAGGCCATCGAGGAGCTCGTCCGCGTGCTGCGGCCGGGCGGGACGATGGCGGTCTCGGTGCCCCGGTGGTTCCCCGAGATCGTGAACTGGAAGCTCTCGGACGACTACCACAACGTGCCCGGCGGGCACATCCGGATCTACTCCGACAAGGAGCTGGTCGGCAAGCTGGTCAACGCCGGGCTCGAGCACACCGGCAAGGACTACGCCCACGGCCTGCACACGCCGTACTGGTGGATCAAGTGCGCCGTCGGCGTGCAGAACGACGACCACCCGCTCGCGAAGGCCTACCACCGGCTGCTGGTGTGGGAGATCATGAAGCAGCCGCGGGTGCTGCGGCTCGCCGGCAGGGTGCTCGACCCGATGATCGGCAAGAGCCTGGTGCTCTACCTGCGCAAGCCCGCCGACCCGACCGAGCCCCATGCCTGAGCCGCTGGCCCGGATCCCCTACGTCGAGGGTGTCCTCGCTCCCGAGCAGGTCGCCGAGACCGCGGCGTCCATCGCGGCGATGCAGGAGCCCTGCGGTGCGGTGCCGTGGACGACCGGCGAGCACACCGACGTCTGGAACCACGTCGAGGCGGCGATGGCGATGCTCGTCGGCGGGCAGCCCGAGGCCGCGGAGCGGGCCTACGCCTGGGTGCCGACGCTGCAGCGCGCCGACGGCTCGTTCCCGATGAAGATCGTCGCCGGTCGGGTCGAGGAGGAGCACGGCGAGGCCAACATGTCGGCCTACCTCGCGGTGGGCGTGTGGCACCACTGGCTGGTGCGCGGCGACCTCGAGCTCGTGCGCCGGTTCTGGCCGACCGTGCGCGCCGCCCTGGACTGGGTGGTGTCCATGCAGCTGCCGTTCGGCGGCATCTCCTGGCTGCAGGAGTGGGCGGACGGCCGACCGGGGCAGCGCCTCGACGAGGCGCTGCTCGCGGGGTCCTCGAGCATCTACCAGTCGCTGCGGGCCGGGGTCGCGATCGCCGACCTGATGGGCGAGCCGCAGCCCGAGTGGGAGCTGGCCGGTGGCCGGCTGGGCCACGCGGTCCGCGAGCACCGCGACCTGTTCCTGGACAAGTCGACCTACTCGATGGACTGGTACTACCCGGTCCTCGGGGGCGCGGTGCGCGGCGAGGCCGGGCGCGAGCTGGTGCGCAGCCGCTGGGGCGAGTTCGTCGTCGAGGGGCTCGGCATCCGCTGCATCGACGGCAACCCGTGGGTGACCGGCGCCGAGACCTGCGAGCTCGCGATGGCCCTCGACGCCCTCGGCGACGCGGCGGACGGCGTACGCCTGCTCGCCGACATGCAGCACCTGCGCGACCCCGACGCGGCCGGCCGCTACTGGACCGGCTACGTCTACCCCGACGAGGTGCACTGGCCCCCGGAGTGGACGACCTACACCGCCGCGGCGGTGATCCTCGCGGTCGACGCGCTGGGGGAGACCCACGGGCACGCCACCGCGGGCTCCGGCATCATGCGGGGCACCTCGCTGGCGCCGCACTTCGCCGAGCTGGCGCTGGAGTGCGGCTGCCCCTCGGCCGACCCGTCACTCAGGTGACGGGGTCCCCGGCCTCACCCCGCACCCGCCGGAGCACCCGCACCGACCCCAGCGCCTCGACCTCGCTGAAGTCGCCGCTGTCGAGCGCGCGGACGAACACGTCGTACGGCGGCCGCCCGCCGTCGGCCGGGTCGGGGAAGACGTCGTGGATCACCAGCAGCCCGCCGGGCATCAGCCAGCGGGCCCAGCCGGTGTAGTCGTTGTGGGCGTGCACCTCGGCGTGGCCGCCGTCGATGAACAGCATCGACAGCGGCGTGCGCCACCAGCGCGCGACCGTCGTGGACCGGCCGACGACCGCGACGACCTGCTCCTCCAGGCCCGCCCGGGCCAGCGTGGTGCGGAAGGTCGGCAGCGTGTCCATCAGGCCGAGCTCCGGGACCACCAGGCTGGCGTCGTGGTGCTCCCAGCCGGCCTGGTTCTCCTCCGAGCCGCGGTGGTGGTCCACGGTGAAGACCGTCCCGCCGACCTCGCGGGCGGCGGCACCGAGGTAGATCGCGGACTTGCCGCAGTAGGTGCCCACCTCCAGCACCGGCCCCGACGGGAGCCGCTCCCGGGCGACCCGGTGCAGCAGCAGGCCCTCGTCCTCCGGCATGAACCCCTTCGCCTGCCGGGCGTGGTCGAGGAGGTCGGCGGGCATCTGGCTGGTCTCCGGCACGACGGCAGCGTAGTTGTCGGCCCGGACGTCGGCGTCCGGCCCTAGGCTCCCGCCATGGCAGCCGTCCACCAGCTCACCCGGACCGACGCGCGGCGGATCGCCGTGCGTGCGCAGCTGCTCACCGCCGACCGGCCCACCGACCTGCTCGACCTGGTCCGGCACCTCACCCTCCTGCAGCTCGACCCGACCAACGCGGTCGCACCCAGCGCCGACCTGGTCGCCTGGAGCCGGCTCGGCCCGTCGTACGCACCGGAGGACCTGGAGGACGCGCTGGCCGCGGGCCGGCTCGTGGAGCTGGACATGCGGTCCCGCCCCGCCGAGGACATGGCGCTGTTCCGTGCCGAGATGGCGGCCTGGCCAGGGGTGGGCGAGCTGAAGGAGTGGGAGCACGAGCTGGCGCAGTGGGTCCGCGACAACGACGAGTGCCGTCGCGACGTCCTCGAGGCGCTGCGCGCCGACGGCCCGCTCCCGGTCCGGGCGCTGCCCGACACCTGCGTGCGGCCGTGGCGCTCGAGCGGGTGGAACGACCACAAGAACGTCCAGCGCCTGGTCGCGATGATGGTCCAGCGCGGCGAGGTCGCCGCCGCGGGTCGCGAGGGTCGCGAGCGGCTGTGGGACCTCGCCGACCGGGTCTATCCCGACGACCCGGCGGTGCCCCTGGAGGAGGCGCTGCGGGTGCGCGCGGAGCGTCGGCTGCGGTCCCTCGGGATCGCCCGCGCCCGGGCGGCAGTGACGCCCGGGGAGCCCAACGACGTGGGCGAGGTGGGGGAGCCGGCCGTCGTCGAGGGGGTGCGCGGGAAGTGGCGGGTCGACCCGGCGTACCTGGACGGAACGGCCTTCGAGGGCCGCACGGCGCTGCTCTCGCCGCTGGACCGGCTCGTCTTCGACCGCAAGCGGATGACCGAGCTCTTCGACTTCGACTACCAGCTGGAGATGTACAAGCCGGTCGAGAAGCGGCGCTGGGGCTACTGGGCGATGCCGATCCTGCACGGCGACCGGCTGGTCGGGAAGCTCGACGCGGCCGCCGACCGGCCCGAGGGGGCACTCGTGGTGCACGCGATCCACGAGGACGCGCCCTTCGACGCCGGCACGGCCGCGGCGGTGCGCACCGAGATCGACGACCTCGCGCGGTGGCTGGGCCTGGACCCGGTGCTGCCCGAGGGAGCACTGGGAGGCTGAGCGGATGGAGCTGGAGTTCACCGGCGAGCTGTGGTTCTGGAAGGGCCCCGCCCCCTGGCACTTCGTCAGCGTCCCCGAGCCCGACTGCGAGGACCTGCAGGCGACGTCGGCGTTCATCAGCTACGGCTGGGGGATGATCCCGGTCGGCGTGCGGATCGGCGCGACCTCCTGGTCCACCTCCCTGTGGCCGAAGGACGGCGGCTACGTCGTGCCGGTGAAGGCCCACGTCCGCCGGAGCGAGGGGCTCGAGGTGGGCGACCTCGTGGCGGTGCGGCTGACCCTGGAGGCGTGAGCCGGCCCTCCGGCCTCAGGTGATCCCGGGCAGCTCCTGCGCACTGCCCAGGAGGACCCGGAACGGGTCGCCGCGCTCGACCAGCCGGTCGAGCACCGTCCGGATCGTCCAGCGGTCCGGCCGCAGGTCGGGGTCGTCGAGCTCGTCCCACTCCAGCGGCACCGAGACCGGGGCGCCGGGGGCGGGGCGGGGCGAGTACGGCGCCACCAGCGTCTTGTTGACCGCGTTCTGCGTGTAGTCGAGGCGGGCCAGCCCCTTGCGCTCCTTGACCTCCCACTTCCAGCTGACCAGGTCGGGCACCACCTTCCCCACGGTCCGGGAGAGCGTCTCGACCCACGCGCGGGTCTCGTCGAAGGTGTAGCCGCCGACCACCGGGACCCAGATCTGGATCCCGCGCTGCCCGGTCACCTTCGGCCGGGCCGTGACGCCGAGGTGCTCGAGCGCGGTGCGGTGCAGCCTGGCGAGCGCGAGCAGGTCCTCCCACCTGGTCCGCTCACCGGGATCGAGGTCGACCAGGGCATAGGTCGGCTCGTGCATCGACCCGGTGCGCGAGGTCCAGGGGTGCCACTCGAGCGCGCCGAAGTTGGCCACCCACACCAGGGCGGCCGGCTCGTCGGCCACGACGTACGTCGTGCTCTCGCCCTCGTCGGCCTCGGGGTTCTCCCAGCGGCCGAGCCAGGCGGGCGCGTGCGAGGGCAGCTGCTTGTGCCAGAAGCCCTTCGCGTCGGCGCCCTGCGGGTAGCGGTGCAGGTTCAGCGCCCGGCCCTCGAGGTAGGGCAGCGTCACCGGCGCGATCCGGGCGGCGTAGGCGAGCAGCTCGCGCTTGGTGACCGGGGGCCCTTGCCCGTCGGCGGGCGCGGGGAAGAGCACCTTGTCGAGGTTCGTGACCCGGAGCCGCCGGCCGAACACCTCCCAGGTGCCGCCGTCGCCGAGCGCCTCCAGCGCGTCGATCGCCTCGTCGGGCAGCGGCTCGGGCGCCAGCGAGACGCTGGCCTCCGCGGCCGGGGCGTCCGAGTGCCACTCGCGGTCGGGAGCGGCCCGGACCTCCTCGTTCGTGCGGCCGCTCAGCACCGATCGCGGGCGCTCCTCGGGGTCCCAGCCCTCGACGGCGTGCTCGTCCCGCTTGTGCAGCAGCATCCAGTCCTCGCCGGACCCGGCCGCCCCTGCCTGGTCGCGGCGCACCAGCACCAGCCGACCGCGCAGCTTCTGGCCGTGCACCTCGGCGTGCAGCTCGCCCTCCGCGACGGCGGCCGCCGGGTCGTCGGTGTGCACCGGCTCCCAGGTGCCGGTGTCCCACACGACGACGTCGCCGCCGCCGTACTCGCCGCCGGGGATCACTCCCTCGAAGTGGAGGTACTCCACCGGGTGGTCCTCCACGTGCACCGCGAGCCGGCGCGCGGACGGGTCGAGCGTCGGCCCCTTCGGCACCGCCCAGCTGACCAGCACCCCGTCGACCTCGAAGCGCAGGTCGTAGTGCAGCCGGCTGGCCCGGTGCCGCTGCACGACGAAGCGCCGCTGGTCGGACCCGGCTGCGAGGTCGCCGGCCGGCTCCGGCGTGCGCGTGAAGTCGCGCTTGCGGCGGTAGGCGTCGAGCTTCCCGGTCATGCCGGGGTCGTACCCAGGTGGCCGGTCAGTGCAGCGCCCGGAACGCGTCGAAGACCATGAACGCCGGCCAGACGACGCCCTGCAGCACCGCCAGCACGTGCTCCCAGAAGCCGTCGGCCTGCTGCCAGAACCACACCCACGCCCCGAAGATGCCCAGGCCGTACAGGGCACCGCCGCCGGCCGCGCCCGCGTTGGAGTTCGCCACGGGCCCATCATCGGCGCTCGGCCCGGGCGGGGCGTCACGCGAATTGGTGGTTCAGGCCCGGCCGTGCTCGCGTCGGTAGAGGTTCCAGTGCCAGTGCAGGTAGCGGTCGACCGCGCGCACGATGTGGGCCGACCGGATCGACGGGAACACGTCGAAGGCGTGCTGGGCGCCCGGCAGCTCGGCGTACACGACCGAGCGCTTGGACACCGCGCGCAGCCGCTCGACGAAGAGCCGCGCCTGCGCGAGCGGGACGAGGGTGTCGCGGGTGCCGTGCAGCACGAAGAAGTCGGGCGCTTCCGGGGTGATCCGCAGGATCGGGGAGGCGGCCTCGAAGATCGCCGGGTCCTCGGACCAGCGGCGCTGCACGATCCGGGGCGCCAGGTAGGTGTCGCGCATCAGCTCCATGTCGCGGACCCCGGTCGAGCCGGCGAAGTCGTAGACGCCGTAGTGCGGCACCGCGACCGACACGCTGGTGTCGGCGTCCTCGAAGCCCGGCTGCCAGCCCGGGTCGTTCGGGGTCAGGGCCGCCAGCGCGGCGAGGTGTCCGCCGGCGGATCCACCGGTGATCGCGAGGTACGACGGGTCCCCGCCGTACTCGGAGATGTGCTCGCGGATCCACGCGATCGCCCGCTTCACGTCGACGACCTGGGCCGGGAACGCGTCCCGCGGGGCGAGCCGGTAGTTGATCGCGACGCAGACCCAGCCCTTGGCCGCGAGGTGCTGCATCAGCGGGATGCCCTGCTGGTCCTTGCTGCCCAGCGTCCAGCCGCCGCCGTGCACCTGCAGCAGGACCGGCGCGTCGGCCAGCTGTCGTCCCGCGGGGCGGTAGACGTCGAGCAGGCCCCGCTTGCCGTGCCGGGGGTCGTAGGCGATGTCGCGCTCGACCGCCACCGCGTCGTTGCGGATCCGGAACGGGTTGACCAGCTGCCGCCACGGCGTCGCGAGGTCGGCCGGGGTGGGGCGGGTCCCGAGGTGGTCGACGTAGTCGGCGCCGAGGGCCTCGACGAGGGCGTCCTCGGCGTTGGTCTGCACCCGGCGGCTCTGGTCGATGAGGAACGCCAGGCCCGCGACGTTGGCGGCGGCCACGGCGAGGCCGGCCCCGCTTCGCCGCCTGCGCCGGTCGCCCGGGCGCCGCTCCCGGGAGACCGCCGCGGCGGTGTCGGCAGCGGTCAGCGCCAGCAGGTGCGGCGCCAGCTCGCCGGTGAGCCAGCCGGCCAGGAACGCCGGGATGCCGAAGCGGAAGCCCGGCACCGGCCGGATGGCGTTCGCGGTCAGTGCGGCGGTGACGAGCTGGCGGCGCAGGAACGACATGCTCCGACTCTAGAACACGTTCTCAGTCCGTCGCGGTCGCAGTTGCCGGATCTGCTTCGGCGCGATGCGCCTGCCCGGCGCGGTCGCCTTATCAGGGCGGCGGCCTGTCAGACCCCCTCGGTCAACCGCTCGCTGAAGAAGGCCAGCACCCGGTCGACGCCCTCCTGCTGGCGGTGCTCGGTCAGCGTGGAGTGGCCCTTGCCGGGGAACTCCACCCGGATGAAGCGGTCGCCGAGCTCGCGGGTGAGCGTCTCGAACCGGGTGCCGGTGGCGGCGTCTCCGCGGTAGCGCAGCCCGAGCACCGGGCAGCCGTCCGCCGCCCGCCGCCTGACCGCCGCGAGGTCGCCGGGGGAGAGGTTGAGGTCGGCCCGGCGGGCGCGCCCCACCGGGAACGGCAGGCTGGGCTGGGCGACGACGGGCGCGGCGACCGAGTCGTCGACCATCATCGCCAGCGCGAAGCCACCCGTGAAGCACATCCCGAGCGCGCCCACGCCGGGGCCGCCGAGCTCCTGGTGCACCTCGCGGGCCAGGCTGCGCAGCCACGTCGCGATCGCCGAGGTCCGCCCGACCGCCATCGTCGTGAACTCCCTGCTCACGCAGACCCGCGGGATCGTGCGCAGCAGGCTGGCGGCGCCGACGTCGGCCCCCGGCTCGCCGAAGAGCTGGGGCATCACGACCGTGAAGCCCCCGGCGACGACCTCCTCGGCGAACGCGACCACCTTCGGCGTGATGCCGGGGATCTCGTGCACGAGCACCACCCCCGGCCCGGTGCCCTTGCGCCAGGTCGGATGGGTGACGCCACCGGCGGTGTGGGATCCGCGGCTCCAGCTGTCGAGCAGGTCCATGCGGCGAGTATGGGTAGTTTCACCGCATGGCGGAAGGGTGGTCGTGAGCGGTCCGATGCACTCCCTCGAGCTGCTGCCGGACGCCGAGGGCCGGGCCGTCGTACGACGGGACTGGCAGGCGCTGCGGGACGCCGGGCTGCCCTCGCAGCTCGACCACCGGGGGCCGACGAACGCGCCGCACCTGACGGTGCTGGCCGCACCGGTCATCGACCACCGGGCCGAGGCGCTCGCCGCCGAGGTGCTCGGGCCGCTGCTGCCGCTGCGGGTGCGCGCCTCCGGCCTGGTGCTCCTCGGCGCCCGACGGGTCACCGTCGCCCGGGTCGTCGACGTCGAGGAGCCGCTGCTCGAGGCGGTGGTGCGGGTGCGCGCGGCGGTGCCGGACCTGCCGCGGCAGGGCTGGCTCGCGCACGTGACGCTGGCCCGCCGGCTGGAGCGCGACGACGTGCAGCGCGCGGTCGACCTGCTCGGCCACGACGACGTGGTGCTGACCCTCACCTGCCTGCGGCACTGGGACCCCGGGGCGGGGGCCGTGACGGAGCTGGCGCGGGCCTGAGCGGAGTGCGGCAGTATCGGATCATGAGGCCCGTCAACGCCCCGCGCTTCCGGACGGGGACCGACCACGTCGAGTCGTGGTTCGTGCGCGCCAACGACCCGGAGCGACCCCGGGCGCTCTGGCTGAAGTCGACGGTGCTCAGCCGGCGCGACGGCGGCGCCGTGGCCGAGGCGTGGTGCAGCCTGTTCGACGGCACCCGCACGATGGGCGCCCGGCAGCAGGTCCCGCTGGCGGACGCGTCGTACGGCGCCGACGGCTCCAGCCGCGTGGGACCGCTCGAGCTCGCCCTCTCCGACGACGGGGGGAGCAGCACCGGCGAGCTCGTCTCGGTCTCCGGGCCGGTCCGGTGGGACCTCGCCTTCCGACGTGCCCCGGGTCCGGTGGGGGAGCCGATGAGCCTGCTGCCGCACGAGCGGCTGGTCGACGCGCGGTTCCCGCGCACCACGCTGCTCACCCCCTTCCCCGTCGCGACGTTCTCGGGCCACCTGGCGCTGGGGCGAGGAGGAGTGGGACCTGGCCGGCTGGACCGGGATGCAGGGCCACAACTGGGGCGCCTCGCACAGCCCGGAGTACGCCTGGGCCCAGTGCGTCCTCGACGGCGGCGACGCCGTGGTGGAGGCCGCCTCGGGGCGGATCGAGCTCGGCCGCCGGGCCTCGCCGCTGGTCTCGATGCTGGTGCTGCGCCGCGGGGCGGAGGAGCTGCGCTTCGACCGGCTGCTCGACCTGTGGCGGCAGCGGCCCCGGATCGACTTCCCGCGGTGGTCGCTGGCGATGCGCGGGCGGGCGGGGGAGGCCCGGCTCGAGGTGGTGGCCGACCCGGAGGCGATGGTCTGCCTCGGCTACGACAACCCCGCGCGGCCGCGCAGCTACTGCCTGAACTCCAAGACCGCCCGGGTCCGGCTGGAGGTCCGGCCGCGCCGCGGCCCGGCGTACACCCTGGTGAGCGAGCACGGCGGCGCCCTGGAGTTCCTCCGCGCCGACCCGGTGCCCGAGGTGGAGCCCGTGGTCTGACCCGCGGTCTGTGTCCCGCGGCGCATACTCGACCGCATGGCGCGCACGCGGTGCTACCGGGACGGCGTCCTCGTGGCCGAGGACTTCGCCCTGGAGCGCGTCTCCGAGCACCTCGGCCGGCCCGGCTCGCTGGTCTGGGTGGACCTCTGCGGCCCCGAGGTCTCCGGTCTGGCGCAGGTCGCCGGCGAGCTCGGGCTGCACTCCCTCGCCGTCGAGGACGCGACCAGCGGACGGCAGCGGCCCAAGTTCAACCGGTTCGAGGGCCACGACTTCCTCACGGCGTACGCCGTGAGCCTGGACAGCCGGACGGGTGTCCTGGAGACCCGCCAGGTCTCGGCGTTCGTGACCCCGACGGCGCTGGTGACCGTGCGTGCCGACGACGGCTTCCCGCTCGGGTCGCTGCTCGCGCGGTGGGACGACAACGCCGACCTGACGAGGCACGGCGTGGGCGCGCTCCTGCACGGCCTGCTCGACGTCGTGGTCGACGGTCACTTCGAGGCCGTCGAGGTGCTCGACGACGACATCGAGGAGCTGGAGGACCTGCTCTTCGACGAGCGGCCTCGTGACCGGGACGTCCAGCGCCGCAGCTTCGAGCTGCGCAAGAGCCTGGTCCGGCTCCGGCGCGTGGTGATCCCGATGCGCGAGGTGGTCAACACCGCGATGCGGCGCGACATCGGGCTGGCCCCGCCGGAGCTGGTGCCGTACTTCCAGGACGTCTACGACCACGTGCTGCGGGCCGCGGAGTGGACCGAGAGCCTCCGGGACCTGGTGGCGACCATCGTGGAGACCAACCTGACGATCCAGGGGAACCGGCTCAACGTGATCACCAAGAAGGTGACGAGCTGGGCGGCGATCATCGCGGTGCCGACCGCGATCACCGGGTTCTACGGGCAGAACCTGCCCTACCCCGGCTTCGCCCGGCAGTCGGGCTTCGTCACGTCCTCGCTGCTGATCGTGCTGATCTCGGGCGGCCTGTACTGGATGTTCCGGCGCCGCGACTGGCTCTGAGCGCCAGCCGGGGCATGACTACGGTAGGGGCATGGCGTCGGAGACCGATCGGAGCGGGCCCACCTGGGACCAGATCACCGACTGGATGGGGGACCCGGGCGTCGACTTCGAGCTGTGGCCCGGCGAGACGGCCGAGGTGCACGCCGGCGACGTGGCCGGCCTCACCGCCGCCCGCCGCTTCCGTGACGTGCTGGGACGCTTCGCCTCCGGGGTCACCGTGGTGACCGGCAGCAGCGAGGGCCGGCCGGTGGGGCTGACCTGCCAGTCGTTCTCGAGCGTGTCGCTCGACCCGCCGCTGGTGCTGTTCGTCGCGGCCAAGACCTCGCGCGCGTGGCCGCTGATCCAGCGCTCGGGCCACTTCTGCGTGAACTTCCTGGGGGCCGACCAGGCCCCGGTGTCGAACGTGATGGCCAGCCGGGGCGTGGACAAGTTCGCCGATGTGGGCTGGGCGCCGTCACCGGCCACCGGCTCGCCGGTGCTCGACGGCGTGATGGGTTTCGTGGACTGCACGATCCACGCCGTCCACGAGGCGGGGGACCACCACATCGTGGTCGGCCGCGTGCTCGACCTCGGCAGCGCCGAGGCGGCGGAGCCGCTGCTGTACTTCCGCGGTCGCTACACCACCACGGAGGGCTGAGCCCGGGCCGGGTCAGCCGCGATGGGGGTGCGGCGGCTCGTCGACGTTGACGGTCGGGATGCCGTCGCCGGCGCGGGCGATCACCACGACGGCGGGTCCGTCTCCCGGGTTCGACTCGCGGTGCACGGTGTGCGCCGGGACGTGCACGAAGTCTCCGGGCCCGGCCTCGACGTACCCCTCGCGGCCCTCGAACTCCAGGCGCAGCACGCCGGAGACGACGTACAGGCTGGACTCGTTCACGTCGTGGTGGTGCCAGCCCGAGGTGGTGCCCGGGTCGGTCGCGAGCCGGCCGGCCCACAGGCCGGGGGCCACGAAGGCGAGCGTGCGGTGCATGCCCGGGGTCGGGTCCGCCGGCTCCAGCTCGTCGGACCGGACCACGCGCAGGGGTTCGCTCATGGGGTCAGTCTCCGCGCCCTGTCAACGACTCACGGCTCCAGGCAGGTGGGGATGGAGTCGCTGTGGCCGCGGGGCCGCTCGGTGTGGCCGCTCGGGTCGAGGATCTTGACCCAGCGCACGCTCGGGAACTGCCGCAGGGTCGGCATGGCCTCGCCCGCGATGGTGACCGTGGAGCCGCCGCTGCTGCAGCCGCCGGTCATCCGGGTGCGGGCCACGCGGTGCTGGACGGCCGGTCCGGTGAGGCCGGTGGCGCCGGACCGCAGCAGCCGGAGGCCGTCGGCGCGCTCGCTGGCCAGCGGCCCGGCGAACAGCCGGTCGAGCACGCCGCGCGCGGGCGAGGTCGGGATCACCGGCCGGCTGACCGAGCGGAAGAACGGCTCCTGGTTGGCCACGAAGGCGTCCCGGTCGAAGAAGTAGACCCGGCGGGGCACGGTCCGGAACGCGGCGCGGACGTCGACGACGATCCGGTCCGGGTGGTGCAGCCTGGTCACGTGGAACGGCGTGCGCTTCGCCAGGCCGAGCCCGAACGTCGTCACCGCCTCGAGGTCACCGGCCCGGACCGCCGTCATCACGTTGGGCAGCGCGAACGCCGTCCGCCCGGCCACCGTCGGCCCGTTCGCGTCGTGCGCGTCGGCGTGGGAGAACCGGACCCCGAGGACCGCCCGGCCCGCGATCCACAGCCGACGGCCGGAGGCGTCCTGCACCAGCTTCTTCTGGTAGCGGACCCGGACGCTCCCGGGCAGCCCGCCGGCGAAGTCGAACACGACGCGGTCGAAGGCCGGGCGCCCGGACGGGTCGTGGTGGGCGGCCCGGATGCCGACGAGGACCGGGTTGGGGTTCGGCTGCGCGGCCGCTCGGGCCGGCAGGTGGGATGGCGCGTGTGGGAGTGCGGCGGTGGCCGTCGGGGCGCCGGCCAGGACCGAGGCGAGCGCGAGGGTGGCGGCGGCGAGGAGCGCGGTGTGCTTCACGAGCCCACGCTCTGCCCGGCGTCCGCGGGCGGGTCAGGGGCCAAGGTCCTCGGGCCGCCGAGGAACGTCTCCAGCAGGTGGACGGCCTGGTCCGTCGACATCTGCGGGCCCGGTGTGCACAGCGAGTGCCGGAGACCGTCGAGCACCGTCCGGAGGAGCTCCAGGTCGGTCCGGGACCAGGTCTGGCCCGCCATCACGTCCAGCATCCTCGGCTCCTCTGCGCGTCCGCTCCTCGACCGAGGAGCGGACGCGCTCGTTGCTCCTGGCGAGCTCGCACATCGCGAGCCAGAACCGCGCCTCACCGCGCTCGTCGTCGTCGCGGGGCAGCAGGCCGGCCAGCCCCCGGGCGTCGTACCGCCGCCACAGCGCGTCGCTCCACGTGCGGCCGAAGTGGTGGGCGGCGATCCCCAGCATCCGGTCCCGACCGCCCCACCCCTCCACGAGCGCCGCCGAGCTCACCCTCGAGCGGCGAGCCACGCCACGCAACGTCGCGGCCGCGAGCCCACCCTCGGCGACGAGCTCCATGAGGGCGCCGACGACCGCTCCGCGGTGGGTGTCGTAGTCGATGAGCTTGGGCACGTCGCGATCACAGCACGGTTCCGCGCGCCGTGCGGTCGGCCATCCACAGGCGCCGCCGCGGCCGCCGCCGGGGCAGGACTCGCTCCCGGGTGTACGCACGTGCGTACACCCGGGAGCGGCACCGCCAGCAGGCGGAGCCCACTGTGTGCCAGACCGTGTGCCCGGCTGAGTTTCGCCGGGTGAGTGTTCGCTGTCGGGCGAGCGACGTCAGGCGGGCCGGGCGGATCTGCACCTTCGTGCACTGCACAGTTCCGCACGTCGGATCCGTTGACCGCCCGGTGCCGCGGCCGCAAGAGTTCCCGCGGTTCCCGTTCTCGGGTGGAACTCCTTGCGTGTCACGCGGGGCGGAGCCGCTACCCCAACCCTCTCGGTGGGCCCGCGATCCGGGCCCTGACCCAAGGAGTGTCGAGTGAGAAGACTCGTCGCCGGGGCGTCGCGCAAGCTGGTCCTGGCCAGCACGACCGCCCTCGTCACCGCGTCCGTCCTGGCCGCCGTCCCGTCCGCCAGCTCGGCGGCCACCGCCCATCACCCACCCAGCCGGACCGAGCCCGGCTCGGCCCGGGCCGAGGCGGCCCGTTCGGCGCAGCAGCTGGTCCGGGGCCGGCCCGACGCGCTGCACGCCAGCCCGTACGACGGCTTCCGCGCGCAGCCCGTCGTCTCCTCGGGCGGGCTGCAGTACGTGCCCTACGAGCGGACCTACCGCGGCCTGCCGGTCGTGGGCGGCGACTTCGTCGTCGCGGCCGACCGGTCCGGCAACGTGCTGGGCACCACCGTCGCCCAGTCCCGGGCGACCCACCTCCGGACGGTCGAGCCCGCGGTCGCGAAGGCCGACGCGCGGCGCACCTCGGCCGGCCAGGTGCAGCACGCCTCGGTCGGCGCCACCCGGCTGGTCGTGCTCCAGCAGCAGACCTCCCGCCTCGCGTGGGAGACCCTGGTCACCGGCACGCGCCACGGCGAGCCGTCGCGGCTCTCGGTCTACGTCGACGCCCGGGACGGTCGGGTCCTCTCGACCACCGAGCACGTGATGGAGGGCACCGGGAGCTCGGCGTACGCCGGCACCGTCTCGATCCCGACCAGCGGCTCGGGCTCGTCGTACTCGATGAGGAACAGCAACGCCTCCAGCATGGTCTGCCAGGACGCGGCCACCAACACCACCTTCACCGGCAGCGACGACAGCTGGGGCAACGGCGTCGCCACCAGCCGCGAGACCGGCTGCGTCGACGCGTTCTACAGCGCCGAGGAGGAGCGCCAGATGCTCTCCTCGTGGCTCGGCCGCAACGGCATGGACGGCTCCGGCGGGTGGGTGCCGATCCGCGTCGGCCTCAACGACGTCAACGCCTACTACGACGGCACCCAGGTGCAGGTCGGCCACACCCAGTCCGGCGGCAAGTGGATCGGCTCCATGGACGTGGTCGGGCACGAGCTCGGCCACGGCGTGGACGACCACACCCCGGGCGGGATCTCCGGCGGCAACACCCAGGAGTTCGTGGCGGACACCTTCGGCGCGTCCACCGAGTGGTATGCGAACAACTCCGTCGACAGGCCGGACTTCACCGTCGGTGAGCAGGTCAACCTCGTCGGCAACGGCCCGATCCGCTACATGTACAACCCGTCGCTGGCCGGCGACGACAACTGCTACTCCTCCTCGATCCCGAGCGAGGAGGTGCACGCCGCGGCCGGCCCCGGCAACCACTGGTTCTACCTGCTGGCCGAGGGCAGCAGCCCGACCAACGGGCAGCCGACCAGCCCGACCTGCAACGGCAGCTCGGTCAGCGGCATCGGCGTCCAGAAGGCCATGAAGATCATGTACAACGCGATGCTGATGAAGACCTCGACGTCGTCGTACCTGAAGTACCGGACCTGGACGCTCACGGCCGCCAAGAACCTGTACGGCGCGTCGGGCTGCACCGAGTTCAACGCGGTCAAGGCGGCCTGGGACGCGGTCAACGTGCCGGCCCAGAGCGGTGACCCGACCTGCTCCACCGGCGGTGGCGGCGGCGGGGGTGGCGGCACCGGCTGCTCCGGCCAGCTGTTCGGCAACCCCGGCTTCGAGACCGGGTCCGCCGCCCCGTGGAGCGCCTCGAGCGGCGTCGTCGACAGCTCCACCAGCCAGCCCGCCCACAGCGGCAGCTGGAAGGCGTGGCTGGACGGCTACGGCACCACGCACACCGACACCTTGAGCCAGGCGGTGTCGATCCCGAGCGGCTGCCGGGCGACGCTGTCGTTCTACCTGCACATCGACACCGCGGAGACCACCGGCTCCACGGCCTACGACCGGCTCACGGTCAAGGCCGGCTCGACCACGCTGGCGACGTACTCGAACCTCAACGCGGCCTCCGGCTACACGCTGCGCTCGTTCGACGTCTCCTCGCTGGCCGGCCGGACCGTGACGATCAGCTTCACCGGCGCGGAGGACAGCTCGCTGGCGACCGGGTTCGTCATCGACGACACCGGGCTCACGCTGAGCTGAAGCGCTGAGCCAAGACCGGCGACGGCCGCCACCCTCGGGGGTGGCGGCCGTCGCTGCGTCAGAGGGCGCGTCAGCGGTCGCCGCGCGCGGTCAGCACGACCGGACCGTCCTCGGTGATCGCGATCGTGTGCTCCATGTGCGCGCCGCGGGAGCCGTCGGCGCTGCGCAGGGTCCAGCCGTCCGGGTCGGTGACGATCTCGTCGGTCGTGTGCAGGAACCACGGCTCGATGGCGATCACCAGGCCGGGGCGCAGGGGGAACCCGCGGCCCGGGCGGCCGTCGTTGGGCACGTGCGGGTCGCCGTGCATGGTGCGCCCCACGCCGTGGCCGCCGAACTGGGTGTTGATGCGCAGCCCGGCGCCGCGGGCGACCGTGCCGATGGCGTGGCCGATGTCCCCGATCCGGTTGCCCACCCGGGCGGCCTCGATGCCGGCCGCGAGGGCCCGGTCGGTCACCTCGATCAGCCGGAGGTCCTCCTCGCGGGGCGCGCCCACCACGAGGCTGTACGCCGAGTCGGAGACCCAGCCGTCGACGCTGGCGGCGAAGTCGACGCTGAGCAGGTCGCCGTCCCGGAGCGTGTAGTCGTGGGGGAGGCCGTGCAGCACCGCGTCGTTCACCGACGTGCACAGGACCTTGCCGAACGGCGACGCGCCGAACGAGGGGTGGTAGTCGATGTAGCAGGACTCCGCGCCCCGCTCGCGGATCATCTCGTGCGCGAGTGCGTCGAGGTCGAGCAGGTTCACCCCCACGTCAGCGGTCTCGGAGAGCCGGGTGAGGACGTCGGCGACGAAGCGCCCGGCGGGGCGCATCTCCTCGATCTGGGCGGCGGTGCGGAGCTCGATCACGGTCGCGACTCTAGAGCCTGACCGGATGCCCGGGCGGGTCGGCTCCGGAGCGCCGCCCCGACGCGGTACAGTGGCGGGTAGCAGCCACCCCTGCGGGCCATGCGGCCGTCCCCGGTGCTCACCGGGTCGCGCCCCGTCGCACCAGGTCGCACCGGGCGTGGCCCCGGAGGTCTCGCAGCCTCCACTCTCGTCGCCGGTCCGCTCAGGGCCGGCAACGGTGCCGCCGTACTGCCGTGGCCCTCGGGCCAGGCACTCCGAAGGAGGAGCCATTGCCTCGACGAGGCCAGCGCCGTTCCGGCGCGACCCGGACCGCGCCGCGCCAGCAGCGCCGTGGTCGTGACCTCGACAACGAGGGCATCATCCCGGTGCTCGCCCGCGCCGTGCGCGACGTCGAGAACGGCGTCCAGCGTGGCCGCGTGGGCCCGTCCCTGCGCACCAAGTTCCAGGTGGTGGCGCTGCTGGTGCGCGAGGAGCGCGCCCACATCAAGGCCGACACCGAGAACACCGAGGCGCACCGCGCCGAGCAGCTCAAGCGGCTGGACGGCATCGCCACGATCCTCGCCAAGACCGCGGCGCGCGAGCCGTCGCTGCTGTCCCTGCTCGCCGAGGACGCCGTCGTCTCCGACGACGCCAAGTCGCTGCGGCGGGAGATGCTCGAGGCCGGCGGCGTCGAGCAGCAGGCCGAGGAGCTGGTGCCGGCCGGCGCTCCCGAGACGGCGGACGCCGCTCCCACGGCGCGCCAGGTGGTGCCGCAGTCGGTGATCTCCCGGCAGCTGGCCAACCCCTTCCTCGTCCCGGACTTCACCGGTGCCAGGCCCGGCTCGGGCCGCGCGCGTCGGCTGGCCGGCTGGGAGCTGATCGGGCCGCTGCTGCGCTCCTTCGAGTACGCCGCCGGCGGCGGCACGGCCAGCATGCCGCTGCCGGAGCCGACCCCGCTGTTCCTGCCCCAGGGCCGCGAGCTGATGAAGCACCAGGCCGAGGTGGTCGCCGCCGCCGAGGCCGGGCACCGCACCTTCCTGCTCGCCGACGAGCCGGGCCTGGGCAAGACCGCCCAGGCGCTGCTGGCCGCCCAGGCCGCGAACGCCTACCCGCTGCTCGTGGTGGTGCCCAACGTCGTCAAGACCAACTGGGCCCGCGAGGCCGGCCTGTGGACCCCGGCCCACCCGGCGACGGTGATCCACGGCGACGGCCAGGACGTGGACGGCTTCGCCGACATCGTCGTCGTCAACTACGAGGTGCTCGACCGGCACGTCGGCTGGCTCGGCGAGTTCGGGTTCCGCGGGATGGTCGTGGACGAGGCGCACTTCATCAAGAACAAGACCTCCCAGCGCTCGCGCAACGTGCTGCAGCTCTCGGAGCGGATCCGGTCGCGCATGGTGCGGCCGCTGCTGATGGCCCTGACCGGCACCCCGCTGATCAACGACATCGACGACTTCCGCGCGATCTGGCAGTTCCTCGGCTGGACCGACGACAAGGTGCCGCTCGGCGAGCTGATGGACTCGCTGGAGGAGATCGGCCTGACCCCCGCCGACCCCGGCTTCTACCCCAACGCCCGCCGCTGCGTGATCGACCGCGGCGTCGTGCGCCGGCGCAAGGTCGACGTGGCCGCCGACATCCCCGCGCGCCGCGTCGCGGACCTGCCGGTGGAGCTCGACGACGAGGTGGGTCGCTCGATCCGCTCGGCCGAGCGCGAGCTCGCCACGCGGCTGGTGGCCCGCTACCACCAGGCCCTGGAGACCCGCACCTCCGGCAGCGTGGTCGAGGGCATCGACCACGAGCTGGTACGCCGGGTCGCGACCTGGGAGCGCGAGGACACCGCGAGCACGGAGAGCGGCGAGAACGTCTTCACGATGATGCGGCGCATCGGCCAGGCCAAGGCCGGGCTCGCGGCCGACTACGCGGCGCAGCTGGCCCGCAGCGTCGGGAAGGTCGTGTTCTTCGCCAAGCACGTCGACGTCATGGACGTCGCCGAGGAGACCTTCGCACGGCGCGGGATCAAGTACGCCTCGATCCGGGGCGACCAGACGCCGAAGGCCCGTCAGAAGGCCATCGACGCGTTCACCGAGGACCCCGAGGTCCAGATCGTGGTCTGCTCGCTGATGGCCGCGGGCGTGGGCCTGAACCTCCAGGTCGCCTCGAACCTCGTCCTCGCCGAGCTGTCGTGGACCGACGCCGAGCAGACCCAGGCCATCGACCGGATCCACCGGATCGGCCAGGAGATGCCGGTCACCGCGTGGCGGATCATCGCGGCCCAGACGATCGACTCCAGGATCGCCGAGCTGATCGACAGCAAGGCCGGCCTCGCCGCCCGGGCGCTCGACGGCTCCGACGAGGAGGTGTCGTCGTCGGCCGACGTCCAGCTCGAGGCGCTGGTGGCGCTGCTGACCGACGCGCTGGAGACCGAGCGGGCCGCCGCGGTCGCCTGAGCCGCGCCGGGCCCTCGGCGCTCAGCCCCGGTCGATCCACGGCGTGAAGGTGCGCGGCGGGCCGACCCAGTCCACGAGCCCGTGGCTGGTCCCGCCGGTCCGGGTGCCGGAGGCCCGCACGGCCAGCCGGACGGCGTCGGGGTTCCCCAGGGCGGCGCTGGAGATGCGGACCCGTGCCTGGTCGGCGCGGTAGCGGATGCGCAGGATGTGGTCGCCGTTCTCCACCGGGTGCCCCCACGTGTCGCGGGCGGCGACGCGGCCACGGGCTCCGGCGAGAACGGCTGGTGGCCCTGCCGGGCGAGGCCCCGGGTGGGGGCTCGGGGGTGTCACGCCCGGGCAGCCGGTTCGGTTGCACGCGATGGGCCTACCAGCCGCGGGCGCGCCACTCCGCGACGTGCGGCCGCTCCACGCCCAGCGTGGAGTCGTTGCCGTGTCCGGGGTAGAACCAGGTGTCGTCGGGCAGCCGCTGGAAGACCTTGGTCTCCACGTCCTCGATGAGCCGCGCGAACGCCGCCTCGTCGCCGAAGGTGTTGCCGACGCCGCCCGGGAAGAGTGAATCACCGGTGAACAGGTGCGGGTGGCCGCTCGGGTCGTCGTAGAGCAGCGCGATCGAGCCGGGGGTGTGGCCGGCGAGCGCGATCACCTCGAGCGTGCAGTCACCGACCGTCACCGTGTCTCCCTGGCGGACCTCCACGGTGACCGGCACCCCGGTCTGCTCGGTGACCGACACCGCGTCGGGGGCGCCGACCACGACCGCTGCACCGGTCGCGCCGACCACGTCGGCCAGCGCCCGGTGGTGGTCCCAGTGCCGGTGGGTGGTCACGACCGCCGCCAGCCCGGCGTCGCCGATGAGGGGGAGCAGCCGGTCGGACTCCGCGGCCGCGTCGACCAGCACCTGCTCGCCGGTCCGGCGGCAGGCCAGCAGGTAGCAGTTGTTGGACATCTCCGGGTCCACGGCCACCTTGGTGATCCTCAGCGCGTCCAGCTCCCGGACGTCCGGCTCACCGCCCGGCGTCACCTCTCCTGTGTACGTCACCAGCCCTCGATCCCCGGCAGCTCGCCGTCGCTCGTCAGTCCTTCGCCGCTCCCGCGCCCGGTGAGCCACCAGGCCAGGTGCGCGGCCGTGCCCGACACCGTAGGCCCCGCCTCTGCCCCCTCGCCGAAGGTCCACGACCGGCCCAGGTCGGTGGCCCGGGCGGTGAACGGCCGGTCCCAGGAGTGGCGCTTGTGCATCGAGTCGACGACCGTGGTCGCGAACTCCGGCGACCAGTCGGCCGCCGTGTAGCCCGCATCGAGGTCGGCGTGGTGGATCTCGACCTCGGACAGCCGCATCCCGGGGACGGCCGCCGCCCGGAACGTCCGGGCGCCGCCCGGGGTCCGCTCCATGGTGCGGTCGCGCAGGTCGTCGGGGACCGCGACCAGGGCGTCGTCGAGCTCGGTGGTCGCGCCGAGCAGCCGGTCGCGAAGCTCCGCCGGGGCGGCCGCGGCGAGCTCGTCGATGTCGCTGTTGCGTGCCTCCTGGGAGCGGTACATCGGCGTCGGCTCCCCGGAGACGAGGCCGCGCAGGGCGCCCGCGAGGCCCTCGGCGTTCAGGGCCAGGTGCGCGACCACGTGCGCCCGCGTCCAGCCGGGCAGCCCGCTGGGCTGCGCCCAGGCCGGGTCCTCGAGGCGGTCGACGGTGCGGACGAGGCGCTGCGAGGCCTCGGCCAGCGGGTCGCGGACGTCGCGTGAGGGCTTGTGCGGGGACTCCTGGGAGGGCACCATGCGCCCCATCTTGTCACCCGGCCGCCTCACCCCCTCGGGTGCGCGATGGGAGCACTGTCGGTGCCCCGTGCCATTGTTGGGACTGTTCGTTCCACGCCGAGACTTGCCGAAGGACTGCCAGTGGCGGAGCAGCTGACCATCCGGGGGGCCCGGGAGCACAACCTCAAGGACGTCTCCCTCGACCTGCCCCGGGACTCCCTCATCGTGTTCACCGGGCTGTCCGGCTCGGGCAAGTCGTCGTTGGCCTTCGACACGATCTTCGCCGAGGGCCAGCGGCGCTACGTGGAGTCCCTGTCGGCGTACGCCCGGCAGTTCCTCGGCCAGATGGACAAGCCCGACGTCGACTTCATCGAGGGGCTCTCACCCGCGGTCTCCATCGACCAGAAGTCGACGTCGAAGAACCCGCGCTCGACCGTCGGCACCATCACCGAGGTCTACGACTACCTCCGCCTGCTCTACGCGCGCGCCGGCCGGCCGCACTGCCCGACCTGCGGCGCCCCCATCGAGCGGCAGACCCCGCAGCAGATCGTCGACCGGGTGCTCGCGCTCGAGGAGGGCCGCCGGTTCCAGGTCCTCGCCCCGGTGATCCGGGGCCGCAAGGGGGAGTACGTCGAGCTCTTCCGCCAGCTGCAGACCCAGGGCTTCTCCCGGGCCCGGGTGGACGGCGAGACGCACACGCTCGACGCGCTGTCGGCCGGTGAGCCGAAGCTCGAGAAGCAGAAGAAGCACACCATCGAGGTGGTGATCGACCGGCTCGCGGTGAAGGAGTCCTCGAAGCGGCGGCTGACCGACTCGGTCGAGACCGCGCTCAACCTCGCCGGTGGCCTGGTGGTGTTCGACTTCGTCGACACTCCGTCGTTGGAGGGGGGCGCCAAGGACCCGGGCCGCGAGATGCGGTTCAGCGAGAAGATGTCGTGTCCCAACGACCACGCGATCGACACCGACGAGCTCGAGCCCCGGTCGTTCTCGTTCAACTCGCCGTTCGGCGCGTGCCCCGAGTGCCACGGCCTCGGGACCCGGATGGAGGTCGACCCCGAGCTGGTCGTGCCCGACCCGCAGGCCACCCTCGGCGAGGGCGCCATCCAACCGTGGAGCCAGGCGCACGTCGCCGACTACTTCCTGCGGCTGATGGGGGCCCTCGGCGAGGAGCTCGGCTTCGACCTGAACACGCCCTGGGAGGAGCTGACCACCCGGCAGCAGAAGTCGCTGCTCGACGGCCACTCGACCAAGGTGCACGTGGTGACCCGCAACCGCTACGGCCGCCAGCGCGCCTACTACGCCGAGTTCGAGGGCGTCCGGGGCTACATCGAGCGCCGGCACCGCGAGGCGGAGTCCGACACCAGCCGGGAGCGCTTCGAGGGGTTCATGCGCGAGGTGCCGTGCCCGGCGTGCGGCGGCAGCCGCCTCAAGCCGGTCTCGGTCGCGGTCACGCTGGGCTCGCGGGAGAACGGCGGCATCGGCATCGCCGAGCTCTGCGCGCTGCCGATCAACGAGACCGCGGAGTACCTCCGCAACCTCGACCTCTCCGCCCGCGAGCGGCAGATCGGCGAGCGGGTGCTCAAGGAGATCCAGGAGCGCCTGAACTTCCTGCTCGACGTCGGCCTGGACTACCTCTCGCTCGACCGGCCCTCGGGCTCGCTGAGCGGCGGCGAGGCGCAGCGGATCCGGCTGGCCACCCAGATCGGCGCCGGCCTGGTGGGCGTGCTCTACGTCCTCGACGAGCCCTCCATCGGCCTGCACCAGCGCGACAACCACCGGCTGATCGAGACGCTGGTCCGGCTCAAGGACCTCGGCAACACGCTCATCGTCGTCGAGCACGACGAGGACACCATCCGGGTCGCCGACTGGATCGTCGACATCGGGCCCGGCGCCGGAGAGCACGGCGGCCAGGTCGTGCACAGCGGCAAGGTCCCCGACCTGCTGACCCACCCCGACTCGCTCACCGGGCAGTACCTCTCCGGCCGGCGCGAGATCCCGGTGCCGGAGGTGCGCCGCCCGCGCACCAGGGGGCGCAACCTCGTCGTCCACGGCGCGCGCGAGCACAACCTGCGTGACGTCGACGTCACGTTCCCGCTCGGCCTGTTCGTGGCCGTGACCGGGGTCTCCGGCTCCGGCAAGTCCACCCTGGTCAACGACATCCTCTACACCTCGCTGGCCAAGCAGCTCTACAACGCCCGCGCGGTGCCCGGGCGGCACCAGAAGATCAGCGGCGTCGAGCACGTGGACAAGGTGATCCACGTCGACCAGTCGCCGATCGGGCGGACGCCGCGGTCGAACCCCGCGACGTACACCGGGGTCTTCGACCACATCCGCAAGCTCTTCGCGGCCACCCCCGAGGCCAAGATGCGCGGCTACCTGCAGGGCCGGTTCTCGTTCAACGTCAAGGGCGGCCGCTGCGAGGCGTGCGCCGGCGACGGCACGATCAAGATCGAGATGAACTTCCTGCCGGACGTCTACGTGCCCTGCGAGGTGTGCCACGGCGCGCGCTACAACCGGGAGACCCTCGAGGTCCACTACAAGGGCAAGACCATCGCCGAGGTCCTCGACATGCCGATCGAGGAGGCCGTGGAGTTCTTCGCCGCGGTGCCGGCGATCGCCCGGCACCTCAAGACCCTGGTCGAGGTGGGCCTCGGGTACGTCCGCCTCGGGCAGCCGGCCACCACCCTGTCCGGCGGCGAGGCGCAGCGGGTCAAGCTGTCGGCCGAGCTGCAGAAGCGGTCCACGGGCCGCACCGTCTACGTGCTCGACGAGCCCACCACCGGGCTGCACTTCGAGGACATCCGCAAGCTGCTGCTGGTGCTCGGCCGGCTCGTCGACGCCGGCAACACCGTGCTGGTCATCGAGCACAACCTCGACGTGATCAAGACCGCCGACTGGCTGGTCGACATGGGTCCCGAGGGTGGCTCCCGAGGCGGCGTGGTGGTCGCCGAGGGCACGCCCGAGGCGGTCGCCGCCCACCCGGACAGCTTCACCGGCCAGTTCCTGGCGCCGCTGCTCGAGGGCCGCGAGGCGAAGCAGCCGACGGGGAGCAGGGCCGCCCCGGCCGACCCGGCGCAGAAGGCCGCACCGGCGAAGAAGAAGCCGCCGGCGCGGAAGCCGGCGGCCGGGAAGGCCGCGGCCCGCAAGCCCGCGGCGAAGAAGTCCACGAAGGGAGCCCGCACGTGACCGAGGAGTCCGGACCGGGCGAGGGCGTCACCCGCCGGCGCGCCGTCGGCGGCGTCGTCGCGGGGGTCGCGGTCACCGGCGCGCTGCCCCTGCTGGCCGCCTGCGGCAGCAGCGACGGCAGCGGTAGCGGCAGCGGCGGCGGATCGGCGGATGGCTCCGGCCCGGCCGCGACCGGCACGAAGCTGGGCTCGGTGGCCGACGTCCCCGTCGGCGGGGGGAAGGTGTTCCCGGCCGAGAAGGTCGTGGTCACCCAGCCCTCCCAGGGCGTCTACAAGGGGTTCTCCGCGGTCTGCACCCACGCCGGCTGCCTGGTGAACCGGGTCGCGGACGGCACCATCACCTGCCCCTGCCACCTCAGCCAGTTCTCCGTGTCGGACGGATCGGTGCAGGGCGGGCCCGCCCCCGAGCCGCTGCCCCCGGTGAAGGTCGACGTCAAGGGCGGCCAGGCGAGCGTGGCCTGAGCCGCGCCGGCAGGCACGGGGTCCGGGGCCGTCGGCGGCGGACCGTAGGGTTGGGGCGTGCCTGCCCGTCCGACCCGTTCGTCCCGCGGGCCCTTGGCGTACCGCCCCGAGCCCGGCTCGATCCCCACCCAGCCGGGTGTCTACCGGTTCCGTGACGCGAACCGCCGGGTGATCTACGTCGGGAAGGCGAAGAACCTCCGGTCCCGGCTCTCGTCGTACTTCCAGGACATCGGCAACCTGCACCAGCGCACCGCCACCATGGTCACGACCGCGGCGAGCGTCGAGTGGACCGTGGTCAACACCGAGGTCGAGGCGCTCCAGCTGGAGTACTCCTGGATCAAGGAGTACGACCCGCGCTTCAACGTGAAGTACCGCGACGACAAGTCCTACCCCTGGCTGGCCGTGACCGTGGGGGAGGAGTTCCCGCGGGTCATGGTCGGCCGCGGCGCCAAGCGCCGGGGCACCCGCTACTTCGGCCCGTACAGCCACGCCTGGGCCATCCGGGAGACCGTCGACGTGCTGCTGCGGGTCTTCCCCATGCGGTCGTGCAGCAACGGCGTCTTCAAGCGCTCGGCGCAGATCGGCCGGCCCTGCCTGCTGGGCTACATCGACAAGTGCTCCGCACCGTGCGTCGGCAAGGTGTCCGCCGAGGAGCACCGCCGGATCGTGGACGACTTCTGCGAGTTCATGGGCGGCCACACCCGACCGTTCATGCGGCGCATCGAGCAGGAGATGCTCGCCGCGTCCGAGGCGCTGGACTTCGAGAAGGCCGCCCGCCTGCGCGACGACCTGGGCGCGATGCAGCGGGCGCTCGAGAAGCAGGCGGTGGTGCTCGGCGACGGCGCCGACGCCGACGTGATCGCGCTGGCCGAGGACCCGCTCGAGGTGGCCGTGCAGATCTTCTACGTCCGCGGCGGCCGGATCCGTGGCCAGCGGGGCTGGGTGGCCGACCGGGTGGAGGAGGGCGGGACCGCCGAGCTGGTCGAGAACTTCCTCCTCCAGCTCTACGCCGGTGCCGACGCCGACAGCATCCCCCGCGAGATCCTGGTGCCGACCCTGCCCCCCGACGTCGACACCTTCGAGCAGCTGCTCACCGACCTGCGCGGCAGCCGGGTGCGGATCCGGGTGCCGCAGCGCGGCGACAAGAAGACGCTGCAGGAGACCGTGGCCCGCAACGCGCATCAGGCGCTCGGCCTGCACAAGACCAAGCGGGCCAGCGACCTGACCACCCGCAACCGGGCGCTGGAGGAGATCCAGAGCTCGCTGGAGCTCGAGGAGGTGCCGTTGCGCATCGAGTGCTACGACGTCTCCAACCTCCAGGGGACCGAGGTGGTGGCCTCGATGGTGGTCTTCGAGGACGGCCTGGCCCGCAAGAGCGAGTACCGCCGCTTCGTCATCAAGGGCGTGGACGGGCAGAACGACGTCGCCTCCATGCACGAGGTGATCACCCGCCGCTTCCGGCGGCTGCTCGACGAGCAGGCCCGCTCCCAGGCCGTCGAGGGCGACGACGGCCCGATGCTGGTCGACCCGGAGACGGGACGGCCGCGCAAGTTCGCCTACGCCCCGGGCCTGGTCGTCGTCGACGGCGGTCCGCCGCAGGTCGCCGCGGCGCAGCGGGCGCTCGACGAGCTCGGCATCGACGACATCCCCGTCTGCGGGCTGGCCAAGCGGCTCGAGGAGGTCTGGCTGCCCAGCCAGGAGGACCCGGTCATCCTGGCGCGCTCCTCCGAGGGCCTCTACCTCCTGCAGCGGCTGCGGGACGAGGCGCACCGGTTCGCCATCACCCACCACCGGTCGCGGCGCTCCAAGACGATGGTGGAGAGCCTGCTCGACGACGTGCCGGGCCTGGGCGAGGTGCGCCGCAAGACGCTGCTCAAGCACTTCGGGTCGCTGAAGAAGCTCAGGGCCGCCACCGTGGAGGAGATCGCCACGGTGCCCGGCATCGGCACGCGCACCGCCACGGCGATCAAGGACGCCCTCGTCACGGGCGCGGCCGGCAACGGCCGGGGCGGCGCGACCGACGGCCCAGCAGAGGGCCCAGCAGAGGGCCTGGTCCGCGTGAACACCGCGACCGGCGAGATCGAGGAGGACTGATGGCGTCAGGGGAGGCGCACCGCGGCGAGCTCGTGGTGGTCACCGGGATGACCGGCGCCGGCCGCAGCACGGCCGCCAAGGAGCTGGAGGACCTCGGCTACTACGTGGTCGACAACATGCCGCCGAGCCTGCTCAAGGAGGTCGTCCGGCTGGTCGACGAGAGCCGCGGCACCGAGCAGCCGATCGCGGTGGTCGTCGACGTGCGCTCCGGCTCGTTCTTCCAGTCCCTGCAGGCCAACCTCGCCCTGGGCGCCACCGGCCGCCACACCACGCTGGTGTTCCTCGAGGCCAGCGACGAGGTGCTCGTGCGTCGGCAGGAGGCGGCCCGGCGGCCGCACCCGCTGCAGGGCAGCGGGCGGCTGCTGGACGGCCTGCAGCGC
Source organism: uncultured Actinomycetota bacterium (assembly GCA_963826155.1). GTDB lineage: Bacteria > Actinomycetota > Actinomycetes > Propionibacteriales > Nocardioidaceae > Nocardioides. The sequence goes on along the minus strand of CAWGVX010000002.1, from coordinate 1,954,411 downwards.
GAGCGCGGGGTGCTGGCGGACCTGCGCAGCGAGGCGGACCTGGTCATCGACACCTCCAGCCTCAACGTGCACCAGCTCACCGACCGGATCGCCGAGGCGTTCGGCACACCCGACTCGACCCGGCTCAACGTCACCGTGACCAGCTTCGGGTTCAAGTACGGCATCCCGGTGGACGCCGACTTCGTCGCCGACATGCGGTTCCTGCCCAACCCGTTCTGGGTGCCCGAGCTGCGCGCGGGCACCGGTCGCGACCCCGAGGTGTCCGCCTACGTCATGAGCCGGCCCGGCGCCGAGGAGTTCCTGGAGCGCTACGTGCCGGTGCTCCTGGGCGTGGCCGAGGGCTACCTGCGTGAGGGCAAGCGCTTCATGACCGTCGCGGTCGGCTGCACGGGCGGCAAGCACCGCAGCGTCGCCGTGGCCGAGGAGATCGCGAGGCGGATGCGGGAGCACGGGTACGTCGCCCGCGCGGCCCACCGCGACCTCGGGCGCGAGTGATGGCGGACCGGGCCCAGTCGGTCGTGGCGCTCGGGGGAGGCCACGGGCTGCACGCCTCGCTGCGCGCCCTGCGCCGGCTCGTGGACGACCTCGTGGTCGACGAGCTGAGCGCGGTGGTGACCGTCGCCGACAACGGCGGCTCCTCGGGCCGGCTCCGCGGCGAGTTCGGCGTGCTGCCGCCCGGCGACCTGCGCATGGCCCTCGCCGCCCTGTGTGGCGACGACGACTGGGGCGTCACCTGGGCGAAGGTGCTCCAGCACCGCTTCGCCGGGGACGGCGAGATGCGCGGCCACGTGGTCGGCAACCTGCTGATCGTCAGCCTGTGGGAGCTGCTCGGTGACCACGTCCAGGCACTCGACTGGGTGGGCCGGTTGCTCGGCGCGTCGGGGAACGTGCTGCCGATGGCGCTCAACGCCCTCGACATCGCCGCCGAGGTGCGCGGCCTGGTGCCCGGCGACCCCGGCGCGACGGCCACCGTCCGCGGCCAGGTCGAGGTCGCGACCACCGAGGGCGCCATCGTCTCGATCCGGCTCGAGCCGGAGCCGGTCGCGTGCCCCGAGGCGGTCACGGCGATCCGCGAGGCCGACTGGGTGGTGCTGGGGCCGGGGTCGTGGTTCACCTCGGTGCTGCCGCACCTCGTGGTGCCGGAGCTGCGCGAGGCGCTGGTGCAGACCGACGCCCGGATCGTCGTGGTGCTCAACCTCGCCGAGCAGGCGGGGGAGACCCACGGGCTCGACCCGGAGGGCCATCTCGCCGCGCTGGCCGAGCACGCCCCCGGCCTGAAGATCCACACCGTGCTCGCCGACCCCAGCGTCGTCACCGACGCCGGCCGGCTCGCGAGCGCGGCGGCGTCGTACGACGCCGGCCTGGTGGTCGTCCCGGTGGCGATGGACGACGGTTCCGCCCGGCACGACGTGGCCCGGCTCGCGACGGCGTACGAGCGGATCCTCGCGCGCGACTGAGGTGCCCGGACCGGCGCAGGTGGGGCCGGAGGCGTGTCCGGGGGTGATTGACGCGTGTGTGAGGATTCCGCCATGGCGATGACGGCACAGGTGAAGGCGGAGCTGTCGAGCACCCAGGTCTCGAAGACCTGCTGCCGCAAGGCCGAGGTCGCGTCGATGCTCCGGTTCGCCGGCGGCCTGCACATCGTCAGCGGCCGGATCGTCGTGGAGGCCGAGCTCGACACCGGTGCCGCCGCGCGCCGGCTGCGCAAGGACATCGCCGACGTCTACGGGCACCAGTCCGACGTGGTCATGGTCCAGGGCAACGGCATCCGCAAGGGCAGCCGCTACCTCGTCCGCATCGTGCGTGACGGCGAGGCGCTGGCCCGCCAGACCGGCCTGCTCGACCAGCGCGGCCGCCCGGTGCGCGGCCTGCCGCCGGCCGTCGTCTCCGGCGCCGCCTGCGACTCGGTCGCCGCCTGGCGGGGTGCGTTCCTGGCGCACGGCTCGCTGACCGAGCCCGGTCGCTCCTCGGCCCTGGAGGTGACCTGCCCGGGCCCCGAGGCCGCGCTGGCGCTGGTGGGCGTCGCCCGCCGGCTGGGCATCTCCGCCAAGGCCCGCGAGGTGCGCGGCATCGACCGTGTGGTGATCCGCGACGGCGACGCGATCGGACAGCTGCTGACCCGGCTGGGCGCCCACGAGTCGCTGATGGCGTGGGAGGAGCGCCGGATGCGGCGCGAGGTGCGGGCGACCGCCAACCGCCTCGCGAACTTCGACGACGCCAACCTGCGCCGCTCCGCGCGGGCCGCGGTGGCCGCCGGCGCCCGCGTCGAGCGGGCCATGGAGATCCTGGGCGAGGACGTCCCCGACCACCTCCGGCTCGCCGGGGCGCTGCGCCTGGAGCACAAGCAGGCCTCGCTGGAGGAGCTCGGGCAGCTGCACGAGCCGGTGCTGACCAAGGACGCGATCGCCGGGCGGATCCGCCGGCTGCTCGCGATGGCCGACAAGCGCGCCGAGGAGCTCGGGATCCCCGACACCGAGGCCTCGCTGACCGCGGAGATGCTCGCCGACGAGGCGTGAGGCCGGTTACCCGCACGTACGCCGGGACGACCGGAGGGCACCTCTGGCCCGAGCGATAGGGTCGGCAACGACGCGGGTGCACCACCGGCGCGGGGACACCACCCGCCGCGTCGCCGTGCTCATCAGCTCACCGCAACTGTCCGACCGAGAAGCAGGAGCCAGCAGTGACCGTACGCGTAGGTATCAACGGATTCGGCCGGATCGGCCGCAACTTCTTCCGTGCCGTCCGGGCCTCCGGCCTCGACATCGAGATCGTCGCCGTCAACGACCTGACGGACAACACGTCGCTCGCCCCGCTGCTGAAGTTCGACTCGATCCTCGGTCGCCTCGACGCGGACGTCAGCGCGACCGAGGACGAGATCCGCGTGGGCGACCAGGTCGTGAAGACCTTCGCCGAGCGCGACCCGGCCAACCTCAAGTGGGGCGACCTGGGCGTCGACGTCGTCGTGGAGTCCACGGGCTTCTTCACCGACGCCACCAAGGCCCGCGCGCACGTCGACAACGGCGGCGCGAAGAAGGTCATCATCTCGGCGCCCGCCAAGAACGAGGACGTCACCGTCGTCATGGGCGTCAACCACGAGGCCTACGACCCGGCGGCGCACACGGTCATCTCCAACGCGTCCTGCACCACCAACTGCCTGGCGCCGATGGCCAAGGCGCTCAACGACGAGTTCGGCATCGTCAAGGGCCTGATGACGACGGTGCACGCCTACACCGCCGACCAGAACCTGCAGGACAACATCCACAAGGACCTGCGCCGCGCCCGGGCCGCCGCGATCAACGTGGTGCCCACCTCGACCGGCGCCGCGAAGGCGATCGGCCTGGTGCTGCCGGAGCTGAAGGGCAAGCTCGACGGCTACGCCCTGCGCGTGCCCGTGCCGACCGGCTCCGCCACCGACCTCACGTTCGAGGCGGGCCGCGAGACCACGGTCGAGGAGGTCAACGCCGCGGTCGAGAAGGCCGCCGACGGTCGCTTCCTGAAGTACTCCACCGACCCGCTGGTCTCCTCCGACATCGTCACCGACCCCGCGTCCTGCATCTTCGACGCGCCGCTGACCAAGGTGATCGGCAACCAGGTCAAGGTCGTCGGCTGGTACGACAACGAGTGGGGCTACTCCAACCGTCTCGCCGACCTGATCGACTACATCGGCAAGACCCTCTGACGGATGGCTGACTACGGCACGCTGGGAGACGTGGCCGGGAAGCGGGTGCTGGTCCGCTCCGACCTGAACGTCCCGCTCGACGGTCAGAGGATCACCGACGACGGACGGATCCGGGCGAGCGTCCCGACCATCAGGGCCCTGGCCGACGCCGGGGCCCGGGTGGTCGTCACCGCGCACCTCGGCCGGCCCAAGGGCGCGCCCGACCCGGCGTACTCGCTCGCCCCGGTGGCCCGGCGGCTCGGTGAGCTGCTCGGGGCCGCGGTCGCCTTCGCCACCGACACGGTGGGGGAGAGCGCCCGGGAGACGGTCGAGGGGCTCGGCGACGGGCAGGTCGCGCTGCTGGAGAACGTCCGGTTCAACGCCGGCGAGACCAGCAAGGACGACGCCGAGCGGGGCGCTTTCGCCGACCGCCTGGCCGCGCTGGCCGACGGGTTCGTCTCCGACGGGTTCGGGGTCGTGCACCGCAAGCAGGCGTCGGTCTACGACGTGGCGCAGCGGCTGCCGCACACCATGGGCGGCCTGGTCGCGACCGAGATCGACGTGCTCCGCCGGCTCACCGAGGACCCCGAGCGGCCCTACGCCGTGGTGCTCGGCGGCTCGAAGGTGTCCGACAAGCTCGGGGTCATCGACAACCTCCTCGGCAAGGCCGACCGGCTGCTCATCGGCGGCGGCATGGTCTTCACCTTCCTGGCCGCCCAGGGCCACGAAGTCGGCAGGAGCCTGCTCGAGGAGGACCAGCTCGAGACCTGTCGCGCCTACCTGCGCCGGGCCGAGGAGTCCGGGGTCGAGATCCTGCTGCCCACCGACATCGTGGTCGACACCGAGTTCCCCTCGGGCGACCGCGAGCCGCAGCCCCGCGTCGTACCCGCCTCGGAGATCCCGGCCGACAGCCTCGGCCTGGACGTCGGCCCCGAGTCGGCGGCCGCGTTCGCCGCGGCCCTGGCCGACGCCCGGACCGTGTTCTGGAACGGGCCGATGGGGGTCTTCGAGGTGAGCGCGTTCGCCGACGGCACCCGCGCGGTCGCCGCGGCGCTCACGAAGATCGACGGCCTCTCGGTCGTCGGCGGGGGCGACTCCGCCGCCGCGGTGCGCACCCTCGGCTTCGACGAGTCGGCCTTCGGGCACATCTCCACCGGTGGCGGCGCCAGCCTCGAGTACCTCGAGGGCAAGGAGCTGCCCGGCATCAAGGTCCTGGAGGACTGACACTCGGGGGCTCCGCCCCCGTGGACCCCCGCTGGGGCTCCGCCCCAGACCCCACTGACGAAGGAACTCATGGCCGAGAAGCGCACCCCGCTGATGGCGGGCAACTGGAAGATGAACCTGAACCACCAGGAGGCCATCGTCCTGGTGCAGAAGCTGGCGGTCACGCTCGCCGACAAGAAGCACGACTACAGCCGCGTCGAGGTGGTCGTCGTGCCGCCGTTCACCGACCTGCGCTCGGTGCAGTCGCTCGTCGACGGGGACCGGCTCTCGGTGCGCTACGGCGCGCAGGACGTCTCGACCCACGACGCGGGCGCCTACACCGGTGAGATCTCCGCCGGGATGCTCGCCAAGCTCGGCTGCTCCTACGTCGTGGTCGGCCACTCCGAGCGCCGCGAGCACCACGCCGAGAGCGACGAGGTCGTCAACGCCAAGGCGAAGAAGGCGCACGCCGCGGGGATGACGCCGATCGTCTGCGTGGGCGAGGGCCTCGAGGTGCGGCGGGCCGGCGAGCACGTGGCCCACACCCTGGGCCAGCTCGACGGGTCGCTCGCCGGCTTCTCCGCCGAGCAGGTCGCCGGGCTGGTCGTGGCCTACGAGCCGGTGTGGGCGATCGGCACCGGCGAGGTGGCCACGCCCGACGACGCGCAGGAGGTCTGCGCGGCGATCCGCGGCCGGATCCGCGAGGTGCACGGCGACGCCGCGGCCGACGGCGTACGCGTCCTGTACGGCGGCTCCGTGAAGGCGGCGAACGTCGCGGGGATCATGGCGCAGGGCGACGTCGACGGCGCTCTGGTCGGCGGCGCGAGCCTGCAGGCCGACGAGTTCGGCGGGATCTGCCGCTACTACGACATGCCGGTCCTCTGACGGCGCCGGTGTGACGTAGGCTTTACGACCGTGACTCTCCTCTTCACCATTCTGCTGATCATCTCGAGCGCCCTCATGGTGCTGCTGGTCCTGCTGCACAAGGGCCGGGGCGGTGGGCTCTCGGACATGTTCGGTGGTGGCGTGTCCAGCTCTCTCGGTGGGTCCTCGGTGGCCGAGCGGAATCTCGACCGGTTGACGGTCGGGATCGGAGTCATCTGGTTCGCATGCGTGATTGCCCTGGGCCTGCTCCTGGCCTACCAGAACTGAGAAAGGGAACGTTTCCGTGGCTGGTGGAGGTAACGCTATTCGCGGGAGCCGGGTGGGGGCCGGCCCGATGGGTGAGGCAGAGCGGGGCGAGGCTGCGCCGCGTCAGGCCGTCACCTACTTCTGCTCCAACGAGCACCGTTCGGTCGTGACGTTCTCCGTCGAGGCGCAGGTCCCGGACTCCTGGGACTGCCCGAAGTGCGGGCTCCCGGCCGGGCGGGACGCCGAGAACGCGCCGCCTGCGCCGAAGATCGAGCCCTACAAGACGCACCTGGCCTACGTGAAGGAGCGTCGCTCCGACAAGGAGGCCGCCGACATCCTGGAGGAGGCCCTCCAGCTCCTCCGCTCCCGCCGCAAGTCCGGGGACCTCATCTTCTGACGGTGAGAGGGCACTCGGGTCAACTCTCAGCGCGCTGAGAGGGCACTCGAGGTCACTCTCAGGACGCTGAGACGGCGATCCGGGCAACTCTCACGGCACTGAGACGGCACTCGCGTTGTCAAGCCGGGGGCGGCCACGCTGTGGATGACCCGCTCGATGGGCCGCCGCGGCTGGAGACCCTGTGGATAGACGCGCGCAGCTCGGTCGTGATCTCGGCATGCTGCCGGGCATGAGGAAACCACCCGCCTGGCTGCCCGACGACCTGGTCTTCCTGGACGACCGGTGCCCGCTGCCGCTCGACGTCCCGTTCACCGCCGACCAGGCAGCTCGTCTCGGCGTCTCCCGGTGGTACCTGCGCCTCCTGGTCGACCGCGGACTGGTCCGTCCCGTGCTCCGGGGCGCCTACGTGGCCGCCCAGGTCCTCGACACGGTCGACGTTCGAGCGGCCGCGCTGCGCCTGCTCGTGCCCGCGACCGCCGTGGTCACCGACGAGACCGCGGCCTGGTTGCACGGTGTCGATGTGCTGCCCCCCTCGGCGGTGCACGCGCCTCCTCAGCTACGCGTCTTCAGCACGGGCGGTTCCCGCATCCGGCGACCGGAGGTGGCCAGCGGCACCCGTCAGCTGTCGAAGGAGGACCTCGCCGAGGTGCAGGGGGTCCGGGTCACGACCCCGTTGCGCACCGCCCTCGACCTGGGGCGCGGCCTGCGACGCTTCGCCGCGCTGGCTGCGCTCGACGGCTTCGTGCGCATCGGCGTGCCGCACGACTCGATCCGGCTGTCGGTCGAGAGGTTCCGGGGAGAGCGCGGGGTCGTCCAGCTCCGCTGGCTGGTCCCGCTGGCGGACGGGCGCGCCGAGTCACCCGGGGAGTCGTGGCTGCGACTGCACTGGTACGACGCCGGGCTGGCCCGCCCCGAGCTCCAGTTCTGGGTGCACGACGAGCACGGGGTGGCGCTCTACCGGCTCGACATCGCCCTGCCCGAGTGCCGCTTCGCGGCCGAGTACGACGGGAAGCAGTTCCACTCGACCGAGGAGCAGCGCCGGCACGACGCGGAGCGTCGTACCTGGCTGGAGGAGAGGGGCCGCTGGGTCGTCGAGGTCTTCGAGCAGGAGCACGTCTACCCGCGGGGCGCCGACCCGACCCCGCGGCTCCGTGAGGGCGCGACCATGGCCAGGAGGCGTTCGGGACTGTGGGTGCCCGAGTCGGCACGGCGCTCCACCGAGGACTGATCCGACTGCCGTCTCGCGGTGCTGGGAGTGCCCCCGACTGCCGTCTCGCGGTGCTGGGAGTGCCCCCAAGTGCCGTCTCGCGCTACAGGGCGGTGGCGGCGGGGCGGTCGAGGAACCAGAGGGTCTCCTCGGAGCCGTGGACGCCGGCGGCGGGGGTGTCGTGGACGTCGCTGTCGCCGAGGCCGCGGGCCACGGCGTCGGCCTTGGCCTCGCCGCTGACCAGGAACCACACCGAGCGCGCGCGGTTGAGCGCGGCGAAGGTCAGGCTGACCCGCAGCGGCGGGGGCTTGGGGGAGTCGACCACGCCGACCGCGATCTCGTCGTGGACGTCCAGCTCGGGGTGGTGCGGGAACAGCGAGGCCACGTGGCCGTCCGGGCCGACGCCGAGCATCACCACGTCGAACTCGCCGCTGCCGTGCTCGCGCAGGTCGGAGGAGTACGCCGCAGCCGCCGCCTGCACGTCGTCCGCGTCGGCCGTGGACGGCCACTCGTGGACGTGGGCCGGATCGGCGCCGACCGTGTCGAGGAAGGCCCGGCGGGCCTGCAGGGCGTTGCGGTCCTCGTCGTCGGGGCCGACGAACCGCTCGTCGCCCCACCAGACCACGACCCGGCTCCAGTCGACGCCGCTGCCGGGGGAGAGCCGGGCGACCTCGGCGTGCACGGCGTCGGCGATCGAGCCGCCGGTGAGCGCGATCTGCGGGACCCGACCGGCCGACTGCGCGTCGGCGAGCCGGCTCAGCAGCTCACCGGCGACCGACGTGGCCAGCGCCGGGGCGTCCTCGTGGACCTCCACCCGGGCCTCGGGCCGGTTCCCGCGGGCGGGGTCGGGCGTGGGCGGGGTCATCGCTTCACCTGCATCTTCGCCAGTCGCTTCGCCGTGGCGGCGTACACGTCGTCCTCGTCGAGCCGGCGCAGCTCCTCGGCCAGCAGCTCGGGCAGCTCGCGCCGCTTCAGCGCGATCGGCCGGTCCGGCCGTCCCGGCGAGGAGAAGGTGGCCAGCCGGCCGTCCGGCCGGTCGATGCGGATCGCACCCTCCCTGGTCTCCAGCACCACCTCGGTGATGCCGGGGCCGTCGGTGACCGACCGCGCCACGTCGACCCGGAGACGGTCGCGCAGCCAGGCCTCGAGGAGGTCGGCGCTCGGGCTGATCCGCTCCGAGGAGATCGAGGCGCTGGTCACCTTGAGCGGGTGCTGGTCCAGCGCCGCGGCCAGCAGCGCCCGCCAGGGCGTCAGCCGGGTCCAGGCCAGGTCGGTGTTGCCCGGGGCATAGACCGCGCACTGCTGGTGGATGGCCTTCGCCTTGTTGCGACGGGCGGCCGCCGCGTCGGTGATCCGGCGCTTGGCCAGGGCGCCGAGCGGGTCGGCGGCCGGGTCCTCGGGCGGGTGGCAGGGCCACCAGATCGCGACGGGGGAGTCCGGCAGCAGCAGCGGGAGCACCACGGACTCGGGGTGCTTGACCACCTCGCCGCGCAGCCGGATCAGCGCGGTCTCGCCGGTCCAGCCGTCGCCGGTGCCGACCTGGGCGTTGACCTCCGGGGCGCCACGGCCGTCACCGAGGATCACGCCGAGCACCCGCGCGGGGTGCTCGTGCGACGCCTGCTGGGCGGCCCGCATCGCCGACTGGGACTCGTCCTCCTCCACGACGATGATCAGCGTCATCACCATGCCCATCGCCGGGCTGCCTGCGCGGGTGCGAGCGCGGACGAACTCCGCCGCGATCGCCGAGGAGTTGGTGTCGGTGAGCTCGATCATCACGGTCGCCTCCAGACCCGTCCGTCACGGGCGAGCATCTTGTCCGCGGACTCCGGTCCCCACGTGCCGGAGGCGTACTGCTCCGGCTGTCCCTTCTTGGCCCAGTGCTCCAGGATCGGGTCGAGGATCTTCCACGACAGCTCGACCTCCTCGTGGCGCGGGAAGAGCGGCGGGTCCCCGAGCAGCACGTCGAGGATCAGCCGCTCGTAGGCCTCCGGGCTGGACTCCACGAACGAGCCGCCGTACGCGAAGTCCATGTTGACGTCGCGGATCTCCATCGCGGTGCCGGGCACCTTCGACCCGAAGCGGATGGTCATGCCCTCGTCGGGCTGCACCCGGATCACCAGGGCGTTCTGGGTGAGCTCCTCGGTCGCGGTCGACGAGAACGGCAGGTGCGGCGCCCGCTTGAAGACCACGGCCACCTCGGTGACCCGGCGGCCGAGCCGCTTGCCGGTGCGCAGGTAGAACGGCACGCCCGCCCAGCGGCGGGTGTCCACGCCGAGGGTCACCGCGGCGTACGTCTCGGTGGTGGATCCCTTGGCGATGCCCTCCTCCTCCAGGAAGCCGGCCACCTTCTCGCCGCCGGCCCAGCCCGGGGCGTACTGCCCGCGCGCCGTGGTGAGGTCGAGGCGGCGGGGGAGCACCACGCTGGAGAGCACCTTCTGCTTCTCGAAGCGCAGGCTCTCGGCGTCGAAGGCCCTCGGCTCCTCCATCGCCACCAGCGACATCAGCTGCAGCAGGTGGTTCTGGATGACGTCGCGGGCCGCACCGATGCCGTCGTAGTAGCCGGCCCGGCCGCCGATGCCGATGTCCTCGGCCATCGTGATCTGCACGTGGTCGACGTAGTTGGCGTTCCAGATCGGCTCGAAGAGCTCGTTGGCGAAGCGCATCGCCAGGATGTTCTGGACCGTCTCCTTGCCGAGGTAGTGGTCGATCCGGAAGATCGAGCCCGACGGGAAGACCTGTCCGAGCACCTCCTGCAGCTCGCGCGCGGACTGCAGGTCGTGCCCGAACGGCTTCTCGACGACCACCCGCCGCCACGACCCCTCGCGCGGCTCGGCGAGGCCGTGCTCCTTGAGCTGCCCCACGACGTCGCCGAAGAAGCCGGGCGGGATCGCGAGGTAGAAGGCGTGGTTGCCGCTCGTGCCGCGCTCCTCGTCGAGCTCCTCGATGGTGCGGCGGAGCCGGTCGAAGGCCTGGTCGTCGTCGAAGTTCCCCGGGACGAACCGGAACCCCTCGGCGAGCTGCTGCCAGACCTCCTCGCGGAACTCGGTGCGCGCGTGGGCCTTGACCGAGTCGTGCACGATCTGCGCGAAGTCCTGGTTGGCCCAGTCGCGGCGGGCGAACCCGACCAGGCTGAAGCCCGGGGGCAGCAGCCCGCGGTTGGCCAGGTCGTAGATCGCCGGCATCACCTTCTTGCGCGACAGGTCGCCGGTGACGCCGAAGAGCACCATGCCGCAGGGTCCGGCGATGCGCGGCAGCCGCCGGTCCTCGGGGTCGCGCAGCGGGTTGGTCCAGGTCACGAGAGCACCTTCCGCAGCCCGGTGAGGTCCCCCGGGCCGCTGACGTGGAGACGGAGCACCGGGCGTCCCTTGCCGGCCAGCACCTGGCCGTCACCGACCGCCTGGGCGGTCAGGAACTCCTGGAACGTGAACGGCCGGTCGGGCACCGCGAGGTCCGCCTCGGGCTGGCCGGTCACCTGGAGGTAGGCGCCGGTGGCGGGCCCGCCCTTGTGGTACTGGCCGGTGGAGTGCAGGAACCGCGGCCCCCACCCGAAGGTGACCGGGCGGCCGGTACGGCGGGCCAGCGTGGCCCGGGTGTCCGCCAGCCGGGCGTCGCGGTGCCGGTCGAGGTAGGCCTGCACCGAAAGGTAGCCGTGCTCGGGGTCCAGGGCGGCGAGCAGCGCCGCGACCGCGTCGGCCACCGTGCTGGTGCCCTCGGGCAGCCACCCGTCGGAGGCGTAGACGGTCACCGGTCCGTCGACGAAGAGCGGGGTCGGCTCCGAGCCGCCGCCGTCGAGCATCTCGCGGGCGGCCGCCTTCGCGCTCTCCACGTCGGGCTGGTCGAACGGGTTGATGCCGATCACCCGGCCGGCCACCGCGGTGGCGTGCTCCCACAGCAGCAGCTGCGCGCCGAGCGGAGTGTCGACGTGGACGCCCCAGCCCGACGCGGGCGCCAGGTCCTCGCCGAACGCGAAGGTGGGGCCGAAGGTGGCCAGCACCTCGTCGGCGGTGCTGGGGGAGAAGTTCGGCGCGTCGACGGACTCCACGACCACCGGCAGGATGCCCCGGCCCTCCTTGCCGGTGGACTCCGCGATCAGCTGCTCGGCCCAGTCACCGAACCCGGCGTACGACGCCCCCGAGCTGGCGAGCGCGACCTTGTCGACGCCGGCCCGGTTGGCCGCGCCGAGCAGGGCCCCGAGCCGCAGGCCGGGGTTGTCGGCCGAGTCCGTCTCGAGCGCCGGCCGGATCGCCGCCGCCTGGTCGAGCAGCCCGCCGATGTCGGCCCCGGCGAGGCCGCTCGGCACCAGGCCGAAGGCGGTCAGCGCGGAGTACCGGCCACCCACCCCGGGGTCGGCCAGGAAGACGCGGTAGCCGGCGTCCCGGGCGAGCTCCTCGAGCGGGGAGCCGGGGTCGGTGACGACCACGATCCGCTCCGCGGGGTCGATGCCGGCGTCGCGGAAGGCCTTCTCGAAGGCGCGCCGCTGGCTGTCGGTCTCGACGGTGCCGCCGGACTTGGAGGAGACCACGACGACGGTCTCGGCGAGCCGGTCCTCCAGGGACGCCCGCACGAAGTCGGGGTCGGAGGAGTCCAGCACGTCGAGCTCGACGCCCGCGGCCTCGCAGATCACCTCCGGCGCGAGCGAGGAGCCGCCCATGCCGCAGAGCACGACCTTGGCCAGCCCGCGGTCACGGCAGTCGGCCTGCAGCGCCGCGATCTCGTCGACGAGCGGGCGCGAGGCATCGGACAGCGCGACCCAGGAGAGCCGCTTGCCGGCCTCCTCCTCGGCGGCCGGGCCCCAGAGCGTCGGGTCCTGGGCGGCGATGCGGCTGGCGACCCGGTCGGCCACCAGCCGCTCCACCGTCGCGGCGTACGCCTTCTCGTCGGGGTAGCCGAAGAACAGCTCGAACGCCGCTCCGGTCCCCTCCTCCTTCACGGTGTTCCAAGCCGTCTCGCTCATTCGCCGCCCTGTCCTGCCTTCTCCATCTGGCCGGACACGGTCTCGACCAGCTCGGTCCAGGACTTCTTGAACTTGTCGACGCCCTCGTGCTCGAGGACGAGGAGCACGTCCTCGAAGTCGATGCCCACGCCGGCGAGCCGGTCGAAGACCTGCTGCGCCTCGCCGCTGGTGCCGGTGACGACGTCACCGCGCACCTCGCCGTGGTCGGCAAAGGCCTCCATGGTCTTCTCGGGCATCGTGTTGACGGTGCCCGGCACGACCAGGTCGGTGACGTAGAGCGTGTCGGAGTAGGCCTCGTTCTTGACGCCGGTCGACGCCCACAGCGGGCGCTGCGGGTTGGCCCCCGCGTCGGCGAGCAGCTTCCAGCGGTCGGAGGCGATGACCTCTTCGTACGCCGCGTAGGCGAGCCGGGCGTTGGCCACCGCGGCCAGCCCCTCGAGCGCCTTGGCCTCCTCGCCGCCGATCGCCTCGAGGCGCTTGTCGACCTCGGTGTCGACCCGGGAGACGAAGAACGAGGCGACCGAGTGGATCCGGTCGAGGTCGAGGCCGGCGTCGCGCGCCTGCTCGAGACCGGTGAGGTAGGCGTCCATCACCTCGCGGTAGCGCTGGATGCCGAAGATCAGCGTGACGTTGACGCTGATGCCCTCGGCGATCGCCGCGGTGATCGCGGGCAGCCCTTCCTTGGTGGCGGGGATCTTGATCAGCACGTTGGGGCGGTCCACCGCGCTCCACAGCGCCCGGGCGGAGGCGATGGTGCCCTCGGTGTCGTTGGCGAGGTCGGGCTCGACCTCGATGGAGACCCGGCCGTCGGCCGGGCGCTCGGCGTGCACCGGCGCCATGATGTCGCAGGCGTTGCGCACGTCCTCGGTCGTGAGCTCGAAGACGACCCGGTCGACCTCCCGGTGCTCGGCGACCAGCCGGCGCACCTGGTCGTCGTACCGCTCGCCGTCGGCGATCGCGCCGGCGAAGATCGTGGGGTTCGTGGTGACACCCACGACCGACTTCTCCTTGACGAGCTCGGCCAGGTTGCCGGTCTCGATCCGCTCGCGCGAGAGGTCGTCGAGCCAGATCGACACCCCTGCGTCCGCGAGGGCCTTCAGACGGTCACTCATCAATTCCTCCCTGAGCTCTGTTCACGTACAAGTCGTACCCCCGTGGCGGTCGGCCCAACCGGGCCGGGGCACGGCGGGTTCAGCCGCTGACGCGCAGGCTGTCGCGGGCGGCGTCGGCCACCGCCTCGGCGGTGATGCCGTACTCCTGGAAGATCCGGGCGTAGTCGGCGGACGCGCCGTAGGTGTCGATGGACACGATCCGGCCGTGGTCGCCGACGATCTCGCGCCAGCCCTGGGCGACGCCGGCCTCGACCGACACCCGGGCCTTCACGGTGGGCGGGATCACGGTCTCGCGGTAGGACTGCTCCTGCTCGTCGAACCACTCGCGGCACGGCATCGAGACCACCCGGGCGCGGACGCCCTCGGCAGCGAGGAGCTCGCGGGCCGCGACGGCGACCTGGACCTCGGAGCCGGTGCCGACGAGGACGACGTCCGGCAGCCCGCCGTCGGTGTCGAGGAGGACGTAGCCGCCGCGGTGCACGTTGGAGGTGTCGGAGAACCCCTCGGCGCCGCGCGGGAAGACCGGCACGTTCTGGCGGGTCAGGGCGATGCCGGCGGGCCGGTCGGTGTTGCGGAGCACGGCGTGCCAGGCGGCGGCGGTCTCGTTGGCGTCGGCGGGGCGGACCAGGTCGAGGCCGGGGATCGCGCGCAGCGCGGCGAGGTGCTCGACCGGCTGGTGGGTCGGGCCGTCCTCGCCGAGGCCGATCGAGTCGTGGGTCCACACGTAGGTGACCGGCAGCCCCATCAGGGCGGCCAGCCGGACCGAGCCGCGCATGTAGTCGGAGAAGGTGAGGAAGGTGCCGCCGAAGACGCGGGTGCCGCCGTGCAGCGTGATGCCGTTCAGGATCGCGCCCATGCCGTGCTCGCGGATGCCGAAGTGCAGCACGCGGCCGGCGTACGGGTCGCCGTCCCACTCGTCGGTCGAGCGGCCCTGGGGGATGAACGACGGGACGCCCTCGATGGTGGTGTTGTTGGACTCCGCCAGGTCGGCCGAGCCGCCCCACAGCTCGGGCATCAGCTCGGCCACCGCGTTGATCACCGCGCCGGAGGCCTTGCGGGTGGCGACACCCTTCGGGTCGGCGTCGAAGGTCGGCAGCGCCTGCTCCAGGCCCTCGGGCAGCGCGCGGGTCTGCATCCGCTCCCACGCCGCGAGCACCTCGGGGGAGGCGGCGGCGCGCCAGGCGTCGAACTGCTCCTCCCACGCGGCCTGCCACTGCTTGCCGCGCTCGACCAGCGAGCGGGTGTGGGTGAAGACGTCGTCGGGCAGGTCGAACTGCCGCTCGGGGTCGAGGCCGAGCACCTTCTTGGTGGCCGCGACCTCGTCCGCGCCGAGCGCCGAGCCGTGCGCCTTGCCGGTGCCCTGGGCGTTCGGGGCGGGCCAGGCGATGATCGTCTTGAGGACGATCATGCTCGGCTGGTCGGTGACCGCCTCGGCCGCGCGGATCGCGTCGTACAGCGCCGGCACGTCCTCGGTGTAGCCGGTGCCGTCGTGGGTCCAGTCGACGGTCTGGACGTGCCAGCCGTAGGCCTCGTAGCGCTTGGCGACGTCCTCGGTGAAGGCCACGTCGGTGTCGCCCTCGATCGAGATCCGGTTGTCGTCGTAGATCAGGGTCAGGTTGCCCAGCTGCTGGGTGCCGGCGATCGAGGAGGCCTCGGCGCTCACGCCCTCCTCGAGGTCGCCGTCGCTGCAGATCGCGTAGACGTGGTGGTCGAAGACCGAGTCGCCGTCGCCGGCCTGCGGGTCGAGCAGGCCGCGCTCGCGGCGGGCGGCCATCGCCATGCCGACCGCGTTGCCGACGCCCTGGCCCAGCGGCCCGGTGGTGGTCTCGACGCCGGCGGTGTGGCCGTACTCGGGGTGGCCGGGGGTCTTGCTGCCCCAGGTGCGCAGCGACTTGATGTCCTCCAGCTCCAGGCCCCAGCCGCCGAGGAACAGCTGCAGGTAGAGCGTGATCGAGCTGTGGCCGGCCGAGAGCACGAAGCGGTCCCGGGCGGGCCAGCTCGGGTCCGCGGGGTTGTGGCGCATCACCTTCTGGAAGAGCAGGTACGCCGCGGGCGCGAGGCTCATCGCGGTCCCGGGGTGGCCGTTGCCGACCTTCTGCACCGCGTCCATGGCCAGGGCCCGGACGGTGTCCACGGCCTTCTCGTCCAGGTCGGTCCAGTCCAGCTCAGGGGCTCTGCTCACGGGGTTCCTCTCGATCGCTGCGCCTGCCGCTCGGTCGCCGGGTGGGCGGAAGGGTGGAACGTCACAGGCGTGGGGACTCAGGCAGGGCCGAGCCTACTCACCCGGCGCGATACGATCGAACCGAGCAAGCACCCCTGACGGTGACCCGTCCCCCCTGAGGAAATTCGTGACCTTCGTCGGCCAGTCGACCGCTGCTGCCTCCGGGCAGGACACGGATCGGGCGACACTGCGCGACGTGGTCGCGGCGTACGTCGGGCTCACCAAGCCGCGCGTCATCGAGCTGCTGCTGCTGACCACCGTGCCGGTGATGTTCTTCGCCGCCCGTGGCATCCCGCCGCTGGGCCTCGTGGTCGCCACCGTGGTCGGCGGCACCTTCTCCGCCGGCTCGGCGTCGGTGTTCAACTGCGTCTACGACCGCGACATCGACGAGCAGATGCGGCGCACCCGCCGCCGGGCGTTGCCGCGCCACATCGTCTCGCCGGGGTCCGCGCTGGCGTTCGGCCTCGTGCTGGGGATCCTCTCCACCGTGATCCTCGCGGTGTGGGTGAACCCGCTCTCCGCGGTGCTGTCGGTGGCGGCCAACGCCTTCTACGTCTTCATCTACACGATGGTGCTGAAGCGGCGCACCACCCAGAACATCGTCTGGGGCGGCCTGGCCGGCTGCTTCCCCGCCCTGATCGGGTGGACGGCGGTCACCGGCCGGCTCTCCTGGGTGCCGATCGTGCTGTTCGCGGTGGTGTTCTTCTGGACCCCGCCGCACACCTGGGCGCTCGCGCTGCGCTACCGCGAGGACTACGCGGGCGTCGACGTCCCGATGCTGCCGGTGGTGAAGCCGGCGCGCGAGGTCGGCCGCCAGATCGTGGTCTACAGCTGGGTGATGGTCGCGACCTCGCTGCTGTTGTGGCCGGTGGCCGGCACCGGAGTGGTCTACCCCGTCGTCGCGGTGGTGCTCGGCGCGGTCTTCCTCGTCGAGGCGCACCGGATGTGGGGCCGGGCCCGCAGCACCGAGGACCTGAGCCGGATCCAGCCGATGCGGCTCTTCCACTCCTCCAACCTCTACCTCTCGCTGCTGTTCGTCGCCGTCGCGCTGGACCCGCTGCTCAGCCGCTGAGCCGGGTCCTGCCGAGAAACTTCGCCGCCCGGGGCAACCTTCCCGGCCCCGGCCGCGTCTGAGTGTTCGACGGCGGCCGGTCCTGTCCACGGGGGTACAGACGGCCGCCGTCGCCATGCCCGGGTCTTGGGTCGCGGGTCTGGGTTGTAGCGGAACGGGGTGTCGCGGATCCCGGGGGGCTCGGCGGCGGGGTTGTGGCACGGGGTGTGCCACAACGTCGACGAATCCGCGACGGGAAGCGGAGCACGGTGTTCCACATCGCCCCGCGCCGGCGGGCCTTCTCAGGCGGGCCTGCCCTCAGGCGGCCGGCTCGCGCACCTGCAGCAGCACCCAGGTGACGACCGCGGAGATCAGCGCAGCACCGAGCATGTGGAACCCGACCAGCACGATCGGCAGGCCGGTGAAGTACTGGACGAAGCCGATGGCGCCCTGGGCAACCTCGATCACGAGCAGCCCGACCACGGCGCGGACGGCCACCGCGGGGGCCCGGGCGGCCAGCACGGCGAAGAGCAGGCCCAGGGTCAGGCCGACGAACAGGAAGACCACGTCGGCGTGCAGCTGGCTGAGCTCGAGCGGGTCGAGCCCGTTGCGCGGCGAGCTGGCGTCACCGGCGTGCGGACCGGAGCCGGTGACCACGGTGCCGACGTACAGCACCACCCAGGCGGCGGCGAAGGTCGCCCACGCGAGCCCGGTCACCGGGCCGCCGGCGGCGACCACGGGGGCGGGACGGTCGAGCCGCTGGAGGAACAGCACGGCGACGCCGATGATCGCCATCGAGCACAGCAGGTGGAAGGAGACGATCCACGGGTTGAGGTCGGTGAGCACCGTGATCCCGCCGATCACCGCTTGCGCGGGGATGCCCAGCGCCATCACCAGGGCGAGGCGGCGCAGGTCGCGTCGACCGCTGCGCCAGGCGGCCAGGAACGTCGCGATCGCGACCGCGGTGAGCACGAAGGTCAGCATCCGGTTGCCGAACTCGATCGCCGCGTGCACGTTGTAGGCGCCGTGCGGCGTGAACGACCCGCCGTTGCAGTGCGGCCAGGTCGGGCAGCCGAGGCCGGAGCCGGTGAGGCGCACCGCGCCGCCGGTCACCACCAGCATGATGTTGGCGACCAGGCTCGCCCACCCCAGCGGGCGCAGCCAGCGTCCGGTGCGGGTCGGCGCGGTGGCGCGGCCGGGCTCGGTGGTGGTCACTCCCACGTGAACGTCCTCGCGGTCAGCACGGTGCCGGCGACGGCCCAGCCCAGCAGCACGAGCATGTCGTGCCAGTCGGTGGCGCCGTCGATGAGGGCGGCGCGCATCGCGTCGCCGAGCGCCCCCGACGGCAGCCAGCGGACCACCGCGCCGAAGGCGCCGTACGCCGAGGCCGGCAGCACGACCGCGCCCCCGGCCATCAGCAGCAGGTAGATGAGGTTGGCGGCGGCCAGCGTGGCCTCGGCGCGCAGCACGCCGGCGACGAAGAGGCCCAGCGCGGCGAACGCCGCGGTGCCCAGCACGATCGCCAGCAGCGCGCCCGGCAGCCAGGGGTCGGGGTCCCACCCGAGCCCGAGCGCGACGACCGAGATCACCAGGACCTGCAGCACCTCCACGACCAGCAGCCCGCCGATCTTGCCCGCGAGCAGCCCGGAGCGGGGGAGCGGTGAGGAGCCGAGCCGCTTGATCACGCCGTACCTGCGCTCGAAGCCGGTGGCGATCGCCAGCGAGGTGAACGCGGTCGACATCACCGCCAGCGCCAGCACGCCCGGGGTGAACACGTCCACGGCGGAGTGCGAGAAGTGGAAGCCGATCCGGTGCGCGCCCTCGACGCCGCCGATCAGCACGATCACCGGGATCACCACCGCCAGCAGCAGCTGCTCGCCGTTGCGCAGCATCAGCCGCGACTCCATGGCGGCCTGGGCCCGCACCATGCGCGCGAACGACGCGGCGCCGGGGCGCGGGGTGAAGGTGCCCGAGGGGCGGGTGGTCGGCTCGACGCTCACGGTGCCAGCTCCCGTCCGGTCAGCTCGAGGAAGACGTCCTCGAGGTTGCGCTGGCCGAGGGCCAGGGACTCCGGCAGCACGTCGTTCTGCTCGCACCAGCCGGAGACCCGGGCCAGGGTGGAGGCGTCGGCCGGGCCGGTGACCACCAGGCTGAGCTCGTCGAGCTGGGTCACCTCGGTCTCCTGGCCGAGGGTGTGGCGCAGCGACTGCGGCGCCCCGGGCGGGAACGGCTTGGTGACCACGAGGCGGATCGTCGCCGCCCGGCCGTCCTCGCCGGCGCGCGCGCCGCGGGTCAGCTCCAGGGGCGTGCCGGAGGCGATCAGGCGGCCGTGGTCGATGATGTGGATGTGGTCGGCGAGCCGCTCGGCCTCGTCCATGTAGTGGGTGGTGAGCACGACGGTCACGCCGTCGGCGCGCACCTCCTCCAGCAGCTCCCAGGTGGCGCGCCGCGCCTGCGGGTCCATGCCCGCGGTGGGCTCGTCGACGAAGACGATCTCGGGCCGCCCGACCACGGCCATCGCCAGACCGAGGCGCTGCTGCTGGCCACCGGAGAGGCGCCGGTACGGCGTCCGCCCGCAGTCACCCAGCCCGAGCCGCTCGGCGAGCATGTCGATGTCGAGCGGGTGGGCGTGCAGGCGGGCGACGTGGCGCAGCATCTCCATCGCCCGGACGCCGCTCCAGGCGCCACCGCCCTGCAGCATCACGCCGATCCGGGGGAGCAGCTCGCGGCGCTGGCGCTTCGGGTCGAGCCCGAGCACCCGGACGCTGCCCTGCTGGGGCGAGCGGTAGCCCTCACAGGTCTCCAGCGTCGTGGTCTTGCCGGCGCCGTTGGGACCGAGGACCGCGGTGATCGTCTGCCGGTCCACCGTCAGGGAGAGGCCGTCCACGGCGACCTTGTCGCCGTACCTCATCACCAGGCCGTCGACCGCGACGGCGGGCACATCGGTGGACACGCCGCAAGTCTAGGGAGGACCGGTCTGCGCCCCCGTCCGCGGGAGGGGGCGGGCGGGAGCGGTGTGGCGCGGGTCTCAGTCGCGCGGATCAGATCTCGGCGGCCTCCGGCGGCCGGCCGTCGTCGCCGCGGGGCAGCCGGTCGAACGCGGCGGGCGGCTCGCACCAGAGCTGCTGGCTGCCCTCGGCCGCGGCGGCGATCGCCCGCCAGACCCGCTCGGGGGTGCAGGGCATGTCGACGTGGCGGACGCCGAGGTGGCCCAGCGCGTCGACGACCGCGTTCTGGACCGCCGGGGTGGACCCGATCGTGGCCGACTCGCCGATGCCCTTGGCGCCCAGCGGGTTCAGGTCGGTGGGGGTCTCGGTGCTGGAGGCCTCCAGCGAGATCGTGTCGGCCGCGGTCGGCATCGCGTAGTCGGCGAACGTCGAGGTCAGCGGGGTGCCCTCGGCGTCGTAGACGAACTGCTCCCACAGCGCCTGCGAGATGCCCTGGACGGCGCCGCCGTGCTGCTGGCCGGCGACCACGAGCGGGTTGAGCACGCGGCCGCAGTCGTCGACGGCGATGTGCCGCACCGGCGTCACCAGGCCGGTGTCGGTGTCGACCTCGACGATCGAGACGTGCGCGCCGAACGGGAAGGTCGCGCCCTTCTGGGTGAAGTCGGTGTCGGAGCCGAGGCCGCCGTCGTGCTCGTGCGCCCAGGAGGCGAGCTCGCGCCAGCCGACGCCGGTGCCGGCGACGCCGCGGACCCCGAACCTGCCGTCGGCCAGCTCGATGTCGGCCGGGTCGGCCTCGAGCATCCGGGCGGCGACGTCGCGGGCCTTGACCAGCACCTCGTCGGCGGCCTGGCCGACCGCGTTGCCGCCGAGCTGCAGCGAGCGCGACCCGCCGGTGCCGCCGCCGGAGCGGACCAGTGCGGTGTCGGACTGGACGTAGGTGAGGTCCTCCATCGGGATCCCCAGCTTGTCGGCCACGATCATCGAGAACGACGTCGCGTGGCCCTGGCCGTGCGCGGAGGTGCCGGCGCTCAGCGTCGCGGTGCCGTCCTCGTGCACGTGCAGCGAGCCGAACTCCGAGCCGCCGAAGCCGGTGATCTCGACGTAGACCGCGATGCCGATGCCGAGCTGGCGCACCTCGCCCGCCTCCCGCCGTCGCTGCTGCTCGGCGCGGGCCGCCTCCACGTCGGCGATCCGCAGCGCCTCGCGCAGCGGGAGGTCGAAGTCGGCGACGTCGTAGGTCGCGCCGGTGAGGGTCTTGTAGGGGAACGCGTCCGGCGGGATCAGGTTGCGGCGCCGGATCTCCTCCGGCGCCAGGTCGAGCTCGTCGGCGGCGAGGTCGACGAGCCGCTCCAGCAGGGCGGCGGCCTCGGGCCGGCCGGCGCCGCGGAAGGCGCCGACGGGCGCGGTGTTGGTCAGCGCGGCGATGCCGTCGTAGGAGATCGCCGGGATGGCGTAGGGCCCCTGGCTCATGAGGTACGTCGGCCCGAGCGCGAGCGCGCCCCCGAAGCCGGCGTACGCCCCGCAGTCGCCGACCACCCGGGCCCGCAGGCCGGTGAACCGGCCGTCGGCGTCCAGCCCCAGCTCGGCGTACTGCACCTGGCCACGGCCGTGCATGGACAGCATCGCCTCGCTGCGGGTCTCGGCCCAGGCCACCGGACGGCCGAGCGTGCGGGCGGCCGCGATCACCGCGGCGTGGTCGGGGATGATCCCCGCCTTGCCGCCGAAGGCGCCGCCGACGTGCGGGGCGATCACCCGCACCTGCTCCTTGTCCAGGCCGGTGAACCGCGCGATCAGGTCCCGGGACAGGTGGGGCTGCTGGGTCGCCAGCCAGACGGTGAGCCCGTCGCCGGCCGGCCCGGTCCCGGGCTGGGCGAGCACCGCGTGCCCCTCCATCGGCGCGGTGGCGAGCCGCTGGTTCTCCATCCGCAGGCGTACGACGTGGGCCGCGCCGGCCAGCGGGTCCTGCCCGCTGGCGTCGGCCCGGCTCGCCGCGATGTTGCTGCCGAGCTCCTCGAACTGCAGCGGCGCGTCCTCGGCGAGTGCCGCCTCCATGTCGGCGACCACCGGCAGCTCGTCGTAGTCGACGTCGACGAGCTCCGCCGCGTCCACCGCCAGCGCCCGGGTCTCGGCGACCACGAGCGCCACGGGGTCGCCGACGAAGCGGACCTTGCCGGCCGCCAGCGCGGTGCGGTGCACCGTCGGGTTGACCTCGGCGAACGCGGGCACGGGGGCGTCCCCGAAGGAGGCGGCCGTGAAGACGCCCAGGACCCCCGGCGCGCGCTCGGCCTCGCCGGTGTCGATGCCGGTGATCCGGGCGTGGGCGAAGGGGCTGCGGACGAAGACCGCGTGCGCGGTGCCCTCGAGCCGCTGGTTGTCGACGAACGTGCTCCGTCCGCGGACCAGGTCGGGGTCCTCGACCCGGGGGACGATGTTGCCCAGCAGTGATCCCGGCATGCAAGGAGGCTACCGCCGGGTGGGGCAGGTCACCCCCGGCTCGCCAGCAGGGACGCCAGCACGTCGGGCTCGTCGCTGATGATCCCGTTGGCGCCGACGGAGAGCACCGCCTCGAGCGTCGCCTCGTCGTTGACCGGCCAGGTCATCACCACCTCGACGTGCTCCCGCAGCGAGGCGACCAGCGGCGCGTCGAGGAGCGTGGCGTGCACGGACACGCCGTGGACGGGCGGGCCGGCGGCGACCCGCTGGCGCAGCCGGCCCAGCTCGGCCCGGTTGCGCGCGGAGAGCACCGGCCGCACGTAGTCGCGGGCCGCCAGCACGTCGACGGCCGGCCAGTAGCGGCCGCAGACCAGCAGCGGCCGGCGGTGGCCGACCTCGTGGAGCAGCCGGGCGACGGCGCGCGCCGTACCGATCCGGCGCCCCTTGAGGTCGAGCATGAACGTGGTGCCCTGCTCGTCGGCCTCGAGCAGCTCGCGCAGCCCCAGCCGGGGCGCGGAGGCCGAGGCGAGCTCCCACCGGTCCCACAGGAACGGCAGCGGGCCGGCGGTCTTGAGGTGGCGCACCTCCAGCCGGCCACGGTGCTGGTGCACGTCGCACTCGATCACGTCCACGCCGAGCTCGTTGGCGGCGTGCAGCCCGGCCAGCGAGTTGCCGGCCCGGTGGGCGATGGCCAGGGGCGTCACTCCGGCACCTGCTCGCGGCGTCTGGCGCGCCGGCGCTGCAGCCACAGCGCGGCGACGTGGCCGATCATCACCAGGGCGACGCCGGCGACCACGTCGAGGACGAAGTGGTTGGCGGTCGCGATCACCGCGTAGGCCATCGCGAGCGGCATCAGGCAGGCGAGGACCCGCAGCGCGACGCTCCTGGTGGCGGAGAAGATCGCCATCCCCACCAGGAGGTCCCAGCCCACGTGCAGGCTCGGGAGCGCGGCGTACTGGTTCACGAACCCCGGGGGCTGCAGGTAGCGGTAGGAGTCCGAGCTCTGGGTGATGGTGTCGACCAGCCCCAGGTGGGCCAGGCGCGGCGGGGCGACCGGGTAGGACACGAAGACCATCATCCCCAGCGCGCCCGAGACCAGCATCGCGTCGCGGAGCCTCAGGAAGACCTCCCCGTGGCGCAGGGCCAGCCACACCATGGTCACGATGATGACCGGCCAGTGGCCCCAGATGTACACCCAGTTGCTGAGCGTCTCCAGCAGCTCCGAGCCGTCCAGCGGCGCCTGCACGCTCGCCTCCACGTCGATGCCGAGCAGCCGCTCGACGTGGAAGAGGTCGTGGGCGTGCTGCAGCGCCTCCCGGGTGGAGGAGTCGGTGAGGCCGCGCACCCGGAAGTAGACGAACACGCCGAGCAGCACGATCGCCGCCTGCTCGAAGATCCAGGGGAGGCGGTTGCGGGCCCACGGGGACGCCCGTGAGAGGTCCATGTGCGCCATGCTCGCGGCCATCGGGCCGCGCTATCGCGAGGCGAAGGTCCCTTGGCGCCGCTCCTTGTGACCGTGCCGGTTGTGACCGTGCCGGCGGTGACGGTGCCGGGCCGGGTGCGGTCAGCGGGTCAGGCGAGGGCGGGGACCGCGGACGCCGCGCGCCGGGCCGCGCGCCGGGCCAGCACCAGGCTGACCCCACCGAGCGCGAGGGCCGGCAGCCAGGCCACCGCGGCCTTGATCGCGACGGCCGCGACCGCTGCGGTCCACGGGACGCCCATGCCGACGAGGGCAGCGACCAGGGCGCCGTCGCGCGGGCTTGCGCCGTTCGGACCGGGCACCGCACCGGCGATCTGGCTGGCGCCGAACGCCCCCAGCACGGCCAGCGGGGAGAGGTCGTGCCCGGTCGCGTCGAGGGTGCCGACCAGCAGCGCGGCGATCGAGAGCTGGTAGCCGGCCGAGAGCAGCAGGCCGTGGGCGAGCTGCTTCGGGGGCGGCAGGGGGCGCCGGGGCAGCAGGTCGGGCCGCACCCGGCGCACGACCAGCAGCACGAGCAGCGCGACCACGCCCAGCCCGACCGCCCCCAGCAGCAGGTTCGCGGGCAGCGCGGTGCCGGCGAACGCCACGAAGACCGCGAGGCCGATCGCACCGACCAGCCGGTCGGCGCCCACGCTCATCAGGGCGTCGCCGCGGCCCAGGCCGGCGCCGGTGAGCCGGCGCAACCGCCACACGTCGGCGCCGACGTGGCCGGGCGTGAGCAGGCCGAGCAGCTCGGACTCGGCGTACGCCCGCATGTGCCAGCGGCGGCCGAGGTCGGCGTCGGTGAGCGCGCGCCAGCGCAGCGGGCAGAGGACGTACTTGCCGACGACCCAGGGCAGCAGGCCGAGCAGCACCGGCCACGGGCTGACCGTCGGCAGCGAGGGCAGGGTCAGCGCGGGGACGAGGATGCTGACCGCCACGCCCAGGATGAGCGCGGTGCGCGAGTGGGCCACGCGGTGGAGGAGGGTGCGGAGCTTGTGCATCGGGGCCTTCCGGGAGGACGCCGGGGACGAGGACCGGTGTCGACGTGTCACGTACCCGCTTTCGAGTGAAGCAGAACCTCGGGCCACCCCCAACTGTGTGCCCAAAATGAGGTAGTCCGGGGCGCCGAAGGGCCATTGCGCTGGGTCCGAATGGGGTAAGGGCGGCCTTACTTGAACGTCTCGGGCCATTAACGGCACACTGATGTTGTGGAATTCGCCCAGAGCCGCGTCGACACGACGCACGACCAGCCCACGCGCCAGCGCGTGGCGCGGTCGATCCTGGTCGACGGTCCCTCCACCGCCGCCGCCCTCGCCCAGCGCCTCGACCTGACGCCCGCCGCGGTGCGCCGTCACCTCGACCAGCTGCTCGAGGACGGCACCATCGAGGCGCGCGAGCCCCGCGCCCGGGCCGCCCGCGGCCGCGGTCGCCCCGCCAAGGTCTTCGCGCTGACCGAGACCGGTCGTGACGGCTTCGACCAGAAGTACGACGACCTGGCGGTCCAGGCGCTGCGCTTCCTCGACGAGACCGGTGGCGAGGACGCCGTCCGGGAATTCGCACGGCGCCGCGTGGCGTTCATCGAGGAGCGCTTCGACGTCGTGTCGGGGGCGTTCCCGACCCTCGGCCCGGCCGAGGTCCTGGCCCGCGTCCTGACCGACGAGGGCTACGCCGCGGCCGTGCGGGGGATCCCCGTGGGGGAGCAGCTGTGCCAGCAGCACTGCCCGGTCTCCCACGTGGCGCACGAGTTCCCCCAGCTGTGCGAGGCCGAGACCGAGGCGTTCAGCCGCGTGCTCGGCCGCCACGTGCAGCGACTGGCCACCATCGCCCACGGCGACGGGGTGTGCACCACCTGCATCCCCCACACGACTCCATCCACCGGCAAGACGAAGGAGCAGGTCACCACATGACGACCATCGACGAGCGGAATCCCGAGCTCGAGGGCATCGGCCGCTACGAGTTCGGCTGGAGCGACTCCGACGTCGCCGGTTCCTCGGCGCAGCGCGGTCTCAACGACGCGGTCGTCCGGGACATCTCCGGCAAGAAGAACGAGCCCCAGTGGATGCTCGACCTCCGCCTGAAGGGGCTGAAGCTCTTCGGGCGCAAGCCCATGCCCACCTGGGGCTCGGACCTGTCGGACATCGACTTCGACAACATCAAGTACTTCGTCCGCTCCACCGAGAAGCAGGCGACCTCGTGGGAGGACCTCCCCGAGGACATCAAGAACACCTACGACAAGCTCGGCATCCCGGAGGCGGAGAAGCAGCGCCTGGTCGCGGGCGTCGCCGCGCAGTACGAGTCGGAGGTCGTCTACCACCAGATCCGCGAGGACCTGGAGGAGCAGGGCGTCATCTTCGTCGACACCGACACCGCGCTGAAGGAGCACGAGGACCTCTTCAAGGAGTACTTCGGCACCGTCATCCCCGTGGGTGACAACAAGTTCGCCGCGCTGAACACCTCGGTGTGGTCCGGCGGCTCGTTCATCTACGTGCCGAAGGGCGTGCACGTCGACATCCCGCTGCAGGCCTACTTCCGGATCAACACCGAGAACATGGGCCAGTTCGAGCGGACCCTGATCATCGTCGACGAGGGCGCCTACGTGCACTACGTCGAGGGCTGCACCGCGCCGATCTACAAGTCGGACTCGCTGCACTCCGCGGTCGTCGAGATCATCGTGAAGAAGGGCGGCCGCTGCCGCTACACGACCATCCAGAACTGGTCGAACAACGTCTACAACCTCGTCACCAAGCGTGCCACCTGCGAGGCCGGCGCCACGATGGAGTGGGTGGACGGCAACATCGGCTCCAAGGTCACGATGAAGTACCCGGCCGTCTACCTGATGGGCGAGCACGCCCGCGGCGAGACGCTGTCGATCGCGTTCGCCGGCGAGGGCCAGCACCAGGACGCGGGCGCGAAGATGGTGCACGCCGCGCCGCACACCTCGTCCTCGATCCTGTCCAAGTCGGTGGCCCGGGGCGGCGGCCGGACGTCCTACCGCGGCCTGATCCAGGTCAACGAGGGCGCCCACGGCTCGAAGTCCAACGTGCTGTGCGACGCGCTGCTGGTCGACCAGATCAGCCGGTCGGACACCTACCCCTACGTCGACATCCGCGAGGACGACGTGTCCATGGGCCACGAGGCGTCGGTCTCGAAGGTCTCCGACGACCAGCTCTTCTACCTCATGTCGCGCGGCATGGAGGAGGACGAGGCGATGGCGATGATCGTCCGCGGCTTCGTCGAGCCGATCGCCAAGGAGCTGCCGATGGAGTACGCCCTCGAGCTGAACCGCCTCATCGAGCTGCAGATGGAGGGCGCGGTCGGCTGACCCGCCCCGCCGGAGGCGCGTGTGTCGCTGCCGCCCCGACCGTCCCCCGAAAGAGAGAGCAGAACCTGTGACTGTGACCGACGCTGCGCGCGAGAGCGTGGAGTCCGCCCTGGAGCTGTCGAAGGTGGAGTCACACCTCCACCCCACGGGCTCCTTCGACGTCGCCGACCACCCGGTGCCCACCGGGCGCGAGGAGATCTGGCGGTTCACGCCGCTCCGTCGGCTGCGCAACCTGCACGCCGACGCCGACCTGTCCGCCGGCACCATCGGCGCCGAGGCCGACGCGCCGGAGGGCGTCACGATCGAGCGACTCGAGGCCGGTGACCCGCGGCTGGGCAGCTCCGGCTTCGTCCCGGTCGACCGGGTCAGCTCCCGGGTCTGGCACGAGGCGACCAGCCGGTACGCCGTGACCGTGCCGAAGGAGGCCGAGCTCGACGCGCCGGTCTTCATCGACGTCACCGGCCGCGGCACCGAGGACGCGGCCGGCAGCCACGTGGTGGTCACCGCCGAGCCCTTCTCGAAGGCGACCGTGGTGTTCCGGTTCACCGGGTCCGCCACGCTGGCCGACCTGACCGAGATCGTGGTCGGCGACGGCGCCCAGCTCACGGTGGTCAGCATCGACGACTGGGACGACGACGCGGTGCGCCTCGGCCACCGGCACGCCCGGGTCGGCCGCGACGCGACGTTCAAGCACGTCGACGTCTCCTTCGGCGGCGACGTGCTCCGGCTGGACTCGACCGCGGAGTACGCCGGCCCCGGCGGCTCGGCGGAGATGCTGGGGCTCTACTTCGCCGACGGCGGCGACCACGGCCGCGGCCAGCACATCGAGCACCGGCTGTTCGTCGACCACACCGCGCCCAACACCCGCAGCAACGTCGTCTACAAGGGCGCGCTGCAGGGCGAGGGCGCCCACACGGTGTGGGTCGGCAACGTGTTGATCCGCAAGGTCGCCGAGGGCATCGAGACCTACGAGGAGAACCGCAACCTCGTGCTCACCGACGGCTGCCAGGCCGACTCGGTGCCGAACCTCGAGATCGAGACCGGCGAGATCGAGGGCGCCGGCCACGCCTCGGCCACCGGCCGCTTCGACGACGAGCAGCTGTTCTACCTGCGCTCGCGCGGGGTCGAGGAGGACGAGGCGCGGCGCCTGGTCGTGCACGGCTTCTTCAACGACCTGATCCGCCGGATCGCGGTTCCGCAGATCGAGGAGCGGCTCACCGAGACCGTCGAGGCGGAGCTGGCCAAGAACGTCCTCAAGGCCTTCCCGGCCGCCGCGGGGGAGGACGCCTGATGGCCTTCGAGCGCGTGTGCGGCGTCGAGGAGGTGCCCGCCGACGAGGCCTTCGCGGCCACGGTGGGCGACCTCGACGTGGCCGTCGCCCGCGACGGCGACGACTTCTACGCGATGCAGGACCTCTGCTCCCACGCCGAGGTGGCGCTGAGCGAGGGCGAGGTCGCCGAGTGCCAGATCGAGTGCTGGCTGCACGGCTCCCGCTTCGACCTGCGCAGCGGCAAGCCGACCGGGCTGCCGGCCACCGAGCCGGTCTCGACGTTCCCCGTCGAGGTCCGCGCCGACGGCGTGTACGTCGACGTGGCCGAGACCCTCAACGGCGTCGAGCCGTCCTGACCGCCGCCACCCAGACACCACAGACACAAGGAAGAGACGAATCGTATGAGCACGCTGGAGATCAAGGACCTGCACGTCTCCGTCGACACCGAGGACGGTGCCAAGGAGATCCTCAAGGGCGTCACGCTGACCATCGGTGACGGCGAGACGCACGCGATCATGGGCCCCAACGGGTCCGGCAAGTCCACGCTGGCCTACTCGCTGGCCGGGCACCCGAAGTACACCGTCACCGGTGGCACGGTCACCCTCGACGGCGCCGACGTGCTGGCGATGTCGGTCGACGAGCGGGCCCGTGCCGGTCTGTTCCTCGCCATGCAGTACCCCGTCGAGGTGCCGGGCGTCTCGGTCGCGAACTTCCTGCGCACCGCCAAGACCGCCGTCGACGGCGAGGCCCCGAAGCTGCGCACCTGGGTCAAGGAGGTCAACGGCGCCCTCGAGCGGCTCGACCTCGACGCCACCTTCGCACAGCGCTCGGTCAACGAGGGCTTCTCCGGCGGTGAGAAGAAGCGCCACGAGATCGCCCAGCTCGAGCTGCTCGACCCCCGGGTCGCGATCCTCGACGAGACCGACTCCGGCCTCGACATCGACGCGCTGAAGATCGTCTCCGAGGGCGTCAACCGGTTCCGCGAGCAGCAGGGCAAGGGCGTCCTGCTGATCACCCACTACACCCGCATCCTGCGCTACATCCAGCCCGACCAGGTGCACGTGTTCGTCAACGGCCGGATCGCCGAGCAGGGCGGCCCCGAGCTCGCCGAGCAGCTCGAGGCCGAGGGCTACGACAAGTACGTCAAGGCCGCAGCGGTCTGAGCCCGTCGTACCCACGCCTGCGAAAGGAGACCTGATGGAAGGGTTGCTTCCGGAGCTGGAGGTCATCCGCAAGGACTTCCCGATCCTCGGCCGCACGCTCGCGGGCGGACACCCGCTGGTCTACCTCGACAGCGCCAACACCTCGCAGAAGCCGCAGGTGGTCATCGACACGATGGTCGACCACCTCGAGCGGCACAACGCCAACGTCGCCCGCGCCATGCACCAGCTCGGCGCCGAGGCGTCGGAGGCCTTCGAGGGTGCCCGCGACAAGGTGGCGGCGTTCATCAAGGCGCCCAGCCGTGACGAGGTGATCTTCACCAAGAACGCCTCCGAGGCGCTCAACCTGGTGGCGAACACGCTGGCCTGGGCCCGCGGCGACTGGAGCGACGGGGTGGGCGCGATCGGCGACGGCGACGAGGTCGTCATCACCGAGATGGAGCACCACTCCAACATCGTCCCGTGGCAGCTGCTCACCGAGCGCACGGGCGCGACCCTGCGCTGGTTCGGGCTGACCGAGGACGGCCGGCTGGACACGAGCGGCATCGACCGGCTGATCAACGAGCGCACCCGGGTCGTGTCGCTGACCTGGGTCTCGAACATGCTGGGCACGATCAACCCGGTCGCCGAGATCGCCCGCAAGGCCCACGAGGTCGGCGCGATCGTGGTCGTCGACGCCTCCCAGGCCGCGCCGCAGCTGCCCGTGGACGTCGCCGCGCTGGCCGCGGACGGCGTCGACTTCGTGGCCTTCACCGGTCACAAGGTCGTCGGGCCGACCGGCATCGGCGTGCTGTGGGGTCGGCGCGCGGTGCTCGACCAGCTGCCGCCGTTCCTCGGTGGCGGCGAGATGATCGAGACCGTGCGCATGGAGCGCTCCACCTTCGCCCCGGTCCCGCACAAGTTCGAGGCCGGCACGCCGCCGATCGTCGAGGCCGTCGGCCTCGGCGCGGCCGTCGACTACCTCAGCGCCGTCGGGATGGAGGCGGTCCACGCCCACGAGCAGGCGATCACCGCCTACGCGCTCGAGGGCCTGGCCACCGTGCCCGGCCTGACCGTGCTCGGGCCCCTGGACGCCACCCAGCGGGGCGGCGCGATCTCCTTCGAGCTCGAGGGCGTGCACCCCCATGACGTGGCGCAGGTGCTGGACTCCCGCGGCATCGCCGTGCGGGCCGGTCACCACTGCGCCAAGCCGGCCCACGCCCGGTTCGGCGTGCAGAGCTCGACGCGGATGTCGTCGTACCTCTACACGACGCCGGCGGAGATCGACGCGATGGTCGCCGGGCTGGAATACACCCGTTCGTACTTCAAGTTGGGATGAGGATGACCACCCCACGAAAAGACTCGCTCCGCTCGCTTTTCGCGGGGACCCCGGAGGAAGCTGAGCCAGGATCTGGATGCGCTGTACCAGGAGATCATCCTCGACCACTACAAGAACCCGCACCACAAGGGGCTGCGGGATCCGTACGAGGCCGAGGTGCACCACGTCAACCCCACCTGCGGTGACGAGGTGACCCTGCGGGTCCACCTCGACGGTGACGTCGTCGACGACGTCTCCTACGACTCCGTGGGCTGCTCGATCTCGCAGGCCTCGGCCTCGGTGATGACCGACCTGCTGATCGGCAAGAAGATCGACGAGGCGCTCGCCGTGCACGAGCGGTTCCTGGAGCTGATGCAGGGCCGCGGGACCGTCGAGCCGGACGAGGAGGTGCTGGAGGACGGCATCGCGTTCGCCGGCGTCGCGAAGTTCCCGGCCCGCGTGAAGTGCGCGCTGCTGTCGTGGATGGCCTGGAAGGACGCCACCGCCCGAGTCATGGAGGAGAACAATGCCTGACCACACCGACCTGCCCGAGGTGCCCGAGGCCACGGCCAGCGGCGGCACCTCCACGGTGACCGCGGACGACGTCACCGAGGCGATGAAGGACGTCGTCGACCCCGAGCTCGGCATCAACGTCGTCGACCTGGGCCTCGTCTACGACGTGCACCTCGACGAGAGCTCCAACGTCGTGCTCGACATGACGCTGACCTCGGCGGCCTGCCCGCTCACCGACGTGATCCAGGACCAGACGAACGCCGCCCTGGAGGGCCTGGTCAACGACGTGGCCATCAACTGGGTCTGGATGCCGCCGTGGGGCCCGGACAAGATCACCGACGACGGCCGCGACCAGCTCCGCGCCCTCGGCTTCAACGTCTGAGGCGCGACCGCGCGAGGAACGAGCGTGGTCGCGACCCGAAGAGGTCGAGGGAGCCCCACGGCCGAGCCTGCGGGGCCGTGACGGGCGGCTCGGGACCTGAGCAGGCACGCCGAGTCGGCGCTCGTTGACACAGCGGGCACGCCGAGTCGGCGCTCGTTGACACCTCACGCGTCAACTTGCGCCGACTCGGCGTTCGCGAGCGTCAAGCTGCGCCGACTCGGCGGTCGGTCTGTACCAGGCCATGACGCCGCGGGAGCCCTCGGCTAGGTTCGTCCGGTGACCCACACGACGACGGCCGCGGGTCTCGGATGGTCCGCGGTGGCCGAGACCTACCGCGACACCTTCGGGCCGCTGTGCGCCGGCACGGCGACGGCCGTGCTGCGGGCCGCCGCGCTGCGGGGCGAGGACGCCCGCCGGTCTCGCGTCCTCGACGCGGGCGCCGGCACCGGCACGCTCGCCGCCGCGCTGCTGGCCACCGGGGCCGCGGTGACCGCCGTGGACCCCGACGAGGAGATGCTGGCGCTGGTCGCACGGACCGCGCCGGACGCGCAGCTGGGCCGGGCGGCGCTGCCGCACCTGCCGTACGCCACCGCCAGCTTCGACGTGGCCGTCGCCAACTTCGTCGTCAACCACCTGACCGACCCCCGGGCCGGGCTGCGCGAGCTCGCCCGCGTCACCCGCCCCGGTGGCCGGGTCGTCGTGACGATCTGGCCGTCGGGGCAGAACACCCAGTCCCGACTCTGGGCGGAGGTGCTCGAGGCGAGCGGCGCCCGCCCCGTGCCCTCGACCCGGCTCCCCGCCCACCTGGACTTCCCGCGCACCGTCGACGGGCTCAGCGGACTGCTGACGGGTGCCGGCCTGGCGCGGGTCGCCTCGGGGACCCTGCGCTGGACCCACCGTGCCGAGCCGGACGCCCTGTGGCGCGGCGCGGCTGCGGGCATCGGTGGCATCGGCACGACACTGCTGGCCCAGGCCCCGGCGGTCCGGGCCCGCATGAGGGTCGAGCACGACCGGTTGGTCCGGCCGCTGCTCTCCGGGGGCGAGCTGGTGCTGCCGACGAGCGCGCTCCTGGCGGTCGGCACGCGCTAGCGTGGCCGGGTGTCCACCGTTCTCGTGCCCGCGTCCCGGCTGGAGCGCTGGGTCCTGAACTTCAACGGACGGCACGGGACCACGGCGCTCGCCGTCGACGGCGGTGCGCTGGCCGGCACCGCGGCCGACGGGTCGTCGTTCGTGGCGCACCTCCCGCTGGCCGCGCGGTACGCCGGACTGCCGGACGTCGCCGGCTTCGCCGCGGCGGCGGGGGAGCTGCCGCCCGACTGGGGCGTGCTGCTGGTCCGCAAGGGCGGCTTCGCGGTCGCCCGGATGGCGGAGGAGCGGCTGACCGGCTCCAAGGTCGGCCAGCGCCACGTCCAGGGCCGCACCAAGGCGGGCGGTCAGAGCCAGCAGCGCTTCGCCCGACGCCGCGACAACCAGGCGCGCCAGGCGTACGAGGCCGCGGCCGACCATGCCGCCCGCCTCCTCGGCGACCTGCGCGGCCCCGTGGTGGCCGGCGGCGACCGCAGCGCGGTGCACGAGGTGCTCGAGGACCCCCGGCTCCGGGGCCTCCACCCGGTCGAGCCGTGGCTGCCGGTGCCGGACCCCCGGCGCAGTGTGCTCGACGAGGCGGTGGGCAGCGCCACCGCGCTGCGGATCGAGGTCGTCAACGCCGACGGGTGAGTCAGGAGCCGGCCGCCGGCTGCTCCTCCCGGGTGGCGAGCCTCGCGGGGGCGACGGAGCCGCCCATCGCCCGGGTCACGGCCCAGGCGACCAGGGCGACGGCCCAGGACCCGAGGCCGAGCACGAGCTGGGAGCGGGTGTCCGCGCTGAGCCCGAGCTGCACCAGCACGGCCAGGACACCGACGATCGTCAGGATCGTCAGGAACGGGTAGAGCCACATCCGCACGACCAGCTCCTCGTCCGGGGTGCGCCGCCGCAGCACCAGCTGGGAGATCGCGATCAGCAGGTAGACGAAGAGGATCACCGCGCCCGAGGAGTTGAGCAGGAACAGGAAGACCGTGTCGGGCGAGGTGTAGGCCGCGATCACGCTGAGGAAGCCGACGACCGTGGAGCTGAGGATCGCCCAGGCCGGCACGCCACGCCGGTTGACCCGGACCAGGCGCTGCGGCGCCTCCTTGCGCTCGGCCAGCACGAACAGCATCCGCGAGGCGGTGTAGAGCCCGGAGTTGAGGCACGAGAGCACCGCGGTCAGGACGACCGCGTTCATGACCTGGTCGGCGTAGGGGATCCCCATCCGCGTGAAGGCCGCGACGTACGGCGAGTCACCGAGGTCGTTGTCGTTCCAGGGGACGATGCAGACCAGCAGGACCATCGACCCGACGAAGAAGGTGGCGACCCGGAGGATGACCGACTGGGTGGCCCGGGCGATCGCCCGCTCCGGGTCCGAGGACTCGGCGGCCGCGATCGTGGCGATCTCGGCCCCGACCATGGAGAACACCACCACCACGATGCTGGAGAAGATCGCGCCGAAGCCGTGCGGCAGGAAGCCGCCGTGGCTGGTCATGTTGCTGACGTCGAAGGAGTGCCCGGGCCACAGGCCCACGACGAACAGCGTGCCGAGGACGAGGAAGGCGAGGATCGCGAGCACCTTGATGCCGGCGAACCAGTACTCGAACTCGCCGTACGACCCCACCGAGAACAGGTTGGTCGCGGTCATCAGCAGCATCAGCACGAGGGAGAGGACCCACAGCGGCGCGTCGATCCAGAACGTGAGGATCTTCGCGCCGGCCACGGCCTCGAAGCCGACCACGATGACCCAGAAGTACCAGTACAGCCAGGCGGCCGAGAAGCCCGCCCAGCTGCCCAGCGCGCTGCGCGCGTAGTCGGCGAACGAGCCGGTCGAGGGGTTCGAGGTGGCCATCTCGCCGAGCATCCGCATCACGAGCACGATCAGCACGCCGGTGACCAGGTAGCTGAGGAAGGCGGCCGGGCCCGTCTGGTTGATCACCACGCCGGAGCCCACGAACAGGCCGGCCCCGATCACCCCGCCGAGCGCGATCATCGTCAGGTGCCGTTGCTTGAGGCCGCGTCTGAGCCCGGGCTCCTGCGGCTCCTGCGGCTCCTGGTGCTCCTGGGAGCCCGATGCCGGGGACGTCTGCGCCATGGTGTGCCTCGCTTGCGGTCGGGTGCCGGGGCCACCGCTGGTCCTACCCCGGGGCGAGCGCGTCCAACCCTGGGCGCCCCGCCGCAGTACTTCAGCGATCGCACCCACCACGACCACGTCCACGCGGGGTTCGCGGAGTGAGCACGCCGCGCCGCCCGGCGCTCTACCGTGGGTCCCGTGAGCCACCCGATCGAGATCGCCGGCCTGGTCAAGACGTTCGGCAAGACCCGCGCCCTCGACGGCCTCGACCTCACCGTCGAGCAGGGCCAGATCCACGGCTTCCTCGGCCCGAACGGCTCCGGCAAGTCGACCACCATCCGGGTGCTGCTGGGCATGCTCCGCAAGGACGCCGGGGAGGTGCGGCTGTTCGGCCGGGACCCGTGGCGCGACGCCGCGGAGCTGCACCGGAGGCTGGCCTACGTCCCCGGCGACGTGACGCTGTGGCCCAACCTGAGCGGCGGGGAGGTCATCGACCTGCTCGGGCGTCTGCGCGGCGGCCTCGACGAGCGGCGACGGGCCGAGCTCGTCGAGCGGTTCGAGCTCGACCCGACCAAGAAGGGTCGCAGCTACTCCAAGGGCAACCGCCAGAAGGTCGCGCTGGTGGCGGCGCTGGCCTCCGACGTGGAGCTGCTCGTGCTCGACGAGCCGACCTCCGGCCTCGACCCGATCATGGAGTCGGTCTTCCAGGAGTACGTCGACGCCTTCCGCGACTCCGGGCACACGGTGCTGCTGTCCAGCCACATCCTCGCCGAGGTCGAGGAGCTCTGCGACCGGGTGAGCATCATCCGGGCCGGGCGCACGGTCGAGAGCGGCACGCTGGCCGAGCTGCGCCACCTGACCCGCACCTCGGTGGCGGTCGAGCTGTCGATGCCGCCGTCGGGGCTGGCGCAGCTCCCCGGCATCCACGACCTCGCGGTCGACGGCACCCGCGCCCGGTTCGAGGTGGACACCCCCGAGCTGGACCACGCGCTCGCGGCGCTGCTCCGCTACGGCGTCCGATCGCTCACCAGCCAGCCCCCGACCCTCGAGGAGCTCTTCCTGCGCCACTACGGCGACGAGATCGGGGCGGTCGGGGACCCGGCAGGCGGGGGAGCACAGGAGGAGGTGGCGCCGTGACCGGGGCGACGCTGTTCCTGCGGATGTTCCTGCGCCGCGACCGGTGGACGGTGCTCGCCTGGACGGCCGGCGCGGTGCTGCTCTACTGGAGCCAGGCCTACAGCGTGGACGGCCTCTACACCAGCCAGGCCGAGTTCGACCGGGCCGCGGCGAGCATGGGCGACAACGCGGCCTTCATCGCGATGGCGGGCCCGCCCCGGGCGCTCAACACGCTCGGCGGCCAGGTCACCTGGCAGGCGACGGCGTTCGGCGCGGTCGTGGCCGGCCTGATGAGCATGTTCCTCGTCGGCCGGCACACCCGGGCCGAGGAGGAGAGCGGTCGCGACGAGCTGCTCCGCGGCACCGCGGTCGGCCGCTACGCCTCGCTGACCGCCGCGCTGGTGACCGCGCTGCTCGCCAACCTGGGGCTGGGCGTGCTGGTGGCGCTCAGCCTGTGGGCCTACCCGCTGGCCGGGGCCGACTCCTGGGCGCTCGGGCTCGGCCTCACCGCCGTCGGCTGGTGCTTCACCGGCATCGCGCTGGTGGCGGCGCAGCTGGCGAGCAGCACGCGCGGCATGTACGGCCTGGCGGGCACGGTGCTCGGGCTCTCCTACGCGCTGCGCGCGGTCGGCGACGTGGGCAACCACGTGCTCAGCTGGCTCTCACCGATCGGCTGGTACCAAGCGATGCACCCGTTCTCGGGCCTGCGGTGGTGGCCGCTGCTGCTCGTGCTCGCGGCCGCGGCGGCCACCACCGCCGCGGCGTACGCGCTCTTCGACCGGCGCGACCTCGGGGCCGGGCTGCTGGCGACCCGGCCCGGGCCGGACCGGGCGCCGCCGGCCCTGCGCAGCGGCCTGGGGCTGGCCTGGCGGCTGCAGCGCGGCGCGGTGCTGGGCTGGTTGCTGGGGATCGTCTTCACCGCGGTCGCCTACGGCGCGATCGGGAACGACGTCGGCACGCTGATGGGGGACTCGAAGGCGTCCCGCGACCTGTTCGCGCAGGCCGGCGGCGACATCGTGGACGCCTTCTACGCCACCGCGGCGCTGATGCTCGCCCTGCTGGCGTGCGGCTTCGCGATCAGCTCGGCACTGCGGCCGCGCACGGAGGAGGAGGACGGACGGGTCGAGGGGCTGGTCGCCACGGCGCTGCCGCGGTCGCGCTGGCTGCGCGGTCACGCGCTGGTCACCGCGCTCGGCACGGTGGCGGTGCTGGTCGGCGCCGGGCTCGGGCTCGGCAGCGGCTACCTGCTCGTGACCGGGGACTCCGGGGCGGTGCTGCGGCTGGGGCTCCCGTTGGTGGCCTACCTGCCGGCGGTGCTGCTGCTCGCGGCCCTCGCGCACCTGCTCTACGGCGTGCACCCGCGGCTCGCCACGCTCGGGTGGCTGCCGCTGGCGCTGGCCGTGGTGGTGATGTTCTTCGGCGAGCTGCTGCGGCTGCCGCAGTGGTTGCAGGACCTCTCACCCTTCGAGCACCTCGCGCTGGTCCCGGCGCAGGACATGCGCTGGCCACCCTTCGTGGTGCTGTGCGTGCTCACCGCGCTCGTCTGGACCGCCGGCCTGCTGGCCTTCCGCCGTCGCGACCTGCACTGATTCCGGCCCCGGCGGTGTCAGGATGGCCACATGTGGCAGCCCGACCCCGCGTGGCACCCGTTGCCCGGCGGCATGGGCCCGTCGACGCTGGGCGTCTGGCGCGCCGTGCTGGGGGACCAGCCCGTGGTGGTCAAGCGCCTCGCGGCGCCCGGTGACGGGGATCCGGCCGAGCTGGACGACCGCCGCCACTTCGCCTACTGGCGTCGGGCCGCCGACGTCGCGCTGAGCGGAGTGGTCGACACGACCCCCGGGCTGCGCGCGCCGCGGACGCAGGTCGAGGAGGACGACGAGGGGATCACGCTGGTGCAGGACTGGGTCGAGGACGCCGCCAGCAGCGGCCTGTTCTGCGCCCACGCGCTGGGCCGCTTCGCCGGCGCCGACCTCGGCGACGCCCGGTGGCTGGCCCGCGACCAGCTGCGCACCCGGATGGAGCGGGTGGCGCGCCGCGGCGGCTGGCCGACGCTGGCCCGGACGACGGTCGCCGACCTCGCCGACCACCTCTGGCGGCACCGGGAGCGCTGGCTGGGCGAGCTCGACCGGTTGCCAAGGGTGGCGCAGCACGGCGACCCGACGCCCGCCAACCTGCCGGGTCGCGAGCTCGACGAGGTGGTGGCGGTGGACTGGGCCTCGCTCGGCCACGGGCCGGTGGGAGCCGACCTCGGCTACTTCCAGCTCTCCGCGCGGGAGGGCGCCGAGCCGCTGCTCGACGCCTACCTGATGGGGCTGCCCGACGGGCTGGCCTCCCGCGAGCAGGCGGCGCTGGGGGCCCGGGTCACGGCGGTCTACACCGCCCTGAGCCGGGCGGAGTGGGCGCTGGCCCGGGTCGCCGTGGGTGAGGGGGCGCTCGGCGCGAAGTACCGCCACCCCGCGGTGGCGCCGTACCTCCGCTCCCTGCAGCGACAGTTCCCGCAGATAGAGGAGCTCCTCGGGGCCTGACCCCCGCCGGCCGGGTCAGAGCCGGTTCGCGGAGAAGGTGTCGCAGGCCCGGAGCGAGCCCTGGTCGTAGCCGGTGCGGAACCAGCGGACCCGCTCCTCGGCGGAGCCGTGGGTCCACTGCTCGGGGTCCACCCGGCCCCCGCTGCGCTGCTGGATCCGGTCGTCACCGACCGCCGTGGCCGCCCGGATCGCCTGCCTGATGTCCGCATCGGTGAGCTCGGCGAGCAGCGCCTGGCCGGTGGCGTCGTCGGTGGTGGTCGCCGACTGCGTCCACATGCCGGCGTAGCAGTCGGCCTGCAGCTCCAGGCGCACCGAGTCGCTGGTGGGGCCCTGCTGGGTCTTCACCCTGCCCATGGTGCCGAGCAGGTTCTGGATGTGGTGGCCGTACTCATGGGCGATCACGTAGGGCTCGACGAAGGCGCCGTCCGGCCCCCCGAGCCGGCGCTGCAGGATGTCCTCGAAGAAGGTCGTGTCGAGGTAGATCGTCTGGTCGACCGGGCAGTAGAACGGACCCATGTCGGCGCTGGCCCGCCCGCAGCCGGTGCTGGTGCCCCCGGTGAACGTGTCCACCTCGTGCTCGGCACGGAACCGGTCGCCCAGGGTGTGCTTCCAGTAGTCGTAGAGCGAGTTCTCGACCGCGACCCGGGCGCAGTCGGTGCTGGCATTGGCGTCCGCACCGCTCTTGCACGAGTCGTAGCGGTCGGTGCTGCCCATCCGGCTGGCGTCGATGCTGCCCCCGCCGGTCGGCAGCGACCCGCTGCCGCCGCCGACGCACTGGGTGAGCACCAGGACGAGCACCACGATGACCACGCCGCCGATGCCGCCGCCGACGCCGAGGCCCGCGGGGATCGGCAGCCCGCCACCGCCACCGCCGCCACCGCGGAGGCCGCCACCACCGCGTCCGCGGTCGCGGACCCTGCTGGTGTCGAGCCGAGCCTTGGGGTTGAAGCGCATCAGCCTGCCTTCCGGGTGGACGTCGAGCGGTCACGTACCCCGGCGCGCCGCCCTCGAACCGCCTTCGCGATGTGACCGGGAGGGTGACGCGAACCTAGACTGACCAGCCTCATGATCACCGCCCACCAGCTCGAAGTCCGTGCCGGCGCGCGGCTCCTCATGGAGGACGTCAGCTTCCGGGTCGCCGCCGGCGACAAGGTCGGTCTGGTGGGGCGCAACGGCGCCGGCAAGACCACCTTGACCAAGATCCTCGCGGGGGAGGCGCTGCCCGCCTCCGGGTCGGTGCAGAGCACC
This sequence comes from uncultured Actinomycetota bacterium, assembly GCA_963826155.1. Classification (GTDB taxonomy): domain Bacteria; phylum Actinomycetota; class Actinomycetes; order Propionibacteriales; family Nocardioidaceae; genus Nocardioides. The sequence continues at coordinate 1,914,662 of CAWGVX010000002.1, read as the reverse complement.
GGCGAGGTCGGCTACCTGCCCCAGGACCCCCGGACCGGCGACCCCGAGGTGCTGGCGCGCGACCGGATCCTGTCCGCGCGCGGCCTCGACGACGTCGTACGCCGGATGCGGGCGGCCGAGGGCGAGATGGGCAGCGACGACCCGGAGGTCCGCGAGCGCGCCATGAAGCGCTACACGCGTGCCGACGCCGAGCTGCACGCGGGGGGCGGGTACGCCGCCGAGTCGGAGGCCGCCACGATCGCGCACAGCCTCGGGATCGAGGACCGGATCCTCACCCAGCCGCTGAAGACCCTGTCGGGCGGCCAGCGCCGCCGCGTCGAGCTGGCCCGGATCCTGTTCTCCGGTGCGGAGATCCTGATCCTCGACGAGCCGACCAACCACCTCGACGCCGACTCGATCGTGTGGCTGCGCGACTTCCTCAAGGCGCACTCGGGCGGCTTCATCGTCATCAGCCACGACAACGGGCTGCTCGAGGCCACGGTCAACAGGGTGCTGCACCTCGACGCCAACCGGGCGGCCATGGATGTCTACAACATGGGCTGGAAGGCCTACCTGACGCAGCGGGAGACCGACGAGAAGCGTCGCAAGCGCGAGCGGATGAACGCCGAGAACAAGGCCAAGACGCTCACCGACCAGGCCAACAAGATGCGCGCGAAGGCGACCAAGGCACAGGCCGCGCAGTCGATGCTGAAGCGCGCCGAGAAGCTGCTGGCCGGCGTCGAGGGCGAGCGGCGTGCCGACAAGGTGGCGCACATCGTCTTCCCCAAGCCCGCGCCGTGCGGCAAGACGCCGCTCACGGCGGCGGAGCTGTCGAAGTCCTACGGCTCGCTGGAGGTCTTCACCGACGTCGACCTCGCGATCGACAAGGGCTCGCGGGTGGTCATCCTCGGGCTCAACGGCGCCGGCAAGACCACCATGCTGCGGATCCTCGCGGGCGTCGACCGGGCCGACACCGGCCGGGTGGTGCCCGGGCACGGGCTGAAGATCGGCTACTACGCCCAGGAGCACGAGACCCTGGACACCGGGCGGACCGTGCTGGAGAACCTGCAGGGCGCCGCGCCCCAGCTCACCGACACCGAGGCCCGCAGCGTGCTCGGCTCGTTCCTCTTCTCCGGCGACGACGCCAACAAGTCCGCCGCCGTGCTCTCCGGCGGGGAGAAGACCCGGCTCGCGCTGGCCAGCCTGGTCGTCTCCAGCGCCAACGTGCTGCTCCTCGACGAGCCCACCAACAACCTCGACCCCGCCTCCCGCGAGGAGGTGCTGGCCGCGATCCGCAGCTACGAGGGCGCGATCGTGCTGGTCACCCACGACGAGGGCGCCGTGCAGGCCCTCGAGCCGGACCGGGTGCTGCTGCTGCCCGACGGCGACGAGGACCTCTGGAACGACGAGTACGCCGACCTGGTGTCGCTCGCGTAGCCGGCGGACCTCACGTCGGGCGCTCACTGGGTGTCCCATCTGGCGTTGACTGCGCCAGCAAGCTCGGACAGCACCGCCCGGGCTGACGTCCCCGGCAGATGTGGCACGGGGTGGTTCGCTCACCGGCGGCCCCGGAGCAGCGTTGTGGGACACGGTGTTCCACCACGACGTCCCCGTGGTCACGGGATGCGGAACACCCTGTCGCACAAGGACCGGGACCGGCCCCCGGCCCCCAAGACCGAGTTCACATAGGACACACCCGGTAAGGAGAGGGGCACAGGAGTGCCCCTCTCCTTAGCGCGCGCGAGGTGACCCCGGAACCACCGGTCACCGGACCCCCTCAGGGCAGCGGCGCCCCGGCCCTACCGCAATCAGGGGGACTCCTCGCCCGGCGACGTCCCCGTCCTGAGGCCCGGCGCTGCTCCTCTACGACCCGGTGCTGAACCATGTCGACTTCATCCTCGGCCGCGGCTCGGAGACCCGGATCGCCCTGGGCGCCCTGCTCGAGGTCGGCCTGGTCATCTGCAAGATTGCGACCGCCGTCGTCTTCTTCCCGGTGCTCAAGTGGGTCCAGGAGGCGGCGGCGCTCGGCTACGTCGCGCTGCGGATCATGGAGTCGGCGATCATCGTCACCGGCCTGATGTGCCTGATGACCGTGGTGACCCTGCGCGACGACTTCGCCGGAGCGGGGACCGACTCGCCGGGGCTCGGCGTCACCGGCCAGGCGCTGGTCGACCTCCACGACTGGACCTTCCTGCTCGGACCGCAGTTCTGCGCCGGCTTCGGGAACGGCATCCTGCTCGGCTACCTGCCCTCGCCGCTGCTCGCGAGCCGTGCGCCGGCCGGGCCGGGGGGACCCACGACCTAGACTCCGCGCATGACCCCCGACGCTCTCGCCGCCGTCGGCCTGCGCTACGAGCAGACCGGCCCCGTCGCGACCCTCACGCTGGACCGACCCGAGGTCCGCAACGCCCAGACCCCCGCGATGTGGCGAGCGCTCGCCGCCGTCGGCGCCGAGCTGCCCGAGGAGACCCGGGTCGTGGTGGTCAGCGGCAACGGCCACAGCTTCTCGGCCGGCCTCGACCGGGCGATGCTCGACCCGGCGCGCCGCTCCGAGGGCGAGGAGACCGTCGCGGACCTGCTCGGGCGCTCCGACGCGGAGATCTCGGAGACGATCGACGCCTACCAGCAGGGCTTCACCTTCCTGCGCGACCCGCGCTTCATCTCGATCGCCGCGGTGCAGGGCTACGCCATCGGCGCCGGGTTCCAGCTGGCGCTCTCCTGCGACCTGCGGGTGCTCGCCGAGGACGCCCAGCTGAGCATGAGGGAGTCCTCGCTCGGGCTGGTGCCGGACCTGACGGGAACAAAGCCGCTGGTCGAGAGCGTTGGCTACGCCAGGGCGCTCGAGATCTGCGCGACCGCACGGATGATCGGCGCGACGGAGGCGGTGGAGATCGGGCTCGCGCTGGCCGCCGTACCCGCCGGAGAGCTGGACGCGACCGTCGCCGACCTCGTGGCCGCCCTGACCGAGCCGATGGCCGGCGCGGTCCGTGAGACCAAGGCACTCCTCCTCGGAGCCGGGGGCCGGGACCTCGAGGAGCAGCGCCGGCTGGAGCGCGAGGCGCAGGTGCGCCGGTTCCGCGAGGTGGCGCGGGTGATGGCCGGCCGGTAGGCCGGTCCGGCGGGGGAGGGAGAGGAGACAGCTTGTCCGGGATGCACGGTGCCGGCGCCGCGTGGCGCCACCTGAGGTCCGACCGGAGCGTCGTCAACAACCGCATCGAGCGGGACACCGTACGCCGCGTCCTCGGCTTCGCCCGACCCCACCGGCGGCTGATCGCGATCTTCCTGACCCTGACGGTCATCGACGCCGGGCTCGTCGTGGTCCCGCCGCTGCTGGTCAAGCGGGTCATCGACCAGGGCATCCCCGAGCACGACCGGGTGCTGGTCACGGTGCTGGCCGTCGTGATGGCGCTGGTGGCCCTCGCCAGCGCGCTGCTGACCGTCGGCGAGGGCTGGCTGTCCTCCCGGATCGGTGAGGGCCTGATCTACGACCTGCGCACGCGCGTCTTCGGCCACGTCCAGCGGCAGTCGCTGGCGTTCTTCACCCGCACCCAGACCGGCGCGCTGGTCTCGCGGCTGAACAACGACGTCATCGGCGCCCAGCGTGCGTTCACCTCCACCCTGTCCAGCACCGTCGCCAACCTGATCTCCGTGGTCGTCGTCGGGATCGTGATGGTCGCGCTGAGCTGGCAGGTGACGCTGCTGTGCCTGCTGCTCTTCCCGCTGCTGGTCCTGGTCTCCCGGATGGTCAGTGCCCGGCTCGCCGGGCTGACCCGCGAGCAGATGGACGGCAACGCCGACCTCGGCAACACGATGACCGAGCGGTTCAACGTGGGCGGCGCGATGCTGCTCAAGCTCTTCGGCCGGCGCTCGGAGGAGGACGCCCTCTTCGCCTCGAAGGCGGCCCGGGTCCGCGATCTCGGCATCCGCATCTCGCTGACCACCCGGGTCTTCGCCGCCGCCATGGTCGCGGTGCCGGCGATCGCGACCGCGCTGGTCTTCGGTCTCGGCGGCCAGCTGGCGATCAGCGGCACGCTCTCCATCGGCACCCTGACCGCCCTGGGCACGCTGCTGCTGCGCCTGATCGGCCCGCTGCAAGGCCTCTCCAACGTGCGCATCGACGTGATGACTGCGCTGGTCAGCTTCGAGCGGGTCTTCGAGGTGCTCGACCTGCCCTCGCTGATCCAGGAGAAGCCGGCAGCGGTGGCCCTCCCGCGCGACGCCGGGAGCCTGGAGTTCGACCACGTGGCGTTCAGCTACCCCCGGGCGGACGCGATCTCGCTCGCCTCGCTCGAGGTGGTCGCGCGGGCCGACTCCCGCGACACCGGCCAGGTGCTGGCCGACATCACCTTCAGCGCCGAGCCGGGCCAGATGATCGCCCTGGTCGGCCCGTCGGGCGCCGGCAAGACCACGGTCACCCACCTGGTCGCGCGGCTCTACGACGTCGACTCCGGGGAGGTCCGGGTCGGCGGCCACGACGTGCGCGACGTGACGCTGCAGTCGCTGGAGGACGTGGTCGGCTACGTCACCCAGGACGCCCACATGTTCCACGACACCATCCGTGCCAACCTGCTCTACGCCCGGCCCGGCGCGACCGACGAGGAGGCCTGGGAGGCGCTCGAGGCGGCGCAGGTGGCAGCCCTGGTCCGCGCGCTGCCCGACGGCCTCGACACGGTCGTCGGTGACCGCGGCTACCGGCTCTCCGGTGGCGAGCGGCAGCGGCTGGCGATCGCGCGGCTGCTGCTCAAGGCGCCAGCGGTCGTCGTGCTCGACGAGGCCACGGCCCACCTCGACAGCGAGTCCGAGGCCGCCGTGCAGCGGGCGCTGGACGCCGCGCTGGAGGGGCGCACCTCCCTGGTGATCGCGCACCGGCTCTCCACGGTCCGCAACGCCGACACGATCCTCGTGCTCGACGCCGGCCGGATCGTGCAGTCCGGCACGCACGCCCAGCTGCTCGCGCAGGGCGGGCTGTACGCCGACCTCTACCGCACCCAGTTCGTCGAGGACGCGACCGTGGCCTGAGGCCCTGAACGCCTGAGGGCCCCGGGGGCCGGGTCAGCGACCGGAGCCGGACCGCTCCTTGGCCCGTTCGCGGTCGTAGGCCGCCCGGACCGCCTGCTTGTGCGCGGACCTGGCCGCCCGCTTGCGCTTGCGCTCCTCGAGCACCTCCTCGCGCACGGTGGTCTCGCCGCGCTGCCCGGCCCGCCACTCGTCGTACATCAGGTAGAAGAAGCCGAAGACGGCCAGCACGCCGAAGAACCACCACTGCAGGCCGTAGAAGAAGTGCGGCCCGTTGTCGAGCTCGGGCAGCGCGGTCGGCTCGAGGGGCTTCGCCGGGGCCGGGTCCTCCGCCTTGAGGTCGACGAAGCCGCCGTAGACCGGCATGTCCAGGGTGGGGGCGATCTCGGCGCTGGAGATGGCGCGCGTGGAGTGGTCGGTGACGGAGGTGCTGTCGCCGGTCGCGTCGACCCGGACCCAGCCGGTGATCGTGACCTTGCCGGAGGGGGGCGCAGGCACGTCGCCGGGGTCGGCGCCCTGGTTTGCCGAGGCCGTCCAGCCGCGGTCGACCAGCAGGGCGGTGCCGTCGGCGGTCACCAGCGGGACCACCACGTCGATGCCGGACTCGCCCTCCTGGGAGGTGCGGTAGCGCACCACGACGGTGTCAGCGGTGTCGTAGGTGCCGGTCGCGGTCACCCGACGCCACTCCTGGTCGGAGGTGGCGGGACGGCCCGGGGCCAGCACGTCGGCGACGGGCGCCGGAGTGCGCGACTCGTTGGTGCGGATCACCGCGTTGTCGTGCTTGCGGTCGGCCAGCCGGTGGAACTGCCACGTGCCGAGCCACCAGCAGGCGTAGGCCAGCACGATGACGACGAGGAAGAACGACACCCATCGCCGGGAGAACAGGAACCGCCAGGATCGCACTCGTCGAGGCTAGCCGCAGGGTCGTCGATCCCGGTTGCCGGGCACTGTCGGGTCCGCCACGTAGAGTGGCGGACGTGACGACACGCAAGCTCGAGGACCGCTTCGGTCGGGTGGCGACCGACCTGCGCGTCTCCCTGACCGACCGGTGCAACCTGCGCTGCTCCTACTGCATGCCCGCGGAGGGGCTGGACTGGCTGCCCACCGAACAGGTGCTCACCGACGACGAGGTGGTCCGGCTGGTCCGGGTCGGCGTGGAGCTGCTCGGCATCCGGGAGGTGCGCTTCACCGGAGGCGAGCCGCTCGTACGCCGCGGCCTGGTCGACATCGTCGGCCGCACCCACGCCCTCGGCGTCGAGACGTCGCTGACCACCAACGCGCTGGGCCTGTCGCGCACCGCCCGGGCCCTCGCCGAGGCCGGGCTGGACCGGATCAACGTCAGCCTGGACACCGTCCGGCCCGACACGTTCCACCAGATCACCCGCCGCGACCGCTTCGACGACGTCATCGCCGGCCTCGAGGCAGCGCGGGACGCGGGGCTCGGCCCGATCAAGATCAACGCGGTGCTGCTGCGCGGGGTCAACGACGACGAGGCGCCCGAGCTGCTGCGCTGGGCGCTCGCGGAGGGGTACGAGCTGCGGTTCATCGAGCAGATGCCGCTCGACGCCCAGCACGGCTGGAGCCGGGAGGGCATGGTCACCGCCGAGGAGATCTTCGAGCGGCTCGAGCGTGAGTTCGTGCTCACCCCGGCCGCCGAGCCGCGGGGGAGCGCGCCCGCGGAGCTCTTCCTCGTCGACGGCGGCCCGGCCACCGTCGGGGTGATCGCGTCGGTGACGCGACCGTTCTGCGGCGACTGCGACCGGGTGCGGCTGACCGCCGACGGCCAGGTCCGCAACTGCCTGTTCGCGCGCGAGGAGTCCGACCTGCGCGCGGCGCTGCGCGGGGGCGCCACCGACGAGGAGCTCGCCGACCGGTGGGTCGCCGCCATGGCGGGCAAGCGTGCCGGCCACGGCATCGACGACCCGACGTTCCTGCAGCCGGACCGCCCGATGTCCGCCATCGGCGGGTGACCCAGTCGCGCCAGCTGACCCAGCTGCAACAGCCGCGCCAGCGGGGCTAGCTGGGCTGGTCCGCCTGCGAGACGGGCACGACGTCCTTCAGGAAGCCGCGCGCGCCGAGGAAGTCGCCCAGCGTGCTGCGGTGCTGCTCGCAGGCCAGCCACGTCTTGCGACGCTCGGGGGCGTGCAGCTTCGGGTTGTTCCAGAGCAGTGCCCAGACGGCCGTCGCCTGGCAGCCCTTCGCCGAGCAGGTGGGGTTCCCCTCGGCCATGTTGCCGGTCTCGGTCATGTCCCCAGCCTCGGTCATGGAGCCGGCCTCGCGCACGCCGCCCCCGAAATGTGACGGTGCCGGACAGCCACGGGGGAAGCCGTCCGGCACCGCTTTGCGAGCCGGGACGGGGGAGACCCGGCTCGTTCGCGTGATTCTGTCACGGCGAGCCGGGATGTCAAATATCCCTGCGCGTGGCGCGTCCTCACGAATTCGGGCCCGGAGGGAGCTGTTGACGCCCGTAGTCGCCGTCGCGCAGCTCGAAGGCATCGGATTTCGAAGCGTTGTTGTTCGCCAGCACCACGGCGACGTACGGGAGCACCAGCGCGCCGGCGATCAGGATCGGCCACAGCCAGCCCACCCCGGCGATGAACGACACGACGGCGCCGACGAAACACGCCGAGCGGATGCTCATCGACAGCAGGTAGCGCTTCTGCCGGACCGCGATGTCGTCGGCGCGGCTGGTCGCTGCGGTGGTGATCCGGATCGGCTCGTCCCGGTGTCGGATCGGGTCTCGGGCCATGCGTTCGATCCTACGTCGCTAGCCTGAGGTCCCCACGTCTGCTCAGGAGGCACCATGACCAACCGCACCTACCGTGTCAGCGAGATCGTCGGCACCTCGCCCGACGGGATCGACCAGGCCATCCGCAACGCGGTCGAGCGCGCCAGCAAGACGCTGCGCCACCTCGACTGGTTCGAGGTCACCCAGGTCCGGGGCCAGGTGAAGGACGGCGCCGTGGAGCACTTCCAGGTCGGGCTGAAGGTCGGCTTCCGGCTCGAGGACGAGTGAGGTTTTAGTCCTACCCCGGGGTAATCGCTAGCGTCGACGCCGTGAGCGAAGTCAATCCCGAACCTGCCGGCCGCTCGGTCCTGGTCACCGGCGGCAACCGAGGCATCGGCCGCGCCATCGCCGAGGCCTTCGTCGCCCAGGGCGACCGGGTCGCGGTCACCACGCGCAGCGGCGGCGCCCCCGTGGGGACCCTCGACGTCCGGTGCGACATCACCGACCCCGCGGCCGTGGATGCCGCGTTCGCCGAGATCGAGGCCGCGCACGGCCCCGTCGAGGTGCTGGTGGCCAACGCCGGGATCACCGCCGACACGCTGCTGCTGCGCATGTCGGAGGAGGACTGGACCTCGGTGATCGACACGAACCTCACCGGCTCCTTCCGGCTGGCCAAGCGGGCCGCGAAGGGGATGCTGCGGCTGCGCCGCGGCCGGATCGTGTTCATCTCGTCGGTCGTCGGGCTGCTCGGCTCCGCCGGGCAGGTCAACTACGCGGCCTCGAAGGCGGGCCTGGTGGGCATGGCCCGGTCCCTGGCCCGGGAGCTCGGCTCGCGCTCGATCACCGCCAACGTGGTCGCGCCCGGCTTCGTGGAGACCGACATGACCGCGGTGCTCACCGACGAGCAGAAGACGACGATCAAGACCCAGGTGCCGCTGGGGAGGTACGCCTCGCCCGACGAGGTCGCCTCCGCGGTCACCTGGCTCGCCGGCGACGGCGCGGCATACGTCACCGGGGCGGTCATCCCGGTCGACGGCGGACTGGGAATGGGGCACTGACATGGGCATTCTGGACGGCAAGCGGATCCTGGTCGCGGGCGTCACGATGGACTCCTCCATCGGGTTCGCGACCGCCAAGGTCGCGCAGGAGCAGGGCGCCACGGTGCTCATCTCCAACTTCGGGCGGGCACTGGGCATCACGAAGCGGATCGCCAGGCGGCTGCCGGTCGAGCCGCCCGTGCTCGAGCTGGACGTGACCGACCCCGAGCACCTCGAGCGGCTCCCCGAGCTGGTGGGCGAGCACGTCGACGGGCTCGACGGCGTGGTCCACTCCATCGCCTACGGCAACCCCGAGACGCTGCTGGGGGGCAAGTTCCTCCAGGGACCCTGGGAGGACGTCGCCCAGGCGGTCCGGGTCTCGGCGTACTCGCTGATGTCGCTGGCCCAGGCCTGCCGCCCGATGATGGGCGAGGGCGGCTCGGTCGTCGGCCTCACCTTCGACGCCACCGTGGCCTGGCCGGCCTACGACTGGATGGGCGTGGCCAAGGCCGGCCTGGAGTCCTGCTCGCGCTACCTGGCCCGCGACCTGGGGCCGGACGGCATCCGGGTCAACCTGGTCTCCGCCGGCCCGCTGAAGACGCTCGCGGCGAAGGCCATCCCCGGCTTCGAGGAGCTGGAGGCCATGTGGGGCACCCGCGCGCCGCTCGGCTGGGACGAGCAGGACCAGACCCCGACCGCGAAGGCGGTCTGCGCGCTGCTCTCGGACTTCTTCCCGGCCACCACCGGCGAGATCGTCCACGTCGACGGTGGCTTCCACGCGATGGGCGCCTGAGGCAGCTCTCCCGGGGTGTGCCCCGAGGTGCGGCGGGTCGGTACGGTTCCCGGGTGACGGAGAACTGTGCCGGGGCGCTGGTCGAGGTCCGGGTCCTGGAGGGGCCCAACCTGTACTTCCCGCGCGCGGCGATCAAGCTGACGCTCGACATCACCGGCCTGGCCGCGGCGGAGACCGACGCCGTCGCCCGGCTGGCGCGTCGGATCGGGCTCGCCGGGGCCCGGCCGGGTGAGCCGGAGTCCGGCTTCCGGCAGCGGTTCGCCGCCCGGGCCGTCGCGCGGCTGGTCCGGGCCGTCGCCGCGGAGTCCGGCACCACCCGGCTGGCCGTACGCGTGCGTCCCACCGCGGACCCGCACCGGCTGGTGGTCGCCTACCCGTGGCGGCACCGGACCCGTGCGCAGGTGTTGGGCCGGGCCGTCGCGGAGGTGCTCGACGCGCTCCTGGACTCCGACGTCGAGTCGGCGGTCGGCCGCGCCGCCGCCGAGGTCGCGACGGCCGAGGCGGGACCGGCGCCCCACACGATGACGCCGCGCGTGCCGGTGGTGGCGGTCACCGGCACCAACGGCAAGACCACGACCTCGCGGATGATCGCCCACATCGCGCGCACCCAGGGCCTGGGCGTGGGCTGGTCCAGCACCGACGGCATCTACGTGAACGGGGAGCTCGTCGAGGCCGGCGACTACTCCGGGCCCAGCGGCGCCGGCCGCGTGCTGGCCCATGACGAGGTCGAGCTGGCGGTCACCGAGACCGCCCGGGGCGGCATCCTGCTCAAGGGCATCGGGCTGACCCGCAACGACGTCTCGGTGGTCACGAACGTCTCCGCGGACCACCTCGGCCTGCACGGCATCGACACCGTCGACCAGCTCGCCGAGGTCAAGTCCGTGGTCGCGCAGATCACCCGCGAGGACGGCTGGTCGGTGCTCAACGCCGACGACCCCCGGGTCTTCGCGATGCGCCACGTGGTCAAGGCGCGGCCCTGGGTGTTCTCCCGCGACCCCGACAGCCCCGCGATCCGGGAGGCCCTCACCGGCGGCGGCCGCGCCACGACCGTCATCGACGGCTGCGTGTCGGTGCTCGCGCCCGGCGCCGACCCCGACCCGCTGGTCGCGCTCGTGGACGTGCCGATGACGCTGGCCGGGCTCTCCCGCTTCAACGTCGAGAACGCGCTGGCGGCCGCGTCGGCGGCGCTGGCGGTCGGGCTGCCGCGGGAGGCCGTGGTCGAGGGGCTGCGCACGTTCCGCCCCGACGCCGAGCACAACCCCGGGCGGATGAACTTCTTCTCGCTGGGCGAGGTCTCCGTCGTCGTGGACCTCGCCCACAACGAGGCGGGCCTCGAGGCGCTGCTGGAGGTCATGGACGGCGTACGCCGGCCCGGCGGCCGGCTGCTGCTCGCCCTCGGCGTGGTGGGGGACCGCCAGGACGACCTGATCGAGAAGCTGGCCGAGGTCGGCGCCCGCGACAGCGACGTGATGGTGATCGCGCACAAGGAGCACTACCTGCGGGGCCGGACGGTCGAGGAGCTCGACGGGCTGCTGCGGTCGGGCGCCGCACGGGTGGGCGTGCACGACGTGACGTCGTACCCGACCGAGGTCGCGGGGCTTGCGGCGCTGGTGGCGGCGGCGGAGCCGGGCGACGTGGTGGCGCTGATGTGCCACGCGGAGCGGGCCGCGGTCTATGACTGGATCGCCGCGCACGGCGGCACGCCCGACAGCCCGGAGACCCTCCGGGACAAGGTGCGCACCGCCGCCGGCCCGGTGGAGGGGGTCAGCTGACCTCGGGCGTCCGCGCGGCGTAGTCGGGGTCGGCCGCGGGCGTCTCGGGGTTCGCCGCCGCACCGGCCTGCGCCTGGTTGGACCACGTCTCGAGCTCGCCCATCACCGCCGCGTGCTTGTCGACGCACACCACGACGAGGTCGCCGGGGTTGGCCCGGCTCATCGCGTGCCGGACCGCGTCGATCTCGTCGAGCACCTGCTCCACCTGCCGGCACCGGGCGCCGTCGGCCATCGCCGCCCGGACGCCCTCGATGACCAGCGCCGCGGTCTCGCCGCGCTGGCGGCCGCGCAGCGCGACGTCCTCGCGCACGACGACCACGTCGAAGTGCTGGGCCGCCACGTGGCCGAGCTCGCGCATGTCCTCGTCGCGCCGGTCGCCGGCGGTCGCGATGATGCCGATCCGGGAGGGACGGGCCAGGTCGTGGCTGGACTGCAGGGAGTCGCCGACCCGGTCGACGAAGTCGCCCAGCATCCGCATGCCCGGCGCGTTGTGGCAGTAGTCGACGATCACGTTCACGCCGTTGACGTCGACCTCGTTCAGCCGGCCGGGGGAGAGGTAGTAGTTCGTGGAGAAGCTGCGCAGTCCCTGCCGGATGTCGTGCAGCGGGGCGCCGGCGGCGAACGCCGCGGCGGCGGCCGCGAGCGTGTTCTGCACGTTCATCCGGGCCCGGCCGGCGAAGGTCGCCGGCAGCAGGTGGGTCCAGGCCAGCTGCATCTCCCGGCGGCCGTGCCTGACGACGATCATCTCGCCGCGCTCGGAGGGCTCGAGGACCAGCGCCTTGCCGCCGCGGCGGCAGTGCGCGTCGATCATCTCGCGTGCCTCGGAGCCCGGCTCCTCCATCGAGAACCAGACGACCTCGCCGGAGCACCGGCGGCGCATCTCGCGCACCAGCGGGTCGTCGGCGTTGAGCACGGCGTGCCCGTCGCGGGGCACCGCCTCGACGAGCACGGCCTTGACGTCGGCGAGCTGCTCGACGGTGTCGATGCCGCGCAGGCCGAGGTGGTCGGGCTGCACGTTGAGCACCACGGCCACGTCGTTGCGCTCGTAGCCGAGGCCCTCGCGCAGGATGCCGCCGCGGGCGACCTCGAAGACGGCGAAGTCGACCCGCGGGTTCTGCAGCACCATCCGTGCCGAGCGGGGCCCCGAGGCGTCGCTGCGGATGACCAGGCGCTCGTCGATCACGACGCCGTCGGTGGAGGTCATCCCGACCTTGCGGCCCATGCCCTTGAAGATGTGGGAGATCATCCGCGCAGTCGTGGTCTTGCCGTTGGTGCCGGTGACGGCGACGATCGGGATCCGCGAGGCGGTGCCCGGCGGGAAGAGCATGTCGACGACCGGCTTGGCGATGAACTGCGGCTCGCCGATCGTGGGGTGGGTGTGCATCCGGAACCCCGGTGCGGCGTTGACCTCGCAGATGGCACCGCCGGTCTCGCGGACCGGCTCGGTGATGTCGGGGCAGATGAAGTCGATGCCGGCGATGTCCAGCCCGATCATCCGGGCCGCCTCCTCGGCGATCTCGACGTTCTCCGGGTGCGCCTCGAAGGTCCGGTCGATCGAGATGCCGCCGGTGGACATGTTGCCGGTCAGCGCGAGCTTGACCATGGCGCCCTCGGCCGGCACGTCGGTCAGCTCGAAGCCCTGCTCGCGCAGCAGCGCCACGGCGGCGTCGTCGACCTTGATCCGGGTGAGCACCTTCTCGTGCCCGACCCCGCGGCGGGGATCGGCGTTGGCGGTCTCGACCAGCTGCTCGACGGTGCTGGTGCCGTCGCCGACGACCGAGGCGGGGACCCGCTCGGCGATCGCGGCGACCTTGCCGTCGATGATCAGGCAGCGGTAGTCCTTGCCGGTCACGAACGACTCCACCACCACGACCCCACGACGGGACTGGTCGCGGGCTACCGGGAAGGCGGCGCGCACCTCCGCGTCGTCCTGCAGGTCCAGGCACACGCCCCGGCCGTGGTTGCCGTCCAGCGGCTTGAGCACCACGGGGAAGCCGATCCGCTCGGCGACCCGGACCGCCTGGTCCTCGGTGCGCACCGACTCCTGCTTGGGCACCGGCAGGCCGGCCGCGCCCAGCAGCCGCGTGGTGAGGTCCTTGTCGGAGGCGACGTCCACCGCGATCGCGCTCGTGGCCGAGGTCATGGTCGCGCGGATCCGCTTGGCGTGGACGCCCTGGCCGAGCTGGACCAGGGAGTGCTGGTTGAGCCGGATCCACGGGATGTCGCGCGAGCCGGCCTCGTCGAGGATGGCCTGGGTGGAGGGACCGAACGCGGTGCGCTCGGCGCGCAGGATGAACGACTCGAGCTCACGCTCCCAGTCGAACTCGGGGTCGGCCTCGACCAGGTGGTTGACCAGGCGTACGGCGAGCCGGCCGGCCGCGAGCCCGACCTGCTCGTCCATGAACGCGTAGACGACGTGGTACTGCCCGGGGGCACCCTTGACCGAGCGGGTCTTGCCGCGGCGCACGTCGTGCCCGACGACCTGCTGCAGCGCCAGCGCACAGTGCTCGGCGACGTGGCCCAGCCAGGTCCCCTCGTTCAGCCGCTCGACGAAGCCGCCCCGGCGGCCGCGCGAGCAGGAGTGCTCGCGCAGGCCCGGGACCAGCTGCAGCAGCGTGTCGGTGAAGCCGGGGATCGTGTTGCTGGGGAACTGCTCGAGCCGGCCCAGGTCCACCACGAGGTGGATCGCCTTGTCGTAGGACCAGACGTTCGCGCCGCGGTAGACCCGCGTCTCGAGGATCGCGAGCTCGGCGGTGGGGCGTTGGGACATCAGGAGGCTCCGTCCTGGTGGGGGGTGTCCTGCGTGGTCGGGCCCTGGGTCGGGCCGGCGGGGCGTCGGCGGGCCAGCCGGCGGCGCAGCGCGGTGGGCGACTTGTCGGCGGCCGCGATGTCGCGGGCCAGGTCGCGCAGGTCCTGCCCGGCCTCGGCGAGGTCGGCCGCCTCGGCGGGGTCGAGGTGCCCGGGCTGCCGCAGCAGCGTGCGGGTGGTGAGGTCGAAGCGTGCGCCCTCGGGGAGCACGTGCAGCACGACCCCGCTGGCCAGCAGGGCGGCCGACCGGTTCGCGTCGTAGGCGTTGGTGACGATCCGGGAGGGGTCGAAGACCGTGACCGCGCCCCGGCCCACGACCCGCATCACCTCGTGCCCGTCGACGTCCTCGACCACGGCGGCGGTGTCCTCGTCGACACCGAGGCCGAGGAGCTGGGGCGACTGGGCCACGATCATCAGCAGCCGACCGTACCGGTTGCGCTGGTCGAAGTGCTGGTCGATCACCGTCGACTCCAGCAGGCCCAGTCCGGCGGCCACCTGGGTCATCCGCTGCTTGGGGGTGGCGCCCGGGCCGCCGAAGGCGACCATGTGGGAGGACTGGATGCTGGCGCCGGCGGAGGTGCCGGCCACGACCACGCCGCGCCGGTGGGCGGCCCGGATCGCCTCGCCCAGCGGGGTGCCGCTCACCAGCGCCGAGAGCTTCAGCTGGTTGCCGCCGGTCATGAAGATGCCGGTGGCCGCCTCGAGCTCGGCCACCAGCGCCGGGTCGTGGGCGTCCTCGCGGCTCTCGGGGCGGATGGCCACGACGTCGGCGGCGCCGAGCGTGCGGAAGAGCGCGTCGTAGACCTCCACGACCTCCCGGCCCAGCGAGGAGGCGGTGGGGATCACCGCGATCCGGGCCTGGTCGCCGCCGGCGGCGGCCACGAAGTCCGTGAGGATCGTGCGCCGCCGGAGCTTGTCCTCCGCGCCGCCGATGATCATGAGGGGTCCGCTGGGCATGGGAGGGAGGCTAGGGCATGGCCGGTCGTACAGTTCTTCCGTGCAGCCCCTGTCGCGACGGATCGCCCTCGTTCGCCACGCCAAGGCCCGTCAGGACGGGCCGACCGACGCCGAGCGCGAGCTCGCGGACCGCGGTCGCGACGACGCCGCGGCGGCCGGCCGGTGGCTGGCCGCCCAGGGGGTGGCCGCCGACCACGCCCTGGTGTCGGCCGCCACCCGGACCCGCGCAGACGTGGGAGGCGATGGCCGCCGCCGCGGGCTGGGACGTGGAGCCCGACCTCGACCGCGGCTTCTACGGCGCCGGCCCGGACACCGCCCTGGACCTGATGCGGCTCACCCCGGCCGAGGCGAGCACGCTCGTGGTCGTCGGCCACAACCCGACCGTCGCCTACCTCGCCCACCTGCTCGACGACGGCGAGGGCGACGTCGAGGCGGCCACCGCGATGGCGGGCGGCTACCCGACGGGCGCGGTCACGCTCTTCGGGTACGACGGGGACTGGGCCGACCTCGCCCCGGCGACCGCGAGGGTGCTGGCGTTCCACGTGGCCCGGGGTTGAGCCGGCCCGGCGCCTGGCGCACCCTTCCCCCGCGGGTCCTAAGGAGAGGGGCACACCCCCGCCCCTCTGCTTAGGGCGCGGAGGGTAGGTGTCGCTGGGGGCCTCGGCCGAGGGGACCGAGCGGTCACGAACGCCGCGCCCCGGTGCCTGGCGTCCCTCACCCCGCGCGTCCTAAGGAGAGGGGCACACCCGCGCCCCTCTGCTTAGGGCGCGGAGGGTAGGTGCCGGTGGGCGAGGGTTCCGGGCCGGATCCGCCCACGGCGGGCACCCCCCGAGCCTCCCGGACTCACACCGGCGGCGCGGGCGTGACGATGCCGGCCTCGGCGTCGGCCTGCTCGACCTCCTCGCGGGAGATGCCGAGCAGGTAGACGATCGCGTCGAGGTAGGGCACGTTGACGGCGGTGTCCGCGGCGTCCTGGACCACCGGCTTGGCGTTGTAGGCGATGCCCAGCCCGGCCGCGCTCAGCATGTCGAGGTCGTTCGCGCCGTCGCCGATGGCGATCACGGCGGCTTCCGGCACGCCGACCTCGGTCGCGAACTGGCGCAGCGCCGTGGCCTTGCCGGCCCGGTCGACCACGTCGCCCACGATCCGGCCGGTGAGCCGGCCGTCGGCGATCTCGAGCTCGTTGGCGCGGGAGAAGTGGATGCCGAGGTCGGCGGCGAGGCGGTCGGTGATCTGGCTGAAGCCGCCCGAGACGATCGCGAACCGGTAGCCGAGCCGGCGCAGGGTCCGCACCATCGTGCGGGCGCCGGGGGCGAGCTCGATCGCGTCGTACACCTCGTCGAGCGCGGACGCCGGGACACCCTCGAGCAGGGCGACCCGGCGGCGCAGCGACTCCTCGAAGTCCACCTCGCCGCGCATCGCCGCCTCGGTGACCGCGGCCACCTCCCGCTCGCAGCCGGCGTGCGCGGCGAGCATCTCGATGACCTCGCCCTGCACCAGCGTGGAGTCGACGTCCATCACGATCAGCCGCATCCCGCGACGCAGCAGGTTGGCGGGCTGCACCGCGATGTCGATGCCCTGCCGGGCCGCCTCGGTGGCGAGCACCCCGCGCAGCGCGTCGGGGTCGGTGCCCGAGACGTGCAGGTCGATCGCGGTGACCGGGTAGCGCGCCATCCGCTCCATCCGGTCGATGTTGGCGCCGCTGTCGGCGATCCGGCCCGCCACGGCGGCCATCGCGGAGGCCCGCAGCGGCATGCCGATGACCGTCACGTGGGCGCGGCCGCCGCCGCGGTTCTTGGTGTCGCCGACCCCGCGGGCGACGTCGACGGCCATGCCGAGGTCCCGGGCGGTGTCCTCGACCGCGGACTGCAGCCGGCGCCAGTCGCGCGGGGTGGTGACGAGCACGCCGAGGATCAACCGGCCGCGCAGCACGATCTGCTCGATGTCGATCACGTCGACGCCCACGTGGGCCAGGGTGCCGAGCAGCGTGGACGTCACGCCGGGCCGGTCCTTGCCGGTCAGCGTGATGAGCAGGGTCTCGGGGGTGCGGGGCGACGTCTCGGGCATCGCCGCCGAGGCTATCGCCCGGGCGCCTCCGCCTCAGGAAGGCGGCCACACCTCGGGCGAGCAGGCGGCCACCAGGGCGTGCCGCCCGGCCCGGCCTAGCGGCTGCAGGGTGGAGCGCCGCGCCTCGATCTCGTACGCCGACACCGCACCACCGTCGTCCTCGAGGCCCAGGTCGACGATCTCCATCGCCTGCACGGCCCGGGCCGCGAGCTCGACGCACCGCGGCGGCACGCCGTCGGGCGCCTCGACCGCCTCGCGGCGGCGCAGGTTCATCAGCCGGTCGGCCACCTCGGGCCGCCAGCGGGCCACGTCGAGGCGGGCCAGCCCGTCGGCGGCCGCGAGCAGCGTGGCCCGCAGCGCCCGGTCGGCCTCGCCCACGTCGGGCAGCTGGCGGCGTCGGGCGGGCAGGGCCACCCAGCCCACCGCGGCGCCGACCCGCTGGGGCACCAGCCCGAGGTCGGTCCCCGCCACGACCACCGCCTCGCCGGCCTCCAGCGCGGCGGTGTTGAAGTCGCGCGGCCCGCCGAGGCCGACCGGGTCGCCCTCGGCCGGCAGCGCCGCACCGAACGAGGTCGCGCCCGCGCCGCGCAGCCGTCCGAGCGCTCCGACGAGCGTCTCGGTGACGTCGCTGCCGGGCAGCCCGGCCACCGCGTGGGTGGCGTCCTCGCCCAGCACCGCGTCGACCAGGAAGTCGGTCACCACGTGGCCGCGCAACCACGCGGTGCCCCACCAGGCGAGGCGGCACGACGCGGGCAGGCTGGCCATGGGCGCTGTCACGAGCCCTGACGGTACGCCGGATAGGGTGACCGCCATGACTGCCGTCCTGGAGTTCGCCGACGTCACCGTGCGGCGTGGCCAGGCCACCCTGCTCGACGCCGTCTCGTGGACCGTCGAGGAGGACGAGCGCTGGGTGGTCCTCGGCCCCAACGGCGCCGGCAAGACCACGCTGCTGCAGGTCGCCTCGGCGCAGATGCACCCCACCGCGGGTGTGGCCGGCGTCCTCGAGGAGGTGCTCGGCACCGTCGACGTGTTCGAGCTGCGCCCCCGCATCGGCCTGACCAGCGCCGCCCTGGCCGAGCGGATCCCGCGCGGCGAGCGGGTGCGCGACGTCGTCGTCTCCGCGTCGTACGCCGTGGTCGGCCGCTGGCGCGAGGAGTACGACGGCCTCGACCACGACCGGGCCCTCAGCCTGCTCACCGAGGTCGGCGTCGCCCACCTCGCCGACCGCACCTTCGGCACCCTCAGCGAGGGGGAGCGCAAGCGGGTCCAGATCGCCCGGGCGCTGATGGCCGACCCCGAGCTGCTGCTGCTCGACGAGCCGGCCGCCGGCCTCGACCTCGGCGGCCGGGAGGACCTGGTCTCCACGCTGTCGGTGCTGGCGATGGACCCCGACTCGCCCGCGACCGTGCTGGTCTCCCACCACGTGGAGGAGATCCCGCCCGGCTTCACCCACGCGCTGCTGCTGCGCCAGGGCCAGGTGGTCGCCGCCGGCCTGCTCGACCACGTCGTCACCGAGGAGAACCTCGCGGCCACGTTCGGCATGCCCATGGTGCTGAGTCGTGAGGATGGCCGTTTTGCGGCCCGCCGGCGCGTGCGGCACCGGTAGGGTCGCAGTATGGACTGGCTCGGGGACAACCAGTGGGCGGGCTGGCTGACGTTGGCCATCGCGCTGGGCGTCGCCGAGATGTTCAGTCTCGACCTGGTCCTGATCATGCTCGCGGTGGGCGCCACGGCCGGCCTCGTCGCCGCGCTCCTCGGTGCGCCCTTCCTCGCCCAGGCGCTGGTCGCCGCCGCCGCCTCGGTGGCGATGCTGGCGCTGGTCCGGCCCGGCGTGGTCCGCCGGCTGCACGCCGGGCCGGAGCTCGTCCTGGGCCAGCACAAGCTCCTGGGGCAGCGCGCCCTGGTGACCGAGCGGATCACCGCGATCGAGCCGGGCCGCGTCCGGCTGGCGGGGGAGATCTGGTCCGCCGCGCCGTACGACGAGCACCTCACCATCGAACCGGGGGAGACGGTCGAGGTGTTCGAGATCCGTGGTGCCACGGCGTACGTCCACCCGGTTCCGACCCTGGAGCCCTGAGACCGGCGCCCCTACCGGCGCCCTACCCCCGAACCAGCATCCATTCCTATGAGAGGAGGACGGCATGACGGCCCTGCTGATCATCGTGGCGCTGCTGCTGCTGTTCGTCATCGTGCTGCTCGCCAAGACCGTGCGGATCGTGCCGCAGGCCCGGGCCGGCATCGTCGAGCGGTTCGGCAAGTACAAGCAGACCCTGCCCGCCGGCCTGAACGTGGTGGTGCCCTTCGTCGACCGGGTGCACTACCTGATCGACCTGCGCGAGCAGGTCGTCAGCTTCCCGCCGCAGCCGGTGATCACCGAGGACAACCTGGTGGTCTCGATCGACACCGTCATCTACTTCCAGGTGACCGACCCGATCGCGGCGACCTACGAGATCGCCAACTACATCCAGGCCATCGAGCAGCTGACCATGACCACGCTGCGCAACATCGTCGGCGGCATGGACCTCGAGGAGACGCTCACCAGCCGCGACTCGATCAACTCCGGCCTGCGGGGCGTGCTCGACGAGGCGACCGGCAAGTGGGGCATCCGGGTCAACCGGGTGGAGCTCAAGGGCATCGACCCGCCGCCGTCGATCAAGGACTCGATGGAGAAGCAGATGCGGGCCGACCGCGAGAAGCGGGCGGTCATCCTCACCGCCGAGGGCCAGCGCCAGGCCGCGATCCTCACCGCCGAGGGCCAGAAGCAGTCCTCGATCCTCAACGCCGAGGGCGCCCGGGAGTCGCAGATCCTGCGGGCCCAGGCCGACCGGGAGTCCTCGATCCTGCGGGCGCAGGGTGAGGGCCAGGCCATCCAGACGGTCTTCCAGGCGATCCACGACGGGCGCCCGGACCAGTCGCTGCTGGCCTACCAGTACCTCCAGATGATGCCGAAGATCGCCGAGGGCGACGCCAACAAGGTGTGGATCGTCCCCTCCGAGATCGGCAAGGCGCTCGAGGGCCTGGGCTCCACCATGAACAACCTGCAGGGCATCCCCCAGGAGACCTCGGGGCCCGCCAAGCGGGTCGACATGGGGCCGAGCGAGCCGCAGCTGGCGGAACGTGACAAGGAGATGAGCGCCACCGACCGGGCGGTCCAGGACGCGATCGCGGAGGCCGCGAGCGCCGCCGAGGGCCGCGGCCGTCGGCCCGCCGCCGGGGAAGCGGACCTCCCGCAGGCCGGCAGCACGGACGACGGGGAGGCACCGACCGCACCGTGACGCCGATCCAGGACGCGGCCGTGCTGCTCGCGGGCATGGCCGCCGGCGCCATCAACACGCTGGTGGGGTCGGGAACGCTGATCACGTTCCCGACCCTGCTGGCGTTCGGCGTCCCACCCGTGACCGCGAACGTGTCCAACAGCGTCGGGCTGGTGCCCGGTTCGGTCTCCGGCGCGATCGGCTACCGCCGGGAGCTGTCCGGCCAGCGCAGCCGGGTGCTGCGCCTCGGCGTCGGCTCGCTGCTCGGCGGCCTGGCGGGTGGCCTGCTGCTGCTCGGGTTCCCCGGCGCGTTCGGCGCGATCGTGCCGGCCCTGATCCTGCTCGGGCTGGTGCTGGTGGTCTTCCAGCCGCGGATCTCGGCGTGGGTGACCCGCCGGCACGAGGCCCACGGCGGCCTCCCGCACCACGGCGCCTGGTGGGTGTGGCCGGCGGTGGCGCTGACCGGGGTGTACGGCGGCTACTTCGGCGCCGCGCAGGGCGTGCTGCTGATGGCGGTGCTCGGCATCGGCGTCGAGGAGTCGATGCAGCGCCTGAACGCGGTGAAGAACGTGCTGGCCGCGATCGTGAACGGCATCGCCGGCCTGCTGTTCGTCCTCGTCGCCGACGTCGACTGGCGGGTCGTCGTGCTCATCGGCGTGGGCTCGGTCATCGGCGGCCAGGTCGGTGCCACGGTGGGCCGCCGGCTGCCCGCCTCGGTGCTGCGCGGCTTCATCGTGGTGGTGGGTGTGGTGGCGCTCGGCGCCCTCATCCTCACCTAGGGCCGGGCGGCCGCGGCGGCCGATGCCGCTCAGCGCTCCTCGACGACGCGGGTGCCCCCGGCGAACCGGTCGTGCGGGCCCTGCCGGGCGACCGTGTCGGCGTTGATCCCGAGCGCAATGCCCCCGGCTACCACCGCAGCCGCCCCGCTGAGCACACCGCTGAGCACACCGCTCGCCACCGGCACGAGAGCCAGCGCCGTGACGACGGTCCACGCGTTGCGCCGCACCGCCTGCGCGAGCGTCGGCAGGTCGCCGGCCGGCCCGAGGGTGCGCAGCCGCATGATCCGCTTGCCGACGGTGCGTCCCTCCCGGCTCTCGAGGACGGCGAAGTAGCCCAGCGTGATGGCCGCGCTCAGCACCGCCGAGACGGCCGCGTCGACCCAGGTGTCGGCCAAGCCGTAGAACGACGGCGCGTGACCGAGGATCGCACCGACCACGACGACGCTGACCACGACGACGGTCACGACGAGGAGGAGCACCGCGTCGACCAGGCGGGCGAGGAACCGGTCACGGAGCCCGCCGGGCGTCACCGGCCCGTGCGGTGGGACGGGCGGCACCGGGTCGGTGGTCGATTCGGTCATGGGGCAGCGTACGCCGCCAGCCAGCGCCGCAGCTCGGCGTAGACCCGCTCTCGCGGCTCGGGCAGCGAGAGCACCACGTCGTGCCGGGCCCCGGGGACCGCGACGTAGGTGACGTGCCGGCCGATCGCGGTCGCCCAGCGGCGGATGTGCTCGACGTCGAGGACGAGGTCGTGGCTGTGCACCGTGTCGCCGGTGGCGCCCGCGAGCGCGGAGCGGTCCGAGCTGAGCACCAGCACCGGGCACGGCACCTCGAGGCCGCGGTGCAGCCGGGCGTGGCCGTGCCGGACCGCCGCCAGCCAGCCGGCGAACACCGGCCACGACCTCAGCGGCTTCCAGTCCAGGTCGAACTCCCACTCACCGTCGTGGTCGCGGTGCAGGCTCCGGGTGTAGGCGCCGTCGACGGAGCGCGGGATCTCGCGGCGGGGGCTGCGCCGCGCCAGCCGGGTGAGCACGGCCGTCCCGACGGTGCGCATCAGGGCCGAGCCCTGCAGGTCCAGCCAGGGGGAGTTGAGCACCATGCCGCGCAGCTGGGGCAGCTCCGCGCGACGCTCGTGGGCCCACAGCGGGACCACCAGGCCCCCGGTCGAGTGGGCGCTGGCGAGCACCTCGGTGTGGCCGTCGCGCTGCGTGACACGGGACCAGGCGGCGTCGAGGTCGGCGAAGTACGCGCCGAGGTCCTCGACGTAGTTGGGCGTCTGGTGCGACCGGATCGAGCGGCCGTGCTTGCGCAGGTCCACCGCGTAGAAGTCGTAGCCGCGCTCGGTCCACCACTCGGCGTACTGGGTCTGGAAGAAGTAGTCGGCGAACCCGTGCACGTGCAGCACCGCCTTCGTCGTCGGCGCGGCAGCGCGACGACTGACCAGCGTGGCGACGACCGGGCCCTCGTCGTCGGCGGGCAGCTCGATGGTCTCGGCCAGGTAGGGCTCGCCCAGCACGTCGGTCCCGGCGGTCATGGCGAGATCCCGTCACCCACCGGCGGCCCGGAGCTCCAGGGCCCGGCCGGGGCGGTTGGTCACGACCAGACACGCGCGCCCCGGCCGCAGCCAGTGCCGCAGCGCCCGGTCGTGGTCGACGGTCCACACCGCCAGCGGCAGGCCCCGGCGACGCGCCAGCCGGGCCACCGTCAGCAGCGCCAGCCAGTGGTTGGCGGCCACCGCGTTGGCGTCCGCCGCTTCGAGCAGCCGACCGGGGAAGAGCTGGTCGCGGCGGGCGCGCAGCCGCACGGCCGGCGGGCGCCCGGCCACGGAGCCGCCGACGCTCAGCGCGGCGAGCAGGCCCGGGTGCCGGTCGCGCGCCCAGGTGCGTACGGCGTGGATCGCGTGCACGTTGCCGGTGGTCACCAGGACGCCGTCGGCGCCGAGGACCTCGACCGCCCGCTCGACCGCGCCGAGCTCGTCCTGCGAGCCGGGGGAGCGGAACTTCAGGTCCAGATGGGCCCGCACCCGACCGCGGAGCACCTCGAGCGCGGTGTCGTAGCGCAGCAGGCCCGGCGCGGCGGCCTCGACCACGGCCCCGGTCAGCCCGGCCAGCGGGCGGCTCGTGCCGTCGACGAGCAGGTCGCGGTCGTGGGCGAGGACGAGGACGCCGTCGCGGCAGCGGCGTACGTCCAGCTCGACGAAGTCCACGCCCGACCCGGCGACCCGCTCCAGCGCGGTGAGCGGGTCGCCGTCGGGGTCGGTGCCGAGTCCGGCCCCGTGGGCACTGATGAGGGGCGTCAGCTGCGGAACCTCAGCTGTTCGCCTGCGTGTGCGGCTCGACCACCGGGTCGCTCGCGTCGGCCTTCGCCTGGTCGGGCTGCCCGCTGGGCATGTCGCCCTCGGACTTGGACCGCACCAGCTCCTCGATCCGCTTGCCGGTCTCGGCGTCGACGTTCTTCCAGTACGCGAACGCGCGCACGAGCACGTCGCCCTCCACCCCGGCCAGCAGGTGGCCGGCGACGGTCTGGACGAACTGCTCGCGCTGCTCGTCGTTCCAGACCTCGCGCACCATGGTCCCGGCCTGTGACCAGTCGTCGTCGTCCGGGCGCAGCGTGTAGGCCTGGCGGACCATGGCGCCGTCGGTCTCCCAGCCGTCGCTCGCCACGCCCACCTCGTCGGCGTACCCGCGGCCGAAGGAGTTCGGCGCATAGACCGGGTCGTCGGCCCGGTGCTCGTAGGCCATCGGGCCGTCCTGGGTGTAGGTGTTCACCTCGACCCGGGGGCGGTTGACCGGCAGCTGGTGGTAGTTCGGGCCGATCCGGTAGCGGTGCGTGTCGGCGTAGGCGAAGGCGCGGCCGAGCAGCATCTTGTCGGGACTGAAGCCGATGCCGGGGACGATCGCGCTGGGCTCGAACGCGGCCTGCTCGATCTCGGCGAAGAAGTTCTCCGGGTTCCGGTTCAGCGTCATCGTGCCGACCTTGACCAGCGGGTAGTCGCTGTGCGGCCAGATCTTGGTGAGGTCGAACGGGTTGATCCGGTAGGTCTTCGCGTCCTCGTACGGCATCAGCTGCACGGAGAGCGTCCAGCTCGGGAACTCCTGGCGGGCGATGGCGTTGTAGAGGTCGCGCCGGTGGAAGTCGGCATCCTCACCGGCGATCCGGGTCGCGTCCGCGTCCGGGAGGCCGGCGACGCCCTGGTTGCTGTGGAAGTGGTACTTCACCCAGTGCTTCTCGCCGGCGGCGTTGATCCACAGGTAGGTGTGGGAGCCGTAGCCGTTCATGTGCCGGTACGTCTTGGGGATGCCGCGGTCGCCCATCAGGTAGGTGACCTGGTGCGCCGACTCGGGGTTCAGCGTCCAGAAGTCCCACTGCATGTTGTTGTCGCGCAGCGCGGACCCGCCGCGCCGCTTCTGGCTGCGGATGAAGTGCGGGAACTTCATGGTGTCGCGGATGAAGAAGATCGGGGTGTTGTTGCCGACCAGGTCGTAGTTGCCCTCGGAGGTGTAGAACTTCAGTGCGAAGCCGCGCGGGTCCCGCCAGGTGTCCGGCGAGCCCTGCTCGCCGGCGACCTGGGAGAAGCGGGCCAGCATCTCGGTCGTGGCGCCCGGCTGGAAGAGCGCCGCCTTGGTGTAGGCCGACACGTCCTCGGTGGTCTCGAAGACACCGAAGGCGCCGGAGCCCTTGGCGTGCACGTTGCGCTCCGGGATCCGCTCCCGGTTGAAGTGCGCCATCTGGTGCAGGAAGTGCACGTCGTGCAGCAGGATCGGACCGTCGGGGCCGACGGTCAGTGAGTTGCGGTCGCTGGGGGCCGGCGCGCCGTTCTCCATCGTGGAGCCGAGCTGCGCCTCCTGCGACGGGGCGGTGGCGATGGAGGTGCCGTCGGTCGGCTGGGGCAGGTCTGGCATGTCTCTCCTCGAGGTCGACGTCCTTCGAGACTGTCTCGTACCCCGCTGGCGATCAAGGAACCCCACGGAGGGGAACTCCCTAGCGCGAGTAGAGGTCGCGGATCACGTCCTCGATGTCGGGCTCCTGGATCGAGAGGTCGGCGACGTCGTACGCCGCCGCGACGGCCGCCACGATCGGCGCCGCGCTGGCGTCGGTGGGGAAGGACAGCCACTGCCGCGGGCCCTCGATCCGCCGCACCTCCGCGCCCGGCACCGAGATCGGCCGCGCCTCGTCGACCAGGTCGACCACGAGCGTGCGGGTGGAGCCGCCCTCGCGGTGCAGCCCGCCCAGGTCGCCGTCGAAGACCGCCGTGCCGTGGTCGATCACGATCACCCGCCGGCACAGCGCCTCGATGTCCTGCAGGTCGTGGGTGGTCAGCAGCAGCGTGGTGCCCCGCTCCTTGTTGAGCGCCCGCAGGAACTCGCGCAGCCGGCCCTTGCTGATCACGTCCAGGCCGATCGTCGGCTCGTCGAGGTAGAGGATCTCCGGGTCGTGCAGCAGCGCCGCGACGATGTCGCCGCGCATCCGCTGGCCGAGGCTGAGCTGGCGCACCGGGGTGTCGAGCAGGTCGCCGAGGTCGAGCAGCTCGAGGTACTCCTCGAGGTTGCGCCGGTGGCGGTCCGCGGGGATCCGGTAGATCTTGCGCAGCAGCTCGAAGGAGTCGCGCAACGGCAGGTCCCACCACAGCGTGGTGCGCTGGCCGAAGACCACGCCGATGCGCCGGGCGAGCTCGGTGCGGCGCCGGCTCGGCTCCAGGCCCGCGACCCGCAGGTGGCCCGAGGTGGGCACCAGGATCCCGGTGAGCATCTTGATCGTCGTGGACTTGCCGGCGCCGTTCGGCCCGATGTAGCCCACCATCTCGCCCGCCTCGACGGCGAACGACAGGTCGTGCACGGCCCGCACCTCCCGGGTCGTACGACGCCGGCCGGGGCCCTTCGCGCGCACGGTGAAGGTGCGCTCCAGGTCCTTGACCTCGATGAGCGACATGTCAGCTCCCCGGGTTCTGGTTGGTCGAGCCTGTCGAGACCATGTCAGCTCCCGGTCGAGGTGTAGTGGCGGACCCCGGAGCGCCACACCAGCGCGGTGACGGCGGCGAGGACGAGCGTGGGGACGGGGGCGGCGAGCTGCAGCCAGGCGGGCAGCCCGAACGGGTCCGGCCGGCCGAGCAGGTAGAGGCAGGGGTACCAGTTGACGAACGCCAGCGGCAGCAGGAAGGTCAGCGACTTCACCAGCTCTCGCGGGAAGACGGTGAGCGGGTACTGGGTGATCGTGTTGCCACCGTAGGTGAAGGCGTTGGCGAACTCGCTGGCGTCGCTGGTCCAGAACTGCACGCACGAGAAGACCACGAACAGGCAGAAGAAGATCGCCGAGGAGCAGACGACCATCACCAGCGCGACCAGCGCGCGCGACGGCGTCCAGTCGACGAACCAGCCGGCCCACCCGAAGACCACCAGGGACTGGGCGATCCGGGAGACCCGACGCAGCTGGAACTGGTCGGCGCAGACCTGCACCAGCAGCGGCACCGGGCGCACCATCATCGTGTCCAGCGTGCCCATCCGCACGTGCACCCCGATCCGCTCGACGCTGCCGATCAGCAGGTCGGCCACGCCGATGCCGAGCCCGGTGGCGCCGTACAACAGGCCGATCTCGGTCAGGGTGAAGCCGCCGAGGGTGTCGATGGTGTGGAACATCAGCCACAGCCCGACGAAGTCGAGCCCGGTGATCGCCGCACCCCCGACGGTCATCACCCAGAAGGAGGTGGGGTAGGCGAGGGAGGCGCGCATCCACATCCCGGCGATCGCGCGGTAGTCGGCCAGCGGGCGGACCAGCCCGGCGGTTCGGTCAGCCACCCTGGACCACCACCTTGCGGGTCGCGGCGGCGAGCACCAGCTGGCAGCAGCCGAGCAGCACCAGCGCCCAGAGCAGCTGGAGGCCCAGGCCGGTGGCCACGCCCCAGCCGGCGCGGTGGCCGAGCCAGATGTCGGCCGGGGTCTGGAGGTAGGAGGCCCAGGGCAGCGCGAGGGCGACGGTCCTGAGCGCGCCCGGGAAGATCACCAGCGGCAGCATCATGCCGCTGAAGAACAGCGCGAGGACGCCGCTGAGCATCCGCGCGCCCTGGGCGTCGAGCAGCCAGAACGACGTCGCGGCGAAGAGGAACCGCACCGCGAAGCTCACGACCACGGCGAGCAGGATGCTGGCCAGCACGGCCACGACGGCGGCGGGGGAGCCGGGCCAGCGGATGTCGAAGAGCACCCAGCCGACCAGCGTGGGCGCCAGGCCGCGGGTCAGCAGGTGGTAGGCCGCCCGCCCGAGGTCCCCGGCGAGGTACCACCCCAGCAGCCCGACGGGCCGGTAGAGGTCCACGGCGATGTCGCCGTTCCGGATCCGCTCGGCGAGGTCGTCGGTGGTGCCGCCGCCCCACAGGGCCACGGTCATCAGCAGGGCCTGGCCGATCCACACGTAGGTCACCGCGTCACCGGCGTCGTACCCGCCGGCGTGCGGCCGCTGGTCCCACAGGGCCAGGTAGGCGTAGGAGTAGATGACCCCGAAGACGGAGTTGGTGAAGATCCCCGCGATCGTGGCGGCGCGGTACGTCGAGTAGCGCCGGAACGCCCTCGTCGCGATGGCGACGTGCAGCATCGGGCCGGTCACGCCCGGGTGTCGGCGAAGTTCAGGACCAGGACGACGCGTCCCTGGGTGTCGAGGCGGACGCCGAGGCCGGCCCGGTCGGCCCGGCGCTTGAGGATGACGGCGCGGTGCTCCCGGGAGTGCATCCACGCCCGCACCGCCTGCCCGGGCAGCATGGCGGTGCCGCGGGCCAGCGCCTCGCCCGCCCAGTGCATGTGGCAGCGGTCGAGCACGACGTGCTGGTCGCGGTGGTAGAACCTGCCGGTCCGGGCGAGCCGGGCCGCCCACCGCTCGGAGAGCCGGCCCACGCACGGACTGATCCGGTGCACGGCCCGCCGCCCGTGGGCGGTGCGCCGCCGGTTGACCTGGGCGAGCACCCGCGACTCGTAGCGGGCGAGGTCGATCGTCGTCCGCCGCTGGGCGGGAGTGGTCGCCGTCGGCGACGCCGCGGCGGCCGGTGTGACCAGGGTCGTCGGCACGGTCATGACCGTCACCAGGATCGTGACCAGCGCGGTGGCGGTGGCGAGCGGGCCGGTGCTGCCCAGTCGTCGACTCACGCGTCCTGCCTTCCGAGAAGAATTTGCGGTCTGGACCAGTGGGGGACGGACGGTGTCCTCCCTCACACGCCCCGCGGGTGCCGACACATTTTGCCGTAGAACCTGTTTCAACGCGAGCACTTCCGGACACGGACCGCCCAGCACGGGGGATCTCGGGGCCGTGCAGCGAGACGACTGGAACGCCGGGCTTCACCCGGCATCACATCTGGAGCTGCGAGCAATGAATGGATCACCCGATTTCCGACGTACGACCGCGCTCGCTGCGGCCGCGGTGCTGACCCTCTGGGGCGCCGCACCGGCGCTGGCGGACCCGGGCCACGGGAACGGGGCCGGCCACGGCAACGCGGGCAGCCACAGCCACGCCGGCAGCCACCACGGCGAGCACGGGAAGTCCGGCAGCCACGGGCAGTCCGGCAGCCACGGGCAGTCCGGCAGCCAGGGGCAGTCCGGCAGCCAGGGGCACTCGGGGAGCAGCCACGGGAACAGCGGCAGCCACGGCAACGGCGGCAGCCACGGCAACGGCGGCAGCCACGGGAACAGCGGCAGCCACGGCAACGGTGTGACGCCCGGCAACAACGGCACGGTCAAGATCGCGCCGCTGGGCGAGATGGATTCGATCCCGAACAACTCCCCGCACCCGGGCTGCTCCTTCGAGATCGAGTGGTACGGCTTCGACCAGGGCAAGGAAATCGTCTCGACGGTGACGTTCAGCCCGCAGGCGCCCACCAAGGACGCCGGCATCAGCCTCGACGGCCCCACGCACGTCTTCGTCGGGGGTGACCCGGCCACCGGCGCGGGCACCGCCACCGGCCTCGACGGCCGCGAGACCTACACGCTCTCCTTCACCGGCACCCCGCACCCCAAGCAGGGCTATCACGTGCGACTGACCGTGGCCACGCCTCACTCGCTCGGCAACGACACCAAGACCAAGGTCTTCTGGGTCGCCCCCTGTCAGTCCACCGGCGGCGGCTCCAACGGCGGCGGCTCGAACGGCGGCGGCTCGAACGGCGGCGGCACCGGCGGCACGACGGGCAGCAGCTCCGGTGGCAGCACGGACACCGCCTCGGGCAGTGCGGGCGACCACGCGTCCGGTCAGGGCGACGTCGAGGTCCTCGGCGAGCAGGCGAGCACCCCGGCCCAGGCCAACGGGTCCGACCAGGTGCCGACCGCGGTCGACTCCGGCGAGAGCGGCCACTCGGCGATCGGGCAGCTCGTCCGCTCACCGTGGCCGCTGGCGATCGTGGTGGTCGGCGCGCTGCTGAGCCTGGGTGCCGTCCTGTCCCGGCGCCGCTCCGGTGCCCGCGCCGACATCGGGGAGTGAGGTGACCGGCCGCGGTCGCCGTACCGCTGCGGTGGCCGCGGCCGGCGCCACGCTCGTGATCGCCGGCCTGGCCGCCTGGTTCCTCCAGGCGCCCGGGTCCGGGACGACCGCCGGCCGGCCGGGGTCCGGGTCGGCGACGGGTGCCACGAGCTCGACCGCCTCGACGGGCTCGACGGGCTCGTCCGAGGCGCCCCCACGGGCGACGCCGGCGTCGTGGGTGCCCGGCGCGCCCCGTCGGGTGGTGATCCGGGCGCTCCACGTGGACGCGCCGGTGCTCCCGGTCCGGGCGCCGGGAGGCACGCTGGTGCCGCCCAGCGACCCGCAGCAGCTCGGCTGGTGGGCCGGGGGCGCCCGGCCGGGTGCGGCCCGGGGGAGCGCCCTGATCACCGGCCACACCGTGCACACCGGCGGGGGTGCACTCGACGACCTCGAGACGCTCCACCACGGCGACCGGGTCGTGGTGCGCACCGACCGGGGGCGCATCCGCTACGTCGTCCGGCACGTCGCCGTCCACAGCAAGGGCTCGGTGGCGAAGCACGCTCGACGGCTGTTCAGCCAGCACGTGCGGGGCCGGCTGGTGCTGGTCACCTGCGAGGACTGGAACGGCGAGGCCTACCTGAGCAACGTGGTGGTGGTGGCGGAGCCCGTCGCGGAATAGCGGCATCCCCGCGGGCGTTCCGGAGACAGTTGCGGATTCAACCAGTTTCCGCCGAGCCAACCGGAAGAAGTGAGTGGTCATGCAGATCGGCATCTTCACTGTCGGGGACGTCACCACCGACCCCACGACGGGCCGGACGCCGACGGAGCACGAGCGGATCAAGGCGACCGTCGCGATCGCCAGGAAGGCCGAGGAGATCGGCCTCGACGTCTTCGCCACCGGGGAGCACCACAACCCGCCGTTCATCGCCTCGGCGCCGACCACCACGCTGGCCTACGTCGGCGCGCAGACCGAGCGGATCATCCTCTCCACCTCCACGACGCTGATCACCACCACCGACCCGGTCCTGATCGCGGAGGACTACGCGAAGCTGCAGCACCTCACCGACGGCCGGGTCGACCTGATGATGGGCCGGGGCAACACCGGTCCGGTCTACCCGTGGTTCGGCAAGGACATCCGCGAGGGCCTCAACCTCGCGGTCGAGAACTACGCGCTGCTGCACCGCCTGTGGCGCGAGGACGTCGTGGACTGGGAGGGGCGCTTCCGCACGCCGCTGCAGGGCTTCACCGCCACGCCGCGGCCGCTGGACGGCGTACCCCCGTTCGTGTGGCACGGCTCGATCCGCAGCCCCGAGATCGCCGAGCAGGCCGCGTACTACGGCGACGGGTTCTTCCACAACCACATCTTCTGGCCGGCTTCGCACACCGCGCAGATGGTCGAGCTCTACCGGCGCCGCTTCGAGCACTACGGCCACGGTCCGGCGGACACGGCCATCGTCGGCCTGGGCGGCCAGTTCTTCATGCGCCGCAACAGCCAGGACGCCTGGGACGAGTTCCGGCCCTACTTCGACAACGCGCCGGTCTACGGCCACGGCCCGTCGCTGGAGGACTTCACCCAGCAGACTCCTCTCACCGTGGGCTCGCCGCAGCAGGTGCTCGAGCGGACGCTCTCCTTCCGCGACTACGCCGGCGACTACCAGCGCCAGCTGTTCCTCGTCGACCACGCCGGACTGCCGCTGAAGACCGTGCTGGAGCAGCTCGACCTGCTCGGCGAGATCCTGCCCGACCTGCGCGCGGGTTTCGCCGAGGGCCGTCCGGCCCACGTCCCAGAGGCGCCGACCCACGGCTCGCTCGTGGCCGCCGCACGTGAGCGGGAAGCGGTGACCGCATGACGTCGGTCGTGGTGGTCTCCGCCGGCCTCTCGAACCCGTCCTCCACCCGGCTGCTCGGCGAGCGGCTCGCTGCGGCCACCGTCGAGGCGCTGGAGGAGGTCGAGGTGACGCACGTCGAGCTGCGCGACCTCGCCCACGAGCTGACCGACCACCTGCTGACCGGCTTCCCGGGGCCGGCGCTGTCCCGGGCCATCGAGGCGGTGCGCCGGGCCGACGGGTTGATCGCGGTCACGCCGGTGTTCTCCGCGTCGTACTCCGGCCTGTTCAAGACGTTCTTCGACGTGCTGGAGCCAGGGCTGCTGGACGGCAAGCCGGTCCTGGTGGCCGCGACCGCCGGCACGCCGCGCCACTCGCTGGTGCTCGAGCACGCCCTGCGGCCGCTGTTCTCCTACCTGCACGCGGTCGTGGTGCCGACCGGAGTGTTCGCCGCGACCGACGACTTCGCCGGCACCGACCTGGACGGCCGGGTCGGTCGGGCCGCCGGCGAGCTCGCCGCCCTGGTCGGCAAGGTGCGCAGCCAGGACAGCGGGCAACGGCGCCGGACCGTCGAGGACGAGCTCGACGACCCGACGCCGTTCGAGGAGCTGCTGCGCCGGGCGT
Source organism: uncultured Actinomycetota bacterium (assembly GCA_963826155.1). GTDB lineage: Bacteria > Actinomycetota > Actinomycetes > Propionibacteriales > Nocardioidaceae > Nocardioides. The sequence continues at coordinate 1,882,595 of CAWGVX010000002.1, read as the reverse complement.
CGCAGTCCTGAGGCTCAGCTGGCCGCCCGCTCAGTGCTGGTAGGTCCCGTGGACGATCGCGCGGCCCGCGGTCTTGAACGCGAGGTTGAACGACACCACGGCCGGTGAGGCGTCCGAGTCGACGCCGAGGCTGTCCTCGGTCACCGCGTGCACCACGAAGAAGTAGCGGTGCACCTGGTCGCCCTCCGGCGGGGCCGCGCCCATGAACGCCTTGGTGCCGCCGTCGTTGCGGCACATGAACGCCTCGCCGGGCAGGTCGGCGGCCTCCGAGCCGATGCCGGCGGGCAGCGACGTGCAGTCGGCCGGCAGGTCGACCAGCACCCAGTGCCAGAAGCCGCTGGGTGTCGGCGCGTCGGGGTCGAAGCAGGTGACCGTGTAGCTCCTGGTCCCCTCGGGCGCCCCGGACCAGGACAGCTGGGGGGAGGTGTCGCCCTTCGCGGCGACCTGGTCGTCCTTGAGCGGCTGCCCGTCGGTGACGTCGTCGCTGGTGACGGTGAACGAGGGCACCTGCGGGAGCAGGTCGTAGGGGTTGGGGGAGACCGGGCGGTCGAGGCTCATGTCGCTCCTTGCTCTGGTCGTTTCTCCACGTCGGCACTCGCGTCGTGTAACCGACGAGTCGGTTCGCAGCCAACCTAGTCCGGTGGGTGAACCCGGACCGGACCACCGGCGTGCGCTCGCCGATCATGGCGGGATGGACGACTTCCCGCCGTACCCCGCCGGACTCCGCCTCGCGGGCCGTGACGTCCTGGTGGTCGGCGGCGGCCACGTCGCCCAGCGGCGGGTCCCGGCACTGCTCGCGGCGGGGGCGGTGGTGACGGTCGTCTCGCCCGAGGTGACCCCGGCCCTGGAGGGCCTGGTCGGCGGCGGCGAGGTGCGGTGGCTGCGGAGGCGCTTCGAGACCGGTGACCTCGACGGTGCGTGGTACGCGATCGCGGCCACCGACGACCACGAGGCCAACGAGCTGGTCGGCGCCGCGGCCGAGGAGCGACGCATCTTCTGCGTCCGCGCCGACGACGCCACGCAGGCGTCGGCCTGGACCCCGGCGGTCGGCCGGCATGCCGGCGTCACGGTGGCCGTGCTCGCCAACCGTGAGCCGCGGCGGTCCGCCGCGGTGCGCGACGAGATCCTCGAGGGCCTGCGCGAGGGCACCATCGTGGCCCGCCACCAGCGTCACCGGCCCTCCGGCGTGGTCCTGGTCGGCGGCGGCCCCGGCGACCCCGACCTGATGTCGGTGGCCGGGCGCAAGGCGCTGATGGAGGCCGACGTCGTGGTCGCCGACCGGCTGGCCCCCCGGGAGCTGCTCAGCGAGCTGCCCAGCGACGTGGAGCTGGTCGACGTGGCCAAGCTGCCGCGCGGCCGGTCGGCGCAGCAGGAGGAGATCAACCGGATCATCGTGGCCCGTGCCCTGGAGGGCAAGTGCGTCGTGCGCTTCAAGGGCGGCGACAACTTCGTGTTCGGCCGGGGCTACGAGGAGGTGCTGGCCTGCCGCGAGGCGGGAGTGCCGGTCACCGTGATCCCCGGGCTGACGAGTCCGGTGGCGGTGCCCGCGGTCGCCGGGATCCCGGTCACCCACCGCGGCGTCGCCCACGAGTTCACGGTGGTCTCCGGGCACCTGCCGCCGGGGCACCCGCAATCCCTGGTCAACTGGTCGGCGGTGGCCGGCATGAGCGGCACCGTCGTCCTCATGATGGCGGTGCACAACGCCCCCGCGATCGCCGCGGCGCTCATGGACGGCGGCCGGCCCGCCTCCACACCGGTGGCGATCGTCTGCGACGGCACGATGCCCACCGAGCGCACCGTCGTCTCCTCGCTGGGCTCGCTGAAGGAGGACCTGGTCGCCCAGGAGGTGCGGGCCCCGGCGATCATCGTGGTCGGCGAGGTGGTGCGGGTGGCCCATCCGCGACACTTCTCCTGATGAGCCAGCTGATCGAGATCTCCGACCCCGCCGACCCCCGTCTCGCCGACTACCGCGACCTGCGCGACGTCGAGCTGCGCAAGCACCTGGAGGCCGAGCACGGGCTCTTCCTCGCCGAGGGGGAGAAGGTGGTGCGCCGGGCGGTCGAGGGCGGCCACGCGCCGCGCTCGTTCCTGATGGCGCCGCGCTGGCTCGACGGGCTCGGCGACGTGCTCGAGCGCACCGACGCGCCCTGCTACGTGGTCTCCGAGGCACTGGCCGAGCAGGTCACCGGCTTCCACGTGCACCGCGGGGCGCTGGCCTCGCTCGAGCGTCGGCCGCTGCCCTCGGTGCAGTCGGTGCTCGCCGGTGCGCGGTCGGTGCTGGTGCTCGAGGACATCGTGGACCACACCAACGTGGGCGCGATCTTCCGCTCCGGAGCCGCGCTCGGCTTCGACGCGGTGCTGCTGGCGCCGCGGTGCGCCGACCCGCTCTACCGCCGCGCGATCAAGGTCGCGATGGGCGCGGTGTTCTCGCTGCCCTACGCGCGGGTCGACGACTGGTACGACGCGCTGCCGCAGCTCTCGGCCGCCGGGTTCACGACGGTGGCGCTGACCCTGGCCGACGACGCGGTCCCGATCGACGAGGCCGTCGCGGGGCTGGACCGGGTCGCCCTGGTGCTCGGCTCGGAGGGGCACGGTCTTTCGGCGCGCTGGCAGCAGGCGGCCGACCGGCGCGCGATCATCCCGATGCAGGCCGGCATCGACTCGCTGAACGTGGCCGCGGCCACCGCCGTCGCGTGTTACGTCACCGCGCGACGGTGACGGCGCCGTAGGGTCGCCCACCATGAGCGACGCCTATGAGTCCAGTCATGCGGACTCGCCGTACCACCGCACGCTGCCGATCGGCACCCGGCTGCCCGCCGACCCGCTGGTGGAGGACCCGCTGTCCTGCTTCGACGCAGCCACGTTGAGGCCGCTCGCGCCGATGATGGTGCCGGAGCGGCCGCGGGGCGGCGAGCTCGACCCGTCGGAGTGCGCGCACTGCCGACCGACGGAGCACACGATCTGGCGTGACGACCTGTGGCACCTGAACGCGGGCTGGACCCGGATGGGGCTGCCGTTCATCGGCGGCATCGCTCCCGAGCAGCACTGCCGGCTCGAGGACGCGCCGATCGCGCTGCTGGAGACGCTCGGACCACTGATGCAGCGGGTGAGCGCCGCGGTGAAGTCGATCCCCGGCGTCGCCCGCACCCACTTCTCGCGCTGGGGCGACGGGTCCGAGCACTTCCACCTGTGGGCGCTGGCCCGGCCCGAGGGGATGATGCAGGGCCGTGGCGCGATGCTGGCTTTCTGGGAGGACGTGCTCCCCGCGATGCCGGAGGACCTGGTGGCCTCGCACCTGTCGATCGTCGCGACCGAGCTCGCCAGGGGTGGGGGAGAGGCCTTCCCTCACCGGTCCTGAGCGACGTCGAGCTCCAGGACGATCTCGAGCCCGTCCTCCTCGTCCCACTGCTCGCCCACCTCGACGAAGCCGTGCTGGTCGATCAGGGCGCGCGAAGCGCGGTTGTCGGGGGCCACGGTCGCGCGCACGGTGCTGACCTCCAGGTCGCGGCGGGCCCTCGCGAGCATGGCCCGCAGGGCGGCGCGCGCGTAGCCGCGCCGGCGGTGGGCGGGGTCGATCGCGTAGCCGACCTCGACCATCCCGGTGGTGTCGGGGGCGCCGTGGAAGCCGGCCCGGCCCACCGCACGCTCACCGGCCTCGTCCCAGACGACGCCGGTGACCCAGGCTGCGTCCTGCGGGCTCTCGAGCACCTGCCTCGCGCGACGGCGCCACGTGCCGGTGCACTCCTCGCCGGCGAGCCACGCGCTCAGCGGCACGGGCGAGGTGAGCTCGGCGCGCCCGAGATCGCCGTCGGCCAGCGCTGCGAGGGCGGCGGCGTCGAGCTGGACGATGCGGATGCAGGGGGTCATGGACACGAGTCTCGCCGAACCACGCGGGTCTGGGAGGATGGCCCCGTGACAGAGCGGACCTGGTTCCCCAGCACGAGCGGACCCAGGCTCGGCGGCCTGATCGACCTCCCCGAGGGCCCGACCCGGGGCTGGGGTGTCTTCTCCCACGGCTTCACGCTGGGCAAGGACAGCCCCGCGGCCAGCCGGATCTGCAAGCAGCTGGCCCGCGAGGGCATCGGCATGCTGCGTTTCGACAACCTCGGGCTCGGCGACTCCGGAGGCGACTGGGGCGACGGGTCGTTCTCCCACAAGGTCGCCGACACCGCCCAGGCGGTCAGGTCCATGAACGAGTCCGGCCGGGAGGTGCGGCTCCTGGTGGGCCACTCCTTCGGTGGGCCGGCGGTCATCGCCGCGGCGCACGAGGTCGACTCGGTGCGCGCGGTGGTGAGCATCGGCGCGCCGTACGAACCCAGCCACGTCGAGCACCACTACGACGCGTTGATGGAGCGCATCCGCGCCGACGGCGAGGCGCCCTTCCTCATGGGTGGCAAGGCGCTCACGCTCCGGCGGGACTTCATCGAGGACGTGCACGCGGCAGACCTGCGCGAGCAGATCCGCACGCTGCACCGCGCCCTGCTCGTGATGCACTCACCGACCGACAACATGGTGGGCATCGAGAACGCCAGCGAGATCTTCCGGACGGCACGCCACCCGCGCAGCTTCGTGTCGCTGGAGGGCGCCGACCACCTGCTCACCGGCCGCAACCAGGCCAAGCGCGCGGCCCGCATCATCAGCGCGTGGGCCGATCCCTACCTCGCCGACGGGTGACCACCGAGGACGGTCAGGACGGCGCGACGGTCCGGGTCATCACGCAGTTCTTCTGCCCCTTGGCGCGCTCGAAGGTGAAGCCGGCCTCCTCGTACATCCGGCGGGTGCCGTTGTAGAGGAACGAGGACGACATCTTCTTGCCCTCCGGCTGCTTGGACATGTCGTGCGGGTAACCCTCGACGACCCCGCCGCCGGCCGCCGCGATGAGGTCGAGCGCCCCGCGCAGGGCCAGGGCCGCGACGCCGTGCCGCCGGTAGCGCCGGTCCACGAAGATGCAGGTGACCCGGTAGTCGGGCGCCGTGACGAGCCCCGCTTCGTACTCCTGGCGGTGGTGGATGTTGGGCAGCTCGGCCGGCGGTCCGTACTCCGCCCAGCCCACCGCCTCGTCGCCGTCGAGGACCAGCGCGGCGTGCGCGCGGCCCTCCTCGACGAGGCAGCGCTTGAGGTCGCGGTTGCTCTCGTAGGTGCGGTCCTTGTCGCGGGAGAGGGTGTGGAACCAGGTGCACCAGCACCCGCCGAAGACCCCGCCGTGCCGCTCGACGAGGTCGGCGAAGGCGGGCCAGGTGTCGGCCGTGAGCGGCCGGATGGTGAGCTCGTCGGAGGAGACCGTCTGGGGCATGGGCTCAGGCTAGGACGCATTCCGGACGATCGGCGTCCGTTTCCTGAGCACGGACTCTCGGGCTCAGACCGCCAGGACGAGGTCGGTGAGGTAGACCTCGAGCTTCGAGAGCCCCGGTCGAGGGGTGCCGGGCAGGGGTGGGGCGTGGGACCGGTAGCGGTGCCCGGTGGGGGTGGTGGTCTCGACGGTGTGGCGCGGGCCGGGGCGTGGTCGGGCCCGCCAGCCGAGGGCCTCCTTGGCCTGGTTGCAGGCCTCGCACAGGCCCTGGCCGTTGGGAGCGCTGGTGTCACCGCCGTCGGCGTACCGCTGCGGGTGGTCGAGGTGACGGATGGGCGCGTCGCACCACGGGGTGCGGCAGCGGCCGCCGTCACGGAGGGTGATGAACCGCCCGAGCCCGGCGGGGAACAGGCGGGCCCGACTGTCCATGGCGACGAGGTCACCGGTGCCGGGGGAGGTGTAGAGCCGGCGCAGCCAGGCGACGCCCGCCTCGGCAGCGGCCGCGACGAGGTCGCGGGCCGCCGCGGCGGGGATCACGCCGTACCCGGGGATCAGTGCAGGTTCGTCATCGCCGGCGAGCAGGGACCCGTCGGTCATGACCAGCGAGAGGTCGACGGCCACGGGCTGGTCGGCCGGCGTGCCGGTCACGCGCTCGACCAGCGTGTCGGCCATGACCTGACCGCGGCTGCGCTCGTCGCCGGCACTGCGGGCGGCGTCGGCGGCCCGCTTCAGGGCGGCGTAGACGCCCACGCCCTGCGCGACCGGCAGCAGGGCGGTCACGTAGGTCATCGTGTCTGGCGCGGGCCGGACGGTGACGGTGCGCTCCTTCTCGGCCTTGCGGCTGCGTCGGACGACGGACTCCGGGTCGAGCCGGTAGGCGAGCCGCTTGGCCGAGGCCTCGAGCTCGCGGTCGCCCATCGCCCCGAGTCGTTTGACGTCGGCGCTGATCTCCCGGTCGACGGCCTGCCGGTCCTCGAGGGTGAGGCAGGCGGTCTCGCGGACGAGGATGGTGGCGCGCCACTCGTTGAGGACGCCCGACTGCAGGGCGGCGAAGGTGTGCGGCATCTCGTGGACCAGCGCCTTGGCGAGGCCGAGGAGGCGACCGCCCTTGTGGGGCGACTCACGGCGTGCCAGGGCCACCTGGGCGGCGACGCCGGCGGTCTGCTTGTCCTTGCGGACGCCGGCCTCGGCGCGCTCCCGCCGGGTCGTGGCTTCCAGCTCGGCGGCGAGCTGCGCCTGCTCGGCGCACACGGCGCTCTTCGAGTCGCTCCAGCTCGGCGATCCGATCCACGGCCGCCGCGGTGTCGGTGGGACGTGCCAGGCTCGCCAGCGAGGCCCGCCACTCGCGGATCTCCTCCGCTGCACCTGATCCGAACATGTATTGGAATATAGTCCTGCCGCCGAAACGGAGCAAGGGTCGATCTCGAGGGTGTGGAGAAGCGGTGCAGGGGTCTCGGCTGGGCTTCCCTGACGGCTCGAGCTGCTGCCTTCACCCGGTAGACCAGGCCGGTCACCGGTGGTCGTGAGCGGAATGCACCCTTTCCAGGAGAAGGGGGAGGAGGTCGTCGCGGCTGATCTCGACGAGCAGGAGCTTGATCGTGAACCCCGTCGCCAGCCACCTGCGTGGCTGTGCCTGTTCCGGGCTTCGCACCGACAGCTCGAAGGCGTCGGCGTAGTCGCTCGTGGCGACAGGGATGCCCCTGCTCATGGGAACGATGCGCTCGACATCGGCCCAGTGCACGACAGGCTGCAGCGTGTCGCGCCTCGCGACGCCTTCCGGGGTGAGCCAGTACCTGACACCGGTGCCGAGCCGGAAGAACAGGGCAGCGGGCACGAATCCCACCATCGAGAAGCCCAGTCCGAAGCGCCAGCCCACCTGGGGGTCGGTGAGGCCGGACACCAGGAAGACGAGGCCGATCCCTGCGGTCACGACCCCGACGACCAGCAGGCGGTCGGACGCCTCCAGCCCCACCCCCTGATCCTGCCGGAAGGCACCCAGGGGCAGGCCGTCGTCGCCACCTCGTGCGCGCAGCTCGCGCCACTCGGCGTCGGCGACCCCGGGGACTGCCCGGAGCGCCCAGGTCGCAAGACCGACCCCGGACACGACCAGCACGAGGCCGACGACGACGCCCACCATGCCGCCGGAGCGGTGATGGACCGCGTCGCTGGCTCCGAAGAACGCAGCGGCACCACCGAGCATCACTGCGATGACGCCGGATCCGCCGATCAGGCGGAGGCGGCGGAGGCGGCGGAACTGACGTTTGCGCGGCACCGGGGAACTCTAGGGTCGGCGGATGCAGCGCCCGCAACGAGCCGGTCCCCCCGGTCAGGCGGGCCAGCCCTCCGGGTACTCCTCGACGGCCTTGTCGTGCTGCTTCTGCAGCTTCTTGCGCGCCTTGGTCGAGAGCCGGTCGCCGAAGACGACCCCGCGGGTGTGGTCGGTCTCGTGCTGCAGGCAGCGGGCGAGCAGGCCGGTCCCGGAGAACTCCACCGGCTCGCCGTCCAGGCCGGAGCCGCGGACCGTGGCGACGTCGGGGCGGGCACACTCGACGAACGCCCCCGGGAACGACAGGCAGCCCTCGTCGCCGTCGTCGAGCTGGCGGTCGCGGCCCTCGGGCAGGGTGAGCTCGGGGTTGCACACGACGCCGAGCGTGCGCTCGCCGTCGGCGTCGGGGCAGTCGAAGACGAAGACGGCGAGGTCCACGCCGATCTGGCACGCGGCGAGGCCGACCCCGTCGGCGGCGTACATGGTGGCGACCATGTCGGCGACCAGTGAGCGCAGGTCGGCGTCGTACGCCGCCACCGGCTGCTGCGGGCGGTGCATCACGGGGGTTCCCCAGCGGGTCATCGGGCGGACGGTGCCGCCCTCGGGGAGCGGGCCGTGAGGAGCGTGCGCGGGGGCGTCGGGCATGGGCGCGAGCCTAGGTCTCGACAGGCTCGAGCACCGAATCTGAATGGGTGAGGCCCCATTGCACAGGTTGCGCGCGTCGCCACCCACAGTCCGGCCCATCCGGCATGCCTGGCGATGTGTCCCGGTAACGAACCCGCCGGCGCCCAGCCGCCTCACAGCCAGACCGACCGCCTCACGAGACCGCCCGGAATGCGGCATGTGAGTGCAGTTCGCGCGGGCTCTGCGAGGGGGTTCCGCACACGGGGACGGAGCGCGCTGTCGTCATCCCCGATCGCGACTCGCAGTGACTCGAGCTGGTTGTTCAGGGAGCTCTCCTCATGAACTCCGACCTCGTGGCTGTTGAGGTCACGTGGAGCAGGTCGCTGAGAATTCCCATGTCCCCGTGTGCGCCGAGGACGTCATCGAACTCGGAAGGCTCGTGGGACGTCGGTTTCGTTCGACACGTCAAGGCCCGCTTACGCCAGTGCGTCTCGCCGTGGCTCTCCAGCAGTCGCGGCTTCGGCCAGGTTGGCGCTGAGACGCTTCAGCCGGGCGCCGAATGCGGCGTCCACCACGGCGGAAGCGTGGAGGTGAGAGCGCACCCGCAGCACATACATGCGTGGGCCAGTCCCGTCCTTTGTGTCGAGGGGTTGACACAAACTACCCGATCAGCCATGGTGCAGTTTGTCACAACTGAGTGATACAAGAGATCTGGGGGACCGATGTCACTTGTCGTTCTATACCTCTTTGTCGGTGGGCCGCTGCTGTTGACGGTGATCGCACTCGTGGTGCCGTCGTTGACCCGGGGACACGTCGACACACGCCGCGAGTGGACGTGGGTTCGGGGCACGTGGCTTGCCGCCGTGGTCGTGGGCGGCGTGGCGGCCTGGCTGCTCCAGCGCAGCCTCGACCTGGGCCGGGGGACGATGCTGGTCCCCGCCGTTCTTGGTCTGTTCGTCGTTGCTGGTGTGGGGCTCGGGGAGACCGTGGTGCGACCGCGGCGGCCGACCGGTCCCAGGGCCGCTTCGCTGGCTCCGCGGCGAGTGGCGGACTACGTGCCAAAGACACTCGCCACCGCGGTCGGCGGGATCACCGCAGTGCATCTGGCAACACTGGCGCTGACCACGGCGACCGCGTCCACCGACGACATGGGACGCGCCGGTCGGCAGGTCGCAGCCCGATGCGGCGACATGAGCAGCGCGGCTGGTCCGTATCCCGGCAGCTTCTACTCCGTCCCGCTGGTCCTGCTCCTTCTGGTCATCGGCTCGACCACGGCTGCCGCGTTGATGACGGTCGTGCGCCGGCCTCGCGGTTTCGCGCCCACCGAGGTGGGGGACGACGTGCTGCGCCGGCGATCCACGACCAGGGTCATAGCTGCGGGGGGCGCGGCTGTGGCTGCCAGTCACGTGGGCATCGCATACTTCGCCGGAACGGCGCTGCTCAGGATGGATTGCCAAGCCGCCTGGATGGTCCCGGTCGGTTGGGGGCTCCTGGCGAGCGTGCCTGTGGCTCTGCTCCTGCTTGGCTGGACCCTCGGCCGGATCGTCACCCCCGGCGGACTCGGTGGTGCCGCACTCACCCCGGCGGCGACGCCGTGACCCTCGCCCTCAGCCTCGACCCCGCGGACCCGACGCCGCCGTACGAGCAGCTGCGCCGTCAGCTCGCCGACCTCATCGCGGCGGGTCAGCTTGGCCCTGGCGACCGGCTCCCGCCGCTCCGCCAGCTCGCCGGCGACCTGGGCGTGGCCGTGGGTACGGTTGCGCGCACCTATCGTGAGCTCGAGCAAGAAGGATTGCTCACCTCTCGCCGGGGCGGCGGTACGCGCGTCGCCACGGCCGGACGGGCACCCACCAAGGACCGTCACCAGCTGCTCGGCGAGATGGTGGCGGAGTTCTTGACCCGGGCCCGTGGCTTGGGCTTCACAGACGAGGAGATCGTCGTCGCCCTGGATCGCCACCTCCACTGAGTGGACCGATCCCGGGACAGTCCAGTCGATCAGGCCAACCTCCTGGGCTTGTTGGGTGGCCCGATGCCGCGAGCCACCCACCCCGGACGAGCCGGCGGCCAGGAGGACTGGCAGCCGCCCCCCGCGCTCGCCACGTCTGCCGAACGCGCGGATTCTCTCCCCGCAAGTGCCGCGCACGGTGCCTGAGCCGACAGAAGGGCAACCAAAGGCGATCTCCAAGATGAGTACGCCGACCTGACTCGGTCCTGACCGAACCGCACGCTCATCGGCAGGATCGCTCTGTACTCGGCAGATCCGGTAGTCGTCAGCAGGAGCAACCGTCTTCGTCGGGGGCGGAGCGCTTGACTCGGATGAGGTGCCCCCCTTTGGAGGTAGGAGCGGCGTCATCCGGGCCAACCACGCCGGACATTGAACCTACGGTCGGTGGCTGCCGCGGCGGAGACGAGCTATCCAGTAGCAGCCGTGCAGCACGAGGTTCAAGGCAGCGAATGCTGCGAACAACGCGACTTCCGCCAGTTCGGAGAGTTCCCGGAACGGCCAGAACATGTAGAGCGCAGACCACGGCAATCCCACCGCCGCAAGCGCAAGAATGCCGATGTCCTTCGAGACTGACAGAGTTTCTGCGAGAGCAACGGCAGCCAGCACCAGCCCAACCACAAGGGCGTGAATCGTCATTCGGACCATCGGGCCGACCGAGGAGGACCCAGGCGGCATAGCCCAGGCTCGGTCATCCGAGTCGACGGTCTCCGGCGGGTCCGGCGGGCGCATTCCTCAATCGTAGGTGCCGTTCAACCCGGGGCCGGGTTCTCTCGACCGGCGCCGAGCAGAAACCTCCCGTCCGTATATCGGCATGTGCGCGCGGATCGCGGCATGTGCGGATGCTTCTAGTCCAACGGCGCGTCGACGGCACCGCGCGGGTTCGTTGCGTCGCCGACCACTCGCACAGAGCGAATGAATACAGATGCCGAAATGGCAGCGCCAGCAGTGTTCAGCAGAACGTCGCCGAGGTCTGCGGCCCGGCCAGTGTTTAGCAGGTACTGGGCCACCTCGACCGATGCCGACAGCACCGCAGCGATCACGACGACACCGCGAACCGTCGACCCAAGGAACATTGGACAGAGCACTCCAAGGGGGGCGAAGAGCATCACATTGCCCAGTCCCTGCAATCGCTGCGATTCGTCGTCGCGGACCAAGCCGTTGACAACAGACCACGGCGAGATGTTGATGGCGTGGTGAAAGGCTGGACCAGTCGGTAGCGAGTGCAGCGTTATGGCTGCGAGAAGCGGGAGGTAGACCGCTAGACCCATCAACGCTGCGCGTCGGCTCAGTCGCCGATCCTTGACGGCGGCGATCCAGACCGCAACGACTGTTCCGAGGAGCGAAACAACTATCAAGGCCCCGGGTGGTCACGCAGAAGCCGGAACGCTGTACCCAACGGGTACCTCTCCCTCCCGAATGCTTCGCGGCCACCGCCTTCGCGGGTCGTTCCACCGTGTCCATCGATCATTGACGGTCCGCCTCGGTTCCCGGACCGGTGATTGCATCAACTCTAAGTATCCGCCCATCGGCAAGAGCGGTGGTGCGAATCGGGCCGGAAGTGGACGTCTCAGCGCTGGGCATGCCCTACGTTTCCGACATGGTGATTCTCGCGGTCTTCCTTCTGATTCCCGTTCTCTTGTTGGTCGCGGGCTACCTTCAACTCGCAGAGGCGGTCAGCAGACAGGCAGCCACGGGCGTCATGTTCATCGTGCTCGGTACAGCTTCTGGGCTTTGGCTACTGAACGGCATCAGTTGGTGATGGCACGGGCGTGATGTCTCTGGCTCGCCCGGATCTCGGCAGATCCGCGTACTCGTCGCGGCAGATCCGCCAAGTCAGAGGGCCAGTTGGCGGCGACGAGACTCACTGAGAGACTGGCTCAGCTACCGGCGCGCGGTCCGACCAAACTGTGTTGGGTGGGGGGTGACGTCCGTGCCGGTGGTTGCCGGCTGCTTGGTGTTCCGCGCAGGGCGGGCGACGCCGACACCGGGCTCAGGCGCCGTCCGATCGACGAGCGCTGTCCGCGCGCGGCCTTGGCGTCGAGTCGCGCAAAGCGCTAGGAGCAGGAACCGCTCTGCGATGGCGGGTCGGTCTCAGGACGTACTCGTCCGTCCTTGGGTCAGGCCCTTGTGGCGAGCCCCGCTCGTTTGCCGGCCCCGCTCTTCTGCCGGTTGCGCATCATCGCCTCGTTCGGCGACCGCCTGCTGGCCGGCCGGCTGCGAGACCACCCGGGCTGAGTCGCGATCGCGCGCGGGTCTGGCGGTGGGACGACGGCACGCCACCGTCGCCGCAGACGTCGCGGTGGTGACGCTGAAGCCTTCCGGGGCGGCGCACCCGAGCCGGTACGGTCCGGGACGCAACCTTCGCGGCGCGGCCGGCGTCAGGGGTGCGAAGGGGGTGCTCGAGGGTGATCGGGAGCCAGAGACATGCGCAGGATGCGCCGACGTTTGAGGAGTACGCCGCGTCCGCGTGGCCGCGGTTGTACCGAACTGCTTACTTGCTCGCCGGCAGCCACGTCGACGCGGAGGATCTCGCCCAGCAGACGTTGGTGCAGGCCTACCGCACTTGGGACAAGGTCAGCGGGGCCGACCAGCCGGCGGCGTACCTGCGCCGCATGATGACCAACCTCTACATTTCGGGACGGCGGCCGAAGTCCCGCGGGTTCGAGCTGTTGACCGACACCCCACCCGAGCCGCGAACGGGCTGCGGCTCCGGGCACGAGGACCGCCTCGAGCTGTGGCCGCACGTGGCGTCGCTGCCACCACGGCAACGAGCGGTGATCGTGCTGCGCTACTACGAGCAACTCAGTGAGCGTGAGATCGCCGAAACGCTGGGCTGCTCGACCGGCAACGTCAAGTCCACCGCGCACCGCGCGCTGAAGGCCCTGCGGGCCGCGATCGGGTCCAACGCGCACGACGGAGAGGAGGCCTGAGATGGGGATCGACCTGGAAGAGACCCTGAGCCGCGAGCTGCACGAGGTGGCCGACCGGCTGGCCGTGCCGCCGATGCCGGCGTTGCCTGCCCACGCGTCCTCCAGCGGGCGCCAGCCGGGCCGTCGAGCCTGGGAGCCGCCGCTGCTCGTTGCCGCGGCCACGATCGTGGTGCTCGCTGTCGTGGGCCTGCTGGCCGCGCAGGAAAGCGGGCACGACTTGCAGCCGGCACCTTCCCCCAGGCCGACCGTCTCTCAGACGCCGTCGAGCCACGCCAACGACTCCGAGGTGCAGCGCCACCAGCGCCGGATCGAGAAGCTCAAGGACCCCGCCGGCCTGGTGCCGCGCACCGGGCCCGGGATGACGGTGACCCTCTCCGACGCCCCGGAGGAGGTCATCAACTCCACCACCCAGAACCTGAACTACCTCGTGGTCCACCAGCAGGACATCCGGTCAGTGGTCAACGCAATGTGGAAGGCCGGCGCGACCGCAGTCACCGTGCAGGGCCAGCGGGTGGTCAGCACCACCGACATCAAGTGCGAGGGCAACGCGCTAATGCTCCAGGGCGTGCCGTACCCCCAGCCCTACCGGATCTCCGCGGTCGGCGACCAGGACTCGCTCCTGTCCGCGATCGACAACGACCCCTACCTGAAGGTCTACAGGCAGCAGGCCGCCGACCCCACGATCTCGGTCGGCTGGGACCTCCAGCTCGAGCCGAGCATCACCGCTCCCGCGTACGACGGCCTGCTCGACCTCAACTACGCCAAGCCTCGCCGCGGCTGACGGGTTCTGCACGGCTGGACGGACCCGCCCGTCGCGATCGCTCGGTGTGGGGCCCTCCGACGTTGACGGTCCGCCGGCGCGGTTAGGTCGAGACCACGGCCTACGAAGCGCTGGGCAGGCACGCCCAGCGCTTCAACGGGATGAAAGTAGGGCATACAGCACTCTCCGGCATGTGTGCCTGCGCGCTGGATCTCACGCATGCGGTGGGTGACCGGGTGGCGATCCCTCATCGGCAGATCCGCGCCCTCATCGCGGCATATCCGGATACCGGCACGTAGCCGATCCGCGCACTGCTTCCCCTGTCAGGGCGACCGGCTCGGTTAGCGTCTTCCGCCATGGGGGACATGGAGGTCATCGGCCGGATCGTGATGAGCCAGACCAGTGTGCTGGTGACTCTGGCTGTGGGCATGCTCGTGCTCGCGCCAGCCGCCATGCTCTGGGCGCACAGCCTCGGCTGGTCGCGAACGCGCATCGCCTCCGCTGGGCTTTCCGGGGCCGGGTGCGCGCTCGTACCCGCAACGACGTTGGCTCGCGGTGACGCACTCCTCGCTTGGGGACGGTCTTGTCTTATTCAGCCGGGACTGTCCTTGGGGACCCCGGAGGCGAAGCTCAACGCGCTCCTGTTCGCTCCGGCTGCCTTCTTCGCCATGCTCGCGGTCCGTCGGGCGGCACCCGTCGTCCTGGCGGCACTGGCAGGTAGCGCCGCTGTCGAGGCCGTCCAATCGGTGACTGCATTGGGGACCTGCCAGACCTCGGATGTCGTGAGGAACGTTGCTGGGGCGACGGTCGCCTGCGGAGTGGCGGCCCTGCTCCTGCGCATATTTCCCGCACCGAGCGCGCGCGAAGAAGCCCGTCGGGCACCCGTCGCTCCGACCTCTTGAACCGCTCTGTCATCGGCATGTTGGTGCGCACCATCAGCGGCAGATCCGGTGTGACGGACCAGCGTCAGACCCGTCTTCTGAGGTCAGGGACCTACGAGTCGCATTTCTCGGCGCGTTGGCTCGCATGTGTTCCTGTTGGGCACAGGACGGCGTCGAGGGGGGTTCGCACAGCGTGCGCCTGTCCGTCGACCTCGTAGTGCACCGTCACCGTTCGGACATCGACTGGTGCCGCATCTGGCGAGAGGACAACCGCGATGTCGAGAGAGCAGCCATCGAGGGTGCCCCCAACGTGACTCGTCGCTGTGACCGGCTGGTACGCGGCAGGCGGTCGCCCAGGCTTTGCGAGCACCACAGGCGAGTCGTCGTTCCATGTGACCAGCGTCGCCACGCGGTCGTTGTGCGGCGACGTCGTGACGCCTGTGACCATCACGTCGACCGGATCGCTGCCCTTCGTCAAGCAGCCACTGGTTCTAAACCAAACGCTGGTGTCGACCGGATCGACGACCATTCCGCCGTTGCCCTGAAGTTTCAACGGTCCGGCAGAGTCGTCCTCACAGCCGCTGACACCGCTTACAAGCACGATCGCCGCAAGGACAAGCCGCGGCACATGGGTCACACGCACGCAGGTCATCATCCGTGCTGAACCTCAGATCGGTGTAGCCGACGCTCCAGCCGGAAGCGGTCCCGAAGCAGACTTCCCGATCTCGGCATGTGCGGCCACCTCGCATGGGCGGCCATTCCTGCCCGGCCTACCCGGTCAGCGGGTGATACGACGTCTGCGCCTCCGGGTCATGTGGCACCACGACGATCTGCACTTCGTCCTCGTATATGACGTGACCGGGATCGCGAGCCTCGACCCGCACACAGTCCACGCCGTGCGACCGGAGAAGTTCCAAGTAGGGCGGGATACGGTCGAGGAGGTGTGTGGCTGACGGCTTGAACCACGCCGTCGCACGCGGATTGATCGCCGCGTCGTAGATCGTCTGATCGGTTTGTGAGGGGTCGGGGTAGGCGCTGTTGAACCAGTCGTTTCCTGCTCGCCATCCGGCGTACTCGACACCCGAGAGCTGGCCACTCCTGGCGAGGAGGTTCGCGAGCCCGAAGACGCCGGTGTGGACGCCCCGCCGCCCTGCAACCGGGGACTGGAACCGGATATACACCTGAGGAGGCTCCTCCACGGACGCCCATTGCGTTTCGAGGCGCGCCGATCGACGACGAGGACGTTCGACCTCTCGAATGGAGCACCCGTTCATCGGCAGATCCGCGCGGACAGCGGCATGATCGGGCGAGCGTAGCCGCCCTCAACGCGGCATGATCGGGCGAGCGTAGCCGCCCTCAACGCGGCATGATCGGGCGAGCGTAGCCGCCCTCAACGCGGCATGATCGGGCGAGCGTAGCCGCCCTCAACGCGGCATGATCGGGCGAGCGTAGCCGCCCTCAACGCGGCATGATCGGGCGAGCGTAGCCGCCCTCAACGCGGCATGATCGGGCGAGCGTAGCCGCCCTCAACGCGGCATGATCGGGCGAGCGTAGCCGCCCTCAACGCGGCATGATCGGGCGAGCGTAGCCGCCCTCAACGCGGCATGATCGGGCGAGCGTAGCCGCCCTCAACGCGGCATGATCGGGCGAGCGTAGCCGCCCTCAACGCGGCATGATCGGGCGAGCGTAGCCGCCCTCAACGCGGCATGATCGGGCGAGCGTAGCCGCCCTCAACGCTGCAGATCCGGGCACTTCGTGGCATGAGATCCGCCCTGGCTCGCCCGGGTGACCGGACCCTCGACGCCCGCGGGTCAATCAGCCATGTAGCCGGTCTCCGGATCGATGGCACGAAGGAAGTCGGCGATTGCTCGTTCGAGGTCACCGCGCACGTCGACGGCTACCGGCTCGGTGCCGACGGCTCGGCTGCGCGCGAAGACGCACGTGAATCCGTAGTCCGCGTTGGGGCCGGTCACCCAGTCGCAGTCGTAGTGACCAGGTTGCTCGGGACGCTCCCGAACCTCGAAGGTCTCGCCGTCAACGACCAGCCGCATGGTGCCTCATCGCTTCCTGCATGAATGTCACTCGTACAAGTTCGACGTCTTGGCATCGTAGGGCGTCGGCGCCCTCGTCGGCGCCGGTTTCTCAGCCGCGATCGACTCGCGCCCGTTTGGTGCGGGGTCGTCCGCCCATCGGTGTGTGCGCGCACTTCGCGACAGATCCGTGCGCGCCGAAGCGCACACTATGCGGCATGAGCGTGCGCTCGCGATGACACGCAGGATCCTTTTCGAGTCGGTGAACCGGAATGTAGTGGCGACGGTGTACGTCACACTGCAGGGCACCGAAGACTCCGCTCGGCGCCAAGGGAAGGGTGCGCGATGAGACTGGCCTTACTGGCGCTGCTGACGACGGCGGGCCTATTGGCTTGCGACGGCGCGCACTATCCCGAATGCATCGGGGCTCTCCACTACAAGCACCACACCTACCGAGGAAATCGGATTCACCGACCGCAGGGGCACAGTGCTCAAGGAGAACGCCGAGTTCGCATCCTGCGACGCCGTAGAGCGCTACGGAGCCTCCGAGGCGTTGCGCAAGGGAACAGAAGTCGTGAGAGTTCGATCGCTCCCGGGGTATCCCGTGGAGCAAGTCGTCGAGGTGCAGGTGACCGATAGCGCATGGAGCATCTTGGTGTCGAAGGCTGCACCCGCACGCTTGGTCCAGCAGATTCGGAGAGCGGGTCTGGACAACGCTGGTCAGCAGTGATGGAGCGGACCCCGCGCAAACGCCCAACTCAGCAAGGCCCTCCCGATCCAACCGGCCGCCCATCGCCAGATCCGGAGGGCTCCCGACGCGAACTACCAGAATCCGAGGGGTCTGAACTACCAACGTCCGCGGCTGGGCGATCGGCATAGAGCGCGAAGTCGAGGGTGATGGCGCTGCCTGCGACGACTGCGCCGTACTCGTCGAGGTGTTGGTACGTGCCGTCGGGGCCGGTGACGTTGTCGATGCGGTGCAGATTGTTGTTGTCGGAGGCGCGAGCTGGGCGAACTCGTCGAGGGTGAGGCTGTCCTTGCCGCCGGGGTCGGCGACGATGACCTGGTCGAGTTGGTTGCCGTATGAGACCTGCCAGTCGACGTCCTGGCCGTCCTTGGTCCAGCCCTCCGGGGCACCCTCAGCTGCACACGTGGCAGGTCGATCAGGGCTCCCGCGGCGGGAGTCGCCGAGGTCGTGCTCGACGTTGGCGTTCCGGGGGACGGCCTTGGTGTACGAGACCACCCGGGATGGCGCCCCTCCGCCTCGAGCAACGTCCCGCTGTGACCCGGGACACCGGGTGAGCTGTAGCCGCGAGTGTAACTCCGAGTTACATTGAAGCCATGTCCCTGACCAAGAGCTTCCGGCCCGGCGGCAAGCACGGGCTCTCCTCCCGGGAGTCGCGCGACCCGATCGGCTATGCGGTGGCGGCGCTCACCAAGGTCGCCCAGAGCGAGCTGATCGACCGCATCGGCCTGCGCAGGCAGGCCGAGCAGACGGTCTTCACCGTCACCCGCAGCGGCTTCAAGACCATGACCACCGCGAGCCGCACGTTCGCGCGCAGCGGCAGGAAGGGCGCCCCCGGCGTACACCCCGCCAGCGCCGAGCCGAAGGGCGTCTTCGACCTCACGCCCACCGAGGACGAGCAGATGCTCGTCGACGTGGTCAGCGAGCTCGCGGACGAGGTGCTGCGTCCGGCGGCCGGCGACGCCGACGCCGCCTGCGCCGCCCCCGACGACGTGCTCGCGGCGAGCCTGGAGGTCGGGCTGCCGATCCTCGGGGTGCCCGAGGCGCTCGGCGGCATCTCCGAGGAGCGCTCGGCGATGGCCGGCACCCTCGTGGCCGAGGCGCTGGCCAAGGGGGACATGGGCCTGGCGGTGGCCGCCCTCGCTCCCGGCGCGGTCGCCACCGCTCTCGGCCTGTGGGGGACCGACGAGCAGCAGCAGACCTACCTGCCGGCGTTCACCGGCAACGACGTGCCTGCGGCCGCGCTGGCTCTCAACGAGCCCACCGTCCTGTTCGACGTGCTGTCCCCGTCGACCACCGCGACCCGCACGAGCGAGGGCTACGTCCTCAACGGGGTGAAGTCGGCGGTCGCCCGCGGGGCCGACGCCGAGCTGTTCGTGGTGGGGGCCCAGCTCGACGGCAAGCCGGTGCTCCTCCTCGTCGAGGGCGGCACGCCCGGCCTGGATGTCGAGGGTGATCCCGCCATGGGCGTGCGCGCCGCCGGGCTGGCCCGGCTGACGCTCACCGACGTGACGGTCCCGGACACCGCGGTGCTCGGCAGCACCGACGGCACGACGTACGCCGAGTGCGTGCGGCTCTCGCGGCTGGCCTGGTGCGCGCTGGCGGTCGGCACGGCCCAGGCCGTGCTCGACTACGTCACGCCGTACGTCAAGGAGCGCGAGGCCTTCGGTGAGCCGATCGCCCACCGGCAGTCCGTCGCGTTCATGGTCGCCAACATCGCGATCGAGCTGCAGTCGATGCGGCTGCTCACCTACAAGGCGGCCTCCCGCGCCGCCGCCGGCAAGGACTTCGCCCGCGAGGTGGCGCTGGCCCGCAGGCTGTGCGCCGACAAGGGGATGCAGATCGGTCTCGACGGCGTGCAGCTGCTCGGCGGCCACGGCTTCGTCAAGGAGCACCCGGTCGAGCGGTGGTACCGCGACCTGCGGGCCGTCGCGGTCATGGAAGGAACGGTGCTGGTCTGATGGCCATCAATCTCGACGACCCGAAGAAGTTCCGGCCGCTGGCCGGCCAGGCCCACCAGGTCGCGATGAACATGTTGCGGCCGATCTCGCGCAAGTACGACCGCGCCGAGCACGAGTACCCCAAGGAGCTCGACATGCTCGCGGCGATGATCGACGGGCTCAGCGAGTCCGGCGCCGCCGAAGGGGCTGGTGCCGCCGGCGTGCGCCGGGACGAGAAGCCCAAGGAGGAGGGCGGCGCGAAGAACGGCGCCAACCTGGCCTCGGTAATGTCGATCGCCGAGATGTGCTGGGGCGACGTCGGCCTGCTGCTCTCGATGCCGCGCCAGGGGCTGGGCAACTCCGCGATCGCCTCGGTGGCGGACGACGAGCAGATCGAACGGTTCGGCGGGCTGTGGGCCTCGATGGCGATCACCGAGCCCGGCACCGGGTCGGACTCCGCCAACATCAAGACCACCGCGGTCCTCGACGGCGACGAGTACGTGCTCAACGGCGAGAAGATCTACGTCACCTCCGGCGACCGCTCCGACGCGGTCGTGGTGTGGGCGAGCCTGGACCGCTCGCTGGGCCGCGCCGCGATCAAGTCCTTCGTGGTGCCCAAGGGCACCCCCGGGATGCGGGTCGACCGGCTCGAGCACAAGCTCGGGATCAAGGCCTCCGACACCGCCACGATCATCTTCGAGGACTGCCGGGTGCCCAAGGAGAACCTCCTGGGCTCCCCGGACATCGACCCCAGGCAGGGCTTCGCCGGTGCGATGGCCACCTTCGACAACACCCGGCCGCTGGTGGCCTCGATGGCCGTCGGCTGCGCGAAGGCGGCGCTGGACCTGACCCGGGAGCTGCTGGAGCGGGCCGGCGTGGAGATCGACTACGACCGCCCGGCGCTCGCGCAGTCGGCTGCCGCGGCGAAGTTCCTGCAGATGGAGGCCGACTGGGAGGCCGCCCGGCTGCTGATGCTCCAGGCGGCCTGGATGGCCGACAACCGCAGGCCCAACTCGCTGGAGGCCTCGATGGCCAAGGCCAAGGCCGGACGGGTCGGCTCCGACATCACGCTGAGCTGCGTGGAGCTCGCCGGGTCGGTCGGGTACGCCGAGGGCGAGCTGCTCGAGAAGTGGGCGCGCGACTCCAAGATCCTCGACATCTTCGAGGGCACCCAGCAGATCCAGCAGCTGATCGTGGCCCGTCGCGTGCTCGGTCTCAGCAGCGCCGAGCTCAAGTAGTCCGCGACGACACGACGGAGCCCCTGCGCCGATCTCGGTGCAGGGGCTCCGTCGTGCCTGGGGCCGGCGCTACGACTTGTCGGTGTCGCTGGCCCGACGCATCGTCTCGGCCTCGCTGGCCGCCGCCTTCGTGGTGGCGGGATCCATGATCGGCTCGGTGCCGGGCTGCTGGAGGTCGGTCTCGATGGTGTCCGGGTTGGTGGCGACGCCGGCGCCGCGGGTCCCGACCGGCGTGATCGTCTCGGGTCCGGCGCCCGCCGCGAGCTCCGCCGCGCTCAGGGGCGTCCTGGTGGTCGCACCCTTCTTGGGGGCCGCCTTCCTGGCCGGCGACTTCTTCGCGGGCAGCTTCCCGCCCGGGGCGGACTTCCTGGCGGGCGACTTGCTGGCCGACTTGCTGGCAGGTGCCTTGGTGGCGGCCTTCTTCGCCGGTGCCTTCTTCGCCACCTTCTTCGCCACATCGGCCGGCGTGGCCTCGACGTCCGGGGCGGCCTTCTTCGCCGTCTTCTTGGCGGGAGCCTTCTTGGCTGCCGGTGCCTTCTTCGCCGGTGCCTTCTCGGCCGGCGCCTTCTCGGCCGGCGCCTTCTCGGCCGGCGCCTTCTTGGCCGGCGCCTTCTTCGCGGCGGGGGGAGAGGGCGGCATGGCGAGCGCGTCGCCCTGGTCCTTCAGCGACTCCTCGGCCGGACGGCGGCGCGGCGGCGCGGCGGGCTGTGGCTCGGCGGGCGCCGGGGGTGCGGCGGTGGCGTCGGTCGGCTCGTGCCGGTGCCCGGGCAGCCGTGACAGCACCGCTGCCGTGGCTCCCTTCGACACGTGGCCGGCCACCGTGCGGCCCAGGGCGACGGAGTCCCGGGCCTGGCCGACGGCCCGGCCGGCCGCCTTGCCGACGGCTCCGGCCGGGTCCTTGATGGTGTCGAGGGCGACGTGCGTGAGCTTTCCGATGGGGGTCTTGCGGGGCAACGCGGCTTCCCTTCGTCGGCTGTCCTGTCTGTCCCCGACCGTACCCCGCAGGCCCGGGCGCAACCCGGACCACAGGTCAGGAGATCGCCTTGAACGGGTCGTGCTCGGCGAGCAGCTTGTCGACGCGGGCCTGGTCGAGCCGGGACACGACGTACTGCGTCTCCTGCGCGTCGCGCACGCACTTGGCGAGGGTGAAGGAGGAGGTGGTCAGGAAGAGGGTGCCGAGGGCGAGGAAGCCCCGGATCCACGGGTCCACGGGCAGGTAGATGACCGCGAAGACCATCGTCAGCAGCGCGACGGCGAACGAGAGCGCGGCCTGCAGGTAGAAGGCGTTGGTGTTCTTGGGAGTGGTGGGAGTGCTCATGTCGCACAGCCTCGCCGCCGGCACCGGCTGCCGGGATCCGCGCACCTACTCGATCCTGGTACGACGGGGGCTGAGTACGCGTGCTCATTCCGGGGAAGGCTCGCGACGTGCCTTCCTCCTCCAGCCTCGACCGCACCGACCGCACCGACCGTTCCGACCTGATCGTCTCCGTCCTCGACGACGCCTTCGCCCCGCTGATGGAGGCCGACCCGGTCGCCTTCCGCGGCAAGTACCGCAAGATGGCGGCCGACCCGCACGCGTTCTACCGCGGCAGCGCCTGCCTGTTCTACGCCGACGTGACGGCCGGGGAGGACCCGTTCTGCGACGAGCGCAGCGGCCGGATCTGGATCCACGGCGACCTGCACGTGGAGAACTTCGGCACCTACCTCAACTCCGACGGCGTCATGGTCTTCGACATCAACGACTTCGACGAGGCCTACCTCGGCCGGTTCACGTGGGACCTGCAGCGCTTCGCCGCCTCCCTCGCGCTCACCGGGTGGCAGAAGGCGCTGCCCGAGGACGACGTCCGCGCGCTGATCGGCAAGTACCTCCGCGCCTACCTCGCCCAGGTCGACGAGTACCGCAAGAGCGAGGACGACGACTTCGCGCTGCACCTCGACAACACCGACGGGCCGATCCACGACGCGCTGGTGACCGCGCGGCAGCAGCGGCGCGCCGACCTGCTCGACCAGGCCACCGTCCTGGTCGACGGGGAGCGGACCCTGCGTGAGGACAGCAGCGTCCGGCGGTTGGGCAGGCGGGAGCGGGCCACGGTGGTCAAGGCCTTCGAGGGCTACCTCGAGACGATCCCGGAGGACAAGCGGTTCGACCGTGAGCTGTTCTACGACCTGCACGACGTGGCCGGGAAGTCGGGCTTCGGCATCGGCAGCGCCGGGCTGCCGGCCTACAACCTGCTCGTCGAGGGCTACAGCCAGGCGCTGGACAACGACGTGCTGCTGTCGATGAAGCAGGCCAACGTGCCGGCGGTCAGCAGGTTCGTCGACACCAGCGAGGTCGACGCCTACTTCGACCACGAGGGGCACCGCACCGTGGTCAGCCAGCGCGCGCTGCAGGTCCACACCGACCCGCTGCTGGGCTACACGCAGGTCGACGGGGTCGGCTACGTCGTGGCCGAGGTCTCGCCCTACGAGGTCGACCTCGACTGGTCCGACATCACCGAGCCCGACGAGATCGCCCAGGTGGTGGGCCTGCTGGGCCGGGCGACCGCGAAGATCCACTGCGCCTCCGACGAGGACAGCAACCAGGACCTCATCGACTTCCAGGTCGAGGACGCGATCGCGGACAGCCTCGACGGTCGGCGGCGCGAGTTCACGGCCTGGGTGACCGACTTCGGGATGGAGTACGCCCACCAGGTCCGCGAGGACCACACGCTGTTCGTCGAGGCCTTCCGGAGCGGCCGGATCGGCGTCAGCGCGACCTAGGTTTCGGCCGGACCATCGGCGCCGGGCGCGGGCCGGGCCGGCCCGAACGCGAGCCGGGTCACGCGAGTCCCGGACATCTGCGTGACCGCGAGGCGCCCCCCGCCGACCTCGACCGCGTCGCCGACCCGGGGGACCCGGCCGAGCCGCGACATCACGTAGCCGGCCACGGTCTCGTAGCCACCCTCGTCGAGCCGGACGCCGGTGATCCCAGCGAAGTCCTCCAGCGAGGTGGTGCCGTCGATGCTCGACATGTCCCCGGGTCCCTGGGGTGCCTCCCCGGTGTCGTACTCGTCGCGGATCTCGCCCACCAGCTCTTCGACGAGGTCCTCGAGCGTGACGATCCCGTCGGTGCCGCCGTACTCGTCGACCACGACCGCGAGGTGCACACGGTCCTCGCGCATGGTGGTGACCGACGGCAGCAGCAGCTTGCTGGCCGGAAGCATCAGGACGGGGCGGGCCACCTCGTGCACGAGCCGGTCGTCGTGATCGCCGACGCTCAACAGGTCGCGCACATGGAGGAACCCGATGATGTCGTCGAAGTCGCGGCCCATGACCGGGTAGCGCGAGTACGGCAGGTCACGCACCTGCCGGACCGCGGAGCGCAGCGGCAGGTCGCCCGGCAGGAAGACGACGTCCCGACGCGGCCGCATCACCTCCTTCAGGGAGGTTTCGGTCGCCGCGAAGACGTCCCGGAGGATGGTCCGCTCCTGCTCGTCGAGGTCCTCGTGCGTGGTGACCAGCTCACGCAGCTCGCCTTCCGACAGGTGTCCTGGCCCGGCCTGGGGATCGCCGCCGAGCAGCCTGACCAGTGCGTTCGTCGACACCGAGAGCAGCCAGATCACGGGGCGCATGAGAGAGGCGAACCGGTCGAGAACGGGCGCGGTGGCCAGCGAGATGCCGGCGGCCTTCTGCAGGGCCAACCGCTTCGGGACCAGCTCGCCGAGCACGAGGGAGAGATAGGCGATGAGCAGGGTCAGGGCGATCAGGGCGGTGGCGTCAGCCGCGGAGCGGGCCATCCCCAGGTGGGTCAGGTGCGGCGCCAGGTCCGGCGCGAGCGTGGACGCACCGTAGGCAGCGGACAGGAACCCCGCCACGGTCACGCCGATCTGCACGGCGGCGAGGAAACGGTTGGGGTCGCGCGCGACTGCGGCCACCCGGGCGCCACGCCGGCCCTTTCGCTCGAGGGTGGACAGCTGGCTCTCACGCAGCGAGACGAGGGCGAACTCCGTGGCGGCGAACACGCCCCCCACGAGGACGAAGAGGAGCACCAACCCCAGGTTGACCAAGGTCTGGAGGTCCACAGGGCCCTCAGCGCATCAGGCCGGCCGCACCGGAGGGCTCGGCCCGCAGGTGCGCGGGGGCCCGGAAGCCCGCGGCGACGAACGCCGCGTCGACCGCCCGCATCACCGCGTCGAGACGCTCGACGGGCACCAGCGAGATCGCCGAGCCGCCGAAGCCGCCGCCGGTCATCCGTGAGCCCAGCGCGCCCGCCTCGACCGCGGTCTGCACGACGGTGTCGAGCTCGGCGCAGGAGATCTCGAAGTCGTCGCGCATCGAGACGTGCGAGGCGAGGAACTGGCGGGCGACCTTCTGCCAGTCACCGGCCTCGAGGGCATCGACCGTGGCCGAGACCCGGTCGATCTCGGTGACGATGTGCGTGGCCCGGCGGCGGACCCGCTCGTCGGGAAGCCGCTCGAGCATCGCGAGGTCGGCCTGGCGCAGCGACGGCAGCCCGAGCTCGGAGGCCGCCTGCTCGCAGTCGCGGCGCCGCGCCGCGTACCCGCCGTCGACCAGGGCGTGGGAGACCCGGGTGTCGGTGACCAGCAGCCCGAGCCCGGCCTCCTCGAGCGCCAGCGGCACACCCCGGGTCGTGTGGTCGTCGAAGTCGATCAGCAGCGCGGCGCCCGGGTCGGCGAGCATCGCCACGGTCTGGTCCATGCCGCCGGTCGGTGCGCCGGCCACCTCCGTCTCCGCGCGCATGCAGGCCGTGACCAGGTCGCGCCGCACGGCGTCGGTGTCCTCGAGGCCGAGCAGTTCGGCCACCGCGACCGCCACCGAGCACTCCAGGGCGGCCGA
This sequence comes from uncultured Actinomycetota bacterium, assembly GCA_963826155.1. Lineage (GTDB taxonomy): Bacteria > Actinomycetota > Actinomycetes > Propionibacteriales > Nocardioidaceae > Nocardioides. The sequence continues at coordinate 1,857,050 of CAWGVX010000002.1, read as the reverse complement.
GCTGGACAGGCCGGCACCCAGCGGGACCGTGCCGTCGACGTAGACGTCGAGGCCCGGGACCCGGAGTCCGGCCTCCTGCAGCGCCCACAGCACCCCGGCGACGTAGGCCGCCCACCCGGACACCGAGTCGCCGTCGAGCGCGCCCAGCCTGCCCTCCCAGGGCTCGTCGACCTGGCGGCTGGCGACCCGGACCCGGTCGTCCTCGCGGGCCGCGACCGCGGCGTACGTCGCGTGCGGCAGCGCCAGCGGCAGGCACAGGCCGGCGTTGTAGTCGGTGTGCTCCCCGATCAGGTTCACCCGACCGGGAGCCCGGCCGACGAGCGCGGGCTCGCGACCGAACACCTGCGAGAAGCCGGTCAGCACGCCACGTGCGAGGTCACCCGGGGAGCCGGGCTCGACGAACGACATGGCCCCGAGCCTAGGCTCTGCGGCATGAGCGACGAGCAGCCCATCTCGCACGCCGGCCCGTCGCCGGAGCACGTGCAGCTCGCCCACGAGCTGTGCGACCTGGCGCGGATGGGTCACGTGCAGCGGCTGACGGCGTACGTCGACGCCGGCGTGCCGGTCGACCTGACCGACGCGGCGGGGAACACGCTGCTGATGCTCGCGGCCTACCACGGGCACGCCGAGGTGGTCGAGGGGCTGGCTGCGCGCGGCGCCGACGTGGACGCCCTGAACGACCGCGGCCAGTCGCCGCTGGCCGGCGCGGTGTTCAAGGGCGAGGACGAGGTGGTGGCCACGCTGCTGCGCCACGGGGCCGATGCGGACGCGGGCGCACCCACCGCCCGGGCCACCGCGGAGATGTTCGGTCGCACGCTTCCGGACGGCCTCGCGTAGATTCCCGGATCGTGCAGTTCCTCGACGACGCGGCCCCGCCGCACGACCTGACCTACGACGACGTCTTCATGGTGCCCCGCCACTCCTCGGTGGGCAGCAGGTACGACGTCGCCCTCACCACCGCCGACGGCACCGGCGCGACCCTGCCGATCGTCGTGGCGAACATGACCGCGATCGCCGGCAAGCGGATGGCGGAGACCGTGGCCCGCCGCGGCGGGCTGACCGTGATCCCGCAGGACATCCCGATCCCGGTGGTCGCGGACGTGGTGCGCTACGTCAAGGCGCGGCACCGGGTCTTCGACACCCCCATCGAGCTGTCGCCCCACCAGACCGTGGCCGAGGCGCTCTCGCTCATCCCGAAGCGCGCGCACCGGGCAGCCGTGGTGGTCAAGGAGGGCCGCCCCGTCGGCGTCGTCTCCGAGGCCGACTGTGCCGACGTCGACCGGTTCGCCCAGGCCCAGGACGTGATGAACCCGCACCTGGTGTCGATCACCGCCGGCAGCGACCCCCGGACGGCGTTCGACACCATGCACGCGGCGAAGGCGCCGCTGGCCGTCGCCGTCGACGGCGACGGCCTGCTGCTGGGCGTCCTCACCCCGACCGGGGCGCTGCGCGCCACCGTCTACCAGCCCGCGCTCGACGACGCGGGAGGGCTGAGGATCGCGGCTGCCGTCGGGGTCAACGGCGATGTCGCCCAGAAGGCCTCCGACCTGCTCGACGCGGGCGTCGACTGCCTCGTCGTCGACACCGCGCACGGCCACCAGGACCGGATGCTCGAGGCGCTCGCCGCGGTGCGGAGCGTGGACCCGCAGGTGCCGGTCGTGGCTGGCAACGTCGTCTCCGCGGAGGGCACGCGCGCGCTCATCGAGGCGGGTGCCGACATCGTCAAGGTCGGTGTCGGGCCGGGGGCGATGTGCACGACGCGGATGATGACCGGTGTCGGTCGGCCCCAGTTCTCGGCGGTGCTCGAGTGCGCCCGGACCGCTCGGGAGCTCGGGCGGCACGTCTGGGCCGACGGTGGGGTCCGGCACCCGCGGGACGTGGCGCTGGCGCTGGCCGCGGGCGCCTCCTCGGTGATGGTGGGGTCCTGGTTCGCCGGGACCCACGAGTCCCCGGGCGACCTGCTCCACGACTCGCAGGGCCGGGCCTACAAGGTGTCGTTCGGCATGGCCTCGGCGCGCGCGGTGGCGACCCGCACGGCCGCGGAGTCGGCGTTCGACCGGGCCCGCAAGGGGCTCTACGAGGAGGGCATCTCCTCCTCGCGGATGTACCTCGACCCGGCGCGACCCGGCGTGGAGGACCTGATCGACCAGATCTGCTCCGGCGTCCGCTCGGCGTGCACGTACGCCGGGGCCCGGTCCCTGGAGGAGTTCCACGAGCGGGCGCTGGTCGGGCTGCAGTCGGCCGCGGGCTTCCACGAGGGCCGGCCGCTCGCCACCAGCTGGTGACGGGCAGCCCTCAGCGACCGAAGCGGTCGACGTAGGCCACGACGCGGTTGAAGAGGGTCGTCACCGAGGCGGCGTCGGCGAGCGCCGGGGCGGGCTCGTCGGCCAGCTCGTAGAGCAGGGGAGCGGCCTGCGCGCAGCCGTGCGCCTGGGCGACGCGGGCGCAGACGCGGGCGGCGTCGCGGACCGCCCCCGGCTCCACGGTCCAGATCGTCTCGAAGACGCGCTCGCGGTCGGCGACGTCGGCCTGGCCGGGCAGCTCCCACGCGGTGAGCACCACCGGGAGCTCCCGGGAGTCGCAGACCACGAACCACTCGCGCCTCATCGGGTGGTCCGGCCCGAGGCCGACCACGCGCAGCCGGGGCGGTGCGGTGCCCTCCTCCCGGGCGTAGGGGCCGGGGCTCCCCGGGGCCGGCTCGGCGAAGACGAGCGTGGTGCTCGAGACCCGGGCGAGCTCGGTCCACCGCGGTTCCGCGGCCCGCAGGAAGCGCTCGTGCTGGAACCCGGCGAACAGGTGCGCCCGCTGCGCCCGGGCGCAGAACTCGTCCTCGATCGCCCACGACAGCGCCAGCAGCGTCGCCTTGCGCAGCCGCTGTGGCATCAGCTGCGGATGACGCCGCCGCAGCTCGGCGAAGACGGACGGCGAGGTCGGCGCCGCCGCGGCGAGCACCTCGGCGATCGCCACGTCGAGGCGCACGCCGGTCTCGCGGCGGCGCAGCACCCGGTCGACGGCGGCGACCTGCTCCTCGGCGTAGCGGCGGTGACCGCTCCCGAGACGCTGCGGGGCGGGGAACCCGTGCCGGGCCTCCCACATCCGCAGCGTGGCCGGGTTGACCCCGGTCCGGCGGGCGAGCTCGCCGATGGTGAGCGCGGGGTGCGGGTCGCCCCCGGGCGCCGGGTTTGGTGCGGAGGTCATGATGGGAGCATATCTCCACATCGCGTGGAAGAACATGTTGAACTTCGGGAGGTCGGGATGGGGAGCATCGGGAGCCACCTGCACGCCGTGGCCGAGCTGGCGCTCCAGCTGGAGGTGCCGGGGCGCGACCCCGTGCCCGCCCGGCTGCGCGGCGGCGAGGGCCACCTGGTGCTCGAGGTGGAGGACGCCGCCCTGCTGGAGGACGAGCGCGCGCGCGGCGCGCTGGCCGCGATGCTCCGCCGGCTGGCTGGACACGGTCGCCCGGTGCGCGTGGAGCACCGGGGTGAGGTGCTGCTCGGTCAGGTGCGGGAGCTGCGTGCGGTGCGGCCGCGGACGATGCCGACGAGGGCCTGGACCCGCTCGTCGTCGTTGTCGACCAGCCAGGCCAGCCCGACGGTCGTCGCCGGCAGGTCGGCCACCGGTCGGTAGGCCGTGTCCCTGCGGTGGTGCAGCCGGGCCACCGACATCGGGAGGATCGCCACGCCGGTCCCCGACGCCACGACCTCGAGGGCCTCGAGCACGCTCATCGGCGGCCAGTCCAGCTGCGGGGCGGACGGCTTCCACCCGGAGCGGTGGGGGAGCACCAGCTGCTCGTCGTCGAGGTCGGCGAGGGTGAGCTCCTCGACCACGGTGGCGACGTGCTCCTTGCCGACCACGGCGACCGGGACCTCGTCGTACAACGGGATGCAGTGCAGGCCCTCGCGGTCGACGGGCAGCCGCACCAGGCACATGTCCACGGCCCCGTCGCGCAGCAACCGCTCCTGCTGCCCCTCGTCCACCGGCACCAGCTCGAGGGCGTCGCGGCGCCGCTCCCGCCAGGTCCGGGCCCACTTGTCCGGGGTCGCACCGGTCACGAAACCGAGACGGAACGGCGAGTCTGGGCGGTGGTGCGGCACGGCCTCAGCCTAGGCGGCCTAGGGTGGGGGCATGCCTTCTGGGGGACAGCAGCGCGCCAGGTGGGCCACGCTAGCGGCGAGCGCGCTCGCCGTGGTGCTGGCCGCGACCGGCTGCGCGGCCGGTGACGACACCGGTCCGAGCGGATCGGCGCACGGGTCCGGGACCTCGTCGGCCGGTGCCCGGCTGACCGCGGCGACCCGGTCGGCGCGCGCCACCACGCCGGTCAGCAAGCTCGTCGTGATCATGGTCGAGAACCACTCGCTGCGGCAGATGCGCTCCGGCATGCCGTGGACCTTCCACCAGGCCAAGCGGTTCGGCTACGCCACGGACTACCGCGCCATCCGGCACCCGTCGCTGCCCAACTACCTCGCCATCGCCGGCGGCAGCACGTTCGGGGTGACCGACGACCGCCCGCCGGCCGACCACCCCGTGCGTGGGAAGAGCGTCTTCGGGCAGGCGCTGGCGGCCGGCCGGACGGCGAAGGTCTACGCCGAGGGCATGCCCGGCCGTTGCTCGACGGCCGACGGGGGGCGTCGCTACGCCGTCCGCCACAACCCGTGGACCTACTTCGTCGACGAGCGCGGCGCCTGCCGCCACCACGACCGGCCGATGTCCTCGCTGTCCCACGACGCCGCTGCGGGCGACCTGCCCGACGCCGGCATGGTCGTCCCGAACACCTGCCACGACGCCCACGACTGTGGCCTGGGGGCCGCCGACCGCTGGATGAAGCACACGGTGCGGACCCTGAAGAGCGGCCCGGACTGGGCGCAGGGCCGGCTCGCCATCGTCGTGACCGCCGACGAGGACGACCGCCACAGCGGCAACCGGGTGCTCACCGTGGTGCTGCACCCGGGCGTGCGCCACACGGTCGTGCGGGACCGGCTCACGCACTACTCGCTGACCCGCCTGTACGACGAGGTCCTCGGCACGTCGAACCTGCGCAAGGCCCGGCACGCGTCGTCGATGGCGACCGCCTTCGGGCTGACCGTCGCCGGCTGACCGCTCCGGCTGACCGCTCCGGCGACCTCGCCGGCTGACGTCTCGGCCGGCCGCTCCGGCCGGTGGTCCGCGGCGGGGCCGTGTGGCGCCCGCCCCGGGGACCAATGGCAGGTGCCGCGACGCGGCCACCTGCCGTGGACTGTCCCCCGGGGAAGGGAGGGTCCATGCCGAAGCTGCTCGTCCTGGGTGCCGGGACCGCGGGCACGATGGTCGCCAACAAGCTGCGTCGCCGGCTCGACCGGCGCGAGTGGCAGGTCACGGTGGTCGACCGTGACGACGCCCACCACTACCGCCCGGGCTACCTGTTCGTGCCCTTCGGCACCTACCAGCCCGAGGACGTGGTCCGCAGCCGCCACCACTTCCTCGCCGACGGCGTGGACCTGGTGCTGGGCGAGATCGACCGGGTGGACGCGGACGCCGACGAGGTGCTGCTGGCCGACGGCCGCCGCCTGGCCTACGACTTCCTGGTGATCGCGACCGGCGCGGTCACGCGGCCCGACCAGACGCCGGGCCTCCTGGGCCGGGAGTGGCACCGCAGCATCTTCGACTTCTACACCCTCGACGGCGCCGTGGCGCTCAGCGAGGCGTTGCCGCGGTTCGACGGCGGACGCCTCCTCGTGCACGTGACGGAGATGCCCATCACCTGCCCGGTCGCGCCCCTGGAGATGACCTTCCTGCTCGACGCCTGGCTGCGTCGGCAGGGGGTGCGGGACCGGGTCGAGCTGGTCTACGTGACCCCGCTGGACGGCGCGTTCACGCGCCCGGTCGCCTCGGCGCACCTCGGCGGCATGCTCGAGGAGCGCGGGATCGCGGTGGAGGCCGACTTCGCGGTCGAGCGCGTCGACGCCGAGCGGAAGGTCCTGGTGTCCTACGACGAGCGCGAGGTGCCCTTCGACCTGCTGGTCACCGTGCCGCTGATGACGGGTGCGGGGTTCGTCGGGCGGTCGGGTCTGGGGGATGAGCTGGACTACGTGCGCGTCGACCCGCACACGCTGCTGTCGGTCGACCACGACAACCTCTTCGCGATCGGCGACGCCTGCGACATCCCGGCCTCGAAGGCCGGTTCGGTGGCCCACTTCGCGGTCGAGGTGTTCGTCGACAACTTCCTGCAGCACGTCCGCGGGCTGGCCATGACCGGCTCCTTCGACGGGCACGCCAACTGCTTCGTGGAGTCCGGCGACGACAAGGCGCTGCTGATCGACTTCAACTACGACACCGAGCCGCTGCCCGGGAAGTACCCGGTGCCGGTGCTCGGCCCGCTGAGCCTGCTCAAGGAGACCCGGGCCAACCACCTCGGCAAGCTGGCGTTCCGGCACGTCTACTGGAACGTGCTGCTCCCGGGCCGCCGGGTCCCGCTGCCGGCGTCGATGTCGATGGCCGGCAAGCACGCCCCGCACGAGGACCAGCACGAACACCAGGAGGCATGAGGTGCCCACCACGACGATCGACGGCCACCGGATCCAGGTCGACCCCGAGGGGTTCATGACCGATCCCATGGAGTGGAGCGAGCCGCTGGCCGAGGCCCTCGCCGCCCAGATCGGGCTCACCCTCACCGAGGAGCACTGGAAGGCGATCCGCTTCGCGCGCCAGGACTTCGCCGACCAGGGGGAGAGCCCCACCCTGCGCCGCGTGAGCGTCGTCGGCGGCCTGCCGACCAAGTCGCTCTTCGCACTGTTCCCGCAGAAGCCCGCCAAGAAGCTCGCGTACGTCGCCGGCCTGCCCAAGCCGCGCGGCTGCGTGTGACCGCCCCAGCCGAGGAGGACGCGATGGCCACCACCCAGAGCACCGAGAGCACCCAGGCAAGCCCGATCGTGCCGTCCTTCGGTGAGGACTCCGCCGGCCGGAAGCTGGCGATCATCTGCTCCAAGGGCAACCTGGACATGGCCTACCCCGGCCTGATCCTGGCCAATGCCGCCCTGGGCGAGGGGGTGGAGACCCACCTGTTCTTCACCTTCTGGGGCTTCGACATGATCAACCGGCGCACGATGGGCGACCTGAAGCTCACGATGCTGGGCAACACCGCGACGCACGTGCCGCAGGGGCTGGGCGGCCTGCCCGGCATGACCGCGCTGGCGACCCACCAGATGCGCAAGGCCATCGCCGAGCTCGGCGTGCCCGACGTGCCGGAGTTCCTGCAGCAGATCGTCGACGCCGGCGGTCACCTCTGGGCCTGCCGGATGTCGGCGGACATGCAGCACCTCGGGCTCGACGACCTCTACGAGGAGGTCGAGGACATCATCAGCGCCTCGGACTTCATCGAGAAGACCGACGGCGCCCAGATGCTGTTCATCTGATCGTGGCGCCCAGCGCAACCGGAGGTCCCGGTGCCCGGGGACCTTCGCGGGTGGCCGCCCCGGGGCCGGCCCGGCAGCCTCGGACTGTGCAGGAGGTCCGGATCGACGCCGTCCCGCTCCAGCGTCTGGAGCTCCTCCTGCCCCCCGCGCGGGTGGAGGTGCTGGAGCAGACCGCCGTGCACGCCCGGGCCCTGCTGGCGAGCCGGACGGTGTGGAACCTCAACTCCACCGCCCACGGAGGCGGCGTCGCGGAGATGCTGCAGGTGCTCCTGGCCTACGGGCGGGGAGCCGGTGTGGACACCAGGTGGTTGGTCATCGAGGGCGACCCGGCGTTCTTCACGATCACCAAGCGCATCCACAACCTGCTCCACGGGGCGGCCGGCGACGGTGGTGACCTCGGCCAAGCGGAGATGCGCCACTACCTCGAGGTGAGCCGGGCGAACGCGGCCGCGGTGACCGCGATGGTCCGGCCGGGGGACATCGTCCTGCTCCACGACCCGCAGACCGCCGGCCTGGTCGCGCCGCTGGTCGAGCTGGGCGCGCACGTGGCGTGGCGCTGCCACATCGGCAGCGGCATGGTCACCGGCGAGACCGAGCGGGGGTGGGCGTTCCTCCGGCCCCTGGTCGAGCCCGCGCACGCCTTCATCTTCTCGAGGCCGTCGTACGTCCCGGAGTGGCTGCCGCCGGAGAAGGTCCGGATCATCGCCCCGTCGATCGACCCGTTCAGCACCAAGAACGTCTCGCTGGAGCCGGCCGAGGTGGCGGCGACGCTGCGCCGGGCCGGGCTCGTCGACCTCCCGGAGGACGGCGGCAGCCTCGCGTTCGGTCGTCGGGACGGCACGACCGGCAGCGTGCGCGAGCACACCGGGCTGCTGCTGGGGGACCGGCCGATCCCCGCGGCGGCCCGGGTGGTCCTGCAGGTGTGCCGGTGGGACCGGCTCAAGGACATGTCCGGGGTGCTCACGGGAGTGGCGGCGCACCTGGAGGAGCTGCCGCCCGACGTGCACCTGCTGCTGGCCGGCCCCGACGTGCGCGGCGTCGACGACGACCCCGAGGGTGCGGCGGTCTTCGAGGACTGCCGGAACCTGCGCGCCGGCCTGCCGGCGCCGGCGCGGGCCCGGGTGCACCTCGCACTGCTGCCCATGGACGACGCGGATGAGAACGCGCACCTGGTCAACGCTCTGCAGCGACACGCCTCCGTGGTGATGCAGAAGAGCCTGGCCGAGGGCTTCGGGCTCACCGTCACCGAGCCCATGTGGAAGTCCAGGCCGGTGGTGGCCTCGGCGGTCGGGGGGATCCCCGACCAGATCGAGGACGGCGTGAGCGGGCTGCTCCTCCACGACCCGAACGACCTCGAGGCGATGGTGCGGGCGGTGGGCCGCCTGCTGGCCGACCCCGGGCTGGCGGCCTCCCTCGGCTCGGCCGCGCACGAACGGGTCCGCGACTACTTCCTCGGCGACCGCCACCTGGTCCAGTGGGTGCAGCTCTTCGACGCGGTCGCGGCCTCGGCCCGCCCCAGAAGGCCCGCCCGCGCATGACCGGCGGCCCTGTGAGGGTCCGCAGTGCTTCCCGAGGCTTGGAGCGCGGCTCGCTCGGGGCCGCCCCCGACACGAGAAGAGGTGCTCCATGGATGTGCAGCTGACGGCTCCGGTGGTCGTGGGGGTCGACGGGACGCAGCAGGGGGTGGGGGCGGTCCAGTTCGGCGTGGCGGAGGCCCGGCGCGCGGGCTGCGGCGTACGCCTGGTGCACGTGCTGCCCGAGCTGGCCGAGACCTCGCCGATCGTGCCGCTCGCCGGCTTCGAGGTCTTCGACGAGGTGGCCCGCAAGATCATGCGCGAGGCCGAGCAGGTCGCCCGCGCGGCCGGTCCGGTGCCCCTGGAGAAGATCGTGCGCACGGGGCCCAGGGTGCACGTGCTCGTGCAGGAGAGCGAGGGCGCCCGGCTGGTGGTGCTCGGGCACCGGGACCGCTCACTCCTGGGGCGGGTGTTCACCGCGTCGACCAGCACCGGCGTCGCCGCCCGCGCCCACTGCCCGGTCGTGTGCATCCCCATGGTCTGGTCGCCGTCGGTGGACCGGCGGCAGGTGGTCGTGGGGGTCGAGGACCCCGACCACGCCTACGAAGTGCTCTCCCACGCCTTCGTCGCGGCCTCGGCGCGCCGGGCCCCCCTGCGCGTCCTGCACACCTGGAAGCTGCAGCGGCCCTACGACGACCTCGTCGTCGGTGCGCGGGAGGCCGAGCGGTGGACCACGTTGCTGGCCGAGCGGCTGCGGGTCTCGCTGCGCGACCTGCGGGCGGCCTACCCCGAGGTCGAGGTGGACGTCGACGTCCGCCACCAGGACCCGGCGGCGGCCCTGCTGGGCGCGACCGAGGGGGCCGAGCTGCTGGTGCTCGGCCGGCGTGGCCACGGCGCCCCGCTCGGCCTGCCCATGGGCTCGCTCGCGCGGGCGCTGATCCGCGAGGCGCGGTGCCCGGTGGAGATCACGCCGATGCATCCGGCCCGCCTCGACCTGTCGACTGCGGACCTCTCGCTCGGAGCCGACGAGCTCTCCCCGCAGACCTGACGGTCTCGCGACCCAGACCACACCCGGGTCGGGACCAAGGTCCCTGTGCGCTCCCGACGGGCCCCGGTTGAGTGTGCGGGGTGTGCCGGACCCGGCACGTCCCCCCGCCATCCAGGAGGAGTCATGGGGCCCCGACTCGTCCGCATCGCGAGTGCGGCAGTGGAACGCTTCGTCGGTCAGGACGTCGCCCGCGAGAACGCGCGCACCGCCGCGTCCGCCCTGGCCCAGGGGCGTGTGCATCGGCTGGAGGTCGAGCACTACCTGGAGCAGCACGTCCGGCCCCGCGGCTCGGCGGCGCTGGACGCTCGGCGAGGTGCTGCCCGCTGACTGTGAGCACGCCCACCGGGCCGGTGGGGTGTCGGGAATGCACGGGCCGGGCAGGTCGCTGTCCGAGAAGCCGAACTTTTCCGACACACCCCTGGAGGACTCGTGAGCAAGATCCTGTTCGTCGTGACCGGAGCACAGCACTGGACCCTCGCTGACGGCAGCGAGCACCCGACCGGGTTCTGGGCGGAGGAGCTCGCTGCGCCGTACCGCACCTTCACCGCCGCGGGGCACGAGGTCGACGTCGCCACGCCCGGCGGGGTGCTCCCCGTCGTCGACCAGGCCAGCCTCGGCGCCGACGCCAACGGCGGCCAGGAGCAGGCCGACGCGGTCAAGGCCGAGCTCGAGGAGATCGAGCAGCTGCGCGCGCCGCTGGCCCTCGAGGACGTCGACGCCGGGGAGTACGCCGCGGTCTTCTACCCCGGCGGCCACGGCCCGATGGAGGACCTCTCCACGGACCAGGCCTCGGCCCGGGTGCTGACCGGCACGCTGGCGTCCGGCAAGCCCCTCGGCGTGGTCTGCCACGCCCCGGCCGCGCTGCTGGCGACCGAGGGCGCCGAGGGCGGCTCGCCGTTCGCGGGCTACCGGCTCACCGGCTTCACCAACACCGAGGAGACGCAGGCCGGGCTGGCCGAGAAGGCCCCGTGGCTGCTCCAGGACCGGCTGGTCTCGCTGGGCGCCGACTTCCGTGAGGGGCAGCCCTGGGCGCCGCACATCGAGGTGGACCGCAACCTCTACACCGGGCAGAACCCGGCGTCGTCGGCCCCGCTCGCCGAGGAGATGCTCAAGGCGCTCTGACGCCTGCTGGCCCGGGCCTCAGTACGGCGTGGTCCGGGCCATCGCCAGCGCCCGCTTCATCGAGAACGGGTCGGTCTGCATGTGCAGCCACGGCCGGCCGAACCACAGGTAGCCGTCGACGTGCGCGGCCGCCTGCTTGCGGGCCGCGGCCGGCAGGCCCCAGACCCGGCGGGCCACCTTCGCGGTCGGCGGGATGCCGAGGGTGACGCAGCGGATCTCGGTGCGGGTGCGGCAGACCTTGGCGTTGTTGGGGTCGGCGCCCCGGAAGTCGGCGAAGTGGAACGGCCGGCCGTTCTCCGCGGTGTCGACGACGAAGTGCCTGTCCGGGATCCCGCGGCGGGCGAGCTCGGCCACCACCTGGGTCCCGAAGGAGACGTTCTCCGCCGTGGAGCTGTAGTGGGTGGCGTTCAGCGCGAAGCCGCGCACGTGGTCGACACCGGCCCGCTGCAGGATCGTCGCCGCGACGTCGGGATGCCCGGCAGGCCAGTCCGAGGCGCCGGCGTCGATGTAGGTGGCGGTGTGGGCCAGCCGGCCGAACCGGGCCGCGGCGTACGCGATGAGCCGGGAGGGCAGGTGGGAGCCGTGCGGCGCCTGGAGCGCGAGCGGGCCGTCCGGCTGGAGAATGATCGCCGCGTGGGTCCGGTCGCCGACGGCGGCGGCGAAGTGGTCGATCCAGGCCTTGTACTGGTGCCGCTCCTTCTTCGTGGGCAGCCGCACGCCGACCTGGCCCTCCCAGGGCACCATCCGGAAGACCGTCATCTGGACCAGGACATCGGGGTCACCGCCGGTGGCGGCGTCGATGTAGTCGTGCACCTTGCGGCCGATCTGGGCGGGGCTGCCGGTCCAGGCCCCGAACCACTTGGCCTTCGGACGCAGCGCGATCTTGGCGAGCAGCGCCTTCTTCGCCCCCGTGGCCCGCTGCCACGGCCGCCAGGCCTGCTCCTGCGGACCGAGGTAGGTCCCCCACGGGTGCCCCACGAGGGGGTTCGAGGGGTTGGCCGGCCCGGCCGACCGGTGGGTGGGTCCGGCCGCGGCGCCCGCGTGGGCGGGTCGTGCCTGCGCGGGAACGGCCGCGAGGAGCGCCGGCACGAGCAGCGCGGCGACGGTGAGCGCGAGCCGACGGGGTCGACGGGCCTGGGGTGACGGGGGAGTCGTCATGGGGGCAGGGTCCTCAGCTCGGGGGTGGTCCTCGGTGATCATCGGCGCAGGTGTGCCCGGACCTGAGGCCGCGCTACGGCTTGCGCCAGACCGAGACGTGGCTCTCGCTGTCGGAGGTGAACGGGCTGCGGTCCCAGTCGGCGTACCTCGCCTCGAGCTCCAGCCCGGCGAGCTGGGCCATCAGGTCGCACTCGGCGGGCCAGGCGTAGCGGAAGCTGCCCGACCCGTAACGGGTCGATCCGTCGGGCTCGCGGTAGTAGTGGTGGGAGGTGCACTGCTGGGTCACCAGGTCGTAGGTGTCGAAGACCAGGTGGTGGTCGTCGAGATGCATCGGCACCGCGCTCTGCCCGGGAGGCAGCCGGCGCACAGGTGGGACCCCCAGCTCGATCACGAACCGGCCACCGGGCGCGAGGTGCCGCGCGGCGTTGCGGAAGCATGCGACCTGCTCGGCCTGGGTGCGCAGGTTGGAGATCGAGTTCCACACCAGGTAGACCAGCGAGAACTCGCCCGGGACCGTGGCGGCGGCCATGTCGCCGACCACGACCAGCAGCGTGGCCTCGTCGACCTTGCGGCGCAGCTGGCGCACCATCGGCTCGGACAGCTCGATGCCGGAGACCGGCACGCCGCGCGCAGCCAGCGGGACCGCCACCCGGCCGGTGCCGACCGCGAGCTCGAGTGCCGGGCCGTCCCCGGCAAGCTCGACCAGGAGCTCGACGGCCGGGTCGAGCACCTCCGGCGCGAACATCTCCGCCGAGCTCTCGTCGTACCGCTGCGCCGTCGCCTCGTCCCAGACCTCGCTGCTCGTCACGGGCGCAAGGCTCCCACGAGCCACACTGGTGACGCACATCTCAGAAACGGGGTGGTGGTGACGGGTCGCCGGAAACGGCCGGACCGGGACCGTGTTAAGTGGCTGGTTGGCGAGCCGACTGCGCGGCACCCACCGGTCGAGCGCAGCCGACAGGTCGGGTGATCCCGGCCCAGCACCGACCCGCACCCCGAAGGAGACACGCTTCGTGAACCGCGCCGCCAGCCAGCCCGACCGCACCGTCGTACCACGGCAGGCCGCACCAGGGGAAGGGGCACGGTTCGACTACGACGCGCTCCTCGTCGGCGGCGGGATCATGTCCGCCACGCTCGCGACCCTGCTGCACCAGGTGGAGCCGACCTGGCGGATCGGGATCGTCGAGCGCCTCGACGCCCTGGCCACGGAGTCCTCAGGGCCGTGGAACAACGCCGGCACCGGCCACTCCGCGCTGTGCGAGCTGAACTACACCCCCGAGCTGCCTGACGGGACCGTCGAGGTCAGCAAGGCGGTCGGCGTCAACGAGCAGTTCCAGCTCAGCCGGCAGCTGTGGTCCTTCCTCGTCGAGGAGGGCCGGATCCCGGAGCCGTCGTCGTTCGTGCGCCCCAGCCCGCACATCAGCTTCGTGTGGGGCGCCGAGAACGTCGACTACCTGCGCCGTCGGTTCGACGCGCTGTCCGCCCACCCGCTCTTCGCCGGCATGGAGTTCAGCGACGACCCGGAGGTGCTCGCGACCTGGGCGCCGCTGCTGGTCGAGGGCCGCGAGCCCGGCGAGCCGGTCGCCGCGACCCGAGCGGTCACCGGCACCGACGTGAACTTCGGGTCCCTGACCCGCCAGCTGGTCGCCGGCCTCGTCGACGGCGACGCGATCACCCTCGAGCTCGGCACCGAGGTGCGCCGCCTCCGGCGCCACGGCGAGGGCTGGGCGGTCCGCGGCCGTCGTGCCGGCGGTGGCTCGTTCGCGGCGAGCGCCCGCTTCGTCTTCGTCGGCGCCGGCGGCGGCGCGCTCACGCTCCTGCAGCGCGCCGGCATCGAGGAGATCCGCGGGTACGGCGGCTTCCCGGTCAGCGGCGTCTTCTGGCGCACCACCAACCCCGAGGTGGTCCGCCGCCACCGCGCCAAGGTCTACGGCAAGCCCGCGGTCGGCGCGCCGCCGATGTCGGTGCCGCACCTCGACACCCGCATCGTGGACGGCGAGGCCAGCGTGATGTTCGGCCCGTACGCCGGGTTCAGCCCCCGCTTCCTGAAGAACGGCTCGCTGTTCGACCTGCTGCGGTCGGTGCGGCTGCACAACCTGCTGCCGATGCTCGCGGTCGCGGTCGGCAACCTCGGGCTGGTGCGCTACCTGGTGGGTCAGCTGCTCGCGACCAAGAAGGCCCAGCTGGCCGAGCTGCGCGCGTTCTACCCGGAGGCCGACGCCGCCGACTGGGAGAAGGTCGTCGCGGGGCAGCGGGTCCAGGTGATCAAGCCCGCCCAGGGCCGCGCCGGGCTCGCCGGCGGCTCGCTGCAGTTCGGCACCGAGGTGATCACCTCCGCGGACGGCTCCATCGCCGGCCTGCTCGGCGCCTCGCCGGGGGCCTCGACGGCCGTCCCGGTGATGCTGGAGGTGCTCGAGCGGTGCTTCGGCGACCGGTTCGAGGAGTGGCGGCCGGCGCTGGAGAAGATGATGCCGAGCTACGGCGTCACGCTCGGCGCGGACGCCGACCTCGCGGCCGACGTGATGGAGCGGACCAGCCACGTGCTCGGCCTGGAGGTCCCGGCCACGTCGCCCCGCTGAGCCGGCGCCCGGGAGGACGGCGGAGGACGAGAGGGCCCCGGTCGCGGTTGCGACCGGGGCCCTCGTCGTACTGCCCGAGGATCAGTCGAGGTCGAAGCGGTCGAGCTCCATGACCTTGGTCCAGGCGGCCACGAAGTCGCGGACGAACTTCTCCTGGGCGTCGTCGGCGGCGTAGACCTCGGCCAGGGCCCGCAGCTCGGAGTTCGAGCCGAAGACCAGGTCGACGCGGGTGGCGGTGCGGCCGTCGGCCTCGAACGTCGTGGCCGCGTCGTCGGTCGGCTGCCACCCGGCCGGCTCGAGCAGGTTGACGAAGAAGTCGTTCGTCAGCGTGCCCGGGCGGTCGGTGAAGACCCCGGCGGCCGAGCCACCGTGGTTGGCGCCCAGCACCCGGAGGCCACCGACCAGCACCGTCATCTCCGGGGCGGTCAGCGTGAGCAGGTTCGCCTTGTCGAGCAGGCGGACCTCCGCCGGGACGCGGTCACCGTCGCGGCCGAAGTTGCGGAAGCCGTCGTGGCGCGGCTCCAGCACGGCGAACGACTCGACGTCGGTGTCCTCCTGGCTTGCATCGGTGCGGCCGGCGTGGAACGGCACGGTCATCTCGACCCCGGCGTTGCGCGCGGCCTGCTCGACCGCTGCCGAGCCGGCCAGGACGATCAGGTCGGCGAGCGAGATCCGCGAGGCCCCGCCCCGTCCGTTGAACTCCTGCTGGATGCCCTCGAGGACGCTGAGGACCCGGGCGAGCTCCTCGGGCTCGTTGGCCTCCCAGCCGCGCATCGGCTCGAGGCGGATCCGGGCGCCGTTCGCGCCGCCGCGGTTGTCGGTGCCCCGGAACGTCGAGGCGGACTTCCACGCGGTCGCCACCAGCTGGGCGGGGGAGAGGCCCGAGTCGAGCACCTTCGCCTTCAGGTCGGCGATGTCGCCGGCGTCGACGAGCTCGTGGTCGACCGCCGGGACCGGGTCCTGCCACGGCTGGGCCTCGGGCACCCACGGGCCGAGGAAGCGGGAGACCGGACCCATGTCGCGGTGCAGCAGCTTGTACCAGGCCTTGGCGAAGGCGAGTGCGAAGGCCTCGGGGTCCTCGAGGAAGCGGCGCGAGACCTTCTCGTAGGCCGGGTCGAAGCGCAGCGACAGGTCGGTGGTGAGCATCGTCGGCTTGCGCTTCGGCGAGTCGGCGCTCGGGCCGGGGAACGTCGCCTCGGCGTCCTTCGCGACCCACTGCTTGGCCCCGGCGGGGCTCTCCTCGAGCTCCCACTCGTAGCCGAAGAGGTTCTGGAAGAACTCGTGGCCCCACTTCGTCGGGGTGCTCACCCAGGTGACCTCGAGTCCGCTGGTGATGGCGTCGGCGCCCTTGCCGGACTCGTAGCTGTTCTTCCAGCCGAGCCCCTGCTGCTCCAGCGGGGCCGCCTCCGGCTCCGGCCCGACGTTGTCGGCGGGGCCGGCGCCGTGGGTCTTGCCGAAGGAGTGGCCGCCGGCGATCAGCGCGACCGTCTCCTCGTCGTTCATCGCCATCCGGCGGAACGTCTCGCGGATGTCGCGAGCCGCCTTGACCGGGTCTGGGTCGCCGTTCGGGCCCTCCGGGTTGACGTAGATCAGGCCCATCTGGACCGCGCCGAGCGGGTTGGAGAGGTCGCGGTCACCGCTGTAGCGCTCGTCGCCCAGCCAGGTGTCCTCCGGGCCCCAGAAGATCTCCTCCGGCTCGTAGACGTCCTCGCGGCCGAAGCCGAAGCCGAAGGTCTTGAAGCCCATGTCCTCGAGGGCGACGTTGCCGGCCAGGACCAGCAGGTCCGCCCACGAGATCCTCTTGCCGTACTTCTTCTTCACGGGCCACAGCAGGCGACGAGCCTTGTCGAGGTTGGCGTTGTCGGGCCAGCTGTTGAGCGGCGCGAAGCGCTGGTTGCCGTCGCCACCGCCGCCGCGGCCGTCCTCGATGCGGTAGGTGCCGGCCTGGTGCCAGCTCATCCGGATGAACAGCGGGCCGTAGTGGCCGAAGTCGGCGGGCCACCAGTCCTGCGAGGTCCGCATGACCTCGGCGACGTCACGCTTGAGCTCCTCGACGTCGAGCTTCCTGAACGCCTCGGCGTAGTCGAAGTCCTCGTCCATCGGGTTGGAGCGGGACGAGTGCTGGTGCAGCACCTGCAGGTTCAGGCGGTTGGGCCACCAGTCCTGGTTGCTGCGCGGGCGGTGCGTCCCCTGCGGCTCGGGGGACGGGATTACCGGGTTCTCGCTCTCGGACACGTCGGTCCTTCTCCTGTCTGGTTGCTGGATGGACGGTGCTGCGCGTGGATCATTCGCGTGCCTGGGTGGCACACCGGGGACACGTGCCCCAGTAGGTGACCTCCGCCTCGTCGATGACGAAGCCGTGGTCCTCCGCGGCGGTGAGGCACGGCGTGTGGCCCACCGCGCAGTCGACGTCGGCGACGGTCCCGCAGGACCGGCACACGACATGGTGGTGGTTGTCCCCGACCCGGGCCTCGTAGCGGGCCACCGAGCCCGAGGGCTGGATGCGGCGGACCAGGCCCGCCGAGGTCAGCGCCCGGAGCACGTCGTACACCGCTTGGTGGGAGACCTCGCCGAGACCGGCGCGCACGGCGCCGATCAGCGTGTCTGTGTCCGCGTGCGGGTGCGCGTGGACCGCCGCCAGCACGGCGACCCGGGGCCGGGTCACGCGCAGGGAGGCGCCCCGGAGCACGTGCTCGAGGTCGGAGGCGGGGGACACAGTCGCAGTATCGACCCTTCTCTTGAATGGATCAAGAATCTCGGACCGTGCGTGTCACCGGGAAGAGCAGAAGGTCCCGGCGGATCGCTCCGACGGGACCTTCTTCATGCTGGTGTCCGAGGGGGGACTCGGGCACCCTTCTGCGGGATCGGTCCCGTTGCGGTCGGGCAGCGGCCCGGGAGCGGGGGCTGGATGCGTCGTGAGCGACATGATGAGTCTCCTTTGCTGGTTTCCGCGCCGAGCTTCTCGGCCGGCCTGGAGCACCCCGCGGGGGTCCGAGCCCAACGGAGGCCGCGCCGGTGCCGACCGGGCCCCCGGGGGCCGCATCGAGGGCAGCCCCCGGGGACGGGGCGGCGGCCATGGCGGCGGCCGTGGCGTGCCGCCGGGCGGCGAAGCCCCGCGCGGGGCCCGCGTGGAAGGGTGTGGCCGGGTCGACAGGGCAGGGGCCGGGAGGCAGTCGGCGACGAGAGGTCCCGGGTCACGGTGACCACGGTCCGGGCAGGAAGAGGCGCAGGACCTCGTTCTCGGGCAGGTCCGGCCAGGCGGTGAGTGGGCCGAAGGTGCGCTCGGCGATCAGTCGACGCAGCGACCACTCGTCGCTGTAGTCGCTGTGCAGGTAGACGGCGATCGTGGCCAGGTCGTGCTCGGGGCGGTGCCCGAGGAACAGCGCCGCGGGCACGCTGTTCTCGCCGCAGCGCCGCGCAACCTCCCGGGCGGTCGAGTGGCGCAGTGCGTGCACGCCGATGTCGTGCCCCCGAGACCAGGGGATCTGTGCGTGTAAGGAGTCCGACCACGCGTCGAACCGGCCGCCGGACAGCGGCCCGCCTCTCGGCCCCCGCAGGGCGTGGCGTCGCGGGTCCCCCGGGCGTTCGGCCGAGCAGGCGAGGATCGCCTCGACCAGCGGCCGCGCGACTGGCATCTCCCGGGGCCGCCCGCGCTTGCCGACCACCAGCACGCTGGGACGATCCGGGCTCAGGGTATTGACGGCGACGCCCCGGGCTTCGATCTGGCGCAGCGCGCCGACCCGGATCAGGCACCAGGCGAGGGCGTCGCGCAGCGGGTCGCTGCTGGCGGTGAGCACCGCGGTCAGGTAGTCACACAGCTCCTGGTCGGTCAGCGACTTCTCCCGCCCGCCGCCGGGGCGCCGTGGGGGGCTCAGCCCGGCCAGCGGGTCGGTGGCGAACCAGCCCGCCTCGACCAGCGCCCGGGAGATCGCGCGGGCGGTGCGGATGTAGTGCTCGGCCGCGGCTGCGCCCTGAGCCCGAGCGTCGGCGACCGCCCGCTCCCGACCGTCGAGGCGACGGCCCTCGGCCACGATGACCTGGATCCCGCGGGCCCCGGACGCGACGGCCGGCTTGGTGAGATCGGTGTACGGGCGCTCATCGAAACCGGATACCGCCGGGGCCGCGCCGACTCCCGGCCGGCCGTTCCGCAGGTAGCGGTAGGCCTCAGGGTAGGAGATTGCCGGCCCGGCGTGAGCGCGTTCGAGGTCGGCCAGCACGTCGGCCAGGGTGGCCGTGCCGAGGGCCAGCAGCTCTGCGGCCCGGTGCAGGTCGGGTGGGGTCAGGCCTTGGAGCCGGGCCAGTTGCACCAGGGTCTGCAGGGGATCGCTCATCACGGCCCCCCGGAGCCCGGTTCCCGACTGCCCTGCCGGACCGCGACCGGTGTCGACCACGGGGTGGCGGAGCCGCTGGCTGCCACGAAGGACAAGGGTGGCACGGCACCGCGGCTCAGCGCCGCGTCTGCGTAGGCCGCATCGGCTACCAACGCCCACAGCTGGCCGGCCTGGTGCCGGACCAGGCACAGCAGCGGCCGGCCGGTCGTAGGTCCGAAGCGCAGCCGCAGATAGCCAGCGGGTAACCAGCACTGGCGGCGCTGGTTCAGCGTGAGGCCTCGCGGCAGCACCGGTGCCTGCGGCTCGGTGGTGAGCTCCAGCCATCCGTAGCCGATCGCACAGATACCGAGCTCCTGACCGACCGACAGCGGCGGCGGCAGCTGGAGGCGCTCGTCGTCGTGGCGGCTGACCGCCGCGTTGATCAGTGCCTCGGATTCGGAACCGGCGGAGCTTGCGTCCGCGCGCTGCGAGTTCACGTCTCCACGGTGCCCCGAAGGACCATAGAAGGCAAGATCTACCAGAATACCACGGTTAGGCTCACTTTGACACTAATTGGTCCGGCGCCTACCGCACTCGCCCGTCCGGCGGGGGAGGCGGCACCCGGCGTGGCGCGGAGCCGCGCCGAAGGGGGGCACGCCCGCCAGGAGGCCGCCCAACGAGTGCGCCTAGCACTCGGCCAGATTGAGCAGAACGACCAGGGACGGCAGCTTCCGCCCCCGCTCGAGGTCGGAGAGGAACTGCTCGGAGATGCCGCAACGACCGGCGGCCTCCTTGAGCAGCAGTCCCGAGTCCTGTCGGGCCACACGCAGTCGCCCGCCGAGCTGGCGTCCCAAGAGCGCGCGGTTCCTCTCGGTGTCCCAGTCCTGCACGGCTGCAGCCTAGCCATCGGGGCCGGCCGGCTCCTCTGGCCGCCCGGCTGGGGCGCGGCGCCGGGCGAGCCGGAAGAGGGCGACGACCGCGGGGTCCGCCAGCAGCCTCCGAGAGCGCCGTGCGGGCCGCGCCCGCATCGCTCGCAGGGCGGCGGCGACCAGTCGGCGGTCCCGGGCCAGTGCGGCCTGCAGCTCGGTGAGGGCCAGCTCCACGTCCTGGTACAGCGGCTCCAGGGCGGCGGCGAGCGCCGCTTCGAGACCGACGGGCGGCTGCTGGGGCGCGGCGGGTGAGTAATTCGGGTCCCCCAGTGCTTCGAGTGCCCGTGCAGCCAGGTCGCGCACCGGGTGCGCGGCGCGGAGGTCCAAGGTCGCGCCGCTCTCCGGCGCTGGGGTCAACCACAGCAGCTCCGGCTCGACGTCGTCCCAGGTGGCGTGCGCCCGCCAGCTGTGGTCGCCCCAGGCGGCGACCACGAGATCGCCATCCTGGATCTCAGCGCCCGGCAGGACATCATCCGCGGTCGTCCACACCCCCCGCTCTCCGTGCTGGGTGGGGTCGGCGAGCACGTGGGGCGGCGCAGCGAGCATCTCGGCGGCCGCGGCCAGAGCACCCCGCCACGGGGCGGGGTCAGTCGCGGGGGCCAAAGAGGGCCTCGAACGCGTCGCACAGGTCCTCGAAGGTGACCCGGGTGTAACGGCCGATCACGCCGAGTTCGTCGGGGGAGTGCCCGGCGTAGGCGGCGGCCACCCGGACGTCGGCGACTGCCGCGATGTCCGCCAGCGTCGTGTGTCGAAGCCAGTGCGCCCCGACATCGAGGGCCTCGGTCCAGCCGACGTTGCGGTCCACGCGGTCGAAGAGCGTGTTGAATCGTCGCCGCGTGAGGGGGTCATGGTTGCGGTAGCGAAACACCCGATCGCCGGGGCCCCGGGCGCCCCGCGCCCGCGCATGCGCGTCGAGGTCGGTCAGCAGGGTCCGGTCCAGCGGCAGGCGCCGGCTGTGTCCGCCCTTCTCGGTGAGCCAAACAGACGGCTCGCGATGGATCAGGTGGTCCAGGCACAGGTTGAGGCATCCTTCGCGGCGGGCGGCGGTGCGGCGCAGGAACCGCAGCAGCAGCCCGTCCAGTTCGGGGTCGCTCGAGCCGCGCAGCGCGCCGGTCCAAATATCGGTCAGCTCGGCCTCGGTCAGCGGTCGCTCCGGTGCGGGGTGCCGGCGCGGGGCGCGCAGTTGGGCGGCCGGGTCGCGCTCGAGCAGGCCGGCGGCCACCGCGTACCGGAAGAAGAAGCGGACCGCCCGCACCAGGTTCTCCGCGGCCCCCTGCCCGTGAGCATCCGGGTCGTAGGAGCGCAGCGGTCGGCCTCGCGCCCGCGCCCGCTGCACCGTGGCACGTCCGACCGAATCGCGCATCTGGTCTCGCAGTGCCTCGAGATCAGGCAAGGCCACCTCCGTCAGCGGCCGATCGCCGTACACACGCGTCAACAGCTCGAGTCCTGGTCGGTAGGTAGGCCGACTCCGGTCGGAGATCCGGGCCGCCACTCGGTGGGCGAGATCGCCTACCACGATGGGATCGTGCATCCTGAACTCCTCCGGCGTACTACGCTGCTAGCGTACTACCTCGTTGGGAGCAAGTGAACAAGTCCTGGCCACTACTCGAAGAGCGAGTAGCTAGGGGCTGCCCGCCGGCCTGACGGGGAGTAGCGGCGCATCGAGTGCCCGTTCTCGACAACGACCCGTAGTCGCATTGTCGCCCCCTGACCTTCTCTCTTCTAACGCGACGTAGGCAGCGAGCGGCAGTCAGTTCGCCCGCCCGGGCGCAAGCCTCGTGGCAGAGGGGTCGCAGCGACCGCGGATGCAGCCAAAGATGGTGGTCGTGTGCGCCGCGCAGGTCTCCAGTTGCCGGCCTGGTAGAGCGCGAGCAACATGGCGCAGGTCGAAGGGTGAGCCGCCGCCGAGGAACGAAGGGGGTTAGAACGGGTCAGGCGCGAGGGCCGCGGCCTGTGAGGCAGGGACCAAGTGGCTCATAATCCTTGGGTCGTGGGTTCGAGCCCCACCCGCCCCACCGGACGGCGCGGTCCCGGCGTGCCAGGACCCGCTGCTGGCTGCTCATTGTCGGACCTCCCCGCACGTGCGCGGACGGTGCTGGACGCCGCCGGATCGTGTGCGAATCTGTGTGGGAATCTGGCTCCGACTATATCGGGTAGTACGCCAGCTGTGAAGTACTGATCCACCTGCCTGTCAGGTTTATTGGTACCTCTGCGCTGGTCGGTGCAGATCCGGTAGTTGGAGCGACTTCGACACAACGGGAGGCGCCCCACCTAGGACAAGGATGAGGGTTCATCACGTAATGTCGCCGTGACTCTGGCCATGCTCGGTGTGCGGACGCAGCTGCTCAAAGTGCTCGGAGACGACGACCGGGCCAGCATCATCACCGCGCACCTTGAGGATCCTGCGTCGAACTGGTCCCGGCCGCGGCCGCCAGCTACCACGAACGTCGACTGCAACCGCCCGCTACCAAACAGCTCGGCTCATTACGAGTTCGACCTCCAACGGGAGATCCCACCACTTTCCAATCACGAGCCGGTGCCTACGGATGGTGCCCCATGTCAAACGCCCGGGGTTGCACTCGTGTCCGCAGCGCCAGGTACAGGTCCACGCGATCGCCCATCGACGAGAGTGACCTGCCCGTGAGCTGTTCCACCTGGGCAATCCGGTACCGAAGTGTGTTGACGTGGACAAACAGTTGCTCGGCCGAACGCGTCCAGGAGCAGGCGGTGTCCAGAAACACCCGCAGCGTTTCGACAAGGTGCCCACCGTTGGCCGCGTCGTACTCCTCCAGCGGAACTAGGAGAGTGGCCCGGAAGGCGTCGTGCAAGCCCTGGTGCGCGGCGTCCAAGAGCAGGGAGTGTGACCCCACCTCGGCGTGGCTCGCCCAGGCGCGATCACCTTCGGCGACCTCGCTGAGCAAGCATGCCTGGCGGGCGCGCAAGATGGCGGATGGCAGGGCGTCGACCGCATCTTTCGCGGCGGAGACGCCGATGGACGTCGTCGAGCCCGACAGGTCCCTCGCACTCGCGGCTGCCTGCGCACCGACCTCGGATTCGACCCACGCCCGTCCGACTGAGACCAAGGTGACGACATGCCGCTCGACCGTGGCCGTCGCGACGGGGACGTGACCGGCGAACCGAACTCCCGCTTCTACGCCGTCTGTCAATCGGTCCGTTTCCAGGTGATCGCGTCGCGACGCCACGATGAACGCTAGTGAGGCGCAGGACTCGAGCCCGAGCGCATCGAGGATTCGGGTGATCTGCTCGTAGTTCGGGAGCGGCTCACCCATCCGGACAATCGCTTCTCCAAGGAGGGTGACAGCGGTTGAGTGGCGGTCTTCGTGCTGATTCGCGGACAGCCGGAGGTAGTTCTCGGGGATCCCGACGGCCAGCTGCTCACGCAGCCGAATGTGGCCAAGGGGAGCCCCGTACAAGATCGCGTGCCGGTCCGAAGCGGTCACCAGGGTTCCTGGTGAGCCGTCGGCAAACGACGTCTCCAATGTGCGTGAGTCGCCGACGTGCTGGGACCACGCCCGCCAGGCGCGCTGGACGTCCGAGCAAGTCGGTGCAGCATCGCCCGCGTGGGCCAGGAGTGAACCCCGGCGATCGATGACTGAACAGGGTGCCTCGACGGCGCCAGCGAGTATCTCGGCAAGCGCGTCGGGGCCCTCACCACGCGCTAAGCGCGCAGTGAGGTCTTGCTCCACGCGCACCGAGCGGACCGAGGTCTGCCCTCGCTCCTCCATGAGCGCCGCGATCACCGCCTCAGTCAGGTCCATGAAAGGACCGTCCGGGACGGCGAGGAGAGGCAGATCGTGTTCCCGGCAGGCGTCAACGACATCGTCTGGGATCTCGCCGCCGCCCCGGATCGCAACGCCCAGCGCCCGGACGCCGCTGGACACCAGCGCCGTCACGAAGCGTTCGGAGTCGTCGGCCGTGCCGTGCCACAAGGCGCTCGTGAGGATGAGCTCCCCGCCCCGGAGATACGGTGAGGGGTCTGGCAGATCAGTGACGTGAACCCATCTAATCGTGTCATCGAGTTGATCTTGGCCAGCGAGGACGCGTAGGTCGAAGGAGCGCATCGCCAGCAAGTCTCGGACTCGCATATAGAGAAACCTACAGCGATGAGGCCGGTATGTCGGGCCAACGTCGGAGGAATCGACGATGACACCGGACCATGCCTGCCCTTTGAATGGCCTGGATCACACAGCAGTGAGGAGCCCGGCATGACGACTACACCCGAGGCCACGCCGTCCGCGACCATTCAGACGGCGGCTGGCCACGCTAGCGATTTCGAGACTCACGGCATCGACACCGTTCCCCGCAGCGAGCGGCGCTATTCGCCCAGGCACATCTTCGCGGTGCTCTACGGCAGCGATCTTTCACTCAGCATCATCGTCGTCGGGGCACTCCCCATCGCCTTCGGGCTCGGCTGGTGGCAGTCGGTCGGCGCTATCCTCCTCGGCGGAGCCGTGGGCGGTCTCGTCCTAGCGCCGATGGGGTTGCTGGCGCCGCGCACCGGAACGAACAACGCAGTCTCGAGCGGTGCCAGCTTCGGGGTTGCTGGCCGCTTCATCGGCACGACGCTGGCCCTCTTCTCGGCACTTGGGTTCGTCGCGATCACGATCTGGACCAGCGGCGACGCCTTGGTCTCGAGCGTGGCCCGTATCTTTGGCACCAGCGTCAACGGTCCGGCGCGAGCCGTTGGTTACGCCGTCATCGCCGTCGTCGTGGTCGGCATCTGCATCCGCGGCATCCACCTGCTCCTCCGAATCCAGGGACGCGTCATGGTCCCGCTGATGTCACTGGTGATGCTCCTCGGTCTGTTCGCTTTCGGCCCACACTTCGACGCCGGCTACGGCGGAGGTGAGCTGCTCCTGGCCGGCTTCTGGCCGACCTTCACGCTCAGCGCCCTCGTCGTCGCATCGACCGTCATCTCCTACGGCCCGTTCATCGGCGATTGGGCCAGGTACATCGACTCGGAGCGGCACCCAGCAGCCAGGACCGCGCTAGCCACCGGCCTCGGCGGCTTCGTCGGCGTTTCGATCCCGTGCCTGTGGGGCGCCTTCGTGGCGTCGGCGGTCCTGAACCTGCCTCACCCGTCAGGCGTCTTCGTGCCCGACATGGTCAGCGCGTCCCCGACCTGGTACTTGCCCGGCTTGATCCTGTTGGGCCTGGTCGCTGGCTGCGCTCAGGGTGCGGTCGGGCTGTATGGCACTGGCTTGGACACGTCTTCGCTCATCCCCCGGCTCGGCCGAGTGCACGCCACGCTGGCCATCGCGTCCGTCGCAATCGCGTTCGTGTACATCGGCAACTTCGTCTGGGACGCGTCGGCCGCCGTGAGCGCCTTCCTCGTGCTTCTCGTTGTGGTCACCACGCCGTGGATCGTGATCCTGTCGATCAGCTACTTCTACCGCCGTGGTTACTTCCTCGCCGACGACCTCCAGGTCTTCACCCGTGGGCAGGTCGGAGGCCGGTACTGGTTCACCCGTGGACTCAACTGGCGGGCCGTCGGGGCGTGGGTCCCGGCCTCGGTCCTCGGCGTGATGTTCGCCGCCGCGCCCCCGCTGGTGACGGGCCCCTGGGCGAACGCCGTCGGCGGCGTTGATCTCAGCTTCGCGTCCGCCGGCGTGGTCGGCGGCGTCCTCTACGCGGTCTTCCTCCTCGTCTGGCCTGAGCCGGGGTATGTCATGGGGCCGGAGGGGCCGCGGTTCGGAACCTCGGCCGACGAGACCGCGATGCCGATCCGGGTCCACCGCGCCGATCCGGTGGCGAGACGCTGATGCCACCCGCCTCCCACCCGTATCCCACTTCGGCTTCCCCTGCCGTGGATTGACCCAGAAGGAACTGTGATGTCCTCCTCCCCGTCCCCAGCACTCCTTACCTGCTCCTTCCTGGCCTCCAGCGCGGGCGCTCTCACCTTCGTGGGCGGCGCCGCGGACGTGGGCAAGGACGGCCGAGTTCGCAACCCTGGTGGGTGCCTCGTCCAGGTCGAAGGTGCGCTCGCGAACGTGGCCGAGGCTCTGACGACCGAGGGCTGCGGCCTCCGCGACGTCGTCCGCGTCAAGGCCTACTACCTCGCCTCCGACGCGGTCGACGAGGCGGCGCTGCGGGCCGCCGTCGCGCGTCTCCTCCCGACGGACCCGCCGCCGGTCGTCACCCTGCAGCCGGTGGTCATGCAGCCGATGCCGGGCCAGGCGCTCCAGGTCCAGGTCATCGCCCAGCGCGGCTGGCGCGAGGGGCCGCACGACGCCGTGGTGGTCTCCGCCGGCGAGGCCGAGGGGTCGGTGCCGGTGACGGTAGGTCTGCGAGCCGGCGAGTTCGTCACGGTCGGCGGTCAGACCGCGACCGGCGACGGACAGCTCGAGCGGACCGGTCCCGAGCAGACCCGGGCGGTGATGGAGTCGCTGGAGAAGACCCTGCGGCAGCTCGGCGCGAGCTTCGCCGACGCTGTCAAGAAAGAGGGCTACTACGGCGGCACAACCATGGACGGTGGTCCAAAATGGCGGAGGTTCGGGCAAGCTTCTTCACCGAGCCAGGACCGGTCGCGACCGTGCTTCCCTGGCAGGCGCCGGCGCCGGCGGACGCCGCGACCAAGATCGAGGTGCTCGCCATGCGCGAGCGGCGCAACGGCCTCGACAAGTACATCCCGCGAGAGGACTCCTGGCCGGCGCGGGTGTGGGACTGGCCAATCGCCCTGCCCTACCGGCAGGGGATCCGTCTACGCGACTCCATCTGGCTCGGCGGTCAGGTCCCGTGGGAGCCGTACGCCGCCACCGGCCTCCCCATGCTGCCGGGAAGGCTCGCGCCCCAGACGGCCTTCGTCATGTCCTACATTGCCGAGATCCTCGACGGCTTCCACCGCCGGCCCGCCGACCTGGCCCTCCTGGTCTGCCACTTCACCTCGGACGGCTCCTCCGAGCAGGTGGATGCGGTCGTCGACGCCATCGCCCAAGCCATCGGCGGGCCGCTGCCGCCGCTCACCCTGGTGCCTCAGCCGCACATGCACGACGCGGACTCGCTCGTCGAGATCTGGGGGGTCGCGCGCGGATGAGCACCCAGCTCGGAAACGATCCAGGGCTCCAGGACAGGAGGGTCGTCGTCACCGGCGGGGGCTCCGGAATCGGCCGCGAGTCGGCGATCCTCTTCGCCCGAAACGGTTCGCGTGTCGCAGTGGTCGACCGCGACGAAGTCTCCGCCGAGGCGACCGCTGCGATTATCCGTGACCAGGGTGGGCAGGCCATCGCGCTGGTCACCGATGTCGCAGATGCCGACGGCGTCGCGGCGATGGGGGAGTCTCTGGCAGCGACCTGGGGTGGACTCGACTTCGCCCACCTCAACGCATCCACGATGGTGCCGGGCGGGGACCTGCTCGACATCTCAGTCGAGCAGTGGGACCACACGTTCGCGGTGAACTGTCGCGGCGCCTTCCTGACCGCTCGGGAGTGCCTGCGTCTCATGGTCGAAAACCGGCACGGCGGAGCGCTCTGCTTCACCGGTTCCGACACCGCTCTACGGACCAGCGCCGCCTACCCGGCCTATCTCTCTTCCAAGCACGCGGTGATCGGCATCGCCCGGTCCATCGCAGTGGACTTCGGGGCCCGCCGGATCAGATCGAACATCGTCACTCCGGGTGTCACCGACACGCCCGGGCTGCGCGCTCTCTACTCCAGCGATGGGCGTGACCCTAACGCGGTGGTCGCCCATCAAGCCGCGCTCAGCCCGCTCGGCCGCATCGCCACCGCCACCGACGTAGCGGAAGCGGCCGTCTTCCTGTGCTCGGACCGCGCGGCCTTCATTACCGGCGCCAACGTAGTCGTCGACGGCGGGATGACCGTCCGGTACGACGCCGAGTAGGCGCCCTCAAGCAGTCTCGAAGAGGAGAGATCTAGGTGAACTCCAGCAACATACCGGCACCGGCTCGACCGCGCAGCGCCTTCATAACCGGCGCGGGCCGTGGGATGGGATTTGCCCACGCCCGCGTACTGTCCGAGTCCGGCTACCGAGTCGCCCTGACCGACCTGACCGAGGGGCTCGTTTGGGCCGCGGCCGAGGAACTCGACAGCGACCTCGTGCTGCCTATCGTCTGCGACGTCACTCACCGCAATACAGTCGAGACGGCCGTCGCCCAGTTCGCCGAGTGGGCGGACGGCATCGACGTCCTCGTCAGTAACGCTGGGCTCATCCATAGCAACGAGTCGCTCGCCGACACCGACGACGACTTTTGGCACCGCACCTTCGCGGTCCACGTCGACGGTGCTCTCAACACCTCGCGTGCCTGCCTGCCCTGGCTCGAGCGGTCGGGGACGGGCCGGATGATCTTCGTCAGCTCAATCTGGGGGCAGTCCGGGATCGGACACTCCTACGCCTACTGCGCCGCCAAGGCGCCCTCTGGCGTTCTCGAAGAACGCAGCCAAGGAGCTCGGCGCGAAGGGCATTTCGGTCAACAGCGTGGCACCCGGTGGTGTGCACACCGCCATGACCGCCGAGTTCAGTGAGGCCGAGCTGGACGAGGACTACAAGAGCATACCGCTAGGTCGCTATGCCGAACCGGAGGAGATCAGCCACCTGATCCGGTACCTCGCCTCACCCGAGTCGGGGTTCCTGACTGGGCAGACGATCTCCATCAACGGCGGCCAGGTCATCGGCGGCTTCTGATGACCCTTGAGGACGTGACACTCCAGCTGGTGTGCGCGAACGGGTGCTCACCATGGAGCGGGGGAACGACGCCACGACTACCGCCGTCGTTATCCTGGGTGACCGCGTGCGACCACGGGGGACCGCACGGAACTCTCCGCGCGTTACCCGAGAGCACGGGTCACCGACTATGGCGACGCGACCATCGTGCCAGGGTTCAACGACGCCCACCTGCACCTCACAATGATGGCCGCCCAGCTGCTCGGAGTGGACCTGTCCCCGGAGACGACGCCCGACCGGCAGGCCCTCGAGCGGAAGCTCCGCGACGCGCGCAGTCGAACGCCGAGTGGTGCCTGGGTCCGTGCCTCGCGCTACGACCACACCGCGACGACCGACGGCCACATCCTCACCCGGGACGAGCTCGACTCCCTCTCGCCCGACCGTCCCCTCGTCATCGCCCATGTCGGAGCGCACTGGGCTGTCGTCAACAGCGCGGCGCTCCTCCTCGCCGGGGTCGATGACGGCACTCCGGACCCGGCCGGCGGAACCTACGGACGCGACGAGCACGGTCGCCTGACCGGGCACGTCGCCGAACAGGCAATGTTCGACTTCGTCTACCCGTCCTTGTCGACCAAGCCCGACGTCGTGGTCAACTTCACCGACGAGCAGGCACTGCGGGCGATCCGTGAGGCCTGCGACGTCCTGCTCGCTGCCGGTATCACCTCGGTTGGCGACGCGATGGTCGGCCTGGCGGAGCTCCGGCAGCTCCAGCTCGCCCGGGCAACCGGCGACCTCGGCGTACGCGTGAACGCCCTGATCACCTTCCCGCACCTCGATCCCTTGCGAGCGCTGGCATCACCAGCGGCTTCGGCGACGAGTGGATCCGCATCGGTGGCATCAAGGCCTTCGTCGACGGCGCTGGGCTGGGCACTCGTGCGCGGTCCGCGAACCTTTCGAGGACGACGCGACCGACCGAGGCATCCTCACCACCGATGCCGACTCGCTGCGCGAGCTGGCCGAACGCGCCGAGCGTAACGACCTGGCGCTGGCAGTCCACGCGAACGGTGAACGAGCCATCGAGATGCTGCTCGACGTCCTCGAGTCGCTCCCTTTGCGCCGAGGGCCGCGGCTGCGGCACCGCATCGAGCACTGCTCGATCCTCACGCCGGAGCTGGTGGAGCGGATCGCGGCGCTCGACCTGATCGTCGTGCCGTTCTGCAGCTACCCCCTGTACCACGGAGACAAGCTGCTGGCCTGGTACGGCTCCGAGCGCGTGGAGCCAGGTTCGCCGACCGCTGGCTACCGGATGCCGGCGTCACGTCGCGGCGTCGTCCGACCACCCGTGCGGCCCCACCAAGATCCTTGGCCTCCAGAGCCTGGTGACCCGCATCAGCGCGAACGGTGCGCCTGTCGGTCTGTCCCAGCGGATCTCGCTCATCGAGGCACTGTCGCTCGACGCGACCGGAGCCGCCGCCGCTGCAGGGGAAGCCGACTTCAAGGGCGCCCTCTCCCGGGCGAGGCTCGCTGACCTCGCCGTCCTCGCCGGCGACATCGTCGAGGCCCAGCCTGAGCGGCTCAGCTCCACCTCGGTTCTGGCGACCTGGGTCGGCGGCCGCGTCGCTTGGACAGCCCTCGGTGACGGGGGCCAGCGCGGGCCGACCGATGGCGACCGTCAGCTCATGCACACTGCAAAGGAGAACAAGTGACCACGACCCAGGCCCCGTCCGACTCGTCGACCTGGCCCGACTCGATGACCTCGGCAGCATCCCTGGCTTCGACGTCGACCTCGAATCCGCCGTACTGACGCTGGACGCGGCGGCCGCGAAGCGGCTCAGCGTCATGTCGCACCAGCAGTACGGGGCTCGAGTCGGCGTCCCGCGAATTCTCCGGACGCTCGACCGTCAGGAGGTTCGGTGCACCTTCTTCGTGCCGGCCTACGACGCGGCGAACCACCCCGAACTGGTCAAGACGATCGCGGATGCCGGCCATGAGATCGCCATCACGGTTACATGCACGAGAGCGTTCTCGGGCTCACGCGTGAGGCCGAGACCGAGCTGCCGAGGCGCGGTATCGACATCCTCGAGGGCATCACCGGTCGCCGCCCGGTCGGCTACCGCGCGCCCATGTGGGAGACGAACTACCAGACGCCGGAACTGCTGGCACGAGAGGGATTTCTCTACGACAGCAGCCGATGGACGACGACGTCCCCTACCGGCTCTTCGCCACGGACGAGCCCGATGATGGTCGGACGCCGATCCTCGAGCGGGGCGCGTCGGTGATCGAACTGCCGATTCACTGGTCACTCGACGACTGGGAGCAGTACGGCTTCGTCCCTGATCTCTTCGGCAGCGGTCTCATCGAGAGCCCGACGAAAGCAGTGGAGATGTGGAGCCGCGAGCTTCACGCGGCTCACCACGAAGGCGTCGCGTTCAATCTCGTGAACCACCCGTTCCTGACCGGTCGACCGTCACGTACGGCTGCGCTCGAAGAGCTCGTCGAGCAGATGAAGAGCCTAGACGGTCTTTGGCTCACCACCATGGAAGAGATGGCCGGGCACGCGGCGACGGCCAACGTCGTCTCGCGGCTTCACCGCCCACCGACTGTTCCGCGAAACTGAGCCCGGGAACGTCGCGCGCTCCGACATCCGATCCGAGGTGGCAGCATCGCCGCAGCGGTCAACGGCGCGATCGAGGAGTGGGTCCGTGCGACGGCGCTGGAGATGGCCGGCTCTTCCGGATCAACGCCGTCAGCTCCGACGGTCCTGGCCGAGTCGACCGAGAAGCACTCCGCGGCGATGCCGGGCGTCCCCACGGTCGAGGGCGCCGCCGTCGGCGCCGGCCTACGTCCGATCGGTGGAGTCGTTCGAGACCGGGCAGGTCTACATCCTCTGACGACGTGCGACCTCGTCGGCGATCAGGGCGACCTGGAGCGAGGCCCGGACGTCGGTCCTCGAGGTCGACCTCGAGCACCTTCTCGATCTTGGCGATGCGGTCGTAGACCGCCGGCCTGGACATGTGCAGCGCCGCCGCTGCCTCGGTCTTGCTGGTCGGGTGGGCGAGCAACGCTGCGAGCGCAGCCTCCAGCCCGCTGCTCCACCGCTCGTCGTGCTCACGTAACGTGCTGAGCTGCCGCTCGACGTAGAGCTGGACCCGCTCGTCGTCGGCCAGCATCGCGAGGAGTCCGCGCAGGCCGACGTCGTCGAGCCGGTGCACGCGGCCGGGAGCGAAGCTCGCCGGAGCGCACGGAGTCAACGACCTGCCTCGCCTCGCGCAAGCCGCGGTCGATCTCGCCCTGCCTGCTGACGGGCCGGCTCGCGCCGACCACGACCGGGTGGCGGCGGCTCACCCGATCGGCCAACTCGTCGACGATCCGCTGCGGTGCGGCGGAGGGTGCGAACGAGAGCAGCGCACGCACGTCGCCGTCGAGATGGCAGACGAGTGCCGGCACGCGCAGCTCGTGCGCGGCGTGGACCACTGCGGCGGTGACCTCCTCGAGCCGACCGGTCCCGCCCGGCCGGCACCGAGCCGTCGACGAGCGGCCGCAGCGCGACCCCGACCAGTTGACGCCGCGTGCTGGGCAGCCCGGCGACCTCGCACCGCTGGAGCAGGCCCGGGGTCGAGGGGTCGGCGAGGAGAGCCGACGATGAGCTCGTGATGGGTACGCCGAACCGCGCTGTCGCGCTGACGGTCGTGCAGGCGGTGCAGGGCGAGCGCGGCCGCGGCACGCTCGGCCATCGCGATCTGTCGTTCGGTCGGGCTTCCCCGCGACGTGGACGACCAGCCGGCCCCAGCCGCGCTCCTTGCGCCCGACTCGGGTGACCAGCCACCCGTGCTGCTCGTCCCAGCGCGGTTCGCCCGTACAGGACGACGCCTGCCGAGCGCCGCGCCCAGTCGGCGAGGACAGTCGCCGGCCGTCTCCGGCCCCAGCCGGTAGTCCAGGACGTGGTGCTGCTCGCTCTCGAGCACCACGGCCGCGCCGGCGAGCCGCTGGACGGCCTCGAGGATGTCGCCCGGCCCGGCCTCGCCGATGCTCAGCTCGGTGAACGTCTCGTGGACGCGCTGGGCCTCGCGCAGCTCGCTCGAGCTGCTGGTCGACGATCCGCTCGCCGACCGCTTGGGCCACCGCAGCGAAGCGCACCTCGCGTGCGAGGGTGATCAATGGAAGCGACCGTGCGTCGCAGGCGGCGACCAACGCCTGCGGAAGCTGAGTCCACCGTCGGCCGAGCTCGATGACCAGTCCCGCGGCGCCGCTGTCGGCGAGGCTGTCCACCATCTCCACGAGGTCCTGGTCCCCGTCGGCCATCGCCACACCCGTGCTGAGCAGCAGGTCGCCCTCGCGCAGTAGCGGACCGATGTCAGCGAGCTCGCTGGAGTGCACCCACCGCACCGGGTGGTGCATGCCGGACAAGCCGGCGACCGGCGCGCGCGCCGGCGCTCGCACGACGGGCATCGCCACGACGTCGGACACGGAAAGCACATCCATCATCATCCCTTCGGCGACACGGTTCTCCTGCGACAGAACGTCGACACGCGAAACCCAGAGCATACAATCTGTCGGCCGTCGGCGGCGGCCGTTCGGCGACAGCATTGGTGACACCGACTGAAGGGACTTCACCATGACTGGAACCATCACCCACTGGGCTGCCGGCGCCCCGTTCGCCGGCGAGTCCGGCGACTTCGCGGACGTGACCAACCCCGCCACCGGCAAGGTGTCCGGTCGCGTCGCGCTCGCCAGCGTCAAGGACGCCCAGCAGGTCATCGACGCTGCCCGCACCGCGGCCGTCGCTTGGGGCAGGACGTCCATCGCCCGCCGCACCCAGATCGTCTTCGACTTCCGGGAGCTCCTCAACGCCCGCAAGGACGAGCTCGCCGCGATCATCACCGCCGAGCACGGCAAGGTCCTCTCCGACGCGCTCGGCGAGATCGCCCGCGGCCAGGAGGTCGTCGAGTTCGCCTGCGGCATCGCCGCAGCTGCTCAAGGGCGGCTACTCCGACCAGGTTTCGACCGGCATCGACGTCCACTCGAGCTGCGCAGCCGCTCGGTGTCGTGGGCATCATCAGCCCCTTCAACTTCCCGGCGATGGTGCCGATGTGGTTCCTCCCGGTCGCTATCGCCGCGGGCAACACCGTCGTGCTCAAGCCGAGCGAGAAGGACCCGTCCGCCTCGCTGCTCATCGCCCAGCTTTCGAAGGAGGCCGGGCTGCCGGACGGCGTCTTCAACGTCCTCCAGGGCGACAAGGTCGCGGTCGACGCGCTGCTGCAGTCGCCCGACGTCGCCGCGATCACCTTCGTCGGCTCGACGCCGATCGCGCAGTACGTCTACGAGACCGGCCCGCAGGCACGGCAAGCGCGTGCAGGCCCTCGGCGGGGCCAAGAACCACATGCTCGTGCTGCCCGACGCCGACCTCGACCTGGCCGCCGACGCCGCGGTCAACGCCGGGCTACGGCTCCGCCGGCGAGCGCTGCATGGCGATCAGCGTCGCTGGTCGCGGTCGAGCCGGTCGCCGACGACCTCGTCGCGCGGATCGCCGAGCGCCGCGCACCCTGCTCATCGGGGACGGTAGCAAGGACGCCACCGCCGCGGCCGTGAGGCCGACATGGGACCGCTCGTCACCGGGCGCACCGCGACAAGGTCGCCGGCTTCATCGAGTGGCGGGAAGGCGGGCGCCAAGTCGTCGTCGACGGCCGCGACGTGCAGCCCGCGGCGACGAGACGGCTTCTGGCTCGGCCCGACGCTGTTCGACCACGTGACCACCGACGTGGAGCGTCTACACAGAGGAGATCTTCGGCCCGGTGCTGTGCGTGGTCCGCGTGGAGTCCTACGACGAGGCGCTGCGCTGATCAACGCCGGCGCGTACGGCAACGGCACGGCCATCTTCACCAACGACGGCGGCGCCGCCCGACGGTTCCAGCGCGACGTGAAGGTCGGGATGATCGGCATCAACGTCCCGATCCCGGTGCCGGTGGCCTACTACTCGTTCGGCGGCTGGAAGAAGTCGCTGTTCGGCGACTCGCACGCCTACGGCGCCGACGGGGTCAGCTTCTTCACCCGGCAGAAGGCGGTCACCTCCCGGTGGCTCGACCCGGCCAACCGCCCGGCCGGTGGCCTCGAGCTGGGATTCCCGCAAAATGTCTCAGTCGCGCACCTACCCGGCCCTCAACACCGACCCGGACCGTGCCTACGAGCTGGACCGCGCCCACGTCTTCCACTCGTGGTCGGCGCAGGCGACGCTCGACCCGGTCGTCATCGCCAAGGCCGAAGGCTCCTACCTCTGGGATCGCGATGGGAACCGGCTGCTCAACTTCACCTCGCAGCTGGTCTACACCAACCTCGGTCACCAGCACCCGCGGGTCATCGAGGCGATCCACGAGCAGGCCGCCATGCTCTGCACGGTCGCCCCCGGCTACGCGAACCCGGCACGCTCCGAGGCGGCCCGGCTGATCGCCGAGCGCACCCCCGGCAACCTGAACCGGATCTTCTTCACCAACGGGGGAGCAGACGCCAACGAGCACGCCATCCGCATGGCTCGCCTGCACACCGGCAAGCACAAGGTGCTCTCGACGTACCGGTCCTACCACGGCGGCACACACCTCGCCGTCAACGTGACGGGTGACCCGCGACGCTGGCCCAGCGACGACGGTTCGGCCGGGACTGTGCACTTCTTCGGACCGTTCCTTTACCGCAGCCCGTTCAACTCGACCACCGAGGAGGAGGAGCGCGACCGTGCCCTGGCCCACCTCGAGAGCGTGATCACGCTCGAGGGCCCGGCCACGATCGCCGCGATCATCCTCGAGTCGATCCCCGGTACGGCGGGCATCATGCTGCCGCCGCCCGGCTACATGGGGGGTGTCCGCGAGCTCTGCGACCGGCACGGCATCGTCTTCATCGCCGACGAGGTCATGTCCGGCTTCGGCCGGGCGGGCCGCTGGTTCGCCATCGAGCAGGCCGACGTGGTGCCTGACCTGCTGACCTTCGCCAAGGGCGTCAACTCCGGCTACGTCCCGCTGGGTGGGGTCGCGATCAACGACGCCATCTACGAGACCTTCGCCCATAGGCCCTATCCCGGAGGTCTCACCTACTCGGGTCACCCGCTCGCCTGCGCTGCGGCCGTGGGCGCCATCGAGGCGATGGAGGACGAGCAGGTGGTCGAGCATGCCGCGCGTCTGGGCGACGAAGTCCTCGGTCCCGGTCTGAGGGAGCTCGCGGCGAAACACGCGTGCATCGGCGATGTCCGGGGCACGGGCGCCTTCTGGGCGATCGAGCTGGTCAAGGACCGGAAGACCAGGGAGCCGCTCGCGCCGTACGGCGGCAGCAGCCCGGAGATGGTGGCGATCCTGGGTGCCTGCAAGAAGCGGGGTCTGCTTCCCTTCAGCAACTTCAACCGGATCCACTTCGTGCCACCGCTGAACGTCTCCGAGGGCGAGGCTCACGAAGCTATCCGGATCCTCGATGAAGCGCTGACCGAGGTGGCGGCCAGCTCCTGAGGCCGACCGTCCCGAAACCCGGCACCGGCGCCCCCTCACCGATCCGGTGAATCCCATCAGTCACGGGGGGCGCCGGGGCCGTCTCCGTCAGGCGAAGGAAGTCGACGGTCCGCCTCGTGACGTGTCACCGCCCTGCGTGGTCGCGGCCGCGGATATCAGTAGCTCGCTGGCGTGAATACCCAGAGAAGCCGTGCTGGCTCGGGGGAGCGGTTGCGCCACCGGTGCGGGGCCCGGGACTCGAAGGTCGCCGCGTCGCCGGCCTCCAGCAGGTAGCGGTCGGAGCCCAGGAACAGCTCAAGGTCACCCTCGAGGACGAGCACGCACTCCTCGTCCCCGGCGTGCGTGTGCAGGTCGCCCCCGCTGTCTTTGCCGGGCTCCACCAGGGACTCGAGGACCTCGAGGTGCTTCGTCCAGCCGGGGGTGATCTGCGGGTCGAGGACGCCGCGGCTGCGGATAGGTGCCGGTCGGCGCGACGGACGACGGGGCTCTGGGGCCCGGGCGCCTCGGTGAACAGCGTCGCCATGGTTTCGCCCATCGCCGTCACCAGTTTCGACAACGTGGCAACGGTGGGGCTGACGCGCCCGTTTTCGAGCCGGCTCAGGTACGCCGGCGTCAGGCCCGCCATCTCGGCGACCTGGCGCGCCGAGAGTGCCTTCTGCTCGCGCAGTTGACGCAGGCGAGCGCCAACCTCGCCTCCTAGGGAGGCCCCGGCTGGACCAGTCATGGCTACATGATGTCATATCGAGCAACGGTCCTTGACTTTTCGATCAAGCGGGAAATCACTCGCCGCTACGACGACACCGAACCAACTGGAGGCATCGTGTCGATCAACGCAGACGAGCTCGCGGTCGCCGAGACCGCCGAACACACGCTCATGCCGATCCCGCCGAACGCGCGGACCTCGACGGTTGCCCACCAGTTCTGGATCTGGGCCGGCGCGAACATCGCGCCGATCAACTGGTTCCTCGGATCCCTGGGCGTCATCCTGGGCCTGAGCCTGTGGCAGACGATCGGCGTCATCGTGGTCGGCAACCTCATCGGGATGTCGGTGTTCGGCTTCTTCGTGCTGATCGGCCAGAAGACTGCGGTGAGCCAGATGGTGCTCTCGCGAGCGACCTTCGGTCGGCGCGGCGCCTACCTGCCCGCGGTGATGCAGGGGCTGCTCGCCGTGGGTTGGTGCGCCATCAACACCTGGATCATCCTCGACCTGGTCATCGCGCTGTTCGACAAGATCGGCATCCACGGCGGCGACGGCCTGAAGATCGGCGTGGCCGTCGTGATCATGGTGATCCAGGTGGCGCTCGCCGCGGTCGGCTTCCGAGCGATCGCTCGCTTCGAGCGGTGGACGGTGCCGGTCACGGTCGTCGTGCTGGTCGCGATGACCATCGTGGCGTGGACGAGGACCGACGTGAACTGGAGCTATGCCGGCGACGGCCTCCACGGCAAGGCGCTGTGGAGCTCGCTGACCACGCTGATGACCGCGATCGGCATCGGTTGGGGCATCACCTGGTTCGCCTACGCGTCCGACTACTCCCGCTTCGTCCCACCCAGCGTGCCCGCAGCAAGCTCTACCTGGGCAGTGTGCTCGGTCAGTTCCTTCCGACCGTGTGGCTCGGAATCTTCGGCGCCACGCTCGCGACCATCACCACGGCCGAGGATCCTGGCCAGATCGTGGTCGGCGCCTTCGGCGGCCTTGCGGTCCCGGTGATCCTGCTGGTGATCCACGGCCCGATCGCGACCAACGTGTTGAACATCTACTCCTGCGGCCTCTGCGCCCAGACCCTCGACTGGAAGGTCGACCGCGGCTGCTGTCCTACGGCGTCGGCGTGCTCGCGACGATCTTCACCATCTACCTCGTCCTGAACGGCGACTTCGCGGAGAACCTCGACGGCTGGCTCTCAGGTCTGGTCACCTGGGTGGCGCCTTGGGGCGCGATCATGCTGGTCAGCTTCTACGGCATCCAGAAGCAGCAGGTCGACATCGACGCGCTGTTCGAGCCGCCGGGCTCGCCGCACGTCCCTGACGTCGTCTGGTCGGCGATCATCCCGTTCGTCATCGGCATCGTGGCGACCTGGTCGTTCGAGTACGGCATCCCGGGCTATCTGCAGGGCCCGGCCGCCAAGGGACTCGGTGGTATCGACCTGTCCTGGCTGGCCGGCGCACTCGTCGCCGGGATCCTGTCGTACGCCGCCATGTCCCGTCGGACCACCCGCACCCCCGCGGCTCCGCCCCTCGAGACCGGGACCGCCTGATGGCGGAGGACGCCAGCCTCCACGACGTGACCCGCCCGGCGGATCCCGTCGCTTGGCCCGAGGGGCGCACGGCCGCCGCCACCCTCGGGTTCGACCTGGACGCCGAGGACGTCGCCCTCACCGTCGACCCCGAGAGCCGGAACCGGCTCTCGGCCATGTCGCACCAGGCGTACGGGCCACTCACCGGCGTGCCGCGCGTGCTCGACCTGCTGGAGCGACACAACCTGCAGGCGACGTTCTTCTGCCCGGGCTACACCGCCGAGCGCTACCCGGACCTGCTCCGTCGGGTGCGCGACGCGGGCCACGAGATCGCTCACCACGGTTACCTGCACGAGGCGATGGCAGGGATGACCCGCGACCAGGAGGCCGCCGTCCTCGACCGGGGGCTCGAAGCCCTCGACCGTGTCGCCAGTGTCCGCCCGGTCGGCTATCGCGCCCCGATGTGGGAGACGACCTACCAGACAGCCGAGCTGCTCCTGGACCGCGGGTTCGTCTACGACTCGAGCCTCATGGACACAGACGTGCCGTACGAGCTGGCCGAGCGGCCGGGCCCGGACGCGCGGAGCATCGTCGAGATCCCGGTCGCCTGGGCACTCGACGACTGGGAGCAGTTCGCCTTCGTGCCCGAGCTGTTCGGCCCCGGCGTGATCGAGGACCCGGCCAAGTCGCTGTCCATGTGGACCGCGGAGCTCACCGAAGCCCACCGGAACGGATCCTGCTTCACACTCACGGTCCACCCCTTCCTCAGCGGCCGGCTCGGCAGACTGCGCGCGCTGGAGACGCTGATCGAGACCATGCAGTCACTTCCCGGCCTCTGGATCGCGCCCGCCCGCGACATCGCCGAGCACGTCCGATCCCTCGACCTGACCCCCCGCGTCTTCCCGCAACCGGAGATCAAATGACCGACACCACCACTGCAACGCCCGTGGGGCCCGTCGACGGCACGGAGGTTCCGCGCTTCGCCGGATCGGCGACCTTCGCTCGGCTGCCGCGCATCGACGAGGTCGGCGCCTTCGACGTCGCCGTGCTCGGGGCGCCCTTCGACGGCGGCGTCTCGTTCCGACCCGGCGCGCGGTTCGGCCCGAGCGCGATCCGGCAGGCGTCGCGGCACCTGCGGCCGGCTTACAACCCCGCCCAGGACGTGGCGCCGTACGCCGTGCTCCAGGCAGTCGACGCCGGCGACGTGCCGTGCAACCCCTTCGACATCGACCACTCCCTGCAGCAGATCGACGACGGCGTCTCGGAGCTGCTGGCGGCCGGCGGACGACCCCTGCTGCTCGGCGGTGACCACACCATCGCGCTGGGCGGCCTCCGTGCGGTCGCACGGAAGCACGGCCCGGTCGCGCTCATCCACTTCGACGCCCACCTCGACACCTGGAACAGCTACTTCGGCGCCGACCGCACGCACGGCACGGTCTTCCGCCGCGCCCACGAGGAGGGCCTCCTCGTTCAGGACGCGAGCAGCCATGTCGGCATCCGCGGGCCGCTGTACTCGGCGCAGGACCTCCTCGACGACGCGGCGTTGGGTTCGAGGTCGTGCGCGCGCAGGACATCGACCGCATCGGGCTGGAGGAGATCGTCGACGGCGTGCGGCGGCGGACCAATGACGCGCCTGTGTACCTCTCGATTGACATCGACGTGCTGGACCCTGCGTTCGCGCCCGGCACGGGCACCCCGGAGATGGGGGCCTGACGTCGCGTGAGCTGCTCGCGCTGGTGCGGGGGCTGCCGCGGACCAGATCGTCGCCGCCGACCTGGTCGAGGTGAGTCCGCCCTATGACCACGCAGAGATCGCCTCCTTCGCTGCAGCCGCGCTCGGCTACGAGATCACCTCGCTGATGGCGCGCGCCGGCGGTGACGCCTGATGCTGGACCTGCTGGTGCGCGACGTCCGCGTGCGTGACGAAGAGACAAGCGAGGCCCGCAGGGTGGACCTCCACGTCGACGGCGGGCTGATCGCCGCGATTCGTGCCGCACGCCGACGAGCCCGTCGAGGCGAGCACTGTGGTCGAGGGAGGTGGAGCCTGGGCGACCCCGCCATACGTCGAGCCGCACGTGCACCTCGACGCCGCCCTCACCGCGGGCCAGCCCCGCTGGAACCAGAGTGGGACCCTCTGGGAGGGCATCGCGTGCTGGGCCGAACGCAAGCCGATGCCGCCCCGAGGACGTGATCGACCGAGCTGAGCAGACGCTGCGGTGGTATGCCGCGAACGGCGCGCTTCATGTGCGCAGCCACGTCGACATCACGGACGCGTCCTTGGTCGCACTGGATGCGCTGCTCGAGGTGCGCGACCGGGTGCGGGAGGTGGTGAACCTCCAGCTCGTCGCGTTCCCGCAGGAGGGCATCTGCTCGTTCCCCAACGGCGAGGAGCTGATCACCGAGGCCGCTCGCCGCGGCGTCGACGTCATCGGCGCCATCCCACACTACGAGGACACCCGGGAGGACGGCGTCCGCTCGGTGAGTTCGCCATCGACCTCGCGGACCGCTACGGCCTTCGTGTCGACGCCCACTGTGACGAGATCGACGACGACCAGTCGCGGTTCATCGAGGTCCTCGCCACGCGCGCGGCCCGTTCCGGTCTACGCGAGCGGGTGACCGCGAGCCACACCACCGCGATGGGCTCCTACAACCCGGCCTACAGCTACAAGCTCCACCGGATCATCGCCCGCGCCGGGATCAACATGGTCAGCAACCCGATGGTCAGCCTGCGCCTGCAGGGCCGCTTTGACGGCTACCCGAAGCGGCGCGGCATCACCCAGGTCAAGGAGTTGCTGGCCGCCGGCATCAACGTCGCGTTCGGACACGACGACGTGATGGACCCGTGGTACCCCCTCGGCACCGCCAACCCGCTTCAGGTCGCCCACGTTGGCACCCACGCGGCCCAGATGCTGGCGCGCGACGAGATCGAGGAGACCTTCCGGATGGTCACCTCGCGGGCCGCTGCCGTCCTCGGCCTCGGCGACGCCTACGGCGTGGCAGTCGGTCGGCCGGCGAGCTTCCTGCTGCTGCCCGCCGAAGACGGCTACGACGCGGTCCGCCGCCAGGTGCGGCCGACGCACGTCGTCGCCCACGGCAAGGTGATAGCCACCACCCCGCCGGTGGTCACCACCCTGACGTGGCCCGGCGAACAGGCCTGCGAAGTCCGCTTCGCCCGGAGTCAGGTAGCCGGGGACTCATAGCCCTTGGTCGTGGGTCGTGACGGGCCGTCAGCCCTGTGACCAGCGCCGTGACCACGAGCCGTTGACCTGCGGTGATGCGGTGCCGGTGGCACTACGAATCCCACCGGGGCCGCGGTTGTGTGGGCCGTCGTGACCTCCGGGTCTGAGAGTCGTCGCACTGCCCGCCTGCCAAGTCGTCGCTAACCGGGTCAGCCACCGTGACGCTACGGCAGCCGGCTTGTCGGCCCGCCCCGGTCGGCTGCGCTCTGCTCGTGTGGCCACAGGCCGGTGCTTCGCGGCCCGCATTTCGGTGACGTCGCCGACTGGCACGAGGGCCCGAAGAGCCAGACGACCTCGGAGATGAAAGCGCCGCGTTCGAGGTTCCATTGCTCGCTCGCGAGATGCTTGTCAACCACCTTCCGTGTGCGGGTGCGTCGGAAGTCCAGCAAAAGCCCATCGCTGGTGCGCAACCACCGCACGCCGGCAGCGTCGGT
This sequence comes from uncultured Actinomycetota bacterium, assembly GCA_963826155.1. Lineage (GTDB taxonomy): Bacteria > Actinomycetota > Actinomycetes > Propionibacteriales > Nocardioidaceae > Nocardioides. Next base: position 1,814,978 of record CAWGVX010000002.1, on the reverse strand, counting down.
GAACTCGATCGAGACCGCAGGCTCGAACCGGACTAGATCATCGAGCTTGACCTTCGGATCCACGTCGAGAGTTGGATCGAAGTCGACAGCGATGGCCTTGGTCTCGTTCGGAGGGAAGACGGATGTGCTCACAGCCGTGGCGGTACGCGGCAATGAGCTCACCGGCTAGCCGAGCTCGCATGTGGACGTCGATTCGCACGTTCGTCACGGGCACATCCGATGCGTTGCGGTACCGGACCTCGACTCGGTGCGGATACGAGCCGGCCCTGGCGTAGACGTCGTGTGGCCAGACAGCGACCAAGGCCGCCTGCTGGCGACGTTGAGTATCTGACTAGCGATCTTCGCGCTTCACCTCCAGCGTGAAGGCCCCGGCGGTTACACCGCCGCGGCTGCAGCGGCCATGAGCGTGGCGACAGATGTTCCAGCCATCAGCCACTGAGCGAGTTCGGTTGGTCGTGCTCCGGCCAGTGCCACCCAAGGATCGACAGCCCCATGACCGCGGCCGATGAGCTGACTCCGATAACGATGACGGCGGTCGTGCGGGTCTTCAGCTTGCGTCTGCGGGGTCGCTTGTCAGGACCGGGTCATGATGCCTGCTTCGCTGGTCTTGGCGGCACGCTGTCGCCTCGTCTCGGACTAGATCTCGCCAAGCTCGCCATCAGCCGTGCGACACAAGGGCACGCCCGAGGAGCCGACGAAGGAGATGTCGAGACCGAAGGCCGCCGGGCGGGGACAATGGATCGGGTCTTCTCGGGTTGATGGTCGTGGTGACGGCGGTGCACCGTTTCGACGGCCGCCGACGTTGAGGAGGTGAACGGGCAGGAGTGGCAGGTACCGCCGGCTGCGCTGGAGTTGGGGCACGTGGTCGGCGGCGTCCCTTGTGGAGGTCTTTGGGTTTCCTGGAGGGAGCTCAAGTGTCGGAGCCCGTGGCTATGGTGTGGCCGCAATCAAAGTGAAAGGTGCACGGGAATGGCAAAGCGGGGGTTCTTCGCGGAACTGACTATCAGGCTCAGCAGGCGGAGAAGAGGCAGCGTCAGCAGCAGGCGGCGGCGGTGCGCGCACACAATGCAGCAGTTCGTGAGGCGGAGCGTGCGGCGAAGGCGGCGGAGCGTGCGAGGCTCACCGCGAAGCGAGCCACGGAGGCGCAGCGCAAGGCCGCCGAGAAAGAAGCCAAGCGCCTGCATGTAGAGGCTCGTGAGGCTGAGGTGGAGGCGATGAACGCTGAGCTCACCTCGACCTACGAGGAGATCGACCGGCTGCTCGAGGCCACCCTCGGGGTAGACGACTATGTCGACCTGGAGTCGCTGAAGTCCGCGGCCGTGCACCCCGAGTTCAACCCCGGGCAGCTCGGCGAGCCCATTCGACCGCCGCTGCCGCTTACGCTGCGCAGCGCCCCCATCTACACCGAGCCGGCCGCCCCCAAGGGTCTCGCTGGTGCATTCGGAGGAAAGAAGAAGCACGCTGCCGCCATCGAGCAGGCTCAGGCGGCGCACGCCCAAGCGGTGCGAAACTACGAGGCGTACGTCGCCGAACGCACCGCCGAGCACGACCGAGCGTTGGAGAGGCACGCCGCGGCTGAGCAGGACCGGCTGGCGAGGCTCGCCAAGGTCCAGGAGCAGTACCGGGCTGACTGCCAGCAGCGCGACGATGATGCCCAGGTACGCAATGAGGAACTGTCGAAGTTCATCAACGACCTTGCCTTCGACATCCCTTCGGCCATCGAGGAGTACGTCGGCATCGTGCTGTCGAACTCGGTGTACCCCGACGCGTTCCCGGTCGATTACGACCACTCGTTCGACCTGTCCACTCGCGAGCTCACGCTGTCGGCGTTCCTGCCGGAGCCGTCATCGTTGCCGACGGTGAAGGAGTATCGGTACGTGAAGGCGAAGGACGAGATTGCCGCCACCCAGCTGACCGCGAAGGCGCAGAAGGACCGCTACTCCTCCGCCGTGCACGAGACCGCCGTGCGGACGCTGCACGAGGTGTTCGAGGCTGACCGGGCGGGGAAGATCCGGTCCATCGCCCTGACCGTCGGTGTGAACCGGGTCGCCCCGGCGACCGGGCTGCCCGAGACCGTCCCGCTCGTCCAGGTCGCGGCCGGCCGGGAGACGTTCAACGAGTTCGACCTCTCCAACGTCGTCGCGGTGGAGACGCTCAAGCACCTGGGTGCGGCCCTGTCTAAGAACCCGTTCGACCTCACCCCGGCCGACACCGGCCGTGGCGTCCGGCAACGGAACAGCTGATGCGGTTCAACCCGCCGCCCGGCTGGCCCCAGCCCCCGGAGGGATGGGTGCCGCCTGCCGGATGGAGCCCGGACCCATCGTGGCCCGCCCCGCCCGAGGGGTGGCAGCTGTGGGTACCCGAGGACGGCAACGCTGCAGGGGCCGCGGGAGCGGACGGTACCGAGGACAGAGCGGAGGAGGCTGACTCGCCGGCCCAGGCCTACCGGGACCCGCTGTTCGACCCGCTGCCTCCGGTCGGTGAGCAGGCCCCCGCCGCCGAGGCAGGAACGCCCACGACGGCCGCTGCGGCAGTTCCTGCCGCGGCCACACCGAGCCCCGACCCGGTAGCCGCGCCAGCGCCGGGTCCGGTGGCCACACCTGTGTCCGCAAGCCCGGGGACTCCGCCCACCACGGCCGGCGATGCAGCCCTGCTGGCTCGTATCCGCGAGCTCGAGCATGCGCTCGCTGTCGCTCAGTCCGGCGCCGACGACGCCGACGTGGTGGAGCTGAGCGACCAACGCGTGCTCCAGGACGTCGGGATCTACCGCTACCACCACCCGCTCGAGGACGCAGCCGCGTACCGGGACCGTCTCGATGCCATCAACGCGCGCATCGACGAGTTCGTAAAGACCGGCACCGCTGTCTTGGCCTCCGACCTATTCACCTTCGACGGCTCTCTGGCCAAGGGCCGCAAGATGACCGCGGACTTCTCGAAGCTGATGCTTCGCGCCTACAACGCGGAGGCCGACAACTGCGTACGGTCGCTGCGTTCGGGCAACGTCCGCACCGCGAAGGCACGGCTCGAGCGCGCGATGGCGGCCATCGAGAAGCTCGGCGTCATCATGGAGATGCGTGTCAACCCGGACTACCACCAGGTGCGGGTCGAGGAGCTCGAGCTCACCGCGGACTTCCAGATGAAGGTCCAGGAGGAGAAGGAACGTGCCCGCGAGGAGCGCGCCGAGCTGCGGGAGCAGCAGCGCGTCGAAAGGGAGCTAGCGGCCGAGCGCGAACGCCTGGACAAGGAGCGCGCGCACTACGTCGGCGTCCTCGAGGCATTACGCCAGAAGGGTGACGACGCCGCCGTCGCCGAGCTTGAGGGCCGGCTCCACGACATCGACACAGCCATCGAGGCGAACGACTACCGGGCAGCGAACATCCGCGCGGGGTACATCTACGTCATCTCCAATATCGGCGCCCTTGGGCCGAACGTGGTGAAGATCGGCATGACCCGCCGGCTGGAGCCACGGGACCGTGTCAGGGAGCTGGGCGATGCGTCGGTGCCATTCCTGTACGACACCCACGCCCTGTTCTTCTCCGAGGACGCCGTCACTCTGGAGAACGAGTTGCACAAGGCGTTCGCGGACCGGCGGGTGAACCGCGTCAACGAGCGCCGGGAGTTCTTCTTCGCGACTCCGGCCGAGGTTCGTGCACTGCTGGTCGAAAAGGTCGGTGGGCTGCTGGAGTTCAACGAGGCGCCGGAGGCGCCGGAGTACTTCCAATCCCAGGGGCTCTGGCCGACTTTCGACGACTGACGCAGGGTGACACGGTCGCTGGCGCGTGCGGCCAGCGGGTCGGGCGTGAGGCAGAGCGCGCTTCTGAGCCGGCCTGCGCCAGCGCGGTGGTCACAACAAACTCCGAGAGTTTCGCTGGTCGTGGGGTTCCCGTCGTCGGCATGCGCGGAGGCCTTGATCGCGGCTACAGATCCGAAACGGGCAGTCGACGGAAGGGGCGGCCCGGTCGGACGACGGTGCGACAGGTGCGGTGCGCTCCTCCTGAAACCCTGCCGCTGGACCTGAACCTGGGTAGTACGCTGAATGTGAAGTACCACGGATCCGCGACAGCGGTGGGGGACTTTGCTTCGACATGCGTCCTCTATCCCGGTCCGCAGCCCTCGGGTGCAGCCCGAGGCGTGTAAGCCCGCGGTTGCACCGCGGAGCCGGTCAACGCCGCGTGGGGGACAGGCGGACGCCCGGGGAAGTCCCTGGGCGGCAAGGCGAAGTGGTCCTCGCCGGTGCCGGGCGCAGGCCGCGTTCATTCCGCCCGTCTCGGGCTTAGCCGGTCGCCACTGCATGACGTGCGGCGCAGCCGGGCAAAAGCACGCACGCCAGCGCCTCGATAACCGCTTCAAGCACCTCTCCAGTATCGGTGCCCGCCGCTCAAGTCCGAACCGCACTCATCACCGGCAGCCGTTCGGCCGTGGCCGGCTGATCGCGCGCCGGCACGGCCTGCACCGGTCCGAGCTGACCGTCATGGCCAGCAATGCGCGCGCGATCCGGCTCTATCGGCGCGTCGGCTTCGTCGTCGAGGGCCGCCGGCGCGAAGCCCTGCGTGTGGATGGCCGGTACGTGGACGAGTTGTACGCCGGTCTGCTGCTCTCGCCGACTCTCACGGTAGGCGTCGGGCGCGCCGAAGAGGTGTGGGGTTGATGCATGCCCCAGCGTCCCAGCCGCGAGCAGCGCGTCCGCGCCGGGCGGCGGCCAGTCGGCTCGGGGAAGTGGGAAGGTCCTGGGGATTGTCAGCCCCAAGAGCATCTCGCGCACGGTGGGCACCGTGCGTCGGGTCAGGCGCGGCGGTTGCGGGTGTACGTCCGAGAGATTCCTCAACGATCGCTTTGCGGTAAGTTATCGCTGAAGTTATGCTGGCGATCGCCGGGACGTCAAACGGCGCGGAGGGCGGTATGGACGAGGTCGACGTGATCGTGGAGCAGTGGCGCGAGCAGCTCCCGGACCTGGACACGTTGCCGATGGAGGTCTTCGGCCGCGTCTACCGGGTCGCCGGCCTGGTGGGCACGGCGATGGCGCGGGTCTACGCCCGCTACGGGTTGAGCCGCGGTGAGTTCGACGTGCTGGCGAGCTTGCGCCGCGCCGGCACGCCGTACCGGCTGGCGCCGCGGGAGCTGGCGGCGTCGCTGCTGGTCACCACCGGCGGGATGACCGGCCGACTGGAGAAGCTCACCACAGCCGAGATGGTGCGGCGGGTGCCGCACCCTTCCGACGGACGCTGCGTGTACGCGGAGCTGACCGAGCAGGGCAGGTTGTGCCTGGAGGAGGCGTTGGCGGCTGGCGTCAAGGCGCAGGCGCCCGTCGTCGAGGCGTTCGGTGAGCAACGGCTCCGCGAGGTGGCCGACGATCTGCGTGACCTGCTCAGCGTCAGCGACCAGGTGCTGCGCCATGCCTAGCCCGACCAGTGCTCCTGGCGTCCGGTTGCGGCGACGCCGGCGCACGGCGTCCTGCGTAGCACCGCGACACAGTCAGCAGCCCTCGCTCTGCGCAGTCATTTGGGGACCGGCTGCGCCGGAACGCACGTGAGTCCCTTGGGTACTCACCGCTCCTGGGTCATCGGCGCCACTGCTGCGGGCGTGATCGTCGCGGCCGCGGTGAGCGTGGCCATCGGGCTGTCCGGGCCGTCGGGGCCCGCAGCGACCGCGAGCCGAACCGGCAGCGTCCCGCCTGGGTCGCCGCATCCCATCCAGGCCACGTCTGCGCCGCCGTCCTCGAGCTCGGGCAGCCACACCGCCGAGGTCCTGGCGGTGTACTACCTGCGCGACACCTTTCACGGTCCGCGCCTGGTCCTGGAGTCCCGCTCCACCAGTCCGGAGCCGGTCGACGCCGCGGTACGGCAGGCCCTCAGCGAAGCGGTCGCGGGCGCGCCACGGGATCCTGACTACGCGACGCTATGGCCACCTGGCACCCAAGTGCGTCGAGCGATGATGTCCGGTGGAGCGATCACTGTCGCGCTCGGCGGCACGAACCTGCGCGACCGCCCCGCCGGGATCACCCGAGAGGAGGCCGAGGCGTCGCTGCAGCAGGTCCTCTACACCGCGCAGGCCGGATACCAGAGCCCCCTGCCGGTGCGATTCCTGCTCGACGGTCGGCGGACCGACACCGTTCTCGGTGTGCCGACTGCCCGGCCGGTCGCGCAAGGAGACGAGCTCGACGTCGTGGCCCACGTCTGGACCACCTTCCCGCAGCAGGGCGCCACCGTGCACAGCCCGGTGACCGTGCAGGGCAAGGCCGCGGCTGGGGCGCCTCTGGCGTGGGAGCTCAAGCAGGGCGATCGGGTCGTCCGCAAGGGCGCGGTGGCCGTCACGGGATGCTGCGCGATGGCGCCCTACTCGTTCATGCTGCCGGCCCCACCGGGCCGCTACACGCTCCTGGTGCGCTCCGGTGCCGCCGTTGGGGGCCGGCGCCCGTGGCAGGACACCAAGGACATCACCATCGAGTGAGGCATCGAAGAGGCCAGGCCACGCACGATGGCCCCGCCAGGTCGCGGGCCGCCGGTGCAGCTCTGGCTTACCGGGTACCGGCGGGGAAGGGGACGGTCACCCCGCCGTGCGGCGCGCAGTCGGCGCATCCAGGATGCCGAGCTGCGCGAGACCGGTCACCCCGCGGCGGTGAGGGAGACGGCGCGGGTCTGCGGATGCCGGCCGGTCCCGTCGAGCTCCACCAGCCGGTGCAGCAGGGCAGCGGCGAGGCGGCCGGCGAGGTGGTGGGTGCGTTCGGTTTAGTCCACGCGGCCGCGTGCCAGCGGACTACGGGAACCGGTGTCCAGCCGCAGCTGCAGCGGCGCCGAGTACTGAACGCAGGCAGCGCAGCCGTCGCGGACTCAGGCCATCTCGGATCCGTCTGCGAAGTCCCAGGCCGCGGCGAGAGGTAGCAGGTCGGCGATGTCGACGCCACCGACGCCCTCCCTGGTCGGGATGACGACGCGGACGCCCGGGTGGTAGTCGAACGGCGGTGGGCCCAGCCCCCCGCGAGCACCGAAGTCCGCTGGGCCGCAGGCGCGGCTGTCAACCCCGGCGCAACGGCAGGCGTGGTTCGGGCTCGCCCAGAATAATGAGGACATGGCACGGATCGGTTTTCTCCATACCGCTCAGGCGCACGTTGCGACCTTTGGGCGACTCGTGCGCGACGCCGATGACGCTGCGACATGCGCACACAGGGTTGAGCCCGGGCTGTTGGAACAGGCGCGACGGACCGGGCGTACCGCGGACGTTGAGGACGCCACGCTGGCTGCCCTGGAGTGGTTGGTCCGTGATCGTGCAGACATCATCGTCTGTACCTGTTCCACGCTAGGCCCAGTCGCCGAAGCCGTGGGGTCGGAACTCTCGGTTGCCGTACTCCGTGTGGACCGCCCGATGGCTCAAACTGCCGTAAAGCTGGGGCCCCGCATCGCCGTCGTCGCGGCGTTGGAATCCACGTTAGAACCAACGCATGCGCTCCTCGCTGCCGAGGCGCGACGCCAGGGTTCGTCCTTGGCGATCATTGATGTGGGCGTGCCGGACGCGTGGGCAGCCTTTGAGTCAGGCGACTGCGAGGGCTACTTGCGACAGGTTGCACACGCCGCTCAATCGATCGCCACCAAGGTGGACGTTGTTGTACTGGCCCAAGCCAGCATGATGGGCGCAACCGCGATGCTCGCGGACGTTCCTACGCCAGTCTTGGAAAGTCCCGCGCTGGCGGTGAAAGAGGCTCTCGCGCGTTTGGGCCGCTAGCAAGGCACCGGGAATCCCACGCCTGACACACCGGCATCCGCGTCGCGGAGCATCACGTCAGTCCCTGTGAACGAGTCATCGCTCCGCCGGCGGGGCAGGCGATCGGCTGCGTTGATCGCGTGGATGAGGGTGTTAGTCCACTCGCCGTTGCACCACCGTGCCACCACCACCGCGCTGGTCTCGCCGAACTCCGGGCCATCTGCCGACGCGATACCCAAGGGCCGGCGCCCGTTCGGCCTCAGCACCGCGGTCACGTGCTACGCCCCCCGGCCAGTGTTGACCGTCTTGGGTATGCCGGGGGCGTCGTCGCGTGCTTCGAGCAGCCCCAGGGCGGAAAGCCCGGCCCGCCCCTCCTCGGTGAGACAGATCGCGCGGTCACCGGTTGGTCGCATCAACCACTCAAGCGCCAGCAGTCGGTGCAGCAGACCGGCGGCGACCGGACCAGCGAGGTGATGGGTGCGCTCGGTCCAGTCCACGCACGGCCTCGCCAACGGACTGCCGCGCCGGGCTGCCACGTCGAGACCCAACGGGGCGAGCGGCGCCAGATCGTCCACGGCGAGCTGGTCTGTGAGGACCCCCAGCCTGACCAACCCCTCGGTGACCACGACGCCCAGCCGACCCGCAAGGTGGTCATAGCAGGTGCGGCCCTCACGTAACTGTCGGGCGGCGCGAGACTGCCGCAACGAAGTGACCGGGCCGCGGCGCGCGACGACGCTTAGCGACTCGACGACCGCTGCAACCTCGGATCCGGCGAGCCGGAAGTACCGGTGCCGGCCCTGGCGTGTCGCTTCCACCGCGCCGGCCGCCACCAGGAGCGCCAGATGCTCGCTCGCGGTGGAGGCGCTCACCTCCGCGGCCCGAGCGAGCTCGCCGGCGGTGTGGAAGCGGCCGTCCATCAACGTGGTGCAAATCTGCGCCCGCGCCCGGTTGGCGAACAGTGCGGCGACTTCGGCGATCTCGGGCTCACCCACGCATCCCACCGTAGGGCGCGCATGCTTCGGTCGCCTCCGAAGCGTTCTGCTCCGGGGGTCGCGCTGCCCCGGGACCCGCCGACGGCGGCCCTCCCACACGTCCGTGGTCAGGACGAGGCGGCCGGCGCGCGCGCCTGCTCGTCGGGTTCGCCTGACCGGTCATCGCTTGCCCAGGAAGCGGTCGACGACCTCGTGCACGGGCGTGTCGACGTCGAGCCGGTGGTCGACGGGGAAACCGGTGTGCTCGACCGGCACCCCGAAGTCGTTGTGCCGGGTGGGCAGGCTGAGCACAAGGCTGCTGCTCGGCAGGACGTAGCGGGCGATGTTGCCGTACTCGATCTGCCCGTGCGTGGGTGCGCCGACCACGACGGCGCCGAGGCCGCGCTTGAGCAGCCACGCGGTGGACTCGCCGGAGGACGCGGTGGCCCCATCGACGTAGACGACCATCCTGCCGTCCCAGGGCTGTGGACCGAACTCGAGGTCAACCGCCTCGAGCTCGCTCACGCGAACCCGGTCATCAGGGCACGGTGCGTGTCGTTGTCGTTGGAGTGGCGTGGGCACTTGCTCCCGACCGACCCGCATGCTCCACCACGCGGTCGCGTTCCAGTTGCCGAGACCGCGGCCCCCGACGAGCCACTCCTGGCTCCGGCACCAACCCCGTACGACCCGGTTGAAGTGGGTTTGGGCCCAGGCCCAGCTGTAGCCGTCGTTGCCGCCGGAGTTGCCGCGCAGGTCGACGAGGATTGCCCGGTGCTGGAAGTGGGCTTGGTGCGCGGCGGCCCAGTCGGCGAGCGCCCGGTCGTCGTCGGCAGACCCGATCAACCGGCGGATGCGCACCACGAGGACATCGCCGAGCGTGCTCGTCTCAACCGCGGCGCCCGAGTCGCCTTCCGTGGCCACGTGCTGGCGGTTCCCTGCCTTCGGCGGTGGCGCTCCGACGATGCGCAGGTGGTTGTCGCCCAAGGCGCGGCCGAGCTGCTCCTGCAGAGGTCCGGCGAGCTCGCCCCAGGTGCGCGGGAGCGTCCGGCGCTGCTCGCGGTGCCATCGCTCCAGGGCCTCGGTGGTGTCACCGGGGGCTACCCTCCCGGTCGCGAGGCCGAAGTGCCGCTCGTTCAGCAGCCGCCGCAACAGCGGGATGTCCGCCAGGACGCTTGGCGCGTGTACCGGTGTTCCGGGGTGTCGGGCCTCGGCGTCGTGGAAGATCTTCCTGAGCCTGGCCGAGGAGTCGTCCAGCAACCATGGCACTCCGGACCGGGAGCGGGCCAAGTAGCACTCCCCGAAGCCCGGGTGCCACGGGATGGGCGTCCTGCTCGGCTTCTGTTCGGGGCTCTGGCTCGGGATCATTTGCTCGCGTGGGCCGACTCGGCGTTCGGCTGGAGGCCGGCGGCTTGGCCGGTGCGGTCATCCCCCCGGTCGGCCGCCGCAAGCGCCAGCAGCAGGGCGCGCAGTGAGGCACGGGTGTGGTCGCCGGTGAGGTGGCCGGTGTGGTCAATGCTCAGGTGGGCTCGGGCCACGCTGACGATCGGCGTGGCGACCGGCAGCGCGTCGCACCGCTGGAGGACGTCGATGACATGGGCCCGGGCGGCCTGGGCGCCGTACCTGCTCGGGCTGGCCGAGATGACGGCGGCGGGCTTGCCGGCCAGCGGCCGGGCACTTTGCGGGCACGCCAGCCAGTCCAACGCGTTCTTGAGCGGTCCGGGGATGGTGCCGCTGTACTCCGGCGTGGCGATCAGGAGCGCGTCGGCGGCAGCGATGGCGTCCTGGAGCAGGGTGACCTCCTCCGGGAGACCGAGGTCGGCGCGGTCGGCGTCGAAGATCGGCAGCTCGATGACGTTCACCGGCGCGGGACACAGCGCCACCGTCACCGGGAGATCCGCGGCCAGGTGCATCGCGGCGCGGAGCAGGGCTGCGTTCAAGCTGGCTCGTCGGCCGCTGCCGCACAAGGTAAGGACGGTCGTCATGGGGGCTCCTTCGAACATGGTGGGGCGATCAGCCCGCGGTTCGGGCAGGGGCGCTGCCGGGCAAGGGTGCGGCGGGCTGGTCGTGTGGTTGGCGGCGGAGGCCTGCCAGCGCCGCGATCGCGGCGGCATCGAGGGCGATGAGGAGGATCGGCGTGCTGAGCAGGTGCCAGCCCAGCAGGGTGGTGAACAGCGCCGGCGAGAGCGCGGCGGCGAGCCCCCAGGCCATCTGGTTGATCGCCATGGATCGGCCACGCAGCTCAGGTGCGGTCTGCGCCAGGGCGAGCGCGGTGCTCATGGGCGCATGCAGCAGCTCCCCCACGGAGTAGACGACGATCCCGACCGCGAGTCCGACCAGGGCCAGGGCGCCTGCCGAGGCGGGGAGAGTGGCGACCATCGCGATCGCCGCGAACCCGGTGGCCATCAGGGCGAGGCCCCACTGGGCGACCGTCGCCCGGCCGGCCCGGCGCGTGGCTGCGGCGGCGACGGGCACGCCCGCCAGCGCACACAGCGCGGTGTTGAGGCTGAACAGCGCGCCGCTGGTCCACGACGGGGTGGCCAGGCGCAGGGCGTACAGCGGCAGGAAGATGGTGAGCGCCGAGTACCCGAACGCCGCGAGCCCGGTGCTGGTCACCAACAGTCGGAAGCTGCGGTCACGCAGCACGCGCCCGTACGTCGCGGGGATGACGGCCGGCTCGAGTGTGGGCTCCTGCGGGACGGATCGGGAGCTCCGGATCGCGGCCACCATGCCGGCGGCCACCACGAAGGTCGCCGCGTTGAGCCAGGCGGCACCGGTGTACAGCCACGGCGCCCGCGAGCCGGCCAACACCGCGGCCACCAGCCCACCCAGACCCATGCCGGCGTTGTTCAGTGAGCGCGTGAGGGCGACCAGGCGGTCGGCGTCACCGCCGGTGGCGGTCTCGCCGATCAAGGCGGGCTGAGCTATGCGGGCCATCCGTTCGGTGATGCCGGAGAATCCAGCCACGAGCGCGAACGCGACCAGGTGGTGGACGACCGGCAGAACGGCGAACGCCGATGCGCGCAGCAGGTGGGCGGTGACCAGGGCGGGGCGTGATCCGGTGCGGTCGATCAGGGCGCCCATGGCCGGCATCGAGCCAAGGGCTACGAGCGCGGCAACGGTCATGGTCAGGCCGACCGTCGTGAGCGGCAGCCCGGTCAGCCCGGCCATCAACAGCAGGGAGAACGGCAGATAGGCACCGTTCCCGAGTGCGTTGATGGCGGTGCTGTAGCCGAGCAGCCGACGGTTGCGGGACAACATGGGCAGATACCTCGAAGATCGCTTAGTAGTAAGTGATTGGTGAGGCTATGCTGTGGTTGCCCGGCTGGGCAAGTCGGAAGGTGGCTGATGGACGACGTGGACGTGATAGTGGAGCAGTGGGCGCGACAGCTGCCGGAGATGGACACCTTGTCGATGGAGGTGTTCGGGCGGATCTACCGGCTGGCGGGCGTCGTGGGCGACGCGATGTCACGGATCTACGCCCGATATGGGCTCTCCCGGGGGGAGTTCGATGTGCTGGCCACGCTGCGACGCGCGGGAGAGCCCTACCGACTGGCACCTCGCGACCTCGCCGACTCCCTGATGGTCACCACCGGCGGCATGACCGGCCGGTTGGAGAAGCTGACCGCCGCTGGCCTGGTGCGGCGGGTCCCGCATCCCACGGACCGGCGATGCCTCTACGCCGAGCTCACCGAGGAGGGCCGCACCTGCCTGGAGAACGCGCTGGCGGCGGGGGTCGAGGCCCAGGGCGTGATGGCCGAGGAACTGGGGCGAGACCGGTTGCGGGGCATCGCCGATGAGCTGCGCGACCTGCTGTCCACCGCCGGACAGGCACTGCGACGCTGAATGCGGGCGGGACGCAGTTGCCGTACCGCGTTGGTGGCCCCGGGGCGGATCATCGACGCAACTGGCGAGGAGCGTTGACGGCGAGGGACCGGACAAGGGAGGACAGGAATGGTGCGGCGGATCCTCGCGATGGGCGGCGGCGGGTTCTCGATGGAGCCCGACAACCCGCTGCTCGACGACTTCCTGCTGTCGTGCGCCCCGGCCGCACGCACTCCGCGGGTGTGCTTCGTGCCCACGGCCAGCGGCGATTCTCCGGGCTACATCGACCGGTTTCACCACGCCTTCGGTTCGGGGAGGGCCGAGGCCAACGTGCTCACCCTGTTTCGGCGCGAGCACGCCGATCTGTCCGCCTTCCTCGCCGGGCAGGACGTCGTTTATGTGGGGGGCGGCAACACCGCCAACCTGCTGGCGCTGTGGCAGCTGCACGGTCTCGACCGGGCGCTTCGGGAGGCCTACGAGGCGGGCGTGGTGCTCGCCGGCCTCAGCGCGGGCATGATCTGCTGGTTCGAGGCGTCGCTGACCGACTCCTTCCACCGTGCCCGTCTGGCGCCGTTGCATGACGGTCTCGGACTGCTGCCGGGCAGCGCCTGCCCGCACTACGACGGCGAGGCGCAGCGGTCCCCCGTCTACCGACAGTTCGTGGGGGCGGGTCTGCCCGACGGCCTGCCCGACGGGCTGGCAGCCGACGATGGATGCGCCCTGCTGTTCGAGGATGAGGAGCTCTCGGAGATCGTGACCTCGCGGCCCGCGGCGCAGGCCTATCGCGTCTCCCGAGGCCCGCACGGAGCCGTTGAGGCGCCGTTGTCGGCGCGCTACCTGGGTGGCGCGGGCGGGTAGGCACCCGCCGGCGCGGGCGGGTCTGTGGCCCGATCGGCTACCGCCCGGGCCCGCTCCGCCGCGCGCGGCAGCAGTCTGAGCTCTACGGTCGACTGGGAGATGTCCTGCTCGCGCAACGCGATGGCATCGTCGAGGTGGTCGGCGTAGGGGGTGGACACGCAGGTCGCGTAGGTCTCGAGGAGCTCGTCGAGCAGCGGCCGCAGCGCCTCCTCCAGGGCTGGGTCTTCGGGCAGCATCCCCGGCGTGACCTGCAGCTGCGCGAGGATCAACGCGGCGAGCGCCACGTCCAGCCCGGGCGGGCCCGGCCGAGCGTTGGCCCAGTCGATGACCACCGGCCCGCTCGCGCCGAGCAGGATGTTGAGCGGGTGGAGGTCGAGGTGCAGTAGGGCCTCTCCGTCGGCGGCGCCCGGCCAGGGCAACGCGTGGAGGTGATCGTGGAGGTTAGCCAGCAAGCGGGCCGCGTCCCGGGGTTCCATGTCACCGGTCTGCAGTGATGTGGCGAGGGTTGGTCCGTCGACACGATCCATGACCAGGTCGGGCCCGTCGAAGCGGCGGACTCTTGGAACGGGGTAGCCCAGCTGGCCCAGGCTCCGTAGCTTGGTGGCCTCCGGCTCGGCGCTGCGTCCGTCCCGGTGGCGGCGCAGCACCAGGCCTGGACCGCAGGCGAACACGTCGCAGTCCCGCCCCTGTGCGATCAGCTCCACGGCGAAGCCCTGTCCGGGGATGAGCAAGCCGGCATGCAGCGCAACCTACAACCGCCTGAACATCAGGCGTCAACAGATGGCCAAGGTGAGTCGGCGCCGCCGACACTTCGGCGCCGGCCGAACCATTCCGGTGGAACAGTGCCCCGGTGACCCCATCAACGCATCGCATCATCGATCCTTCAGTGCTCTACTTCGGCACCCCGGTCTGTCTTGTGTCTAGCCTCAACCCCGACGGCACGACCAACATCGCCCCGATCTCCTCGGCGTGGTACCTGGGACGCAGCGCGGTCCTCGGCCTCTCGACTGCCGGTCAGACTTTGGCGAACCTGCGAAGGGAACCAAGCTGTGTCATCAACCTGCCGTCGACCGCCGAGCACCCGGCCGTTGAACGGCTGGCTCCGCTGACCGGGCTGACGCCGGTGCCCGCCCACAAACCACGGCATCGGTACGAACCGGACAAGTTCACCGCAAGCGGGTTGGCCGCAGTGCCGGCCGAGGTCGTCGCGCCGGACCGGGTTGCTCAGTGCCCGATCCATCTGGAGGCCGAGGTGGCAGCGGTGCACGAGCCGGCGGAGGGGGGATTCGCAATCGTTGAAACGCAGGTGCTGCGGGTGCACGCGTCACCCGACCTGGTGATCCCGGGCACCGACCACATCGACACCGCCAGGTGGCAGCCGTTGTTCTACGTCTTCCGGCACTACTTCGGCCCCAGCCGCCGACTGGGCCGCAACTTCAGGGCCGAGTACTAGGTGTGATGACCAGGCAGGTTGGTCGAGATCGTGTGACGACACGGTCTGAGGTGAGGGATGGGTGAAGGCCTCCCGGTGTGGAGTGGAGCTGTCTAGAAACCGCTTCACACCCAGGAGGCCTTCGTGTCCCACGCTACCCATGCCAACGCCGCCCTGACACCACGCGCCCGACTCAAGCTGGCCCGGCTGATCGTCGACCACGGCTGGCCGCCGGCGCGTGCGGCTGAGCGCTACGACGTGTCGTGGCGAACCGCGAAGAAGTGGGCGCTGCGCTACGCGGCCGAGGGCCCGGCGGGGATGGTCGACCGGTCCTCAGCGCCGCACCATCAGCCCAACCGGACCCCGGCGCCGGTGGTCCGCAAGATCGTGCACCTGCGCTGGAAGCAGCGCCTGGGCCCGGTCGCGATCGCCGACAAGCTCGGCATGCAGGCCTCCACCGTGCACGCGGTCCTGGTCCGCTGCCGGCTCAACCGCCTCACCCACGCGGATCGGGCCACCGGCGAGCCGATCCGCCGCTACGAGCACGAGAAGCCCGGCGACCTGATCCACGTCGACGTCAAGAAGCTCGGCAAGGTCCCCGACGGCGGCGGCTGGCGCTACGTCGGCCGCCAACAAGGCGACAAGAACCGCTCCGCCACCGCGGTCCGCACCGGCGGACCCCGCAACAAGCACCACAACCCGCTCATCGGCACCTGCTACCTGCACACCGTCATCGACGACCACTCCCGCGTCGCCTACGTCGAGGCCCACGACGACGAGACCGCCGCCACCGCGGCCGCGGACCGCGGTGATGCGCAACGCCTGGCCTGGTTCGCCGCCCGCGGCGTCACCATCCAGCGGGTGCTGTCCGACAACGGCAGCGCCCACCGCTCCCATCTCTGGCGCGTCACCTGCGCTCAGCTGACCATCACCCCCAAGAAGACCAGGCCCTACCGCCCTCAGACCAACGGCAAGATCGAACGCTTTCACCGCACCCTGGCCGAGGGATGGGCGTTCAAGAAGTTCTACAACTCCGAGTCCGCTCGACTCGCCGCTCTGCCAGCATGGGTCCACGAGTACAACCACCACCGGCCCCACTCGGCCATCGGGAAGTGCTCACCCATCACCCGGTTGGACAACCTGCCTGGTCATCACAACTAGGCGATGCCGTCAGCCAGGCCATCGCGTCACCCAGGGCGTCAGCGCCCGACCTCGGGCGGCTCCTCGGACGCGCATATCGCCGGCAGCACGACATCGACAATCTGGGCCGCGAAGTCCTCGCTCAACTCTCGCGGAGAGAAAAGGAGTCGGTAGTACACCGGCCCGAAGAGCATGTCCTGCAACCACCCGGCGTCCACACCGGACCGCAGTCGACCCTGGTCCACACCGCGCTGCACCAGTTCCGCCAGGTGCGATTCGCGCAACGCGCCGACTTCGGCTTGGAACGCCGCGGCCATCTGCGGGTCGGTCGCCAAGTCGGACGCCAGCCCTTGCATTACGCGACCCATCAGGGTCGTTCGCAAGAGGGTCGTCGCTGCGCCCAGGTAGTCGATCAGGGCAGTTCGCACGTCGTCATCCGTCGGGGCGGCGACCGCCGTCCGAGCCATGTCCAGGACCACCGCCAGCGCCAGGTCCTGCTTGGACCGCCAGCGGCGATACAACGTGGTCTTGGCGATGCCCGTGCGTGCGGCAACTCCTTCGATCGTCAGCCCACGCACATCATCGGTGGCCAGCAGTTCGCGGGCGGCCGCAAGCGCGGCCGCCTCGACGCCCTGCTTGGCCTCGGGCTCGGGGCCGGGTCGCGCATCCACAAAGGCAACCTTTCATGTCCGTTGACCGGCGCATTGACGCGGCGCTACGCTCCGTAGCGTACTACCGAACGCGTCGCGGCTTTCCCGCGAGGTGCGTTAGGCCGAAGTTTTGCGTATCGGCCGGCTCGGGTCGCTCATCGCATGGTTGCCCGACCTTACGCGCAGTGGGACGGTGCACGCTTTGCAGGCGTCGACTCGAGGGCATGGGCTCCGTGGCAGGCCGTGACTTCAAGCTCCGGCGCGGACCGCCGCTGCCGCAGGGGACCGACGCGGTGCTGATTGGACTGAGACCGGTCCGCATCGCTGGGCGAGCTAGCCCTGCAGCCGCCCCTGCCTCCGGCGTTTCTGCCGTTCCTTACGCGGACCCCGGTCGCCGGGAGCGGTGATGCGCCAGGGCGCGGGTCCTTCGGTGCCGCCTCCCTGCCGTTTGCACCCAGGAGAAGGCTGCCTAGCGGGGGGCTTGACCCTCCAGGCTAATGGAAGTAGCCTTGTGGTTGTTCAGAGTAGCAAAATGACAACGCGCCCATAAGAGGCGCGCGGAGGCGTCGCTGCAGCGGGATGAGGGTCGAGGTCGCCATGAGGTGACCGGCGACGGCCCCTTGCTGGTGTGCTTGCCCGGCATGGGCGAATTGCGCAGCAGCTAACCGCGGCCTGTGCGCCGTCATTAACCGCAGCTACCTGCGCCTGGTCGACGGCTTGGCAACGCCCAGACCGATTGGCCTCGCAAGGAGGCCGCGCGTTGACCAGCACCTAACACGACGTGCTCATCCAACACGTTCCACCATCCACCCGGAGTCACCATGACGAGCGTCCCAGGCAGCGCGCCGCTGCCTCCCTCGACCTCGGCGGCCACGAGGCTGCCTCGCCTATCCCTGGCTGCTCCCGAACTGTGGGTCGCCGGCCTCGCGTTCGCCCTCTTCTCGACGCTGCGCCCCTTCAGCGACGAGGTGTCCCGCGACGGCGCGGCCGCATTCGCCTCCGCGAACTGGATCCTCGCCCACACCTCCGGCATCCTCGCCTCCACCCTTCTCGGAGTCGGACTGGCCAGACTGACCGACGTGGTCGAGGTCCGCCGAAGCCGGGCCCGGCTTGGCAGGTCGCTCGCCTGGGCCGGCATCGGGGTCACCCTGCCGTACTACGGTGCAGAGGTTTTCGGCCTGCACGCCGCGGGCCAGCAGGCTCTCGCAAGCGGCAACATCGCCCAGTTCGACGACCTGACTCAGGCCGTTTGGTGGGAGGCCGGCATCTGGTTCCTGCTGGGCCTATTGCTGCTCGCGGCCGGACTCGTCGTGCTGGTCACCGCGGCCTGGCGAAAGGTGACCCATCCCCAGCTGCTGCTGCCGCTCACGGCAGCCGTCGTCCTGTCCATCCCACAGTTCGCCGCGGCCCAGCCCATCCGCATCGCACACGGGCTGCTGATGGCACTGGGCTGCCTCGCCGCAGCAGCTGTGGCCGCTGGAGCGGCTCACGCTCGGCCCGATGCGCAGCGGACGTGGTCTTGAACATGGCTTCGTACAAACAGACGTGTGCGCCACTTCTTGGAACTGACAGCGACATGGACGGGTCGACCGTGCACAGGCTCTCGACACGCCGCCTGCTGCTGCGTCCGCTCCGTCCTGAGGACCTCGGCTTCGTGTTCGACCTGTACAGCGACATCCAGGCCAACCGGCGCGACGCCACGGTGTCGAGCATGCCGACGCTGGAGGGCATGCGCGCACGAATCGCCACCTGGATCTCAGATCGGCAATGCACTCACATCGGCTACTACCTGATCACCTTGGCCGAGACCGAGGTGCCCGTGGGCATAGCCGGAGCACACCTCCGCCCCCGACCGTTGGATGCGTCCTCCGCTCCTGCCGTTCTGGTCCTGTACTGCCGCATCCACTGGAACGCCCGACGCCGCCGCTACGCCAGCGAGGCGCTGGAAGGTGTGATCGGCGCGGCCCGCGCCGCACACCCCGACCTACGGCTGGAGTGCGAATTCCCACCGGCCAACGCCGCTGCAAGCGCGCTCGCCCGCCACCTCGGCCTCGCGCAAGCGTCGTGCCGCCCGCTCTACGAAAATCAGTAGTGGTAACAGCACTGGCAAGCGCACCGGGCCGCTGCGAAAGCGGCTCCGCCGACCACTCCACCGAGCGTCGGCAAGTGCCACCGCTGCAGGTGCGCCCGATCAGCCCGACTTCGTCGCGCCGGTCAGCAGATACTTGGCGCTTTGTCCTACGACCGGTGACGGTGGTAGCCACACGCCATCGTTTGGGAGCAGGTTGTCGGTTCGTTATGCACGCCATCGAGTCGGCCAACCACAGCCTCTGCCCCCACCCACGCCTCGTGGAAGAACCTCGTCGAGGTCTGGTCCGGCATCGTCGAACGCCAGACCTTCCGCCGCGGCGTTTCCACGTCCGTTAGGGACCTCAACACCACAATCCGTACCTTGATCGGCGGCTGGAACGACCGCTCCGACCCGTTGGTCTGAGCCAGGACCGCCGAGCAGATCCTCGAGAAAGCCAACCGTCCGACTACTTCAAATCCGCGCCACTACTCCGCTGGGCATTGCGGGCGGGGTCCAGCGAGCGTCCTCAACTACACGTAATTGTTGTCGTGCTCGATGAAGAACGCCTGCAACTCATCCCGACTCGGCTTCCAGCGCCCTTCTGCCATGTCTACTAGGCCCTCAAAGTAGGCTTCGCGCGGAGCACCGGGTGCGAACAGAATTAGCAGAGAAGCAGGTGCGCCCGACTCGTTGCGAAAGCCGTGCAGACCTCCTTCAGGGACGTAGACGAAGTCACCTGGCTGACCGTTCTGCCAGGTCTTGCCGTCGAAGAGCTTGACCGTGCCTGACACCAGAAAGAACGACTCGCTGAAAGTCCGGTGATAGTGCGGTTCCGCACCCGCCGGTTCGGGCCCCATGTTCCACCGGTAAAGGCCGAAGCGGCCACCGGTGGTGGCACCCGAGGCGAGGTAACTCGTGGCACCGCCAGGACGGTGAAGGTCGGGAGGTGTGTCAGCGGGGCGGTAACTGGCCAGGACGTCACCGGTCCCGAAGTACACGGGGTCTGGATATGACATGGGTCGACATTATCGGCTGCGGTCGGGGCGCCCAGAGACGAACCTGCCTGCCGGCATCACCGATTGAACGCGGCTGGAACAGACGTTCATCACTTGGCCCCGACCCATGCCTCGTGGATGAACCTGGTCGAGGTCTGGTTCGGCATCGTCGAGCGCCAGGCCGTCCGGGGGGGTGTTCATACTGCGCGGCGGCAAAACGGTATCGGGGCCCTCTTCGCAGCTCAGCCGCCGGGCGCGACGATGCGGCCCAGCCCGGTCATCCCGGGTACGTCGAAGCCGTGCCGGCGGTAGAGCCGTTCACCGTCGCCAGTGGCGAACAAGCCCACGAAAGCGTACGACGGCGCGACGGCGGCGACGTGATCCAGGAGCGCCTGCAGGATCCGGTCGCCGATACCCCGCCGCTGGTGAGTGGGCAGCACCACCATGTCTTGGACGTAGAAGTACTTCACACCGTCGCCCACCAGCCGCCCCATGCCGACCGCCGCGCTGCCCTCGAGCATCACCGCACCCGCGAGCGAAGCGTCCAACGACCCCTGCGTGAGGTCCCAGTCGAACGCATCCTCCCAGCCGACGGCAACCGCGAGGGCGCGGTGCTCCTCCAAAGTCGGAACGCGCGTCTCGAGGTGCATGCGCACAGCCTTCACCACGTCCGACGGCTTAGGAAGCCCAGCCAGTTGGGCGCTGAGCTTGCCCGCGTCGCGCAATTCGGAGGCTGGAGGCGGGCAGCGCTCGGCCGCCGGGCGCGACATACTCAGGGGTGTGGCCCAGGGCGACGCCGACCGGTGGGGGCGACGGTCGCGCGTCCTAGTGGAGGTTGGTCTTCCGCTCGTGCTGCTCAGCGTCGGCGTCCTGGGGGACGCCCTGCTGGGACCGACCATCGTCCTCGGCTCCGCCTTTGCGGTCGCCCCGTTCGCCGCCAGTGCCCTGACGACGCCTGCCCGTACCGGCGCGATTGCAGCGTTGTCGGTGTTCGCGGTTGCTATCGCGGCGATCTGGGACCACGACGCCGAGACGGGACAGTGGTGGGTCCGGCTAGTCGTCATGGCCGCGTTCGGGGGGATCGCTGTGCTGCTGGCGGGTCTGCGGGTGCGCCGTGAACAGGCGCTGCAGCACATGACGCTGGTCGCCGAGACGGCCCAGCGGGCGTTGCTGCGGATCATGCCAGGCCGGGTCGGCCCCCTCGGCCTGGCGGCGCGGTACGTCTCGGCTACCGAAGCCGCGCTGGTCGGCGGGGACCTCTACGAGGTGGCGGACACGCCGTACGGCGTCCGTGTCCTCATAGGTGACGTGCGGGGGAAGGGACTCGACGCGGTGAACCTGGCCGGCACGGTGCTCGCGACATTCCGCCGCGCTGCGTTCGTCGATCAGGACTTGCCCGAGGTGGCCAAGGATATGGATCGCGCGGTGGAAACGGTCGGCGGCGATGAGGACTTCGTCGTTGCCGAGTTCCATCAGACTGGCACCGCCACCATGGTGAACTGCGGACACTCGGCGCCCCTGCTCGTGGGGGCCGATCGGTCGCCTCGTTGGGTCGAGGGTCCCGACCCTGCGCTGCCGCTCGGCTTGGGCAGTAGCCCCGGCGAATCCTCATTCGACTGGCCGGACGGCAGTCGGCTGCTGCTGTTCACCGATGGTCTCATCGAGGCACGGGACCGAACTGGCGCCTTCTTCCCTATCGACACCTACGCCGCGGACTTGGGCACGGGCACCTTGGAAGAGGCGCTGGACCGCCTCCTCGCCGCACATCAGAAGTTCGGTGGGCACGGCCACCGCGACGACATGGCGGTAGCGCTCACCGAGCACCGAACCGCCTGACTCAGCGGGCGTGTCGCATCTAGTCGGTGCCCGACGGGCGGACGTGCGGCCGCCGGCCCCCCGCAGCGCGTCATCGCATGGCCGCGCCGAGCACGGTGGCCGGGCCACTGGTCGCCATGATCGCGAGCTAGCGCGCTGTTGACCGGCCGTGGCGCGCGTCGCTACGCTACGTATCGTTCAATGCTGTCGTGGTGCCACGCGAGGCGCACTGGGACCGACGACTCCGGTCGGTCGAAGGGGCCAGCCAGCTTCACCCCGTCGCGGCGCCTCGGCTGCCTAGGAGGGGCGGACGCTGGCGCGCGCCAGTCTCGGGCGGTGGTGGTCATCGTCGCCTCGGGGAGCGAGGACCTGTGGTGACCCCATTGCGGCGCATGTCCGGGCGGGCGGTCGGCTCGAGCGTAGGCGCCGTGTTCGGCGTGGTGTTCGTGGTGGTGAGCACAGGTGCGCTTGGCCGGCCCGCCACAGTGGCGCTGCGGCTGTTGGCGGTGGGGGTCTTCATGACCTGCGCGGTCGGCGTGGTCCGGGCCTCGCGAGCTGCGAGAACCGGGGATCCGGTCCGGTTCGGACGCGGGTACTGGGCTGTGGTGGCCGGGGAGGTCGTGCTCCTCTTCGCCGGGCGCTACGTCTTGATCGGTCCTCTCGATCGGCCCGAGGCCGCCGTGCCGTGGCTGACCCTCGTGGTGGGCGTGCACTTCTTCCCCCTCGCGGTGGTGCTGCGCGCCGGCATCGACCATCTGCTCGGGATCGTGCTGACCGGCTGCGGCATGGCCGGGCTCGGCCTCGCCTTCGCGCCCGGTGACACCGCCACGGCGACCGCCCTCACCGCGGGCGTGATCCCGGGTTTCCTATTGCTGGCCGCCAGCCTCTGGGGGGTGCGCAACGTCGGTCCGAGGCCCGCCTCGGCGCCGGTCCCCGCGCAGGAGAGCCCCTCAACCTGGCCCTGACTCGAGCTTTGGGCTAACTCTTGACACCGATAGGCTATGGGTCATAGCCTATCGGCAACGTTCACTACCAAGGAGTTCCTAATGACCAGTCTCGATATCGAGACCCGCAAACTGCGGCGCGCGGAGGGGCAGATCGCCTACGACGTGCTCGGCGTTGGCCCGCTGGTGGTGTGCCTGCCCGGCATGGGCGAGCTGCGCAGCAGCTACCGCCACAACCTGCAGGCCCTGGCTGAAGCCGGGTTCCGGGTGGCCGCGATGGATCTGCGCGGACACGGCGACAGCGACGCCACGTTCACCACCTACGACGACGTGGCCGCCGCCACCGACGCCCTCGCGCTGGTCGAAGAGCTCGGGGGACCGGCGGTACTGGTCGGCAACTCGATGGGGGCTGGCGCGGCGGTCTGGGCGGCCGCGGAGCGTCCCGACCTGGTCGCCGGCCTGGTGCTGGTCGGCCCGTTCGTCCGGCAGGTGCCGATCAACCCGCTGCTGGCCTGGGCGTTCCGGATCGCGATGTCCGGGCCCTGGGCGCCGGCGGTGTGGAACGCCTACCTGCCCTCGCTGTACCCCGGCCACAAGCCGGCCGACTTCGCCGAGCACCGGGCCGCGATCCGCGCCAGCATGCGCCAGCCCGGCCACGCCCGCGCGTTCGTCGCGACCACCCGCACCAGCCACGCCCCCGCCGAGGCCCGGCTCGGCGAGGTGACCGCGGCGGCGCTGGTGGTGATGGGCACCGCCGACCCGGACTTCCCCGACCCGGCCGCCGAAGCCAACTGGATCGTCAGCCACCTTCCGAATGCCGGCGGGGACGGCGCCGAGCGCCTTCTGGTCGAGGGCGCCGGCCACTACCCGCAGGCCCAGGAGCCCGACATCGTCAACCCGGCGCTCATCGCCTTCGCGCGAAGCGTCCTTCCCGATGCCTAGGCCCGCCGGCGAGAGCCACGACATCGTCGGCAGCAGTGCACGTCGTTGGTCGCTAGCCGCCCCCGTCTTTCTCCTCTGACTCCTTTCCCTCCTCAACCTCCGTCCTCAACCTGAGAGCTACGCCATGACCACCGCCTCTCCGCACACCACCGTCCTCAGCAGCTTGCGCAGCGCTCCCGTGGCCCGCGCCCTGACCGCCGCGCCCGAACTGTGGGTGGCCGGCCTGGCGTTCGCCGTCTACCCGGCGCTGCGCCCGTTCAGCGACGAGGTCTCCCGTGCGGGCGCGCTCGCGTTCGCCTCGCCGCGCTGGATCGTCGCCCACACCTTCGGCATCGCCGCGTTCACCCTGCTCGCCCTCGGCCTGTTCCGGCTCACCGACGCCCTCGCCAGCAACCGGGGCCGCGCCCGCACCGGTCTGGCGTTGGCCTGGATCGGCACCGGGCTGACCCTGCCCTACTACGGAGCCGAGGTCTTCGGTCTGCACGCCGCCGGCCAGCAAGCCCTGGCAGGCGGCGGCATCAGCCAGTTCGACGACCTGACCCACGACATCCGCTGGGAGGCCGGCATCTACTTCATCCTGCTCGGCCTGTTGCTGCTCGCCATCGGGGTCGTTGTGCTCGCCGTCGCCGCCTGGCGCGACCTGCCCCGTCCCGCGGTCACCGTGCTGCCACTGACCGTGGCCGTGGCCCTGTACATCCCGCAGTTCGCCGCCACCCAACCCGTCCGTGTCATCCACGGCCTGCTGATGGCGGCCGGCTGCATCCTGCTCGCCGTCGGCCTCGCCGACCCGCATCACACCACCCGATCCTGACGCCGAAAGAGAACACGCTCATGCGCGCGCGCCACCACACCCTCTCGATGGCCAACGTCGCCCTGCGCGGCCTCATGGAGGCCGGCATCGTGGCAGCCTTCACCTCCTGGGGCTGGACCGCGACCGGCAGCACTCCGCTGCGCCTCACCCTGGCCGTCCTCGCCCCTGCGTTGATGTTCGGGTTTTGGGGAGCCGTCGACTTCCGCTTCGCCGGACCGTACGCGGAGGCCCTGCGGCTAACCCAGGAGCTCGTGGTGACCCTGCTGGCCGCGGCGGCCTTGAACAGTTCCGCGCACCCTGTCCTGGCGGGGCTGCTGCTGGCCCTCAGCCTGGTGCACCACGCCGCGGTCTACCTGCTCGGCGAGCGCCTCCTCAAGCCGCTGGCGGTCTGACCATGGCCCCGTCGCCCAACTTCCCGTCTCCGCCGGAACATGATGCGCCGGTCGTCCGTCCGAGAGAGAAGCGCGGCAAGGATCGGTTCGAGGGGCGAGGCGGCGTCGAGCACCTGCGCGCCCTGGACGCGTACCTGGACGCCGCACCGCGTCCGGACAGCGACACCGTCGAGATCGGTGCGTTCACCCTGTTCGTGTCCCACACCCCCTGGACCTACTACGCCCGCCCCCGGCCCACGCACCATGGCTCCATCCCCCCGGGCGACCTAGACGCGCTGGCCGCGGCCTGTGCCGACCACGACGTCGAGGTCGCCTTCGAGTGGGTGCACGAGCTGCACCCCGAGCTCGCGGGCCTGGCGGACGAAGCCGGCTTGACCGTCAGCAGGCACGCGCTGATGTCCGCCCACCCCGACGACCTGCACGGCGCGGAAATCAGCGGCGCCTACCGACTTCGTATCCCCAGCCCCGACGACCCCGCGCTGGTCGAGGGCCTCGCGGTCGCCGAGGTGGCCTTCGCCGCCGATCACGCCGAGGCGGTCACGGGAGCACGCGAACGGGACGCATGTGCGGCCCGTCTGCCGGCCGCGCTGGTGGCCCACGGGCGCGACCGCGCTCGGCGAGGCCTGACCATCACTGCGGTCGCCGAGTCCGCCGAGTATGGGGTCGTCGCAGCCGGCAGCCACCAACCAGCCGGCGGGTTCAGCGAAGTACTCGCCGTGGCCACCCTGCCGTGCGCCCGCAACCAGGGTCTAGCCAGCGCAATCACCGCGCATCTGGCCCACCACGCCTTCGCGGCCGGCAACCAGACGGTGCTGCTGTCCGCCCAAAACGACACCGTCGAACGACTCTACGCGCGCCTCGGGTTCCGCCGAGTCGGCACCGCCATGGCTGCAGAGACGCCCGCCGGAACCCAGGCCGCCAGGTGACGCTACCCGGCAAACACCGCCCGGGGAGCGCACCGGTCCGACCGCTCGGAAGCTCGCTGCCGCTAATTGTTGTCGCTTGAAGGCTATTCAAAGTAGCCTTGACTCTGAAATGTCCAACAAAGGGAGCATGAACCATGCCCGATGAGCGGCACGAACGCCGTTTCCTCAGCCCAAACGCGGTCTCCTGCCGCGACAGTGCGCACCACGCGCCAGTCGGGACGTGGCACGGTGCCTAGGGTCGGCCTCAACCGCGCCAAGGTCGTCGCGCTAGCCGCGAACCTGGTCGACGAGGTTGGCTGGGACAACCTGTCGCTGGCGGTGCTCGCCGAGCGCTGTGGGGTCAAGCAGCCCAGCCTGTACAAGCACATCGCAGGCCTGGACGCGCTGCGCGTGGAGGTCAGCGCCCTGGCGCTGCGCGAGCTCGGTGAGCAGATGACGCGCGCCGTTCTCGGCAACGCCGGGCGGGACGCCCTGCTTGCGCTCGCCGGGGCCTACCGGGACTTCGCGCTGCGCTATCCCGGCCGCTACGCCGCCACCGTTGCCGCCCCCACCGGCGAACACCCCGAGCAAGCCGAAGCCGCCCACACCGTGCTGCGGGTCGTGGAAGCCACCCTGGCCGGCTACGGGCTGTCCGGCGACGACGCCATCGACGCCGCCCGAGCCCTGCGCGCAGCCCTACACGGCTTCGTCCACCTCGAGCTCAATCACGGGTTCGGTCTGCCCGTCGACATCGACCGCAGCTACCGCCGACTGGTGGCCGGCATTGACACCACGATGGCCACCTGGACAGCAGACCAGGAGGCCTCTTGACCGCGCGCCGCTCCGCAACCGCAGCCGACCAGCATCCGCGCAGCAGGCAGCCCGCCCGACAGCTAACCGCTCACCGTTTGATGGCTACACCCGTCTAGGAGTCACATCGTGAATCAGCCCCAGCCCACCTCTAGTGCCGCCGCCCCCACCGCGCATGTGGAGCTGACCGAGGTCGGCCCCGCCAACTGGCGCCACGTCGCCGACCTGCGCGTCACCCCCGAACAACAAGCGTTCGTGACCGACCCCTGCCGCTACCTGGCGCTGTGTGCCTACGACGCCGGCCCCTGGCGCCCCCTGGCCGTCACCGCCGGCGGCACCGTCGTCGGGTTCGTGATGAGCGCCGTCGACGCCGAAGACGACAGCGCCTGGATCGGCGGCCTGATCATCGACCACGACCAGCAAGGACGCGGCTACGGCCGGGCAACCGTGGCCGCGCTCATCGACCGCGCCCGCGCCGCCGGCCACCCGAGCGTCGCGCTTAGCTACCAGGCCACCAACGTCAGGGCAGCCAAGCTGTATGCCTCCCTCGGATTCGTCGAGACCGGCGAGACGGAGGACGACGAGCCCGTCGCCCGGCTCCCGCTGACCTGAACCCGCCCACCGAAGCAAGTCCACCGCGGCTGCGAGCCGACAAACCGCGGTGTCCTCGACCCCAACTGCAGCGCGAAGCAGATCCTGCCGGCTTCTTCTGCCCGACCTCGCGCTCGCACCGGCGCCCTCTGTGAAAGGAACCTCATGCGCTTCATCGACCCTCAGGACTTCACCGCCACCCGCGCCTGGGACGCGCTGGACATCGCCGAGATCGACGGCGCCACCGTCCGCCTGCACTGGACCGACCAGCCCTACGTCTGGCATGTCAACGACGGGGCTGAGGTCTTCGTGGTCCTCGACGGTGTCGTCGACATGCACTACCGCCGCGAGGGGGATGAACGCGTCGAACGTCTGGAGGCGGGACGGATCTGTCACGCCGAGCTCGGGGATGAGCACGTCGCTCACCCGGTCGGAGCCGCCCGTGTTCTGGTGGTCGAGCGGAAGGGCAGCGCATGAGAGTCGCAGTCCTTGACGACTACCAGGACGTCGCGCTGTCGATGGCCGACTGGTCGCCGGTGCGGCGGCTGGGTGAGGTCGACCGGTTCACCGACCATGTGCCCGACCCCGAACGGCTGGTCGAGCGGCTGATGCCGTAGGACGTGGTCGTGCTCATGCGGGAACGGACCCCGTTTCCCGCGGCCCTGATCGACCGGCTTCCCGGGCTGCGCATGGTCGTGACCACGGGAAGGAAGAACGCCTCGATCGACCTCGAGGCGGCCCGCCGACGCGGCATCGTGGTGTGTGGCACGCAAAGCCTGGCCACGGCCCCTGGGGAGCTGACGTGGGCGTTGATCCTGGCCTGGAGCCGCCACTTGGTCTGCGAGGTCGCGAACGTCCGCGGTGGCCGGTGGCAGAGCACCGTCGGACGGGACCTGGCCGGCCGCACCTTGGGCGTGGTCGGACTCGGGCGGATCGGCGGCCAGGTCGCGACCGTCGGCCGCGCGTTCGGGATGGAGGTGCTGGCCTGGAGCCAGAACCTCACGCAGGACCGGGCCGAGGAGGTGGGCGCCCGGCTGGTACCGCTCGATGACCTGCTCGCCACCTCCGACGTCGTGACCGTGCACCAGGTCCTCAGCGACCGCACCCGCGGACTCATCGGCGCTCCGCAGCTTGCCCGGATGAAGTCCGATGCGCTGCTGGTCAACACCTCACGGGCGCCGATCGTGGACGTCGACGCAGTCGTGTCGGCGCTGCAGGAGGCCCGCCTCGGGGGCGCCGCGCTCGACGTCTTCGACGAGGAGCCGCTGGCCGAGACGGACCCGCTTCGCACCACACCGGGGCTGCTGCTCACACCCCACCTGGGATACGTCACCGACGCGGTCTATCGGCGCTTCTTCAGCGGCATGGTCGAGGACATCCTTGCCTTCGCCGCGGGAGATCCGATCCGCACGCTCTGACCGTCACAGACAACGGTCGGTTGACCGTCGCAGAGCCGCTGGACGAAACCAAACGCACTGTGGCGGGGAACTCGCCGGTTGCCGCCACTTGGCTGGCGCGCTCATTGACGTTCCCGCAGGCGGCGAACACAGCCCCACGTAGTGGTCCGAACCGGCTCATGTGAATGCGATGCGGAGTCACCGCAGCTGAACGCAACGCCCTGTCACCGGCTAGATGCGGTAAACGTAGTCGACGCGCGCAGTCAGTCGACGGTGCGACAGGTGCGCGCCGGGCCGACAACCGAGCGAGGGGCTCGTAGTCCCTGAATCGCTTAGGGGGCGAGCCGTCCCCTCCGACCGGACGGCGCGGCCCGCTGATGACTGCTGATCGGACGTCCTCGGACAATCCTGGACGTGCCCCGATCGTGTGTGAATCCGTGTGCCAATGCGTCATCGCGAGTACGGGTAGCACGTTGTTTGGGAAGTACCGGATCTGGGCTGGCGCGGGGAGTCGAGTGGATCGGCGCCCTGCCTGATGACCGCGCCCAGCTCCGGCGTCCCTCGTCCAGCGGCTGCGCGACGGAGGATGGCGCACCGGGCGTGGGCGTGGGTCAACGGACTTTTCGGGTCGGGCTGGCCAGATCTTCCGCTGTTCGCCGGAGTTCTTCCGTGTCCCCGCGCCAGGTCGGTGCCAGACGCCGCACGAGCCCGCGGGTGAGGTCATCGACGTCGTAGAGACCGGCCGTGCGAAGGGCGTCGTCGACCTCGCCGAGACCGGCCGAGTAGGCCGGGATTCGCGCGGTCCCGTCGGGAGCGACTAGTTGGGCAGGAGAGTCCTTGAATGCGAGCAGCACCAGGACTTCCTCATCTGCTCGTTCGTTGAGGGAGCGTATGAGCGGCCTGCGAGCCGGTTCGCGAGTCGTGTTGTCGTGGACGAAGGCAAGCTCGGCTCGCGTTGGGTCGCGGGGCAGTTCCACCTGCAGCAGCACGGATCCGTCTCCGACCAGTTCCACCGTGAAGAGATTGCTTGCTCTGGGATAGACGGTGACGCGGACGATCGAGTTGATGTGCTCGTGCGTCAGGAAATCCGCGGCGTGCGGAGCGCAGTAGATGAATGCTTCTCCGGCGGCATGGTTGTGGTCCGCTTGCTGAGTGGAGACCTCGACCAGAGGGAAGTCGTGTGTCCAGGCCGGCATGAGTCGGTTCATGCGTTCCTCAACATCGGTCGCGAAGCGTGTGAGTTCGGCGAAGCCGGGGTCTTTGCGGACGCTACCGGTTTCGACGCAGGTGGCGCGGTCGGCGCCGACGAGCGCCTCCGCGAGAGCCATGGGTCGATGGCCCTCCCGAGTGCCGACAGAATATGTCTGCGTTCCGGGCATCGGCAGGCTGGGGGGAGGGTGAAAGGAGCTCATGACCCGCCATCGTGCGCAGTTGGCGCCGAGGGGCAATCACTCCTCGGTGGGCGTAGTCC
This sequence comes from uncultured Actinomycetota bacterium, assembly GCA_963826155.1. Lineage (GTDB taxonomy): Bacteria > Actinomycetota > Actinomycetes > Propionibacteriales > Nocardioidaceae > Nocardioides. The sequence goes on along the minus strand of CAWGVX010000002.1, from coordinate 1,785,266 downwards.
CTGGGCCTGGCCTCGTGCCCATGACGGGATGAGGATCAGACCCTGGTGCAGCAGGCAGCAGGGGGCGCCCTGAACCCCGGCCTCTCCGAGGCAAGCCGCCCGTCTCAGTCTCCGGGGGAGAGGCGAGCGCGGTCAGCGGCCTGAGACTCCTATGAAATACGGTCCTCGACCGCGTCAGGCGCCCGTGGCCGACCGCCGGATGGTGCGCCCGGCCCGGCCATCGGGCGGGGGCTGGGGCGTTCGACGGGGCGCTTCGGTGCTGCCCCACGGGTAGATCCCGTGCAACAGCTGGGCGGCCGTGGTGTCCAGCGCGTTGGCGATGGCGTCCAGGGCCGGAAGCGTGGGCAGCTTGCGACCGCGCTCGAAGTCGCTCAGCTGGGACTGGCTGATGCCGGCGAGCTCGGCGAACTCGGCGAGCTGCATGCCAGCCTCGGTGCGCAGCTCGCGCACGCGGGCCCCCAGCAACAGTCGACCAGCGGTGAGGCGATTCTCCGCGGCGGTGGGCATGCAGCGACGCTAGCGTGTCGCGGTCGGGAGTCGCACGTGGCTCGCGGGCGCCCCCAGTCGCGATTGGCCGTCTGCGCCCGGCGGTCGGTGACGCGCGATCTCGTCGGGTCAGGCTGGCCCCAGGTCTCCAGTACCCATCGGCCCTCCGGGACGCGGTCCCAAGCCGTGCTTTAGCGCGGCGCGCGCGTCCTGGCCAAGCCGCTCGCGGTGAACGGTCACGATGGCCCGATACAGGTGCGCAGCGGCCTGCACGTCGCAGTCGGTGACCACGTGCTCGGCGCGGGCTGCGTCGCGCAGCGCGGCCAGGTGGGCGCGGGCCTGATGGCGCACCTCCCGGGTGGGCGACCGGAGCGGCTGGGGGAGTGCTTCATCGCCGGTGATCCCCGCCCGCGCCCGGAGGTGTAGGACTTCCGCGACTAACGCCTCCACTCGGTCCGCCAGCGCGAACCCGTCGTCGCACATCTGGTCGGAGGGAGGTCGGTCCATGGAGTAGCAGTCGGCCACCTCGTCGGCAAAGCGGTGGCTCGCACCCGCCACCTCCTCGACGGTGCCGGCGACTGCGGCGCGGGACTGCCACGCCGCGTCCCCGGCGGTGACGAGCAACCCGATCAGTGCCTCTCGATCTCCGTTGAGGGCCGCGTGCACGCGGTCGGGTAGCCGCTCCACCACACGGGCGATGACCGCTGCGCGGTCAGCGCGGGCGGACTGCGAAAAGTCGTCAGTAGCGATAGCTCCCCCTTGGTAGTACGCTACGAGCGTAGTACATGCTTGAGGTGATCGGGCGGAGTCGCTCATGTACGACAACCTTCCCGCGGCCGGCCGGGCCTCTGCCGGGCCGAGGCGCCGAGGGAAGGGCCGACCCGGGGCGCAGCCCACCGCCGTGTCGATGCAGTCACGCACACTCGTCCGCACTGAGGAGAAACCATGCCGGAGAACACCGAGCCGGAGAACACCGCAGCCGGAGAACACCGAGCCGGAGAACACCGAGCCGGAGAACACCGAGCCGGAGAACACCCAACCCGCCGACAGGCCGGGACAGCGCCGGCGCGAGGGCGAAGGCTCTACCGAAGAGACTTCCGCCCAGGCCTCTACCGAGCCCGACAACTCGATGGCCGAAGGTGCGGCCAACGCGGAGATGCAGACGAGCTACGAGCGCACTCCGCAGGGCCATCGCGTGACGCGGCGCACCATCTCGCGTCGCGAGGTGAAGGAGGAGACCCAAGAGACCATCACCGAGACCTACCCGATGCCGTACCAGCCGCCGAGCCCGTCCGGGCACCCCGCGCCGGTCGGCTGACGCGACCCCAGCCGTGAGGAGGAATCTTGCCCCGCCAGTCTCGCGCCGCTACTGCCTCAGCTCAGGACCAGCCTCGGCCGCTCGCACCGGAATGGGCTGAGCACTACCCAGAGCGATGGGAGCGCGAGCTCGCGGCGCTGGGCACCTTTGGGTGGGTTCACGAGCTCGTCCGTCAACCGACAGGGGTGGTGCTGCGGGTGGAGTTTCCGCTCCCGCCGGACCTCGTGGACGCCGTTCGCCGTCAAGGAGACCAGCTCCGGTCCGGCAACAGTGGAGCCCACGGGCCGGCCGTCAAACAGTTGCGGCTCGAGGTGTTGTTCCCCGCTCAGTATCCGTTCTTCCCTCCGGTCGTGTTCGACCGCGACAAGGCGCTGCGGCTGCGCCGCCACGAGAATCATCACGGAGTGCTGTGTCTGGTCGAAGACGCCGATTGGCGTGTCACCACCACGGTTGCGGAGCTGCTGTCGGCCCAGATTCCACGGCTGCTGCGAGCGGCGGGCAGTGACGCGGCCCCTGGGCCGGATCTGGAGGTACCGCGTCCGGAACCGGTCGCGGTCCGCCTGCCCGGGGTCACGCTCGCAGACGCCCTGCTCATGCCGGACCCGGGTCCTACCTCCGCAGCCGGCGAGGGAGCGCTCGTGGTGCGCTACTCCGTTCGAGCCGGCGGAGTACTCGGCACTGCCCTTGTCGAACGCCTTCTCGGCGAGAACATGGACATCCCCGGCCCTGCCCAGCGACTGCACCCTGCCTTTCCGCTCGTCTCCTACGGCAGGTGGACACGCGACCCGGACTTCGACCCCGCCGACACACCTGAGGCCACCTACCAGCGCCTGCAGGGACGACTCGCCCCCCTGCACATCGACGACCCCGCGATGGCTACACAGGCTGCTGACCACCCGGCCACCGAGCCGGGACCAACGGCCGTGTCGCCCGATGTGCTCGAAACTCTTTGCCTGCTGGTTCCCAGCGAAGGTGGCTACCGCCGAAGGATCGAGGAGTGGGTGGCCGTGCAACGCCTCACCGACGAGGAGCAGACGCACTACCGGTTCCTGCCCGTCCAGCACCCGGGCGGCGAGGGAACCGCGGCCCGCACCCCCGAGACGCAACTGTTAGCCAAGCGGCACGTCATCATCGTCGGCGTCGGCGCGCTGGGATCCCACATAGCCACCGACGTCTCGCGCACCGGTATCGGACGGCTCGGCCTCGTCGACGGTGACCAAGTAGACGTCGCGACCGCCAGCCGACAGTACGCCCCCATCTTCGCCGCCGGCCGTCCCAAGTCGGAGGCACTGGCCAGCCACCTGATCGTCAGCCACCCTGACACGCACTTTCAGGTCTTTGATCTGTCCGTTGGCGGCCTCGACATGTCGAAGCAACAGCAGGCCCATCGCCATGAGCTCGAGCAGCTGCTGCGCGCCGCGGACCTGGTCATCGACGCCAGCGCCGCACCCGCGGTGACCCGCTACCTAGCGGCGATACGCCAGGCACATGGTCTGGACTTCCTCCACCTCAGCGCCACCCCCGGGGCCTGGGGCGGTTGCGTCTTCCTCGCGACCCCCGCCACCGGTTGCTGGGCCTGCCTGGAGCACCACCGCCGCGATCACGCGGTGCCCGTGCCGCCCGCCGACCCAACCGGCTTCATCACACCGCCGAGTTGTGCCCACCCCTCCTTCACCGGCACCAACCCCGACCTGGCCACCATCGCCCACCACGCCTCCCGGGTCGCGATCCACCGGCTGCTGGGCGCTGAGGGCCTCGGCGGCGACCTCTACGTCTCGAGTCTCCGCCGCCGCAACGGATCCCCTCGACCCGTCGCTTGGCGTACCGCCCGGGTGCCCGTGCACCCCGACTGCCCGCTTCACGCGCAAGCGAGCACATAGCTGCCCCGCCCACGCAGCCAACCTGCCCAAGCGACGCAACCGTGGTCATCGGCCGACCCCAGCCGCCGGCAGTGACTGCGCCGCGGGCGAGAGTCCGCACCATGCACGGCGACCTCGCGCAAGGGAGGGGTACGGCCACAGCCCACCGGGGGGCGCCGATCCCACGAGCTCAATAGCGCAACTGCCAACGAGGGTCGGCCCGCGAACGGGTCCGATCAGCGGACACGCAATCCCAGCCTCAAGGAGGTGAACCGGCCCTGCTCACACGTCTTCGCCCCGTGCGCTGCGCTCCGCGTGCTGACCGGTTGGCCCGCCACCCGCATGGACACCCCGCAAGCGAGGAGGAATCTGCGATGTCCACCCAGCCCAGCCCACGACTTCACCGTGCGTTTCGGCTAGTAGCCGGCGATCTTCCGCCGGCCTCGGACCGCCCGTTCGAGGATCCCACTACCCACGAGACAGGGCGCATCGACAAACGCGTTGTGTTGCAAACCGCGGTCTGGCGCGACCGTCAGGCACAACCCCACCAGTTGGACGCCATGACCCATGAGTACCGCGCCCACGTCTTGGCGTTCCTGGAGCGCGAAGGGCCGAAGTGGATCCACGAGGCCAGCATCTGGGTCATCTATGAATCCCTCACAGACAACATCGCCCCGGCCGAGGCCTCAGACCGGCTCGAACTGCTCGACCTCTTGACCCCTGGGTGGATGGGGCACACCCCCTTGGGCCGACGACTCCATCAGCTCAACGGCACGACACCAGCCGCGATGGAGCGGCCGCCAGCGCCCCTGGGTCCTGGCGCGACCCGGCGCCCCGAGATCCTGCGCGATACCGACCACGGAGTGTGGCGGATTCGCACCGAGAGCACCACGACGTACCTGGTTGATCTCAACCGTCGGCGCATCGTCCGTCACCCGGGCGCCGTGTCCGGCGATGGCACTAGGCGGCCCGCTTCCGGGGTACACGTCGGGCTATTGCCCACCGATGGGGAGTGGACCGAACTCACCGCTTTGGTCCAGTGCCGTCTCGGCCGGAACCTGTACGTCCTGGACGAAGGTCCCACCGGACCGGGCTACCGACTCTCCACCCTGATAACCAGCATCGAACCCGTTAGTGACACGGCGGTGCGAACGGCGACGGAAGCCAACGACCGATGACGCCTGCGCCTAGCCACGCGCTGATCCTCGACGTGGACGGCACGATCAGCCCGGTGCACGGGCACACCGCATGGTGCGACGACCGCGTCGTCGGGCAAGTGTTCGGTCCGGTGCTGATCTCCCCGCGGATGTGCACACGACTCGATCAGCTCGCCGGCCTCCGGCACCTGAGCTGTTGGTGGCTGACCAGCTGGACCGCCGACATGCGGGCCGCCATGGATTCGTTTCCGGGAGCGGACTGGCCGACGGCCGCGGAACCGACCGCCGCCTTGCCTCCTGGTCGAACCTGGTGGAAGCTCGCGGCTCTTCGTGATTGGCTCAACCGCCAGAGTCCGCCGCCGGTGATCGCATGGTGCGACGACGAACTGCGCGGCGGCCGCGTTAGTGCCGCACGACGCCGGCTCACCGTCCGAGGGGTCCCGCCACTCCTGATCAGCCCGCGCACTAACACCGGACTGACACCAGCGCACCTCGAACTACTGGAGCGGTGGGCGCGGGGGGAAGACTGGCCTGCGACCCAACCGAGCTGACCTCAATCCTCAGCTGAGCGCTCCCCTGTCCGTCGCTCGTGTACCTGAAGAGCGGCGCGGTGACCGCCCACTGCTCAAGTCGTCCCTACGCGTTAGCGGACGTCCAACTTCGAAGCTAGTTGCTTCGCGGACGTGATGCAGCGTGGTTGCCTGGGTGACGACAGGGTCACCCAGGCAACTCAAAGGGGTCGAGAGACGCGCGAGGCCTCCACGGTCCGGTTTCGCGTTCCTAGCTCAAGGCCTGCTCCGCCGCAGGCGAATCCAGCGGAACCGTCCAGTCACATTGGCCGCACACGAGCCAGCTGGCAACGTAGATCGTCCAGTCGACACGCGACAGTTCGTAGGTGACAACCGGGTCTCGGCCAAGGATCCGATATGTCCGTCCCTCCTCGACTTCCTGTCTGTTGTACAGGCACCGATCGCCACAGGACGGGCAGGTCGGCAGGTCAGGGGCGTCAGTGCCAGGCCGGGGGCGGGCTGAGTCGTTTCTATTCTCGATCATGTGACCGAACCGTGCGGCCCCACTCCCACACGGCAAGCAGGTTCTCGTCGAGGAGTTCAATCAACGCGAGCATCAAGCTCGGCGGCGACCGTCGTTCAGCGGTTGGGGGGCTTCGCTCGGCCGTTCATCTGTTCCGTACGGAAAAGGCCGTCAAACAGTTGCGTGACTAGAATGCCGTACGCCGAGCACATCGCGACCAAGGCCGCAAGTGTTGGGACACCACGACCCCGCTCGCAGTTGGACAGGTAACTTGCCGTCATGCCGGTCGCATCCGCGGCTTGGGGGAGCAGGGGGCACTTGCGGCTTTGGCGCTACGCAAGCGGGACGGGACCCTAGGAGAAGCGCGTAGACGGCAACGTCGCCTTGGCGGCCGGGGGTTCCCATAGTTCTCGAATCCTACGCAGCGGGTCGCTTACGACCGTGCGCTGGCGAGTGAGGGCACGAACAGCATCTCCTCGTGTGCCTGGAATTGCGATGCCTGGATAGTGAGAAGTCGAACTGCCGGTTCGAACCAGCCGGCGGATGACTGCCTCGCTAATGGGCGCACGTGTGCTCCCGTTGCGGACTGACGAGGACGCGGATGTCACGGGGCATCGTGAAGGACGATGGTCAGGGACAAGGGCGCGCGTTGGCTCGGGATTGTGGGTCTCTACTCCCCGAACTACCGGCGAACAAGCTCCCCGTGGCGGACGGCAAGGCGGCCAACATCGGGGGCGGGTCGCGTGTGTTCGTCCTCGCGATGTCGGTATCCGGTGTGAAGATGTGGCTCATGGACAGAAGGAGGCGTCTCCATTGCCGGCGAGTGGGCAGAAGTACCTATACGAGCGTCTGACCCCGCAGGACTTCCAGTTGCTGGTCAACGCGGTCATGCCCCTCGCCTTCCCGGGGTATCGGCCGCTCCCGTTGGGACAGGCCGACGGTGGCCGCGACGGTCTTACCGTCGTTGACGGTAAGACGCTGGTGTTCCAGGTCAAGTGGTCGGGAACCGCCCGCCACCAGGACCCGGTGTCATGGCTGGCGGGTGTCGTCCGGGGTGAGGAGGCGAACCTGCATCGCCTCGCGCAGGAGGGTGCCCGCCAGTACGCACTGGTGACGAACGTGCCGAGCACCGGGAAGCCGGGCACGGGCACGTTCGACCGACTCAACGAACGGTTCGAGGAGTACGCGAAGGAGTACGGCTTCGAGGCGATGACGTGCGTGTGGCGCGAAGGTCTCGACGGGTTCCTCGACTCCACGCCTGCCGAGGTCAAGTGGGTCTACGCCGACATGCTCGCGGGCTGGGATCTCATCCGGTACCTCGTTGCCGAACAGTTCGGCGCTTCGTCCGACCGCGGCTTGCGGGACCTGGTCCGCAAGGTGGCCGCGACCCAATGGGACGACGACGAACTGGTGAAGTTCAGCCAGGTCGACGTGGACCGGGAGCGGGTCGCCGACCTGTTCATCGACATCACCGGTGAACAGCTGCGCAGGGTCGAAGTGCCGACGACCTTGGGGATGCGGGCGCGTGGCGGCAGGCCCGAGTTCACGCCCGGGGAGAACCACCTGGGCGGGGCGGCGGCCTACTTGCTCGCGACGAAGGCCGCGGCGACGCTCGTGCGTGGGGCGCCCGGACAGGGGAAGTCGACGTTGAGCCAGTACGTCGCGCAAGCCCATCGGGCGGCTTTCGTTCCGGCCGAACTCAGGTCTGTGGAGCTGCTAACGCCGGCGCTTCCGCGGTTCCCACTGCGGGCAGACCTGAGCGAGTACACCCGCTGGCGCCAGGGCTTCGACGTCTTCGACCCCGTCACCGCCGTCGCGTCCGCGTCGAGCCGGGGGACAACCCCACAGAGAACGAAACGTCCCAAGGCCAGGCCCGCGCCGAAGGCTACGCTCGAGTGCTTTCTCGGCCGAGCTGATGACCTACGCGTCGGGCGGTTCCCGGGTCGATGCCGACGCAGTCCAGGAGCTGTTCAAGCGGCTGCCCAGCGTGGTGGTCCTCGACGGTCTCGACGAGGTCGGCAGCGCCGCAGATGCGCGAGAAGGTCGTGGACGCCATCGACAAGTTCACGCGCCGAGCCCGCGGCTACCCCGTGCCGGTGCATGGTGGTGGTGACGACCCGGCCGAGCAACAACGAGCTCCCCGAGCCGGCGGCGGATCTGTTCGAGGTCATCTCGCTGAACGAGCTCACCGAGGATCAGCGCGCCGAATACCTGCGCAAGTGGTGCGTGGTGCGCGACATCCGCGGCAAGGACGGCCGCGAGCTGCGGAAGAGCTTCAAGGCCAAGAGCGAGGAGCCGTACATCGCCGAGCTGGCCGGCAACCCGATGCAGCTGACCATCCTGCTCGAGCTCATCCACGAGCGGGGAGCGGCCACACCGACGCAGCGCACGGACCTGTACGACCACTACGTCGACCTGCTCCTGGCTCGGGAGGCGAACAAACATCCGGAGTCAGTGAAGAGGCACCGCGAACAGCTGAAGGAGATCATGCCTTTCGTCGGCTGGTACCTGCAGTCGCGCAGCGAGGAGCAGGACCTACCGGGCCGGATGAAGGTGGCTGAGTTGCAGGCCGCGATGCGCCACTTCCAGCACTGCTACGGCAAGCCCCAGGACGCCGTCGACGAGCTGTTCGAGGCCGCCACCGATCGTTTGTGGGCGCTGACCAGTAAGAACGAGGGCACCTACGAGTTCGAGGTCCTATCGCTGCGGGAGTACTTCGCCGCCCGCTTCCTCTACCGCTGGGCCGGCGAGGACCAGCGGGGCTTCGACCACGCCAGGGTGCTACGCGAGCTCTTGCGCCGTCCCCAGTGGCTCAACACCGCGCGCTTCTACGGCGGGAACGCCGAAGGCCGCGACGTCGCTGCACTAGCCGACGGCATCATCGACGAGCTCCGGGACGGCTGCAGCCCGCAGGCCAGAGCCGCCGCCTGGACCTTGCTGACCGACGGAGTGTTTCAAAGCCGCCCGCGGCGGGCGCGCGAGGTCATCGACGCGCTGCTGGACGACGACGGCGTCGCAGCTCTTCTCGACGCGCTCGGCCGCAACGAGATCCGTCCGCTCCCCGGCTTGCCAGACCTGCCCGACAGCGACGGACCCGACAAGGCGTGGACCCGATTGACCGCCCAGATTTCTGCTGCACCGGAGGACCCCGGTTCCCGTAGGCGGGTGCGCGCGGTTCGTGAGCTCCTCAACCAGCGGACGCCTTTCGCGACCTGGTGGGCAACCCACATGAGGGTCGCCGCCGGGACCCCAACCCAGGACTCCTGGCTCGAAGTCGCGGCTGCGTCCGAGGCAGCCGCCGGCGTCGCCCTCGACCTCGAAGCGGTGAGTCTCGAGCCGGATCCCGACCGGCCTATCTACTCGGCGTCGCCGGCCCAGCTGGTCCTCGACACCGGACTCATCCCGACCAGTGGAGGCGAGTTCGAAGCCCGGTTGCTCCGCGCTGTCCTTGATGGCGAGTGCCCAGAGGTCACTTCGGTCCGGTCCATGCCGGCGCAGGTTGCGGTGGCGCTGCGCCCGATGGCGTTTGTCAGCCGGACCCAGAACGGGTTCTACGACGTGAACGAGGGGTATTCACGGCGACGCCCCGATGCCATCGCGCGCTTGCGCAAGACGGCACCGGGCTTTGCGAAGGTCGCTTCACAGCGCCGCTTCAAACAGGGCCAGAAGGGCAGCACGTTCCCGTGGTCGGACGCCTCAACCGTCCTGTTCGACGTCGCGGGCCGCTGTTGGCTGGCCTCGGAGATCGCGATCATCGGTGCCGCCTCGCACCACCGGGACGGGTTTTCCCGCAAGCCCAGCGCGGCCGCGTTCGGACCGGACAGCCACCCAGCGGAGCTGCTCGCCCAGACCCGCGAGCACCTCAAGGACGCCGCGTGGTGGCGCGAACAGCTGGCCGTGGTCACCGCGGGCGATGCTTCCGACGACCTGTTCCGTGCGGAGTGGGCGTTCGCCCTGTGGGCTATCCCCGCGGGGCGTGTGGTCTCGGAGCTGCTCAACGAGTGGGAAGCGGTGATGGCCGGGCTCACCGAACGGCGAAGGCGCGTCGTCATGCGAGCCACACGGGATCTCACCTGGCTCGGCCGGCTCAAGCGTGGGTCAGTGGAAGGCACCCTTAGCGACGATCGTCTCAGGCACCTGCTTGAGGCGAGGCAACCCGCGGCTCCAACGGTGAAGCGGAACGCGGACCACCGGGTTCCGACCCCCGCGCGCGGCTTGCCGCCACTGGCGAAGGTCGCGAGAGACGGCGACTGGTTCAAGGTCGACGCCGCTGCGACCTACCGCTGACGCGGAAACGCGACGGCAACAAGCCGCAGTCGCGGCCCATGCTGGCAGAGCGGCGAGGGGGGACTCGGAGTCGTAGAGCTTCTTGAACGCCCCGCCTTCGGCCAGGGTGCGGTGGAAGCGTTCGATCCTGCCGTTGTGCGGGCGGTAGGGCCGGGTGCGCCTCGGGGTGATGGTCAGCTGAGCACAGGTGTCGCGCCAGAGATGGGAGCGGTGGGCGCTGCCGTTGTCGGACAGCACCCGCTGGATGGTGACGCCAAGTTGGCGAACCAGGCCAGGCGTTGCGCACGCGGCCGCGGCCGCGGTGGCGGCGGTCTCGTCGACGTGGGCCTCGACGTAGGCGACGCGGGAGTGGTCGTCGATGACGGTGTGCAGGTAGCAGGTGCCGATGAGCGGGTTGTGGTGCTTGTTGCGGGGTCCGCCGGTGCGGACCGCGGTGGCGGAGCGGTTCTTGTCGCCCTGCTGGCGGGCGACGTAGCGCCAGCCGCCGCCGTCGGGCACCTTGCCGAGCTTCTTGACGTCGACGTGGATCAGGTCGCCGGGCTTCTCGTGCTCGTAGCGGCGGATCGGCTCGCCGGTGGCCCGATCCGCGTGGGTGAGGCGGTTGAGCCGGCAGCGGACCAGGACCGCGTGCACGGTGGAGGCCTGCATGCCGAGCCTGTCGGCGATCGCGACCGGGCCCAGGCGCTGCTTCCAGCGCAGGTGCACGATCTTGCGGACCACCGGCGCCGGGGTCCGGTTGCGGTTGATGGTGCGGCGCCGAGGACCGGACGGACCATCCCCGCCGGGCCCTCGGCCGCGTAGCGCAGCGCCCACTTCTTCGCCGTCCGCCACGAAACGTCGTCGCGCTGTCACCAGCGAGCTGGCGTACCTGACCCGGGCGTTGAAGGCCCCCACCCTGCGCGAGTCCGTCGACCGGCTGGCCGAGCGGGCCCGGGCGGAGTCCTGGACCCATGAGGAGTTCCTGGCCGCCTGCCTGCAACGCGAGGTCGCCGCCCGGGAGTCCCACGGCGGCGAAGGCCGCATCCGCGCCGCCCGCTTCCCCGCCCGCAAGTCGCCTGGAGGACTTCGACTTCGACCACGCCCGCGGCCTCAAACGCGAGACCATCGCCCACCTGGGCACCCTGGACTTCGTCGCCGCGCAAGGAGAACGTCGTCTTCCTCGGCCCGCCCGGCACCGGCAAGACCCACCTGGCCACCGGGCTGGCGATCCGCGCCTGCCAAGCCGGCCACCGGGTCCTGTTCGCCACCGCCGTCGCAATGGGTCGACCGGCTCGCCGACGCCCACCACGCCGGCCGCCTGCAAGACGAACTCCGCCGCCTGGGCCGCTACCCGCTGCTGGTCATCGACGAGGTCGGCTACATCCCCTTCGAACCCGAAGCCGCGAACCTGTTCTTCCAGCTCGTCTCATCCCGCTACGAACGCGCCACCCTGATCGTCACCATCGCAACAAGCCCTTCGGCCGCTGGGGCGAAGTCTTCGGCGACGACGTCGTCGCCGCCGCCATGATCGACCGGCTCGTCCACCACGCCGAAGTCATCGCCCTCAAAGGCGACTCCTACCGCCTCAAAGAACCGCGACCTCGGCCGCGTCCCCGCCGCCGTCAACGAAGAGAACTAGACAGCCGAGGGGGTCAATTTTCAACCGTCGGAAAGGGGTCAGTTTTCGACCGTCGTTGACAGGGCACTGATCCCCTGATCCGCCCTTTGCCGGCCGCGGGCCTACTGGCGAATTGAGACGCCTCAACTTGGGCGGCCCAACGCAACGTGCCCGCCCGGCTTGCCTCGGGGGCAGGGCCGCCGGGCGGGCATCCTGCACTCAGCAGTGGAGCAAGCAGGACCCGGTGCAGCGCTCGTCATTGGCCGCGCCATCGCCCTCGTTCCCTTGGGCGGCGGATAGACGTGAACGGGGGTTGGCCGCCGGTCGAGCCGTGGTGAAGTCAACGTCCTTGGTCTCGGGGCCGCACGCGGCACCCGCGGTGATCAGCAGAGATCCTGCCGCGAGCAGCACGATGCCGGTGTACTCAAATGGCATTGCTGTGGCCAAGCCCGTCTGGTAGACGCCGTAGAACGACGGCAGCACCACCGCCAGGCTGTAGCCCAGGCCGTAACCCGAGGCGCGGACGCCGGTACGGAAGCTCTCGGTGAGGTATGCCGGGAGCAGTCCCCAGGGTGCGAAGGTCAGCACCACGATGCCGATGACCAGTGCGGCCACCAAGGTGGGGTTCGAGGGTGAGAAACGCACCAGCGCGAAGTACATCGGGCCCGCCGTCACCGCGGTGAGGACGCCCGCAGCCATGAGGAATCGACGGCGACCGACCCGCTGGCTCAGCACGGCCGCACCCACATTGGCCCCGGCCAAGATCAGGTATGCCAGAACCAGGATCAGTGACACCGTGCGGGCCTGCAGCCCGATGACACGGGTGCCCAGCACGCCGGGCAGCACGGCGGCCACGGGTTGAAGCGCCAGCCAGAAGCCGCTCATGACCAGAAAGATCTGCCAGAAGCTGGCGCGGTTCTCCGGTGAGAACAGGCTGCGGATCGGTGTCTTCGTTCCGCCGCTACTTCGGAAGACGGTCGACTCCTCCACGGCCACGTGGTAGTAGCGCGCAAGCCCGAGGGCGAGAAGGCTGCCGATAAGGAAGGGAATGCGCCAGCCCCACTGCACGTACGCCGAGCCCACGCCCGAGGAGGGCATGATCGACAGAATCAGCATCGTGAGTAGTGCGATCGAGGCGTAAGCGAGGGGAAAGCCGGTGTTGATGAGTCCGCTGTAGAGCCCGCGACGGTGTTTGGGAGAGCACTCCATGGCCAGCGGGTTTGCGGCCGTGTACTCCCCGCCGAGGAAGACGCCGGCCACGAAGCGACTCAGCACGAGGGCGGCTACAGACACGACGCCGAGCTGCTGGTAGCCCGGCAGCAGCGCGATGACCAGATTGGTCGCCCCTGCGCCGGTCACTGCGACAACGGTGGCCCGCTTGCGCCCGAGGCGGTCGGCGAAGCGGCCGAATATGAGGGCGCCCAGTGGACGGCCCAATAGCGCGGCTGCGAAGATCGCGCTCCCGGCGATGGCGGTTCGTTTCGCATCCATCGACCCTGGCATGAAGAAGTCGATGGCCGGTGCGAGGACCACGATGGGCAGATAGATGTCGAAGAGGTCGACGTAAAAGGCGAACCAGGCGGCGAAGACCGCGCGCCGCTGTCGTCTACGGCTCTCGGGCACTGGCTCCGTCTCGAGAGGTCGGGTGGCGGGCATGGGGGTGTTCCTTTCTCCGGAGGCAACGGGGCGGGCGCGGCGGGGGCGCCGGGACCGCGTGGATGAGGTCCGAAGTCAGCTGACGGCTTCGCGGGTGGAGATACTGGGGTGGGCTCGGCGGAGGATCTCCTCCGCGTCGCCCGTGGGCGGGTAGATCCACTCTTGGTTGATCTGCTGCTTGCGTTGCTTCGCCTCGGCGCCGGTCATCTGCACCGAGCGTTCCCAGCCGGTCGTGAACACCGCGCCAGAAGGGCCTAGGTCGAGACAGGTCACATAAGGGTTGGGTGTGAACCCCTCCAGGGGCATCCCGAGGAGATCCGCGGCTGCGTTGTAGCCCGCTGCCTTGCCCAGGGGGATTGCGTGCTGGCAGGACTGGGTCACCACCTGCTCCGCGCTTGCCCGAGCTGCTGCCGTGTCGCCGGCGGCGAAGACATCGGGGACGCCGGCAACCCGGAGATGGTCATCGACGACGAGCCGATCCAGCCGGTCTCGTTCGGCGGGAATCTGCGTGGTCAATGGGCTCGCCGTCATCCCCGCGGTCCAAACCACCGTGGCGGCTGGGAGCTCTTGCCCCGAAGAGAGCCAGACCGTGCTGGCGTCAAGGGCGCTCACCGTCTGGCCGAGCAGTGTCTGAATACCCAGAGAGGCCAGGGCTCCCTCGATGACCGGCCGGGGCCCGGGGCCAAGCTCTGGGCCGATCAAGTCAGAGCGCTCCACCAGGACAATCCGCACCAGATCCTCACGCCCGGTCGTGGACGCCAGCGCGCGTAGTCTGCCGGCCAGCTCAGTCGCCACCTCAAGCCCCGTGAAACCTGCACCGACCACGACTGCAGTCAACGATGCCGCTGTGGGAGCGGCCGAGGAGAGCCGCTGAAGGTGGTCCTCGAGCGCGCAGGCGCTCTGCATGGTGTCGACATCGTGCAGATGCTTTGCCCCGGGAATGTGTGGCCGGCGCAACTGACTGCCGGTCGCCAGCACGAGGCGGTCATACGCCAGGCTGCTGGCGGTGCCTGACGGGCTGAGCGTGGTGACGCTGGCTGTTCCGGTGTCGATGTCGCAGACCCTGGCTTGGAGGTGCTCCACGCCGACGGGGTGCAGTGACTGTGCCAGCGGGACGCGCATGCGGCCGGGGTCGGCCTCGTAGAGGCGGGGGCGGATGACCAGGTCGTTGCCGGGGGAGACCAAGGTGATCGACGGCCCGTCCGTGCCCGCGTCGTGTCGTGCCCGGGCGGCCGATAGTGCTGCCCACAGGCCGGCGAATCCTCCGCCGACAATCAGGATGTTTGACATCTTGGTTTGAGTCCTTCCAGTGCCTTGGTGGGGGATCGTGGTTTTCAGGGCGTGCGCTTCATCGGGCGACGGTCGGCGAGCCATCGCTCGGCTCGCCGCCGCGCCCCGGAGTTAGCCTCGTCGGTCCTCTCGGCAATGTCGGCGAGCGTTTGCTTGGCCAGCGCCTTACGCCACGCTTCCTCGCCGGTACGCATGGCCTGGGCGATCACGCAGGGGGAGCGGTAGCAGTTCGCCGGCATCGCCACCGGTCCGCGCTGTCGGATCTCGGCGCAGCGGAACGCCCCCTCTGAGCCTTCTACGGCAGTGACGACATCGAGCACGCTGATCTGGCCGGCGGGGCGCGCGAGCCCGAAGCCGCCCCGAATGCCGGGCGCCGAGCGCAGCACGCCTGCGCGGACTAGTGCTTGTAGATGCTTGGTGAGGTAGGCCTGTGGCAGGTCGTGAAACTCGGCGAGGGCGGAGGCCGGCAAGCTTTCGCCGGGCTCGCACCGGGTCAGCAGCAGGCAAGTGTGCAGTGCCCATTCGGTGCCTTCACTCATGCGCATGGCAATCAGGTTAGAGAATATCCAGGATGCTGTCTATCGTTATTTCCGCCGAAGTGTCAGTCCCTTCGGCGAGGCGGGCCCTGCTTGCGAGTCCTGCAACGGGGCGGCGGGCGTCTGACCACCTTCCGCCGACGCGACAGCGCGGGTAACGGCTGACGTGTCATCGACACGCTCGCTCTTCGTGCTCGGTCGGGCTTTGCGCTCAACCAGGCCAGTCGGTCTTGCAGTCGGGCGGCAGGACGTCTCGCAACCGTAGTGGGGGCTTCGGCTGCTGCCCCGGCGGCCGTACGGGCGCGAACTGCGGCGGTGAGCCAGGTGATTCGTGCCAGCCATGTCCGGCCGCGGCGACGGCGGTGCCGGACGTGCGACGCTCAACGCGTGACTGTGGGCGGCGATCGCCCCCCGGCTCCGCAAGGGCGGTGCCTCTCTCGGCAGCCGCGCCGGCTGTCGGAACGGTCATGGACACCCTCGGGGGAGGAGCTACACGTGGCCTCGCGGTGGGATAGGTGACAATGCCGCTGCGGAGTACTTGCTTTCAACGCCACCAGAGCGCCCCGGTCTCGAGCCACCGCGCTCTGCATCATGGCTGACACTGCTCAGAAGCTCCACCCTCATGGCGACGGAAAGCCGCGGTCGCGCCGAGCCCGCCGAGGCGATCGGGAGATCCGGACGTTCGCACCTTCCCTGGACGCCGGCTTCGCACTGAGGCCTTTGGTCCGGTCGCCTTCCCGCAGGGCCCGGCGTCTCAGCCATGGCCGTGCATGGGGGAGCTGGGCGTTGGGCTGCGTTGATGCCGTAGTTGAGGGTGTCGGTCGACTCTTTCTGTGGTCCACCGTTCTGGCGCAGGTAGGGCCCTGGGTCATGCCGAGCCGTTGACACAGGTCTGCCACGGCCACGTTGGTGGCCTGGTAGCTGAGTGGCACGCTCGGGTGGCCGGCCGGGCGCGCGGTCGATAAGCGCTGCGACTGTTGCGCGTCGCCGTAGCCGCCCTTGCTGGTCGTGGTCGATGAGCAGGCCATCGATCCTGGCGCTGTCATCGTCGGGGTCGACGGCGCTCATCACGAACCCCACATCGGTGCAGTTGGCGGTGATGGCCAATCGGTGCCAGGCACCTGCGTCGTAAGCACACAGCGCCAGGGAGCGGGAGGGGTGGGTCGCGGACCGGCTGCTGCTCGTTTGTGATGCCCAGTTCGGGGACCTAGCGCCAGTTGCCGGGGCCGACCTCGTTCCGCTCTACGTGCGCGGTGGCGGTGCTCGATGCGCCGCCGGCCTCCACCGGGCTGGTCGGGACGGGTTGGGAGTGGTTCACGGTGTCGCTCCTGGACGGCGTAGCGGCTCAGGGCGGGTATCAGGGCGACATATGGGGTGCCCGCGACGGGGATGCTGGCTGGCCGGTGCTCCCGGCCGACGCGCGGTCAGGAGGCCACCTGATCTGCTGCCCAAGTATTCATGGTGGCGTCGATGCCAGCCACGAGCCAGCGGTAGCTGCGGTCGATGTCGGCGGGTAGGCCGAAGGCGTGGTTGACCTCGAGGTGTACGAAGCCGTGCAGGGCTGCGCGCAGGGCCCGGGCGGCGTCGATGGCGGACAGTCCATAGCCAGCCAGGGTGGCTTCCACGACCCGCAGCACGGTCTCTGCTGCTTCGGCCTGGCCCGGGTGCTCTCCGGTAGGCGTAGCCACGGTGGCGGCGTAGCGGCCGGAACGATGCAGCGCGAAGTCGCGATAGGCCTCGGCCAGCGCAAGCAGCGCGTCACGGCCTGCTTTGCCCAGCACGGCGCTGGTCATCTGTGCGCCCAGCTCGCGCAGCGCGAGCGCGCTGACCTCCACACGCAGCGCATCGAGGCCAGCGACGTGCTTGTACAAGCTGGGCTGTTTGACGCCGCAACGCTCGGCCAGCACCGCCAATGACAGGTTCGCCCAGCCGACCTCGTCGACCAGGTCCGCCTGTGCGACCACCTTCGTGCGGTTCGGGCCAGCCCTAGGCAACGTGGCACCCGCTCGACCGTCGCGCGGCGCCGGTGCGCGCGTTCAAAGGCCGAGACCGTACTCGGATAGCCCAGCGCGGCTCCTGGCACGGAGGCGGCTGGGCTTGAGCAGCCGCTCGCCGAGCAGATGGGCGGCCAGATGATGTATCAAGCTGATGACGAGCAGCAGCGCGGCCAGCACCGGGCGCGCGGTGTACAGCGCTGCCGCCGCCAGCAGTGTCACGACCATCGCCTGGGCCAGGCACAGCGGTTCGGCGTACGGTCCGCAGGATCGGAAGTCGACCGCTCGCCAGAATCCGAAGGCGAGGGCCAGGCGAAGGCCGCCACGATGCCGGCTGCGAGGACACCACTCAGGGCGACGTTGGTGAGCGTCAGGGTGTTGTGCATCGTGGCTCCCAGGTCGTTCCGGTGCGCCCACGTCACGAACTCGCGGGGTCGCGGTCGAGTATTGCCGGCTCGATGTGGCAGACGTGGCGCCGTTCGCGTCGCCCCGATCTTGGATTGACGCGCGCCCTGCCCGTGGCGTCGGGCACCCATCCGGCGCGGGTGTAGGCGCCGACCGCGGCGGCGTTGTCGTCGTAGACCCACAGGAAGGCTGTGGGCGTGCGGCGGCGCCGCAGGTGGTCTTCGACTCCTCGCAACAGTGCGCCGCAAACTCCCCGGCGCCACGCCGCAGGGTGTACCGCGAGGTAGACGATCTCCGCCGCTGTCTGGTCGGACGTCGAAGGGTACGGCACGTCGACGGCTGCGAATCCAAGCGGCTCTCCATCGGGCGTTTCCGCCAAGAGCAGCATCGATGCGAGGCCGGCGTCCAACGCCTTGTCGATCTGCAGGCGGGCCTGGACGAGGGGGCCGGGCTCGACTCCGTCTCGCGCGGCCGTTGCCAGCGCCCAAATTTCTGCGGCGGCCTCGCGTGCCTGCGCACCGTTGTCCACTCGGATGTTCAACTCGCTTGAGTGTCCGGCCTCGGGTGGTGGTTTCGATGGCATGGTGACGCGCCTCCTGTTGCGCCCTGGCGGCTAGTGGCGGACCGCCCGGTAGAGCCCCGGTCGCGGCTTGTAGGCCTCCATGGGGCGAGCCAAGGCCTGGAACTGTTCGTCTGCGATGGCGCGCTGGAAGAGCTGCGGGGTGTCCCACTGCGCGATGTTGACGAAGGTGAACACGGCGCCTGGCGAGATGCTGCGATGCAGCACCGTGCCGCGGTAGCCGGGTTGAGCCTTCAGGTAGTCATTGGCCTTCTCCCAGGCCGCGGTGAACTCCTCGGCGCTGTGGTCGGGGACCTCGAAGAGGTTCATCAAGACAACGTGGTCGTCTGTCACGGTGACTCCTTGGTGGGTTTAATGCGAGCGGGCTTCGAGCGCGGCGAGGTGGGTGGCCGCGCGCTCAGGGCTCAGCCGCTTGTCGCTGGCCGAGTGCCGTCCTTCACAGGCGTCGCTGAGTGGCGATGCCGACGGCGAGCAGGATGCAGCCGGCGGCCATGAGGAGACCGTGGGCGATGCGGATGGGTTGGGTGGCGGCGAACTGGGGGATGTAGAGGGCGACCGCGACGGCCAGTGGCAGCAGTGTCAGTCGGGGGCGGGGGATGTCGCGCCAGGCGGCGCTGGTGAGCATGATGACGCCGACGGCGAGGGCGAGCAGGCCGAGCAGGATGAAGTAGATGCCGGCTTCCCAGCGGATGTTGTGGGTCAGGTCGTCGAACTGGCTGAGGCTGCCGCCGGTCAGGGCCTGTTGGCCGGCGGCGTGCAGGCCGAAGACTTCGGCTCCGTAGTAGGGCAGGGTCAGTCCGGTGCCGATCCAGGCCAGCGTCAGACCGGTGCGGGCGCGGCCGCGGTTGCTGGTGAGGGTCTCGGTGAGCCGGAACAGGCCGAGGGCGAGCAGGGTGAACGCGGCGATGCCGAAGGTGTGGGCGACGATCCAGCGCGGCGAGGCGAACGCGAGCGCGCCCGCACGGGAGACCTCGTCGCTGAACGGGCGCAGCGCGGGGTAGATGGCGAACGCGAGGCCAGCGACCCACAGTTCGGGCGCTGCGGTCAGGGCGCGGGCCAGTGGGGCGCTGCGGTAGCTGCGGGGAACGGTGGCGTGCGGGGAGACGGTGGACATGGGGTGGCTCCAAGCTTCAGGAACGGAACGGGAGTAGGAATGCGGACGGGGGGACGAGGAGCGCAGGCGACTCGGTGCGTCGGCGATTGGCCCCGTGCCGCTCTGTCCCTGGGTTGGGCTAGATGTGATGACCAGGCACGTTGGTCGAGATCTTGTGACGACACGGTCTGAGGTCAGGGATGGGTGAAGGCCTCCCGGTGTGGAGTGGAGCTGTCTAGAAACCGCTTCACACCCAGGAGGCCTTCGTGTCCCACGCTACCCATGCCAACGCCGCCCTGACACCACGCGCCCGACTCAAGCTCGCCCGGCTGATCGTCGACCACGGCTGGCCGCCGGCGCGTGCGGCCGAGCGGTTCGACGTGTCGTGGCGCACGGCGAAGAAGTGGGCGCTGCGCTACGCGGCCGAGGGCCCGGCGGGGATGGTCGACCGGTCCTCGGCGCCGCACCATCAACCCAACCGGACCCCGCAGCCGGTGGTCCGCAAGATCGTGCACCTGCGCTGGAAGCAGCGCCTCGGCCCGGTCGCGATCGCCGACAAGCTCGGCATGCAGGCCTCCACCGTGCACGCGGTCCTGGTCCGCTGCCGGCTCAACCGCCTCACCCACGTCGACCGGGCCACCGGCGAGCCGATCCGCCGCTACGAGCACGAGAAGCCCGGCGACCTGATCCACGTCGACGTCAAGAAGCTCGGCAAGGTCCCCGACGGCGGCGGTTGGCGCTACGTCGGCCGCCAACAAGGCGACAAGAACCGCTCCGCCACCGCGGTCCGCACCGGCGGACCCCGCAACAAGCACCACAACCCGCTCATCGGCACCTGCTACCTGCACACCGTCATCGACGACCACTCCAGGGTCGCCTACGTCGAGGCCCACGACGACGAGACCGCCGCGACTGCGGCCGAGGTGCTGCGCAACGCAGTCGCCTGGTTCGCCGCCCGGGGCGTCACCGTGCAGCGCGTGCTCAGCGACAACGGCAGCTGCTACAAGTCCCACCTGTGGCGTGACACCTGCGCCGAGCTGGACATCACCCCGAAGAAGACCCGGCCCTACCGCCCGCAGACCAACGGCAAGATCGAACGCTTCCACCGCACCCTGGCCGAGGGCTGGGCGTTCAAGAAGTTCTACAACTCCGAGTCCGCCCGACTCGCCGCTCTGCCAGCATGGCTCCACGAGTACAACCACCACCGGCCCCACTCGGCCATCGGGAAGTGCTCACCCATCACCCGGTTGACCAACCTGGCGGGCATCACAGCTAGACGTCGGGGCGCACCATGCGCGCGAAGGCGATCAGGGCCGGGTTTGCCGTCTCGGGCTCCTGGGCCTGGGGGTATTGGCTGGCGCTCTCGATCAGCAGGCGCCCGGCACGGGTTCCCTCCGCGTGGATGAGGAGGGTGACGCCCCAGTCGGCATCGGCGGCCGGGTCCGGAGAGTCGGGATCGGCGGTGCCCATCAACACCAGCACCGGCGCGGCCATCTCCCCGAGCCGGAACTCGATGGGCGCGTGGCTGGTGCGGGTGGTCGGGGTGAACGCGCGGGCGTGGCCGGGATGGCGCCTGTTGGCGCGGGTCGCGGATCGCCGATCGTTGCTCAGTGAAGTCTGCCGGCTTGCGACCGGGGTGCAGCGAAGGTGGGTAGGCGTTCCACACCGCCGGCGCCCACAGCCCGGACATCGCGGTTTCGGAACATGCAGGCCGGCATCGGGTTGGTGAGCACCTGCCGCACGAGCGGGCCGACCAGCACCAGGCCGGCGACCAGGTCGGGACGCTCGGCGGCCGCCCACACCGCCGCACCGGCCCCAAGTGGATGGCCGACCAGCACCGCCGGCCCGCCGAGTTCGTCGACCAGTGCGTGCGCATCAGTGGCGGCCACGTCGACGTGAGCGGTGAAGGTGGCGTCATTGTCGCCGTGCCCGCGCAGGCCCATCGCCGCGACCCGGAAGCCGGCCTCGGCCAGGGTCCGCATGTGGCGACGGCAGCTGCTGCGTACTCTCTTGTGCCATGCAGGCGCATCGCCAGCGGGCCAGCGCCCAGTTCCTCGTAGGCGATCTCGCCCTCCTCGCGCCGCAGCTTGCGGGTCTCGGCCTCGAGTGTGGTGATCGTGGACTCCTTGCTAGTGACCGTTCGTGAGGCTATGAGGATTAGCCTGTAGGTGTCAATGAATAGCCGAAATCATGTCACGTCATGAGGCTCTCCTGCGGGGGGTGCCCGGCGCAGAGATCGGTCTGGGGCTGACGTCGCGCATGGCCCAGATGCTGGCGGTCAGCAGTACGAAGCCCGGGATCACGCCGGCGGTGAGCGCGGTCGCCGCGGCGGTGTCGCCGGGCGCGAAGGCGAGACCGAGCCCTGCCAGGCCGCATCCGGTGAGCATGATCCCGAGCAGATGGTCGATGCGGGCATGCCGCACCACCGCGAGGGGAAAGAAGTGCACCCCCACCACGAGGGTCAGCCAAGGCAGGGCGGCCTCGGGTCGATCGAGAGGGCCGTTCAGGATGTACCGCCCGGCTAGGAGGAACGCGACCTCCCCGGCCACCACGGCCCAGTATTCGGGTCCGAAGTGGAGGGGCTCTCCTGCTACGGCGACACGGGAGGACCGGACCACGCAGACCAGGCAAGCCATGAATGCGCCCAATGCCAGCAGTCGCAGCGCCACCTCGGTGGGCCGGCCGAGCGCCCCCGCGTTGGCTATCACGAACACCACGCCGAACGCGGCGCCGATGCTTGAGCCGATGGCACGACCGGGCAGGCGCCGAAACGGGCTTGCCACGAGTCCTCGCTCCCCGAGGCGACGATAGCGGCACCGCCCGAGACTGGCGCTCCAGCGTTGGCCTCTCCTAGGCAGCCGGGGTGCCGAGAAGGGGTGGAACTGGTCTTCCGCCCTTCGAAGAGAAGGTACTGGTCCGAGTTCGCCTCGCATGGCGCCACGGCAACGGATCGCTACGTAGCGTAGCGATATGCGTCGTGGACGGTCAAGACGGGCGCCCATATGGCGATCATCAGAACTTCGACCCCGGCGACCGCGACCGGCGGGGCCGCCGGATGACGCTGCCAGCACGCGAGCAACCTGGTGGCAGCGAGCGGGCCGCCATCGACCCCGTGCAGGCCCACCACCCGCTCCTCGAGCTGGATCAGGCCTTGCGCCACACGCTCGGGGCGCCCGGCTTGAAGGGAAGCGGGTCGAGCTGCACGGGCCGCGGCAGGGCGGGTTCGCGATGTGGAGACCGGGGTGCTGCGCGTCCATGCCGCCGAGGAGCTCGTGATCGCGGGCACCCAGCACGCCGACACGGCCCGGTGGCGTCCGCTGACTTACTGTCGGCAGTGAACTTGTCAGGCAGGTACCGGTGCCGAGGTTTGTGGGCCGGTGCCGTGTCCGGCCCGGTCGGCGGCGCCAGCTTGTCCGCTGCGTGACGTTCGTCGGCCTGGGGCAGGTTGATCACGCAGCAGGGTTCGCGGCGCAAGCCTCGGCTGCATTCCTCTTCGCACATCCGACCCGGGCGCGACTGTGCCAGCTGCTGCTCGATGGCCGGTTCCATACCGCCGGCGAGCTCGCCCGCGCCGGCGGCGTCAGCGCCTCGACCGCCTCGGCGCATCTCGCGCTGCTGCTCGACGCCGGCATCCTGGAGGCCGCACGCCAGGGTCGCCACCGCTACTTCCGCCTGGACAGCCCGCCGGCCGCGGCGGCGCTCGAGGCGCTGGGGCTGCTGGCGCCCCCCGACCCATCGGCCGCGACGCTGCGTTCGTCCCGCGTGGACGCCGCGCTGCAGTCCGGACGGACCTGCTACGACCACCTCGCCGGCCGGCTGGGCGTGCAGATCACGGCCGGCCTGATCTCGGCCGCCGTCCTCACTGCCGTCCTGGCAGCCCGCGACCTGACGTCGCTGGGGCCTCTTCAGTTGCAAGTGGAAACAGGCTCTCGCAGCCCGCTCGCCCGCGGCTGCATGGACTGGACCGAACGCACCCATCACCTCGCCGGCCGGCTGGCCGCCGCCCTGCTGCACCGGCTGCTGGAACGGGGACCTCGTCCTCGGGCGCCCTGGTCCGGAGTGCCCACCGGCGCCCACGCGCGTCGACCCACCCGGGTTGTGAAGCATGGTCCGCGACGGCATGGCACGCACATCGGCAGTCCGCGCGGATCGCGGCATGACAGCACGGCCTCTTCAGCGGGGAAGGTCGTGCGCCCACTGGTGGAGGAGAGCGCCCGTAACGACCGGTTGGTCGACGTAGCAGTTATGACCTGCCCCGTGGAGCACCGCGTAGGTCGAGTGCGGATAGCGACGCAGAAGTGAGAGCTGGTCCTCGTACCCGACGACGTGGTCCTGCTTGCCCGTGATGATCAGAACTGGGCCAGTCAGCGGTGTGCCCTCCTCGTCGGGGGAACGCGGAAGGCAGTACCGCTCGCCCAGGCGGCTCATCGCCTGCTCGTCAGCTGCTCGAAGACCCGGCAAGACAAACCGCTCGAACACGTCCCAGGACTGACGAGTCTGCCTCGTAGTCATCTCAGTGAAGTCGGCCCGGTCAGCCGTCGGGAGGGAGGCAAGGAACGCCTCATCGCGCTCCACGATCGCGAACCGAGGAAGCTGACGACGGCCGGGATCGGGATCGACAACTGGTGCGAGCAGTGCCATCCCCAGCACTCGATCAGGAAGCTGCGTGTGCACATGCCGAGCCAGAAGCCCACCGAGAGAGTTGGCAAGCAGCGCATACGACCGCTCACCAACAAGCTCCTGGATCTCATCGAGGAGCCAGTCCGCGAACTCGGGAAGCCCGCCAGAGTCCTGAAGAGGCGGCGTGCCGCCGAACCCTGGCAGGTCCAAGATCCGCTCGAGCCCCCCGGCCTGCGCGAGCACGTCATCTAAGGCCAGGAGAATCCGGTGGTCCACCCCGTTGCCGTGGATCGCGACCACGGGCAGCCCCTGCCCACGACGCACAACGTTCGCTCGCGGTCTGTCGGACGTATAAGGGCTAGCAGACACAGCGAGGACCATAACGGACGGTCACGATAACCCCAGCCGAGCCTCGGAGATCAACGTCCTGTCATCGGCTACTTGTTGACTGGACGCACGATCTGGCCTTCGCGAGGCTGGGTTGAGGTGCTCGGCGGGACGCTCTCTTCATCGGCTGCCCACCGGACGGTGTGGCTCTCATCTGGGCTGCGCCTCGTCGGGCACCGTGACGAGGCGTGGCTCAAGAGCGCCTCTGTGTGTCAAGCAGCCTCGAGAGCCAGGCGTAGCTGGTCGGCGAGGATGCGCCGGTAGACAGCATTCGTGATGCGTCGTTTCAGGCTGCGGCGAGCTTCCTTCGCGGTCTTGTGTTCGGCGATCTTGCGGCGGTAGTGGGCACGCCCCGGGCCGGGATCGCGGGCTTGGGTGACCGCGGCGACGTGGATGGCCGCGTTGAGCTGGCGGTTGCCGCGCCTCGATAGGCGGTGGGTCTCTTGCTCGCCGCTGGAGACATCGACTGGTGCGGTGCCGGCGTAGCTGGCGTAGTGCTCCTGGTTGGGGAAGCGTCGGATGTCACCGGTCAGCGCGAGGATCTTGGCGGCGGTGAGGAAGCCGACGCCTTGGATCTGAGTCAGGGTCTTGCCCGCAGGCAGCGACGGCTGCCTTCAGCTGCTTCTCGAGGTCCTTGATCGATGCCTCGTGGCGCTTCAAGTCGCGGACGACGTCGCGAGCGAGCTGCTTGCGCTGCTGGTCGGCTGCCGTGACTGGGCAGATCCTTGCCAGCAATGCCGAAGCGTCGGCACTGTCGAGCCAGACCTCTGCGCCACCGGGGTGCAGGTCGCGCAGCAGGACGTGGAGACGGTTGATCCAGCGGGTGTGCTCGGCAACCAGGTCGTCGCGACGTTCGGTGAGCAGGCGAAGAATCGTGGTGTGGTCCTCGACCTGGACGCGGTTCAGGCGCCGGTTGTGCGTGGCGATCGCGGCGACCGAGATCGCGTCGGCGACGTCGGTCTTGCGGGCGCTGCTCGATCCCAGCAGGCGCGCCCGCGCGGCCAGCTTTGCGGGAACGTCGAGCACGAGCTCGCCGGCGGTCACGAGCTGTTGGGCGATGCTGCGGCCGAGCCCGGTGGCTCCCTCGACCGCCCATCGTCGCTCGGGCCACTGGGCGGCCCAGGTAAGCAGCGCGGCCGGCGTGCTCTTGTCCACCACCAGTCGGATCGGAGGATGGTTGTGCCCGTCGGGTCGGACCACAACCGCGGTCAGCGAGCTCTCGTGGGGGTCGATGCCGATCGTGATCACCAGTCGATGCCTTTCGTCGCTGTGACGGTGGAAGGACCGCGGTGGGCAACCTGACTTCCGGATCGATCACGCCTCTGCTGAGCCACGCCGCGGCGGGTGCCGGCCGGGTACGCACGCTCTTGATGAGCCAGCCCGGAGGCGGCAAGGGGACTTGCGAGCCAGCCCGGTCCGACACCCTGGACACCGTAGGGCTGCAGACCCGTGATGTCTGGGGCCAGTCAACAAGTCAGGGGTCTGCCCGGCTCGAAGTAGCACTGCCCACCTCGCCAACCGGAACCGGCGGAAGACGCGGAGGGCAGAGTGATGAAAGATGTGACCATCGGGGTGGACCCGCACAAGTTGTCGGACACGATCGAGGTCGTCGACGCGCCAGGAGACAGCTGCTGGGCTCGGGCCGGTTCGCAACCGACAAGGCGGGCTACGCCGCATGCGCGGTACGTGAGCAGTGGCCGGATCGGGTCTGGGCGGTTGAGGGGGCCAACGGCGCCGGTCGTCCGCTGGCGCAGCGGCTGCTCGCCGCCGGCGAGCAAGTGGTCGATGTGCCGGCCAAGCTGGCCGCCCGGGTCCGGCTGTTCGACACCGGCCACAACCGGAAGACCGACGCCCTCGACGCCCACTCGATCGCGATCGTCGCGGTCCGCACCAACGGGCCTGCGGGTGCTGCCGCGCCGACGGTGAACTCGAGGCGCTGCGGATGCTCACCGACCGCCGCGACGAGCTCACCCGGCACCGGGTCCAGACCGTGAACCGGCTGCAGCGGCTGCTCGCCGAGCTGCTGCCCGGGCACCGCAAGAAGGACCTCTCCGCCGCCCAGGCCAAGGCGATCCTCGCCTCGCGTCCGGCCCCGCGACCTCGCCGGCAAGACCCGCCGCCGGATCGCCGCGAGGAGATCGCCGACCTGGTCGCGGTCGACGACGAAGATGAAGACCATCAAAGCCGAGCTGAAGGCGACGGTCCTGGCACGTGGGTCGCGCCTGATGGACCTGCCCGGCATCGGACCCGTCGGCGCCGCCCGGATCCTGGCCGACGTCGGGGACGTCGCCCGGTTCGCCGACCGCAACCGGTTCGCGTCCTGGACCGGCACCGCACCCCTGGACGCCTCCTCCGGCGAGCAGATCCGGCACCGGCTCTCGCGGGCCGGGAACCGGCGGATGAACCACGTGCTCCACATCGCCGCGATCGTCCAGATCCGCCACGACACCGAGGGCCGGGCCTACTACCGGCGCAAGCTCGCCGCCGGCAAGAACCCGCTGGAAGCGCTGCGCTGCCTCAAGCGACGGATCTCCGACGCGGTCTACCGCCAGCTCCTCGCCGACGCCCGACACCGACGAGCCGCAGGACGGACGGGTCCGGGAGGGCACTGCGGGGCGTCTCTTCAATCCAGCGCGGCCGACCTGCCCCCGCACATCGACACTTCGGATCAGCCACTTCCCGGACCCGCACAACCGACGCTACCGCGCGCCACCGCCCCTGCGAACCCCTCCGCGGGCCTCGGCTGCCAGCCGCCCGCGTCGACGCGCCGGAGCCGTCAAGGTGGAGCGCCCCACCGGACGAACGACCTTGACGGCGACCAGCGCCGACGCACCCTCTACGGCACCGAGACCGCAGCCTTGACACAGAGGGGAACCAGATCCGGTAACTCAGCTAGCGCCAACAGGCGGCGAAGTGACGCATCTCGTGGACCCGCGGAAGTCGATCTGGTCGGCCTGGCCGATCCGCGGGACCCGGGGAGCCTCCCGATGAAATCGGCCCGCTCTTAGTTGCGCTCAGTCACTGACCTGCGCGGACAACCCGCCGGCGAAGTCTGCGGCGCCCATGTTTCCGCGGTGTCGTCCGCAGGCGTCGCGTACCGCGATGTCGCCGCTGACAACCGTGTAGACCTCACCGACGAGGACCTGGTCCCGTTGCTCGGCACCCGTCAAGGGGGCCAGATATCGATGCTCAGCCAGTGATGGCCTGGTCCTCGACGTATGGACGGCGGCGGATGCCGCCGTCCGGATCGTTGGCGCGCTGCCGAGTTCGACGGTGATCAGAGTGTCGCCCGGGTAGGCGGGGCTTAGTTCGAGGGCGAGATAGTCGAACAGCTCTCGTTCATGAACTGCAATGACGACCTGACGCTGGGAGTTGTTTGGCCAATGTAGGATCAGCGCGGCGAATTGCGCCACGTGCACTTCGTCCATCGCCTGAACCGGGTCATCGAAAACTAGGCACCGGACAGTGGGTTCAACCGCGAGGTGCAGCGCGATGAACAGTGATAGTGCCGCTGTGTTGAGGTTCCCTGCCGACAACGTCATCTGCGGGGGGCCACCTGGCTCACCAGTACGCAGCCGCGTCTCCAAGGAGACTTCGAGGGTCGTCTTAGTAGCCGACGGGATGCCGAACGCAGGAATGAACTCTTCGCTTGGGGCCAGGCGCATGAAGAGGTCGGCCCAGACATTGTTGAGCGACTCGGTGAACACGCGTTGGACGATGGTGGTGCGTGCCGCGGATGCCGCCTCGTGGACCTGGCGGGCCACCCGTTGCCGTCGCTTCGCCTCCGTCACACGCGACTCCCACTTCGCCCTTCGGTCGACACATTCAGCCACGAGCGTCGTCAGGCGGTTGTGTTCAACTTTGGCCGCGGCCAGCCGTCTCGCCGCTCCTGCCAGGTCGCGACGAGCAGTCTCGCGAGCTTGGAGTACTTGATAGCGGCGCCAGACAGTGCGGAAAGGCGCCGGCAGGCCTCCGGGGCCGACTCGTCGACGCCGACGGCGGTCCCCAGGCGGTCAGCAAAACGGGTCAGTTCGCCGTCGATGTACGCGTATTCCCTGTCGGCGGTTTCCAGTTCTTCGACGAGGCGTCGCGCGTCGCGCTCGGCTGCGTTGACCGTTTCCCCTTCGCGGATGATCGGATCGAGATCGTTGAGTCGCCGGTCTAGAGATTCCAGCAGTGTCCTACGATTCTCGAGGTCGGCCAATCGCTTGGCGTCGAGGACCTGCGCTGCGACCAGGTCGCGACCTGTGCGTGCTGGTCGACCTCCTGAGCGAGTTCGTCGCGTCGGCGGCGCAGTGCGGTGAGCGTGGCACCCTGTTCGGCAGGCCGGCCCGTTTGTCGTCAAGATGGGCGTCGAGGTGCCCGATTTGGAGTTCGGCGTAGTCGCGGTCGCAAACTGGGCACGTGTCGTTGGTATGACCGCCCGAATCGCCCCCAGGCCCTCGACAAGCGTTGAGGCTTCGGCCTGCGCGGAAGCCAATTGTTCAGCGGCACTCGCAAGGTCGCGTTGACCCGTCGCAAGCAGTTGTTCGGTCTCGGTGCGTTCGCGGCGCAGCCGGTCCTGTTCGGATAGTTCGGAGGAGTTCTTGGCTAGTTCCCGTGACAATCCTTCGAACCAGCTGTTCGACAGATCGATACCAGTTGCAGAAGCGGCCTCGACCCACTGCCGCAATGAAGGTTGTCGCAGCTTCTGCCAGGCGGCCCTCTTGGCGGTGGCCTCTTCTAGGGCAGTTCGCGCTTCGAGGAGCCGATGGCTGGTGGGCCTTTCGGCGACGGCGTCGATTCGTCCGCGTAGTTCGGCGAGTTCACGGTCAACGTCCAGAGCATGAGGCAGGGCCGTCTCGGGGACACGGGCGCTGCCGTCGGCCAGATCAAGCAACTCGGTGATGTCTGCTTCGGCAACGTCGATTCCTGCTGCACTAAGCAGTTCGGCGGCTCCCGATGCGGCTTGTTCGAGTTCTTGCCGGGCGGTCTCCCGCATCGCGGAGGCCTGCTCGACCTCCATACCCGCCTGCTTGGCGGCGTCGTCGGCCTCTGCCAGCCTGGTTGCGAGATTCTTCAGACGCCGTAGGTCGGTCGCGTCATGAAGTCCGCTACGTAGAGCATCCAAGTGCTCAAGACCGAGGAGTTCGTTCACGAAGCGGGCCAGCAGCGACTCCTGCTTGCCTTCGCGCAACTGATACAACTCCAGCAACCGACCTAGGGACGCTTGGTCGAGGTAGCAGCGCTCGCTGAAGAACCGCGCCTGCCCGCGGTTCAGCGCAGGATCCCGCCCACGCGGCTTCCAGCGACCGTCATCCGGTCCATTAGGGATGGACGCATCGTCTCGGCGACATCAACTTGGACGGTCGCAAATTCCTGGCCCGTAAACGGTAGATGGGC
Source organism: uncultured Actinomycetota bacterium (assembly GCA_963826155.1). Classification (GTDB taxonomy): domain Bacteria; phylum Actinomycetota; class Actinomycetes; order Propionibacteriales; family Nocardioidaceae; genus Nocardioides. The sequence goes on along the minus strand of CAWGVX010000002.1, from coordinate 1,755,587 downwards.
CGTGTAGTGGTCGTCTTGGCGCGCCATGGAGCCAACGCGACCAGTCAACGCCATCTCGAGCGCCGAGAGGATGCTCGTTTTTCCGGTGCCGTTCGGACCGTGGATGAGGACGATCGGGGCATCCAACGGAATCTTCCGGTGCCCTCAATTCGCCGAAAGTCACTGACGACAAGGCTTCTGAGTGGCCATTCAGTCATCGATGCCCTCACCCTCGGGGACGACCGCGTCCACATAGTCGCGCAACAAAGTCCGGACTCGCTCGGGGCCACCGACTGCAGCGTCCACAAAACGCATGTGCTCGGCGGTGGCGTGTGGCCCGAGCGCGGCGACCACCTGTTGAAGTGGGTCGGCTCCGGTGTCCATCACCGACGGGAGCGGCAGTGGCAACAGCACTGCCGCAGCCCGCTCCACCTGCTCGACCGTCGGGGCTTCAGTGTCGAGAGTCAAGACGCGGGCGTTGCGTTCAAGCTCCGACTTGTCCGACGCCGCCACTGGTCCCAGGACGATGACCGTCACCGGTCGCGGCGATTGGAGCACGTCCAGTGTCCTCGTCAGCACCCCGACTAAAACGCAGCAGCCGGCGAGGTGGCATCGACGGCGAGGCGACGACGACTAGGTCATGTGAGGAACCTGTGCCGCGGGCTGCAGCCTCGAACTCGAACTCGACGCCCGCAACCGTCAACGGCTTCGGCAGGCGGCGAAGTCCGCCCTCTCTAGGACGTCCAGGACAGTCTCAACACCTGTCACCTGAAGCCTCCCGCCATCTTGAACGCCGTGTAAAGGTCATCGGCCGAGACCGCATCATCGAGGAGTTCTTCGATGCTGAACCGTCCAACCCCTCTGCTGCCACTACGGCCATACACCGCACGTGGGGAGCGAGTGGAGCGGGGCACTTCACGATCCGCGTGGATCACGACCACGGCGTCGTCATCGTCGAAGTCATGCGACAGCTCCAACGTCAATGACTCCCGGGTGTCGCGTACGACGAAGACCTGCTGCTCGCTAGCACCTGTCTTCACCCGGAACGAACAGTCGCCGGCTCGGGTGTTGTCGCCCAGTCCGATGTGTCATGCCCCCGGCTGAGCAGCGACAGCGCAATCGCGAGCCGGCCGAGCGAGGCTGCCGGGAAATCAGGGTCAAGTTGCCCGCGCGACCGGAGAGACGGTCAATGGCATGTACGTGCGATCTGAGCAGCCCGCCGTCCGGCCGTCGCGGAACATCGACAGCGTCGCGGTGACTGCGTTCATCAGGGCATCCAAGAAGGTTCTCGGTTCCTCACCTACAAGCGAACCGAACGTCGTTCGACCATCCGAAGGTCGACCTTCAACCGGTCGACATCGGTTCCCGACAATCCGGGCATCGGGACATGTCCGGTCAGCGCAGCCAGTTTCTCGGTCAGGGTCCACAGCACCAGCGCCAGAGGGTGGGCTTGGCCCATGGGCCAAGGACGGCAGATGAGACCACGTCGTCTTCGTTGTCGTAGAAGTCATCGCCGTAGATGAACTGCAATGCCAACTCGTGATGCGACTGCAAGGTCTGCTCGCTCAGGACCAGAGCCGGGGGCTGGGTCGGCCAGTGGCGACCCAAGTCCCGGCGGACGCTGCAAACATCGTGTGCATGTTCGCGTCTTGCACCGAAAGGCCGATGACCAGCGTGTTGCGCTCTCCAAGCAAGGCCTGGAGTTTGTTTCGCATGTATGCATTCTCGGGCCGCTCCGACCAGCCGGAGATCTGCTTCTCCTGAGCGATCAGCATGGCCCGATACTTCGCCTGGTTCTCCGACCGCACGGATGGCGCATCCGTGAAACTTGATCAGGTCGCTGCGGCCGTTGGGTTTGCGGAAGTCCTCGGCATCGACCACCACCCTCAGTACTTGGGCGGCGTCCGGGCAGAGTTCCCTGACCGCCTTCTCAATGAGGCCGTCCCAGTTTGATGTAGCTGCCGAGTCGACGACACCTTCCAGCATCAAGATCCCGATGCAGAAGCGCTCTACATCAGGTTCGATATCAGGGTTGCCGTAGGTGTTCGGCACATCCAAGCCAGTCCACATCAGGTAATCGGGCTCTTCCTGCGCGACGCGAACGCCCAGAACCTGCGAGTAGTTGCCGACCAAGGACCGCACAAGGTCGCCTTCGACTGGCCAATCGGCCACTGGCACCGTGAGGTCCAACGCCGCTGTCGCTTCGGGTGAAAGAGATGAAAGCGCCAGCACCTTATTGAGCGCAACGCGGAACCGACAGTCCGCGTCTTCGGGGTCGATCTTTGACCGGAGCAACTCCACCACATGCCGTACGAGGTCGGGAACAGGAGGCATCCGGTCTCTCGAGATGCCGGACCCAAGCCACAGCACGTACTGACCGGTCGCGAATGCGTCGGCGAACTCCAGAAAGCGACTCTCGAACCCGGCGAGGACGTCAGAGACGGTGTCGACGGGGTACGGATTCACGCGGACATGCTGCATGCGGGAAGGCGCGCGTGACAGAAGTGCATCAAGCCTCAGAGCCGAAGCCCCCGGATCGCGCGCACAAGACGAGGCCGGAACAGGCGAACTGTGCGCCCGTAGTGGGCGGTTCGACCCTTCGTCTGACTGGGCGGTTCGAGGCAGGTCGAGGGCGCTGCAATCTGGGCGGTTCGTCCGTGTGTCTATCTGGGCGGTTCGCCCCTAAGCGTCCGACCTCGTGCCCGGGGCTCCCGGGCGAGGTGCTCGGCCGAGGTGACGGCGTCGAACGGTGGCCCGGGAGCGGGAGTGGAGGGCCAGCAGGCCGGGAGCGGTCGCACCGTGGTGGCGGCGGTGGTGGGCACGGCCTCGGCCCCAGCCGCGGCCGGTCATGCCGAGCCGTCGGGTCCCGGCGGCCGCGTGGACGACGCGGCTGACCCCACCTGGGCGCCCCGGGGGAGGCCCGGGATGCGAGGGTCTCGAGGCGGTCGCATGCGGTGCCCCGGCCGGCCCCCGGTGCCCCGGACGGCTCCGGCCGTGGGCCTTCACCTAGGTCTGGCGGAAGGCATCCACGGTCGGGCGTCTGGCGGGCGCCCCGGATACCCAGGGACGCGTGCGGGAGCCGCTACGGGCCGCGGGGCTCAACGGCGCGCGGGGCCACCCCGCGTCGCCGTCGGTGCGGACCCGCCCGGGTCGGACGAGCCCCCGCGAGCGATGCTGGGGTGCACGTCCGGGGCGCCGCGCTGCGCCGGCAGGGCGGCGCCAAAGCGAGGTCTCGCGGATGGTGCCGGCGACGGCGGCCCGGCGATGGCGGCCCGGCGACGGCGGCCCGGCCCGGCGGCTAGACCGCGGCGGGCCGGGTGGCGCCGAGGACCCACGGCGCGTACTCGGCCAGCGGCCACCGGATGCCGGTGGTGTCGCGCTCGCAGTCCGAGCACACCGGCTCGTAGCACTCCCGGGTCGCCAGCGCGACCCGCCGCCGGCTGCCGCAGTGCGGGCAGGCGCGCAGCTGGAGCCGGTCGGCGCCCACCGTCCACTCCCGGGGTGCCCGGCTGCTCCGGACCGCGCGGATCAGGTGGCCGAAGGCGGGGAGGCCGGCGCGGCGGGCGGTGGTCCGGGTGACCACGCCGTCGTGGGCGGCGGCGACCTCGAGGAGCCGCGCGAGCCGCTGGTCGCCCTTGGTGCACCAGCGGCGCTGCCGCGGGTGCCGGGGGGCGTCGGCGGAAGGGTCGGTCAGCTGGCGCAGCAGCTCCCAGACCCGGCGCACCAGGCGCGGGTCCTCCCGAGGCGGCGGGCCGCCGCCGTGAGCTGACGGCTGCGCAGCGGGGGACCGGCCAGCGTGGGGAACCCGCGGATGCCGGGGATCCGGTCGGCCGGGCCGGGCACCGGCGGGTGCCACACGGCCATCGCGATCCGCAGCTCGCGGGGCGAGCGGATGTGGAGGGCGGGCAGCGGGGCGCCGTCCGGGAGCCCCCAGGCCAGACGGAGCCGGGGGAGCAGGTCGTCGACCGCGACGGGCGTGCCGCCGCGCAGCGTCGCGTCCAGACCCGCGAGCTGGTTGCCCGTGCAGGTGCGGACCAGGCTGCGGGCGCTGCCGGCGAAGGTGCAGCTGGCCACCAGGTCGTCGGCGAGCAGGGCGAATGTCCCGGTCCAGGTCACCTCCCAGAGGGTCATCCCGGCCACGGTGACCTGCCGCGAGGTCACCTCCAGTGCGTGGACGGCGCGGAGCCACAGGTCGTGGAACCGGGCGTCGCCGGGGTCGCCGAGCGAGCAGACGGCGTCGAGGACCTGGTCCAGGGCGGCGGCCCGCGGGTCGGGCGGGGCCGTCGCCCGCTCGACCCGCGTCCGCAGCCGGTCGGCCGCGCGGCGCAGCTCGTCGAGCTCCCCGACCAGCGCGTCGTACTCCTCGCGGAGGCGCTCCAGCGTGGGCGACCCCCGGGCGCCGGGGGGGTGGCCCCGGTGGGCGTGACCTCGGTGGGTGTGACCTCGGTGGGCGTTAGGGCTTTGATCTTCGCCACGTCGCCTCCGTGGCGCGCTCCTTGACCTCGATCGTCCGGAGGCTGGTCTCGAGCTCCTCCTCGTCCGGGCTGCGCTCGGGCTCCGGCGGCGCCGGGCAGCGCGGGCACCAGGCTCAGCCGGTTCGCGGCCAGCCCCTCGGCGATCGACCCGGCGAACGGGTGGAACGGGATCATCGGGCAGCGCACGCCCGTCCCGGCCTCGTCGAGCCGGACCCGGAGCCCGGTGTCCCGTCGGCGAGCGTCGTGCCGACGAGGTGGCCGGCGTGGACGCCGCCGCGCCGGTCGCGGTAGCTGACCCCGAGGTTCCCGAACGCGTGACGCGTGGCCCGCTGGTGCTGGCGCTGGTCGTCCGCGGCCCGGGTCCGCCAGGCCGCGGCCGCCGCGTCGCTGGCGTACCTCTCGCCGTCGGTGGGCCAGAGCACGTAGGTCACCGGCTTGGCGTGGCCGGGGACCCGCCGCTCCAGCGTGCCGGTCAGGTAGAACTCGCGGTGGCGCTCGATGGGGCGCACGATCCGGTCGGCGGCCCGCTGCGCCCTGGCCGGCGTGAGTCGCGGTCGTCGAGGTCGTCGAGCAGGTCGGCGTAGTCCTTGGCGCGGTTCTTGTGGCGCCGGCGCAGCGACTCGGGGGAGAAGCCCTCCGCGGCCAGGCGGCGGGCGCAGGACAGCTTGCTGTGACCCTGCCCGTAGCGATGCTCGATGTACTCGCGGACCAGCCTGAGCTGATCCACCGGCACCAGCGCGGGCCCGGCCTCGGGCACTTCGGGCACGCCCTCGGGCCCGGCCTCGGGCACTTCGGGCACGCCCTCGGGCCCGGCCTCGGGCACTTCGGCACGCCCTCGGGCCCGGCCTCGGGCACTTCGGGCACGGCTTCGTCGGTTCCGTCGGGCTCGCCGTGCGGCGTCCGGTACACGGCGGGGAGCCGGTAGGCGACCTTGTCGCTGGGACGTTCCCCGGGGGTGTCGCAGAACAGCACGTGCTCGCCCGTCCCGGGGCTGTCGGGGCCGTGCAGCCAGGCCTGGGCCCACGGCGCGGGCAGGGGTTGGTTGTGGGGATAGGGGAGGGGCTCGCCCGCGTAGGGTGGCTGGGCGCCGGTGCGGGCCGCGTGCTGGCGGTCCGCCGCCGCGCCCGCCTCCGCGTTGGCCGCCCAGGTCTCGACGAAGATCAGCAGCATGGTCTGCGCGGTGTATTCCAGCGCCTCGTCCTTGCGGCCCAGATAGGCCGGGGCGCCGAAGTGCCGGGCGAGGCGGAGCATGGCCCGGTCGATGACCCCGGTGTCGGTGGGGGCGCGGCCGGACCGGGCGGTCTCGGCCATCCAGGTCAGCGCCGGCCGCCGTCGGTTGATCTCCTCGGCGAAGTGCTGCATGTGGGGCTGGTGCTGGGTGGACTCGTCGATCTTGCCGCCGGAGCCCACGGAGAGGTGGATGGTGAGGTAGGGCGTCAGGTCGGCGACATAGAACCTGTTCTCGAAGGCGGTTCCCCTGTCCTCGTCGATCGAGCGCCTCCGATCGTGGCTCTCCGCGAGCGCGCGCGCCAGGTCGGGCACCGACGGCAGGTCCTCGACGATGTCGAGCACGCCGGCGTCGCGGCACCGACGGGCCCCCGTGTGCAGGTTCTTGGCCGCCATCCTGTACGCGTCGGCACCGCGCTCGGTGCTGAAGCGGGCGCTGAACAAGGCACCCTCTCCGGCCCGGAACCAGTCGGCCAGCCGGGCCGGGCACCTCGGGCCGGGCCGGAGCGGGCCGGGGCGGCCGGTCATCAGCGCTGGTCGAGGCGGCCGGTGGGTGCCGCGGCGGGGGCAGTCGTGGCGGGATGTCGACCACCCCGGCCCGGCGCGGCGATCGTGCCGGGGAGTGCCCGCGCCAACAGCCGTTTTGGCGGGGCCCGCGCCGGTCCGGGGCAGGTCGGTCCGGGGCAGGTCGGTCCGGGGCCAGGTCGGTCCGGGGCAGGTCGGTCCGGGGCAGGTCGGTCCGGGGCAGGTCGGTCCGGGGATAGGTCGGTCCGGGGCAGGTCGGCCCACCGTGAGGACGCTGCCCGCACCCAGCAGGTCCGCGAGGCGGGCGGGGGCCTGCTCGGCGGTCGGAGGGGTCGGGTCTGTCGGGTCGGTCGGTTCCACGTCGGGCTCCGTTCGGGCGCCGTGCCGCGGGGGCCGGGGCGTCGGCCGGGGTGGTGGCGCCGGGTGGCGCAACGATGTTCTGACAGAATAGTATGAGGGATGGGCGTGGTGGTCTCAGTGTCGATGACGGGCGACGGCCGGGCGTGCTGCCGCCGGGGCCGCGCCGGTCGACCCGCCCCGGTCGGCGCGCTGCGGGAGGCGCTCGGTCACGACCCGCCCCGGCTGCTGCGGCTGACCACGGCGCTGCTGTGTCGCGCGGAGGTCCTCGGCGAGGTGCGCCGGGTCTGCGCGGAGGAGGCGTCCTGCGTGGACCGTGTCGAGGTGGGGGCGCGGACCTTCGAACTCGCCGACCCGGTGGACGCCGCGCTCTGGACCCTGGTGCTGGTCGCCGCGGAGTCCCTGGTCGGTCCGCGGCCGGCCGCCGGCTCCGAGTTCTCGCCTCGTCGGCCGGGTCGTCGGCCGGGTCGCGCCGGGCACCGCAGCGGCACCGGACCTCCAGGCGCAGCGCCGCCCCGGCGACGTCGCGGCCCGCGTAGGCGGCCCGGAGCAGGTCGGCGGCGAGGTCCGCCGGATCGGCGGGGCCGCCACCGGGGCCGCCACCGGGGCCGCCACCGGCCGCCACCGGGGCCGCCACCGGGGTCGGCGCCGGGGTCGGTCACCGTGGCGACGAGCCGCGCGGGGCAGGCGCAGCCGGCCCGGGACGGCGGCGCCGGCGGGACGGACGGCCGCGCCTTGCGGGCGGTCATGACCCGGCCACCGCGCCGAGGTCGGGTCCGGCCGTGGTGCCCGCCGCCGGCCCGGCGGCGGGGCCGGCGGCGACGGTCACCGCCAGCGGGCCGGCGTCGGTGAGCGTGAGCAGGGTCACCTCGGCTCCGGGCGGCAGCACCAGCCGCAGCCCCCCGAACGCCGGAGCCGGGCCCGCGGCGAGCGCGCCCGGCGGGAGCGCGGGCGCCAGCCCCGACGGTGGACCCAACGGATCCGCGGCCGGGGTGGCGACGAGCCAGCAGACCTGAGCGAAGCCGGCGCAGCTGCCGGGCCCGGCGCCGGGCGCTGGTCCGGCCGGCGGTGCCGGCGTCCGCCTCCCTGGCCGGATCCGGCGGGTGAACTCCCGGGGAGCCCGGGAGTCCACCCGTTCGCTGGTGTCCGAGGGGGGACTTGAACCCCCACGCCCTTTACGGGCACTAGCACCTCAAGCTAGCGCGTCTGCCTATTCCGCCACCCGGACGAGCGGTGGAACTGTAGCAAAGGACGGGCCCGCGAATCACATCGGGGAGGCCCACGCCCGAGGTGTCAGGATGGGGGGCATGGCGGAGCACTCGCGGGGACCTCGACCGGACGACACGCAGGCGGGCCACGACCCGGCCGGGGAGGTGGTGGAGCTGTGCCGGGAGCTGATCCGGATGGACACCTCCAACTACGGCGACGAGGACGGTCCGGGGGAGCGCAAGGCGGCCGAGTACGTCGCCACGCTGCTCGACGAGGTGGGGATCGAGGCGCAGCTCTACGAGTCCGAGCCGGGCCGGACCTCCGTGGTCGCCCACTGGGGCGGGAGCGACGGGGCGGGAGCCGCGTCGGGCTCGGCTGCTGACGAGCGGGGCGCCCTGCTGCTGCACGGGCACCTCGACGTGGTGCCCGCGGCGGCCGAGGACTGGCAGGTCGACCCGTTCTCCGGCGAGGTGCACGACGGCTACGTGTGGGGGCGCGGCGCGGTCGACATGAAGGACTTCGACGCGATGCTGCTCTCGGTCGTCCGGGCCCGCACCCGCGCCGGCCGGGTGCCGGCGCGGCCGATCGTGCTCTGCTTCACCGCCGACGAGGAGGCGGGCGGGCACAAGGGCGCCCAGCACCTCGTGGACGAGCACCGCGACGAGCTCGAGCACTGCACCGAGGCCGTCGGCGAGGTCGGCGGGTTCAGCGCCACCGTCCGGGGGAGGCGGATGTACCTCATCGAGGCGGCCGAGAAGGGCATGGCGTGGATGCGGCTCACCGCCCGCGGCAGGGCCGGGCACGGGTCGATGATCAACCGCGACAACGCCGTCACCGAGCTGGCGGCCGCGGTCGCGCGGATCGGCGCCCACCAGTGGCCGGTGCGGCTCACCCCGACCATGCGGACGCTCCTAGCGGCGGTCGGCGAGCTCGCCGGCACCGAGGCGACGCCGGAGAACGCCGAGAGCCTGGTGGAGGAGTTCGGCGGCGCCGCCCGGATGCTCGGCGCCGTGCTGCGCAACACCACCAACCCGACGATGCTCTCGGCGGGCTACAAGGTGAACGTCATCCCGACCGAGGCCACCGCCCACGTCGACGGCCGGTTCCTGCCCGGCTTCGAGGACGAGTTCTTCGACACCCTCGCCGAGCTGTGCGGCGAGCACATCGCGATCGACTTCGTCTCGAACCAGAAGCCCTGGGAGACGCCGTACGACGGGGACCTCGTGGACGCGATGGGCCGCTCCCTGCTGGCCGAGGACCCCGACGCGATCGTGGCGCCGTACCTGATGAGCGGCGGCACCGACGCCAAGCACTTCAACCGGCTCGGCCTGCGCGCCTACGGGTTCGCCCCGCTGCGGCTGCCCGCCGACCTCGACTTCACCGCGCTCTTCCACGGCGTGGACGAGCGGGTGCCGGTGGACGCGCTGGAGTTCGGCGCCCGGGTCTTCGACCGGTTCCTCGACGAGGTCTAGAGGCCCCGGGTGGGCCAAGCCATCACCTCCAGGCGGTGCGGACCGCGCGGATGATCTTGCGCCTCAGGATCACCCGTCGGGTGCCGTCCGGGGTGATGCGCACCCGGGCGAGCTCCCACCCGCCGTGCTCGGCGCGCTCGACGAGCAGCTTGGTCACGACGTTGCGGGAGAACTCCCGGGAGAACGTCACCTTGTCGAACTCCCACTCCACGCCGGGCGAGGGCGGGCGCCCGTGGCCGTGGCGTGCCGTCACGGTCACTCCCCGGAGACGTCGTCGAGCGCGGCGACGATCTCGGCCGGCAGGGTCAGCTCCTCCACGGTGAGGGCGCCCTTGAGCTGGGTGGCGGTCCGGGCGCCGACGATCGGGGCGGTGACGCCGGGGCGGTCCCGGACCCAGGCCAGCGCCACCTCGGTCGGGGTCCAGCCGAGGCCGTCGGCAGCGCGGGCGACCGCCTCGACCACCTGGCCGGGGCGCTCGGCGAGGTAGGGGTTGACGAAGCTCGCGAAGTGGGACGAGGCGGCCCGGGAGTCCGACGGCGTGCCGGTGCGGTACTTGCCGGTGAGCACGCCCCGGCCCAGCGGCGACCAGGGCAGCACGCCCAGGCCCAGGGCGGCCGCCGCGGGCAGCACCTCGGCCTCGACGGAGCGGTTGAGCAGGGAGTACTCCACCTGGGTGGAGGCCAGCACCGCCCGCCCCGGGACCGCGCGCTGCCAGGTGGCGGCCTGGGCGGTCTGCCAGCCGGCATAGTTCGAGACCCCGACGTACGACGCGCGCCCGGACGAGACCGCGAGGTCGAGGGCGGACATCGTCTCCTCCAGCGGCGCGTCCTCGGACCACACGTGCACCTGCCACAGGTCGACGTGGTCGGTGCCGAGCCGGCGCAGCGAGGCGTCCAGGGTGGTGAGCAGGTGTCCGCGCGAGGTGTCGTAGCGGCGACCGGACCGCCCGGCGGTGATCCCGGCCTTGGTGGCGATCACGACCTCGTCGCGGGCCACGACGTCGCCGACCAGGCTGCCGATCAGCTGCTCGGACGCACCGCCGCCGTAGCCGGCCGCGGTGTCGAGCAGCGTGCCGCCTGCCTCCACGAACGCGATGAGCTGGTCGCGCGCCTCGTGCTCGTCGGTGTCACGCCCCCACGTCATCGTGCCCAGGCCGAGTCGGGAGACCTTCAGGCCGGTGGCGCCCACGGACCGCTGTTGCATGCGCACAAGGTAGCCGTCGTGCCCAGACGGAGTGCCTGCGGCTCGCCGGTCGGGACCCTGCGTACTCTTGTGCGCGGCCTCGTGCCCCTGCTCGCTCCTCACCTGTCACCTCGGCCGCCCCTGTCCCGTGGCCCGACTCCCGGAAAGCCAAGGCATGAACTACTTCGACGCCGTGATCCTCGGCATCGTGGAGGGGCTCACCGAGTTCCTCCCCGTCTCCAGCACCGGTCACCTGACCATCGCCGAGAAGGTCCTCGGCCTGGACGTGGCGGACTCGGCGGTCACGGGCTTCACCGCGGTGATCCAGATGGGGGCGATCGCGGCGGTGATCCTCTACTTCGCCGGGGACATCTGGCGGATCATCAAGGCGTGGAGCCTGGGCCTGGTCAAGCCTGAGTACCGCGGCCAGGTCGACCACCGACTGGGCTGGTACGTCATCGTGGGCACGATCCCGGTCGGCATCGCCGGCCTGCTGCTGAAGGACGTGATCACCGGTGACCTGCGGTCGCTGTGGGTGGTCGCCGCCGGCCTGATCGGCTGGAGCGCGGTGATGTGGTTCGCCGAGCGCTCGGCGACCCAGGAGCGCGGCGAGAAGGAGCTGGGCATGGTCGACGCGATCGTGGTCGGCGTGGTGCAGGTCGCTGCGCTGGTGCCGGGCGTCTCGCGCTCCGGAGCGACCATCTCGGCCGGCCTCCTGCGGGGGCTGGACCGGGTCACCGCCACCCGGCTGAGCTTCTTCCTCTCGATCCCGGCGCTGCTGGCGGCCGGCCTGTTCGAGCTCAAGGACGCCCTCGGCGGGGACATCGGCGTGGGGGAGACCGTGGTCGGGACCGTGGTCTCGTTCATCGTCGCCTACGCCTCGATCGCGTGGCTGCTGCGGTTCGTGGCCCACCACTCCATCGCCTGGTTCGTGCCCTACCGCGTCGTGCTCGGACTGCTCCTGCTGGCGCTGCTCGGCACCGGGGCGATGTCGGCGACCTGATCGCGCCCGTCGGCGGCTACAGCCAGCCGGACTTCTTGAAGAACACCCACAGCCCGACCGAGGTCAGCACCATCAGCGCGAGGGCGAACCAGTAGCCGAGGTCCCAGCGCAGCTCGGGCATGTGCTGGAAGTTCATGCCGTAGACCCCCGCGATGAGGGTGGGGGCCGCGACCAGGCCCACCCCCGCCGAGATCTTGCGCATGTCCTCGTTCTGCTGGATCGAGATCCGGGCCAGGTGGGCGTCGAAGGCCGTGGAGAGCAGGTTGTCGAGGTTGTCCACCGCCTCGGCCGCCCGGGCGAGGTGGTCGGCGACGTCGCGGAAGAAGGGGGCGGACTCGGCGGCGATCCCCGGCACCGAGGAGCTCGCGAAGCGCTGCATCGGGTCGCGCAGCGGCATCACCGCGCGGCGGACCTCGGCGATCTCCCGCTTGAGCGTGTAGATGCGCTGCGAGTCGTTGGTGCGCCCGGGGGAGAACACCGACTCCTCGACCTCGTCGACGTCCTCCTCGAGGGAGGCCACGACCTCGGAGTAGCTGTCGACGACCGCGTCGCACACCGCGTAGACGACCGCGGACGGGCCGTGGTCGAGCACGGTCTGCTGCCCCTCGAGGTGCTGACGGGCCGGGTGCAGGTCGGACCCGAGCCCGTGACGGACCGAGACGATGAAGTGCGGGCCGACGAACAGGTTGACCTCGCCGGTCTCGACAGCGTCGTCCTCGTCGACGTACCAGAGCGTCTTGAGGACCATGAACAGCGAGTCGTCGTACCGCTCGAGCTTGGGGCGCTGGTGGGCCTTGACGGCGTCCTCCACCGCCAGCGGGTGCAGCCCGAAGGCCTCGGCGACCTCGGCGAGCTGCTCCTCCCCGGGCTCGTGCAGGCCCAGCCAGACGAAGTCCCGGTCGCCGGTGGCCCGCTCGCGCAGCGCGCGCAGGTCGGAGGACTGGCAGTCGACGTCGACGCGGACGCCGTCGCGGTAGAGGGCGCTGTCGACGATCACGGGGGTGACCCTAGTCCCACTACCCTCGGCTCCATGGCAACGGTGATCCTGGTGCGGCACGGCCGCAGCTCCGCCAACGCGGCGGGCGTCCTCGCCGGCCGGATGGGCGGCGTGAAGCTCGACGAGACCGGCCACGCGCAGGCCACCCGCGCGGCCGAGCGGATCTCCGACGTGCGGCTCGCGGCCGTCGTCAGCAGCCCGCTGGAGCGGTGCCGGCAGACGGCCCGCACCATCATGGGCGCGCAGCCCGGCCCGTTGGAGGTGGCCACCGAGCGGGGCATCACCGAGTGCGACTACGGCGAGTGGCAGGGCCGCACCCTCAAGGAGCTGGCGCGGGAGAAGCTCTGGGCCACGGTGCAGAACCAGCCCTCCGCGGCGGCCTTCCCGGGCGGGGAGTCGCTCAGCGCCATGCAGGCGCGGTCGGTGGAGGCGGTGCGCCGCCACGACGCCGTCGTGTCGGCCGCCAACGGGCCGGACGCGGTCTGGGTGGCGGTCAGCCACGGCGACATCATCAAGTCCGTCCTGGCCGACGCCCTGGGCATGCACCTGGACCTGTTCCAGCGGATCAACGTCGACCCGGCGTCGCTCTCGATCATCCGTTACACGCCGGCCAGGCCCTACGTGCTGGCGACCAACACCCACGCGGGCGACCTGGGCTGGCTGGCGCCGAAGAAGGGCCGCCGCGGCCGCCGCGCCAACGACGCCGCGGTGGGCGGCGGAGCCGGACCGGACAGCCCTACGACGCGGCTTTCCGGCCGCCCCTAGGGTGTAGCCATGGCACCCCTCGTCCACGGATTCGACCCGCCGGAGCGCTTCGTCGCGGGCACGGTCGGCCCGCCCGGCGCCCGCACCTTCTTCCTGCAGGCCCGCTCGGGTGCGCGGGTCGTCAGCGTCGCCCTGGAGAAGCAGCAGGTGGCCGCGCTCGCCGAGCGCATGGACGAGCTGCTCGACGAGGTGATGTCCAGCGAGCTGAACGAGGCGATGATCCCCGCCGTGGCCCCGCTCGGCCTCGAGGACAACGAGCCGCTCGAGCAGCCGATCGAGGAGGAGTTCCGCGCGGGCACGATGACCCTGTCGTGGGACCCCGCCGACGAGCGCGTCGTGGTGGAGGTCTTCCCGTTCACCGAGGCCGCCGTCCTCTCGCCGGACCAGGTCGACGAGGAGGTGGAGGAGCCGGAGCCCGACGAGGTCTTCCTCGTCCGCCTCCCCGCAGGGGCGGCCCGCGCCTTCGTCAAGCGGTCCGAGCAGGTCCTCGAGGCGGGTCGGCCCGGCTGCCCGTTCTGCGGCAACCCGATCGACCCCGACGGGCACCTGTGCGTGCGGGCCAACGGCTTCCGCCGCCGCGACCCGTGATCGACCTCGTCGAGGACGACCTCGTCCTCGAGGGCCGCATCATGCCGGCCTCCAACGCCACGTTCGTCGGCACGATCGGCGGGGTCAGGGTCGTCTACAAGCCGGTCGCGGGGGAGCGGCCGCTGTGGGACTTCCCCGACGGCACGCTGGCGCACCGCGAGGTGGCGGCCTACCTGCTCTCCGCCTCGACCGGCTGGGACGTGGTGCCCGAGACCTGGCTGCGCGAGGGCCCGCACGGGCTCGGGATGGTGCAGCGGTGGCAGGAGCCCGACCCCGGGCAGGAGGCGGTGACGCTCGTCGCCGAGGGCGAGGTCCCCGACGGCTACCGCGCGGTCTTCGACGGCCTGGACGGGCGGGACCGCCCCGTGACGCTGGTGCACGAGGACTCCGCGGCGCTGCGCCGGATGGCGGTCTTCGACATCGTCGTCAACAACGCCGACCGCAAGGGCGGGCACGTGCTGGAGATGGCCTCGGGGCACCGGTACGGCGTGGACCACGGCGTCACCTTCCACACCGACCCCAAGCTGCGCACCGTGCTGTGGGGCTGGCTGGGCGAGCCCCTGACCGACGAGGAGGTGTCGGTCGTGGCCACGCTCCGCGCCGCGCTGGGCGGGGACCTGGGCGACATGCTCGGCTTCCACCTCACCGCGCTCGAGATCGGGGCGACCCTCCGCCGCTGCGAGCGGCTGCTGGCCCGCGGCACTCTGCCCGCCCCCCGGGGCGAGTGGCCGGCGATCCCCTGGCCGCCCTTCTGAAGTCGGTGGCTAGGCTTCCGGACATGCGAGCGTGGCCGTCCCCGGACATCCCGACCCTGCCCGTCCCGGGCCCACCCGTCGTGGTCCACGACACGGCCACCGGTGCGAAGGTGACGACCCACCCGGACGGCCCGGCCCGGCTCTACGTCTGCGGGATCACGCCGTACGACGCCACCCACCTCGGCCACGCCGCGACGTACGTCGGGTTCGACCTGCTCAACCGGGCCTGGCGCAACGCGGGCCACGACGTGGTCTACGTCCAGAACGTCACCGACGTCGACGACCCGCTCCTGGAGCGCGCCACCAAGGTCGGCACGGACTGGGTGGAGCTGGCCGAGCGGGAGACCGAGCTGTTCCGCCAGGACATGGCCGCGCTGCGGGTGCTCCCGCCGGCGCACTACATCGGCGCGGTCGAGGCGATCCCGCTCATCGTGCCGCTGATCGAGCGGCTCGAGCAGCTCGGCGCGGTCTACCGGGTCGAGGACGACCTCTACTACTCGGTGACCGCCGACCCCGACTTCGGGGCGGTCTCCGGCTGGGACCGCGAGCAGATGCTGCGGATCTTCCCCGAGCGCGGGGGCGACCCCGAGCGCGAGGGCAAGAAGGACCCGCTGGACTGCGTCGTGTGGCGCGGCGAGCGGCCCGGCGAGCCGGCCTGGGAGAGCCCGTTCGGTCGCGGTCGGCCCGGGTGGCACATCGAGTGCACCGCGATCGCCATCGAGCACCTCGGCGCCGGCTTCGACGTGCAGGGCGGCGGCAGCGACCTCGTCTTCCCGCACCACGAGATGGGCGCCGGGCACGCGCAGGTCGCCGACCCCGGCCACCCCTTCGCCCAGGCCTACGCCCACGCCGGCATGGTCGCCTACGACGGCGAGAAGATGTCGAAGTCGCGGGGCAACCTGGTCTTCGTCTCGGCGCTGCGCCGCAGCGACGTCGACCCGATGGCGATCCGGCTGGCGCTGCTGCGCCACCACTACCGCGCGGACTGGGAGTGGACCGACGACCAGCTCTGGGCCGCGGTGGACGCGCTCACCCGGTGGCGCCGGGCGCTCTCGCTGGGCGCCGGGGCGCCCTCGGCGCCGGTGGTCACCGAGGTGCTCGCCGCGCTCGCCGACGACCTCGACGCGCCGCGCGCCGTCGCCGCGGTGGACGCCTGGGTGGCCGCGACGCTCGGCACCGACGGCCTCGCCGACACCAGCGACCCGGACGCGGCAGCCGCGATCCACCGCCTGCTCGACGCGGGGCTGGGCCTGTCCCTGTGACCTGACCGGGGGTCATGATGGGCTCATGAGCGAGAACGCCGTGCGCCCGAAGCTGGTCCTCCCCGACGCCGCCGCCGCGCTCGACTGGTACGCGCAGCAGCTCGCCGCGCGCGAGGTGACCCGTTACGACCTCGGCGGCAGCGTGGTCTTCGCGGAGATGGAGGTGCTCGGGACCCGGGTGACCCTCAAGGACGCCGACGACGCGGATCACGTCCCTGCACCGGGTCCGCTCCTCGACGTCGTGCTCGAGGACCCCGACGGGCTGGCGGCGCGGATGGTGGCCGCGGGGGCGGAGGTGGTCTTCCCGGTCGACGACCAGCCCTACGGTGCGCGCGGTGGGCGCGTCCGGGACCCGTTCGGCGTCCAGTGGCTGCTGCAGACCCCGGTCACGATGAGCCCCGAGGAGGTCCGGGCCGCGTTCGGCGAGGAGTGAGGCCCGGGCCTCGGCCCGGCTAGGGCTCGTCCTGGCGCCGCTTGAGGTAGCGCTCGAACTCCCGGGCGATCGCCTCGCCCGAGGCCTCCGGCAGGTCGGTGGTGTCCCGGGTCTCCTCCAGCGAGCGGACGTAGTCGGCGACGTCCTCGTCCTCCTCGGCCAGCTCGTCGACGCCGCGCTCCCAGGCGCGCGCGTCCTCGGGCAGCTCGCCCAGCGGGATGCTCACCTCGAGGAGGTCCTCCAGCTGGCCGAGCAGGGCCAGGGTCGCCTTCGGGCACGGCGGCTGCGCGACGTAGTGCGGCACCGCGGCCCAGTACGACACGGCGGGCACGTCGAGCCGGACGCAGGCGTCCTGGAAGATCCCGACGATGCCGGTCGGCCCCTCGTAGGTGGACTGCTCCAGCTTCAGCCGGTCGACGAGCTCGGGCTCGGTGGCGGTCCCGGTCACCGGGATCGGGCGGGTGTGCGGGGTGTCGGCGAGCAGCGCGCCGAGGGTCACCACGAGCTGGGCCCCCAGCTCGTCGCACGCGGCGAGCAGCTCGGCGCAGAACTGGCGCCACCGCATGTTCGGCTCGATCCCGCGGATGAGGATCACGTCCCGGTCGAGGTCCGGGGGAGAGGCGACCGCGATCTGGGTGCTGGGCCAGGTGATCCGCCGGTGTCCGAACTCGTCGCTGCCGACGGTGGGGCGGTTGACCTGGAAGTCGTAGAACTCCTCGGGGTCGACCGCGCCGATGACCCGGGCCCCCCAGACCTTGATCAGGTGGTCCACCAGGGCGGACGCGGCCTCGCCCGCGTCGTTCCAGCCCTCGAAGGCAGCGATCACCAGCGGGTCGACCAGCTCGGGTGCGTCGTCGATCTCGATCACCCCTCCAGCCTAGTCACGGCCGGTGGAGATGCCGCGCCGGCGACGCGGGCTACCGCGGTTCGGGGATTTCGTGCGGCACCCCGCACGGTGCCACGATTCCGGACGGCCACCATGTGAACAAGCCATCCACCTTGTGGACTCGCTCCTACGCTGGAGTGGGTGGCCCCGCTCATGCCCGGCCCGGGCACGAGCCGCCGCGAGAGGAGAGCCCGTGACCACAGCGTCGTCGTCCCTGCAGCCGGACCGCACCGAGGAGCTGCGGTCGCTGCTGCGCGAGCGCATCCTCGTGCTCGACGGCGCCATGGGCACCCTGATCCAGGGGTACGAGCCGGGGGAGGCGGAGTTCCGCGGCGAGCGCTTCGCGGACTGGACGCGGGACGTGAAGGGCAACAGCGACCTGCTGAACCTCACCCAGCCCGAGATGATCCGCGCCATCCACCGCCGCTACCTCGAGTCCGGCGCGGACATCGTCGAGACCAACACCTTCACCGCGACCTCGATCGCGCAGGCCGACTACGGCATGGAGGCGCTGGCCCACGAGCTCAACGTCGCGGGCGCCCGGCTGGCGCGCGAGGCCTGTGACGAGCTCGCGACCCCCGACCGGCCGCGGTTCGTCGCCGGCTCGCTGGGCCCGACCAACCGGACCGCGTCGATCTCCCCGGACGTCAACGACCCGGCCGCGCGCAACGTCTCCTACTCCGACCTCGTCGAGGCCTACCTGGAGCAGGCGCGGGGCCTGGTGGAGGGCGGCGCCGACCTGCTGCTGGTCGAGACGATCTTCGACACGCTCAACGCCAGGGCCGCGATCTTCGCCCTGGAGACCCTGTTCGAGGAGCACGGTCGGCGCTGGCCGGTGGTGATGTCGGGCACGATCACCGACGCCTCCGGCCGGACGCTGTCCGGACAGGTGACCGAGGCGTTCTGGAACTCGGTCCGGCACGTGCGGCCGCTGGCGGTCGGGCTCAACTGCGCCCTCGGTGCGACGGACCTGCGGGCCTACGTCGCCGAGCTGGCCCGGGTCGCCGACACCTTCGTCTCGGCGCATCCCAACGCCGGGTTGCCCAACGCCTTCGGCGAGTACGACGAGTCGCCGGAGCAGATGTCCGCGACCCTGGGGGAGTTCGCCGCCTCGGGCCTGGTCAACATCGTCGGCGGCTGCTGCGGCACCACGCCCGAGCACATCGAGGCGATCGGCGCCGCCGTGCGGGCGAGCGGACCCCGGACGCTCGCCGACCCCCGCCCCGGGATGCACCTCGCCGGGCTCGAGCCGCTCACGATCACCGAGGAGAGCCTCTTCGTCAACGTCGGCGAGCGCACCAACATCACCGGCTCGGCGCGCTTCCGCAACCTGATCAAGGACGGCAACTACGACACCGCCCTCGCCGTGGCCGCCCAGCAGGTCGAGAACGGCGCGCAGGTCATCGACGTCAACATGGACGAGGGCATGATCGACGGCGTCGCCGCGATGGACCGCTTCCTCAAGCTGGTCGCCAGCGAGCCCGACATCAGCCGGGTGCCGGTGATGATCGACTCCTCCAAGTGGGAGGTCATCGAGGCCGGCCTCCGCTGCGTGCAGGGCAAGCCCATCGTCAACTCGATCTCGATGAAGGAGGGCGAGGAGAAGTTCGTCGAGCAGGCGACGCTCTGCCGCAAGTACGGCGCCGCCGCTGTCGTGATGGCCTTCGACGAGGACGGCCAGGCCGACAACCTCGAGCGCCGCAAGGCGATCTGCGAGCGGGCCTACCGGATCCTGGTCGACCGGGTCGGCTTCCCGCCCGAGGACATCATCTTCGACCCCAACGTCTTCGCGGTGGCGACCGGCATCGAGGAGCACGCGTCCTACGGCCTGGACTTCATCGAGGCCACCCGCTGGATCAAGCAGAACCTCCCCGGCGCGCTCGTCTCGGGCGGCATCTCCAACGTGAGCTTCTCCTTCCGCGGCAACAACCCCGTGCGGGAGGCGATCCACGCGGTCTTCCTCTTCCACGCCATCGAGGCGGGCCTCGACATGGGCATCGTCAACGCCGGCGCCCTCGTCGTCTACGACGAGGTCGACCCCGAGCTGCGCGAGCGGATCGAGGACGTCGTCCTCAACCGCCGTCCCGACGCCGCCGAGCGGCTGCTCGAGATCGCCGAGGCGCACAACCGCGCGGACGCCGACGTCGAGGCGACCGAGGAGGAGTGGCGCGCGCTGCCCCTGGGGGAGCGGATCACCCACGCGCTGGTCAAGGGCATCGACGCCCATGTCGAGAGCGACACCGAGCAGCTGCGCGCCGAGATCGCCGAGCGCGGCGGTCGCCCCATCGAGGTCATCGAGGGCCCGCTGATGGACGGCATGAACGTCGTCGGCGACCTGTTCGGTGCCGGCAAGATGTTCCTGCCCCAGGTGGTGAAGTCGGCGCGGGTGATGAAGAAGGCGGTCGCCTACCTGATCCCCTTCATCGAGCAGGAGAAGCTCGACAACCCGCGCCCAGAAGACAAGCAGAGTGCCACCGCCAAGGACACCAACGGCACCATCGTGATGGCCACGGTCAAGGGCGACGTGCACGACATCGGCAAGAACATCGTCGGCGTCGTCCTGCAGTGCAACAACTACGAGGTCGTCGACCTCGGCGTGATGGTGCCCGCGCAGAAGATCCTCGACACCGCGGTCGAGATCGGCGCGGACGCCGTCGGCCTGTCCGGGCTGATCACGCCCTCGCTGGACGAGATGGTCAACGTCGCCGCCGAGATGAAGCGCCGGGGCTTCGAGATCCCGCTCATGATCGGCGGCGCCACGACGTCGCGGGCGCACACCGCGGTCAAGGTAGACGGCAAGTACGACGGGCCCGTCGTCTGGGTGAAGGACGCCTCGCGGTCGGTGCCGACGCTGGCCGCCCTGCTCAGCGACGCCCAGCGCCCGAAGCTGCTCGCGGAGCTCAAGGAGGACTACGACGCGCTGCGCGCCCGGCACGCCGCCAGGAACGACCGTCCGATCGTCTCCCTCGACCGGGCGCGGGCCAACCGGACCCCGATCACGTGGGACGGCTACCAGCCGCCCGCCCCGCGGAGCCCGGGCACCCACGTGCTGGCCGACTACGACCTCGTCGAGCTCCGCGACTACATCGACTGGCAGCCGTTCTTCAACGCCTGGGAGATGAAGGGCAAGTTCCCCGACATCCTGCACAACCCGACGACCGGCGAGACCGCGCGGGCGCTCTACGGCGACGCGCAGGCGATGCTGGACCGGATCATCGAGGAGAAGTGGCTGACCGCGAGCGGCGTGTTCGGCTTCTTCCCCGCGAGCGCCGTCGGTGACGACATCGAGCTCTACACCGACGAGACCCGCACCGAGGTCCTGACCACGCTGCACAACCTGCGTCAGCAGGGCGAGCACCGCGACGGGGTCCCGAACCGCTCGCTCGGCGACTTCGTCGCCCCCCGCGAGACCGGGCTGCCCGACCATGTCGGCGCCTTCGCGGTGACGGCGGGGCTCGGGGCCGAGGACCGCATCCGGGCGTTCAAGGCCGAGGCCGACGACTACTCCGCGATCCTGCTGGAGTCCCTGGCCGACCGGCTGGCCGAGGCGTTCGCGGAGCGGCTGCACCAGCGGGTGCGCACCGAGTTCTGGGGGCACGAGCCCGACGAGCAGCTGGACAACGAGGACCTGATCGCCGAGAAGTACCACGGCATCCGTCCCGCGCCGGGCTACCCCGCCTGCCCCGAGCACACCGAGAAGCAGACCCTCTGGCAGCTGCTCGACGTCTCGGCCGCCACCGGCATCGAGCTCACCGAGAGCATGGCGATGTGGCCCGGCGCCGCGGTGTCCGGCTGGTACTTCAGCCACCCGCAGGCGCAGTACTTCGTGGTCGGCCGGCTCGGGCGCGACCAGGTCGCGGACTACGCCGTACGCAAGGGCTGGACGCTCGCGGAGGCCGAGCGGTGGCTGTCGTCCAACCTGGGTTACGACCCGGAGGACTGAGCACGCCCCTGCTGCCGGCGGGCCGGGTGCGCGGGGCCGGGACGGGTGCGAGAGGCTGGGCGGGTGAGCGACCGCTTCGAGGCAGTGCTGTGGGACATGGACGGGACCCTCGTCGACACCGAGCCGTACTGGATCGAGGTGGAGCACGAGATCGCCGCGAGGTACGGCGGGACGTGGAGCGACGAGCACGCGCTGAACCTGGTCGGCAACGACCTGATCGAGTCCGGCCGCTACATCCGCGAGCACGCCGGGATCGACGTGGAGCCTGCGCAGATCGTCGAGGAGCTGCTCGACGGAGTGACCGCCCGCGTCGAGGAGCAGGTGCCCTGGCGCCCCGGCGCGGTGGAGCTGCTCGCCGGGCTGGGCGAGGAGGGCGTGCCCTGCGCGCTGGTGACGATGTCCTACCGGCGCTTCGTGGCCCCGATCCTCGCGGCGCTGCCGGCCGGCACCTTCGCCGCGGTGGTGACCGGTGACGCCGTGTCCAACGGCAAGCCGCACCCCGAGCCCTACCTCAAGGCTGCGGCGCTTCTGGGCGTCGACCCGGCCCGGTGCCTCGCGGTGGAGGACTCCAACACCGGCGCACGCTCAGCGGAGGCGGCCGGGTGCACCGTGCTGGTGGTCCCGAACCACGTGCCGGTGCTCGAGGGGGACCGGCGTGTCTTCGTCGGCTCGCTCGACGGCGCCGACCTGCACGCGCTGTTCGCCTCGGGGCTCGACTCCGCTCGTGCCACGGGGGACTAGTCAGTGGTCGTAGTACTACCGGACAATGGCGGCATGCACCGGCGCCGGGTGAACGTAGTGCCCTCGGGGGGACCGACACCGCTCCCTGAGAAGTCAGGAAGCAGGTCAGATGTTCCGACGCGGCCCCGTCATCGTGCTCAGCCTCGTGCTGAGCGCAGCGGCCCTCGTCGTCGCGCCCAGCGCGACGGCGGGTGATGGCGGGGCCGTGAAGGACCGGGACCCCTGTGGCAACGGCTCGATCAAGATGGTCGTCGACCCGTACGGCGACGGTCGGTTCCAGGTGACCGGCGTGGTGTTCAGCCAGGACGGGGACGTCTGGTCGTGGCGGCTGCGCCACGACTCCGAGACCTCCGCCGACGGCCAGGTGCGGGCCGACGGGGACGGCGAGGGGCGCTCGTTCAAGATCGTGCGCACCATGGTCGACCTGCCAGGCTCGGAGTTCATCGCGTTCCGCGCGGAGAACAACCGCACCGGCCTGACGTGCCGCGCCGAGAAGACCGTCGGCTGAGGCCTGCCCCGGGCGCAGGAGCTATCGTGAGAGCTCCCCGAGGAAGGCCTCGTCGTGCGCGTGCTCAGGAACCCGATCCTGCAGTTCCTGGCCGTCGGCGTGCTGACCGTGGTCGCGATCGTGATCGGCACCAGCTACCTCGCGGGTGACGCGGCCAGCGAGGAAGCGTTCGCGGAGGCGCGGGACACCACCCGTCTCGTGGCCCGGACCATCGTGACACCCCAGTTCCAGCCCGGCCTGCTGAACACCTCGCCGTCCTCGGTCGACCGGATGGACCGCACCGTCGTCCACCTGCTCAAGATCGGGGACATCAGCCACTGCGTGCTGCTCGACGCCAGTGGACGCGTCGTCTACGCCGACGACATCTCGCGCATCAACAGCCAGGTGCGGCTGGACACCGCGCACCTGCGGGTGCTCCGGGAGGGCGGCACCGGCGCCCGCCGGGTAGAGGCGGGCCAGGCCGGTCCCTCCGGGCTGCCCGGCTACCGGGCGGACGGGCCGCAGCTGCTCACCTGGACCCGGATCCACCCCCAGAACAGCCAGCCGCTGCTCTTCGAGGCGTACTTCTCCCTCGACCAGGTCGACAACCGGCGCGCGGCGATCTCCTCGTCGTTCCGCTGGATCTCGGTGGGTCCGCTGCTGTTGCTGATGGTCGTGGTGACGGTGATGCTGTGGCTGCTGACCCGCCAGCTCACCCGCGCGGGGGAGGAGCGGGAACGGCTGCTGCGCAGCGCCATCGACGCCTCCGACGCCGAGCGGCGGCGCATCGCGCGGGACCTGCACGACGGCGTCGTGCAGGACCTGGCCGGCACCGCGTTCTCGGTCTCGGCGCTGGCACGGGACCCCGCGGTGCCCGAGGAGAACCGGACCTCGCTGCAGGGGGCGGCGCGGTCGCTGCGCACCGGGCTGAAGTCGCTGCGCTCGCTGCTGGCCGAGATCCACCCGCCGGACCTGCGCGCCGCAGGACTGGCCGCCGCCCTGACCGACCTCACGGCCCCGGCCGCCGCCGCCGGGATCCGTGCCACGGTCCAGGTGGACGGCGTGCAGGCAGCCTCGGACGAGCGGGTGGCCCTGGTGTGGCGGGTGGCCCAGGAGGCGGTGCGCAACGCCCTGCGGCACTCCTCCGCCACGACGCTGACCGTGACGGTGCGCCAGCAGTCCGGGCTGCTGCACCTCGAGGTGGCCGACGACGGCGTCGGGTTCGACCCGGAGCATGCGTCCGACCCCGACAGCTTCGGGCTCCGCGGGCTGCGGAGCCTGGTCGACGACACGGGTGGGATGCTGGAGGTGCGATCCTCTCCCGGGTCGGGGACCAGGGTGTGCATGGAGGTGGACGCACGATGACGACGCAGCCGCGGCAGCCGCGGCAGCCGAAGCGGCCGGGGCCGCAGCAGCCGACCCAGCAGATGCCGCCGATGCCGCCGCTGCCGGCGGCGGCCACGCAGCGGATCCGGGTGGTGCTCGTCGACGACCACGCGGTCATCCGGGCCGGTCTGGGCCAGCTGCTGGCCGGCACCGAGGACATCGAGGTCGTGGGGGAGGCCGACAGCGGTGCGGCGGCGCTCGTCGTCGTACGCCGGGAACGCCCGGACGTGGTGCTCATGGACCTGCAGATGCCGGGCATGGACGGCGTGGTCGCCACCCGGCGGATCGTGCAGGAGGGGCTCGGGGCCGACGTGCTGGTGCTGACGTCGTTCTCCGACAGCGAGCGGATCGTGGCGGCCATCGACGCCGGGGCGGTGGGCTACCTGCTCAAGGACGCCGACCCAGACGACGTGCTGCAGGGCATCCGGGCCGTCAGCCGGGGGGAGTCCCCGCTCCATCCCAAGGCCGCGCGCACCCTGCTGGGGCACCGCGTCAGCGGGCCGCCGGTGCAGCTCACCGGTCGCGAGACCGAGATCCTCCGGCTGGTCAAGGACGGGCTGGCCAACAAGCAGATCGCCCGTCGGCTCGACATCAGCGAGCGGACCGTGAAGGCCCACCTCACCTCTGCGTTCTCCCGGATCGGGGTCTCCGACCGGACCCAGGCCGCGCTGTGGGCCGAGCGCCACGGGCTGTAGATCTTCCCTAATCGTTGCCAGATCGCGACCAGTTCTGCTGCGGTTCGCGGTGGCGCGGGTCACAGCCCGCTGTGTATGTTCCCCCGGACGAACGACCTCGCACCTGCGGGGTCCCGACCTGTGTGAGGGGACGACGTGACTCGCAAGAGCAAGCTGGGGGCACTGGTGGGTGCCGGCGCCCTGCTCGCCTCGCTGTCCGCCTGTGGCGGCGGCGACGGCGGAGGTAGCGGCGGGGGTGGGGGTGGCGCCACGGGTGCCCCCTGGATCCTCGGGACCACCGAGAGCATCACCGCGATGGACCCCGCGGGCTCCTACGACATGGGCTCCTGGAACATGCAGTACAACATCTTCCAGCAGCTGATGACGATCCCGGCCAACGGCAGCGAACCGCAGGGCGACGCGGCCCAGTCGTGCAAGTACGACGACCCGAAGACCATCACCTGCAAGCTCCGGTCGGGCCTGAAGTTCTCCAACGGCGACGCGCTGACGTCCTCGGACGTGAAGTTCTCCTTCCAGCGCAACCTCGAGATCGCCGACCCGAACGGCTCCTCGGTGCTGCTGGGCTCGATCAGCAACGGTGACGACAAGCACCCCTCGCTGGCCGACGGGGCGATCGAGACCCCGGACGACACGACGGTGGTCTTCCACCTCAACCAGCCCGACCTGACCTTCCTGAAGGTGCTCACCACGGCGACCGCCTCGATCGTCGACGAGGACGTCTTCCCGGCCGACAAGAAGCTGGGCGACGACCAGGTGATCGGCTCCGGCCCGTACAAGCTCAGCCAGTACAAGCCCGGTGAGCAGGCCGTGCTCGAGGCCAACGACAACTACTCCGGTGACCGCGCGCCCAAGAGCAAGCAGGTCTTCGTGCAGTACTTCAACGACCCCGCGCCGCTGAAGTCCGCGGTCGAGTCCGGCCAGGTCGACGTGGCCTGGCGCACGCTGAGCCCCACCGACCTCAACTCGCTGCAGTCCGGCGGCAAGGTCGACGTGATCAAGGGCCAGGGCTCGGAGTTCCGCTACTGGGTCTTCCAGATGAAGAACGCCGCGGTCAAGGACAAGGCCACCCGGCAGGCCGTCGCGCAGATCATCGACCGCGACGCGATCGCCAAGAACGCCTACGACGGCACCGTCAACCCGGCGTACTCGATCGTGCCCCCGGGCTTCGGCGGCCAGAAGGACTCCTTCCAGGCCAAGTACGGCGCGCCCGACGTCGCCGCGGCCAAGAAGCTGCTGCAGTCCGCGGGGGTCAAGACGCCGGTCAAGCTGACGCTGGGCTACACGCCGACCCACTACGGCCCGAACGCGGTCGACGAGGCCAACGAGCTGGCCGGGGAGCTCAACTCCAGCGGGCTGTTCGACGTCAAGACCGAGGACGCCGAGTGGGAGCAGTACCAGACCCTGGAGAAGCAGGGTGCCTACGACATGTTCATCATGGGCTGGTACCCGGACTTCCTCGACGCGGACAACTACCTGTCCCCGTTCCTGCGGGACGGCGGCTTCTTCGCCAACGGCTACCAGAGCGACCAGGTCAACAGCCTGCTCGACAAGGAGCTCGCGGAGACCGACAAGGCGACCCGTGAGGACGAGCTGGGCCAGCTGCAGGACATCGTCGCCGAGGACGTGCCGCTGATCCCGTCGTGGAACGGTCAGAACGTCGCGGTCGCCTCGAAGTCGATGCAGGGCGTCGAGGACACGCTGGACCCGACGTACATCTTCCGCTTCTGGATGATCAGCAAGAACGGCTGAACCGACACGGGGGAGGGCGCACACCCAGCGGGTGGGCGCCCTCCCCCGTGTGGTGCCGTGCCACCCCTGGCCCCTCTGGGAGGAGAAAAACCGTTGGCGTCGTCGTCGGGGTCCCTGCCCCGCTACATCCTGGTCCGCCTGCTGCTGGTGATACCGATGATGTGGGTGCTGCTCACCATCGTGTTCTTCCTGCTGCGGGTCGCGCCCGGTGACCCCGTCTCGGCCGCTGTCGGCGGCAAGCTCGACGCGCACGCGCTCGCCCTGCGCCGGGCCGCGCTCGGGCTGGACCGGCCGATGGTGGTGCAGTACCTGGAGTACCTGCGCAACGTCGCGACCTTCGACTTCGGGCACACCATCAGCGACAACCGGCCGGTGCTGGACATCATCAAGGACCAGGGCGGCGCGACGCTGACCCTGACCCTGGGTGCGTTCCTGATCGCGCTGCTGGTGGGGCTGCCGCTGGGCCGCCTGGCCGGGCGGCGGCGGGACACCCCGGTCGACGCCGGCATCCGGATCTTCGGCGTGGTCTCCTACGCCGCCCCGATCTTCTGGGTCGGCATCATGCTGGTGGTGCTGGTCGTCAAGGTCTTCCCGGGCTGGCCGACCTACGACATCGCCTCGGTGGTCACGAAGTTCACCGTGCCACCCCACACCCACATCCTGCTGGTCGACGCGATCCTCGACGGCAACGGCTCGGCGGTCGGCGACATCCTCAAGCACCACGTGCTGCCGTGCCTCACCCTGGGCCTGCTGCTCTCGGGCGTGATCATCCGGCTGGTGCGGGTCAACGTCATCCAGGCCATGAAGGGCGACTACGTCGAGGCCGCCCGCGCGCGGGGCATCGCCGAGCGGCAGGTGGTCCGCCGGCACGCCTTCCGCAACGCACTGGTGCCGGTGATCACGGTGATCGGCCTGCAGATCGCGCTGACCCTGTCCGGCGCCATCCTGACCGAGCGGACCTTCAACTGGCCGGGCCTGGGCACCGAGCTGGTGCAGTACATCACCGCCCGCGACTACATCGCCGTCCAGGGCCTGGTCACCTTCTTCGCGGTCGTCGTCGTGCTGGTCAGCGTGGTCGTCGACATCGTCAACGCACTGGTCGACCCGAGAGTGAGGTACTGATGCGCCGCCTGTGGTCCCGGGTGTGGAACACCCAGGGGATGGCTCGCTGGATCCTGCTGGCCGGCGTCGTCGTCACCGTCGTCTTCGTGCTGTTCGCGGTCTTCGCGCCGTGGATCGCCCCCTACGACTTCAACCAGACGACCCTCGACGGGACCAAGCTGCCCAAGCTCGCGCCCCCCTCCGGGGCGCACTGGTTCGGCACCAACGACCAGTTCTACGACATCTTCTCCCGCGTCGTCTGGGGCTCCCGGACCGCGCTGGAGGTCGTGCTGATGTCCGTGGCGCTCTCAGCGCTGGTCGGGGTCCCGCTCGGCCTGGCCTCGGGCTTCGTCGGCGGCGCGGTCGACCGGCTGCTGGTCTTCGTCATGGACGCGATGTACGCGCTGCCCTCGCTGCTGCTCGCCATCGTGTTCTCGTTCCTGCTGCGCGGCCCGCTCGGTGGCGGCGTCGTGGCGGCCGCGCTCGCCCTGACCGCGATCTACATCCCGCAGTACTTCCGGGTGGTGCGCAACACGACGGTCTCCGCCCGGGAGTCCACCTACATCGAGGCGGCCCGGGCGATCGGTGCGCCACCGTTCACGATCATGCGCAAGTACCTCTTCGGCAACGTCGTGCAGTCGGTGCCCGTGATCGGCACGTTGAACGCCGCCGACGCGCTCGGCACGCTGGCCGCGCTCGGCTTCCTGGGCCTCGGGATCCAGCCCAACGAGGCCTCCGAGTGGGGCTACGACCTGAGCCGGGCGCTCGACGACGCCCAGGCCGGCACCTGGTGGCCGGCGCTGTTCCCCGGCCTCGCGATCATCCTGCTGATCACCGCGCTGACCCTGGTCGGTGAGGGCCTCAACGAGACCGTCAACCCCGCGCTGCGGAGGCGCCGGCTCCGCCCGGTCACCTTCGCCGCAGCAGACCCCGCGATGGAGGAGGCCCGATGAGCCACCTGGAGCTGCACGACGAGGTGCCCGGCACCGCCGAGCCCCAGCCCCCGGTGCTGGAGGCCCGGGACCTGCGGGTCTGGTACGGCACCGAGCGGGGCCCGGTGCGCGCGGTCGACGGGGTCAGCTTCTCGCTCCGCAAGGGCGAGATCCTCGGCCTGGTCGGTGAGTCCGGCTGCGGCAAGTCGACCCTCGGCCGAGGGCCTGCTCGGCCTGCTGCCAGACGGCGCCGCCCGGGACGGCGAGCTGCGGTTCGAGGGCCGCGACATGCTCGCGCTCAGCCCGCGCGAGCAGCACGCGATGCGCGGGCGGGACCTCGGGATGATCTTCCAGGAGCCGCTCACGCGGCTGAACCCGCTGATGCGGATCTCCGACCACTTCGCCGAGACGCTGCGCACCCACGACAAGGGGATCAGCAAGGCGGAGATCGAGCGGCGATCGCTCGAGGCGCTGCGCACGATGGGCATCCCGCCCACGCGGTTCAAGGCCTACCCGCACGAGTTCTCCGGCGGGATGCGGCAGCGGCTGATGATCGCGCTGACCCTGGTGCTGCGGCCGGCGTTCGTGGTGGCCGACGAGCCCACGACCGCCCTCGACGTGCTGGTGGAGGCGCAGATCATCCGGATCCTGCACGACCTGCGCCGGGAGTACGACACCTCGCTGCTGCTGATCACGCACAACCTCGGCATCATCGCCGAGGCCTGCGACCGGGTGGCGGTGATGTACGCCGGGGAGATCGTCGAGATCGGGGACGCCCGCCAGGTCTTCACCGCGCCGCGGCACCCCTACACCCGCGAGCTGCTGCGCTCGACGATCTCGCTGCGCACGACCGGCCTGAACTACATCGAGGGCGCGCCCCCGGACCTGGTCGCGCCACCGCAGGGCTGCCGGTTCAACCCGCGCTGCCCCGACGCCATGACCATCTGCGCCGAGCGCCACCCGGTGCAGCGCGAGCACGAGGGCGGCACCCGGTCCGCCTGCTGGTCCGCCGACCTCAAGGACGGCCTGGTCCAGCTCGAGGCGCGGGAGACCGCACCGCTCATCAGGGAGGAGCTCTCCGTTGCCGACGAAGCCTGAGCACGTGACCGCCACCGACACCGCCGGGTCCCCGGTCGTCGACATCACCGATCTCTCGGTCCACTTCAACCTGCAGGGCGGCGCGCTGTCCCGGCTCCTGGGGCTGCGGTCGCGCAGCGTCAAGGCGGTCGACGGGGTGAACCTCACCCTGCACCGCGGCGAGGTGCTCGGCCTGGTGGGCGAGTCCGGCAGCGGCAAGACCACCCTGGGCCGGGCGCTGCTCGGCATGGTGCCGGCCACGGACGGCTCGATCACCTACCACGACCGGGAGCGCGGCGCCCGGCGCGTGTCGGCGATGCGCGGCCGGGAGCTGCGCGAGCTGCGCACCGACCTGCAGATGGTCTTCCAGGACCCACACGCGGCGCTGAACCCCTCCATGACCGTCGAGGCAGCCGTCGGCGACCCGCTGGTCATCCACGGGATCGCCAAGGGCGCCGAGCTGCGGGCCAGGGTGGCCGCGGCGCTGGAACGCGTCGGCCTCAGCCCGGCCGAGCGCTACCTGTCGAAGTACCCCTCCGACCTGTCGGGAGGCCAGAAGCAGCGCGCGGTGATCGCGCGCGCGATCATCCTCGACCCCGAGGTGCTGGTGGCCGACGAGCCGGTGTCGATGCTCGACATGAGCGTGCGGGCCAAGATCCTCCAGCTGATGCTCGACCTCAAGCGGGACCTCGGCCTGACCTACGTCTACATCACCCACGACCTGGCCAGCGCCAAGTACTTCTGCGACCGGATCGCGATCATGTACCTCGGGCGCGTGGTCGAGGTGGGGCGCGCCGAGGAGATCTTCGCCAACCCGCGCCACCCCTACACCAAGGCGCTGCTGGCGGCGATCCCCGAGCCGGACCCGACCAGGTCGTTGCCCCGGGAGCTGCCCCGTGGAGAGATCCCGGACGCCGCGGACCCGCCGTTGGGCTGCTCCTTCCACCCGCGGTGCCCCGAGGCCACACCGGAGTGCGGCTGGGAGTCCCGGGACCTGAGGGCGGTGATCGAGGAGCACTGGACCCGCCGCTCGGCCGAGGCCTTCGAGGAGGAGCAGGGCGTGCTCGGCGACCTCGAGGAGCTCGACCGCCCGGCGCTGGTCGCCCGGCTCGGCAAGGGTGGACCGGCGCGGGTCCGCGCGGTGCTGGACCGGATGCGCGACGAGGACGCCCACGAGCCGCTCTGGGGCGGCGTCGAGGGCATCCACGACGACGGCGACGGCGTACGCGTGGAGTTCCGCGAGGGCGTCGACCCGGCGCTGCGGCCGGCCGGCGGCGTGGAGGTGGCGTGCGTGCTCTACCCCGAGCCGGGCGGCCGGGCGGCCGCGGAGTCGTCCTCCGCGGCCGTCGACTGAGGGCCGGCCGGCTCCGGCAGCTCCGGCGGGGTGCCGCCGAAGGCGGGGCACAGCGCGCGGTGGGCGCACCAGTCGCAGAGCCGGCTGGGGCTGGGGCGCCAGTCGCGGGTCTCCTCGGCGGTCCGGATCGCCTGCCACACCGCCTCGACCTTGCGCTCGGTGGCAAGGAGGTCGGCCTCGTCGGGGACGTAGCGCAGCAGCTCGCCGCTGCCGAGGTAGACCAGCTGCAGCATCGCGGGCACGACGCCGCGGGTGCGCCAGATGACCAGGGCGTAGAACTTCATCTGGAACAGCGCCTTGGCCTCGAACTGGGGGCCCGGGGCGCGCCCGGTCTTGTAGTCGACGACCCGGATCGCGCCGTCCGGGGCGATGTCGATCCGGTCGACGAACCCGCGCAGCAGCAGCCGGGAGTCGAGCACCGACTCGACGTACAGCTCGCGCTCCGCCGGCTCCAGCCTGGTCGGGTCCTCGAGGGTGAAGTAGCGGTCGAGCACGGTGCGGCAGGTGGTCAGCCAGGCCGCGACGTCCGCACCGGCGCCGTCGAACATGGCGTCCAGCTCGGGGTCGGCCTCGACGAGCCGCTCCCAGGTCGGCAGCAGCATGTCGCGGGCCCGCTCGGGCGTGCGCTCCAGCGCCGGCAGGTCGAAGAGGTCCTCGAGCACCTTGTGCACCACCGTGCCGCGCACGGCGTCGGGGGAGTGCGGCTCGGGCAGCCGGTCGACCATGCGGAAGCGGTAGAGCAGCGGGCAGCTCATGAAGTCGGCGGCGCGGCTGGGGGAGAGCGCGCCGAGCACCTCGACGCCGTCGACGGGGGTCGACACGGGGTCGGCGGGGGACTGCTGCACGCTCATGAGGGGCACCCTAGGCGAGGGCGCCGACGGCCCGGCGTACCGCCCGAACCGGGTGCCGGATCCTGCCGCCCGGGCGGTGGGGTGCGGTCGGATAGCCTCGAGACGTGTCCGACCCCGCTCCCGACCCCTCCGCCGGCGGCCCCTCGCGCCCCGGGGACGGGTCCCGCCAGCGCCCGCCCGGCACCTTCCGGGTGGGCAGCATCGGGGGCAGCGACGTCCTGGTGTCCTCCTCGTGGTTCCTGGTCGCCGGGCTGATCGCGATCATGCTGGCGCCCACCGTGGAGAGCGTGCAGCCCGGGCTGGGGCCCGGCAAGTACCTCGCCGGCCTCGCGTTCGCCGTGATCCTCTACCTCTCGGTGCTGCTCCACGAGGCGTCGCACGCGACCGTGGCACGGCGCTACGGCTTCGGCGTCAGCTCGATCACGCTCCACTTCCTCGGGGGGATGACCTCGATCGACGGGGAGGCCCGACGCCCGCGCGAGGAGTTCTGGATCGCGGTCGTCGGGCCGATCACCTCGCTGCTGGTGGGCGCCGTCGCCTCCCTGCTGTGGTGGCTCACCCCACCCGGGCTGCTCGGCATGGCGCTGGCCATCCTGGCCAGCGCGAACCTGCTCGTGGGCGTGCTCAACCTCGTGCCGGGCCTGCCGCTGGACGGCGGCCGGGTGCTCAAGGCCGGGGTGTGGGCGGCGACCGGCAACGTGCACCGCGGCACGATCGTCGCCGGCTGGGGCGGCCGGGTGGCCGCCGGGCTGGTGCTCCTGTGGCCGATGGCGCAGGTGCGCCTGCTGGGGCCGGGCAACGAGCCGCAACTGCTCGACTTCGTGCTCGCGTTCGTGGTCGCGATGTTCCTCTGGCAGGGCTCGACCGCCGCGATCGTGTCCGGGCGGGTGCGGCGCCGGCTGCCCGGGCTGGTGGCCCGCGACCTGGCCCGCCGCACCCTCGCCGTCCCCGACGACCTGCCGCTGGCCGAGGCCGTGCGCCGGGCCCAGGAAGCCGCGGCGGGCGGGATCGTGACCGTGGCCGGCAACGGCACCCCGGTCGGGCTGGTCAACGAGGCCGCGCTGCTGGCCACCCCGGTGGACCGGCGGCCGTGGGTCGCGGTGAGCACCGTGGCGCGCACGCTGGAGACCGGGCTGCGGCTGCCGGTGGGCATCGGCGGCGAGGAGCTCGTCACCGCGATCTCCCGCACCCCCGCGGCGGAGTACCTGCTGGTCGAGGACGACGGCAGCGTCTACGGGGTGCTCGCCACCTCCGACGTGGACCGGGCGTTCCGCGCCGTCGCCGGCTGAGCCGCTGCTGCTGGTCCGGTGCCGCGGGATTCCTGTCCGGGGCCGCGCTTCTCGTAGGGTTCCGCGCATGTCCGACGAGGTCCCGACGAGCACCACCCCCTCCGCACCCTCCGCCGCCGACGCGCCCGAGGAGGCCGCTGCGGCCCCCGACGTGCCCGCGGGGGGCGACGTCCCGCAGGAGGCCTGGTCCGGTGTGCACCGCGGGCCGCTGCGGGCCGGGGAGTGGGTGCGGCTGACCGACCAGAAGGGCCGCCGGCACAACATCTGCCTGGAGCCGGGCAAGCGGTTCTTCTCCAACCGCGGGCACTTCGACCACGACGAGCTGATCGGGCGGGAGGAGGGCTTCACCGTCACCTCCTCCGCGGGCGGGGAGTACCTCGTCTTCCGGCCGCTGCTCTCGGAGTTCGTGGTCTCGATGCCCCGCGGTGCGGCCGTGGTCTACCCCAAGGATGCGGCCCAGATCGTGGCGCTGGCCGACATCTTCCCCGGCGCGCACGTCGTCGAGGCCGGGGTCGGCTCGGGCGCCCTGACCTGCTCGCTGCTGCGCGCGGTCGGGCCCTGGGGCCGGGTGTCCTCGTACGAGCGGCGCGAGGAGTTCGCTGAGGTCGCCCGCCGCAACGTGGGCCAGTTCTTCGGCGCCCCCGCCGGCGCGACCCATCCGGCCTGGACCCTGACCCTGGGCGACCTCGCCGAGGCGCTGCCGGCCTCGGGGGAGCGCGTCGACCGGATCATCCTCGACATGCTCGCCCCCTGGGAGTGCCTCGACGCCGCCGCCGACGCGCTGCTGCCCGGCGGGATCGTGTGCGCCTACGTCGCCACCACCACCCAGCTCTCGCGCTTCGTCGAGACCGTGCGGGTGCACGGCGGCTTCACCGAGCCGGCCGCCTGGGAGTCGCTGGTGCGCGACTGGCACGTCGAGGGGCTGGCCGTGCGGCCCGGCCACAAGATGATCGGCCACACCGCCTTCCTCGTCACCGCCCGCCGGATGGCCCCCGGCCAGCGCGCCCCGCTCAAGAAGCGCCGGCCCGCCCCCGGTGCCTACGGCCCCGACTACACCGGCCCCCGGCCCGCCGGCCTCCCCGCCGACCCCGCCGAGTGAGGCTGCCGGGGCTGCGGTTTGGCGACAGACCGCAGTTCCAGGGCCCGGGTCGTTGCGGTTTGGCGACAGACCGCAACCGCAGGGAGTCCGGCAGTGCGGTCTGTCGCCAATCCGCAGGTCTTCGGTCCGTCGCCAATTCGTGACCAACACCCTCCCTGGTGCCCTTCCCTCCGCCGGTCTCGCGGGTAGGGTCAACATCCACAGGAGGTGACGCTGATGTCTAACACCGAAGGCGTTTCCGGGGTGAACGGGCGTAGTCCCGAGGAGCTCGCGAACCAGGTGCGGTTCCTGGAGGCCGAAGTCGCTGACCTCCGCCACCGGCTGACCGACGCGCCGGCACACTCCCGCGGGCTCGAGCTCAGGCTCGCCGACGCGCAGCGCTCGCTGGCGGGGGTCACGTCGCAGAACGAGCGCCTCGCCGAGACCCTCCGCGAGGCCCGCGACCAGATCATGAAGCTCAAGGAGGAGGTCGACCGGCTGGCCCAGCCGCCCGCCGGCTTCGGCATCTTCCTGGAGCGCAACGAGGACGACTCGATCGACGTGTTCACCGGCGGCCGCAAGCTGCGGGTGAACGTGAGCCCCTCGGTCGACCTCGACGAGCTCCGGTACGGCCAGGAGATCATGCTCAACGAGGCGCTGAACGCCGTCGCCGCGCTCGACTTCGAGAAGGTCGGCGAGGTGGTGATGTTCAAGGAGCTGCTCGCCGACGGCGAGCGAGCCCTGGTGATCGCCAACGCCGACGAGGAGCGCGTCGTACGCCTCGCCGCCCCGCTGCGCGCCGAGACCATCCGCGCGGGTGACTCGCTGCTGCTCGACAGCCGCGCCGGCTACGCCTACGAGAAGGTGCCGAAGTCCGAGGTCGAGGAGCTGGTCCTCGAGGAGGTCCCCGACATCGCCTACGAGTCGATCGGGGGCCTGGGCACCCAGATCGAGGCGATCCGCGACGCCGTCGAGCTGCCGTACCTGCACCCGGACCTGTTCAAGGAGCACCAGCTCAAGCCGCCGAAGGGCGTCCTGCTCTACGGACCGCCCGGCTGCGGGAAGACCCTGATCGCCAAGGCGGTCGCGAACTCGCTGGCCAAGAAGGTCGCCGCCCGGACCGGCCAGGAGGGCAAGTCGTACTTCCTGAACATCAAGGGCCCCGAGCTGCTCAACAAGTACGTCGGCGAGACCGAGCGGCACATCCGCCTGGTCTTCCAGCGGGCCCGTGAGAAGGCCAGTGGCGGTACCCCGGTGATCGTGTTCTTCGACGAGATGGACTCGCTGTTCCGCACCCGCGGCTCCGGGGTCTCCTCCGACGTCGAGAACACCATCGTCCCGCAGCTGCTCAGCGAGATCGACGGCGTCGAGCTGCTGGAGAACGTGCTGGTCATCGGCGCCTCCAACCGCGAGGACATGATCGACCCGGCGATCCTGCGCCCCGGCCGCCTCGACGTGAAGATCAAGATCGAGCGCCCCGACGCCGAGTCGGCCCGCGACATCTTCAGCAAGTACCTCACCACCGAGCTGCCGCTGCACGCCGACGACCTCGCCGAGTTCGGTGGGGACCGCGAGGCCTGTGTGGCGGGAATGATCCGGGCGACGGTGGAGCGGATGTACACCGAGACCGAGGAGAACCGGTTCCTCGAGGTCACCTACGCCAACGGCGACAAGGAGGTCCTGTACTTCAAGGACTTCAACTCCGGGGCGATGATCCAGAACATCGTCGACCGGGCCAAGAAGATGGCGATCAAGGACTTCCTGGACCACGACCAGCGCGGCCTGCGGGTCTCCCACCTGCTCCAGGCGTGCGTCGACGAGTTCAAGGAGAACGAGGACCTGCCGAACACGACCAACCCCGACGACTGGGCCCGCATCTCCGGCAAGAAGGGCGAGCGGATCGTCTTCATCCGCACGCTCATCACCGGCAAGCAGGGCACCGAGCCGGGGCGGTCGATCGACACCGTCGCCAGCACCGGCCAGTACCTGTAGCGGTCGCCGGGCATGGGGGAGGACGAGCTCGAGCGCTCCGAGCTCGAGGCGGTGCTGGAGACCCGCCGCGAGCTCGGAGCGTCGTACGACGCCGCGCTGGTGGAGTCGTTCGCCGAACGCATCGAGCGCGAGGTCCAGCGGCGGGCCACCGACCGGTTCATGTCGGTCCAGCGGCCCGGGCAGCTCGAGCGCGCCGCCGGCGGCCGCCAGCTCGCCCTCGGCATCGTCTCGGTGGTCGCGGCCGTGCCGATCTCGATCCCGCTCGGCCTCACCGACCACCTGCCCGCGCTGCTGGTCTCCTGGGCCGGGCTCGTGGGCGTCAACTTCGCCCACGCCCTGCAGGGCCGGCCCCGGGGTTGAGCGTTCCGTGACGTTGCGGTTTGGCGACAGACCGCATCGACCCGGGCCGCTTCGTCGCGGTTTGCCGCCAAACCGCAACCGGCCTTGCCTCAGCCCCGCCTCAGCCCCGCCTCAGACCAGGTCGGTCACGTCGGCAACGGTGGCGCCGAGCGCGTCGACCAGCTGACCGGCGTCCACCGTGAGCGCCACGCCGGGCGCACCGCCCCCGACCGAGACCCGGCCCTGCACGGCGGCGTCGGCGATGACCGGGAGCGTTGTCCGGCTGCCCAGCGGCGTGATCGTGCCGCGGACATAGCCGGTCACCTCCCGGGCGGCCTCGGCGGCAGGCATCGAGAGCCGGTTGGCGCCCAGCAGCGCCCGCAGCTTGGGCCAGGCGATCTCCCGGTCGCCGGGCACGAGCACGAACCGGTGGTCGCCGTGGCTGACCCGCACCACCATCGTCTTCAGCACCTGTCGGGGCTCCAGGCCGCGCACGAGGGCCGCCTCCTCCAGCGAGCGGACCGGCCCGTGCCGGGTGACCTCGAAGGCCAGGCCGAGTCGTTCGGCGGCGGCGATCGCCCGGGCGGACTGGTCGGCGTCGGGTGCGGGGTCGGACACGCCCCCGACGGTATCCGGCGGGTGTCAGCCGCCGGGGCGGACCGCCCGGCCCAGGTAGGCGTAGGCCCACGGGTGGCCGACCCGCGGACCGGGGAGGTACTCCGCGCGCAGCTCGACCAGCTCCATCCCGGCCCCGCGCACGAGTGCGGGCACGTCCCGGGTCAGGTGGCAGCCACCCACCAGCCGTCGCTGCAGCGGCTCGAGCCGTTGCTGCCAGCGCACCACGCCGGCGTCGGGCGCCAGCCCGTGCTCGAGGAAGTGGAAGCTGCCGCCGGGCCGGAGCACGCGGTGCACCTCGGCCAGCGCCGCGGCTGCGTCCGGGATCGTGCACAGGGTGAACGTCGCCAGCACCCCGGCGTACGACGCGTCCCCCGCCGCGAGCCGCTGCCCGTCCAGGCCCAGGCGGGCGACCGGGACCGGTGAGGCGGCCCGGCGCCGCGCCGAGCGTGACCAGCCGACGCCCGAGGGGTCGACGGCGTCCAGGGCGGTGACCCCGGGCGGCAACCAGGGCAGGTTCAGGCCGCTGCCGAAGCCGAGCTCGAGCACCCGTCCGTGCAGGCCGGCGCAGGTCTCGACCCGCAGCCGGCTGACCTGGTCCACCGACAGCGACAGGTCGGTCAGGCGGGGCACGACCTGCTCGCTCCACATCCCCATGGGCCCAGCCTAGGGCCCGCGGGGCGTGGTCGGGATGTCCCGGTGGCGTCGGGCGGCCCCGCCAACCGGCACCGCGTAGGCTCGCGCCATGAGCGTGCGACGGGTGATGGGCACGGAGATCGAGTACGGCATCTCGGTGCAGGGACAGCCCCTGGCCAACCCGATGGTGGCCTCCTCCCAGGTGGTCAACGCCTACGCCTCGGCGACGATCAAGGCCCGCCGGGCCCGCTGGGACTTCGAGGAGGAGTCGCCGCTGCGCGACGCCCGGGGCTTCGACATGTCCCGCCAGATCGCCGACCCCAGCCAGCTCACCGACGAGGACCTGGGGCTGGCCAACGTCATCCTCACCAACGGCGCCCGGCTCTACGTCGACCACGCCCACCCGGAGTACTCCACCCCCGAGGTCACCAGCCCCCTCGACGTGGTGCGCTGGGACAAGGCTGGGGAGCAGGTGATGCTCGACGCCGCCCGCCGGGCCGGGCAGCTTCCGGGCGGGGCGCCGATCGTGCTGTACAAGAACAACACCGACAACAAGGGCGCGTCGTACGGCGCGCACGAGAACTACCTGATGCGCCGGTCGACGCCGTTCGCCGACATCGTCCGGCACCTCACGCCGTTCTTCGTCAGTCGCCAGGTCTTCTGCGGCGCCGGCCGGGTGGGCATCGGCCAGGACGGCCGCGAGCACGGCTTCCAGGTCAGCCAGCGCGCCGACTACTTCGAGGTCGAGGTCGGCCTGGAGACCACGCTGAAGCGGCCGATCATCAACACCCGCGACGAGCCGCACGCCGATCCCGAGAAGTACCGCCGCCTGCACGTCATCATCGGCGACGCGAACCTCGCCGAGGTCTCGACCTACCTCAAGGTCGGCACAACTGCGCTGGTGCTGGCCATGATCGAGGACCGGTTCATCCCGCACGACCTGTCGGTCGAGGGCCCGGTGGCGTCGCTGCGGGCGGTCTCCCACGACCCCTCGCTCACGCACCTGCTCACGCTGCACGACGGCCGGCAGCTGACCGCGATCCAGCTCCAGCTGGAGTACCTCGACCTCGCGCGCAAGTACGTCGAGGACCGGTTCGGCGCCGACGCCGACCCCCAGACCGTCGACGTGCTCGCCCGGTGGGAGTCGGTCCTCGACCGGCTCGAGCGGGACCCGATGCTCTGCGCCGGCGAGCTGGACTGGGTGGCCAAGCTCAAGCTGCTCGAGCAGTACCGCCAGCGCGACGGGCTGGACTGGGACGACGCCAAGCTGCAGCTGATCGACGTCCAGTACTCCGACATCCGCCCGGAGAAGGGGCTCTACCACCGGCTGGTGGGGCTGGGGCGGATCGAGCGGCTGCTCGACGACACGGCGGTGGAGTCGGCGATGCACGACCCGCCGGAGGACACCCGCGCCTACTTCCGGGGCCGGTGCCTCGAGAAGTACGCCGACTCGGTGGCCGCCGCGTCGTGGGACTCGGTGATCTTCGACCTGCCCGGACGCGAGTCGCTGCAGCGGGTGCCGACCATCGACCCGCTGCGCGGCAGCCGGGCGCACGTCGGGGCGTTGCTGGACCGGTGTGAGACGGCCGAGGCGTTGTTCACCGCTCTCACCCGCTGAGTGGATAGGGTCGGACCATGGCACAGGAGCAGAAGCAACCGCGGAAGTCCTCGGAGACCGAGGAGACGCCCGAGGTCGCTCCGGAGAGCGACGTCGCCGAGCGCAAGGAGGCCCTCGACGAGGACGTCGACGCGATCCTCGACGAGATCGACGACGTGCTCGAGACCAACGCCGAGGACTTCGTGAAGTCGTTCATCCAGAAGGGTGGCCAGTGAGCGATCCCCGACTCCCGGCTGCGTTCCTGCAGCCGGGCACCTCGTCGTTCTCCGACTTCCTCGCCGCCCAGGCCCCCGACCTGCTGCCGGGGCGCCGCGCCGTGCCCCAGGGCCACGCCGGCGACCTCGCCCCCCACGGCACCACGATCGTGGCGGCCACGTTCCCCGGGGGCGTGGTGATGGCCGGTGACCGCCGCGCCACGATGGGCAACATCATCGCCCAGCGCGACATCGAGAAGGTCTTCCCGGCCGACGAGTTCTCGGCGGTCGGCATCGCGGGCACCGCCGGTCTGGCCGTCGAGATGGTCCGGCTCTTCCAGACCGAGCTGGAGCACTACGAGAAGATCGAGGGCAGCACGCTCTCGATGGACGGCAAGTCCAACCGGCTCGCGGCGCTCATCCGGTCCAACCTCGGGATGGCCATGCAGGGCCTGGCCGTCGTCCCGCTCTTCGCCGGCTACGACCTCAACCACGAGCAGGGCCGGATCTTCAGCTACGACGTCACCGGCGGCCGCTACGAGGAGACCGCCTTCCACTCCGTCGGCTCGGGGTCGCTGTTCGCCCGGGGCTCGCTCAAGAAGCTCTACCGCGACGACTTCACCGCCGACCAGACCGTCCAGGCCGTCGTCGAGGCGCTCTACGACGCCGCCGACGACGACTCGGCCACCGGCGGACCCGACATCACCCGCCGGATCTTCCCCGTGGTGCAGGTGATGACCGCCGACGGCGGGCGCCGGCTCGCCGACGACGAGGTCGCCGCGATCGCCGACCGGGTGATCGCGGGCCGGATGACCCGGCCCGACGGCCCGACCGCCCCGCTCGAGCAGGGAGCCAGCTGACATGAGCATGCCGTTCTACGTCTCGCCCGAGCAGCTGATGAAGGACCGGGCGGACTTCGCCCGGAAGGGGATCGGTCGCGGCCGCTCGGTCGTGGCCGTGCAGTACGCCGACGGGGTGCTGTTCGTCTCCGAGAACCCCTCGCAGGCGCTGCACAAGGTCTCGGAGATCTACGACCGGATCGCGTTCGCCGCGGTCGGTCGGTACAACGAGTTCGAGAACCTGCGGATCGCCGGCGTCCGCCTCGCCGACATGCGCGGCTACGCCTACGACCGGCGCGACGTGACCGGCCGCGGGCTCGCCAACGCCTACGCCCAGACCCTCGGCACGATCTTCTCCAGCGGCGGCGAGAAGCCGTACGAGGTGGAGATCTTCGTCGCCGAGATCGGCGACGCCGCGGCCGACGACCAGATCTACCGGCTGACCTACGACGGTCAGGTCGCCGACGAGCACCGGTACGCCGTGATGGGCGGCCAGGCTGACACGGTCGCGCAGCACCTCAAGGAGCACTTCACCGAGGGTGCGTCGCTCGACGAGGCGCTGAAGGTCGCCGTCGCCGCGCTCGGGCACACCGCCGGCGACAACGGTGCCGGCGAGGACCGGGTGATCCCGACCGAGGACCTCGAGGTCGCCGTGCTGGACCGCACGCGTAGCCAGCCGCGCAAGTTCTCCCGGATCCGGCCGGCCCGGCTCGATGCGCTGCTCGGCGAGCGTGGCCCAGCCCGGCACGCCGACCCCGAGCCCACCGAGGAGGCCTCGGCCGTCCCGACCCAGGACGAGCCGCCCATCGCGCCGCCGGGCTGACCGGTCCGCCGGCTCCCGGGCTGCTGACGTTGCGGTTGGGCGCCATTCCGCACGCGGCGGGCCCGGATCGTTGCGGTCGGTCGCCAATCCGCACGCCGCTGGCGTCCCGACCGGGGTCGGCGACCGATCCTCGGGCCGGGAACTGTCCACAGGCGCTCCCCGGACCGAGCTGTCCACAGGCTGGGCCGGTGCGGCCGACGAGCCGCGACCGATCGGCGCATTCTCGCTGCCATGCGAGACGACGCACTGAGCGAAGACGAGGCAGACGACGACAAGCCGATCCGTGGAGAGGTCCGGTTGGCCGAGTACCGCCGGGTTGCCCACGGCATCTATGTGAAGCAGCGGGAGGGGCTGAGCGACGAGGAGGAGTACCGCCGGGATCTGCGGGCCTGGTTGCTGGTGCTGCCGGAATCCGCGGTCTTCACGCACCTGACCGGCGCCCGGCTGCTCGGCTGGCAGCTGCCGAAGGTCCCGGAGCAGGCTCCGGTCTTCGTGGCGGTCAACGAGAAGGAGAACCGACCGTCGAGGGCGGGCCTGGTCTGCTCGAGACTGGTGCGCGAGGCCCGCCCGAGCCGGGTCGAAGGCCTCCCCGTGGAGGCGCCCGAGGAGATCCTGCTGCGCGCCGCGCGGGACCTGGGCACGCTGGACCTGGTCATCATGCTCGACTCCGCGCGCCGGCTCGGCCACGTCGACGAGGACCGGATGAAGGAGATCCTGGCGTCCAAGCGGCCCGGCGTACGCGTCCTCCGCGCGGCCTGGAAGCTCTCGGACAAGCGGGCGGAGTCCGGCGGTGAGACGATCCTGCGCGTCTTCCACGTCGCCATGGGCGTGGAGGTGACGCCCCAGGTGGACCTCTACGACGACACCGGTGGGCATCTGGGGCGCGCCGACCTTCTGATCAACGGGACGTGCGATGTGCAGGAGTTCGACGGGGCCCACCACCGGGACAGGAAGCAGCAGCGCACCGACCTGCGGCGGGACCGGGGGCTGACCGGGACGGCGTACCGGCGCCGGGGCTACACGCTGGACGACCTCCTCAACCACCCGCTGGTGGTCATGCACGAGCTCGACCGCCTGCTCGGCCGGCCCCACGACCCGAGCCGGCTGGAGCGGTGGCGCCGGCTGGTGGACAACTCGCTCTACTCGGAGCGGGGCCGGGAGCGGGTCCTGAACCGGTGGCGCCGGCAGACGACCCTCCTCGACTGGTGAGAAACCGCATCAGACCGGCCCCAAATCTTGCGGTTGGTGGCCAATCCGCAGCGGCCGGCGACCCCACCTGCCCAATTCTCGGGGCGGTTCGGTGGTTGAGCCGCGGAAGTCGACCACCGGGGGCCTAGGCTGGCCGACGTGGACCGACGGATCTTCGGGATCGAGAACGAGTACGGCGTGACGTGCACGTTCAAGGGCCAGCGCCGTCTGAGTCCGGACGAGGTCGCGCGCTACCTCTTCCGCAAGGTCGTCAGCTGGGGTCGCAGCAGCAACGTGTTCCTGCGCAACGGCGCCCGGCTCTACCTCGACGTCGGCAGCCACCCGGAGTACGCCACGCCCGAGTGCGACGACGTGGTGGAGCTGGTGACCCACGACAAGGCGGGGGAGCGGGTCCTCGAGGGGCTGCTGCTGGACGCCGAGCAGCGGCTGCACGACGAGGGGATCGCCGGCGAGATCTACCTGTTCAAGAACAACACCGACTCGGCCGGCAACTCCTACGGCTGCCACGAGAACTACCTGGTCGGGAGGTCGGGGGAGTTCTCCCGGCTCGCCGACGTGCTGATCCCGTTCCTGGTGACCCGCCAGATCATCGTGGGCGCCGGCAAGATCACCCAGACGCCGCGCGGCGCCAGCTTCAGCGTGAGCCAGCGTGCCGAGCACATCTGGGAGGGCGTCTCCAGCGCGACCACGCGCAGCCGGCCGATCATCAACACCCGCGACGAGCCGCACGCGGACGCCGAGAAGTACCGCCGCCTGCACGTCATCGTCGGCGACTCCAACATGAGCGAGACCACCACGATGCTCAAGGTGGCCTCCTGCGACCTGGTGCTGCGGATGATCGAGGAGGGCGTGGTGATGCGCGACCTCACGATGGAGAACCCGATCCGCGCGATCCGCGAGATCTCCCACGACGTGACCGGCCGCCGCAAGGTGCGCCTGGCCAACGGCCGCGAGGCCAGCGCCCTGGACATCCAGCAGGAGTACCTCACCAAGGCCCGCGACTTCGTGGACCGCCGCGACATCAGCACGCCGGTCATCGAGGCCGCCCTCGACCTGTGGGAGCGCGGCCTGAAGGCGATCGAGTCCGACGACCTGGGCCTGGTCGACCGCGAGATCGACTGGGTCATCAAGTGGAAGCTGATCGACCGCTACCGCGCCAAGCACGGGCTGCCGATGGGCCACCCGCGCATCGCCCAGCTGGACCTGGCCTACCACGACATCCACCGCGGCCGCGGGCTCTACTACCTGCTGGAGAAGCGCGGGGCGGTGGCGCGGGCGACCACGGACCTGAAGATCTTCCAGGCCAAGTCGGTGCCGCCGCAGAACACCCGCGCCCGGCTGCGCGGCGAGTTCATCCGCAAGGCCCAGGAGCGCCGGCGCGACTTCACCGTGGACTGGGTGCACCTGAAGCTGAACGACCAGGCCCAGCGCACCGTGCTGTGCAAGGACCCGTTTCGCGCGTACGACGAGCGGGTGCAGCGCCTCATCGACGGCATGTGAACACCGCCCGGGTGCCGGGATCTCTCAGCAGTCCCGGATAGGGTGACCCGCGCCTGCACACCGCTTGCACAACGATGAAGGTGAGACCCCGTGCTTCGACGACTGCGTCGCGTCCCGTCCGTCCTGCTGCCGCTGGTCCTGCTGGGGACCCTGGCGGCCTGCGGCAACGGGAGCGGCAGCGACGGCTCCTCCGGCCCGCTGTCCGCGGTGTCGGTCTCCGGTGACGCGGGCAAGGAGCCCCAGGTCACCTGGAAGAAGCAGATGGAGTCCAGCAGCATCCAGAGCAGCGTGCTGCACCAGGGCGACGGCGCCGAGATCAAGGACGGCGACTCGATCTACGCGAACTTCTGGATCGGCGACGGCTACACCAAGAAGAAGGCGTACAGCACCTACGACACCGGCCAGCCGCAGCTGATCAAGGTCGACTCGAGCAACCTCAGCCCGGTCTTCAAGGAGGCGGTGGAGGGGCACACGATCGGGTCCCGGGTCGCGGTGACCGCGCCGGCCGACAAGGCGTTCGGCCAGACCGGCAACCCCAAGCTCGGGATCGCCAACAAGGACACCGTGCTGATCATCGTCGACCTGCTCAGCTCGGTGCTCGACGGCCCCCAGGGCGCCCAGAAGCCGGCCCCGGCCTGGGCGCCGAAGCTCGAGACCAAGGGCGACGCGGTCACCGGGCTGGACTTCGCCAAGGCCCCCGAGCCGGACGGCAAGCTGCACTCCGCGGTCCTGATCCAGGGCACCGGCGCCACGGTCGCCAAGGGCCAGACCATCACGGTCAACTACCTCGGCCAGGTCTACGGCGGCAAGAAGCCCTTCGACGAGAGCTACAGCAAGGGCCAGCCGACCTCGTTCGGGATCGGCAACGGCCAGGTGATCCCCGGCTGGGACAAGACGCTGGTCGGCCAGAAGGTCGGCAGCCGGGTGCTGCTGGCGATCCCGCCGAAGGACGGCTACGGCAAGCAGGGCCAGCCGAGCGCGGGCATCAAGGGCGACGACACGCTCTACTTCGTGGTCGACATCCTCGGCGCCCACTGAGGCGCGAGAGACACACGACGAGCGACAGGC
This sequence comes from uncultured Actinomycetota bacterium, assembly GCA_963826155.1. GTDB lineage: Bacteria > Actinomycetota > Actinomycetes > Propionibacteriales > Nocardioidaceae > Nocardioides. The sequence goes on along the minus strand of CAWGVX010000002.1, from coordinate 1,710,956 downwards.
GAGGGGGAGCACGATGAGTCCGACGGCGGCGCGCAAGAGCGAGCGCCTGCTGAACCTGCTCATCATGCTGCTCGTCCAGCGCCACTACGTCAGCAAGGAGCGGATCCGCACGATCCTCTACCCGGACTCCTCCCGGGACGGGTTCGAGAAGATGTTCGAGCGCGACAAGGAGGAGCTGCGCAGCCTCGGCGTGCCGATCGAGGTCGGCAGCCTCGACCCGATGTTCGAGGACGAGCCCGGCTACCGGATCCGCCCCGACCGGTTCGCGCTGCCCGACATCCGGCTCGAGGCGGACGAGGCGGCGGTGATCGGGCTGGCGACCCGGGTCTGGGAGCACGCCCGGCTCGCCGAGGCCACCACCGAGGCGGTCCGCAAGCTGCAGGCGCTCGGGGTGCCCCTCGACGTCTCCGCCCTCGACATCGCCGAGCCGCGGCTCTCGGCCGACGAGCCGTCCTTCGACGTGTTCTGGGAGGCCACCCAGGAGCGCTGCGCGGTCGAGTTCGACTACCGCCGGCCGGGTGAGACCACCACCCAGCGGCGCCACGTCCAGCCCTGGGGCGTGGTCCGCTACTCCGGGCGCTGGTACGCCGTCGGCTTCGACACCGATCGCGGCGGGGAGCGGGTCTTCCGGCTCTCCCGGGTGCAGGGCGAGGCCCGCCGCCAGGGCCGGCCGGGCTCGTACGACGTGCCGCCGGGCACCGACGTGCGCGACGTCGCCCGGCGGCTCGCCCCCGAGCCGACGACGGAGCGGGCGGTGGTGCTGGTCCGCGGCGGCGCCGGCCACGCCCTGCGCCGCGACGCCGAGAGCATCAGCACCGGCGTCCCCGGCCCCGACGGCACCACCGGGTGGGACCGCCTGGTGATCTCCCACGGCGGCCCGGGGCTGGCCGACGACCTGTTGTCCTACGGCGCCGACGTCCGCGTCGAGGAGCCCGAGGGCCTGCGCGAGCGGGTCGTGGCCCGGCTGCGGGCCACCGTCGAGGAGGCCAGGTGAGCCCCAGATGAACGCGCGTCCGCCCGTCCAGGCCGCCGCCAAGGAGCAGGTGGCCCGGCTGCTGACCCTGGTGCCGTTCCTGCACACCCACGGCCAGGTGCGCCTGGAGGAGGCCGCCGGCAGCCTCGGCGTCGAGCCGGAGCAGCTGGTGCAGGACCTCAAGGTGTTGCTGATGTGCGGCCTGCCCGGCGGCTACCCCGACGACCTGATCGACGTCGACCTCGACGCGCTCGAGGGCCCGGAGGCCGACGGGGTGATCCGGGTGACCAACGCCGACTACCTGGCCCGGCCGCTGCGGCTCTCCCCGACCGAGGCGACCGCGATCATCGTCGCGCTGCGGGCGCTGCGCAACGGCGCGAACGACGAGACCCGCGAGATCGTGGACCGGGCCCTGGCCAAGCTCGAGGCGGCCGCGGCCGAGGGCTCGGTGGCCGCGCAGATCGACCCCGGCACCGAGGCGCCCTCGACCGACCTCGCCGACCTCGAGCGGCGGCTCGAGCAGGCCGTTCAGGGGCGCCGCCAGGTGCGGCTGACCTACTACGTGCCCTCGCGCGACGAGGAGTCCGAGCGCACCGTCGACCCGCGTGGCGTGGTCTCGGCCCACGGGTTCCGCTACCTCGACGCGTGGTGCCACAGCGCCGAGGCGCCCCGGCTGTTCCGCCTGGACCGGATCCACCGTGCGGAGGTGCTCGACACACCCGTCGAGAGCGCGCCGGAGGCCCCGCGGGACCTCGCCGACGGCCTGTTCAGCCGGTCCTCGGACACCACGGTGGTCACGCTGCGGCTGGCACCGCAGGCGCGCTGGGTGATCGAGTACTACCCGGTCGAGGCGGTGCGCCCCGGGCACGGCGGCGAGCTCGAGGTCGACCTGCTGGTCGCCGACGAGCGTTGGCTGCGGCGCCTGCTGCTGCGGCTCGCGCCGTACGCCCGGGTGGTCTCGCCGCCCGGGTACGCCGACTCGTTCCTGGCCGCCGCGCGCGACGCGCTCGGGCTCTACACCTGACCGCCCCGGGGTCGACGTAGCATGGACCCCGTTCCACTTCCCACGATGAGGACCTCATGACCACGCCAATGATCGCCAACCTCGGCACCCCGGAGCTCCTGCTGATCCTGGCTGTCGTGATCCTTCTGTTCGGTGCCGCGAAGCTCCCCGAGCTGGCCCGCGGCAGCGGACGCGCCCTGCGCATCTTCAAGGCCGAGACCAAGGGCCTGATGGACGACGACAAGGACCCCGACACCGGCACCGGCACGGGCACCACCGAGGCCGAGCGTGAGCTGCGGGCCCGCCAGCAGGCCGACCTCGACGCCCGCCAGGCCGAGCTCGACGCCGAGCGCGAGCGCCTGCGCCGCAACGACACCGCCTGACCGGGGCGCGGTTGTCCATCGCCGGCCTGGTCGACCTCCTGCGCGGTCGACCCCATCATCCCGTCGGGCCCGACGGCCGGATGGCGCTCGGGGACCACCTGCGGGAGCTGCGCGCGCGCCTGATCCGCTCGGTGCTGTTCCTCCTGGTCGCGTTCTGCGTGGCGCTCTTCTTCTACAACCAGCTCCTCGACCTGGTGCTCAACCCGTACAACGACGCGAGGCGCCAGCTCGGGCAGAGCACCCAGACCACGGCGTACGTCGCGGGCGCCACCGGGCCGCTGATGCTGCAGCTCAAGCTGTGCGGCGTGGCGGCCATCGTCGTGTCCAGCCCCTACTGGCTCTCCCAGATCTGGGGCTTCATCGTCCCGGGGCTGCACCCGAAGGAGAAGAAGTGGTCGCGGATCTTCGTCGCGATCGCCGGGCCGCTGTTCATCCTCGGCGTGCTGACCGGCTACTACGTGCTGCCCAAGGGGCTCGCGGTGCTGATCGGGTTCACCCCGGCGGGGCTGCAGAACCTCGTGGAGTTCGGTGAGTACTTCAGCTTCCTCACCCGGATGCTGCTGGTCTTCGGCATCGCCTTCGAGATCCCGCTGTTCGTGATCATGCTGAACCTCGCCGGGGTGGTCTCCGGCAAGTCGCTGGCGCGCTACCGGCCGTGGATCATCCTCGGCGTGTTCGTCTTCGCCGCGGTCGCGACCCCGTCGACCGACCCGTTCTCGATGCTGATGCTCGCGCTGCCGATGCTGGTGCTGTTCCTGGTGGCCGAGGCGATCGCGCGCTCGGTGGACCGGGCGCGGGGCCGCAGGCGAGCCAGCACCCAGCAGTGGGGCGACGACGAGGTGTCGCCGCTGTGACGGCCGCGATGCGCGACACGCTCGCCGACCTCGACGCCTTCGACCTGCCGGACTGGTTGGGCGTCCTCGAGGTGACCTGGACGCCCACCAGCGGGGTGCGCTCGGGCCACCACGTGACCGGGACGCTGAGCCAGGAGCAGTCCGCCGCGCAGCTGCCGTGCGACCTGCTGGCCATCGACGAGGCCTACCCGGTCCCGGTGGCCAGCGACGAGGTGCGCAAGCGCGCCCACCAGGCCTGGCGGCACGGCCAGATCCTGCTGCTCGCGCACGACGAGCGGCTGACGCTCGCGGTGCCGGGCACCTCGTTCACCGCCGACCTGGTGCTCGACGCGCTGAGCCGGCTCGCCAAGGCGGTCGGGGGCTCCCCGGAGCGTTACACCGCGCGGCTGCGGATCGGCGCGGAGACCCGGCGTACGCCGTGATCGCTCGCTAGTGTTCGGCCCGTGCCCGGCTCCCGGCGCGAGATCGCGCTCCTGACCAACCCGACCTCCGGCAAGGGCCGTGGTGCGCGGGCCCGGGAGGTCGTGCTGGGCCGGTTGCGGGACGCGGGCCTGGTGGTGCGCAACCTCGAGGGCCGCGACGCCGACGAGGCGCTGGACCTGGCCCGCCAGTGCGTCGCCGACGGCCTGGAGGCGCTCGTGGTGTGCGGCGGCGACGGCATGGTGCACCTGGGCGCGCAGGCGGTGGCCTGCAGCGACACCCGGCTGGGGATCATCCCGGCCGGCACCGGCGACGACGTGGCCCGCTACCTCGACCTGCCGCGCCGGGACCCTGCCGCCGCCGCGGACCGGGTGCTCGCCGGCCGCACCCGCACCATCGACCTCGCCCGCAGCGGGTCGAAGTACTTCGTCACGGTGCTGGCGGCGGGCTTCGACGCCGTGGTCAACGAGCGGGCCAACCGGATGACCTGGCCCCGCGGGCAGATGCGCTACAACCTCGCCACGCTGGCCGAGCTGCGCACCTTCCGGCCGATCTCCTACACCCTCGACCTCGACGGCCGCACCCGGCGCCTCGACGCGATGCTGGTCGCGGTCGGCAACGGCCCCTCCTTCGGGGGCGGCCTGCGGATCACCGAGGGCGCGGTGCTCGACGACGGGCTGCTCGACGTGGTGCTGTTCAAGCCGGTCACCAAGCCCGACCTGCTGCGCACCTACCCCAAGCTGTTCCGGGGCACCCACGTCACGCACCGGCAGTACGAGCACCACCTGGTCCGGCGGGTCACGGTCGCCGCGCCCGGCATCGTGTCGTACGCCGACGGCGAGCGGTTCGCGCCGTTGCCGCTGACCGTGGAGTGCGTCCCCGGGGCCCTCACCGTCCTCGCGTAGGTTGGGCCCATGAGCACGGCCGACGACCTCTCGCCGGCGGAGCGGTACGCCGACTACCGCCGCTCCCGCCAGCACCCCGTCCACCGCGACTTCGAGAGCCTCTACTCCTTCCCGCTCGACGAGTTCCAGGCCCGCGCCTGCAAGGAGATCGAGGAGGGGAGGGGGGTGCTGGTGGCGGCGCCCACCGGCTCGGGCAAGACGATCGTGGGGGAGTTCGCGGTCCACCTCGCCCTGGCGACCGGCCGCAAGGCGTTCTACACCACGCCGATCAAGGCGCTGTCGAACCAGAAGTACCACGACCTCGTCGCCCGCTACGGCCCCGAGAACGTCGGCCTGCTGACCGGCGACAACGTCGTCAACGGCGAGGCCCCCATCGTCGTGATGACCACCGAGGTGCTGCGCAACATGCTGTACGCAGGCTCGCGCACCCTGCTCGGCCTCGGCTTCGTGGTGATGGACGAGGTGCACTACCTCGCCGACCGCGCCCGCGGCGCGGTGTGGGAGGAGGTGATCATCCACCTGCCGGAGTCGGTGGCGCTGATCTCGCTGTCGGCGACCGTCTCCAACGCCGAGGAGTTCGGCGAGTGGCTGGAGACCGTGCGCGGCGACACCACCACGATCGTGGAGGAGCGGCGGCCGGTGCCGCTCTACCAGCACGTGATGGTCGGTCGCCGGCTGCTGGACCTCTTCGCCTCCTCCGACGTCGACGCCGCGGCCGGCTTCGTCAAGGAGGGCGCCCCCGTCAACGGCGAGCTGCTCAAGGTCGCCCGCGACGACTGGGCCAGCACCCGGCTGATGCGTGACCGCCGCTCGCCCCGCAAGGGCAAGCCGGGTTCGTCGAAGAACCCGCGGGCGGTCGGCAACGGCCGCCGGGTGTGGATCCCGACCCGGGTGGACGTGATCGACCGGCTGGAGCGGCAGAACCTGCTGCCCGCGATCGTGTTCATCTTCAGCCGTGTCGGCTGTGACGCCGCGGTCACCCAGTGCCTGGCCGCCAACGTGCGCCTGACCACGCCCGAGGAGCGCGACGAGATCTACGCCTTCGTCGAGGCGAGCTGCCGGCACCTGCCCGACGAGGACCTGCAGGTCCTCGGCTACCACGACTTCCTCGACGGCCTGACCCGCGGCGTGGCCGCCCACCACGCGGGGATGCTGCCCACGTTCAAGCAGGTCGTGGAGGAGCTGTTCGTCCGCGGCCTGTGCAAGGTGGTGTTCGCCACCGAGACGCTGGCGCTGGGCATCAACATGCCCGCGCGCACCGTGGTCATCGAGAAGCTGACCAAGTGGAACGGCGAGACCCACGCCGACATCACGCCGGGGGAGTACACCCAGCTCACCGGCCGCGCCGGCCGCCGCGGGCTCGACGTCGAGGGCCACGGGGTGGTGCTCTGGCAGCCCGGCATGGACCCGCGCCAGCTGGCCGGGCTCGCGTCGACGCGGACCTACCCGCTCCGGTCGTCGTTCCGGCCGTCGTACAACATGGCGGTCAACCTCGTGCACCAGTTCGGGCGGGAGCGCTCGCGGGAGCTGCTGGAGCAGTCCTTCGCACAGTTCCAGGCCGACAAGGCGGTGGTCGGGCTCGCCCGGCAGCTGCACAAGAGCGAGGAGGCGCTGGACGGCTACCGGGAGGCGGCCGCCTGCCACCTGGGCGACTTCATGGAGTACGCCGGGCTCCGCCGGCGCATCGGCGAGGCCGAGAAGGCCGCCTCGCGGGCCCGGCGCCACGACCGCCGCGACGAGGTGCTGGCCTCGCTCGGGCGGCTCAAGCCCGGCGACGTGATCGACGTGCCGGCCGGGAAGTTCGCCGGGTATGCCGTGGTGATCGACCCGGGGTTCTCGGCCGAGGGCCCCCGCCCGTACGTCGTGACCGCCGGGCGGCAGGCCCGGCGGCTGGCCCTGATGGACTTCCCGACCCCGGTGGAGGCGGTGACCCGGCTGCGGGTGCCGAAGAACTTCAACGGCCGCAACCCGCAGATGCGCCGCGACCTCGCCTCGGCGCTGCGCGACCGCACCCACGGCCTGGTGGGGCCGGCCTACCCGGGGCGCGGCGAGCGGGCGGGCAAGGCGCCCCTCGACTCGGGCACCGAGCGGGAGATCAAGCGGCTGCGCGACGAGCTCAAGGCGCACCCCTGCCACGCCTGCCCCGACCGCGAGGACCACGCCCGGTGGGCCGAGCGCTGGTTCAAGCTGGACCGCGACGCCCGCACCCTGCGGCGCCGGGTCGAGCAGCGCACCAACACCGTGGCCCGCCAGTTCGACCGGGTGTGCGAGGTGCTCACCGCGCTGGACTACCTCGAGGGGGACACGGTCACCGGCCGCGGCCGCCACCTGCGCCAGATCTACTCCGACATGGACCTGCTGGCCTCCGAGTGCCTGCGCCACGGCCTGTGGGACGACCTGTCGCCCTCCGGCCTGGCCGCGGCGCTGTCCACGCTGGTCTTCGAGGCCCGGCGGCCCGACGACGCCACCTCCCCGCGGGTGCCCGGCGGCGCGGCGCGCGAGGCGATCGGCGAGATGGTCCGGCTGTGGGGCGAGCTCGACGCGCTCGAGCGCGAGCACCGGCTGGACTACCTGCGCCCGCCGGACATGGGCTTCGCCTGGGCGGCGTACCGCTGGGCCGAGGGCGACGAGCTCGACGACGTGCTCACCGAGACCGACCTGGCCGCCGGCGACTTCGTCCGCTGGATGAAGCAGCTGCTCGACCTGGCTGGGCAGGTGGCCGACGCGGCCGGTGACCTCCCGCTCCGGCGTACTGCGCGGGAGGTCACCTCGCGGCTGCGTCGGGGTGTGGTCGCCTACTCGGGGCTCACCGACTGACGGCGTCCGCGATGGGCGTGTCCCCGCCCACGAGGTTCCACTGGCGACCGACCGTGCGGTCCTCGCCGATCACGGCCGCCACGGTGCCCGCGACGTCGGCCCGCGGGATCTCGCCGCGTGCCACGTCCTCGCCGAGCGCGACCCGGCCGGTGCCGGGGTCGTCGGTGAGGCGGCCCGGGCGCAGGATCGTCCAGGCGAGGTCGGTGTCCCGCAGGGCGGCGTCAGCGTCGCGCTTGGCCTCGACGTAGACCCGCCAGACCTCCTCGGTGTCCTCCGGCAGCGGGTCGTCCACGCCGATCGCGGAGATCTGCACGAACCGGGAGATGCCCGCCTTCCGGGCGCCCTCGATGGACTTCAGGCTGCCCTCGAGGTCGACGGTGCGCTTGCGCTCGACGTTGCCGTCGGCCCCGCCGCCCGCGGCGAAGACCACGGCGTCGCAGCCGGCGAAGGCCTCCGCGAAGGCCTCGGCGTCCTGCTGCTCGATGTCCAGCAGCCGGACCTCGGCGCCGAGCGCCTCGAGCTGGTCGCGGTACTCCTCGCGCCGGACCAGGGCCACCGGCTGGTGGCCCTGGCTGCGGAGCTCGGGATGGAGATGGAGGGCCACCTTGCCGTGGCCGCCGACGATCGCTACTCGACTCATGGGCCCCACCGTACGGGCCCGCTGGGCACCGCTCAGGCGTCGGCAGGTGGCTGCGTGGGCGCCTCCGAGAGCGCCTCGACCAGTCGCTGGGCCGGGCCCTCGAGGTTGTAGCGCTGCGCCAGCGCGAGCACCCGGTCGGGGTCCGCGGGGGTGCGGGGGAGGGCGCTGCCGGCGCGGTCGAGGTCGATGTCGCGCGCCACGGCCACCACGGTCGGGGCGACGTCGAGGTAGTCGGCCGCGGCCTTGAGCTTCCCGCGCGGGCCGGGGCCGAGGTCGGAGCCGGGGTCCTGGACGGCGGCCAGGATCGCGTCCATGTCGCCGAACCGGCCCAGCAGGGTCGCCGCGGTCTTCTCCCCGACCCCCGGCACGCCCGGCAGCCCGTCGGAGGTGTCGCCGCGCAGGGTCGCGAAGTCGGCGTACTGGCGCGCGTCGATGCCGTACTTGGCGCGCACCCAGTCGTTGGTGACCCGCTCGTGCTTCCCGACGCCGCGGGCGATGTAGAGCACCCGGACGCCCGCCTCGTCGTCGACGAGCTGGAACAGGTCGCGGTCGCCGGTGACGATGTCGACCGGGCCGGTCGCGGTGGTGGCGAGGGTGCCGATGACGTCGTCGGCCTCGTAGCCGTCGGCGCCCAGCACGCTGATCCCGAACGCCTCCAGCACCTCGAGGATGATCGGCACCTGCTGCTGCAGCGGGTCGGGCACCTCCTCCACGTCGGGCGCCGTCTCCACCTCCTCGACCACCCGGTGGGCCTTGTAGGACGGCACCAGGTCCACGCGCCACTGCGGGCGCCAGTCGTTGTCCCAGCAGCAGACCAGGTCGGTGGGGCGGTAGTCGCGGACCAGCCGGGCGATGAAGTCGAGCAACCCGCGGACCGCGTTGACCGGCGTACCGTCCTCCGCCGTGATCTCCGGGACGCCGAAGAACGCCCGGAAGTACATCGAGGCGGTGTCGAGCAGCATCAGCCGGCCCGACCGGTCTCCTGGTTCACCCTGCGTCACGGCCCGCATCCTGCCACGCGGTCCCGCTACTGTGTGCGGCGTGAGCCAGACGCCCTCGACCGACGTCGAGTCCACCGACCGCAGGATCCTGGAGCTTCTCGCGGTCGACGGGCGCATGTCGTTCACCGACCTGGGCAAGTCCACGGGTCTCTCGACCTCCGCGGTGCACCAGCGGGTCAAGCGGCTGGAGGCGCGGGGGCTGATCAAGGGGTACGGCGCCACCGTCGACCACGACCAGCTCGGCCTGCCGCTGACCGCGTTCATCTCGATCCGCCCGATCGACCCCTCCCAGCCCGACGACTCCCCGGAACGGCTGCGCGACATCCCCGAGATCGAGTCGTGCTGGTCGGTCGCCGGCGACGAGTCCTACATCCTCAAGATCCGCGTGGCCGCCCCCACCGACCTCGAGAACCTCCTCGCCCGGGTCCGGTCCGCCGCCAACGTCGCCACCCGCACCACGATCGTGCTCTCCACGCCGTACGAGAACCGGCCGGTGGTGTAGGGCGCCGCCTGCAGGTTTCACCGGCCGGCCGGTGAAACCTGCACTTGTCGGCCGAGGCCTGGGCCGACAGGTGCGGGTTTCGGCTGACAGGTGGCGACGGCTCAGGCCGCCCAGGGCTCCCCGGCGAGTACGGCGTTGATCCGTGCAGCGAGTCGCGCCGGGTCGAAGAGGTCGGCCCACGTGATGCGGATGCACCGCCACCCGGTGAGCCCGCAGATCAGCTCCTCCGCCTCTTCTCGCGGAGGACCACGTCCGAGGCACGTTCCCCGTCCCGCAGCAGCGCCTCGTACTTGACCTTGCCGTCGAACTCGAGGAACACCCCCAGCTCCGGCCAGGCGAAGTCGACGCGCGCGACCACCCGACCGTGGCGGTCCCGGATCGGGTACTGCGGGATCGGCATCGTGAGACCGGTCGCCCAGAAGAAGTGCCAGGTCCGGTCCTCGCCGATCGACTCGAGCGTCGGGTTCGCGAGCCTCAGGACGATGGGCGCGTGCAGCGTGTCCGGTCGGTGGACCATCGTCTCGATCCGGCGGTGGATCAGGTCGAGTGTCGTCTCGCCGGCACGGAGCAGGCCATTGACCATGACGAGAGCGTGCTCGGTGTCGGCGATGGTCAGGCAGTCGATGGCGGTACGCGTGCCGTTGGTCGACCAGCGTCCCTGAAGCAGGGTCACGTCCTCCGCCACGAGTGCGCCCCGGTGCTGTGCCACTCCCGCCTGGCGACGGCCCGCCTTGCCGTCGCTGCGGGTGAGGTGGACCAGGTCCGGCATGTCCCAGTAGGGGACCCGCAGGCGATCCAGGGCGCTGGTGTGGGAGAACAGGACGTGCGACTTGGCCGACCGGTAGGCAGCATTGGCGACCAGACATCTTCGTCCCAGATCGTCGAGCCGCTCCCACAGTGCTGCGGAGCAGTAGGCGCCGTGGCGCACGTGGAACCACACCTTCTGGCGTACGAGCTTGGCGATCGTGCGTTCGTCGTACCCGAGCGCCAGGGCCTCGCTGGTCAAGAAGATGTCATCGTGGGAGGGCAGTCCGAGCAGGCGAGGTTCCATGAGAGGACCATGACCAAGCACGGTGGGGCCGAACCCACGACTTCAGGCGCCTGTGGACAACCGAGGCGCGCCGGACCTGCCGGGGCAAACCTGCACCTGTCAGCCCTAGCCTGGGCCGACAGGTCCGGGTTTCACCGGCCGGCCGGTGAAACCCGCACCGTCGCGACCCTCACCAGGCCTGCAGGGCGGCGGTGCGCCGCGAGGCCTCGGCGACCTCGGCGGCCTTGAGGTCGGAGCTGGGGAGGTCGGCGTGGGTGGCCCACCACTGCTGGCCGGACTCGGGGAGGGTGTGGATCGGGTCGTAGTACTCGAAGGTCCGGGTCAGGGCCTCGGGGTCGCTGGCCTCGATCGAGGTGCGGTAGTTCTTGGTCCAGTAGGAGATGCCGCGCTCGGTGTCGTAGCCGGCGAGCTGGTGCACCCAGCGCTTGCCGACGAACGGCACGTCGCAGACGATCCGCGGGGTGGCGAAGCCGGGCAGGTAGCCCATGATGTGGTGCTGCAGCCGCTGGGCGTCGGCGACCGAGACCCGCCAGTGCTCCGAGAACGGGATCATGTCGCACATGTAGAAGTAGTAGGGCATGATCTGCGCGCCGTCGAGCAGCCGGAAGCACAGGTCGAGCAGCGCGTGCGGGTCGGCGTTCACGCCGTTGAGCAGCACGCCCTGGTTGCGGACGTCGCGGATGCCGGTGTCCAGCATCGCGCGGGTCGCCCTGGCCACGAGCGGCGTCACCGAGTTGGCGTGGTTGGTGTGGGTGTGGATCGCGATCGACGCGCCGCGCGAGCGGGCCAGCCCGGCCACCCGCTCCATCCCGCGCACCACGTCGTCCTGCAGCCAGTGCTGGGGCAGGCCGATGAGGGCCTTGGTGGCCAGCCGGATGTCGCGGATGTTCTCGATCTCCAGAAGCTGGGTCAGGAAGTCCTCCAGCCGCGGCCAGGGCATGTTCGCCACGTCGCCGCCGGAGACCACGACGTCGCGCACCGAGGGGGTACGACGCAGGTAGTCGAGCATGTTGCCGAGCCGGTCGTTGGGCTTGCCGACGAACTTGAGCTTGTCGATGGTCGGCGTGGAGTTGCCGACCAGGTCCATCCGCGTGCAGTGCCCGCAGTACTGCGGACAGGTCGGCAGCAGCTCGGCGAGCACCTTGGTCGGGTAGCGGTGGGTCAGCCCCTCGGCCACCCACATGTCGTGCTCGTGCAGCGAGTCGCGGGTCGCGTGCGGGTGCGAGGACCAGTCGGTGCGCCGGTCGCTGAGCACCGGGATCATGTAGTGCCGGATCGGGTCGGCGTAGAACTGCTCGGTCATCGAGCCGGGGCCACCGGGCGCGAACTGCGGCACCATCGTGTTCATCATCTGCGGCGGCACCAGCATCGACATCGTCGCGCGCTCGGCCTGGTCGCGCGCGAGGTCGGCGTAGAACCGCTCGTCGAGCAGGTCGCCCATCAGCTCGCGCAGCTGCCTGACGTTCTTGACGCAGTGGGCGCGCTGCCACTGCACGGACTCCCACTCCTCGGTGGTGACGTCCTTCCAGCCGGGGAAGCGGGTCCAGTCCGGTTCGACCAGCTCCGTGCGCTGGTAGGGGTAGGGCTGGCCGGTCTCAAGACCGATCGAGGTCTCGATGCTCATGGGGACTCCTCCGCGGAAGGGGCACGTCGTGGGCGGTCGGCGTGGCCGCGTCACCGGTGGGCGCCGGGTCGGCACCGTGCGGCACACTGCCCGTGTCAGGTTTGTGTGAGCCACGCCATCTCTGCCAGAGTACGAGGAGATCGTGCGGCTCGTCCAATGGCACGCCGCAAGACTTCCTGTCGCCGACACCGAACCGTGGAGGACTGACGGTCATGACGACCCGCCCCAGCGATCCCACCGGCCTGCACCGGGTGCTCGACGACCCGGCCGTGCTGCCGCAGGCGGCCCGCGGGCTCGACACCCGGCGCGAGCTGTGGCCCGACGAGGTCCGCATCCGGGTCGAGAAGCTCAACCTCGACGCCGCCTCCTTCCGCCAGCTCGAGCGCAAGCACGCGAGCGCCGGAGCACGGGCGGGGGAGGTGGACCGGGACGCCGTGCGCGCGGAGGTCCTCGACATCGTCGCCGGCCGCGGCAAGATGCAGAACCCCGAGACCGGCTCCGGCGGCATGCTCGTCGGCACCGTCGAGGAGGTCGGTCCCGAGTCGCCGCTGGGCCTCGCGGTCGGCGACCGGGTGGCGACGCTGGTCTCGCTCACGCTCACCCCGCTGGTGATCGAGGACGGCCTGCGCGGTTGGGACGGGCGCAGCGAGCAGGTGCCGTGCGAGGGGTACGCCGTGCTGTTCGGCCGCTCGATCGCCGCGGTGATCCCCGACGACCTGCCCAGCGACCTGAGCCTGTCGGTGATGGACGTCTGCGGGGCGCCGGCGCTGACGGCCCGCGTGGTCGAGGGCTACGCCCGGTCCGCGGCCGCCCCGACGGTCGCGGTGATCGGCGGGGGAGGCAAGTCCGGCTCGCTGAGCCTGGCGGCCGCCCGGCGGGCCGGGGCCGGGCGCACGATCGGCGTCGTCCCGCACGAGCGGGAGGCGGCGTCGCTGCGCGCGGCCGGCCTGGCCGACGAGGTCGTCGTCGCCGACGCGCGGGACCCGATCGGGCTGCGCGACGCGGTCGTCGCCGCCGGCGGCCCCGCCGACGTCACCGTCGTCTGCGTCGACGTGCCCGGCTGCGAGGGCGGCGCGATCCTGGCCACCGCCGAGCGCGGCACGGTCGTGTTCTTCTCGATGGCCACCTCGTTCTCGTCCGCGGCGCTGGGGGCCGAGGGCCTCGCGGCCGACGTGACGATGCTGGTCGGCAACGGCTACGTGCCCGGGCACGCGGCGTACGCGATGGAGCTGCTGCGCGCGGACGCCGGCGTCCGGGGGCTGTTCGAGGCCCGGCTGGCCGCCGAGGCCGGGGCCGCCGGGTGACCCGGACGCTGTTCCGCAACGGGGTCGTCCACACCGGGCGGCCCGGTGGGCGTGCCACCGCGCTCGCGGTCGAGGACGGGCGGGTCGCCTTCGTCGGCGACGAGCAGCGCGCCGCGGCCTACGAGGGGGCCCAGGAGGTCGTCGACCTCGACGGCGCGCTGGTGACCCCGGCCTTCGTCGACACCCACGTGCACACCGTGCGGACCGGCTTCTCCCTCGTCGGGCTGGACCTGGTCGGCAGCAGCAGCCTGGTCGCCGCGCTCGACGCGCTGGCCGGCCACGCCCGGGCCAACGAGAGCGACGGCGTGCTGGTCGGCCAGGGCTGGGACGAGAACGACTGGCCCGAGGGCCGCCCGCCGACCGGGGACGAGCTGGAGCGGTCGGCCCCCGGCCGCCGTACCTGCCTGACCCGGGTCGACGGCCACTCCTCGGTCGTCTCGCCGGCGCTCGCCTCGCTGGTGCCGGGGCTGGACCAGCTCGACGGCTGGACGCCGGACGGCCGGGTGGAGCGCGAGGCCCACCACGCGGTGCGCGCGATCCTGGAGAGCCTGATCGGCCCCGACGAGCGCCTCGCCGCCGCCCGCGCCGCCTGCCGGCACCTGGCCGCCCGCGGCGTGGTCGGCTTCCACGAGAACGCCGCACCGCACATCGGCCCCGAGCACGAGATCGAGATGGTCCGGAGGGCCGCCGCGGAGGTGGGGCTGCGGGCCACGGTCTACTGGGGCGAGCTGATGGCGGTCGAGACGGCGGCGCGGCTCGGGGTGGCCGGGCTGGCCGGTGACCTGATCGCCGACGGGGCGTTCGGCTCGCGCACCGCATCGCTGTCGGCGCCGTACGCCGACCTGGCCGACTCGTGCGGGCACGGCTACCTCACCGCCGAACAGGTCCGCGACCACGTCGTGGCCTGCACCGAGGCCGGCCTCCAGGCCGGCTTCCACTGCATCGGCGACGCCGCGCTGGAGGAGATCCGCGACGGGCTGGAGCAGGCCGAGCGGACCCTGGGCACCGAGCGCGTGCAGCGCGCGCGGCACCGGCTCGAGCACGTCGAGATGCCGTCGGCCGCGATGGTGGCGACCCTGTCCCGCCTGGGGGTCGTCGCCAGCGTGCAGCCGATGTTCGACGCCCTGTGGGGTGGCCCGGACGGCATGTACGCCGTGCGCCTCGGCGACCGGTGGCGGGCGACCAACCCGCTGCTGGACCTGGAGACGGCCGGGGTCCGACTCGCGTTCGGCTCCGACTCGCCGGTGACGCCGGTGGACCCGTGGGCGGCCGTGCGGGCCGCGGCGCACCACCACCACGACGGCCAGCGGCTGCCGTCGGCGCTGGCGTTCTCGGCCCACACCCGCGGCGGCGCCTTCGCCGCCCATGACGACGAGGGCGGGGCCCTGGTCCCCGGTGCCCGGGCCGACCTCGCCGTGTGGGAGGTCCCCGGCGGGCTGACCGAGGACGACCTCCCCGACCTGACCCCCGGTCTCGAACCGCCGCGCCTGGTGCGCACGGTCGCGGCCGGCCGCACCATCCACCGAAGCGACGAGCAGCCAGAGAAGCAGGACTGGGCATGAGCACACGCGCCGCGAAGCGGCAGACCAAGCTGGACCTCGACCCGACGACCGTGCGCAAGGCACGGTCGCTGGCCCGCAAGGCGGGCCGGCCGATCGTGACGATGGCCAGGAAGCACACCACCGTGGCCGTCGAGCGCGCGACGCTGCGGCTCGCCGGGCTGGAGGGCGCGGACCCCGACGGCACGCCGTGGGTGAACCGCCTCCTCGACGTGGTGCGCGCCGACGTCGGCCTCGAGCACGGGATCGCGCTGCCGGTCTGGGACGCGCTGCGCCGCGGTGAGGCCGACGACCTCGCCACGCTCGCGCAGAAGGCCTCCGCCGGCTCGGTCACCTTCCGGCTGCCGGAGGGCAGGGACGCCACCCGCGCCGCCACCGCGGCCCGCCGGCAGGTGGCCGCCGGCGTCAAGCGCATCGACGCCCGGCGCCGCGAGCGGGAGCGGCTGATCGCGCGGTGGGGTGACGCGCCGCGGCAGCCGTGGATCTACCTCATCGTCGCGACCGGCGACATCTACGAGGACATTCCGCAGGCCCAGCAGGCGGCCCGCGAGGGCGCCGACGTCATCGCGGTGATCCGCTCGACCGGCCAGAGCCTGCTCGACTACGTGCCCGAGGGCGCGACCCGCGAGGGCTTCGCCGGCACCTACGCGACCCAGGAGAACTTCCGCCTGATGCGCGCGGCCCTCGACGAGTCGAGCAAGGAGCTCGGCCGCTACGTGCGGCTGACCAACTACGCCTCCGGGCTGTGCATGCCGGAGATCGCGGCGCTGGCCGGCATGGAGCGGCTCGACATGATGCTCAACGACTCGATGTACGGCATCCTCTTCCGCGACATCAACCCGGTGCGCACCTTCGTGGACCAGCGGTTCAGCCGGCAGGTGCACGCCCGCGCCGGGATCATCATCAACACCGGCGAGGACAACTACCTCACCACCGCCGACGCTGTCGAGGCCGCGCACACGGTCACCACCAGCCAGCTGCTCAACGAGTACTTCGGCAAGGAGGCCGGGCTCGAGGACTGGCAGCTCGGCCTCGGGCACGCCTTCGAGATCGACCCGGACATCCCCGACTCGTTCCGCATGGAGCTCGCCCACGCGCTGCTGGCGCGCGAGCTGTTCCCCGACGCGCCGCTGAAGTGGATGCCGCCGACCCGGCACATGACCGGGGACGTGTTCCGCGGCTACCTGCTCGACGGGTTCTTCAACCTCGCCGGCGCGCTGACCGGACAGGGCATCCTGCTGGTCGGGATGATGACCGAGGCCGTGGTCACGCCGTGGCTCTCCGACCGCGACCTGGCGCTGCAGAACGTCCGCTACGTCATGAACGCCGCCGGCAACCTGGCCGAGGACTTCCATCCCGCCCCCGACGGCTTCATCGCCGAGCGCGCCCGCCAGGTCCTGGGCGAGACGATCGACCTGCTGGACCGGATCGTCACGGACAGCGACGCCGCCGGCGACCCGCCGCTGCTGGCCGCGATCGCCGACGGCACGTTCGGGCTGATGAAGCGGCCGGCCGACGGCGGCCGGGGCCTGGACGGGGTGGCCCGCAAGTCCGCGGCGTACTACAACCCGGCGACCGAGATCCTCGAGGAGGCCCAGTGAGCATCATCCGTCCCTACGGCGACACCACCGGCGACGGCATGGTGCAGCTGAGCTTCACGCTGCCCATGAGCGCCGAGGGCGCGCAGCGGAAGGTCGCCGAGGGGGCGGCCGCCCAGCTGGCCAACAAGATGGGCATGGACCCCGCCCTGGTCGTCCACGCGAAACCGATGGGCCCCGACTTCACGTTCTTCGTGGTCTACGGGCGGGTCAACCACCTCGTCGACACCAGCAAGGTCGAGGTCGTGGAGCGCGACTACCCGCTGCTGACCCCCAAGGAGGTCAACGCCGCGGTGAAGCGGGCGCTGCGCCGCCGGCTGACCGTGGTGGGCGCCTGCATCGGCACCGACGCCCACACCGTCGGCATCGACGCGATCCTCAACATCAAGGGGTTCGCGGGGGAGAAGGGCCTGGAGTACTACCGGGAGCTGAAGATCGTGAACCTCGGCGCCCAGGTCTCCGTGCCCCAGCTGGTGGAGCGCGCCCGGGCCGAGAAGGCCGACGCGGTGCTGGTCTCCCAGGTCGTGACCCAGCGCGACGCGCACCTGCTCAACACCCGCGAGATGTCCGCGGCCTTCCGCGAGTCCTACCCGGCGGACAGGCGCCCGCTGCTGATCGTGGGCGGTCCCCGGTTCGACGAGACCATGGCCGCCGAGCTCGGCGTGGACCGCGTCTTCGGGCGCGGCACCACCCCCGGCGAGGTCGCGAGCTACCTGGTCGACCGGCTCGCCCCCACGCCCGAGAGGAAGGCGTCATGACGGTGAGCAACGAGGCGATGGTGGGCACCCGGGTGGTGCACCGGCGCTACGTGCCCTACTCCCACGCCCACTACGCCGGCAACCTCGTCGACGGCGCCTACAGCCTCGGCCTGTTCGGCGACGTCGCCACCGAGATGTGCATCCGCACCGACGGCGACGAGGGCCTGTTCGCGTCCTACTCCGAGGTGCAGTTCCGCGCGCCGGTGCGCGCCGGGGACGTGCTGGAGATCAGCTGCGACCTGGTGCGGGTCGGCACCCGTTCGCGGACGCTGGAGCTGGCCGTGCACGTCGTGGCGCGCGGCGAGCCCACGGCCGAGAAGCCCGGCGCGGCCCGGATGCTCGAGGAGCCGCTGCTGGCCACCACCGCGACCGGCACGGTGGTCGTCCCCGGCTGAGCTCCGGGCTGAGCCCCGGCCCGGATGACCGACACGCCACGACACGCCGTACCGGCAGGGGAAAACTTGGCAAAATCGTGACCCCGGCGACCCCGTCCTGACCTGCACTTTCGGACGTTCGCGCAGGTCAGCGGGCGGTTGACAGTGGTGCGGCCGACGATCCAAGGTGTCCCGTCCGCTCGTGCAGATCGCGCTGGTGGACCGTCGTCCGAGTGGCCGCGTCGGAGGGTGGGGTGCCACCCACACGTCCGACCCGGTCCACGGAGGGCGGTCCGCCCCGCGAGGGCGGAGACGGAGGGGTCCGGGCCCCCTAGACAACAACACGGGGTCGGCAGCCGGTCGGTTCCGGGTTGGTCCGAAGGGTCCGGAACCCCTCCGCCGCTCTGCAGAGGGGGAGGCATCGAGTGGGGGGACTGGGGGGCATGCCTCGGGGAGTGCCCGGTGCAACAGCGTCGCCGGGTACCTTGGCACCGTGCTCGTCCGGACCGGACTCGCCCTGGCGGCGGGTGTGCTGCTGGCCCTCGCCTTCGAGCCGGTCGCGGTCGCCGCGCTGGTGCCGGTCGGCGTGGCCGGCTTCGTGCTCACCGTGCGTGGGCTGCGCCCCGGTCGCGCCTGGGTCCCCGCGCTGGTCTTCGGCGTCGGCTTCTACTTCACGCTGATCTTCTGGATGCGCGCGGTCGGCTGGGACGCCTGGATCGGCCTGGCGGGCGTGGAGTCCTGCTTCTACGGGCTGCTCGGCCCGGTGAGCGCGGTGCTGCTCCGGCGCCGGGCATGGCCGCTGTGGTTCGCCGCCGCCTGGGTGACGATGGAGGTGGTCCGCAGCTCCTGGCCGTTCAGCGGCATGCCCTGGGGACGGCTGGCGTTCGCCACCATCGACACCCCGGTCGCCCAGGCGCTGCCGTACGTCGGGTCCGTCGGCGTGAGCTTCCTGCTGGCACTGCTGGGCGCGCTGCTGGCCCAGCTGGTGGTCGCGGCCCGCGGACGGCGGGTCCGGGCCGGGGCGCTGCTGCTGGTCGTGGCCGCGGTGACCTGCCTGCCCGCGCTGCGGACCTGGCAACCCGACGTCACCGGCCGCACCACGGTGGCCGCGGTGCAGGGCAACGTGCCCGGCAACGGCGACGACATCCTCTACGACTTCCGCCAGGTCACCCAGAACCACGTGGACGCGACGGTCTCGCTCGCGGCGCGGGCGGCCGACGGCGCCGTGCCCCGTCCGGACTTCGTGGTCTGGCCGGAGAACTCCACGGCCGTCGACCCGTTCACCGACCCGCAGACCCACGCGGCCATCGAGACCGCCTCCGGCGCGATCGGGGTGCCGATCCTGGTCGGCGCGATCGTCGACGCGGGAGCGACCCACGTGCTCAACCAGGGCATCGTGTGGGACCCCGGCACCGGCGCCGCCGACCGCTACACCAAGTGGCACCCGGTGCCGTACGGCGAGTACATCCCGTTCCGGCGCTTCTTCAACGGCAAGAACTTCGGGCGCCTGGCGCTGATCCCGCGCGACATGCTGGCCGGCACGCGGACCGAGCCGCTGCGCATCGCGGGGGTCCGGGTGGCCGACGCGATCTGCTTCGACGTGGCCTACGACGACGGGCTCTACGCCCAGCTCGCGCACGGCGCGCAGCTGGTGACCGTGCAGACCAGCAACGCCACCTTCATCCACACCACCCAGATCGACCAGCAGTTCGCGATCAGCCGGCTGCGCGCGCTCGAGACCGGACGCTGGGTCGTGGTGGCCTCCACCAACGGGGTCTCCGGCATCATCGACCCCGGCGGCGCGGTCGTGGACCGCGCGGGCGTGCGCACGCAGGACGTGCTGGTGCACCGGGTCGGCCTGGTCGCCGGGCTCACCCCCGCCGTACGCCTGGGTGCGTGGACCGGACGCGCCTGCCTCACCGCCACCGTCCTGGGCCTGCTCCTGACGCTGATCCCGTATCGTCGGAGGCAAGCACCGGCGACGGAACGCGACACCCCGAGCCGGGCGGTCCCGTCGGCCACCAGCGCGGAACGGGAGACGAGGGCGGCACAGTGACGAGCGCGGGAAGCATCGAGGGCCTGGGTCGGGTCGTGGTCGTGGTCCCGACCTACAACGAGGCCGACAACCTGGCCTGGATCGTGGGCCGGCTGCGGCGCGCCCAGCCGGACGTCGACGTCCTCGTCGTCGACGACGACTCTCCGGACGGCACCGGCCGCCTCGCCGACGAGCTCGCGGCCGCCGACCCGGCGGTGCAGGTGCTGCACCGGACCGCCAAGGGCGGTCTCGGGGCGGCGTACCTGCACGGCTTCGCGCACGCGCTGGCGGCCGGCTACGACGTGATCGGCGAGATGGACGCCGACGGCTCCCACCAGCCCGAGCAGCTGCACCGGCTGCTGGAGGCGCTGCGGGGCGCGGACCTGGTGATCGGGTCGCGCTGGGTGCCCGGCGGCTCGGTCGTGAACTGGCCCCGCTCGCGTGAGCTGCTCAGCCGCGGCGGCAACCTCTACGTCCGGGTGCTGCTCGGCGTGGGGGTGCGGGACGCGACCGCCGGCTACCGGCTGTTCCGCCGCACCACGCTGGAGAAGATCGACCTGGACTCGGTGCGCTCGACCGGCTACGTCTTCCAGACCGACCTGGTCGCCCGCACGCTGGCGGCCGGGCTGACGGTCCGCGAGGTGCCGATCGAGTTCGTCGAGCGGATCCGCGGCGACTCCAAGATGAGCGGCGCGGTCGCCGCCGAGTCGCTGCGCCGGATCACGGTCTGGGGCGCGCGGGAGCGGGCGGCGCAGGTACGCCGCCGGCTGTCCCGGGGGCCCGGCCGCGAGCCGGAGCAGGGGATCCGACCATGAGCGGGCGACGCCGCCGCGGCATCACCTGGGCGCTGTTCGTCGCCTTCGTGGTCGTGCCCGTCCTGGAGATCTGGGTGATCATCTCGGTGGGCCACGTGATCGGCGCCTGGTGGACGGTGCTGCTGCTGGTGGCCGACAGCATCGTCGGCGCGTGGCTGGTCCGGCGGGAGGGCGCGCGGGCCTGGCAGGCGCTCACCGCCGCCCTGCAGAGCGGGAAGATGCCGGCGCGGGAGCTGGCGGACGCCGCGCTGCTCCTCATCGGGGGCACGCTGATGCTCACGCCCGGCTTCGTGACCGACGCGGTCGGCATCGTGCTGGTGCTGCCGTTCACCAGGCCGTTCGCGCGACGACTGCTGACCCAGGTGGTCACCCGCCGCCTGCTGTCCCGGGACACACGTCGCCCCGGACCCGGGTCCGGAGGACCCGTGATCCGGGGCGAGGTGATCGACGAGTGAGCGCCGACGCGGCGCTGACCGTCAGGCGGTCGCGCGGCGCTTCTTGGCGTTGGCGCGGTGCAGGTGGGCGGGACCGATCTCCCCGCCGCGCAGCAGCTCCAGGCGCTCCTTGAGGATGTCCTCGAGCTCCTTCTCGGAACGCCGCTCGAGCAGCATGTCCCAGTGGGTGCGGACCGGCTTCTCGGCCTTCTCCTCGCGCTGGATGCCGGCGGAGCTCAGCGCCTCGGCGCCGCAGCGTGGGCACTCCCACGTCGCCGGCACCTCGGCCTCGACGGACATCGTGATCTCGAACTCGTGACCCGCGGTGCACTTGTAGCCGACCTGCTGACGGGCGGCGAACTCGATGCCGCGCTCGTCCTCGAAGCTCTGGCCTCCGAGCCGCGCTCCACGCAGTGTGCGCTCTGCCACCTGGCCACCTCCCAAACTCTTCTAGACCCCCGTTGACATGTCCGAGACGGACGGCCCGGCGGGTGATGAACACATGACACGTACCCGACCGTTGACGTCTCAACCCGTTCAACGGTAGTGGTGCCCGGAAGATTCCGACAATCGTGCGGGATGACCGTCCTCACACCACGTGCGGCACCTCGTTGCCGGCCTCGGCGATGCCGCGCCGGGTGTCGACGAGCAGCAGGAACCCCAGCCCGACCACGAACAGCGCCATCAGCGCCAGCAGCGCGGGACGGTAGGAGTCGGTCCACTGGTGGACCAGACCGAAGAGCAGCGTGCCGATCCACGACGTACCGCGCTCGCAGGCCTGGTAGAGGCTGAAGTACTCCGCCTCACGGCCCCGCGGGATCAGCTGGCTGTAGAAGGAGCGCGAGAGGGCCTGGGTGCCGCCCAGCACCACGCCGATGCTGACCGCGAGGGCGAGGAAGAGCGCCAGGTTGCGCGAGGGTGTCAGGTAGCCCAGCACGACCACGGCCAGCCAGATCACCAGGCCGGCCACGATCGTGCGGTGCGTGCCGGCCCGCCGGGCCACCCGCGCGAAGGCCAGCGCACCGGCGATGCCGACGAACTGGACGACCAGGAACGCGAGCAGCACCGTGGACTTGGGGAAGTGCAGCTGCTTCTCGCCGTAGACGCTGGCGGCGTAGATCACCGTCTGGATGCCGTCGTTGTAGAACAGGTAGGCCACCAGGAACGTGAGGGTCACCGGGAAGGCGCGCAGGTCCCGCAGCGTCTGCCACAGCTGGCCGAAGCTCTGCCGCACCAGCCCGCCCTGCTCGGGGACCACGTCGACGGGCGGGCGGTTGCGGACGCCGCGGTAGGGGATCAGCGTGAAGACCGCCCACCACAGGCCGGCGCTGAACAGGCTGATCCGGACGGCGAGCTCGGTGTGGTCGGACAGCACCGTGAGCAGCGCGAAGTTGGCGGCCAGCAGCAGCCCGCCGCCGAGGTAGCCCAGCGCCCACCCCCGGGAGGAGACCCGGTCACGCTCGTCGGGCTCGGCGATCTGGCACAGGATCGAGTCGTAGACCACGAGGCTGGCGCCGAGGAAGAGCGTGGCGACCACCAGCAGCACGGCGCCGAGCAGCCAGTCGGTGCCGGTGACCAGGAACATCAGCATCGCCGCGGCCGACCCGGCCCAGGCGCACCAGGCCATCATCGAGGTCTTGCGGGGGGAGCGGTCGGCGGCGGCCCCGACGACCGGGAGCACGAGCGCGGACAGGATGGTCGCGGCGGTCACCAGGTAGAAGACCAGCGAGCCGGGGGAGACGCCCAGCCCGAGCACCTGCAGGTGGCGGGTGCAGCTGCGCGAGTCGGTGGAGGCGTAGCCGCAGGCCGCTCGCTCGGCCACCGAGGTGAGGTACGGGCTGAACAGGACCGCGGCCGTGGTGGTGACGAAGGCGCTGTTGGCCCAGTCGTACCAGTACCACGCCCGCTGCTCGCGGGCCCGGGTGAGCGGTCCGAGGTCGGCGATCCCGGGCGAGGTGGTCACGTCGGCTCCCTCCACTGGCCACGCTCGACGAGCACGGCCTTGAGTATGTCCGTCCGGTCCGAGATCAGGCCGTCGACACCACGGTCGAGCAGCTCGCGCATCTCCCCGGGCTCGTCGATGGTCCACACGTGGACGTGCTTGCCGACCGCGTGCGCCCGTCGTACCAGCCCTGGCGTCACCACCGTCCAGCGACCGCGACGGTGGGGGACCTGCAGGACCGCCACCCGGCCGCGGGTGAGCAGGTCGGCCAGGCGGCCGCTGGGCAGTGCCCGGAACGCGACCGCCTCCAGGGGGTGCGCGGAGGTCGGGACCCGGTGGCCGGTCAGCGTGCGGAACCGGCGCAGCCGGCGCGGCGAGAAGCTGCCGACCAGCACCCGGTCCCACAGGTCGCGCTGGGCGACCATCCGCGCGAGGGGCACCACCGCGCCGTCGGCCTTCAGGTCGATGTTGAACCGGGCGTCGGGGAAGGCGTCGAGGAGCTCGGCCAGCGTGGGCACGCGCTCCCGCCCGCCGACCCGCGCCCGGCCGATCTCGGCGTGGGTGAGCTCGGCGATGGCGCCCTCGCCGTCGCTGACCCGGTCCAGTGCCTGGTCGTGGAAGGCCAGCAGCACGCCGTCGCGGGTCACGTGCACGTCGGTCTCGAGGTAGGTGAAGCCCAGCTGCACGGCGTGCCGGAACGCCGCCAGGGTGTTCTCCAGGCCCTCGATCTCCGGGTGGTAGGCACCGCCCCGGTGGGCGAGCGCGAGCACGCCCCCGCGGTCCACGGCCTGGTCGAGATAGACGAATCCGGTCCGCGGCGGGGTCACCAGTGAAGTATGGCGGCGCTGACCCGCCGGTCTGGCGGCACCCCGGCGAGGGTGCCCGGGTTCGGGCCCAGCGGGGGAGTAGCGTCGCCGCCATGGACACCCTGAGCTGCCCCCGATGCGGGATCGACATGGTCAGCCGGACCGTCACCAGCCACGCCGGTGAGGCCGAGGTCAGTCAGTGCCCCGACGGGCACGGCGTCTTCCTGTCCCGTGGCGACCTCGGCGCGCTGATCGAGGCCGAGAGCGACTGGCACCGCAGCGCCGGCCAGCACACCGCCCCCATGCCGCGGATCACCCCCGACATGACCGCGCCGCCCGCCTCGCGCACCCCGGCACGCGCCTGGGTGGAGACGCTGTTCCGGGACTAGCCGCGACCTCTCGCCGTGCAGGACCGGTTCCACGTTGCCGTGCTCCGGCGCCGGGCGGCGCGTTCCCGGAGCGCAGCACGTGGGCGCTCCACCGGGAGACTCCTACGGGGCGATCACTCTGAGGGTTGCGAGGGAGGGGTCGGCGGCGTACGCGATGCGGACGCCGGCACCGCGTGCGTGCTCGAGCGCCTCGAGCGTCTCGTCGGTGATCCGCTCACCGGGTGCGAGCACCGGGATGCCGGGCGGGTAGGGCGCGACCAGCTCGGCGCTGACCCGGCCGACGGCCCGGGTGAGCGGGACGGTCTCGGCCGCGGCGAAGAACGCCTGGCGAGGGGGTACGGCGGTGGCCGGTTCGACGCGGTAGGCGGCCGGGCCGACGACCGGCCGTGCCGTGCCGCGGTGGCGCTCCACGGACCGCGCGATCGCGGCCGTCAGCGTCGCGATCGACTCCGCGGTGTCGGCCAGCGAGATGATGGCGACGAGGACGTCACGGTCGGCGGACTCGACCGGCAGGCCGGCGGCCAGGAGGTCCTGCTCGACGGCGTTGCCGTCGGCCCCGGTGCCGGACAGGACGAGGGTGAGCTTGAGCGGGTCGACGGTCGGGCCGTCGAGCACGCTGAGACCGGCCACCGCCCGCAGCCGGTCGCGCGCGGTGCGGGTCGCGGCGATCGCGTCGCCGAGAAGCTCCTGGCCGTGCCGTTCGAGCAGGGCACGGGCGGCGTCGGTGCTGGCGAGGATCGCGCCTGCCGGGCTGGTGGTCGCGGTTGCCTCGACACCGGCGTCCAGGCGGGCGGCGTCGAGGCGCTCGGTGCGGGCGAGGACGACCGCGGCCTGGCTCCACGCGGGCAGCGTCTTGTGGGCACTGGTGACCATCACGTCGGCGCCGAGCTGCAGCGGGTGCCGCGGCAGCTCGGGGTGGAACCCGAAGTGCGCGGCCCAGGCGGCATCGACGATGAGCGGCACGCCGTGCTCGTGGGCGGCATCGGCCAGCCCGGCGACGTCGCCGACCGTGCCGACGTACGACGGGTCGCCGACGAACACCGCCCGCGCCTCCGGGTGGTCGGCCAGGGCGCGGGTCACCGTCGCGGGCGAGACGCCCGCGGGGAGCCCGGTGCGCGCGTCGACGTCGGGGCGCACCCACACCGGTGTGAGTCCGGCCAGCACCAGACCGAGCAGGAGGGAGCGGTGCAGCGTCCGGCTCACGATCACCGTGTCGCCGTCGCCGGCCACCGCGAGCGCGACGGCCTGGTTGGCGTGGGTGGCGCCGCCGGTGGAGAAGCGGCAGAAGTCCGCGCCCCACAGCCGTGCGGCGCGCGACTCGGCCTCGGCGAGCACGCCGGCGGTGAGCTTCATCGTGTCGAGGCCGGCGTAGAGCGGGACGTCCCCCGCGACCACGTCACCGACCAGGTCGGTGCGCTGCTTGTGGCCGGGGATGGTGAACGGCGTCGGCGGACGCTCGCGGAAGCGCAGCCAGGCATCCAGGAGCGGTGCGTCGGCGCGGAGCCCCCGCGGATCAGCCGGCATGCGGAGTCCAGCTGCTCAGCACGCCGACCAGGGCCTTCGTCAGGGCGCGGACCTGGCGCAGGTCGACCCACTCGTCGACCGCGTGCAGTCCGCCGCCCGAGGGGCCGCAGACCAGGGTCGGGCACAGCCGCTGCCACAGCGGCGCCTCCATCCAGTACGGCGCGTCGAAGGTCGGACCGGTGCCGAGGCTCGCGCCGAGCCGGCGCGCAAGGCCCGCAGCCGGGCCTTCGACGTCGAGGCACCAGCCGTCGCGGTGGACGACCAGGTCCGCCCGGGCTTCCCACTCGGGCTCGAGCAGCGCGCGCACCTCGTCGAGCGCGTCGGCGCTCGACCGGTCCGCGCTGGTGCGCATCTCCACCAGGCACTCCGCATGGTCGGGGACCACGAACGCCGACTCGCCGCCCCGCGCGACGGTCACCATCAGGTCGCCTCCGCTGGCGCGGACGGCCTCCGCGCGACCGTCGACCGCGTGCAACAGCCGGCCGAGGTGGGTGACGGCGTTGACGCCGAGCTCCGCCTGCGAGCTGTGCGCAGCGCGGCCGGTGAACGCCACGCGTACGACCGCGAAGCCGCGCAGCGACCTGGTCAGCGCCAGGCCGGTCGGCTCGGCGACCAGACACGCATCGGGCCGGACTCCCAGCCCGGGAAGCGCGGCCACGACGGCCTCACTGCCGAGGCTGGCGTCCTCCTCGTCGGCGACCAGGGCGAGCACCGGACGCACCGGGGCGCCGGTCGAGACCAGGTGCTCGGCCGCGGCGACGATCGCGGCGACGCCGCCCTTCATGTCCGCCGCCCCGCGTCCCACCAGCCGATCGCCGTCGATGCGCGCCGTGAACGGCGCCGGCATGCCCGCCACTCCGACGGTGTCGAGGTGCCCGTTGAGCACGACCGTCGGCCCCTCCGCTGCACCCGGCGGCACCGCGACCAGGCTCGGCCGGTCGTCGTGACCGGCCGCCGGCACGACCGTCACGTCGAAGCCGGCGCCGGCCAGGCGCGTGCGCAGGTGCTCGACGATGTGTCTCTCGCCCGCGGCACCGGGCACGAGTCCGGGGTTGACGCTGTCGATGCCGACGAGGTCGGCGAGCAGGGCCACGGCCGCCGTCTCCACGTCTCGCATGCTCGAACCCTAGGAGCCTTCGGTGGCCTGCGGGTCCCCGATCGGGACCTTCGGTCCTGCCGCAGGACTGCCAGCCGGTGTCGCATGTGGGCAGCCGGCTCCCGTCTGACGAGGCGTGCGCACGCGCCACGGGCGGCAGCGCCGATGCCCCCATCACTCACCGGAGGCTGGGATGAAAGCCCTCACACAGGATCGGTACGGAACGGCGGACGCGCTCGAGCTCCGCGACATGGAGCGGCCGTCGCCGCGCGCGGACGAGGTCCTGGTGCGCGTCGTGGCGGCCGGGATGGACCGCGGCGCGTGGCACTTCATGGCGGGTGAGCCCTACCTGATGCGGGTCCTCGGGTTCGGTCTCCGCGCGCCGAGCGTCGCGGTGCCGGGCACCAACTTCGCCGGCGTGGTCGAGACCGTCGGCGACGGTGTCGGGGGGTTCGCGCCGGGCGACGAGGTCTACGGGGCGACCCGGGGCACCTTCGCGGAGTACGCCGTCGCGCCGATCGGGACGGTGGCCCCGAAGCCGCCCCAGCTGTCCTTCGAGCAGGCAGCGGTCCTGCCGTACCCGACCTTCGCGGCCATGCAGGCGCTGCGCGACCACGGCCACGTGCACCCGGGCCAGCGCGTGCTCGTGGTCGGCGCCTCCGGCGCCGTCGGCACGATCGCAGTCCAGCTCGCGATCGCGTTGGGCGCCACCGTGACCGGTGTGTGCAGCGGCGACCACGCCGACCTGGTGCGGTCGCTCGGCGCCCACGAGGTCATCGACTACAGGACGGAGGACTTCGCCGACGGCTCGCGCCAGTTCGACCTGATCATCGACATCGGTGGCCGGACCTCCGTGGGACGGCTCCGCCGCGCACTGACCCGGACTGGGACGCTGGTCATCGTCGGCGGCGAGGGCGACCGGTGGATCGGTGGCATCCAGCGACAGGTGTGGGCCACCGTGCTGTCGGCACTCGTGCCGCAGAAGCTCGGAACGTTCGTCGTCAAGGAGAACGCGAGGGAGCTGGTGGAGATGAACGAGCTCGTGGCCGCCGGCAAGGTCTCTGCGGTGGTGGGGGAGGCGTTTCCTCTCGCGGACGGGGCGTCCGCGGTCGCCGCGTTCGAGGCCGGGGCCGCGGACGGGCGCATCGCCCTCGTGCCCTGAACATGCGGTCGATGTCGCTGGACACGGCGAAGTGCCACGATGACGTCGTGATGCTCCGAACCGTCCTCGGGTCCACGGAGGCCCCGTGATGACCGCCCTGAATCGCTTCCCGGAGCTGGGAGTGCCGGATCGCGCGGCCCTCGATGCCCTGCTGGACTCCCAGTGGGCCGGGGTGCTCTGCTGCGTGGCGGACGGCGAGCCGCTCGCCGTGCCGATGTTGTACGCCCGCGACGGGGACCGCGTCCTGCTGCACGGCTCGACCGGGGCGGGCGCGCTCCGCCAGGTCGCAACCGGCGCCCGGGCCGTGTTCTCGGTCTTCACCCTGGACGCGCTCGTGGTCGCGCCGACGGCGTTCGAGTCGTCGGTGAACTACCGCTCGGCCACGATCCGCGGGCGGATCACCCCGGTCGACGACCACGATGACGCGCTCGACCTGTTCAGCGACGTGCTGGTTCCCGGCCGGACCGAGGAGGTGCGGCGCCCGACCCCCAAGGAGCTGGCCGCCACGCTGGTGCTGTCGCTGCCCATCGCTGAGGGCAACTGGCTGCTGAAGGTCGCCAGCGACTGGCCGGCCACGCCCGACGAGGCGGGCGCGGACGCGGGGGTGTGGAGCGGTCTGGTGCCGGTGCGGCGAGTCCTGGGCCAGCCGGTGCCGGCGCCCTGGGCATCGGAGCTCCCGGTCCCCGCCTCGGTGCGCGGGCTCCTCGGCCCGACCTCATGACCGGGCCGTCGCCGCTCCGTGCGGATCTCGTCCTCGAAGGGGGCGGCGTCCTGGGCATCGGCCACGTCGGAGCGATCTCCGTGCTCGAGAACGCCGGCTACTCCTTCCCGAGGGTGGCGGGCACGTCGGCCGGCTCGATCGTCGGGGCACTGGTGGCCGCGGGCATGAGCTCGTCGCGGCTCACGGAGATCATGAAGACGCTGGACTACCGCCAGTTCACCGATCGCTCACTCCTGGACCGGGTCCCCATCGGCGGCCCCCTGCTCTCCCTGCTGATGGACGACGGGGTCTTCGAGGGCGACCGGCTCCGGGAGTGGCTCGGCAACCTCCTGGTCGAGGAGTGCGGTGTCGAGACGTTCGACGACCTCACCCTCGACGACCCGGGGTCCTCCCTGCCGCCCGAGCGTCGCTTCGGCCTGGTCGTCACCGCCACCGACGTGACCCGCGGCGAGCTCGTGCACTTCCCCTGGGACTACGAGCGCACCTACGGCCTGGAACCGGGTCGACAGCTGGTGGTGGACGCCGTCCGGGCCTCCATGTCGATCCCGTTCTTCTACGAGCCCGTCACCTTGGCGGACTCCGCCGGGACGCCGTCGACCCTGGTGGACGGCGGCGTCCTGTCCAACTTCCCGATCGACATCTTCGACCGGACCGACGGACGTCCGCCGCGCTGGCCGACGTTCGGGATCAAGCTGCTTCCCCCGCTCCCGATGGATGCGGCCAAGCTGCTGCCCGTCCTGGGCCTGGTCAAGCACGGTCCTGTCGCGCTGGCCGCGGACCTGGCGATGACCGCCATCGTGGGGCGTGACCAGGCGCAGCTCGCCAAGCCGTGGGTGAAGGTCCGGACCATGCAGGTCGACACCGCCGGCGTCAACCCGGTCGACTTCGGCCTCACCCCGACCCAGGCGGCGGCACTGTTCGAGAGCGGCCGGGCGGCAGCCACCCGGTTCCTGACCGGGTGGGACTGGCAGGACTACCTGGCCACCTTCCGTGGCGTCGAGCCGCTCGACACCTGAGCGCGGACCGCGCCGGGGACCGCGCCGCCGTGCCTCCGGGCCACGAGGACCGCGGTCGCGATCAGCCAGAACGGCAGCAGCAGGTAGTTCACCAGCCCGCCCGGAGGGATCCCCGCGGCACCCAGGGCGCTCAGGGCCCCCATCACGAGCGTGACGATCGCGAACCAGCGTGGGAACACCGCGTTGCGCAGTCCCGCCAGGCCGGTGGCGAGGAGCGTCGTCGCGAGGCCGATCCCCATGCCGGCGAAGCCGAAGTAGCCCACGAAGCTGAGCACGTGGAGGGCGGCGTCGTCCTTCGCGTCCGCCGCGCCGTTGATCAGCCCCCAGCTCCACATCACCATCTGTGAGAGCCCGGCCGAGGCGAGCAGCAGCCCGCCGTACGCGATGCCGGAGTAGGTCGACTCGCCGGCCTCGCCCGACCGCAGGTGGCTGCGGAGTGCGGTCGCGAAGAACACCAGGGCGATCCCCATGACGACCAGGCAGCCGACGGCCGCGTGGTTGAGCGCCAGGTGGTCATGGATCATCGCGGTCGTCGCCTGGCCCGGGGAGTCGCCCGTGTCCTCGTGGAACAGGAAGGACTGACCGATCCAGGCGACCCCTGCGATCGCCCCGGTCCAGGGGAGGAACCTCTCGAACGTGCTGTGCGGCATCTCACCGCTCCCTTCCGGCTGGTTCGCCGGCGGCCCTCGCCGACGCCTCGAGGGTTCCCGGCCCGCCGACCCGGGAGCACGATGCCGGAGTCCCGGGGGCTCGGGAAGTGTTCCCGGGACGGGTGACGTGCGCCGCCGCCGGGGAGACACTGAACGCATGTTCCATGCAGCCGTCGCGATCGCGACGGCGATCCCGGTCGTGCTGGGCCTCCTGGTCGTCCGGGGCGGCCAGCGGCGGATCGGCTGGCTGCTCGTCGCCCACGGGGTGTCGGTCGGAGTCCTGCTGGGCGGTTCGCGGGACGCCAGCACCGGCACCGCGAGCCTGGTCGCCGACCAGGTGCTCGCCGGGAGCTGGATCTTCCTCTTCCTGTGGCTGGTGCTGATCGCCTACCTCCTGCCGGACGGGCGTCCGTTCACGGCCCTCTGGCGGCGGGTGATCCTGGTCGGGCTCCTCGGTGCGGTGCTCTTCCTGATCGGCGCCGCCGGCGACCGGGCGGGATTCCGGCAGGAGCACGACGGGCGGGAACCGCCGCTCGCCTGGCTCCCGCACGTGCTCTCGGGCGTGCTCGGGCTGGTGGGCCTGGTCCTGGTGGTGCTGTTCTTCTTCGGATCAGCGGTCGCCATCCGCAACCGGCTCCGCGGCTCTGCCGGCGTGGTGAGGATGCAGCTGCTGTGGCTGGTCTGGGGAGCCCTCGCTGTGCCGCTCGGCCTGCTGCTCGTGTGGACGAACCACTTCGTCCTGGGCGACCACGCGTGGCTCACCGACCTCACCCTCACGGCGATCAGCGTGTCGCTGCCGGTCGCGATCGCGATCGCGATCCTTCGCCACCACCTCTTCGACATCCAGGTCGTGCTGAGCCGGACGCTCACCTACGGCGCTCTCGTGCTCGGGGTGGTCACGCTGTACGCGCTGCTGCTGGTGGTCGCGGAACGGCTCGGCGGGAACGGCAACGCGGGCGGCCTCCTGGCGGTGGCCGTGGTGGCGGTGGCCGTGAACCCGGCGTACTCCTGGCTGCGGCAGCGGGTCGAGCGGTGGGTCTACGGCTACCGCTCGCAGCCCCACCAGGCCCTGCGGCTGCTCGCCGACCGCGCGGAGGCCGCCGGGCCCGAGTCGTTGGGCGCCGCGGTCACCGAGGCGGTCGCCGAGGCCCTGCGCGTCGACCGTGTCTGGATCGACGCCGACGACCGCGAAGCCGACGACGCCGACGACGCCGCGACCGACGACCGGGTGGTCCGCACCCCGCTGTGGCACCGGGGCGAGCGGGTCGGCGACCTGGCCGTGGACGTTCCGCCCGGCCGGCGGCTGTCCGCAGCCGACCTGTCCCTGCTCCGGGACCTCGCGCGCTACGCCGCGGTGCTCGTCCGCTCCGAGGGGCAGGCGCACCTGCTGCGCGAGTCGCGGACGCGGATCGTGGCCGGTCGGGAGGAGGAACGGCGTCGGCTCCGCCAGGACCTGCACGACGGGGTCGGCCCGTCGCTGGCCGCGGTCGTGCTCAAGCTGAACGCCGCCCAGTCCCGCGCCGACGGCCCGGACCGGTCGGCCCTGCTGGCCGAGGCACGCGACGAGGTCAGGGACGCGATCGCGGAGGTCCGACGCGTGGTCGACGACCTGAGGCCTCCGGCGATCGACGAGGTCGGCCTGGTCCCGGCGATCCGGCAGCGCGGCGCGGCCCTCTCGGTGGGGCTCGCCGTCGAGGTGTCCGGGCCGGACCCGATGCCGGAGCTTCCCGCCGCGGTGGAGGTGGCCGCGTTCCGGATCACGTCCGAGGCGATGGCCAATGTCGCCCGCCATGCCGGGGCCACCCGCTGCCGGGTGGACGTCCGCGTCGACGGCTGCCTGGAGCTGACCGTCGCCGACAACGGCCGCGGCGCCGACGGTGCCACCGAGCGGGGGGTGGGCTGGTCGTCGATGCGGGAGCGGGCGGCCGAGCTCGGCGGGAGCTGCACCATCACCAACCGGGCCGAGGGTGGCCTCCTGGTGCGGGCGGTGCTCCCGATCGAGCGGCAGCGGGCGACGGAGCCGGAAGCGGAGGCACTCGCGTGACCCGCGTGCTCGTGGCCGACGACCACCCGGCGTTCCGCCGGGGGCTGGGCCTGATGCTGCAGGACGTCGAGGACGTGGAGCTGGTCGGCGAGGCCGCGACCGGGCATCGTGCGGTCGAGCTCGCCGATCAGCTGGCCCCCGACGTGATCCTGATGGACCTGCGCATGCCCGACCTGGACGGCCTCGAGGCGACCCGGCGGATCACCCACGGCTCCCCGGGCGCGGCGGTGGTGGTCCTCACCATGTTCGACGACGACGACTCGGTGTTCGCGGCGATGCGGGCCGGCGCCTTCGGCTACCTGCTCAAGGGCGCGGACCAGGACGAGATCGTGCGCGCGATCCGGGCGGCCGCGGCGGGCGAGGCGATCTTCGGCCCGGAGATCGCGCGCCGGGTGGTCGCGCACTTCGCGACCGGCCCGGGGACGGCGCCGGCCACGTTCCCGTCGCTCACCGAGCGCGAGCGGGAGGTGCTCGACCTGGTCGCCGCCGGCAAGGGCAACGCCACCATCGCGCACGAGCTGATGATCAGCCTCAAGACGGTGCGCAACCACGTCTCCAACATCTTCACCAAGCTCCAGGTGTCCGACCGCTCGGCGGCCATCGTCAAGGCACGCGACGCCGGCCTCGGTGAGCGCTGACAGGGGCCCTGCGGATCGTCGGCCATGCTGCCGCGCGCGGGTGGTGTCCTGCCCGCCTGGGCAGATTCACCGGCTACGTTCAGGAAGCGTCCAGACTGGCTGGCTACCCTGGTGTCGTCGTCGCGCGGCAGGCTCGTCCGAGGTGGTGAGGCCATGCGAGCACTGGGTGGTTCGGTGGGCCCGAGGGGTGCCACGGTGCTCCTCGCCGCCGCGGTCGCAGGGGGCCTGCTGGCCGTGCATGGCTGGTCGACCCGCCAGTCCGGCCCACCTCCTGGAGCGCTCACCGGTGCCGGCGCCGGCAGCGCGACGTCCGCGTCGCCACCAGTCGGCGGCCATGCCAACGGTCCTGGCAGCGGCGGAGGCGGACATCCGGCCGGAGCTGGCCCGCTGCTGGCCTCGCAGGGCTTCGCGTCGTACTCCTACCAGGTCTGGCCCGGCGCCCCGAGCGCCGCGGCGAGGTCCGCGATGACCGGGCTGTCGATCTCGGTGCGCAGAACCGGCTCCGGGATCTCGGTCAGCGCCGGGGTGACCGGCCAGCCGGGGACCGCCCACGCCTACCCCGGAGGCGCCCGGGTCTACGTCGTCGAGGCCTCGATGGGCGACGAGGCGGGCAGCTCGGACTACAACCTCGGAGACGACGGCGTGGTGGTCACCGACGGCCGGGGGAGGATCGTGCAGTGAGTCCCCACAAGGGCGGACCCTCCGCACGCGGCACCACTCATGCCGAGCGGACCGCGATGCCGCCGGGCCCGGGGGAGTGGCTGGGAGAGCTGGCGGCGGCGTGGGCACCCACGGTGGGACGCGTCCTCCTCGGGCTGGTGCTGGCGTGGTTCGGCTGCCACGAGCTTGTCCAGCCGTCGGTGTGGACCGGCTATGTTCCGGTGGTGTCAGGGTCGACGCTGCTCGTCCTGCTGGTCCTGGCGCACGGTTGGCTGCTGTTGATGCTGGCCGTGGCCATGGTGGCCGGAATCGCGGTGAGGGCCGTCGCAGCGGTTGCGGTGGTCCTCCTGCTGCAGATCGTCGCCTCGCTGACGATGTCGCACGGCCTCTCGGACCTGGTCCTGCGCGACGTGGGGGTGCTCGGCCTTGCGGTCTGCCTGACAGGCACCACCCGACAGCGACTGGTGCTCCGCCGGTAGGCCAGGGGAGTCAGTCTCCGGGCGAGGACAGGAGCTGCCAGTGCCCCTCGGAGACGACCTCGACGGAGCCGTCGACCACCGTGATCGCGGTCTGGTCGCCCATCCCTCAGGCAGGACCCGAGATGCCTGCCGTCCACTCTTCCGCCTCGGCCATGGAGTTGCCCGGCATGCCGTCCTGGACCAGGTGCGGACAGATCGAGAAGTCCACGACGCCCAGCGTGCGGTCGGCCCCGCTCGGCGGTCGGCGACGTCCTCTACCTGTGCCACTGGATGCGGGAGTCCGGGCTGGCCGACCTGCTTCCGGGTGCCGGCGGGCCGTGGATCGCGCGCCACGGATCGGGCTACTGGCGTCGCAGCCCCGCGCTGGCGGCACCGAGGTGGTCGACCATGGCCCGGACGGGTTCGACGCGCAGCATGTCCGGCCAGGCCAAGACACGGATGTGCCGCTGCGGCCAGTCGACCAGGCTGCGCGAGACGACCCGTGGATCGCGGTGGGCGCGGAGCGCGAGGTCCGGGACGAAGGCGACACCGAAGCCCGAGGCGACCAGCGCCTGCATGGCCACGTAGTCGTCGGCCATCCGCACCACCTTGGGCGTGAAGCCGGCTGCGGCGGCGGCCCGCGCGAGGCGGTCCTCGAAGTGCGGGCTGGCCAGCAGGAAGGTCGCGTCCGCGAGCTGGGCGAGCTCCACCAGGCGGTGTGAGGCGGCGGGGTCGTCCACGGCCAGGATCAGGTGCATGTCCTCAACGAGCACCTCGCGCTGGTGCAGTCCGGGGCCGCCCTCGTCCTCCGACACGCGCGCCGGGACGTCGGAGAACCGGTAGCTCAACGCCACCTCGACATCGCCGCGGCGGACCAGGGCCCGGGCCTGGGGCGGTTCGGCCTGCACCAGCTGGATCTCCACGCCGGGGTGTGCCCGTCGCATCCCGGCCATCGCCGCCGGCACGACCGTCGCGCAGGAGGACGGGAAGGCCGCCAGCCGCACGACGCTGGTGCCCGAGCAGGTCAACGCCGCCAGCTCGCTCTCCGCGGCGTGCACCGCGGCCAGGATCCTCTCGGAGTGGGCCAGCAGCGTGGCGCCGGCCGGGGTCAGCCGCATGGTGCGGCCCATCCGGACCGTCAAGGGGGTGCCGACGGTCCTCTCGAGCGCCTTCATCTGGTAGCTGATCGCCGGCTGCGTGAAGCCCAGCGACCTTCCGGCGGCGGAGTAGGAACCGGTGCGGGCCACCTCCTGGAGGAGACGCAGCTGTTGGGGGTCGAGCACGCTGGATCATAAACAGTTTCTTGAAGCCGCCCCGCATATCTCTATTGGCCCTTGAGACACATGGGGTCCTACCTTCGGGTGCCATGACCGACGTGCCCGGCTCGATCCCCACGGCGTCGCCGTCCCACCAGCCTGGCGAGGGTGCTCCCCTGGTGCGGCTGTCCCGCGTCGGCAAGTCGTTCGGCAGCTTCGAGGCGCTGCGCGACGTCGACCTCGACGTCGCCCGCGGCGAGGTGGTGGTCGTGGTCGGCGCCTCGGGCTCGGGCAAGTCCACGCTCTGCCGGTGCATCAACCGGCTCGAGACAGTGACGACCGGAACCATCACCATCGACGGGCAGGCGCTGCCCGAGGAGGGCAAGGCGCTGGCGGCCCTCCGATCCGACGTCGGCATGGTCTTCCAGTCCTTCAACCTCTTCGGGCACCGGACCGTCCTGCAGAACATCATGCTCGGCCCGCTGAAGGTGCGTCGTCAGGGCAAGGACGCCGCCCTCACGGAGGCCCGGTCGCTGCTGCGCCGGGTCGGCGTGGAGAACAAGGAGGACAGCTACCCCAGCGAGCTGTCGGGCGGGCAGCAGCAGCGAGTCGCGATCGCGCGTGCGCTGGCGATGCGCCCCAAGGTGCTGCTGTTCGACGAGCCGACCTCGGCGCTCGACCCGGAGATGATCCACGAGGTCCTCGACGTGATGACCGAGCTGGCCCGCGAGGGGATGACCATGCTCGTCGTCACCCACGAGATGGGCTTCGCCCGACAGGCAGCCGACCGGGTGGTGTTCATGGACGAGGGGCAGATCGCCGAGGAGGCCACACCCGAGGAGTTCTTCAGCAACCCCCGGACCGAACGGGCACGCGACTTCTTGTCGAAGATCCTGGCGCACTGACGCGCCGAACCGGCTCCACCACCCAACCAGGAGGAAGAATGGCCCTGCTCATCTCGGGACGCGGACGACGGGCGGTTGCGCTGGCCACCGTGGCCGCGGCATCCGTCACGGTCCTGGCCGCGTGCGGCAGCTCGAAGGACGCTCCCTCGGTCGACGGCGTCGGCGCCAAGGCGGGCGCGTCGTACGACAAGATCATCACCTCGGCGCCGGTCGCGAGCCCGGACGAGGTGGACCAGAACGCGTGGGCGAAGAAGATCAAGGCCCAGGGCTACCTCAAGGTGGGCGGCACCGACTCGGGCCCGCTCTTCTCGATCAAGGACATCAACACCGGCGAGCTGACCGGCTTCGACGCCGGCCTCTCGCAGATGCTGGCGCACTACATCACCGGCAAGGACGACGTGAAGGCGCTCACCAAGCTGACCATCACGTCGGTCGACACCCGCGAGACGATGCTGCAGAACAACACCGTGGACGCGGTGTTCGCGACCTACTCGATCACCCCCGAGCGTGCCCAGAAGGTCAACTTCGCGGGCCCGTACTACCAGTCCGGTGACGCGATCATGGTGCAGAAGGACAACACCTCCATCAAGGGCGTCGACGACCTGAACGGCAAGACCGTGGCGACGGAGAGCAACTCCACCGCGGCCCTCGCCGTCAAGAAGTACGCGCCCAAGGCCAAGGTGCTGCTCTTCAAGGAGGACCAGCAGTGCGTCGCGGCCGTGCAGCAGGGGCGCGCCGACGCCTACGTGCTGGACCAGGGCATCCTGCTCGGCGACGCGCAGAGCAACGACTCCGTCAAGGTCCTCGGCGGGAACCCCTTCACCGTCGACCCCTACGGCGTCGGGCTCAACAAGGACAACGACGCCAAGGCATTCGTCAACGCGTTCCTGGAGAAGATCTACGCCAGCGGTGACTGGGCCAAGCTGTGGAAGGCCACGATCGGCACGGTCGTGAGCGGCTCCGCGCCGAAGCCGCCGACGATCGGTTCGGTCCCCGGCTCCTGACCGGCACTTCCCACCCGCACATCTCGGACGGAGACGGCGCGCTGCCATGCACGTGATCATCGACAACTTCGGCTTCCTGCTGCAGGGAGTCCTGACGACGGTCGAGCTGACCGTGCTCGGCTTCGTCGGCGCCCTGCTGCTGGGCACGATGTTCGCGGTGTTCCGGGTCGGGCCGATCACCCCGCTGCGGGTGATCGGCTCGATCTACGTCGAGTTCTTCCGCAACATCCCGCTGCTGGCCCTGCTGGTGCTCGTCATCTTCGGGCTCCCCGACGCGGGCGTCACGATCCCGCTCTTCGCCTCCGCCGCGATCTGCCTGGCGTTGTCGGCCTCGGCGTTCGTGTGCGAGGCGATGCGCGGGGGGATCAACTCGGTCTCCGTCGGCCAGGCGGAGGCCGCCCGGGCGATCGGGCTCTCGTTCGGCCAGGTGCTGCGCCACGTCATCCTGCCGCAGGCCTTCCGGGCCATGGTGCAGCCGCTGGTGAACGTGTTCATCGGGGTGCTGCTCAGCTCGGCGCTGGCCGCCGCCGTCGGCGTACCGGAGCTGACCAACCGGACCCAGCAGCTCAACCTGCAGTACGCCGAGGCGGTCGTCTGCTTCCTCTTCGCCGGCGCCGTCTACCTGCTGGTCGCCCTGCTCGCCGGTGGGGTCGGGGGCCGGCTCGAGCAGAGGCTGGCGATCAAGCGATGAGCACCGCGAACCGCGTCCTCTTCGACGCTCCGGGTCCCCGGGCGCAGCGTCGGATCGTCCTGTTCACGATCGCCTCCGTGCTGGTGGCACTGCTGCTCGTGGGGCTCGCGCTCGCCCAGCTCGCGGCCCACCACCAGCTGGACTCCTACCGGTGGCAGGCGTTCACGACCGGGCCCTACCTGCGGGTGTTGTGGGCCGGGTTGGAGGGCACGCTCAAGGCGACCGCGATGAGCGCCCTGCTGGCCTTCCCGTTGGGCGCGCTGCTCGCACTGCTCCGCCTCTCGCCACGGCGACCGCTGCGGTGGCTCGCCAGCGGCTACATCGAGCTGTTCCGCTCGATCCCCCTGTTGCTGCTGATCTACGCCTTCCTGCTGGCCCTGCCCCGCTACAACATCAACCTGCCGATCTTCTGGAAGCTCGTGGTCCCGATCGTGATGGTCTCCTCGGCCGTCATCGCCGAGGTCTTCCGGGCGGGCGTCAAGGCGCTCGATCGCGGCCAGAGCGAGGCCGCTCAGGCGATCGGGCTCACCTACTGGCAGTCGCTGCAGCTCGTGGTCCTCCCGCAGGCGATCCGGCTGGTGCTGCCGACCCTGATCGCGCAGTTCGTCACGCTGCTCAAGGAGAGCACGCTCGGGTACGCCGTCAGCTACCCGGAGCTGATGAAGCAGGCGGACTTCCTCACGGCGCGGACCCACCTGCTCTTCCAGACCTACGTGATCATCGCGCTGGTCTACGTGGCCATCAACTACCTGCTCGGGCAGCTGGCCGGCCTGGTCGACCGTCGGCTCCGCCGCAGACCCGCCAGCGGCGGGCAGGGCGCGGCCCGGCTGGACGCCACGCCCAACGCCGGTCTCGCCCCCACTGCCTGACCGGCCCGCATCACGCCGGACCGGGCACGTGGCCCGGGGCGACATACGACATACGACAGACAAGGACATCAGACGCATGTGCCGCCTGCTCGGCGTGGTCTCGCGCGACCCGGCCCCGCTCACCGAAACCCTCGCGACCGACCTGGCGCCCTTCTCGGCGCTGTCGTCGATCCACTGCGACGGGTGGGGGATGTCCTACTGGAACCGCGACGACGACCTGGTCGTGGCCAAGTCGCCCGAGGCGGCGCAGGGAAGCGAGGAGTTCTGGTCCGCGGCCAAGCGGGCCGACACCGACGCCGCCGTGCTGCACCTGCGCAAGGCCTCGCCGGGGATGACCCCGAACCCGGCGAACACGCACCCGTTCGTCGCCGGGGGTGCGGCCTTCGCCCACAACGGCTTCTTCGCCCCGCAGTCGGCCGCCGACGACCTGCTCGTGGAGTCCGGGGCCCGGGCACCCCAGGGCGACACCGACAGCGAGCGGTACTTCAACCTCGTGCTTGCGGCCATGCGCGACGTCGGGCCGGTCGATGCGCTGCAGTCGGTGGCGCGGCGCATCATCGCGGTGAGCGAGCACATGGTGTCGTTGAACGCCCTGCTGCTGACCCAGCGGTCGCTGTTCGCCTTCGCCTGCTGGGACGAGACGGTCCCGCCCAGCCCGGAGGCCGGGACCGCCACCTACGAGCTGATGTTCCGGGTGACGGCCGACGCGGTGACGGTGGCCTCGGACGGCTGGGAGCCCGAGGGCCCGCGTTGGGAGCGGATCTACAACGGGATGGTGCTCGAGGTGAGTCGCGAAGACCTGCGCGTGACGGTCCACCGCGGCTGACCTCCGGCACGCCGGCAGGTCCGGGGCGTCGGGGGAGGGGCGATCACGGACTCTCCGGACTCCTGGTCCGCGGCCGACCGACCTTGGGGCGACGCTTGTCCAGGTCGACCGGGGACTGCGTCACCGCTACCGCGCTCGAATCGCCGAGGTCGTTCAGACGACTCCCGGCGCGCTGGGCTCGTGCGCCTTGGTCGCCGTGCACAGGAACACGCCGAACTCGCGGTCGCCCTTGAGGATGGTCGTGGCGTCGACGAAGCTGACGTCGGCGAACCCGGCGCGGGCCAGCTGGTCGGCGAGGCGGTCCCGGTCGAATCCGTGATGTCCGTCGAAGTCGACCTTGTCGGCGTGGAAGGCGCCGTCGGGATCCTCCTCGAGGTCGGCGATGGCCAGCCGGCCACCGTCGACCAGGAGGCCCGCCACGGACCGCAACAGCCCATCCAGGTCCTGGACGTGGTGCAGCGCCATGGAGCTCCACACCACGTCGTACGCGCCCTCGAGCCGGTCTGTCGTCATGTCGGCCTGGACGGCGCGCAGGCGGTCACTGAGCCCGGCCGCCTCGATCCGCTCCTGCGCGACCTGCACCATCCCGGCGGACGGGTCGGTCACGACGACGGAGCCGACCAGCTCGGCGAGCAAGATGCTCAGCCGGCCGGTGCCACCGCCGACGTCAACGGCCCTCGTCCGAGGGCTGAGGTCCACGGCCTCCTTGATGGCCCGGGCCACCGCCACCTGCCGCTTCTCGTGGCCGGGGTCGTCGTCCCAGGTCGCTGCGGCGTCGTCGAATCGCTGGTGTTCGTGTTGGTGCACGTGCTCGAGCCTAGTCTTGGTGCTGCCTCAGGCAGGAGCCTTGCCCTGGACCGGGCCGCGAGCGGACGTTGGTCGGAGGTCAGCCCGCCTCGACGACGGACTTCAACGCGGCCAGGTCCTTGACCACGGCGTCCGCGTCGCGCTCGAAGTCGTCATCGGTCATGTCCGGGCGTTGGCGAAGCGTGAAGACCACCTCGCATGCGTCGCCGTCGCCGAGCACCCTGAGCGGGTTGTGGACGACCTGCCCCGAGGGCAGCGTGACGTCGTGATCCAGGACGCCGAACTCGTTGCGTGGCGCGAACCTGAAGGTGACGCGGCCCATCGGCGACTCCGTGAACCACTCTTGCCCGTCGCGCTCGACCGTCGAGCCTGCGAGGCCGGCCGCCCACGCGGGCAGGTTGAGCGGATCGGCCGCGAAGT
Source organism: uncultured Actinomycetota bacterium (assembly GCA_963826155.1). Classification (GTDB taxonomy): domain Bacteria; phylum Actinomycetota; class Actinomycetes; order Propionibacteriales; family Nocardioidaceae; genus Nocardioides. Next base: position 1,670,022 of record CAWGVX010000002.1, on the reverse strand, counting down.
CATAGACCTCGGACATGCCTCGGTCGATGTCGATGCTGATGTGCCTGGACCTCGTTCCCATGGCGCCAAGGTAGCGAGACGCGCCCATCGACATGCAGGCGAACCCTGCGGACGACGCCGCCTCATCGGTGCAGCCGTTGTCTCAGCTTCAGGGGTGCACAGAGCATGTGGCTCTCGGTCACCTCACGCCGGTCCAGGCGTCCTGGAGATGCCCCGAAACTGTCAGCGGCATGATGGCTCCGTGACCACCCGAGCCTCGAAGGACAAGGCAGCAGCACTGCTGGACCTGCACAGCGGCCCCGGCTTCGTGCTCCCGAACGCCTGGGATGCCGGCTCCGCACGCATCCTGGAGCAGGTCGGCTTCCCGGCCATCGCCACGACCAGTGCCGGCATCGCCTGGTCCCTGGGAGTCCCGGACGGGGGAGCGCTCCAGGTGCCGACTGCGTCTTCGTGCCCGGCGTCGTCGGCGAGGACACGATCCGCCGGCTCGCTGACGCCATTCCGGGGCCGCTCAACATCGTGGCCGGGCTGGCCAGCACCACCGATGCGCCCACGCTCTCCTCGCTCGGCGTCACGCGCGTCAGCCTGGGGGGCAGCCTGGCTCGGGCCTCGTTCAGCATGCTGGAGCGCGCCGCTCGGGAGCTGCACGCCTCCGGCACGCTCGGATTCCTCGACGGCGCGATCGCCTACGCCGACCTGCAGCGACGCTTCGGCTCGTGACCCGGCCCCTGTGACGATCCGTCAGTGCCGCTTCTGGACCAGCACGACGTAGCCCAGAGCCACGCCCAGACCGGCGACGATCGGACCGAGCGACTGAGCGACGCCCGAGGCCGCGAAAGTCCAGATCGCGCCGAGGACGATCATCGCCAGCGCGACCAGCGACCACAGGATCTTCATCGCGACGTTCGGGCTGCCGTAGCGGTGCTCGAGGTCCGGCTTGTTCATCGTGGAAAGGCTACCCAGTCGGCCACGACCACCACCCGCTGGCCGGCCCCGGCACCAGGTCCGGGAAGCCACACCGAGCGACACCACGTGCCACATGTCGATCTCGTTGGACGGCTTTGTCGCCGGGCCGGAGCAGAGCCGGGAGGACCCCCTGGGCAAGCGGGGAGGCGAGCTGCACGGCTGGCACATCGGCGATCCGCGGGGCAACGACGCCGACAAGGTCGCGAACGAGTGGCTCATGCGTCCCCGGGGTGCATATGTGATGGGCCGGTCGCGTCGCTGCCGTGGCGCGCCTCACTCGAGGAGGTTCGCACGCAGGAACCGCACCTCCTCCTGGTCGAGTCGCGCCTGTACTCGACGCAGCACGATGTCGTCGATGCGCTGCTGGTCCCGCAGCTCGAGCAGCGCCTGGCGCCGCCGGCCGAGCAGAGCTAGTGACAGGCTGCGGTACTGGTCGTCGTGCTGGATGACAGGGTCGCCCTCCGCGCCGTCGGCTGAGAGCAGCTTGCGCTGCTTGTCCAGCTCGTGACGCACTCGCTCGACCACCATCTGGTCGATGCCGAGCTCGCGGGCCGTGGTGTCGAGCGCCTCGACTGCTGAGTCGAGGGTGTACTCCTCGGCGAAATGGAGTTCCTCGGCGACCGAGGTGTCGACCGGTAGTCGTGCGAAGCGCACGACCGACGGGAGCAGCAGCGCCTGGAGGAGGGTCAGCACGATGACGCCGCACGCGATCAGCACGATCAGGTCCCTGTCGGGGAACGGCGCGCCCGAGCTCAGTGTGTGCGGCACGGCGAGGACCGCGGCGAGAGACACGGCGCCGCGGAACCCAGCCACCGCGCTCACTGTGCGTTGCCGCGCCGGGACGCGGCGCAACCGTTGGGCGGGACGGCGATCGAGGAGCCGGATGAGGTACGGCGTGGTGTAGAGCCACGCCCATCGCACTCCGATGACCACGGCGGTGACGACGAGGACGTCGACGATGGCGCGCAACGTGGTGGTGCTGTTCAACCCGCGGAAGGCGGACTGCGCCGAGATTCCCACCAGCACGAACAGGGCGCTGCTGAGCACCGTGGTGGACAGCGCCCAGAACGGGATGACGATCTGGCGGGTCACCGCACCGGTGATGCGTGGCGCCACCTGACTCATGAACAGCCCGCAGGCCACCACGGCCAGCACGCCGGAAGCGTGGACGGCGTCGGCCAGCAGGAACGCGGCGAACGGCGTCACCAGCATCGCCATGCTCTCGAGCATCGGGTCGTCCATCCGCCGGCGGAGCTGCCAGCTGACCATCCCGATCAGGGCGCCGCTCACCACGCCTCCGCCGTACGCCCACACCAGCAGCCAGCTCACGTGCCAGCCGGTGAGGTGCTCCTCGCCGACCGTGACGCCGACGGCCAGCCCGTAGAGGACGAGGGCGGTGCCGTCGTTGACCAGGCTCTCGGCGCGGAGCACCGTGACCGTGCGGCGCGGCAGGTCGCGGGCCAGGACACCGACCGCCGTCGCGTCGGTCGGCGCCAGCGCGGCGCCGAGGACCCACGCTGGTCCCCATCCGAGGCCGAGCCCGTGCGCGGCGGCGGCGACCGCGGCAGCAGTGACGGCGACCAGCGCGGTGCTGGAGAGGACGACCACCCGCAAGTTGTTGCGGATCTCCCGCAGCGAAGTCGTCAGGCTCTCCCAGTACAGCAAAGCGGGCAAGAACACCAGTAGCACCGCCTCCGGCGGCAACTGGGCCTGCCGCAGGTGCGGCACGAACCCCACCAGCATCCCGACCATCACGAGCAGGATGGCCGGCGCGATCGGGTAGCGGCGCGCGAGGGCGCCGCACGCGACCAGGGCGACACCGAGCAAGACGACCATCTCGAGTCCAAGCACGAGAACATCCTGACCAGCAACCGGTCGATGGCGCCACGCCGGCCGCTGATCCGCCGGCTCAGACCTGCCTCGTTCGAGTCACCCTTCAACTCGGTCGACGCCACACAGGCGCATGCCCGGCTTCGCGACCCGTCACAGGCGTAGTCCACTCATCGGCACGCCGCAACGTCTGCCCGCCGACAGGCGGCGGAATGCAGCGCCTCCCAACTGAGTGGTTTCTCTACGCCGCCGATGTCCCATACCTGAGCCGAGCCCGGTCAGGCGCCGTCCTCAGTCAGTGTCGTGACGGGCAGCCAGTCGGCTCCGAGGAGCTGGGCGAGGTCGGCGAGTCCGGTGGTGTCGCCACCCACGGTGTCGGAGGCCGCGGCGATCCGCTCCACCATCACCTTGCCGACCTGCTCCTCGACGGTGCCCTCGGCATACGCGATGTGCCATGGCGAGACCTGGTGGTCGCGGTGGGTGCGGCCGGTCACCTGCCGTGCGGCGATGCCCGAGAAGCGGGCCTGGTGGAAGACCCCGACCCGCGGCTCCGTGCTCCCATGTCGGCCGTCGGCGAGGGTCTCGCCGGCGTGCAGGCTGATCGAGGCGACCGTGGTGAAGACGCAGACCTTCGCCTGCCCGGTCTGGAACCGGAGCCGCTCGGCCTCGGGATCGAAGCGGTCGCGGCCGTAGATCGTGGCGACTTCGATGCCGGAGTCACGCAGCCGGTCGGCGATCGGGTCGGCGGCGGTCGCGACGAACTCGACCGAGCACGCCACCTGTCGCTCCGCCTGGACCTGCTGGGCGATCCAGGCGACCGTCGAGTCGACGCGAATGAGCCCGGCCTTCTGCCGGAAGCGCAGCAGCGCGGCCCGACCCTTCGCGACATCGCGGCCGCGCCGGGCGAGGTCCATCTCACGACAGAACTCTCCCCACTCGGCCTCGTACGCCGTTCGCTCCGCTGGCGTGAGCGCCACGGGCATGCCGGAGATCGGCACCGGCCCCCACGGCGCGGCGCGGTGCAGCATCGCAGGCGGCCGCTCCTCGTCGAGCCAGCCGCGCACGAGCTTGAGGTCCGCAGCGCGCCGCGCCGGATCGGTGGTCCACGTCGCGCCGTAGCGTCCGTGTTCCACCCCGACGCCGTGCCGCTCGAGCGCGGCAGCGAACGCGTCCCCGGGTCGCGTCGCCGAGGTCCACTCCTGAATCGACTCGCCGAGCACCTGCGCATATGCCGGAGCGAGGTACGGCAGCTCGAGCGGCGTGTGCCCGGGCGTCGCGGTGGTCGCGATGACGAACGGCGCCTTGTCGTGCGGCCGCCCGTGTCCCGAGATCCGCGCCCAGAGCTTCCACCGCTTCGTCGTCGTACGTCGCAGGGCGTGGGCCTCGTCCGCGATGATCACGTCCCAGGTGTGGTCCTTGACCTTCTCCAGCCGGTCCCACGTGATCACGACCCACTCCAGACCGCCATGTCCCAGCGCCGTGATCGTCCGACACCAGTGACCGATCGTGATCGCGGCGGGCCGGTCGGCCACGACCAGCACCCGCCGCGCACCGCGGAGGTCGCCCACCGCCGTCGCCCCGAGGACCGCGGCGATCGTCTTGCCCACGCCGGGCTCGTCGGCGAGCAGGAACTGCCGTCCGCCCGCGGCGGCGCGCGCCGCTATCGCATCGGCCGCTTCGAACTGGATCCTCCGGGGCTCGAGCGCGTCCGTCGGCTCGGGGCTGGGCGTCGGATGGTCGGGATTGAGGGTGTTCTCGATGAACCGACCGAGCGTGTAGGGCCCCGGCGAGTAGGGCGCAAGGTGCGCGGGCAAGGCGTGCCCGACGTACAGGTGGGTCTTGACAGCAGGGTGCCAGGTGGCGCCGTCGACCTGCGTCCCGTAGGGGACGTCGAGCACCCACAGCCGCTCGCCCGGCCCGGCGGCCGGCAACGGCCGCTGTTGCTGTCGCGTGCCGCTCCGCCGGGACGCGCTGCGTCGACGAGCACTTGATCGTCGAGAACTGGCCACCCCCGGACGCTATCGGGGTCTCCTCCACGAACGGAGCCGGCTCGCCCACGTCACGCGGGCGGTGCGACCCACACGGCGGCGTACCTCCAGAACAGCCCTCGGCGGACCCGGACGCCAGGCAGCACGCGCGCGAGCCTGCGCACCAGGCCGCCGGTGCCACAACCGACGTCGAGCCCGAAGATAGGGTCCGCACGTGAGAGATACCTACGACGACCGCACCATCGTGTGCGGTCCCGACCTGCTGGAGATCCGCTCCTACTACTTCCCGTACGGCACCAAGCGGGTCCCGTACGCGCAGATCCAGGGGCTGCGGCGCTTCGAGATCACCGGCCCGCTGTCCGGGAAGTGGCGGCTGTGGGGGACCGGCAACCCGAGGCACTGGGCAAACCTCGACCTCAGGCGACCGAGGAAGACCACCGGCTTCGTGGTCGACCTCGGTCGCAGGGTCAGCCCGGTGGTCACCCCCGACCGGCCCGACGAGTTCGAGTCCGTCCTCCGGGCGCGGGCCGGGCTCGGACCGGGGGAGGGGCGGCGCGTGAAGGGGCCTTTCATCTGACGTGGGGGAGCTCAGGCTGCAACGCTGCCGAGCCCGCACTGACTCGGCTCCTATCCAGCTCCGCTTCGCCCCGCTAGATGTCCCGGAAGGGCTCGATGTTGGCGCCGAGGAGGTTGAGCCGCTCGGCGAGGTCCTCGTAGCCACGGTGGATGACGTACGTCGACCGCAGCACCGAGGTGCCCTTGGCGGCGAGCATCGCCAGCAGGATCACCACCGCCGGGCGCAGCGCCGGTGGGCAGACGATCTCGGTGCCGGTGAACGAGGTCGGGCCCTCGATCATCACCCGGTGCGGGTCGAGCAGCTTGACCTGGCCGCCGAGCTTGTTGAGGTCGGTGAGGTAGATCGCACGGTTCTCGTAGACCCAGTCGTGCAGCAGGGTCTGGCCCTCGGCCACCGCAGCGATCACCGCGAAGAACGGCAGGTTGTCGATGTTCAGGCCCGGGAACGGCATCGGGTGGATCTTGTCCAGCGGTGCGTGCAGCTCCGACGGCTTGGTGGTCAGGTCGACCAGGCGGGTGCAGCCGTTGAGCGCGCCGTACTCCTCGGAGCGGTGGTACTGGAAGCCCATCTCCTCCAGCAGCGCCAGCTCGATCTCGAGGAACTCGATCGGCACGCGGCGGATCGTGATCTCGGACTTGGTGACGATCGCGGCGGCCAGCAGCGACATCGCCTCGATCGGGTCCTCGCTGGGCGCGTAGTCGACGTCGACGTCGATCTCGCGGCGTCCGGTCACCGTCAGCGTGGTGGTGCCGATGCCCTCGACCTCGACGCCGAGCTTGCGCAGGAAGAAGCACAGGTCCTGGACCATGTAGTTCGACGAGGCGTTGCGGATCACCGTGGTGCCCGGGTGCAGCGCGGCGGCCATCAGGGCGTTCTCGGTCACGGTGTCGCCGCGCTCGGTGAGCACGATCGGGCGGACCGGCTCGATGGCCCGGTTGACGCTGGCGTGGTAGCTGCCGTCGGTCGCCTTCACCTCCAGGCCGAACGGGCGCAGCGCCGACATGTGCGGCTCCACGGTGCGGGTGCCCAGGTTGCAGCCGCCGGCGTAGGGCAGCTCGAAGGTGTCGGTGCGGTGCAGCAACGGGCCGAGGAACATGATCACCGAGCGGGTACGACGGGCCGCGGCCTCGTCGATGTTGCCGAGGTTGAGGTCGCGCGGCGGGATGATCTCGAGGTCGTTGTCGGCGTTGAGCCACTTGGTGTGGACGCCGAGGCTGCCGAGCACCTCCAGCAGCCGGTTGACCTCCTCGATCCGCGCGACCTTGCGCAGCGTCGTCCGCCCGCGGTTGAGCAGCGAGGCGCACAGCAGCGCGACGCCGGCGTTCTTGGAGGTCTTGACGTCGATGCTGCCGGAGAGCCGGGTCGGACCGGTCACCCGCAGGTGGGTCGGCCCCGCGCCCAGCGCGACGATCTCGGAGTCCAGGGCCGCGCCGATGCGCGCCAGCATCTCCAGGGAGAGGTTCTGGTGGCCCTTCTCGATCCGGTTGATGGCACTCTGGCTGGTGGCGAGCAGATCGGCCAGCTGGTGCTGGGTGAGGCCGCGGTGCTTGCGTGCGTCTCGGATCAGGTTCCCGATGCGGCCCTTGTAGTCCTCACTCATGGCATCACCGTAACTCACATATGAGATATTGCAACAACGGCGCGCCAGGGGTCGCGCCCCCAGCATGCGCCGGGTGTGGGGGCCGGTGCAAGGATGCAGGTCATGCGTGCAACGACGATCCATGCCCCCCGTGACATCCGTGTCTCCGACGTCACCGACCCCACCGTCGGCGCCCCCACCGACGCGGTGGTCAAGGTGGTCGCGGGCTGCATCTGCGGCTCCGACCTGTGGTCCTACCGCGGTGACAACGATGTCGACCCGGGCGCCACCATCGGCCACGAGTGCGTCGGCGTCGTCGAGGCAGTCGGCTCCGAGGTCACCTCCTTCGCGCCCGGCGACTTCGTCATCGTGCCGTTCGACCACTGCGACAACACCTGCGCCCACTGCCGGGCCGGCATGCAGGCGGCCTGCGAGAACCTCGGCTTCACCGTGAGCGGCCAGGCCGAGTACGCGCTGGTGACCCAGGCCGAGGGCAGCATGGTCAAGACCGACGGCACCCCCGACGACGCCCTGATCCCCTCCCTGCTCACCCTCTCCGACGTGATGGCCACCGGCTGGCACGCCGCCGTCTCCGCGGGCGTCCGCGAGGGCGGCACCGCGGTGGTCGTGGGCGACGGCGCGGTCGGCCTGTGCGGCGTGCTGGCCGCCTCGGTCATGGGCGCGGAGACCGTCATCGCGATGTCGCGCCACGAGCCCCGGCAGGCGATCGCCCGCCAGTTCGGCGCCACCCACATCGTCGCCGAGCGCGGCGACGAGGGTGCGGAGGCGGTGCGCGAGATCACCGGCGGCCTCGGCGGCGACGCGGTGCTCGAGTGCGTCGGCAACGACGCCGCGATGCAGCAGGCGTTCGCGGTCGCCCGGCCCGGTGCGACGGTCGGCTTCGTCGGCGTCCCGCACGGCGTGGAGCTGCCGATCCGCCGGATGTTCCAGAAGAACATCGGGCTGGCGGGCGGCATGGCGCCGGTGCGTCAGTACCTCCCCGAGCTGCTCAAGCTGGTCCAGGACGGGAAGATCAACCCCGGCCTGGTCTTCGACGCCGAGCTGCCCCTCGCGGAGGTCGCCGAGGGCTACCGCCGGATGGACGAGCGCGAGGCGATCAAGGTCCTGATCCGTCCGTGACCGTCCGCGGTCCGGGTGCCCGGCCGGCTTGTCGCGCGCCGGGCACCCGCCGAGCGGTACGTTCACGCCCATGACCGACGCCGCGTCCGAATCCGCCCTCGTCCTCGGGCCGCTGCTGCGCTACGTCGACGACACCTCGGCGACGATCTGGGTGGAGACCGCCGAGGCGGCCACCGTCACGGTGCGGGCGGGGGAGCGGAGCGCCTGCGCGCGCACGTTCTCCGCGCACGGCCACCACTACGCCCTGGTCGAGCTGACCGGGCTGGTGCCGGGCACGAAGACGGCGTACACCGTGGACGTCGGCGAGCAGCGCGCCTGGCCGCCCGCGGCCGGCGAGGGCACCCGGTTCCCGCCGTCGGTGATCGCGACGCTGGAGCCCGGCAAGCCGCTCCGGCTGGCCTTCGGCTCCTGCCGGGTGAGCGTCAGCCACGACGAGGCCGGCCACCGGGCCTTCGGGATCGACGCGCTGCGCAGCTACGCGCTGCGGATGGCGGGCCAGACCGACCGGGCCGCCGACGAGGACGAGCGCTGGCCCGACCTGGTGCTGTTCCTCGGCGACCAGGTCTACGCCGACGAGACCAGCGCGGAGATGCGGGACTTCATCGCCGCCCGCCGGTCGCTGGAGGAGCCGCCGGGGGTGGAGCTCCAGGACTACGAGGAGTACGCCCACCTCTACCGGCTGGCGTGGAGCGACCCGGCGAACCGGTGGCTGCTCTCGACGCTGCCGAGCGCGATGATCTTCGACGACCACGACGTCCGCGACGACTGGAACACCAGCTGGTCGTGGCGGCGCACGATGGAGGCCACCTCGTGGTGGCACGACCGGATCGTCGGCGGTCTCGCGTCGTACTGGGTCTACCAGCACCTGGGCAACCTCGGCCCGCAGGCCCGCGCCGAGGACCCGATGTGGCAGCGGATCGCGTCGTACGACGGGGACGGCGAGCTGGACGTGACCGCGGAGATCGACGAGCTGGCGGACCTCGCCGACCGCGAGCCGGAGAGCTACCGCTGGAGCTTCGCCCGCGACTTCGACACCCAGGCCCGCCTGATCGTGGTCGACTCGCGCGCGGCCCGCGTGCTGCGGCCCGACGCGCGCTCGATCCTCGACGACGGGGAGATGGACTGGCTCGACCAGCAGATGTCCGGCGACTTCGGACACCTGCTGCTCGGGACCTCGCTGCCGTTCCTCATGGCGCCGGGGCTGCACCACGCGGAGGCGTTCAGCGAGGCGCTGGCCGAGGGTGCCTGGGGGAGCAGGGTCGCGCGCTTCGGTGAGTGGGCCCGCCAGGCCGCCGACCTCGAGCACTGGGCGGCCTTCGAGAAGGGCTTCCGGCAGGTCGCCGAGATGACCCTCGACGTCGCGGCCGGCAACCGGGGTCGCGCGCCGGCCACGATCACCTGGCTCTCCGGCGACGTGCACCACAGCTACGTCGCCGAGGCGGTCCCGGCGCCGCGGCAGGGGCGTCCCCAGGTCGCGAGCCGGATCCTGCAGGCGGTCTGCTCGCCGATCCGCAACCCGCTGCCCGAGTTCATGCACGCGGTCACCGCCGGTGCGGCGCGCCGGTCCCTGGGCGTGGTGGGGCGTGGCCTGTCCAGGGCCGGCCGGGTTCCTCCGCCGCCGCTGGCGTGGGAGGTCACCCACGGCCCGTGGTACGACAACAACCTCGCCGTGCTCGAGCTGAAGCCCGCCGGGGTGCGGATGTGGTGGACCGCCGGCGAGGTCGTCGACGGACGGCACGACAAGCCGGTGCTGCGGCGGGTCGCGACCATCGACCTCAGCGGCTGAGGCGCACCCGGGTCCGGGACTCGGGCCGCGGCGCGATCAGCGACCGACGAGCGCGGACGGCACGGTCACGGGCTGGCACTCGCAGCCGTCGCCGCAGGCCAGGTAGGTGTGGAGGGCGTGTCCGCACTGAGGACACGGCCGGTCGTGGGAGAGACGCAGCGTGTCACCGGTGTGGTTCTCGACGGTGTCCCACATGATTTCCACCTCCTCTCACCTGTCTGGTTCCCTCGACCGGAGCAGCCGAACCAGCTGGTCCCCCAGGTTGGGGACGAACCGCCTCGTGCACTTCCACGATACGAACAGTCCTCGGTCCTGCAGGCAGGAAACTTGAGCAGATGCCACACCTGAGGGACCCCGGATGGCACGTCCGGGCCATCGGCGGACGCACCCGTGCCAGCCCGGACGGAACCCGGTGCTGCCCGATCCGCTGATGACCGGCGCGATCGCAGACCCACGCGCCGTGACCGAATCGCAACCCTTTCCATGGCCACTGGAGGACCTTCGGTCCATTGCGCGCCCCTGACCACAGACTGACGCTGAAGTGGTCAAGAGGAACTCTCAGCCCTGGGGCGCCACATGTTCGCCATCCATCAGACATCCAGGAAGCTCGGCCTCGTCGGCGGAGCGGCAGCGGTCGCCCTCGCCCTGGCCGCCTGCACCGGGGGCTCGTCGTCGCCCTCCAGCGGCGGCGCCACGAGCGCCACGGGCAGCCCGGTCAGCGGCGGCACCGTCACCTACGCCCAGGTCCCGGGAGGGATCCCGAACTGGATCTTCCCGATGGCGAGCCTGGCGTACTTCAGCGTCTACAACATCTCGAACCTGCAGCAGCCGATGTACCGACCGTTGTACTGGTTCGGCGGTCACAACCTGCAGCCCACGCTCGACGAGGGCCTGTCCGCCGCAGACATGCCGCAGTACGCCGCTGACGGCAAGAGTGTCACCATCAAGCTGAAGCCGTGGAAGTGGTCCAACGGCGAGGACGTCAACGCCGACGACGTCGTGTTCTGGATGAACATGGTCAAGGCCGAGAAGACGAACTGGGCCGGCTACACACCGGGCGCCTTCCCCGACAACGTCACCAAGGTGACCAAGGTCGACGACCGGACCGTCAAGCTGACGCTCGACGCCAAGTACTCCTCCGACTGGTACACCTACAACGAGCTGTCGCAGATCACGCCGATGCCGATGGCCTGGGACATCACCAGTGCCGGAGCCGCGCCCGGCAGCGGCGGCTGCACCGCCGACATCACGAAGTGCAAGGCCGTCTACGACTTCCTCGCTGGCCAGGCCAAGGACCAGAAGAGCTATGCCACGAGCAAGATCTGGGGCGTCGTGGACGGGCCTTGGCGGCTCGGCAGCTACAGCTCCTCGGGCAACTACAGCCTGGTGCCCAACCCGAAGTTCTCGGGGTCGCCCCAGCCGCGCCTCGATGAGGTGAAGTTCCTGCCGTTCACGAGCGACTCGGCTGAGTTCAACGTGCTGAAGGCGGGCAGCACGGTCGACGTCGGTTACATCCCGACCCAGGACCTGACCGCGAAGGGCAGTGGGTCCGCAGTCCCGAGCACCAATCCGGTGGCGCCGAACTACTACCTGGCGCCGAACTACTACTGGGCGGTCAACTACTTCACGCCGAACTTCAACAACCCGACGCTCGGCCCGGCGTTCAAGCAGCTCTACGTGCGGCAGGCGCTGGCGATGACGCTGGACCAGCCGCTCGTCGTGGAGAAGGCCTTCCAGGGGTACGCCGCCGAGGTGTTCGGCCCCGTGCCCGCAACCCCGCCGAACAAGTGGCTCAGTCCGGCCGCGAAGCAGGGCACGCCGTACCCGTTCAGCACGAGCAAGGCGAAGTCGCTGCTGGAGTCGCACGGCTGGACCCAGCAGGGCGGCGTCATGACCTGCACCGCCCCCGGGACCGCTTCCAACCAGTGCGGGAGCGGCGTCGCCCAGGGCACGAAGCTCGCGATCGCGTTCGACTACGCCTCCGGCACCCAGGCCCTCGACCAGCAGATGCAGCAGTACAAGTCCGACGCCAGCAAGGCCGGCATCCAGCTCAACCTGAAGCAGAAGCCGTTCAACTCGGTGATCGGTGAGGCGGTGCCGTGCACACCGAGCCAGTCGACCTGCGGCTGGGAGATGGCGAACTGGGGCGGTGGCTGGATCTACGCACCCGACTACCTCCCGACCGGTGAGGCGCTGTTCGCGACGGGCGCCGGCTCCAACTCCGGCAGCTACAGCGACCCGAAGATGGACCAGCTGATCACGGCCTCGACGAAGCAGAGCGGCACCGGGCCGCTGTACCAGTACGAGGACTACGCGATGCAGCAGCTGCCGGTCATCTACCAGCCGAACCCGTATGCCATCCAGGCCACCTCGACCCACGTCGGCGGCGTCGTCTGGAACCCGCTGCAGACGCTCACGCCCGAGTACTGGTACCGCACGCAGTGACCAGGTTCCTGCTCCGCAGGGGCGGGCAGGCGGTCATCGTCCTGCTCCTGGTCACCCTGATCGTCTTCGTGCTGCTGCACCTGTTGCCCGGCGGTGCCGCCCGGGCCACCCTCGGCCCGCGGGCGACGCCGCAGCAGCTCGCACAGTTCAACCACGACAACGGGCTCGACGACCCCATCTGGCAACAGTTCCTGATCTGGCTCAAGCACCTGGCACAGGGCGACCTCGGCTACAGCTACCGGCTCAACCAGAGCGTGTCCTCGCTGATCGGGGAGCGGCTGCCGAAGACGATCCTGCTCAACCTGCTGGCGCTGGTCATCGCGGTGGCGATCGCGATCCCGGTCGGCCTCGCCCAGGCGGTCCGACGCAACGGGATCTTCGACTACGCCGCGACGTTCCTGGGGTTCGTCTTCTACTCGACGCCGATCTTCTTCCTGAGCCTGATCCTGGTGCTGGTGTTCTCGCTCAACCTCGGGTGGTTCCCGGCCCAGGCGCCGCAGGCCACCACCGTCGCCGGCATCCTGGCCGAGCCGGCCGGTCTGGTGCTGCCGGTGGCCTCCCTGGTGCTGCTCGACATCGCGTTGTTCTCGCGCTACATGCGCTCGGCCACGCTGGACAACCTCGTCCAGGACTACGTGCGCACCGCGTTCTCCAAGGGCGCCGGCTCTCGACGCGTGCTCTACCGGCACATCCTGCGCAACTCGCTGATCCCGATGGTGACGATCATCGGACTGTCGCTGCCGGTGCTGATCGCGGGATCGCTGGTGACCGAGCAGGTCTTCAACTACCCCGGGATGGGACTGCTCTTCTACCAGGAGGCGGTGACCCAGGACTATCCCGTGCTGCTGGGCATCACGCTCGTCGTCGGCGTCGCCACCGTGCTCGGCAACCTCCTGGCCGACATCGGATACGCCGTGCTGGACCCGCGGGTGAGGGTGTCGTGAGCCTCGAACCTCGTTCCCGCGCCGACCGTCCCGAGGCGCTCGGGGAGGCCGGCTTCCTCGACGTCACCGGCGAGGGCGCGGCACCTCTCGCCGGTGAGGTCCACGGGCCGCAGACGAACCTGTGGCGCCGGGGGCTCTCGGTGTTCGCGGAGAACCGGCTCGCCCTCCTCGGGGCGGGTCTCATCGTGTTCTTCGTGCTGTTCTGCTTCCTCGGGCCGCACCTCTACCACACCGACCAGGTGACGACGAACCTCGCGATCGCGAACGAGCCGCCCAGCTCGGCGCACCCGCTGGGCACCGACGCGACAGGCTACGACGAGCTCGGCCGCCTGATGTACGGCGGTCAGGCGTCGCTGGAGGTCGGCATCGCCGCCGCCCTGCTGGCCACCCTGTTCGGCACCATGTACGGCGCGCTGTCCGGCTACGTCGGGGGCGCGTTCGACGCGGTGCTGATGCGGCTGGTCGACGGCTTCCTCGCCATTCCCGCCCTGTTCCTGCTGCTGGTGCTCTCGACCATCTACTCCCCAGGACCGGGCGTGATGATCCTGCTCATCGCGGCGCTGTCCTGGCTCGGTGCCGCGCGCCTCATCCGTGGCGAGGCCTTGAGCCTGCGCGAGCGGGAGTACGTCCAGGCGGTCCGGGTCATGGGCGGGTCGAACACGCGCGCGGTGGTCCGGCACGTGGCGCCGAACGCCGTCGGGACCGCCGTCGTCTTCGCGAGCTTCACGGTCGCCGACTCGATCCTGACCCTGGCCTTCCTCGGCTACCTCGGCCTGGGCATCCAGCCGCCGAAGACCGACTGGGGCGGCATGCTCTCGACGGCGACGGTCTACATCAACAGCGGCTACTGGTGGCTGCTCTACCCGCCCGGCATCGCGATCGTCCTGGTCGCGATCGCCTTCAACTTCCTCGGCGACGCTCTGCGTGACGCCTTCGAGGTCCGGCTGCAGAGCCGGTGACCGGGGCAGTGCTGAGCGGCCAGGGGCACGGGAGGTGAGCATGGCCGAACCCGCATCGCAGGACGAGCTGCTCGTGGAGCAGGGGCCCACCTTCGACGAGACCGCGCCGCTGCTGGAGATCAGCGGCCTGCGCACCGACATCGTGCTGAAGCGGTCCACGGTGCACGCGGTTGACGGCGTCGACCTCACGGTGCAGGCAGGGGAGTGCCTGGGCATCGTCGGGGAGTCGGGGTGTGGCAAGACGATCACCGCGCTGTCGGTGATGCGGCTGCTCCCCACCGGCGGGCACGTCGTGGGCGGCCGTGTGCGGCTGGGCGGCGTCGACCTGCTGGAGCTCGACGACCACGCGATGCAGGAGGTGCGGGGAGGCAGCATCGGCATGGTCTTCCAGGACCCGCTGACGTCGCTGAACCCGACCATGACGGTGGGCGCCCAGATCGCCGAGGCGGTGCGGCTGCACCGGGACGTGTCCCGACGGCAGGCCCGTGACCGGGCGCTGGAGGTGCTCGACCTCGTGGGCATCGCGCAGGCGCGGAGCCGGCTCGACGACTTCCCCCACCAGTTCTCGGGAGGCATGCGGCAACGTGTCATGATCGCCATCGCACTGGCCTGCGACCCTCGCCTGCTGATCGCGGACGAGCCGACGACGGCGCTCGACGTGACCATCCAGGCCCAGATCCTCGAGCTGATCGACCGGCTGCGGCGAGACCTCGAGATGGCGGTCGTGCTGGTGACCCACGACCTCGGGGTCGTCGCCGGCCGGGCGGACCGGGTCGCCGTCATGTACGCCGGCCAGGTGGTCGAGACCGCGAGCGCCCTGGAGCTCTTCGCCGGGCCCCGGCACCGCTACACCCAGGCGCTCTTCGACGCGCTGCCCGAGAAGGCCACCGAGCGGCGCGAGCAGCTGTCCTCGATCCCGGGGCTGCCCCCTGACCTGGCCACCGAGCTGGTCGGCTGCCGCTTCGCCCCGCGGTGCAGCTTCTCGCAGGAGGACTGCCTGCCGATGCCGCCACCCTTCGTCGGTGAGCCCGGCGGCCACCGGCACGCCTGCCTGCACCCGGTCGAGGCCGACGAGCTCGCGCGGGAGCGGGTCAGCCGGCCGGCGGGGGAGGCGGAGTCCGGCGAGGCCGGCGTGCTGCTCTCGGTCGAGCACCTCGTGAAGGACTTCCCGCTGGCCCATCACGTCTTCGGCCGCACCAAGGCGCAGGTCTCCGCGGTCGCCGACGTCAGCATGGAGGTGCGCCGGGGCGAGACGTTCGGCCTGGTGGGGGAGTCGGGGAGCGGCAAGACCACGCTCGGGCGACTCATCGTCGGACTCGACCAGCCCACCGACGGCGTCGTACGGGTGGAGGGCCGGGACGTGTCCACGCTGTCCCGGCGCGAGCGGCGGGCGGTGCGGCGGCGGGTGCAGTTCATGTTCCAGGACCCGTATGCCTCGCTCGACCCGCGCATGCGCGTGGGCCAGATCCTGCGCGAGCCGCTCGCCATCCAGCGGATCGGGTCGCGCGAGGAGCAGCGGACCCGCGTGGAGGACATGCTGGAGAGCGTCGGGCTGCCCCGAGCCGCGGCGGACCGCTTCCCGCACGAGTTCTCCGGCGGTCAGCGACAGCGGCTGGGACTGGCCCGGGCGCTGATCCTGCGTCCCGAGCTCGTGGTGGCCGACGAGCCGGTCTCGGCGCTGGACGTGTCGATCCAGGCCCAGATCCTCAACACGCTGCGTGAGCTGCAGGAACGCCTCGACCTGACCTACCTGGTCATCTCGCACGACCTGTCGGTGATCCGCTACCTCTCGAACCGGATCGGGGTGATGTACCTGGGCAAGCTGGTCGAGGACGGCCCCTCGGAGGACGTCTACCACCACCCTCTGCACCCCTACACCCACGGGCTGATCGCGACGGTGCCGAAGGCCGACCCGGTGGCCGAACGCGCCCGCGAGAGCGCTCCGCTCGAGGGCGAGCTGCCCAGCGCCGTCGACCCGCCCAGCGGCTGCCGGTTCCGGACCCGGTGCCCGCTGGCACAGCAGGTGTGCGCCGAGGAGGAGCCGCCGCTGGTGGCCCTCCGCCCGGGGCACCGCGTCGCCTGCCACTTCCCGCTCGTGGACGTGGCACGATCGGGACCGTGACCACCAGCTCTCCGGAGACGCAGCGCCTGCGCGACCTGGCGCTGCTGCGTCGGGTGCGCGACCGGATCGACCGGGAGTACGCGCAGCCGCTGGACGTCGAGGCGCTGGCGCGCGGCGTGCACATGTCGGCCGGCCACCTGAGCAGGCAGTTCCGGCTCGCGTACGGCGAGGCGCCGTACAGCTATCTGATGACGCGGCGCATCGAGCGCGCGATGACGCTGCTGCGGCGTGGCGACCTGAGCGTCACCGACGTCTGCTTCGCGGTCGGCTGCCAGTCCCTGGGCACCTTCAGCACCCGCTTCACCGAGCTGGTCGGCGTGCCGCCGAGCGTCTACCGGGAGCAGTCGGCGCTGGCGACCCAGGGGATGCCGCCCTGTGTGGCCAGACAGGTCACCAGACCGATCAGGAATCGAGAAGCGCAGGCGGGCAAGGTCTCCTAGCGTTCAGGGCATGGACCTCACCATTCATTCGGGATTCCTCCCGCACACCGATCGCGACGCCGCGGTGGCGTTCTACTGCGACGCCCTCGGCTTCGAGCTGCGCAACGACGTCGGCTACCACGGCCTGCACTGGCTGACGGTCGGCCCGCCCGGCCAGCCCGACGTCAACATCGTGCTCTACCCGCCGGGCGCCGACCCGGGGGTCACCGACGAGGAGCGCCGGACCATCACCGAGATGATGGCCAAGGGCACCTACGCGATGCTCACGCTCGCCTCGAAGGACCTCGACGCGGCGTTCGAGAAGCTGCAGGCCGGCGACGTCGAGATCGTCCAGGAGCCGACCGACCAGCCGTACGGCATCCGCGACTGCGCGGTGCGCGACCCGTCCGGCAACCTGCTGCGCATCAACCAGGTCGCGTCATGAAGACCATGACCTGCCAGCAGCTCGGCGGCGCCTGCGACCTCGGGCTCCGCGGCGAGAGCGCCGACGAGGTGATCAAGGCCCAGGACCGGCACCTGCGCGAGGTCGTCGCCGCCGGTGACCGTGCCCACGAGCCGGCCCTGAAGGACATGAAGGGCCGGTGGAAGCACCCGCTCAGGGGCATGGGCTGGTACAAGGACACCAAGCAGGCGTTCGCCGCCCTGCCCGAGGACTGAGCGACCCGCCCCGACCCGAGGAGACCGCGACCCGCATGGAGCAGCACGACGCCGACCGCCACGACCTGATCCGCGTCGTGGGCGCGCGCGTGAACAACCTCAAGGACGTCCACGTCGAGATACCGAAGCGGCGGCTGACCGCGTTCACCGGCGTCTCCGGGTCGGGCAAGAGCTCGCTGGTCTTCGGCACGATCGCCGCGGAGTCGCAGCGGCTGATCAACGAGACCTACAGCGCGTTCCTGCAGGGCTTCATGCCGAGCCTGGCGCGGCCCGAGGTCGACCTGCTCGAGGGGCTCACCACGGCGATCATCGTCGACCAGGAGCGGATGGGCGCGAACCCGCGGTCCACGGTCGGCACGGCGACCGACGCCAACGCGATGCTGCGGATCCTGTTCAGCCGCCTCGGGGACCCGTACGTCGGGCCGCCCACCGCGTTCTCCTTCAACGTCCCCACGCGGACGGCGAGCGGCGTCATGCGGACCGAGAAGGGCGGCCGCGAGGAGAAGACCGTCGTCCGCAATGCCGTCTACCAGGGCGGGATGTGCCCGCGCTGCGAGGGCATGGGCGCGGTGAACGACTTCGACCTGACCGCGATCTACGACGAGTCCCGGTCGCTGGCCGAGGGCGCGCTGCTGGTCCCGGGCTACAGCATGGACGGCTGGTACGGCCGGATCTTCGCCGGCGCCGGGCTGCCGATGGACAAGCCGATCGGCGCGTACACGCCCAAGGAGCTGCAGAAGCTCCTCCACGGCGAGCCGACCCGGATCAAGGTGGAGGGCGTCAACCTCACCTACGAGGGCGTGCTCACCAAGATCCAGAAGTCCATGCTGTCCAAGGACCTGGACGCGATGCAGCCGCACGTGCGCCGGTTCGTCGAGCGCGCGGTGACCTTCACGACCTGCCCCGACTGCGAGGGCACCCGGCTGACGCCGGAGGCCCGGTCCTCGAGGATCCGGGGCCGCAACATCGCCGAGCTGGGCGCCATGCAGATCAGCGACCTGGCCGGCTGGGTCCGCGACCTCGACGAGCCGTCGGTGCGGCCGCTGGTCGGCGGGCTGCAGCACCTGCTCGACTCCTTCGAGGCGATCGGGCTCGGCTACCTCTCCCTGGACCGGCCCGCGGGCACGCTGTCCGGGGGAGAGGCCCAGCGCACCAAGATGATCCGCCACCTCGGGTCGTCGCTGACCGACGTGACCTACGTCTTCGACGAGCCGACGATCGGCCTGCACCCCCACGACATCCAGCGGATGAACCAGCTGCTGCTGCAGCTGCGCGACAAGGGCAACACCGTGCTCGTCGTGGAGCACAAGCCCGAGACGATCGCGATCGCCGACCACGTCGTCGACCTCGGCCCGGGGGCCGGCACCGAGGGCGGCAGCGTCTGCTTCACCGGCGACGTGGAGGGGCTGCGGGGGAGCGGCACCACCACCGGTCGCCACCTCGACGACCGGGCCCGGCTGAAGGACTCGGTGCGCTCGGCGACCGGGACGCTGCCGGTCCGGGGCGCGGCCACCCACAACCTGCGCGACGTCGACGTGGACATCCCGCTGGGCGCGCTGGTCGTGGTCACCGGCGTGGCCGGCTCGGGCAAGAGCTCGCTGGTCACCGGATCGATCGCGGGACGTGACGGGGTCGTGGTGGTCGACCAGGGCGCGATCCGGGGCTCGCGCCGCAGCAACCCGGCGACCTACACCGGCCTGCTCGACCCGGTCCGCAAGGCGTTCGCCAAGGCGAACGGGGTGAAGCCCGCGCTGTTCAGCTCGAACTCCGAGGGGGCCTGCCCCACCTGCAACGGCGCCGGCGTCATCTACACCGAGCTCGGCGTGATGGCCACCGTGGAGTCCACCTGCGAGGAGTGCGAGGGCCGCCGCTTCCAGGCCGCGGTGCTCGAGCACACGCTCGGCGGCCGCAACATCGCCGAGGTGCTGGCGATGTCGGTGAGCGAGGCCGCGGACTTCTTCGCCGACGGCGAGGCCCGCACGCCGGCGGCGCACAAGGTCCTGGTCAGGCTCGCGGACGTGGGCTTGGGTTATGTCAAGCTGGGGCAGCCGCTCACCACGCTCTCCGGGGGAGAGCGCCAGCGACTCAA
This sequence comes from uncultured Actinomycetota bacterium, assembly GCA_963826155.1. Taxonomy (GTDB): domain Bacteria; phylum Actinomycetota; class Actinomycetes; order Propionibacteriales; family Nocardioidaceae; genus Nocardioides. Next base: position 1,650,500 of record CAWGVX010000002.1, on the reverse strand, counting down.
GCTCGCGGCACGCATGGCCGAGAAGGGCGAGGTCTACGTGCTCGACGAGCCCACCACCGGACTGCACCTCGCCGACGTCGAGCAGCTGCTCGGGCTGCTGGACCGGCTGGTCGACTCGGGCAGGTCGGTGATCGTCATCGAGCACCACCAGGCCGTGATGGCGCACGCGGACTGGATCGTCGACCTGGGTCCGGGTGCCGGCCACGACGGTGGCCGGGTGGTCTTCGAGGGCACGCCCGCGGACCTGGTCGCCGACAGGTCGACGCTGACCGGGCAGCACCTCGCGGCGTACGTCGGCGCCTGACGCGTGAGGTTCAGGCCGGATCCCGGCTGGTCGGTGCCGACCCTTCCGTGACGTCGGCGCCCTCCGGGGGCGCGAGCAGGTCGTAGACGGGCGAGCGAGCCGCGGCGGCGCGCACACCGGACGCGGTCGAGGCGAGGTAGCCCTGCGAGGTGGCCAGTGAGCGGTGGCCCAGGAAGTCCATCAGCTCCACGGCGGTGGCACCGCGCTCGACGAGCCGGGTCGCGGCGGTGTGCCGGAGGGCGTGCACGAGCGCGCCTCGCGCCCGGGCGGCGTTGACGCCGGCGTCGCGGTAGACCAGCGTGACGAGGTACTGCAGGGCACCGATGCGCATCCGTCGGCCGGCCCGGTCGACGAAGAGCGGGTCTCCCGGGCGCCACCAGGCCCACGCGTCGCCCTCGTCGGTCACGCCGCGCTGTCGGGCGGTGCCGGGGAAGCGCGCACGCCTGCTGTCGAGGTAGCTGCCCAGGATCTCGAGCAGGGCGGGCTCGATCGGGATCGACCGCTCGGCATCGCCCTTGCCGAGCACCTTGATGCGCTCGTTGCCCGCCGTGCGGGTGACGTCGCCGATGTCGACGGCCAGCAGCTCGGCGGACCGCACGCCGGTCACCATGGCGGTCAGCACGACGGCCGCGTCGAGCTCGGGCCACGGCTGTCGGCGCCGCACCGAGGCGTCGGTGAGGGTGCGCACGATGCGTGCGGCGTCGTCCTCGGCGAACGGCTTGGGCAGCCGTTGGGGTGAGCGCGGCTTGCCGACGCCCGGCATGGGGGAGCCATCGAGGTGCTCCTCGGAGACGAGGTGCTCGAAGAACCCGCTCCACGTCGAGTGGGCCCGGCGGACACTGGCCGCGGCGCGCCCCTCGGACCAGGTGCCGAAGGCATGACGGAGCACCGGGAGGGTGAGGTCTCCGATGCGCAGCTCGTCAGCCGGACGACCGAGGTGGGCCGATGCCAGCGTGATGATCGCGGAGAGGTCGCGGGAGTAGGCGGCACGGGTGTGCGGTGAGTCCTTGCGCGGGGCGCGCGCCAGGAACCATCCGTCCACGGCCTCGCTGACCAACATGTTGCCCTTCACGACGCGGACCCTAGTGACGACCACCCCCAGTGGGTCGACGACGAATGACAACGCTGTCGTTTGCTGCATAATCGCTGGTATCCAGCAGTTATCCATGGGTAGCTGGGGGTGCAGCCGTCTCCGGATGTGTCCGACTCACGCTGAGAGCCGGCGTGTCGCGTCGTCGCGCTGGCAGGCGCTCCACAGGGGACAGGCTGACCAGCTGGCGCCCAGCGTGGCGTGCCGGGCTGCGTCAGGCGGCGCGACGGCCGGCCGGGACGATCTGGCGGGACACGTGAGCCGACACGTGACCAGGCATCAGGTCACAGAACGGCTCATCCGGCGGTTCAGCGTCCGGCGTGCACAACGACCTGGACGTCGAGCCTGGACGTTCGAGTGAGAGCCGACGTCGGCCGGCGTGGTGCGCACCGCGCAAGAGGCGGCTCGTGACGGGACTTCTGGCCCCGATCGACCCTCCTGCAATATCGCCGATAACCGACATTATGTCAGATAGTGAAGGCCGGAACTGACACCGTTGTGATTCCGGCGCTCCCCTCGCCGGCCGCTAGGAGCCGGCCAGGAACTCCGCTGCCACCGCGTCGATGGTGCGCCGGGCGAGCTCGCGGTAGAGCGGGAACGTGTCCCAGTAGTAGCCCAGACCACCGAGCGCCGGCGCGAGGGCCCAGCCGCGCCCGCGGCGCCACTCGTCCTCGTCGCAGCCGAGCGCGCGCCGGAACGTCACACGCGACGTGCCGTCGAACAGCGTCCACGCCGGCGTGACGTCCGGTGCGGGGTCGCCGACGCCGAGCGCACCGAAGTCGATCACCGCGGAGAGTCGACGATGCTCGCACAGCAGGTTGCCGGAGAGCAGGTCGCCGTGCAGCCAGGCGCCCGGCCCGTCGTACGCCGTCGCACTGCGGGCGTCCTCCCAGATCCTGCGCATCAGGCCCTGGTCGACCCGGCCGCCGAGGATCTCCAGGGACCTCTGGACGTAGTCGTCGAGCCCGGCGAGCGGGGTGCCGCGCGTGGTGCCGGTCTTCACCGGTCCCCCCGCCGGATCCACCGCGCGCAGGGCGCGGACGAAGGCGGCGAGGTCGACGGCGGCCTGCTCCAGGTCGACGTTGCCGGCATGGGGGTTCTCCCCCGGCAGCCACGGGACGACCGACCACCGGAACGGGAACCCGGCACCCGGATCGCCCACCGCCAGGGGTGCGGGCACCGGCAACGGGAGGTGCGGGGCGAGGTGGGGCAGCCAGCGCCGGTCGCTCTCGGCCTGGTCGGCGGCCCAGTCGACGCGCGGCATCCGGGCGACCAGCTCCTCCCCCAGCCGGAAGAGGGCATGGTCGGTGCCGCCGATCGGCAGCGCCCGGATGGGGAGGTCGGCCCACCGCGGGAACTGGCCGGCGAGCAGCTGCCGGACCTGCTCGGCCGTGGCCACGACCTCGTTGTCGTGCATCTTCGTCTGCGTCATCGGGCGCGACCCTAGGTTGCAGACACCGGCGCGGGCCACCGCTTTCCGCCCCGCGGCCCGCCGGCCTGTCCCCCCGCTCCCCCGGCCAGCCGGAGTGACCGGTCAGGCTCGCCCCGCCAGGAACTCGGGCAGCCAGGCGGCCTCCCAGTCCGGGATCTCCTGCTGCTCGATCGGCGCCCGGACGGGAGCCTCGGCGACCACGCGGTAGCGACCTTCGGAGCGTTCGAGGTAGTGGTAGTTGACCAGCTCGCGGCGCAGGTAGGCGAAGTCGTCGTGGACGCCCAGGAGGATCTCGTTCACGTCGGGTTCGCCGTAGACACGGCCCGGCTCGAAGCGGGTGAGCACCTCGAGCAGCGCGGCGGCCCTCGTCTTGCGCTTGGCCGGGACCTGCGCCAACCGGCCGTCGGTGAAGAGCCGGCCGACCAGACGCTCCTGGTCACGGCGCGCAGCTTCGTACCCTGTCGGCGAGGCCTGGCCCTCGAGGGCCGCCCGGGCCACCGTGTAGGTCTCACCGGTCTGGGCCATCCGCGCGCGGACGACCCGCTTGAAGTCACGATTCCTGGTCACTGTCATCACCTCGAGTGCGACACGCCCCCAGTCCGCTGCCGCCATGAGTGTGGATCGACGAGTGCCATGTGACCGCCCGAGGATCTGCTCCCCTTCGCCGCTTCGCTCGGACTGGGGCCGACGCGTGGGCTGGGCGCTGGACGGCGCCACTGCGGTGATCCTCGCACGGGTGGGTCACCCGGCTCCACCCGATATCAGGCGACGCAGACCGGGAAGTCGGGGTCGATCTCGAGGATCTCGGGCAGGTGGGTGCCGTGGTGGTCGACGATGCGCCACCGGCCGTTGGGGGTGCGCCAGAGCTTGGTGGTGGAGTCGATGATCCAGACCTGGTAGGGCAGGTGGGTCTTGGCGCGGTGGTGGCTGCGGGTGAGTGGTTGGGTGTTGGTGTCGCGGGTCTGGCCGGGTGGTCCGCCGGGGTCGTAGGGCACCGGGTGGTCGCTGTCGACGCCGGTCCGGCCGGTGCCGGTGAGGGTGGTCGAGGCGGGGAAGCCGTCGGCGGGGCTGCGCAGCCGGCTGCGGGTCTTCATGGTGGTGGGGTGCTCGTAGCCGTCGACGGCGCGCTGGTCGTGGAGGTCGATGACCGGGGTGAGGGTGATGTTGGTGTGGCCGAGCAGGGTGACCAGCTGGGACAGCAGCCGGGGGCCGAGGTCCTCGATGCGGGCCACCCCCGCAACCCGGCCGGACAGGGCGTCCTGGTGGAGGTGGCAGAAGACCTGGGCGGTGGGCCGCAGCCTGGTCAGGTCGAGCGAGCCGAGGAGCTCCAGCGCCCGCTCGGGCAGCGCGGTCGCGCGGGAGGGCTCGGGCTGCTCGGGCTCCTCGGGCTGCGATTCCTGGGCGGCCTCGAGCATCACCTGGAGGGCCTCCGCGGGCCGGGCCAGCAGGCCGAGGGCCAGGGCGCGGAGCTCGTCGCGACCGGCGTCGGGTGGGGTGTCGGGGCGCAGGTCCTGCCGGGTGGTGAGGATGTCGGCGAGCTGTTCGAGCGCGGCGTCGAGCCAGGTGGCGTGGCCGGCGTCGAGGCGGGCGAAGACGGTGCGCAGCCCGTGCTCGTCGGTGCGGGAGATCCCGACGCGGCGGCGGCGCAGCTCGGCCTCGAACTTCTCGGTGTAGCCCTCGGGGTCGGCCTCGATGACCTTGGCCTCGGCCAGGGTGATGAGCCGGCCGGCGGGCAGCGTGTGGAGCACCGGCGCGAGGGCGGTGTCGACCAGGCCGACCGTCTCGAGGGACAGGTCACGGGTGAGCCTGGCGATCTTGCGGACCACCCAGACCTCGCAGCCCAGCTGCTGGGCGGCGGCCCAGGTCTGTGGGAGGCGGTGCTGGAGGTCGAGGGCGTCGGCGACCAGTGCGCGGGCGGCGAGGGTGTGGGTGTCGAAGGCGATGCCGAGCTCGCACAAGGAGAGCTGTCGGAGCCGGGGCGTACCGTCGCCACCGACCCGGACCAGCCGGTCGCCGCCGGGCACCTCGCGGTGGCCGGGGTCCTCGCGCGGGTCGGTGGAGTGCAGGGCCGCCCACTGGGCGGCGAGGTGGAGGTCGGTGAGGTCCCCGCGGCGGCGTTCGACCACGCGCTGCTCGGCCCGGGCCAGCAGGGCCTTCGGGTCGAGGTCGTCGAACGGAGCCATACCACATGGTAGGCACGTTTGACCAAATCCGTCAATAGGTTCGAATAATCCACAAGGCGCGCGGATCAAGCGAAGGCATGTTCGACACTGCGTCGTGTGAATCCGGCCCGCCGATGTGCGGACGAGTCCTGGGCGGGGCCTGGCCACCACCCCTCACCGTCGACCGCGGCCCGTCGAACTCCCAGCAACGCACTCTCACGCACATGAGCGGGAGCCTTGCCGTGACGGCTATGGGTAGGCCAGTAGGGCATGCGTGGCACCGGTCCTGTCCAAGCACTGTCGAAGCAGTACCTCTGCGTCGGTGCTCAAGACGCCGCTCAGGTCGTCGTCGAGGGCGAACACTCCGCCCCCACCCGTGAAGGTCGAGTCGACGATGGCAGCGGGTGCGCCTTCGAAGTCCCCGCCGAAGACCACTGCGCGACTCGCTTCGTCCCACGACGAGCCCGCGGGCCAGAAGACGGCGCCCTGGCCAATCATCAGGCAGCCACGCTGGAGAGAGAGCCGTCCGACAACGCGCGCGGCGGGATAGGGCGCGTTGGAGTCGGAGACCCGGGTGATCACCCGGGTCTCAGTCGAGGACTGTTCGGACCTGGAGCCGCAGGCCACAAGAAGCATTGGAAGGGTCAGCAGTCCGAAACGCTGGACAATCCTCATGCCGACTCGGACGTCTCAGAACATCGGATGGTTCACGCAAATATCCGGATCTGGCGCGTCCGCACCGCGAAGCGCCCGTCGGCACTCTCCCGAGCTACCGCTCAGACGCTGTCCCAGTCGCCCCTTGCCGACCGCTTCGGCCGCCGGGTACGTCGCGTCACTCCACATCGAGGCGCCGACGACCAGTAGCAGCATCGTGTCAACGAGCAGCACGACCGCCGCGATCGCCAGGCAGTGCGCCTCACGTGCGCGGTCACCGGTGGTAGTCGGGCTCCTCGCCGGCCTTGAGGTTGCCGCGGTAGACGCCGTCGCGGACCTCGACGACATACCCCTCCAGCTCCGGCATCCCCATCGCCGCGGCGACGTCCAGCTCGGACTGCCAGTCGTAGGGCACGCGCGCGAACGAGATCGAGAACGGCGCGTCCTCGACGCCATCCATGACGCCCTCGAGGATCACGTAGACAGGCGTCGGGTCGCCCATGCAGTTGCCCACCGAGCCGGTGTTGAACACCGTGCGCCGCTCGCGGTCGGTCTCGTAGTAGGGGTCGTGGGTGTCGGCGTAGCCGACGACGTCGGGCACCGGCCCGTCCCCCGTTGCGGGAGTGTTGGTGAACAGCCCCAGGAACTCCGCCTCGTCGTGGTCGAAGCGCACCCGACGGTGGACGGTCTCCTCGGAGGCGTGGAACAACCGGATCCGCCGACCGCTCATCGTGAAGTCGTGGCAGAACGGCAGCGACCTCAGCCACTCCCCCTGCCCCGGTGAGAGCTGGTGCAGCCACCACTTCAGGGCGTCGCTGTCGAAGGTGCGGTCGGGATCGGGAAGGAAGTCGTCCCAGTTGCCGAGGATGTTGACCTCGCAGCGCTCCCGGCACAGGTCGACGACCTCGCGACCACGGGGACCCTTGCCGACGTAGTCGCCGAGGTTGAAGATCCGGGTGATGCCGCGGGCGTCGATGTCGGCGAGGACGGCTTCGAGCGCGGTCAGGTTGCCGTGCACGTCGGAGATCAGCGCGATGCGGTCGAGTGCGGGTGCCGAGGTCACGAGGTGACCCTAGCCACTGCCGCCGACGCCCATCCCGTGCACCGGCTCGAGCAGCCACGTCGCGCCCAGGACCAGCAGTCCCCCGGTGGCCAGCAGGAAGAGACCGACCCACACCAGCGCCGGTAGTGGCGTGATCCGTGCGAGCAGGTCGGCGTCCGAGGTCCGGCTACGCCGTCGGCGGCGCTCGGCCTGCATCTCCAGCACCGGGCGGGGCGCGGCGAGGAGCAGGAACCAGGTGCCGGCGTAGGCCGCGGCGGACTGGACCACGCCGCTCCCCCACCACGAGACCGCGCCCACCGCTGCCCCGGCAACCGCGACCACGTAGAGGCCGTAGAAGTTGCGGATCTGCAGCAGCAGCAGCGCCAGCAGGGCGACCGCGAGCCAGAGCACGGCGAGGGCGTGCCGCTCCCGCAACAGGTACGCCGCGCCGAGGCCGAGCAGCGCCGGACCGAGGTAGCCGGCGAGCGCCGTGGCCACCATCCCCGGGCCGCTGCTGCGTCCGCGGGACAGGGTCAGGCCGGAGGTGTCGGAGTGCAGCCGGATGCCCATCAGCCGCCGGCCACTTAGCAGCGCGGCCACGCCGTGGGCGCCCTCGTGCGCGATCGTGACGACATGCCGGGTCAGCCGCCACGCGGACGGCACCGCGACCAGCAAGAGCGCGGCGAGGCCGCAGGCCAGCACGACCGCCGGCTCGGGTGGGGGCTGGTGCCCGACCACGTCGGACCAGACCCGGCCCAGGTCGTCAGCGGCGTGCACGTGGACCAGCCTGGTTGGTCATCTGGTCACCGTAGGGGCCCGCACAAGGGCATGCGGCGGTCACGACGCGCCGGTGCGTCCAGGGTTTGTGGCCCGGGCGGCTCGGGTACGCGAGCGGACGTGCAGCGTTTCCCGTTCCGGTTCGCCCCGGCGTACCGACTCCCCGCCCTGCTCTTCGGCGTCACCCCGGCCACGGCCCGGGTCGAGGTCGACGACACCGAGCTCCGGGCGCGGTTCGGCCCCTGGTCGCTGCGCACACCGCTGACCAACATCGACTCGGTCCAGCGCACCGGCGGCTTCCAGTTCCTGAAGACCGCGGGTCCGGCGCACCTGTCGTTCACCGACCACGGCGTCACCTTCGCCACCAACGGTGACGACGCGGTCTGCGTCTGCTTCCACGAACCGGTGCGGGTGCTCGACCCGACCGGCCGGCTGTGCCACCCCGGAGCCACGTTCACCGTCGCGGACCCGGCAGCGCTGCGAGCCGCCCTGACCAGCGCCCTGGAGGACCGATGACCGACACCGAACAGCAGCTCCCCGAGCATCGACGGCCCGTGGGCGCCAGCGACGCCACCGTCGAGGCGCTCGGCAAGCTCTCGGAGGCGCTCGAGACCGTCGAGCACGCCCGTGGGCTCCTCTACGGCTTCCACCGGCTCACCGGCTCCGCGGACCTCGCCCTCGGCGAGGCCGTCGACCAGCTGCGCGAGGCCGGTCACCGGGAGCTGGCGGACCGCCTCGATCGCGAGCTGGTGGGCCGCAACGTGATCCACGGACGCTGGACCTTCCAGGTCGTCGAGGACTACGACGACAACTACTACGCCACCTTCAGGGAGCTCGAGCGGACCGCGCGGGACCAGCTGGTCGGCGGCCGCAAGCACCTGTTCGAGGCCGAGATGAAGGAACAGCGACGGACCCACGGGGCCCCCGCCCACGAGGCGGTCCCCGACGACAGCGGTCCGCAGGGAGCCAAATAGCGTCCGGGCGGCGCCCCCACCCCTTATGGTGGGGCGCCGCGTCGGCAGGACGTGGCTCGGCGAAGGACTCGGGGGTAGACGCAGGATGGCGAGGTCTCCGGACATCCTGGAGGACTCCACACCCCTGGACGGTGCCCACGTCGACGTGCGGGTGCGCATCGCCTGGCTGCTGCGCTCGTGGCGGGCGTTGGGCGTCGCGGGAGGATCGGTCTCCGTCACCGAGATGGCGGCGATGCTCAAGCGCCGGGGCGTCCAGGCATCTCCGCCGTCGGTGTCCGGGTGGGAGACCGGGCGGGTCGCCCCGAGCCCGGCCGTGGTAGAGGCCTACGAGGCCGTGCTCGGGCTCGAGCCCGGCTCGCTCCGCGCCGTCGTCGACCTCGTGCGTCGACACTTCGGTGACGACCGGCCCCGCTCTGCCGTCCAGCCCTTCGTCCTCGACGACCTCGACGCGGCCGTCGACCGCGTGGTCGGGTCCTCCCGGCCGACGGGCCTCGCCTGGCTGCACTTCAGCGAGGCGGCCGTGGAGGTCCACCCCGGGCTGCCCCGCGCCTTCCTGCGGCCCCTGGTGGACCGGCTGATGAGCGAGGTGAACCGATCCGCGTTCACGGCCTACACCACGAGGTACGAAGCCCTGGCGATGCTGCGTAGCAGCCGCTACGCCGATGTCGTGGCCGACGCCGTGGCCGCCTTCATCGACGAGCCCGGCAACCTGTTGCTGGGCGACGCCTCCACGCTGATCGCGCAACGCCCGGACGAGCGCGCCGTGCGCATCCTCGCCCCCCAGCTGGTCAGCAACGAGTTCCTGCGGCTGCGCGCCGGCGTCGTCGGCCTCCAGCACGTGGCCACGTCCGGCGTCACCGACGAGGCGACCTGGGCCCCGGCCGTCGATCCGTACGCCGAGGCCTGGGACCGGGACCCCGGCAACGAGACGCGCCGCCGGCAGCTCGGCGAGCTCTGGATGGTGCTGCCGACGAGCGTGCGCGAAGCGATCTCCGCACGCGTCTCGACGCCCGTGGTGTTCGATCCCGAGCCGCTCGCGTGGGAGCCCGGCGGGCTCGACGACCAGCTCGCGTTCTGCCGGCGCACCGCCGACCTCGCCACGGAGGCAGTCGGGCTCCCCCACCAGCCGCTGCTGGCCCGCCTGCTCTTCGAGGCGGTCTTCGAGGCGCGCTGGGACCGGCGCACCACCTCGGCCCTCCTCCTGATGGGCTCGCCCTTCCGCGCGAACCTCGCCGTCCAGATCGGCAACGCGGCCCAGGAGCAGGCGGATCCCGACTTCCGGCGCGCGGCCGCCATGCTGCTGCTCCTCGTCGGCAGGGAGGAGTCGCACGAGGCCGCGGCGCGCCTGCTCGACAGCGAGGACGTCGGCGTGGTCACCGGTGCGCTGTTCACGCTCATGCACTCCGGTGGCGAGATGCACACCGAGCGGCTCGAGTCGCTGATCCGGCGGCCGGAACCCCTGGACCGGCGCGCCATGTTCTATGCAGGCATGACCGCCCACCCGGTGCTGGACCGGGTCGCCGCCGACCCCGACCACCCGCTGCGACAGGTCGCGCAGTGGTGGCAGCGCCACGGTGCCGCGGTCCTGACCTGACGCGCGCGGGGCCCACCCCGGACTCGCTACGTTGAGGCCATGAGCCCTGTCCCGAGCCCCGTCCCGACGCACACCCTCAACGACGGCACGTCGCTGCCGGCCATCGGCTTCGGCACCTACCCGCTCAAGGGCGAGGAGGCGGTCACCGCGATCCGCAGCGCCCTGGACTGCGGCTACCGGCTGCTCGACACCGCCGTGAACTACGGCAACGAGGAGGAGGTGGGTGAGGCGATCCGGCGCTCGGGTGTCCCGCGCGAGGAGATCACCGTCGCCAGCAAGCTCCCCGGCCGCCATCACGCGTACGACGAGGCGGTCGCGAGCGTGCACGCCTCGCTCGAGCGGCTCGGCCTGGACCACCTCGACCTGCACCTCATCCACTGGCCCAACCCCAGCGTCGGCAAGTACGCCGAGGCCTGGCGCGCGCTGGTCGACCTGCGGCAGCAGGGGCTGGTGCGCTCGATCGGCGTCTCGAACTTCACCGGAGCGCACCTGCAGCGGATCATCGACGAGACCGGCGTGACCCCCGCGGTCAACCAGATCGAGCTGCACCCCTACTTCCCGCAGGTGGAGATGCGCGCGGTCAACGAACGACTGGGGATCCGCACCGAGTCCTGGAGCCCGCTGGGCAAGCGCCAGGCGCCCTTCACCGAGGAGCCCGTGGCCACCGCCGCGGAGCGGCACGGGGTCACGCCGGGCCAGGTGATCCTGCGCTGGCAGGTCCAGCTCGGGTCGGTGCCGATCCCGAAGTCCGCGACGCCGGAGCGGCAGCGCGCCAACCTCGACGTGTTCGGCTTCGAGCTGACCGAGGAGGAGATGACGGCGATCACCGGGCTCGGGCGAGCGGACGGTCGTCTCTTCGGGGGTGACCCCGACACCCACGAGGAGCAGTGATGCCGGCGACCCCGAGAACGCCGTACCTCCGGGTGGACCTGGCGCGGCTTCGCGGCAACATCCGCGGCGCCGCCGACCTGGCCGGCAACGGCGGGGTCGCGCTGCGCCCGCACGTCAAGACCCACAAGTGCATGGAGATCGCCCGGCTGCAGATGGCCGCGGGTGCCGTGGGCATCAGCACCGCCACCATCGGCGAGGCCGAGACGTTCGTCCGGCACGGCTTCGACGACGTGTTCATCGCCTATCCCCTGTGGCTCGACGCCACCGCCGCGGGCCGACTCACGGACCTGACCGGCGATGCCCGCGTGGCCATCGGGGTCGACTCCGTCGAGGGCGCGGTCAATGCCGGGCGGCTGCTCGGCGGCTCGACGGTCGAGCTGCTCGTGGAGGTGGACTGCGGGCACCACCGCACCGGCGTCCCGCCCGAGCAGGTGGTCGCCGTGGCCGTCGCGGCGGCGCGGACCGGGCTGCAGGTGCGCGGTGTCTTCACCTTCCCCGGCCACAGCTATGCGCGCGGCGCCCCCGCCGAGGCCGCGGCGCACGAGGCGACGGCGCTGCGCCGTGCCGCAGATGAGCTCACCGCCGCCGGGATGCCGCCCCGGGTGGTGAGCGGCGGCTCGACCCCCAGCCTGGCCCACTCCGACCTCGCCGCGCTCACCGAGCTGCGTCCGGGCGTCTACGTCTTCGGCGACGCCCAGCAGTGGGAGCTCGGTGTGATGCCGCCGCAGGCGCTCGCCCTGACCTGCCGGGCGACCGTGGTGAGCCATGCCGGCGGACGCATGGTGCTCGACGCGGGGAGCAAGGTGCTCGGCGCGGACCGCGCGGCGTACGCCACGGGCTTCGGCCGGCTGCCGGCGCACCCCGACGCGCGGGTGGTGATGCTCTCGGAGCACCACGCGGTGGTCGACCTGGCTGGTGCGGGGCTGCCACCGCTGGGCAGCGAGCTCGACGTGGTGCCCAACCACGTCTGCAACGCGGTCAACCTCGTCGACACGTTGTACGCCGAGGAGTCCGGCGAGCTGCGGGCCTGGCCGGTGACCGCCCGCGGCCTGAACTCCTGAGGTCGCGTCCTACGATCGTCGGCATGCTCACCCGACCCGTCTCAATCCTCGCCGCGGTGACGGCCGTGCTCGCCGTCTCCGGCTGTGGCAGCGACAGCGGCTCCGACCATGCCTCCGACCCGGCGAGCCGGCCCAGCCGCGCGGCGACCGGCCCGGCGTGCACCTACTCCCCCGGTGGACAGGCCGCGAAGAAGGTCGACCTGCCGCCGGACCACGCCGCGGTGTCGGGCCAGGAGAAGGTCACGATCAAGACCAACGCCGGGGACATCCCGGCCGTGCTGGACGCCGACGCGACCCCCTGCACGGTCAACTCCTTCGTGTCACTCGCCGACCAGGGCTACTTCGACTCCACGCCCTGCCACCGCCTCACCACGCAGGCGTCGGGCATCTCCGTGCTGCAGTGCGGCGACCCGACCGGCACCAGCGGGGGCGGCCCCGGCTACTCCTTCCCCGACGAGCTCTCCGGCAAGGAGACCTACCCGGCGGGCACCCTCGCGATGGCCAACGCCGGTCCGGACACCAACGGCTCGCAGTTCTTCATGGTCTACGCCGACACCCCGCTGCCGCCGAAGTACACGGTCTTCGGCCACCTCGACGACGCGGGGCTGAAGGTCGTCAAGGCGATCGCCGCCAAGGGCACCGCGAACGGCGGCCCGGACGGCCCGCCCAAGGACAAGGTGGAGATCCAGTCCGTCACCGCCGAGTGAGCCACCCTCACGACTCGAGCAGCCGGCGCAGCGCCTCGAGGTCGCGGGTCATCGCCCGGCGCATGGCGGTGGCCACGACGGGCGCGGCCAGGCCCGCGAACCCGCGGGGCGCCCCGTCGTTGCGCAACGTCATGCGGGTCCCACCGGCTGCCGGCGACCAGGTGTAGGTCGTCCGCATCGGGAACGGCCCCGCGCTGGTCCGCATCTCCACGTGGGTGTCCTGCTCCAACCCGGTGATCTCGTAGGTGTAGGAGAGGGTCCGGCCCAGGAACCTGGCGACGAAGGCGATCCGGGAACCGACCGCCGCCGGCGGCTCGGTCTCCCAGCGCACCGAGTGGATGTTCGCGTACCAGCGAGGCGCGTTGCCCGGGTCGGCCACGAACGCCGCGACCTCGGCCACCGGTCGGTGGATGACCGTCTCGACGACGACGTCGACCCGACTCATCGGACGCACCTCACGGGCGCTGCTCCACGTAGTCCACCGGCTCGCCGATCGCAACGGTCCGGCCGACCGTGCACAACCGGTCGCGCACCTGCTGCAGGGTGCGCGGCACCACCGCGCGGGCACGGTCGCCGGCCTCGCCGTCGGGGAAGGTGAGGTCGAAGCCGACCCGCAGCCCGACCAGGTGGCTGCCCTGCTCGTCGCGGACCTTGTGGCCCTCGGCGCGCACCTCGAACACCTCGGCGGCGGCGCGCTTGCGCGTGATCAGGTCCATGTCGATCGCGCCGCAGCCCGCGAGTGCGGCCAGCAGCAGCTCGACCGGGGTGAAGTCCGGGTCGTCGCCCGAGCCGACCGGGAGCACCCCGCCGCGCCGGTTCGTGGCCTTGTAGCGGCCCTCCCCGATCTTCACCAGGTCGATGCTGCGCAGGGTTTGGTCGGTCGTCTCCTCGCTCATGGGGCAAGCGTGCCACGGCGTACTGTCACGCCATGCGCTCCGTGTTCCGCTGTGAGGACCCCGACGTCAACGCCTACCGGCTGCTGACCGCACTGGTCGTGCCGCGCCCGATCGCCTGGATCTCCAGCCAGGACGCGAGTGGGGTGGGCAACCTGGCGCCCCACTCGTTCTTCAGCGTCGCCTGTGCCAACCCGCCGATCGTCTCGTTCACCTCCGTCGGCAGCAAGGACACGCTCGCCAACGTCAGGTCCACCGGCGAGTTCGTGGTGAACCTCGCCTCGGAGCCGTTGATGCGACAGGTCAACGACAGCAGCGCCCGGTTCGGGCCCGACGTCGACGAGGCCGAGGCCCTCGGCATCGCCCTGGAGCCCAGTGCGCTCGTCGGCCCTCCGCGGGTGGCCGACTCCCCCGCCTCGCTGGAGTGCGAGCTGCACTCCACCCAGGAGCTCGGCGACTCCACCCTGGTGCTGGGGCGGGTGCTGGCCGTGACCGTGCTCGACGACGCGCTCGTCGACGGTCACCCGGTCATGGAACGGCTGCGCCCGGTGTCGCGGCTCGGCCGGGACGAGTGGGGCCTGCCCCCCGCTGTCGTCTCGGTCCCCCGCCCCGCACGGCCGGAGGACATCGCCCGCTGACTTGCGTGGGCGCCACCGGCGGGTCAGGGTGGAGGTGTCCTGCACGCCATCGGAAAGGCGGAGAGCCATGCTCACCCTCACCGAGAACGCCAGCACCATCGTCCGAGACCTCACCCACCAGCCCGGGCTCAGCGAGTCCGCCGGGCTGCGGATCACCTCCGAGGACGCCCCCCAGCCGAGCTTCGCCGTCACCGCGGCCGAGGCTCCCGAGCCGGGCGACCAGACCGTGGAGCAGGACGGCGCGACCGTCTACCTCGACGAGTCGGCCGCCCTCATGCTCGACGACAAGGTCCTCGACGCTGCCGTTGACCCGTCGGGGAAGGTCGAGTTCGCGCTCGGCCTCCAGGGCTGAACGCCTCTCCCTGGCAGCAGGACGACCCCGCACCCATCGGGTGCGGGGTCGTGCTGCGTCAGGGCGTCTGCGTGCGGCTCAGCGGCTGCGCCGGCGCTGCAGGCGGCGCGTCCGGCGCGCGTCCTGGCGCGCCAGCTGCAGGTCGCGGACCAGGGCGAGGTCCTGCTCGCTGTGGGCGCGCGCCTCGACGATCCCGTAGGCCATCTGGAGCTCTCGGTTCATGGTGGTGACCCCCTCTGCCCGCCTCGTCGCGGGCGCTCGTTGTGTAACGAGTAGTTCCGTACTTCGTCTCTTACATCCTAGGTCGTCCGGCGGTGCCGTCGCGCATCGTCGGAGGGGTGATGTCGCCCACCCCGTCACCGGCCGTCCGGCCCCCGTCCGCCCACCCGTCGACCGGCACGAGGAGGATCGGTCCATGACCACACGCACCCGTGAGATCCACCTCGCCTCCCGCCCCACCGGGTGGCCCACCGCTGACAACTTCCGGACCGCGGAGGTCGAGATCGACGACCCGGGGCCGGGTCAGGTGCTCGTGCGGAACACCTGGATGTCGGTCGACCCCTACATGCGCGGCCGGATGAACGACGCGAAGTCCTACGTGCCGCCCTTCGAGCTCGGCGCACCGCTGGACGGCGGCGCGGTGGGCGAGGTGGTGGCGTCCGGCGACGAGGGCGTCCCGGTCGGCGCCACCGTGCTGCACGGCCTGGGCTGGCGCGAGCACGCGCTGGTGCCGGCCGCCGCCGTACGCGTGGTGGACACCGAGCGGGTCCCGGCGTCGGCCTACCTCGGGGTGCTCGGCATGCCCGGGCTCACGGCGTACGTCGGCCTCACCCGCATCGCCGCGCTGCGCGAGGGTGACCGCGTGCTCGTCTCGGGCGCCGCCGGAGCGGTCGGCTCGGCCGTGGGGCAGATGGCCCGCCTGCTCGGTGCCTCCGCCGTGGTCGGCTCGGCGGGCTCCGCGGAGAAGGTCGCCTGGCTGACCGACGAGCTCGGCTTCGACGCGGCGGTCAACTACAAGGACGGCCCGGTGGGCCGCCTGCTGGCGCCGCACGGCCCGTTCGACGTCTACTTCGACAACGTCGGCGGCGACCACCTCGAGGCCGCCATCAGCCACCTCGACGAGTTCGGCCGGATCGCGGCCTGCGGGGCCATCGCCCAGTACAACGACACCGAGGCGGCGCCCGGGCCGCGCAACATGGCGATGTTCGTGACCAAGAAGCTGACCATGCGCGGCTTCATCGTGCGCGACCACGAAGACCTCGCCGCGGAGTTCCACGAGCGCGCCGGCCGCTGGGTGGCCGAGGGCCGCCTCGTCGGCCGGGAGACCGTCGTGGACGGCCTGGACCGGGCCGTGGGCGCGTTCCTCGACCTGATGAAGGGCGGCAACACCGGTAAGATGCTGGTCCGCCTCGGGGACTGACCCCGGCTCGACCCCCGGTTCGACCCGGCCGTCAGCGCACCCGGACGGCGGCGCCCCGGTGCCCCTGGACCACCTTGTCCAGCGGCGCGCCGAGGGTCGACCGGGAGGTCGTGTGGTCGCCACCGAGGAAGAGCGTGAGCGCGAGCTGGTCGTTGCGCACCAGCGTCGCCACGTGCTTCTTCGCCTGGGCCAGCGACTGGGGGTAGTCGTGGGCCGACCCCGTGTCGTTGCCCCCGGTGACGTCGAGGCGGCCACGGCTGCCGGAGGCCGCCGCGGGGATCGCGACCTCGAGCGGCGCCGTACGACGCGCGTCGCCGGTGAGCACGACCTGCAACGAGACGGTCGTCCCGGCCCTCGCCCGCACGGGCGATCCCTTGCCGACCTGCACCCACCGGCCGCCCGCGCGCTGCTGGAGCCCGGCGACCCGCCAGGTGGAGCTGTCGTCGGTGACGTCCGAGCGCATGGTCACCGCGTCGATGCGCAGACCGTGGATGGCGGACAGCGAGTAGACGAAGTCCGCGAAGGGGTAGGTCGCCGGCGCCCGGCGCCGGGCAGGTGAGACCAGCATGACGAGTCACTCCCCCTCCGGGTAGGCCCTCCCGAGTCGGGTCGCTCCCGACACACCGACGGTAGGAGCGGGGCCGCCGCGCGGTCAGGGCCGAACGGGCCCGGGCGGGGCCGCGAACGTCCCGGGGAGCCGCCGTGACGCCGGTCACCATCCCCGTGCCGGGGGACGGTGGGCACGCCCCTAGGGTGTCCGCCGTGACTGCTGCCAACCAGAGCCCCTCCATGAGCCTGAAGCGCGCCGAGGCCGAGGCCCGGTTCGAGCTGCTCGACGTCGCGTCCTACGACGTCCGCCTCGACCTGGCCGGCGACGAGGCCACCTTCCGCTCCGTGACCACCGTCCGCTTCACCTCGCGCGGCGGGGCGACCTTCGTCGACCTCAAGCCGCTGCGGGTGAACGAGATCCGCTTCAACGGCGCCCCGCTCGACGCCGACCTGCTCGAGCGCGGCCGACTGCCGCTGACGACCGTCGAGGGCGACAACGAGCTGGTGGTCGACGCGGTGATGCGCTTCCGCAACGACGGCGAGGGACTGCACCGCAGCGTCGACCCGGCCGACGGCCGGCACTACGTCTACGGCATGTCCTTCATGGACGCCGCGCCCAGCATCTTCGCCTGCTTCGACCAGCCGGACCTGAAGGCGCCGTACACCTTCCACGTCACCGCGCCGACCGACTGGGTGGTCGTCGGCAACGCCCCCGGCAGCAACCCCGAGCCAGGCGTGTGGGAGCTCGAGCAGACCCAGCCGCTGTCGACGTACTTCGTCACGCTGGTCGCCGGTCCCTACCACGTGCTGCGCGACGAGCACGACGGCATCGCGCTGGGCCTCAGCGCCCGGCAGAGCATCGCGAAGGACCTCGACGCGGACGCCGAGGAGCTCTTCACGATGACCAGGCAGTGCTTCGACGAGTACCACCGGCTGTTCGGGATCCGCTACCCGTTCGGCGACTACCACCAGGCGTTCGTGCCGGAGTTCAACGCCGGCGCCATGGAGAACCCCGGCTGCGTGACCTTCCGGGACCCGCTGGTCTTCAGCAGCCGGGTGACCCGCGGGGTGCGGATCCAGCGCGCGTCCACGCTCGCCCACGAGATGGCGCACCAGTGGTTCGGCAACCTCACCACCCCGAAGTGGTGGGACGACCTGTGGCTCAACGAGTCCTTCGCCGAGTACATGGGCAACCGTGTCACCGGCGACGTGACGGAGTACGACGACGTCTGGACCCACAACTCCTACGCCCGGCGCCAGTGGGGGCTCGTCGCCGACCAGCGACCCAGCACGCACCCGGTCGCCGGCAACGGCGCGGCCGACGCGAGCTCGGCGCTGCAGGACTTCGACGGCATCTCCTACGCCAAGGGCTCCAGCATCCTCAAGCAGCTCAACGCGCGGCTCGGCGACGAGGTGTTCTTCGCCGGCGTCGTCGACCACTTCACCACCCACCGGTTCGGCAACGCGACCATGCACGACCTGTTCGCAAGCTGGGAGCGGGCGGCCGCGCAGCGCGACAGTGCCGTGGACCTCTCCTCGTTCACCAGCAACTGGCTGCGCACCGCCGGGCCCGACGCGATCGTGCTCGACCGTGCGGCCGGCGTCGTGCGGCGCACTCCCCCGGCCGACCACCCGGCCGAGCGCAGCCACACCGTACGGGTCGCCACCGCACGCCCGGAGGACAAGTGGGAGGTCGCCACGCTGACCCTCGCGAGCGCCGAGACGCCGCTGGCGGTCGCCGGCGACGCGGCCGTGGTGCTCGACCCGTTCGAGGACACCTGGGCCGTGGCGCAGCCCGACCGCGCCACGGTGGCGGCGCTGGCGTCGCTGATGCCCGCGACCGAGGACCCCGCGCTGCGCGCCGGCATCTGGAACAACGTGCGCAGCGGCTTCCACAACGCCGCCGTGGCCCCGGCCGACGTCGTGGACCTGCTGGTGGCCGGGCTGCCGACCGAGGACACCGACGACGCGGTCTTCCACACGCTGCCGTGGGCCCTGCGCGAGGTCGTCCCGATGACCGCGGACCCCGCGGCCGCCCTCGACCGGCTGCACACGGTGCTGGTCGAGAAGGCCACCCGGGCCCCCGCCGGCTCGACCCTCCAGCTCGCGTCCTACCAGTCCGCGGTGAGCACCGCGACCGACGCCGGCCAGCTGCGCTCCTGGCTGGCCGGCCGGGTGCTGCCCGACGGCGTCGAGGTCGACCTCGACCTGCGCTGGCGGATGCTGGTGCAGCTCGCGACGCTCGGTGAGACCGACCGCGAGGAGCTGCAGCAGGCACTGGACGCCGAGCCCACGGCCCGGTCCCGGGTCGAGCACTCCCGGGCGATGGCCTCGCTGCCCGACGCCGCGGCCAAGGCGTGGGCGTGGGCCCGGTTCACCGGCGAGGTCGACGTGCCCAACTACGAGCTCGAGGCGGCCGGGCTCGGCATGTGGCGCTCCGGTCAGGAGCACCTGACCGGGCCGTACGTCGAGCGCTACTTCGCCGAGGTCCCGGCCACCGTGGAGGTGCGCAGCGGCTGGAACCTGGCCGACGGCGCCGACTCGTTCTTCCCGGTCACGGCCGTGGACGAGCCGACCCTGGCGCTGGCCCGGGCGCTCATCGCCGACGAGGGCGTCGACGCCTCGATCCGCCGCCGCGTGGTCGACGCCACCGACGACCTGGAGCACCGGCTCGCGGTCCGCCGGGCGTTCCCGACCGCCTGACGGGTACGTTCCCCGTGTGACCGATCGCCCGCGCCGCCCCGGACCCACGGTCCGGGCGCGCGTGCGGGAGATCCTCGCCGACGGGGAGCGCCGCCACGAGGACCGGCTCGCCACGGAGGAGCCGCTGGAGATCCGGCTGGCCTGGCCCGGCGAGGCGCCGCGCCGGGTCTGGGTGACGATGCGGACCCCCGGCCACGACTTCGAGCTCGCCGCCGGGTGGCTGCTGCACGAGGGCCTGGTCGGGGTCGGGGACGTCCACGAGGTGGCCTACTGCACCGACGTCGACCTCGCCCCCGAGCAGGAGTTCAACGTCGTCACGGTGCGGCTGGCCGCACCGCCACGTCGCGACCCCGGCCACCGGCACGACGCCCTGACCACCGGCTCCTCGGCCTGCGGGGTGTGCGGCAAGGACAGCGTCGCCTCGGTGCTCGACCTCCCCCGCGCCGGCGGCTGGGGCGGGGACCTGCCGGCGCCGGACGTCGTACGCCGGCTGCCGGACCTGCTCCGCGAGCGCCAGGCGGTCTTCGACCGGACCGGCGGCGTGCACGCGGCCGGCCTGTTCACCGCCGAGGGCGAGCCGCTGGTGGTCCGGGAGGACGTGGGCCGCCACAACGCGGTGGACAAGGTGACCGGGGCCCGGCTGCTGGCCGGCAAGCCGGTGGCCGGGGCCTGCCTGGTGGTCAGTGGCCGGGCCGGGTTCGAGCTCGTGCAGAAGGCCGTGGCCGCGGGCACCGGCTCGCTCGTGTCCGTCGGCGCGCCGACCAGCCTCTCGGTGCGACTGGCCCGGGACGCCGGGCTGGCCCTCTATGGGTTCACGTCCGCGCGGCGGTGCGTCCGCTACAGCTGAGCCGGGGCGGGGCTGAGCGGGACGTCACAGCCCGCTCCGGGACCCGCCCGGCGTGGGGTCACCGGACTGTCGGCGGTCCTTCCTAGGTTGGTCACATGCGCATCCTCCACACCTCCGACTGGCACCTGGGCCGGTCGTTCCACCGCGAGGGGATGCTCACCCACCAGGCGGCCTACGTCGACCACCTGCTCGAGGTCGTCGACCGCGAGCGGGTCGACCTGGTGCTGGTCGCCGGCGACGTCTACGACCGGGCGCTGCCCCACGTCGACGCCGTCCGGCTCGCCGACGAGGCGCTGGCCCGGCTGGCTGCCTCCCGCGCGCAGGTCGTGATCACCAGCGGCAACCACGACTCCGCCCAGCGGCTGGGGTTCAGCTCCCGGCTGATCGACGCGGCCGGCGTGTTCATCCGCACCGACGCCGGCAGCGTCGGGGCGCCCGTGCTGCTCGAGGACGAGCACGGGCCGGTGGCCGTCCACGGCCTGCCGTACCTCGACCCCTCCGCGGTCCGCGAGCCGTGGGGGCTGCCCGGCCGCTCCCACGAGGCGGCGCTGGCCGAGGCGATGCGGCGGGTGCGGGCCGACCTCGCGGGCCGCTCCGGGGCCCGCTCGCTATTGCTGGCGCACGCGTTCGTCGCGGGCGCGGAGCCGAGCGACTCCGAGCGCGACATCAGCGTCGGCGGGGTGTCGATCGTGCCGACGTCCCTCTTCGACGGGATCGACTACGTCGCGCTCGGCCACCTGCACGGCCGGCACACGCTCACCGAGTCGGTGCGCTACAGCGGCTCCCCCCTCGCCTACTCCTTCTCCGAGGCGACGCACCGCAAGGGCTCCTGGCTGGTCGAGCTGGGGCCGACCGGGCTCACGAGCGTGGAGTTCGTCGAGGCCCCGGTCCCCCGGCCGCTGGCCCGGCTGCGCGGCAGCCTGGAGTCGCTGCTGACCGATCCAGCGCTGGCCGGCCACGAGGCGTCGTGGGTGCAGGCGACGCTGACCGACGACGTGCGGCCCCGCCAGGCGATGGAGCGGCTGCGCGCGCGGTTCCCGCACACGCTGGTGCTCGGCTTCGAGCCGGCGTCCGGGGGCTCCGCCACCGCGCCGGCGGCGCGGGTGCAGGGCCGCAGCGAGCACGCGATCGCCCTGGACTTCGTCGAGGAGATGCGTGGCGTCCCGGCCACCGACGCCGAGGGCGCGCTGCTGCGCGAGGCGTTCGACGCCTGTTGCGAGGACGCCGACGTCGACGTCCTGGTCCCGTCGGCCGGCCCGGGAGCGGGTGCCTGATGCGCCTGCACCGCCTCGAGGTGACCGCGTTCGGGCCGTTCGCCGACACCGTGTCGGTGGACTTCGACCAGCTCTCCGACGCCGGGCTGTTCCTGCTCTCCGGTGCCACCGGCGCCGGCAAGACCAGCGTGCTCGACGCCGTCTGCTTCGCGCTGTACGGCGACGTCCCCGGCGACCGCGGCAGCGCCCGACGCCTGCGCTGCGACCAGTCCGCGCCCGGCGTCGCACCCCGGGTCGAGCTGGAGGTGACGCTGTCGGGGCGCCGGTTCCGCCTCGAGCGCTCGCCGGCCTGGGAGCGCCCGAAGAAGCGCGGCACCGGGCTGACCACCGAGCAGGCCGCCGTGACGCTCAGCGAGCGGATCGACGGGTCGTGGCAGCCGCTCTCCAGCCGGCTCGACGAGACCGGCCACCTGGTCACCGCGCTGCTCGGCATGAACCTCGGCCAGTTCACCCAGGTGGCGCTGCTCCCCCAGGGCCGGTTCCAGACCTTCCTGCGCGCCCGCTCCGAGGAGCGCCACCAGCTGCTCCAGCGGTTGTTCCGCACCGGCCGGTTCGAGGACGTCGAGCGCTGGCTGCGCGAGCGCCGGGTCGCGCTGCGGCGCCAGTCCGACGGCGTGCAGCGCAGCGTCGCCCAGCTGCTCAGCCGGGTGAGCGAGGCTGCCGAGACGCCCTGCCCCGACGACTGGGACCTGCACGACCTCGCCGCGCCCGCGGGGGCCGGGGCGCTGCTGGCGTGGGCGACCGACCTGCGCGAGGCGGCCGCGGCCCGGGCCGAGGAGAGCGGCGCCGCGGCCGAGGCGGCCGCCGGGTCCGAGTCGGGGCTGCGCCGGCGGCTCGACGAGGCCCGCGACCTGCACCACCGGCGCCGCCGCCTCGACGAGGCCCGCGCCGAGCGCGCCCGCCTGGGCGAGCGGGCCGAGGCCCACGCCGCCGAGCTCGCCACCCTCGACCGGGCCCGGCGGGCCGCCCCCGTGGTGCCGCTGGCACGGCTGGCGGCCGGAGCACGCCGTACCCATGAGGCGGCGGAGGCGGAGGCGGCCCGGTCGACGGAGGCCGCCGCGGCGATGCTCGACCTGCTCTTCGCCGATCGCGACACCCTCGAGCAGGCGGTGCGGGTCGCGACCGACCTCGCGGCAGGAGTGCGGGCCGCCCTCCCCCGGGAGGCGCGGCTACGCGACCTGAGGGCCGAGATCCCCGCTGTCGAGGCCCGGCACCGGTCGCTGACCGAGACGCTGGCCGAGACCCGCGCGACCAGGGCGGCGCTGCCCGGGCAGATCCTCTCGCTGCGTGAGGAGGCGGCCGAGGCCCGCGAGGCCGCGACCGAGGCGGACCGGATCGGCGCCGAGGTCGAGGTCCTGCGCGGCCGGATCGCCGCGGCCGAGCAGGTCGCCACCGTCACCGTGGAGCTGGCCGTGGCGCGCGAGGAGTGGCTCGCTGCCAAGGAGCTCACGCTGACCCGGCACGAGGCGCTGCTCGCGCTGCGCCAGGCGCGGATCGACGGGATGGCGGCGGAGCTCGCCGGTGCGCTCGCCGTGGGTGCCTGCTGCCCGGTCTGCGGGTCGGACGAGCACCCGGCGAAGGCGAGCGCCGCGCCCGGCTCGCCCGACGCCACCGCAGAGCGGAGCGCCCAGCGCGCCCTCGACGACGCCAAGACCGACGAGCTGGCCCGCGACCTGCGGGTCCGCGACCTGGAGACCCGGCTGGCCGTGGCCGGGGAGAAGGCCGGGCCCGCGTCCCGCGAGGACCTGCAGGCCCAGCTCGGCGAGCGCGCCGCGCTGCTCGCGCCCCTGCGGGACCGGGCGGGGCGCCGGGACCACCTCGCCGCGGCCCTGGAGGCGGCCGAGGCGGAGCTGGCGCGGCTCGGCGACCGGATGCTGGAGCAGGAGCGGGACGCCGCAGCGCTCACGACCACCCTCGACCAGCGCCGCGAGGAGGTCGCGGCGCTCCGCGCCGAGGTGTCGGACCTGCTGGCGGGCTCCGGCCAGCCCGACCTGCGCGCGCTGCTCGAGCTGCACCGGTCCCGCATCGAGGCGGGCGAGCGCGCAGTGCGCGCGGTCGACGAGCTGGGCACGGCGCGTGACGCCCTGGTCGAGGCCGAACGGTTGCTCGCCGAGGCCGTGACCGAGGCGGGGTTCGACGACGAGGAGGCCGCGCTGGCCGCCACCCTCACCGCCGAGCGGCTCGCCGCCCTGGAGCGGGAGGTCGCGCGCCACCAGCGCAGCCTCGACGCGGTGGAGGCGGTGCTGGCCGAGCCCGGCCTGGGCGAGCTCGCCGAGGGCGAGCTGCCCGACCTCGAGGCGCTGACCGCGTCCCACGAGCGGGCCCTCGCCGCGCTGGGCGAGGCGCGCACGACCGCGAGCCGCTGGACCGCTCGCCGCGACCGGCTCACCGGCCTGGTCGCCGAGCTCTCGACCGCGCTCGACGCGTGGGCGCCGCTGCGGCAGGAGCTTGAGACCACCGCCCACCTCGCCTCGTTCGTCGACGGCAAGGCCGCGGACAACCGGTGGCAGATGCGGCTGTCGGCCTACGTCCTGGCCTACCGGCTCGCGCAGGTGGTGGCGGCGGCAAACGAGCGTCTGGGCCGGATGAGCGACCAGCGCTACACGCTCGAGCACACCGGCCGGCGCGGCGCCCGTGAGACCCGGGGCGGGCTGAGCCTGCTGGTGCGCGACGACTGGTCCGGGGAGTCCCGCGATCCGGCGACGCTCTCGGGCGGCGAGACGTTCGTGGTCTCGCTCGCGCTCGCGCTCGGCCTGGCCGACGTGATCACCCAGGAGGCCGGCGGCGCCGACCTCGACACCCTCTTCGTCGACGAGGGCTTCGGCTCGCTCGACGCCGACACCCTCGACGACGTGATGGACGTCCTCGACTCGCTGCGCGACGGCGGCCGGGTGGTCGGCGTGGTCAGCCACGTCGCCGAGATGCGTGACCGGATCCCCGCCCAGCTGCTCGTCCACAAGGCCCGGCACGGCTCCACGCTCGCGCTCGCCCGCTGACGCCGCCCGGCCCTCAATCGCCCATGATCACGACCCGGTTGATGACACCGTCCCGCACCCGGTAGGCGACGACGTACCCGGTGGTCTCGGTGCCGGTGTGCACGCGCTCGTGGTCGACGACCCAGTCCCGCTCCCGGAGCCGCTCGGTGACGTCGGCGTGGACGTCGGCATGGTTGGCGAACAGCCGACCGTAGGACTCCCGCATTTCTGCGTGCCCGGTCATCAGGGTGCGACCGTCGCCGCTGGTCACCATGGCGTCGGAGGCATAGCAGGCGACGAAGCCGTCGACGTCGTGGGCGTTGTACGCCGCGAGCTGGGCCACCACCGGATCGTCCATCTGCACCCTCTCCTCAGGATCGGGTCCGGACCACGACCGGGTGGTCGTCGTCCAGCCACTGCAACCCGCCGGCGGTCGCGGAGAGCCAGTCCTTCGCCCGCTGCCACGCGGACCACCATCGCACCGGCGTGCCCGAGCCCGGGGCGATCTGCCGGTCCCCGTCCTCCCAGTCCGTGGCGCACGCCGACGGGCTGGGGCTCCACGTCGCCTGGAGCGCGTCGAGACCCGTGAGGCCGGGCACCGTCGAGCCCGCCGTGTCGGTGGGCGTGGTCGGCGCCGGGACGGCAGTGGACCCGTACGGCGAGGCGGGCGCCAGCGTCGGCGTCGGCGGGGGAGGCACCACGCTCGCGGAGCCCCCGGCCAGCGACGCAGTGCGAAGCAGATGCAGGGAGGTCAGGGCGCAGCTGACCAGCGATCGCCCCCGCACCGAGCTGGTCCGGGCCGCGGCCGCCCGGGAGTCCGTGCCGTGCGCGGGCAGCACCTGCACCCCGGCCATCAGGCTGGTCCACGCCACCGACCAGCCGCGCGCGAGGGACCAGGAGGCGTCGTCGGCGGGCCCCCAGACCAGCGCCGACTCGCCCGGCAGCACGATGCCCGACGGCACGGCGACGTGGGCGCGCAGCCAGCGGGTCCAGAGGTCGCCGCCCACGACCCGGAACGCGTGGCCGCCCGGCAGCGTCGTCCAGGCGCCGTGGCTGCCGTTGTAGAAGAGCACCGGACCCGTGCGCGGGTTGCTGGTGCAGCCCCGTAGGTCGTGCAGCGAAGGTGCGGGACCACTCGCGGAGGTGGTGAGCGTGAGCCGCACGGGGTAGTCGGTCGGGCACCCGCTCCGGGTCATCACCGCGACGCTCCGCACGCTCGGTCCGGCATCCGCCGAGCAACCCGCGAGCAGGGCGCTCAGGCCGAGCAGTGCCACGGCGAGGACGGAGACGAGGAGGCGGCTCCGACCAGGACCAGCGGGCATCCTTCCTCCCCCGGGTTCGGGCCGCTCGCGACGGGACACAGACGGTTTCGCTCCAGTGTCGGCACCGCGCACCTGCCGCGGCGACTGCCGAAGGTCCCCTGCGCCGCTACGAAGGTTCCTTGACGCCCGGCAGCCACCGGCGGATCCGGCCCGAGCGCGCGTCGGCCCCGGAAATCCGGTGGCGCGCTCCGATAGGTTCGCCCCATGAGCGCTCCGGGAGTCGACCCGACCTTCACCGCCCTCCCCTACCGAGGCCTCGGTGACGCCGCCCTGACCCGGGCCCGCGAGCTGGGGGTGAGCCACGCCGACTTCCGGTTCGAGCGGGTGCGCTACCAGCACCTGGGGGTCCGCGACGGCGTGCTCCAGGGGGCCAGCGACCAGGAGGACCTCGGCTTCGCGGTGCGCGTGATCCACCGCGGGGCCTGGGGGTTCGCCTCCGGCGTCGTGCTGACCGCCGAGGAGGCCGCGCGGGTCGCCGAGACCGCGGTCCAGGTGGCGCTGGTGGCCGCGGAGATGACCAGCACCCCGGTCGAGATCGCCCCGGAGCCCGTCTACGACGACGTCACCTGGATCTCCTCCTACGCGACCAACCCCCTGGACGTGCCGGTCGCCGAGAAGGCCGCGCTGCTGATCGACTGGACCGACCGGCTGCGCACGGGCGCGGCGGTCGACCACGCCTCGGCGTACCTCCAGCAGGTGCAGGAGAACAAGTACTACGCCGACCTGCACGGCACCCGCACCACCCAGCAGCGGGTGCGGATGCAGCCCGGCTTCGAGGCGATGGGCGCCGGCGCCGACACCTTCGACTCGATGGCCAGCATCGCGCCGCCGGTCGGCCGCGGCTGGGAGTACCTCACCGACGGCAGCTACGACTGGGACGGTGAGATCGAGCAGGTCCCCGAGCTGCTCGCGGAGAAGCTCAAGGCGCCCAGCGTCGAGGCCGGCAGCTACGACCTCGTGATCCACCCGTCCAACCTGTGGCTCACGATCCACGAGTCGATCGGGCACGCGACCGAGCTGGACCGTGCGCTCGGCTACGAGGCCAACTACGCCGGCACCTCGTTCGCGACCTACGACAAGCTCGGCAACCTCCAGTACGGCTCGCCGGTCATGAACGTCACCGGCGACCGCACCGTCGAGCACGGGCTCGCGAGCATCGGGTACGACGACGAGGGCGTGCAGGCCCAGTCCTGGGACATCGTCCGGGGCGGGGTGCTGGTCGGCTACCAGCTGGACCGGGCGATGGGCCTGATGAAGCCGGAGCTGAACGGCGCCCGCTCCAACGGGTGCGCGTACGCCGACTCCCCCGGCCACATCCCCATCCAGCGGATGGCCAACGTCTCGCTGCAGCCGGCCGAGGACGGCCCGTCGACCGAGGAGCTCATCGGCCGGGTGGACGACGGCCTCTACATCGTCGGCGACAAGAGCTGGTCGATCGACATGCAGCGGTTCAACTTCCAGTTCACCGGCCAGCGCTTCTACCGGATCTCGAACGGTGAGCTCGTCGGCCAGGTGCGCGACGCGGCCTACCAGGCCACCACCACCGAGTTCTGGGGCTCGATGGAGGCCGTGGGCGGCCCGGAGACCTGGATGCTCGGCGGCGCGTTCAACTGCGGCAAGGCCCAACCGGGCCAGGTAGCCAGCGTGAGCCACGGCTGCCCGACCTCGCTCTTCCGGGGCGTGCGCATCCTCAACACCACCGACGAGGCAGGCCACTGATGACCCTCTCCACCGACACCGCGACCGCCCTCACCCCCCAGTCGCTGGTCGAGCACGCGCTCGCGGCCAGCGGCGCCGACGACTGCGTCGTCATCGTGCGGGACGCGACCAGCGCCAACCTCCGCTGGGCCAACAACACGCTCACCACGAACGGCGTCATGCACGCCGTCACCGCCACCGTCGTGTCGTTCGTGAAGCGGGCCGACGGGATCGCCACCGGTTCGGTGACCGGGAGCGCGAGCTCGACCGACCAGATCGCCGCCCTGGTGGCGGGCGCGGACGCCGCTGCCCGGGCCGGCTCGGCGGCCGAGGACGCCGCCGAGCTGGTCGCCGGGGAGGCCGCGGCCGACTGGGACCTGGCCCCGGTCCACACCGACGTGCACGTGTACGACGCCTTCGCGCCGGCCCTGGGCGAGGCGTTCGGGCGCGCGACGGCGCAGGGTCGGGTGCTCTACGGCTTCGTCAACCACGAGCTGACCACGACCTACCTCGGCTCCAGCACCGGCCTGCGGCTCCGCCACGTGCAGCCCACCGGGCACTACGGCTGCACCGGCAAGTCCGCCGACCTCAGCACCAGCGCCTGGGTGGGCGGCGCCACCCGCGACTTCACCGACGTCGACGCGCTCGCCATGGACGCCGCGCTCGCCGAGCGGCTCGGCTGGGCGACCCGACGGGTCGAGCTGCCGGCCGGCCGGTACGACACGATCCTGCCGCCGGCCGCGACCGCGGACCTGATGATCGACGCCTACTGGTACGCCGGGGCCCGGGTCGCCTGGGAGGGCCAGTCGGTCTACAGCCGCCGGGGTGGCGGGACCCGGATAGGCGAGCGCATCGTCGCGCCGGGCGTCAACCTCTACTCCGACCCGGCGTACCCGGGCCTGGAGTGCGCCCCGTTCAACGTCGCGTCGTCGTCGGGCAACGAGTCCTCGGTCTTCGACAACGGCCTCCCGCTGGGGCGGACCGACTGGATCCGCGACGGTGAGCTGTCCGCGCTGCTGCAGACCCGGCACTCCGCCGGGATGACCGGCCAGCCGGTCACGCCGGCGATCGACAACCTGGTGCTCAGCGTGGACGGGGCCACCGGCGGCGTCGACGACCTGGTGGCCGGCACCGAGCGCGGGCTGCTGCTGACCTGCCTGTGGTACATCCGCGAGGTCGACCCGCAGAGCCTGCTGCTCACCGGCCTGACCCGGGACGGCGTCTACCTCGTCGAGAACGGCGAGATCACCGGCGCGGTGAACAACTTCCGGTTCAACGAGAGCCCGGTCGACCTGCTCCGGCGGTTCTCGCACGCCTCGCAGACCGTGCCGAGCTTCAGCCGCGAGTGGGGTGACGACTACTTCAGCCGCACCGCGACGCCCGCCCTGCGGGTGCCCGACTTCAACATGTCCAGCGTCTCCCAGGCCCTCTGACCGACGCGCCGCCCGGCGGGTCAGCCGACCTTCCAGGCCACCAGGTTCTGGACCAGGAACAGCAGCGGGAGCGCCCAGGCGACGCAGACGGGTACGACGCCGCCGCGGACCCCGCCGCGCACGGCGTGCAGGCCGTAGTGGCTGGTGACGAACGCCGGCACCGTGAAGACGAGCAGCGCGGGGTAGCCCACCGCGACCGCCAGCCAGCCGGGCGCGGTCGACTGCTCGAAGTCGGAGTAGCCGTAGGCGCTGGCCAGCAGCTCCCCCACCCCGATGGCCAGGGCGAGCGAGGGCACGAACAGCAGCAGCGACCACCACGCCCACCGGTGGTCCCGGCGGGCCCGCGGGTTCGGCCCCGGCTCGACCGCCCGGGGCAGCTGCATGGTGGCGGTGTCGCTCACCTTCGAAGGGTCACTCGGCGCAGCACCGGGCCGACAGGGACCAACGGCCCCACGTGCCCCGGACCAGCGGGTCAGCGGAGCCAGGTGCGCAGCTTCTTGCGGCGGGTGCGCTTCCACTCGACCGCGAAGGCCGTGTCGAGGCGCTCGGCCCGTGCGGCCGCGAGGCCGTGCATCCTGCCGTAGGTGAAGGTGCTCTCGCCGGCCGCGGAGGCGTCGGCGGCCAGCCGGACGAGGTGCTGCCGCGTGACCACGGTGTCCTGCCGCTCGCCGAGCACGGTGGTCAGCCGCTTGACCGCCGTGCGCAGCCGCTTCGCCTCGTGCGGCCACACCGGCTCGACCACCTCCAGCGCGTAGCGCAGCCGCTTCGCCGCCTTCCGTGCCGCGTGCGTGGCCAGGTCGTGGTCCGGCGCGGTGTCGATGGCCTCGACGCGCGAGCGCAGCCGCTTCCACTCCTTGCGAAGAGGGACCGGCAGCACCTCGTCGCTCCGTCGGGCCGCGTCGTCGGACCAGGGCGCGTCCGTCGCCAGCCGGTCCAGGGTCTCGAGCAGGCGGTCGTGGCGGGCGGAGGAGAGCACCTCGCGCACGTGGTCGGCCTCGAGCCGTCCCATCTGGCCGTAGGTCGCCGCCACCCGGTCCGGGACCGGCCCCCACACGAGCCCGGCCGGCTGGTCCGCCAGGAGCGCGCGGACCAGCTCGCCCACCACCCGGGCGTCGCGGGCCTCGCTCAGCTGTTGTCCGAACCACCGGAGCTCGTCACGAACCGGGTCGGTGACCGACCGGTCGAGCAGCGGCCGGCCGACCGCCAGGGCACTGCGCAGCCGCCGGCACGCGATCCGCGACTGGTGCACGCCCTCGACGAAGTCGGTGGTGCGGATCTCGGCCTCGTGCCGGCGGAGCTCGCCGACGAGGTCGGCGAGCCGTTGCTGGAGCACGGCACCGGCCGGCTCCGACGGCCCGACCGCCGGCACCGGCGGCGTCGGCGGCACGCGGTCGCCCAGCACGCGCAGGATCTTGCGGTCCACCACGCTCGGCGAGACGCCCGCCCCGGCCATCAGCCGGTCGGCCTCCTCCAGCAGCCCGGTGGGTCCCTCGACGAGCTCCAGCTCCCACTCCCGCCAGGCGACATGCTCGCCCCCGTCCGCCGGCACACCCGTGACCTCGTCGTCGGCGAGCTCCGCGAGGACGGTGCCGTCCGCGGCCAGCAGCGCGCGCTCGGTGCGCCGGGTGACGATGGTCGCGATCGGCGCGAGCGGGCGGCCCCGCGTCCACCCGCGCACCGCGTCGGCCAGCTGCGGGGGCGGCTGCTCCCGGCCGTCGCCCAGCGGCAGCTGGATCTCGAGCCGGCCCCGGGGCGCCGGGAGCTTGGCGTGCCAGCCCTCGTCGGAGCCGCCGGTGCGCCGGCGGAGCGTGACGCCGGCCCGGACGAGGGCGAGGTCCCCGGTGTCGAAGTACGTCGCCCTCAGCGTGACCACCGCGGCCTCGCCCAGCCGGTGCACCCCGGTCAACCCAGTGAGGTCCGGCGGCTGCTGGAGCCGCTCCGGGCTGTAGGTCCGCTCGACCTCGAGGTGCTGCTTCATCTCTCACGCCTGCCGCGTCGCCGGCGGCGGGTGCCCGCCGGGGATGGGGGCCTCCGGGTCGTACGGCGTCCGGGTGTAGACGAACGTCGCCACGTCGAGGTGGCTGACCGACCCGTCGGGCCGGCGTACGACCTGCAGCTGCTCGCCGGCGTGGTAGCCGAACGTGCCGACCACGCGTCCGTCGGCCACGCAAAAGCGGTACTTCACCACGCCGTCCCGGGACGCGACCAGCTCGTCACCGTCGAGGGCGAAGACGAACGGGGTGTTGCCCCAGTGCCACACGCCGAGCAGGTCGGCGAGCTCGGCGGGCACCGCGCGGGTGGGGCGCCAGGGCGCGACCACCGTGGGTTCGCTGAGCTCGAGCTCGTCGAGCAGCTCGACGACCAGGTCGCCGGGCACCAGCCCGGTGGTGGCGTTGGCCAGCACGACGGCCCCGGTGCGGCGCGGCCGGTCGACGAAGCAGCCCGCGAGGAACCCGGGCATCGAACCGGTGTGCCCGACGAGCATCCCCGAGCCGCCGGCCTGGAGCTGGAAGCCGAGGCCGTGGGCGTAGCCGAGCGCGTCGTCCCGGTCACCGGACTGGGGGTGCGAGGCTGCCTGCAGCTCATCGACCGGGAGCACGTCGGGGTGCCCGCGCAGCAGGAAGGTGTTGTAGGTGGCCAGGTCGCGCAGCGTCGACCACGCCTGGCCGGCGGGCGCCATCGCCCCGGTGTCCGTGGCAGGCTCGTCCACGAGCGTGCGGGCGTAGGGGTGCACGCTGTGGCCCGGCGCGGCCGCCCCCTCGGGCAGGTAGGTCGTGCGCGTCATGCCCAGCGGCTCGAGCACCCGCGCCCGCACCGCCTCCCACCACGACCCGTCGCAGGCGCGGGCCACCACCTCGCCCAGCAGCGCGAAGCCCAGGTTGGAGTAGTGGAACTGCTGGAGGCGGGGGAAGACCTCCTCGGCCCCGTCGTGGGTCTCGGTGAGCTCCTCCCAGCTCATCCCGGAGGACCGCTCCCACCACGACCCGATCGGCTCCGAGCGCATGCCGGAGTTGTGGGCCAGCAGGCTGCGGAGGCTGCGGTCGGCGTAGGGCGCGTCACCGAGCCAGTCCGAGGCCGGCGCGTCGAGGTCGAGCACGCCGTCGCGGCCGAGCTGGAGCACCACCACGGCGGTGAGGGTCTTGGTGATCGACCCGATCCGGTACTGCACGTCCAGCGGGTCGTGGCCCGGCACCGGCGCGGCGCCGTACACCCCCGACCAGACCAGGCCGCCGTCGCGGAGCACGCCCGCCACCACCGAGGGCAGCCGCCCGGCCGCCTGGGTCCGCGCGAGGCGGGCCAGCAGGCGGCGGGCGGTGACCGGGGCGACCGGCTCGGCGCTCATCTCCGGCGCGTCATTCGGCGAAGGCCTCCAGCGGCGGGCAGGCGCAGACGAGGTTGCGGTCGCCGTACGCCTGGTCGATGCGGGCCACCGGCGGCCAGTACTTGTCGGCCACCCCGTTGGGGCCGGCGGTGCCGGCCGGGAAGACCGCCAGCTCGCGGGAGTACGGCCGGTCCCACTCGCCCACGAGGGCCCGGCTGGTGTGCGGGGCGCCGCGCAGCGGCGAGTCCTCGGGGCTCCACTCCCCCGCCGCCACCCGGTCGATCTCGCCGCGGATCGCGATCATCGCCTCGCAGAAGCGGTCGATCTCGCCGAGGTCCTCGGACTCGGTCGGCTCGACCATCAGCGTGCCCGCGACCGGGAACGACATGGTCGGCGCGTGGAAGCCGTAGTCGATCAGCCGCTTGGCGACGTCGTCGACGCTCACGCCGGTGTCCTTGGTGAGCCCGCGCAGGTCGAGGATGCACTCGTGGGCGACCAGGCCGCCGTGCCCGCGGTAGAGCACCGGGAAGTGCTCGCCGAGGCGGGCGGCGACGTAGTTGGCGGAGAGCACCGCGACCGCGGTCGCCCGGGTCAGGCCCTCGGCGCCCATCATCCGGATGTAGGCCCACGAGATCGGCAGGATGCCGGCGGAGCCGTACGGCGCGGCGCTGATCGGGCCGATGCCCTCGCGCTTGGCCGCCTCGGGGTGCATCGCGTGCGAGGGCAGGTAGGGCGCCAGGTGGGCGCGCACCGCGACCGGCCCGACGCCCGGGCCGCCGCCGCCGTGCGGGATGCAGAACGTCTTGTGCAGGTTCAGGTGGGACACGTCGCCGCCGAACTCGCCGGGCCGGGCGTAGCCGAGCAGCGCGTTGAGGTTGGCGCCGTCGACGTAGACCTGGCCGCCGTGCTCGTGCACGATCCGGCACAGCTCGGTGATGGAGTCCTCGTAGGCGCCGTGGGTCGAGGGGTAGGTGACCATGATCGCGGCGAGGGTGTCGCTGTGCTTCTCGCACTGCGCGCGGAGGTCCTCGAGGTCGACCGCGCCGTTGGCGGCGGCCTTGACCACCACGACCTTCATCCCGGCCATCACCGCCGAGGCGGCGTTGGTGCCGTGCGCCGAGGACGGGATCAGGCAGACGTCCCGCTGGGCCTGGCCGTTGGCGCGGTGGTAGCCGCGGATCGCGAGCAGCCCGGCGAGCTCGCCCTGCGAGCCGGCGTTCGGCTGGATCGACACCCGGTCGTAGCCGGTGACCGTGGCCAGCCAGTCCTCGAGGTCGTCGACCAGCTGCTGGTAGCCGGAGGCGTCCGAGGCGGGCGCGAACGGGTGCAGGTCGGCGAAGCCGGGCAACGAGACCGGCTCCATCTCGGTCGTCGCGTTGAGCTTCATCGTGCAGGAGCCCAGCGGGATCATCCCGCGGTCCAGCGCGTAGTCGCGCGCGGAGAGCCGACGCAGGTAGCGCAGCATCGCGGTCTCGCTGCGGTGCTCGGCGAAGACCGGGTGGGTGAGGTACGCCGTCTCGCGGCGCAGCCCGGTCGGGAGCGCCTCCTCGACCGAGGACTCGACCGCGTCGAGGTCGACGTCGGCGCCGAACGCCTCGAGCAGCCGCACCAGCGTCGACCGGGTCGTGGCCTCGGAGGTCGAGACCCCCACGTGGTCGGCGTCGACCAGCCGCAGCTGCAGCCCGAGCTCGTGCGCGGCCTCGACGACCTCGGCGGCGCGCCCGGGGACGACCACCGAGAGCGTGTCGAAGTAGTGCTCGTGCTCGACGGCGATCCCGACCTTCTCCAGGGCCCGGGCCAGCACGACCGCGTGCCGGTGGGTGCGGACCGCGATCCCGCGCAGGCCCTCGGGACCGTGGTAGACGGCGTACATCGAGGCGACCACCGCGAGCAGCACCTGGGCGGTGCAGATGTTGGAGGTCGCCTTGTCGCGGCGGATGTGCTGCTCGCGGGTCTGCAGCGCGAGCCGGTAGGCCGGGCGGCCCTCGGCGTCGACGGAGACGCCGACCAGCCGCCCCGGCAGGTGCCGCTCGAGCCCGGCGGCCACCGACATGTAGCCGGCGTGAGGGCCGCCGTAGAACAGCGGCACGCCGAAGCGCTGGGTGGAGCCGACCACGACGTCGGCACCCATCGCGCCGGGGGCCTCGAGCAGGGTCAGCGCGAGCAGGTCGGCGGCGACCACGGCCAGCGCCCCCCGCTCGTGGGCCGCCTCGACCACCGGCCGGGGGTCGAGCACGCGACCCGAGGTGCCGGGGTACTGCACCAGCACGCCGCACAGCTCACCCTCGGGGAGGCCGGCTCCGAGGTCGGCCACGACGACCTCGATGCCCATCGCCTCGGCCCGGGTGCGGACCACGTCGACGGTCTGGGGCAGCGCGTCGGCGTCGACGACGAACGGGCCGGAGGCCTTGCCCCCCTTCGATCGAGGGAGCCCCCGGCGCACGAGCGTCATCGCCTCGGCCGCCGCGGTGCCTTCGTCGAGCAGCGAGGCGTTCGCGGTCGGCAGGCCGGTGAGGTCCCCGACCACGGTCTGGAAGTTCAGCAGGGCCTCGAGCCGGCCCTGGGAGATCTCCGGCTGGTACGGCGTGTAGGCGGTGTACCAGCTGGGGTCCTCGAGCACGTTGCGCCGGATCACCGGCGGGGTGACCGTGGCGTGGTAGCCCAGCCCGATCATCGGCTCCAGCGGCCGGTTGGCCGCAGCCAGCTCCCGCAGCTCGCGGGCGGCGGCCTGCTCGGTCACCGGCGCGGGCAGGTCGAGGTCGACCGTGCTGCGGATGCCGCCGGGCACCGCCGCCGTCATCAACGCCTCGAGCGACTCGAAGCCGAGCCGGTCGAGCATGGCCGCGACCTGCTCGCCGCTGGGGCCGATGTGGCGCTCGGAGAAGGGGATGGCGTCGAGCTCGGGCATGGAGGGCTCCTCGGATCGGGTCGATCGGGTCGCCTCCCCCTCTGTCACGCCGTGGGGGTCACCCCACGAGCTCCAGAGCTGCCTGCTCCGCACGGTCCTGGCGCCTGAGAGGTTCCGGGGAGGAATTGCCCCTTCGGCGCTCCGCACCCCGGCTGCCGGCCGGGGACCGGAGACTCTCCCGTGCGGGATAGTCGGCCTGCCCAGCCTACGACATGAGGAAGCCCCGGCCGATGTTCCCGGCCGGGGCCATCCCACACAGTGGGGATCGGGGGTCAGCCGATCTTGCGGGCCGCACGCCGCGCGGCGAGCTCGTCACCGGCGCCGGACGCGGTCTCCTCGGACGTGCGCTCGCTGGGCAGCTCGGCGAGGGTGCCCTCGATCTCCTGCCAGACACCACCGATCGCGATGCCGAAGACGCCCTGGCCGCCCTGCAGCAGGTCGATGATCTCGTCGTTGCTGGTGCACTCGTAGACCGAGGCGCCGTCGCTCATCAGCGTGACGCGGGTCAGGTCGTCGGTGCCGCGGGTGCGCAGGTGCTGGACGGCGGTGCGGATCTGCTGCAGCGAGATGCCGGCGTCCAGGAGCCGCTTGATGACCTTGAGGATCAAGATGTCGCGGAAGGAGTACAGCCGCTGCGAGCCGGAGCCGGCCGCCCCGCGGACCGAGGGCTCGACCAGCCCGGTGCGGGCCCAGTAGTCGAGCTGGCGGTAGGTGATGCCGGCGGCGTTGCACGCGGTCGGACCGCGGTAGCCCGTGTCGCTGGGCAGCGGCGAGACGTCGTCGTCGAAGAGGAGCCCCTGCTGCTGGGCGACCTCCGCGGCGCGGGCTGCCTCTGGGCTCGGCGCCCGGTCCTGCTCGTTGTCGTTCACACGGTCCTCCGCGGGTCTACTCCGTTGTGCGTAACCCCCGGGGGAAGTGCGGTGACCCGGGGACCGGCGTGACCACAACGGTGGAGTTACAACAGAGACAGTTCAAGGTAGGCCGGACTGCGGGGAGGGTCAACGACAGGAGCGGCGTGTCGCAACCCTCAACCTCAGGCTGAGGGTTCGGGTTGTGCGGTCCGGATCAGTGCGCGTCGAAGTCCTCGGGCGTGACCTGGTCGAGGAACTCGCGGAACTTCTCGACCTCGTCCTCCTGCTCGGCGGGGACGGCGAGGCCGGCTTCGTCGAGCACCTCCTCGGAGCAGAAGATGCGCGAGCCGGTGCGCAGCGCCAGCGCGATCGAGTCGGAGGGCCGGGCGCTGACCTCGGCGCCCGAGCCGAAGACCAGCGTCGCGAAGAAGACGCCGTCGCGGACCTCGGTGATGCGGACCTCGGAGAGCTCGTTGCCGGTGGCCTCGAGCACGTCCTTCATCAGGTCGTGGGTCAGCGGTCTGGGCGGCACGACGCCCTGCTGGGCGAAGGCGATCGCGGTCGCCTCCACTGCGCCGATCCAGATCGGCAGGTACCGCTCCCCCGTGACCTCGCGCAGCAGCACGATCGGCTGGTTGGAGGGCATCTCGACCCTGACTCCCATGACATCGACTTCGCGCACGACAACACCCTACTCCGGGTGTGGGTGGCCTCAGGAGGAGTGCAGCCCGGCCTTCACCAGGGTCGCGTGCAGCCGCACCGAGAGGGCCGCGATCTCGCTGACCGCCTCCTCCGCCCGCGCCTTGGCGGCGGCGTCGCGGCCCCGCTTGTGGGGTGCCACGACCTGCTCGACGAGGCCGACCTCGCGGTCGGCCGCGGTCTTGAACGCGCGCAGGTGGCGGGGCTCGAACCCGAAGTCCGCGAGCTCCCGGGCGGTCTTGGCGACCACCAGGGCGTCGCTGTCGAAGTGGCCGGTGCCGGGACGGGCCGTGACCAGGCCGAACTGCTCGAGCTGCTCGAGCAGCTCCTCGGAGATCTCCGCGATCTTGACCAGCTCGCGGCGCGAGAGCCTCAGGTCGTCGCGCCGCTGGAAGGACTCGGCGCTGGGCAGCCCGTCGGCGGCGAGCGCGACCTGCGGCACCGTCGGCACCACCGAGTCGATCGGCGGCGGCTCGAGGCCTCGGTCGATCGCGTCGAGGTGCTCGCCGATCACCTTCAGCGGCAGGTAGTGGTCGCGCTGCATGCGCAGCACGTAGCGCAGCCGGTCGACGTCGTCGTGGGAGAACTTGCGGTAGCCCGCCGGCGTCCGCTCGGGCTTGATCAGCCCCTTGTCCTCCAGGAAGCGGATCTTGGGGATCGTGATGCCGGGGAAGTCCGGACGCAGGTGGTCCAGGAC
The DNA here is from genome assembly GCA_963826155.1 of uncultured Actinomycetota bacterium. Taxonomy (GTDB): domain Bacteria; phylum Actinomycetota; class Actinomycetes; order Propionibacteriales; family Nocardioidaceae; genus Nocardioides. The sequence continues at coordinate 1,613,231 of CAWGVX010000002.1, read as the reverse complement.
CTCCCCGATGTTCATCCGGGCCCGCGAGGCTCCGGAGGCGGCGGGGGCCGGCGAGGTGCTCATCGAGCCCGTCATTCCCCGCTCAGCCGGCCTCGTGCCCGGCGAAGAAGACCAGCCGGTACTTGCCGATCTGGACCTCGTCACCGTCCTTGAGCTGGACCCGGTCGATCCGGTCGCGGTTGACGTAGGTGCCGTTCAGGCTGCCCGCGTCGCTGACCGTGAACGTGTCGCCGGTGCGGTGGAACTCCGCGTGCCGCCGGGAGACGGTCACGTCGTCGAGGAAGATCTCGCTGTCCGGGTGCCGGCCGGCGTTGACCACGTCGGCGTCGAGCAGGAACCGGCTGCCGGCGCCCGGCCCGCGCTGGACGACCAGCAGGGCGTGCCCCGACGGGAGCGCGTCGACGGCCGCGGCGTCCACCGCGCTCAGCTGCCGGTCGGAGGTCTCGACCTTGTCGCCCCCCATGCCGATCGAGATGGTCGCGGTCGACTCCCCCATCGGCTCGCCGCCGGGCGGGGTGGGCGGCCCGCTCTCGGCCGTCACCAGCCGGGTGCCGCACTGGGAGCAGAAGCGGGCGTCGTCGGGGTTCTGCTTGCCACACGCGGTGCAGAACGGCATCGGGAAACCTCCGGATCGGGTCGTCACCACCACAGCCGGTCGCTCGGCCGAACCCTCAAGGCCGGGTGGAGGTTGACGGTTGGTCAGAAACCTATCAGTCCGCGGGGCGGCGTCGCAGGGCGCCGCGCGAACTCAGGAGTCCAGCGTGGCCTGGTAGGCGTCGGCGTCGAGCAGGCCGTCGAGGGCGGCGCGGTCCGAGGGGACCACCTCGAAGAGCCAGCCGCCGGCGTACGGGTCGTTGTTGACCAGCTCGGGCGTCGCGTCCAGCGCCTCGTTGCGGGCGACGACCTCGCCCGAGACCGGGGCGTAGACGTCGCTCACGGACTTCGTCGACTCCAGCTCGCCGCAGGTGCTGCCGGCCTCGACGCTGTCCCCCACCTCCGGCAGGGAGACGTAGACGATGTCGCCGAGCGCCTCCTGGGCGTAGTGGGTGATGCCGATGCGCACCGAGCCCTCGTGCTCGCCGGGGTCGCGGACCCACTCGTGCTCGCTGGTGTACTTCACGTCGTCGGGGTACACGGGAACTCCTGTCGGTCGACCGGTGCTGGGGGTCGGTGGGTTGCGGGGTTGCTGGTGCGCGTGGGTCGCAGGCTACTGGGAGCTGTCCGGCTGGGCGTAGTCCGGTGCGGTCGCGTCGACGGTGCTCTCGATGTCGAGCGACTGCAGCTGCTCGATCTGCACGCTCTGGCCGTCGGACTCGAACTGCTGGCGCGGCCCCTCGGGGAAGGTCATGCCGCCGGCGAGGTTGTGGGGGTCGCCGATCGCGTCGATGACGTACGGCGCGGTGAGCAGGTGGCCGTCGACGTAGATGCCGCCCGCGGCCGGCTCGACCGCGGTCTGCGCGACGACGCGCACCTTGCCGTTGAACTGCATCGCCTCGGCGCCGGCGGCGCGCAGCTCCTCCATGGTGTCCAGGATCGTGTCGACGTCGACCGGCGCGCCGTTCTCGGTGACGGTCACCCGGATCCCGGGACCGGTCACCGGCACCAGGCCGGCCATGATCGCCAGGGTGTCGGCCCGCTCCTGGGCCTGGGCGAGCGCCGCCTGCCGGTTGTCGGTGCTGGTCTGCAGGTCCCGGCGGGTGCTCTCCAGCCGCGCGATCTCGGTCTCGGCCCGCTGGGTGGCCCCCGCGAGGCCGTTCAGCACATCGATGAGGTCCTGCTCGCGCAGGCCGGCGTAGCTGTTGTCGACCTCGGTGGCGCGGACCTGGGTGACCGCGGCGAAGCCGACCACGGCCAGCAGCACGGCCACCACGGCCTGGGCGCGCGAGGGACGCCGCATGGCGCTGCCCAGCCGCTGGCGACCGGTGGGCGGCAGCTCGGGGTCCGGCTCGGCCGCGGGCTGGACGGGCGGCTCGGCCGCGAGGCGCCGTTCGGTCCGGTCCTCGGTCTGGTGCTCGGTCTGGTGTTCGGGCATGGGCTCAGGCTCGGAGTCGGGGTCGGGTTCGCGGTCAGGCATGGAAGAGATGGCGGCGGATGGCGGCCACGTTGGAGAAGATCCGGATGCCGAGCACCACGATCACGCCGGTCGAGAGCTGGCCGCCGACCCCCAGCTTGTCACCGAGGTAGACGATCGCGGCGGCGATCACCACGTTGCTGACGAAGGAGACCACGAAGACCTTGTCGTCGAAGATCCCGTCGAGGTAGGCGCGCAGCCCGCCGAAGACCGCGTCCAGCGAGGCCACGACGGCGATCGGCAGGTACGGCTCCAGGCCGAGCGGCACGTCGGGCCGGAAGAACAGGCCCAACAGGATGCCCACGAGCAGGCCGAGTGCGGCGATCACTGGTTCCCCTCCTGCGGCCCGGGTGGCTTCTGGTCGTTGCTGCCACCGGCCTTGACGTAGCGGAGGCCCGGCCCCCGGGCGGCCGGAAGATCGATGTTGTCGACGTTGCGCATCGAGTAGCCGAAGCCCAGCTGGCGGGCCAGTCCGAAGAACTCGCTGCCCAGCGGGCTGGACAGCAGCTTGGCCTGCAAGGTCTTGGTGTTCCCGATCGCGAGCACAGTGTAGGGCGGGGTCAACGGCTGGCTGTTGACGTGGATCGCGACCCCCACGTTGCGGATCGCTGTGAGGACCGTGAGCCGGTGCCCGTTGATCGCGACGGCCTCCGCGCCGGCCGACCACAGGCCGTCGACGAGCTTGGCCAGGTCCTCGTCGCGGACCAGGGTGGTCGCGTCGGCGTTCGGCGGGTCCTCGACGCTGATCCGGACACCGGGGCCGGTCACCGGCAGGAAGCCCGAGCGCGCGCCGAGCCGGCGCACCCGCCCGGTCGCCTCCTGCTCGGTGCTCGACACCTGGTCGAGGCGCTGCTGCAGGCCCACGTTGCCGTCCCGGAGCTGGACGATCCGGTCCTGCAGGCGGGACACGGCCCCGCGGCGGGAGTCGATCTGCGCGACCAGCGAGGCACGACTGGCGTCGGTCACCCCGGCGTCGCGGGAGGTCTGCACGGCCGCGACGGTCACCAGCAGCCCGAACGCGGCGATCACCACGGCCGCCGTACGACGGGACCGGCCTCGCGACGACGGCGGGGCCCCGGCGGCGCGGCTCTCGGCGGCGCGGCGCTCAGCCGCGTGCAGGTAGTCCTCGTCGAGCGACTGCTGGGTGATCAGCGTGAGCAGCGGCAACGTGACCCGGGGCGGCAGCGGCGGTCGGCTGCGGGTGAGGTGCTCAGCCATCGCGCACCGCCGACCGACGCGGTTCGGTGCTCGCCAGCAGCTTGCGGACCTGCCAGGCGTAGAGCAGCCCGGCCCACCAGTAGAGCCCCACGCCCCAGATGGCGAACGCCCACCCGAAGACCGTGGCCAGGGTGGCCGCGGCACCGGTGCCGTCGCCGAGCAGCAGCAGCGGGAAGGCGTAGAGCAGGTTGAAGGTGGCGGCCTTGCCGAGGAAGTGCACGGGCAGGGCGCTGTAGCCGCGGGTGCGCAGCAGCGGCACCAGCCCCCACATCAGCAGGTCCCGCAGCGGGAGCAGCACCACCAGCCACCACGGGATGATCTCGCGCAGCCCGAGCCCGACCACGACGGCGAGGATGTAGAGCCGGTCGGCCACCGGGTCGAGGATCTGCCCGACGACCGAGGTCTGCCCCAGGCGGCGCGCGAGCCAGCCGTCGAGGAAGTCCGTGACGCCGGAGAGCACCAGCAGGCCGAGCGCCCAGGCGTCCGCCTGCGGGCCGAGCACCAGCCACAGGAACACCGGCACCCCCGCCAGCCGCAGCGCGCTGAGCAGGTTCGGCAGGGTCCACACGCGGTGCTCGCGCGTCGGTTCGTCCGCCACTGGTGCCTGCATCTCGCTGTACTGTCGGGGTCCTGGGTCTGTCGCACAGGCGCGGTGGCCCTGCCGGGCACACCCTAGCCGCCGGGTCCTCGTCAGACGTGCTCCTCGAGGTGGGCCGCGTCGCGGATCTCGCCGACCAGCTCCTCGATGACGTCCTCGAGCGTGGCCAGGCCCAGCGTCGCGCCCGCGGCGTCGACCACCCGGGCCATGTGGGCACCGCGCCGCTGCAGCGTCTCGAGGGCGTCGTGCAGGAACTCGTGGACGCCGACGGTGGCGAACGGACGGATCCACTTGTCGTCGACCGGCTGCTCGCGGCGTGCCTCGTCGGGCTCGATGACGTCCTTGATGTGCAGGTAGCCGAGCAGCTCCCCGTCCTCGCCCTCCACCGGGAACCGGCTGAAGCCGGTCGAGGCGCACAGCGTCTCGACGTCCGCGACGCTCGTGCCGCGACGCAGTGTGGCCAGGGTGTCGGTCGGCATCAGCACCGAGGAGACCGACTTCTCGGTGAAGCCGAGCGCGCCGGCGAGCCGGTCGTACTCCTCGGCGGCCAGCAGCCCCTCCCCCCGGGACTCCTCCACGAGCGCGGCGACCTCCTCGCGGGTGAAGCTGGAGCTCACCTCGTCCATCAGCCGTACGCCGGCGAGCCGGAGGAACGCCGAGGCGACCCGGTTGATGACCGAGATGACCGGGCGCAGCAGCGTGACCACGAACCAGATGGGGGGCCCGAGCACCAGCGCGGCCCGGTCCGGTCCGGCCAGGGCGAGGTTCTTGGGGATCATCTCGCCGGTGACCACGTGCAGGTAGACCACGATCGCGAGCCCGACCACGAAGGCGACCGGGTGCAGGAAGGACTCCGGCACGTGCGCGAGGTGGAGCAGCGGTTCGAGCAGGTGCGCCACCGCGGGCTCGGCCACCGCGCCCAGCACCAGCGAGCAGACCGTGATGCCGAGCTGGTTGACACCGATCACCAGCGACATGTTCTCCATCGCCCGCAGCGTCGACCGGGCGGCCCGGGAGCCCTCCTCGGCCCGGGGCTCGATCTGGTCGCGGCGTGCCGAGACCAGCGCGAACTCGGCGGCCACGAAGAACGCGTTGCCGAGCAGCAGCAGGACGGCGACCGGGATCGCGGCGGTCGGGCTCATGCGTCGGGCTCCTGCGTCGTGGTGGGCGCTCCGGCGTCCTCGCCGAGCACCCGCATGGCGACCCGGTCGATCCGGCGACCGTCCATGCGCTCCACGGTCAGCACCGCCAGCCGCTCGCGCACCTCCTCGGGGCCGGACCGGTCGGGCACCGGCACCTCGGCGAGGTCGCCGACCTCGGGAAGCCGGCCCAGGGCGCGCAGCACGAGGCCGGCGATCGTGTCGTAGTCCTCGTTCTCGGGCAGCTCGACGCCGGTCAGGTCCTCGACCTCGTCGGGCCGGAGCAGGCCGGAAAGCGACCAGCTGCCGTCGCGCCGCTGGCGGCAGCGGGCGCCGAGCCGGTCGTGCTCGTCGGCGATGTCGCCCACGATCTCCTCGATCACGTCCTCGAGGGTCACGATCCCGGCGTGGCCGCCGTACTCGTCGAGGACCATGGCCATCTGGAAGCCGTCCTCGCGCAGCAGCGCGAGCAGCGGGTCCAGGCGCAGCGAGTCCGGCACCACGATCGGCTTGGCCATCAGGTGCTTGACCTTGGTCGTGGCCCGCTCGTGGACCGGCTGGGCCACCGCGTTCTTGACGTGCACGGTGCCGACGACGTTCTCGTCGGCGTCGAGGACCGGGAACCGCGAGTGCCCGGTCTGGCGGGTCAGCACGATCACGTCGCTGGCCCGGTCGTTCTCGTCCACCCCGACGGTGCGCACCCGCGGGGTCATGATCTCGCCCGCGGTGCGCGAGCCGAACTCCACCGAGCGCTCCATCAGCTCGGCGGTGTCGGCGTCCAGGGTGCCCTGGTCGGCCGAGCGCTGGATGAGCGAGGCCAGCTCGGTCGAGCTGCGGGCCGAGCGGAGCTCCTCCTGCGGCTCGATGCCCAGCCGGCGCACCGCCGCGTTGGCCGACCCGTTGAGGATCCGGATGGGCAGCCGGTTGACGGCGGTGAAGGCACGCTGGAAGCGCTGGGTCGCCCGCGCGACCTCCATCGGCTTGGCGAGGGCGAGGTTCTTGGGCACCAGCTCACCGAAGATCATCGTGAGCACCGAGCTGACGACCAGGCCGACCGTGACGGCCACCGGCGCCACCGCTCCCTGCGGCATGCCGAGCGCCGCGAGCGGGTCCTCGATCAGGCCGGAGACGGCCGGCTCGGCCAGGAAGCCGATGGCGAGGTTGGTGACGGTGATGCCCACCTGGGCGCCGGAGAGCTGGGTGGACAGGGTGCGCAGGGCCTGCTGGAGCCCCCGGGCCCCGGCGTCGCCCTCGGCGGCGGCCTGCTCGACCCGGCTGCGGTCGACGGTCACGAACGAGAACTCGGCCGCGACGAAGACGCCACAGGCGGCGATCAGCAGCAGGGCCGCGGCGAGGAAGAGCCAGGCGGTCATCGACGCCCTCCCGGGTGGCAGCCCTGGGGGTGCCGGGAGGGCGGGCGACTTCGGGAGTCGTCCATCGGAGGCGCTCGTGGTCCTAACGTTGCGGGGGCGTGTCCTGGCAGCAGCCTACCGGCCGGGGCCGGTCAGTGCCCGAGCCAGGTGGCGGCCATGTCCTGCTCGCCGTGTCCGGCGTCGACCGCCCGCGCGAAGTGGGCGCGGATGCCGGGCATCAGCCCGAGGTCGAGCCCGGCGCCGCGAGCCGCCTCCAGGATCAGCTCGGCGTCCTTGAGCGCGCCGCCCAGGGCAAAGGCGGGGTCGAAGGTCTCCTCGAGCATCGCACTGCCCTTGAGCTGGACGTACGGCGCGTCGAGCGCCCCGCCCTTGACCGCCTCCAGGAACAGGGCGGGGTCCAGGCCGAGGTCGCGGGTGAGGGCCAGGGACTCCGCGACGCCCTCGACGACCGTGAAGACCCACGCATTGGCGGCCAGCTTCAGCCGCGACCCCGCACCGGCCTCGCCGACCCACAGCGTCTTGCTGCCGATCGCGTCCAGCACCGGCGCCAACCGGTCCCGCGTGGGCTCCGGGCCCGAGGCCAGCACCACGAGCGCCCCGTCCTCGGCGGGCTTCTTCGTGCCGAGGACCGGCGCGTCGACGAACGGCACGCCGAGCTCCTCCGCGAGCTTGGCCAGGCGCTCGGTGCCGGCGACGCCCACCGTGCTCTGCTGCAGCCACACCACGCCGTCGGCGAGGTGGCCGCGAGCATCCTCCATCGTGGCGGCGACGCTGTCGGCGTCGTACAGCATCGTCAGCACGACGTCCGCGCCGGTGACCGCCTCCTCGACGGTGCCGGCGACGGTGGCGACGTCGGCCAGCGCGTCGGCCTTGTCGCGGGTGCGGTTCCACACCCGCAGGGGCAGGCCCGCGGCGGCGATGTTGCGGGCCATCCCGGCGCCCATGGTGCCGGTGCCGAGGAGTGCGACGGTGGGCTGGTCGGTCATCGGGTTCCTCTCGTCGGTTGCTCGCAGCCGAACGTACGCCGCGCCCCCACGAGTCCTTGGTCGTCGGGCGCAGGGACGTCCTCCCCTGCCTGTCGGGGCACTACGGGGCCACGCTCTGAGCACGACGTACCCACCAGGACCGTCCAGGACCACACCAGGACCAGATCACTCCCGGAGGAACGGCCATGGGCTACCGCGACGAGCGCATCACCGTGCTTTCCACGGCGCAGTGCTGGGAGCTCCTGCGCGCCGCCCACTTCGGTCGGCTCGCCTACCGGCTCGGCTCCGAGGTGAACCTGGTGCCGGTCAACTACGGCGTGGACGGGGACACGCTGCTGTTCCGCACCGCCGAGGGCGACAAGCTGCTCGGCGTCGTGATGCACCCCGACGTGGTCTTCGAGATCGACGAGCACGACGGCGAGCGAGCCCACAGCGTGGTGGTCCGCGGCACGGCCCGTCGGCTCGAGGAGGACGAGGAGCACCGGGCCGACGACATCGGCCTGCAGTCCTGGCTCGGGACCCTGAAGTACAACGTGGTCGAGATCCGCCCGGACTCGCTCAGCGGTCGCGCGTTCCGCTTCGGGGACTGACCCCGGCGGCTGGGCGGCGGAGGTGCGGGATCCGGCCGGGCCACATCAGCCGGCCCAGCTCGAGGATCCCCAGCTCGGTTTCGTCTGCCCGGGGCGCCTGTGGTTCAGGGTGTCGGTCATCGCCGCCGGAGCCCGATTCCGGATCCGCGCCGGCCTGCGATAGTGTTCCCCCGGCCTTCCACGGAAGGCCTTCGGGCTGTGGCGCAGCTTGGTAGCGCACTTGACTGGGGGTCAAGGGGTCGCAGGTTCAAATCCTGTCAGCCCGACCGAAGAGAGACGCCCTCTGGACTGCATCCGTGCAGGTCAGAGGGCGTTTTTCGTTTCCTCACCGTTCGTCCTCCCGGAGAGTCACGACAGTGGTCTTCGCGGAGGAGGGGGCAGGGAGGGGGCAAAGGTCTTGATTTCGCTCCGAACGCGGGCCTGATGACGCTCTCGCGGACCCGGCTTCAGCTGGAGCGCCTGCCCACGGGCGCAGTGATCACAGCAGCCATAGACCTTCGTGGCCTTCGTTCGCAACACGTTCGCAATGAGCGCCACCTTACGCACGAGAGGCCCCGGTCTCCCGGGGCCTCTCGGTGTTGCGGGTGCCTACGAGGTGCGGCGTCGCTGAACCTGCGTGAAGAAGCCGATCAGGAACGCGGCGATCGTCAGCAGCACAATGAAGCCGAAGTCCCGCCAGCTCATGTTTCCTGAGATCAGGCCGGTGACCACCGGGAGCACGAACGCAAGTGCGGCGGTGATGAGACCGGTCACCAGCGGTGTGGCCGGGGGCTTCTTGAGCACAGTTTCGAGCCTACCCCGGTCACCAGTTCGCGATGGCGACACCCCAGCCACAGGTCATCCCTCCTGACAGGGCGGCCTTCGCCGGGACCGCCTCGCCCCCGGTGTAGTACGCGGCGATCGCGAGGCCGCCGCACCCGACCACGATCTTCGCGGGCCGCTTGAGCGCCTTGACGTGATCGAAGTCCTTCTTGCACGACGACTCCGCCCCTGGTGCCACGCAGTCGATCGCGTTGTTGAAGGCGTCCCAGTACTGACCCCAGTCGACGTACCTGAATCCGCTCGCCGCGACGCGATTGGCGCGGTCGGCCGGTGGGATCAGCCGGTCTTGCCCTTGGCCTCGACGCTGTAGTGGCCGCTGGTTCGCGAGACGTCGAGCTGGTACCGCTGGCCCCATACGTAGTGGGTCTCGCCCGAGAGCATGCGTCGCTCCGACTGGCGCTCGGCATTCTGAAGCTGCGCGCGCTGGCGCTTGATCCACGGCAAACGCTGGATGATGGCGAGGCGAATGGTGTCCTCGTCGGTACGCTGCGGCGCTGCCACTCGCACTCGGCCGACCGGTGGGTACACGGAGATGTCCAGGTTCTTGATGTCCTTGTAGATGACGTCGACGCCAAGGCCCGCGACGGTGAGGTAGGCGCTAGCGGTACTCATCGTGCTCCTTGAATCGGTCGATGAGCTCCTTCATGAGCTGGCTGTCGAAGCCGTCTGGCAGTGACTTGCGCAGCTGACGAGCCAGAGCGCGCTCCTCCATTGGGTTACCCGCCCAGCCGTGTTCCTTGGCGCTCTGGATGACGCCGTGGACGTGCTCGATGTCGATCTCGATTCCCTGTGGCCACTCGAAGTCGTGCAGCGACCGTCGCGCAGGAGTGCGTTCAAATCCTGTCAGCCCGACCGATGAGAGGCCGGTTCACCTGCGGAAACGCGGTGAACCGGCCTTCGTCGTCTGCACCTCGTCATTGGCCGCGGACGCGCGACTATGTGGAACACCGTGTCCTGCTTCCCGCAGCGGCTGCGCCGACGTTGTGACACACCCTGTCCCACAACCTCGCCACAGACCTGCCGGGATCCGGGACACCCCGTCCCACCGAGCATCAGAGTTCAGGTCTGGACGCCGTCCATCCGTGACCTTGCCTCGGGCGGGACCAGGTCAGCGGGCAGTGGCCAGAAGATGTGCTCGGACAGGGCAACGATGACAAGGCACCCATGCGAGGCGACGACCTTCTGCACGGCGGAGTAAGGAACCCGTCCCGACTGCGTCCACGTGCGGTAGGCGAAGGCGTCTTCCCCGAACCCGAGTGCGATCGCGGTCCCGACCGGTTCTTGCCTTCGCGTGTCCGACACGGCAGCCCGGTACCTCGTCAAGACGTCGGCGCCGATCGCCAGGGGCGTCAGGACTGCTGCCGCTGGCTGGCCGGAGACCCAGACGACGATCAATCCCCCAGGACGTAGGCCGCATACCTTCGCCACGGGCGCGCCATGTGATGCCAGGCGACAAAGGCGGCTTTCGACGCTCGCTCGACGTGAGCCTCGTCGACGACGAACTGGCGATCGAGCTCGACCATGTGCGTGAGTCCCTCCGAGCGAAAGCAGCAGGCGCAAGACTAGGCGCCGCCAAGGCAGGTGTCCGCACCTCGGCAGGCAGGGGCCGATCGACACGGGATGACACCCCCGCGACCCCCTTGATCATGTCTGGGGGCGAGGGGTCGCAGGTTCAAACCGCGGGAATCGGGCGACGCGCAGCCCGCCCACGCACCTGCTCGACCCGCCGGCAATCGGACATCCAGCAATCCGGCCCGACCCAGCGGTTGTCTCGCTAGTGTCCGCTGCATGGGGGTCCCTGCGTGAGCCAGAGAACTCGTCGTTGGAGACGGCGGCAGACACCTGAGAGCCTCGCGCTCAACCTGCGCGATCTTGGCGGCGTCGCGACACGCGAAGGAAGGTTGAAGTCGGGGCGTCTGTTCCGTTCGGGCGGCCTGACCGGGCGTCCCCAAGAACTCGCTGGGCTTCTTGAAGCGATGGGCATCAGTCGCGTTGTCGACCTCCGAAGCGACCGTGAGCTCGATCGAGCCGCCAGTCCACTGGCCGATCATCCCGCCTACGTCTCGGCACCCCTGGTCGACCCACGCATGGAGCATCTCCGGGACCCAGCGGCAGAGCGTCACCTGGGAGACCTGTATCGAGGAAGTGTCGATCGCAACGGCCGCACCATCGCTGCCGCTGTCCAGCATCTTGTCCAGGCGCCCGAAGGCGGTGTCCTGGTCCACTGTGCTGCGGGGAAGGACCGGACGGGCATCTTGGTGGCCATCGTGCTGGAGGCGCTCGGTACGCCGCCGGACGCGATCACCGCCGACTACTGCGCCAGTGAGCTCAACCTCGTCGACTACTTCACGCGGGAGATGGAGGCCACGCCGGACCCGACGGTCCGCACCCGGCTCGCAGAGCTGCGGGGCGCGCCCGCACCCGCGATGGAGGACCTGCTGGTCCACCTCAAGTCGCGACACGGCGGCGGCGCCGCCTACCTCGGTCGTCATGGACTGAACCACGAAGATCTGACAAGTCTCAGCACGAGGCTGGTGCACTGAAGGAGTCACGCTTGCCGAGTCCCCAGACCCTCACGGCCATGCGCGCACTGCGCGTCGGCGATGCCGCGGCCGCGCTCCGCTCGCTCCCGCGCACCGACGCCAGCCTGCTCGGCAGAGCGCTCCGCCTGTATCTGTCCTCGGCGCAAGCCGACCGGGCTGAGGGACAGGCTCTCTACGATCAACCTGCTGCGTTCCGAGCCTTCATCACCGGCGGCGGCAACGTCGGGTTGTATGACGCCACGGCGCGTTCCTTGGCGAGCGTCTACGAGTCCTGCGCTGACGCACCGAGGGTGCTGGACGTGGGCTGCGGGGACGGCGCCGCGCTCATCCCCGCACTCGCCCTCAGCCGCAGGCAGCCGGCAAGCGTCGACCTCGTGGACGCCTCGGAGTCGCTGCTTGCGATCGCGTTGGGGCGGCTGCGCGAGATGGCGATCGCCGCGCGCGCCCACCCAGTCACCGCTCAGGCCTTCGCCGGCGATCTGCGACCCGACCAGCACTGGGACGTGGCGCAGTCCACCTTTGCCTTGCACACGGTGCCGCCGAATGAACGCACCGCCGTGCTCATCCGTCTGCGCGAGCACGTCAACACCCTCGTGCTCGTGGAGTTCGACGTCCCAGGACATGATCCGACCAGCGATGATCACCTCGCCTTCCTCGCCGACACCTACGAGCGGGGCCTCGCCGAGTACGACGAGGATCGCGACCTGGTCGCCGGCGGATTCCTCATGCCGGTCCTGGTTGGTCAGCTCACGCCGGGCGCACCCCGCGTCACGTACGAGCAGCCCGCCGAAGGGTGGTCGAGGCAGCTCGAGGACAGCGGGTACACGGACGTGCAGTGCACTCCCTTGTTCCCCTACTGGTCATCGCCCGCCTTCATCGTGACCGCCCGCGGCATCTGAACTCGAGCGACCGCCGGGTGGCGGAGCGGTGGCTTGATCTCTGCGGCTGGGCAAGGTCGTCAGTGTCCCTGTCGAGGGACGCGGGTGCCCTCGGTCGGCAGCGAGCGGAATCGGTCGGTCCCGTACCACGTGCGTCACCGCAGTCGGCAGGCCACCACCGTCACGTCGTCGTGCAGCGAGCTGTCGGCGAGCGCGGCGACGGCTCGGACCAGGTCGTCCAGGGGGGCGTCGCGGAGGTCGGTCACCCGTTCGCAGAGGAACCTGATCCCCTGGTCGATGTCGTGGCCACGGGACTCGACGACCCCGTCCGTCACCATGACCAGCAGCGACCCGGGCTGCAGGCGACGGGTGGTGACTGATCGGCGGGAGTCCCGGAGCACGCCGAGGGGCGTGTCCTCGTTGCCGCGCAGCGCCTCGGCGCGGCCGTCCGGGTCGACCACCACGGGCGGGACGTGCCCGGCGTTGCACAGCGACATCTCGCCGGTGGCGGGGTCGACCAGCAGGGCCGCGGCGGTCACGAACTGGTCAGGCGCGTCGCGGGCGACCATGTCGTCGGCAGCGGCGAGGACGGCGGCCGGGCCCGGGTTCACGGTGAGGAGGCCACGGATGCCGGCCCGCACCCGGATCATGGTGGTCGCCGCGCTCACCCCGCGGCCCATCACATCGCCCACCACGAGGACCAGCTTTCCGCCCGAGACGGCGACCGCGTCGTACCAGTCCCCGCCGACGTGCTCGATCTCGTCCCCTCCGGGGGCATAGAGCACCGCGAGGTCGAGAAGCTCCAGCGCCGGCAAGGGGCTCGCCGCGAGGCTGGACTGGAGCTGCTCGGCGATGTCGACCGTGCGGGCGAGAGCCTGGGCGCGCTGGGCAGTGATGGCGCACTGCGAGGCGAGGATGTCCAGCATCTTGCTGTCCTCGACCGACAGCGGGGTCCGAGCGCTCGTCACGAAGGAGCCTCCCTCGGTGATCCCCGTCAGGTCATCAGGGACCTTGAGCTCGACCGTCGCGGGCAGGATCGCCGCCAGCTGCTCCAGGCTGTCGGCGAGCACCGCCTCCACCTGGTCGAGCGTCGAGGCGCGGACGAAGCCCGCCGTGACTTCCTGCAGCAGGCGCGAACGGGCCGCGGCAGCGGCCTCGCGCTGCTGCGCCTCGATCCGCTCGGTGACATCGCGGACGCACCCGATGGTGCCGGTGGGGTTGCCCTCGTGGTCGCTGGTGACCTTGCCGTGCGCCTCGATCCAGCGCTGCGTCCCGTCGGGCCACTCGATCCGGTTCCGCAGCACGTAGGTCGAGCGGGCGTCCCACGCCTCCTGGACGGCCGCGAGGACCTCGTCACGGTCCTCGGGGTGGACCGTCGCCAGCCACGCCTCGTAGCTCCGGCCGAAGGTGCCCGGCGCCATCCCGTAGATCGCCTCGAGCTGCTCGTCCCACACCACCTCGCCCGAGGCCAGGTCCCAGTGCCAGCTCCCGAGCTGCGCCGCCTCGTGGGCGAGCCGGAGGCGCGCCTCGCTGGCGGCCGCGGCCGCCTCGGCGGAGCGGATCTCGGTCATGTCCTCCGCGACCACCACCGTGCCGGTGACCTGGCCGGCAGCGTCGCGGACCGGCGTGCCGGAGACGGCGGCGACGAAGGTGTCGCCGCGGGGACGCCGCAGCGACAGGTCGCCCCGCCAGGTCTCCCCCGCGACCACGGCATCGAGGGCCAGCGAGCCGTTCCCAGCGCCGGGCACGGTCAGCTCGCCGACGTGGCGGCCGAGCAGCTCGGCGTCCACGGTGGCGAAGGCCTCGGTGGCGGCCCGGTTGACGAACGTGATGGTCCCCGCCGCATCGGTCGCGAGCACCGCCAGCCGGATGGCCTGGAGCAGACGAAGCTCGTCGATGTAGCGGTGCATCCTCGCGCCTCCTACCGACACGCTACCCGCCGCGCGGCAGCAAGACCCGTCGCGATCGGCCGGCTCTCGTCCGGGCCGATCGCCGCTGGCGCGATGAGTGGGGGTCCCCCATCGGGTCTGTCTTCGTGAAACCCGATCGAGGAGGAACCATGGGCAAGGTCATCGCATCCATCACCACGTCGGTCGACGGCTACGTCACCGGCCCCGACGACGGCCCGGAGCGCGGCCTGGGACGGGGCGGCGAGCGCCTGCACCACTGGGTCATGGGCGGGCCGTGGACCTATGCGAGCGGCCACGACTTCGCGATGCACGGCCCGGACAAGGAGTTCTACGACGAGCTCACCTCGACGCTGGGGTCCGGCGTCGTCGGCCGCGGCATGTACGACGCGTCCGGCGGATGGGGTGGCACCAACCCGTTCCCCGGCACTCTGTTCGTGCTCACCCACCGCACCGACGACCAGCCGGCGGCGGAGAGCGGCTTCCGGTTCGTCGACGGGCTCGAAGCGGCACTCGCGGGGGCGGCCGAGGCGGCCGGCGGCCGGGACGTCGGCATCGGCGGTGGTGCCGACCTCATCCGGCAGGCACTGGCGGCGGGCAGGGTCGACGAGCTGGCCATCTCGACAGCGCCGGTGATCCTCGGTGCGGGCAAGCGGCTCTTCGACGGGTTCGACCGGGACGTGGATCTCGAGGTCGTCAAGGCCTACAGCTCGCCGTACGCCACGCACGTGCGCTACATGGTCAGGAAGTAGGCGCCGCGCCCTCGCGCCTGGCCGACGTTCCGCCCCTCACAGGTAGGGCCGCAGCGCCTCGACGGCCTCGGTGGGGATCTTCGCCGGGATGCCCCGACCGATCGCGCGGAGCCGCCAGTGCTCGCCCGCCCGTCGCAGCCTGGCCATCACCAGACCGGTGTCGGAGACGCCTCCGGTCAGCGTGAACCGGGCGAGCTCGGTGCCCTGCTCGTCGACCAGGCGGCACCAGGCGTTGGCGATCCACTCCAGGCTGTGGCCCTGGTAGCTGCTCACCATGAGCATCAGGGAGTCGACGCGCGAGTAGACGCGCGCCAGGTCGAGCTCGAGCGCCTCGTCGTCGCCCTCGCCACGCCCGCTGAGGTTGTCCCCGAGGTGGACGACCGCGCCGTCGCGGGTCCGCAGGTTGTTGTAGAAGGCCAGGTCGAACAGCTGCTCCCCGGCGAACTCGACCACCGAGGCGTCCAGGTCGACGTCGGGCGCGCCGGTGCCGATGAAGCCGGCGGTCCGGGCCTTGTCCCACCCGAGACCCAGCCTCAGCCGGGTCAGCGGTCGACCCTCCGGGTCGACCAGGTCGATCTCCTGGCCACTGCTCAGCTCGTCCACGCTGACCTCCTCCCTGTCGACGGGTCGACCCTACCCCGGCCCACGAGCGCGGTTCGAACAGCTGTTCGATCGAGTGGCACAATGGCCGGATGGCGGGTGGGATGAACAAGCGCGGCAGCTACGGCCCGATGGCCGAGCGGGTCGCCGCCGGTCGCCCACCGGGTCCCGGCTCGCCGGCACGCTCCGCCGAGGGCTCCACGGCCTCCACTCCCCCGGTCCGGCCCTGCTGGGTCAACGGCAGCGAGGGTCGACTCCCGGGCCTGCTGCTCGAGTGGCGGCAGCGACCCGACGGCTGGCACGGCCGCGTCGTGCACCCGGTCGAGGACGGCCAGGGGTGGCTGGTCGTCGAGGAGTGGCTGCCCGCCGGCCTGCTCGACCCTGCCTGAGAACCGGCGCTCAGGCGAGCCCGGAGACGCGGCGGATCGGGTCCAGGCCCGGGAAGGTGCGGACGGGTAGATATCGCCCTCGACCATGCGCAGCAGCGCCCCGAGCAGCTGGGTGCGCACGCCGTCCTCGTCGGTGGCCATCGCCCCCCTCCCGCGGGTGAGCTGGCCAGGTACCCACGCCGCCCCGCTCCGCTGCGCCACGCGGGCCACTGCTGTCATCGAAAATTTCTCGTACGGATAGTGCCGTGACGGGTGTGACGCAGGTTACGGTTCCGGCTCACCACTTGGAAAAGGAGCATCCATGAACCGTCATGGTCGTCGCCTCAGCGCGTTCTCGATCGTCGCGCTCACGACGCTGGCCCTCGGGGTCGCCACCGGCCCCGGGTCGAGCGCCGAGGTCGGCAAGGCCCCCCGGTCCGGCACCGCCGCCGGTCACACCGCGGGCCAGCAGTCCACCCACAGCTCGGGCCTCGCGGCCAAGGGCGCCTACCGGCACGCGGCGAAGGCGAAGAAGAAGGGCTACATCAAGCTCGACCTCGTGGCCCTCAACGACTTCCACGGCAACCTGGAGGGGCCCACCGGCTCCATCAACGGTGTCCCGGCCGGTGGCGCCACGAACCTCGCCCACCTGGTCCGTGTCCAGCGCAAGGTCTCGCGCGCCAACGGGGCGGTCCCGCTGACGGTGGCCGCCGGCGACCTGATCGGCGCCTCGCCGCTGCTCTCCGCGGCCTTCCACGACGAACCCACCATCGAGACCATGAACAAGATCGGTCTGCAGGTCAGCGCGGTGGGCAACCACGAGTTCGACGAGGGCTGGCAGGAGCTGCGCCGGATGGCGAACGGCGGCTGCCTCGACGACGGCGACGGCGCCAACGGCGCCGACTCCTGCCCCGGTGGCAAGAAGTTCGCGGGCGCCGACTTCCCCTACCTGGGTGCCAACGTCAAGTGGGCGGACCCGTCGGGGCACAAGCGGGACACCGTCTTCCCAGCCACCCACATCATGAAGGTGCACGGGGTCAAGGTCGGCTTCATCGGCATGACCCTCGAGGGCACCCCGGCGATCGTGAGCCAGGCCGGCATCCAGGGCCTGCAGTTCACCGACGAGGTGGAGACCGCGAACGCGCTGGTGCCCAAGCTGCGCGCCCGGGGCGTGAAGTCGATCGTGGTGCTCCTCCACGAGGGCCTCTTCCAGCGCAAGGACACCTCGGACTACGACGGCTGCGTCGACCCCGACGGCCCGGCCCTGGCGATCGCCCAGCAGCTCGACCCGGCGATCGACGCCGTGGTCTCCGGCCACACGCACCAGGCCTACAACTGCGTGGTCCAGGACCCGAAGGGCCAGCCGCGGCTGCTCACCAGCGCGTCGTCGTACGGCAAGATGATCACCAAGCTGCACCTGCTCATCGACCCGCGGACGCGGGACATCGTGCGGCCGGCCGAGTACGCCCAGAACATGATCGTCCGTGCCGACCCGGACCACTCGTGGTCCCCGAGCATCGCCAAGCTGATCGCCGCCTACAGCACGCTGGTCGAGCCGATCAAGAACGCGGTCATCGGCCACATCGCCGGTGGCGCCACCGTGTCGAGGTCGCCCGACGCGGACGGCGGCGACTCCCCGCTGGGCAACCTGATCGCCGACTCGCAGAAGGCCGACACCTCGACGGTCCAGACCGACGGCACCAAGCCGGTCATCGCCCTGATGAACCCGGGCGGCATCCGTGCCGACCTGGTCCCCGACGCCGACGGAGCCGTGACCTACGGCGCCGCGTTCACGGTCCAGCCCTTCAACAACAACGTGGTCTCCATGGACCTGACCGGCGCCCAGATCAAGGACCTGCTCAACGAGCAGTGGAACGGCGCCAACGAGGGCACCGGCCAGAAGATCCTCCAGGTCTCCGGCCTGAGCTACACCTGGGACAAGTCGGAGGCGGCCCAGCCGACCACCGACGCGCTCGTGGGTGACGTCATGGTCGACGCCGACGGCGACCCGGGGACGCCGATGGTGGCGCTGGACGACAGCACCACCTACCGGGTGGTCGCGAACAGCTTCCTCTCCGACGGTGGCGACAACTTCACCACCTTCAAGGACGGCCAGGACAAGCTGGTCGGAGGGCTCGACATCGACTCGCTGCGCAGCTACCTCGAGGCGCACGACCCGACGACGATCCCGGCCACGGACCGGATCTCCTCGCAGGACTGACCGACCCCTCACCAGCGCGACGGGCCCCGCTCCGATCCGGAGCGGGGCCCGTTGTGCGTGCTGGGTCCGCGCTGGGCGCGGTGGTCGTCGGTTCAGGCGGCGACCTCGCGCGACGAGGAGTCGCGCGCGGTGGAGGCGAGCGCCTCCTCGGCGGCCTCGGCGCCGAGCCGGAACAGCTCGTCGGTGTGGCCGAAGTCGAAGACCGGGCCGCAGTCGAATTCCTCGTCGAGCTTGCACCGCACGACGTCGACCCCCTCCGGCAGCTGGGGCTCGTCCCGGTTGCGCACCGAGGCGGCCAGCGAGGCGATCAACACGTCGAGCGGGTTGCGCAGGTTTCGCATCGTCGTCGGTCGACGGGTCACGTCGAGCACCCAGACCCGGTCACCCGGCCGTGCCACGTCGACCGCACCGGAGAGCGGGACGTTCTCCGCGACGCCCGCGTCCACGTGGGTCGAGGGGCCGTCCTCACCGGGCAGCAGGACCGGCGGGAAGATGCCCGGCAGCGCCGCGGAGGCGGCGACCAGGTCCGGCACGTACCCGTGGTCGTGGTGGACCGCCTGCCCGGTGGCGATGTCGGTCGTCGCCACGCGGACCGGCGTCGGCAGGTTCTCCAGGTGGTAGGTGGGGACCCACTCCGAGACCAGGCGCCGCAGCCGGTCGGCGGAGAAGAGGTAGGGCCGGCGCCGGAAGACGTTGACCACGACGCTGTGCCGGCGTCCGCACAGCATCTCCTCGCTCATGCCGGACCAGACGTCCGCGAGGTCCGCGAGCCCGCGATCACCGGGATGCGCGGCCAGGAAACAGGCGTTGATGGCGCCCACCGAGCCGCCGATCAGCAGGTCGGGGACGACGCCGGCGTCCCACAGACCCCGGAGCATCCCCACCTGGCCGGCGCCGCGAGAACCGCCTCCAGACAGGACGAAGATGTTGCGACGGGCGGACATGTCCGGACTCTCCCCGGTTCGGGGGGATCTCAATCCTGCTGTCCACCGCTCGGTCGATTCGTTACCGTTCCGCGCCCCACCCTGTCGCGTGCCCGACAGGGCCTTGTGGCCCGATCGGCGAACGGTCCAGCGCAGCGTTCGTGACACCCTGAGCGCGTGGAGATCCTGCCCGCCGACCGGCCCGGCGCCTTCGTCGTCCGGGTCGACGGCGCGGACCAGTCCCTGGTCGACCTCGAGGACCCGACCAGGCTCGACTTCGACTACGTGCGCCGGATGGGCGACGTCCTCGACGCGTGGCAGCCGGCGGCCCAGCCGCTGCGCATCCTCCACGTCGGGGGCGCAGGCCTGACCCTGCCCCGCTACGTCGCCGCCACCCGGCCACGGTCCAGCCAGATCGTGCTGGAGCCCGACACAGCGCTGACCGAGCGGGTGCGAGAGCAGCTGCCGCTCCCCCGGCGCAGCGGGATCAGGGTCCGCCCGGTCGACGGGTGCACCGGGGTCGCCGCGATCCGGGACGCCAGTCAGGACCTGGTGGCCCTCGACGCCTTCGCCGACGCGCGCGTGCCCGGCGAGCTCGTCACCGTCGAGTACGTCGAATCCGTGGCCCGGGTCCTGGCCCCCGGCGGCTGGTTCCTGCTGAACCTGACCGACCGGGCTCCGTTCGCGTGGACCCGTCGGGTGGTGGCTGCGCTGCGAACCGTGTTCCCCGACCTCATGGTCAGCGCCGAGCCCGCCACCCTGCGCGGCCGACGCCACGGCAACCTGCTGGTCGTGGCCGGCCGCAAGGGCGTACCCGCACGTGCGCTGCGCGAGCGTGCCAGGACCTCGGGGCTGCCCTACCGGGTGCTCACGGATGACGAGGTCAGCAGCTCGTTCGGCGGCGGCCGGGCGTTCACCGCTGACGACACCGAGCCCTCCCCCGTCGGCTCCTGACGCGGGTCAGACCTTCTCCGCGGTGTGCCGCAGCAGCAGCCAGCGCCCGTCCTCATCCCGGCGCCAGGTCTCCAGGAACAGCGCCTGGGCCGGGGGCCTGCCGGACTCGCCCCAGTGGTGCACGACCCGGAAGGACGCCACCGCCTCCCGGGCCTCGCGCGGCAGCACCACCAGGTCCGCGATCTCCCAGCGACAGCCCTGCCCGGCGAGCTGACGTCCGGCCTCGGCCGTGCCCTCGACCCACTCCGCCCCAGACCGGGCGCGCCAGACGCCGCCCTCGAACCTCGGTGACCACTGCGTGGCCTGCAGCGCGGGATCCACGTCGCGGATGGTCGATCCGGTCCCGATCTCGCCCGTCGCCCACATCGTGTTGGTGTCCTCGACGAGGCGATCCAGCAGGTCGCTGATCTCCGCGGTCACGTCCATGCCGGCACCCTAGGCGCTGGACGGCCACGGCACGGGTGCTTCGGTCCGTCAGCGGGCCGCGGTCCGGTCAGCGCCTGCGCTTCTCCCGGGGCCGCTGCTGCAGCAGGATCGGCGTGCCGACGAAGCCGAACTCCTCGCGCAGGCGCCGCTCGACGTACCGCTCGTAGGAGGCCTCGAGCTTGCCGCTGGTGAACAGCACGAACGTCGGGGGTGCGACCGAGACCTGGGTCCCGAAGAGGATCTTCGGCTGCTTGCCGCCCCGGACCGGGTGGGGGTGCTCGGCGACCAGGCGGCCGAGGAAGCCGTTCAGCGCACCGGTGGAGATGCGGGTCTCCCAGCCCGCGAGGGCCTTGTCCAGCGCCGGCACCAGGCGATCGACGTGCCAGCCGGTGCGCGCGGTGACGTTGATGCGCGGCGCCCACTGCACCTGCACCAGCTCGCGCTCGATCTCGCGCTCGAGGTAGTAGCGGCGCTCCTCGTCGACCAGGTCCCACTTGTTGAAGGCGATCACCAGCGCCCGACCGGCCTCCCGGATGGTCTGGACGATCCGCAGGTCCTGCTCGGAGATGGACGCGCCACCGTCGATGACCAGCACCGCCACCTCGGCGCGGTCGATCGCGGTCGAGGTGCGCAGCGAGGCGTAGTACTCGTGGCCGGAGGCCTCCTTGACCCGCTTGCGGATGCCGGCGGTGTCGATGAACCGCCAGGTGCGCCCGCCGAGCTGGACCAGCTCGTCGACCGGGTCGACGGTCGTGCCGGCGACGTTGTCGACGACGACCCGGTCCTCGCCGGCGAGCTTGTTCAGCAGCGAGGACTTGCCGACGTTGGGCTTGCCGACGATCGCGATCCGTCGCGGCCCACCGACCTCGGCGTCGCGCTCGGGCGGCGGCTCCGGCAGGGCCGCCAGCACGGCGTCCAGCATGTCGCCCGACCCACGGCCGTGCAGGCCGGAGACCGGGAACGGCTCGCCGAGGCCGAGGTTCCACAGGCCGTACGCCTCGGCCTCGGTGCGCTGGTCGTCGACCTTGTTGGCGGCCAGCACCACGGGCTTGTCCGCGCGGCGCAGGATCTTGACCACGGCCTCGTCGGCGTCGGTGATGCCGACGGTCGCGTCGACCACGAACAGCACCGCGTCGGCCAGGCTCACCGCGATCTCGGCCTGTCCGGCGATCCGCTCGGCCAGGCCCCGGGCGTCGGGGTCCCAACCGCCGGTGTCGACCACCGTGAAGGCGCGGCCGTTCCAGGTCGCGTCGTAGGACACCCGGTCGCGGGTGACGCCGGGGACATCCTCCACGACCGCCTCCCGGCGGCCGATGATGCGGTTGACCAGCGTCGACTTCCCGACGTTGGGCCGACCGACGACGGCGAGCACGGGCACCGGCCCGAGCGCCTCCCCGAGGGACTCCGCGAGCGTCTCCGCCCCGGGTGTCTCCGCCTCGGCGGTCGCCGCGCCGTCGTGGGTGGGCAGGTCGTGACCCTCGGTCATGGTGCTCCTCGCTCGGTGATCCCGGTGGCCGGGTCGGGCTCGATCTCAGCAGTGGGCAGCGGACCCGGCAGCTCACGGCCGGTCGACGCGCGCGCACGGTCCAGGTGGACCAGCATCTGCTCCCGGAGGAACGCCGAGCCCTGCTCGACTTGTTCCCGGGTCCTGGGCCACGGCGTGGCGGGGAGGGCGCAGACGGGTCCGAACACGATGTCGACGACGCCGCCGCGCGGCGGGAGGGCGTCGCCGTGGCCGCCGGGCTCGCGGGTGCCGAACATCGCCACCGGCACCACCGGCGCCCCCGAGACCAGGGCGAAGTACGGCCGCGCCGCGGTGGAACCGGTCCAGCTCGCCGCTGCCCCGACGCCCCTCCGGGAAGATGCCGACCGTGTTGCCCTCGCGCAGCACCCGCAGGCAGGCCTTCACACCGGCCGGGTCGGCATGGAAGCGGTCCACCCGGATCTGGCCGGCCGCCCGGAGGAACCCGCCGAGGCGGCCCTCGAACATCTCCTCCTTGGTCAGCGCGTGCACGGGTCGGGGCGCGAAGATCGCCAACAGCGGGCCGTCGACGACGCCGACGTGGTTGCTGGCGAAGATCACCGCCCCGGAGGCCGGCACGTGCTCGGCACCGTGCAGGCGGACGTCGAGGCGCCGACGCACGACCGGGCGCGCCCACCGGCGCACCGGCGAGTGCAGCAGCCGACGCGGGGGGTGGGGGGTGCGGTCACTGCGCGGCGGGTCGCTGTGGGCGCCTCGGGCCGGACCGGTCGAGAGGCCGCTCACGCGCGCGCCTCCACCGCCTCCACGAGGTCGACCACGAGACCGATCACCTCGTCGAGGCTGTAGGGCGTGGTGTCGATGTGGGCGGCGCCGTCCGCCATCACCAGCGGGGCGGTCGCGCGACCCGAGTCGATCCGGTCGCGGGCCAGCAGGGACTCGCGGGTCGCGGTCACGTCGGCGCCCCCCGCCTCGGCGGCCCGACGAGCGGCCCGGGCGGCGGGGTCCGCGCTCAGGTAGACCTTCACGGGGGCGTCGGGCACCACGACCGAGCCGATGTCGCGTCCCTCGACGACGATGCCGTCGCCCGCCCCGGCGATCACCTCGCGTTGCAGGCGCAGCAGGCGGGACCGGACGGCAGGCACCGCGCTGACCGGGGAGACCGCGGCGTTCACCTCGTCGCTGCGGATCGGGCCGGCCACGTCGGTGCCGTCGACCGCGATGGTCGGTCCCTGCGGGTCGGTGCCGGACACGATCGCCGGCTCCTCGACCCGCGCGGCGACCGCGGTGGGGTCGTGCACGTCGACGCCGTGCTGCAGCATCCACCAGGTCATGGCGCGGAACATCGCGCCGGTGTCGAGGTAGCGCAGGCCGAGCCGGGTCGCCACGCCTCGCGAGGTGCTCGACTTGCCGGAGCCGGAGGTGCCGTCGATCGCGACGACCATCGGGGGCGTCGGTTCGCCGGCGGGTCGGCCGGGGGTGGGCGCGCTGCTGGACACGGGGGTGGCTTCCTCCTCGAACGGGAACGGTGCGACGTCGGGGCCGCCGTACGTCGTCCGGGCCGCAGCCTACCGGTGGGTCACCCAACCGCGAGACTCGAGAGACCCCGCCAGCAGCTCGGCACGGGACTCCTCGACGGTGAGCTCGACCAGCCCCACCGGCCGGCCCGGGTCGTGGTCGATGTGCACGTCCTCGATGTTGACGCCGATCTCGCCCGCGTCGGCGAACAGCCGGGCCAGCTCCCCGGGGTGGTCCGGCACCGAGACGAACACCGACTCGGTCGGCCGGGTCGGACCGCCGTGCTTGCCAGGGATCGCGAGGCTGCCGCGCACGCCGCGGTCGAGCAGCGTGACCACGCCGTCGCGCTCGTCCCGCTCGACGGCAGCGATGAGCGCGTCGAGGTCCCCGCGCACCTCGGTGAGCAGCCCCAGGACCGCCGCGGCGTTGCCGGCCACGATCTGCTGCCACAGCCGGGGGTCGCCGGCCGCGATGCGGGTCACGTCGCGGACGCCCTGCCCCGACAGGGCGAGGTGCTCGGCCGGGGCGTCGGCCAGTCGGCCGGCGGCGAGGACGGAGAGCAGGTGGGGCAGGTGGGAGGTGCGTGCGACGGCGAGGTCGTGCTCCTCCGGGGTCATCCGCACCGGGGTGGCGCCGCACAGCTCGGCCAGCGCCGTCACGGTCGCGACCGCGGCGGGGTCGGCGTCGGTGTGCGGCGTGACCGCCCAGGGACGCCCGTCGAACAGCGAGGCCGACGCGGCCAGCGGCCCGGACCGCTCCGAACCGGCCATCGGGTGCGACCCGCAGTAGCGGGCCAGGCCGGCGACGTGCTTGGCCCTCAGCTCCTCCAGCGGCGCGGTCTTGACGCTGCCCACGTCGGTGACCACGGCCTCGGGGTGCTCGTCGAGGGCGCGCGCGATCTCCGGACCGAGCAGGTCGGGCGGCACCGCCACGACGACCAGCGCCGGCTTCGCGCCGGGTGGCGCCGGGACGCCGGCGCCGAGGCCGCTGGCGGTGCGCACGTGCTCCGGGGCCACGTCGGACAGCCACACCGGCACCTCGTGGCGTCGCAGTGCCAGACCGATGGACGTGCCGAGCAGGCCGGACCCCACCACCAGCACCGGTCCCGCCGTCACGACTCCACCCCTGGCTCACTCTCTCCTCGACCCCGGACGGGCCAAGGCTAACGAGGAGCGTGGTGGCCGTCGGGGTGCGACCGTCAGCTGGGCCCCGCCCCGGCGCTAGAGCTGGGCGTTGTCGAGCAGGGTGCCGAGCTCGTCGAGCGTGAGCTCGCGCAGCTCGCCGACGCCGAGCCCCTGCAGCTGCACGGGCCCGATGGCGGTGCGGGTCAACCGCCGCACCGGATGACCGACCTGGTCCAGGAGCCGCCGCACGATCCGGTTGCGGCCCTCGTGGATGACCAGCTCGACGATCGACCGGTCGGGACGACCACCGCGGCCGGGGGTGCTGCTGATCACCCTGGCCTGCGAGACCGTGACCGAGCCGTCCTCGAGGGTCACGCCCTCCAGCAGCCTGCTGACGGTGGGCCTGCGGACCTCGCCCTCGACCTCGGCGACGTAGGTCTTGTCCACCTCGTAGGACGGGTGCGCCATCCGGTGCGCGAAGTCGCCGTCGTTGGTGAGCAGCAGGAGGCCGGAGGTGTCGGTGTCGAGCCGGCCGACGTGGAAGAGCCGCTCGGGGCGGTCGGCGACGAGGTCGGAGAGGGTACGGCGGCCCTCGGGGTCGGACATCGTCGAGACGACGCCGCGCGGCTTGTTCAGCACCAGGTAGACGTGGGGCGAGACCGGCGGCAGCCGCCTGCCCGCCACCCGGATCACCGCGGTGCGCGGGTCGACCTTGGTCCCGAGCCGGGTGACGACCTCGCCGTCCACCTCGACCTGGCCCTCGAGCATCAGCTCCTCGCACTTGCGGCGGGAGGCGACCCCGGACATGGCGAGCAGCTTCTGCAGCCGGATCAGTCCGTCCTCGCCGATGGGAAGGTCGGTGGGCGGGTTGCTCACGAGGGCTCGGTTCCTCCGTCGGGCTCGGTGCCCGGGCCGGGCTCCGGGGTGGGCATGGGGCTGGGACCGGTTTCGGGCGAGCGGCCGGCCGTCGTGCTCGCGCCGGCCGTGCCGGCGACCGCCTCCAGCTCGTCCTCGAGGTCGGCCATGTCGGGGAGGTACGGCGCGAGCTCGGGAAGCTCGTCGAGCGAGCTGACCCCGATCCGCTCCAGGAAGTAGCCGGTGGTGCGGTAGAGGTTGGCGCCGGTCTCCCCGTCCTGCCCGGCCTCCTCCACGAGGCCGCGGGTCAGCAGCGTGCGCATCACGCCGTCGACGTTCACGCCGCGGATGGCCGAGACCCGGGCCCGGGAGACGGGCTGCTTGTAGGCCACGACCGCGAGGGTCTCCAGGGCGGCCTGGGTGAGCCGCGCCTGCTGGCCCTCGAGGACGAAGCCCTCGACCACCGGGGCGTACTCCTCACGGGTGTAGAACCGCCAGCCGCCGGCGACGTTGCGCAGCTCGAAGCCGCGGCCCTGCTCGGTGTACTCCGCGGCCAGCCCCTCGAGCGCAGCGTCCACCTCGTCCCTCGGGTAGCCGACCGCGCTGGCCAGCGAGACCGCGTCGAGCGGCTGGTCGGCCACCATCAGCACCGCCTCCAGGGAGGGCCGCAGCGGGGCCGGCGGCACCTCGAGGGTCTCCGAGGCCTCCTCGGTCACCTGACCGGTCTCGCTCACGTCGTCTCCTCCTGCTCGGGCTGCGTCGCCGGCTGCTCGGCCGGCCGCTCGGCGGGCGCGCCCTCGAACTCGTCGATCTCGAACTCGTCCTCGTCGCTGCCGGTCCAGCGGACGGTGAGCTCCCCCAGCGGCGTCACCTGGTCGAAGCCGACCGCGCCCTCGCGGAACAGCTCCAGCAGCGAGAGGAACCGCGCGACCGTGGTCAGCGTGTCGGGCGAGTCCCCGCACAGCGCCCGGAACGTCATCGTGCCCGATCGCCGCAGCCGGTCGACCACCAGGGCCGCCTGCTCGCGCACGCTCACCGCCGGCGCGTGGATGTGCTGCAGGGACACCTCGTCCACGGGCTTGGGCGCCATCGCCCGCGCCGCCAGCGCCGCGAACTGCTCCAGGCCGATGCCGATCAGGACCTCGGGCAGCAGGGTCGCGAACCGCTCCTCCAGCCCGACCGCCCGCGGGTGCCGGCGCGCCTCGGTGGCGAGCCGGCCGTCGAGCACCGCGGCCACCTGCTTGAACGCCCTGTACTGGATCAGCCGGGCGAACAGCAGGTCC
The DNA here is from genome assembly GCA_963826155.1 of uncultured Actinomycetota bacterium. Taxonomy (GTDB): domain Bacteria; phylum Actinomycetota; class Actinomycetes; order Propionibacteriales; family Nocardioidaceae; genus Nocardioides. The sequence continues at coordinate 1,586,602 of CAWGVX010000002.1, read as the reverse complement.
CGCGCCTCCAGCAGCGCGAGGTCCTCCTCGTCCTCGACGTCGCCCTGCGGCAGCAGCCGGGCGGCCTTGAGGTCGAGCAGCGTGGCGGCCACCAGCAGGAACGACGTCGTCTGCTCGAGGTCCCACACCGGCCCACCGGCCTTGACGTGCGCGATGAACTCGTCGGTGACCCGCGAGAGCGCGACCTCGGTGATGTCGAGGCGGTGCTTGCTGATCAGGTTCAGCAGCAGGTCGAAGGGCCCCTCGAAGTTGTCCAGGCGGACGGCGAACCCCGGCGTCCCGTCCTCCGGCGAGCCGGCTGCCGGGGCCTCGGCCAGGTCCGGGGAGGAGGTCGTCATCGGCCGGTCATTCCTGGGTCAGCCGCCGCACCAGTGCGCTGTCCTCGCCGTGCACCTCGTAGTCGGCGAGCACCATGGCGACGGCCTCGCGCACCAGCCGGCCGCGGTCCACCGCGAGCCCGTGGGTGCGGCGCAGGGACAGCCGGGCGTGCTCGAGGTCCAGCAGCTCGTCCGAGGTGACGTAGACCGTCATCTTCTCGTCGTGGCGGACCCGGCCGCTGGGCTTGCGCTCACCGCCCGGCGCGGACTCCGCCGGCTGGTCGGCCCGCTGGCTCTCCCGGCGCGCGGGCTGTCGGCCCTGCGGGCGGTCCGGCACCGCCCGCACCGGCTTCGCGGGCGCGTCGGCCGCCCGTTCCTCGGCCTCCCGCTGGGTCACGGTCGGGCGGAACAGGTCGTCGGCCGCCGGCAGGCTCACCCGTCGAGGCAACGGGCCAGCACCTCCTTGGCCAGCTGGCGGTAGGCCTCGGCGCCGGTGGAGCTCGAGGCGTACGACGTGATCGGCTCGCCGGCCACCGTGGAGTCGGAGAACTTGACCGTGCGGCGGATGACCGTGTGGAAGACCTTGTCGCCCCAGGCCTGGACCAGCCGCTCCATGACCTCGCGGCCGTGCAGGGTGCGGCCGTCGAACATGGTGCCCAGGACGCCGTCGATCTCCAGCTTGGGGTTGAGCCGCTCACGCACCTTGTCGATGGTGGTCTTCAGCAGCGCCACGCCGCGCAGCGCGAAGTACTCACACTCCAGCGGCACGATCACGCCGTCGGAGGCGGTCAGCGCGTTGACGGTGAGCAGGCCCAGCGAGGGCTGGCAGTCGATCAGGATGACGTCGTAGTTCTCGATGGCGGGCGACAGCACGCGCTGCAGCGTCTGCTCCCGGGCGACCTCGTGGACCAGCTGGACCTCGGCGGCCGACAGGTCGATGTTGGAGGGCAGCAGGTCCATGCCGGGCACGCCGGACGGGACGATGACGTCCCCGACCTCGACGTCACGCTCCATGAGGAGGTTGTAGACCGTCAGGTCCATCTCGTGCGGGTTCAGCCCCAGGCCCACCGACAGCGAGCCCTGCGGGTCGAAGTCGACCAGCAGCACCTTGCGGCCGTACTCCGCAAGCGCGGCGCCGAGGTTGATCGTCGTGGTGGTCTTGCCGACGCCGCCCTTCTGGTTGCACATCGCGACGACGCGCGCGTGACCGTGCTCGGTCAGCGGACGCGGCTCGGGCAGCTCCGGCATCGGACGACCCGTGGGACCGAGCACCGGCTCGGCAGTGGTCGTGGCGGTCGGCGCGGCCGGGCGCTCGAAGGGCAGGGGGTCGGACACGCGATGCTCATCTCGGGGGGACGACAGGTGGGCGGGTGGGGCGGGAGTCGGCGTGCGGACCAGGGGCGGCATCTCCGAGGCGCTGCTGCCGTGGGTGGAGGAGAAGGTTCCGCCGTCGCTCATCTGGCCGCTCCTGTCGAGTACCCGGTCGACCGACCGGGTGATGGTGTCCCCTACATCCTGCTTTGTCGACACGACGACTTTGTGTCCGACTCGCGGGCGACTCTAGATCCGGGCCCGGAGCGGCAACAACCCGGTCCCCCGAAGTGCACCGGCCGCGGCCCTGATCTGTTGATGACCTGTGCAGTCACCAGGCGGGAAGTGCACAGGCGAGGCCCTCCCTGTGCACAGGCCTGTGGAGGAAGTGCCGGGTGCGCCGAGCCCGTCGACCGCGGGTCGATCGGGGGTCAGTCCGTGGTGGTGCCGGCGTGCGCGTCCTCCACGAGGGCGCCGAACTCCGGGTGCTTCTCGATCCAGGCCTTGATGAACGGGCACAGCGGCCGCACCTGGCGGGTCCCGTCGTCGCGCACGTCCTCGAGGGCGAAGCGCGCGAGTGCCGAGCCGACGCCGCGGCCCTCGAAGCGGTCGTCGACCTCGGTGTGGGTGAAGACCACCACGCCGTCGGTGAGCTGGTACTCCGCGAACCCGGCGAGCTCGTCGTCGCACCAGCCCTCGTAGCGGTGGGCGGCGGTGTTGTGGACGGTCTTGACGTCGGACATGTCTCGCAGACTACGGCCCGACCCAACATCCGGGTCGGGTCAGAGGCGGCGCATGGCCGCGGTGGCGAGGACCAGCTCACCGGCCGCGTCGGAGGCATCCAGGTCGGCCACGGCGTCGATCACCCAGTCGCGGTGCCCCTCGGGGTCCTCCAGCGTCTGCCGCACCCGCCACAGCCGGGCCACGGTGTCCTCGTCCGCGCCGACGGGCGCACCCGTGGTCTCCTCGACCTGCAGCAGCTCGGGCCCGCGGGCGTCGGCGCCGGTGCCGATGGTGTCGTGCTCGGCGTAGTACTCCTCGAGCGCCCGGTCCCAGGCGGAGCGGGTCATCACCACCTCGCGGGGCGGGTCGGTGCGGTCGGCGGCCGCGCGCTCCAGCGCCATCAGCCCGTCCAGGTCGTCCCGGGCGGCCAGCTCTGCGCGGCGGAACATGGCGTTGCGCACCATCACGCGGAACGCCCGCGCCTGCTTCGAGATCGGCCGCGGGGGCGGCGGCGGCGCATGGTGGCCGATGTAGCTCGACACGGCGTCGGCGCGGACGTGGTCGGGGTCGGCGAGCGCCTCCCACTCGTCGAGCAGCGAGGAGTCGGTCTGCCGCACCGTCTCCCCCAGCCACTCCACCAGGTCCTCCAGCTCGGGCGTGCGGTGCTGCTCGGGCACGGTCTGGCGCAGCGTGCGGTAGGCGTCGGTGAGGTAGCGCAGCACCAGCCCCTCGGAGCGCGCGAGCTGGTAGCGGGAGACGAAGTCGGTGAACGACATGCCGCCCTCGTACATCTCCCGCACGACCGACTTGGGGCCGAGCGCGTCCTCGGGCAGCCACGGGTGGGTCTGCCGGTAGACCTCGTACGTCGCGGTGAGCAGCTCGGCCAGCGGCTGCGGCCAGGTGATCTCGTCGAGCAGCGCCATCCGCTCGTCGTACTCGAGACCGTCGGCCTTCATCTCGGCGATCGCCTCGCCGCGCGCGGCGTGCTGCTGGGCGAAGAGGATCTGCCGAGGGGCCTCGAGCACCGCCTCGATGACCGAGACGATGTCGAGCGTGTAGGTCTCGGAGTCCGCGTCCAGCACGTCCAGCGCGGCGAGCGCGAAGAGCGCCAGCGGCTGGTTCAGGGCGAAGTCCTCGGGGAGGTCCACGGTCAGCACGTAGCGCCGGCCGAGCTCGTCGCGCTGCTCCAGCCGGGTCAGCACCCCCGAGCGCACCAGGCTGCGGGCCAGGCGTACGGCGCGCCGCGCCAGCCGCAGCTGTCGGCGGCGGTCCTCGTGGTTGTCGGTCAGCAGCCGGCGCAGCACCGGGAAGGCGTCCTCCTCGCGGGCGACGACGTTGACGATCATCGCGTTGTCGACCTTCATCCGGCTGACCAGCTGCTCGGGGACGCCCGCCACCAGCTTGTGATAAGTCTGCTCGGTCCACACCACCGTGCCCTCCGGCGGCTTCTTCAGCTGCGCCTTGGCGTTCTTCCGTCCCGCGGCCTGCCGTGCGGCGGCCTTGGCCTTGGCCTTCTCGTTCTCGATGACGTGCTCGGGGGCCTGGACGACGACGTAGCCGGCGGTGTCGAAGCCGGCCCGTCCCGCGCGGCCGGCGATCTGCAGGAACTCGCGCGTGCGCAGGATCCGCTGCCGGCTGCCGTCGAACTTGGCCAGCCCGGTGAACAGCACCGTGCGGATCGGCACGTTGATCCCGACCCCGAGGGTGTCGGTGCCGCAGATGACCGTCAGCATCCCCGCCTGGGCGAGCTGCTCGACCAGGCGGCGGTAGCGCGGGAGCATCCCCGCGTGGTGGACGCCGATGCCGGTGCGGAGCAGCCTGGACAGCGTCTTGCCGAAGCCCGCGCCGAACCGGAACGCACCGATCCGCTCGGCGATGGCGTCCCGCTCCTCCCGGGTGGGGCGCGGTCCCCCGCTGCTGGGCGAGAGCAGCGAGGTGGCGTGCTCGACCGCGGCCGCCTGGGTGAAGTGCACGACGTAGGCCGGCGCCTGCTTGGTCGCGACGATCTCCTCGAGCGTCTCGGCCAGCGGGGTCATCGCCCACGAGAACGTCAGCGGCACCGGGCGGACGGCGTCCGCGACCACCGCGGTCTCCCGGCCGTTGCGCCGGGTCAGGTCCTCGGCCAGCTCGGTGACGTCGCCGAGGGTGGCGGACATCAGCAGGAGCTGCGCCTGCGGCAGCTCCAGCAGCGGCACCTGCCACGCCCAGCCGCGGTCCGGCTCGGCGTAGAAGTGGAACTCGTCCATCACGACCAGGCCGACGTCGGCGGTGCGGCCCTCGCGCAGCGCGATGTTGGCGAGCACCTCGGCGGTGCAGCAGATGATCGGCGCGTCGGCGTTCACCGAGGCGTCGCCGGTGAGCATGCCGACGTTGTCGGCGCCGAAGGTCTCGCAGAGCGCGAAGAACTTCTCGCTGACCAGCGCCTTGATGGGGGCGGTGTAGAAGCTCACCCGGTCGCCCGCCAGGGCCGCGGCGTGGGCGGCGAGCGCCACCAGCGACTTCCCCGAGCCCGTGGGGGTGGCCAGCACGACGTTGGCGCCGCCGAGCAGCTCGATGATCGCCTCGTCCTGGTGGGGGTAGAGCTCCAGGCCCTGGCCGGCGGCCCAGCCCGCGACCGCGTCGTAGACCCGGTCGGGGTCGTCGGTCCTCGGCACCCAGTCCGCGCCGGGGGCGCTCTCGGTGGTCGAGCTCGTCGCGGCCATCAGTCGCGCGCCCGCGGGTGGGCCGTGGCGAAGACCTGGCGCAGGTTCTCGACGGTGACCAGCGTGTAGACCTGCGTGGTCGTCACCGAGGCGTGGCCGAGCAGCTCCTGCACGACGCGCACGTCGGCGCCGCCGTCGAGGAGGTGGGTGGCGAAGGAGTGCCGCAGGGTGTGTGGCGAGACGTCGCGGGTCACCCCGGCCCGTTCGGCGGCCTTGACCAGCACCGCCCAGGCGGACTGGCGCGAGAGCCGCCCGCCACGGGCGTTGAGGAACAGCGCGCCCGCCGGCGTGGTTGCCGAGACGAGGTCGGGGCGGCCGCGCACGAGGTAGGCCTCGACGGCCTCCCGGGCGTAGGAGCCCACCGGGACCAGTCGCTGCTTGCCACCCTTGCCGCGCAGCAGCACCGTGCCCTCGACCGGGTCGAGGTCGTCGACGTCGAGGCCGACGGCCTCGGAGATGCGGGCGCCGGTGCCGTAGAGCACCTCGAGCAGCGCCCGGTCCCGCAGCGCCAGCGTGGTGCCGGCCGAGCCGGCGGCCTCGAGGATCGCCTCCACGTCGGAGAGCGGCAGCGCCTTGGGGAGCCGCTTGCCGGGCGACGGGGGCCTCACCGACCCGGCCGGGTCGGCGGCGGTCAGGCCGTCGCGGACCGCGAACTTGTGGAAGCCACGCACCGCCACCACCGTCCGCGCTGCCGAGGTGGCGCTCAGCGGTGGGTGCTCGGCGTCGCCCTCGCGCAACCGGGCCAGGAACTCGCTCACGGTGGCCTCGGAGATCTCGGCGAGGTCCTCGATGCCCTGCCCGGCGAGGAACTGCTGGTAGCGGCGCAGGTCCCGGCGGTAGGAGGTCAGCGTGTTGGCGGCCAGGCCGCGCTCGACCGAGAGGTGGTCGAGGTAGGTGCGCACCGCCCGCACCAGGCTGCCCGTGGCAGCCGGTGCAGGCGCGCCCGCATCCTCGGTGGTCGAGACCAACTCAGCCCAGCACGCTCTCCAGCGAGACCGCGTCGATGCCCACGGCCTCGCCCACCGGGGCGTTGGTGAGCCGGCCGCCGTGGGTGTTCAGGCCGAGCGCGAGGCTGCGGTCGTCGCGGCAGGCCTGCTCCCAGCCCTTGTTGGCCACCGCCACGGCGTACGGCATGGTCGCGTTGGTCAGCGCGTAGGTCGAGGTGTTCGGCACCGCACCGGGCATGTTGGCCACGCAGTAGAAGATCGAGTTGTGCACCGCGAACGTCGGCTCCGCGTGCGTGGTCGGGCGGGTGTCCTCGAAGCAGCCGCCCTGGTCGACGGCGATGTCGACCAGCACCGAGCCGGGCTTCATCTGCGCCACCAGGTCGTTGGTCACCAGCTTGGGGGCCTTGGCGCCGGGGATCAGCACGGCGCCGATGACCATGTCGGCCTCCTGGACCTGCTGCTCGATCGCCAGCTTCGACGAGGCCAGGCCGTGGACCCGGTTGCTGTAGCGCCAGAACGACATCCGCAGCTTGTCGAGGTCGGTGTCGAGCAGCGTCACGTCGGCACCCATGCCCAGCGCGATGTTCGCGGCGTTCTGGCCCGAGACGCCGGCGCCGATGATGACGACCTTCGCGTTGGCGACACCGCCCACGCCACCCATCAGCACGCCGCGGCCACCCTGCGCCCGCATCAGCGAGTAGGCGCCGACCTGCGGTGCCAGGCAGCCGGCGACCTCCGACATCGGGTAGAGCAGCGGCAGCCCGCCCGAGGGCAGCTGCACCGTCTCGTAGGCGAGGCCGGTGACCTTCTTGGTCAGCAGCTCCTCGGTCAGCGGCTTGTCGGCCGCGAGGTGGAGGTAGGTGAACAGCGTCAGGCCCTCGCGGAGGCGGTGGTACTCCTCGGCGATCGGCTCCTTGACCTTCAGCACCATCTCGGCGCCGCCCCAGACGTCGTCGGCGTCCGGGATGATCGTGGCGCCGGCTGAGACGAACTGCTCGTCGCTGATCTGGGAGCCCTCACCGGCGCCCTGCTGGACGGTCACCTCGTGGCCGTGCTGCACCAGCTCGTGCACGCCGATGGGCGTGATCGCCACGCGGTACTCGTTGTTCTTGACTTCCTTGGGGACGCCGACCTTCACTGTTGCCACTCCTAGCGTGATGCCCGCCACACCCTTGTGGCGACGGCGGGAGCCTATCCCCCGGACGCCCCCGATCCTGCCAGACCCCGGGGTCAGCGCTCGAGCACGAGCCCCTCGTAGGCCGCCACGACCTCCAGGTCCGCGCCGGCCAGCTCCCGCGCGTGCCGCTCGATCGCGTCGACCTCCTCGTCGGTGCGCTGCGGGTCGTGGTGGAAGAGCACCAGCGTGCGCACGCCGGCCTCCCGCGCGACGGCGACGTCGTACTCGACCGTGGCATGACCGAGGTAGGCCAGCTCCGGGAACTGCGAGGCCAGGTGCTGGGCGTCGGTGACCAGCAGGTCGGCCCCCGAGGCGAGCGCCAGGACCGCCTCGTGGTGCTCGCCCTGGCCGTGCGGGCCGGGCCCGAGCGAGCTCGGGCTGTGGTCGGAGAGGTAGGCGACCGAGGCGCCCGCGTGGGTCACGCGGTAGCCGAAGGTCCGGCCGCCGGTGTGCGGGATCTCGCGGGCGAGCACCTCGAAGCCCTCGAGGCGGTGGCTGCCCTCCTCGAGGCCGCGGAAGGACCAGCCGTCGCCGAGCTGGGCGGGCACGATCGGGAAGTGCGGCGGCGAGAAGCAGCGCTCCAGCACGGCTGCCGCGTCGGTGCCCTGGTCGGGCAGGTAGAGGTCGATGCGGGAGGCCTCCCGGCCCCCGACGAAGAACGGGAGGCCGTGGGTGTGGTCCCAGTGCAGGTGCCCCAGCAGGATCGAGCCGGTGAACGGCCGGCCGCCGAGCAGTGGCGTGACCGCGGTCAGGCCGGTGCCGGCGTCGAGCAGCAGCTCCGGCGCCCGGTCGCCGCGCGAGATCGCCACGCAGGAGGTGTGCCCGCCGTACCGGACGAAGCCCGGCCCGGGCGCGGGCGTGGAGCCGCGCACCCCGCAGAACGTGACCCGGAGCCGGTCCTCCCCGGGACCCCCGTCGGGGCTCATCCGGAGGCCGCCAGGCCCCGGGCGTGCGCCATGAGCACCGCGAGGATGACCGGCGCGTCCCCGATCCGGCCGTCCAGGACGGCGGCCCGCAGCTCCTCGAAGGGCACCCAGAAGGTCTCCATGTCGGCCTCCTCGTGCTCCAGCACGAAGTCGCCGCGGTCGGCGGCCCGCAGGTCGCGGGCGAGGAAGAAGTGCATCTCCTCGTTCGAGATGCCCGGCGAGGAGTACGCCGAGGTCAGCCTGGTCCACTCCCCCGCCTCGAGGGCGGCCTCCTCGACCAGCTCGCGCCGGGCCACCTCCAGCGGGTCCTCGCCCTCGACGTCGCACAGCCCGGCGGGGAGCTCGACGAAGCGCCGCCGCGCGGCGTGCCGGTACTGCCGCAGGCACAACACCCGGTCCTGGTCGTCCAGCGCGAGGATGATGACCGCACCGGGGTGCTCCAGCACCAGCCGCCGGAACGGCTCCTTGTCGGTGTGTCCGGGCCGCTGCACGTGGTCGGCGCGCAGCGCCATCACCCAGTCGTCGCGGTGCAGGTCGGTGCTGGAGGTGACCGGCCACTCCTCCGGCTCGTCGGTCAATGGCGGCGTCGACATGGCCGTGACGCTACCGTGCAGGCCGGGCACCCACTGCCCGCACCCAACGGAGGAGAGAGCATGACCCAGGGCCACGCCACCACCCGGATCCGCAGCCTGACCAGGGAGGAGGCCGAGGCCCGAGCGGCCCTGATCGAGGTCGACCGCTACGACATCGAGGTCGACATGCGCGGCCTGTTCGAGGGCGAGGTGCTGCAGTCGACCTCCACGATCGCCTTCCGCTGCCACCGGCCCGGCGCCGAGACGTTCGTCGACTGCGTCGCCGAGGTCCGCTCCGCCACCCTGAACGGGCGCGAGCTCGACCTCGCCGCCGTCGAGGGCGGCCGGATCCCGCTGACCGACCTGCAGGCCGAGAACACCCTGGTGGTCTCCGCCGCCCAGTCCGACACCGGCAGCGGCGCCGGCATCCTGCGCACCGTCGACCCCTCCGACAAGCTCGTCTACGTCTGGACCTCCTTCGAGGCCGACGACGCGCGCCGGGCCTGGGCCTGCTTCGACCAGCCGGACCTCAAGGCGCCGCACGCGTTCACGGTGCTCGCCCACGAGACGTGGACGGTCACCAGCAACGGCGCGCCGAGCTCGGTCGAGGACGCCGCCGACGGCGGGCGACGGTGGGCCTTCCCCGACACGCCGCGGCTGTCGACGTACGTCGTGGTGGTCAACGCCGGCCCGTTCCACGAGCTGCGGCAGGAGCGGGACGGCTACTCGCTCGGCCTCTACTGTCGGCAGTCGCTCAAGCAGTACCTCGAGCGGGACGCCGGGGAGCTGTTCGACGTCACCGCCGCCGGGCTGGCGTTCTTCGGCGACCGCTTCGGGCAGCCGTTCCCGCAGGCGCGCTACGACCAGGTGTTCGTGCCGAACATGGGCGGCGCCATGGAGAACTGGGGGTGCGTGACCTGGACCGACAGCGTGCTGCACCGCAGCACCCCCACCTACGGCCAGCGCGCCGGCGTCATGTCGGTGCTGCTGCACGAGATGGCGCACATGTGGTTCGGCGACCTGGTGACGATGCGGTGGTGGGACGACCTGTGGCTCAACGAGGCCTTCGCCTCCTGGGCGTCCACGTTCGCGGCGGTCAACGCCACCGAGTACACCGACGGGTGGGCGACTTTCCTGGCCGGTCTGAAGCTCAGCGGCTACCAGACCGACATGGGGCCGGCCTCGCACCCGATCCGCGGCGACGTCCCGGACGTCGACCAGGCGATGGCCAACTTCGACGCGATCACCTACGTCAAGGGCGAGAGCGTGCTCAAGCAGCTGGTCGCCTACGTCGGCGAGGACGCGTTCGTCGAGGGCCTGCGGGCCTACTTCCGCGAGCACGCCTGGGGCAACACCCGCCTCGCGGACCTGATGTCGGCCGTCGGGGCCGCCGCCGGCCGCGACCTCACCGACTGGACCACGGCCTGGTTCGACCGGGCCGGCACCGACACGCTGGTGCTGCGCGGCTCCGACCTGCTGGCCTTCGGCCCGGACCGGGACGACCCCCGGCCGCACCACCTGCGGATCGGCGCCTACCGCCGCTCCGGCGAGGGCCCGGGCCTCACCGAGGTCGGCAGCGCGCAGGTCGAGACCACGGGCGACCGCACCCCCGTCGAGGGGCTCCCGCCGGGTGCCGACCTCTACCTGGTCAACGACCACGACCTCACCTTCGCCGCCGCGCGCACCGACGAGGACTCGCTCCGGACCATGCTCGAGTCGGCCGGCGGCCTGCCCGAGCCGGTGTCTCGGGCGCTGGCGGTGACCACGGCCTGGGACATGCTGCTCAAGGGCGAGCTCTCCACCGACGAGGTGCTCACCTGCGTGCTGGGCGTCCTGGGCACCGAGCGCAGCCCGGGGGTCGTCGAGCCGTTCCTGGCGCTGGCCCTGCGGGCCGCCGAGCAGTGGAGCCCGGTCCCCGCCGTGCCCGGCCAGCTCGCGCGCCTGGCCGACGTCGCCGCCGCGCTCGCCGAGGACCCCGAGCACCGCACGCCGGCGCTGCGCACCCTGGCCGCCGCGGCGACCGCGCCGGCGCACTTCGAGCTGCTGGCCCGGGCCGCCGAGGACAACACCGACCTGGCCTGGCGCACGCTGGTGCGCCGGGCCGCGCTCGGGGAGTACGACGCGGCCGCGGTCGAGGCGCTGCTCGAGCGCGACCCCGACCCCGACGCCCGGGTCCGCGCCCTCGGCGTCACCGCGGCCCGGCCCGAGGAGCAGGCCAAGGCCGAGGTGTGGACGGAGATCTGGGACAAGCGGTCGATCCCGGCCGGCCAGCCCCTGTTCGGGCTCGCCCAGTGCTTCTGGCGACCCACCCAGCACGACCTGCTGCTGCCGTGGGCGCACCGCTACCTCGACGAGGTGGGTGCGCTCGTCACCGGCGGCGGCATGCTCGCCGCCGGCTCGCTCGTCCGCAGCACCATGCCCACGACGGCCGACGAGGCGTGGATCGAGCGGGCCCGGGCGATGGCCGCCGAGCCCGACCAGAGCCCCAGCGTGCGCGCGGCCCTGCTCACCGGCGCCGACACCCTCACCCGGGTCCTGCGCGCCCGCGGCTGACCCCAGGAACGCCGAGTCGGCGCTCGTTGACACCTACGGGTGTCGACGAGCGCCGACTCGGCGGTGGGTCAGTCGTCCTCCGGCTCGTCCTTGCGGCGCAGGCCGGACTCGTCGATCGGGAACCGCAGCTCGCGCTGCCGCTCGATCGCGGCACCGACCAGGCCCGCGAAGAGCGGGTGGGGGCGGGTCGGGCGCGAGCGGAGCTCGGGGTGTGCCTGGGTCGACACGTAGTAGGGGTGCACCTCGCGCGGCAGCTCGACGTACTCGACGAGGTTGTTGTCCGGCGAGGTGCCGGAGAACACCAGCCCCGCGGCCTCGAGCTGGTCGCGGTAGGCGTTGTTGACCTCGTAGCGGTGCCGGTGCCGCTCCTCGACCTGGGCGGCGCCGTAGGCCCCGCGCACGACCGAGCCGTCCTTGAGCACCGCCGGGTAGAGCCCCAGCCGCATCGTGCCGCCCAGGTCGCCGGCGCCCTCGACGAAGCTCTTCTGCTCCTCCATCGTGGCGATGACCGGCTCCGGGCAGTCAGGGTCGAACTCCGTGGAGGCGGCCTTCTCGAGGCCGGCGACGTTGCGGGCGTACTCGATGACCATGCACTGCAGGCCCAGGCACAGGCCGAGGGTCGGGATGCCGTGGGTGCGCGCGTAGCTCAGCGCCCCGAGCTTGCCCTCGATGCCGCGGATGCCGAAGCCGCCCGGGACGCACACCGCGTCAACGTCGTGGAGGTGCCGCGCGGCGCCGGCGGCGTCCCGGCACTCGTCGGAGGGGATCCAGCGCAGGTGGACCTTCGCCTCGTGGGCGAAGCCGCCGGCCCGGAGCGCCTCGGCGACCGAGAGGTAGGCGTCGGGCAGGTCGATGTACTTCCCGACCAGTCCCACGGTGACCTCCTCGCTGGGGTGGTGCACCCGGCGCAGCAGGTCGTCCCAGACCGTCCAGTCGACGTCGCGGAACGGCAGGTCGAGGCGGCGTACGACGTAGGCGTCGAGGCCCTCGCGGTGCAGGACCTTGGGGATGTCGTAGATCGACGGGGCGTCGGCCGCGGTGACCACGGCCTCCTCGTCGACGTCGCACATCAGCGAGATCTTCTTCTTGATCGACGTCGGCAGCTCGCGGTCGGCGCGGCAGACGATCGCGTCGGGCTGGATGCCGATCGAGCGCAGGGCCGCGACGGAGTGCTGGGTGGGCTTGGTCTTCAGCTCGCCCGACGGGCCGATGAACGGCACCAGCGAGACGTGCAGGAAGAAGCAGTTGTTGCGGCCGATGTCGTGGCGCAGCTGGCGCGCGGCCTCGAGGAACGGCAGCGACTCGATGTCGCCCACGGTGCCGCCGACCTCGGTGATCACCACGTCCACGTGCTGGCCGTCGAGCGACTCGCCCATGGCCTGGATCCGGTCCTTGATCTCGTTGGTGATGTGCGGGATCACCTGGACCGTGTCGCCGAGGTAGTCGCCCCGGCGCTCCTTGGCGATCACCGCGGAGTAGACCTGGCCGGTGGTGACGTTGGCCCGCTGCGAGAGGACCGTGTCGAGGAACCGCTCGTAGTGCCCGATGTCCAGGTCGGTCTCGGCCCCGTCGTCGGTGACGAAGACCTCACCGTGCTGGAACGGGTTCATCGTCCCCGGATCGACGTTGAGGTACGGATCCAGCTTCTGCATGGTCACCCGGAGTCCGCGCGAGCGGAGCAGACTGCCCAGGCTCGAGGCTGTGAGCCCCTTCCCGAGCGAGGAGGCAACGCCTCCGGTCACGAATACGTGCTTGGTCGGTGTCCCGTTCTTCACGGGATTCCATCCTACCCGAGTGGGACGGCTCCGTCGGATCCCGACGCACCGAAGGAACCACTCTGCACCTTCAGGGACCGCGCGAGGGCGAGCACGGCGGTGACCTGGCCCACCGCCGACTCGGCCCCGTCGACGGTGGTGACCTTGTCGGCCACCGGCTCGCTGCGCAGCCCGTGGAGGTCGCCGGCCGCACCCGACGCGGTGTCCCCGGCGACCACGACCCCTGTGGCGGTGGCCGCCAGCCCGGTCAGCATCCCGGACAGGATCGCCGGGTCCACGCCGTCGCGACCGAGCACGACCAGCACCAGCGGTGCACGCGAGGCGTTCTCGGGGGCGGTGACCAGGTCGGCGCCGGACAGGCTCTGCCGCAGCGAGGAGACCTCGTTGGCCGACACCTGGGTGCCGGCCAGGGAGAGCCCGAGCAGCCGGCCGATCCGGTCGTAGGTGGAGGAGTCGGCGGGGACGACGCCGTCATCGAGCTGGGTCATCAGCTGGCTGCCCAGGGTGTCGACGAGGGACTTCTCCCCCGCGGCGACCAGGCTCCGCTGCGCCTTCCAGGTGCCGGTGACGGTGCCGCCGGCCTGCTGGACCTGCGCGGCGAGCGCGCTCACGACGCCGCCGTCGGCGCCGGGCATGGTGAGGATCGACACGGCGTGGCCCTTGAGCCGGCCGGCGTAGAGCGAGGGCGCGGCGGCGGTGGCGAACTGGTCGCCGAAGTCGAGGGTCCTGCGGGCCTGCTTCTGCTCGGAGCGCGTGGGGGCGGAGGTGGTCCGGGCGTCCCGGCCGAGCTCGCTGAGCGGGCCGCCACCGAGGGCGACCCCGATCGCGAGGGCGAGGAAGACGGCGACGAGGGAGACGACGTGGTGGCGGTACGAGATCACGGCAGGGGTCCTTGGACGGGGAGGGTCACGAGGAGGGTGTGGACGAGGTCGGTGAGGGCGGTGCGCAGGGAGTCGGCCCACTCGCCACCGACCGGCGTCACGGCGACGGCCGCGGCCAGGGCCACGAGTCCGGCGAGCATCACGAGGTAGAGGTGCCGAGGCCGGACCCGCCCGGAGTACAGGTGCGGAACGGCGTGGGCGTCGACCAGGCGCGGGCCCGCCTTCAGCCGGGTGAGGTAGGTGCTGGCCAGGCCGGCCCGCTGCCGGTCCAGGAACTCCTCGAGGGTGGCCCGCAGCCCGACGCCGATGACCACGGACGCCTCGGCCGCGTCGGCGAGCAGCACCGCGGCGTCCTCGGGCATCGCACCGGTCTCGAACAGCTGCGGCCGGATCCCGATCCGGTCGAGGTGCTCGGTCACGGTGCGCTCGCCGCCCCGGTCCACGCGCACGACGACGTCACGGGCGGCCTTCAGGGTCTTCACCGCGGGGCGGTCGGCCTCGTCGGTGCGTGCGTCCAGCACGACGAGGTGCGGGCGGTGGCCGGCGGCCCGGAGCAGCTCGGCGCCGCGCTCGACCCCGATCAGCACCGGCTGCTGCTCGCGCAGGAACGCCCGGACCAGCCGGAGCTCCGCCGCGGCCTCGGGACCGTCTGCGACGATCACGACCGGACGGCCGGTGATGCGTGTCGCGGTGCGGGGCAGACCGCGGTCGTGCAGCAGCAGGTCCTCCTCGCGGCGGAGGAACTCGGTGCTGTTGTGGGTGAGGGTCTCCAGCTGGCTGGCCAGCCCGCTGCGGGCCTGGTCCATCTCCCCGCGCACGTCGTCCGTGTCGAGCGTGCGCCCGGTGGCCACGGGCTGCTCGCCCACGTGCACCACGCCGTCGTGGAGGCGCACCTGCGCGCCGTCGCGGACCGCCGCGAACCCCTCGGCGCCGACGGCGTCCACGAGCAGCACCCCGGCGTCGGCGAGCAGCGCCGGCCCGAGGGCGGGGTAGCGGCCGGAGATCATCGGTGCGGCGTTGACCACGGCGGCCACCCCCGCGTCGAGGAGGGACTGCGCCGTGGCGCGGTCCATGTCGGTGTGGTCGACGACGGCCACGTCACCGGCTCGCAGCCGGGGCAGCAGCGCGCGGGTGCGGCGCTCCACGCGGGCGGTGCCGACCAGCCCGGGGAGCACGGTGCCGCCGCGTTGGCGAGTGGGAAGCTTCATGACCGATTCATGGTGCCAAAGGTCCAGACCGGCTCCCGGCAATGCCGTACGCCGGGCGCGTCGCGCGGCCGGCCGCGCGGTCAGCCCGGCGCCCGGCTGGAGCGGGCCACCTCGAGCAGCTCGCGGGCGTGGGCGAGCGCGGTGTCGGAGTCGGTGAGACCGGCCAGCATCCGCGACAGCTCGCGCTCGCGCTCCTCGGCGCCGAGGACGGTCAGTCCCGAGCTGGTGATGGTGCCGTCGGAGGACTTGGCCACGACCACGTGCCGGTCGGCGTACGCCGCGACCTGGGGCAGGTGCGTCACCACCAGGACCTGCGCGTCCCGGGCCAGCCGGGCCAGCCGGCGACCCACCTCCACCGCCGCGGCACCGCCGACCCCGGCGTCGACCTCGTCGAAGACGAAGGTGGGGACGGGGCTGGTGCCGGCCAGGGCGACCTCGAGCGCGAGCATCACCCGGGAGAGCTCACCGCCGGAGGCGCCCTTGTTGAGAGGCCGCGGGTCGCTGCCGGTGTTCGCCGCGAGCAGCAGCTCGACCTCGTCGAGGCCCGAGGAGCCGAAGCGCAGCCATCGGTCGCCCACCTGCAGCGGCTGGGGTCCGTCCGACGAGGGGTCCTGCTCGACCTGGCGCACCTCGATCTCCAGCCGGGCGTGGGGCATGGCGAGCAGCGTCAGCTCGTCGGTGACCTCACCGGCCAGTCGGGTGGCCGCCTTGGCGCGCGCGGCGGACAGGGCGGCGCCGGTCTCGGCCAGCTGCTCGCGCAGGCCGCGCTGGTCGGCGCGCAGCTGCTCGATCCGGTCGTCGGTGCCGTCCAGCTCCAGCAGCCGCTCGGAGGAGGCCTGGGCCCAGGCGAGCACCTCGTCGATGGTCTCGCCGTACTTGCGGGTCAGGGCGCCCAGCGCCGACCGGCGTTCGGAGACCGTGGCGAGCCGGGCCGGGTCGGTCTCCACCCGGGTGGCGTACGACGCGACGTCGGCGGCGAGGTCGGAGAGCAGGTAGGTGATCTCGGCGAGCCGGTCGGCGAGCTCACCCGCCTCGGGGTCGTGCTCGCGCACGCCGTCGAGGAGCGAGCGCGCCGCGGCGGTGGTGGCCAGTGCGTCGGGCTGGTCCTGCTCGCTGGACAGGGCCTCGCGGGCCTGCTCGGCGGCGGTGCGCAGCGTGTCGGCGAAGCCCAGCCGCGACTCCTCGGCCGCCAGCGTCGTGTCCTCGCCCGGCTCCGGGGAGACGGCCTCGATCTCGCCGAGCCCGAAGCGCAGCAGGTCGGCCTCGCGGGCGCGGTCCCGCGCACTGGCGACGACCTCGTCGAGCTCGCGCTCGGTCTGCACCAGCCGGCCGTGCAGGTCCCTCCACGTCGCCAGCAGCGCGGCCACCTGCTCCCCGCCGAACCGGTCGAGCGCCTCGCGCTGGGCCCGGGGGCGCAGCAGCCGGTGCTGGTCGGACTGGCCGTGCACCGCCACCAGCGGCTCGGCCACGTCGGCCAGCACCGAGACCGGCACCGAGGCGCCGCCGACGAACGCGCGTGAGCGGCCCTCGGCGGAGACGTTGCGCGCCAGGACGACCCGGCCGTCCTCGACCTCGCCGCCGGCGTCCTCCACCGCGGAGGCGAACGGCGCGAGGTCCTCGGCCCGGACGACGCCCTCGATGCGGGCCGTCCTGGCACCCGACCGGACCGCACCGCTGTCGGCGCGGCCCCCGAGCAGCAGCCCGAGCGCGGTCACGATCATGGTCTTGCCGGCACCGGTCTCACCGGTGATCACGGTCAGGCCGGGACCGAGCTCGAGGGTCGAGGACTCGATCACGCCCAGCGACCCGATCCGGATCTCCTCAAGCATCGTGCCCCTCGGCGAGTCGGCGCCGGCGCTCGCTGGAGCCCCGCCAGCCCTCGACGGGCAGCCCGAACTTGGCCACCAGCCGGTCGGTGAAGGGCGCCTCGTGCAGGCGGACCAGCCGCACCGGGCTGTGACCGCGCCGCACCTCGATCCGGGCGCCGGGCGGCAGGTCGACCGCGCGTCGTCCGTCGCACCACAGCACGCCGGCACCCTCGGTCCGCGCCAGCAGCTCCACGGCGAGCACCGAGGTCGGGGCCACCACCATCGGGCGGGCGAACAGCGCGTGGGCGCTGATCGGGACCATCAGCAGCGCCTCGACGCCCGGCCACACCACGGGACCGCCGGCGCTGAAGTTGTAGGCCGTGGAGCCGGTCGGCGTCGCGCAGACGACGCCGTCACAGCCCCAGCGGGACAGGGGGCGGCCGTCGATCTCGACGACCACCTCGAGCATCCGCTCGCGGGAGGCCTTCTCGACGCTGGCCTCGTTCAGCGCGAACGTGCTGGTCACCACCTCACCGTCGCGGTAGACCCGCACATCGAGGGTCATCCGCTCCTCCGCGGAGTAGCGACGATGCACGATGGCGTCGATGGTGGACTCGACGTCGTCGTGCTCGGCCTCGGCGAGGAAGCCGACATGGCCGAGGTTGACCCCCAGGACCGGGGTGCCGGTGACATGGGTCAGCTCGGCGGCCCGCAGGATCGTGCCGTCACCGCCGATGACCAGCACCAGCTCGCAGTCCGCGGACGCGCGCAGGTCCTCCTCGGCCAGCTCCAGCGGCGGGTCGAACTGCTCCGGCGAGACGTCGAGGTCGCGGGCCTCCGCGGCGAGGAGCCGCACCGAGATGCCGTGACCGGTCAGCGCCTTGCAGAACGAGCGGGCCACGTCACGGGCCTCGTCGCGACCGGTGTGGGCGAGCAGCAGGACGCGCCGCGCCGTGCTCCCCGCGCGCGTCGGCGGCGTGGTCGATGGGGTGCTGGGCTCGGTCACGGCTCCACCTTCTCACCCGCTGCCCCCGGCGGGGCCGCGGCCCGCACGACCGTGTGGACGTGGTCGGCGTCGATGGCCGCCGGCCCGTGGCGCAGCCACAGGAAGAACTCGACGTTGCCCGAGGGTCCGGGCAGCGGGCTGGTGGTGACCGCCCGCGCGCCCCAGCCGCGCCGCGCCGCGGCGTCGGCGACCGCGACCACCGCCTCGGCCCGCAGCGCCGGGTCGCGCACGACGCCGCCCTTGCCGAGCCGCTCCCTGCCGACCTCGAACTGCGGCTTGACCATGAGGGCGAGGTCACCGTCGGGGGCGGTCACACCGACCAGGGCGTCGAGCACGAGCTCGAGGGAGATGAACGACAGGTCGCCGACGACGAGGTCGACCGGTCCCCCGATGGTCTCGGCGGTGAGCTCTCGCACGTTGGTCCGGTCGTGGACGACCACCCGCTCGTCCTGGCGCAGCTTCCAGGCCAGCTGGCCGTAGCCCACGTCGACGGCGACCACCTGCGCGGCCCCGTGGCGCAGCAGCACGTCGGTGAAGCCACCCGTGGACGCGCCGGCGTCCAGGCAGCGCCGCCCCTCGACGACCAGGCCGGCGGGCTCGAACGCGGCCAGCGCCCCGGCGAGCTTGTGCCCGCCGCGGGAGACGTAGTCGGGCCGGTCGGGGTCGTCGGCCACCACGAGGGCGACATCGGTGGTGACGCCGGTGGCCGGCTTCGTGGCGAGCGCGCCCTGGACCTTGACCCGGCGGGCGGCGATCAGCTCGCTGGCGTGCTCGCGCGACCGGGCCAGCCCGCGGCGGACCAGCTCGGCGTCCAGTCGGAGACGGCGGGGCGGCACGTCGGTCAGCGCGTGGGCTGCTGGCCGGAGGGAGCCTCGCCGTCGAGGGCGCGACGCAGCTGCTCGTGCGCGGTCTCGAAGACGCCGACGTGCTCCTCGATCGGGCGCTGCTCGAGCTCCTCGACCGCCGCGATCACCTCGTCCACCCGCTGCACCCCCGTGCGGACCCGCTCGGCCTCGACCGGGGCGGCGTCCGCGCTCTGCGCCGCCTCGTCGGCCGGCAGCTCCTCAGTCATGGATCGAGCCTATCCCCCGCAGCCCCCTGCTCACGGTGCGGGCGCGCGCAGCCCGTCGACCCGGGGCGCCTCGCCACTGCGGTCCCGGTGGTCCCAGGCGGCGGCCGCGACCACCCGCCACCAGTCCGGCACCGAGCCGCTGCCGGTGACCGCCAGCCGGCCGTGCTCCACGCCCGCCTGCCAGCCACCGAGCCGCCAGGTCGGTCCCTCCTGCTCGGGGGCCGGCTGCGGCTCGTCGAGCCCACCGAGGTCGGGTGCGACGTAGGTCGGCCGTTCCTCGGGACCAGCGGCGACCAGCTCCGGGAGCCCGGTCACCCCGGTCAGCACCAGCAGCGAGTCCACGCCGGCGTTGCGCGCCCCGGCGATGTCGGTGTCCAGCCGGTCGCCGACCATCAACGGGCGATCACCGCCGACCCGGCGGACGGTCTCGTCCAGCAGCGGACGAGCCGGCTTGCCGGCAACGACCGGCTCGACACCGCTGAAGCGCTGGAGCATCGCGACCAGGACGCCGTGGCCCGGCGCGGTGCCGTACGCCGTGGGGAAGCTCAGGTCGGTGTTGCTGGCGACCCAGGGCAGCCCGTCGCGGATGCGCACCGCGGCCCGCATGACGTCCCGCCACACGGCCTCGGGGTCGTAGCCGGTGGCGAGCGCGACGGCCTCGGCGTCGACCGGCACCGGCTCGAGGTCCTGCTCCCTCAGCGCGGTCTCGAGCCCGGCGGCACCGAGGAGCGCGACACGCGCCCCGGCACCGAACCGGTCCCGCAGCACCCGGGCGGCTGCCTGCGAGGAGGTCACGACGTCCTCCTCGCGGGCCGGGACCCCCAGCTCACCGAGGTGCGCCGCCACCACGGCGGCGGGCCGCGAGGCGTTGTTGGTGATGTAGGCGAGCCGCATCCCGGACTTCGCCGCCGACGCCAGGTGGTCCGGCGCGCCGGGCACGGCCTCCCCGTCGATGTAGACGACCCCGTCGAGGTCGAGCATCGCCAGGTCGTAGGCGTCGTGCAGGGGGGACTCGGACGCGCCGAGCATGCAGACCTCCTCGGGGGTGGGCACCTGCCAGCACCCTACGATGCTCCGATGGACGAGAGCAGCGTGGTCACCCCGCCGTACCTGGCCGGGCCCCTCCGCCTGCTGCCGTTCCGCGCGCTGATGCTCTCCCCCGCCCGGATCGGCGACCCGGCGTCCGCCCGCGCGTTCATCCGGCCGTACCGCGACGTGGCGGACCGGCTGCACCGCTGGGAGCAGACCGGACAGGTGCACCACGACTCGGAGCCGGCGATCTACCTGCACGAGTACACCGCGGGGGGCATCACGGTCCGCGGCCTCGTCGGCGCCCTGGACCTCTCCCACCGAGCGCTCACCCGCGGCGAGCGCGCGATCTTCCCGCACGAGGGCATCCACCCCCTGCAGGTGGTCGACCTCGCGGACCGGATGCTGGAGATGCAGGTCAACCCGGCGCCGATCCTGCTCGTGCACCGGGGGCACGCGGCGGTGCGCGGGATCGTCGAGGGGCTGCTCGAGACCACGCCCGACCATGCGTTCACCGACCGCGGCGGCCAGCGCCACCGCGTGTGGGCGGTGCGCGCGGCCGACCAGCTGGCCGCCCTCGACGAGGCCCTGGCCGGCTCGAGGGCGCTGATCGCCGACGGGCACCACCGCTACGCCGCCTACCTGCGGCTGCAGGAGGCGGAACCCGGCGGCCCCAGCGACCTCGGCCTGGCGATGCTCGTGGACCAGGACGACACGCCACTCTTCCTCGGGCCCATCCACCGGGTGCTCGCCGGCACCACGCTGGAGGAGCTGGAGTCGGGCGCCACCCGCTCGGCCGCCGGCTTCGAGCGCACGAGCGAGGCACAGGCGGTGGCCCGCCTCGGACCCGCCACCCTCGCCGCCACCGATGGCTCGTCCTGGGCCAGCGTGCACCTCCACGTCCCGCGGAACCGTGCGGCGGTCGAGGTGCTGCACGAGCAGCTCGTCCCGGCGCTGCCCCGGGAACCCGACGAGATCGGCCGGCACCACTCGGTCGAGGACGCGCTGGCCCAGGTGCAGCACGGCTCCGGCGTCGCCCTGCTGCTGCCGGCGCCCGACTTCGACCTCGTGCTGCGGATCGTCGCCGCGGGACGGCTGATGCCCGAGAAGGCCACGTCGTTCCAGCCCAAGCCGCATCTCGGCGTGCTCATCCGGTCGCTGCGCGACGAACCAGCCGCCCACCGGTGACCTCGACCTCGCAGCGCGAGGCCGTGGCACCCCCGGCCCGGAAGAACCGGCGCCGCAGCGCCCCGGTCACCTCGACGTGGTCGCCCTCCGCCCAGCTCGCCACCGAGCGGCGCACCCGGCCGGCCCAGACCGCGCAGTCGAGCACGTCGACGGTCTGACGCGTCCCCTCCCGGCGGCTACCGCGCGGCACGACGAGCCGGAAGGTCCACACCGCGTCACCGCTGGGCAGCACCTTCTCCTCCGGGGCCCGGGAGACCCGCCCCGCCAGCCGGACCACGTTGCAGGACCCCGTCTCGACGTCGCCGGAACCCTTCACCTTCGCTGCGCCCATCGCCCCTCACCTCCGGGCCCCACCCTGCCGGGGTGCGGCGTCGGAGGCGGGCGCTCGGGTGGCGGGCTGGGGAGAACGCTGCGGGAACCGCGCCTGTGGACGGAAAGCGGGCCGGCCGGGCCAGGACGTGCACAGGGCTGAAATGCGCAGGAGGGCCACCCCGTGCGGGTGGCCCTCCTGGCAATGTCTGTCCGGCGGCGTCCTACTCTCCCACAACCTCGCGGTTGCAGTACCATCGGCGCTGAAAGGCTTAACTTCCGGGTTCGGGATGGGACCGGGTGTTTCCCTTTCGCTATGGCCGCCGTAACTCTGGCGGAAACACACGCACCCATTGTTTGTGGGGGTGTTTCCAAGCTCGTTGTTCAGTTCTGTCGCTCACCAACACGACCTGCCCCGAGTGGGGTGGTTTGTTGGTTGGGAACTGCGTAGTGGACGCGTAGCACACACCAGGTGGTGTTCTCTGGGTGTTGTGGTGATGTGGTTGTGGGACAAGCCCTCGGCCTATTAGTACCGGTCGGCTGGGCATTACTGCTGTACACCTCCGGCCTATCAACCCAGTGTTCTGCTGGGGGCCTTACCCCATCGAGTGGGTGGGAAACCTCATCTTGAAACGTGCTTCCCGCTTAGATGCATTCAGCGGTTATCACTTCCGAACGTAGCTAACCAGCCGTGCCCCTGGCGGGACAACTGGCACACCAGAGGTTCGTCCATCCCGGTCCTCTCGTACTAGGGACAGCCTTTCTCAAGTTTCCTGCGCGCGCGGCGGATAGGGACCGAACTGTCTCACGACGTTCTAAACCCAGCTCGCGTGCCGCTTTAATGGGCGAACAGCCCAACCCTTGGGACCTACTCCAGCCCCAGGATGCGACGAGCCGACATCGAGGTGCCAAACCATCCCGTCGATATGGACTCTTGGGGAAGATCAGCCTGTTATCCCCGGGGTACCTTTTATCCGTTGAGCGACGTCGCTTCCACATGCCGACGCCGGATCACTAGTTCCGACTTTCGTCCCTGCTCGACATGTCTGTCTCACAGTCAAGCTCCCTTGTGCACTTACACTCAACACCTGATTGCCAACCAGGCTGAGGGAACCTTTGAGCGCCTCCGTTACATTTTAGGAGGCAACCGCCCCAGTTAAACTACCCATCAGGCACTGTCCCTGATCCGGATTACGGACCTAGGTTAGACATCTAGTACGACCAGAGTGGTATTTCAACGTTGACTCCACCCCAACTGGCGTCGAGGTTTCACAGTCTCCCACCTATCCTACACAAGCCGAACCAAACACCAATACCAAACTATAGTAAAGGTCCCGGGGTCTTTCCGTCCTGCCGCGCGTAACGAGCATCTTTACTCGTAGTGCAATTTCGCCGAGTCCACGGTTGAGACAGCGCCCAAGTCGTTACTCCATTCGTGCAGGTCGGAACTTACCCGACAAGGAATTTCGCTACCTTAGGATGGTTATAGTTACCACCGCCGTTTACTGGGGCTTAAGTTCTGAGCTTCGCAGTTACCTGCTGACTCGTCCCCTTAACCTTCCAGCACCGGGCAGGAGTCAGTCCGTATACATCGTCTTACAACTTCGCACGGACCTGTGTTTTTAGTAAACAGTCGCTTGGGCCTGGTCTCTGCGGCCATCACCGCTCCCACCGCTAGGGCGTTCACGGATCCGGCCCCCCTTCTCCCGAAGTTACGGGGGCATTTTGCCGAGTTCCTTAACCATGGTTCGCTCGATCGCCTTGGTATTCTCTACCTGATCACCTGAGTCGGTTTGGGGTACGGGCGGCGCATAGCTCGCTAGAGGTTTTTCTCGACAGCATAGGATCATCCACTTCCCCCATACGGGGTCCCCATCACATCTCAGGCCCGACATCGAAGTCAGCCCTCCGGATTTGCCTAGAGGGCGCCCTACATGCTTAGCCGTACACAACCATCGGTACGGTTGGACTACCTTCCTGCGTCACCCCATCGCTTGACTACTACCAGTTCGGGTCCCACGCTACGCCTGCTCGCCTCACCCCGAAGGGATCGGTCGAAGCAGGTTTCGGATGGTTAGCATCACCAGGTTCGTCATGGGCGCTACTTTGCCGGTACGGGAATATCAACCCGTTGTCCATCGACTACGCCTGTCGGCCTCGCCTTAGGTCCCGACTTACCCAGGGCAGATTAGCTTGACCCTGGAACCCTTGATCATTCGGCGCAAGTGTTTCTCACACTTGATTCGCTACTCATGCCTGCATTCTCACTCGTGCCGTCTCCACCCCTGGGTCACCCCGAGGCTTCACTGCCGGCACGACGCTCCCCTACCCATCCACACACCTGAACCAACCTCGAGGGCGGCTAGGCGATCGTGTGAATGCCATAGCTTCGGCGGATGACTTGAGCCCCGCTACATTGTCGGCGCGGAATCACTTGACCAGTGAGCTATTACGCACTCTTTCAAGGGTGGCTGCTTCCAAGCCAACCTCCTGGTTGTCACTGCGACTCCACATCCTTTTCCACTTAGTCACCGCTTAGGGGCCTTAGCTGATGGTCTGGGCTGTTTCCCTCTCGACTACGGAGCTTATCCCCCGCAG
>CAWGVX010000002.1:0-1557500 GCA_963826155.1 uncultured Actinomycetota bacterium | reverse complement strand
CAGCACCGGCTGCGCGTGCTGCAGGTGCGTGCGCCCGGGCATGATGCTCACCCGGTCCGGGGCGAGGTGCGCACCGGCCTGGGCGGCGAGCGCGTCGACCAGGTCGAGCACCTGGCCCGCGATCGTGCGCCCGTGGTCGCGCAGGAACGACTTGAAGAGGGTCGCGACCTGGTCGTTGCGGCTGCGCCCGGCGCGCAACCGGCCACCGACCTCCGGCCCGACCTCCTCGAGCAGCAGCCGCTCGAGCGCGCCGTGGACGTCCTCGTCCGTGGGGTCCGGGCGCAGGGTGCCGGCGGCGTACCGCTCCCCGAGCGCGTCGAGGCCGCGGTGCAGCTCGGCGAGCTCGTCGTCGGTGAGCAGTCCCGCGCCGTGCAGCACGTTGGCGTGGGCGTGGGAACCCGCGAGGTCGTAGGGCGTCAGCCGCCAGTCGAAGTGCGTCGAGCGGGACAGCGCCTCGAGCTCCGGGGACGGGCCGCCGACGAAGCGCCCGCCCCACAGCTTGCCGGTGTTGGTGGTGCTCACTTCTGTCCTCTCACCGCGATGATGGCGCTGGTCATGATGTCAAGGAGGCCCGGTGGCCGGAACGAGGCACCGGCCAGGGCGGCCGGCCGCCACCAGTCCGCGCCCAGCACGTTGCCGATCTCCTCGGGCTCGAGACCGTCGAAGCTGATCTCGACGCCGCGCTCGAGGGGCAGCGCGAAGTAGGTGTGGTCGCCGACGAAGTCGACGCCACCCCACGACCAGGCCTGGCGGTCGCGCAGCACCGGCCCGAGCAGGTGGTCGGGCCTCGCGACGATCCCGGCCTCCTCGCGGAGCTCCCGCACGGCGGCGGCACGCAGCGACTCCCCCGGCTCCGGTGCCCCGCCGATGCTCGACCAGTAGCGCTCGGCCGGGCGCGCCGGGTCCCGTTCCTCGAGCAGCAGGACCTCGCCGACCGGGCTGACCGGGAGCACCCGGGCGGTGACGCGCTCGACGGGGGCCATCAGTCGGTGCCGGCCTCCATGGCGGCGTGGTCGAGCGCCTCCTCGCTGGGCTCGCCGGCGGCCGCCGGGTTCCGGGTGATCCGGTCGGCGCCGCCGGGCTCGAGCTCGCCGTAGAGCGTCCCGTTCTCGACGAGCACCTGGCCCTGGTCCAGCGGCTGCGCGGCGTATGCCTCCAGCTTGTCGCGCGAGTCGGCGATGTCGAGGTTGCGCATGGTGAGCTGCCCGATCCGGTCGAGCGGGCCGAATGCGGCGTTGTCGGTGCGCTCCATCGACAGCTTGTCGGGGTGGTAGGAGAAGTGCTCCCCGGAGGTGCGCAGGATCGTGTAGTCCTCGCCGCGGCGCAGCCGGAGCGTCACCTCGCCGGACACCAGCGAGGCGATCCAGCGCTGGATCGACTCGCGCAGCATCAGCGCCTGCGGGTCGAGCCACCGGCCCTGGTAGAGCAGGACCCCCAGGCGGCGGCCCTCGGCGTGGTAGTTGGCGATGGTGTCCTCGTTGTGGACCGCATTGAGCAGCCTCTCGTAGGCGATCCAGAGCAGCCCCATGGCCGGGGCCTCGTAGATGCCGCGCGACTTGGCCTCGATGATCCGGTTCTCGATCTGGTCGGACATGCCCAGGCCGTGGCGGCCGCCGATCACGTTGGCCTCGTGGACCAGCGCCACCGGGTCGTCGTAGTCCGTGCCGTTGATCGCGACCGGACGGCCCGCCTCGAAGCGGATCGTCACGTCCTCGGTGGCGATGTCCACCGACGGGTCCCAGAACTTCACGCCCATGATCGGCTCGACGGTCTCCAGGGAGACGTCGAGGTGCTCGAGGGTCTTGGCCTCGTGGGTGGCCCCCCAGATGTTGGCGTCGGTGGAGTAGGCCTTCTCCTTGCTGTCGCGGTACGGCAGGCCGTGCTCGGTGAGCCACTGGCTCATCTCCGCCCGCCCGCCGAGCTCGGTGACGAACTCCGCGTCCAGCCAGGGCTTGTAGATCCGCAGCTCGGGGTTGGCCAGCAGCCCGTAGCGGTAGAACCGCTCGATGTCGTTGCCCTTGAACGTCGAGCCGTCGCCCCAGATGTCGACGTGGTCCTCGTGCATCGCGCGCACCAGCATCGTGCCGGTCACCGCGCGCCCGAGCGGCGTGGTGTTGAAGTAGGCCCGGCCTCCGGAGCGGATGTGGAACGCACCGCAGGCCAGGGCCGCCAGGCCCTCCTCCACGAGCGGACGGCGGCAGTCGACTGCGCGGGCGAGCTCGGCGCCGTACTGCAGGGCGCGCTCGGGCACGCCCGAGACGTCCGGCTCGTCGTACTGGCCGATGTCGGCGGTGTAGGTGCACGGGATGGCGCCCTTGTCGCGCATCCACGCGACGGCCACCGAGGTGTCGAGCCCACCGGAGAACGCGATGCCGACGCGCTCCCCCTTGGGCAGGGAGGTCAGGACCTTGCTCACAACAACTTCCTCCGGGATCGGGGGTGGTGGCGAGGCGGGCTCGGCCACCGGGTGGGGGGTGGTTCGCGGGTCAGGGCGCGGGCGGGACGTGGGCGTCGGCCAGCGCCAGGATTCGTCGGGCCAGCGCGTCGCCGCCGGTGGGGTCCCGGCTGATCAGCAGCACCGTGTCGTCACCGGCCACGGTGCCGAGCAGGTCGGGCAGCTCGGCCCGGTCGAAGGAGGAGGCGAGGAACTGCGCGGCGCCGGGCGGGGTGCGCAGCACGACCATGTTGGCGCTCGCCTCCGCGCTCACCAGCAGCTCGCTGCACATCCGGCCCAGCCGGTGGGTGGCGGCCGCGGTCTCGCTGGGCGCCACCGGCCGGCGGTCCCCGCCCTCGGCGGGCACGGCGTAGACCAGCGCCCCGGTCTGGGTGCGGATCTTCACCGCGTCGAGCTCGAGCAGGTCGCGCGACAGGGTGGCCTGGGTGACCCGGACGCCGCCCTCGGCCAGCAGCTCGGCGAGCTCGGTCTGGGACCGGACCTCGTGCTGGGTGACCAGCTCGACGATCCGCCGGTGCCGGGCGTTCTTGGTGGTGGGGCGCAGCGAGGCGTCGCTCATGACCGCTCCCCCGCGGACTGCTCGAGCAGGAACGCCAGCACCGCCTTCTGCGCGTGCCGCCGGTTCTCCGCCTCGTCCCACACCACGCTCTGCGGGCCCTCGAGCACGTCGGCGTCGATCTCCCTGCCGCGGTAGGCGGGCAGGCAGTGCATGACGATCGCGTCGGGCGCCGCCGACGCCACCAGCTCGGCGGTGACCCGCCAGGCGCCGAAGACCTCGGACCGCTCGGCGGCCTCGGCCTCCTTGCCCATCGAGACCCAGGTGTCGGTGACGACGACGTCGGCGCCCTCGACCGCGGCACGGGGGTCGGTGGTCAGGTCGACGGAGCCGCCGGTGCCCGCGGCGATGCCGGACGCCCGCTGCGCCACCGCGGGGTCGGGGAGGTAGCCCTCCGGCGCGCTCACCCGGACGTGCATGCCGGCGGTCGCGCCCGCGAGCAGCCAGGAGTTGCCCATGTTGCAGGCCCCGTCTCCGACGAACGCGACGGTCAGGCCGGCCAGCTCACCCTTGTGCTCGCGCACGGTGAGCAGGTCGGCGAGCAGCTGGCAGGGGTGGAAGTCGTCGGTCAGGGCGTTGACCACCGGCACCCCGGCGTACGACGCCATCGTCTCGAGGCTGGCCTGGGCGAAGGTGCGCCAGACCACGACCGAGGCCTGCCGGCCGAGGATGCGCGCCACGTCCTCCACGGACTCGCGGACGCCGATGCCGGCGAGGCTCCCGTCGACGAGCATCGGGTGGCCGCCGAGCTCGGCGATGCCGGCGGCGAAGGACGCCTGGGTCCGCAGCGTGGGCTTGTCGAAGATCATCGCGACGGTCCGCGGGCCGGCCAGTGCGCGACAGTCGTACGGCGCGGCCTTGAGCCGTCCCGCGAGGTCGAGGACCTGCCGCTGCTCGCCCGGCGACAGGTCGTCGTCGCGGAGGAAGTGGCGGGTCACGTCGTGGTCCCCAGGCCCTCGTCGAGGATCGTGGGCCAGGCGGCCAGGAACGCGTCGGCGTCCTCGCGCCTGAGGACCAGCGGCGGGGCGAGCCGGATCCGGCCGGGCGTGGGGTTGTTGACGATGAAGCCGTGCCGCAGCGCCGCGGCGGTGACCTCGGCGGACCTCTCGGCCACCAGGTCCAGCCCGATCAGCAGCCCGGCGCCGCGGACCTCGGTGACCCGCGGGTCGGCGGCCAGGCCGTCGCGCAGGTGCGCGCCGAGCGCGGTGACCTGCTCGAGCAGCCCGTCGGCCTCGATGACGTCGATGACCGCGAGGGCCGCCGCACAGGCGACCGGGTTGCCGCCGAAGGTGGTGCCGTGGTTGCCCGGCTGCAGCAGGTCCGCGGCCTCGCCGAGCGCGAGGCAGGCGCCGATGGGGTAGCCGCCCGCGAGCCCCTTCGCGACCGTCACGACGTCCGGGGTGATCCCGGCCTCCTGGTGGGCGAACCACCGGCCGGTGCGGCCGATGCCGGTCTGCACCTCGTCGATCCACAGCAGCGCGCCGTGGGCCGTCGCGACCTCGCGCGCCGCGGCGAGGTAGCCCGCAGGCGGGATGACCACGCCCGCCTCGCCCTGGATGGGCTCGAGCAGGACCGCGGCGGTCTCGTCGGTGACGGCCGCGGCGAGCGCGTCGGCGTCGCCGTACGGCACGAAGGTGACCTCGCCGGGCAGCGGCTCGAACGGCGTGCGGTAGGCCTCCTTGGACGTCAGCGCGAGCGCGCCCATCGAGCGGCCGTGGAACCCGCCCTGGGCGGCCACCACGTGGGTGCGGCCGGTGCGTCGGGTCAGCTTGAACGCGGCCTCGTTGGCCTCGGTGCCGGAGTTGGCGAAGAAGACCTTGCCCGGCCCGGCGTCGAGCACCTCCAGCAGCTTCTCCGCGAGGCGCACCTGCTGCTCGCTGGTGAAGAAGTTCGAGACGTGGCCCAGCGTGCCCAGCTGGTCGGTCACGGCCTGCACCAGGGCCGGGTGGGCGTGCCCCAGCGCGTTGACGGCGATGCCGCCGAGCAGGTCGACGTACTCCCGGCCGTCGGCGTCCCAGACGTGGGCACCCTTCCCGCGGGCCAGGGTCAGCTTCGGCGGACCGAAGGTGTTCATCAGGGACGCGGCGTACCGCTCCTGCATCTCGGCGTTCGTGCTCACTTGACCACCGCCTTCTTCCGCGCCTTGCGGATCTTGGTGTCGACGCCGGGCAGCACCTGGGTGCCGACGCCCTCGTCGGTGAACAGCTCGAGCAGCACGGCGTGCGGCTCGCGGCCGTCGACGACGGTCGCCCGCGGCACCCCCTCGGCCACGGCTTTCCGGCAGGCCTCCATCTTCGGGACCATGCCGCTGGCCAGCGCCGGCAGCAGCTCGGCGAGGGTCTCTGGGTTGATCTCGTAGATCACGTCGTCGCTGTCGGGCCAGTCGCGGTAGAGCCCCTCGACGTCGGTGAGGACCAGCAGCTTCTCGGCCCCCAGGGCGACCGCGAGCGCCGCCGCCGCCGTGTCGGCGTTGACGTTGTGGACCGCGCCGTGCACGTCCGGGGCCACCGAGGAGACCACGGGGATCCGACCGGCCTCGATGATGTCGAGCACCGCCTCGGGACGGACCTTGGCTACCTCGCCCACCAGGCCGAGGTCCACCTCCTCGCCGTCGACGATGGTGTTGGTGGGCTCGGCGGTGAACAGGCCGGCGTCCTCGCCGGACATGCCGACCGCGAGCGGGCCGTGCTCGTTGACCAGCCCGACCAGCTCGCGCTGGACCTGGCCGACGAGCACCATGCGAACGACGTCCATGGCCTCGGGGGTGGTGACGCGCAGGCCGCCGCGGAACTCCGACTCGATGCCGAGCTTGTCGAGCATCTGGGAGATCTGCGGGCCGCCGCCGTGCACCACCACGGGCTTGAAGCCGGCGAAGCGGAGGAACGCGATGTCCTCGGCGAAGGCCCGCTTGAGGGCGTCGTCGGTCATGGCGTTGCCGCCGTACTTCACCACCACGACCTTGTCGTGGTAGCGCTTCAGCCAGGGCAGGGCGCCGGCGAGCACCGAGGCCTTGTCGGGGTCCGCGGGCGGGACCTCGCTGAAGATCATGTTGGCGGGATCGGTCGCAGGATGGCTCATGAGGAGTACGCGCTGTTCTCGTGGACGTAGGCGTGGGTGAGGTCGTTGGTCCAGACCGTGGCTCGCTCGGCGCCGGACTTGAGGTCGATGGTCACGCTGACCTCGCGGGGCCCGAGGTCGACGGTGGCGGGGTCGGCGTGCGGCGTGGACTGCCGGCACACCCACACGCCGTTCATGGCGACGTCGAGGTCGGCGGGGTCGAACACCGCGTCGGTGGTGCCGATGCTCGCGAGCACCCGGCCCCAGTTGGGGTCCTTCCCGAACACCGCGGCCTTGAACAGGTTGCTGCGGGCCACGCTGCGCCCGACGGCGACCGCATCGTCCTCGCTCGCCGCGTTCAGCACGGTGATCGCGATCTCGTGGTCGGCCCCCTCGGCGTCCTTGAGCAGCTGCATCGCCAGGTCCGTGCAGGCCTGGGTGAGCGCCGCGGTGAAGTCGTCGAGGCTGGGGGTGATCCCGCTGGCGCCGCTGGCCATCACGGTGACGGTGTCGTTGGTCGACATGCAGCCGTCGGAGTCGAGCCGGTCGAAGCTCACCCGGGTCGCCGCGCGCAGCGCGGTGTCGAGGTCCTCGTGCGGCACGACCGCGTCGGTGGTGAGCACCACCAGCATCGTGGCCAGCTGCGGGGCCAGCATGCCGGCGCCCTTCGCCATGCCGCCGATCGACCACCCGGCGCCCTCGACCACCACCTGCTTGCTGACGCTGTCGGTCGTCATGATCGCCTCGGCCGCGGCCGCTCCGCCGGCGCCGTCGAGCGCGGCGTGGGCGGCGTCGACGCCGTCGAGCAGGTTCTGCCGGGGGTTGGCCAGGCCGATCAGCCCGGTGGAGCACACGACGACGTCGCCCGCTCCGATGCCGACGCGGGTGGCGACCTGCTCGGCCACCGCGTGCGTGGTCTGGAAGCCCTCGGCGCCGGTGTAGCAGTTGGCGCCGCCGGAGTTCAGGACGACCGCGCGGACGGTGCCGTCCTTGACCACCTCCTGGCTCCACAGGATCGGGTTGGCCTTGCACCGGTTGCTGGTGAACACGCTCGCCGAGTCGTGGGCCGGGCCGTCGTTGACGACGAGCGCGAGGTCCTTCGCGCCGGTCGACTTCAGGCCGGCGGCCACGCCGGCGGCGCGGAAGCCCTGGGGACTGGTCACGCTCACTTCTTCGAGCCCTTTCCGCTGCGCTTGCTGGTGGACTTCTCAGGGGTGGGGCCGGTCGGTGCGACCGGCACGGCGACGACGACCTCGTGGCCCGCGTTGCTCCAGGCCTCGGCCGCACGCCCTGCGTCATCGCGCGGGACGAGCAGCCAGTCGGTGTCGTAGGTCGAGAGGGTGAAGGCGCTGATCTCCGCCTCGGCCAGCGGCGTGAGCAGGCCGACGAGCACGCCGACCAGCGAGAAGTCCAGCGGCCCCTCGACCTCGAACGCCGTGAACGGGCGCTGGGCGACCGCCTTGGTCGGGACGCTCCGGGACGCGCACACCACCGAGGTCTCGGTGGCGGTCGCGGTGACCGAGAAGATCGAGGAGGACTCCGCCCAGCCCGGGACCTCCGAGCCGGGGCCGAGCCGGACGACGGCCAGGGTCTCGGGGTACTGGCTCAGCTTCACGGCGCGATCCCCACCGTGGTCAGGCCGAGGCCCTCGTCGAGGCCGAGCGCGAGGTTCATGCACTGCACGGCCGCGCCGGCGGTGCCCTTGGCCAGGTTGTCGACGGCGCCGACGGCCACGAGCCGGCCGGCGTCCTCGTCGACGGTCACCTGGACGTGCACGGCGTTGGAGCCGATGACCGACTTGGTCTGTGGCCACTGGCCGGGCGCCAGCAGGTGCACGAACGGCTCCGCGTCGTAGGCCTTGGCATAGACGTCGTGCGCCTCCTCGGCGGTGAGCCCGCCCGTCAGGTGCCCGGCGAGCGGCGCCGAGCAGGTGGCCAGGATCCCGCGGGGCATCGGGACCAGCACCGGGGTGAAGCTCACCGCGACGGTGCTGTCGACGAGCGCGGAGAGGTTCTGGGTGATCTCCGGGGTGTGCCGGTGGGTGCCGCCCACGCCGTACGCGCTGGCGTTGCCCATCACCTCGCTGCCGAGCAGGTGGGGCTTGGCGGCCTTGCCGGCGCCGCTGGTGCCGGAGGCGGCCACGACCACCACGTCGGGGTCGACGATCCCGGCTGCGACGGCCGGCGCGAGCGTCAGCGTCGAGACCGTGGGGTAGCAGCCGGGCACCGCGATCCGGGTCGCCTGACGCAGCCGGTCGCGCTGGCCGGGCAGCTCAGGGAGGCCGTAGGGCCAGGTCCCGGCGTGGTCACCGCCGTAGAACTTCTCCCAGGCGGCCGGGTCGGCGAGCCGGAAGTCGGCGCCGCAGTCGACGACGACCACGTCGTCCCCGAGCTCGGCCGCGATCGCCCCGGACTGGCCGTGCGGCAGGGCGAGGAAGACCACGTCGTGCCCGGACAGGGTCTCGAGGTTCGTGGGCTCGAGCACCCGGTCGGCCAGCGGCAGCAGGTGCGGCTGCAGCGACCCGAGGGCCTGGCCCGCGTTGGAGGCGCCGGTCAGCGCCCCGATCTCGACCTCGGGATGGGCGAGCAGGTGCCGGAGCAGCTCGCCCCCGGCGTACCCACTCGCACCGGCGACGGCGACGCGTTTCCTCGACATGTGCATGACCATACAGGAGGCTGTATGTCCATTTGCAAGTGGGGGTCCACGAGGCCCTGTCGGGCGTCCGGCCCGGCCGCTACCGTGCCGTCATGGCCCGCCTCGACGCCGCTGACTACGTCCGCCACCTCCGCACGGAGTCCCGGCGCTTCCGGGACGTGCTCGCCTCCTGCCCTCCTGGGGCACGTATACCCGGATGTCCCGACTGGAATGCCTCCGACTTGGTGTGGCACCTCGCCAAGGTCCAGCGGTTCTGGGCGCAGACCGTGCGGACCCGCCCCTCCTCCCCCGGCGAGCACGA
Source organism: uncultured Actinomycetota bacterium (assembly GCA_963826155.1). Classification (GTDB taxonomy): domain Bacteria; phylum Actinomycetota; class Actinomycetes; order Propionibacteriales; family Nocardioidaceae; genus Nocardioides. The sequence continues at coordinate 1,548,476 of CAWGVX010000002.1, read as the reverse complement.
CGAGGGGCCGACGCGGCCGACGTCGTACGACGAGCTCCTGACGGCCTTCGACGGCTGGTCGGCCGACCTGGCCACCGCGCTCCAGTCCGCGGACCCCTCGGAGAAGGCGTGGACCTGGGCCGAGGACCAGACCGTCGGCTTCATCCAGCGCCGTCAGGCGCACGAGGCGCTGATCCACCGTCTCGACGCCGAGCAGGCGGCCGGGTCGGTCACGCCGCTCGACCCGCAGCTGGCCGCCGACGGTGTGGAGGAGTGCCTCGACGTCATGTTCGGCGGCTGCCCTCCTTGGGGTGAGTTCCGCGGCCTGCCACACCACGTGCGGGTGGACCTCAGCGACGTCGGCCGGTCCGTCTGGGTGCAGATCGGGCGCTTCACCGGCACCGACCCCGACGACGACGTCCACCACGACGAGGACGACATCAACGTCGTCGCCGACCCCGGCGTCGAGCCGGACGCCTGCATCGGCGGTCCCGCGGGAGCCGTCGATGCCTGGCTGTGGCGCCGCGGCGACGACAGCGAGATCCACGTGACCGGGGACAAGGCGGTCTACGACCACTTCCGGCTGGCGGTGAACCACCCGCTCACCTGAGCCGACACCGAAACCGGGCGCAGGCGTGGTGAAGCCGCGGTGAAACCGCGTCCCGGCACGATGGCGGCATGAACGAATCCACCACGCTCGCCGTCCGGGCCAGCGGCCTGGTCAAGACCTTCGGCGACCACCGCGCCGTCGACGGCGTCGACCTCGAGGTGCACGCCGGTGAGGTGCTCGGCGTGCTCGGCCCCAACGGCGCCGGCAAGACCACGATGCTGCGGATGCTCGCGACGCTGCTGCCGATCGACGACGGCCGCGCCGAGATCTTCGGTGTCGACGTCGCGACCCAGCCGCACGTCGTCCGCCAGCTCCTCGGCCTGACCGGGCAGTACGCCTCGGTCGACGAGAACCTCACCGCCCGCGAGAACCTCTGGCTCTTCGGTCGCCTGCTCGGCCTCGGCTCGCGCAAGGCGAAGGCCACGGCCGAGGACCTGCTCGGGAGGTTCGGGCTCGAGGAGGCCGCCGACCGGCCGATCTCGCAGTTCTCCGGCGGCATGCGCCGCCGGCTGGACCTGGCCGCCAGCCTGATCGCGCGCCCGCCGCTGATCTTCCTCGACGAGCCGACCACCGGCCTCGACCCGCGCACCCGCGGCCAGATGTGGGAGACCATCCGGGAGCTGGTCGCGCAGGGCTGCGCGGTGCTGCTGACCACGCAGTACCTCGACGAGGCCGACCAGCTCGCCCACCGCATCGCGGTGATCGACCGGGGGCGCAAGGTCGCCGAGGGCACCTCCGACCAGCTCAAGGGCCAGGTCGGGTCCACCACGCTCCAGCTGCGCCTGCTCGACCCGACGCAGACCGGCCGCGCGGTCGACGTCGTACGACGGGTGGCCGGCGACGAGCCCGTGCTGACCCCCGAGGCGGGCGGCATCAACGTGCCACTGCCCGACGCCAACCGCGCCGCCGACGTGCTGATCGGCCTGCGAGAGCACGAGCTGCTGATCACCTCCGCCACGGTGCAGAAGCCCACGCTGGACGAGGTCTTCATGACCCTGACGGGCCACGCCGCGGAGCCCACCGCCGACGCGGAGCGCGACACCACCGACAGCGGCCCCGGTCGCGACGACGACAAGGAGCTGGTCCGATGAGCCTGCTGATCTCCACCGACGAGGAGACCGTCACCACGGTCACGCATGCCGGTGCCCGGGACCTGCCCACGCGGCCCTCGCTCGGCGACACCCTGAGCCAGACCACCGCCCTGGCGTGGCGGGCGCTGAAGAAGATGCAGCGCAACTTCGAGCAGATGTTCGACGTGACCATCCAGCCGCTGCTGTTCACGGCGATGTTCGCCGGTATCTTCGGCGGCGCCATCTCCGGCGACGTGGCCGGCTACCTCCCGATCATCATCCCGGGGCTGATCGGCCAGACGGTGCTGACCGCCTGCGTGGCGACCGGCGTGCAGATGCGCGAGGACATGGACAAGGGGGTCTTCGACCGGTTCAAGTCGCTGCCGATCGCCCGGATCGCCCCGCTGGCCGGCCCGATGCTCGCCGACATGGTGCGCTACCTGCTGGCCTCGGTGCTCACCTTCGGCACCGGCATGGCGATCGGCTACCGGCCGGGCGGCGGGGTGCTGGGGGTGCTCGGCGCGATCCTGCTGGCGGTCGTCGCGGGCTGGTCGATGGCCTGGCTCTTCGCGTGGTTCGGCACGGTGGGCCGCAGCGCCCAGGGAGTCCAGGGCATCTCGCTGATGGTGATGTTCCCGCTGACCTTCCTCTCCAACGCGTTCGTCCCGACCTCGACCATGCCGGGCTGGCTGCAGACGTTCGCGGACGTCAACCCGGTCAGCCACGTGATCTCGGCGATCCGCGACCTCGCCAACCACGGCACGGTCACGGCGGAGGTCGGTTGGGCGCTGCTGGGCTGCGCCCTCGTGGTGGGGATCTTCGCGCCGCTGGCGGTGCGCGCCTACAACCGCAAGATGTGACAGCTCAGCGCGGGATGCCCGCGACGACGGCCCGGGCCTCCGCGAGGAGGTCCGGGCCGCGGCGTGCGCCGTACTCCGCGCGGAGTCGCTCCAGCAGCCCGGGCTGCCGCTGCTCCGCGACCGCGTCGGTGTGTGCCGGGTCCAGCGTGGGCGTCAGCCGGGAGCAGGCGAACCGCTCGGCGAGCACGAGCAACCTCGCGGACAGCTCGCGCGGCATCTCCTCGTGCAGCAGCCCCCAGGCGCCGAGCGCGTGCAGCACCATCCCCGCCACCGGGTAGTCGAGCTGGCCGCGGGTCGGCGCGAGCACCCTGGGGGCCTTGGCCCGGAGGGCGTCGTACAGGTCGAGACCGTCGACGCCGTCGCCGTGGACCGCGCAGGCGCAGGCGGCCGCGCTCTCCCCGAACAGCGTCCACGGCTCGAGGCCGTGCTCCCCGGGCATCGCCGGGAACCGGATCTGGGCCATCTCGGCGATGCCGGCGCGGTAGAGCGCGAGCCCGGTCGCGACATCCCCGCGCGCCAGCGCCAGCTCGGCGCGGGTCACCGCGACGACGAAGGGGCCGATGAAGGCCGCACGCCGGTCGTTGCGGCGGCGGATCTCCTCGAGGTGGCGCTCGGCCTCCTCGAGCCGACCGTCGGTGATCGCGCCGACCGCGAGCATCGAGCGCACCTGGATCGCGTCGTCGTTGGCGTCGAGCTGCTCGAGCACGGGCAGGGCCGCGCGTGCCTGCGCCGCCGCCTCGGCGTGCCGCCCGAGCTGGCCGAGGAGCCCGGCGTACAGGGTCCGGAGCATCGCGGGCAGCCAGGGGGCGTCGTCGGGGCGGGTCAGTGCCAGACCGCGCGCCACGGCCTCCCGCGCGCCCTCGGGGTCGCCGGCGTTCTCGCGGTGCTGCGCGATCCACATCAGGGCCAGGACCGCCGCGTCGCGGTCCTCCTCGCGGCTGATGACCTCCAGCCGGCCCAGCACCTGCTCCTGCTCGGCCGGATCCTGCGCCAGCAGCACCCGCACGATGCCCCTCATGCGGGAGCTGCTGGCGTCTGCGCCGTGGCGCTCCAGGAGGCCGAGCGTGACGGGGACGTCGGCGAGCAGCCCGACCATCGTGTTCATGGCGAGCATGGCGGCGCCGGCCACGGCGGGATCCAGGTCTTCGGGGCCCGGCGCCCAGCCGCGCAGCGCGTCCTCCACCGCGCCGGCGAGCGCCATCACCCGCGGGTTCTCGCCGCTGACCGTCCACAGGGTGCCCAATGCCGCCAGCAGGCGCACGGTGGTCGCGGGGTCCGGCGCCGTGAGGGCGGCGCGCAGGCAGTCCGCCAGGTTGTTCTCCTCCGCCCGCAGCTCGCGCACCGCCTCGACCTGCTGCTGCGTCCAGAGCCGGTCGGCGCTCCCGGCGACGAACTCGCGGGCCCAGGCCAGCAGCGCACCACCCGCAGCGGTGTCCTCCCCCGCACCCACCAGCTGCATCCTGCCGAACTCGCGCACGGTCTCGAGCATCCGGTAGCGGACCGCCGTGCCGTCGTCGACGACGGCCACGAGCGACTGGTCGACCAGCGACCCGACCTCGCTGAGCGCGTCGTGACCGAGGAGCCGTCCCGCCGCCGCCAGCGTGAAGCCGTCGTGGAACGCCGCCAGCCAGCGCAGGGCACGTCGCTCGGGCTCGGTCAGCAGGTTCCAGGACCAGTCGATGACCGCGATCAGCGTCTGGTGCCGGTCGGGGGCGCTGCGATCGCCGCCGCGCAGCAGCGCGAACCGGTCGTCGAGCCGGCGGTCGATGTCGTCGACCGACATCACCCGGACCTTCGCCGCGGCCAGCTCGATCGCCAGCGGCAGGCCGTCGAGGCGCGTCACCACCCGGCGTACGACGTCCTCCGGGAGCGCGACACCGGGCCGGGCCGACCTCGCGCGCTCCACGAACAGCGTGGCCGCCGCGTCGCCGCCGAGCTGGCCGAGCGGGTAGACGCGCTCCGCGGCGATCGCCAGCGGGGCGCGCGTGGTCGTGACCACCCGCAGTCGGGGCGCGGCCGCGACCAGGAACGCCACCAGGCCGGCGACGGCCTCCACCACGTGCTCGCAGTTGTCGAGGACCAGCAGCGTCGGCACCCGGTCGAGGGCCTGGGCGATCCGTCCGCGCACGTCGTTGCGTTGCTGCGGGGTGAGCACCCGGCGGCCGCTGACCGAGTCCTGGACGCCGAGGGCGGACCCGACGGCGGCCACCACGTCGTCGGGCGCCACCACGCCGACCAGCTCCACGAAGTGGACCACCGGCTGCTCGGCCTCGCGTCCCAGCACGTGCGCGAGCCGGGTCTTGCCCAGGCCCCCGGGCCCCACGATGGAGGTGACCCGGGCCGCCCCCACCAGCGCGCGGAGCGCGCGCACGTCGTCGTCGCGACCGACCAGGGAGCTGGCGTCGTGGCGCAGCCCCTCCCGGACCGGGTTGTCGGCCACCAGCAGCGCGGCGTGCACCTCCTGCAGCCGCGGTCCGGGGTCGATGCCGAGGGTCTCGCGCAGCCGGGTCCGGTGGTCCTCGAAGCGCCGCAGCGCGACCGGCGCGCCGCGCACGGCGGCCTCGCTGCGCAGCAGCGCCGCGAAGGTGGCCTCGTCGCGCGCGTCGGCCTCCTCCAGCAGGCTCAGCGCTGACGCGTGGTCCCCCGTCGCGGCCCGGGCGCGGCCGGCGACGGCCGCCGCCTCGGTCCGCAGCCGCCGAGCGGCCGCGCGCAGCTGCTCCACGACGCCCGGCACGCCGGGGTCGGGAACCTCGACGGCCAGGGCCTCGCAGCCGAGGCGGGCGGCCCGCACGTGGTCGCCGGTCGCCTCTGCCTCGCGGGCGGCGCTGACCAGCGCGCGGAGCGCGAGCGCGTCGACCTCCCCCGGGTCGAGGCCGAGCCGGTAGCCCTGCGCCGTGCGCTGGACGATCCCGGGTTCGGTCTGGCTGCGCAGTCGCGAGACCACGACCTGCAGGGCCTTGACCGGGTTGGCAGGGGCCTCATCGCCCCAGACCTCGGCGACCAGTCGCTGGTCGCCGAGACCGCCTTCCCGGTCGAGCGCCAGCGCCGCCAGCAGGGCGTGGCTGCGCTCGCCCGGCAGCGGCCTGCCGTGCCAGGTCAGCCGGCCGAGCAGCCCGAGGGCGACCCGCTCATCGGCGACCGGTCCGGCCGACCCTCCGGTCACGTCCGGCTCAGGCCCGCTGCACGGCGCCACAGCGCTCGGCCGCGGCAGCGACGGCGGCGTCCCGGGCGGCGGCCGTCTCCTCCTCGGTCAGGGTGCGGTCGGGTGCCCGGAAGCGGAGGGCGAAGGCCAGCGACTTGCGGCCCTCCCCCACCTGCTCGCCGGTGTAGAGGTCGAAGAGCCGGATCGACTCCAGCAGCTCACCGGCGCCGTCGCGGAGCGCGGCCTCGACCTCGGCCGAGGGCACCGAGGCGTCGACGACGAGCGCCACGTCCTCCTTGGCCACCGGGAAGGAGGAGTACGACGGGGCGCGGACCGCCTCGGGGGCCAGCTCCATCAGCCGGTCGAGGTCGATCTCGGCGGCGACGGTGCGAGCCGGGACGCCGTACGCGCTGCAGACCCGGGGGTGCAGCTCGCCGGCGTGACCGAGCACGACGTCGCCGACCGACAACCGGGCGCACCGGCCGGGGTGCCAGGGCGCCACCGAGTCCGAGGAGACCTCGACGCGGACACCGAGGGCCCCGGCGACCTCCTGCACCGCGGCCACGGCGTCGGACCAATCGACGGGTCGGCCCTTGCCCCACCAGCCGGAGGGCACCCGCTCACCGGAGCCGACCACGGCCAGGTGCCACGGCTGCTCGGGCAGCGCCTTGAGCAGGTCGGCGTACTCGCCGTCGGAGGGACGCCGGTCGACCGGCAGGATCGCTGCGCCCTGGCCGCCGCGCGGCAGGGTGACCGTCGCCGCCTCGAAGAGCGCGACGTCGCTGGTGCCACGCCCGGCGTTGCGGGCGACCGCCTCGAGCAGGCCGGGCAGCAGCGTCGTGGTCATCAGCGGGCGCTCGGAGGAGAGCGGGTTGGCCAGCCGCAGCGTGCGGCGCCGGTCGTCGTCGCCGCCGAGGCCGAGGGAGTCCAGCTCGGCCGGCCCCACGAACGGGAAGGTGACGACCTCCACCCAGCCGGCGCCGGCCAGGGCCCGGCCCACCCGGCGCCGCAGCCGCTGCACGCGGGTCAGCCCGCCACCCGACGGCGCGGACGGGAGCACCGACGGCACGTTGGCGTAGCCGACGATGCGCGCCACCTCCTCGACGAGGTCGAAGGGGTCGCTGAGGTCGGACCGCCACGGAGGCACGGTCGCGGTGAGCGTGGTGTCCTCGCGGCGGACCCGGCAGCCGACCGACTCCAGGTGCCGGACCACGGTGTCGGCGGGGATGTCCATGCCGGTCACGCGCGACGGCAGGTCGTAGCCGATCGTGATCGTGCGGGGAGCGGGCGCCTGGCCGACCTTGGTGACGCCGGCCTCGACCCGGCCGCCGCCGAACCGGACCAGCAGCTCCGCGACACGGTCGGCCGCTGCCTCGGGCAGCGTCGGGTCGACACCACGCTCGAAGCGCTTGGACGCCTCGGAGGGCAGCTTGTGCCGCCGCTCGGTGCGGAAGATCGACACCGGGTCGAAGTGCGCGGCCTCGATGACCACGTGGCTGGTGCTCGAGGACAGCTCGGTGGTCTCGCCGCCCATCACGCCCGCGAGCCCGATCGGGCCGGAGTCGTCGGTGATCAGCAGGTCCTCGACCGACAGCTCGCGGTCGACGCCGTCGAGGGTGCGCAGCCGCTCGCCGGCAGTGGCGCGCCGCACCCGGATCGGACCCGACAGCCGGTCGCCGTCGTACCCGTGGATCGGCTGGCCGAGCTCGAGCATCACGTAGTTGGTGACGTCGACGGCCAGCGAGATCGGTCGCATGCCGGCCAGCTGGACGCGCCGGGCCAGCCACCCCGGCGTGGGCGCGGAGGGGTCGAACCCGGTGACGGTCCGGGTCACGAAGACCGGGCAGCCGGCGGGGTCGTCCACCACGACCGGGTAGCCCTCGTCGTTCGGCGCGGGCGTGTCCCGCAGGGCCGGGTCGCGGTACGCCGCGGCGTACTCCAGGCCCGCCTCGCGGGCGACGCCCCGCAGCGACAGGGCGTAGGCGCGGTCGGGGTTGATCTCGAACTCGATCACCTCGTCGCGCAGGTGCAGCAGCTCGAAGGCGTCGTCGCCGGGCTTCCCGGCGTCCTCTGGCAGCACGATGATCCCATCGTGGTCCTCGCCGAGACCGAGCTCGCGGGAGGAGCAGATCATGCCGGCCGAGACGTGCCCGTAGGTCTTGCGCGCGGAGATCTCGAAGCCGCCCGGCAGCACGCCGCCGGGGAGCACCACGACCACGAGGTCGCCGGGCGCGAAGTTGTGCGCGCCGCAGACGATGCCCTGGGGCTCCCCGGTGCCGTTCGCGTCACCGACGTCCACGGTGCACCAGTTGATCGTCTTGCCGTTCTTCTGCGGCTCCGGCTCCATCGTGAGCACCCGGCCCACGACCAGCGGGCCGCGCACGTCCTCACCCGGCTTCTCGAGCGCCTCGAGCTTCAGGCCGAGGGCGGTCAGCGCGTGCGCCAGTTCCTCCACGGACAGGTCGGCGGGCAGGTCGACGTACTCGCGGATCCACGAGACAGGGGCCTTCACTGATCAGATCTCCGTTCCGAACGAGGACGAGAAGCGCACGTCGCCCTCGAAGAAGTCGCGCAGGTCGGTGGCACCGGTGCGGAACATCAGGCTCCGGTCGATGCCCATGCCGAAGGCGAAGCCGGTGTAGCGCTCGGGGTCCACGCCACAGGCCACCAGGACCCGCGGGTTGACCACGCCGCAGCCGCCCCACTCGATCCAGCCCTCGCCCTTGCAGGTGCGGCAGGTCTCGACCGCGCCCTCGGCGCCGCGGCAGACGAAGCAGCGCATGTCGACCTCGGCCGACGGCTCGGTGAAGGGGAAGTACGACGGCCGGAAGCGGGTCACGATCCCCTCGCCGAACATCGCCTCGGCGAAGTGGTCGAGGGTGCCCTTGAGGTGGGCCATGGTGATGCCCTCGTCGACGACGATGCCCTCGACCTGGTGGAACATCGGCGAGTGCGTGGCGTCGTACTCGTCGGTGCGGAAGACCCGCCCCGGGCAGACCACGTAGATCGGCGGCCGGCGGGTGAGCATGGTGCGCGCCTGCACCGGCGAGGTCTGGGTGCGCAGCACGATGTGGTCCTCGGCGGGCTCCACCCAGAACGTGTCCTGCATGGTGCGGGCCGGGTGGTCCGGGCCGAGGTTCAGCGCGTCGAAGTTCAGCCACTCGGCCTCCACGACCGGCCCCTCGGCGACCTCCCAGCCCATCGAGACGAAGATGTCGGCGATCATCTCCGCGCCGGTCGTCAGCGGGTGCCGCGCGCCGCGCGGGCTGCGGCCCACCGGCAGGGTCACGTCGACGGTCTCCTCGACGAGCATCCGCTCCTCGTGCTCCCGCTCCAGGACCGCCTGCCGCTCGGCGACCGCCTTGTTCACCGCGCCGCGCGCCTGGCCGACCCGCTGGCCGGCCTCCTTGCGGGCCTGGGGCGGCAGGGCGCCGATCTCGCGGTTGGCCAGCGCCAGCGGCGAGCGGTCGCCGGCGTGCTCGAGCCGCACCCGCTTGAGCTCCTCGAGGTCACCGGCGCCGGCGATCGCGGCGAGCGCCGCGTCGCGGGCCGCCTCGACCTCCTCGGGCTTCAGGGTGGTGACCTCGACGGGGTCGTACTGGGAGTTCGGTCCCGACATGGACTGCCTTTCGGGCTGGTGCTGCACCGGGTGCGGGGGCTGACGTGCGCCAAGTCTAGGAACCCCGGCGCACCGGACGCGACCGGGTTGTCCCCGTCGGACACCGGCGCGCCGTCGGCTAGGGCCGGCGGTCCTCGCAGGGCCAGGTGAGCACGATCCGCGCGCCGCCGCCCGCGGCGTCCTCGATCGCCACGCTCCCGCCGTGGGCGCGCACGAGGCCGTTGACGATGTAGAGGCCGAGGCCGGAGCCGCCGCGCGCCCCGTCCTTCCAGAACTTCGTGAACACCCGCCGCCGCAGCTCCGGCGCGATGCCCGCCCCCTGGTCCTCCACCACCAGGCGTACGGCGCGCTCCGCCGTCTCGGCCCGTGGCTCGATGCCGGCCCGGGCGGCGACCGCCTCGACGGGCTCGCTCTCGCCGCCGCGCTCCAGGACGACCCGGACGTCCCCGTCGCCGTGGCGCACGGCGTTCTCGACGAGGTTGGTGACGACCTGGGTGAACTTGTCCGGGTCCACGCTGATCTCGGGCAGCGAGGACTCCATCTCGAGCAGGATGGTGCGGCTGGTGCTCGTGCGCACCGACTCCACGGCGCGCTCGACGAGCACGGTGGCGTCGCTCGGACGCGGGTAGAGCTGGAGCCGGCCGGTGTCGATGCGCGCCACGTCGAGGAGCTCGGCGATCAGCCGGCTGAGCCGGTCGGAGTCGGCGCTGACCGTGGTCAGCATCAGCTTCTTCTGGTCGTCGGAGAGCTTGTCCCATCGGTTGAGCAGCGCCTGGACGAAGCCCTTGACGCCGGTCAGGGGCGAGCGCAGCTCGTGGGCGACGGTGGCCACCAGGTCGGAGCGCTCCCGGTCCAGCCGCTCCCGGCCGCGGCCGGAGCGCAGGCTGACCGCCACCCGGTCCACGGGCTCGTGCAACGAGGGCCGGTGCAGCTTCGCCACGACCAGCACCTCGTTGCCGTCCGGCAGCAGCCAGGCCTGCTCGGGGACCGCGGTGCGGGTGGCGAGGCCCCGGTAGGGGCAGTTGGTGGACAACCAGTCCCGGCCCTCCTGGTCCTGCAGGGCGAGCGCCTCGCCGAGGGGCCGGCCGACGGCCGACTGGGCGTCGAGGGCCAGCATCTGTGCCGCTGCGGCGTTGACGCGGGTCACGCAGCCGTCGGCGTCCGCGACCACCACGCCATCGGCCAGCAGGTCCAGGTCGTCGGGATCGGCGGCGCTCACCCGACCACCCTAGGCGGTGCCGCCTGCACCCCGGGGGCATCCGGCCCGGCCACCGACGGTCCCCCATGGCCGCGGACGGTCAGCGGCGCTGCTCGCGGGCCGACGCGTAGAGGCACAGCGCCGCTGCCGTGGAGAGGTTGAGGCTCTCGGCGCGGCCGTGGATCGGGATCCGGACCCGGTGGTCGGCCAGGTCGGCGAGCTCGGCAGGCAGGCCCCAGGCCTCGTTGCCGAACAGCCAGGCCGTGGGCCGCGCGAGCAGGTCGCCGGCCCGCTCCAGGTCGACCTCGCCCGCGCCGTCGGCGGCGAGCACGGTGAGGCCCCGGGCCTGGGCCGCGCTGCACGGCGGCGGCCGGATCGGGCTCGACCGCGAGCGGCAGGTGGAACAGCGAGCCCACGCTCGCGCGCACGGTCTTGGGGTTGTAGGCGTCGACCGAGTGGCCGGCGAAGACCACCGCATCCGCGCCCGCGGCGTCCGCGCAGCGGATCACCGTGCCGGCGTTGCCCGGGTCGCGGATGTCCGCGCAGATCGCCACCAGGCGCGCCCCGTCGGAGAGCAGGTGGCCGAGCGGTCGGTCGAGGAACCGGCACAGCGCCACGACGCCGGCCGGGCTGACGCTGTCGCTCAGCCCGGCCATCGCCTTGTCGTCGACCAGCGTCCAGGGGACGTCGCGGGCGGCGAGGTCGGCGTACTGCCCGAAGGCCGCGGCGGTGGCGAACACCTCCACCACGCACCCCTCGACCCCGAGCGCGCCGTCGACGGCCTTGGGGCCGTCGGCAAGGAAGAGCCGCCGCTCGGCGCGAACCGAGCGGCGGCTGAGCTTCCGCGCTTCCTTGACCCGACCGTTCCCCGCCGTCAGCGGGGCTGCGGAGGTCCGGGGCTGCATCGTCAGACGGTCGCCTCGGCCTTGGGGGCGTTGACGTCCTCCGGCAGCGCGGCCTTGGCGGTCTCGACCAGCGCGTTGAACGCGGGCAGGTCGTTGACGGCCAGCTCGGCGAGGATCTTGCGGTCGACCTCGACCCCGGCCAGGTTCAGGCCCTGGATGAACCGGTTGTAGGTCATGCCCTGGGCGCGGGCCGCAGCGTTGATGCGCTGGATCCACAGCTTGCGGAAGTTGCCCTTGTTCTTGCGCCGGTCGTTGTAGCTGTAGACCAGCGAGTGGGTGACCTGCTCCTTCGCCTTGCGGTAGAGGCGCGAGCGCTGGCCGCGGTAGCCGCTGGCCCGCTCGAGGACGACCCGGCGCTTCTTCTGGGCGTTCACTGCCCGCTTGACGCGTGCCACGTTGTTACTCCTTGTTGCTTGGTTCGGGGTGCGCTGGTCTCGACAGGCTCGACCGGCGGTGGTTCAGGACCGGCTGGTGGTCGAGACCCAGCATCTTCTTCGCGCGCTTGACGTCGGACTTGGCGAGCTCGGTGGTGCCCGTCATGCGACGCGTGACCTTCGAGGGCTTCTTCTCGAGGTTGTGGCGCTTGCCGGCCTTCTCCCGCAGGATCTTGCCCGAGCCGGTCACCCGGAACCGCTTGCTGGCACCGGAGTGCGTCTTGTTCTTCGGCATCTCTTCGCTCTCTATCTCTGTGGTCGGGCTGCCCGAGGGCAGCCGATCATGTCGTCGGCGTGGGGACGCGGCAGCGCCGCGTCAGGCCTCGATCTCGGGGTCGAGGTTCTCGGAGCGACCGCGCTCCTTCTTCGGCGCGGCCTGGCGTCCGGCGTTCGCGGCGGTCGCGCTCGGCGCGCTCCTCCGCCTCCTCGGCGGCCCGCTCGGCCATCCGGGTCTCCTTCTCGGCCTTCATCTCGACCTTGGCGTCGGCCTTCTTCTTGTGCGGGCCGAGGACCATGGTCATGTTGCGGCCGTCCTGCTTGGGCGCGGACTCCACGAAGCCGAGGTCGGTGACGTCCTCGGCGAGCCGCTGCAACAGCCGGAAGCCCAGCTCGGGGCGGTGCTGCTCACGACCACGGAACATGATCGTGATCTTGACCTTGTCGCCGGCCCGGAGGAACCGCACGACGTGACCCTTCTTGGTCTCGTAGTCGTGGGCGTCGATCTTCGGACGAAGCTTCATCTCCTTGATGATCACGTTCGTCTGGTTGCGACGGGCCTCACGGGCCTTCTGGGCGTTCTCGTACTTGAACTTCCCGTAGTCCATGAGCTTGCAGACCGGGGGCCGCGCCGTCGGGGCGACCTCGACCAGGTCGAGGTCGGCCTCCTGCGCCAGGCGCAGCGCGTCAGCCGTCGGCACGATGCCGACGGTCTCGCCATTGGGTCCAACGAGACGGACCTCGGAAACCCGGATCCGGTCGTTGATACGAAGCTCGGTGCTGATGTGTCCTCCTGGTGGCGTTCTGGCCGGAGGTCCTCGTCGATCTCGGGAGTTGCTCCCGAAATGACAAAGGCTTCCGCTCGTCAGCAAGCGGAAGCCAGTCGTACGTGCCCTCCCGGGGCACTCGGCGGGGGAACCTCCCGGTGCTCACGCGCCGGGCGAGTGCTCTCGCCGGACCGGACCCGACGACCTGTGCTCCGGCGGGGGCCGGCGCGGCGGTCGGTGCGGGTGGGAGATCATGTGGTGCCTGGTCTCCGCTTGTCGGATCTGCTCCTCGCCCGCCGAGACGGAAGGGGAACTGATCGGTCAACACGTGATGCTAGCGGATCATTCCGGCCCGGGCCGAATCCAGGCGGCACGATCCCCGACCTGGGCGACCTGCCAGCCGCGGGCCAGACCCTCCAGGTCCTCCCCCTCGAGCACCACCGTCACCGGCCCGGCCACGTCGACGACGAGCGCGGCGGCCCCGTCCTGGAGCGCGGACCTCGCCGCGACCTGCGCGGGAACGGGCACCGGGCGCGCCTCGGGGTTCCAGGCCCGCAGCGGACCACTCCCGGAGAACGCCAGCAGCGCGAGCCGCCCGTCGGCCCCGCGGAGCAGCACCGCCGCCATGTCGCTGCTCTTGTCGTGCGCGAGGCCGGCCTCGTCGTGCTCCACCTCGCCGAGGACTGCCACCACCGGGACCAGCAGCCGCGAGTCCCGCAGCGCCGCAAGCACCGACGGCCACGCCGCGCGGGGGTCCGCGGCGTACGACGCGAGCGCGGCCCCCAGCCCGGCCTCCACCTCACCGGTGTCGCCGGCAAAGCCGGGGTCCGGGATCCGGCGCGGCGGCTCGGACTCCTGCGGCTCCTGCGGCTGGTGGGACTGCTGGGGCTGCCGGGTCGGCTGGTCGTCGGGTCCGGGCGGGGTCACGCCACCATTCTCGCCGCCCGGCCCGCAGTCCCCTTGCCGGGGGCACCACATGTGACACGCTTGGGGTGTGGACGACGTGGCCTGGGCAGCACTGACGCTGAGCCTCACCGTGCTGGGCGGGATCTGGACCTGGTACACCTTCCGGCACCGGGGCCTGGCCTCGGGCCTGCGCGCGCTGGCGTTCACGCTGCTGCCGCTGGCGGCCTACCTCACCCGCACGCTGCGGATGTTCACGCGGATCGGCCAGGCCGTCGCCGACTGGGCCACCAGCCTGGTCTTCAACCCGATGGTGTGGTCAGGCGTCGTGGTCGCCGGGATCTCGGTGGTGCTGTTCGTGGTCTCCGGGTTCCTGCGCGGCCGGGCGCCCGAGCGCTCGAAGGTGGCCGCCGCCCGCGGCAAGGGCCAGCTCCCCGGCGCCTCGCCGCGCGGGCAGGCGCCGGCCGTCGACGACGACATGGCGGAGATCGAGGCCCTCCTGCGCAAGCGCGGCATCTCCTGATGGCCGCCGAGGAGCGGGCCCGGGTGACCGCCCGCCGATGACGAGCACCCCTCCCGCGCACGCCGGTGTCGCGCGCAACCGGCTGTGGGCACGGCTGAACGACGCCGTGGCGGCGTGCGACGAGCCGCTGCCGACACCGCTGATGGTGGTCGACCTCGACGCCTTCGACGTGAACGCCGACGACCTCGTGCGCCGGGCCGGGGGCAAGCCGGTCCGGGTCGCCTCGAAGTCCCTGCGGGTGCCGGCGCTGCTGCAGCGGGCGCTGCGCCACGAGGGGTTCGGCGGCGTGCTGGCCTACACGCTGCAGGAGGCGTGGTGGCTGCACGAGCACGACGTGTCCGACGACATCCTGGTCGCCTACCCCACCGTCGACCGGGGCGCGCTCACCCGGCTGGTGGGCTCGCCCTCGGCCGCCGCGCAGATCACGCTGATGATCGACGACGTCGCCCACCTCGACGTGATCGACTCCGTCCGTGCCTCCCACGCGGTGCCGGTGCGGGTGGCGATCGACGTGGACGCCGGCCTGTGGGTCGGCGGCCGGCACGTGGGGCCGAAGCGCTCCCCGCTGCACGAGGCCGACCAGGTGGTCGCCCTCGCCCGGACGGTGGTGGCCAGGGACGGCTTCCGGCTCGTGGGGGCGATGACCTACGAGGGCCAGGTGGCCGGGCTGCCCGACGACCTCCCGGCCCAGCGGGCGCGGTCGGCGGTCGTGCGGCGGCTCAAGGGCGCCTCGCTGACCCAGCTGGCCACCCGCCGCCGGCAGGTCGCGGACGCCCTGGCCGGGCTCGCCGACCTCGAGCTGTGGAACGCGGGCGGCTCGGGCTCGGTCGCCGAGTCCGCCGCCGATCCCGTGGTCACCGAGGTCAGCGCAGGCTCCGGGCTGCTGGTGCCGGCGCTGTTCGACCACTACCGCAGCTTCGAGCCGCGACCGGCGTCGTACTTCGCCCTGCCGGTCACCCGCCGCCCCGCGCCGCAGGTCGTCACCGTGCACGGCGGCGGGCTGGTCGCCTCCGGGGCGGCCGGCACCGACCGGCTGCCGGTGCCGTGGGCACCGGCCGGGCTGCAGCTCACCTCGCTCGAGGGCGCCGGCGAGGTGCAGACGCCGCTGACCGGTCACGCGACCGGGCTGCTGTCCATCGGCGACCTGGTGTGGTTCCGGCACGCGAAGTCCGGGGAGCCGTTCGAGCACACCGGGACCGTCCACCTGCTGCAGGGCGACCGGATCGTCGACTCCGTGCCGACCTACCGCGGCCTGGGCCTGGCGTTCTGAGCGTGGGCGCTCCCGGTCCCCGGCGACCGACGGCGGAGGCCACCGCCGTGCGGCTGCTGACCCGCGCCGAGGCCCGGCCGGCGACCCTGGGCGCGGGCCGGCTGCTGTGCATCGACGGACCGGCCGGCTCCGGCAAGACGACACTGGCCGCGGCGGTCGCGGCCGCCCGGCCGGGCACCCCCGTGGTGCACATGGACGACCTCTACGACGGGTGGGAGGGCCTCCCCCGCGTCCCCGGACAGCTGTCCGCACTGCTGGAGCCGCTGGCCCGTGGCGAGGCGGGCAGCCACCGGCGCTACGACTGGTACGCCGGGAGGTACGCCGAGGCCGTCACCGTACCGCCCGCCCCGCTGCTGGTCGTCGAGGGCGTCGGGTCCGGTGCCCGGAGCATCGCCCACCTCACCACCCTGTTGGTCTGGGTCTCGGCCCCGCCGGACCTGCGGCTGCGCCGCGGCCTGGAGCGGGACGGCGCCGCGATGGCGCCCCAGTGGGAGCGGTGGATGCGCGACGAGGCCCAGCACCTGGCCCGCGAGCGGACCGAGGCGCGCGCCGACGTCCGCGTCGACGGCACCGGCCGGTCGCCTGACGCTCGGCCCGGGCGACCATAGGGTGTCCCCCATGCTCTCTCCCAGCGGCGACCAGTTCGAGATCAGCGGCGGCGGCTACCGCGCCGTCGTCACGGAGTCCGGCGGGGGCCTGCGTCTGCTGGAGCACCAGGGCCGGCCGCTGCTCGACGGGTACGACGCGGACGCGATGGCCTCGGGCGGCCGGGGCCAGCTGCTGATGCCCTGGCCCAACCGGATCCGCGACGGCGCGTACTCCTTCGGCGGCCGCGACCTGCAGCTGGCGCTCAGCGAGCCGCGGCGCAACAACGCCTCCCACGGCCTGGTCCGCTGGGCCGCCTGGACCCTCGAGGAGCACACGCCGCACTCGGTCTCGCTGGTCCACCGGTTGATGGCACAGACCGGCTACCCGTGGACGCTCGACCTGCACGTCCTCTACGACCTGTCCGCCGACGGCCTGACCGTCACCCAGACCGCGACCAACATGTCCGGCACCGCCGCGCCGTACGCCAGCGGCGCCCACCCCTACCTGAGGGTCGGCGCCGGGCCGGTGGACGACCTGGAGCTCACCGTGCCGGCCTCGACCCGGGCGCTGGTCGACGACCGGCTGATCCCGGTGGGCAGCGAGCCGGTGGAGGACACGGCGTACGACTTCCGGATGGCCCGGCCGATCCGGCAGACCCGCTTCGACGACGGCTTCACCGACCTCGAGCGCGACGAGCAGGGCGTGGCGACCGTGGTGCTGCGCGACCCGGCGACCGGCGGGGGCGTCGCCCTGTGGGTGGACCAGCGGCACCGGTGGCTGCAGGTCTACAGCGCCGACGACGCCCCGGCGACCGCGCGCCGGTCGCTGGCCGTGGAGCCGATGACCGCGCCCGCCGACGCCTTCCGCTCCGGGCAGGACCTCGTCGTGCTCGCCCCCAGCGGTGACACCGGCGACGAGCACTCGGCGTCCTGGGGCGTGCGCGCCCTGGAGTGACCGCCGGGCGCGCCCGGGTGGATCCGGGCTCAGTGATCGAGCAGCAGCCGGAGCTGGCGCACCGCGTCGCGCGCCCGCTCGCCGTCCGAGCCCTGGATCCCGAGCGCCGCGGCCGTGGTGCCGTCGCTGAGGTCCAGCGTCATCCACGGCGCGCCGGGCGGCAGGTGCACGGCCACCACCTCGGCCCACTCGTACTCCCGGCGGCGGTAGCCGTTGACGACGACGAGCCCCCGGTCGGTGGCGACGACCCGGGAGCGCACCAGGGCGTACCACGCGGCGAAGCCCAGCAGCCCGATGAAGACCAGCGTGCCGCGCTGGAAGCCGGTGAACTTCGCGCGGGTCTCGGCGTCGAAGGAGAACCACGCGAAGACGCACACCACCAGCAGCGCGGCGCCGAAGATGATGCCCGCCACGCGCGCGCCGAACGGACGCCACGTGTGCGGCAGGCCCACGACACCCGGCACGTCGCGCCCCTCAGAGCCGGCAGGCATGGATGTCGGTGAGCAGGATGCCGCGGGCGCCGACCTCGAACAGCTCGTCCATCAACCGGTGGGCGCCGTCGCGGGGCACCATCGCGCGCACCGCGACCCAGCCCTCCCGCTGCAGCGGCGAGACGGTGGGGCTCTCGATGCCCGGGGTCAGGGCGCAGGCCCGGGCGACGCGCTCGCTCTCGATGTCGTAGTCCATCATCACGTAGCTGCGGGCGACCAGCACGCCCTGCAGCCGGCGCCGGAACACCTCGAAGCCCGGGGGCACCGCGCTGGACCGGGTGACCAAAACCGCCTCGGACTCCAGGATCACCTCGCCGAAGGTCTCCAGTCCCGCCTGGCGCAGCGTGCTGCCGGTCTCGACCACGTCGGCGATCACGTCGGCCACGCCCAGCTGGATGCTGGTCTCGACCGCGCCGTCCAGCCGGGTCACGCTCGCGTCGATCCCACGCTCCTCCAGGAACGAGCGGACCACCCCGACGTACGACGTGGCGATGCGGGCGCCGGCGAGCTGGCTGAGGTCGGAGTAGCGGCCCGCGGGGCCGGCGAAGTGGAAGCGGCTGCGCCCGAAGCCGAGCTCGAGCACCTCGTCGGCCTTGGCGCCGGAGTCGAGGAGCAGGTCGCGCCCGGTGATGCCGACGTCCAGGGTGCCCTCCCCGACGTACAGCGCGATGTCGCGGGGGCGCAGGTAGAAGAACTCGACCCCGTTGTCGGCGTCGAGCAGCGTCAGCTCCTTGGAGTCGCTGCGCTGGCGGTAGCCGGACTCGCGCAGCATCTCCGAGGCCGACTGGGACAGCGAGCCCTTGTTGGGGACCGCGACTCGCAGCAGGCCGCTGGTCGAGGGGGTGGTGACACTGTCAGTCATCGGGTCCTCAGAGGTGGGAGTAGACGTCGGCGAGGGAGATGCCGCTGGCGAGCATCAGCACCTGGGCGTGGTAGAGCAGCTGGCTGATCTCCTCGGCGGTGCGGTCGGCGCCCTCGTGCTCGGCGGCCATCCACGACTCGGCGGCCTCCTCGACCAGCTTCTTGCCGATCGCATGCACGCCGGCGTCGAGCTGGGCGACGGTGCCGGATCCCTCGGGGCGCTCGCGGGCCTTCTCGCTCAGCTCGGCCCACAGCTCGTCGAACGTCTTCACGGTCGACCAGCCTACGGCGTGAGCCGGATCCGATGACTCGGGTGTCCACCGCGTCTCCTGCCCGGCGGTCACGTGCGTCACACGGGCGCCGGCCGTGCCTGCCGCGGCGGCGGCGGTCCCGGGGCGGGCCGGGGATCCCTGCAGGCGCCGCGCTCAGTCGCCGTACCCCCGCTTGATGGTGCGCAGGGTCTGGGCGGTGTGCAGGGCGGCGGCGGTCGCCTCGTAACCCTTGTCCTCCTTCGAGCCGGGCAGACCGGCGCGGTCGACGGCCTGGGCGTCGTCGTCGCAGGTGAGCACGCCGAAGCCGACCGCGGTCTGGTGGTCGAGGGCCACCCGGGTCAGCCCCTCGGTGGCCGAGGAGCAGACGTACTCGAAGTGGGGGGTGCCGCCGCGGATCACCACGCCGAGCGCGACCACCGCGTCGTACCCCTGGCCGGCGAGCGCGGCGGCGACCACCGGCAGCTCGAAGGTCCCGGGCACCCGCACGACGTTGGGCGCCTCGACCTTGAAGTCCTCGCAGGCCCGTCGGGCGCCCGCGATCAGGCCGTCCATGACCTGCTGGTGCCAGCTGGCCGCCACCACGGCGATCCGCAGGTCGTGGCAGTCCACGGGCTTCTGGTCGGGGGCTCCGGCTCCGCTCATCGCTGGGTTCCTTCCTCGAGGGGCAGGTGGGGCAGGTCGTGCCCCATCCTGTCGCGCTTGGTCAGCAGGTAGGCGAGGTTGTGGTCGTTGGGGTGTGGGGTGAGCGGCACCCGCTCGGCGACCGCCACCCCGAAGTCCTCCAGGCTGCTCACCTTGGCGGGATTGTTGGTCATCAGCCGCACCGTCTGCACGCCGAGGTCGCGCAGCACCTGGGTGGCGGTGCCGTAGTGCCGGGCGTCCGCGGGCAGGCCGAGGTCGAGGTTGGCGTCGACGGTGTCGCGACCGCCGTCCTGCAGCTGGTAGGCCTGCAGCTTGGCGACCAGGCCGATCCCCCGGCCCTCGTGGCCGCGCAGGTAGACGACCACGCCGCGCCCCTCCTCCACGATGCGTGCCAGCGCCTCGTCGAGCTGCGGGCCGCAGTCGCACCGGTGGCTGCCGAACACGTCGCCGGTCAGGCACTCCGAGTGCACCCGCGTCAGCACCGGCTCGGGGCCGCTGACGTCGCCGTGCACCAGCGCGATGTGCTCGGAGCCGTCGACGGTGATCCGGTAGCCGTACGCCGTGAAGTCGCCGTGCCGGGTGGGCAGCCGCGTCTCGGCCGCCCGCTCCACGAGGTTCTCGTGCCGCCGTCGGTAGCGGACCAGCTCGTCGATGGAGATCATCGACAGCCCGTGCTCGTCCGCGAAGGCCCGCAGCTCCGGCGCGCGCTTCATGGTGCCGTCGTCGTTGACGACCTCGACCAGGACCCCGGCCGGCGTCAGGCCGGCGAGCTTCGCGAGGTCGACGGCGGCCTCGGTGTGCCCGCGGCGCACCAGCACGCCGCCCTCGCGGTAGCGCAGCGGGAAGACGTGACCGGGCCGGGTGACCTCCCAGGGCTCGGTGGCCGAGTCGGCCAGCACCCGCACGGTGTGGGCCCGGTCGGCGGCGCTGATGCCGGTCGTGACGCCGTCGCGCGCGTCCACCGAGATCGTGTACGCCGTGCGCAGCTTGTCCTTGTTGTGCGGGGTCATCAGCGGGATCTCCAGCCGGTCGAGCATGTCGGCCGGCATGGGCACGCAGATGACGCCGCTGCTGTAGCGGATCGTGAACGCCATCAGCTCCGGGGTCGCCTTGCTCGCGGCGAAGATGATGTCGCCCTCGTTCTCCCGGTCCTCGTCGTCGACCACGACCACCGCGCGGCCCGCCGCGATGTCCTCGATCGCCTGCTCGACGGGGTCGAGCCGCACCCGGTCGCGGGTCCCGGTCATGCGAGCGCCCCTTCCTCGGCGGCCGGCGCGGTGGCCCGGCTCCGCCGCTCGACCCGCCACCACGCGACGAAGCCGACGATGCAGAAGCCGCCGTAGAACAGGTACATCGCCGCGGTCGGGTAGTAGCCGGCCTGGATCAGGGTGGTCACGCCCACGACGTCCACCGCCACCCAGACCAGCCAGAACTCCACCCAGCCCCGGGCCATGCCGTACGTCGCGAGCAGCGACCCGGCCAGGATCCAGGCCTCGGTCGTTGGGTTCCACGACCCGATCCACTGCAGCAGCTGGTACGCCGCGGCGTACCCCACCGCCGCCAGGACCAGCAGCAGCACCCGCTCGACGCCGGTGGCCCAGCGCGGGCTGATCGCCCCGCCGTCGGCGGCGTCGCGGGTCCGGGCCCAGCGCCACCAGCCGTAGAGGCTCGCGAGCGCGAACATGATCTGCCGGCCGGCCTGCCCCCACAACGGCTCGCCGCCGGTGTGGTTGCTGAGCTCGCCGGTGACGAACACCGTGAACAGCAGCACGTTGCCGATCAGGCCCACCGGCCAGGCCCAGACGAGCCGGCGCATGCCGAACAGGGCGCTGGCCAGGCCGAAGAGGTTGCCGAGCACCTCGCGCACCGACAGTCCGGTGTCGCCGACGGGGATGGTGCCGTGCAGGAGCCAGTCGAGCATCAGGAGTCCTTCTGGGTGGCAGGGCTGGTGAGGTGGCCGCCGGCGAGCAGTCGCTCGACGTGCTTGGCGATGACGTCGGCCTCGAGGTTCACCCGGTCACCGGGGGCACGGAAGCCGAGCGTGGTGCGCGCCAGCGTCTCGGGGATGAGGCTGACGGTGAAGCTGTCGTCGCGGGCCTCGACGACGGTGAGGCTGACGCCGTCGACGGTGATCGAGCCCTTGTCGACGAGGTAGCGGGCCAGGCCACCGCGGTCGTCGGGCGCCGGGAGCGCGATCTCCACGACCTCCCAGTGCTCGCTGGGTGTGCGGCTCACGATCGTGCCGACACCGTCGACGTGCCCCTGGACGAGGTGTCCGCCGAGGCGCTTCTCGACCGTGACCGCCCGCTCGAGGTTGACCCGGTCGCCCGGCGCGACGCCGCGGAGGCTGGTCTTGTCCAGCGTCTCCTGCATGACGTCGGCGGTCCACAGGTCGGCGGGCCCGCCGTCGGAGGACGAGCCGGTCGAGACGACCGTGAGGCAGCAGCCGTTGACGGCGATCGAGTCGCCCAGGCCGGTGCCCTCGAGGACGGCAGCGCCGCGCAGGGTCAGGCGGATGGCGTCGCCCTGGTCCTCGAGGGACTCGACCGTGCCGAGCTCCTCGACGATTCCGGTGAACATCATGGCTCCGTTCGGGTGGTGTGGTCGTGGGGTTCGTGCCGTGGCAGGGGTGCGAGGGTCAGCCGCACGTTCGGCTGGTCCCCGTCGCTGCCGTCGAGGACGGTGACGTCGAGGACCCGGGGGCGCAACGCGGCGGCGATCGTGGGCACGCCCAGGTCCCCGACGGCGTTCTTCCCCGAGCCGAGCAGCAGCGGCGCGACGTACGCGACGACCTCGTCGACCAGGCCGGCCCGGAGGAACGCGGCGGCCAGGG
The DNA here is from genome assembly GCA_963826155.1 of uncultured Actinomycetota bacterium. Taxonomy (GTDB): domain Bacteria; phylum Actinomycetota; class Actinomycetes; order Propionibacteriales; family Nocardioidaceae; genus Nocardioides. Next base: position 1,526,339 of record CAWGVX010000002.1, on the reverse strand, counting down.
TCGGCCCGCCCTCGAGGAACACGTGACGGCGCTCCCGGGCGTGCAGCTCGGCGAGCGCGTCGTGGGCGTCGCGGGTGCGCAGCCGCAGCGTCTCGGCGTCGTCGTTGAAGACGCGACGGCCGGGATCGAGGTCCCGCTCCCCCATCACCACGCGCAGCGGCTGCTGCGCCAGCGGCCGGTCGTGCTCGTCGCGGACGGTGAGCAGCGGGTCGTCGACCGCGACCGTGGCGGTGCCGACGAGCATCGTGTCGCACAGCGCGCGCAGCCGGTGCGTGTCGCGCCGGGCGGCGGGCGAGGAGATCCAGCGGCTGGTGCCGTCCGCGGCGGCGCTGCGCCCGTCGAGGCTCGCCGCGAACTTCCAGGTGACGAACGGACGGCCGCGCCCGACCGCGATCGACCAGACCCGGTTGACCTCGAGGGCGTCGTCCTCGAGCAGCCCGTGCGCCACCTCGACGCCGGCGGACCGCAGCGTCTCCCGGCCGCCGGCGGCCACCGGGTTGGGGTCGGCCTGCGCGAACACGACCCGGCGTACCCCGGCCGTGGCCAGCGCCTGGGCGCACGGGCCGGTCCGGCCGGTGTGGTTGCACGGCTCGAGGGTGACGACCGCGGTGGTCCCCCGGGCCCGCTCACCGGCCCGGGCGAGCGCGTCGGCCTCCGCGTGCGGCGTGCCGGCGCCACGGTGGAAGCCCTCGGCCACGGTGACGCCGTCGGCGCCGAGCAGCACGCACCCGACGCGGGGGTTCGGATGCAGGGGTACGCCCGGGGTGGCGGCGAGCTCGAGGGCGCGGCGCATCGCCTGCTCCTCGGCTGCGGTGAATCCCATCTCGCCCCTCCGGTCCGGTCGCGGACTCCGGGGCGACGGTGCGGTCGGACGCGGGCGGCTGCGGTGCCGTCGGCCGTTCCTCACCTGCGTGCGTCTTCCCATCCGGACTTTGACCGTCGGTCCAGGAGTTCCACCTGGTCAACCGGTCGCTGGCTGCGACCGGGTCGCGGACTTCCGGTCGAAGCGACGTCGCCTCGACCAGTCACCGCCGGCTCGGAATTTCACCGACCCCAGAGCACGCGAGCTTCGTGAACTCGTCGGGACGAGTCTGCCACAGCCCCGGCAGCCGGCGGCGGGTGAGGTCGCTCACCGAGACCGCACGGGCGCGCACGCGTCAAGGGCCGCCGAGTCGGCGGAAGTTGACGCGCCCGGCTGTCAACGAGCGCCGACTCGGCGTGCTCGCGGGCGTCAACGAGCGCCGACTCGGCGTGCTTGTGGGTGTCAACGAGCGCCGACTCGGGCTACCCGGCGGCCGCGGCTTCCGCGCGGGCGCGCAGGTCGGCGACCATCCGGTCGGGGTCCTCGGCGGAGTAGACGGCCGACCCGGCCACGAAGACGTCGGCGCCGGCCTCGGCGCAGCGTTCGATGGTCTCCAGCGAGACGCCGCCGTCGACCTGCAGCCAGGTCTGCACGCCGTGCTTGACCATCAGCTCGCGGGCCCGGCGGATCTTGGGCAGGCACAGGTCGAGGAACTTCTGGCCGCCGAAGCCCGGCTCGACGGTCATCAGCAGCAGCATGTCCAGCTCGGGCAGCAGGTCCTCGTAGGGCTCGACCGGCGTCGCGGGCTTGAGCGCCATGCTGGCCCGGGCGCCGTGGGAGCGGATCTCACGGGCGAGCCGGACCGGGGCCTTCGCGGCCTCGACGTGGAAGGTGACCGAGCCGCACCCGGCCTCGACGTACGCCAGCGCGTTGCGGTCGGGGTCCTCGATCATCAGGTGCGCGTCGAGCGGCGTGTCGGTGCTGCGCGCGAGCGCCTCCACCATGGTCGGCCCGAACGTCAGGTTCGGGACGAAGTGGTTGTCCATCACGTCGACGTGCACCCAGTCGGCGCTGCCGATCCGGGCGACCTCCGCCCCGAGGTTCGCGAAGTCGGCGTTGAGGATGCTCGGCGTGATCTGGATGCCCACGGGCCACGATCCTAGGGGCCCCGCCGGAGCCGTGAGGACCCGGCGTCACCGCTCGCGGGTCACCCCGTCGGCCGCCGCCACTCCAGGGCCCCACCGAGGAAGGTGTGCACGAAGCCGCAGGTGCGGCAGATGACGCCCTCGCCGGAGCGGTTGGCCCAGTCCAGGCCGACGAACGACATGCCGGTGGTGTTCAGCTTGATCTCGCGACGGCTGAACGTGGTGCCCCGGCACACCAGGCACTCGAGCACGCGCCCGGCGACGTGCACCTCGGAGAGCTGGTCCAGGGGCGTGGCGAACTGGTCAGGCATCGGTGTCCCCCTCGGGCTCGGCCGGGGTCTTCTCCCCGGCTCGTTCGTCGCGCGCCGCCCACTCCAGGAGCGGGGCGAGGTCGAAGACGTGGTCGTCGATGTCCGCGTGCAGGTCGCCGAGCGAGGCGAACCTGGCCGGGACCGTGGCGATCGTGAAGTCGCGGGGGTCGGCGTCGTCGACCTCGTCCCACCGGATCGGCGTGGAGACGCGGGCGTCCGGCAGGCCGCGCACGGAGTACGCCGCGGCGATCGTGTGGTCGCGGGCGTTCTGGTTGTAGTCCACGAAGACCGTCGACGGGTCCCGGTCCTTGCGCCACCAGGTCAGGTCGACGTCGTCGGGGGCGCGACGCTCGACCTCGCGGGCGAAGGCCAGCGCGGCCCGGCGTACGTCCTTGAAGCCGTGGTCGGGACGGATCCGGACGTAGACGTGCAGCCCCTTGCTGCCGCTGGTCTTGGGGTAGCCCACCGCTCCGAGCTCGTCGAGCACCTCGTGCGCGACGTGGGTGACCTGCCGGACCGTGGCGTAGTCGCACAGCGGCCCCGGATCGAGGTCGATGCGCCACTCGTCGGGCTTCTCGGTGTCGCCGCGGCGGCTGTTCCACGGGTGGAACTCCACCGTGGACATCTGCACCGCCCAGATCACGCTGCCGAGCTCGGTCACGCACAGCTCGTCGGCGGTGCGGTCCCAGCGGGGGAAGTGCACCCGGACCGTCTCCACCCACGGCGGCGCGCCCGCGGGCAGGCGCTTCTGGTGGACCTTGTCGCCGGCCAGCCCCTTCGGGAAGCGGTGCAGCATGCACGGCCGCTCGAACAGCGCGTTGACGATGCCGGGGCCGACCGCCAGGTAGTACTCGACCAGGTCCAGCTTGGTCGCCCCGGTCCCGGGGAAGTAGACCCGGTCGGGGTTGCTGACCCGGACCACCCGGTCGTCGACCTCGACCTCGACCGAGGGCGACTTCGAGGCGGGCATGGCGCCAACCTAGCCGCTGCGGCGCCGGCACGGGCCCGGCTCGCGTGGTTCCGCAGCGGGTCACTCGCGGCGCAGCAGCGCCATGAACATCGCGTCGGTGCCGTGCCGGTGCGGCCACAGCTGGACGGTGCCGGGCGTGGGGCCGGCACAGTTCGGCACCCCCGGCAGCAGCGTGGTCGCGTCCTCGAGCCGGACGTCGGACCGGGACTCCAGCACCGAGGTCACCACGCCCTCGGTCTCGGCCAGCACCGGGGAGCAGGTCGCGTAGAGCACGACACCACCGGGCCGGACCAGGTCGAGGGCGGAGGCCACCAGCGAGCGCTGCAGCAGCACGAGCGCGAGCAGGTCGTCGGCCTTGCGCCGCCAGCGCGCCTCGGGCCGGCGCCTCAGCGCGCCCAGGCCGGTGCACGGCGCATCGACCAGGACCCGGTCGAAGGTGCCGGCGCGCCACGGTGGCGCGGTGCCGTCGGCGGTCACGACGCCGAGCACGCCGTCGGCACCGTCGAGAGCACGGGCGACCAGCCGGGCCCGGTGCGGCTGGCGCTCCCCGGCGACCAGGCCGGCGCCACTTCGGGACGCGAGCGCGGCCAGCAGCGCCGCCTTGCCGCCCGGGCCGGCGCACAGGTCCAGCCAGGTGCGGTCCGGACCCTCGACCGGCGCCGCCGCCATGGCCATCGCGACCAGCTGGGAGCCCTCGTCCTGCACGCCCGCGCGGCCGGCGGCCACCGCGGGCACCGCACCGGGGTCCCCGCCGTCGAGGACCACGCCGTACGGCGACCAGGGGGTGGGCTTGCCCGGCAGCTCCTCACGCGTGGCTCGCCCGGGGCGCGCCACGAGCGTGACGCTCGGCGGCTCGTTGTCGGCCTCGAGCAGGTCGTGCAGCTCGGTCCAGCCGATCGCGTTGCGCAGCTCCTCGACCACCCACTGGGGGTGGCTGTAGGCGATCGCGGCGTAGCGCACCGGGGCGACCTTCGGGTCCGGCGCGACCCGGCCGATCCAGTCGTCGAGGTCCTGCTCGGAGACGCGGCGCAGCACGGCGTTGGCGAAGCCCGCAGCACCCGAGCTGACCTTCGCGCGCACCAGGTCGACGGTGGTGCTGATCGCGGCGTGCGCCGGCACCCGCATGGCCAGCAGCTGGTGGGTGCCGAGCCGCAGCGCGTCGAGCACCTTGGCCTCGACCTTGCTCAGCGGGCGGTCCACGCAGGCCGCGAGGATCGCGTCGTAGGTGCCGCGCCGGCGGATCGTGCCGGAGACCAGCTCGGTGACGAAGGCGGCGTCGCGGCCGCTGAGGTCGTGCTGGCGCAGCACCGCGGGCAGCACCAGGTTGGTGTACGCCTGGTCGACCCGGACGGCCTTGAGGACGTCGAGGGCCGCCAGCCGCGCGGGATCCGCCGCACCGCGGACCGAGCCGGAGCCGGAGCGGGTCGCGTCGGAGCCCGAGGCTGCGCGGCCGGCAGGGCGACCGGACGAGCGACCCGAGGAGCGGCCGGCAGCGGGGCGGTTCGAGGAGCGCCCGTGGCCGGTGGACGGCTCAGCCATCGAGGAACGACTTCGCCAGGGACCGCGGTGCCCGGGCCAGCCACGCGTCGGTGATCACCTCGGCCAGCTCGTCGCGCGCCCGCTCCCCGAGGCGGGACTGCTGGACCAGCACGGCCTGGTAGCCGAGGAAGTGGTCGATGGTGAAGGACGGCAGGTCCGGGTCCTGGACCAGCGCCTCCTTGTCGGCCGCCGTCGGCCGGTCGCCGCAGGAGGTCCCGAGCTCGACCTCGGGCAGCGACATGCAGATCTCGTGGACGTCGTCAGCGGTCGCCGGTCGGCTCATGAGTCCGACCGTAGCGCCGGGCCTGGTCGCGCTCACCGGAACTCCGCTCCCGTCTCGAGCCTCGCGCCACGCGCCCAGTCGGCGGCCGGCATCTGCTTCTTGCCGAAGGCCTTGACCTGGCCCAGCCGCACCGGGGCCGTGCCGGTGCCGACCAGCACCTCGTTGCGGCCCACCGCGAGCACGCCCGGCCCGAGCGGCTCGGCGTCCGCCACCGGCGACACCGGCCCCAGCTTGATCCGCTGCTCCTCGAACGTCGTCCACGCGCCCGGCGCCGGCGTGCAGGCCCGGACCCGACGGTCCACCGCCGCCGCGGGCTCGTGCCAGTCGACGCGGGCGTCGTCGACGCTGATCTTCGGGGCCAGGCTCACGCCCTCGGCCTGCTGGGGCCGGGCCTCGATCGAGCCGTCCTCGAGGCCGTCGAGCGTGGCCACCAGCAGGCCGGCGCCGCCCTCGGCGAGCCGCGCCAGCAGGTCGCCGGCGGTGTCGTCGGGCCTGATCCGCTCGGTCATCACCCCGAACGTGGGGCCGGCGTCGAGCTCCTTCACGATGCGGAACGTGGTCGCGCCCGTCACCTCGTCGCCGGCCCACAGCGCGTGCTGGACCGGGGCCGCGCCACGCCAGGACGGCAGCACCGAGAAGTGCAGGTTGACCCAGCCGTGCCGGGGGATGTCGAGGGCCGACTGCGGGAGCAGCGCGCCGTAGGCGACGACCGGGCAGCACTCGGGCGCCAGGCCGCGCAGGGCCTGCTGGAACTCCGGGTCGCGGGGGTGGTCGGGCTTGAGCACCGGGACGCCGAGCTCCTCGGCGCGCTGGGCGACCGGGCTCGCCGTGAGGCGCCGGCCGCGGCCGGCGGGCGCGTCCGGACGGGTCACGACCCCGACCAGCTCGTGGGTCGAGGCCGCGAGGGCGTCGAGGGAGGGTACGGCGACCTCGGGGGTGCCGGCGAAGACGATCCTCATGCGGCTCAGAAGCCCAGTCCGCGCGTGGGGTGCGGGGAGACCTTGACGGTGGGCTTCTCCAGCCCGAACCACTCCGACTCCCGGATCGCCTTCATCGCGGCCTTGCGGGCCTCGGTGTCGAGCCGGTCGACGAACAGCACGCCGTCGAGGTGGTCGGTCTCGTGCTGGATCGCCCGGGCGAGGTAGTCCGACCCGGTGAGGGTCACCGGTTCGCCGTGCATGTCGAAGCCGTGGGCGACCACCGCGAGGGCGCGGCGGCAGTCGAAGGTGAGCTCGGGGATGGACAGGCAGCCCTCGGGCCCGTCCTGCACCTCCTGGGACAGCTCGAGCCGCGGGTTGATCAGGTGGCCGACCTCGCCGTCGACGTTCCAGGTGAACGCGCGCAGCCCGACGCCGATCTGCGGCGCCGCGAGCCCCGCGCCGGGCGCGGCGAGCATCGTGTCGGTCAGGTCGGCGACCAGCCGGCGCAGCTCCTTGTCGAAGTCGACGACCTCGACGGCGGGCTTGCGCAGGACGGGGTCGCCGAAGAGGCGGATCGGCTGGACGGCCACGGAACTCCTAGCGATCGGGTGCGGGCACAGTCTAGAGAGGCGGCGTTCACAGGGTCGGCGGGTCCACCTGCACGCGGACCGCGTCCAGCTTGCGGCTGGAGCGCAGGCGCTGGAGAGCGCCGAGCGCGAGCGACAGGTCGCGGCCCCGCGCCCGCGGCACCCGGATCACCACCCGGCACTCCCCCTCGCTCACGTCGACCGGTCCGAGCACCTCGGCGTCGGTCGGAGGGTCGAGCAGCGTGAGCGCGTCGTCCACCGCGCCCGGCTCGCCGGTGATCGTGGCCAGCCGGCTGGCCGGCGGGAGGTGGGCCTCCTGCCGCTCGTGCATCTCGCGCGCGGCGTAGCCGGCCGGGTCCCAGCGCACGAGGGCCTGCAGGCCGGGGTGGGTCGGGTCGCCGACGGCCACCACCGCTCCCCCGGGCCGCACCAGCCCGGCGGCACCCAGCCAGCGGCGCAGCGCCTCCTCGCCGGCGCGCAGGTCGGTGCGGGCCAGCAGCAGCCAGGTGTCGAGCAGGAGCACCGCGGCGTACCCACCGCGGGCGAGCGGCTCGCCGCCCGGGGTGGCCACGACGATGGCGGGCTCCTCGTCCACCTCGGTCAGCACCCGGTCGCCGCTGGAGGTGCGCACCCGGGTCCGCGGGAAGGCCCGGCCGAGCTCCTCGGCGGTCCGCGCGTCCCCGAGCACGGGGGCACGCAGCCCCCGGTGGCCGCACTCCGGGCAGGCCCAGGCCGGAGCCGGTGCCGCGCACCAGCGGCAGGCGGGCGGCGTGGTGGGCCCGGTCAGCGCCAGCGGGCCCTGGCAGGCGGCGCACCGCGCCGGCGTGCGGCAGCGTTCGCAGGCCAGGGCCGCGGCGTACCCGGTGCGGGGGGTCTGCACGAGGACCGGCCCCTCCTCGAGGCCGCGACGGATCGCGTCGAAGGCCTGTCGCGGCACCCGCGAGGCGCGGGCCAGCGGGTCGCGCTCGAGGTCGCGGTCGGAGGCGCCCGCCACCGAGACCGTGACCCGCTCGCGCAGCACGCCGCGGGCGGGCGCCAGCTCGTGGGCCCAGCCGGTGCGGAGGAGGTACTCCCCCTCGACGGTGCGCGCGAACCCGCCGACCAGCGCGCCCGCGCCCTCACGCTCGGCCCGCAGCAGCAGTGTCTCGCGGGTGTGCGGGTAGGGCGCCCGGGGCTCGGCGTGCAGGTCGTCGCCGTCGTCCCAGACCGCGACCAGCCCGAGGTCCTCGACCGGGGCGAGCGCGGCCGCGCGGGTGCCGACCACGACCCGGCGCGCCCCGCGGCGCACCGCCAGGAAGTCGCGGTAGCGCTGCGCCGGCCCGGCGTCGGCCGCCAGCAGCACGTGGTGGCCCTCCCCCAGCACCGCCGTCAGGGCCCGGTCGACCCGGGCCGCGTCCCTGCCGTCGGGCACGCAGAGCAGCGCGCCCCGGCCGGAGGCGTACGTCGCCGCCGCGGCGTGGGCCAGGGCCAGCGGCCAGTCGCTCGCGGGCGCGACCGACCACACCGCCCGGGGGGTGCCGCCGTCGGCGAGGCGGGCGAGGAAGGCGGCGGCGTGCTCGTGGCCCGCCCAGGCCGGCTCCGCGTCGCCGACCTGCCACGGCTGCCGCGGCGGGCTCGGGGGCGTGGGCTCCTTCTCGGTCGTGGCGTGCCGGGGCGGCACGGCGAGCCGCAGCACGTCGGACCTGGTGCCGGCGTACCGCTCGGCGAGGTCCGCGGTGAGCGCGGCCACCTCCGCCGACAGCACCGGCTCGGGACTCACCACGCGCCGCAGCGGCGCGAGCCGGCCCGGGTGGTCGCTGGCCGCGGCGCGGGCCAGGACGTAGCCGTCGACGTCCTGCCCGGCGAAGCGCACCTTGACCCGCACCCCCGGCTGCGCGGCGGCGCCCATCGCCTCCGGGACCGCGTAGTCGAACGGCCGGTCGAGGTGGGCGAGCGGGACGTCCACGAGCACCCGGGCGACCGGGTCGACCTCGGCGATCGCCTGCTCGGCCGCCTTGCGCTGGCGGGTCGCCCGCGCCTTGGCCCGGGACGCGCTGACCGACGCGCGGACCATCCCGGGCAGCAGCTCGGGATGGTCCTCGGGGTCGGTCATGGGCGCAGTTCTACCAGCGGCCGCCGACGGCCCCGGCGTCCGGGCGACGCCGCCCCTGACCTGCCCCTCAGCCGCGGACGGCGGCCTGGAGGGCGGCGGCGCGGTCGGTGCGCTCCCAGGTGAAGTCGGTCAGCTCGCGGCCGAAGTGGCCGTAGGCCGCGGTCTGGGCGTAGATCGGCCGCAGCAGGTCCAGGTCGCGGATGATCGCGGCCGGGCGCAGGTCGAAGGCCTCGAGCACGGCCCGCTGGATCTGCTCGTCGGGCACCTTGCCGGTGCCGAAGGTCTCGATGAACACGCCGACGGGCTGGGCCTTGCCGATGGCGTAGGCGACCTGCGCCTCGCACCGGTCGGCGAGACCGGCGGCGACGACGTTCTTGGCGACCCAGCGCATGGCGTACGCCGCGGAGCGGTCCACCTTCGACGGGTCCTTGCCCGAGAACGCGCCACCGCCGTGGCGGGCCATGCCGCCGTAGGTGTCGACGATGATCTTGCGCCCGGTCAGGCCGGCGTCACCCATCGGGCCGCCGACCACGAAGCGCCCGGTGGGGTTGACCAGCAGGCGGTAGCTCTCCGAGGACAGGTCGAAGGTCTCGAGCACCGGGTCGATGACGTGCTTCTTGACGTCCTCCTCGAGGCTGCCGAGCTCGGTCTCCTCGGAGTGCTGGGTCGAGAGCACCACGGTGTCGATGCGGACCGGGCGGTTCTCGGCGTCGTACTCGATGGTGACCTGGGTCTTGCCGTCGGGCCGCAGGTAGCCGAGGGTGCCGTCCTTGCGGACTCCTGAGAGCCGCTCGGCGAGCCGCTGGGCGATCACGATCGGCAGCGGCATCAGCACCTCGGTGTCGTTGCAGGCGTAGCCGAACATCAGTCCCTGGTCGCCGGCGCCCTGCTTGTCCATGGCGTCCACCGAGCCGGTGCGGCTCTCGTGGCCGGTGTCCACGCCCTGGGCGATGTCACCGGACTGGCCGCCGATGGCCACCATCACGCCGCACGAGGCGCCGTCGAAGCCCTTGCTCGAGGAGTCGTAGCCGATCTCGAGGATCCGGTCGCGGACGATCTTCTTGATGTCGACGTAGCCGGTGGTGTCCACCTCCCCGGCGACGACCACCAGGCCGGTGGTCAGCAGGGTCTCGACCGCCACCCGGCTGCCCGGGTCCTGGGCCAGCATGGCATCGAGGACCGAGTCGCTGATCTGGTCAGCGATCTTGTCCGGGTGCCCCTCGGTCACGGACTCCGAGGTGAAGAGACGTCCAGCCACAGTGCTACCCACTCCCGTTCGGTTGAAGATTGGGTCCACACTATCCGGCGTCCCGCAACGTGGGACGGCCGTCCCAACTGAGAACTCATCAAGTCTTGGGACGGACCGGGCTCACGGAGCCAGGCGGCGCACGACCTCGTCCCAGATGACGTGCGCGAGCGCGGACTTGCTGCCCCGGGCCACGTCGACGGCCGCGCCGTCGGCCCCGAGGATGACCGCCTCGTTGTCGGGGCTGCCGAAGACGGCCCCGCCGCTGACGTCGTTGACCACCAGCAGGTCGCAGCCCTTGCGGGCGAGCTTGGCCCGGCCGAGCTCGAGCACGCTGCCGGTGTCGTCGCCGGTCTCCGCGGCGAAGCCGACGATGACCTGGCCGGCCCGGACGCGGTCGTGGCTGATCCGGCGCAGCACGTCGGGGTTCTGGGCCAGCTCGATCGTGGGCGCCGAGCCGTCGGCGGACTTCTTGATCTTGGCGTCGCTGACCCGGGTGGGGCGGAAGTCGGCGGGCGCGGCGGCCATCACCACGGCGTCGGCGGAGGCCGCCTCGGCGGTGATCGCGTCGAGCAGCTCGCCGGTGGTCTCGATCCGCACCACCTTCACGCCCGCCGGGTCGGGGAGCGCGACGTTGGCGCTGACCAGGGTGACCTCCGCCCCCCGGGCGGCCGCGGCGCGGGCCAGCGCATAGCCCTGAAGGCCCGAGGACCGGTTGCCGAGGAAGCGGACCGGGTCGAGCCGCTCGCGGGTGCCGCCGGCCGAGACCAGCACGTGGCGACCGGCCAGGTCCAGCCCCGCCGCGCCGCGCGCCAGCACCTGGCCGCACAGCTCGAAGATCTCCGAGGGCTCGGGCAGCCGGCCCTTGCCGGTGTCCCTGCCGGTCAGCCGCCCCTCGGCGGGCTCGACCACCACGCAGCCGCGCTCGCGGAGGGTGGCGACGTTGGCGCGGGTGGCGGCGTGCTCCCACATCTCGGTGTGCATGGCGGGGGCGAACACCACCGGGCAGCGCGCGGTCAGCAGCGTGTTGGTGAGCAGGTCGTCGGCCAGGCCGTGCGCGGCCTTGGCCAGCAGGTCGGCGGTGGCCGGGGCGACCACGACCAGGTCGGCCTGCTGGCCGATCCGCACGTGCGGGACCTGGTGGACCTCGCTCCACACGTCGGTGGCGACCGGCTTGCCGGACAGCGCCGCCCACGTGGGCGCGCCGACGAACTCCAGCGCCGCAGCGGTCGGCAGCACGGTCACGTCGTGGCCGGACTCGGTGAACCGGCGCAGCAGCTCGCAGGCCTTGTACGCCGCGATGCCGCCGGCCACGCCGAGGACGACACGAGGCCGCCTCCCCTCGCGGGAAGCGGCCTCGTGGACGGTGCTGGTGCTCAGCGGGTCACTCGCCGTCGCTGTAGGAGACGTCGACCGAGGCGGCCTGGGCCGCGGCCTGCTCGGCGGCGAGCTCGGCGGGGTCGACGTCCTCGCAGGTCAGCAGGTCGTCGCTGATCTCGCGCAGCGCGATCGACAGCGGCTTCTCCTGGACGTGGGTGTCGACCAGCGGGCCGACGTACTCCAGCAGGCCCTCGCCGAGCTGGGAGTAGTAGGCGTTGATCTGGCGGGCGCGCTTGGCGCTGTAGAGGACCAGCTTGTACTTGCTGTCGGTCTTGGTGAGCAGGTCGTCGATCGGGGGGTTGGTGACACCCTCGGCGGCGATGTTGGGGGCAGACACGCGTGGAGCCTCGCTGATGGAGTAGGGGCTGGTCGGATCGTGCGGCCGGGGCCCGGTGCCCCGCGGCCGCAGCCGTCAGCTGCTGCCGTCGGCGGGGCGCTCGTCACCGACCGTCATCAAGGTTACCAACTGCTCGGCGGCAGCGTGAACTTCGTGGTTGACGATCGTCACGTCGAACTCCGGCTCCGCGGCCAGCTCGTCGCGCGCGGTCTCCAGCCGCCGGGCCCGTTCCTCCTCGGTCTCGGTGCCCCGACCGACCAGGCGGCGCACCAGCTCCTCCCACGACGGGGGCTTGAGGAAGACGAACATCGCCTCCGGCATGGTCTCGCGCACCTGGCGCGCCCCCTGGAGGTCGATCTCGAGCATCGCCGGGCGGCCGGCCGCGAGCGCCTCCTCGACGGGGCCACGGGGCGTGCCGTAGCGGGCCGCCTTGTGCACGACCGCCCACTCCAGCAGCTCGCGCTGGTCGATCATCCGGTCGAACTCCTCGTCGGAGACGAACCAGTAGTGCACGCCGTGCACCTCGCCGGGGCGGGCCCGGCGGGTGGTCGCGGACACCGAGATCCACACCTCGGGGTGGGTGGCGCGGACCTCCGCCGCGACGGTGCCCTTGCCGACCGCGGTGGGCCCGGCGAGCACGACGAGCCGCGAGCGCGGTGCCTCGGCGACGGACCGGTCGGGGGGCGGGACGGCGTCAGTCACGCGCGGCGAACTCGCGCTCGAGCGCGGCCACCTGCTTGGTGCCGAGCCCCCGCACGCGGCGGCTCTCGGCGATCCCGAGCCGCTCCATCATCTGGCGGGCCCGGACCTTGCCGAGCCCCGGCATCGACTGCAGCAGGTCGAGGACCCGCATCTTGCCGATGACCTCGTTCTCCTGGCCCTCCTTGAGCACCTCGGCGATGGAGGCACCGGAGTTCTTGAGGCGGTTCTTCACCTCGGCTCGTTCCCTGCGGGAGGCGGCGGCCTTGTCGAGCGCCGCCTGGCGCTGTTCGGGGGTGAGCGGGGGCAAGGCCACGGGCGTCGGTCCTTCGGTCGAGGTCGGGCCCGAGTCACGGACGTGGTGCACGGGTGATCGGGTGAGGCGGTCGGTGCTGGCTCAATGTAGTCAGAAGCCTCGGAGCCCTGCAATCGGCCCCCACCGCCGCCCGCCGATCCGTGCCCCCGGCCGGCCGCTCACATGGTCAGCGGCGTGTGGCAGACGTCGCGGGCCTCCTGGTCCAGCGACTGCAGGGCCGCGACGGTCGCGCCGCTGCCGAGCTCGCGGGCGGCGGCGTCGATCCGGGCCCGCTGCCCGGCGTCCAGCCCCGAGGGCGGGTGGGCCCGGTCGTAGTCCGCCGGGTCGACGCCGGCGTCACGGAGCGCGGTGTCGAGCGCCTTGATCCGGCTCACCAGCTGCTGCCAGTCGTCGGTGATGTCGCCCGGGGCCTTGCCCTGCAGGTCCTCGAAGATGGGCAGCGCCCGGATCAGCGCGTCGCTGTCGCCCCCGGTGGTGATGTCGGTGAGCTCGCGCTGGTGGTCGCTGACCGCCGAGCAGTACTGGTCCTGCTGGTCGCCGCAGCCGGCCAGCGGCAGCACCGCCAGCACCAGGACGGCCGCGACCGGCCGCAGCCTCTTCACGGGCGCAGCCCCGCCAGCTCGTCGTTGGCCCGGCGCGCGGCGTCGGCCAACGCCCGGGGGTCCGGCCCGGCTCGCAGCAGCCCGCGGGAGCTGCTGGCGAGCACGGCGCCCGAGGCGGCGCCGAAGATCCGTCGCAGGTCCTCGACCGTGCCGCCCTGGGCGCCGTACCCCGGCGCGAGCAGCGGGCCGTTGACGTCGAGCCGCTCGGCGGTCTCCCCGATGGTCGCGCCCACCACCGCCCCGAAGGAGCCCAGCGGCTCGGCGCCGGCGTTCAGCTCGCGCAGGTGGTCCAGGACCCGACCGGCCACGGTGCCGCCGTCCGCGAGGCGCGCGTGCTGCACCTCCGGGCCCTCCTTGTTGGAGGTCAGCGCCAGCACGATCACCCCGGCGCCGTGGCGCCGGGCGGTGTCGAACATCGGGTCGAGGGAGCCGAAGCCGAGGTAGGGGCTGGCGGTGATCGCGTCACAGGCCAGCGGCGAGGACGGGTCGAGGTAGGCGTCGGCGTACGCCTGCGAGGTCGAGCCGATGTCGCCGCGCTTGACGTCGAGCAGCACCAGCGCGCCGGCGGCGCGCGACTCGGCCACCACCCGCTCGAGCACGGCCACCCCCCTGCTGCCGAACCGCTCGTAGAACGCCGACTGCGGCTTGATGACCGACACCACCGGGGCCAGGGCCTCGACCGCGGCGAGCGCGAACCGCTCGAGCCCGGCGACGTCGTCGGCCAGGCCCCACTCGTGCAGCAGCCCGGGGTGCGGGTCGATGCCGGCGCACAGCGGGCCGCGCTCCGCGAGGGCGGCGTGCAGGCGGGTGCCGAAGTCCATCAGGCGGTCTCCTCGGGGTCGTGGTGCAGGGCGGCGGCGAGCCGGGCCGCCGCGGTCGGGTCGTGCAGCAGCGCGGTGCCGACCTGGACGGCGGTGGCGCCGGCGGCCAGGAAGCTGCGCGCGTCCGCGACGCCGAGGATCCCACCGACGCCCACCACCTGGGCGCCGGGCAGCGCCGCACACACGTCGGCCACGCACCGCAGCGCCAGCGGGCGGATCGCGGGGCCGCTCAGCCCCGCGTCGCGCCCGTCGGGCATCGCGGCCGGCAGCGCGTTGCCGACGACCACCGCGGCCGCGCCCGCCTCGAGGACCGTGCGGGCGCTCTCCACGACCCGGACCGGGTCGCTGCGCAGCTTGGCCAGGACGGGCAACCCGCGCGGCAGGTCCCGCTGGACGGCCGCGACGACCGAGGCGGCGTGGAACGGCTCGCGGACGTCGAAGACGCCCGTGGCCGACGCGTCGGGCGGGGACAGGTTGACCTCGATCGCGGAGATGCCGGGGGCGCGGCCGAGCCGGCGCGCCAGCTCGGCGTACTCCCCCAGCGAGCTGCCGGCGATCGACACGACCACCCGGGCGCCGTGCTGGACCAGCCAGGGCAGCTCGGTGGCGAGGAACGGCTCGAGGCCGGGGTTCGGCAGGCCGACGGCGTGCACCAGCCCCGACGGCGTCTCCACGATCCGCGGCTGGGGACCGCCGGGGCGGGCGTTGAGGGTCAGCGAGCGGGTGACGAAGCCGCCGAGGTCGGTGAGCGGCCCGTACGCCGCGAGCTCGCGGCCGGTGCCGCCGCACCCCGAGGCGACCAGCACGGGCGAGGGCAGCGTGAGCCCGGCCAGCTCGACGGTCACGGGGCCGCCCCCGGGTCCGGCGCGGTGGTCGGCTGGCTGGTGGGCCCGCCCGGGGGCACGGCCGCGGGCCCGGCCAGCAGCTCGGCCCAGCGGACCCGGTCGCCCCGCAGCACCGGACCCTCGTGGCAGACCCGCGCGGTGCGCGGGACGCCCGCCTCGCCGACGACCGGGACGGCGCAGCCGTGGCAGAGCCCGGTGGCGCAGGTGAGCGGCACCTCCAGCGCCGTCTGGCTCCAGGCCCCGTGGGCCTCGGCGGCCGCGGCCACGGCGTGCAGGGTCGGCAGCGGGCCGGCGGCGTAGACGACGTCCGCGCCCGCCTGGGCCAGCACGTCCTCGATGACGTCCGGGGCGCGGCCCCGGCGCCCGACCGAGCCGTCGCCGGTGACCACCGTGACGGCGCGCGCCGAGCGGCGCGCCTCGAGCGCGGAGAGCAGGTGGGCCTCGTCCTGGCCGGCCAGCAGCAGGGTGACCGGGCAATCACGCTCGCGCAGCCGCTCGGCCAGCGGGAAGAGCGGCGCCGCGGCGTACCCCTCCCCCACGAGCAGGCAGGAGACCGGCTCCTTGGGCAGCGCGAACGGGCGGCCGAGCGGCCCGGTGACGTCGAGCCGGGCGCCGGGCGCCAGCCGCGCCAGCCAGTGGCTGCCGACCCCGCGCGGCTCGACCACGACCTCGACGGCGGCGCCGTAGCCGCCGACCGGGCGGACCCGGTGGATCCACAGCGCGCGCCGGGCCAGGTGGGACTCCGCGACCGAGACCGCGACGAAGGTGCCCGGCCGGAACCGCTCCGGCACGCCCGGCGCGACGAGGGTCAGGTGGTGGTGGGCGCCGATCCGCTTGCTGGCCAGCAGCTCGGCGGTGACGTGGACGGGGCCGGCGGCCGGGGCGCCCGGGCCCGGATCGGGGCTCACCCGGTGGTCCCGGCCACGATCCGGCGCGGCCAGAGCGGCCCCTCGTAGACGAACGCGGAGTAACCCTGCAGCAGGGTGGCACCCGCCTGGAGGCGCGCGCGGGCGTCCTCGACGGTGGTGAGGCCGCCGACGCCGACCAGCGCCAGGTCGGGTCCCACCCGGCCGCGCAGCAGCCGCATCACCTCCAGGGCGCGGGCGGCGAGCGGCCGGCCCGACAGCCCGCCGGCACCGACGCGCTCGACCTCGGCCGGGTCCGAGCGCAGCCCGGCCCGGGAGATCGTGGTGTTGGTGGCGATGATGCCGTCCAGCCCGATCCCGCAGGCCAGGTCGGCCACGGCGAGCACGTCGTCGTCGGAGAGGTCGGGGGCGATCTTGACCAGCAGCGGCACCCGACGCCCGCGCCCCTGCGTGGTCTCGTCGGCGGTGCGGCGCACGTGCCGCAGCAGCGGCTCGAGCCGCTCGACGGCCTGCAGGTTGCGCAGCCCCGGGGTGTTCGGGGAGCTCACGTTGACCACGAGGTAGTCGGCGTACGGCGTGAGCAGCCGGGCGCTCTTGGCGTAGTCGGCCAGCACCGCGGCCTCGTCGTCCTCGGGCACCACCTTGGTCTTGCCGATGTTGACGCCCAGCACCGGCCGCTCGCGCCCCGGCGCCCGGGCGAGCCGGGCCTCCCGGTGGGCCAACCGCCGCGCGACCGCCTCGGCACCGTCGTTGTTGAACCCCATCCGGTTGACGACGGCGCCGTCGGCCGGCAGCCGGAACAGCCGCGGCCGGGGGTTGCCGGGCTGGGCCTCCCCGGTCACGGTGCCGACCTCCACGTGGCCGAAGCCCAGCGCGGCCAGCGCGTCGATGCCGACCGCGTTCTTGTCGAACCCCGCCGCCAGGCCGAGCCGGTTGGGGAAGTCGAGCCCCATCGCCCGGACCCGGCCCGCCGCGGCCTCCTCGGCGCGGCCCGGGCGCGTCAACCCGCGCCGGCCCGCGGCGACCACCGGGCCGGCCGCCCGGATGGCCCGGAACGCGGCGTGGTGCGCCTGCTCGGGGTCGGTGCGGGTGAGGACCCGGTCGAAGAGCAGCCGGTAGGGGCGGCCCATCAGCGGGCGTCCCGCGCCGGCCGGACCCTCATCGCTCACCGCGCAGCGCCCAGTCCTGCAGGCTGCGCACGCCGATGTCGCCGCGCTCCCGGGCCTCGATGCCCTGCACCGCGGCGCCCAGGCCCTGGACGGTGGTGATGCACGGGATGTTGGCCATGATCGCCGCGGTGCGGATCTCGTAGCCGTCGACGCGCGCCGAGGCGCCGCGGCCGCCCCCGGTCGCCGAGCCGTGCGGGGTGTTGATCACCAGGTCGATCTCGCCGGCCAGGATCATCTGCACGGTCGTCTTCTCGCCGTTCGGCCCGGTGCCCTCGTGGTGCTTGCGGACCACGCCGGCGCGCACGCCGTTGCGGCGCAGCACCTCGGCGGTGCCCTGGGTCGCGAGGATCTCGAAGCCGTGGTCGGCGAGCACCTTGATCGGGAAGATCATGTGCCGCTTGTCGCGGTTGGCCATGCTGACGAACACCCGCCCCTGCGAGGGCAGGGAGCCGAACGCCGCGGTCTGCGCCTTGGCGAAGGCGGTGCCGAAGTCGGCGTCGAGGCCCATCACCTCACCGGTCGACTTCATCTCCGGTCCGAGCACCGTGTCGACCTGCTGGCCGTCGGGGGTCCGGAACCGGTTGAACGGCATCACGGCCTCCTTGACCGCGATCGGCTGGTCGCCGGGCAGCGAGCCGCCGTCGCCGCTGGCCGGCAGCACGCCGGCGGAGCGCAGGGACGCGATCGACTCGCCGAGCATCACCCGGGCGGCGGCCTTGGCCAGCGGTGTGGCGGTCGCCTTGGAGACGAACGGCACGGTCCGGCTGGCCCGGGGGTTGGCCTCGAGGACGTAGAGCACGTCGGAGCCCAGCGCGTACTGGATGTTCAGCAGCCCGCGGACGCCGACGCCGCGGGCGATCGCGGCGGTCGCCTCCCGGATCCGGTCGATCTCGGCCTCGCCGAGGGTGATCGGCGGCAGCGCGCACGAGGAGTCGCCGGAGTGGATGCCGGCCTCCTCGATGTGCTCCATGACGCCGCCGAGGAAGAGCTCCTCGCCGTCGAACAGCGCGTCCACGTCGATCTCCACCGCGTCGTCGATGAACCGGTCGACCAGCACCGGGTGCTCGGGGCTGATCTCGGTCGCCCGCTGGATGTAGCCCTCGAGCGCCTCGTCGTCGTAGACGATCTCCATGCCGCGGCCGCCCAGGACGTACGACGGCCGCACGAGCACCGGGTAGCCGATCTCGGCCGCGATCGCCCGGGCGTCGGCGAACGAGGTGGCCATCCCGTGCTTGGGCGCGGGCAGGCCGGCCTCGGCCAGCACCCGGCCGAAGGCGCCGCGCTCCTCGGCGAGGTGGATGGCCTCCGGGGAGGTGCCCACGATCGGCACGCCGTTGTCCTTCAGCGCCTGGGCCAGGCCGAGCGGCGTCTGGCCGCCCAGCTGGCAGATGACCCCGGCGACCGGGCCGGCCTGCCGCTCGGCGTGCACGATCTCGAGCACGTCCTCCAGCGTCAGCGGCTCGAAGTAGAGCCGGTCGGAGGTGTCGTAGTCGGTCGAGACGGTCTCGGGGTTGCAGTTGACCATGATCGTCTCGTAGCCCGCGCCACCGTCGGCGGAGCCGAGCGCGAGGCTGGCGTGGACGCAGGAGTAGTCGAACTCGATGCCCTGGCCGATCCGGTTCGGGCCCGAGCCGAGGATGATCACCGCCTCCTTCTCGCGCGGTTGCACCTCGCTCTCCTCGTCGTACGACGAGTAGTGGTAGGGCGTGGCCGCGGCGAACTCGGCGGCGCAGGTGTCCACGGTCTTGAACACCGGCCGGATGCCCAGCGCGTGCCGGACCCCGCGCACCACGTCGGCGCTCATGTCACGGATCTTCCCGATCTGGGCGTCGGAGAAGCCGTGCCGCTTGGCCCGGCGCAGCACCTCGGGGGTCAGCTCGGCGGCGTCCGCGATCTCGCCCGCCACCTCGTTGATCAGCGCCAGCTGGTCGACGTACCACGGGTCGATCGCGGTGGCCTCGAAGACCTCCTGCGGCGTGGCCCCGGCCCGGAGCGCGTCCATCACCTTCTTCAGCCGGCCGTCGTGCGGCGTGGCGACCTCCCGGAGCAGCTCGGCCTTGTCGAGGTCGACCCACTCGTGGCTCCAGTCGAAGACCGCGTCCTTGCTCTCCAGGGAGCGCAGCGCCTTCTGCAGCGCCTCGGTGAAGTTGCGGCCGATCGCCATCGCCTCGCCCACCGACTTCATGTGGGTGGTGAGCCTCGGGTCGGCCCCGGGGAACTTCTCGAAGGCGAACCGCGGGACCTTGACCACCACGTAGTCCAGGGTGGGCTCGAAGGCGGCCGGGGTGGACTGGCCGTCGGGGCGGGCGGTGATGTCGTTGGGGATCTCGTCGAGCGTGTAGCCGATCGCGACCTTCGCGGCGATCTTGGCGATCGGGAAGCCGGTCGCCTTCGACGCCAGCGCACTCGAGCGCGAGACCCGCGGGTTCATCTCGATGACGATCACCCGGCCGTCGGCGGGGTTCACGGCGTACTGGATGTTGCAGCCGCCGGTGTCGACGCCCACCTCGCGGATGATCCGGATCGCCAGGTCCCGCAGGTGCTGGTACTCCCGGTCGGTCAGCGTCATCGCCGGGGCGACCGTGATCGAGTCGCCGGTGTGCACGCCCATCGGGTCGAGGTTCTCGATGGAGCAGACGATGACGACGTTGTCGGCCTTGTCGCGCATCACCTCCAGCTCGTACTCCTTCCAGCCGATGATCGACTCCTCGATCAGCACCTCGGTGGTGGGGCTGGCGGCGAGGCCGGCGCCGGCGATCCGCGCCAGGTCGCCCTCGTCGTAGGCGATGCCGGAGCCGGTGCCGCCCATCGTGAACGACGGGCGGACCACGACCGGGTAGCCGAGCTCGGCGACGGCCTTCTCGCAGTCCTCGAGCGAGTGGCACACGAAGCTGCGGGCGACCTCGCCGCCCACCTTGTCCACGATCGCGTTGAACTGCTCGCGGTTCTCGCCGCGGTGGATGGCCTCGAAGCTGGCGCCGATCATCTCCACGCCGTACTTCTCCAGCACGCCGTTCTCGTGCAGCGCGGTCGCCGCGTTGAGCGCGGTCTGGCCGCCCAGCGTCGGCAGCAGCGCGTCGGGGCGCTCCTTGGCGATCACCTTCTCGACGAACTCCGGGGTGATCGGCTCGACGTACGTCGCGTCGGCGAACTCGGGGTCGGTCATGATCGTGGCCGGGTTGGAGTTGACCAGGATGACCCGGATCCCCTCGGCCTTGAGCACCCGGCAGGCCTGGGTGCCGGAGTAGTCGAACTCGCAGGCCTGGCCGATGATGATCGGCCCGGAGCCGATGACCAGGACGGACTCGATGTCGGTGCGCTTGGGCATCTCAGGCCTTCCCCTCGTTGGTCGAGCTGGTCGAGGCCATCAGCTCGACGAACCGGTCGAAGAGGTAGCCCGCGTCGTGCGGGCCGGCCGCGGCCTCGGGGTGGTACTGCACCGAGAAGCCCTTCAGCCGGCCCCCCTCCGACCGCGGAGCGTCGTGCAGCTCGAGGCCCTCGACCACGTCGTCGTTGAGGCAGACGTGGCTGACGCTCGCCACGCCGTACGGCGTCTCGGTGCTGCCCTCCAGCGGCGCGTCCACGGCGAACCCGTGGTTGTGGGCGGTGACCTCGACCTTGCCGGTGGTGCGGTCCATCACCGGCTGGTTGATGCCGCGGTGGCCGTACTTGAGCTTGTAGGTGCCGAACCCGAGGGCCCGGCCGAAGAGCTGGTTGCCGAAGCAGATGCCGAAGTAGGGGATCCCCTCGGCCAGCGCCCCCCGGAGCAGCTCGACCTGGTGGGTGGTCGCCGCCGGGTCACCGGGGCCGTTGGAGAAGAACAGCCCGTCGGGGCGGACCGCCAGCACCTCCTCGAGGCTCGCGGTGGCGGGCAGCACGTGCACCTCGATGCCGCGCTCGGCCATCCGGTGCGGGGTCATCGCCTTGAGGCCGAGGTCGAGGACGGCGACGGTGAAGCGCTTCTCGGTCCCCCACGGGCCGGGCAGCGCGGGGACGACGTACGCCTCCCCCGTCGAGACCTCGCCGGCCAGCTCGGAGCCGGCCATCTCCGCGGAGCCGCGGACCCGGGCGAGCACCTCGGTCGCGTCGGCGCCGGTCGAGGAGATGCCCACGCGCATGGCGCCGCGCTCGCGCAGGTGGCGGGTCAGGGCGCGGGTGTCGACGCCGGAGATGCCGACGACGCCCTGGGTGCGCAGCTCGTCGTCGAGGCTGCGGCGCGAGCGCCAGCTGGACGGGACGCGCGCGGGGTCGCGGACGACGTAGCCGGCCACCCAGATCCTGCGGGACTCGGGGTCCTCGTCGTTGACACCGGTGTTGCCGATGTGCGGGGCGGTCATCACCACCACCTGGCGGTGGTAGGACGGGTCGGTCAGCGTCTCCTGGTAGCCGGTCATGCCGGTGTTGAAGACGGCTTCGCCGAAGGTCTCGCCCTCGGCGCCGTAGGACTCGCCGTGGAAGGTGCGGCCGTCCTCGAGGACCAGGACCGCGGGGCGGGGAACCGACCGGGTGGACCGGTCCGGGTGTGCTGGGGCATGCAGGGGCACGCCGTACCTCCTTCTCCGCCTCACGGGACGGATCGTTAAAGGATGTCGAGCGAGCCCGACCCTACCAGCGACCCGCGCCCACGACCGAGCGCGCGTCCGCCCTCTGGCGCGACCGGACGCGGAGCCGCTACCTCGCGTCGGGATCGGGCTGGTGGATGCCGAAGGTGTTGCCCTCCGGATCGAGGTAGTAGCCCTGCCAGGCCATGCCGGTGAGCGCCATCTTGGGCAGCGCGACCCGGCCGCCGGCCTCGAGGATGCGCCGCTCGGCCTCGTCGTAGTCGCCCACGCCGATCGTGCAGACGAAGGCGTTCGTGCCCTGCTCGGCGGCCGGTGCGGCCGCGGGCCGCTGCAGCAGCCCGCCGTTGATGCCCATCTGGTCGTCGGGCCCGGTGATGATCCCCCAGTAGGGCGAGCCGGTGACCTGGGCCCAGTCCTGGAACGTCCAGTCGAACACCGCGCCGTAGAACGACTTCGCGCGTTCGACGTCGTCGGCCTGGATCTCGAAGTGCACCACTCGTGACATGGGTCCTCCCGTCGCCTGTGCGGTGCCTGCCATTGTGCACCCGCCGGCGGGCCGTGTCGCGGCGTCGCCCGGGTGGTCCGCGCCCGCGGCCCGGCCGGCCGGGCGGCGGACACGGCTTCACCTAGGTATGTAGGCGGAGCCCCGCTCCCCGGGTCGAACTCGACGCGGGAAGCGAGCCCCGGGCGACATACCTAGGTGAAGCCACCCGGGCGGCGGTCAGGCCAGCTTGCCGTCGAGCACCGTGGCGCGGCCCCGCAGGAACGTGGCCACGACCCGGCCCGGCAGCTCCATGCCGGCGTACGGCGTGTTCCGCGACAGCGAGGCCGACTCCGCCGGCTCGACGGTGCGGCGCACGCCCGGGTCGTAGAGCACCACGTTGGCGGGGGCGCCGACCTCGAGCGGGCGGCCGTGGTCGCCCACGCGGCCGATCCGCGCGGGCGCGTGGGACATCCGCTCGGCCACGCCGGCCCAGTCGAGCAGGCCGGGGTCGACCATGGTCTCCTGCACGATGGAGAGCGCGGTCTCGAGGCCGAGCATGCCGAACGCGGCCGCCGCCCACTCGCAGTCCTTGTCCTCCAGCGGGTGCGGGGCGTGGTCGGTGGCGACGATGTCGATGGTCCCGTCGGCCAGGCCGGCCCGCAGCGCCTCGACGTCGGCGGCCGAGCGCAGCGGCGGGTTGACCTTGTAGATGGGGTCGTAGGTCGCGGCGAGGTCGTCGGTGAGCAGCAGGTGGTGGGGACACACCTCAGCGGTGACGTCGACCCCCTTGCCCTTGGCCCAGCGCACGATGTCCACCGATCCGGCGGTGGACACGTGGCAGACGTGCAGCCGCGAGCCGACGTGCTCGGCGAGCAGCACGTCGCGAGCGATGATCGCCTCCTCGGCGACGGCCGGCCAGCCGGCCAGCCCGAGCCGCCCGGAGAGCTCGCCCTCGTTCATCTGGGCGCCCTCGGTGAGCCGCGGCTCCTGCGCGTGCTGGGCGACGACGCCGTCGAAGGCCTTGACGTACTCCAGCGCGCGGCGCATCAGCACCGCATCGCTGACGCACTTGCCGTCGTCGGAGAACACCCGCACGCCGGCGGCGGAGTCGGCCATCGCGCCGAGCTCGGCCAGCTGCTCGCCCCGCAGGCCGACGGTGACGGCGCCGACCGGGTAGACGTCGCAGTGGCCGGCCTCGCGGCCCAGCCGCCAGACCTGCTCGACGACGCCGGCGGTGTCGGCGACCGGCTCGGTGTTGGCCATCGCGTGCACCGCGGTGAAGCCGCCCGTGGCCGCGGCGCGGGTGCCGGAGGCGACCGTCTCCGCGTCCTCGCGGCCCGGCTCGCGCAGGTGGGTGTGCAGGTCGACCAGGCCCGGGAGGGCGACCAGCCCGGTCGCGTCGATGGTCTCCACCGGACCCGAGGACTCGACGTCGATCTCCCGGGCGACCTCGCGGACCACGCCGTCGGCGAGCAGCAGGTCGGTCGGCTCGCCGCCGAGCAGGGCGGCGTTCTTGATCAGGTAGCTGGTCACGCTGGTCACTCGGGGACCCCTTCGGTCGCGACGGCGGGGGCGGAGCCACCCAGGAGGAGGTAGAGGACGGCCATCCGGACGGCGACGCCGTTGGTGACCTGCTCGACGATCACCGAACGGTCGGAGTCGGCCACAGCGGCGGTGATCTCCATGCCGCGGACCATCGGCCCGGGGTGCATGACGATCGTGTGGTCCTGCAGGGTCGCCATCCGGCGCCCGTCGAGGCCGTAGCGGCGGGAGTACTCCCGCGCGGTCGGGAAGAACCCGCCGTGCATGCGCTCTCGCTGGACCCGCAGCATCATCACCGCGTCCACCTTCGGCAGCACCGCGTCGAGGTCGTAGGACGTCTCCACCGGCCAGCTCTCGACGCCGACCGGCAGCAGCGTCGGCGGGGCGACCAGGGTGACCTCGGCGCCGAGGGTGTTGAGGAGCAGCGCGTTCGAGCGGGCGACCCGGCTGTGCAGCACGTCGCCCACGATCGCGACCCGGCGGCCGTCGAGGCTGCCCCCGCTCCTCGGCCCCAGGTGGCGCCACATCGTGAAGGCGTCCAGCAGCGCCTGGGTGGGGTGCTCGTGGGTGCCGTCGCCGGCGTTGACGACGCTGGAGCGCACCCAGCCGGAGTTGGCCAGCCGGTGCGGGGCGCCGCTGGCGGAGTGGCGTACGACGACCGCGTCGGCGCCCATCGCCTCGAGCGTCAGCGCGGTGTCCTTCAGGCTCTCGCCCTTGGACAGCGAGGAGCCCTTGGCCGCGAAGTTGATGACGTCGGCGGAGAGCCGCTTGGCGGCGGCCTCGAAGGAGATGCGGGTGCGGGTGGAGTCCTCGAAGAAGAGGTTGACCACGGTGCGGCCGCGCAGCGCGGGCAGCTTCTTGATCGGCCGGTCGGCCAGCGAGCGCAGCTCCTCGGCGGTCTCGAGGACCAGCTCGGCGTCGTCGCGGCTGAGGTCGCCGGCGCTCAGCAGGTGGCGCTTCATGCCGACACCTCCTCGGTGGAGCCCAGGATGGTCACGGCGTCGACGTCGTCGACGCCGGCCAGGGACACCCGGACCCGCTCCACCAGCGAGGTCGGGAGGTTCTTGCCGACGAAGTCGGCCCGGATCGGCAGCTCGCGGTGGCCCCGGTCGACCAGGACGGCGAGGCGGACCGCCTTCGGCCGCCCGATGTCGCCCAGCGCGTCGAGCGCCGCGCGGATGGTGCGGCCGGAGAACAGCACGTCGTCGACCAGCACGACGGTGCGACCGTCGACCCCGCCGGGCGGGATCGAGGTCGGGAGCAGCGCGCGGGCCGGCTTGAGCCGCAGGTCGTCGCGGTACATCGTCACGTCGAGCGAGCCGACGGGCACGTCGTACCCCTCGACGGCGGCGATCCGTTCGGCGATCCGCTCGGCCAGCGGGACCCCGCGGCTGGGAATGCCGAGCAGCAGCAGGTCCGCCGCGCCCTTGTTGCGCTCCAGGATCTCGTGGGAGATGCGGGTCAGCGCCCGCGTGATGTCGCGCGCATCGAGGACGGTGCGACCGGGGCCGGGGGCCGGGCTCGCCGGCTGCGTCGCCGGTCGGACTGCTGGCAGGGTTGGGCACGGACATCGAGTGCCGGACCTCCTTCTCCGCCTCACGGGACGGCTCGTTAAAGGATGTCGATCGGCCTCGACCCTACCAGCGGGCCGCCCCGCCGGCGTACACCGTGCGGGGCAGCCGGCCGCTCACCCGACCTCGTCGCTGACGTCCACCAGCACCTTGCCGACCGCCCCGCCCTCGACGGCGTCGTGAGCGGCAGCGAGCTCCTCGAGCCGGTAGTGGTGGAGCGGCAGCCCGGCGTCCTCACCGACGCGCAGCGCACCGGCTGACACGGCCGCGTTGACGTCCGCGGTCGCGGCCTCGACCAGGTCGGCGCCGAGCGTGTAGAGCAGCACGCCCTGCAGCCGCAGGTTCTTGGCGAACGTGCCGCGGACCGGGACCGACGCCTCGGCGCCGCCGTTGTCGGCGTAGTAGGCGATGGTGCCGCGGTTGCGCAGCACCTCGACGTCCAGGCCGATGTTCTGCGCGAGGGCGACCTCGACCACCAGGTCGACGCCCTCCGGGCACAGGGCCTGGATCTCCCCGGCGGGGTCGCCGACCGTGTAGTTGACGGTGTGGTGGGCGCCGGCCGCCACCGCCAGCGCCGCCTTCTCGTCGCTGCTGACCGTCGAGACGACCGTGGCCCCGGCCCAGCGGGCCAGCTGGATGGCGGCGTTCCCGACCGCGCCGGCGCCGCCGGCGACCAGCACCCACATCCCGGACATCGAGCCCGGTGCCAGCCGGGTGACGTCCTCCCCGGCGGTCAGCGCCCGGTGCGCGGTGACCGCAGGCACGCCCAGGGAGGCGCCGAGGTCCCAGGACGCCCCGACCGGGAGCGGCACGACCCGCTCGGCCGGCTGGACGGTGAGCTCGGCCGCCGTACCTCCCGGGCGCTGGTACTGCGCGAGCACGGTCCACACCCGCTCGCCCACCTTCAGCCCCTCGACGCCGGGGCCGACCGCGTCGACGACGCCCGCGCCGTCCTGCCCGGGCACCACCTCCGACCAGTCGCCGTTCATCCCGTTGGCGCGGAACTTCCAGTCCGTCGGGTTCACTCCGGCCCGGGCGAGCCGGACGCGCACCTCCCCGGCTCCGGGCTCGGGGACCTCCCGCTCCACCACCTCCAGCACCGAGGACGGTCCGGTCTGGCTGTACACCACTGCGCGCATGCGTCGGCCTTTCTGGGTAGAAGTCCTGAGTCGTAGTAACCCACTTCGAGGAGGATCCATGCCCGACCTGCCGTTCCCGGACCACGTGCGCGACCTGCTGCGCAAGCCGAACCCGGCAGTGGTGAGCACGCTGCGCTCCGACGGCCAGCCGGTCTCGGTGGCCACGTGGTACCTCCTCGGCGAGGACGACCGGGTGCTGCTGAACATGGACCACACCCGCGTCCGCCTCCAGCACCTGCGGCGCGACCCGCGGCTGACGCTGACCGTGCTCGACGACGCGAGCTGGTACACCCACGTCTCGCTGATCGGCCGGGTCGAGGAGATGTACGACGACGAGGGGCTGGCCGACATCGACGCGCTGAGCACCCACTACAACGGCAAGCCCTACCCCACCCGGGACAGCCCGCGGGTCAGCGCCTGGATGCGGGTCGAGCGCTGGCACGGCTGGGGCGCCGCAGGACACTGAGCGTGGATCCAGGCTGAGCCCCGCTCGCGGTCAGAGCGCGGCGGCCATCCCCGCGCACGCCTTGAGCCACGACATCCGGGTGCCCTGCGACAGCTGGGCGTAGGGCACCACGGAGCCGGCAACGAGCGCCGGGTCGTAGGGCACCCGGTAGACGCCGCGGGTCCGCTGCTCGTAGACGTCGGTCAGGTCGGCGGCCAGCTTGCTGTCCACCTGCGCCGACGGGTCCGAGAGCACCGTGACGGTCTTGTGCTTGAGGTCGGCGTAGCCGGCGTCCTGGAGCGCGTCGAGCATCCACAGCCCGCTGTAGCCGGTGTCCTCGCGGACCGTGCTGGTGACCACCAGCAGGTCCGCGGCCTCCGCCGCGGCCAGCCAGTTCTCGGCCCGCATGTTGTTGCCGGTGTCGACCAGGATGATCCGGTAGAACCGCTCCAGCAGCTTGTGCACCGACTCGAAGTCCGAGGCCCGGATCGTGCCGGTCACGTCGGGTCGCTCGTCGGAGGCCAGCACGTCGAAGTGCGCGTCGCCCTGCGACCGCACGAACGCCCCCAGGTCGCCGATGCGCGACTGGTAGACGTCGCTGAACCGCTCGAGGTCCTCGAGCAGCTCGCGCGTGGTGTTGCGATGGGTGCTCCGGGTGCCGCGGATGCCGAGCGTCCCGCGGGTCTCGTTGTTGTCCCAGGCGACCACGCCGCCACCGCGCACGGTGCCGAACGTGCACCCGGCCGCCAGCACCCCGGTGGTCTTGGCGGCACCGCCCTTGGGGTTGATGAACGCGATCGTGCGCGGGCCGTCGAAGTCACGCTGGATGGTGGCCCGGTCCTGCTCGAAGGTGAGCTCCGCGGTGCCCATCCGGGGGCTGATGAGGCCACCGCTCCAGCGTCGTACGGCACCCCGCCAGCCCCACGTCGCCGGGCCGTGCTCCTGGTCCTCCGCGCGCCGGTCCAGGAAGTCCGTGGCGGTCATGAAGCGGCGTGGCTCGGCGTCCGGCCCTGCGGGCTGCCCCGTGGACTGTCCCGTGGACTGCTCAAGGGACTGCTCGGCGCTCGCCGCGCTGTTTGCGGGCTCGGGCCCCGGGGCCGGGCCGATCGCGGGGCTCGTCCCCGCACCACCGGTGGGGGCGGCCGTGGCGGGTCCGGCGCCACCGGGCTGGCCGGCGGGCGGGTTCGCCGGTGGCTGGGTGGTGGGCCGGCCCGCCGGCTGGGGCTGGGTGGCCTGCGGGGCCGGCTGGGGAGTCGTCCGGGGCGGCTGCTGGGCGCCCGGCGCCGCGGGTGGTCCGACGGGCGGCTGTCCGGGCGGCGGACCGTCCGGCGTGGGCAGCCTCTCCCCCGCACCCCCGGCCGGGCCGGGCTGCTGCTGCGCCGGTCGCGGCGACGGCACCTGGCCCGACGCCTGACCCGACGCCTGGCCGGGGAGGGGGTCGGTCAGCGGGTCGCCGTACACCGTGCGCTGCAGCGGGCCGGCGGGGCCGTCGGCCCGCTGGCGCTCCCACCCGGCTGCGTAGGCGCCCAGCTCCTCGGGGGTGTAGAGGCGGTCGCTGGTGTCCGACAGGTCGTGGTCGGCGGGCCGCCCCTCCGGGCCCTGCGGTGACTGCGTCATCGGTTCCTCCGTTGCAGTGGACGGTCCTCGAGAGGACACGGTGCCAGTCGTGCTCCTACCCAGCTCAGGCGGAATTCACGCGCACGCGCGCCGCGCGGCGTGCCGTTCGATGTCGTCCGCGTGCGGCGGGACCTGACCACACACCGCCACGCGCGGCGGGCGGATCCGGGAGACCGTCCGGTAGGTGCCGGACAGCTCCTGGACGCTGAGGCCGTCGTTGTACGGCGCGCCGCAGACCCTCATCGTCCAGCGGCCCGACCAGGCCCGGGCGCCCCGGTAGACCAGGTAGCCCCGGTTCCGATCGGTCCGGTTGTGCAGCCGCACCGGGTAGCGGACCTGCTCACGGATCGCGCCGTGGTGCACGGGGCCGCCGTCCGAGCGCAGGATCGCGTCACGGTCGCTCGCCGTGGGGCGGGGGCCCGTCGTGGACCGCACCCGGATCGGGATGAAGTCGAGACGTCCCGCCGGGTGGCTGGCGCTACGGGTCGAGCTGTCGGGCGGCAGGCTGTGGGAGATCGCGTAGACCACGACCGGCCGCACGTGCCGGGCGGTGATCCGGGTCGAGGGGTGGAAGCCGCGCACGCTGCAGGCCGCCGCAGCCCCGGTCGAGGCACCGCCGGCCGTCGCCGGGGCATGCCCGGCGGCGCTGCTGGTCGCACTGCCCGTCGCACTGCCCGTCGCACTCGCCGTCGTCCCCTCAGGCCGCGACCCGGACTGGTCGGCGGTGGAGCAGGACGAGGACAACGCGGCGACGGTCAGGGTTCCTGCGATGACCCGAGCGACCCGGACGCGCACGCGCGCGAATGAGGACATGAGCGCCACGGTGCCCCCAGGGGCCACACCTCAAACCGCGGCCGGGCGCGCGCCACGGTGCGCACCGCGGCTGCTTCACGTGCCGAGGTCGGCCAACGCCCCCAGCACGGCACGGTGGAACGTGGGGTAGGCGTAGTGCATCCGGCGCAGGCTCTCGACCGGGACCTCGGCATGCACCGCGGTCGTGAGCAGGCCGAGCACCTCCCCACCGGCAGGCCCCACCGACGTGCCGCCGACGAGCACCCCGCGCCGGGCGTCGGCGACCAGCTTCACCACGCCGTCACCGCCGGGCCCGTGCAGCCAGCCCCGGCTGGACTCCTCGACCCGCCGGAGCCCGACGCGGACGTCGAGCCCGGCCTCGCGCGCCTGCTGCTCGGTCAGGCCGACCGCGCCCACCTCGGGGTCGGTGAACGTGACCCGGCTGACGGCGTGGCGGTCGATGCCCGGGCCGTCCTCCCCCAGCACGTCGCTCACCGCCGTCGCGGCCTGGAGGAGGGAGACGTGGGTGTACTGGCCCTCGCCGGTGATGTCGCCGATCGCCCACAGGCGTTCGCCGGCCCGGAGGTGCTCGTCGACGTCGAGGAGCTCGGCGGCCGGGTCCAGTCCGACCGTCTCCAGCCCCAGGCCGGTGAGGTTGCTGCGCCGTCCGGTCGCCACCAGCAGCGCCGCCGCCTCCAGCGGCACATCGTCGACCTCGAGGTGGAAGCGGCCGTCGTGGCGCACCCGGCCGATGCGCACGCCGGTGCGGACGTCGAGCCCGTCGGCCCGCAGGGCGGCCGCCACCACCTCGCTCGACTCGGGCTCCTCACCGCCGAGCAACCGGTCCTCGGCCTCGAGGACGCTCACGTCGACGCCGTAGCGGGCGAGCGCCTGCGCGAGCTCGCAGCCGATCGGGCCACCGCCGACGACGACGAGGCTGTCGGGCAGCTCGGTGAGCCGCACGACCTCACGGTTCGTCCAGTACGGCGTGCCCTCCAGGCCGTCGAGGGGAGGTACGCCGGGTCGGGTGCCGGTGTTCAGCACCACCCCGCGCCGCGCGGCGTACTCCTCGGTCGCCCCACCGCTCTCGACGACGACCCGCCCCGGCCCGGCGAGGCGGCCGTGGCCGCGCACGATCCGGACGCCGACCGCCTCCAGCGCCTCCACGTGCGTGGCGTCGTCCCAGTCGTGGTTGGCCTCGCGGATCCGCGTCGCGACCCGCGACCAGTCCGGCGCCACCTCCACCCGCCCGGCCAGCCGGTCGGCGCGGCGGCCCTCGGCGAGCAGGTCCGCGGCCCGCACCATGAGCTTCGACGGCGTGCAGCCGGCGAACGGGCACTCGCCGCCGACCAGGTCCTGCTCGACGGCCACCACGTCCAGCCCGGCCTCGGCGAGCCGGGCCGCCGCCAGCTCGCCACCCGCGCCGAGCCCGACCACCACCACGTCCACCTCGGTGGCCATGAGTCCTCCCCCGCGTGTCTCGTCGTGCACCCGTCTCCGGCAGGGCCGTCGCCTGGACGACCCGCTGCTCGGCGACCTCCTCCTGGGCGGCCTCCTCCCGCGTCCGTCCCGCGACGGGTCAGCGCGAGAGGTGCCGCGCCCGCGCGAAGCAGAACAGGCCGTAGCAGCCGATGCCCACGGCGATCAGGGCCAGCAGCCACTGCCCGAACGGCTGCTGGAGGACCTTGTGCAGGGCGACGTCGAGGCCACCGGACTTCTTCGCGTCGTGCGTCAGCGCGGCGTAGCAGAACAGGCCGCCGACGACCACGAACGCCACGCCCTTGGCGGTGTAGCCGGCCTTGCCGAACCAGATGTAGGCCTGTCCGGTGTCGCCGCTCTGGCCCTCGGCGTCGAGGTGCTCGCGGAACTTCTCGGTCCAGGCGCGACGCGCCATGTTCAGGCCGTAGGCGATGATCGCCAGGCCGATGAGCCCGACGATGAACGGACCACCGGGCCAGTGCATGATCGTCGCGGTGGTGTCGTCGGTGCCACCGCCCTTCTTGGACTGGTGGGCCGGGCTGGTGGCGATGCGGAAGGCGCTGAGCGCGATGGCGCCGTAGATCAC
Organism: uncultured Actinomycetota bacterium; assembly: GCA_963826155.1. Taxonomy (GTDB): domain Bacteria; phylum Actinomycetota; class Actinomycetes; order Propionibacteriales; family Nocardioidaceae; genus Nocardioides. The sequence goes on along the minus strand of CAWGVX010000002.1, from coordinate 1,495,192 downwards.
GGCCTTGCCGAGGGAGACCAGGCGCTTGCGGGTCCGCTTGCCCCCGTCGTGCTCCTCCTGGTGCCCGACCACGGCGTCGAGCAGCCGCCAGACCACCAGCGCGAGCATGCCGAGCGCGACGAACCAGATGAGGATGCCCCCGAACGTCGTGTGCGCCAGCTTCGTCAGCGCGCCGGTGCTGTTCGCCGAGCCCGAGTGGTCACCCAGCGCCAGCTCCAGCGCGAGCCACGCGACCACGAGGTGCACCACGCCGTACACGACGAAGCCGAACCTGATGGCCCGGTCCAGCCACGCATCCCCCTGGACCCGTCTCCCCATCGCCTGCGCCGACTGCGTCATCTCTCCCATGCGCGGTCTATACCCACGCCCGGCCCGGGACGAACCTGCCGGGACGAAGCTGGGAGGTCAGGAGAGGTCGGCCAGCGCGGTCTCGATCGTGCGGTGGAACGTGGGGTAGGCGAAGATCATCGAACGCAGCGTGGCGGTCGGCACCTCCGCGTGCACGGCCACCGCCAGGAAGCCGAGGATCTCACCGCCGGCGGGACCCATCGCGGTGGCGCCGACGAGCACCCCGCGAGCGGCGTCCTCGACCACCTTGACCAGGCCTCGCGCGCCCGGCCCGTGGACGAATCCGCGCGAGGACTGCTCCAGCGGCGCGGTGCCGACCCGGACGTCGAGCCCGGCGTCGCGGGCCTGTTGCTCGGTCAGCCCGACGCCGCCGACCTCGGGATCGGTGAACGTCGTGTGCGGCACCGCGTGGTAGCGGGCCGGGGGCCCCTCCTCGCCGAGCACGTCGCGCAGCGCGATGGCCGACTGGTACATCGAGACGTGGGTGAACGCACCCTTGCCGGTGACGTCGCCGATCGTCCACAGCCGGTCGCCGGCGCGCATCCGCTCGTCGACCTCGATGCTGCGGGCGGTCGGGTCGAGGCCGACGGTCTCCAGGCCGAGGTCGTCGAGGTTGGGCGTCCGGCCGGCGGCGACGAGCAGCTTGTCGGCGACCAGTCGCTCCCCGTCGCCGAGCGCCACGGTGAACGCGCCGTCGTCGTACGCCACGGACTCGATCCGGACGCCGGTCATCACCCGCATCCCCTCGGAGACGAAGACGTCCTCGAGGATCGCCGCCGCCTCCGGCTCGTCGGGCCCGAGCAGCCGGGGACCGGCCTCGAGCACCGTGACCCGGACGCCGAACCGGGCGAAGACCTGCGCCATCTCGCAGCCGATCGGGCCGCCGCCGATCACCACGAGCGAGCCGGGCAGCTCGGTGACCCGCACCGCGTCCCGGTTGGTCCAGTACGGCGTGCCGTCCAGGCCGTCGACCGGCAGCGCGGCCGGGCGGGTGCCCGGGTTGAGCACGACGCCCCGGCGGGCCCGGTAGGCGACCTCGCCGCCGTCGGTGAGCTCGACCCGCACCCGCGCCGGGCCGTCGAGCCGGCCCACGCCGTGGTGCACGGTGGCACCGGCGTCCTGCAGCCGGTCGACCGCGATCGTGTCGTCCCAGCCGGCGGTGGCCTCCTCGTCGAGCCGGGTCGCCACCGGCTTCCACGACGGCGTGACCAGTGCATCGCCGGCCAGGACCGCCACCCGCCGTGCCTCGGCCAGGGAGTCCGCGGCGCGGATCATCATCTTCGACGGGATGCACCCGTAGTAGGGGCACTCGCCCCCGACCAGGTGGCGGTCGACCACCACGACCTCGAGGCCCGCCTTCGCGGCCCCCGTCGCCAGCGCCTCCCCGCCGGGGCCGGCGCCGATCACGACGAGGTCGACGGTGCGGTCCTGGTCCTCGCTCTGGTCGCTCATGGCCCCAGCATGACCGGGCGGGGCAAGGGAGAGGGCCCCGCGAGCCCGGCAGTCCGACGCGCCCCGGCTAGGCTCCGGTCATGCTGGAGGTCCGGGCGGCGCGTGCTCGGGAGCGCGCAGTCGTCAGCAGGACCCTGGCGACGGCGTTCGCGGCCGACCCGGTGGTCCGCTGGCTGATGCCCGCCGGCGGTCGCGACGTTCGGATGTTCCGAGCCCTCGCCACACATCTCCATGCCGCTCCTGGGTGCTCCGACATAGCGTTCGAGGACGCGGAGCCGACGGGCGCCGCTCTGTGGGATCCACCTGGACACCGCTTGTCGTACCGGCAACAGTTGTGGGCGGTCTCGAGCCTGTTCTTCGCGATGGGTGCAGGCTTCCGCCGAGGCGCCCTGCTCGAGACTGCCTTTGCGCGGACCCGGCCGCCGGGACGGTTCTGGTACCTCGCGCAGCTCGGTGCCTCGACCCCCGGAAGGGGTGTGGGGTCGGCGCTGCTGGAACACCGCCTGTCGCAGCTCGACGGGCCCGCCTACCTGGAGAGCAGCAACATCCTGAACGTGCCTCTCTACCAGCGCTTCGGCTTCGACGTGCTCGAGGAGATCACGCTGCCCGAAGACGGGCCGAGGCTCTGGACGATGCTCCGTCCGTGAGCGCTCGACGTGCCGCAGCCGCCCGCCCGGCCGCGGCTAGGCCAGCGACTCCTTGTCGCGCACGATCGTGCCCAGCACGCCGTTGACGAAGGCCGGTGACTCGTCGGTGGACAGGTCGCGCACCAGCGCCATCGCCTCGGAAACGGCCACCGCGTCGGGCACGTCCTCGGCGTACAGCAGCTCGTAGACGCCCAGGCGCAGCACGTTGCGGTCGACCGCGGGCATCCGCTCCAGTGACCAGCCCTCGGAGTAGTCGCGCAGCAGCTGGTCGATCCGCTGCTGGTGGTCGACGACGCCACGGACCAGCGTGAGGGTGTAGTCGTTGGTGGGCGCCTCGCCCTCGGCGATGGCGCGGTCGAGCGCCTCGGTCGCCGACTCGCTCCGGAGCTCGGAGGCGAAGAGGACGTCGAGGGCCCGCTTGCGGGCCTTGGAGCGAGCCGCCATCAGGACTTGACGCGTCCGAGGTAGGAGGAGTCGCGGGTGTCGACCTTGACCTTCTCGCCCTGGTTGATGAACAGCGGCACCTGGATCTCGTGACCGGTCTCCAGCGTGGCCGGCTTCGTGCGGCCGGTGGCGCTGTCGCCGGCCAGGCCGGGCTCGGTGAAGCTGATGAGGAGCTCGACCGACGCGGGGAGCTCGATGAAGAGCACGCGGCCCTCGTTTGTGGCGACCACGACGTCCTGGTTCTCGAGCAGGAAGTTCTTCCCGTCCCCGACGATCTCCGGGGCGACCTCGAGCTGGTCGTAGGTCTGCACGTCCATGAAGACGTACGACGAGCCGTCGTTGTAGAGGTACTGCATGGTGCGGCGGTCCACGGTGGCGGTCTCGACCTTGGTGCCGGCGTTGAAGGTCTTGTCGACGGTCTTGTTCGACTCGACGTTCTTGAGCTTGGTGCGCACGAACGCCGGGCCCTTGCCGGGCTTGACGTGCTGGAACTCCACCACGGACCAGAGCTGGCCGTCGATGTTGAGAACCATGCCGTTCTTCAGGTCGTTCGTCGTTGCCATGCGCGCGTGTCAGCCTTCTGCGTCGGAGCGGGGCGGTCGGTCCGTCCCCAGCGGGTGGGCGGCCGCGTCCGCGCCGGTCCGGCGCCGCTTGCGGCAGCAGCGCCCGAGTCTACAGACCGGTGACCTCCACCACCCAACCCGCAACCCCCGGTCGAGTTGGGCCTCCCCGGGCGCCGAGTTGGGCCTCCCCGCGCGGGGAGGCCCAACTCGAGGCGCGGGGAGGCCCAACTCAACATGCCTCAGTGCAGCTCCCAGACGACCTGGATCCGCACCTTGCTGGTGTCCTTGCCCGCGCGGATCGGCAGCGGCGCGACGCCGGCCGCCGGGGCCCGGGTCGCGTCGGTGACGGCGTAGCCGTGGGTGAGCTGCGGCCTGGCCCGGGGCCCCACCTCGTGCAGCGTGACCACGTCGCCGAGCTGGAGGCCCGCCGCCCCGGCGTACTCCTGTGCCTTGTCGCGGGCGTCGGCGACCGCGGCGGCCCGAGCCTTGGCCAGCACCGCGTCGACGTCGCCGACCTTCAGCCGGATGCCGCTGACCCGGACGTCGTTCCCTCCGGTGGCGACCGCGGCGCTGACGACGTTGCCGCCGGTCCGCAGCTCCCGGACCAGCACCGAGGCACGCTGGCTCACGCGGTAGCCGCGCAGCGTGGGCGGTCCGGAGGAGTGGTAGTCGTAGACCGGGTACATCGAGAGCCCGGTGGTCTGCACGTCGCTGCGCCGGACCCCCAGCCCGCCGATGGTCGAGAGCACCCGGTCCATCTCGGCGTTGGCGTCGTCCAGCGCGGTCTCCAGGTCGGGGCGCAGCAGCCCGACCTCGAGGTCGAAGGACAGCTGGTCGGGCACGGCCGTCGCCTCCCCCGTGCCGCCCATCGTCAGCGTCCGTGGCTTCTCGCCGGTGCCGACGACCGTGGCGGTCGCGGCGTGCGCCGGGCTCCCGTTCGCCCCGGACACGCCCCACAGGTAGGCGCTCAGCAGTCCCAGCATCACCACCGCCGTCGTGAGCAGCCCCCGCACGCTCACCGTCACCGTCCGGCCCATGTCCTTCGTCCTCCCGCTCGTGGTCGTCAGCGGTTGGACGGCGGCCGGGCGGGGCCGGTTCCCGGGCCGTTCCCGATGGCCCGGTCTCCGGCAGCTCACTCGACACGCGGGTGGTTGCGGACATCGCCCGACAGTGGCGACGGTCCCGCCTAGGCTCGACGGACCGCTGCGAAAGGACGTTGGTCGTGGACAACGGAATGAACGGACACTGGGTCCGGACCAGGACTCCCGAGGGCGCGAAGGCGTTCCTCGACGAGCGCCGCATGGACCGTGAGCGTCGTCAGCAGGCCGCCGCGCGCAGCCGGGCTCGCCGCGCTGACGCCATCGGGTGGATCCGATCCGTCTGGCGGTCGCTCCGCAGCCATTGACCGCGGTCACTCTCGTCCGGGCAGTGGCCTGGTCCAGTCCTGCTCGACGCCCTGCCGGGGAGCGTGCCGTGCCGCGGTGGCGGCTCCGGGGTGTACGCACGTGCGTACACCCCGGAGCGGGGGTGCCCAGCCGCCGGCCCTCCCCGACGAGCGGACCGTGAGCCGGGCGGCGCGCCGCAACAGCAGCGCCGCCGTACCCGCCCAACTGCGAACGACCGCCACCACCCGCGGACAGCGGGCCGCCGTCGGGGTCTCGAGGCTCGGCGCTGGCGCGCCTCACACCTCGACCACCGTGGGCCCGTGCTAACTCGCGGCGAGTCGCTCCAGCGCGAGCCGGTAGCCGTCGATGCCGTGCCCGGCGACCACGGCGACCGCGTGCGGCGAGACCACCGAGGTGTGGCGGAACTCCTCCGGGCGCTGGGACGGGTCGGAGATGTGCACCTCGACCAGCGGCGCCTCGAGCTGGGCACAGGCGTCGAAGATCGCGTAGGAGTAGTGCGTCCAGGCCGCGGCGTTGAGCACGACGGCGGTCCGATCGTCCGCAGCCTCGTTGAGCCAGTCCACCAGCACCCCCTCGTGGTTGGTCTGGCGGACCTCCACCTCCAGGCCCAGGTCGCGGCCCCACTCCACGCAGCGGTGCGCGAGCTCGGCGTGCGTGGTGGTGCCGTAGATCTCGGGCTGCCGGCGGCCGAGGCGCCCCAGGTTGGGACCGTTCAGCACGAGCACCCTCATGCCTCCCCCTCTCCTCGTGGCGAGAGCGCAGCGAAGGCGGCGCGCAGGTCCCCCTCCGACGGCCCGGCCAGCACCGTGGGCCGGCCGAGGTCGCGGAGCACCACGAAGCGCAGCTGCGAGCCCCGGGCCTTCTTGTCCACCTTCATCGCGGCGAGCAGCTCCTCGAAGCCCGCGCCGGAGTACGTCGTGGGCAGGCCCACCCGCGCCAGGGCCGAGCGGTGCCGGTCGGCCACCTCGTCGGACAGGTCGCCGGTGCGCCGGGCCAGCTCGGCGACGAAGACGCAGCCGAGCGCCACCGCCTCGCCGTGCCGGATGCGGTAGTCCTCGGCGCGCTCGATCGCGTGGCCGAGGGTGTGCCCGTAGTTCAGTGTCTCGCGGCCCGGGTGGCCGTCGACGCCGCCGGTCTCCCTCAGGTCGGTGACCACCACGTCGATCTTCACGCGGATGGCCCGCTCGACGAGCTCGCGCAGCACCGGCGAGTCCGGCGTGATCTCCTCGGGGGCCACGCCCTCGACCAGGTCGAGGATCGCCGGGTCGGCGATGAAGCCGCACTTGACGACCTCCCCCAGGCCGGCCACCAGCTCGGCGCGCGGCAACGACCGCAGCAGCCCGAGGTCGCACAGCACGCCGGCGGGTTCGTGGAAGGAGCCGACCAGGTTCTTGCCGGCGCCGGTGTTGACCCCGGTCTTGCCGCCCACGGCCGCGTCGACCATCGCGAGCAGCGTGGTCGGCACGTGCACGACCCGCACCCCGCGCAGCCAGGTCGCGGCGACGAAGCCGCCCAGGTCGGTGGTCGCGCCGCCGCCGAGGGTGACCACCGCGTCCGACCGGGTGAACCCCGCCTCGCCCAGGGCCTCCCAGCAGGCCGCGGCGACGGCCGGTGTCTTGGCCCGCTCGCCGTCGGGGACCGGCAGCCGGAGCACGTCGTACGACGCCTCGAGCGTGCGCAGCACGGGCTGCGCCAGCCCCTCGAGCGTCTCGGGCAGCACCACGGCCACCCGCTGCACGCCCGGGCCGAGCAGCTCGGGCAGTCGCCCGGCCAGGTCGGTGCCGACGACGACGTCGTACGGCGCCGCGCCGCGCACCGGCAGCACCGTGTCCGCCTGCTGCGGGCCGTCGGGCGCCTCGCCACCCGCCAGGGCGGCGAGGATCTCCCGGGCCACCTCCTCGGGCGTGCGCCCGTCGGTGTCGACCACGAGGTCGGCCACGGACTCGTAGATCGGGGTGCGCTCGTCGAGCAGCGCCTTGATCCTGCCGCGCACGTTGCCCAGCAGCAGCGGCCGTGACGTGCCGAGGCCGACCCGCCTGACCGCATCGGCCAGGCCGACCCGGAGGAACACCACCCGGTGCCCGGCCAGCCGTTCCCGGGTGGCCGGGTCGAGGACGGCGCCGCCGCCCAGCGCGAGCACCCCGTCGTGCCCGGTCAGCGCGTCGGCCACGGCCAGCTTCTCGAGGCGCCGGAACTCCGCCTCGCCGGACTCGACGAAGAGGTCCGGGATGCTGCGGCCCTCGGCGGCCTCGATGTCGGCGTCGGTGTCGCGCGCGGTCACGCCCCAGGCGTCGGCCAGCAGGCGCGCCACGGTCGTCTTGCCGGCGCCCATGGGGCCGACCAGGACCACCCGGGGGGTCATCGGGCTCACCGGAAGCGCAGGGTGTCGAGGTAGGCCTGCGCGTTGCGCCGGGTCTCGCGCACCGAGTCGCCGCCGAACTTCTCCAGCACCGCGTCGGCGACCACCAGCGCGACCATCGCCTCGGCGACGATGCCCGCGGCCGGGACCGCGCACACGTCGGAGCGCTGGTGGTGGGCCACGGCCTCCTCGCCGGTGGCGAGGTCGACCGTGCGCAGCGCGCGGGGCACGGTCGCGATCGGCTTCATCGCCGCGCGCACCCGGAGCAGCTCGCCGGTGGTCATGCCGCCCTCGGTGCCGCCCGAGCGTCCCCCGGTGCGCCGGATGCCCTCGCTGGTCGGGACCATCTCGTCGTGGGCCAGCGAGCCGGGGGTGGCGGCCAGCTCGAAGCCGTCGCCGACCTCCACGCCCTTGATGGCCTGGATCCCCATCAGGGCGCCGGCCAGGCGGGAGTCGAGGCGCCGGTCCCAGTGGACGTGCGACCCCAGCCCCGGGGGCAGGCCCTCGACGACCACCTCGACGACCCCGCCGAGGGTGTCGCCGTCCTTGTGGGCCTCGTCGATGCGGGCGACCATCGCGGCGCTGGCCTCGGGGTCCAGGCAGCGCACCGGATCGGCGTCGAGCCGCGCCACGTCACCCGGCTCCGGGATGCTGCCGGCGGGCGCGCGCACCCCGCCGAGCTCCACCACGTGGGAGACGACGTGCGCCCCGACGCTCTGCTCGAGGAAGTTCGAGGCGACGCGGCCCAGCGCGACCCGGGCGGCGGTCTCCCGGGCCGAGGCCCGCTCGAGGACCGGCCGCGCCTCGTCGAAGTCGTACTTCTGCATGCCGACCAGGTCGGCGTGGCCGGGACGCGGCCGGGTCAGCGGCGCGTTGCGGGCCAGGGCCTCCAGCTCCACCGGGTCGACGGGGTCGGCCGACATCACCTTGTCCCACTTGGGCCACTCGGTGTTGCCGACCTCGATCGCGACCGGGCCGCCCTGCGTGTGACCGTGCCGCACCCCGCCGACGATGGTGACCTGGTCCTGCTCGAACTTCATCCGCGCCCCGCGCCCGTAGCCCAGGCGCCGGCGGGCCAGCGAGTCGGAGATGTCGGCGGTCGTGACCGCCACGTGGGCGGGGAGACCCTCGAGGATCGCGACCAGGGACGGTCCGTGGGACTCCCCCGCGGTGAGCCAGCGCAGCATGCGTTCAGTGTTTCACGAGCGAACCCCGCCGGATTCAGGCCGCCCCGCCGGCGAGATGGGACCACAGGCCCGCTCCCGCCGCCAGCCCGACCAGCGCGCCCACCAGCATCGCCGGGCCGAACGGGTAGGCGGTGCGCAGCAGCCGGCGGTCGCGCCGCCAGAGCGCGACCATCAGGCCCGGGACACCGAACACCAGGAACGACGCATAGGTCCCGACGGCGAGCTCGGCCCAGCCGAACCACGCCAGCTCCAGGCCCAGCAGCCCGGCCAGCCGCACGTCACCGAAGCCGAGCCCGGCCGCGTTGATCCACCACAGCACCCAGAAGACCGACCGGGCGACGACCATCCCGGCCAGCGCCCGCACCAGCGCGTGCCCGTCCCCGGTGACCGCGGCGCACACGCCGGCGAGCACGATCGCCAGCCCGGTCATCGGCAGCACGACGGCCTTCGGCAGCAGGCGGGTGCGCAGGTCGACGTAGCCCAGCAGCACCCCGGCCGGCACCGTCGGCAGCAGGAACAGCAGCGGCCAGCCCCAGCCGACGCACGCCGCGACCACGGCGCCGGCGGCGGCCGACAGGCCGGCGGCGAGCCACCCCAGGCCGGGCCGCGCGGCGATCGCGGAGAATGCCGGCCGGGGCGCCTCGGGCCCTGCGGCGGGCGCCGGCGCCGGGAGCCTCCGGATCAGGGCCGGTACGCCGAGCCCGGCCAGACCGCACACCAGGCCCGCGCCGAGCACGGCCCCCGCGGCGGTGCTCACCCGGCGGCCTGGCGCCGGGCGAGCGCCTCGGCCCCCGCCGTGCGCATCGCGTCCAGCGGCGCGGGCGCCCCGGTGAACAGCTCGAACTGCAGCGCCGCCTGGTGGACCAGCAGGTCCAGGCCGCTCACGAGCACTCCGGAGCTGGCGGCGGCCAGCGGCGTCGGCCAGGGGTCGTAGAGCGCCTCGAAGACCACCGGGGCCTCCGCGCAGCGGGCCACCAGCTGCGGCTCCTGGGCCGCGGCCGGGATCGTCGAGACCACCACCTCGCCCTGCACGGGACCGTCGGCCAGCCGGGCGACCTCGACGCGGACGCCCGACGGGTGCCGGGCGAGCGCCTCGACCGCCTCGGCGGCCCGGTCCGGGGAGCGCACCAGCAGCGTGACGGTGCGCGCACCGAGCTCGCACAGGGCCAGCCCGGTGGACGCGGCCGTCGCTCCCCCACCCAGCACGGTGGCCGAGGTGACCGGCCCGTCGTACCGCTCCCGGAGGGCGGCGACCGCGCCGGGCAGGTCGGTGTTGTCCGCCAGGACCGGGGTGCCGTCCTCGACCAGCAACGTGTTCGCCGCGCCGGCGAGCAGCGCCCGGTCGGTGCACCGCACGGCGAGCCGCAGCGCCACCCGCTTGAGCGGCATGGTCAGCGACAGGCCACGCCAGTCCTCGTCGAGGGCGGCCACGAGGTCGGCCAGCCCGTCCTCACCGACCCGGGCCGAGCCGTAGCTCCAGCCCTCCAGGCCCGCCGCGGCGTAGCCTGCCCGGTGCAGCACCGGGGAGAGCGAGTGGGCGATCGGGTCGCCCAGCACCGCGCACTTCATCGTCCCGGTCCGGTCCTGTCCCTCGCTCAGCAGGCGCCGGCCGACTCGGTCGCGCAGTACTGCCGCAGCTCGTTCTTGTACTTCAGGAACTGGTCGTAGCTGCTGGCGAACTTCGTCTCGCCGGTCTTCAGGTTGACCGTGACGTAGTAGTACCAGTCGCCGTCCGCGGGATGGGTCGCCGCCTTCAGGGCGTCGTCGCCCGGCGCCTCGATCGGCGTCGGCGGCAGGCCGGGGTTCTGGTAGGTGTTGTACGGCGAGTCGATCTTCAGGTCGTCGGTCGTCGGGACCGCGGTGAGCTTGTTGTCCGCGGCGTAGTCGACCGTGGCGTCGATCTGCAGCAGGTGACCGGTCTCGCTGCCCTCGAGGCGGTTGTAGATCACCCGCGCGATCTTGGGCATGTAGCTGCCGCGGCCCTCGGCCTGGACCAGGCTGGCGACCGTCATCAGGTCACCGGGGCTGTAGCCCAGCCGCTTGGCCGCACCCTTGAGGTCGGCGTCGGAGGCGGCCTGCTTCCAGCGGGCGACCATGTCGTGCAGGATCGAGGTCGGGGTGGCCTTGGGCCCGAAGTCGTAGGTGGCCGGGAAGAGGTAGCCCTCCGCGTTGCCGTGCGCGTAGGACGGCAGGCCCAGCTTGGCGGGACGGGCGAGGACCTTCTTGAACTGGGCCCGCGAGAAGTCGGTGCCGTCGGCCAGCAGCCCGAGCACGTCGGTCACGCGCAAGCCCTCCGGGACCGTCACCGAGTTCTTCATCAGGTTCCCGGGGTCGACGAGCACCTCGAGCGCGTCGGAGGCCTTCATCTCCTTCTTCAGCGGGTAGTAGCCGACCTGGATGCCCGTCGCGTCGGGGTTGCTGCGCGCGGCGTCGGTGAACGCCCCGACCGAGGCCACGACACCCGCGGACTTCAGGTTGCGGCCCATCTCGGCGACCGAGTCGCCGTCGTGGACCTGGAAGGTGACCTTGCCGTGACCGGGACCGGCGTAGTCCTCGGGCGCGGCGAACTGGTCGCGCAGGAACCCGACCCCCCGGGTGACGCCGACGTAGAAGACGGCGAGCACGGTCGCCAGCGCCACCAGCACGGCCAGGCAGCTCTTGACGCGCTTGCGCTTGCGTCGACGCCCGCCGCGACCGCCACGCATGGGGACGATCTCGTCGGCCTCGGCCGCCGGCACCTGGTCGTCGTACGGCGGCCGCGGCGCCGGCGCCTCGAGCCCCTCGTCGCTGCCGGAGGCGGTGCTTCCGGCAGGCAGGGGATGGGCATCGTCTGAATGGGTCACTCGTCCGTCTCCTCGACGATCTCGCCCGGCGCTGCCCCCGTCGCGCGCTCGGTGTCCAGTGCGTGCTGCAGGATCAAGACGGCCGCTGCCTGGTCGACCACGGCCCGCCGTCGGCCGCCCTTGCGGCCCCGGTCGCGCAGCATAGCCTCCGCCGACACGGTGGTCAGCCGCTCGTCGACCAGCCGCACCGGCACCGGGGCGACCCGCCGGGCCAGCCGGCCGGCGAACTCGCGCACCTTCGCGGCCGCCGGACCCTCCCCGCCCGAGAGCGACCGGGGCAGCCCCACGACGACCTCGACGGCCGCCTCGTCCGCCAGGATGCGGACCAGGCGGGCCAGGTCGCCCTTGCCGCGCCGGACCGTCTCGACCGGGGTGGCCAGCATCCCGCTCGGGTCGCTGCGGGCGACGCCGATACGGGCGTCGCCGGGGTCGATCCCGAGCCGGACGCCGAACCGCACTTCAGGCCCCGGGCTGACCGGTGGCGCGCGCGACCTCGGTGCCGACCAGCGCAACCGCCTCGTCGATCCGGGAGGCGTCGCTGCCGCCGCCCTGGGCGACGTCGTCCTTGCCGCCGCCGCGGCCGCCGACCAGCGGGCCGACCGCGCGCACCAGCTCGTTGGCGCTGACGCCGCGGGCGCGCGCCTGGTCGTTGACCGCCGCGACCACCGCGACCTTGGCGTCGCTCCCGGTCCCGGTCGACCCGATGATCACGACCACGCCGGGCTCCCCCGCCGCCAGCCGGCCGCGCACGTCGAGCGCGAGCGTGCGGACGTCGCCACCCCCGGCGCCGTCGGCGCGGTGGGCCACGACCTTGACCCCGTTGACGTCGGCCGCTCCGGCCGCGAGCTGGGCGCCGTTCGCGAGCAGCTGGGCGAGGTGGACCTTCTCGATCTCCTTCTCGGCGGTGCGCAGCTTCTCCACGATGTCGTGCACGCGCTCGGGCAGCTGCTCGGGCCGCACCTTCAGCGCCTCGGAGAGCTGCGCGACCAGCACGTGCTCACGGGCGAGGAAGCGGTAGGCGTCGCCGCCGACCAGCGCCTCGACCCGGCGTACGCCGGAGCCGATCGAGGACTCGCCGAGCAGCTTGACCACGCCGAGCTGGCCGGACCGGTGCGCGTGGGTGCCGCCGCAGAGCTCGCGGGCCCAGTCGCCGACCGAGATCACCCGCACCTGGTCGCCGTACTTCTCCCCGAACAGCGCCATGGCGCCGGACTTCACGGCGTCCTCCTGGCTCATCAGCTCCGCGTGCACGGCGAGGTCGGCGAGCACCAGGTCGTTGACCCGCTCCTCGACGTCCTGCATGACCGAGGTCGGGACCGAGCCGGTGGCGGAGAAGTCGAACCGGAACCGGCCCGGTGAGTTCTCCGAGCCGGCCTGGGTGGCGGTCTCCCCCAGCGCCTCCCGGAACGCCTTGTGGACCATGTGGGTCGCGGTGTGCGACCGGGAGATCGAGCGCCGGCGCTCGATGTCGACGCGGCCCTGGGCGCCGAGGCCCGCGGTGACCTCGCCGGAGAGCACCAGCGCCTTGTGCACGACCAGGCCGGTGATCGGCGACTGCACGTCGCGGACCTGCAGCAGGGCGCCGTTCTCGAGCTCGATGACGCCCTGGTCGGCGAGCTGGCCGCCGCCCTCGGCGTAGAACGGCGTGCGGTCGAGCACCAGCTCCACCTCGTCGCCCTCGCGCGCCGAGGAGACCACACCGTCGGCGGTGACGAGGCCGCGCACGGCCCCCTCGGTCACCACGTCGGTGTAGCCGGTGAACTCCACCGCACGGCCCAGGGAGTCCGCGACCTCGCGGTAGGCCCGGGCGTCGCGGTGCTGGCCCTTCTTCGCCTTGGCGTCGGCCTTGGCCCGCTCGCGCTGCTCGGTCATCAGCCGGCGGAAGCCCGCCTCGTCGACACTGAGGCCCTGCTCGGCCGCCATCTCCAGGGTCAGGTCGATCGGGAAGCCGTAGGTGTCGTGCAGCGCGAACGCCTTGTCACCGGCGAGCTGGGTGCCGCCGCCGGACTTCAGCTCGGTGGTGGCCAGGTCGAAGATCGCGGTCCCGGCCTTGAGCGTCTGGCGGAACGCGTCCTCCTCGGCGTAGGCGACGGTCGAGATCCGCTCCCAGTCGCGGTGCAGCTCGCCGTAGGTCTCGCCCATCTTGTCGCGGCTGACCGGCATCAGCTCGGGCAGCGCGCGGTCCTCGAAGCCGAGCAGCCGCATCGAGCGGACCGCGCGGCGCAGCAGCCGGCGCAGCACGTAGCCGCGCGCCTCGTTGCCCGGCACGACGCCGTCGGCGATCAGCATCATCGAGGAGCGGATGTGGTCGGCCACGACGCGGAACCGGACGTCGTCCTCGTGGCCCTGCTGGCCCCCGGCGCCGTACCGCCGGCCGGTGAGCTCCATGGCCTTCTCGATGACCGGGAACATGACGTCGATCTCGTACATGTTCTCCTTCCCCTGGAGCAGGAAGGCGACGCGCTCGAGACCCATGCCGGTGTCGATGTTCTTCCGCGGCAGGCTCCCGGCGATGTCGAAGTCCTCCTTGGACCGCACCGCCGACAGGTCGTCCTGCATGAAGACCAGGTTCCAGAACTCCAGGTAGCGGTCCTCGGCAGAGAAGTCGCCGTCGGGGCCGTACGCCGGGCCGCGGTCGATCAGGATCTCCGAGCACGGGCCGCCCGGTCCGGGCACGCCCATGGACCAGTAGTTCTCCTTCTTCCCGAGCCGGATGATGCGCTCGTCGGGAAGGTCGGTGATCTTGCGCCACAGGGCCACGGCCTCGGGATCGTCCTCGTAGACGCTCGGGTAGAGCTTGCTCTCCTCGAAGCCCCAGCCGCCGTCCGCCAGCGGCTTCGTGACCAGCTCCCAGGCGAGCTCGATCGCGCCCTCCTTGAAGTAGTCGCCGAAGGAGAAGTTGCCGCACATCTCGAAGAAGGTGCCGTGCCGCGTGGTCTTGCCGACGTCCTCGATGTCGGGGGTGCGCACGCACTTCTGCACGCTGGTCGCGCGACGGAAAGGCGGGGTCTCCTGGCCCAGGAAGTAGGGCTTGAACGGCACCATGCCGGCGTTGACGAACAGCAGGTTCGGGTCGTCGAGCAGCAGCGAGGCGGACGGCACCGCCTGGTGGCCGTTGCGCTCGAAGTGAGCGACGAACCTCCGGCGAATCTCCGCGGTGTCCATCAGTGGCTGCCTTCCTGGGGGTCGGTGGTGCTGGGATCAGTGTGGGGCTCGGTGCTGCCAGCGGCGTGCTCCCCACCGGTGGCGGCGGCGAGCGGATCGGGCGCCGCGCGGTGCCGGCCCGCCGCGAGCTGGGGGGTCCCATCAGGCACCAGGCCGTAGCGCTGCCGCAACTCGGTTTCCTTCTCGGCGTACCCCTGCGCGACCTCGTCGCGGAACAGCCGGGCACCCGCCTCGATTCCGTGCCACCGGTCGCGCAGCCCCTCGGCGCTGAGCGACTCGGCGACCCGGCGGCCGCGCACCATCGCGTAGACGCCGGCGCCGGCGCCGGCGACGAACCAGAGGCCGCGGCTCATGCGGCGTCCGCGGTCGAGTCGCCGGAGCGCTGGCGGCGGAGGAGGTCGCGCAGCTCGCGCCGGCGCTGCTTGCGCGCGGCCCGGGTCTGGCTCCGGACCTCGTAGCGGATCCGGTGACGGGTCTCGGGACCCAGCGCGCGACGCAGCCCGTGGGTGAGCGAGGCGGCCTTCACGACCGTCTCGCGCAGGACGAGGTCGGCGAAGAGCGCGCGGTCCAGGGAGGCCGTGGCCACGTCCGGGGTCAGCCCGGGAGTCGGCTCCGGTCGCCCGTCGCCGAGGTGGGTGATGACGTACTCGGGGTGCGGCGGCGGCACCGGCTGCGGCACCGTCAGCCGCCGCTCGATCTCGTCGACCTGGGCGCGCAGCGAGGCGGCCTCGGCGTGCGCCGCGCGCAGCTCACGGGCGGTGCGCGTCCGCTCGCGCACCAGCAGCACGAGCAGCACCAGCGAGAGGACAGCCATCACCCCGGGTGCGATCCACTGCTGCATGGTGACCGACCCTATCGCGGTCGGCGTGGCGTCCCGCGCTCCGGCCCGGCACCGCGGATCATCCGGCGGACGCGCTCCCAGCGCTCGCGGATCGCGCCCTCGGCGCCCAGCGCGGTGGGCCGGTAGTACTCCGCGTCGAGCACCGCGTCGGGGGCGTACTGCTGCTCGGCGATGCCGTACGGCTCGTCGTGGCTGTACTTGTACGTCGACCCGTGACCCAGCTTCTTCGCCCCGGAGTAGTGCGCGTCGCGCAGGTGTGCCGGCACCGGCCCGATCTTGCCGGCCCGCACGTCCGCGAGCGCCGCCCCGATCGCGGTGGTGACCGCGTTGGACTTGGGGGCGACCGCCAGCGCGATGGTCGCGTGGGCCAGGGTCAGCTGTGCCTCCGGCATGCCGACCAGCTGCACGGTCTGGGCGGCCGCCACCGCGGTCTGCAGGGCGGTGGGGTCGGCCAGGCCGACGTCCTCGCTGGCGAGGATCATCAGCCGCCGAGCGATGAAACGGGGGTCCTCTCCCGCTTCGATCATCCGGGCCAGGTAGTGCAGCGCCGCGTCGGCGTCGGAGCCGCGCACCGACTTGATGAACGCGCTGGTGATGTCGTAGTGCTGGTCCCCCTGCCGGTCGTAGCGGACCGCCGCCTGGTCGACCGCGGTCTCGGCGGTCTCGAGGTCGATCGCGTCGAGACCGCGCGACGCCGCCGCACCGGCCGCCGCCTCCAGGTAGGTCAGCGAGCGGCGGGCGTCACCGCCCGCGAGCCGGACCAGGTGGTCCAGGGCGTCGTCGTCGATGCGGGTCCGGCCGCCGAGTCCGCGCTCGTCCTCCAGCGCCTGGGCCAGCACCGCCCGGACGTCGTCATCGGTCAGCGACTCCAGCCGGAGCAGCAGGCTGCGCGAGAGCAGCGGGGAGATGACCGAGAAGAACGGGTTCTCGGTGGTGGCGGCCACCAGGGTGACCCACCGGTTCTCGACCCCGGGGAGCAGCGCGTCCTGCTGGGCCTTGCTGAAGCGGTGCACCTCGTCGACGAACAGCACGGTCTCCCGACCCCCGCCGACGAGCTCGGCACGAGCGGCGTCGATCGCGGCGCGCACCTCCTTGACCCCGGCGGAGACCGCGGAGACCTCGACGAAGCGGCGGTTGGTCTGCTGGCTGACGATCGAGGCGATCGTGGTCTTGCCGGTGCCCGGCGGGCCCCACAGCAGCAGCGACATCGACTGGTCGCCCTCGATCAGGCGCCGCAGTGGCGCCCCGGGCGCCCGCAGCTGCTCCTGCCCGACGAGCTCCTCGAGGGTGCGCGGCCGCATCCGGACCGCGAGGGGGGCCGAGGCATGGGTGTTCGCACTCAGCGAGCCGCCACGGGTGGTCCCCGGAACGTCGAACAGGCCGTCCACGGGGATCACCGTACGGTGCCCGTGGGACGGCCTGTTCGCGGAGGTCCCGATGCTGCCCGGAGGTCAGGCGGAGACGAACGTCTTCCGGTTGACGTCGAACCAGCGGTCGGCGAAGCCCGGCCCCGCCTCCGGCGGCTCCACCGGCTGGTCGCCGGTCGAGGACGGGCTGCCCTGCGCGTCCACGCCGAGCAGGCCCGTGGTGACGGGCTCGGTCGGGTGCTTGCCCAGCTCGCCCGCGAAGTGGCAGGCCACCTTGTGGCGCGGGCCGATCTGGAGCAGCGGCGGCTCGACCTTGGCGCAGATCTCCTGCGCCAGCGGGCAGCGGGTGCGGAACCGGCAGCCCGAGGGCGGGTTGATCGGGCTCGGGACGTCGCCCTCGAGCATGATCCGCTCGCGCCGGCCGCCGATCGCGGCCTGCTTCACGTCCGGCACGGCCGAGAGCAGCGCCTGGGTGTAGGGGTGGTGCGACGTGCCGTAGATCGTCTCGCGGTCGGCGATCTCGACGATCTTGCCGAGGTACATCACCGCGACCTCGGGGCAGAAGTGCCGCACGACCGCGAGGTCGTGGGCGATGAAGAGGAACGCCACGTCGAACTCGCGCTGGATGTCCTGGAGCAGGTTGATCACCTGCGCCTGGATCGACACGTCCAGCGCCGAGACCGGCTCGTCGGCCACCAGCAGCTTCGGGTTCAGCGTGAGCGCCCGGGCGATGCCGATGCGCTGGCGCTGGCCGCCGGAGAACTCGTTGGGGTAGCGGTTGTAGTGCTCGGGGTTGAGGCCCACGACCTCCAGCAGCTCCTGCACCCGCGGCAGGATCTTGTCCTTCGGCACCACGTCGTGCACGGCCAGCGGCGCGCCGATGATCGAGCCCACCGTGTGCCGCGGGTTCAGCGAGGTGTAGGGGTCCTGGAAGATCATCTGCACGTTGCGGCGCAGCGGCTTGAGCTGCCGGTTCGACATCGTGGCGATGTCGACCTGGTCGTGGCCGAACTTCATCGAGCCACCGGTGGGCGTGTACAGCCGGGTGATCAGCCGGCCGGTCGTGGACTTGCCACAGCCCGACTCGCCCACCAGGCCCAGGGACCCGCCCCGCGGCACCTGGAAGGAGATGCCGTCGACGGCCTGGACATGGCCGATGGTGCGGCGGATCAGCCCCGAGGACTTCACCGGGAAGTACATCTTGAGGTTCTCCACCGAGAGCACCGGCTCGGCGTTCGGGTCCAGCTTGGCGGGCGCGTGCCCCATCGCCGCGAGCGAGGACACCGAACCGGACTCCTCGGTCGCCGAGGGGGTCTCGGGGTCGACCGCGCCCGTGTCGGGCCGCTCGTCGCTCTTCTCGAGGTTCACGTCGGACATCAGTTCTCCTCGGCCAGCTCGGGTGCGATCTCGGGGAGCACCTCGGACCGGTACACGGCGGCGGGGTCGGCCAGGTGGCAGCGCTTCACGTGCTTCTCCCCGTGGCTGCCCGGCAGCAGGAGCGGCAGCTCCGTCGAGCAGAGGTCGGCGGGCACCTTGTCCTTGTGGACGCAGCGCGGGTGGAAGGCGCACCCGGTGGGCGGGTTGAGCAGGCTCGGCGGGTTGCCCGGGATCGGGATCAGCCGGGCATCGGTGTCGGCGGTGACGTCCGGCACGCTGGAGAGCAGGCCCCAGGTGTAGGGCATCTCCGGGTTGGTCAGGATCTCGCGGCCCGGGCCGTACTCCACCGCGCGGCCGGCGTACATCACCAGCACGTCGTCGGCCATCTCGGCGATCACGCCGAGGTCGTGGGTGATGATGATGACCGCGGAGTTGAACTCGCGCTGCAGGTCCTGCAGCAGGTCCAGGATCTGGGCCTGCACGGTCACGTCGAGCGCCGTGGTGGGCTCGTCCGCGATCAGCAGCGACGGGTCGTTGATCAGGCCCATCGCGATCATCGCGCGCTGGCGCATGCCGCCGGAGAACTGGTGCGGGAAGTCGTCCACGCGCCGGTCGGGCTGCGGGATGCCGACCCGGTCCAGCATCTCGATGGCCTTGCGGCGGGCGTCGCGCTTAGACGCGCTGGGGTGGTGCACGAGGTAGGCCTCCGCCAGCTGGCCGCCCACCTTGTAGAAGGGGTGCAGCGCAGCCAGGGCGTCCTGGAAGATCATCGCGACCTGGTTGCCCCGGAGCTTGCGCATCCGCGGCTCGGAGAGCCCGACGACCTCGGTGCCGCCGACCCGGATCGAGCCGGTGATCTTGCTGGACTTCGCGTCGTGCAGGCCGAGCACGGCCATGCTGGACACGGACTTGCCCGACCCCGACTCCCCCACGATGCCGAGGGTCTTCCCCATCTCGACGGAGTAGCTCAGCTCGGTGACCGCCGTGAGCGGACCGTCCTGGGTCGGGAACGTGACCGTCAGGTCCTCGACGACGAGGAACGGCTCGTTCGGGTCGGCACCGGTGCGCTGCGGAGCAGTCGCGGTGCTGGTCTGCTGGGTCACGAAAGCCTCACCCTCGGATCCAAGATGCTGTACACGACGTCGACCAAGATGTTGCTGATGATGAGCATGGTGGCCGCGAACAGGGCCGTCGCCTGGACGACCGGCAGGTCGCGGGCCTGGACCGCCTGCAGGCTCCACAGGCCGATGCCCTGGATGTCGAAGATGTTCTCCGTGAAGATCGTGCCGGCGAGCAGGACACCGAAGTCGATGCCGAAGATCGTCACGATCGGCACCAGGGCGGCTCGCAGGCCGTGCTTGTAGACCACCCTCCGCGGAGCGAGGCCCTTGGCCTTCGCGGTGCGGATGTAGTCCTCGGAGAGCACTTCCACCATCGACCCACGAGAGTATCGGGTGTAGGCGGTGCAGTAGAAGATGCCGAGGGCGATCCACGCCAGCAGCAGCCCGGAGAACCACTTCGCGGGATTCTCGAGGATCGGGTGGTAGCCGGTGTCGCTGAAGAACGGCACCTGGAAGATCACCGTCAGGTAGAGCCAGGTCAGCAGCGCGAACAGGTAGTACGGGATCGAGCTGATCACCAGGAAGCTCGAGACCAGTGCCTTGTCCGCGAGCGTGCCGCGTCTTCGCGCGGCTGCCACGCCGATGGGGACCCCCAGCGACAGGAAGATGACCGCGCCTCCGATGGCGACCGAGAAGGTCGCGGGCAGCCGCGACTTCATCTCCTGCCAGACCGGGACCTTGGTGCGGTAGGAGTAGCCGAAGCACGGCGCCTTGCAGGGGTAGGTCGTCGGGCCGATCTTGATCTCGCGGCCCGCGAAGACGCCCTTGACGAACTTCCCGTACTCCTCGTAGACGGGGTTGTCGTACCCGAGCTGGTACTCGTAGCGGGCGAGCCGCTCGGGGGTGCAGCGGTTGCTCGTCTCCCGGTCGCACAGGGGCTGCGCCGGGCTCGAGGGGCCGTACCAGAACAGCAGGAAGATCGCCATCGAGACGAGGGCGATGACCACGACGCCGCTGAGCACGCGCTTGACGACATAGGCAAACATCGGAGGGGACTCTCTTCGGTCGAGAAAACCGGGGGCTTGCAGGTGGGGGCCCCCAGACTCTGGGAGCCCCCACCGCTAGTTGTATCTCAGATCAACTCATGGGAGTCGATCACTGCTGGACGAACAGGTCCTTGTAGTCCGGCGCACCGATCTCGCCGTCACCGGCAGGGTTGCCGATCTTGGACCCGAACACGAACAGGTCGTTGCGGAACGCGGTCGGAAGGATCGGGAAGTACTTCGTCTCGATCTCCTCGTCAAGCGAACCCCAGGCGTCGGCCTGCTGGTCCTGCGGGAGCGAGGGGATCTCGCTCATGCGCTGGTCGACGGACTTCTCGGAGAACTGCGCGGTGTTGTAGGCAGCACCCGTGCGCAGCAGCGGCGGGAGCATGGTCAGCGCCGACGGCCAGTCCGAGCACCAGTTGACGCCACGCAGGTTGAGCTGCTTGTTCGTCTTGTCGTCGGGGTTCAGCCAGACGTTGTACGGCGAGGTCTGGACCGGGATGCCCTTGACCTTGAAGCCGGCCTCGGCCATGCCCTTCTCGAAGACCTTCTGGCCGGCGACGGCCAGCGGGTCGGGCTCGTAGTAGACCATGGTGATCGGGTAGGGCTTGTTGCCGTAGCCGGCCTTGGCCAGCAGCGCCTTCGCCTTGTCGGGGTTGTAGGTGAACTGCTCACCGTCGACGAAGTACTCGTGCTTGCCCGCCATGCCAGGAGGCATGATCGAGTTCGCCGGCACGCGGGTCACACCCGGGACCTCACCGGTCGCCAGCCACATGTCCTGGTACGGGTAGGCGTACGCCAGGGCCTTGCGGACGTTGATGTCGGTGATCTTGGTGTAGTCGGGCGAGAGGTAGCTCACGCACTGGTCCGACTGCTGCACGAGGCGGTCACCCAGCTGGGTGTTGGCCTTCTCGTAGTTGTTCGATCCGAGCGAGCTCGACAGCGCGGTCTGCGACTCCGTGTTGTCGCTGAGCATGATCTGGTCGACCTTGGACTGGTCCTGGTTGAACTTGAAGACCCACTTGTCGGCGTACTGGTGCCGGGCCGGGTCGGAGGCCGGGTCCCACTGGTCGTTCTTGACCAGCGTCAGCTCCTCGTTCGGGCGGAAGGACTCCACCTTGTAGGGGCCGTTGGACATGATGTGCTTGCCGTAGTCCGGCGGCTGGCTGGCCTTGCCCAGCGGGGCCGGGCCCATCGCCATGAACGCGCCCCAGTAGTCCATGTCGGGGAACGTCTTGGCCATGTGGATGGTGATCTTCTGGCCGTCGACCGTGACGCCGCCCCACTTCGCCTTCGGGTCGGTGTAGGGGCCCTTGTACTTGCCCGCACCCTCGAAGTAGGTCTGGGAGTACTCGGTGCCGGCACCGGCCGGGAAGGTGTCGGAGTCCATCGACCGCTGGATGCCCCAGGCGATCTGCTGCGGGGTGACGGGCGAGCCGTCCTCCCACTTGGCGTCGTCGCGGATCGTGAAGGACCACTCGGTGTAGTCGCCGTTGTGCGAGCCCAGGTCGGTGGCGAGGTCGGGGACCAGCACCATCTGACCGGTCTTCGGGTCACGCGAGTACTGCGTCAGCGACCGGCTCGTCAGCGCCTGCTGGATCGAGTTGCCGGTCACCGACCAGCCGTCGGTCGGGTCCATGGAGTCCGGACCCGGGTCACCGGGCAGGTACACCGTGATCGTGCCACCGGAGGTGGCGCCCGAGATGTCCGGCGCCGGGCCCTGGCGGGTGGCGTCCTTGGCGACCTCACCCTCCTTGGTGTACGTCCGCTGGGACGAAGGGTTCTTGTCGCTGCTGCCCGAGCCGCCACACGCGGCCAAGGCGAACAGCGCAGCACCGGCGACTACCGCCAGTGGCTTGGTCCGTCTCATTGTCCAGCCTTTCTGTTTCTTGATCGTGCCCCCGTGGAGAGTCGGGAACGACGTTCTTCTGCCCACCTAGCGGCGGGTCTTCGGGTCGAGCGCGTCCCGGATCGCGTCGCCGAGGAGGTTGAGAGCGAGGACCAGCGCGACGATGCCGATCATCGGCTCCCACAGGTAGAGCGAGTAGGTCTCGAAGAAGGGGGTGGCGTGGTTGATCGTCTGGCCCCACGAGATGCCCGAGGTCACGCCGATGCCGAGGTAGGCCAGCCCGGCCTCGGCCGCCACGAACGTCGGCAGCATCAGCGAGGTGGCGACCACGATCGGCGCCGCGAGGTTGGGCAGCAGCTCCCGGACGAGGATCCGGCGGACCGGCATGCCGATCACGCGGGCGGCCTGGACGAACTCGCGCTCGCGCAGCGAGAGCGTCTCACCACGGATCAGGCGGGCCACGCCCATCCAGCCGAATCCGGCGAGCACCACGATCAGCGCCCAGAACTGGATCCGCGGGTAGTTGCTGCTGGAGTTGAAGCGCTGGTTGATGATCGGGGCGATCACCAGGGCCGCCAGCAGGAACGGGATCGTCAGGAACAGGTCGGTGAAGAACGAGATGACCTTGTCGGCCAGGCCGCCCATGAAGCCGCCGACCAGGCCCAGGACGATGCCCACGGTGGCCGCGAACAGGGTCGCGGTCGCGGAGATCTCCAGCGAGGTGCGAGCGCCGTAGACCCAGTACGCCAGGTTGTCGGTCGCCGAGAGCGGCGCGATGCCGAAGGGGTGGTCCATCGTGAACCCACCGTTGGGCGGACCGTACTGCGGCAGCGGCAGGCCGCCGCCGAGCGAGTCGAGGTACTGGCTGGGCAGCACCGTCTCGGTGCTGACGCCGAAGATCGAGCAGATCACGCCCGCGAAGACCGCCACCAGGATGAAGAACACGACGACCGCTGCGCAGACCATCGCGATCTTGTCCTTGGCGAGCCGCTCCAGGGCGATCCGCATCGGCGACTTGCCGGCGATCGCCTTGGCCTTCTTGCTCCCGGGGTCGGGCTGCGAAGGCTCCTCGCTCAGGTCGCCCAGGGTTTCGGGCCCCGCTGTCTGTGCCGACATGCTCTTCCCATCATCGGTAGAGACCGGGGATCCTCCCGGTCTGCGTCCTGCACGCCGAGGCGAGACTCTATGTGACAGGGACCGCACCTGCGATCACCCTCGCGTAACGATCTGGTCTCGACCCTCGACGCACGATCTGTCGTGACGTGCTGGTGCGGGCGACGAAGCGCCCGCGGTTCACTCCGCCGGGGTGACATCCTTCGGCGGGCGGGCGTCCACGCCCGCCTCCTTGCGCTGCTCCGGAGTGATCGGCGCAGGGGCGGCCGTCAGCGGGTCGTAGCCGCCGCCGGACTTGGGGAACGCGATCACGTCGCGGATCGAGTCGCTGCCCGAGAGCAGGGCGACGATCCGGTCCCACCCGAACGCGATGCCGCCGTGCGGCGGTGCGCCGTACTTGAAGGCCTCGAGGAGGAACCCGAACTTCTCCTCGGCCTCGGCCTCGTCGATGCCCATGATCGCGAAGACGCGCTTCTGCACGTCCTCGCGATGGATACGGATCGAGCCGCCGCCGATCTCGTTGCCGTTGCAGACGATGTCGTAGGCCCACGCCAGCGCCGAGCCGGGGTCCTCGTCGAAGCCGTCGAGGTCCTGCGGCGAGGTGAAGGCGTGGTGCACCGCGGTCCAGGCGCTGTAGCCCAGCGCGACGTCGCCGGAGGCGGTCGCGTCGGCGGTCGGCTCGAAGAGCGGCGCGTCGACCACCCACAGGAAGCTCCACGCGTCCTCGTCGATCAGGTCGCAGCGCCGCCCGATCTCGAGCCGGGCCGCGCCCAGCAGCGCGCGGCTGGGCTTGGTGGGTCCGGCGGCGAAGAAGATGCAGTCGCCCGGCTGGGCGCCCACGTGCGCGGCCAGGCCGGCCTTCTCCTCGTCGGTGATGTTCTTGGCCACCGGCCCGCCGAGCTCGCCGTCCTCACCCACGAGGACGTACGCCAGGCCCTTGGCGCCACGCTGCTTGGCCCACTCCTGCCACGCGTCGAGCTGCTTGCGCGGCTGGCCGGCGCCCCCGGGCATGACGACGGCGCCGACGTACTCCGCCTGGAAGACCCGGAACGGCGTGTCCTTGAAGTAGCCGGTGCACTCGACGAGCTCCTGGCCCATCCGCAGGTCGGGCTTGTCGGAGCCGTAGCGGGCCATCGCCTCGGCGTAGGTCATCCGCGGGATCGGCGTGCTGATCTCGTGGCCGATCAGCCGCCACAGCGCCGCGAGGATCTCCTCGGAGACAGCCAGGACGTCCTCCTGGTCCACGAAGCTCATCTCGACGTCGAGCTGGGTGAACTCCGGCTGGCGGTCGGCGCGGAAGTCCTCGTCGCGGTAGCAGCGCGCGATCTGGAAGTAGCGCTCCATGCCGGCGACCATCAGCAGCTGCTTGAACAGCTGCGGGCTCTGGGGCAGGGCGTACCAGCTGCCCGGCTGCAGGCGCGCGGGCACCAGGAAGTCGCGGGCGCCCTCGGGGGTGGATCGGGTCAGCGTCGGGGTCTCGATCTCCACGAAGCCGTGGCCGTCGAGCACGTCCCGCGCCGCCTTGTTGACCTTGCTGCGCAGGCGCAGCGCGGCGTTCGGGCCCGGGCGCCGCAGGTCGAGGTAGCGGTGCTTGAGCCGGGCCTCCTCCCCCACCTCGACGTGCTCGTCGATGGGGAACGGCAGCGGCGCCGCGGCGCTGAGCACCTCGACGTCCTTGACGATCACCTCGATCTCGCCGCTGGGCAGGTTGGGATTCGCGTTGCCCTCGGGACGCAGGTTCACCTCGCCGGTGACCTTGACGCAGTACTCGCTGCGCAGGTGGTGGGCGAGGTCGGCGTCGTGGACCACGACCTGGACCACGCCGCTGGCCTCGCGCAGGTCGAGGAAGGCCACGCCGCCGTGATCGCGTCGGCGGGCGACCCATCCCGCGAGGGTGACGGTCTGGCCGACGTGCTCGGCGCGCAGGGCGCCGGCGTCATGGGTGCGGATCACTGCTTCTTCTCCTCGGTGCTGTCGCTGGTGGAGTCCGTCGGGACCACGCGGGGATGCATGTCCTCGGCGGGTGGGAGCCAGGTGGCCGGGTCGGCGCTCACCTGCTCCCCGGTGCGGATGTCCTTGACCTGGTGCTCGCCCTCCGCGGCCGGGAACCAGACGTAGGGGATGCCCCGGCGCTCGGCGTACCGGATCTGCTTGCCGAACTTCTGGGCGCTCGCGGCCACCTCGCAGGGCACGCCGCGGGCGCGCAGCGCCTGCGCGACCGCGTCGCTGGCCGCGCGGCTGTCCTCGTCGACGAGGGCCACCAGCACGGCGCTGGGGACCTTGCGGTCGCTGCTCAGCAGCCCCCGGCTCATCAGCGGCACCAGGGTGCGCGAGATGCCGAACGAGATGCCCACGCCGGGGTAGGTGTTGCGGCCGTCGGAGGCCAGGGCGTCGTACCGGCCGCCGCCGCCGACCGACTTCAGGAACTCGAAGCCCACCATGTGGATCTCGAAGACCGTGCCGGTGTAGTAGTCGAGGCCACGGGCAAGGCTCAGGCTCGCCTCCACCTCGAACCGGTCGCTGCGGACCGCGGCGCAGCCGTCGATGACGGAGGCCAGCTCGGCCAGTCCGGTCTCCAGCAGCTCGTGCTCCACGCCGAGGGCGCGCACCCGGTCGACGAACGAGACGTCGGTGCTCGTGATGGTCGCCAGCTGGAGGCACTGGTCGGCCTGCTTCTCGCTGAGCCCGGCGTCGGAGACCAGCAGCGCGCCGACCTCGTCGGCCGGCATCTTGTCGAGCTTGTCGATGATCGTGATCACCCGTGCCGGGTCCCCGGCGCCGATGCCGCGGTAGAACCCCTCGATCAGCTTCCGGTTGTTCACCCGCAGCCGCAGCGGCGGCAGCGGGAGCGCCGACAGCGCCTCGGCCATCACCCGGGCGACCTCGACGTCGAAGTGGAAGGGCAGCTCGTCCTTCATCACCACGTCGATGTCGGCCTGGGTGAACTCGCGGTAGCGACCCTCCTGGGGCCGCTCCCCCCGCCAGGCCTTCTGGACCTGGTAGCGGCGGAAGGGGAACTCCAGCTTGCCGGCGTTCTCCAGCACGTAGCGGGCGAACGGCACGGTCAGGTCGAAGTGCAGGCCCATCCCGGAGTCGGTGCCGGAGTCGACCTCCTGCAGCCGGCGCAGCACGTAGACCTCCTTGGAGGTCTCGCCCTTGCGGAGCAGCTGGTCCATCGGCTCGACCGCGCGGGTCTCGATGCCGGCGAAGCCGTGCAGCTCGAAGGTGTGCCGCAGCGTGTCGACGACCTGCTGCTCGACGAAGCGCTGCTCGGGCAGCAGCTCAGGGAACCCGCTCAGCGGGGTCGGCTTGGTGCTCATGGGAATTCACAGACCTCGGGTGACTCGTCCCGCGGATCCGTCCTCGAGGAGGTCGCGCAGGAAGGGGTTGGTCGCGCGCTCGCGACCGATGGACGTCTGCTCGCCGTGACCGGGGAGCACCACGATGTCGTCGGCGAGCGGCAGCACCTTCTCGGTGAGGCTGCGCAGCATCGTGGCATGGTCGCCGCCCGGCAGGTCCGTACGG
This sequence comes from uncultured Actinomycetota bacterium, assembly GCA_963826155.1. Taxonomy (GTDB): domain Bacteria; phylum Actinomycetota; class Actinomycetes; order Propionibacteriales; family Nocardioidaceae; genus Nocardioides. The sequence goes on along the minus strand of CAWGVX010000002.1, from coordinate 1,468,599 downwards.
CCGATCGACCCGGCGAAGAGGAGGTCGCCGGAGAACATGACCTCCGAGATCTCACCCACGGGGGCTCCGCCCCCGCGCTCGCCCGTGTACGGAGTGCGGAAGGTGACCGACCCCTCGGTATGGCCCGGGGTGTGGTCGACCACGAACCGGAGGCCGGCCAGCTCGAGGACCTGGTCGTCGGTGAGCTCGCGGACGTCCTCGGGCTCGGCCCACTCGTAGCCGCCGCCGAGCAGCATCTGGCTGGTCTCCGGAGACATGCCGGCCATCGGGTCGGTCAGCAGGTGCCGGTCGCTGGGGTGGATCCACGCCGTGGCGTCGTACGTCCCGGCGACCGGGGCGACGCACCACATGTGGTCCAGGTGGCCGTGGGTCACGAGCACCGCGACCGGCTTGAGCCGGTGCTCGCGGACGACCTGGTCGACGCCAGCGGCGGAGTCCTTGCCGGGGTCGATGACGACGCACTCGCTGCCGGCCGCGGTGGCCGCGACGTAGCAGTTCGTGCCCCAGGGACCCGCGGGAAAACCGGCGATCAGCACCCCGGAACAGTATCCCGCGTCACGTCGTCACGTCGCACCGGTGCCGCCCACGCCGAGGGGCCCCGCCGGGGCCCTGACTAGCATGGGGTTCTCAGCACACGGATCGATCGGGGAACAGGCAGTGACGAGTCAGCAGTGGGGTCGGGTCGACGACGACGGGACCGTCTACGTGAGGACCGCCGACGGCGAGCGCCCGGTCGGGCAGTACCCCGAGGGCAGCCCCGAGGAGGCGATGCGCTTCTTCACCGAGCGGTACGACGCGCTCGCGTTCGAGGTCGGCCTGCTCGAGCAGCGCATCAAGTCCGGCGTGCTGTCGCCCGAGGAGGCCGCCGGGTCCGTGCGGACGGTCCGTGAGCAGGTCGACGGTGCGCACGCCGTCGGCGACCTGGCCTCGCTCCTGGCCCGGCTGGACGCCCTCGCGCCCGTGATCGACAGCCAGCGGGAGGCCCGCAAGGCCGAGCGTGCCCAGCGCACCGCCGCGTCCCGGGTCGAGAAGGAGAAGATCGTCACCGAGGCCGAGCGGCTGGCCGAGGGCAGCGACTGGCGCAACGGCGCGAACCGGCTGCGCGAGCTGCTCGACCAGTGGAAGGCGCTCCCCCGCATCGACCGCGCCTCCGACGACGCGCTGTGGCGCCGCTTCTCCACCGCCCGCACCGCCTACACCCGGCGTCGCAAGGCCCACTTCGCCGAGCTGCACGAGAAGCGCGAGGGCGCGCGGGTGATCAAGGAGCGGCTGGCCGACGAGGCCGAGGCGCTCTCCGGCTCCACCGAGTGGGGCCCGACCGCCGGCCGCTACCGCGACCTGATGCAGCAGTGGAAGGCCGCCGGCCCCGCGCCCCGCGAGGTCGACGAGGCGCTGTGGCGCCGGTTCCGGGCCGCCCAGGACACCTTCTTCGGCGCCCGCGACGCGTCCAACGCCGAGCAGGACCGCGAGTTCGCCGCCAACGCCGAGGTCAAGGACAAGCTGCTGGTCGAGGCCGAGGCGCTGCTCCCGGTCACCGACGTGGAGGCCGCCCGGCGGGCCTTCCGCGAGCTCGCCGAGCGGTGGGACGCGGCGGGCAAGGTCCCGCGCGACCGGATGAAGGAGCTCGAGGGCCGGATGCGCCGCGTCGAGCAGGCCATCCGCGGCGTCGAGGACGAGCAGTGGCGCCGCTCCGACCCGGAGAAGTCCGCCCGGGCCTCCGACATGGTCACCCAGCTGCAGTCCGCGATCGCCGACGTCGAGGCCGACCTCGAGCGGGCCCGCGCCGCCGGCGACGAGCGCAAGGTCCGCGACCTGGAAGAGAACCTCGCTTCCCGCCGGTCCTTCCTCGAGATGGCCCGCAAGGCCTCCGCCGACTACTCCGCCTGAGCGCGAGACGGCACTTGGGGGCACTCTCACGGGCGTGAGCGGGCGATCCGCGGCACACTCACGGGCGTGAGCGGGCACTTGGGGGCACTCTCAGGGGCGTGAGCGGGCACTAGGGGGCACTCTCACGGGCGTGAGCGGGCGGTCCGCGGCAGTTCACTGCCGCGTGCACCCCTGGACCAAGCGCACCGGGCCGGCGTACGACCGCCGTCCCGCTGCGTGGACCACGTGTTGGAACTGCCTCCAAGTGCCGTCTCGGCAGCCTGAGCCTGCCTCCAAGTGCCGTCTCGGCAGCCTGAGACTGCCACCAACTGCCGTCTCGGCGGCCTGAGACTGCCCCCAAGTGCCGTCTCGCGCTACTGGGTGACGCGGTAGGCGTCGAAGACGCCGGGGACCGAGCGGACGGCCTTGAGCACGGTGTCGAGGTGCTTGGCCTCGGCCATCTCGAAGGTGAAGCGGCTCTTGGCGACCCGGTCGCGGCTGGTGCTCAGGCTCGCGGAGAGGATGTTCACGTGGGCGTCGGAGAGCACCATCGTGATGTCCGAGAGCAGCCGGGCCCGGTCGAGGGCCTCGACCTGGATGTTCACCAGGAACGTCGACTGGCCGGTGACGGCCCACTCGACGTCGAGCAGCCGCTCGGGGTGGGCCTGCAGGCTCTTGGCGTTGGTGCAGTCCTGCCGGTGCACCGAGACCCCGCCGCCCTTGGTCACGAAGCCGAGGATCGAGTCCGGCGGCACCGGGGTGCAGCACTTCGCCAGCTTGACCCACACGTCGGGGGCACCCTTGACGACCACCCCGGCGTCGCCGCCGGTCGGCACCTTCGACCGACCGCGGCGGCCGGTGATCGTGACGCCCTCTGCAAGGTCCTCCTGGGCCCCTTGGTCCCCGCCGTGCAGGTCGATGACCCGTCGTACGACGGCCTGCGCGGACAGGTTGCCCTCGCCGACCGCGGCGTAGAGCGCGGAGACGTCGGCGAGCTTGAAGTGGTCGGCCGCGAGCATGAGCGACTCGTGGGACAGCAGCCGCTTGAGGGGCAGTCCCTCCTTGCGCATCAGCCGCGCGATCTGGTCCTTGCCGCGCTCGATCGCCTCCTCGCGGCGCTCCTTCGTGAACCACTGGCGGATCTTGGACCGCGCCCGCTGGGACTTGGCGAAGTTCAGCCAGTCGCGTGACGGGGCCGCCGTGGGCGCCTTGGAGGTGAAGACCTCGACGACGTCGCCGTTCTCCAGCGTCGACTCCAGCGGCACCAGCCGCCCGTTGACCCGGGCGCCGATGGTGCGGTGCCCGACCTCGGTGTGCACCGCGTAGGCGAAGTCGACCGGCGTCGACCCGGTCGGCAGCGCGATCACGTCGCCGCGCGGCGTGAACACGTAGACCTCGGCGCGGTTGATCTCGAAGCGCAGGGACTCCAGGAACTCGCCCGGGTCCTCCACCTCGCTCTGCCAGTCCAGCAGCTGCCGGACCCAGGTCATGTCGTCGAGGTCGCCGCGGCGCTCGGTGTCGACGCCGTTGCGGCCGTCCTCCTTGTACTTCCAGTGCGCCGCGACGCCGTACTCGGCGCGGCGGTGCATGGAGAAGGTGCGGATCTGCATCTCGACCGGCTTGCCGTGCGGGCCGATGACCGTCGTGTGCAGCGACTGGTACATGTTGAACTTCGGCATCGCGACGTAGTCCTTGAACCGGCCCAGCACCGGGTTCCAGCGCGAGTGCAGCACGCCGAGCACGGAGTAGCAGTCGCGGTCGTCCTCGACCAGGATCCGGATGCCGACCAGGTCGTAGATGTCGGAGAAGTCGCGGCCCCCGACGATCATCTTCTGGTAGATCGAGTAGTAGTGCTTGGGGCGCCCGGTCACGGTCGCCTTGATCTTGCCCTCGCGCAGGTCGGTCTCGACCTGGGCGATCACCTCGGCGAGGAACTGGTCCCGCGAGGGGGCCCGCTCGGCCACCATCCGCACGATCTCGTCGTAGATCTTGGGGTGCAGGGTGGCGAACGCGAGGTCCTCCAGCTCCCACTTGATGGTGTTCATGCCCAGCCGGTGCGCCAGCGGGGCGTAGATGTCCAGGGTCTCCCGGGCGGTGCGCTCCTGGCTGGCCTGGGGCACGTAGCGCAGCGTGCGCATGTTGTGCAGCCGGTCCGCCAGCTTGATGACCAGGACCCGGATGTCGCGCGACATCGCGACGATCATCTTGCGGATCGTCTCGGCCTGCGCCGAGTCGCCGTACTTGACCTTGTCGAGCTTGGTCACGCCGTCGACGAGCCGCGCCACCTCGTCACCGAAGTCCTCGCGCAGCTGGTCCAGCGTGTACGGCGTGTCCTCGACGGTGTCGTGCAGCAGCGACGCCACGAGGGTCGGCTCGGTCATGCCGATGCCGGCCAGGATCGTGGTGACCGCGAGCGGGTGGGTGATGTAGGGGTCCCCGCTCTTGCGCATCTGGGACCCGTGCTGCTGCTCCGCGATCTTGTAGGCGCGCTCGAGCAGGGCGAGGTCGGCCTTGGGGTGGTTGGCGCGGACCGCGCGGAACAGCGGCTCGAGGACCGGGTTCTGCGACTGGCCGCTGCGGCCCATCCGGGCCAGGCGCGCGCGCATGCTGCGGGTGGAGCCCGGGGTCTCCGGGCGCTCCCGCGTGGGTTCGGCGGCGCGCTCCTCGGTCACTCCCACAGTCTAGGGGGGACGACGAGCGCGATCAGACCGTCATCAGGGTCGAGACGGCCAGGTCGCCGACGGTGTCGCGGCCGGGCAGGAAGCCCAGCTCCATCAGCACGCTCAGCCCGTGGGCGGTGCCGCCGCACGCCTCGATCAGCTCGCGGGTCGCGCGGGCGGTGCCGCCGGTGGCGAGCACGTCGTCGACCAGCAGCACCCGGTCCCCCGGCTCGATCGAGTCCTGGTGGAGCTCCAGCGTCGCCTCGCCGTACTCCAGGGCGTAGGAGACGGCGTGCGTGTGCCGGGGCAGCTTCCCCGCCTTGCGCACCGGCACGAAGCCGGTGCCGAGGGCCAGGGCGACCGGGGCCGCGAGGATGAACCCGCGCGCCTCCATGCCGACCACCTTGTCGACCACCGGGGCGCCGTCGGCGCCCCGGCCGGCCGAGGCGAGGGCGGCGACGACGGCGGCGAACCCGGCGTGGTCGGCCAGCAGCGGGGTGATGTCCTTGAAGACGATCCCCGGCTCGGGGAAGTCGGGCACGTCGACGATGAGCTTCGTCAGCGCCTCCCGGGCGGCCGCGACGAGGTCGTCGCTCACTTCTTGCCCCGCTTGGAACGGGACTGGCGCGAGGGCTGGACCCGCCCGGACGCGCCGCTCTGGCGCACCGGGCCCCGCGCGGGCGGCGCGACCCGGCCGCGTCCCCGCGCCTCGGGGGCGCGCGGCGTGACCGGCCCGCCGGAGACGGGCGTCTCCTCGGCGTCCTCGCCGTGGCCGGCAGCGCTCGCGCGCGGCTCGGCCTGCACCGGCATGTCCTCGGTGAACGCCGGCACCGAGGCGTAGCGGTCGCCCTCGTGGCGCTCGCGGAGCCTCGCCCGCTTCTCCGCCTGCTTGACCTCGTCCTCGCTGGACTTCAGCTGCGCCAGCAGCGGCGTCGCGATGAAGATCGAGGAGTACGCACCGGCCGCCATGCCGACGAACAGCGCGAGCGCGAGGTCCTTCAGCGATCCGCTGCCGAGCTGCACGGCGCCGACGTAGAGGATCGCGCCGACCGGGATCAGCGCCACGATCGAGGTGTTGATCGAGCGGACCAGGGTCTGGTTCACCGCCAGGTTGGCCTCGGCGGCGTACGTCGTGTGCCGCTCGCGCATCCCCTTGGTGTTCTCGCGGACCTTGTCGAAGACCACGACCGTGTCGTAGAGCGAGAAGCCGAGGATCGTCAGCACGCCGGTCACGGTCGCCGGGGTGACCTCGAACCCGGACAGCGCGTAGACGCCGACCGTGATCAGCACGTCGTGGGCGAGCGCCACGATCGCCGCGGCCGACATCTTCCACTGCCGGAAGTAGGCCCAGATGAGCAGCACGACGAGGACCAGGAAGACGCCCAGGCCGATGAGCGAGCGCTTGGCGACCTCCTTGCCCCAGCTCGCGCCGATCTCGTCCTGGGAGATCGACTTCTGCGGGTCGACGCCGGTCTCCTTGACGATCGCGTCGACGATCTTGGCGCTCTCGGCGTCGTTGACCGGCTCGGTCTGGACGAGGATCGAGTTCGCACCCGAGGTCGTCACGACCGGGGACTTCGCGGCGTCCAGGCCGGTGCCGGCCACGGCGTTGCGCAGGTTGTCGGCCTCGGACTGGGTCACCTGGCTCGAGGGCATCGACACCTGGTACTGCGCGCCGCCGGTGAACTCGATGCCCATGTTGAGGCCCTTGGCCCACAGGCCGCCGACCGCGAGGAGCACGATCACGCCGGACATGGCGTACCAGAGCCACTTGCGGCCGACGAAGTCGATCGACTTGCGACCGGTGTAGAGGTCGTTGCCGAGTCGTGAGAACTTGCCCATCAGGCGCGCCCCTCCACGGTGATGCGGTCGATGCCGAGATTGCCTGCGTCGAGGCCGGAGAGCTTGTGCCCGCGGTTGAAGAACCGGAACCGGGCCAGCCAGGTGACCATCGGGTGGGTGAACCAGAAGAAGATCGCCAGGTCGATGATCGTGGAGAGGCCGAGCGCGAACGCGAAGCCCTTCACGACGCCGGCGGCGAAGATGTAGAGCACGATCGCGGCGAGCAGCGAGACCGCGTCGGCGGCCAGGCAGGTGTTCCGCGCGCGGCGCCAGCCCGCCTGGACCGCGACCCGCATCGACCGTCCGTCGCGCATCTCGTCACGGATCCGCTCGAAGTAGACGATGAACGAGTCGGCGGTGATGCCGACCGCCACGATCAGTCCGGCGATGCCGGGCAGCGAGAGCGTGAAGCCCGCGCCCTTGCTCAGCAGCAGCACCATCGCGTAGGTGACGATGCCGGCCACGATCAGCGAGGTGACGACGACCAGGCCCAGGCCGCGGTAGTACAGCAGGCAGTAGATCATCACCAGCACCAGGCCGATGATGCCGGCGGTGATGCCGGCGGAGAGCTGGTCACCCGCGAGCGAGGGGCCCACGGTCACCACCTGGGTCGCGCCCTGGTCGAACGCGATCGGCAGCGCGCCGTACTTCAGGCTGGTCGCGAGGCTGTTCGCGCTCGCCTCGGTGAAGTTGCCGCTGATCTGGGCCGAGCCGTCCGGGATCACGCCGTTGAACGTCGGCGCCGAGATCACCCGGCCGTCGAGCACCACGGCGAACTGCTGGGGGCTGCCGGCCATGGCTCGGGAGAGGTCGGCGAAGACCTGCTTGCCCTGGCCGCCCAGGGTGAGGTTGACCTGCCAGCTCACCGACTGTTGCGGGATGCCGGCGCTCGCGCTCTTCAGGTCGGTGCCCTCGATGGCGGCCGGCGAGAGGAGGTACTTGGTCTGTGCGTCGTCACCGGTGCCGCAGGTCACCAGCGGCTGGTCCGCCACGTCGTTGACGGTGCCCTTGGCGGGGCAGCTGTAGGCGTTGAAGGCCTTGACCGCGGCCGGGTCGGGGCTCTTCATGAACGCCAGCGCAGCCTGCGCCGGGGAGTCGCTGGACGACGGGGCCGGCGAGGCCGAGGCGCTCGACGACGGGCTCGACGCGGCGCTGGCGCCCGGGCTGGCGCTCGGGCTCGTCTTGGCGTTCTTGTTGTGCTTGCCGGCCATCAGGAACGGCGGCCGGTTCTTGCTGGAGCTCTTGCCCGAGCCCTTGGTCGAGCTGCCCGGCTTGGACGTGCCCGAGGACGCCCCGCCGCCCGAGGTGGACGGCGAGCTGCCCGCGCCCGGCAGCGTGCCGGCGCCGGACGGGGTCGCCGGGGCGCAGGGTCCGGTGGAGCCGCTCGGGCTCTCCGAGCACGCGACGGTGCGGAACCGCAGCTGTGCCTGGCGCTTGACGGTGTCGACGAGGTCACGGCGGGTCTTGCCCGGGATCTCGACCACGATCAGGTTGCCGCCCTGGGTGGTCACCTCGGCCTCGGTGATGCCGGACCCGTTGACGCGCTGGTCGATGATCCCGCGCGCCTCGTTGAGGCTCTCCGCGGTGGGGCTGCCCTTGGCCTGGAGCTGGATCCGCGTGCCGCCCTGGAGGTCCAGGCCGAGCGCGGGCTTCCAGGTGCCGCCGAGCGCCACCAGCCCGTAGGCGATCACCACCGCCAGGAAGAACACCACGAGGGTGCGACCCGGGCGAGCGGTCCTGCGTGCCATGTCAGTTCTCCTCCGGACCGCGCTCGGCGGTCCCTGGCTGTGCCACCTGTCCCACGGCACCGCGGACGACCTTGATGGTCACGCCGTCGGCGATCTCGACGCGGACCTGGTCCTCGCCGGTGTCCCGCAGGATCCCGAAGATGCCCGAGGTGAGCATCACCTCGTCACCCACCTTCAACGAGGCCTGCATGCGTCCGAGTTCCTTCTGCCGCCTCTGCTGCGGGCGGATCAGCAGCAGCCAGAACAGCAGCGCGATCGCCACGAGCGGCAGGAGCGAGACGAGCTGGGACACGCGAGAACCTCTCGAGCAGGGAGAAATGGTGGATGTGCAGGGTCGAGCCGTGCCGACCGACGGGCAAGTGTAACTGCGACTGTGACGCAGGCCGCTATCGGCCGGACGGGCGCGTCGGCCGGTCCCGGATCAGCCGTGGGCCGGGCGGCGGGCGGCTGTCGGTCCGGGGTCCCTCGGTCGTCCCTCAGTCGTCGAAGAGGGGTGCGTCGGCCCCGCTGCCGGGCGCCGGCGCCGGCGCGGCGAGGCCGAGGTGCTCCCAGGCCGCGGGCGTGGCGATCCGGCCGCGCGGGGTGCGCGCGAGGAACCCGTTGCGCACCAGGAACGGCTCGGCCACCTCCTCCACGGTCTCCCGCTCCTCCCCCACCGCCACCGCCAGCGTGGAGACACCCACCGGGCCGCCGCCGAACCGGCGGCACAGCACGTCGATGACGGCGCGGTCGAGGCGGTCCAGCCCGAGCTCGTCGACCTCGTAGAGGTCGAGCGCCGCCTCGGAGACAGGTCGGGTCACGACGCCGTCGGCCTTGACCTGGGCGTAGTCGCGCACCCGGCGCAGCAGCCGGTTGGCGATGCGGGGCGTCCCGCGCGAGCGCGACGCGATCTCCGCGGCGCCCTCGCCGGTGAGCTCCACGCCGAGCAGGCCGGCGGAGCGGTGCACGATCCGGTCGAGCTCGTGGGGCTCGTAGAACTCCAGGTGGGCGGTGAAGCCGAAGCGGTCGCGGAGCGGCCCGGGCAGCAGGCCGGCCCGGGTGGTCGCCCCCACGAGCGTGAACGGTGGGATGTCCAGCGGGATCGCCGTGGCGCCGGGGCCCTTGCCGATCACGACGTCGACGCGGAAGTCCTCCATCGCCATGTAGAGCATCTCCTCGGCCGGGCGCGACATCCGGTGGATCTCGTCGACGAAGAGGACGTCGCCCTCGTTCATGCCCGACAGGATCGCGGCGAGGTCGCCGGCGTGGGTGATGGCGGGGCCGCTGGTCAGCCGCAACGGCGAGCCCATCTCGCCGGCGATGATCATCGCCAGCGTGGTCTTCCCGAGGCCGGGAGGCCCCGAGAGCAGCACGTGGTCCGGGGCGCGTCCCCGGCGCCGCGCCGCCTCGAGGACCAGCCCCAGCTGCGCCCGCACCCGGGACTGGCCGACGACCTCGTCGAGCGTGCGGGGACGCAGGGCGGCCTCCACGGCACGCTCGTCGCCCTCCGCCTCGGCCGCGGTGAGCGAGCGGAGATGGGTCTCCTCGGCGGCCGCGAGCTCCTCGTCGTGCACCGGCTCAGGCCTTGCTCAGGGTGCGGAGGGCGGCCCGCAGCAGCGTCGCGACGTCGGGGGCGTCACCGGCCTGGGGGGCCACCGCCTCGACGGCCTTCTCGGCGTCCCGGACCGGCCAGCCCAGGCCGATGAGGCCCTGGTGGACCTGGTCGCGCCAGGGAGCGGCCGAGGCCGTCCCCGGCAGTGTCGCGCGCCCGGCGACGGGTGCGCCGATGCGGTCCTTGAGCTCGAGGATGATCCGCTGCGCGCCCTTCTGGCCGATCCCGGGGACCCGGGTCAGGGTCTTCACGTCGTCGCTGCCGACCGCGCGGCGCAGGTCGTCGGGGCCCAGCACGGCGAGCATCGCCTGGGCGAGCTTCGGACCGACGCCGGAGGCGGTCTGCACGAGCTCGAACACGGACTTCTCGTCGTCGTCGAGGAAGCCGAACAGCGTCAGCGAGTCCTCCCGGACCACCATGCTGGTGGGCAGCGTGGCGGGCTGGCCGGGACGCAGGGTGGCCAGGGTGCCCGGGGTGCACAGCAGCTCCAGCCCCACGCCCCCCACCTCGACCACGGCGCTGGAGAGGGTCACGGCGGCCACCTGGCCGCGGACGAACGCGATCAACTGCTGCTCCTCGGGGGTCGTGCGGCTCGTGGGGGTCGGGTGGCCGGGACCGTACGTCGGCCCGCACCGGCGGCCGCCACGGCGGCGTCGATGCGGGCCTGGGCACCGCCGCGCCAGATGTGGGTGATGGCCAGCGCGAGGGCGTCGGCCGCGTCGGCGGGCTTCGGCGGCGCCTCCAGCCGCAGGATCCGGGTCACCATCGCCCCGACCTGGGCCTTGGCGGCGCGCCCGCTGCCCGACACCGCGGCCTTGACCTCGCTGGGCGTGTGCAGCGCGACCGGCAGGCCGCGCCGGGCGGCGGCGACCATCGCGATGCCGCTCGCCTGGGCGGTGCCCATCACGGTGCTGACGTCGGAGCGGGCGAAGACCCGCTCCACGGCGACCGCGTCCGGGGCGTACTCGTCGAGCCAGGCGTCGATGCCCTTCTCGATCGTCACCAGCCGCTCGGCGACCGGCAGGTCGGACGACGTGCGGATCACGTTCACGTCGACCAGCCGCAGCGGACGACCCACCTGCCCCTCCACGACACCCATGCCGCACCGGGTCAGGCCGGGATCGATCCCGAGCACGCGCATCGGCCACCCTTCCGTCCGAACGTTTGTTCGGAGAACACGCTAACGGGGCGCGCCGACATCACTGCGCAGGACACGCAGGCAACACCCGGCTCGGAGGAAGCCGCCCGGGCGCCCGCCGGCGCTCGGCGAAGGTCAGTCCTCGAGCGCCGCCATCACCTCGTCGGAGACGTCGTAGTTGGCGAAGATGTTCTGCACGTCGTCGAGGTCCTCGAGGATGTCGACGAGCCGGAACATCTTCGCGGCCGCCTCCTGGTCGAGCTCGACCTGCATGTCGGGGCGGAACTCCGCCTCGGCCGAGTCGTAGTCGATGCCGGCGGCCTGCAGGGCCTGGCGCACCGCGACCAGGTCGCCGGCCTCGGAGATGATCTCGACGGCGTCACCGAGGTCGTTCACGGCGTCGGCACCGGCCTCGAGGGTGGCCTCGAGCACGTCGTCCTCGCTGACCGTCCGGCCGTCCTGCTCGACGGGGACGACCACGACGCCCTTGCGGTTGAAGAGGAACGACACCGAACCGGGGTCGGCCAGCGAGCCGCCGTTGCGGGTCATGGCGGTGCGGACCTCCATGGCGGCGCGGTTCTTGTTGTCGGTGAGGCACTCGATCAGCATCGCGACGCCCGAGGGGCCGTAGCCCTCGTACATGATCGTCTGGTAGTCGGCCCCGCCGGTCTCCGCACCGGAGCCGCGCTTGACGGCCCGGTCGATGTTGTCGTTGGGGACCGAGGACTTCTTGGCCTTCTGGATCGCGTCGTAGAGCGTGGGGTTGCCGCCGGGGTCACCGCCGCCCATGCGGGCCGCCACCTCGACGTTCTTGATCAGCTTCGCGAACATCTTGCCGCGCTTGGCGTCGATGACGGCCTTCTTGTGCTTGGTCGTCGCCCACTTGGAGTGCCCAGACATCAGTCCCTCTTCGTCCTTGGATCGCGCATCGTCACGCCGAGGCGTCACGCACCAGGTCCACGAACATCTCGTGCACCCGGGAGTCGCCCCCCACCTCGGGGTGGAACGACGTCGCCAGCAGCGGGCCCTGCCGGACCGCCACGATCCTACCTGCGGCCGGACCGTGGGCCACCCGGGCGAGGATCTCGACGCCCTCGCCCACCTCCTCGACCCACGGGGCGCGGATCAGCACCGCGTGGACCGGACCCTCCAGGCCGACGAGCTCGAGGTCGCCCTCCGAGGAGTCGACCTGCCGGCCGAACGCGTTGCGCCGGACGGTGGCGTCCAGCCCGCCGAGGGTCTCCTGGCCGGGCGCACCGTCGAGGATCCGGTCGGCCAGCATGATCATGCCGGCGCAGGTGCCGAAGACCGGCATGCCCTGCTTGATCCGGTCGCGCAGCGGCTCGAAGACCTCGAAGGTGCGGGCCAGCTTCGCCATCGTGGTGGACTCGCCGCCGGGGATCACCAGGCCGTCGCACGCGTCGAGCTCGGAGGCGCGACGGACGCTGAGCGGCCGGACCCCGAGCTCGCCGAGGACCCGCACGTGCTCACGGACATCGCCCTGGAGGGCGAAGACCCCGATGGTGGGTGGGGTCACCAGCCGCGCTCGGCGAGGCGGTGCGGCTGCGGGATCTCCTCGACGTTCAGGCCGACCATGGCCTCGCCCAGGCCGCGGGAGACCTTGGCGACCACGTCGGGGTCGTCGAAGAACGTGGTCGCCTTCACGATCGCCTCGGCGCGCTGCGCCGGGTTGCCGGACTTGAAGATGCCCGACCCCACGAACACGCCCTCGGCGCCCAGCTGCATCATCATCGCCGCGTCCGCGGGGGTGGCGATGCCACCGGCGGTGAACAGCACCACGGGCAGCTTGCCGTTCTCGGCGACCTCCTTGACCAGCTCGTACGGCGCCTGCAGCTCCTTCGCCGCGACGTACAGCTCGTCGGGCGACAGCGAGCCCAGCCGGCGGATCTCCTTGCGGATCGTGCGCATGTGGGTCACCGCGTTGGACACGTCACCGGTGCCGGCCTCGCCCTTGGAGCGGATCATCGCCGCACCCTCGGTCAGCCGGCGCAGCGCCTCGCCCAGGTTGGTCGCACCGCACACGAACGGCACGTTGAAGGCCCACTTGTCGATGTGGTTCTCGTAGTCGGCCGGGGTGAGCACCTCGGACTCGTCGATGTAGTCCACCCCGAGGCTCTGCAGCACCTGTGCCTCGGCGAAGTGGCCGATCCGGGCCTTGGCCATCACCGGGATCGAGACGGCCTCGATGATGCCGTCGATCATGTCCGGGTCGCTCATCCGCGACACACCGCCCTGGGCCCGGATGTCGGCCGGCACCCGCTCGAGCGCCATGACGGCGACCGCGCCGGCGTCCTCGGCGATCTTGGCCTGCTCGGCCGTGACCACGTCCATGATCACGCCACCCTTGAGCATCTCGGCCATGCCGCGCTTCACGCGGGTGGTGCCGGTGCCGTTGCCGGGGGTCTCAGCGGGGGTGGTGGGGGTGTTCTCGGGGGTGTCGACCATGACGTCCATCGTACGGCGACACGCCCGGCGGGACGTAGTCGGGGAGCCCCTGTGGACCCTCGTCAAGCAGAGCGGGTCGTCCGCCTGAGCGGGGGTCCTAGGTGCCGCTCGTGCGGACGACCCGGTCAGTGCCGGCGCCGGGGGGAGGGGCGGTCAGGCGGTCGGCTCCACCGGCGGCAGGGCCAGCGCCTGCTGGCGCACCACCCAGATCCGTTGCACGACCGTGATGGTGCTGGCCGCGGCGAGGGCCCACAGCGCGACGTACATCAGCACGGGCAGGTCGAGGAGCGCCGAGAGCCCGGTCATCACCAGGATCGCCACCAGCCGGTCAGCGCGCTCGGCGATGCCCACCTTGGCCCGGAAGCCGAGCCCCTCGGCCCGGGCCCGGGCGTAGGAGGTCACCGCCCCCATGACCAGGCAGACGAGGCAGAGCACCAGGTAGAGCCGGCTGTCCCCCTCGCCCGCGAAGTAGAGCGCCAGGCCCGCGAAGATCGCGCCGTCGCCGATCCGGTCCAGCGTGGAGTCGAGGAACGCGCCGAACGGGCTGCTCTTGCCGGTCAGCCGGGCCATGTGGCCGTCGATGAGGTCGCTGAAGACGAACGCCGTGATCACCAGCACGCCGGTGAGCAGCATCCCCTGGGGGAAGAACACCAGCGCGCCGGCGCTCACCCCGATCGTGCCGATGAGGGTGACGACGTCGGCGCTGACGCCCAGCCGGATGAGCAGCTGGGCGATCGGCGAGAAGACCTTGGTCCAGAAGGCGCGGAAGCGTTCGAGCATGGTGGCCGCAGGCTACCGGTCGGCGGCCACCGCCCGGTGATCAGCCTGGATCCACCGATGGCCGCCGTCGCGAGCGTCATCAGACGGGTGTGCCGGCAAGGCGCCGGCGCGAGGGCATACCGGGTGTCTGTCGAGCGTCGGCAACGCCGCCGGCGTGCCCGTATGGGGGCGCGCAGCAGGCGGAGATCGGTGGATCCAGGCTCAGACCAGCTCGGGCAGCCTCAGGTGGGCCAGGGCCAGCTCGAACTCGGCCACGTCGAGGAACTGGACGCCGGCCTCCCGCACCGCCTGCTCCCGGATCGAGGCCGCGGCCTCGCGGCTGCCCTCGAGCGCCTCGCGGGAGTCGAAGACCACGGTGCCGGTGGTGCGTCCACGGGTCCGGTCGAGGAGGAAGCTGGCGCTGCAGAAGCCCTCCAGCGTCTCGATCCGCGGCAGCACGTTCGCGCGCCACATCTCGCCGACGCTGTCCATGTCGGTGGCGGTGGTCCAGGTGATCCGGCAGCAGGCGCCGGGCGCGCTGGTGTGGTCGCGGTGCATCACCGCGGCCTCCCACTCCTCGACCTCGGCGGGGCCGCCGAAGATGTCGGCGGCCTTGGCGCGCATCGGCATGACGCTGCTCGCCGTGGCCAGCATGGCCTGCTCGGTGTCCCACGCGGTGGTGGCGATGCAGCGGCCGGACTCGCGGTCGACGACCAGCGCCATGCCGACGCAGCCATCCATCCCGGTGACGGTGGGCAGGATCTCGTCGCGCACGAGGGCGATCCCGGCGTCGATGGCCGCGGGGTCGCCGTTGATGGTGGTGGAGCGCACGAACATCGCGGTCTCCTCGGCTCGGGGGCGACACCCCTGCGGCGCCGCCGCTCTCCTCCACGATGCGACCGCGCCGGCGCGGACGGCAATCACCAAGTCGGACCAGTCAGCCCGCCCGGGATCAGCCGGTATCAGCCGGGATCGGCCAGCGCCTCGCACGCCTCCGCCACGGCCGTGGGCGCCCCGGCGACCGCCCAGGTCACGCCGCCCGCCTCGACCCGGCGGGCCTCCCCGCCGACGCCGCGGATGATCGCCGCGCCCGGCAGCCGGTCCCAGTCGGCGACGCCGTGCTGGAAGCTCACGCCCAGCTGGCCCTGGGCGATCGCGGTGGCGTCCATGCTCGCGGAGCCGAGCATGCGGAGCGTGGCGACCCTCGACGCCACGCGCGAGAACGCCTCGACCCGCGGCCGGTCGTCGTACGGCGGGTGCAGGTAGGTGCTCGCACAGGTCTCCCCCAGCCCGACGTCCTCCACGGCGGGCATCGGTGCGCCGTTGCGGGTGGACGGCAGGTGGGGTCCGCCGATGAAGAGCACGTCGTCGTGCGGGTGGTAGATCGCGCCGAGCAGCACGTCGTCGGCGTCGACGAGCGCGATCGCCGAGCACCACCAGGTCAGTCCCCGGTGGAAGTTGTAGGTGCCGTCGACCGGGTCGATGATCCAGGAGCGGCCGCTGGTGCCGGTGCGGTCGGTGCCTTCCTCGCCCACGATGCCGTCGTCCGGCCGTTCGGCGCCGAGGCGCTCGACGACGAGGCGCTCGGCGGCGTGGTCGGCGGCGGTGACCAGGTCCGACACCGAGGTCTTCTGCTCGGCCTCGAGCCCGCCCCGGCGCATGCGCGCCGCGAGCCGGCCGGCTTCGCGGACCAGGTCACCGGCGAGCGCCGCGTCCTCGGCCAACGACGGCAGCGGGCCGGTCACCCGGTGCTCCCCCACGCCTTCGCGAGCAGCTCCCGGGTGTCGGCCAGCAGCTCGGGCAGGGTCTTGGTCCGCCCGATGATCGGCATGAAGTTCTGGTCGCCCGGCCAGCGGGGCACCACGTGCTGGTGCAGGTGGGCGGCGATGCCGGCACCGGCGATGTAGCCCTGGTTCATCCCGATGTTGAAGCCCTTGGCGCCCGAGACCGCGCGCACCACCCGCATCGCCTCGCGGGTGTGGTCGCTGATCTCGGCGGCCTCGCCGTCGGTGGTCTCGGTGTAGTCGGCGATGTGCCGGTAGGGGCAGACCATCAGGTGCCCCGGCGCGTAGGGGTAGAGGTTCAGCACGACGTACGCCAGCTCGCCGCGGTGCACGACCAGGCCGTCCGCGTCGTCCAGCCGGGGGATCCGGCAGAACGGGCACTCCCCCGCGGTGTCGTCCGCCGGCTTGTTCTCCCCGCGGATGTAGGCCATCCGGTGGGGTGTCCACAGCCGGTCGAGCCCGTCGGGCCCGCCGATCCCGTCCTGGTGCACCGTGTCCGCGTCGGCGTCCTCGTAGGCCTCCATGGCTGCCGATCCTAGGCTCACTACGGTGGGCCGCATGGACACCGCCCTGCTCCGGCCCGGGACCCCCGACGACGCCCCCGAGGTCGCCGAGGTCTGGCACCGCGGCTGGCACGACGGCCACGCCGGCCACGTGCCCGAGGGCCTGACCGCCGTCCGGACCCTGCCGGCCTTCGAGGAACGCGCGGCGGCGGCCGTCGGGGCCACCACCGTGGCGGTGGTCGACGACCGGGTCGCCGGCTTCGTGATGGTCGTCGGCGACGAGGTGGAGCAGGTCTTCGTCGACCGGGCGCACCGCGGCACCGGGCTCGCCGAGGCGCTGCTCGGGGAGGCCGAGCGGCAGGTCGCGCTCCAGGGGTACGACGAGGCGTGGCTGGCCGTCGTCGCGGGCAACGCCCGGGCGAGACGGTTCTACGAGCGGCGGGGCTGGGCCGACGAGGGCGACCTGCCCTACGAGGTCACCGCCGACGGCCAGACCTTCGTCTCCCCCTGCCGCCGCTACACCAAGCGCGTCGCGGGCAGCTGACCCGAGGCGGCTCAGACCTGCTCGCGGGCCTCCACGGCCGCGGCCACCCGGGCGATGGCCTCCTCGATCGGCACACCGTTCTCCTGGTGGCCGTCTCGGTAGCGGAACGACACGGCGCCGGCCTCGACGTCGTTGTCACCCGCGATCACCATGAACGGCACCTTCTGGAGCTGGGCGTTGCGGATCTTCTTCTGCATCCGGTCGTCGGAGTCGTCGATCTCGACCCGCAGCCCGCGGGACTTCATCTGCCGCGCCACGTCGTACAGGTAGTCGTTGTGGCGCTCGGCGATCGGGATCGCCTGGACCTGGACCGGGGCCAGCCAGGGCGGCATCGCGCCGGCGTAGTGCTCGACCAGCACGCCGAGGAACCGCTCGATGGAGCCGAACTTGGCCGAGTGGATCATCACCGGCTGCTGGCGGCTGCCGTCCGCGGCCTGGTACTCGAGCCCGAAGCCCTTCGGCTGGTTGAAGTCGTACTGGATCGTCGACATCTGCCAGGTCCGGCCGATCGCGTCGCGGCACTGCACCGAGATCTTGGGCCCGTAGAACGCCGCGCCGCCCGGATCGGGGACCAGCTCGAGACCGGAGTCGGTGGCGACCTTCTCGAGGATGGCCGTCGCGGTCGCCCAGTCCGCGTCGGACCCCACGAACTTGTCCGGCTTGGAGTCGTCGCGGGTCGACAGCTCGAGGTAGAAGTCGTCCAGCCCGAAGTCCTTGAGCAGGCTGAGCACGAAGTCCAGCAGGTGCTGGATCTCGCCGGGAGCCTGCTCGGGGGTGACGTAGGAGTGCGAGTCGTCCTGGGTCATGCCGCGGACCCGGGTCAGGCCGTGGACGACGCCGGACTTCTCGAAGCGGTAGACCGACCCGAACTCGAAGAGCCGCAGCGGCAGCTCGCGGTAGGACCGGCCGCGCGACCTGAAGATCAGGTTGTGCATCGGGCAGTTCATGGCCTTGAGGAAGTAGCGGCTGTTCTCCAGCTCCATGGGCGGGAACATCGTGTCCTCGTAGTACGGCAGGTGCCCGGAGGTGTGGAAGAGGCCCTCCTTCGAGATGTGCGGGGTCCCGACGTACTCGAAGCCCTCCTCGATGTGGCGCCGGCGGACGTAGTCCTCCATCTCCCGCTTGATGACGCCGCCCTTGGGGTGGAAGACAGCCATCCCGGAGCCGATCTCGTCGGGGAAGCTGAACAGGTCGAGGTCGCGGCCGAGCTTGCGGTGGTCGCGCCGCTCGGCCTCCTCGATCCGGTGCAGGTGCTCCTCGAGCGCCTCCTTGGACTCCCACGCGGTGCCGTAGATGCGCTGGAGCTGCTTGTTCTTCTCGTCGCCGCGCCAGTACGCCGCGGCGCTGCGCATGAGCTTGAACGCCGGGATCCGCTTGGTGGTGGGCAGGTGCGGTCCGCGGCACAGGTCGCTCCACGCGACGTCACCGTTGCGGCGGACGTTGTCGTAGATGGTGAGCTCGCCGGCGCCGACCTCGACCGACGCACCCTCGGCGGCGTCCTCGCCCTTGCCGGAGCCCTTCAGCCCGATCAGCTCGACCTTGTAGGGCTCGTCCTTGAGCTCGGCGATCGCGTCGTGGTCGGAGACCGGCCGGCGGGAGAACCGCTGGTTCTCCTTGATGATCTTGCGCATCGCGGTCTCGACCTTGGCGAGGTCCTCGGGCACGAAGGGGGTCTCGACGTCGAAGTCGTAGTAGAAGCCGTTCTCGACCGGCGGGCCGATGCCGAGCCGGGCCTCGGGCCAGATCTGCTGGACGGCCTGGGCCATCACGTGGGCGGTCGAGTGCCGCAGGATGTCGCGGCCGTCGGGGCTGTCGATGGCGACGCCCTCGACCTCGTCACCGTCGCCGAGCTCGTACGCCAGGTCCTTGAGCGCGCCACCGACCCGCGCGGCGATGACCGAGTCGTCGCCCGCGAAGAGCTCCCACGCCTTGGTGCCCGTCGTCACGGTCTTCTCCTCGCGCGCGTCGGCGTGGGCGAGGACGACCTTGATGTCGGACACAGGAGTGCTCCTTGCAGTGGTGGCTCCGCGTCATGCGGAACGGACCGGTCGATCGTATCGACCGGTCCGTCCCTGGTGCGCCCGGGTTTCCGTCCGGACCGCGTCCCGCGGCCCGTGGCGCTCACATGTCGCGGTAGCGCTCGGCCTGCGCCAGCTTCTCCCGGAGGAAGTCCGCGGTGACCTGGCGGGGCTGCGTGGGCGGCCAGGTGCTGCCGTCGCCGCCGTCGTAGAGGGTCGCGTACGCCGCGGTGTCGCGCTGGTAGCGCCAGCCCTCGGCGAGCGGGCCCACGTCGTAGGCGTCGTAGCCGAGGCTGTCCAGGAAGCCGGTCACGGTCTTCTTGGCGGTCTCGTCGTCGCCGGCGATGGCGAGCACGCTGCGCTCCGGACTGCCGGTGGGGCGGGCGAGCTCGAGCAGGTGGCCGAAGTAGATGTTGTTGAACGCCTTCACCACGTGGGAGTCCGGCAGGTGGGCCTGCAGGAGCTCGGCGGTGGTCGTCGACTCCTCGTCGAGCTCGGCGATGTGGCCGTCGCGCTGCGGGTAGTAGTTGTTGGTGTCGATCACCACCTTGCCGCGCAGCGGCTCGACCGGCACCTGCCGGTAGTTCTTCAGCGGGATCGTCACCACGACGATCTCGCCGGCCTCGGCCGCCTCCGCGGCGGTGGCCGCGCGGGCGTGCTCGCCCAGCTCACCCACCAGGTCCGCGAGCGTCTCGGGGCCGCGACTGTTGCTGAGCACCACGTCGTGACCTGCCTGGACCGCCAGGCGGGCGACGGTGCTGCCGATGTTTCCGCTGCCGATGAGTCCGATGGTCGTCATGGCAGGCAGAACGGCAGCAGGCGCCCGATCATTCCGTCCGCCCCTCGGGGCGCCGCCTCGACGCAGGCGGCCGTCGATCACCGGGCGGGTAGGCTGGAGCCAACCGACCTGCCGAGCCAGCTCGCGGAGCTGCAGGGCAGGGATGAAGGGCGGGCGTCATGACGACGTCACCGACCATCCACTCCACCGCACCGACCGTGCGCGAGCCGTTGCGGCTCCGCCTCGGTCACCCGACCGGTGCCAACCACGTCGACGGGGCATGGTGGCCGCAGTCCCGCGACCTCCAGGCCGAGGCCGCGGACCTGGTCGACAACTTCCCACCCGAGGTGGGACGGATCAACCGCCTCCTGTTCTCCCGTCCCGACTGGGACAGCCCGACCGTCGACGGGCGGGGCGTGGCGAGGATCCGGGCCCGTCGGGGCTGGGTGAAGGTCGGCTCGTTCCCCAGCGACGACACCCACCTGATGGTCCTCAGCATGGCCTCGGGACAGCGCCTCAGGCTGGTCGTCGTCCCCAGCGACACCGCCCCGGGCGAGGGCGAGCGCCGCGTGCGCGCCGCCGGCGGGCTCGAGCCGGAGCGCGACGACGAGGCGGACCTGGCGAGATGGGACGACGAGCATCCCTCGAGCTGAGGCTCCCGGCCAGGCCCTCGGCCGGGGAACGGCGGAGCCGCGCTACCTCGTAGCGCGGCTCCGGCCGTTCTCGGTGCTGCTGGTGGGCGATACTGGGTTCGAACCAGTGACCTCTTCGGTGTGAACGAAGCGCGCTACCACTGCGCCAATCGCCCCCTGGTGCAACCCGCGAGCGAGGCCCGCGGTGCGGTCACGGACTTTAGCGCATGGCGCTGTCGGACTCACATTCCGGGCCCAAGGTCCCTGTCCCACCCCTGCCCGCAGGGGGCACCGTCGACTCAGCAGGCCGGCCAGGGGGGACGGCCACCGCAGGACGGGGAACCCACGTGAGCCACAAGCCGGACCTCAAGGCGCTCTCGCAGGAGATGACGCTGCAGTGCATCGACGCCAAGGGTCGCGGCGTCGAGCTGCTGGCCTCCTTCGGCTACGACCCGGCGGACCCGTTCGCCGTGTGGATCACGTTCCCGTCGGCCCAGGGCGACATCCGCTGGGCGATGTGCCGCCAGACGCTGCTCAAGGGCCTCACCGACCCCGCGGGCGGGGGCGACCTCGAGATGTGGCCGAGCATCGACCACGAGGGCCGCGCGGTCGTGGTGCTGGAGTTCCGCTCCCCCGCCGGCCGACTCGTCGCCCAGGCGCACACGCACGAGGTCTACCGGTTCCTGACCCGCACGCTGGCGGTCGTCCCGCTGGGCACCGAGTCCGACCAGCTGGACGTCGACGCGATGCTCACCGGGCTGCTGGGCTCGCGGTCGGACTGACCGAGGTCCATCCCCAGGAGCTCGGGCTCGCGGCGGCGCCAGGTCTCCGCGAACTCGCCGGTGACCGGCCCGGGGGCGGGCAGCTCCCGGTCGTCCCACGCCGCCACGCCCTGCACGTCGCGGGTGGTCGAGGTCAGGAAGATCTCGCTGGCACCCGCGAGCACCTCGATCGGCTCGTCGACCTCGATCCCGCCGCACCAGTCGAGCACCAGTCCCCTGGTCACGCCGGCGAGGCAGCCGCTCCCGAGGGACGGCGTGCGGACCTCGCCGTCGACCACGTAGAAGACGTTGGAGCCGGTGCCCTCGCACAGGTGGCCGGCCAGGTTGGCGAAGACCGCCTCGCTGGCCCCCCGGCGTCGCGCCTCGGCGAGCGCCACGACGTTCTCGGCGTACGACGTGGTCTTGAGCCCGGCCAGGGCGCCCCTCTCGTTGCGCGGCCACGGCACGGTGGCCACCCGGGTGGTCGCCGGCGTCGGCGCCATCGCGTCGGCCACCACCACCAGCGTCGGCGGCTCGTCGCCGCGCCCGGACCCGAGCGGGGCCGGTCCACCGGTGTAGGTGATCCGCAGCCGGCCCAGCGCCGGCGCTGGACCGTCCAGCACGGCGGCCACACCCCGGCGTACGGCGTCCTGGTCCAGCTCGGGCAGGCCGAGCCCGGTCGCCGAGCGCGCCAGGCGCTCGAGGTGCGGCGTGAGCGCGAACGGCCGACCGTCGACGACCTTCACCGCCTCGAAGACCCCGTCCCCCACGGTGAACCCGTGGTCGGAGACGCGGAGCGCCGGAGCGGTCGCTTCGGGCAGGAGTTCACCGTTCATCCAGGCGCGCATGCAGTCACTCTAGAAGTGCCCCGGACGGGCGGATCCGGCACGAAACGCCGTTCCCAGGACCCGATTTTGCACGCCCCGGGGCATCGGCTACTGTTCTCACGTCGCCGCGGCCCGGGTCACCGGGAAGCGGAGAGACAAGCGGACGTAGCTCAGTTGGTAGAGCGCAACCTTGCCAAGGTTGAGGTCGCGAGTTCGAGCCTCGTCGTCCGCTCGGAGAGGTCTCTCTCACGGTTTGGCCTCCACGGTGGAGTGGCCGAGAGGCGAGGCAACGGACTGCAAATCCGTCTACACGGGTTCAAATCCCGTCTCCACCTCGAACACCATAGGTCCCACTCGTGGGACCCTTGTTGCTCTAGGGCGATTGGCGCAGTGGTAGCGCGCTTCCTTGACACGGAAGAGGTCACTGGTTCAAACCCAGTATCGCCCACCAGGTACCGCAGGCGAGGGGCCCTTTCGAGGGCCTCTTTGCGATTTCGGGAGCCGACGGTCGCGTCGACCTCGGCCCGCGGCGCCCCTCGGCCGTGTCGGCCGAGCCAGTGGTCCTCACTGCAGCAGCGGGGGAAGCCACGTGGCGTACGACGGATGCGCGAGCGTCAGCTCGGGCAGCTCGTCGAGGCCGAACCACCCGAGGGCGTCGTGCTCCTCAGGGGCAGCGTTGACCGGCGTACCGCGCCAGTCCGTGACGAGGAACGCGTGAGGCTCCACGTCTGTGACGGCGAGGTCGATCTCAAGGGGTCGCGCCGTCACCAGGTCGACGGCGATCTCTTCCCGGCACTCGCGTCGCAGCGCCTGCTCCGGTGATTCGCCGGCCTCGATGTGACCGCCGACCAGGTCCCAACAGTCGGGGTACCAGCGTCGACGAGGGTGACGATGCGCGAGGAGGATCTTCCCGTCCAGGACGAGTGCTGCGAGGGCGATCGCCTCCGTCATGCGTGGTCTCCGCTCCTCAGTCCCACTGACGCTGTCGTGCGACGCCACGTCATCGAAGTGACATCATCGCAGTCGTGGAGGTCCTCGTCGTCAACAGCGAGCACCTCGACGAGGCCGACCGGTTGGCGCTGCGGACTCTCTGGGACCGGGCCTTCGGCGACCGGTTCAGCGACGACGACGCCGAGCACGCCTACGGCGGCGTCCACGTCCTGGTCCGCGACGACGACCGCCTGGTCGGGCACGCCAGCGCCGTCCCTCGACGCATCGGGTTCGGGGACCGGCCCTGGCTCACCCTCGGCTACGTCGAGGCCGTGGCCACCGATCCGGAGCACCGGGGGCAGGGCGTCGGCCGGCGGACGATGGAGCGGCTCCACGACGAGATCCGCTCCCGGTGGCCGGTGGCGCTCCTCTCGACCGGGCGCGCGACCGGCTTCTACGAGAGGCTCGGCTGGGAGCGGTGGCGCGGCCCGTCGTACACCCGGACCGCCACGGGCGTGGTCCCCGACGGCGAGCACGGCGGACTGATGATCCTGCGCTGCGACCCGTCCGTCGTCCCGGACCTGTCCACGGCGGTGACCTGCGAGGACCGCCCCGGGGACGCCTGGTGAAGCAGGTCCGCCACCCGCCGCAGAGGCGACGAGCAGCGGCGGGGGCACCGGCTTCTCGATGCTCGGTGTTCCCAGCCGTGGTGCCGAGGGCGCATACTCACCCTGATGACAACTTCAGCCGTACGGCGTCGACACCTTGCCAGCAGCCCCTTCCAGGCGGACCCCGAGCCGGTCGTCCCACAGTTCGAGCTCGGTGAGCTGGTCTCCCACGACGCCCACGGGGTCGGTCGGATCGTCGGGGTCGAGGCGAGCGCGGTGACGGTCGACTTCCGCCCGCAGGTGGTGCGCATCGCGAGCCCCTTCCCGAAGCTCGCGAAGCTCTGACCCCGTCGTACGGCGGTGCGGCCGCGACACAGCCGTCGCCGGCCGTAGGGTCGGGCGAGTGAACGGCCGATGAGCAAGATGGACCAGCTGCGCGCCATGCGTGAGGCCCGCTACGAGCAGATGTCCGCGCGCGGTGGCAAGCCGGTCGCCGCGCCGCCGAAGAGGAAGCGGCCCGCTCCCCCGCCGGTCGAGGCCGAGCGGGTCGCGGAGGGCACGGTGCTCCCCGAGGCGGATCTGTGCGGCCATCGTGCGATCAGCGGACGCACGTGCACGCGCGAGCAGGGGCATGCGGCCAAGAGCCACCGCTACTCGTGACGCGCTCCTGGCCCCGGGGTCGAAGGTCCGCGTCGGCGCCAGCACCAGGCCCAGCGGACCCGGACGCGGCGGTCGCCGTCGACCTCGCGGACACGCCGGGCCGCGCGCAGCAGGCTGCCAGACGTCAACGAGGGCGCACGCCTCGGGAGTGGCCGCGTCGGAGCGGGCGCAGCTGGCCGTCGAGCGTGCGCACCCGGGGCCCCGCGTGCCGCTGCCGCCCCCGGCCTCGATCCGGTTGCGCCAGCGACCGTCCTCGGAGCAGGGCCCCACGTCCCCCTGCGACATGCCCCGTCCTCCGTCCGTGTGACCAGAGGTACCCCGGGAGGGCATCGGCGAACGGTCCCCCAGGTGTCGGGACCGGGGCGCGACCATGAACGGCGCGCCGCGCCGAAATAGGTAGAACCGCCGGCGTCTCGGGTCACCGGCGGTTCTGAGGACAACAGTAGCCCGAGCCGGCCCGGCGTACCACGCCCTTGGTTCAAGATTCACGCAAGATCGATCCAGGGGGCGCCTCCCCCCTTCGGGTGGGCCGCTGACGGTCAAAGGCAAAAGAGCGTACAGTCGATCGAAGCCGAGAGTTTCTCGCGTTGCGCCGGCCCAGGCGTCTCCGTTCCCGGCTTCACGATCAAGTTGAATCCGCCGCCCGCGGCTTCGGAATTTGGGCAGCATGCAGTTCTCCCTCCAGTCCACCCTCACTCCCCCGGACGTCAGCATCGAGCTCTCCGGCGAGCTCGACATCTTCACCGCCAACCAGGTCAGCCGCGAGGTGGACCGGGCCCTGTGGTCCGGCTGTCGGCGCGCGCTGCTCGACACCTCCGAGGTCACGTTCATCGACGCCTCCGCGCTCGGTGTGCTGGCCCGCGCGCGCGACCTGATGCGCAGCTGCGCCGGCACGATGGAGATCGTGTCCTTCAGCCCGGTCGTGCTGCGCCTGTGCGTGCTGACCGGTCTGGTCTCGCTGCTGGCCGACCCGCCACAGTCCCCTGTCGCCGTCTGAACCGGCAACCTCACCGTCCCCGCACCCCCGTGCCACGGGGACGGTGAGCCGCGTCGCCGCGGGCGCACCAAGACTGTCGGGTGACGCAGGGGCGGGAACACACCCCAAGGGGTGACGCTCAGCCGACGGGTACGGCGGGGCCGCCGTCGACGCCCTCCCCGGACACCGCCGGGAGGCCCTCATGGTGGCCCGCGGGCACCGACGCCCCCGACGCCCCCGCGGCCGGCAGCGTCACCCGGAACACCGTCCCGCGGCCCCGCGGGTTGTCCCCGGCCACGATCGTGCCGCCGTGCCGGACCACGATGCGTCGGCAGATCGCCAGGCCCAGGCCGCTGCCCTCGTAGCCCGCGCGGTGGGCGCGGTGGAACTCCTCGAAGACCCGTTCGTGTTGCCCCGGGGGCACCCCGATCCCCTCGTCGGCCACCTCGAGAGTGACCTGGTCGCCCGCCGTGCGGCCGCGGACCGAGACCTGCGGACGCTCCCCCGGGGCGACGTACTTGAGGGCGTTGCCCAGCAGGTTGTCGACGACCTGGCGCAGCAGGACGGGGTCGCCGAGCACGGGCGGGAGCTCGCCGCAGTCGATCTCCCGCTCGGCGTGCCGGGCCCGGGCCACGTCGAGCACCAGCGCTCGGACGTCGACCGGGCCCAGCTCGAGCTCGCGGCTGTCGCTGGTCGCGTGGGCGAGCAGGTCGCCGATCAGCCCGCGCATCCGCGCGGTCGACGACCGGACCCGGTCGATCAGCTGCGTGGTCATCTCGAGCGGCGGCTGACCGGACTCGATCTCCTCGGCGACCATCGCGGCCCAGCCGTCGATCGCGGCCAGCGGGTTGCGCAGGTCGTGGGCCACCACCTGGGCGAACGCGGACAGCTCCTGCCGGCTGGCGTGCTCGGTGGTGGTGTCCCGGCACAGCAGCAGCGCCCGGGCCCGGCCGCCCAGGTCGTCGCGCGGCAGCGGCACGGCCGAGACGGCGAGGACCCGCTCCCGGCGGCCCGCCACCGCGACGAGCAGCTCGGTCTCCGGCACCGGCTCGCCGGCCAGCGCCCGCTGCGTGGGTCTTTCCCCGAAGGGGACCGCGGAGCCGTCCGGCCGGGTGATCCGGGCCGCGGCGAGCGAGACCTCGCTGAGCGCCTGCCCCGGCGGGGCGAACAGCTCGCTGGCCGCGGCGTTGTGCAGGAGCACCTCGCCGACCTCGTCGACGACCACCAGACCGGCGGTCATCGAGCCGATGGCGGCCTCGCGCACCCGCATCTCGAAGGCCGTCTCCGCCTCGGAGTGGCGCAGGGCCCGCTGCAGCTGCTCCCTCTCGTCGCGACCGGTCGCCAGGGTCAGCGAGGTCATCACGATCGTGACGACGTAGAGCTGGACGACCAGCGCCGAGACCCCCGGAGCACCGACCGAGGCGAAGGGACCGATCCCGGCGATGGTGAGCCGGACGGCCACCGCACCGACGACCACGTAGTGGGCCGCCGCGAGCAGCGTGCGGAACCGCAGCCCGACCCACACCGAGGCGGCCAGCAGCGGGAAGCCCAGGGGCAGGCTGTCCACCGCGAAGGCCAGCACGTAGACGGTGACGGTGAGCAGCACCAGCGCCACCAGCTCGGTGGTGCTGGTGGTGCGCAGCCGGGGACGCCCCGTTCGTGGTGTGTCCAGCCGCTGGCCCAGCAGCAGGCCGAACGACGCGATGCCGAGGACCCCGCCGAGGTCGCGGCCGAACCACAGCAGGGCGTCGGTGACCGTGCCGAGCAGGTCGGCCGACGTCGTGGTCAGCAGCGCAGCGACCGTGCTGCCCACGACCGCGGTCGCGGCGGCGCCGAGGACGGCGGCCAGGACGAACCAGCTCAGCACCCGCGGCGAGTCCAGCGGCCGGTCGCCCCCGCAGCCCCACAGGTCCGGCGCCCAGCGTCGCAGCAGGCCGACGGTGAGCAGCGTCTGCAGCAGGTTGGTGGCGACGAACAGCGCCGCGACGTCGAGCGGCGCGCCCGTCAGCGCGTTCACCGCGAAGGCGGCCGCGGCCAGCAGGACCGTGTCCACGCTCCGTCCGCCGGCCCCCCGGGCCAGGAACCAGACCACCGCCACGCCCGCGGCGGGCCACAGCGGCGCGAACAGGCTGCCGGTGTGCACCGTCAGCCGGCCCGCCACCCCCAGCGCGCCGTACAGCAGCATGAAGCCGGACGCCGCCGCCGGCGTCGACCACACGCGGGGCTGTCGCCTCCCCGCCATCGTCGTCCCCTATCCGGGCCCCCACCCCAACTCGAGCACGAGGCTAGCCCCCCGCACCGACCGCGGTCAGGGCATTCCCGAACTGGGGCGGACGTCGCCGGTCAGTCGTCGCTGGCGAAGTCCTCGCCGTGCGTGCCGGGCCGGGGCGCCCAGGGCAGCTCGCGAGCGGGGCGTACGACGATCAGCCGGTCGCCGCGGGCGAGCTGGGTGACGACCGGGTCGAAGTAGCGGTACACCTTCTCGTCGCGGACCACCGCGATCACCTGGTCGGGCAGGCTCTGCGGCGGCTGGCCGACCTCGGCGACGAGCAGGTCGCGCTCGGCCACCTCCAGGCCCTCGCCGTAGGTCAGCAGGTCCTCCATCACCGAGCCCAGCGTCGGGGACAGCGTCGACAGGCCGAGCAGCCGGCCGACCGCGTCGGAGGAGGTGATCACCGAGCTGGCGCCGGACTGGCGCATCAGCGCCACGTTCTCCTGCTCGCGCACCGCCGCCACGATCCAGGCCTCCGGGTTGAGCTGGCGCACGGTCAGCGTCGCCAGCACGTTGGAGTCGTCGCGGTTGGTCGTGATGATGACCTGGGTGGCCTCGGCGACCCCGGCCCGGCGGAGCACCTCGCGCCGGGTGGCGTCGCCGGTGACGACGGCGAGGCCGTCGGCGTGCGCGTCCTGCAGCGCGGCCGAGCTCGGGTCGACCACGACGATCGTGTCGCGGTCGTGGCCGTTGTTCACGAGCGTCTCGACCGCACTGCGTCCCTTGGTGCCGTAGCCCACGACGACGACGTGATCTCCCATGCTCTTCCTCCACCGGGCGACCCGGAAAATCTCGCGGCCCTGGGAGGCGAGCACCTCCAGGGTGGTCCCGATCAGCAGCACCAGGAAGGCGATGCGGGCGGGGGTGATGACGAACGCGTTGACCAGCCGAGCCCCCTCGGAGACCGGCGCGATGTCGCCGTAGCCGGTCGTGCTCAGCGTGACCGTCGTGTAGTAGATCGAGTCAACCAGGTTCAGCCGGCCGGTCGGGTCGTTGGCGTCGTGGTAGCCGCCGCGGTCGGCGTAGACGAGGAGCACCGTGCCGGCCAGGATCGCCGCCGCGAGCAGCAGCCGCCGGGACAGCGCCCACCACGGCGAACGGACCCGCTCGGGCAGGGAGACCTTGCCCCGGGTGGAGCCCGAGGACGGGGCACGGAACGGGTCGGACACGCGAGGACCCTAGTGGACGATCATCAGGACCGGTCGCGGACCGTCATGGTGCGCAGCCGCTGGACCAGCTCCAGGCGGGCGCGCTGGGTGTTCTTCTGCGGGAAGACCGTGTCGAACGCGGCGTTGACCGCGGCCCCGATCAGCACCGCGATCGCGACGAGGTAGAGCCAGATCAGCACCGCGATCGGCGCCGCCAGCGGGCCGTAGATGGACCGGGAGTCCGCCGCGGTCACGGTCAGCACCCAGCGCAGCAGGTAGGAGCCGACGATCCACGCCGCCAGCGAGAAGGTCGCCCCGGGGAGGTTGAAGCTCCAGTTGGTCCGCACCGGCACCGACACGTGGTAGAGGGTGGCCAGGAAGCAGATGCACAACACCAGCACGAACGGCCAGTAGAAGTGCATCAGCACGTGAGCGCGCGCCGGCAGCCAGTGGCCGACCAGGGTCGGGCCGGCGACCACCAGCGGGATCGTCAGCACCCCGGTGATCATCGCGAGCACGTAGAGCCCGAACGACAGCGCCCGGGTCCGCACGATCCCGCGCTGGCCGCCGAGGCCGTGCATGATCGTGATGGTGTCGACGAAGACGTTGAGCGCGCGCGAGCCCGACCACAGCGAGAGCACGAAGCCCAGCGAGATGACGTCGAAGCGGCCGCCCCTCAGCACGTCGTCGATGGTCGGCACGATGATCCGGTTGACCGCGCTCTCGGTGAGCGCCCGCTCGGAGAGGTCGATCACCGCCTGCCGCACATCGGCCACCTGGGCGGGCGTGAAGTGCTCGGTGACGTAGCCGACGGCCCCGGCCATCGCGAAGATCAGCGGCGGCACCGACACGACGGCGAAGAACGCCGCCTCGGCGGCCAGGCCGGTGACCCGGTGGCGCAGGCAGGAGCTCACGGTCGTCACGACCAGCCGCCACACCACCTCGCGGGCCTGGTGCGCCCACGCGGAGACCCGTGCGGCCCGGTCCGGAGCCGCCCCGGACGGCCGGGTCCCCGGATGCGCCATGGGCCTACGGTAGCCACATGACGCCGCTCATCCCGGACGACATCCGGCAGGTCACGAACCAGGCTCCCCCGCTCGTCGGCCACAACGTGGTCACGACGGACCGGCCGCTGGTCGAGGCGGTGCTGCGACACGGCTCGCCGGAGGTCCTCGACGACCTCCTCGAGCTCGGCGCGGACGCCGGCAGCGCCGAGGCCCGCCAGCACGGGATGCTCGCGAACGAGCACCATCCCGAGCTCACGCCGTACGACCGCTACGGCAACCGCGTGGACGAGGTGCGCTTCCACCCCTCCTGGCACTGGCTGATGCAGCGGGCGGTCGGGCACGGCCTCGCCGCCCGGCCGTGGGAGCTGCAGGAGGCCGGCGCGCCGCACGCACACGTACGCCGGGCCGCGGGTTTCATGGCCTGGTCGCACACCGAGCCCGGGCACGGCTGCCCGATCTCGATGACCTACGCCGCGGTGCCCGCGCTGCGGGCCGACGAGGCGCTGGCCAAGGAGTGGACCCCGCTGCTCGCCTCGACCGACTACGACCCCGGGGTGCGGCCGGTCACCGACAAGCGGGGCGCGCTGGCCGGGATGGGGATGACCGAGAAGCAGGGCGGCTCCGACGTCCGCGCCAACCTCACCCGCGCCGAGCCGACCTCGGTGGAGGGTGAGTACACCCTGCACGGCCACAAGTGGTTCACCTCGGCACCGATGAACGACGTCTTCCTGGTGCTGGCGCAGGCTGCCGCGGGCGTCACCTGCTTCGTGGTGCCCCGCGTGCTGCCGGACGGCGACCGCAACCGGCTCGACGTCGTACGCCTCAAGGACAAGCTCGGCAACCGCTCGAACGCCTCCTCCGAGCTGGAGCTGCGCGGGACCTGGGCGCGCCGGCTGGGCGACGAGGGGCGCGGGGTGCGCACGATCATCGAGATGGTGGCGGCGACCCGCCTCGACTGCGTGCTCGGGTCGACGTCGCTGATGCGACGGGCGCTGAACGAGGCGAGCTGGCACGCCTCGCACCGCTCGGCCTTCGGGTCGCTGCTGGTCGACAAGCCGCTGATGCAGAACGTGCTGGCCGACCTGGCGGTGGAGACCGAGGCGGCGACCGCGCTGGCGATGCGGCTGGCGGCCGCCGTGGACCGGGCCGACGACCCGCGCGAGGCCGCGCTGCGCCGGATCGCCCTGCCGCTGGCGAAGTTCTGGGTCTGCAAGCGGACCCCGGCCATGGTGGCCGAGGCCCTGGAGTGCCTGGGCGGCAACGGCTACGTCGAGGAGTCGGGGATGCCGCTGCTCTACCGCGAGGCGCCGCTGAACTCGGTCTGGGAGGGGTCCGGCAACGTCAACGCGCTCGACGTGCTGCGGGCGCTGACCCGGGAGCCCGAGGTGCTCGACGCCTGGATCACCGAGGTCGGCCTCGCCCGGGGCGGGGACCCGCGACTGGACCGGGCGGTCGACGACACCCTCGCCCTGCTCGGCGACACCGCCGCGCTGGAGGGCCAGGCCCGTCGGCTGGCCGGCCGGATGGCCGCCTGCCTCCAGGGTGCACTGCTGGTGCGCTTCGCCCCCGCCGAGGTCGCGGACGCCTTCTGCGCCTCCCGCCTCGGCTCGTCGTACGACGGCACCTTCGGTGCGCTCGCCTCCGGCGACCTCCGCACGATCGTCGACCGCGCCGCCCCCACCATCGGTTGAGCTGGGCCTCCCCGGGCCGTGAGTTGGGCCTCCCCGCGCGGGAAGGCCCGACCGAACGCCCGGGGAGGCCCAACTCGACGCGTCACACGGGCTGGGCCGCCGTGGGGGCGCCGTGCGGGTCCACGACCTCGCCCTGGTGGGCGGGCTGGTCGTCGAGCATCGTGCTCTCGTCGAAGGGCAGGTCCCCCGCCAGCACCCGGTCCAGCCGGGCGCGGTCCAGGCCGCCGGTCCAGCTGCCGACCAGGACGGTGGCGATGGAGTTGCCGGCGAAGTTCGTCAGCGCCCGCGCCTCGGACATGAAGCGGTCGATGCCGACGATCAGGCCGACCCCGTCGACCAGGGCCGGCTTGTGGGAGGCCAGGCCGCCGGCCAGGGTCGCCAGCCCGGCGCCCGTGACGCCCGCGGCGCCCTTGGAGGCGATGACCATGAAGACCAGCAGCGAGATCTGCGACCCGATGCCCATCGGCTGGCCGAGCGCGTCGGCGACGAACAGCGTGGCCATCGTCAGGTAGATCGCGGTGCCGTCGAGGTTGAACGAGTAGCCGGTGGGCACCACGATGCCGACGGTGGTGCGCTCCACGCCGGCATGCTCCATCTTCGCGATCAGGCGCGGCAGGGCCGACTCGGAGGAGGACGTCGAGAGGATCAGCAGGAACTCGCGGGCCAGGTAGCGGAACAGCGAGAACACGTTCACGCCGGTGACGACCTTGAGCACGGTGCCCAGCACGCCGAAGACGAAGATCAGGCAGGTGATGTAGAAGCCCACCATCAGCACGGCGAGGCTCTTGAGCGCGTCGATGCCGGTGGCGCCGACCACGGCCGAGATCGCGCCGAAGGCACCGATCGGGGCGGCCCACATGATCATCGCCAGCACGCGGAACACGAGCTTCTGGACGTACTCGACCGCGGTGAGGATCGGCGCCCCCGCCGTACCCATCCCCTGCAGCGCGAAGCCCATCAGCAGCGCGACCAGAAGCGTCTGCAGCACCTCCCCGGAGGTCAGCGAGGAGAACAGCGAGTCCGGGATGATGCCGAGCAGGAAGTCGGTGGTGCTGCCGGCGCCGTCGGCGGCAGCGCTCTGGCCGGCGGCCGCGGCCGTGCCGTCGAGGTGCAGGCCCGAGCCCGGGTGCAGCACGTTGCCGACGACCAGGCCGATGGCCAGCGCGAAGGTGGACATCACCAGGAAGTAGACGAGCGCCAGCAGGCCGACCTTGCCGACGCGGGCCGCGCTGGCGACCCGGCCGACGCCGAGCACGATCGTGCAGAAGATGACCGGTTGGATCATCATCCGGATCAGGCCGACGAAGCCGGTGCCGATCGGCTTGAGCTGGACCGCGGTGTCAGGGAACAGCAGGCCGACCACCACACCGAGCGCCACCGCGACGATCACGGCGAGGTAGAGGTAGTGGGTGCGGTTCTTCGCGGGAGCCGCGGTGGAGCCCCGCGGTGGGGGGACGGTGACGCTCATCGGTTCCTCCATGCATCGCATTGCCGGTCCGGGGATCGGTCGGCCGTCGACCATCGTGGGTGCCGCTGTGACGGCCGTCACCGTTCTGGTCGTTGAGTTCACGGCCCGCGGGGTGCGGCACAATCCCTGCCATGCGCAGGCGTGGCAGCAGTGGCGAGCCGTCGGTCGCGCGGCAGTTCCTGCGCCTGCAGGTGCTCGTGGTCGTGGTGCTGGTCGTCGTCGCCACCGCGCTGGCGCTCTACGACGCCCGGCACGGCGCCCGCAGCTCCGCGACGGACCGGGCGGTGGCCGTGGCCGAGTCGGTCGCGGACTCCCCCACCGTGCTGGCCGCGCTCGACGACACCGACCCCTCGCGGGCCCTCCAGCCGCTGGCCGAGCGGATCCGCCACGACACCGGCGTCGACTTCGTGGTCGTCATGAAGCCCGACCGCACCCGCTACACCCACCCCGACCCGAGTCGCATCGGGGAGCCGTTCGTCGGCGACCTGGGCGACGCCCCCGACGGCCACGTCTTCACCCAGGAGTACACCGGCACGCTCGGGCCGTCGATGCGGGCGGTCGTGCCCGTCTTCGACACCGGCGGGCGGGTCGTCGCGCTGGTCTCGGTCGGCATCACCATCGCCCACATCGACCAGCAGGTACGCCGGGACCTGGGGCTGATCCTGCTGGTCGGCCTGCTCGTCGCCGGGGTCGGCGCCCTCGGCGCCTGGCTGATCAGCCGCCGGCTGCGGCGCCAGACCCACGGGCTCGGCGAGCGCGAGATCACCCGGATGTACGAGTACTACAGCGCCGTGCTGCACGCCGTCCGCGAGGGGTTGCTGCTCATCGACGACCGGGAGCGGGTCCAGCTGGCCAACGACGAGGCGCGCCGGCTGCTGGACCTGCCGGCCGACGTGGTCGGGCGGCCGGTGCGCGACCTCGACCTGCCGCCCGCGCTGCTGGCCGCCGTGCTCGGCAGCACCGCCGAGTCCGACGACATCTACGTCACCGGCGAGCACGTCCTGGTCGTCAGCACCGCGCCGGCCTCATGGCAGGGGCACGAGGTGGGCGCCGTGGTGAGCCTGCGGGACCACACCGAGCTGCGGTCGGTGACCGGCGAGCTCGACGTCGTACGCCGCCTCACCGACAGCCTGCGCGCCCAGACCCACGAGTCGGCCAACCGGCTGCACACCGTGGTCTCGCTCGTGGAGATGGGCCGCCCCGAGGAGGCGGTGGCCTTCGCGACCGAGGAGCTGCAGCTGGCCCAGCGGCTCACCGACCGGGTGGTGGGCGCGGTCGGCGACCCGGTGCTCGCGGCACTGCTGCTCGGCAAGAGCGCCGAGGGCGCCGAGCGCGGCGTGGACCTCGAGGTCGAGGGCGAGCTGCCCGCGACCGACCTCGGCGTCGCCTCGCGCGACCTGGTCACGGTCGTGGGCAACCTCGTCGACAACGCGCTGGACGCGGTCGCCGGCCGCACCCCCGCCCGGGTCTCGGTCGACCTCGCCGGCGGCCCCGACGGGGTCCGCGTCACCGTCGGCGACAGCGGCCCGGGGCTCACCGAGCAGCAGGCGGCCCGCGCCTTCGACCGCGGCTGGACCACCAAGGTCGACGGGGACGCGGCCGGCGGCCGCGGCGTGGGACTGGCGCTCGTGGGCCAGGTGGCGCGTCGGCACGGCGGCGAGGTCCTGGTCGGCACCTCGCCCCTGGGCGGCGCGGAGTTCACCGTGGTGCTGCCGCGGGCGGGCTCACGCGTGGGCTCACACGTGGGCGGGGGCGTGGCATGACGGTCCGGGTGCTGGTGGTGGAGGACGAGGCGCTCGCCGCGGAGGCGCACGCGACGTACACCTCGCGGGTCGAGGGCTTCGAGGTCGCCGGCGTGGTCCGTTCGGCCGCCGAGGCGATGCGCTTCCTGGCCGTCGACCGGCACGTGGACCTGATCCTGCTCGACATGCACCTGCCGGACGGCCACGGCCTGGGCCTGCTCCAGCGGCTGCGCGCCGCCGGCCACCTCAGCGACGTCATCGCGGTCACCTCGGCGCGCGACGCCGACGTGGTCCGGCACGCGGTGGCCCAGGGGGTGGTGCTCTACCTGCTCAAGCCGTTCACGTTCGCGGGCTTCCGCAGCAAGCTCGAGCAGTACGCCGTCTACCGCGAGCAGCTCGCCGCCGCGCCCGCCGAGGTGGTGCAGGACGAGGTGGACCGGCTGTTCGGCTCGCTGCGCAGCGCGGCCCCGGGCGCCGAGCCGCCCAAGGGCATGAGCGCGGAGACCCTGCGCGGGGTCACCGCCGCGCTGCGCGACGCCGAGGGCCCCCGCTCGGCCAGCGAGGTGGCCGAGCTGGTCGGCACCTCACGGGTGACCGCCCGGCGCTATCTCGAGCACCTCGCCGACACCGGGTTGGCCGCCCGCCGCCAGCGGTACGGCGGCAGCGGCCGCCCCGAGGTCGAGTACGCCTGGCGCTGACGTCGAGTTGGGCCTGCCCGCGCGTCCAGTTGGGCCTCGCCGCGCGGCGAGGCCCAACTCGCGGCCCGGGGAGGCCCAACTCAACGACTCAGAGCTCGAGACCGGGGTAGAGCGGGTGCTTGTCGAGGAGCTCGGCGGCGGCGTCCTTGACCTTGGCGGCCACGCCGTCGGCGGTGGAGTACGACGCCTTGGACGGCCCGCCGGCCTTGGTGGTGCCGGGCTCGGTGCACGAGAGCACCTCGACGATCAGCTCGGAGACCCGGTCGAACTCGTCGTGGCCGAAGCCGCGGGTGGTCAGCGCGGGCGTGCCGAGCCGGATGCCGGAGGTGTACCACGCGCCGTTCGGGTCGGCCGGGACCGAGTTGCGGTTGGTGACCACGCCCGCGTCGAGCAGCGCCGACTCGGCCTGGCGACCGGTCAGGCCGAACGACGAGACGTCGAGCAGGACGATGTGGTTGTCGGTGCCACCGGTGACCAGCCTGGCGCCGCGCGAGAGGAACCCGCCGGCCAGCGACTGCGCGTTGCCGGCCACCTGCTGGGCGTAGGTCTGGAACGAGGGCTGACGGGCCTCGGCGAGCGCGACCGCCTTCGCGGCCATCACGTGGGACAGCGGGCCGCCCAGCACCATCGGGCAGCCGCGGTCGACGTCGGCGGCGTACTCCTCCTGGGCGAGCACCAGGCCGCCGCGCGGGCCGCGCAGCGACTTGTGCGTGGTGGTGGTGGTCAGGTGGGCGTAGGGCACCGGGTTCTCCTCGCCGGTGAACACCCCGCCCGCGACCAGGCCGGCGAAGTGCGCCATGTCGACCATCAGCGTCGCGCCGACCTCGTCGGCGATCTCGCGCATCTTCGCGAAGTTCACCCGGCGGGGGTAGGCGGAGTAGCCGGCGATCATCACCAGCGGCTTGAACTCGCGGGCCTTCGCCGCGACCACGTCGTAGTCGAGCAGCCCGGTCTCGGGGTCGGTGCCGTACTGCTGCTGGTGGAACATCTTGCCGCTGATGTTGGGACGGAAGCCGTGGGTCAGGTGGCCACCGGCGTCCAGCGACATGCCGAGCAGCCGCTGGTTGCCCAGCTCGTGGCGCAGCGTCTCCCAGTCGGCCTCGCTGAGCTCGTTGACGTTCTTCGCGCCGAGCTTCTCCAGGGCCGGGGTCTCGACCCGGTGGGCGAGGATCGACCAGAACGCCACCAGGTTGGCGTCGATGCCCGAGTGCGGCTGGACATAGGCGTACGGCGCCCCGAACAGCTCGCGGGCGTGCTCGGCGGCGAGCGACTCGACCGTGTCGACGTTCTGGCAGCCGGCGTAGAAGCGGTGCCCGACCGTGCCCTCGGCGTACTTGTCGCTGAACCAGGTGCCCATCGTCATGAGCACCGCCGGCGAGGCGTAGTTCTCGCTGGCGATCAGCTTCAGCGACGACCGCTGGTCGGTGAGCTCCTGGCGGGTCGCGTCGGCGATCCGGGGCTCGACCGAGGCGATGACCTCGAGGGCCTGCTGGTAGGCGCTGCTGGTGAGGCGGTCAAGGGCGTCGGAGTCCGTCATGGGCCCAGCCTAGTGACGGGCCGGCCACGCGCCCATGCCCCGTCCCGGTGTGATCTGCGACGCGACGAACCCCGCGCACCGGCGCGGATCGAGCCTCCGTCTCACTATCTGGCGTTACTTCTCAGTATGCGAGATTCCGGTTTGTGATCGGGCCGTCCGATCCTTGAGACTCCTTGACATGAACATCGCTGCGACGCACGCCTACCTCGTGGTTCGACGCCACGTGGACCTCGGGCGCACCCGCAGCATGATGTGTTGGCCCTCCTGACCGTCGCCTCGGTCGAACGCACCGCCGGTGCGTTCTCTTCCCAGGCGGCCGCCGCCCCCAGACCACCAGTCACGGGCGCACGGTCCGGCAGGTCCAACCCCGACGACGAGGTCGGGACCCTGACGACCACCTGCGTCTTCTCACGTCAAGGAACCTGCCTCGCATGAACGCCGCACACCCCGCCGCCACCAACTCCCCCACCCGTCCGGCCGCCACCCGGCCGCGTCGCAAGAAGGGTGAGGGGCAGTGGGCGCTGGGCTACTCCGAGCCGCTGAACGCCAACGAGCAGCAGAAGAAGGACGACAACCCGCTCAACGTCGAGGACCGGATCCGCACCATCTACAGCAAGCGCGGGTTCGACTCGATCGACCCGGCCGACCTGCGCGGCCGGTTCCGCTGGATGGGCCTCTACACCCAGCGTGCGCCCGGGTTCGACGGCGGCAAGACCGCCACCCTGGAGCCGCACGAGCTCGACGACCGCTACTTCATGATGCGGGTCCGCAGCGACGGCGCCCTGCTCGGCCCCGAGCAGCTGCGCACCCTGGGCGGGATCTCCCGGGACTTCGCCCGCGGGACCGCCGACATCACCGACCGGCAGAACATCCAGTACCACTGGGTCGAGATCGAGAGCGTCCCGGAGATCTGGTCGCGGCTCGCCGAGGTCGGCCTGAGCACGCTCGAGGCCTGCGGCGACTCACCGCGCGGCTTCCTGGGCTCGCCGGTCGCCGGCGTCGCGAAGGACGAGATCCTCGACGGCACCCCGGCCCTGGCCGAGATCAAGCGCCGCTACATCGGCAACCCCGAGTACGCCAACCTGCCGCGCAAGTTCAAGACCTCGCTCTCGGGCCACCCCTCGCTGGACGCCGCGCCGGAGATCAACGACGTCTCGTTCGTCGGCATCGACCACCCCGAGCACGGCCCGGGCTTCGACCTGTGGGTCGGCGGCGGCCTGTCCACCAACCCGATGCTCGCGCAGAAGCTCGGCGTCTGGATCTCCCTCGAGGACGTCCCGGACGTCTGGGAGGCCGTGATCGCGATCTTCCGCGACTACGGCTACCGCCGGCTGCGCTCGCGGGCGCGGCTGAAGTTCCTCGTGGCCGACTGGGGGGTGGAGAAGTTCCGCGACGTGCTCGAGAACGAGTACCTCCACCGGACGCTCCCCCGCGCCGAGTCCCCCGGGCTGGCCGCGCGCAGCGGCGACCACATCGGCGTGCACGAGCAGAACGACGGCCGGTTCTACCTCGGCCTCGCCCCGACCGTGGGGCGCATCGACGGTGACACCCTGGTCGCGCTCGGGGACCTCGTCGAGGAGTACGGCGCGGCCGGTGCCCGGCTCACGGCGTACCAGAAGCTGGTGGTGATCGGCGTCGAGGGCGACCGCGTCGAGCCGCTCGTGGCGGCGCTGGACCGGATCGGCCTGTCCGCGCGGCCCTCGAACTGGCGGCGCAGCACGATGGCCTGCACCGGCATCGAGTTCTGCAAGCTGGCGATCGTCGACACCAAGCAGCGGGCCCACGACCTGATCGCCGAGCTCGAGCGCCGGTTCCCCGACCTCGACACCCCGATCAGCATCAACGTCAACGGCTGCCCGAACGCCTGCGCGCGGACCCAGGTCGCCGACATCGGCCTCAAGGGCCAGCTGGTGCTCGACGAGGACGGCAGCCAGGTCGAGGGCTTCCAGGTCCACCTCGGCGGCGGCATCGGCCTGACCAACGGCTTCGGGGCCAAGCTGCGCGCCCACAAGGTGACCAGCGCCGGCCTCGACGACTACGTGACCAACGTGGTCGGCGCCTACCTCGCCGAGCGCGAGGAGGGCGAGACCTTCGCCGCCTGGGTCACCCGGGCCGACGAGGAGTCGCTGCGCGGCGAGCGCAGCCTGGAGGGGGTCTCATGAGCGAGCGGGCCGTGCCGTTCCACTGCCCCTACTGCGGCGACACCGACCTGTGGCCCCACGAGGCCGGCCACGGCAGCTGGGAGTGCCGGTCCTGCCTGCGGGCCTTCAGCCTGAAGATGCTCGGCCAGCTGCGGCCGGGGTCCGCCTCCGGAGGTGCGTCATGACCGCGGCGCCGACCACCACCTCGGCCCGCAACTTCCGCGGCACCCACACCGAGGGCCGCTCCCCCGAGGAGCTGCGCGACCTCGTCTCGCACGTGGGGGCCGAGCTGGAGCTCGCGCCCGCCGAGCACATCATCGAGTGGGCCGTGGCGACCTTCGGCGAGCGGTTCTGCCTCACCTCCTCGATGGCCGACGGAGTGCTCGCCCACCTGGCCGCGAAGGTCGCTCCGGGTGTCGACGTGGTCTTCCTCGACACCGGCTACCACTTCGTCGAGACGATCGGCACCCGCGACGCCGTCGAGGCCACGCTGGACGTCAACCTGCTCACGATCACGCCCCGCCAGACGGTCGCCGAGCAGGACGCGGCGTACGGCAAGGACCTCTACCGGACCGACCCCGACCTGTGCTGCCAGCTGCGCAAGGTCCGGCCGCTCGCCGACGCGCTGGAGGGGTACGACGCGTGGGCGACCGGCCTGCGCCGCGCCGAGACCCACAACCGGGTGATCGCGCCGGTCGTCGGCTGGGACGCCCGCAAGGGCAAGGTCAAGGTCTCGCCCCTCGCCCGCTGGAGCGACGAGCAGGTGGACCGCTACGTCGAAGAGAACGGCGTGCTGGTCAACCCGCTCGTCCACGACGGGTACCCCTCCATCGGCTGCTGGCCCTGCACCCGCCGCGTCGCCCCCGGCGAGGACCCGCGCAGCGGGCGCTGGGCCGGCACCACCAAGACCGAGTGCGGGATCCACGCATGATCCGCCGCACCCTGGCCGACAGCGCCGTCGGTCGTCCTCACCCCATCACCACCCCGGATGCACCGGCAACACAGAGGAGGCCCCGCTGATGGCTGCTCCTGCCCTGGTGGCCCTGGCTCACGGAAGCCGTGACCCCCGGTCCGCTGAGACGATCACCGCCCTGGTCGACGAGGTCCGCGCGATGCGCCCGGACCTGAAGATCGAGAAGGCGTTCCTCGAGCTGGCCAAGCCGTCGTTCCAGACGGTCGTGGACCGGCTGGTCAAGGCCGGGCACGACGAGATCGTCGTCGTCCCCCTGCTCCTGACCGAGGCCTACCACGCGAAGGTCGACGTGCCGCAGGCCGTCGCCGAGGCGACCGCCCGCCACGAGGGGCTGCGGATCCGCACCACCTCGATCCTCGGCCTGGAGACCTGCTTCCTCGAGGTCCTCGACGTCCGGATGCGCGACGCGCTCCGGGCCGCCCGGGTCCGCGAGCTCGACGCGCTGGTGCTCGCCGCCGCCGGCTCCAGCGACGCCCTCGCCAACCAGACCGTGGCCCGCATGGCCCGGCTCTGGGGCCTGCGCCACAAGCTGCCGGTGACCGCGGCGTTCGCCTCGGCCGCTCCCCCGGCCACCGGCGAGGCCGTGCGCGCCTTCCGGGCCGAGGGCCGGCGCCACATCGCGGTGGCCTCGCTCTTCCTGGCCCCCGGGTTCCTGCCCGACCGGGCCGCCGAGCTGGCGGCCGAGGCCGGCGCGATCGCGGTCTCCGACCCGCTCGGCGCCCACCCCGAGCTCGCCCGCATCATCCTGGCCCGGTACGCCGTCGGCGCCGTCGAGCTCGTCCCGGTCTGATCGCCGAGAGGGCACTCCGGGGCACTCTCCACGCGCCGAGAGGGCACTCCGGGGCACTCTCCACGCGCCGAGAGGGCACTCCGGGACACTGACCGGTCAAGCCACCGGGCAGTGCCCAGGTGTCACATCGGCCCCTCCGGGTAGGAGATACGCATGGTGCAGGGTGTGCTCGATGCGATCCGGTCGGCGCCGCCTGCCCTCGCGTACACGATCATCGCCCTGCTGGTCTTCGGTGAGGCCGCGCTCTTCGTGGGCTTCGTGGTCCCCGGTGAGACCGCCGTGCTCCTCGGTGGCTTCCTGGCGAGCCGGGGCCACCTCGACCTCGTCACCCTGATCGTGCTCGTCGTGGTGTGCGCGATCCTCGGCGACACCGTCGGCTACGAGGTCGGCAAGCACCTGGGCAACCGCGTGCTGCAGCTCAAGGTCTTCGAGAAGCACCGGTCCAAGCTGGACAAGGCGCAGGACATGCTCCGTCGCCGCGGCGGTCCGGCGGTCTTCCTCGGTCGGTGGACCGCGTTCTTCCGGGCCGTGATGCCGGGCCTCGCGGGCGTCGGACAGATGCGCTACCGGGTGTTCCTGTTCTGGAACGCCCTCGGCGGGATCGCCTGGGGGGTCACCTTCAGCCTCGTCGGCTACTTCGCCGGCGCGTCCTACGAGAAGGTCGCCTCGACCATCGGCAAGGGCGCGGCCGTGGTCGTCGCCGTGCTCGTGGTCACCGGACTGGTGGTCTGGCGCGTACGTCACAAGCGGCGCGAGCGGGCCGAGGAGTCGCAGTAGCCGCCACGGCCGGGCTGCACCGAAGCAGCTCGCGTCAGTCGAACCGCCCGGCATCCTTCTCCGCCGAGTAGATGTCCAGGCGAGGCGGTTCAGCTGCCTCGGGTCGGCGTCGTGGAGCGGGGTGTTCCGGATCCCGGAAGGTCTGTGGCGCGGTTGTGGAACAGGGCGTGGCACAACCTCGTGAAGCGGCATGCCGGAAGCGGTGCACGGTGTTCCACATCGCCGCGCACCGGGCGCGGATCGGACGTCGTACGAGCGGATCGGGGCATGTCGAGTGCGACCCCTCGAGGAGCCCCTCGAGCGGGTCAGCGCCGCTGCATCTCCCAGGCGAGCCGGATCGCCTCGCGGATCGCCTCTGCGTCGCCGTCGAGCAGCACCTGCACCAACATGTGCTTCTCGTAGCGAGGCGGCACCCCGAACGTCGCCGGGTGCGCGGCGAGGAGTCGTTCCCGGTCGGCGAACCCGGCACGGACCAGCAGCTCGCCGGGGTCGACGAGCCGTGCGACCAGTCGGTCGTGGACGTACCACGCCGGTCGCGCGGGCGTTCCCTTCCGCTTGCAGCCGGGCAGCGACCGCGCGAACTCGTCGACCTCGTCCGGCGTCACGCCGAGAGCGTAAGGGCCGCGGCTCGAGGGGAGAAGAGCGGCGCTGGGGTGGTTCAGTCGCTTGGGCTCGGGGCCACCTCGCGCACCATCACGCAGTTGCCCTGGCCCTTGGGCCGGTCGTAGGTGAAGCCTCCGCGCTCGTACATCGTGCGGGTGCCGTTGTGGAGGAACGACGAATTCTTC
Source organism: uncultured Actinomycetota bacterium (assembly GCA_963826155.1). Lineage (GTDB taxonomy): Bacteria > Actinomycetota > Actinomycetes > Propionibacteriales > Nocardioidaceae > Nocardioides. Next base: position 1,426,476 of record CAWGVX010000002.1, on the reverse strand, counting down.
TTCCGGACCCCGCCGGTGTCGTGCGGGTAGCCCTCGACCACACCGCCGCCGGCCTGCGCGATCAGCCTGACGGCTCCGCGCAGGGCGGTCGCCGCCAGGCCCTGACCGCGATGGTCGCGCTCGACCAGGATGCAGGTGACCCGGTGGTCGGGCAGGCGCTCAGCACCAGCAGCCGGCGAACATGCCCCCGTTCCGCCCCCACGAGGGCGGCGAAGTCGGCGAACGTGTCCGGCGTGAGCGCCTTGATCTCGAAGTCGGACATGCCGGCAACCTACTGCGGACGTCCGACGTCCGGTGGCCCACACCGTCGGGACGGTTGCGGCCCCGAGCACCACCCACGCCCAGGACCGGCTCGCAGCCGCACGTCCAGGTGCTAGCGGACGAGGGTGGAGAGCAGGTGGTCGAGCTGGCGGGCGGGGTCGGCGGTGAGGCCGCCGTGGACCGGGCTCGGCTGCAGGACGGTGCTGCGCGGCGCCCGGAGGAAGCCGAAGCGCTGCCCGATCGGCGCCCCCGCGGCGGCGGCGCCACGCTCGTCGCCCGCGCAGACGCCCTCGATGAACGCCAGCCCCTCGCAGACCTGGTCGCAGTCGATCCCGGGATCCAGCGCGATGAGCCGGTCGCGGTCGACCTCCCAGGCCACCTCGAGGAAGTCGGCCGCCTGGCAGTAGACCACCACGCCCACGTTGAGGAACTCCTCGCGGTCGACGCGGGGCACGCACCGCACCACGACGTACTGGTAGGCCAGCCGCGCGCTCATGCCGACCCCTCCTCCGGCAGCCACTGCCGAGTTTCGAGCCGAGCGGTGAGGAACTCGACGTACGCCGCCCGCAGCGCCGCGGGCGTCTCCGCGCCCGGCACGGGTTCGAGCCACTCGTCGGGGACCTCCGCGAGCACCTCGGTGAACACCGGGCCCCCGAGGCGGGCCCGGATCCGCTCGTCGGCGGCAGCGAGGCCCTTCACGTGCGAGCCGAGCACGTGGTCGGAGGCGTCCCAGGGCTGCGCCGCGAAACGCGCCGGGTCGCCTACGCCGCCGGACCAGCCGTGGTGGAAGTACAGGGAAGCACCGTGGTCGATCACCCACACCTGCCCGTGCCAGACCAGCAGGTTGGGGTTGCGCCAGCTGCGGTCCACGTTGGCGGTGAAGGCGTCCAGCCACAGGATCGTCGCGCCGACGTCCGGTTCGACGGTGTCCGCCGCGGGCAACGAGCCGTCGAAGCCGAACGCCCCGGGCAGGAAGTCCACGCCGAGGTTGAGCCCCACGCTCGCGGTCAACAGGTCCTGCACCTCCTCGTCGGCCTCGTAGCGGGCGATCTCCGCGTCGAGGTCGAGCCCGACCAGGCGCGGGGTGCGCAGGCCGATGCGGCGCGCGAGCTCGCCGACGACGACCTCGGCCACCAGCACCCGCGGGCCCTGGCCGGCGCCGCGGAACTTGCAGACGTAGGTGCCGAGGTCCTCGGCCTCGACCAGGCCGGGCAGCGAGCCCCCCTCGCGCAGCGGCGTGGCGTAGCGGGTGACGGAGACGCGCTCGATCATGCGACCGGGGACTCCTCGAGCAGCCGCTTGCGCTCGACCTCGACGTCGAAGTCGGCCTTCGGCCACTCCGGCTGCAGCTCGCGGAGCACCTCGAGGAGCAGCTGCCCGACCATCAGGTTGCGGTACCACTTGTGGTCGCTGGGGATCACGAACCACGGCGCGTGCTCGGTGTTGGTCCGCTCCAGCGCGACCTCGTAGGCCTCCCGGTAGCGGGGCCACTGGCCGCGCTCGTCGATGTCGGCCGGGTCGTACTTCCAGTGCTTGCTCGGCTTGTCCAGCCGCCGCAGCAGCCGCTCCCGCTGCTGGTCCGGCGAGATGTGCAGCATGCACTTGACCACGGTGGTGCCGTCGTCGACCAGCTCCCTCTCGAAGTCGTTGATGGCGGTGTAGCGGCGCTCGATCTCCTCGGGGTCCGCCAGCTGGCGGACCCGGCCGATCAGCACGTCCTCGTAGTGGGAGCGGTCGAACACGCCCAGGTAGCCCGCCTCGGGCAGCGCCCGCCGGATCCGCCAGAGGAAGTCGTGCTTGCGCTCCTCCTTCGTGGGTGCCTGGAACGACGTGATCCGCACGCCCTGCGGGTCCACGAGCCCGACGGTGTGCTTGAGGACCCCGCCCTTGCCCGAGGTGTCCATGCCCTGCAGCACCAGCAGCAGGCGACGCCGCGAGCCGGACCGGCCCATCGCGAACAGCCGCTCCTGCAGGTCGGAGAGCTCCTCGCCCATCGCGAACAGCGCCGCCTTGGCCTTCTTCTTGCCGCCGTCGAAGTGGGTGGTGTCCCCGGGGTCGAGCCTCGTCAGGTCGACCGGGCCGCGAGGCAGGCGCAACGGGTGGGAGGTCATGCGCGCCATCATGTCAGCCGAGCACCCGGCGCACGTCGAGCGTGCAGCCCACGACCGTGTCGACCGAGCCGTCGGCCTGTGGTTCGTCGAACCACAGGCCCTCGGTGAACCCGACCTTCGCGAGCACCCGGAGCGAAGCCCGGTTGCGGTGGTCGGGCGCGGCGAAGTAGGACGAGACGTCCGGGAAGCGCCGCCGTGCCCGGAGCATCCACGCCCACAGCATCGCGACCCCCAGGCCGCGCCCCACCCAGGCGGGGTCGCCGATGAGGTAGTCGACCCCGACCGAGGCCGGGTCGGGCCCGTGCACGGCGTAGTCGGGATAGTCGCCGATGCGGTAGTCCTGCACGAAGCCGACCGAGCGGCCGTTGACCTCGACCACCCACATCCGGGTCGGGGTGAGGCCTTGGATCCGCGGGCCGTACCTCGCCGCCACCGAATCCGGCGTCGGCTCGCCGTCGGACGCCCACCACCTCCGCACGTGCTCGCTCTGCCGCCACCGCACGACGTCGGCCAGGTCCCCGTGCATCATCGCCCGCAGCGCCACCACCCGGTCGTGGTCGACGCCGAACCGCTTCACCTCTCCGGAGAGGTCGACGGCCACCGGGTCGACGTGCACCCCGGCGCACGTACGTCGGGCCGCCGCGGCCCATGACTCCCCCGGCCGCGCTGCGCCCTCGAGGTCGCGTCCCCGGTCGTGGACGACGAGTCGCACCGGCGGCGCGGTCACCGGCGCTCCGGCTCAGTGCGCGAGGCCACCACGGCGATCCACCAGCGGCGGGGTGGAGGACCACGGGAAGTCGATCCACTGCTCGGTGCGCCGCCACACGTAGTCGGGGTGCACGACCGTCCACGGCTTCTCGTAGATCACCGCCATCCTGGCCTCGGCGACGTGCTCGGCACAGAAGTCCCGGACGATCTCGAGCGTCTTGCCGGTGTCGGCCACGTCGTCGGCGATGAGCACCCGCAGCCCGGCGAGGTCGACCGCGGCCGGCGTCGGGGGCAGCATGATCGGCACGTCGAGCCGCTCGTCCACCCCGGTGTAGAACTCGACGTTGATCGCCGAGAGGTTCTTGACGTCCAGGGCGTAGCCGAGGCCCATGCCCAGCCCGAGGCCGCCGCGGGCGATGGAGAGGACCAGGTCGGGCTCGTAGCCCGAGTCGACCACCTGCCGGGCCAGGTCCTGCACGGCGGTGCCGAACAGCTCGTACGTCAGGACCTCACGCTCGTCAGCCACGCGAGCATTCTGGCCGAGTCGTCAATCGAACGTCGCTCCGGGCTCCTCGCGGCCGGCGTCCGCGAGCTCCTCGCGGACCACGGCGAAGGCCAGGCCGGAGGGGTACCCCTTGCGGGCCAGCATGCCGACCAGGCGCCGGGTGGCGGTGGTGTCGTCGACCCGCGACAACGAGCGCAGCTTCTTGCGCACCAGCGCCCGCGCCGCCTGCTCCTCGGCGGCCGGCTCGATCTCGTCCAGCGCGACCCGGGCGACCTCGTCGTCGACCCCCTTGCGCCTCAGCTCCTGGGCCAGCGCCCGCCGGGCCAGGCCCTTGCCCGGCTGGCGGGAGGCCACCCAGGACCGGGCGAACGCCTCGTCGTCGACCAGCCCGACCTCCTCGAACCGGTCCAGCAACCGGGTCGCCACGTCGGTGGGCACGTTCTTGGCCGCCAGCTTGTCGGCCAGCTCCTTGCGGCTGCGCGCCTGCCCGGTCAGCTGGTCGAGCAGGATCTTGCGCGCGACCGACTCGGGGTCGGCCTCGGGTCCCTGGGCCACCGGGTCCTCCGGGGCCGCCCGCCGTCGCCGGGGCTTCGAGGCAGGCGCCGGAGCGCCCTCCTCGACCGGGGCCGGGGTGGGGCCGGACGCGCGTTGTGTCCAGGCATCCACCCCGGCGGTGACGTCACCGAGCCAGCCCGGGGGCGGTCGGTCGTCGCGGAACCTGTCGGGATCCCGCTCAGAAGTCATCGACACCCAGCGGGTCGGCGGCCGGCGCCTCGGCATCGACCTGCGGGCCGACGCCGAGCTTCTCGAGGATCTTCTTCTCCAGCTCGTTCGCCAGGTCGGGGTTGTCCCGCAGGAAGTTCCTGGCGTTCTCCTTGCCCTGGCCGAGCTGGTCGCCCTCGTAGGTGTACCAGGCACCGGCCTTGCGGACGAGGCCCGCCTCGACGCCGACGTCGATCAGGCCGCCCTCGCGGCTGATGCCCTTGCCGTACATGATGTCGAACTCGGCCTGCTTGAACGGCGGCGCCACCTTGTTCTTCACGACCTTGACGCGGGTCCGGTTGCCGACCATGTCGGTGCCGTCCTTGAGCGTCTCGATGCGTCGCACGTCGAGGCGGACCGAGGAGTAGAACTTCAGCGCGCGGCCACCGGTCGTGGTCTCGGGCGAGCCGAACATCACGCCGATCTTCTCGCGCAGCTGGTTGATGAAGATCGCGGTCGTCTTGGAGTTGTTCAGCGCACCGGTCATCTTCCGCAGCGCCTGGCTCATCAGCCGGGCCTGGAGCCCGACGTGGCTGTCGCCCATCTCGCCCTCGATCTCGGCGCGCGGCACCAGCGCGGCCACCGAGTCGATGACGATCAGGTCCAGCGCGCCGGAGCGGATCAGCATGTCGGCGATCTCGAGCGCCTGCTCCCCGGAGTCGGGCTGGGAGACCAGCAGCGCGTCGGTGTCGACGCCCAGGGCCTTGGCGTACTCCGGGTCCAGCGCGTGCTCGGCGTCGATGAACGCGACGATGCCGCCGGCGCGCTGGGCATTGGCCACCGCGTGCAGGGCGACCGTGGTCTTTCCGGAGGACTCCGGGCCGTAGACCTCCACCACCCGGCCGCGCGGCAGGCCGCCGAGGCCCAGCGCGACGTCGAGCGCGATCGAACCGGTGGGGATCACCTCCAGGGGGGCGCGGGTCTCGTCGCCGAGGCGCATCACCGAGCCCTTGCCGAACTGGCGCTCGATGTTGGCGAGCGCGGCGTCGAGCGCCTTGTCGCGGTCTCCAGCCATGTCGTTCTTCTCCTTCGGGGGCGCCGCGGCCCCGCGTCGTGGTCGGGTTCGTCCTTGTGTTGTCATCGTCTGCCAGACGCTAGACGGGACCGCCGACAGTGCCGGTCCGACCGACCGGCAGCCTGGGGAAGACGTCGACCCTCGCGTCACCTGTGGGCCCACCCTAGCCCGAACACGTGTTCGACTCACGCAGGCGTGGCCGGCGTGTCGGCGGGCGGCAGGTGCACGCGGAACCGGCAGCCCACGGCCCCGGCCCGGTCACCGGCCCGGTCACCGGCCGGGTCGCCGGCCGGCACGTTCTCCACGTCCACCCGGCCCCGGTGCGCCTCCACGATCCCACGCACGATCGCCAGCCCGAGCCCCGCACCCCGGGTGTGCGTGGCGTCCCCGCCGGGGGCGCGGTCCGGGGTGCGCGCCGCACCGCCCTGCCAGGCCAGGTCGAAGACCCGCTCCATGTCCTCCACCGCGAGGCCGCCGCAGCCGTCGGTGACGCTCAGCTCCACGCCGTCGGGTACGGCGCGGCCGCGGATCTCCACCACCCCGTCGGCCGGCGTGTGCCGGATCGCGTTCATCAGCAGGTTCGACAGCACCCGCGACAACCCGGCCGGGTCGCCGACCACCTCGACCCCGTCGTCGACCGCGCCGCCGAGCCGGACCCGCCGCTCGCGGGCCACCGGGTCGGCGCCCGCGATCGCCTCGCTGACCAGGTCACCGAGCACCACCGCCTGGGGGCTGAGCGGCAGCACGCCGGCCTGGATCCGCGACAGCTCGAAGAGGTCGTCGACCATCCGCACCATCCGGTCGACCTCGCTGCGGATCTGCTGGTGGTAGCGGGCGGGGTCGGGGGCGAGCCCGTCCTCGAGCGCCTCGGTCATCGCGCGCATGCCGGCCAGCGGCGTGCGCAGGTCGTGGGACACCCAGGAGACCAGCTCGCGCCGCGAGGCCTCGAGCAGCCCGGCCCGGCGCCGGGACTCCTCGAGCCGCTCACTGGTGCGGGCCAGCTCCTCGGAGAGGGCCCGCAGCTCGGCCGGGCCGCCGGTCTCGGCCACGAACGTGCCCTGCTCCCCCATCCGCCGGGCACCCTCGCGCAGCGTCGCGGACCAGGCGGAGATGGCGGCCGCGACGGCCAGTGCCATCGCGACCGCGACCACCCCGGCGACCAGCGCGACCAGGCTGATCACGCCCCAGTCGTGGGCGGAGATGAACATCAGCTGGGCGGTCGCGAGCACCCCGGCGAGCACCGCCAGCACCGCGACCACGGCCACCAGGCCGAGCTGCCAGCGGATCGAGCGTCGCCGCAGCAGCCAGGCCACGCCGAGCCCCACGGCGCCGACCCCCACGGCGCAGGCCGCGGCCACCAGCACGATCTGGACCTGGTCGCCGGTCATCGGGCGGCCTCCCACCGGTAGCCGATCCCCCACACCGTCAGCAGCCGCTCGGGCCGGGTCGGGTCGCGCTCGACCTTCTCCCGCAGCCGCCGGACGTGCACGGTCACGGTGGAGCGGTCGCCGATCGACCAGCCCCACACCTGCTGCAGCAGGTCGTCGCGGGAGTACGCCGTGCCGGGGTGGGCGAGCAGGAACCGCAGCAGGTCGAACTCGCGGGAGGTCAGCGACACGGGTCGTCCGGCCCGGGTCACCTCGTGCCGTCCCGCGTCCACGACCAGGTCACCGTCGCTGAGCACGGGCGGCAGCGCCGCCGACTCCTCCCCCGTGCGCCGCAGGACCGAGTCGACGCGCAGCGCCAGCTCGCGCGGGCTGAACGGCTTGGTGACGTAGTCGTCGGCGCCGAGCTCCAGCCCGACCACCCGGTCGGCCTCCGCGCCCAGCGCGGTCAGCATGATCACCGGCACGTCCGCGTCGGCGCGCAGCCGGCGGCACACCTCGAGCCCGTCGATGCCCGGCAGCATCAGGTCGAGGACGACCAGGTCGGCCGGGGCGTCGCGCATCGCGCCCAGCGCCGACTCGCCGTCGCCGGTCTCCACGACGTCGTGGCCGTGGGCGCGCAGGTAGGAGACCACCACCTCGCGCACGGTGCGGTCGTCATCGACCACCAGGACCCGGGCCATGCCACCTCCTCCCCGACGGTACGCCGCCGCGACGCGCCCGCCACCACGACGCGGCGACGACGGCCGCCACGATGATCGCAGCGAGCACCAGCCATCCGGCGGTGTAGTCGCGGTCCAGCAGGGTCGGGTTGTCGCTCCGCGCCCCGAACCGGCCCAGCACCGGCACCCCCATCAGGGTCACGCTGCCGAGAACCACCAGCCCTACGGCGGCGGGCGCCCGGGCGGCGAGCGGAAGCACCCGCACCGCCCCGAGGCCGAGCAGCACCACCAGCGGCGCGAGCAGCGCGTCGTGGAGCAGCACGCCTCCGGCCAGCCAGGTCACGGCGTCGACCAGGTCGCTCCCGTGCTGGCGCGAGAGCAGCCGCCAGCCGCCGTACGCCGCGGCCGCGACGCCGAGCGCACCCAGCGCGATGCGGGCCCTCACGCCTGCACCTCCAGCCGGCTCAGCCACTTCGTCTGCAGCACGCCCGGCCGGTCGGGGGCGATGAGGCGGCAGGGATACCCGTGGTCCAGGGCCAGCGGCTGGTCGCCCAGCGCCAGCGCGACCAGCGTGCGGTCGTCGTCGGCGAAGTCCGCCTGCAGCGTCGTCACCCGGAACGGCCCGGACTGCTGCAGCGAGACCACCCGCACCTCGCGCCCGCGCGGCGCCCCCACCAGGTCGAGGAGGTCGCGCAGGCGCACGCCGGTCCAGGTCGCGCCCGCGCTCCAGCCCTCCACGCAGGCGATCGGCAGGCTGTGGGTGGACTGCACCATGCCGAGGAGGTCGTCGCGCGACAGCGAGGCCTCGCGGCCGGCGTACGCCACGGCCAGCCGGTAGGTCGGCGCCGTGGCCGAGGCCGTGACGCCGGCGGCCCGGGCGGACTTGTTGATCGGCACGCCGCCCGGCCCGTCCCCGGAGCGGACGCCGAGCACCGAGACCCGGCGCAACGCCGGCACGGTGCTGCCCGCGGTCGCCAGCACCGCCACCCCGGCCGCGAGCCACGCGGTCCGCAGCAGCCCCCGGCGCGAGAGCCCACCGGGCGAGGCGGGCGCCCGGTCCACCGGCTCGCCCAGGGCCCGGCGGATCACCGGGAGCTTCACCGCGACGTGCAGGACCAGCGCCCCGATCGCCACCCACGCGACCGCGTAGTGGGTGCTGCGGAACGAGAACGACCACGGGTACCACTGCGCGGAGTTCGCCAGCCCCGAGGCGAGCTGGAAGATCGCGGCGGCGACCAGGACCGCGATCGAGGCACGCTCGAGGCCGTCGACCACCAGCGCCCGCACCGGCCGCGCCGGCCGGCGGAACAGCCTCGGGTAGACCGTCCACAGCTTGACCAGCAGCAGCGGCACCGCCGCCGTCCCGGAGGCGACGTGCAGCCCCTGGGTCACGCGGTAGCCCCAGGCGGGACTGGTCGGGAACGGCACCGGCTGGTCCGGCGCCTGCGCGTAGTGGCTGACCAGGCCGGTCACGAACGCGATCCCGAAGCAGACGCCCAGCCACAGGCCGAGCCTGGCGGTCACCGTCGCGTCGCGCAGCCGCGAGCTGAAGTCGCCGTCGCCGGGCAGCCTCATCGCCGCACCTCCAGCACCGAGAACCACCGGCCGGCGTGTGCGTGCGTCGCGACGACGACCAGGCCGGCGGCGACCGCGACCTGCTCGATCGCGTCGGCGCCCACCACGGCCCACCGGAAAGGCCGCGACCGGAGGCCGTCGCAGTGCAGGAACGCCCGCGCGGTCTGCAACCCCTTGCCCGGCGGTGCGTGCTCGACGACCACCCGACCGCTGTGGTGGAGCAGCTCCCGCGCACGGCTCAGCAGGGCGACCGGGTCACCGCCGATGCCGATGTTGCCGTCGGCCAGCAGGGCGCTGCGCCAGCGGCCCTCGCCGGGGAGCCGTTCGAACACGTCGAGGACCAGCGCGCTCACCCCCCTCGCCCTGGTCTGCAGGACGGCCTCGCGCACGACGTCGATGCCGAGCACCTCGTGGCCGAGCTCGGTCAGGCGCTCGGCCAGCCGGCCGGGTCCGCACCCGATGTCCAGGGTCGCCCCGTCACAGTGCGCGAGCATGACGCCGTCGGCCGCGTCGGCCTCGGCGAGCCACGTGGCGACCGGCAGCACCCGCTCGACGCCGTCCGGGCCGACGACGCTGCACGGCGAGCCCCGCAGCGCCCGGGCGAACACGTCGACGAACGGCACGGTCGTCGGCGTCCCGGCGACGACCTCGGCACTCACGGCGCCACCTCACGGAGCGCGTGCCAGGCCCGGGCGAAGTGGCTGCCGTGCTGTCCGGCCGCGAGCACGGCGAGGACCGCGTCGGCGTCGCCGGGCTCGTCCACGTCGCGCAGCACGGCCGTGGCACCGACCCGCAGCCCGCACCCGACCAGGGCGCGCCGGGTGTCGTCGTGGGTGCGCGGCGTGGACATCTCGACGCCGACCAGCGCCCGGGCGTGCCGTGGGTCGGCGAGCGCCAGCACCCACCAGCCGCCGTCCTCGGCCGGGCCCAGGACGGCGTCGTGCTCCTCGGTGCCGGCCGCGGCCGCGAGCAGCAGGTCGGGCGTGACCTGGGGCGTGTCCATCCCGATCTGGACGACCGGGCCGGCCCCGGCCGCCAGCTCGAGGTGCGCGTGCGCGAGCCGGGTCGCGAAGTCGGGACCGCGCTGGGGACGCACCTGCCAGCCGTCGAGCGCGCGGACCAGCTCCTCGGCGCGTACGGCGGCCGCGAGGTCGCCGTCCAGCGCGAGGTGGCAGCGGTCCGCCCCCACCGCCTCGGTGCAGGCCCGCACCGTGTCGAGCAGCGCGGCGGCGGCGACCCGGGCGGCGGCGGCCATCCCCACGTGCGCGCCGAGGCGGGTCTTCACGCGGCCGGGGACCGGTGCCTTGGCCATCACCAGCATCCGGGCGGTCACGAGAGCACCCGCCAGAAGTCCCGGGCGGCCCGGACCGTGCCGCGCACCGAGCCGGACACCTTGGACCGGGTGCCCTCGGCACGCGGGTGGTAGGCCACGTCGCGTTCGCAGAACCGCCACCCGGCCCGGGTCGCCCGGTCCAGCAGCTCGACCGGGTAGCCGAACCGGCGGTCCTCGACGCCGAGCGCCAGCAGCGACTCCCGCCGGCACACCCTCATCGGTGCGATGTCGTGCACCGGCATCCCGGTCCGTCGACGCAGCCAGGCGACCACCAGCGCGCTGCCGGCACGCGCGTGCCAGGGCCACACGCCGCGTCGTACCGGCCGGCGCCGCCCCACCGCGAGGTCGGCCCGGCCGGACCGGACGTCCTCCAGCAGCGCCAGCAGGTCGCCGGGGTCGAAGGAGCCGTCGCCGTCCATGAACGCGACGTGGTCGCGGGTCGCGGCCTCCAGCCCGGCGTGCACCGCGGCGCCGTAGCCCGGCACCGGCTCGGTGACCACCTTCGCCCCGCACCGGCCGGCCACGTCGGCGGTGTCGTCGCGCGACCCGTTGTCGACCACGATGACCGAGAAGGCCGCCGGGACCCGCGGCAGCAGGTCGGCCAGCGCGGGCCCCTCGTCCCGGCAGGGCAGCACGAGGTCACAGACGGGATCCATGCCCCGAACCTAGGGTCGCGCCGATGCCCTGGGGGCCCGTCAACGCTTACGAAGCGGTGACGGACGGCCCGGAGCGCACGGCCGGCGCGGCGCCCGGCCCTAGGGTGACCGGCATGGCGACGACCACCGCGACGACGCCGACGCAGACACGCCCGTCCACCCGGAGCCGGCCCCCCTGGTGGGGCCTCGGCGCCACCGCCGCCCTGGTCCTGGCGGCGTTCGTGGTGCCGCCGCTGACCGGCTGGGACGTGCACGCCCGCGGGGGGCCGCTCGACCTGCCGCCGCTGCACGGGTTCTGGCAGCCGAAGGTGGGCCCCGGCACCGCGCCCGCGCTGTTGGTCGCCCTCCTCGGCTGGTGGTGGGCCGACCGGCTGGCCCACCGGCTCTCGTGGCGAGCGCTGCTCGCGACGGCGTACGCCGGGTCCGTCGCCTGGGCGTTCTCCCTGGCGCTCGTGGACGGTCGCTCGGGCCTCACCCGGGCGCTGGGCAGCGGCTATGAGTACCTGCCGACCGCGCGCAGCATCCACGACGTCCCCGCGATGCTTCACGAGTTCGTCTCCCGGATCTCCTACTCCGCGGCACCGGACAACTGGCCGACGCACGTGGCCGGCCACCCGCCCGGGGCGGTGCTGTTCTTCGTCTGGCTCGACCGGCTCGGACTGGGCGGTGACGTGGCCGCCGGGGTGGTGGTGACGCTCTGCGCGGCCTCGACGGCGGTCGCGGTGCTGGTCGCCCTCCGTGCCCTGGGCGCGGAACGGGTCGCGCGCACGGCCGCGCCGTACCTCGTGCTGACGCCGGCGGTGGTGTTCATGGCGGTCTCCGCCGACGGCCTCTTCGCGGCGGTCGCCGCCTGGGGGCTGGCGGCGCTCGCGGTCGCCGGCACCCGGGTCACCACCGGGGCGATGGCGGCCTGGTCGGCGGTCGCGGGGCTGGTGCTCGGCTGGTGCGTGCTGATGTCCTACGGCCTCGCCCTGCTCGGGCTGCTCGCGCTGGCGGTGCTGTGGCTGGCCCGCTCGTGGCGACCGCTGCCGATCGCCGTGGCCGCGGCGCTGGTGCCCGTGCTGGTGCTCGACGGCTTCGGGTTCGCGCTGTGGGAGGCCTACCCGGCGCTCAGCGACCGCTACTGGGCCGGGATCGCCCGGGTCCGGCCGGCGGCGTACTGGCTGTGGGGCGACCTCGCGGCGCTGCTGGTGAGCGCCGGCCCCGCACTGGGCGCGGGCCTCGCCGCGCTCGCCGCGCAGGGGCGGCGCGCCGCCCGGGCCCCGGCGGTGCTCGTCGCAGCCGCGGCGGCCACGGTCGTGCTCGCGGACGCCTCCCGGATGAGCAAGGGAGAGGTCGAGCGGATCTGGCTGCCGTTCGTGCCCTGGCTGACGCTCGCCCTGGTCGCGCTGCCCGAGCGCTGGCGACGTCCGGTGCTCGCGCTGCAGCTGCTCACGGCGCTGCTGGTGCAGCACCTGCTCTACACCACCTGGTGAGCCCCGCCGCCGGCCGGATCAGGCGCGCAGCGGGGCGGTGGCGAACTCGCGCAGTCCGTCGTCGGGCCGCACCCGGGCGGTGAACCCCAGCTGCGCGCGGGCCCGCTCGGGTGAGGCGACGACGTGCCGCACGTCGCCGAGCCGGTAGCCGCCGGTCACCTCGGGAGCGAGGTCGCGTCCGGTCCCCGCGGCGACCAGCTCGGCCACCCGGCGGATCGGGATCGGCTCGCCGGAGCAGACGTTGTACGCCGCGAACCGGCCGCTGCCACCGCCCGCGACCGAGTCCAGCGCCGCCACGTTGGCGGCGGCGACGTCGGTGACGTGCACGAAGTCGCGCATCTGTCCGCCGTCCTCGAAGACCTTCGGCGGCTCCCCCCGCTCCAGGCTGGAGCGGAACATCGCCGCGACCCCGGAGTACGGCGTGTCCCGCGGCATCCCGGGCCCGTAGACGTTGTGGTACCTCAGCGCCACCGCTGACGCGTCGGCCTGGCGGACCCACGCCCCCGCGTAGTGCTCCTGGGCGACCTTGCTGGCCGCGTAGGAGCTGCGCGGGTCGAGCCGGGCGTCCTCGTCGACGAGCTGCCACGCCAGCGGTCCCCCGCAGCGGGGGCAGTGGTTCTCGAAGTCACCGGCGTCCAGGGCGGCCACCGACCGGGCCGGCGGCGCCTGGGTGCCGTGCTCGGCGCAGGCGTACCGGCCCTCGCCGTACACGACCATCGAGGAGGCGACCACCAGCCGGCCGACGCCGGCCTCGTGCATCGCGGCGAGCAGCGCGGCGGTGCCGTGGTCGTTGTGGCTGGCGTAGTCGGGCAGGTCGGCCACCCTCACCCCGGCGCCCACGACGGCGGCCTGGTGGCAGACCGCGTCGACGCCGCGGAGCAGGTGGTGCCAGGTGCCCGCATCGCGGACGTCGAGCCGGTGCACGCCCGCGGGTGGCTCGCTCCGGCCGTGGGCCTGGGGCAGCATCAGGTCGACCCGGACCACCTCGTCACCGCGCGCCTCCAGCGCCGCACCGATCGCGGTGCCGATGAAGCCGGCCGCCCCGGTGAGCAGGACCCTCACGCACCGGCCCCCGGGACCTCGTAGGTGAGGTCGAGGCCGTCGGCCCACGTCGTGCACGTGCAGCCGTCGGGGTCGGGCAGGTCCTTGATCGTGGTGGTGAGCAGGTCCTTGAGCCGCTCGAGGTTGGCGCGGAACAGCGCGAACACCTCCTCCTGGTCCACGCCCGCACCCGTCTCGACGCCGGCGTCCATGTCGGTGACCAGCGCGATCGCGGTGTAGCACTGCCGCATCTCCCGGGCCAGCACCGCCTCGGGGTGGCCGGTCATGTTGATCAGCGTCCAGCCCTGGTCGGCGTAGTGCCGCGACTCCGCGCGCGTGGAGAACCGCGGCCCCTCGACCACGACCATCGTGCCGCCGGACTTCACCCGGGGATCGGCGGCCGCGACCGTGCCGGAGAGCCGCGGGCAGTACGGATCGGCGAACGGCAGGTGCACCGCCCCGGTCTCGACGTAGGTCTGGATCCGGCCGCTGGTGCGGTCGACGAGCTGGTCGGGCACGACGACGTCGCCGGGCGCCACCTCCGGGCGCAGCCCGCCGACGGCGCACGGCGCCAGCACCTGGCGGACCCCGAGCGAGCGCAGCGCCCAGAGGTTCGCCCGGTGGTTGATCCGGTGCGGAGGGAACTCGTGGTGGGACCCGTGTCGTGGCAGGAACGCCACCCGACGACCGGCGACGCTGCCCACGGCGATGTCGGCCGAGGGGGCGCCGTACGGCGTGTCGACGGTGACGTGCTCGGGCTCGTCGAGGAAGGAGTAGAAGCCGGTGCCGCCGATGACGGCGACGCCGACGGGGGCGTCCACGGGGCTGGCCGTTGGGCTGGCCGCTGGGTCGGGGGCTGGCGCGGAGGTCATGGCCTCACTCTGCCAGCAGCGTGGCCGACCGGCCGGCGCCCACCGCGCCCACACCGACCGCCACGACGAGCGCGGCGGCGAACCAGGCCAGCATCACGTACCCCCAACCGCCGACGACCCACCCGGCCAGCCCGCCGGCGGCCGCCGCGGTCACGCCCATCACCAGGTCGGCGGCGCCCTGCACGTCGGGCCGCACCTCCAACGGGGTCTGGTCGGCGATCAGCGTGGAGGCCGAGACGGTGGCGAACGACCAGCCGAGGCCGAGCAGGAAGAGCCCGACGAAGATCTGCCACGAGCTGCCCTCGGGCGACTCGGCGCAGAGCACCAGCGACGCCCAGAGCACCACCGCCCCGGCGCCCATCGTGGCGGCCCGACCGAACCGGTCGGCGGCGAGGCCGACCAGCGGCGAGAACGCGAACATGCCGAGCACGTGGGCGCTGATCACGATCCCGATGACCCGCAGCGCGGCGCCGCCGTGCTCCATGTGCAGCGGGGTCATCACCATCACCGCCACCATCACGGCGTGCGCGGCGGCGAGGCCGGTGACGGCGTACGCCAGGACCGGGCGCTCCCGGATCGTCTCCAGCACCCGGCCCCACGAGGTGCCCCGCCGGGCGGCCGAGGCGTCGGTGCCCGCGAGCTCCCGGGCGAGCAGGAGCGGGTCGGGCCGCAGCAGGAACCCCGCGACGAGCGCCGCGGCCAGCATGCCCAGGCTGCCGATCGCGAACGGCCCGGTCAGCTCCGGGATGCCAAGGGCCCGGGCCAGCGTGCTCGAGGGCCCGGTCAGGTTCGGGCCGGCGACCGCCCCGATCGTCGACGCCCAGACCACCAGCGACAGCGCGCGGGCCCGGTGGGCTGCGGGCGCGAGGTCGGTCGCGGCGTAGCGGGCGCCGCTGTTCGCCGCCGTGGTCGCGCCGAGCAGGATCGCGCCGACCAGCAGCAGCGCCATCGAGCCGACCACGCCGGCGAGGACCGCGGTCAGCGCGCCACACGCGCCCAGCAGGTAGCCGGTCACCAGCCCCACCCGGCGGCCGCGCCGGGACATCAGCCGGGCCAGCAGGTAGGACGCCACCGCGGCCCCGAGCACCTGGAAGGTCTGCGCCAGGCCCGCCTCGCTCTCCGACCCGGAGATGTCGCGGGCCAGCAGCGACGCGGTGGCGATGCCGATGGTGATGCCCATGGCACCGACCGCCTGCGCCGCGACCAGCGTGCGCACGGTCCGCCGCTGCGCCGAGACGGCGTCCGTCAGCGGTCGCGGCGGCGCGTCGCTCATCGCTCGGACGCCGGCAGCCCCAGGGCCTGCCAGACCGCCGCCCAGACCTGCTTGGCCGGCACGCCGTCGGCGAGCGCCTGCGCGGCCGTGCGGCCGTCCAGCTCCGCCATGACGAACTGGTCGGCCCAGGTCCGGGAGTACGCCGGCCCGAGGGCCGCGTCCATCCGCGCCCAGAACTCCGTGTGCCTCATGCGTCCCCTCCTCGTCGCGGCGGCAGGGCGACATCCTCTCAACGGCCGTCGACGCCCGGCGAGGCGGCCGCCCGAGCTCCTCGGCAGAATCCCCCCCATGTCCCCGAGCTCGCTGGATCCCCCGCACCGCCCTGAACCGCGGGGCGGGGTGACCGCACGCGCCGCCACCGAGGCCGACCTCCCGGCGATCAAGGAGGTCTACGACGCCGAGGTCCTCGGCGGGCTGTCGACGTTCGCGCTCACCCCACCAGGGCTGGACTACTGGCGGCAGCGGCTGACCAGCCCCGCGACCGGCGACCACGTGCTCGTCGCCGAGGCGGACGGGGAGGTCGTCGGCTACGCCTACTCGGGCGCCTACCGGCCCCGGGAGGCCTACGCCCGCACCCGCGAGACCTCGGTCTACCTCGCGGCGTCGGCGCGGGGTCGGGGCGTCGGCCGGCTGCTGTACGACGAGCTGCTGGGTCGGCTCCGCGCGGACGGCGTACGCCTGGTGGTCGCCGTGGTGGCGCTGCCGAACGACGCGAGCCGGGCCCTGCACCTCGCCTGCGGCTTCGACTCGGTCGGTGTGCTCCACGACGTCGGCCACAAGCTGGGGCGCTGGGTGGACACCGAGCTGTTCGAGCTGCGCCTGGCGTGAGCGTCAGGTGAGCAGCAGCTTGTCGAGCCGGCGCCCGACCACGACGAGGCCGACCAGGCCCATCGTCACCAGGTAGACCACCGAGACCGCCGACTCCCACGACAGCGCGCCGGTGGTGAGCTCTCGGCAGAGCACGACGCCGCGGTAGAGCGGCGTGCACTCCACCACCCACCGGAGGACGGCCGGGAACGCGGTGACCGGGAAGAACGTGGCCGAGAAGAGGAACATCGGCAGCGTCGCCAGCGTGACGAACTCGAAGTCCTGCCAGCTGCGCATCCAGGTCGTCAGCGCCATGCACACCCCGCCGAAGGCCAGCCCGATCAGCAGCGCGGCGGGCACGACCAGCACGGCCCACCACGAGCTCACGAGCCCCATCGCGACCATCACCCCGAGGAACGCCGCGGAGTAGATGCCTCCCCGCAGCAGCGACCAGCTCAGCTCGCCGCGGGCGATGTCCATCGTGGTCAGCGGCGTGGCCAGCATCTGGTCGAAGAGCTTGTTGTACTTCAGCTTGAAGAAGAAGTTGAACGTCGAGTCGAGCAGCGAGCCGTTCATCGCCGAGGCTGCCAGCATGCCGGGCGCCACGAACTCGGCGTACGGGATGGTCTGGCCGTTGAACTGGAAGCCGGTGACCAGCTGGCCGACACCGACGCCGATCGAGAACAGGTAGAAGACCGGCTCGAGGAAGCCGCTCACGAAGATGTACCAGGCGCGGCGGTAGGCCAGGTAGTTGCGGTAGAGGAGCAGGCCGGTCGCCTCGCCCGCGGAGACCGGGGACGCGGCGGCGCGACCGACGCTCGTCGTCAGCATCGCCATGGCTACGACACCATCCTTCGGGTGAGTCGGTGCACGGCCCAGAACCAGCCGGCGAGGGCCAGCGCGGCCAGGTAGACCACGTGGACCAGGGCCATCGACCAGTCGACCTGCCCGAGCGTGAGCATCCGCGTGAGGTCGACGCCGTGCCACAGCGGCGTGATCCGCGCGAGCGCCTCCATCCACGCGCTGAGGTTGGAGATCGGGAAGAACGCCCCGGAGAAGAGGAACATCGGGATCATCCCGAGCCGGAACACCAGCGCGAACGCGCTCTCGTCCTTCAGCCCCGCCGAGAAGGCGTAGATCGGCGTGGCGAACGCGAGCCCGATCAGCAGCTGCACGAAGAACGCACCGATCACTCCGGGGACCGAGGCGAAGACGCCGAACGGCGCCATCACAGCCAGGAAGACCGCGCAGGTGGTCGCCACGCGGAAGATCACGAAGCCGAGGTGGGCCAGGATCACCTCGGCGACGCTCAACGGGCTGGCGATCATCCCGAAGTAGGACTTGTGCCACTTCACCATGCCCATGACCGGGTAGGTCACCTCGCCGAAGACGGTGGTCATCGCCTGCGCGGCGACCATGCCGGGCGCGACGAAGGCGAGGTACGACGCGGCGCCGTCCAGCTTGGCCGGATTGACGTAGCTGCCCAGGAGCACGCCCATCGCCAGGACGTAGAGCAGCGGCGTCACGAAGGACGAGATCACGCTGCCCTTCCAGGTGCGCTTGTAGGCGATCGCCCAGTAGTCGAGCAGCCGGCCGGCGCCGTCGAGCAGCCCGGTCGGTGCGCTGGCCGCGGGGTGGTCGAGACCCGCCATCAGTCGACCAACGTCCGGCCGGTGAGGCGGAGGAAGACGTCCTCCAGCGTGGAGCGGCGCACCAGCACCGCGGCAGGCTGGAGGCCGCGCTCGTGGACCCTGGCGATGACCTGCTCGCCGTCCTCGCTGTAGACGAGCAGCCGGTCGGGCAGCACCTCGACCCGGTCGCCGAGGTCGGCGACCTTCTCCGCCAGGGCCTCGTGCTCTCCGACCCCGAAGCGGAGCTCCGCCACCTCACGGGTGGAGTGGGCACGGATCAGCTCCAGCGGGGACCCCTCGGCGACGATGAGCCCCTTGTCCATGACCACCAGCCGGTCGCAGAGCTGCTCGGCCTCGTCCATGTAGTGGGTGGTGAGCACGAGCGTGACGCCCTGCTGCTTGAGCCGGAACAGCCGGTCCCACACGACGTGCCGGGCCTGCGGGTCCAGGCCGGTGGTCGGCTCGTCGAGGAGCAGCACGTCGGGCCGGTTGATCAGCGAGCGCGCGATGGTGAGGCGCCGCTTCATGCCGCCGGAGAGGTCCTCGACCATCGCCCCGGCCTTCTCGGTCAGCTGCACGAACTCCAGCAGCTCGTCGACGCGTGCCCGGACCTCCTTGCGCGGCAGGCCGAAGTAGCGGCCGTAGACGTAGAGGTTGTCGCGCACCGTCAGCTCGGTGTCGAGCGTGTCCTCCTGCGGACAGACGCCGATCCGGGCCCGGATCGCAGGGCCCGTCGACGGCGGGGTCGAGGCCGAGGATCCGCAGCTCGCCTCCGCTGACGGGCGAGACCGCGGCGACCATCCGCATCGTCGAGGACTTGCCGGCGCCGTTGGGGCCGAGGAAGCCGAAGGCCTCTCCTCGGCGTACGTCGACGTCGATGCCGCGCACCGCCTCGAAGTCGCCGAAGGACTTGCGCAGGTCGCGCGCCAGGATCATCGAGTCGTCCACGTGGCAGGACCCTAGACGGATCCGCCGACAGTCTCATCCGACTTTCGACACTTGTGGGGTCCCTGCGGCGGAACCGCCCGGCACCCGGCGCCGTCGAAGCGGGCATGTCCAGGGTCGCGACCGTGCTCATCTCGTGCTCGTTGCTGGTGGCTGGCGTGGGCTGCTCCTCCCCACACGCCACGCCGGTCGAGTGCCGGCCCGCGCGGTCGACCCTCGCCAGCATCGACCCGGGGACCGGCGAGGTCGATTGGCAGGCGACCCTCGACCACGCCAGCGAGCTTCCCCCGCAGGTGGAGGACGGGACCGTCGTCGTGACGGCCCCGTGCGGCGCCGCGGTGGTGGACCTGGCCGACGGTCGGGTCCGGTACGACGGCGCGACGCCCGGCCAGGTGGTCGGCGTCGGCGGCGACCAGCTGTTCACCCTCGACGAGCGCGACCGCGGCAGCACCGACGTCGTCGGCGTCGAGCTGCACAGCGGCGATCGGGCGAACAGTCTCTCCACCAACACCCCGTTCCAGGCCGCCACCGTCGCGAACGGCACCCTGGTCACCCTGTACGGCGGCGAGCTCACCGCCACCGAACCGGCTCGCATGCACCGCGCGTGGTCCCTCCAGGTCCCCGTCGTATCGGCTCCTCCGGCTCGTGCGCACGGACCCCTGATGCTGGTCACCGCGGCGACGGCTCGACCTTCGCCGTCGACCTGGCCGACGGCACCCTGGCGTGGCGCACCGTCCCGCCGGTCGCCGCCACGGCGTACGACCTGCGGGTCACCGGCGTGCCGGGCACCGTGCTCACCGCCGCGACCACCAACGACGAGGCACGGAGGTCGTTCGTCTACGCCACCGACGCCGGGACCGGTCGGCAGCGCTGGAACCGCCCGGCCCTGTCCGTGGTCGGCGCGGACCGGGAAATCACCGTGCTGCGCGCCGCCCGGTCCGTGGTCGCGGTCGACACCCGCACCGGCGTCTCCCGGTGGCGTCGGCCGCTCGCGGACGTCAGCGCAGGCACTGATGCGACCGCGGCCCTCACCCGCGGCGCCGTGGTGGTTCCGCAACCCGGCTCCTCCACTCTTGGGCTGGACCCGGCCACCGGCCGGGTGCGCTGGCGGGGGCCCGAGGCGTCCGCGGTGACCGCCGACGGTGACGTCGTGGTGGCCCGGACCCTCGAGGGGATCACCGCTGTCGACCCACGCACCGGCGCCACCCTGTGGTCCCGGGCCATCGAACGCGCCCGACAGGAGCTCGCCGTGGCGCCGGACGGCCAGCTGCTCCTGCTCGACTCCGACCTGGTGCCGCACCTCGGTGCCTGAGCGCCGCTCTCCGGTGGTCGAGGTGCGAGGCGTGCCCGGTGGTCGAGGTGCGAGGCGCGCCCGGTGGTCGAGCCTGGAGACCCCTCTCGGCGGCTCGCTGGCCGTGGGTGGTGACGGCCCTTCGCAATGACGGGGTAGGGCGCTGCGTCCGTTGCGGTCGCCGCCCGGCTCACGGTCCGTTGGTCGCGGCGGGCGAGCTCGCTCCGGGGTGTACGCACGTGCGTACACCCCGGAGCGGGCCGTGCCGAGTTCAGGCCACCACCCATTCGAGGCGTCCAGCAGGACTGGATCAGGTCACGACCCCGACGAGAGTGACCTGCGGCAGAGGCCCGGTGTCGGTGGCATGGGTAAGGATGGTCAGGTGACCGACGTCCTCGAGCGTTTCAGCGAGCCCACCCGCACCTGGTTCGGTGCCGCGTTCGCCGAGCCGACCCCCGCCCAGGCGGGGGCCTGGGAGGCGATCGGGGCGGGGCGGCACGCGCTGGTCGTCGCGCCGACGGGGTCGGGCAAGACGCTGTCGGCGTTCCTCTGGTCGCTGGACCGCCTGATGGCCGAGTCGCCCCCGGAGGACCGCAGCAAGCGCTGCCGGGTGCTCTACGTCTCCCCGCTCAAGGCGCTGGCCGTGGACGTGGAGCGCAACCTGCGCGCGCCACTGACCGGCATCCGCCACACCGCCGACCGGCTCGGCGCCACCGTGCCCGACGTGACCGTCGGCCTGCGCTCGGGCGACACCAGCGCGGCCGACCGGCGCCGGCTCTCCACGACGCCGCCCGACATCCTGATCACCACTCCCGAGTCGCTCTTCCTCATGCTCACCTCGCAGGCGCGCGAGTCCCTGCGGGGCGTGGAGACGGTGATCCTCGACGAGGTGCACGCGGTGGCCGGCAGCAAGCGCGGCGCCCACCTCGCGGTCTCCCTCGAGCGGCTCGACGCGCTGCTGGACAAGCCCGCGCAGCGCATCGGGCTGTCGGCCACCGTGCGACCGCTGGACGAGGTCGCCCGTTTCCTGGGCGGCACCGCCCCGGTCGAGATCGTCGCCCCGCCCTCGGAGAAGCGGTGGGAGCTGGAGGTCGTCGTGCCGGTCGAGGACATGACCGCCCCCGACGAGTACGACGAGGACAGCGAGGACCCGCAGCGCAGCCAGTCGATCTGGCCGCACGTCGAGGAGCGGGTCGTCGACCTGATCGAGCAGCACCGCTCGACGATCGTGTTCGCCAACTCCCGCCGCCTGGCCGAGCGGCTGACCGCGCGGCTCAACGAGATCGCCACCGCGCGGGCCGGGGCGGACCTGCCCGAGGGCGGCCCCCCGGCGCAGGTCATGGCGCAGTCCGGGGTCTCGAAGCTCGCTGCGCCCGCACCTCGACCACCGGACCAGCCCGAGGTGGTCGTCGCCAAGGCCCACCACGGCTCGGTGTCGAAGGAGCAGCGCGCGATCATCGAGGACGACCTCAAGCGCGGCCGGCTGCCCTGCGTGGTCGCGACCAGCAGCCTCGAGCTCGGCATCGACATGGGCGCGGTCGACCTGGTGATCCAGATCGAGTCCCCGCCCAGCGTGGCCAGCGCCCTGCAGCGGGTCGGCCGCGCCGGCCACCAGGTCGGCGAGACCTCGCGCGGCGTCCTGTTCCCCAAGCACCGCGGCGACCTCGCCCAGACCGCCGTGGCCGTGCAGCGGATGCGCTCGGGCGACATCGAGTCGCTGCGCGTGCCGGCCAACCCGCTCGACGTGCTGGCCCAGCAGGTGGTCGCGGCGACTGCGCTCGAGGCCTGGCCGGCCGACGACCTGTTCGACCTCGTGCGCCGCAGCGCCCCGTTCACCTCGCTGCCCCGCTCGGCGTACGACGCCACCCTGGACCTGCTCTCGGGCCGCTACCCCTCCGACGAGTTCGCCGAGCTGCGGCCGCGCATCGTGTGGGACCGCGTCACCGGCGTCCTCACCGGACGACCCGGCGCGCAGCGGCTCGCGGTCACCAGCGGCGGCACCATCCCCGACCGCGGCCTGTTCGGCGTCTTCCTGGTCGGCGGGGAGGGTCCGGGCCGGCGGGTCGGCGAGCTCGACGAGGAGATGGTCTACGAGTCCCGGGTCGGCGACATCTTCGCCCTCGGCGCCACCAGCTGGCGGATCGAGGACATCACCCACGACCGGGTGCTGGTGACGCCCGCGCCGGGCGTGCCCGGGCGGCTGCCCTTCTGGAAGGGTGACGCGCTCGGCCGTCCCGCCGAGCTCGGCGACGCGATCGGCGCGTTCACCCGCGAGCTCGCGGCGCTCCCCCGCGACCAGGCCACCCGCCGGGCGCGCGACGGGGGGCTCGACGAGTGGGCGGCCGGCAACCTGGTCACCTACCTCCACGAGCAGGCCGAGGCCACCAACGCGCTGCCCAGCGACCGCACCCTGGTGGTCGAGCGCTTCCGCGACGAGCTCGGCGACTGGCGACTGGTGGTGCACTCCCCCTTCGGCACGCCCGTGCACGCGCCCTGGGCGCTCGCGATCAACGCCCGGCTGCGCGAGCGGTACGGCGTGGACGGCCAGGCCGTCGCCTCCGACGACGGGATCGTGATCCGCATCCCCGACACCGACGCCGAGCCCCCGGCGGGCGACGTGATCGTCTTCGAGGCCGCCGAGGTCGAGGACCTGGTCACCCAGGAGGTCGGCGGCTCGGCGCTGTTCGCCGCCCGGTTCCGGGAGTGCGCGGCCCGGGCCCTGCTGCTGCCCCGGCGGGACCCCGGGCGCCGCTCGCCGCTGTGGCAGCAGCGCCAGCGCTCGGCGGCGCTGCTCGAGGTGGCCGCGCAGTACCCGTCGTTCCCGATCGTGCTCGAGGCGGTGCGCGAGTGCCTGCAGGACGTCTACGACCTGCCCTCGCTGGTCGCGCTCATGCAGCGGGTGGACCGCCGCGAGCTGCAGGTGGTCGACGTCTCCACGCAGGCGCCCTCGCCGTTCGCGCGCAGCCTGCTCTTCGGGTACGTCGCGCAGTTCATGTACGAGGGCGACTCCCCGATCGCCGAGCGCCGGGCGGCCGCGCTCTCGCTCGACCAGGGCCTGCTCGCCGAGCTGCTGGGCCGGGCCGAGCTCCGCGAGCTGCTCGACCCCGAGGTGCTCGCCGAGACCGAGGCCGAGCTCCAGCGGCTCGCCCCGGACCGCCGGGCCCGCGACGCCGAGGGCGTCGCCGACCTGCTGCGTGGCCTCGGCCCGCTCAGCGAGGCGGAGGTGGCGGAGCGCTGCGTCGACTCCGGCGAGCCGGACGCGTGGCTGGCGGCGCTGGCCGACCAGCGCCGCATCGTCGCGGTGCGGGTCGCCGGACAGGCCCGCTGGGTCCAGGTCGAGGACGTGCCGCGGCTGCGCGACGGCCTCGGGGTGCCGGTCCCGCCCGGCACGCCCGAGGCGTTCACCGAGCCGGTCGAGGACCCGCTCGGCGACCTGGTCTCGCGCTACGCCCGCACGCACGGCCCCTTCACCACCGACCAGGTGGCCGCGCGCCTCGGCCTCGGCACCGCGGTGGTCCGCCACACCCTCCAGCGCCTCGCCGCCCACGGACGGGTGCTCGACGGGGAGTTCCGGCCCGCCGGGTCGGGCACCGAGTGGTGCGACGCCGAGGTGCTGCGTCGGCTGCGCCGGCGCTCGCTGGCCCGGCTCCGCAAGGAGGTCGAGCCGGTCGAGCCGGCGGCGCTCGCCCGTTTCCTCTCCGCCTGGCAGCACGTCGGGGGCAAGCTGCGCGGCGTCGACGGCGTGCTCGCGGTCGTGGACCAGCTCGCGGGGTGCCCGGTGCCGGCCTCGGCGCTCGAGCCCCTGGTGCTCGCCGCGCGCGTCCAGGACTACGAGCCGTCCCACCTCGACGAGCTCACCGCCTCCGGCGAGGTCGTCTGGGCCGGTCACGCCAGCCTGCCGGGCGCCGACGGCTGGGTGTCGCTGCACCTCGCCGACTCCGCACCGCTGACCCTGCCCGAGCCACAGCCCTTCGAGTTCTCCGAGCTGCACGAGGCCGTGCTGCAGGCGTTGGCGCCGGGCGGCGCCTGGTTCTTCCGTCAGCTCGCCACCAGCGTCGGGTCCACGGACGACGCCGCTCTCTCGGCCGCGCTGTGGGACCTGGTGTGGGCGGGGCGGATCAGCAACGACACCCTGACCCCGCTCCGGGCGCTGACCCGCAGCGGCACCCCCAGCCACCGAAGCCGCCGGCCGCCTCCGCGGGTGCGGATGTCCTCCACGACCCGGGGCCGGATGCCGGCCCGCACCGGGCCACCCGAGACCGCCGGCCGCTGGGCGGTGCTGCCGGAGATCGACGACGACCCCACCCGCCGGGCCCACGCGACCGCCGAGCGACTGCTCGACCGCCACGGCGTCGTGATCCGCGGTGCCGCCGTGAGCGAGCGGGTCCCGGGCGGCTTCGCCGCGGTCTACAAGGTGCTCTCGGCCTTCGAGGAGTCCGGCCGCTGCCGGCGGGGCTACTTCGTCGACGGCCTGGGCGCCGCCCAGTTCGGCACCGCCGGCGCGATCGACCGGCTGCGCACGTTCTCCGAGACCGGGTCGCGCGGCCGCGGCGAGGAGGCGCCGACGGCGCTGGCGCTGGCCGCCACCGACCCCGCGAACCCGTTCGGCGCGGCACTGCCCTGGCCGGCCTCGACCAGCTCGACCACCGACCGGGCCGGTCACCGTCCGGGGCGGAAGGCGGGGGCGCTGGTCGTGCTGGCCGACGGTGACCTGGTGCTCTACGTCGAGCGCGGCGGCCGCACCCTGCTCACCTGGACCGACGACCCCGGCCGACTCGGTCCGGCGACGGCCGCGCTGGCCGCCGCGGCCCGCCGCGGCACGCTGGGGCGGATGACCGTCGAGAAGGCCGACGGCGCGCAGCTGCTGGGCTCCGGCTCGACCCCGCTGCGGGAGGCGCTGCAGGCCGCCGGGTTCGTCTCGACCCCCAGGGGGCTCCGGCTGAGGACGGCCAGCGGTGCCTGAGGGCGACACCGTCCACCGCGCGGCCCGGCTGCTGGACCGGCGGCTGTCGGGCCAGGTGCTGGTCGCCACCGACTTCCGGGTCCCGCAGCTCGCGACCACCGACCTCGCCGGTGGCACGGTGCTCGAGACGATCTCCCGGGGCAAGCACCTGCTGACCCGCATCGACACCGCGGAGGACGCCTGGACGCTGCACACCCACCTGAAGATGGAGGGCTCCTGGCGGGTCTACGAGCCCGGTGGCCGCTGGCGGCGTCCGGCCCACCAGGCCCGGGTCGTGCTGCGCACCGCGCGCGCCGACGCCGTCGGCTTCTCCCTCGGCGTCGTCGAGCTGCTCCCCCGCGCCCGGGAGCACGAGGTCGTCGGCCACCTCGGCCCCGACCTGCTCGGCCCGGACTGGGACGAGCAGGAGGCGCTGCGGCGGCTGCTGGAGGACCCGGCCCGGCCACTGAACGAGGCGCTGCTGGACCAGAGCCGGCTGGCCGGGATCGGCAACATGTACATGGCCGAGCTGTGCTTCACCAGCGGCGTGCACCCCCGCACCGAGGTCGGCCGGGTCCCGGACCTGCGTCGCCTCGTCCGGCGGGCCCGGCAGATGCTGGAGCTCAACAAGGAGCGTGCGGTCCAGTCGACCACCGGCGACCTGCGCGAGCGGGAGCGGATGTGGGTCTACCGTCGCGACCGGCGCCCGTGCCGGCGGTGCGGCACGCCGGTCGAGGTGGACATGACCGGGCCGGAGGGCCGCGAGCGCGCGACGTACTGGTGCCCCGCCTGCCAGCCCGAGCCGCCCGGCGACTGAGGCGACGGTGGGGTCCCGTGGGGGACGGTCAGGCGGCGGAGGCGACGACGTCGTCGCCGCGGACCGCCGGCGTCACCGTGAGCGTCGTGGTGGCCAGCGCGGCCTCTTCGAGCGCGACGGCGTCGGAGACCTCGCGGAGCACGTCGGAGAGCGGGGCGTCCAGGGCCAGGCACAGGGACGCGAGCAGCTCGGAGGACGCCTCCTTCTGGCCCCGCTCGATCTCCGAGATGTAGCCCAGGCTCACCCGGGCCTCGGCCGAGACCTCGCGCAAGGTCATCCCGCGCTGCATCCGGCGGCCACGGAGGACGTCGCCGAGCAGTCGACGGAACAGCACCATGCGGGTCTCCTCTCCCTGAGCCTGCACCCGTCCCGGAGCACCGTGACGAGGCGATGGGTCAACGCTACCCGAGCGGGGTTTCTTCCGCTTCGAGGATCGCGGCCAGGGCCTCCAGCGCCCGGCCACAGGTCTGGTCCTGCACCTCCTCCCGGTCGCCCTCGAGGTCGAGCTCGACCGCCTCGAGGATGCCCGGCCCGCAGATGCCCACGAACACCGTGCCCGGCGCCTTGCCCTCCTGCTCGGTCGGCCCCGCCACGCCGGTGGTGCTCACGCCGAACGACGCACCGGTCAGCGCCCGGACGCCGGTGGCCATGGCCTTGGCACACTCCGGCGAGACCACCCCGTGCTCCTCGATCACCTCGCTGGGCACCTCGAGCATCGACGCCTTCACCTCGGTGGCATAGGTCACGACGCCACCGAGATAGGTCTCGGAGGACCCCGGCACGGTCGTGAAGTGCACCGCGAGCCGCCCGCCGGTGAGTGACTCCGCGGTCGCGACGGTGTGCGCCGAGGCGCGCAGCAGCAGGTGCACCCGGGTGTCGAGGTCGGCCATGCGCGCGATGCTAGCCCGGGCAGTACTGTCACCGACATGGCCCTGCCCATCGAGGACTACGCACTCATCGGCGACCTGCGCACCGCGGCGCTGGTCGGCCGCAACGGCTCGATCGACTGGCTCTGCCTGCCCCGTTTCGACTCCCCCGCCTGCCTCGCCGGGCTGCTCGGCTCGGACGAGAACGGCCACTGGCAGCTGCACCCCGACGGGGACTACGAGACCACCCGGCGCTACCTGGGCAACTCGGCGGTGCTCGAGACGACCTTCACCACCCCGACGGGGGTGGTGACGCTGACCGACCTGATGCCGCGGGGCGACCGGCGGGCCGACGTCGTACGCCGGGTCACCGGGGTGCGCGGGACCGTCCGGATGCACCACCGCTGGCTGATCCGCTTCGACTACGGCAACGTCCGCCCCTGGGTCCGCCGCCAGACCATCGGCGGCGAGCAGGTGATCAGCGCCGTCGCCGGGCCCGACCAGCTGCTGCTGCGGGGCCCGCGGCTGCCCCGGGCGACCGACCACCGCCACGAGGACACCTTCGACGTCAGCGAGGGCGAGGAGCTGGTCTTCTCCACCACCTGGCTCCCCTCCCACGTCGAGCCGCACGACCTCGGAGACCTGCGCGACCGGATCCGCGCGACCGTCGAGGCCGACGAGGCCTGGGCCGGCCGCTGCCCAGACGACCTGCCGCAGCCCGACGTGGTGCTCCGCTCCCTGCTGACGCTGCGCCTGCTCACCCATGAGGTCACCGGTGGCATCGTCGCCGCCCCCACCACCTCGCTGCCCGAGGACTTCGGCGGCGTGCGCAACTGGGACTACCGCTACTGCTGGCTCCGCGACGCCGCGCTGACGCTGAGCTCGCTGATCCGCGCGGGCTACGTCGACGAGGCGACCCTGTGGCGGAGCTGGCTGCTGCGCAGCGTCGCCGGTGACCCCGAGGACCTGCAGATCATGTACGCCGTCGACGGCGCCCGTCGGCTGCCCGAGCGGACCCTGGACCACCTGGCCGGCTACGAGCAGTCACGCCCGGTCCGGATCGGCAACGCCGCCGTGGAGCAGTACCAGGCCGACATCCTCGGCGAGGTGATGGTGGCGCTTGAGCACGCCCGTGGTGCCGGTGCGGACGCCGACGGCAACGCCTGGGCGCTGCAGGTGGCGCTGGTGGAGAACCTGGCCCGGAAGTGGCGGGAGCCCGACAACGGGCTCTGGGAGATCCGCGGCGAGCCGCGGCACTTCACCCACTCGCGGGCCATGGTCTGGGCGGCGTTCGACCGGGCGGTGCGCGCGGTGGAGAAGGCCGGCCTGGAGGGCCCCGTGGAGCGCTGGCGGGAGATCCGCGACGCCGTGCACGAGGAGATCCTGGTCCACGGCTTCGACCACGAGCGCGGCACGTTCACCCAGCACTACGACACGACCGAGGTCGACGCGTCGCTGCTCGTGCTGCCCCAGATCGGCTTCCTCCCCGGTGACGACCCGCGGATCCTCGGCACGATCAGGGCCGTCGAGGAGGACCTGATCCGCGACGGGCTGGTGCTGCGATACCGCACCCAGTCCGGTGTCGACGGCCTGTCCGGCGACGAGCACCCGTTCCTCGCCTGCTCGTTCTGGCTGGTGTCGGCGTACGCCCTGGCGGGTCGCCGCGACGAGGCGCACGCCCTCTTCGACCGGCTCGTCGGACTGGTCAACGACGTGGGCCTGCTCTCGGAGGAGTACGACGCCGCGAACGGCCGGATGGTCGGCAACTTCCCGCAGGCGTTCAGCCACCTGGCGCTCGTGCAGGCGGCGTTCGACCTCGCCGGACGCTGACGGCTCCGGACCCTCTCGTCCGCGGGGTGCTCCTGGGGAGCCGTTCGACTCCCCGGGGAGCCTCGTGGGCCCTGTCCGTGCCGGGAGCCGACCGCGACCATGGGGCAGTGCGACCCAGGACCGCCCCGGTGGCCTCGTCGCCACCGTCGGCGGGCTGGTCATCGACAGCGACCTCGGCATCGCCCTGACCCAGCTGGGCGCGGCGGCCCTGGTCGTGCTGGCGCTCGAGGAGCGCACTGTGTCGTGGCTCGCCGTCGCCGCCTTCTCACTGCTTCCCCGGACAGCTCTCGGCCTCGTTGACGCTGATCGTCACCGGAGGGCTCCTCTTGCTGGTGGCGGTGTGGGTGCCCCGAACCGGGCATCCCAGCCGCAGACGCACGTGGGGGCCGGCCCGACCGGGCCGACCCCCACGCGATTGATCAGGGCGTCACTTCCGGCCCTTCCCCTTCTTCTCCTGCACCTTGATCTTCAGCGTCGTCGTCGACCCATGGGTGTCGTCGTCGCCCAGGTAGCGGACCCGGACGGTCTTGACGCCGGCCTTGCCGAACTTCGGCAGCCGCACGGCGGCCCGGCCCTTCTTGCCGAGCTCGACGGTGTAGGTGTGCCCGGCGACCACGACCCGGACGTTGCCCGAGGCGGCCTGTCCGTCCGACACCACGTCGATGTGCAGCTTGACCCGCGTCTTGCCGGCCGTGACCCTCTTCGGGGTCGCCTTGACGTGCACCGACGAGCCGGCCTTCGTGGCCTTGATGACCTCGACGGTCGAGGTCGACTCGCCCGCCCCGGCGTGCGCGTCGCCCTCGTAGGAGACCGTCACCGTGTGCGTGCCCGCCGACTGGAACGGGCCGACCTCCATGCTCGCGGTGCCGGCGGTCAGCGTCGCCTCACCCGCCGAGCCGCCGTCGACTGCGAACGACACCGTCCCGGTCGGGGTGAAGCCCTCGGCGCCGACGGTCGCAGTGACCGTGGTGGACCCGCCGACCGCAACCTGCTGCGGCTCGACCGAGCTGCCGACGGTCGCCTCGGCCTTGGACACGGTCAGATCGACGGTCGTCGCCGACGCTTGGTCGTCGGCGTCCCCGGGGTAGGACACGCTCAGCGTGTGCGTGCCCGGCTCGAGCGCCGTGCCGGACACCGAGACGGTGGCCTTGCCGTTTGCGCCGAGCGTGCCCGTGCCGATCGTGGCGGAACCGTCCTTCACGGTGACCGAGCCGGTCGGCGAGCCGTCGCCGGAGACGGTCACCTGGACCGTGCCGTCGGTGCCGTAGGTCATCGGTGAGGCGGCGGCATCGACCGACGTGGGGTAGCTGCTCGGCGGCTCGGCCGGGAATCCCGGCACGTCGATCCCGACGATCTCCGGGTCGTGGTCGGAGGCGCGGAACTGGTTCGCCTGGTAGAAGTTCGTCGCGTTGTAGTTGTCGCGGCTGTACTCGAAGGCGACCGCCTCGTCGGCGTTGATGTTCCAGATGTCGACCCCGGTCACGTCCTTCAGCGCCTCGGCGTTGGCGAACACGTGGTCGAGCGATCCGGCCATGCTGCCGAAGTTGTAGGTCCACTCGTTCGGCTGGTCGGACTGGAGGTTGGTGTAGCCACCGTCCTCGAGGACCTGGACCGGGTCCTCCATGGAGTAGGCGTTGTAGTCACCGGTCATGAACAGCGTGTCGATGCCGCGGTCGGCCTCGAACTGGTCGGCGAAGTCGATCACCGCGTGGGCCTGGGCGATCCGGTCCGGGTTGGCATTGCCCTGGCCAGTGCCGTCGTCGGTGCCCGATCCCTTGGACTTGAAGTGGTTGACGATGACGCCGAACGTCGTGTCGCCGTCCGCGCCCTTCGGCTTGAACGCCTGGGCCAGCGGCTCCCGCGCGTCGTAGAACGCGGCCGATCCGACAAGCACCTCGGAGTCGCCCACGGGCTGGACCGTCGAGGGGTTGTAGATGAACGCGGTGCGGATGACGTCCTGCTCGTCGAGAGCGGGCAGGTCCTCCGGCGCGGGCGAGGGCACGTAGGCCCAGCGGGTGGTGCCGGCCGCCTCGTTGAGCGCGTCGACCAGGGTCGACAGCGCCGAGTCGCGGTCCTTGCCGAACTTGACGGAGTTCTCGATCTCCTCCAGGGACACGATGTCGGCGTCCATGGTGTTGATCGCCTTCACCTCCTTGTCCTGCTGGCGCTTCAGGTCCTCGGCCTGGGCGGCACCGCGCGGACCGTCGTTGCCGCAGTCCTTGTCGGTGACGGGGTCACCGGTGCGGTCCGCGTAGTAGGTGCAGGAGCCACCGGCCGCGACGTACTCCTCGCCCGTGGTCGGGAAGTAGTTCAGCACGTTGAACGTCGCGAGCTTGAGGTCCCCGCCGACGTCCTGCGGCGCCGCGTTCTCCGCCCGGGTGTCGCTGAAGGTCACGACGTCCTTGCCCTCACCGGTGACCTGGTGGGTGGGCTGCAGCTTCCAGGTGCTGTTGCGGTAGTCCAGCACGACCGGCTGGTGGAACGTCGCGGCCGACGAGACCCGGACCGGGTTGTCGGTGCCGAGCCACGGCAGCGGGATGTCCTGGTTGGCGCCGCCGCCGTAGGGCAGGAAGTTGATGCTGGCGCCGTCGTCGAGCGTGATCGCGCGGGCCGCGTTGTCGGCCTCGACCGCGGCGATCGCGTCCTTGTCCTGGGCGTCTGCGACCTCGGTCGGGGTGATCAGCGGGGTGTCGCCGGTGGCCAGCCCGATCTCGGCGTACTGGTTGGTGGCGTAGTTGTCGGTGACCGTGAACTGCTGGTCGCTGAGGTCGAGCAGCTCGCTCTCGTGCGCCTCCCGGCCGGCGTCCGTGGTCGGCAGGTCCGCCTTCAGCGGGGTGACGGACTTGCCCGTCGCGTCCAGCTCCTTGACGTCGGTGCTCGCCACGGTCAGCTCGGTGAGGCCGGCGTACTCGCTGACCGACCCCGTGACCTGCACGTAGTCGCCCGGCTGCACCGTCACCGCACCCGTCGGCTGGTAGACGTAGACCGCGTCGGAGGCGCCCGGCGTCGCGTCGTCAGCCCCACCGCTGCCGGCGGTCTGGATCACGTAGCCGTAGAAGCCGCCCGAGGGGTAGGCCGCGGTGACGACGCCTTCCGTCGTGACGGTCTTGCCGGCCAGCGGCGAGGTGTCCCCAGTGCCCTGGATCTCGGCGATGGTCGCGGCGACCGGCGTACCGGTGTCACCACCTCCCCCGCCACCACCGGCACCGCCGGAGTTCTCAGGGGTGGGCGCGGCGGACGAGAAGTCCGCAGAGTTGTCGTTGGTGTCGGCGCCGTTGCTGGCGCGCTGTGCCGACGTGGTGTTGCTCGGCGCCGGTGCGGCCGCGCCCTCGTAGGTGTTGGAGACCCCGAAGCCGACCAGGTCCACCACGCCCGGCGTGTTCGAGTTGTCGCCCGGGACCAGCGTGACGAGGGAGGTCCCCTGCGCCAGGAACACCGTGCCATCGGTCCCGGACATGTTGATCGTGCCCGTCGCGTCCGGTGCGGGCAGGTCGGTCGTCCCGCCGGTGCCCGCCGACTCCTGGACCAGGTAGTGGCCACCTGCAGGCACGGTCCCCGAGAGCGACGTCTCGCCGGAGCCGGTGTTCGTCTTGCTGCGGTACTGGACGGACATGCCGTCGACCGAGATGTCCGAGCTGGTCGGGTTGTAGAGCTCGACGAAGTCGTTCTTCAGGGTTGCGCCGGAGTTGCCGCCACCGCCGTACGCCTCGCTGATGACGAGGCCGGTGCCGTCGGTGCTGGCGACGGCGGGAGCGGTGGCCGCGAGGGCCACCCCACTGCTGACCAGGGCGAAACCGCCCAGGAGAGCGGTGATCTTGCGAGGTGAGGGCATGAAGGAGCCTTCCGAGGTGCGAGTGCCGGGAAACCACTGGTGTGGATGATGTGAGCTGGCTCACCCTAGCCCTCGCCTGCGGCCGGTTTAGCAAAAGAAGAGCCGAACGTCAGGGCAACACTTCGTGATCAGTTGCCCTTGCGCGACGTTGGCGCAGGACGTCCCGGAAGAACTCGTAACCCGACCACAGGGTCATCGCGACGGCACCCGCGAGCAGCACCTGGGCGAGGTAGAACGCGACCTCGCCGACGGCGTCCAGGGCGCCGTCGACCTGCCGCAGCGGCAGGCACAACAGGCCCAGCGCCAGCCCCTGGAGCGTGGTCTTCACCTTGCCGCTGTGGGCGGCGGGGATGACGACGTCCTTGAGCAGCGAGAGCCGCAGCAGCGTGACGGTCCACTCCCGCAGCAGCACCACGATCGTGACCCACCACCACACGTCGCCGACGATGGAGAGCCCGACGAACGCCATGCCGGTGATCGCCTTGTCGGCGATCGGGTCGGCGATCTTGCCGAAGTTCGTCACCAGGCCCCGGGCCCGGGCGATGTCGCCGTCGATCTTGTCGGTGATCATCGCCACCGCGAACAGTGCCCAGGCGACGGTGCGCCACAGCACCGAGTCCCCGCCGTCGACCAGCAGCGCCCAGCCGAAGAACGGCACCATCACGATGCGCAGCGTCGTCAGGAAGTTGGGCAGGTTCAGGTTGCTGACCTCCCGCTCGGGGGCGTTCACGCCGTCTCCACGATCGGTCGGGCCACGAGGTCGACGCCCTCGGAGGCGACGACCAGCGCGGGCACGAGGTCGCCGACGGCGGTGCCGGCGGGCACGCTCTCCAGCGAGGTGGTGCCGTCGACCTCGGGACCCTGGTGGTCGGCGCGTCCCTCGGCCGCCGCGTCCCCACCGAGGGTCTCGACCAGGACGGTCACCTGCTCGCCGATCCGCTCCTCGGCCCGCTGGGCGTTGAGCTCCTCGACCAGCGCGGTGACGTGCTCGGCCCGTGCGCGCACCTCGTCCTCGTCGAGCTTGGCGTCGTACGACGCCGCCTCGGTGCCGTCCTCGTCGGAGTAGCCGAACACGCCGGTCACGTCCATCCGGGCCGCCACGAGGAAGTCGCACAACGTCTGCAGGTCGTCCTCGGTCTCCCCCGGGAACCCGACGATCACGTTGGAGCGCACGCCGGCCCCGGGCGCCAGCGAGCGGATCCGCTCGAGCAGCCCGAGGAAGCTCTCCGGGTCGCCGAACCGGCGCATCCGCCGCAGCACCGCGGCGCTGGCGTGCTGGAACGACAGGTCGAAGTACGGCACCACGCCCGGCGTCGCCGCGATCGCCTCGACCAGTCCCGGCCGGGTCTCGGCCGGCTGCAGGTAGGAGACCCGGACCCGCTCGACGCCGTCGACCGCCGCGAGCTCCGGGAGCAGTGTCTCGAGCAGCCGCAGGTCGCCGAGGTCCTTGCCGTAGGAGGTGGAGTTCTCGCTGACCAGGAACAGCTCCCGCACGCCCTGCTCGCCCAGCCACCGGGCCTCGGCCAGCACGTCGGAGGGACGGCGGCTCACGAACGAGCCGCGGAAGCTGGGGATCGCGCAGAACGAGCAGCGCCGGTCACAGCCGCTGGCCAGCTTCAGCGGCGCCATCGGCCCGCCGTCGAGGCGGCGGCGTACGGCGCGGGGACCGGTCGCCGGGCCACCGGCGCCGAGGTCCGCGGTCGGCGCGGGCTGGACCGAGGCGTGCCCCGGGACGGAGGCCGTGCTGGCCGCCCGCTCCACCGGCGAGATCGGCAGCAGCCGGCGCCGGTCCTGGGGCGTGTGGGGCTGGTGGGCCTCGCCGGCGACGATCGAGCGCAGCCGGGCCGCGATGTCGGGGTAGTCGTCGAAGCCGAGCACGGCGTCGGCCTCGGGGAGCGAGTCCGCGAGGTCCTTGCCGTACCGCTCGGCCAGGCAGCCGACGGCCACGACGGCCTGGGTGCGGCCCTCCTGCTTGAGGTCGGCGGCCTCGAGCAGCGTGTCGACCGAGTCCTTCTTGGCGGCCTCGACGAAGCCGCAGGTGTTGACCACGACCGTCTCCGCGTCGGCCGGGTCGACGACCAGCCGGAAGCCGTCGGCCTCCAGGCGGCCGGCCAGCTCCTCGGAGTCGACCTCGTTGCGGGCGCAGCCGAGGGTCACCAGGGCGACCGACATCGGCCCGGACCGCGGGGAGTCGTCCTCCCTGGCGGTGTCGGCGTCGGGGGAACCGGGGGTGCTCAGCGTCGTCATGATCGTCATGAGTATGCCCGCTCCGGGCGGCACGACCCACATCGCGCCGCGGGGGCGGTGAGCATGCTCACCGCCCCCGCCGCGGAATCGTCGTGCCCACGGACCGTCAGCGGACCGTGAAGGTGTCCTGGGCCGGCTGACCGTCGACGCCGAGCGCGCCACGGTTCTTGCCGTCGACCTTCACCCGCAGCGAACCGTCCGAGGTCTGCACGCGCACGGGCGGGGCGACCGACTTCACCACGTGCCGCTCGCCGAGGGCGAGGTCGCCGCTCCACGCCACGCTGCCCGAGCCGTCGCGCACCACCACGTGGGCGCCTCCCTTGCCGGTGGACAGGACCACCGGGACGGGGTCACCGAGCCGCAGGTTGTTGTTGGGGCCGGCCGAGCCGTTGAGCCGCGGCGCCGGCGGGGTGAGCTCGACCGGGCTGTCCATGACCAGCCGGGCGATCGACCAGGCCAGGATCAGGGTCATCACCGCGGCGACCAGCACCGACCAGTTGGCGCCGCCCCGGGTCCCCCGGATGGAACCACCGGCTCCGGTGGCCAGCTCGGCCTCGAAGACGCGGCGCGGGTTGATGGGGGCGTCGGCGTACCGCTCGTCGTAGGCGATGAGCAGCGGCGTCACGTCCACGCCCAGCACCCGGGCCAGCGTGCGCAGGTGGCCCCGGGCGTAGAAGTCACCGCCGCAGGGGGCGAAGTCGTCGACCTCGATGGACTCGATCACGTGCGGGCGGATCCGGGTGCGCTCGGCGAGCTGGTCGACCGAGAGGCCCAGCCGGGTGCGTGCGGCCACCAGCTCGGGTCCGACCACCGGGTCCTCGGCCGGCTCGACCGTGAAGTCGTCGATCACCAGCGGCTCGACCGGCGAACCGGCCCGGGCGATCGGACGGACCCGGTCGCTCCACACCACGGTGTCCTCGACCAGGTTCACCCGGCCGGGCCGGCGCAGCTCGCGCGCCTCGGGCAGGTCGCGGGCCTCCACGCCGTCCTGGTCCGGCGCCGCGGCCCCGTGCGCCGGGTCCAGCCTCAGGTCGCTGCGGAACTCGGCGCGGACGGCGGTCACCGGGTGACGCAGCGGCACCGGGGTCGCGCTGGCCACCATCGCCGGGCCGTCGCCGGGCACGGCGGGGGCGACCGAGGGGGCGGGCACGGTCTCCGCGACGGGCGCGGGCTCCTGCTCCTCGTCGGCGAGGATGCGCCGGCGGGCCAGCAGCGACGACACCACGCCGATGCCGTGGGCGATCACGGGTCGCGGGTCGGGCCAGCGCCGGGGTTCCGACACCGCCTGGGTGTCGTCGCCGTCGGTGTCCTCGACATCGACGGCGTCGACGTGGCGCTCCGACCGGGAGCGGGCACCGCGGGCGAGCGCCGAGTCGGCCGCGGGCACGGCCTCGGACCCGGCCTCGTCGGCCCCCGCCGCGACCGGGCCGACCTCGACGATGTCGCTCGTGCCGCCGGCCAGGCGGACCAGGGCAGCGGTCAGGTCGTCCCCGGCACCGCTCACCCGGGTGGACAGGGCCAGCGGGACGGCGAACGGGGCACCGTAGAGCCGCTCGGCGACCTTCGACTGGCGTCGGCCGCTGCTGTCGAGCTCCTCGAGCACCCGGTCGGTGTTGCGGGCCACCAGGACCACCCGGCCGTCGCGCAGCACGCCGCGGCGGGGCCGGTGCTCCACCCGGGCCAGCGCGCCCCAGGGCATGCCGCGCCAGGTGCGTCCCAGCCGGATCCGGACCCCCTGGGTGTCGGCGACCAGCAGCGGGGTGCGGGCGTCGACGAAGGCGCGCAGGTGCGCGACTCCGAGCGCACCCATCACCACGACCAGCGCCCAGTCCAGCCAGGAGCCGGTGCCGGTCGCCCGCGCCAGGTAGGCGATGGCCACCGCCGAGGCGAGACCACCGAGCAGCGCGGCCAGGCCGCCGTTGCGGCGGATCTCCACCGGGTCCGGTGCGAGCCCGAGCGGCTCCACCGGCGTGTCGTCGTAGGACCCCTGCTGGTCCGGGGTCTCGTCGGTCAGGGCACGTGCCTCCATCACATCTCTCCTTGGAGCGTGGCGATGACGCCGTCGATCTCGTCGGGCTTCACGAGCACGTCGCGCGCCTTGGACCCCTCACTGGGTCCGACCACGCCCCGGCTCTCGAGGATGTCCATCAGTCGACCCGCCTTCGCGAAGCCGACGCGCAGCTTGCGCTGCAGCATCGAGGTCGACCCGAACTGCGTCGACACCACCAGCTCGATCGCCTGGATGACCAGGTCGAGGTCGTCGCCGATGTCGTCGTCGAGCTCGCGCTTGCTCTGCGCCGGCGCCGTGACGTCCTCGCGGTAGGTCGGCTCGAGCTGGCCCTTGCAGTGCTTGACCACCTGAGCGATCTCGGCCTCGGTGACCCACGACCCCTGGATGCGCGCGGGCTTGGAGGCACCCATCGGCAGGAACAGCCCGTCACCCTGGCCGACCAGCTTCTCGGCGCCCGGCTGGTCCAGGATGACCCGGCTGTCGGCGAGGCTGGAGGTGGCGAACGCCAGACGTGACGGCACGTTCGCCTTGATCAGGCCCGTGACGACGTCGACGCTGGGCCGCTGGGTCGCGAGCACCAGGTGGATGCCCGCGGCCCGGGCGAGCTGGGTGATGCGCACGACCGCGTCCTCGACGTCGCGCGGGGCGACCATCATCAGGTCGGCGAGCTCGTCGACGATCACCAGCAGGTAGGGGTACGGCGCCAGCTCGCGCTCGCTGTCCGGGGGCAGCTCGACCTTGCCGGCCCGGACCGCCTTGTTGAAGTCGTCGATGTGCCGGAAGCCGAAGTTCGCCAGGTCGTCGTAGCGCAGGTCCATCTCGCGCACCACCCACGCCAGCGCCTCCGCGGCCTTCTTGGGGTTGGTGATGATCGGGGTGATCAGGTGCGGGACACCCTCGTAGGCGTTCAGCTCGACCCGCTTGGGGTCGACCATGATCATCCGCACCTCGTCGGGCGTGGAGCGCATCAGGATCGAGGTGATCATCGAGTTGATGAAGCTGGACTTTCCGGAGCCGGTGGCACCGGCCACCAGCAGGTGCGGCATCTTCGCGAGGTTGGCGACCACGAAGCCGCCCTCGACGTCCTTGCCCAGGCCGGCGACCATCGGGTGGTGGTCGGCCCGCGCGGTGTTGGAGCGCAGCACGTCGCCGAGGGAGACGATCTCCTTGTCGACGTTGGGGATCTCCACGCCGACCGCGGACTTGCCGGGGATCGGGCTGAGGATCCGCACGTCGGCGGAGGCGACCGAGTAGGCGATGTTGCGCTGGATGTTGGTGATCTTCTCGACCTTCACGCCGGGGCCGAGCTCGACCTCGTAGCGCGTGACCGTCGGCCCCCGGGTGTAGCCGGTGACCTGGGCGTCGATCGAGAACTCCTCCAGCACCTGGGTCAGCCGGTCGACCACGGCGTCGCTGGCCTTCGACCGGGGCTTGTGCGTCGAGCCCGGCTTGAGCACCTCGTTGGCGGGCAGCGTGTAGGCGATGTCGCCGGACAGGGCGAGCTGCTCCACGCGGGGCGGCAGCGGCGTGTGCGGCGGCGGCGCCAGCTCGGCCTTCTCCGTCGTCTCGGGCACCGCGTCGATCCCCACCGGGTCGGTCTCGGCCAGCGCGACGTCGACGGCGTCGGGGGCCCGACGTCCGCGGCGCTTCTTCACCTCGCGGTCCTCCAGGACCGGGGAGTCGTAGGCCGGGTCGCCCATCTCGGGGTCGATCTCGTCCTCGGCGCGGGACCGGCGGCTGCGGGCGGGCCGCTTCGGGGCGACCTCGTCCTCGTCGGGGTGGCGGCCCAGCAGGCTGTCGCGGGTCAGCGCGAGCTTCGAGGGCACCTGGTAGAGCGGGGTGGCGGTGATGACCAGCACACCGAAGAACGCCAGCAGGACCAGCAGCGGCACCACGACGTACGCCGTGCGCAGGAGGTCGAGCAGCAGGCTGGCCACGACGTAGCCGACCGCGCCACCGGCGTCGCGCAGGTCGGTGGCGTCGCCCAGCACCGGCTGCGGGTTGTCGTTGGCGATCTGCACGATGCCGAGGACGCCGAAGCACAGCGCCGTCCAGCCGACGGCCTGGCGACCGGCCGGGCCGTTGTGCTCGGGGTCGCGCATGTTGCGCCAGCCGACCCACACCAGGGCCAGCGGCACCAGGAAGCCGACCTTGCCGACCGACCCCTCGACGACGGTCCGCACGCCGCTCATCACCGAGCCGGGCAGCTGCCACCACACGGCCGCGGCCGAGATCACCGCGAGGCCGACCAGCAACAGGCCGGCGCCGTCGCGCCGGAGCTCCGGCTCGAGCTCGCGCGCGGAGTGGCCGATGCCGCGGGCCAGCGCGCCGAGGGCGTGGGCGAGGCCCAGCCAGAGCGCGGTCAGGCCGTGGCCGAGCGCGGTGAAGGCACGGGCGACCGGGCCCGGCCCGCTACGCACCGCGCGCGGCGCCGGGCGCCGCGCGCTGGAGGTCCGGCTCTTGGAGGACGTCCGACTGCGGGACGTGCTCGAGCCGGACCTGCTCCGGGAACTGCTTCCGGTACTCCGTGATCGGGTGCTCGAGCCGCCCTTGCCGGTGCTGCGCGTACCGGTGGTGGACGTGCTCTTGCTCCGCGACCCCGGCGGGGAAGACGTACGGGTCGCCATGCTCATCAACCTAATCGATGGTCCCACCTGTCACAGGGACCACAGGGAGCGTGTCGGGGTGCCGTCCGGCCCGTCCGGGGTACGCCGGGAGGCGCGGCCCTTCCCGGGGCGGCCGGGCGCTGCCATGCTGCGCGCGTGCGCAGCGGGGTCGTCTGGGTCGTGTGGATCGTGCCGGTCCTGCTGGCGGCGGTCGACTGGTGGGCGGTCGCTGCCGGGGACCGGCGTACCGAGGCCTGGGCGAAGCCGGCCACCCTGCTGGCCCTGCTCGGGACCGCTGCCGCGCTCGGTGCCGCCGGC
Organism: uncultured Actinomycetota bacterium; assembly: GCA_963826155.1. Classification (GTDB taxonomy): domain Bacteria; phylum Actinomycetota; class Actinomycetes; order Propionibacteriales; family Nocardioidaceae; genus Nocardioides. Next base: position 1,386,699 of record CAWGVX010000002.1, on the reverse strand, counting down.
TCCACCCCCGGGCGGTGGCTCCTGGTGGCGCTGGCGCTCGGGCTCGCCGGCGACGTGTTCCTGCTGGGCAGCTCCCTGGGCCGGTTCCGGGCGGGGCTGGGCGCGTTCCTGCTCGGCCACCTCGCCTACCTGGCGTGCTTCGCACGCCTCGGGCTCCCCGGGGCGGCCTGGTCCTGGCTGGGCGTGGTGGTGCTGGTGGTCGTGCTCGCGGCGACCCGGCGGGTGCTGCCCGCCACGCTCCGGCTCGACGGCCCGGCGCTGGCCGCGCCGGTGGCGGTCTACATGGTCGTGATCGCCGTGATGCTGCTCGGCGCGTGGTGGACGGGCAGGCCGGTCGTGGCCGTGGGCGCCGCCGTCTTCGTCGTCAGCGACGCCGTCCTGTCCGTCGACCGGTTCGTGCGCCCGCTCCCCCACGCCCACCTGCTGGTGATGGTGACCTACCACGTCGGGCAGGCGCTGGTCACCGCGGGCGTGCTCGTCGCCACCACCTGAGACGGCCGGACGGGCGGAGCAGGGGCGGCGACGCCGGGCGGCTCGGCGCTGCCGGCCCTGTCACGTCCAGGACCGGTCTCCACCCGGTCAGGCGTTCGCGGCGCTGCCGGTCACGGGCACCCGCAGCGTGAAGGTGCTGCCCCGGCCGAGGGCGGAGTCCACCGCGATGGTCCCACCGTGGACGTCGGCGATCCGCCGCGCGATCGCCAACCCCAGTCCGGTCCCCGGGATCGTCAGCGCGTCGGGGTTGGTCGTCCGGTGGAAGGCCGAGAACAGTCGCGCGTGGTCGGCCGGCGAGATACCGATTCCGGTGTCGGTCACGGCGACCTCACCGTGGCCCTCGACGGCGCGCACCACGACGTCGACCGAGCCGCCGCGGAGGGTGTACTTCACGGCGTTGCCGCAGATGTTGTCGACCGCGCGGGCCAGCTCGTCGGGGTCACCGGCGACGACGACCCCGTCCTCGGGCACCACCAGGTGCAGCGCCACGCCCGCCGACTCGGCCTGGATGGCCAGCATCTCCAGGCTGGCGCGGCACGCTTCGGCGAGATCGACCGGGACCCGGACGCGCTCGCGCTTGTCCTGGATGCGTGCATAGTCGAGCAGACTCCCGACCAGCCGCTGCAGGCGGGCCGCGTTTCTCGCGATGGCCGAGACCGACGGTGTGTGCACGTGGCTGTCCCCGAGCAGCTCGGCGTGACCGACGATCGAGGTCAGGGGCGTGCGCAGCTCGTGGGAGATCATGGCGATCAGCTCCCCCTTGTAACGGTCCACCTCCTGCAGCTCGGCCATCAGCCGTCGCTCGGTCTCGCGCACCCGCGTCTCCAGCACCACCCGGCCCAGCTCTCTGCCGGCCTCGTGGACTGCGTCGAGCTCGGCCTCGTTGAACTCGGGCTGATCCTGGTTGCGCATCACACCGAGGTAGCCGAGCACCTCGGTGCCGGCACCCACCGGGGCGACGACCATCCGCGCCCACCCGTGGCTCCGGATGTGGGCCGCCAGGTCGTCCCGGCTGCGCGGCAGGGCCTCGCAACCCCGGCCGTCCGCCTGCATCACGATCGGGCCGGCACCGTGGTGGGCCACGCGGGCCTCCAGGTCGCCCCGCAGCGCGGGCAGCGGCCCGCTGGCCGGGTTCTCCCCGGGGAAGCCCGCGACCTGCTCCCGCCGGCCGTCGAGTGGGTCGGGGAAGCACCGCAGCGACACCTGGGCGGCCGGCAGGCCCCGGTGCACAGCGGCCGCCGCCGCGTCCAGCACCGCGTCCAGGTCACCGGAGACCGCGGCAAGGGCCACCTCCTTCACCGCCTGGCCCAGCCGCACCTGCTCGGCCAGCTTCTCGCGCTGCTGGGCGTTGGCGATGGCCAGCCCGGCCTGCACCACGAACATCTCCAGCAGCTCGCGCTGCTGCTGGTCGGGCACCCGGTTGCCCGGCGGCAGGTCGACGGCCATGTTGCCGAGCAGGGCGCCGTCGGCCGAGTAGAGGGGCGCGTAGAGGGCGTCCAGCGGGTGCCAGCTGTCGGGCGCGTCGCCCGGCACGAACTCGGGCACCCACATGTGCTCGTAGAAGTCGGTCGACACACGGCCGTGCGGCACGTAGCGCAGGATCCCCCACCGGTCGGCCTGCGAGAACTCGGCGAAGGTCTCAGCGACGGGCGTGCGACGTCCGAGGATCTTGCGGCGCACGTCCTCGGGGGCTGCGACGGCAGTCATCACCAGCGTGTCGCCCTCGAGCCTGGAGATGGCCGCCACCCCGTAGCCGAGACCCTCGACCACGGCGTTGGCGACCTCCTCCAGCACCTCGCCCAGGTCGCTCGGCGAGTTGACCCGGCGCATGAGGTCGTACAGCCGACGTACACCCTCGGCCTGCGAAGCGTCCGCTGTGCCCATCCGAGTCCCCCGTGACCGACCTCAGGCTTCGACGACCACCGGGATGATCATCGGGCGCCGCCGGTGGGTCTGGTTGACCCAGCGACCGATGACGCGACGCACAGTCTGCTGCAATTGGTAGGAGTCCGTGTTGCCTTCGGCCACAGCCCGGTCGAGCGCGTCGATGATCGGCTGCTTGATCGCGTCGAAGACCGAGTCGTCCAGGGCGTTGCCGCGGGCATGGATCTCTGGGCCACCGCACACCTTGCCGGTGACGGAGTCGACGACCACGATCACCGAGATGAACCCCTCCTCGCCGAGGATGCGGCGGTCCTTGAGGTCGGACTCGGTGACGTCGCCGACCGACGAGCCGTCGACGAAGACGTAGCCACAGTCGACCTTGCCGCTGACCGAGGCGACGCCCTCCACCAGGTCCACGACCACGCCGTCCTCGGCGACCACGACGTTCGGGACGCCGGTCGCGCGGGCCAGCTCGGCGTTGGCGATCATGTGCCGGATCTCGCCGTGCACCGGCAACACGTTGCGCGGCTGGACGATGTTGTAGCAGTAGAGCAGCTCGCCGGCGCTGGCGTGCCCGCTGACGTGCACCATCGCGTTGCCCTTGTGGACCACGCGGGCCCCCCACCGGGCCAGGCCGTTGATCACGCGGTAGACCGCGTTCTCGTTGCCGGGGATCAGGCTCGAGGCGAGCAGGACGGTGTCGCCCTCCTCGATGTGCACGAAGTTGTGGTTGCGCTGGGCGATCCGGCTCAGCGCGCTCATCGGCTCGCCCTGCGAGCCGGTGGAGATCAGCACCTGGTGCTGCGGCGGCAGCTCGGCGAGCTCCTTGGCGTCGACCAGGGTGTTCGGTGGCACCTTGAGGTAGCCGAGGTCGCGGGCGATCGCCATGTTGCGCACCATCGAGCGCCCGACGTAGGCGACCTGCCGCTCGTGGGCGTACGCCGCGTCGAGCACCTGCTGCACGCGGTGCACGTGGGAGGCGAAGCAGGCCACGATGATCCGCTGCTCGGAGTCGCGGAAGACCTGGTCGATGACCGGGGTGATGCCCTTCTCCGAGGGGGTGAACCCCGGGGTCTCGGCGTTGGTGGAGTCGGTGAGGAAGAGGTCGACGCCCTCCTCGCCCAGCCGCGCGAACGAGCGCAGGTCGGTGATCCGGCCGTCCAGCGGCAGCTGGTCCATCTTGAAGTCGCCGGTGTGCAGCACCAGGCCGGCCCCGGTCCGGATGGCGACGGCCAGCGCGTCGGGGATGGAGTGGTTGACCGCGACGAACTCGAGGTCGAAGGGGCCCAGGGCGAGCCGGTCCCCCTCCTTGACCACGTGGTGCACGGTCTCCTTGAGCCGGTGCTCGCGCAGCTTGCTGTCGAGCAGCGCCAGGGTGAGCTTCGAGCCGACCAGCGGGATGTCGCCGCGCTCGCGCAGGAGGTACGGCGTGGCGCCGATGTGGTCCTCGTGGCCGTGGGTGAGCACCAGCGCCTCGACCTGGTCGAGGCGGTCCCGGATCGCCTCGAAGTCGGGGAGGATCAGGTCGACGCCGGGGTGGTTGTCCTCGGGGAACAGCACGCCGCAGTCCACGATCAGCAGGCGGCCGTCGTACTCGAAGACGGTCATGTTCCGACCGATCTCGCCCAGCCCGCCGAGCGGGGTGACCCGCAAACCCCCCTTCGGCAGTGCGGCCGGCGCGGAGAGCTCGGGGTGAGGGTGTGACATCTAGTTCCTTAGCAGGCCGGAGGCGGCGAGCCCTGCTCGCAGCGCGGCCAGTTCGTCGTCGTCGAGCGGCACGAGCGGCGCGCGGACGTTGCGGTTGTCGAGGACACCGAGCAGCTGCAGGGCAGCCTTGGCGGTGGTTGCTCCATAGTTGGCGACGCCCATGACGGCGTCGATCGCGGGGAGCAGCCGCGTGAAGATCTCCAGGGCGCCGGCCGCGTCGCCGGCGAGGAAGGCGTCGATCATGGCCCGGGTCTGGTCGCCGGCCGCGTGGCCGACCACCGAGACCGCGCCGGCGGCGCCGTGGGCGAGCCAGCCGAGGTTGTTGGCGTCGTCGCCGGAGTAGAGGGCGTAGCCCATCTGCATGATCCGGACCCCGCGGGCGTAGTTGCCGACCGCGTCCTTGACCGCGACGACCGGGTCCAGCGCGATCATCTGCTCGTAGACGCCGAGCGAGATCTCGGTCGCGGTCCGCCCGGGCACGTCGTAGAGCATCACGGGCACGTCGGTGGCCTCGACCACCGAGCGGAAGTGGTGCAGCACGCCGGCCTGGCCGGGCTTGCTGTAGTAGGGGGTGACCAGCAGCAGGCCGTCGGCCCCGAGCTTCGCGGCCTGCTCGGCGAGCTCGATCGAGTGGGCGGTGGCGTTGGTGCCGACGCCGGCGACGACCTTCGCGCGTCCGCCGACCGCGTCCTTGACCGCCGCGAGGATCTGGCCGTCCTCGGCGACGGTGGTGGTCGGGGACTCACCGGTGGTGCCGGAGACGACCACGCCGTCGTGTCCGTGCTCCACGAGGTGGGCGGCGATCCGGGCGGTGCCGTCCAGGTCGACGGAGCCGTCGTCGTGGAAGGCCGTCGCCATCGCGGTCAGCATGCGACCGAAGGGCGCCTCGGGCGGGTTGGTCATGCCCCACAGGCTATCGCCAGTGCGACCGTCCTCGGACCAGCCGCCCCGGGTCTTTCTGCCCTGCCGCCCCGGTGGTGCCTCGCGCAGGGTGGGGCCGAGGAGGTCCCCATGGCGGTCCTGGTCGGCTACGGCAGCAGGTACGGCGCCACCCGCGCCATCGCCGAGCGGCTCGGGCAGACGCTGCGGGCGTCCGGCCTCGACGTCGACGTCCACGAGGCCACGCCGCTGCTCGACGCCCGGCCGTACGACGCGTTCGTGATCGGCAGCGCCGCCTACCGCGGGTCCTGGCTGGAGGGACCGGTGGACTTCGTGCGGCGGCACGTGGACCTGCTCACCGAGCGCCCGGTGTGGCTGTTCAGCAGCGGGCCGCTGGGCCACGCGCTGCGCGACGACCGGGGCCGCGACCTCCTGGAGATCACCCGCCCCGAGCAGTTCGCCGAGCTCCGGGACACCCTCGCCCCGCAGGACATGCGCGTCTTCTACGGCGCGCTCGACCCGGGCCGGCTGCGGCCGCTCGACCGGCTGGTCCGCCGGCTGCCCTCGGGCCGGCGATGGCTCCCGGCCGGGGACTACCGCGACTGGGAGACGATCGACGCCTGGGCCCGCGAGATCGCCGCCCGGCTGCAGGGCACGGCCGACCGGCGACGGGAGGCCTGAGATGTGGACCTGGCTGGCGCTCGCCGCGGTCGTCCTGGTCGTGCTCGGCCTGGTCGCCCTGTCGGTGCGGGTCGTCAAGCAGTACGAACGGGGCGTGGTCTTCCGGCTCGGCCGGGTGATCGGGGTCCGGGAGCCGGGGCTGCGGTTCATCATCCCGGTCGTCGACCGGATGCACCGGGTCTCGCTGCGGATCGTGACGATGCCGATCCAGAGCCAGGGCATCATCACCCGCGACAACGTGAGCATCGACGTGGCCGGGGTGGCCTACTACCGGGTCGTGGACGCGGTGAGGTCGGTGGTCGCCATCGAGAACGTCGCCGCCGCGATCAACCAGTTCGCGCAGACCACGCTGCGCAACGTCGTGGGCCAGCACTCGCTGGACCAGGCGCTTGCCGAGACCGCCAACATCAACGTCAGCATCCGCGAGATCCTCGACGCGACCACCACCGAGTGGGGGGTGGTGGTCACCCTCGTGGAGCTCAAGGACATCCAGCTGCCCGAGACGATGAAGCGGGCGATGGCCAAGGAGGCCGAGGCCGAGCGCGAGAAGCGCGCCAAGATCATCGCCGCCGAGGGCGAGGCGGCCGCGGCGGCCGCCCTCGGCGACGCCTCCGACGTGATGATGGCGCACCCGCTGGCGCTGCAGCTGCGCAACCTGCAGTCGCTGATGGAGATCGGCGTCGACAAGAACACCACGGTGGTCTTCCCGGCTCCCTTGATGAGCACGATCGGCGACCTGGGCGCCTTCCTGCGCCGCGAGGCCGAGGCGGCGGCGGCGCCCCTGTCCACCGGCCGCACCTCCACGCCGCCGGCCGGGGCGGCGAACGGCGCACCCGCCCCGCCGTCAGACGTGGGGCATGACCTCCTCGGCGACCAGCCGCACGTGGTCGAGGTCTGACAGGTCGAGGACCTGCAGGTAGGCGCGCTGGCTGCCCAGCGCGGCGTACCGGCCGAGCCTGTCCACGACCTCGGCCGGCGTGCCCGCCAGCCCGTTCTCGCGCAGCTCGGCCTTGTCGCGGCCGATGGCCGCGGCCCGACGGTCGAGCTCGGCCTCGTCCCTCCCGACGCAGAGCACCAGCGCGTTGGACCAGACCAGCTCCCCCGGGTCGCGGCCGGCCTCCTCGCAGGCGCGGCGGACCCGGCCGAGCTGGGTCGCGGTCTCCTCCTCCCCCACGAACGGCAGGTTGAACTCGTCGGCGTACGTCGCGGCCAGCGCCGGCGTCCGCCTCCTGCCCCGGCCGCCGATCAGCACCGGCGGGCGGGGCCGCTGCACCGGCTTGGGCAGCGCCGGTGACTCCTCGATCCGGTAGTGCTGACCGTGGAAGGAGAAGGTCTCCCCCGCCGGCGCCTCCCACAGCCCGGTGATCACGGCGAGCTGCTCCTCCAACCGGTCGAAGCGCCCCGCGGTGTCGGGGAACGGGATGCCGTAGGCGTTGTGCTCCTGCTCGTACCAGCCCGCGCCGAGCCCGAGCTCGACCCGGCCGCCACTCATCTGGTCGACGTTCGCGACCGCGATCGCCAGCGGACCGGGGTGGCGGAAGGTGGCGCTGGTCATCAGCGTCCCGAGCCGGATCGTGCTGGTGTCCCGCGCCAGGCCGGCCAGCGTCACCCAGGCGTCGCTCGGGCCGGGCAGCCCGTCGGTGCCCATGGCCAGGTAGTGGTCGGAGCGGAAGAACGCGCCGAACCCGCACTCCTCCGCGGTCAGCGCGACCGCGAGGAGGTCGTCGTACGCCGCGCCCTGCTGGGGCTCGGTGAAGATGCGCAGCTCCATGGCCCCACCCTGCCACCGGCGCCCCAGCGGCCACTCGAGCGACTCGGCCCGGCCTCAGCGGCGCCGCAGCCACACCCGGTCGTAGGCCTCGCCGCGCTCCCGCCGGGTCTCGACCCACTCGTCGCGGTCGAACGCGGGGTAGCGGACGTCACCCTCGGGGCGCAGGTGCACCTCGGTCAGCACCTGCTCGTCGGCGTGCGGCAGCGCCGCGGCGTACACCTGAGCGCCGCCGGCCACCATCACCTCGCCGGGGAGGCCGGCGGCCAGGCGCAGCGCGTCGTCGAGGTCGTGGGCGACCAGCACGCCCTCGGCCCGCCACTCGGGGTCGCGGGTGAGCACGATCGTGGTGCGTCCCGGCAGCGGGCGCCCGATGGACTCGTAGGTCGTGCGCCCCATGACCAGCGTGTGCCCGAGCGTCAGCGCCTTGAACTCCGCCTGCTCGCCGGGGATCCGCCACGGGATGTCCGGGCCGTCGCCGATCACGCCGTTGTCGGCGACCGCGGCCACCAGCACCACCCGCTTCGGCGGCGCCTGCTGCTCAGACGGCAATGGGGGCCTTGATGCCGGGGTGCGGGTCGTAGCCCTCCACGCTGATGTGCTCGAGGTCGAACTCGTCCAGCGCGGTCACCGTCGGGTCCAGCCGCAGCGTGGGCAGCGGCCGGGGGTCGCGGCTGAGCTGGAGGCGCGCCTGGTCGAGGTGGTTGAGGTAGAGGTGCGCGTCGCCGAGGGTGTGCACGAAGTCGCCCACCTCCAGCCCGGTGACCTGCGCGACCATGTGGGTCAGCAGGGCGTACGACGCGATGTTGAACGGCACGCCGAGGAACACGTCGCCGGAGCGCTGGTAGAGCTGGCAGCTCAGCCGGCCCGGCCCGTCGGGCTGCGCGGCGACGTAGAACTGGAACAGCGCGTGGCACGGCGCGAGCGCCATCTGCGGGATGTCGGCGACGTTCCAGGCGCTGACGACGTGGCGGCGGGAGTCGGGGTTGCTGCGGATCTGCTCGACGACCTGCGCGACCTGGTCGACGTGCCGCCCGTCGGGGGTCGGCCAGCTGCGCCACTGGTGGCCGTAGACGGGGCCGAGCTCGCCGTCGTCGTCGGCCCACTCGTCCCAGATGGTGACGCCGCGCTCCTGGAGCCACTTCACGTTGGTGTCGCCGCGCAGGAACCACAACAGCTCGGCGAAGACCGAGCGGGTGTGCACCTTCTTCGTGGTGACCAGCGGGAAGCCTGCGGCCAGGTCGAAGCGCATCTGGTGGCCGAACACGCTGCGCGTCCCCGTCCCGGTCCGGTCGCTCTTCTCCACGCCCTCGTCGAGGACGCGGCGGAGGAGGTCGAGGTAGGCCTGCACGGACCAGACCCTACCGGGACGCAACCTCCGGGCGCCGCGACTCGTCAGTGGGTCACGAGGGGTGTCGAGATCCCCTCCCGTACGGAAGGTTCCTCCATGAGCTCTCGGGTGCGACTCCCCCTCCTGGCGGCCGCGATCATCGGCGCCGCCACGACCACGCTGACCACCCCGACCCCCGCCCCGGCCCTGGCCCAGGAAGCCCGGGGACAGGCGGCGCCGCGCGCCGCGCACACGACCACGATCCGGCCGGCGCGTCTCGATCGCGGAGCGGGACCGGGGATCCCTCGGCAGGTCGGACACCGGATCGTCGACGGTGACGTCGATGTGCGGGTGCCCGGCCAGGAGATCCAGCTGCTGGGCAAGTCGGGTGACGAGTACGTCGTGGTCCGCTGGCTGCGGCACGGTCCCGGCCACGTCGAGCGGGTGGCCGCCGACGGCTCCCGCACGGTCCTGCTCGACCGGGTGGTCGGGGACCCGCGGCTCTCCCGTGACGGCCGCCGCCTCTTCGAGACCGTCACGCGGACGCAGTCGCACACGGTGGTGACCGTGCGCAGCGCGACCACCGGCGTACGCCAGCTGCGACGGTCCTTCCCCGGCTTCGCGACGGTGCTCGACGCCGACCGTGGTCGTGCGATCGTCGGCGCGTGGGGACCCGACCGGACGGTGCGGTGGAAGCTGGGCAAGAACCGCACCAAGCGGATCACGCGGACGGCCGGCTACTTCGCCGACATCCGGGCCGACCGGCTCGCCACCTTCACCGCTGATCCCTACGAGCACGGGTGCAGCGTGCTCACGCCTCTGTCGGCTCCGCACCACCGCGTGTGGCGCTCCTGCCGCCAGCTGGTGCTGTCGGCCTCCCCGCACGCACGGCGCCTGCTCACCACGTCGATCATCATGGACGGACCGCTCGGCCTCGTGAGCGTCCACCGGGGTCATGGGCGGTTCGTGCACAGCTACCGGGCGCCGCGCATGTTCGGCCCGGGAGCCTGGGAGGACGACCGGAGCGTGCTGCTCACGACCCACGGCTCGAAGAAGGCCGCCGTGGTGCGCTGCACCGGCGGGTCCTGCGAGCGGGCCAGCCGGCTCGTCGCGACCGGCCGCTGACCGAGCGCTTCGGGGGCGTCGGGGCGCCATCCGCGGTGCGCCCGCCCGGTGCGGCACCATTCGCGGATGGCCCCCCTCGTCGAACCTCCCGGCCCGGTGCTCCTGATCGTCGGACGGGAGGAGTTCGCGCCCCCCTCGACCTTCGGCGGTCAGTCCTGCGTGGCGACCCGGGACTGCCTGGCCGTCGGCGTCGCGAGCGCCGACGATGCGCCGACCTCCGTGGAGTTCTCCGGCGCCGTTGCGCGCAGCGACCTGCAGCGCCTGGGCCGGTTCACCATCGAGAGCGAAGGCTCGTTGTCGCTCCGCGACGTCTACAACCGCGAGTACGACTCAGCGGGGGTCACGCCCGGCCACGTGGACCTGACTGTCTGGGGCAACGACGCGGAGGAACCCTCCGAGGTGGTCGTGGAGATCCGGGAGCTGTGACCCGGAGGGGCTGGGCGATCAGGGCGCTGGTCGACGGCCGGACCGGATGACCGTGCCCGGCGCGGTGGTGGCGACCCTCACAGGTGCACCTCACCCGCGACCGTCGTACGCGCCTCGCCGCCGACCCAGACCGTGCCGTCCTCGACGGAGACGTGCACCCGCCCGCGACGTCCCAGGACGGTGCCCTGCGCGGCGACGTACGACAGCGGCAGGCGGTCACCCGCGAGCCACTGGGCGACGCCGGCGTTGAAGCTGCCGGTGACCGGGTCCTCGCCGATGCCCATCTGGGGCACGAACGCACGCACCTCCACGTCGGCGCCGTCCCCGCCCTCGCGGTGCGGTCCCACCAGCCCGATCTCGAGGTCGCCGAAGGCGGCGTAGTCCGGCCGCACCGCGAGCACGGCCTCGGCGTCCTCGAGCAGCACGGCGATCCAGCCCGGGCCGTTGTCGACCCAGGCCACGTCGACGATCTCGTCGTCACCGATGCGCAGCGCCCGGCAGATGGCCCCGCGGTGATCGTCGGAGACCGGACCAGAGCGGACCAGCGGCGGCCCGGCGAAGGCCAGCCGCCCTCCGGCCGTGGCGTCCCGGCGCAGCCGCACCAGCCCGGCGGCGCACTCCTGGACGACCCCACCCCCGGTCGCCGGCACGCCCCCGGCCTCGAGCCAGGCGTGGGCGCTGCCGATCGTGGGGTGCCCCGCGAACGGGAGCTCGCCGCCCGGGGTGAAGATCCGCAGCCGGTAGTCGGCCTCGGGCCGGGTCGGTGGGAGCAGGAAGGTGGTCTCGGAGAGGTTCGTCCAGCGGGCGAAGCGTGCCATCTCCTCGGTGTCGAGGCCGTCGGCGTCGTGCACGACGGCGACCGGGTTGCCGAGCATCGGCTGGGCGGAGAACACGTCGACCTGGCTGAAGCGGCGCATGACCGGCAACGCTAGCGGGCGCGCGGATCCAGGGTCAGCAGGCCGGGGTCACCGGGCCAGCACGGGCAGCGCGCCCGTGTGCGGGAAGCGGGTGACGCGGAAGCAGGTGCGCTCGCCGAGCCGGCAGGCGCGCAGCTCGTAGGGCCCCGTGAACGACATCCGCACGTACTCCCCCGCGGCCGGCTGGTCCGCGCGATGCGCGGTGACGTAGGTGACCTGGTCCTCGGGGCCGAGGCTTGCGGCCAGCACCTGGTCCCCCGGACGAAGCCCGGTCCACAGCCGCTCCCCCGACCGGGCGTCGTAGATGCGCACCGGAGCGAACGGGTCGCCGCCGGGGGCGCGGGTCAGCACGTACTCCCCGCCCGGTGACAGCTGGGCGCCGGCGGCCCCCACCAGCTCGTGGTCCACGCTGAAGAACGGCTGCACGACGTCGAGGGTGCGCGGGTCGAGCTGCCGCAGCACCACCGCCGACGAGACGTCGACGAGCCCACGGTGGTCGACCGGATCCGCCGACGCGAAGGGCGGCCGCCACCGCCAGTCCCCGAACTGGTCGGCGTAGTAGAGGGTCTCGCCGTCGAACGCGATGGGATGGCTCCCCTCGTCGAGCTCCGCCCACCGGGGCCCGCGGTACTGCAGGTCCCGCTCCGCGCGGACCACGTGGTCGTCGATGTCGTAGAGCACCAGCCTCGGCCTCCGGTCCCCCGGGTCGACCCAGGCGACGAGCCCGTGTGCGGCGGTCGCCGCGAGGGGCGCGCCGGGGACCTTGTGCCCGATCGTGGTGAGCTGCCCGGTCGGCGAGACGAGCACGACGTCGCCGTCCTTGTCCCCGATCACGGCTCCGCCGTCGAGGTCCACGAGGTCCTCGACCCGCGGCAGCAGCACCGAGACGTGCGCCAGGTGCAGCACGTCGTTGGCCCACCACGCCGCATGGGCGGGGTTGTCCAGCTCCAGCACCCGCGAGGGCCCCGGGCCGGGGTCGGGGCCAGGAGCGGGACGGGCGCCGAGGTAGGTCCCCAGGCCGGTGACCACCAGCACGGCGGCCGCGGCCGCGGCCACCCGGCGGCGCCGCCGCCGGCGGTGCGCGCGCGCCCTCGCCACGATCGCGGCCAGCGGCGGCGCCGGGACCCCGATCGCACTGCCGGCCACCGCGAAGACCTCGTCGACGGGCTCCTCGCTCCCCGGCCCGTTCCCCGGACCCCGCAGCACTCCGCTCACCGGTGCCCCCGCATCCCCTCCACGTCGAGCGCGCCCACCGCCGAGGCGGCGCGCTGCTCCACCTCGAACGGATCGGCCTCGAGCACCTCGGCGACCTGGACGGCGGTCAGTCCGGCGCCGTGCTGCAGCACCACCGCGGCCCGGTCGGGCCCGTCGAGGCGGTCCAGGGCGGCCAGCAACGAGTCCAGGAGGAGTACGGCGTCGGCCGGTGCGGTGCCCGCGACCGGGCCCGGGCCGGCGGCGGGCAGGTCGGCCGCGCGCTCGGCGGGCGGGCCGGTGAGACGGTCGGTCCCGCCGTCGGCCTCCCGACCGGCCGCGCGGTCGGCCCCGCGGTCGGCCGCGCCGGCACGCGCCGCCAGCAGCCCGGCGTACACCTCGCCGTAGACCTGCACGTCGATGTCGTCGGCCGCGCTGATCGTGCGCCACCGCAGGTAGCAGGAGGCCAGCGCCCGCTCCGCCACGCTCGTGGCCTCGGTCGACGTGCTGCCGAGCAGCACCAGCGTGCGCACGAGCGCGGACCAGCGTGCCTCCACGTAGGCCGTGAAGTCCGCGTCGTCCTGCATCCGTCCATCCTTCGCCGTCGGTCCGGCCGACGACCAGTGCTGATGGCCCCGGCGTGCTGGTCCCTCGGGGTTGTTCGTGGCCGGACCCGGGACGGATGGGCCCGCGACTACCTCAGGCGTGCAGCGACATCGGCCCGTAGACCTGGCGGTCGTGCTCGAAGAGCGTCACCGCGTCCACGCCCTCGGCCGCGAGGTCCGCCCAGCACTCCCCCACCCACGACTCGGCGTCGGCCTGGCTGGAGAACCGCTCGGCGGCGTACTCCTCGGGCACCTCGACCTCCGTGCCGGCGGCGTCCTCGAGGCGCCACCACCAGGGTCGGTCGGACCCCGACGGCGGTCGGAACGTGGGGGGCTGGTCGGGCAGGTTCACCACAGGTCACGCCTCTCGAACGGACGGGTCCACGAAGGGTGGCTTGACGAGCTGGAAGATCTCACGGCGGCCGCGGATGTCCACGCCCACCTCGGCCTCGGCGTCCACGAACGACGGCACCAGCGCCAGGCCGATGCCCTTGCGCAGCGTCGGGGAGAAGGTGCCGGAGGTGATCTCGCCCAGCGGCACGTCGGGGCTCAGCGAGACGCTCATGCCCGGCCGCGGGATGCCGCGGCCGACGGCGAGGAGCCCGCGCAGCACCCGCTCGGGGCCACGCTCCCTCTCGGCCTGGAGCACCTCGCGGCCCCAGAACGCCTCCTTCTTCCAGCCGACGGCCCAGCCGAGCCGGCCCTGGCTGGGCGTGACGTCGAGGGAGATGTCCTGGCCGTGCAGCGGGTAGCCCATCTCGGTGCGCAGCGTGTCGCGCGCGCCGAGGCCGCACGGCAGCATCCCGTGCTCCGCGCCGGCCTCGAGCAGCGCGTCCCACAGGGGTACGGCGACCTCCGCGGGCGCCACCAGCTCGTAGCCGCGCTCGCCGGTGTAGCCGGTGCGGCACACGACGGCCGTCGCGCCGTCGCCCCAGTCGGGCAGGGTCGCCTCGACGAACGACATGTACTCGTGGCCGCTCGGGAGCCCGACCGCCCCGAGCACCTCGTCGGAGTGGGGGCCCTGGACGGCGAGGACCGCGAAGTCGCGGTGCTGGTCGGTCACGGTGACGCCGTCGGGCGCCTGCTCGGTGAGCCGGCGCACCACCTCGGCGGTGTTGGCGGCGTTGGGCACCAGCAGCACCCGCTCCTCGTCGTGGAGGTAGACGATCAGGTCGTCGACGATGCCGCCGGTGGCGTCGTCGCAGCACAGCGTGTACTGCGCCTTGCCGGGTTCGATCCGGCCCAGGTCGTTGGTGAGGCAGGCGTTGACGAAGTCGGCCGCACCGGTGCCGGAGACCGTCACCTTCCCGAGGTGGCTGACGTCGAAGATGCCGACCGCCTCGCGGACCGCGGTGTGCTCCTTGACCACCCCGGTCGGGTACTCCAGGGGCATCGACCACCCGCCGAACGGCGCCATCTTGGCGCCGAGCTCGACGTGCCGCTCGTGCAGCGGCGAGGTGATCAGGTCGGTGGCAGCCGGCTGGTCGGACATGCACGCGAACCTACCGCAGCCCCCAGTCCGTTTCCGGCGTGGCTATCCTGCCCCGGTGACGTCGTACAGCCTCCGCAATGCCAGCCCCGCCAAGACCCGCGCCGACGTCGTCGTCGTCGGGGTCCTCCAGGACCCGAAGGGGGCCGTGCTGGCTCCCGGCGGCGAGGAGGTGGCCAAGGCCTACGGCCGCAAGCTCCGCCCGCTGCTCTCCACGCTGGGCGTGACCGGCAAGGCCGGTGAGGTCGTGAAGGTGCCCACCGGCGGCGCGCTGACCTCACCGCTGCTGGTGCTGGTCGGCCTCGGCAAGGAGGCCACCCACCCGGCGGTCCGCCGGGCCGCGGGCGCGGCCGCGCGGGCGGTCACCAACGCCGCCAGCGCCGCGATCGCGCTCCCGGCCGACGGCCCGGAGGCGGTGCGGGCGGTGACCGAGGGCTGGATCCTGGGCGGCTACCGCTACACGTCGTACAAGAACGACGCGAAGCAGGACGACGACGCGCCCGGCGAGGTGCTGCTGCTGACCGGGCAGGCCCGCAAGTCGGCGGTCGTCACCGCCTTCGAGCAGGCCCAGGTCGTGGCCCGCGCCGTCGCGGGCACCCGCGACTGGGTGAACACCCCGCCCGGCGACCTCACACCGCCGAAGTTCGCCGACTCGGTCGCCGCCGCGACCAAGGAGCTCACCAAGGGCCGGGGCGCACCCAAGGTCGGCATCCGCGTGCTCGAGCAGGCCGAGCTGGCCGAGCTCGGCTGCGGCGGCATCCTCGGGGTCGGCGGCGGCTCCGACGCGCCGCCGCGGCTGGTGGAGCTCACCTACGCCCCCAAGGGCGCGAAGAAGCACCTCGCGCTGGTGGGCAAGGGCATCACCTTCGACTCCGGCGGCCTGACCATCAAGCCGGCGCAGAGCATGGACACGATGAAGTGCGACATGGCCGGCGCGGCCGCCGTGCTCCAGGCGACGTTCGCGATCGCCGAGCTCGGGCTGCCGGTCAAGGTCACCTGCTACGCGCCGATGGCCGAGAACATGGTCTCCGGCTCCTCGATGCGTCCCGGCGACGTGCTGACGATGTACGGCGGCAAGACCGTCGAGGTGCTCAACACCGACGCCGAGGGGCGGCTGGTCCTCGCCGACGCCCTCGTCCGCGCCACCGAGCAGAAGCCCGACGTGATCCTCGACGTGGCCACGCTGACCGGCGCCATGGTGGTCGCGCTCGGTGACCGGGTGGCCGGCGTCCTGGGCTCGCAGGAGGTCGTCGACGGCGTCCTCGCCGCCGCGGAGGCCGCCGGCGAGGAGATGTGGCCGATGCCGATCCCCGAGCAGATGCGGGAGCGGATCAAGAGCAGCAAGATCGCCGACGTCGCCCAGCACGACTGGGTCCGCTGGGGCGGCGGCCTGTTCGCCGCGGCGTTCCTGCGGGAGTTCACCGCCGGGCTGCCCTGGGCCCACCTCGACATCGCCGGCCCGGCCTTCAACACCGGCGGCGCCTGGGGCCACACCACCCCCGGCGGCACCGGCTCGGCCGTCGCCACCCTGGTCGACTACGCCCGCACCCTCGCCGACTGATCGTTGAGTTGGGCCTCCCGGGGCGTTGAGTTGGCCCTCCCGGGGCGTCGAGTTGGCCCTCCCGGGGCGTCGAGTTGGGCCTCCCGGCGTGCATCGACGCTGCAAGGCCCAACTGAAGACCCGGTGCGGCCCAACTCAACTCCTGCGCCGACCAGCGAGGGCCGGGGTGTGCTAGTCGAGCCCGAGCTTCTTGCGCCGGTTGTAGTCCCGCATCCGCTGCGGGATGCCCACCACGGCGGCGTCGTACGACGGCACCTGGTGGCTGTTGCAGAACCGGTGCGCCCAGTCCACCGAGGGGACCCGTCGCCGGGTCCACTCGCCGTCATGGGCGACGAGCAGCAGCGTCACGTCGCTGACCGCGGTGCGGGGCTCGACGAACCCCTCCACGCCGCGACGGGCGCTCACCCACTCGTGGAGGTGCTGCTCGTCGGCGCGGTCGGCGGCACGCACCCGGGTCGAGCCGGTGCGCGCGGCCTCCCGGCTCGGTCGGCTCATCCGGGTGCGGCTGCCACGGCGGAAGCGGTCGAACAATCCCATGCGTCCAATTGTGCCTGTTGCTACTGGCCAGTCGGTTGAGGCCGGTGTCGACACGGTTGTGGTTAGTGCAAAGATGGCCCCGACCGAGCCGCCGGCGACCCCGGCGACCCGACCTCGTGACCAGACTCCCGGAAGGACCAGCGTGGCCGACGCCGACTTCGACGTACTCATCCTCGGTGCGGGCTCCGGCGGCTACGCCTGTGCGCTGCGGGCGGCCCAGCTGGGTCTGACGGTCGGCCTGGTCGAGAAGGGCAACCTCGGCGGCACCTGCCTGCACGTCGGGTGCATCCCCACCAAGGCGCTGCTGCACGCGGCGGAGGTGGCTGACTCGGCGCGCGAGTCGGAGCAGTTCGGGGTGCGCGCCTCCCTCGACGGCATCGACATGGACGGAGTCAACGCCTACAAGGACGGCGTCGTCTCCCGCCTCTTCAAGGGCCTCACCGGCCTGGTCAAGGGCCGCGGCGTCACGATGATCGAGGGCGAGGGCCGGCTGACCGGACCGAAGCAGGTCACGGTCGGTGACCGGGCCTGGACCGGCCGGCACGTCGTGCTGGCCTCCGGCTCGTACTCCAAGAGCCTCCCCGGCCTGGAGGTCGACGGGGAGCGGGTGATCACCTCCGAGCACGCCCTGCGCCTGGACCGGGTGCCCTCGTCGGTGATCGTGCTCGGCGGCGGCGTGATCGGCTGCGAGTTCGCCAGCGTGTGGAAGAGCTTCGGCGCCGACGTGACGATCGTCGAGGCGCTCCCCCGCCTGGTCGCCGTGGAGGACGAGGCCTCCTCGAAGGCACTCGAACGCGCCTTCCGCAAGCGCAAGATCAGCTTCCGCACCGGCACGCCGTTCCAGAGCGTGAAGGTCACCGACGCCGGCGTGGCCGTCACCGTCGAAGGTGGCGACGTGCTCGAGGCCGAGCTGCTGCTGGTCGCGGTCGGACGCGGCCCGAGCACCGACGGCCTCGGCTACGACGAGCAGGGCGTCGCGATGGAGCGCGGGTTCGTGCTCGCCGACGAGCGGTGCCGCACCAACCTCGAGGGCGTGTACGCCGTCGGCGACATCGTGCCGGGTCTGCAGCTGGCCCACCGCGGCTTCCAGCAGGGCATCTTCGTGGCCGAGGACATCGCCGGCCTCGACCCCCAGCCCATCGACGAGGCGGGCATCCCGCGCGTCACCTACTCCTCCCCCGAGATCGCCTCTGTCGGGCTCGACGAGGCCGGTGCCGCGGAGAAGTACGGCGCCGACGGCATCGAGACCGTGACCTACGACCTCGGCGGCAACGGCAAGAGCCAGATCCTGAAGACCCAGGGCTTCGTCAAGCTGGTCCGGGCCAAGGACGGGCCGGTCGTGGGCGTGCACCTGGTCGGCGACCGCGTCGGTGAGCTCATCGGCGAGGCGCAGCTGATCTACAACTGGGAGGGCCACGCCGAGGACGTGGCGCCGCTCGTGCACGCGCACCCGACCCAGAACGAAGCCCTCGGCGAGGCCCACCTGGCCCTCGCCGGCAAGGCGCTGCACGCCCACTCCTGATCCACCCGCACGAACTCCACACGAACAGACGCGAGCGAAGGAAGCCCATGGCCACCGAAGTCAACCTGCCGGCACTCGGCGAGTCCGTCACCGAAGGCACTGTCACCCGCTGGTTGAAGGAGGTCGGGGACACCGTCGCGGTGGACGAGCCGCTGCTGGAGGTGTCGACCGACAAGGTCGACACCGAGATCCCCTCGCCGGTCGCCGGCACCCTGCTGGAGATCAAGGCCAAGGAGGACGACACCGTCGAGGTGGGTGCGGTCCTGGCCCTGGTCGGTGACGAGGGCGAGTCGGCCGGCTCCGGCGACGAGGGCGGCTCCGCCGACGAGGCGCCGCAGGCCGAGGAGCAGGAGCCGGAGGACGTCGCCGAGGCCGAGCAGCCCGCGGCCGCCGAGGCCCCCGCACCGGCCGCCGAGGAGGCCGAGAAGCCCGCCGCCGAGACCAAGCCCGCCGGCGGCTCCGGCACCTCGGTCACCCTGCCCGCGCTGGGCGAGTCGGTCACCGAGGGCACCGTCACCCGCTGGCTGAAGTCGGTCGGCGACGAGGTCGCCGTCGACGAGCCGCTCCTGGAGGTCTCCACCGACAAGGTCGACACCGAGATCCCCTCCCCCGTCGCCGGCACGCTGCTGGAGATCAAGGCCGAGGAGGACGAGACCGTCGAGGTCGGCGCCGAGCTCGCGATCATCGGTGACGCCTCCGCCGCCCCGGCCCCGGCCGAGGAGAAGCAGGCCGAGCCGGAGCCGGAGCCCGAGCCCGAGCCGGCACCGAAGGCGGAGGAGCCCGAGCAGCCCAAGCGGCGCGAGGAGGCTGCTCCGGCCGCCGAGCAGGCGCCCGAGCCGTCCCGGGAGACCCCGGCGCAGCAGGAGTCTCCCCAGCAGCCCGCCCAGCAGCCGGCAGCGCAGGAGACCGACCGCGGCGACGCGTCGACGTACGTCACGCCGCTGGTGCGCAAGCTCGCCGCACAGCACGACGTGGACCTGTCGTCTGTGACCGGCACCGGTGTCGGTGGCCGGATCCGCAAGCAGGACGTCCTCGACGCCGCCAACGCCAAGCAGGCCCCGGCCCCGGAGGCCCCCGCCGCCGCGCCGGCGGCCTCCGCGCCGGCTGCGGCCGCACCGTCGACGACCCCGTCGCCGCTGCGGGGCAAGACCGAGAAGATGTCGCGGCTGCGCAAGATCATCGCGAGCCGGATGGTCGAGTCGCTGCAGACCTCGGCGCAGCTGACCCAGGTCATGGAGGTCGACGTCACCAACATCGCGCGGCTGCGCGAGGCGGCGAAGGCCGAGTTCCTTGCCCGGGAGGGCGTGAAGCTGACGTACCTGCCGTTCTTCGCCAAGGCGGCGATCGACGCGCTCAAGGTGCACCCCGCTCTCAACGCCACGATCGACACCGAGGCCGGCGAGGTGACCTACTTCGACCGCGAGCACCTCGCGATCGCGGTGGACACCGAGAAGGGCCTGCTCACCCCGGTGATCAAGGACGCCGGTGACCTCTCCGTCGCCGGCATCGCGAAGAAGATCGCCGACGTCGCCGGGCGCACCCGCACCAACAAGATCGGGCCCGACGAGCTGTCCGGCGGCACGTTCACGATCACGAACCTGGGCAGCTTCGGCGCCCTGTTCGACACCCCGATCATCAACAAGCCGCAGGTGGCGATCCTCGGCCCGGGCGCCGTCGTCAAGCGGCCGGTGGTCATCGACGACCCGAACCTCGGCGAGACGATCGCGGTGCGCTACATGGTCTACCTGTCGCTGTCCTACGACCACCAGCTGGTCGACGGCGCCGACGCGGGCCGCTTCCTCCGGGACGTCAAGCAGCGCCTCGAGTCCGGCCAGTTCGAGGTCTGAGCGCAACCAGGACGCCCCGACGAGCTCGCTCGTCGGGGCGTCCTGTCGTTTGCGCGGCCGCGGTCGAGGAGGCACGCCGAGTCGGCGCTCGTTGACACCTCGGCCCGTCAACTGGCGCCGACTCGGCGTACCCCGTGCGTCAACTAGCGCCGACTCGGCATGCCCCGCGCGTCAACTAGCGCCGAGTCGGCGGGCCGGCGTTGAACGGGCTGGCAGGCTGGCGGCATGCGGATCGTGATCGCCGGCGCGTCCGGCTTCCTGGGCAGCCACCTCACCGACGAGCTGCGCACCCGCGGCCACGACGTCATCCGGCTGGTCCGGCGGACGGCGTCCGCCGAGGACGAGTCGAGGTGGGACCCGTACGCCGGCAGCCTCGACCGCGACCTGGTCGCCAGCGCGGACGTCGTCATCAACCTCGCCGGATCCCCCACCGCGGGCAACCCGCACTCGCAGCGGTGGGCGCGGGAGCTGCGGGAGAGCCGCGTCCGGACCACCGAGGTGCTGGCCGGGGCGATCGCCGACGCCGGCGGCAAGGCGGCCCTCCTGGCCGGCAACGGCATCAGCTGGTACGGCGACCACGGTGACCGGCCGCTGACCGAGGCGGCCGACAGCCGCGGCCACGGGCTGCTCACCGAGGTCACCCGCGAGTGGCAGGCCGCCACGACACCGGCGGCCGAGGCCGGGGCCCGGGTCTGCGTGCTGCGCACCTCGCCGGTGATGGACCGGCGCAGCGAGCCGCTGCGCTCGCTGCGGCTGCTGTTCAAGGCCGGGCTGGGCGCCCGGCTCGGTGACGGCGCGCAGTACATGCCGATGATCTCGCTGCGCGACTGGGTCGGCGCCGTCGCGCACCTCGCGGAGCACGACGACGCCGAGGGCCCGTTCAACCTGTGCTGCCCCGAGCCGCCGACCAACGCGGAGTTCTCCCGCGCGCTGGCCCGTGCGGTGCACCGGATCGCGCTGCCCGGGGTGCCGAAGGCGGCGCTGCGCCTCGGTGCCGGCCGGATGGCCCCGGAGCTGCTGAACTCGGTCAACGCCCGCCCCGCGGCTCTCGAGGAGAGCGGCTTCCTCTTCGACGACCGCGACGTCGAGGCGATCCTGGCCACCGGCCTGGCCGGCGGGAGCTAGCCCCCGCAGCTCGACCTGGCCAGGCAGGGCCGGCGGGCAGAAAATCGGGCGACGGGTGTCGGTGGTCCGACATAGCGTGGGTCGGCCATGACGATGACCCAGCTCGACGCCGAGCGCCCCCTCCGGGACCTGCCCCCGCCCGCCCCCCTCGACGACACCGTCGACTGGCGGCGGCTGCGCCGGCCGGTCGCCTTCTGGGCGCTGGTGGCCTGCGCGGTGGCGGCCGTCGGCACCTCGCTGGGGTCGGTGGTCGCCGGCCGGCTGGCCGAGCACGCCACCGCGACGCTGGTCTGGCTGCTGGCCGCCTTCGTCGTCGGGGCTGCCGTGCTCGACACCGCGGCCCGCACCCTGTGGGCCGGCGTGGTCGACCGGGCCGAGGGGCGGCTGCGGGCCGACCTGCTCGACGCCGCGCTGCACCAGCCGCTCTCGACACTCACCGAGCAGGCCGTCGGCGAGGTCCTCGACCGGGTCGACGACGACACCCACGAGGTGGGCACCCTGCTGCGCCAGAGCGCGTGGCAGGCGATCCGCACGGTGCTGGCCTCCGGCCCGCTCTGGGTGGTCGCGGGGCTGACCTGGTGGCCGGCCTTCCTCCTCTTCCCCCTCGCCGGCGTCGGCGCGCTGGCCGTCGTCCGGCCGTTGCTCCCCCAGGTGTCGGCCCGCAAGGTCGAGGAGGAGGCGGCGTGGACCGACCACGCCGCGGCGATGGAGGAGGGCGTCGCGGCGCGCGACGACCTGCGCGCCAGCCTCGGCCAGGCGCACGTGATCCGTCGCTGCGCCGAGCTCGCCGCCGCCGTCCACGACCGCTTCGCCGTCGTGCTCGGGCTCGAGAGCCGGATCGGCCGCCGCACCGGGACCATGCTGCACGGCGTGCTGGCCGCCACGGCCCTGATCGGTGTGGTCCTCGTGGTCGGCGGCCACCTCGACACCGCTGCCCTGGTCACCCTGTTCCTGGTCACGACCATGTTCGTCGGCCGGGTCGACCAGCTCGCCCGCCAGCTGCCGGACCTGCAGGCCGGGCTGGGCGCCGTGCTCCGGCTGCGGGCCCTGCTCGCCACCGAGCGGGAGCCGCTCGGTGGCGACGACCTGACGCAGGGGGCGCTCGACGTGTCCTTCCGGGACCTGCACTTCGCCTACGAGGAGGGCCGGTTCGCCCTGCAGCACGTCGACCTGCACGTGCCCGCCGGCACCACCTGCGCGCTGGTCGGCCGCACCGGCTCGGGCAAGTCGACGCTGGCCTCGCTGGTCTCCCGGGCGGTCGAGCCGGAGCCCGGGACGGTGCTGCTGGGCGGGGTCGACGTGCTCGACCTGGACCTCCAGCGGCTCCGCGCCGCGGTCGGTGTGGTCACCCAGCGCACCGAGATCCTGGCGGGCACGCTCGCGGAGAACATCACGCTCTTCCGGCCCGTCCCCCGCCACGAGGTCGAGGGTGCCGTCGCCGAGCTCGGCCTGCAGGGCTGGGTCGCCGGGCTCCCCGAGGGCCTCGACACGCTGCTCGGTCCC
Organism: uncultured Actinomycetota bacterium; assembly: GCA_963826155.1. Classification (GTDB taxonomy): domain Bacteria; phylum Actinomycetota; class Actinomycetes; order Propionibacteriales; family Nocardioidaceae; genus Nocardioides. The sequence continues at coordinate 1,364,110 of CAWGVX010000002.1, read as the reverse complement.
GGCGGCACCAGCCTCTCCTCCGGCGAGGAGCAGCTGGTCGCGTTCGCCCGGCTGCTCGTGCGCGACGTGCGGGTCGTCGTCCTCGACGAGGCGACCGCCCGGATGGACCCGGTGACCGAGGCCAACGTCGTCCGCGCCGCGGAGCGCCTGCTCGCCGGACGCACGGGCCTCCTCGTGGCCCACCGGCTGTCCACCACCCAGCGCGCCGAGCAGGTCGCGGTGCTCGACGGCGGCCGGGTCGTCCAGCACGGCCCGCGCCACCGTCTCGCCCAGCAGCCCGGCCCGTTCCGGGACCTGCTGGAGGCCGCCGCCGAGGACGAGGCCTCGCCTGCCGCCCGCCAGGCCGACCTGCCCCACGACCTGCCCGACGGCCTGCCCGATGACGTGCCGGCCGACCCGCTCGTCCAGGCGGCACCGGCCGCCGAGCACGTCGGCACCGTGCGCCGCACCGGGCAGCCGCCGGCCGCACCGCGGCTGCGACCGGTGCCCGGCCTGGCCCGCGCCACCACCTCGGCGCTGCTGGTCGAGCCGCGGTGGGGGCTGGTCAGCATCGTGCTGTTCCTCGCCGCCACGCTCTCCGGCGCGTTCGGCGCCGTGACCGGCTGGATCTGGGGCCACCTGGTCGCGGAGCTGCAGGACGGCCGGACGCCGGTCGCGCTGACCGTCGCCCTCGTGGTCTCGCTGATGGTCTCGCCGCTGCTGGTGGCCGAGGCGTTCCGTCGCTACCCGCGCTGGTGGATCTCGGTCATGCTCCGCGTCCGCACCAGCGTGCTCGCGGGCCAGACGGCCCAGCACCGGCTCGAGCGCACGCCCCCCGGCGAGGTGGTCGCCCGCACGATGGATGCAGACCGCCTGGCGCGGTACGCCGACCGCTGGGTCGACTTCATCAACGGCCTGGCGATCGTGGCGGTGACCGCGCTGGTCGCCCAGAGCCTGCTCGCCGGTGGCGTGCTGCTGGCGGTGATGGTGACCTCCTCGCTGGCCTCCTCCCTGGGCCGGCCGGTCGCCGGCCGCTCGGCGTCCGCGTCGGCGGCCGCCCGGGCGCGGTTCGGCCGCTCCCTGGTCTCCGCGCTCGACTCGGTCCGCACGGTCAAGCTGGCGGCCTCGACGCCGAGCGTGCACGCCCACCTGCACGAGGTGGACGGCGGACGGGTGGAGGCCGCGGTCCGCGAGCACCGCGTGCAGGCCCTGCTCGACGGCGTGCCGATCGTGATGGTGCAGTGCGGCGTGGTCGCCGCCTGGGCCGGACTGCTGACCGGCGGCTGGGGCCTGGCCACGGCGCTGCTCGTGGCCGGTGCGGTCAACGGCTTCGACTGGTTCGGGCGGGTCGCCGGCTCGGTCATCACCGAGGCCCCCGGCACCCGGCACTGGATGCAGGCGACCAGCCGGCTCGCCGGCGGCGGGGACCTGATGCACCTGCCCGCCGACGTCGACCTGGTGCAGGGCGCCGCACCGGCGCCCCGGCCGGGCGAGCGCGACCCGCTGCGCACCCTCGAGCTGACCGGCCTCTGCGCGGTCCACGACGACGGCACCGTGGGGGTCAGCGACGTCGACCTGACCATCGGCTCGCGCGAGCTGGTGCTGCTGCTCGGCCAGGTGGGCTCGGGCAAGTCCAGCCTGCTCTCGGCGCTGGCCGGCCTGGTCGCCTGCACGGGCGAGATCCGCTGGAACGGCCGGCCGGTCCGGGACCCACAGACCGAGCTGCGCCCGGGCCGGGTGGCCCACGTCGCCCAGGTGCCCCGGGTGTTGTCGGGCACCTTCGCCGACAACGTCCTGCTCGACCACGGCAACCGCCCGATCCACCCGGCCCTGGAGGCCGCCCGGATGGCCCCCGACGTGGAGACCGCGGGCGGCCCGGGCGCGCTGGTGGGGCACCGGGGCGTGCGCCTGTCCGGCGGCCAGGTGCAGCGTCTCGCCCTGGCCCGCGGCCTGGCCTGCGACGCGGAGCTGCTGCTCGCCGACGACGTCTCCTCCGCGCTCGACGCGGCCACCGAGATCGAGCTGTGGTCGGCGCTGCGCGCCCAGGGGGTCACCGTGGTCGGGGCGACGTCGAAGCGTGCCGCCCTGGCCCAGGCCGACCGGGTCGTGGTGCTCGTCGAGGGCCGCGTCGCCGCCGCGGGGCCGTGGAGCGACCTGGCCGACCGCTGGGGTCACCTGGCGGGCTGAGGCGTGAGCTGGCCCGGCGCCCGCACGGCCGCCACCCGCCACTCCCCCGCCTCGCGGACCAGCACGACCCGCCGCGTGGTCGGCGCGTCGGCGGGCAGGGCCACCGGCCCGGGCACCGGCGGGGCTCCCGCCGGGGATCGCGTACGCCGCGCCCCGACGGCGACCGCGCCGGTGAGCCGGTCGGTCACCGCGAGCGCGAGCCGGCCGGCCGAGCGCCGCAGCACGCGCACCCGCAGCAGCTGGGTCACCATGCCGTGCACCCGCAGCCCGCGGCGCACCCAGGCCCGCAGCATCGCCGCGTCGTGCTCGCCCGCCCGCGACCCCGCGACGTAGAGCGCGCCCAGCGCCGCGACGTCCCCGCGGGCCCAGGCACGCGCCCGACGGGCGTCCCACCGGTGCAGCACCGACGTCGCGTGCACGGCCTCGCGGTGGATGGCGGGAACGGCTCCCGGTGGGACGGCAGGACCCGCGGACGGTCGCCCGGCCGGAGGCGGCGCGGGCGAGGCGACCGGCCTCGGGACGCCTGCGCGGACCAGCCCGGCGGCGACCGCGAGGCCGGTCACCACCAGGCTGGCCGCGAGCAGCGCCAGCAGCAGGCGGGGCGGGCGCACGGAGGTCTCCATGCCTCCTGCCTACCCCGATCCGCACTCCGCCGCCGTCGGTCGTCCACAGGCCGCGGAGTAGGGTCGGCGCCGTGAGTGACCTGACCTTCCGCACCGTGGGCCTCGGCGACGAGGCGGTCGACTACCTCGCCGCGTGGGACCTCCAGCGCGACGTGCACACCCTGGTCGCCGACGGCGAGCACCCCGACACCGTGCTGCTGCTCGAGCACCCGCCGGTCTTCACCGCCGGCAAGCGCACCGACCCCCACGAGCGGCCCGCCGACCCCGGCGGGGCCCAGGTGATCGACGTCGACCGCGGCGGGAAGATCACCTTCCACGGTCCCGGCCAGCTGGTCGGCTACCCGATCGTCACGCTGCCCGACCACGTCAAGGTCGTCGACTACGTACGCCGGCTCGAGGAGGCCCTGATCGCCGTGTGCCGCGAGCTCGGGGTGACCACCGCCCGGGTGCCCGGCCGCAGCGGCGTGTGGCTGCAGGCCGACGAGCGCGGCCCGGAGCGCAAGATCGCCGCGATCGGCATCCGCGTCAGCCGGGGCGTCACCATGCACGGCTTCGCGCTCAACTGCGACGTCGACCTCGGCTGGTACGACCGGTTCGTGCCGTGCGGCATCGCCGACGCCGGCGTGACCTCGCTGAGCCGGGAGCTGGGGCGCGACGTCACCATCGCCGAGGTCATGCCGAGCGTCGAGCAGCACCTCGCCGCGTACCTCGCCTGGGGCCCCTACACCGCGACCCCCGACTACGAGCCGCGCCCCGAGCCCGGCCGGGCGCCGCGCATCGAGCTGCTCAAGCCCGGCGTCTGAGAAGAACCCGGGACCGGCCGGTCCTCAGCGCACCGTCTTGGCGACGGTCACCGGGGTGCCGCCACCCACGCTCTTGAGCTGCACGTCGAAGGGGGTGCTGCGGACCGTGATCCGCACCTTGCCGCTCTCGCCGGGCGAGAGGTGGAGGTCGGGGTTCTTCACGGACGCGGCGTCCGCCGGGGCGATCAGCACCTGGTAGGCGTCCGGCAGCCGGCCGGTGTTGGTCAGCGTCTCGGTGAGCGTCTGGCCCGGCTTGCCGTGCTCGGGCCCGGTGAGGGTCGAGGAGAACGGGTTCGCCTCCCCGGTGGGCACCGGCAGGCTCGTCGGGTTGCCGCTCGCGTCGCCGCCGTCCGAGCCGGACGAGGAGCCGTTGTCGCAGCCGGCGAGGAGGACGCCGGCGAGGAGCAGCGAGGAGGCGGCGAGCAGCCGCGGCGCACGAGTCGTCTTCATGGTGGGTGAAAGGTATCCCGCAGGCTCCCGGACCGAATTGGGCGACCCCCGCCCCCGGCGTACAGTTGGGCGACGTGACGACCGCCCCTGCCGCCCCAGAAGGACGCAAGCTTCTCCGCCTGGAGGTCCGCAACAGCGAGACCCCGATCGAGCGCAAGCCCGAGTGGATCAAGACCCGGGCGAAGATGGGTCCGGAGTACAAGCACCTGCAGAACCTCGTGAAGTCCGAGGGCCTGCACACCGTGTGCCAGGAAGCCGGCTGCCCCAACATCTTCGAGTGCTGGGAGGACCGCGAGGCGACCTTCCTCATCGGCGGCGACCAGTGCACCCGCCGCTGCGACTTCTGCCAGATCGACACCGGCAAGCCGCAGCCGCTGGACCGCGACGAGCCCCGCCGGGTGGCCGAGTCGGTCCGGTCGATGGAGCTGCGCTACGCCACCATCACCGGTGTCGCCCGCGACGACCTCGAGGACGGCGGCGCCTGGCTGTACGCCGAGACCGTGCGCGTCATCCACGAGCTCAACCCCGACACCGGGGTCGAGAACCTCATCCCCGACTTCAACGGCAAGCCCGACCTGCTCCGCGAGGTGTTCGAGTCGCGGCCCGAGGTGCTGGCCCACAACGTCGAGACCGTGCCGCGGATCTTCAAGCGGATCCGGCCGGGGTTCCGCTACGAGCGCTCGCTGGACGTGATCACCCAGGCCCGCGACTTCGGCCTGGTCACGAAGTCCAACCTGATCCTGGGCATGGGCGAGACCCGCGAGGAGGTCTCCCAGGCGCTGCGCGACCTGCACGAGGCCGGCTGCGAGCTGATCACGATCACCCAGTACCTCCGCCCGTCGCTGCGGCACCACCCGGTCGAGCGCTGGGTCAAGCCCGAGGAGTTCGTCGAGCTCAGCGCCGAGGCCGAGGAGATCGGCTTCTCCGGCGTGATGTCGGGTCCGCTGGTGCGTTCGTCCTACCGGGCCGGCCGGTTGTACCGTCAGGCCATGGAGGCGCGGGAGAGCACCCCCGCCTGACCTCCGCCGGCACCCTGCCGGCACCCCGCAGCACCGCGTTCGACACCGACCCGCGACAGACCCCAGAAGGCAGCAGACCGCCATGGCCAAGGCCCCCCAGACCCCGGACCCCGAGAAGATGAGTCGGCGCAAGCAGTTCGCCGAGACCTACCGGATGGCCAAGCGGAGCGACCCCGCGCTCGGCGCCTGGGTCGCCGGCTCCTTCCTCGTCGGCGCGGTCGTCGGCTTCGTGCTGTTCTGGCTGCTGCCCGGCCAGGGCGTGCTGGGCCTGGTCGTCTCGATCGTCGGCGCCGTGCTGTTCGGCGCCCTGGCCGCCATGATCGTCTTCGGCCGCCGTGCCCAGAAGGCGGCGTACGGCCAGATGGAGGGCCAGCCGGGCGCCGCCGCCGCGGCGCTGCGCATGCTGCGCCGGGGCTGGCAGACCGAGCCGGTCGTGGCGTTCACCAAGCAGCAGGACGTCGTGCACCGGGTCGTGGGCCCGCCCGGCATCGTGCTGGTCGGCGAGGGCAACCCGACCCGGGTCCGCCAGCTGCTGGCCACCGAGCGGCGCAAGCACGAGCGCGTCGTCGCCGACGTCCCCGTGCACGAGGTCGTCTGCGGCAACGGCGAGGGCCAGGTGCCCCTCCCCCGCCTGGTCAAGCACGTCAGCAAGCTCAAGCGGCAGGTCAAGCCCGCCGAGATGACCGACATCCTCGGCCGCCTGCGGGCGCTGGACGCCAACCGCCCCAACGTGCCGCTGCCCAAGGGCCCGGTCCCCACCAGCATGAAGGGCATGCGCCAGAACATGCGGGGCCGCTGACCGGCGACCCACCGGCAGCGGGGCGGTTCAGCCAGGTCCAGCCAGGTCCAGCCAGGGTCAGCCGGCCATCGTCAGCGGCGTCCCGGTCACCTGACCGGACGGCGGCGCCTCGATGCTGACCGGCTTGCCGAAGTCCGACAGCAGCAGCGTGGTGCTGCCCAGCGAACCCAGGTCGACGACCATCTTCGCGAGCCGGCCCTGGTCGTCGAACCAGGTGTCGTAGTCCAGGGTCCGGGGCATCCCGGCGCCGGCGGGCACCTTCTGGCCCATGTCCTTCAGCATCGCCGCGGCGTCCACGGTCGCGTGGTAGTGGTCGCCGCCGGGCTCGTGGCCGACGTGCTCCACCTTCCGGACCGACGACCGGAGCGTGTCCATCGCGCGGCTGGGATCGAGGCTGTCGACGAAGGTGTCGCCCAGCGGGTTGTTCGGGTCGTCGAGCGGGATCCTGGCGTACTTGCCGCCGGTCATGGACCCCAGGTTCATGTACATCACGTTGTCGACGAGGCGGACCTGCAGGTCCCCGCTGCCGAACATGCCGCCACCCAGCGTCATGCTGGCGGCCGGCTGGTCGCCCCGGTAGTCCAGGTCGCCCTCGCCCTTCATGGTGCCGCCCATGACGTCCATGGTCATGGTGGCGTGCGCCGTGGTGAGCGCGTCGAAGGCGGAGCGGTAGCGGTCCACGAAGTCCGCGACGGACTCCGTCGCGCCGGCCGCGGGCGCCGCCGGCGCGGCAGCGGAGGACCCCGCGAGGCCCGAGCCGCTGGACGTGCTGGACGAGGGACCCTTCGCGGAGGTCGCGTCGTCGCCACCGCAGGCGCTGAGCGAGGTCAGGGCCAGGGGTACGACGGCCACCGCGACCGCACGGCGTACGAACACACTCGACATGGGAGCACCCTCCCACGAGTGGGCTCAGGGACGGGCCGGGACGCCCTTGGCGGTCTGGAGGGTGACGGTCTCGGTGCCGGCCATGATGTCGTGCAGGCCACGGCCGTCGGGCCGGAAGACCAGCGGCGGGATCACGACCGCGACCAGGATCTGGCGCGCGAACGCCGGCAGCAGCCCCACGGGCCGCCCGCTGCCGTCGTGGCGGACCACGCGCAGCCGCGTGGCGAGCTGGCCGAAGGAGCCGCCGGACAGCGCGGTCAGCAGGGCGCTCTCGACGACGAACAGCAGCACCACCCACCACTGGCCGGCCTGGTTCTCCACGCCGTACACCGGGGTGAACAGCGAGACCGCGAACATGCAGGCGATCCAGTCCACGAACAGGGCGAGGATGCGACGGCCCCAGGACGCGGTCTCCCGGGGGCGGGCAGGCTCGGTCACCCACCAAGCCTAGACAGGCCGCGGAGGCCGCTCGCTGGCCGGGCCACCTGTTACACGGCTGAAACAAACCGGATACGGTCAAGAAACTGGCCCTGCCTACGTTGGCGGGGCAGGTCCGTGGGCAACGTCGCCCCGGTCCCCTCGTTTCGCACGACATTGCCGGTTGCCTCCGCCAGGCAGCCAAGGAGGACGAATGTTCCAGAACAGCGACGAGCTGCTCGCCTACATCCAGGACGAGGGCGTCGAGATGGTCGACGTCCGTTTCTGCGACCTGCCCGGTGTGATGCAGCACTTCACGGTGCCGGTCTCGTCGTTCGACCAGTCGGTCTTCGACGACGGCCTGAACTTCGACGGGTCCTCGATCCGCGGCTTCCAGGCCATCCACGAGTCCGACATGTCGCTGTTCCCGGACCCGACCACGGCGTACATCGACCCCTTCCGCAGCGCCAAGACGCTGGTCGTGAACTTCTTCATCCACGACCCGCTCACCGGCGAGGCCTACTCCCGCGATCCGCGCAACATCGCCCGCAAGGCGATGGCCTACCTCGCCAGCACCGGCGTCGGCGACACGGCCTACTTCGCCCCCGAGGCCGAGTTCTACGTCTTCGACAACGTCCGGTTCGAGACCAAGGCGAACGCCGGCTACTACGAGATCGACTCCCACGCGGGTGCCTGGAACACCGGCGCCAGCTTCGAGAACGACAACCGCGGCTACAAGGTGAAGTACAAGGGCGGCTACTTCCCCGTGGCCCCCACCGACCACTTCGGCGAGCTGCGCGACGAGATGGTCATCGAGCTCGAGCGTGCCGGCCTCCAGGTCGAGCGGGCCCACCACGAGGTCGGCACCGCCGGCCAGGCCGAGATCAACTACAAGTTCGACGAGCTGCTCAAGGCCGCCGACGACGTGATGAAGTTCAAGTACCTCGTCAAGAACGTCGCCTGGCGCAACGGCAAGAGCGCCACGTTCATGCCGAAGCCGATCTTCGGCGACAACGGCTCGGGCATGCACGTGCACCAGTCGATCTGGAACGAGGGCGAGCCCCTCTTCTACGACGAGACCGGGTACGGCGGCCTCTCCGACACCGCGCGCTACTACATCGGCGGCATCCTCAAGCACGCCCCGTCGCTGCTGGCCTTCACCAACCCGACGGTGAACTCCTACCACCGCCTGGTGCCCGGCTTCGAGGCCCCGATCTCGCTGGTCTACTCCCAGCGCAACCGCTCGGCCTGCGTGCGCATCCCGATCACCGGGTCGAACCCGAAGGCCAAGCGCATCGAGTTCCGTTGCCCCGACCCGTCGGCCAACCCCTACCTGGCCTTCTCGGCGCTGCTGCTGGCCGGCCTCGACGGCATCAAGAACAAGATCGAGCCCGCCGCGCCGATCGACAAGGACATCTACGAGCTGCCGCCGGACGAGATGGCCGACATCGACCAGGTCCCGACCTCGCTGGGCGCGGTCCTCGACAACCTCGAGCGTGACCACGACTTCCTCACCCAGGGCAACGTGTTCACGCCCGACCTGATCGAGACCTGGATCGACTACAAGCGCCAGAACGAGATCCTGCCGGTGCAGCTGCGTCCGCACCCGCACGAGTTCGAGCTCTACTACGACATCTGATCCACGGGGTCGAACCGACCCTGGCCCGCACCAACGCGCGGCCCCCGCGGAGGAGTTCCCGGACTTCCCCGACGGGGGCCGTCGTGCGTGACCCACGTCAGTCGGCCTTCGCAACCGCGGTCGGGGCCGCACGACTTCGAGGACCTGAGCGCGCTGGAGGCCACCCGCGGCAGCCCGTGCGTTCTACAACTCATAGAGTTCACCTGACCCGAATCCTCGAGGAAGGACCCGATCCGTGGCTCGTCGCAGCTCCCGCCCTGAGCAGACCGCCGATGCCGGGGCGTCGCGGCGTGCCACCGCTCGGGCGGAGCTGCAGCGCGCCCAGGCCCGCGCCAAGCGACGCGGCCGCCTGCTGGCCGCCGGGGCGGCCATCGTCGCCGTGGCGATCGTGGCCGCCGCGGTCGTGGCCATCGGGCTGAGCTCCCACTCCGGCGGCGGGGCGGCCTCCTCCTCGGCCAGCTCGGCGGTGATCTCGAAGGTCACCGGCGTGCCGGCCGCCACGTTCGACAAGGTCGGGGCGGGCGGGGTGACCAGCAGGCCCTCGCCGCTGAAGGCGCCGGCGCTGACCGCGGACGGCAAGCCGCGGGTGCTGTACGTCGGCGCGGAGTACTGCCCCTACTGCGCCGCCGAGCGGTGGGCGGTGGTGGCCGCGCTGTCCCGGTTCGGCACGTTCTCCGGCCTCGGCCAGACCCACTCGGCGTCCGCCGACGTGTTCCCCGACACCGCCACCCTGAGCTTCCACGGCGCGACCTACCAGAGCCGCTACCTCTCCTTCACCGGCAAGGAGCTGCAGAGCAACAAGGTGCAGGGCGGCAGCTACGCCCCGCTGGACACGCTCTCCGCCACGGACCAGAAGCTGCTCGACACCTACGACACCTCCGCCCACACCGGCACCCAGAGCGGCAGCATCCCGTTCCTCGACCTCGGCGGACGCTTCGTCTCGGCCGGCGCCAGCTTCAGTCCCCAGGTCCTGGCCGGGCTGACCCACGAGCAGATCGCCTCGCAGCTGGCCGACCCGAGCAGCAAGGTCGCGCAGGCCGTCGACGGCACCGCCAACATCTTCACCGCCCAGCTGTGCACGCTCACCGACCAGCAGCCCGCCTCGGTCTGCAGCTCCGCCGGCGTCACGGCCGCGGCGAAGTGAGGACCCCGTGACGAAGGCCGCCACCGTCACCCGGGTCCCCGAGCACCCGCCGACATGGGCGAGCGCCACGACCGTGGTCCTGGCCCTGGTCGGGCTGGGGCTGTCGGTCTACCTCGCGATCGAGCACGCGACCAGCAGCACCACGCTGGCCTGCCCCGACACCGGCACCGTGAACTGCCTCAAGGTCACCACCAGCAGCTACTCCCGGGTCCTGGGGATCCCCGTGGCCTACCTCGGCGTGGGCTACTTCGTCGTGGCCACCGCGGTGGCCCTCGCCTCGCTGCGCGTCCAGAGCCGGGCCATGGGCCTGGTGCGGGTGGCGGTCGCCGTCCTCGGGATCGGCTTCGTGTTCTACCTGGTGTGGGCCGAGCTGTTCCGGCTGCACGCCATCTGCCTGTGGTGCACCGGGGTGCACGTCATCACCTTCCTGCTGTTCGCCGTCACGCTGCTGGGCGAGGCCCTGCGCGTCCCTGAGGAGACCACGACATGGGTGAAGGAGTGAGCCGATGAGCGGCATGGACTCGCTCGCGCCCCTGGACTGGGGCACCTTCTTCGGCACCTGGCGCCTGCAGCCGGGCTGGCTGGCGGCCTCGGCCATCCTGCTCGGCAGCTACCTGCTGGCGCGCTACGCCGCGGGTCGCACCTCGACGGTGCGCGCCTGGCGGGTCGCGATGTTCGCGGCCGGGACGGCCCTGATCTGGGTGTGCGTGGCCTCCGCGATCGGCACCTACGCCATGTCGCTGTTCTGGATGCACATGGTGCTGCACCTGCTGCTGATCATGGTGGTGCCGGTGCTGCTGGTCCTCGGGCACCCGCTGACCGTGCTCGTCGAGGCGTTCCCGCCCGAGCGCCAGGGCCGGGTGCGGGCCGCGCTGCGGTCCTGGCCGGTCTCGGTGCTGACCCACCAGACCACCGGGCTGCTGCTCTACGCGGTGGTGATCATCGGCACGCACCTGACCGGGTTCATGGACCAGATGGCCCAGCACGCCTGGCTGATGACCGGCGAGCAGGTGCTCTACGTCGTGACCGGCTACCTGTTCCTGCTGCCACTGCTCGGCGAGGAGCCGATCCGCGCGAACCCGTCGTACCTGCTCCGGCTGATGATCCTGGTCGCGGCGATGATCCCGGACACCGTGGTCGGCATCGTGCTGCTCCAGACCGACCACGTGCCGTTCCCGGTGATGATGTCGATGCACCCCGCGTGGGCCCCCGACCCGCTCGCGGACGTGCAGACCGGGGGCGCGCTCATGTGGGCGGCCGGCGACGGCCTGATGATGGCGATCGGGGTCGGGCTGATGATCGGCATGATCACGAGCCCCTCCCGCCGCGACCGGGTCGTCGGCACCTGGCTGGAGGGCGTGCGCCGGTCCACCCTGGTCGAGCACGTCGGGCACAGCGGCGCCACCCCGATCGCCGAGGACGAAGCGGACCGGCTCGACCCGGACAGCGACGAGGCGCTGGATGCCTACAACCGGATGCTGGCCCGGCTCCGCGACCACGAGGGCTGAGCGGGCCCGCGGTCACCAGGCGGTGTAGGAGGCCTGGGTCGCGTACCCCTCCGTGAGGTCGACGGTCGCGTCCAGGGTCAGTGTCCAGCGTCCCGCGACCGGCGCGGTCGCGGCGACGGAGTGCCAGGTCTCGCCCGGGCCGCGACGCCACCGGACGTCGAGGGCGGAGACACCGTTCTCCGCCGAGGAGAGGTGACCGACCAGACGCTGCAGATGCAGCGGCCGGCCCCGCGCGTCGACCGGGGTGACCGTGATGTCTTGGGGTCCGTGCCGCGTGCCGGCGACCCGGATCACGAGGTGGTCCGCTCCCATCGTCGCGGTGAGCGTGACCGACGGGCCGTACGTAGCCGAGGCGGGCGGCTCGGAGACCAGCGCGGCGGTGGCGGCGACCACCGCCATCGTGACCCCGGCCTCCAGCGCCGCCCACCGGCGCAGCGTGGACGGGCCGGAGGGACGAGTGCCCAGGGTGCGTCGGGCGAGGAACGCCAGCCCCAGCGCGGTGAGCACCAGCGCAAGCTTCACCAGCAGCGTACGGCCGTACCCGGTCGACCACAGCGACGGCAGCGGGTCGACCTGCCGCCAGGCCTGGTAGGTGCCGGTCGCGACGAGCGCAGCCACGCTCGCCAGCGCCAGCCGGGACCACCTCTGCAGGGGCCGGGCACCGGCGGGTGATGCGCCGCCGGGTCGCAGCACCGTGGTGACCAGCAGGGCCAGCCCGCCCAGCCACAGGGCCATCGCACCGAGGTGGACGACGGCCGCGGGGACGGCCACCCAGCGGTCCGCCCCGACCGCGGCATGCCCGACGAGCGCGATGGTGACCAGCACCCCCAGGCCGGCACCTGCGGCCAGCCCACGCCGCGCCGTGGACGCCTCCGCAAGCCGCCACCCGGCCGCGGCGAGCACGCCCAGCAGTCCGAGCCTGACCAGGAGTGAGATCCCTGCGTGGTCGCCCAGGGTCTGGCCCAGGTCGTCGAAGCGGACGACGCCCGACCAGCCCGAGCCCGTCGCCCGGGGCCCCGCGAGCAGCAGCGCCCCCAGGGCGCCGGCTGCCAGGGCGGACCAGCCGACGGCCCGCAGCAGCCGGACCCGGTGCGTGGCCAGTGTGCCCGGCCAGAGCAGGAGCCCCACCGCCGGGACGCCGAGGGCCAGGACCACGCCGAGGTAGGTGACCCCGGTGGCGGCGTCGGCCACCCGGTCCAGCGAGGCACGTCCGGAGCCGGTCGTGCCGGGGAGGCCCACAGCGGTCGCGGACCGTCGTACGCCGAACGAGACCGAGCCGGCGACGACGTGGGAGTCGGCGGAGACCACACGCCAGGTGACCAGGTAGCTGCCGGCCGACAGCCCGGTCCGCAGCGGGATGACGAGGCCGGCCCCGCCGTCGGCGCTGCGGGCGGGGCCGGCGCTCACGCGCGTGCCGTCGGCCGAGATGACCACGGCGGTGCCGGGCACTGCTTCGACCGGCTCGTCGAACAACAGGTGCACCCGGGCCGGGGCGCTGGGCAGCCGACTGCCGTCAGCAGGGTCGCTCGAGACGAGCACCGCGTGCGCCGAGGCCGGTGAGGCAGCCGCGAGCGCGCCCAGCGTCACTGCGACGAGGAGCAGGAGGGCCCGGCAGAGCGCGAGGCGGGGCCGGGTGAACCGGGTGGTCACTCTTCGGAGGATGGCACCTGCTTGGTGCGCGCCAGCGCCAGGCCGCCGGCGACGAGGCCGAGGACCCCGGCGACCAGGCCGACCAGGCCCGGCCAGTCGCTGCCGTCGTCATCCGACGAGGCATGCGAGTCGGACATGTCCATGCCCGGCATCGACGACCCCGAGGCGTCCGACGGGGTCGACGCGGCACCCCTCGTCCGCGGCGGGAGCGAGGTCGAGCACCGGCGCGGGGTGCTCGGGCTCGGCGCCCGCGCTGGAGGACTCGTTCCAGGCGACCTTGGTGCCGTCGCTGTAGTACTGCACCGTCGGGAACGCCACGCTCGCCGCGTCGGGCAGCGGACCGGCCGAGACGCTGAACATCTGGAACTCCCCGGGGTGGATCGCGTCCCGCGCGCCGTCGGCCCGCCAGTCGACCTCGGCGACGTACGTCGTGACCGGGCCGTCGTCGGTCTGCACCGGCGTCTGCAGCTTCCTGGTGACCAGCGACGCGGTCCACCCCGGGACGGGCTGGGTCGCCACCGAGCTGATCGGGTGGTCGGAGGGGAAGCTGATCCTCAGCCGCGTCGTCGAGGCCGTCGCCGACTCGGTCGGGACGCGGAAGGTGAGCACGCCGTAGCCACCCCGGGTCGCGTCCACGCCGCTGACCTCGACGTGGGCGGAGGCGGCGCCGGCGAAGGCCAGGACGGCCGACGCCGCGGCGGCGGCCACCAGGGTGCCGCGGAGCCCTCCTCGCAGCCAGCGCCCGGGGCGGAGGTGTCGGCCGATGGTGCTGGTGGTCATGGGTTCCTCGTTTCCTCACGCGCGAGGAGGCTGGCACGCAGCAAGGGGCGGCCCACCTCGGAATGACCGGGACTCTACACTTTGTAGAGGTCGCTCGGAAGTCGGTCGTGGGGGCGGCCGAACCGAGACGCGCCACCCCCTCTACAATATGTCGAGTGACGATCCCCCAGCCCATCGCCCATGCCGTGCGCGCGGTCGGCGTGGCGTTGCTCGTTCCGCTCCTGATGGGCGGGTGCTCCTCGTCGTCCGGGGAGCCGGCGGCGGACCCACTGGCCTCGCTCAAGACCTGGCACCAGATCCCGGACCGACCCCTCGACCCGCCGCCCGCCACGGTGGCGCAGGCCGACGGGGGCTCCTGGTCCTACGCGCACCCCTCCGGGGACGGCATCACCCTGCTGTACTTCGGCTACACCAGCTGTCCCGACGTCTGCCCGACCACGATGAGCGACATCGCGGTCGCGCTCTCCCGGCTGCCGCAGGCCCTGCGCGACAAGGTGTCGGTGCAGTTCGTCAGCACCGACCCGCACCGGGACACCCCGGCCCGCCTGCGGCACTGGGTCGAGGCGTACTCACCGAGCTTCCACGCCGGCCGCGCCCCCATCGGGCAGGTCATCGAGTCCGCCCGGGCGTACGGCATCTCCATCAGCCCGCCCAAGGTGACCAAGGGCGACTACCAGGTCACCCACGGAGCCCAGGTCCTCGTCCTGAACCGGGACGGAGGCGAGGTGGGCTTCTTCACCGAGCTCGCCGGTGCCCGCGCCTACGACGCGGCGCTGCCGACCCTGATCAGGAGGTACGCATGACCCGACCCAACCGAGCCGTCCTCGGGACGGCGCTCCGCACCGCACCGGCCCTGGGGCTGGCCGCCGTGCTCCTGGCCGGGTGCGGTGGCGCCGAAGACTCCGGGGCAACGGCCGCGACGGGCGGTGCGGGGACCCGCTACGCCAGCGCGACCACGACCGGGGTGCAGCTCGTCCAGGGGTGGGCCACGACCTCCACGATGTCCGGGATGTCCGACATGTCGGGGATGGACTCCGGATCCGGCAAGGGCGCCATGTCGGACATGACGGGTGCCGGGTCCACAGGCGCGGCGTACGCCACCCTCGCCGACACCGGCTCCCGTCCGGACGCCCTGGTCTCGGTCTCGACGCCCGCCGCAGCCGAGGCAACGCTCCACAACACCGTCACGAGCAGCAACGGCTCCTCCGGGAGGATGGTCGCGGTCCGGCAGGTCCCCGTCCCCGCCGGCGGCACGGTGACCCTGCAGCCCGGCGGCTACCACGTGATGCTCACCGGCCTGGGCCCCAACGTGAAGGTCGGCAGCACGATCCCGATGACCTGGCACTTCCGCAGCGGCGCGACCGTGACCACGGCGTTCCC
The DNA here is from genome assembly GCA_963826155.1 of uncultured Actinomycetota bacterium. Taxonomy (GTDB): domain Bacteria; phylum Actinomycetota; class Actinomycetes; order Propionibacteriales; family Nocardioidaceae; genus Nocardioides. The sequence goes on along the minus strand of CAWGVX010000002.1, from coordinate 1,348,847 downwards.
GGTCATCGACGTCGCCGACCGCCCGCAGGCCACCCCGTGAGGTCTGCCGACCAGGAGACCACGCCACGCCTCGGTCGCCGGGCGCTGCTGGGCTGGTCGGGTTCGGCCGGCCTCCTCGGCGTGGCCGCGGGTGCGGCGGGCACGGCGGGCGCGCTGGGCCAGGACGACCGGGCGAGCGGTGTGCCGGCCGCGGGCGAGGACCCACGGCTGGCTCCCTCCGACCAGGCCGTCGCGGACCGGTCCCTGCCGATGGGGCTGGCCGCGCGTGTGCCCGCGTTCGGCACCATCCTCGCCTTCGACCTCACCCCCGAGGCCCGGCACTCCCCTCGGCGCGCCCGGCAGGCTGCGAAGGCCTTCCTGCGGCACCTCGCCGGCCTGGCCGACCGGGCCGGCTCGGCGCCGGCGCCGACGGGCGCCGCGTCCCTCGACCAGCGCGCCGCGGACCTCCAGGTCACCCCCGGTCTCGGCGCCACGCTGCTCGACGCCTGCGGGCTGGCCGGCCATCGCCCACCCGCTCTGGCCGACCTGCCGTCGTTCGACACCGACCGGCTCGAGGGCGACAAGTGCGGCGGTGACCTGATGGTGCAGCTGGCCGCCGAGGACCCGATGCGGCTGGCGGGCGCCGTCCAGGAGGTCGTCTCCCACGCGCGGTCCGCGCTGGCGGACGACCTGCGGATGCGATGGTCGCGCGGAGGCTTCCGGGGCACCGCCGCGGCCGCGCAGGCCCCCTCGACCACGAGCCGCAACATCATGGGGCACCGCGACGGCACCGACAACCCGCCGGCAGGCAGCCCGCTGTGGCGAATCGCCGTGCGGGCCAGCGGGCCGCACTGGATGGAGGGCGGCAGCTACCTGGTCGCCCGCCAGATCCGCATCGACCTCGACGGGTGGTTCGCCCACGGCGAGGCCGACCGCGACCGGGTGATCGGCCGCCGTACCTCCGACGGCGCACCCCTCGGGGAGCGGCACGAGGACGACCAGCTGGTCCTCACGACCACGACGCCCTCCGGTGCCCTCGCGATCCCCCGCGATGCCCATGTGCGGCTGGCGAACCCCTCGAACACCGACGGTGCGAGAATCTACCGACGCAGCTGGAACTTCGACGACGGGTACGTCGAGGGTCGACGCCGCGCCGGACTGCTCTTCCTCGCCTGGCAGGCGGACGTGCGCCGCGGCTTCCTCCCGATCCAGCGCGCCCTCGTGCAGCAGCACGATGCCCTGAACCGCTTCACCACCCATGTCGGCAGCGCCGTCTTCGCGGCCCCCGCCCGCGGTGACGACGACTACGTCGGCCAACGACTCCTGGAGGCATGATGACCCGCTCGACCGGTGGCGGTGACGGCCGTCGTCGCCACGGTGCGCTGCGTGACGAGATCAGTGGGCTCCTGCTGCACGCCGCTGCGCCGATGACTGCCCGGCAGGTGACCGCGGCCCTGACCGGCGCCGACGGCCACGCGCCGGCTCTGACCACCGTGCTGACCGTTCTCGACCGGCTCCACCGCGCCGGGGAGGTCGACAAGCAGCGACCGGAGGGGGGCGAGCTGCGGTTCAGCATTCAGCCGCCACGAGGCGGAAGTGGTGGCCGACGACATGCTCGGGGCGCTGCTGCGCAGCAAGGACCGCACCGGAGCGCTGCTCAGCTTCGCCGGGGGCCTCGACAGCTCCGACCTCGAGGCGTTGCGCGCGATCGTGGACCGGTCCGGCCCCGCAGGTGAGACCCGGGCCGTGACCGGGCAGCTCGTCGGCGCCGGCTGCCTCCTGCTGGCCTACGCGGTCACGGTGATGGTCTCGATCCCGTGGCTGGTGACGCGACGCCGCTGGACCAGCCGGACCCCCCGCGCGGCGATCTCCGTGTGGGTGGCCGCGCTGGGCAGCGGCGGGATCGCCATGGTCGCCAGCCTCGGCTGCGCGATCACCGCCGCCAGCCGGATGGCTGCCGCTCCGCGGACGCCGCTGACCCTGGACGATGCGCTCGGAGGGGTGGGGCTCACCCTGACCGCCTGCCTGATGACGGCGGCCGCCGGCGGCGTGGGATCGGTCGCGGTCTACCGCCTCGTCCTCGCCTCCTGGAACCGGCGCCGGCTCGTCGGTGGGGCCTCGGCGCTGCGGCAGCCGTCGTCCCGGCGTTCGCGCGTCCCTGCCACCATCGTGCGCAGCCGCGAGCCCACCGCGGTCAGCGTGCCCGGGCGTCGTCCGGTGATCATGGTCTCCTCCCGCCTGCGCGACACGTTGACGCCGGCCCAGCTCGAGGCGGTGGTCGAGCACGAGCGCGGGCACCTGCTCCAGCACCACCACCTGCTGGTGCAGCTGGCCGACCTGCAGTACCGCTGCGCGCCGGTGCTGCCGTGCGCGCGCTCGCTGGAGCGTTCCATGCACCTGCTCGTCGAGCTCGCCGCCGACGACCATGCCGCGCGCCGGTGCGGACGCAGCACCACCGCATCGGCGCTCCGGGCGCTCGGCGCGGCGACCGGCGACCCCAGCCTCCCCCTGCGGGCGCACCGGCTCGAGGTGCGCGGCGCGGGCCCGAGGCGAGTGGCGGCGGCCCGATGAGCCCGACGGGTGGCATGCCGGATGTCGGCCGGCTCGGCGGCATGTGGTCGATGAGTGGCCCCATGTGGATGCCCTCCGAACCGCCCACGCTGGCCCGCCTGTTCGCCTGGCACCCCCAGCCCGTGCCGCTGCTGCCGCTGTGCGGGCTGCTGGCGCTGCTCGCGTACGTCGCCGGCGTGCTGGTCGCCTCGCGTCGCGGAAGCTCCTGGCCCTGGGGGCGAACGCTCTCGTGGGTCGCCGCCGTGGCGCTCGTCGAGATCACGACCGCGACCGGCATCGAGGGCTACGGGATGATGATGTTCAGCGTCCACATGGCCCAGCACCTGGTCCTGGCCATGATCGTGCCGGTCTTCCTGGTCCTGGGCGCGCCGGTCGCGCTCGCCCGGCTGTCGCTTCCGACCACGGGCCGCGGCGTGATCCTGCGACGTGCCCTGGACCGCACCGGCGCCGGCCGGACCGCCGCGTCCCTGCGCAGCCTCCCGGTCCGCTGGGGTGTCTTCCTGGGATCCCTGTACGGCGTCTACTTCACCCCGCTGTTCGGGCAGCTGATGCACACCTACTGGACGCACGCGCTGCTGCTCGCGTGGTTCGTCGCCGCCGGGTGCCTCTTCCTCGCGCCGTTGGTGAGCCCGATCGTCCCGGCGACCCGCCGCCTGGCCGAGGCGTTCGCCAGCACGCCGGTGCACGCCGCGTTCGGACTGGTGATCCTGCTGGCCCCGCACCAGGTCGTGCACTTCTTCGACCACCCCGCCCCGGAGTGGGGCGTGGAGCCGCGAGCTGACCAGTCGCTCGCGGGCGGCCTGGCGTGGGCGACCTCCGAGGCGGTCACCGTCATCGTGATGGTCGTGATCGTGGCGCAGCTCGTCCTGGGGCTACGAGGCCGCGTACGACCTGCACCGAACAGCGCCAGCCCGGGCGGCAGCGCCGTGGACAGCAGGCGGAGCACGGTGGTCTTGCCGGCGCCGTTCGCTGACCTGCACTGGCGGCCGGTCGGCCGCTCGCGGTGATCGCAGCTGCGACCCTGCCCCGTCAGCCGGCTGCCCGAGCCGGTCAGCTGCCGGTGGACGGCCGCTTCGAGGACTCCTCGGCGCGACCCAGCAGCAACGCGCGTTCGCTCTCGTTGCGGGTCAGCGACGCTGCCTCGCGGAAGCACGCGGCGGCCTCGGTGTGGCGTCCGGCGCGGGAGAGCAGGTCGCCGCGCACGCTGGGGAGCAGGTACGAGCCGGCCAGCGCGCCGTCGGGGAGGGCGTCGATGAGGGCCAGGCCGGCAGCCGGGCCGGAGGCCCGCCCGTGCGCGACGGCGCGGTTGACCTCCACGACCGGGCCGGGTGCGGCCCGGGCGAGCACGTCGTACAGGTGGGCGATGGCGCGCCAGTCGGTCTCCTCGGGCGTGGCGGCGCGGGCGTGCCGAGACGCGATCGCGGCCTGCAGGTAGTAGCGGCCGACCGCCTTCCCGCGCGCGGCGAGCCGCTCGGCCCGCGCCAGCGCCTCGAGCCCGCGGCGGATCAGCAGCTCGTCCCAGCGGCCGCGGTCCTGGTCCTCGAGCAGCACCGGCCGGCCCTCGGCGTCGACCCGGGCCGGGCCGCGGGAGGCCTGCAGCTCCAGCAGCGCCTGCAGCCCGTGCACCTCCGGCTCGTCCGGCACCAGCCCGGCGAGCATCCTGGCGAGCCGGATCGCCTCGTCGGTCAGCTCGGGACGCGTCCAGTCCTCGCCGGCGGTGGCGGTGTAGCCCTCGTTGAAGATCAGGTAGACCACGGCCATCACGTCGTCGAGCCGGGCGGTGCGCTCCTCCCCCACCGGGAGCTCGAGCTCGACCCGCGCCTCGCTGAGCGTCTTCTTGGCCCGGGAGATCCGTTGCCCCATGGCGGTCTCGGAGGTCAGGAACCCGCGCGCGATCTCGGCGGTCGTCAGCCCGCCGACCAGCCGGAGCGTCAGCGCCGCCCGGGACTCCGGGGTCAGCCTCGGGTGGCAGGACAGGAAGACCAGGCGGAGGACGTCGTCCTCGATGAAGTCGACCTGCGCGGTGAGGTCGGGCATCGCGTCCTCCTGGCCCAGGCCGTGACCGAGCTCCTCGGTCCTGCGGCGGAGGGTGTCGGCCCGCCGGAAGGCGTCGACGGCGCGGCGCTTGGCGGTGGTCATCAGCCACGCGCCGGGGTTGTCGGGGACCCCCCGGGTCGGCCACTGCTCCAGGGCGCTCACGAGGGCGTCCTGGGTCAGGTCCTCCGCCAGGTCGACGTCCCTGGTCATCCTGGTGAGGGCGCCGACCAGCCGTGCGGACTCGGCACGCCAGGTGGCGGTGATGGTCTGCGCGGTGGGGGTCGTTGCAGCGTCGGACTCGTGGATGGTCCCGGCCATGCGGCCAGCCTAGGGCCGGCCGCACGGCCTCGGCGTCGCGCCGCTCAGGCGTCGGCCGTCGCCGGCGGCTCGTCCGGGATCTGGCGCAGGGTGGCGACCATGCGGCACTCGGGCCAGTACGTCGCGTGCAGCTCGGCGAACTCGCGCTGGTTCTCGATCGCCTCCTCCAGGCTGTCGTACTGCATCAGCGCCCAGCCGCCGACGACCTCCTTGGCCTCGGCGTAGGGGCCGTCGACCCGCGTGGTCTCTCCGTCGCGGACCACGAAGTTGACCGCGTCCTCGGTGCCGTAGAGCCCACCGCCGTCGAGGAACGACCCGGCGGCGGCCTGCGCGCCGATGTACTTGTCCATCGCCTCGAACAGCGCCTGCGGCGGGGCGCCCTGGCCCTCTTCCATCCTCACGAAACCCATGAACCGTGGCATTGACCTCTCCTCAAGCTCGGCGTCCACCGCTCCTCGGTGGCCGACTCACCCCTACGTCGTACGGCATCGTCCACCTTCGACATCGGCCACGAACGATTTTTCCACCAGTCCCCGGCCCACCCGGCGCGCGACCCGGGTGACCGGTTCCGCGACCGGGGGTGGTCGGCACGCAACCTTTGCCGCGCAGCCGTCGTCAGTGGGGGTACGAAGGGGGTACCCGATGGGCGACACGACGAAGCAGGCGCAGGAAGCGCCGGCCTTCGAGGAGTACGCCGCGGCCGCGTGGCCGCGGCTGTACCGCTTCTCCTACCTGCTCGCCGGCAACCACGCGGACGCCGAGGACCTCGCCCAGCAGACGCTGCTGCAGGCCTTCCGCTCGTGGGACAAGGTGAGCCGCAGCGACCATCCGGCGGCGTACGTGCGCCGGATGCAGACGAACCTCTTCATCTCCCAGCGACGGCCGAGGTCCAGGCGGCTCGAGGTCCTCACCGACACACCCCCCGAGCCCCGGCCGGTGCCGGACGCCGGGGTCGAGGACCGGATGGAGATCTGGCCGCACGTGGTGTCGCTACCGCCGCGGCAACGCGCGGTGATCGTGCTGCGCTACTACGAGCAGCTCAGCGAGCGGGAGATCGCCGAGACGCTCCGTTGCTCGACCGGCAACGTCAAGTCCACGGCGCACCGCGCGCTCAAGGCCCTGCGAGCCTCGGTCGGCCCTGAGGTGCACGACGGAGAGGAGGCCTGAGATGACCACGGAACTCGAGAGGACGCTGGCCCGCGAGCTGCAGGAGGTCGCCGACGGCCTCCGGGTGCCCCCCATGCCGTCCGTGGCGGGCGCGGACGACCACCGCCGGGGCATGCCCCGGCTCTGGCAGCCGATGCTGGTGGCGGCCGCGGTGGTCCTGGTGCTGGGGGTGGTGGCCCTGGTCCTGAGCCAGCAGGGGGACGGCCGACCCCAGCCGGCCCCGTCGCCCTCCCCCAGCGTGGTCCGGTCCCCCCGGCCCACCGCCGTCGCCGACGGTGCGCCGACGATCCCCTACGTCCTCGACCAGCGGCTCCACGTCGACGGCGCGGAGGTCCCCGGCACCTGGGCGTTCGTGGAGTCCCGCGGCGGTGTGTGGCTGGGGCAGCAGGTCGACGGCAGCTGGTGGACCGGCGGCCCGGGGGTGGATCCCGGGAGGATCGATGCCCAGATCGACCAGCCGCCGGCGATCTCCCCGGACGGTCGCTACGTCGCCTTCGTCGACACCAGCGGCGGCGCCGCCCACCTGACCGGGTTCGACACCCAGCCGGCCGGCGAGGGCTTCGGCCAGGCGCCGGTCGAGCTGCCGAGCACCGAGGACGGCGTCGCGCTCCGGGTCCGTGCGGTCACCAACGACGGGGACGTGATCGTCCAGGGCACCCGCACCAGCCTGATGTGGCGCGCGCTCCACCAGGACCAGCAGGCCGTCGTGGACCTGAGCAGGTCGGCCCCGGGCCAGGTGGTCCTGCAGGGCACACCGGCCGGCCTGGTCGTGGTCGACGGCGCGGAAGGGGCCGTCGACGCCACCGACACCGCGCCCTACCTCGCCACCGTCTCGCCCGAGGGCCAGCTCGGCCGCGTGGCCGCGCTGCCGACGTACGACGCCCTCGACATCAGCCCGGGCGGCACCTGGCTGGTCCGGTCGCCGGCCGGGACCCTCGGCGGCGAGGTCACCGGGGTGGCGCAGCTGCGGGCCCGTGCTGTCGGCGGAGGGGACGACGAGGTGCTCCGGGCGCCCGGGGGCGGGCTGTTCGCCAACGGCAGCTGGGCCTGGGAGGACGACGAGAACCTGGTCGCGGTGCTCCTGCCCGGCGACTCGGCGGACGGCGGGGCTCGGCTGGCCCGCTGCAACGCCGTCCTCGCAGCCTGCCGGCCGATCCCCCGGCCCGGAGCCGGTCACGGGGCCAGCAGGGATCCCGGAACGGCCGCCACGGCCGGCACGCCCGACGGCACGGCCCCCGGCACGCTGGACGCGGTGGTCCGGGCGGTGGCCGCCGACGACCGCACCCTGCTCGCCGACCGGGCGGTCATCGGCGACGCCGACTGGGACCAGCTGCGGTCCTTCGCCGCCGGCGGCAGCGGTGCGCCAGGCACCTGTCGCGACAACGGAGGCGGCACGAAGGACTGCGAGATCGACTTCGACGCCGACCCGGCCACCGTCTACTACGCCATCCTGGGCCCCGCGAAGAACGCCTACGGGTGGCGGATCACCTACGTCGGCGTCGGCGGGGCCTGACCGATCGTGCCGGTGGGTCGACCCGGTCAGCCCCGGGAGGCGCCGTACCCGAGGAGCGCGGCGAGGCCGAGCGCGCTGCGCGGCGCGTACGGCGAGCGCCACAGCCCGCCGTGCACGGCGGCGTACGCCTCGTCCTGCCAGGGCTGGGCGTGGGCGGGGCCGCCTCCGGTGTGCAGGTCGTGGACGAGGAGGGCGGCCATCAGCACGTTGGACGTGGCGGGCTCGAAGACCTCGACGCCGAAGCGGTGGGCCCCGGCGTACGCCGCGGCGAGGGCCCGGTTCTTGACGACCGACCGGGTGCGGGTGGGCGGTGCGACGTTCAGCGAGACCGTCGCCCCGGCCTCGCGGGCCACCGCCGCGCGCCAGCGCTGCAGCCGCTTCGCCAGGGCGTAGTTGGGCCCCTGCTGCGGGACCAGGCTGTCGTTGATGCCGGGGTCGGCGTCCCGGACGTACGGGCGTCGCAGCAGCCGACCGGCGCTGGCGGCGCGCAGCGGTCGGCCGAGCAGCCGGGCGGTGCCGGACCGGCTCTCGTAGTTGCGGGTGGCCTGCTCCACGGCCTCGCGGGGGACGGCGAACACGTCGGTCGGGGTGGCGAGGAACGCCAGCGCGAGGTCGTCGCGGACGTCCTGCAGCCGGGTGGTGAGCGCGTCGACCGCCACGGACAGGCGGACGTTCGTGGCGCCGTCGGCGTAGACGTAGTTGCCGAGGACCAGCGCACCGGGCAGGTCGCCGAGCCAGCCGGCCACGGCAGGCACGTCGGCGACCAGGTCGGCCCCGGCCCGTCGCTCGAGGGGCGCCGGTCCTCCCGGACGGGCGGGCACCAGCAGGGTCCCGGCTCCCGTGGCCGCGGTCTGGGTGAGGCGCTCCCAGAGCTCGGGGCGGGGCAGGTCGACGGCCGCCACCTGCGCGCCCCAGCGGAGCAGCGCCTGCAGCGGTCCCATCTCGGCGGCGGCACCGAGCACGGCCACCGTGCGGCCGTCCAGGCGCAGCCACTCGGGGTGCGCCATCACCTCGCGCACGGCGTCGGCGGCGGACGGCTCCAGCACCCCCTCGGTGACCCACGCGTCGAGACGGCTGCGGAACGCGTCGCCGCGCAGCCGCTGCCCGCGGAAGGGCAGCGACAGCTCCGCTTCGGGCGTGCCGGTCCCCGCGACCGCCACCGTCTCCAGGCGCTGCCGTGGCTCCGACGCCGCCCACCCGGCGAGCGTCCGCTCGTCCCCGGCCCCGTCGACGACCACCATCCGCGAGCGGAGCGAGGCGAGCCCGGCGGTCGCGATGCCGAGGCTCGCCTCCTTCGAGGCCAGCCCCGCCTCCACGAGGCGACGGAAGTGCAGGAGGTAGCCCGAGCGCCAGTTGGTCTCCTGCTCGGCGTGCCGCGCGCCCGTGGGGTCGCAGCCGCGGAGCGCGTCGGCGACGACCGCGCGCCCCACCGCCGTGGTGCTGCGCTTGCCGTCACCTGACAGCGGGAAGACGACGCCGTGCTGGTCGGGGCTCATCGGCCCATCATCCTCCGAGGCCGCGCCAGGAGGCTCAGGGCACCTGGAACGTCGAGTCGCGGGCGTCGGTGATGGCCATGTGGCCGGGGGCGTGGCCGATCGCGAACGCCGGCCGGGACGCCATCACCGCGGCCTGCGGGGTGACGCCGCAGGCCCAGAACACCGGGACCTCGCCCGGCCGGACCGGGACGGGGTCGCCGAAGTCGGGGGCGTCGAGGTCGCTGATGCCCAGGGCGGCGGGGTCGCCGACCTGCACCGGGGCCCCGTGGACCGCGGGGTAGCGCGCGGTCACCCGCACCGCGGTGGCGACCAGCTCCGCGGGCACCGGCCGCATCGAGACCACCAGCGGACCCGACAGCGAGCCGGCTCCGCGGCAGGGCCGGTTCGTGCGGTACATCGGCACGTTGCAGCCCGCCTCCACGTGCCGGACCGGCACGCCGGCCTCGAGCAGGGCGGTCTCGAAGGTGAAGCTGCACCCGAGCAGGAACGCCACCAGGTCGTCGCGCCACAGGTCGGTGGCGTCGGTGGTCTCCGCGACGAGCTCGCCGTGCTCGTAGACCCGGTACGCCGGCAGGTCGGTGCGCAGGTCGCCGGCGAACAGCCGGCTGCTGACCTCGCCGGGCTCGGAGACGTCGAGCACCGGGCACGGCGCCGGGTTGCGCTGGGCGAACAGCAGCACGTCGTAGGCCAGGTCCCGTGGCACCGCGATCAGGTTCGCCTGGGTCCAGCCCGAGCACCAGCCGGCGGTCGGCGCCGCCAGTCCGGCCCGGAACCGGGCCCGGGCCCGGGCCGGCGAGAGCGCCGCGACGTCGAGATCGGCGCCGGCGTCGGCCAGCACGTGGGGTTCGGTCATGCCGTCCTCCTGGAGGAGTCGTGGGGCGCCGCGCTGCGCACGGCACGGAACCGCAGCCGCTGGCCCGGACGGGCCTGCGCGGCGAGCGGCAGGTCAGCGGAGAGGACCACGGCGATGACCGGGTAGCCGCCGGTCACCGGGTGGTCGTTGAGGAAGAGCGTGGGCTGCCCCGACGGTGGCACCTGCAGCGCGCCGCACACCATGCCCTCGCTGGGCAGCTCGCCCTCGCGCGAGCGCTCCAGCGCCGACCCGTCCAGCCGCATCCCGACCCGGTTGCTCTCGCCGGTCACGACGTACGGCGCAGCGAGCAGCGCCTCCCGCGCCTCGTCGGTGAACCAGTCGACGCGGGGGCCCCAGACCACCCGCAGCTCGACGTCCCCGTCGGTGGGTGCGCGCAGCGCCGCGTGGTCGACGAGCAGCTCGGTGCCGGGCGTCGGGCCGATCGGCAGCACGGTGCCGGGAGCCAGCGGCTCGGGGCCGATCCCGGAGAGCAGGTCGGTCGCCCGCGAGCCGAGCACCGGCGCCACGTCGACCCCGCCGCGGACGGCGAGATAGCTGCGCAGCCCCGAGGACGGCACGCCGATCCGCAGCGTCGCCCCCGCGGGCACCTGCACGACCGAGTTGGCCGGCTCCGGCCGGTCGTCGACGAGCACCGGGCAGGGCGCGCCGGTCAGCGCGACCAGCAGGTCGCCGTGCGCGCGCACCTCGAGCCCCCCGAAGGTGATCTCGATCGCGGCGGTCCCCTCGGGATTGCCGAGCAGCCGGTTGGCCAGCCGCAGGCTGCACGGGTCCACGGCCCCCGACCCGCCCACCCCGAGGTTGCCCAGCCCCGGGCGGCCCAGGTCCTGCACGGTCGCCAGCGGCCCGGCCTGGATCACCTCGACCTGCCTCACGGCGCCTCCACGAACCGCACCCGGACCCCGGCCGCGAGCAGGGCCGGCCGGGGCCGCGACAGGTCCCAGACCGGCGCGTCGGTGCGGCCGATCAGCTGCCAGCCGCCGGGCGACTCGCGCGGGTAGACGCCGGTGTACTCGCCGGCCAGCGCGACCGAGCCCGGCGGCACCTTGGTGCGTGGGGTGTCGCGTCGCGGCACCTGCAGCCGGTCGTCCTCGCCGACCGCGTAGCCGAAGCCGGGGGCGAAGCCGCAGAACGCGACCGTCCACTCCTGCCCGGTGTGCGCCTCCACCACGCCGCGCGCACCGAGGCCGGTCAGCTCGCCGACCTCGTCGAGGTCCTCCCCGTCGTAGCGGACCGGGATCTCCACGTGGCCGGTGTCGGGGCGGGCGCCCGGGCGTGGCCGGGCCTCGCGGACCGCGCGCTCGACGAGCGCGAGGTCGCCCTCGGCCGGGTCGACCCGGATCAGGAGGGTGCGCGCCGCGGGCACCAGGTCGACGACGCCCGGCGGGGGTGCGTCCGCCAGCTCGGCGTACAGCGCGAGCACCTCCTCGAGGTCACCCAGCTCGACCAGCAGGCCGGCGTCGGCGCAGGGAAGGACCCTCACCGCGGGCCGTCCAGGACGAACGGAGCGACCTTGACGCCGGCCTCCTCCAGGCCCCGGCGTACGCCGGTCGCCACCGCCACCGCGCCCGGTGTGTCGCCGTGCACGCACAACGACCGGGCGGCCGTGGCCACGACGCTGCCGTCCCGGGCCTCGACCTCACCGCGGGTGGCGATCCGGACGCTGCGCTCGGTGACCACGTCGGGGTCGTGCAGACCGCGCCGGGCTCGCGGCGTGAGACCAGCGCGCCGGCGGGGGTGTAGGCGCGATCGGCGAAGGCCTCGCCGACCGGGGTGAGGCCGGCGGCCGCGGCGGCACGCAGCCACGCCGATCCCGGCAGGCCGAGCACCTGCAGGCGCGGGTCGTAGCGGCGGACCGCCTCGGCCAGGGCCTCGGCCTGCTCCTCGTGGTGCACGATCGCGTTGTAGAGGGCGCCGTGCGGCTTGACGTAGGCCACCGCGGTGCCGGCCACTCGCGCGAACGCCTCGAGCGCGCCGATCTGGTAGAGCACGTCGTTGACCAGGTCCTCGGGATCGACGTCGATGAACCGGCGGCCGAACCCGGCGAGGTCGCGGTAGCCCACCTGCGCACCGATCACCACCCCCCGGTCGGCGGCCTTCTGGCAGACCCGGCGCAGCACGGTCGGGTCGCCCGCGTGGAAGCCACAGGCCACGTTGGCACTGGTCACCACCTCGAGCAGGGCCTCGTCGTCGCCGAGCACCCACTGCCCGAACCCCTCGCCGAGGTCGGCGTTCAGGTCGATCTCCATCAGGCCCCCTGCCACAACGCGCTGATGCCGCTGAGCGACTGCCAGCCCAGGTAGACGGTGAGCAGCCAGGCCGCCACCCCGAGGACGACCAGCCACCGAGGGTAGGCGTACCCGCCCAACAGGTCGTGGGCACGCCGCGCGGCCACCCACACCACGACGCCGAGCCCGACCGGCAGGATCAGCCCGTTCAGCGCACCGGCGAGCACCAGCAGGTTGACCGGGGTCCGACCGAGCAGCAGGAAGATCAGCCCAGAGACGACGATGAAGCCGACGACCACCCAGTTGCGGTGCCGGGCCAGCCAGTCGGAGAACGTCGCCAGGAAGGACACCGAGGTGTAGGACGCCCCGATGACCGAGGTGATGCTGGCCGCCCACAGGATCACGCCGAACACGTGCACGCCGATGTCACCGAGCGCGTGCTGGAAGGCGGAGGCCGGCGGGTTGTCCGTGGCGAGCGTGGCGCCACCGGCCACGACCCCGAGCACGGCCAGGAACAGCAGGGCCCGCATCACGCCGGTGACGATCACGCCGGTCACCGAGCCGCGGCTGATCTGCCGGATGTTCGCGGGACCGGTGATGCCGGAGTCGACCATGCGGTGCGCACCGGCGTAGGTGATGTAGCCGCCGACCGTGCCGCCGATCAGCGTGGTGATGATCAGGAAGTCGATGTTGTCGGGGAGCACCGTCTGCTTGAGCGCCTGACCGACCGGCGGGTCGGACACGATCGCCACGTAGGCGATCATCACGATCATCACCAGGCCGAGGACCACCACGATCCGGTCCATCGCGATGCCGGCCCGGCGGCTCAGGAAGATCCCGATCGCGACCAGGGCGGAGACCGCGCCGCCGACCTTGACGTCCGCACCGGTCATCGCGTTCGCCCCGAGGGCGGTGCCGCCGATGTTGCCGATGTTGAACACCAGGCCGCCGAAGACGACCAGGGCCGAGAGCACGTAGCCGCCGCCGGGGACCACCCGGTTGGCCAGGTCCTGGGCCCGCAGCCCGGAGACCCCGATCACCCGCCAGACGTTGAGCTGCACCGCGACGTCGACCAGCACCGAGATCAGGATCGCGAAGGCGAACGCGGCGCCCAGCTTGGCGGTGAAGACCGTGGTCTGGGTGATGAAGCCGGGGCCGATCGCGCTGGTGGCCATCAGGAACATGGCGCCCAGCAGGGCGCCGCGGCCCACCCCCGGCCGCGAGCGGGGCGCGTCGGACCGCTCCCCGGTGGGTGCTGTCTGATCGGTCATGGTTCTCCTCCAGGCGATTGGTTTCACCGTGTGCGTCGGATCACACCAAGATAGGGATTGTTCAACAATCCCGCAATCCCCCGGTCGCTACGCTGGGTGCCATGGGGACCTATCTGGACGCGCTCGCGCAGGAACGGTCGGCCGTGGGCCGGTCCAGCACGGCGGCCCGGGTCGCCGACGTGCTCCGCGACCACGTCACCGAGGGACGGCTGCTGCCGGGCACCCGACTGTCGGAGGAGGACATCGGCGACGCGCTCGGTGTCTCCCGCAACACGCTGCGTGAGGCCTTCCGGTTGCTCACCCACGAGCGGCTGCTGGTGCACGCCTTCAACCGCGGCGTGTTCGTGCGCACCCTGTCGGCCGACGACATCCGCGACCTGTACCGCTTCCGGCAGATCCTCGAGACCGCGACCGTGCGTGCCGCCGACCTCTCCCCCACGACCCTGGCGCCCGTCCGCTCGGCGGTCGAGGAGGGCGAGCGCGCCGCGGCCGACGGCGACTGGGCCGGCGTCGGCACCGCCAACATGCGCTTCCACCAGGCCCTGGTCGGGCTGGCCCGCAGCGTCCGGGCGGACGAGACGATGCGGCAGGTGCTCGCCGAGCTGCGGCTGGTCTTCCACGTGATGGCCGACCCGCGCACCTTCCACCAGCCCTACCTCGCGGACAACCGGGAGATCCTGCGGCTGCTCGAGGAGGGCCGGACCGACCAGGCGGGCGCCGCCCTGGCGTCGTACCTCGACGTGGCCGAGCGGCAGCTGCTCGACGCCGTCGGTCCCGGCTCCGGCGACCTCCCCTGAGCCCGTCGCGCGGCCGGGCGCGACCTGCCATGCTTCGCTCATGTCGCCGACACCCGAGTCGCCGCACGCCCCGACGCAGTCGGACGACCTCCCCACCACGATGAGGGCGGTCGTCATCACCCGGCACGGCGGGCCGGAGGTGATGGACCTGCGCGACGTCCCGGCGCCGCGGCCCGGTCCCGGCGAGGTGCTGGTGCGCGTGGGTGCCGCCGCCTGCAACAACACCGATCTCTGGACCCGGGAGGGCTCCTACGGCCTGGCGGGCGACTCGGGCCGGAGAGCGGGATGGCTGGGGCCGCTCGACTTCCCGCGCATCCAGGGCGGTGACGTGGCCGGCACCGTGGTGGCCTGTGGCGACGACGAGCCGCCCGGGATCGTGGGGTCCCGGGTGCTGGTCGATCCCGCGAACTACGAGGGCCCGGGGCCGGACGCGCGGCCGGACGACGTGCTCGGCAGCGAGCGCGACGGGGGCTTCGCCGAGTACGTCGTGGTGCCGGCCGCTCGCGCCCACCGTGTCGACGAGTCCCCGCTGAGCGACGTGGAGCTGGCCGCGCTGCCCATCGCCTACGGCACCGCGTTGGGCATGCTCGAGCGGGGCTCGGTCACCGGCGGCCACACGGTGCTGGTCACCGGCGCCTCCGGCGGCGTCGGGCTCGCCGCGGTGCAGCTGGCGACCGCTCGCGGCGCCCGCGTGGTCGCGGTGTGCAGCGGCGACAAGGCCGAGGGGGTGCGCCGCGCGGGAGCCGCCGCGATCGTGGACCGGCAGCGCGGGCAGGTGGTCGCCGAGGCGGCGGAGGCCGCGCCCGCCGGCTACGACGCGGTCATCGACGTGGTCGCGGGCCGCCTGGTCGGTCCCGGCCTCGGCCTGGTGCGCCCGGGCGGCAGCTGGGTCGTGGCCGGTGCCCTGGACGGCTGGGCCGTGCAGCTCGACGTACGCACGCTGTACCTCGCCAACCTGGCGCTGGTGGGATCGACCATGCACACGCCCCGCATCTTCGACCTGCTGGTCGACCTCGCTCGGCGCGGTGCCGTCCGGCCGGTCGTCGCCGCGACGTTCGGGCTGGCCGACGTCCCCGAGGCACAGCGGCAGCTGGCGCTGCGCCAGCACGTCGGCAAGCTCGTCGTCGTCCCCTGATCCCGACCACCGCCGGCCATCCCCGGACGACACCGCGCCATCCCGCCGCGCCACGGACCGGGGACGACGCGCACTATCGTGTGCCGGGTGCCGCACCTGGACCTTCCCCACGACGTGCTGCACGAGACCTTCGACGCCCAGACGCTCCGCCGCGCGATGCCCATCGCGGCCTCCAGCGCGATCCTCGCCAGCAGGGTCCGGCCCCGGCCGGGGGGAGCCCGGGTGACGGGCAGGGTCTCCGGCACCGCGCCCGTGCCGTACACCGTCGACGTCGAGGTGCACCGCACCGGGCGAGGGTGGGTGATCGACTCCGAGTGCAGCTGTCCCGTGGGCTTCGAGTGCAAGCACGCCGCCGCCCTGCTGCTCAGCGTCCGTGACCGGTCGGGCCCGGCGCAACCGGCCTGGGAGGACCACCTCGACCGGGTGCTGACGGGCCTGGAGGAGCTGCGCGCCCCCGGCGTCGACCGCGTCCCGCTCGGGCTGCTGGTCGAGCACGGCCAGGTCACGACGGGCTGGTCGGACGAGCCGACCCGGACGCTGTCGCTGCGGCCGGTCCGCCGCGGGACCCGTGACACGTGGGTCAAGAGCGACGTGTCCTGGTACGACGTGAACTACCACCTCCGCTACCGCCACGACCACGACCCGACCCAGGTCGCCGTGCTGGTCGAGATGGCGCAGGCGTTCCTGCGGGTCTACCCGAACCAGAACCCGGACCTGCTCACGGTGGGCCCCCTGCTGTGGCCCCTGCTGCACCATGCCCGGGAGGCCGGCATCCCGCTCGTGCCCGGCACCGGGCTGACCTCGATCGAGGTGGTCGATGCGGTCACCGTCGAGGTCGACCTCGCCCGGGAGGAGGCCGACGGTGTCCGCCTGCGCGCCGGCGTGCAGCACGACGGTGCCTGGTGGCCCTCCGAGGGCCGCGAGCTGGCACTCGTGGGTCAGCCCGCGCACGGCGCGGCGCTGCTGCGCACGGTGCCCCCGCCGGGCAAGCGCCGCTCGCCCCACTTCAGCCTGCGGCTGGCGCCGCTGGACCGCCCCGTCGCGGCGGACACCCGCCGGCTCCTCGGGGCCCCCGTCGTCGTGCCCGCGGCCCAGCGCCAGCGGTTCGAGGACACCTACCTGCCGCGGCTGCGGCGGCAGCTGGTCGTCGGGTCCAGCGACGGCAGCGTGACGGTGCCCGAGGTCGAACCGCCCCGCCTGGAGCTGCTGGTCACCTGGGGTGAGACCCACCGGGTCGAGACGTCGTGGTCGTGGCGCTACGGCGCCGAGCGGTTCGGGATCGGCTCGACCGACGGGCTGGCCCGGGTGCGGGAGCCCGGGGCCGAGCAGGCCGTGCTGGCCGGCCTGGCGCTCACCGAGCCCGGGCTGCGTGACGAGGCCGGGGCGCTCAGGCCGCACCGGGCCTGGACCGGGGTCGACCTGGTGTCCTTCGTGGAGGACGTGCTGCCCGGCCTGCGCGCGGCGGCCGAGGCAGGCGAGATCGAGCTGCGCGAGACCGGTCGCCAGCGGGACTACCGACCGGCCACCACCGCCCCCGAGATCAGCTTCGAGCTCGCCGATGCGGCCAGCACCGACTGGCTCGACCTCACGGTCTCCCTCACCGTCGAGGACGAGGCGGTCCCGCTGTCGGAGGCGCTCGCGGCGCTGACCCGCGGCGACGACCTGATCTTCACCGCGTCCGGGCGCCACGTGCCGACCAGCCACCCCGCGTTCACCCAGCTCGCCGAGCTGGTCGCCGCCGCCGCCGAGCTCGCCGACCAGCCCGACCACGGCGTGCGCGTCGGCCGCGCCGACCTCGCGCTGTGGGCCGACCTCGAGGCGCTCGGGATCGTCGACGCCCAGGCCGAGGAGTGGCTGCGGGCGGCTCGGGCGCTGAGCGACTTCGAGGAGCTGCCCGACGTCCACCCCGGCGGCCTGGTGCCCACGCTGCGCCCCTACCAGCAGAGCGGGCTCAACTGGCTGGCGTTCCTCTGGGAGGCCGGGCTGGGCGGGGTCCTCGCCGACGACATGGGGCTGGGCAAGACGCTCCAGGCGCTGGCCCTGATCACCCACGCGCGCGAGAAGGGCGCCGCCCCCTTCCTGGTCGTGGCCCCGACCAGCGTCGTCACGGCCTGGGCGGGCCAGGCGGCCACGCACACGCCCGGCCTCGTCGTACGCGCCGTCGGCGCGTCCGCCGCGCGCCGCGAGGCCACCCTGGCCGAGCTGCACGCCGGCGCGGACGTCGTGGTGACCACCTACACGCTCTACCGGCTCGAGGCCGAGCAGTACGCCGGGCTGGAGTGGGGCGGGCTGGTCCTCGACGAGGCCCAGCACGTCAAGAACCACCAGGGCAAGACCTACCACGCCATCCGGCAGCTGCCGGTGCCGTTCCGGCTCGCGCTGACCGGCACGCCCTTCGAGAACCGGCTCATGGAGCTGTGGTCGCTGCTGTCGATCGTCGCCCCCGGGCTCTACGCCTCGCCGACCCGCTTCAGGGAGCGGGTCGCCAGGCCGGTCGAGCAGCAGGGAGACGACCAGGCGCTCGCGCGGTTCCGACGACGGATCCGCCCGTTCCTGCTCCGGCGCACCAAGGAGCGGGTGGCCGACGACCTGCCCCCGAAGCAGGAGCTGGTGCTGGACGTCGAGCTGGGCGCGCGGCACCGCAAGATCTACGACACCCACCTGCAGCGCGAGCGGCAGACCGTGCTGGGCCTCGTCGACGACTTCGACCGCAACCGGATCGCGATCTTCCGGGCGCTCACCCGGCTGCGGCAGCTCAGCCTCGACCCGGGCCTGGTCGATCCCCGGCACGACAAGGTCGGATCGGCCAAGATCGACCTGCTGGCCGAGCAGCTCGCCGAGGTGGTCGCCGAGGGTCACCAGGCCCTGGTGTTCAGCCAGTTCACCAGCTTCCTGTCCCGGGTGCGGGCCAGGCTGGAGCGCGACGGGTTCGACGTCGCCTACCTCGACGGACGCACCCGCAAGCGTGCCGAGGCGATCGAGCGGTTCACCTCCGGCGCGGCGTCGGTCTTCCTCATCAGCATCAAGGCCGGCGGCGTCGGTCTCACCCTGACCGAGGCGGACTACGTCTATGTGCTCGACCCGTGGTGGAACCCGGCCGTCGAGGCGCAGGCGGTCGACCGCACCCACCGCATCGGCCAGGACAAGCACGTCATGGTCTACCGGATGGTCGCCACCGACACCATCGAGGAGAAGGTGCTGGCCCTGCAGCGGCGCAAGGCCGAGCTGTTCGCCAGGGTCCTCGACGGCGACGGCGCGATGGCGGCCGACCTGACCGCCGCGGACGTCCGGGCCCTCTTCGACTGACTGGGTGCCCGTTCGGGTCCGATCCCGAGTGTGCATCGGAGACCCCCGGTCGACGTCCGACCGGTCGTCATGGTCCGGGCCCCGGCGCGCGGCGTTGTGGAACACCGTGTCCTGCTTCCCGCACCCGGATGGTCGACGTTGCGCGACACCCCGTCGCACAACCCCGCCGACGACACCCCGGGATCCGGAACCACCTGTCCCACGACGCGGGCCTGCAGGCTCCCGTCGTCAGGCCCGGTTGTGGGCGACCGCCTCCCGGACCAGTGCGACGAAGGCGTCCTCGTCGAGCTCGTCGTCCTCGTGCAGGTCGAGGGCACGACGCGTGCCGGCCTCGAGGCTGGCGTTGAACAGCCCGGCGGGGTCGTCCAGCGAGGCACCCCTGGCGAAGGTGAGCTTCACCTTGTCCTTGTAGGTCTCCAGGGTGCAGACCAGTCCCGCGCAGGAGAACGTCGGCACGCCGTCGGGGTTGGACGCCTTGCGCCACTTGGCCTCTTCCGCCATGTCGGGCTCGGCGGCGAGGATCAACGATCGCAGCCGCGCGACGGTCCCGGTCCGCCAGTCGTCGCTCACGGGGAGGACCCTACCCCGCGGGCGGGTCAGGGACGGGGGCCGCTCGCCCGGAGGGGCTCTGCCCCGTGGACGCTGCCGCGGTCGCGGCCATGGCCGCCGTGCCAGTCGAGGCACAGCACGGTGGCGTCGTCGCTGAGCGCCCCCGCGGTGGCCTCGAGGACGCGGTCGGCCAGGCTCCGGACGGCGTCCCGCGGATGCTGCGACCTGCTGGCGAGGATCTCGGCCGCCAGGTCGACGTCGTCCGCGTTGCGCTCGAGCATGCCGTCGGTCACGAACACGACCCGGTCCCCCGGCTCCAGCGCGACCGGGGTGGTGCGGTAGGCGGTGTCGGCGAAGAGGCCGATCGGGAGGTCCACCGGAAGGGCGAGCGTCCTCACCTCGTCACCGCGAGCCAGGTACGGCGCCACGTGCGCGGCGTTGACGAGGTCCATCGAGCCGGTGCGCAGGTCCACGCGCCCGACCAGGCCCGTCACGAAGTCCTCGAGCCCGACCCCGGCAGCGTGCTCGAAGAGCGCCAGGTTCGTCGAGCTGACCTGCTCGAGCAGGGACGCGCCCTCGTTGCGGGCGCAGCGCAGGCTGCCGACGCACAAGGTGGCGGCCAGGGCGGCGCCGACGCCGTGCCCCATGGCGTCGGTCAGCGACAGGTGGAGCGCGTCCCGCGCGACACTGAAGTCGAAGGTGTCACCGGCGATGCCTGCCGCCGGCTCCAGCCATCCGGCGAGCGTGAAGGCGCCGGCCTCGCAGGTCTGCGGCCCGGGCAGCAACCGGTGCTGGATCTCCGCGGACAGGCTCAGCGGGCGGGTTCGCTGGCCCCACTCGAACAGGTCGGTGTGCCGCCGGTTCGCGATGATCACGAAGGCAAGGAAGTGGGCGAGCCGGGCGATCTCCTGGACCCTGTCGCCGGACGGCCGCTCGGGGAGCAGCAGCTCCAGGAGGCCGATCACCTCGCCCCGCTGGGTCACCGGGGCCAGCACCCGCCACGACCCGGGACCGGCGGACGCCCCTCGTCGGACGTCGGGCGGGAGGACCTGCACCTCCTGCGAGCGGACCGCCCGCTCGGCCGGGCCCCCGTCGAAGGGGAGCACGGTCGCCGACTCCTCGAGAGCCCGTCGTTCCCCGGGGTCCTGGGCGCGCACGCCAGCTCCCGGGTCCGGGTCCAGCCTGACGTGCGCGAGCCGGACCAGGGCCCGCCCCGAGAGGTCCGCGACGAGGAAGGACACCCGGGTCGCGTCCAGCGCCGACCCGAGCTCGCGGGTGACGGCCTCGACGGCCTCGACCGGGGAGGCGGCCTCCGCGGCCGCCATCGCGCGCTCGATGGCGCGGTGCGCTCGGCCCTCGTCCACATCGGGAGCATAAGGCCCGAGCGCTGTCAGCCGGCGGCTTCGGCCATCGCGATGTCCTGCCCGTCGGCGGTGTGCGGGTCCGCGTCGATCGCCTCGACGGCGGGGGTCGGCTCGACCTCGACGGTCCGGCGCCGGTCGAGGTGGACGCCGGCGATCATGCACCGCACGGAGCCGCCGGCCAGCTCGATGGTGGGGATGTCGACGGAGACGATCTCGCAGGACTCCTCGATCGCCGCGACCTGGTCGGGCCGCAGGCTGCGACGCGCCCGGGCGGACATGGCCATGAGGTAGCGGCGCCGGCCGTCCGGCGTACGCCCGCACAGCTCCACGGCGTTGCCGGCGAACTCCCGGACCTGCTGCTCGGTGAGCTCGACGACAGTGCGGCCGTTGACCGTGAGCCGCTCGCGGACCTGCTCGCGGCGCACCACGTCGGGGATCATCTCGAGCGCGATCAACGCGACCTCGGTGCCCACGCAGGCCAGGACATTGGTGTGGTAGACCGGCACGCCTGCGGAGTCCACGGCGTCGAACGCCATCGGCTCGTAGTTGAAGTCGGCGCAGAACCGCTCCAGGACGTGGGTGTCGGCGCGGTGGCTGACCGCGGTGTAGGCGACCCGGGAGACGTGGTCGAGCACCATCGCGCCGGTGCCCTCGAGGAAGATGCCGTCCGGCTCCAGCCCGGAGTAGTCGACGATCGTCTGCACGCGGTACTGCGACTTCAGCATCTCCAGCACGTCCGAGCGGCGCTCGTGCCGCCGGTTGGAGGCATACATCGGGTAGACCGCGACCATGCCGCCGGCGTGGGTGGAGACCCAGTTGTTCGGGAAGACGCTGTCGGGCCGGGTGTGGTCCTCGTCGTCGAAGACGTGGACCCGCACTCCGGCGTCCCGCAGCGCCTGCGCGACGGCGTCCATCTCGGCCAGGGCGTTGGCCGAGGTCGCCTCCTCGGACTGGCCTGTCGGGACGTCGTGCTGGAAGGCGTTGTCGGCGGCCGTGGCGGGGTTGGGGAGGAATCGTTCCGCGCGGATCAGGATGACGGCAGAGGGGGCCTGGGCACTCACGAGTGGAATGTAGAGCACCCGGCCGACGGGCCCGGCCACGGGCTCCCGGATCAGGCGCCACCCCTCCCCCAGAGGTCCCGCGAAGTGGTGACCTTCGCCGCCGGGGTACGGCGTTTGTCGGGTCAGGCGCCGGGGTAGTCGCCGGTTGCCATGACTGCACGGGAGCGCCTGGACCAGGTCGCGCCGTCCCCCGGTCCGCCGGTGGACGAGCACACGCGCGTGCCCGCGGCGGGCTACGTCTACCGGGTCTGCGAGGACCGGTGGGAGTGGTCCGACGACATGTTCCGGCTGCACGGCTTCGAGCCCGGCGAGGTCGTGCCGACCACCGAGCTCCTGCTCCGCCACAAGCACCCCGACGACGTGGCCTCGGTGCGGTCCGTCTTCTGCGCCGCGCTCGGCGAGGGCCGGGCCTTCGTCTGCCGGCACCGCCTCATCGACGCCCACCGGCACGAGCACACGGTGCTCGCGTTCGGTTTCCCCGAGCACGACCCGGCCGGAGAGGTGCGCACGGTGTGGGGCACCGTGGCCGACGTGACCGGGCACCTGGCGCGCGACACCCGGGAGGCGACCGCTGTCGCCGTCGACGGTGCGACGGCGACCCGGGGCGTGATCGACCAGGCCAAGGGCTGCCTGATGGCGCGCTACGGCCTGGGCGCCGACGAGGCCTTCACGGTGCTGCGCGAGGTCTCCAACCACACCAACCGCAAGGTCCACGACCTCGCCGGCACGCTGCTCGAGCTGCTCAGCGCGGAACCGACCGGTCCCGACCTGGCCGGGCGGGTCGCGGAGGAGGTCCAGGCGATGCTGGCCGCGGCGGACCCGCACCCGCCGGAGGCGTCCTGCGGCTGACCCCGGATCCGGGCCGGAGGTCAGGGATCTCGCGGGACCCGCGGCGGCAGGGGCACCGCCCGCACCGGCTGGTCCTCGGCGAACCGGACGTCGTCCGATCCGGTGAACGTCGCCTCCTGGACGTCCTCGTCGTCCTCGAGGCCGGCGCCGAAGACCGAGCCGACCAGGGACACGATCGCGGTCACGATGCCGATCCTGGTCATCGTGGCCCAGCCCGCGTGGTGCCCGATCGCCCCGGCCACGAGCGACCCCGGCAGCACCACCAGCGTGATCGCGAGGCTGGCCAGCACCAGCACGCCGAACAGGGTCAGCACCCCCAGTCCGACCCCCAGCCAGACCGCGGCATTGTGCTGGCGGACGGTCCGCCGGGAGCGTCCGGGCCCCGGGCGTTCACGGAGGCCACCGCCCACGACGAGGACCGCCACGCCGGCCACGAGGACCAGCACCGGGATCAGGACCAGCCGGGCGACGCTCAACCGGTCCGCCAGCATCCAGAAGTCCGGCGTCACGATCGCCAGGAAGGCGGCCGCCGAGGCACCGACCAGGCTCCGCGAGAGGTGCAGCGTCATCAACCACGGCCGGCTGGCGGCGACCTGGCCGAGCAGCTGCCTGGTCTCCCCGAGGAGGGACCGTCGCCAGCGGGCCTCCGCCCGGTCCCGGCCGCCGGCCGCGCCCGGAGGTACGTCGTCCTCGGCGAGCGCCGCCAGCACCGCCCGGTCCCCCTCGTCGCCGTCCAGGTCGAGCAGCTCACCCACGAGCGAGGTGAGCTCGGGCGCCGGCCCGTCGTCCGGGCCCGGCACCGGCGGCCGGGACTGCGCCACCGAGAGGACCGCGCACCGTTGCACCGGGCTGGTGTGGGCGCGCACCTGTCGACCGTGCAGGGACAGCGGGCGGTCCGTGACCAGCAGGGCGACGTCCGCGTCCGCCCGCAGCAGCGCCCCGCGGGCCTCCCCCATCGCCTCGGAGACCCGCTGGGAACGGGGCTCCCCGGTCCCCCGTCCCGCCCCCTGCCCGGCCACCTGACCGGCGGCGACCTGCACCACCCACCGCCCGGCGGGGAACCGGTCGCCGAGCAGGCTTGCCAGCGTCGAGGGCAGCACCGAGGGCTCGAACCGGTCGTCGGCCGGCAGGTCGAGCAGGACCAGCACGTCGACGACCGGTCGGGTGCCCCTGGCTGGCGGGCTGTTGGGTTCCACGACGGGGTCGTTCCCGCTCCAGCACCCCGCGATGCCTCGGGGCCCGGAGGCGTGACCGGTCCCACGGCCCGGGAGCAGGCTCAGGCGACCACGCGCGGCATCTCGATCGTGTCGCCGTTGCGGACCGCGTCCAGCGGCGGCTCCCACGGCGGCAGCACGACCATCGCAGGCAGCACGACGTCCGCCACCCGCTCGCGGTGGGACCAGGCGGCCAGCAGCAGCCCGACCGGGATCGTCACCAGGCCGGGCGCGGCGACCAGGAGGTCGCCGTCCACCAGGCCGTAGGCGAACCACACCGTGGAGCAGACCGCCCCCAGGCCCCAGGCGAAGGGCGAACCGGACGGCTTCCGCATCCGCACGGCATGGAGGAGGTGGGGGACGATCGCGATGGTGGACAGCACAGTTCCAAGGCTCCCGAGGAGCACGAGCGGGGACACGGGCGTGGTTCTTTCTACGGAGGAGGGCCGACTTCCGGGCGTGTCCTCGTCGTCGACACCAGGTGTTGCTGGGCGCCGACTCGTACGTGCTCGGGGGGTGACGCCAATTATCCGGCCCGTCGAGGAGTGCCGATGACCGTTCCGCCCCCGCGCTGCCGTGACCTTGAGCACTCCCCCGACGAGGCGCCGCAGGTCCGGCTCCGGGACGCACGCCGGCCCCGGGACAGCGCCGGCAGGACCGCCACCGCCAGCGGGTACGACGCCGCGGCGCCGCAGCCCAGCAGCACCAGCGTCAGCACCACCGCGGCGGACGTGGCGAGCAGCCGGGCCCGTCCCCGGAGCAGCCGGGTGCCGGCCCACAGTCCGGCCGCGGTCACGGCGATGAACATGGCGGACGGAAGCACCATCAGCGCCCGCAGCGACATCCCGAGTCCCGACACCGCGGTCAGCACCACGACGGCGGCCAGCCCGATCGCGGCGGCCGCCCGCCGCGGCGTGCCGCCCCGCTCGTGCCCCCGGCTCAGTCCGGCCGGCAGCCAGCCGTCGCGGGCCAGGGCGGCCGCCATCCGCGAGGCACCGCTGAGGTACGACGTCATCGCGCCGTAGGTCAGTGCCGCCGCGAGCGCCGCGGTCACCCCGGACGCGCCCGCGCCGAAGCGCAGCGCGAGCAGCTGCTGCACCGGGGTCGTGCTGCCGGCCAGGCCCGGCCCGAGGACCAGCACGCTGGCGACCGCCACCAGCAGGTAGAGCACCGTGACGATCCCCAGCGTCGCGACCGTGACCAGCCGGACGTCGCGGCGTGGGTCCGCGAACTCCTGGGTCAACGGGGCGACCGCCTCCCAGCCGGCGAAGGAGAAGAAGAGCACCCCGACCGCCGCGGCCAGTCCTCCGGCCCCGTGGGTCGAGAACGGCGCCAGGTTGCCCGGGTGGGCGTGCGGGAGGGCGCCGACCGAGGCGACGACGAGGACCAGCACGAGGGCGGCGACGAGCGCCAGCTGCACGCCGCCGGCCACGCGCACGCCGGCCAGCGCCGAGGCGATCGCGGCGAGGAGCAGCAGCGCCGCGGCGGCGTACCGGCCACCCGCGCCGAGACCGAGGGCCTCGGCGACGTAGCCGCCACCGACCACGGCGGTCGCCGGCGCGGCGAGCGGCAGCGCGAGCACGAACCAGAACCCGACGGTGGCCGCGCCCCGGGGGCCGAACGCGTCGCCGACGTAGGTCGCCACGCCGCCCGAGTCCGCCCGCCGGGCACCGAGCTCGGCGAACGTGAGCGCGACCAGCGGTGAGAGCGCCAGCAGCAGCACCCACGCGAGCAGGGACGCGGGGCCGGCGGCGCGATAGGTGAGCGCGGGCATGACGAGCAGGCCGGCACCGAGCAGGGAGGCGAGATAGAGGGCGACGCCGCGGGCCCTGCCGAGCGCCGGCGCTGTGGATGGCTGGATCACGACGGTCATCGTATTTCTGCCATCGCGGTGGTGTGAGGCGGATCCGCGCCAACAATCGTCGATATCCGGACGAAGACCCGGCGCCGAGCCGGCGGTGTCGTGGAGCAGGGTGCCTCGGATCCCGGAGGGTCGGTGGCGAGGTTCTGGAACAGGGTGTTCCACAACCTCGCCGAACCGCGTGCGGGAGGCGGTGCATGGTGGTGCACATCGCCGCGTCGAGGCCCGAGCCCAGCCGGGACCCGCCCGGCTAGGGTGGGCCTCCGCCATGCCGTACACCGCCGAGCACTCCCCTGCGCTCCCCCCTGCGCACGCCGCCGACCACCCGGCCGAGCGCCGCCTGCTGCTCGCGGTGGACGCGCCCTCGCTGCTCCACCGCAACCACCACGCGCGGGCCGCGACCGACCTGCGCGACCGGCACGGTCGGCCGGCGTGGGCGCTGCACGGGATGCTGCGCCAGATCCTCGAGGCCGTCGACCGGTTCGCCCCCGACGCACTGGTGTTCGGGCTCGACGACCGCGGCGCGTCGGTGCGCGAGCGGGACTACCCCGACTACAAGGCGGGGCGCGCGCCGAAGGACCCCGAGCTGGTCGACCAGCTCGACCGCGCCGCCGCCCTCCTCGAGGCGCTCGGCTTCCGCACGGTCACGCCGGACGGGCTCGAGGCCGACGACGTCAACGCCTCGGCCGCGACCTGGGCCGTCCGGTCCGGGTGGAACTGCGTGATCGTCACCTCCGACAGGGACTCGTTCGCCCACATCAGCGACCACACCCGGGTGCTCCGGGTCATCGACGGCGGCATCGGCGGGTCTCCGCTGCTCGACCCGGGCCGGCTCCGGACGCTCTACGGGGTCTCCGCGGAGAACTACCTGGAGTTCGCGGCCCTGCGCGGCGACCCCAGCGACAACCTCCCCGGGGTGAGCGGGATCGGCGAGAGGACCGCGGCGGTCCTGCTGGCCCAGATGGGCTCGATGCAGGCGGTCTGGGCCGACATCGAGCACTGCGAGGGCGCCACGCTCGTGGCCGCGCTCGACTCGTGGTGCGAGGAGACCGGCGTACGGCGCCTCGGCACCCGCGTGCGCAGGTGCCTGATGGCGCCCGGCGCCCGCGAGCGCTACCAGTTCAACCACGCGCTCATGTCCGGCCGGACCGACCTCGACCTCGGCCTGACGCCGGACGTCCCCGGCTCACCGGGGCTGCTGCCCCTCGAGCGCGACCGGGTCGCCCGGGTCGTGGACTTCCTCGGGGTCGGCCCCACGACCGACCTGGCGCTGCGGGTGCTCACCGAGCCGCCGGCCTCAGCCGACTGAGGCTCGCCCCGCCGACCCCCGGGGTCAACGGGGCCTGCGCAGCCCCGACGCCTCGAGGGTCGCGCGCACGTCCGGGCGCGCGGCGTAGGCGCCCGCGCCGAGGAAGGACTCCCGCACGATCTCCTCGACCCGGTCGCGCGCCATGAAGTCGTTGCCCATCACGGCCAGCTCGGCCCGTCCCGGCCGGAAGACCACGACCTCGGTGCCGACGTCGCGGAGCGCCCGCGCCTCGCGGCGCGCCACCCGGGCGGCGTGGCCGCGAGACACGCCGTACAGGTCGGTGAGGACGCCGGCGGGCCCGGACATCGGCGAGACCACGATGACCAGCTCCAGCTGCCGCTCCCGCAGGATCGCGGCGTTGGTCGGCGAGTGCGCACCACCGTCGACGTAGGTGTGCTCGCCGATGCGCACCGGCGCGAAGTAGCCGGGCACCGCGCAGGACGCGGCGATCGCCAGGTGCAGGGGTGCCTTGGGGCTGCCCACCCGGCCGAACACGACGCGCCGGCCGTCCCGGCGTCGCACCGCACAGATCCACAGGTCCTCCTCCGGCCAGGCGTGACCCTCCACCTCGCGGAGCATGGAGAGCCGTTCGGCGATGTCCAGCCGGCCCGGCGCCAGCAGCGCGAGCGCCGCCGTCAGCGGCCGGAAGCTCCAGGGCCGGACCAGCGCGCGCTGGACCATCGCGCGGCCGGGCGGGTCCGGCAGCCGACGGAGCAGCGGGAGCAGCCGGAAGGGCTCGAAGACCGGGATCTCGGTGCCCAGCATCTGCTCGAGCACCATGCCCTCGGTCGACAGCGGGGCCTGCACGATCCAGGCGGCGAGCTCGGAGGCCGGGACCCCGACGCGCAGCAGCGTCCCGGTGATCGACCCCGCCGAGGTGCCCACCACCACGTCCGCGTCGCGGGGGTCCCAGCCCGTGTCGTGCTCGAGCGCGGCGAGCACACCGGCGTGGTAGGCCTGACCCACGACGCCGCCCGCCCCCAGCACGAGACCCACGGAGCCCATGGGCCGAGGATGTCGCGTCCGCCGCGACGGGGACAGGGGGCGATGGTCCCGGCGGGCTCGTGCGTGCCGGCACCGGTCCGGACCACCGGCTCGGCACTCTTGGTCAACAGTCGGGCGAGCGCCCGATCCTCTGGCATCATTCGGCACATGCCGGCGGCCTCGGGGAATGACAGGATGGCGCTCGTCGTCGAGGACGACGACGACATGCGCTCCCTGATCGAGTTCACCCTGAGCACCCAGGGGTTCGACGTCATCGCCGTCGGCACCGGCATCGCGGGCGTCGACGCGGTCCGCGAGCACGATCCCGACCTGGTGACCCTCGACCTCGGGCTGCCCGGGATCGACGGCATCGAGGCGTGCCGCCGGATCCGCGAGATCAGCGACGCGTACGTCGTGATGATCACCGCCCGCGACGACGAGGTGGAGAAGCTGATCGGCCTCGAGACGGGCGCGGACGACTACCTCGCCAAGCCGTTCAGCCCGCGGGAGCTGAATGCGCGCGTCAACGCGATGTTCCGCCGGCCGCGGCGCGCGGCCCCCGCAGCGGGAGCGGCCGACAACGGGCACGAGGTGCTGCGCCACGGCCGGGTGCGGGTCGACGTGGACGGCCGGCGCGCCTTCCTCGACGGCGCCGAGCTGTCCCTGACCCGCACGGAGTTCGACCTGCTCACCGAGCTGATGCGCACGCCGGCCCGGGTGTGGACGCGCGAGGCGCTGCTGCGCTCGGTCTGGGACACCGAGTGGACCACCGACACCCACCTGGTCGAGGTGCACGTCGGCAACCTGCGCCGCAAGCTCGGCGAGGGCCCGGGCGCCCCGCGGCTGATCCGCACGGTTCGCGGCGTCGGCTACCGGATGGAGGCCTCCGACTGACCCGGGCTCCCGGGTCGTCCGGTCAGCCCGGTCAGGTAGCCCGCCAGCGCCCGGTCGGCGCGCTGGGCCGCCGGCCACAGCCGCCCCGCGTGCAGCCGGGCCGCGGTGAGGTCGCTGCGGCGCACGTCGTCCTCGAGACCCGCCGCCAGCTCGGCGAGCTCCCCGGCCCCCACCGTCGCGGAAGCGACCTTGAGGCTGAGCACCGCGTCGAGCGCGGCGTCCTCGTCGTGCCGCTGCAGCGCGGAGGTGATCCGCGAGACCCGGCCGAGGAGCAGCTGGCGGTAGCGACGCGCGAACAGCCACACGAAGTGCCGGTCGTCGACCTCGTCGGAGATGCGGCGGAGCGCGCCCTCGTCGAAGGTCGCCACCACGGTCATGGGGTCAGGATGGGGCCCGCACCTCAGGTCCGCCGCGGCGTCACCTCAAGGATTGCTCAAGCATCGTGGCGCAGCGTCCGCGTCAGGCCCCCGCGAGCTCTGCGAACCAACCGGCCACCTTGGCCGGGTCGTGCTCGAGCGCCGCGTCGTACGCCGCGAACTCGGTGGTGCACACCCCCGGCACCCCGGTGTCCGCCCACGACCCGCACGGCTGGATCCGCTCGCGCTCCATGAACACCGCCAGCCGCTCCTCGACCGCGGTCCGCGGCGCCCGGGCGAAGACCTGGAAGGTGTTGATGTGCGGCGGCTCGGGGTTGACGCGCAGCCCGGCCGCCACCAGCTCGGCGGCGAACGCGCGCGCCCACGCGACGTACTCCCCCATCCGCGGCAGCCGGTCCCGCAGCCCGAGCAGCGCCGGCAGGGCGTACGGCGTCATCCGGTAGAGCCGCCCGCCCATCCGCTGCCGCCAGGCGCGCAGCTCGTCCATCGCGTCCTGCTCGCCCACGACCGCGGCACCGGCGGGCCCGCCGAGGCCCTTGTAGAAGGAGACGTACATGCTGTCGCAGACGGCGGCGATCTCGGCCAGCGGCCGGCCGTAGAACGGCTGGGACTCCCAGATCCGGGCGCCGTCGGCGTGCAGCGGGACGCCGAGCTCCCGGGCGGCCTCGGCCAGCTCCACGAGCTCCTCCCAGGACGGCAGCAGGCAGCCGGCGTCGCGCAGCGGCAGCTCCACCAGGGCCGCCCCGAGCCCGGCGGGCAGGGCGCGCAGGTCGGCCGCGGTGGCGGTGCGGCTGCCCTCGGTGAGCCACTCGAAGCGCAGGTCGTGCAGCAGCCGGGGGCCGTCCGCCTCGTGGTGCAGCAGGTGGGAGAGGTCCGGGAGCGCGACCCGCCGCGACCCGCGCCGCTCGCACCAGACGCGGAGCATCGCCTGCTGGGCCATCGTGCCGCTGACGAAGAACACGGCCGCGGGCTTGCCGAGCAGCTCCGCGACCTCCTCCTCGAGCCGGGTCACCGCACCGCCCTCGGCGTACATGTCCCACT
This sequence comes from uncultured Actinomycetota bacterium, assembly GCA_963826155.1. Classification (GTDB taxonomy): domain Bacteria; phylum Actinomycetota; class Actinomycetes; order Propionibacteriales; family Nocardioidaceae; genus Nocardioides. The sequence continues at coordinate 1,318,655 of CAWGVX010000002.1, read as the reverse complement.
GGTCCAGGCCGAGCTCCTCGGCGCCGGCGGCCCAGGAGGCGAGCACCTCCGACGGCGTGGTCCTCCGGTGCCACGGCACCATCACGGTGCAGCCGCGCGAAGCGGCGCGGAGCCGCTCGGCGAGCTCGGTGCCTGGGTCGGCGCTTGCGTCGGTGCCTGTGTCGGTGCCTGTGTCGGTGCCCGCTTCCGGGGCGTCCGCCCCGCCGGCTCCGCTGGTCTGGTCCTCGTCGGTCACGGGGGCCACCCTCGCGGTGCGGGTGTGATCAGCGCAACGGGATATGCCCCCGGGGAACGCGAGTGCAGTCAGGTTCCTTGCAGGTTGCGCCGGGAACGATGCCCGCAGTGCCCCCCTCCGGAGGAGATTGTCTGTGTTCGACCTGATCAACGGTCTGCCCGTCCACACGCTCGTGGTCCACGCCGTCGTGGTGCTCGTGCCGCTCACCGCGCTCGGCACCATCGCGCTCGCCGTGCGCCCCGGGTGGCGGCACCGCTACGGGCCGCTCCTGGTCGGCCTCGGCGTGGTGTCGGTGATCTTCATCCCGGTGGCCACCTCGAGCGGCGAGTCCCTGGAGAAGCGGGTCGGCAACCCCGGGGAGCACGCCGAGCTCGGCGACCAGCTGATCTGGTTCGTGCTGCCGCTGGTCGTGCTGGCGGCCGCCCTGGTCTGGATGGACCGCCGCGCCAACGGCACCGCCGGCGGTGCCGCGAGCACGTCCCCGGCCCGCAGCACCTCCCCCACCGCGCTGAAGGTCGTCGCGGTCCTCGCCGTGGTGGCGGCGGTCGCGACGAGCGTGCAGGTCTACCGTGTGGGTGACAGCGGCGCCCGTGCCGCCTGGAGCCACCGGGTCCAGGCGACGAGCAACGGCTCCGGGTCCGGGGACAGCGACTGACCGACGCCGCGCCGGCGCGGGTCACGACGAGGAGAGCAGTGGCGACCGTAGGGCTCTGTGAGGACGACCCCGCGATCCGGCGCGTCGTCACGCAGGCCCTCGAGCTCACCGGCCACTCCGTGGTCACCGCCCACACCGGCTCCGAGGCGCTGCGGCGGTTCGGGAACGACGCGGTGCTCGACGCCATCGTGCTCGACATCGGCCTGCCCGACGCCGACGGGCGCGACGTCTGCCAGGCGCTGCGCTCGGCCGGCCAGTCCGCGCCGGTGCTGTTCCTGACCGCGCTGGGTGACGTCCACGACCGCCTCTCGGGGTTCAGCGCCGGGGCCGACGACTACCTGCCCAAGCCCTTCGACGTGAAGGAGCTGCTCGCCCGCATCGAGGCGCTCGCCCGCCGGGGCCGACCCGCCCCGGCCCCCGTCGCGGGGCTCACGCTCGACCCGGCCCGGCACTCGCTGCGGCACGCGGACGCCGAGGTGCTGCTCAGCCCCACCGAGTTCCGGATGCTCGCGGCCATCACCTCTCGCCCCGGCGAGGTGGTCCGCCGCCAGGCCGTGGTCTCGGCGGCCTGGCCCGACGGCGCCCGGGTCAGCGAGAACACCGTCGACTCCTACATCCGCCGGATCCGGGTCAAGCTGCGCGAGATCGACGCCCCGGTGACCCTGCGCACGGTCCGCGGCGTGGGGTTCCAGCTGCGGTGAGGGCCCCGCGCTGGCTGGCCACCAGCTTCCGTTCCCAGATGGTGCTCACCACCATGGTGCTCACCGCGCTGGGCATGCTGGTGGTGACCCTGGGCCTGCAGCTGATCCTGCACCGGGTGATCGAGGGCAACCTCGACCGGGTGCTGCACGAGCGGGCGGACGCGGTCATCGCCGGCGCCGAGGCCGCCTCCGGCTCGCGGCTCGTCGTGCCCGACGAGGTCCTCGACCCCGGCTCGCGGGTGTACGACGGGAGCGGCCGGCCGGTCGCGGGGTCGGAGTGGCGCCGGGTCCGTGCCGAGATGGCCGAGCTGTCCCGCGCGACCTCGCCGCGCAGCCTCGACGTCGGCGAGCAGTACCGCCTCTACGCCCGCCCGTTCACGCTCGACGGGGGCCAGCACGGGGTCGTCGTGGTCAGCGAGTCGCGACACCCCTATGAGGAGGCCGAGCTCTACATCCTGCTGGCCAGCCTCGCGGTGGGCGTCCTCGTGGTCGTGGCCGTCGGCGCCATCGCCCGCTGGGTCACCGCGCGCGCCCTGGCGCCGGTCGCGCAGATGGCCGAGCGTGCCACCGACTGGAGCGAGCACGACCTCGGCCGGCGCTTCGGCCTCGGTCCCCCCACCAACGAGATCTCCTCGCTCGGCGCCACGCTCGACCGGCTCCTGGAGCGCGTGGCCATGACCATCCGCGCCGAGCAGCGGCTCACCGCCGAGCTGGCCCACGAGCTGCGGACCCCACTGGCCGCGATCCAGGGGTCGGCCGACCTCGCGCTGCTGCGCGGAGGGCTGAGCGACGACGCCCGCACCGACCTCGAGCAGGTCGCCGCCTCCTCCCGCGTCATGGCCGAGACCATCTCCACACTGCTCGACCTGGCCAGGCGCGCCGGCGACGAGCCCACCTCCACCTGCCGGCTCGGGGAGGTCGTGGAGGCGGTGCGCCCGCTGGTCCCCTCCGGCCCCGAGGGCACGGCGTGGACCGAGGCGGTGCCGGACCCGACCGTGCGGCTGGCCGCGCCGCGCGACCTCGTGGTCCGCGCGCTCTCCCCTGTCATCGAGAACGCCGTCCGCCACGCCCGGTCGACGGTCTCGCTGCGGGCGGTCGCGTCCGCCGCGGCCGTCGAGCTGCGCGTGCACGACGACGGCCCCGGGGTCGACGGCACGGTCCGCGAGAGCCTGTTCGCCCCCGGCACCGTGGGCCCCGGCGGCGGCACCGGCCTCGGGCTGGGGATCGCCCGGCGGGTGGCACGCAGCATCGGTGGGGACGTCGCGCTGGCCGAGGACGACGAGCCGGGGGCGACCTTCGTCGTACGCGTGCCGCGACTGTGAGGCTGAGCCCGGATCCAGGCTGAGCCTGGGTCAGTTCAGCAGGCGCATCGTCCCCGGCACGCCGCCGCCCCGGCGCACGTCCTCGACGAGCTCCTGCAGGGCGGTGAGCGCGACGTTCTGGCTCATCGGACCGTAGGAGACCCGCGCGACGCCGAGCTCCTCCAGCCGGGCCAGGGGCGGTACGCCGGGGATGGCGATCATCGTCAACCGCTGCGGCCCGAACGCCTCGACCAGCGTGGCGACCTGCTCCTCGCCCAGCCGCGCCGGGACGAAGACGGCCGGGGCGCCGGCGTCGAGGTAGGCGCGGCCGCGGTCCACGGCGTCCGCGAGGTTCGCCGCCGGGTCCCGGTCGCGGCCCAGGTGGAAGGAGTCCGTGCGGGCGTTCAGCACGAAGTCGACCCCCTCCTGCTCGGCCACTCGCATGATCTTCTCGACGTTGGCGGCGGCCTCGGCCACCGGCCTCAGCTGGTCCTCGATGTTGGCCCCCACCACGCCGAGGCCGATCGCCCGCCGCACGGTCTCGGCCGGGTCGCCGTACCCGCCCTCGAGGTCGGCGCTGACCGGCAGCCCGGTGGCCCGCACGATCCGGCCCACCATGTCGAGCATCAGGTCCACGGGGATCTGCTCGCCGTCCTCGTAGCCGAGCGTGGCGGCGATCGAGTGGCTGGCGGTCGCCAGGGCGCGGGTGCCCTCGACCGCGGCGACCGTGGTGGCGCTGACGACGTCCCAGACGTTGACCAGCGTCAGCAGCGCCGGATCCCGGTGCAGGCGCAGCAGCTCGGCGCCCTTCTCGACGGTCGCGGGGTCGGGCACGTCGGACGTCGGGTCCTGCGAGGAGTCGGCCATGAACCGAATCTAGCGGCTGCGCGGCGGTCCTGCGCGACCGTCGAGTCCCCGGCTAGGAGTCCTCGCGCAGGCGCTGCCAGAGCGGGTGGTCGTCGTCGTAGTCCAGGTTCTTGACCATGTGCACCACGGTCCCCTCCTGGGGCTCGTTGCGGAAGGCCACCCGATCGACCAGCGCGCGCATCAGCTGCAGCCCCCGGCCGGTCTCGTCGTCGTGCCCGCGCTCGACGGAGGCCCCGTCGAAGCCGCCACCGTGGTCGAAGACGGTGATCGCGCACCGGTCCGCCGCGACCGCGACCTGCACCTCGTAGGTGTCGGTGTCGGTCGCGTGGTGGACCACGTTGGCGCAGGCCTCGGTGATCGCCAGCTCCACGTCGTCGATGTGCTCGCCGCGCACCCCGAACGCCCGCAGGGCCTGGGCCGCGAGCCGGCGCACCACGGGCACGCTGACGCTCTCACGGGGCAGGTTCACCGACAGGTCCAGCCGCGGCGCGTTGTCGGGGGGCGATCCCCCGGACGTCACCTGCGCGGGGGCCGGCTCCGGTACGGTGGAGTCCGGGTCGTTCAGGGATGCCATGGTCCGCCCTCTGGTTGGAGTTCGTGTCCACCAGTGCTTGCCCAGTGCGAGCATGCCCGAAACGGTGATGGACGCCGCTGTCCGTGGAGGTTTCACGACCGTCGAGTTGGGCCTCCCCGGTCGTCGAATTGGGCCTCCCCGGTCGTCGGGTTGGGCCTCCCCGGTCGTCGGGTTGGGCCTCCCCGGTCGTCGAGTTGGGCCTCCCCGGTCGTCGAATTGGGCCTCCCCGGTCGTCGGGTTGGGCACGCTAGGGTCCTCCCCCGTGACCGACGACCACCAGCCCCGCCCCTTCGTGCCCCGGACCGGCGGCGCCGACGCCGACCTCGACAGGCGGCTGTCCGATGGCCTGGACGCGCACAACTTCGCCGCCACCGGGCACAGCGACCTGCGCGAGCTCACCGTGAAGGTCGAGGACGCCGACGGCGAGCTGGTCGCCGGGCTGAGCGGCTGGACCTGGGCGACGTGCGCGGGCATCGGCATGGTCTGGGTGCGCGAGGACAGCCGCCGCGACGGCTGGGGCGGCCGGCTGCTGGCCACGGCGGAGGAGGCGGCCCGCGACCGCGGCTGCACGCAGGTGGTGGTGTCCTCGTTCACCTTCCAGGCACCGGAGTTCTACGAGCGGCACGGGTACGTCGAGTTCGCGCGGACCGAGGGCATCCCGGTCGCGGGGCAGGCCGACGTGCACCTCCGCAAGGACCTCGCGCGCTGACCCCACGGGCAGGCCCAACTGAACGCACGGGCAGGCCCAGCTGAACGGTGGTGCGGTCAGCCCCAGAACACCTTGTCGACGACGGCGCGGGCGTGGCGGGTGATCCGCAGGTAGTCGTTGACCATGGTGTCCGAGGCGCTGAGCGGGTAGCCGAGGACGCTGGCGACCGCGGCCTTCTCGAGCGGGTCGCGGGGCAGGTGGTCGCCGGGCTTGCCGCGCACCAGGGTGACCGCGTTGCGCACCCGGCTGACGGTGCGCCAGGCGTGGACGAGCTCGTCGGCGTCGTCGGCCTCGAGCAGGCCGACCTCGCGGGCGGCGTCGAGCGCCTCCAGGGTCCGCGAGGTGCGCAGCCCGGGCACCTGGCCGGCGTACCGCATCTGCAGCAGCTGGATCGTCCACTCGATGTCGGCCAGCCCGCCGCGGCCGAGCTTCAGGTGGGTCTGCGGGTCCGCGCCCCGCGGGAGCCGCTCCTGGTCGACGCGCGCCTTGATCCGGCGGATCTCCAGCACGTCGTCCTCGCTGATGCCCTCCGCCGGGAAACGCAGCGGGTCGACCAGCTCGACGAACCGCCGGCGCAGCTCGAGGTCGCCGACGACCGCGTCGGCGCGCAGCAGCGCCTGGGCCTCCCACACCTTCGACCACTTGCCGTAGTAGGCGGCGTAGGAGTCCAGCGTCCGCACCAGGGGACCCTGCTTGCCCTCGGGCCGCAGGTCGGCGTCCACCTCCAGCGCCGGGTCCGATCCCGGGAGCGAGAGCAGCCGGCGCAGCTCGTTCGCCACCCCCTGGGCGTACGACGAGGCCTGCTGCGGGTCGGCGCCCGGCTCCGGGTCGTGCACGAAGAGCACGTCCGCGTCCGAGCCGTAGGAGAGCTCGAAGCCGCCGTAGCGGCCCATCGCGACGACCGCCATCCGCGTGGGCGGGTCGTCGATGCCGCGCTGCTCGCGCACGGATCGGCCGGCGATCTCGAGCGTGGCCTCGAGCGTGGCGTCGGTGAGCCGGCTCAGCCCGGCGCCGACCTCGGCGACGTCGACGAGACCGAGCAGGTCGCCCGCGGCGATCCGCAGCAGCTCGCGGCGCCGGATCGCGCGGACCGCCCGGACCGCCTTCTCGTGGTTCACCTGCCGGCGACCGGAGGCGAGCATCTCCTCGGTGAGCGCCTCGACCGAGAGCGGCTGGAGCTCCTCGCCCAGCATCCGCACCCCCTGCGGCTCGCGCTCGAGCAGCCCGGACGCGTAGCGGGAGGTGGCGAGCATCCGCGCGAGCCGCTCCGCGACCTGGCCCTCGTCGCGCAGCGTCTTGAGGTACCACGGCGAGTCGCCGAGCGACTCGCTGATCCGGCGGAAGCCGAACAGGCCGGCGTCGGGATCGGGCGCGTCCGCGAACCACTCGAGCATCGCGGGCAGCAGCGTGCGCTGGATGTTCGCGCTCCGGGTCACCCCGCTGGTGAGCGCCTCGAGGTGGCGCAGCGCGGCCTTGGGGTCGAGGTAGCCCAGCGCGGCCAGCCGCTCGCCGGCGGCCTCCAGGGACAGCCGCGCCTCGGTGCCGGGGATCTTCGCGACCGCCGCCAGCAGCGGGCGGTAGAAGAGCTTCTCGTGCAGCCGCCGGACCTCGCGGCGGTGGTGCTGCCAGGCCTTCTCCAGCGCGGCCGCCGGCTCCCGGGCCATGCCCATGCTGCGGCCGAGCCGGCGCAGCGACTCCTCGTCCTCGGGCACGACATGGGTGCGGCGCAGGCCGTAGAGCTGCAGGCGGTGCTCGAGGGTGCGCAGGAAGACGTAGGCCTCGTGCAGGGCCTCCCCGTCCTCGCGGCCGACGTACCCCCCGCGGGTCAGCTCGGCCAGCGCGCTGAGCGTGGCGGGCGGCCGGATCCGCTCGTCCGCGCGCCCGTGCACCAGCTGCAGCAGCTGGACGGCGAACTCCACGTCGCGAAGCCCGCCGGCGCCGAGCTTGAGCTGGCGGTCGGCCTCCCGCGGCGGGATGTTCTCGATCACCCGGCGCCGCATCGCCTGGGTGTCGGGCACGAACCCCTCCCGCTCCGCGGCGGTCCACACCAGCGGGGTGACGATCTCGAGGTACTCCCGCCCGAGCGCCGGGTCCCCTGCGACCGGGCGCGCCTTCAGCAGCGCCTGGAACTCCCAGGTCTTCGCCCAGCGCTCGTAGTAGCCGCGGTGGCTCGCGAGCGTGCGCACCAGCGGTCCGGCCTTGCCCTCGGGCCGCAGCGCGGCGTCGACCGGCCAGATGGTCCCCTCGCCGGTGTGCTCGGAGCAGATCCGCATCAGGTGACCGGCCAGCTGGTTCGCAACCCGGACCGCGGCGTTCTCGTCGCTGCCCTCCGAGGGCTCGAAGACGAAGATCACGTCGACGTCGGAGACGTAGTTCAGCTCGTGGCCGCCGCACTTGCCCATCGCGACCACCGCCAGCCGGGCCAGTCCGGCGTCCTCGCCGATCCGCGCCCGGGCGACCGCGAGCGCCGCCTCGAGGGTCCCGGCGGCGAGGTCGGACAGCTCGGCGGCGGTGTCGTCGACGCCCAGGTCGTGGGCGAGGTCGCGGGCGGCGAGCCGGAGCAGCGCTCGGCGGTACTCCACCCGCAGCGCGTCCACGGCGTCGTCGTCCGGCAGCGTCGCGACCGGGGCCGGGTCGTCCGGGTCCGCGCCGACGGCCCGCAGCAGGTCCGCCCTCAGCACGTACGCCGGGGGCCGGGTCGACCCCAGGAGCGGGTCGGTCAGCTCCAGCCAGTGGGCGGGGTGCCGGACCAGGTGGTCGCCGAGCGCCTCGCTGGCGCCGAGCACCGACAGCAGCCGCATCGCGGTGCCCTCGTCGTCGGCCACCTCGGCCAGCATCGACTCCGCGTCGTCGAGCCGCTCCGCGAGCCGGGCCAGCGAGGCCACCGCGAGGTCGGGGTCGGCGCTGCGGGCCAGCAGCGCCACCAGCGGGTCGGCCACCGGGCCCAGCGTCCCCAGGGCCGCCAGCGACGACTCGGCGTCGCGGAACCCCAGCCGCAGCAGGGAGCCCTTGGACGTGGTCGGCCGGCTCACCGCGGGCTCAGCGGTCCGTGGCCGGCACCGAGGCCCGGGCACGCGCCCGGGCGAGCCCGGCGAAGGAGGTGGCCAGGGGCCGCCAGGCGTCGTCGAGCTCGGTCCGCGCGACGTCGATGTCGCGCAGCAGCGCGTCCTGGTCGATCCCCCGGGCCCGGTGTGAGCCCTCGTCGGAGGCCGCCCACGGGCGCACCACCTCGAGGTCGGCCTCGGGGTGCAGCTGCACGCCCCACACGGTCGGCGCGTGCCGGGCGGCCTGCACGTCGCCCCCGGACCGGGCCAGCACGACCGCGCCCGGCGGCAACGTGGTGACCACGTCATTGTTCCAGTGCACGCCGCGCCGCTGGGTGGCGAGCGGGGCGAAGAGCGGGTCGTCGCCCGCGTCGTCGAGCCAGCCGACGTCGAGCAGGCCGAGCTGCTGGCCGCACGGGTTGACGCCCACGGTCCCGCCCAGCGCCACCGCCGCGAGCTGGTGGCCCAGGCAGATCCCCAGGGTCGGCACCTCGGCGGTCGCGGCCGCGCGCAGGCGCTCCTTGACCGGGCCCAGCCAGTGGTGCCGCTCGTCGTCGTCGGCGCCCATCGAGCCGCCGAGCACCACGAACCCGTCGTACGCCGCGGGGTCGGGCAGCTCGTCGCCGGCGTAGGGCCGGCACACCTCGACGCTGCAGCCGGCGTCCACCAGCCAGCGCCCGATCAGGGCCGGCGGGCACATGTCCTCGTGCTGGACCACGAGCACGGTCGCTTCACTCACGCCCGCAACCTACCGGTCCGACGGTGGCCGGCCCGACGACGCGTCCTCGTCGTCCCGCCCGGGCAGCAGGGCCAGGAGCAGCAGCAGGATGCCCACGACCGCGATCAGCACCCCGGGGCCGCTGCGGCTCCACAGCAGCCCGACCAGGGTGGTCACCGCCGCCGTCACCGGCACCGCCACGCGGGCCCCGCCGTCGCCGCGGCGGAGCAGCCCACGGCTCCAGCCGGCGAGCGTCAGCATCGCCACGGCCGGCACCAGCAGCAGCAGGACGACCAGCCCCACGGGCGCGCCCGCGACCAGCCACCACGCGCCGAGCGCGGCGAGCAGGGCGCCGAGGCCGACGACCACCCACAGCGTGATCAGCAGCTGCCGGGCCCGGTCGGGCACGTAGGGCTCGCGCTGCGGCTTGTCGGTCTGGGCCACCTCCGGTCGGCCCCTCACAGCACGGGGAGCATGCGGTCGCGCTCGAACGCCGAGACCTGGCCCCGGTACTCCTCCCACTCCTGGCGCTTGTTGCGCAGGAAGAAGTCGAAGACGTGCTCACCCAGGGTCTCGGCCAGCAGCTCGGACTCCTCGGCGATGCCGATCGCGTCGTGCAGGCTGCGCGGCAGCGGGTCGATGCCGAGGGCCTTGCGCTCGCGCTCCGAGAGCGACCAGACGTCGTCCTCGGCCTCGCGGGGCAGGTCGTAGCCCTGCTCGATGCCCTTCATCCCGGCCGCGAGCACCACCGCGAAGGCGAGATAGGGGTTGCAGGCGGCGTCGATGGTGCGCAGCTCGATCCGGGTGGACTGGCCCTTGTTGGGCTTGTACATCGGCACCCGCACCATCGCGGAGCGGTTGTTGTGGCCCCAGCAGATGTACGACGGGGCCTCGCCGCCGAACATCATCCGCTTGTAGCTGTTGACCCACTGGTTGGTGACGCAGCTGATCTCGTTGGCGTGCCGCAGCACGCCGGCGATGAACTGCCGACCGACCTTGGACAGCTGGTACTCCGCACCGGCCTCGAAGAACGCGTTGGTGTCGCCCTCGAACAGCGACACGTGGGTGTGCATGCCCGAGCCGGGGTGGGTCGTGTAGGGCTTCGGCATGAACGTCGCCCAGATCCCCTGGCTCAGCGCCACCTCCCGGATCACCGTCCGGAAGGTCATGATGTTGTCGGCGGTCGACAGCGCGTCGGCGTAGCGCAGGTCGATCTCCTGCTGGCCGGGACCGGCCTCGTGGTGGCTGAACTCCACCGAGATGCCCATCGACTCCAGCATCGTGATCGCCTCGCGGCGGAAGTCCGCGCCCATCGACTGGGCGGTGTGGTCGAAGTAGCCGCTGCGGTCCACCGGCACCGGCTCGTCACCCGCCTGCGGGGTGTTCTTGAACAGGTAGAACTCGATCTCGGGGTGCGTGTAGAACGTGAACCCCTGCTCCGCGGCCTTGCTGAGCGTCCGCTTCAGCACGTAGCGCGGGTCGGCGTACGACGGGGAGTCGTCGGGCATGACGATGTCGCAGAACATCCGCGCCGTCGACGGCCCCTCCCCCCGCCAGGGCAGGATCTGGAACGTCGACGGGTCGGGCTTGGCCAGCATGTCGGCCTCGTAGACCCGGGCGAACCCCTCGATCGCCGAGCCGTCGAACCCGATCCCCTCGGCGAAGGCGCCCTCCAGCTCGGCCGGCGCGACCGCCACCGACTTGAGGAACCCGAGCACGTCGGTGAACCAGAGCCGGACGAACCGGACGTCGCGCTCCTCGAGAGCGCGGAGAACGAAGTCTTCCTGCTTGCCCATGGGCCAACTATGGCGCATGGCCGGCGCCGGTGGAGACAGGCTCAGGGCCGCTTGCAGGGGATGATCGCCTGCGCGCCCAGGATCCCCCGGGAGGTCCGCAGCATCGGACGCCACCACTGCTGGGTCCTCGGCGTCCAGGCGACGCTGCCGGTGGTCCGGCCGGTCGTGCCCTCCACGCGCACCTTCCGGACCCGCAGCGGGACGGTCACCTCGGCCGCGGTGGTGCCGGCCCAGCACCCGGACGCCCGGCGCCTGGTCCGTCCCTCGCGTCGGCTGACCATCGCGCCGGCCCGCTCACCGGCGTAGCGGAACACGACCATCGTGGTGTAGCCCGTGGGGATGCCGTGCCGCTCCCAGGGAGGCAGCACCGAAGCGCTCATCCCGTGGGTACGACGGGTCGGCACGTCGAAGGAGACCGTGCCGTCCTCCACCCGGTGCTGGTGGGACTGCCACACCCCGCGTCGTCCGTCCCGGGCCTGGTAGAGCCGGATCCGGCAGCGGTCGCAGCCGCGGACGGCGAACCTGAGCGTGGTGCGCTGCGGCGCCGCCGAGGACCGGGCCGAGGATCGGTCCGCGATCCGGTGACCCTGCGGGGTGGCCGCGAGCGACACGGTCCCGCCGACGACCGACGCCGCCGCACCCGCGACCAGCGCCGTCACCAGCACCACTGCCCGTCGAGCGGGGCCGATGTGCGTCATGTTCATGTGTTCCTCCATTCCTGGGGCCGCCGCTCGGCGGCTCAGGGTCGCTCGCAGTAGAAGGCGTCCTGGTTGCCGATCGTGCCCCTGTAGGTGCGGACCATCGGCTGCCAGCTCGGGAGCGTGTGCCGGCTGTAGGCGAGTGGCGCCTTCGCCCGATGACCGTCGACGGTGCGCACGCGGACCCGGTCCACCCGGAACGTCAACCGGGCGGCGCCGGCGCCGGTCCCCGCCCAGCAGCCCTCGGCCCGTCGCGCGTGCCGCGCGCCGGGCCGGTGCACGACGGTCCCGACCCGGTGGCCGGCGTACCGGGTGACCATGTTGGGCACCGCGCCGGTGTTGCCCGCCCAGGGCGCGTCGAGCACGAACGACAGCCCGTGGGTCCGGGAGGTGAGCACGTGGAAGACGAGCCGGTGGTCCGGGCCGACGCGTCGGCGGTGGGAGGTCCAGACGTGCTCGGCCTCGCCGTCGATCGCGTGCACGAGCTGGACGCTGCACCGGTCGCACCCCCGGACCACCAGGGTGAGGCTCGTCCGCGGTGCTGCCTGCCGCTGCGCAGGGGCAGGACGGGCCTCGCCGGGCGAGGGCACCGCGGCCACGAAAGCTGTGGTGGCGATCAGGGCCAGCAGCCCGCGGACCGCGCGTCGTCGTACCGAGATCTGGCGCATGTTCTCTCCTCGTGGGTCGGGCTTGCGAGGAGGAGACGCGCGCACCGCCACCGAAGTTGCCGACGGCGCACAGCCGTCGGAGGCACCCGTCGGTGGACGAACGTTCGACCACCATGGAGGGCGTGTCGGTCAGCAGGCTGCTACCGCGGCCGGCACACGACCGACTGCTCGGTGCCGTACACCCCCTTGGCGACGCGACGCATCGGCCGCCACGAGGCGCGCTGCACCGGCAGCCAGGCGAGCGTGCCCTGGGTGTCCTCGCCGCTGGTCGCCCGCACCGTGACCTCGCGGACGCCGAGCCGGAGCGTCGCGCGGCGGGCGCTGGTGCCGGCCCAGCAGGCCGACCCGCGGTGCTGGTGCCGGGCGGACGCGAAGCCGACCCGGGAGCCCGGCCGCTGACCGGCGTACCGGAAGACCGCCAGGCTCTGGAACCCGGTCGGGACCGCGTCGGCCGCCTCCCACGGCCCGGTCACGCCGACGAGCATGCCGTGGGTGCGCGCGGTCGGCACCCGGAAGCCGACCCGGCCGTGCCGCACCGGCCTGGGCGCTGAGATCCACGGCGGGACGTCCGCACGCCGCCACTGCTCGAGGCGGACCGTGCAGCCCTCGCACCCGCGCGCCCGCAGGGTGAGCACGGTCCTCGGCGTGGCCCGGTGCGGTCGAGGCACGGGGCGATCGGACGGGTTCACGCAGCCGACGGCGTCCTGCGCCTGGGCCGAGCCCTTGTAGGCGGGCTCCATCGGCGGCCAGGCCGGCAGCGTGCGCACCGCGTACGCCCGCGGGAACTCGATCCGCTCGCCGGTGGACAGCTCCCGGCCGCGCGCGCGTTCGACGCGGTAGACCAACCGGGCCGTCGGCCGCTGGGTGCCGGCCCAGCACACCTCGGCGCGCTTGCTGTGCCGGGCCTTGTGCCGCGACACCCGGCTGCCGACCGCCTGGTGCGGGTAGCGCGCCGTCAGCATCGAGGCCGCGCCCGGGTTGCCGGCCCAGGGGGCGTCGACGAAGAAGGTCAGCCCGTGGGTGCGCGCGCGGGGCACGTCGAAGACGACCTGCTGGTCGGAGTCGACGGTGCGCCAGTGCGACCACCACGGGTCCGCCCCGGTCGCGGGGACGTAGTGCACGGCCTGCACGCGACATCCCGCGCAGTCACGCAGCACCACGGTGACGGCGGTGCGGGCCGGACGCTGTGCCTGTGCCGCGCGGGTGGTCCGGGTCGCGTGGGCGCGGGCCGGGCGCTGCGCCTGCGCGGCGGGCGCGAGCAGCGACAGCACCGTCACGGTGATGGCCAGCAGGATGGTCGCGGGACGTCCACGCATGGTGGCTCCTCGGGTCGCGGCATCCAGTGACCTCGGGGGAGGCTGCCGAACCGCATCCTGCACCCGGCCGTGGGGCCCGCCATCCTCAGGCTTGGGGAACCTCGGCCTCGATCTCGGCGACCCAGGCGTCCGCGGCCGCGTCGGACGGCATCCGCCAGTCGCCCCGGGGAGACATGGTGCCGCCTGCGCTGACCTTCGGGCCGTTGGGCAGCGCGGACCGCTTGAACTGGCTCGCGAAGAACCGCCGCACGAAGACCAGCAGCCAGCGGCGGATGGTCGCGAGGTCGTAGGCGACGCGGCGGCCGCCGGGGAAGTTCGGCGGCCACTCCCCCGCCTCGGCGTCGTGCCAGGCGTGCCAGGCCAGGAAGGCGATCTTGCTGGGCCGGTACCCATGGCGCAGCACGTAGTAGAGCGTGAAGTCCTGCAGGGCGTAGGGCCCCACCGACTCCTCGGTCGACTGCGGCTTGTCGCTGTCCTTCTGCGGGACCAGCTCGGGGGTGATCTCCTGCTCGACGATCTCGGTCAGGACGTCGCTGGTCTCGTCGTCGAACTGGCTGGTCTCGGCCACCCACCGGATCAGGTGCTGGATCAGCGTCTTCGGCACGCCGGCGTTGACGTTGTAGTGCGACATCTGGTCGCCGACGCCGTAGGTGCACCAGCCCAGCGCGAGCTCGGAGAGGTCACCGGTGCCCAGCACGATGCCGCCGCGGTGGTTGGCGAGCCGGAAGAGGTAGTCGGTGCGCAGGCCGGCCTGGACGTTCTCGAACGTGACGTCGTAGACCTCCTCGCCGTGGCTGAAGGGGTGGTCGAGGTCGGCGAGCATCTGGCGGGCCGCGCCGGTGATGTCGAGCTCCTCGAAGCTGATCCCGAGGGACTTGCCGAGCCGGTAGGCGTAGGACTTGGTGGTCTCCCCGGTGGCGAACCCGGGCATGGTGAAGCCGAGGATCTCGCTGCGCGGCCGCTCGAGCCGGTCCATCGCCTTCGCGGCGACGATCAGCGCGTGGGTGGAGTCCAGGCCACCGCTGACCCCGATCACGACCTTGGGCTGCCAGGACGGCCCGCTCATGGCCCGCAGCCGCTGCTCGAGGCCGGAGACCTGGATGTTGTAGGCCTCGTAGCAGTCCTGGGCGAGCCGGTCGGCGTCGTCGGGCACGAACGGGAAGCGGTCGACCTTGCGCCGCAGCCCCAGGTCGCCGGCCGGCGGGCGCAGCTCGAGCTCGATCGTGCGGAACTCGCGCACCCGCTCGTCGTGCGTGCGCCGGTTGTCGTCGAAGGTGCCCTGGCGCAGCCGTTCCTGCCGGATCCGGTCCAGGTCCACGTCGGCGATCGCGCGCCGCGCCCCCTCGGGGAACCGGTCGCACTCGACGAGCAGCTGCCCGCACTCGTAGACCATCGTCTGCCCGTCCCAGGACAGGTCGGTGGTCGACTCCCCCTGCCCGCCGGCGGCATAGAGGTACGCCGCGCTGCAGCGCGAGCTCGCGCTGCGGGCGAGCAGGCGCCGGTCCTCGGCCCGGGCCACGGTGATCGGCGACCCGGAGATGTTCGCCAGCACCGTCGCGCCGGCGAGCGCGGCCTCGGCGCTGGGCGGGATCGGCACCCACATGTCCTCGCAGACCTCGACGTGCAGCCGGAGGCCGGGCACATCGGTGGCGGCGAAGATAAGGTCCGGCCCCAGCGGCACCTCCTGGTCGGCCACCAGGATCCGCGCGCCCCGCCGGTCGTCGCCGGGCGCGAACCAGCGACGCTCGTAGAACTCGCGGTAGGTCGGCAGGTAGGACTTGGGGGAGACACCGAGCACCCGGCCGCGGTGGACGACCACGGCGCAGTTGAGCACCCGGTTGCCGTGGACCAGCGGCGCGCCGACGACCACGATCGGCAGCAGGTCTGTCGTGGCCCGCGCGATCTCCGCGATCGCCTCCTGGACGCCGTCGAGCACGACGTCCTGCAGGTGCAGGTCCTCGACGGAGTAGCCCACCAGGTTCAGCTCGGGGAAGACCGCCACCGCGACGCCGTCCTCCGAGCACCTGCGCACCTCCTCGATCACCGTGCGGGCGTTGGCGGCAGGGTCGGCGAGCGCCGTCGGCGCCGTGCAGGCCGCGACGCGGGCGAACCCGTGGGCGTAGGCGGAGAAGAAGTCCACGCTGGGAAGTTTCCCACGCGGCGGGATCCAAACCCGGTCATGCCCGGGCGGTCACCGCCCAGGCGGTCGCGGTGACCTCGAAGGCCTCGTGCGGAAGTCGGTCGGCGCAGGCCCGGCGCAGCTGCTCGCGCCGTTCGGGCGCGAGCCCGGCGAGCCACTCGCCGGCCGGCCCGACTCCCGCGGTGTAGGGCGTCCACCAGTCCTCGAACGACGCGTAGGGCACCCGCACGGTGAGCTCTGACTGCTCCACGTCGCGCAGCCCGGCCTCCTGCGCCAGCCGGACCAGGTGGCCCTCGCGCGCACCGGCGTCGAAGGCCTCGCCGCTCTCGTCCGGCCACAGCTCGGCCACCACGCCCCAGAACGGGGTCAGCGGCCCGCGGCCGCTGCCGTGGTCCCACACGCACGCGGCGACCACGCCGCCGGGGCGGGTCACCCGTCGCATCTCCGCCAGCCCGGCCACCGGGTCGGCCATGAAGTGCACCACCAGCTGGGCGAGCGCCGCGTCGAAGCCGGAGTCCGGCCCGGCGTCGTCGTACGGCAGCTGCTCGGCCCGGCCCTGCCGGACCTCGACGTCGGGCAGCCGCTCGCGGACCGCCGCGACGAAGGGCGGCGCGGGGTCGATCGCGCACACCGCGTCGGCCCCGACCCGGTCGGCGAGCACCGCGGTCAGCGCGCCCGGGCCGCAGCCGACGTCCAGGACGCGCTGCCCCGCCCGCACGCCCGCGAGGTCGGCGAACCCCGGCGCGAGCCGCTCGGCGAACCTGCCCATGAACCGGCCGTAGGCGTCCCCGCTCACCTTCTCGAACCCCATCCACCGACTGTACGGCGGGGCCGCGGGCCGACGCGCCGATGAATCGGCGTCCCTCGGGAGGTCTCCCCTGCAGGAGCCGGGCCGGGCGGGCCCGGCGGTGACGAAGGAGCCAGCGATGACCTCGATCAGCCCGTGCCTCTGGTTCGACGACGACCTCGTGGAGGCGATGGAGTTCTACACCAGCATCTTCCCGGACTCCCGGATCACCAGCGTGGCCCGTTACGGGGAGGCCGGCCCGGGCGAGCCGGGCACCGTGATGGCCGGCGAGTGGGTGCTGGACGGCCGGGCCTTCCAGGGCATCAACGGCGGGCCGGCGCACGCCGGCTTCACCGAGACGGTCTCGTTCAGCGTCACCTGCGCCGACCAGTCCGAGGTCGACTACTACTGGGAGAACCTCGTCGCCGGCGGGGAGGAGTCGATGTGCGGCTGGCTCAAGGACCGGTTCGGCCTGTCCTGGCAGATCGTGCCGTCCCGGCTCCACGAGCTGCTCGGCGACCCGGACCCCGCTCGCGCCCAGGCGGCGATGCGGGCCATGCTGGGCATGCGGAAGATCGTGGTCGCCGACCTGGAGGCCGCCGCCGCCCACGCCTGAGGGAGCTGCCGTGCCCGCCCCGTTGCTCAATGACACCCCCGACCCGAGCGCCGGCGAGGACCGCTGAGGTGCTCGAGCCGCCCGCCCACGTCTCCGACGCCGACGTGCTCGACGCGGTGCGCGCGGGCTGGGACCCCGACGTCGACACCGTCGAGCACCTGCCGGTCGGGTTCGGTGCACACCACTGGCGCGCCGGCACGAGTGGCCGGTGGCACTGGTTCGTCACGCTGGACCGGCCGGGCGACCGGCACACGGCCACCTCGTTGGAGGCGGCGTACGCAGGGGCGGCGCAGCTGCGGGCCTCCGGGCTCGAGTTCGTGCACGCCGCGGTCCCGACGACGGCACGGCGCCTCACCGCACCGCTGCATGACGGATTCCTGAGCCTCGACCCGTGGGTCGACGGCGACCGGGTCGGCGACGGCCCACCGCCCGACCGGGCCTCGGCGGAGACGACGGCGAGCATGCTCCGGCGACTCCACGCGACCGCGGCCCAGTCAGCCATACCGCGCTGGGCGCCGTTCATCGACCCCGGGCTGGACGACGACCTCACCACGCGCACCGCGACGCCCTGGGCCTCGGGACCGTACGGCGAGCCGGCGCGTCGGGCTCTCCGCGAGCGGCTGACCGAGATCTCCGGCTGGGTCACGGCGTACCACCGCTTCGCCCGGCTGGCCCTCGACCGGGCCTGGGTGGCGACGCACGGCGAGCCGCACACCCGCAACCAGCTGCTCGCACCCGCCGCCACGTTGCTCGTGGACTGGGAGTCGCTGAAGCTCGCACCCGCCGAGCGGGACCTCCGCACCCTCGTCGACGCCGGCCACGGCGACCTCGTCGAGGCCGATCCCGCCATGATCGCGCTGTTCGACCTGGAGTGGCGCCTGGACGAGATCGGCCAGTACGCGCGCTGGTTCGAGGCGCCGCACGGCGACGGGCCCGACGACCGGACCGCGCTCGCCGGGCTCCGCCACGAGCTGCAGCGTGCGTGGGACGAGCCCCCGGCTGGGTAGCCTGCCCGCCATGAGGCTCCTGCCGCTCCTCGCCTGCGCCGCTCTGGGTGCCGCCCTGGGCTCCGCCGGCGTCAGCGGCTGCACGGCCGACGGGGCGGGCGGGTCCGCGGCGGACGGGCAGACGGACGGGCACGCCCGCACCCTCGAGCGCGACTTCCGCCGGGCGGCGCAGGACGTCCTTCCCCCGCTCGTCCGGCGCCTGCACGGCACCCTGACCGCGATGCCCGCGTACTTCGTCGGCTGCCAGGTCTCCGGCCAGTGGCGCTACGTGGCCCACGGGGAGATCCACGACCCCGCCGGGGACCTGCACGCGATCAGTGCCACCACCCGTGACGTGCTGGAGTCGCAGGGCTTCGAGACCTCCTCGGACAGGTACGGCGTCCACGGCACCCGCGGCGCGGTCGAGGTGAGCGTGTCGCGGGCCGTGCTGGCCCAGACCCGGGAGATCTCGTTCCTCCGCGTCGACCTCGTGCGCGCCGGCCAGGAGTGCGAGGACTACTCCGACAGCGACGAGCAGTACGCGAAGCGGGCCTCGCGCGTCGACTACGCCGGCCTCGTCGACTGAGGGCGAGGAGCTGGGGAGAACCGGCTCGCGCCACCGCCGGGAACGGGCATGATGCCCGGGTGACTCGGGAACAGCCAGGGCCTGATCCGCTCGACCTCCTGCGCGTCGTGCGTGCGCGGCACCCCGATGTGGACGTCGTGGTGCTGCCGGAGCTCGCCGCGGACGTGCCACCGTCGACACCGGCCGACGCCGGGGCACTGCTGGCGCGCGGGCGCGCCGTGCTGGCCGGCGTCCACGACCGGTTGGCCCGAGAGCCCTCGGCCCGGGCCGAGCTGTGGTGGCAGCAGGACCGGGCCGACGTCCACCGGCTGGTCGTGCGCGAGTCCCACCGCGACCTCGACCCGGAGGACGTCGTCCAGCTGTTGCGCGATCTCGGTGACGCCCTGCTGGCGCAGGGCTGGGCGGCGGGACCGGTCGGCGGCCCGGCTCCGGCGCTGGAGGGGGCCTCGCCCGACGGCGCGCTGGCGGTCACCGCGCGGACCGTCGGCGGCTCGGTGGACGTCGAGCTGGTCTCGAGCCCGCTGCGGCTCGACCGGGACCAGCTGCCGGACCCGGCGGCCAACCGATGACCCTCAACGTCTGGCTCAGCGAGCTGGCCCGCGCCGAACAGGTGTGGGACGACCAGGCCGAGACGCTCGGCGACGCCCGCCGGAGCCTGCTCGGCGCCGAGACCTCGCTCCTCGGGCCCCGTGTCGCGGCCGCCGCGGACGAGTTCGTCGGCACCTGGGCCGACCGCCTCGACCGGCTGCGCGACGACGCGGACGCCCACGCCCAGGCGCTGGGGCTGGCCCGCACCCGGTTCCTCGTCACCGACCTCGACCAGGTGTCCCGGCTGCAGCAGCTGCTGCCCTGGTCCTCCCGGTCCACGAGCCCCGGAGGCGGTTGGTGACCACCGTCGCGCTGCCACCCCACGTGCCGCCGTTCCCGGAGCTCGAGGCGGACCCCGCCGCCTCCGCGGTGACCGACTCCCTGCGCGCCGCCGGCATCGCGGTCAGTGACGCCGGCTCGGCCATCGAAGGGGCCGGGGCTCCCCCGGACTTCACGGGCCGGACCGCCGAGGCGGCCCAGCACCGGATGACGGTCTTCGGCGACGCCGCTCGCGCCGCCGTCGCCGCGCTCGAGGTCGTCACGCTGGCCTGTGACCGCTACGTCGCCGAGGTCACCGACCTGACCGCCGGCCGCGCGGACCTCGAGTCGGACCGGCTCGAGCTCAACCGGTCCATCGACGCCCTGGACCGGACGATCGGCACCGCCCACGAGGCGGACGCCCCCGGCCTGCAGGCCGATGCCGACCGGCTCGCCGCCTCCGCCCGGGACCTCGCTGGGCCGGATCGAGGCCTGGCAGCGCCGGGTGACCGCGGCGGAGGACCGCCTGATCGCGGCGTTCGCCTCGGTGGACACCGAGCGGGAGGCCGAGCGGCGCGCCCACGACCCGTCGGTCCCGGACCCCGCGGCGCTGGTGCGCCGGCTGCAGGCGTTGCGCGGCGACGCCCGGGCCGTGCACGGCTGGTGGACGCACCTCTCCCCCGCCGAGCAGGAGGCACTGAAGCTGCACAGCCCCGAGCTGGTCGGCAACACCGACGGCATCCCCTGCGGCGACCGGGACGAGGCCAACCGCGCCTCCCTCGAGCACGACCTCGACCACCTGCACGCGCTGCAGGACCGCGGCGTGGCGCTCACCGACGCCCAGCGCCGGATGCTGGTGCGCGCCGAGGCCACCCGGACCGCCCTCGACCTGGGCCTGACCGTGACCGACCCGAGCACCGGGCGGGCCCTGGACACCGACCTCGTGCTCTACCTGCCCGGCGCCTTCGGCGGCGACGGCGCGGGCGCGGTCAGCTACGGCGACCCCGACACCGCGGACGACACCGCCGTGATCGTGCCCGGCCTGACCAACGACCTCTCCTCGATCGCCGGCCAGGGCGAGGACGCGCTCCGGCTGTTCGAGGAGGCCTCCGCGCACGGCGGGAGCACCGCGGTGATCGCCTGGATGGGCTACGACGCACCCAGCTGGGACCCCCAGCAGCTGCTCGACGTCCCCGGCGACCTCGTCGACGTGGGCGGCGTCGGCCGCGAGGGACTCGCCGAGGCCGGGGGCCACCACCTGTCCGACTTCGTCGACGGCCTGCGCGCGACCGACCAGGGCCCGCGCTCGCACCTCACGGTGATCGGCCACAGCTACGGCTCGACCACCGCCGCCCACGCGGCGCACGACGGGCTGGACGCCGACTCCCTGACGCTGATCGGCAGCCCGGGTGCCGGCGGGGGCGTGCACGACGTGTCGGGGCTGCACATGCCGGCCGGCCACGTCTATGTCGGAGCCGCCGACAACGACTTCGTGACCTGGCTCGGCCGCGACGGGTCGCTGGGCATGGGGGCGGACCCCTGCCCAGGCCGGCTTCGGCGCCACCCGGTTCCCCGTCGCCCCCGGTCCCTCGTTCCACGCCGACGACCTCGGGCAGGGGATCACCAACCACACCTCCTACTTCGACGCCGGCAGCTCCTCCCTGCACAACCTCGGCTCGATCGTGGCGGGCGACCGGCCGACGGTCGTCGAGGGGCGGCACGAGCCGGCCAACGACCTGGCCCGCGACTGGGCCGGGCACGAGGCGGCCTACCAGGCCGACCGCGCCTACGACCACTACGTGGACCCGGTCGTGGACGGGGTGGTCGACGGGGTGGTCGACGGGGTGGTCGACGGGGTGGTCGACCCGCTGGTCGACGGGGTGGTGGGGGCCGGGCACGCGGCGTACGAGACCGGGCACCTGCTGCTGGGCGGCGGCGTGCACCTGGTCGGCAACCCGGTCGGCTCCTTCCAGGGGCTGTGGCGCTGAGCCCGGAGCCACCGACGGCCGCGCCGGGTGACCATCGACACAGGGCCGGGCGACCGCCGCGCGACTAGCGTGTACGACGGTCCGTGGACTCCAGCAGGGAGCCGCGAGATGACGTCTTCGAGGAGTGCTTCGTCATGACTGACGAGAAGTCCGCTGAGCAGCCGGCGCCGTACGGCACCGGACCCGCCGCCACCTCCGCCCCGCCGGTGAAGCGGGTGCGCACCCATCACCTGCGGGAGATGAAGCAGCGCGGCGAGAAGTTCACGATGCTCACCGCCTACGAGCAGTACGCCGCCCAGACCTTCGACGAGGCCGGCATCGAGGTGCTGCTGGTCGGCGACTCGGCGAGCAACAACGTCTTCGCCAACGAGACCAGCCTGCCGGTGACGGTGGACGAGCTGATCCCGCTCACCCGCGCCGTGAGCCGCTCGGTGCGCCGGGCGCTGGTGGTGGCCGACCTGCCGTTCGGCTCCTACCAGGCCTCGCCCGAGCAGGCCTACCTCACCGCGGTGCGGTTCATGAAGGAGGCAGGTGCCCACGCGGTCAAGCTCGAGGGCGGCGCCGAGATGGTGCCCCAGGTCCGCAAGCTCACCGAGGGCGGCATCCCCGTGATGGCCCACATCGGCTTCACCCCCCAGTCCGAGCACAACCTCGGCGGCTACCGGGTCCAGGGCCGCGGCGACGCGGCGGCCCGGGTGGTCGAGGAGGCCCGGGCGATGGAGGCCGCCGGGGCGTTCGCGGTGGTCATGGAGATGGTGCCGGGCGCCGTCGCCGCCGAGGTCACCAAGGCGGTCCCGATCCCCACGATCGGCATCGGCGCGGGCGTCGACTGCGACGGGCAGGTGCTGGTCTGGCAGGACGCCTTCGGGCTCCGCACCGGCCGGATGCCGCGCTTCGTCAAGCAGTACGCCGACCTGCACGGCGTGCTCCTCGAGGCGGCCCGCGCCTACGCCGACGACGTCCGCGCCGGCACCTTCCCCGCCTCCGAGCACACGTTCTGACCGGCCGGCCGGGGCTGACATTTGTCATGCCCCGGCCGTGACCGGAGGTGGAGGCGACGGGGAGCCGCGTCCACCATGCTGGTCGCATGACGCTCAACCCCCAGCACGCGCACGCGACGGCCGCGCCGCCCGCCGTGCGCCTGACCGGCGTGACCAAGGACTTCGGCGCCGTCCACGCCGTGCGCGGCATCGACCTGGAGCTCCAGCAGGGCGAGATCGTGGCGTTCCTCGGACCCAACGGCGCCGGCAAGACCACGACGATCGACATGGTCCTCGGGCTCTCCCAGCCGACCACCGGCGAGGTCGAGGTCCTCGGCCACAGCCCCCGCCAGGCCATCGCGCGGGGCCTGGTCTCCGCGGTGATGCAGACCGGCGGGCTGCTCAAGGACCTCACGGTCCGCGAGACCGTCGAGTACACCGCCGGCCTGTTCGCCGACACCAAGCCGGTCGACCAGGTGCTCGAGGACGCCGGGATCGCCGCCATCGCCGGACGGCGGGTGGCCAAGTGCTCGGGCGGCGAGCAGCAGCGGCTGCGGTTCGCGATGGCGCTGCTCCCGGACCCGGCACTGCTGCTGCTCGACGAGCCGACCACCGGCATGGACGTCGAGGGCCGCCGCGCCTTCTGGTCCGCGATCCGCCGCGACGCCAGCAAGGGCCGCACGGTGCTCTTCGCGACCCACTACCTCGAGGAGGCCGACCAGTACGCCGACCGGATCGTGCTGGTCAGCAACGGCCTGCTCGTGGCCGACGGCTCCGGCTCGGAGATCCGCGCGCTCGCCGCCGGCCGCACCGTCCGGGCGACGCTCCCCGGCGCCGATGCCTCGGCGATCGAGGCGATCGGCGGCGTCGACAGCGTCGAGGTGCGCGGCGAGACCGTGCTGGTGCACGCCAAGGACAGTGACGCCGTCGCCCGCTACCTGCTGACCGAGACCGGCGCCCGGGACCTCGAGATCACCAGCAAGGGGCTGGAGGACGCCTTCCTCAGCCTGACCGCGGCCAGCGACCACGACGACCAGGGAGAGCGCTGAGATGACCGAGCAGACGATCGACCCGAGCGCCCGCCGGGTGCCGCCGCTGGGCGGCTTCAACCTCACCGTGCTGCGGATCGAGCTCAAGCGGATGCTGCGCAACCGGCGCACCATCTTCTTCACCCTGCTGTTCCCGGCCGCGATGCTGCTCGCGATCGCCGGGGGCGACAGCACCTGGGACCACCCGGTCGGCAGCGGCAACGAGGCCGCCTACATCCTGCTCTCGATGGCGCTCTACGGCGCGGCGCTGACCGCGGCCGCGGGCGGCAGCATGGTGGCGATGGAGCGGGCGCTGGGCTGGTCGCGCCAGCTCCGGCTCACCCCGCTGAACCCGGTGGTCTACATCGTGATGAAGGCGCTCGTCGCGCTTGCGATGGGCGCGCTGGCCATCCTCGCGGTGAACGTCTGCGGCCTCGTCCAGGGCAAGGCGTCGATGCCGACCGGCGTCTGGATCGGCGCGGCCGTGGTCACGCTGTTCTGCACGCTGACGTTCGCGGCCCTGGGTGTCTTCATCGGCTACGTCGTGCCCGGCGAGAACGCCATGCAGATCCTCGGTCCGGGCCTGGCGCTGCTCTCCTTCCTCGGCGGCGTCTTCATCCCACTCGACGCCGGCACGTGGCTCTACCGGGTCGCCGAGTGGACGCCGATGTTCGGCGTCGCCGAGGTCAGCCGCGCACCCCTGACCCACGACCTGCCCTGGACCGCGGTCGTGAACGCGGTCGTGTGGCTCGGCCTGTTCGTCGCCGGGGCCGCCTGGCGGATGAGCAAGGACACCGGCCGCGTGTGACTACCCTGCGCGACATGAGCCAGCAGCAGCGGATCCCCTCGCGCGAGGTCGGCCGGCTGGGCCCGCTGTTCGCCGGGATCTGGCTGTTCTTCCTGCTCGACCCGCTGCTCACCGGGTGGGCGCACCGCGACAGCGCCGCCGGGATCGCCGGCATGGTGGCGACACTGGCCTTCGCAGCGACCTACATGGCGCTGTGGGTGCGGATGCGCTCGGACCGCGCCCGGCTGGTCGCGGATCCTCCCCTGTCCTTCACCGCCCCCTACCTCACGGGCCTGGTCGCCCTGGGCGCGCTGATGGTCGGCTGCCTCGGGGAGACCGGCCTGGCCAGCGTCGTCTACCTCGCCGTGGCCGCCGTGATGGTCTTCCCGTTGCGGCTCGCCGCACCCGTGGTCGTCCTGCTCGCCGCGGGGTCGCTGTCGCTGAGCGCAGTGGCGGGCTGGGGCAGCCAGGTCAGCCTGGCCTTCGCCATCATGGCCGCCTCGGTCGCGGTCCTCGGGCTGCGCACGGTGATGCGCCGCAACATCGAGCTGCTGCGCGCGGAGCAGGTGAACGCCGGCCTGGCGGTCGAGAACGAGCGCAGCCGGTTCGCCCGCGACCTGCACGACATCCTCGGCCACTCGCTCACGGTCATCACGGTCAAGGCCGAGCTCGCCGGCCGGCTGCTCGAGGCCGGCAGCGCGGGGTCGGACAACAGGGAGGCGGTCGAGCGCGCCCGAGTGGAGGTCGCCGACCTCGAGCGGCTCAGCCGCGACGCCCTCCACGACGTGCGTCGGGCCGTCGAGGGCTACCGGGAGATCACGCTGCCCGGCGAGCTGACCCGGGCCCGGGCGGCGCTGGCCGCGGCGCAGATCGCGGCCGACCTGCCCAACTCCGCCGACGAGGTGCCCTCGGAGCTGCGCGAGCTGTTCGCCTGGACGATCCGCGAAGGAGTCACCAACGTGATCCGTCACTCCCGGGCCCGGTGCTGCCGGGTCCGGCTGACCGCCACCAGCGTGGAGGTGCGCGACGACGGCCCCGGATCCGGCGTACCGACCGTCGACGGCCACGGGCTCGCGGGCCTGCGCGAGCGAGCGAACGCTGCCGGCGCGACGCTCACGACCCGGGACCTCTCCCCCGGCTGGTCACTGGAGGTCGCGGCCGGGGTGGTCACGCCATGAGCATCCGGCTGCTGCTGGCCGACGACCAGGCCCTGGTGCGCGGCGCCCTGTCCGCGCTGCTCGGCCTCGAGCCCGACCTCGAGGTCGTGGCCGAGGTCGGCAGTGGGGACGCCGTGGTCGACGCCGTCCTCCGGCACGAGCCCGACGTGGCGCTGCTCGACGTGGAGATGCCCGGGCTCGACGGGATCAGCGCCACCGCCGAGGTGCGGCGTGCCCGCCCGGAGACCCGGGTGCTGATCGTGACCACCTTCGGTCGCCCCGGTTACCTGCGCCGCGCCCTCCAGGCCGGGGCGTCCGGCTTCGTCGTCAAGGACACGCCCGCCGCCCAGCTCGCCGACGCCGTACGACGGGTGCACGCCGGCCTCCGCGTCGTCGACCCGGACCTCGCCACCGACAGCCTGGTCGCCGGGGAGTCGCCGCTGACGGCGCGCGAGACCGAGGTGCTCCGGGCCGCTCGCGACGGCTCGTCGGTGGCGGTCATCGCCCGGCGGCTCTTCCTCTCCGAGGGCACTGTCCGCAACCACCTCTCGGCCGCCATCGGCAAGACCGGCGCGGCCAACCGGGCCGAGGCGGTGCTGGTCGCCGACGGCCACGGCTGGCTCTGACGCGATCCTCCGGGTCCGTCCGCGCTGGGCTCGCGAACCCCGGATATTGGTGACGATCGGCCGGACAGTCCGAACTACGGTCACGCCATGCGGGGGCTGACGGCGGGACTCGTGACCACACTGGCCATGGTGCTGCCCCTGGTGGGGTCGCCACCGGTGAGCTCGGCGGCGGATCCGGGCACCGGCGATTCCGGTCAGCCGGCCAGCAGCGCCAGGGGGCACGTGCCCGCCCTCCGGGTCCGGACCCTCGTGACCGGGCTCGACCATCCCTGGGACGTGAAACCGATCGGCCACGGCCGGCTGCTGTACACACAGCGTGAGCGGGCCACGGTCTCGGTGTGGCAGCACGGCCACCACCACCGGGTGAAGTTCCCGAGCAGGCAGGTGTGGGTCAAGGGACGCGCCGGCCTGATGTCGCTCGAGGTCGATCCGGGCTTCGCGCGCAACGGCCGCTTCTACACCTGCCAGAGCGGCTACGTCCACGGTGGCGGTCACCAGATCCACGTCCTCGCCTGGCACCTGGACAAGCACGCGACCCGGGCCCGCAAGGTCAGGGAGCTGCTCGGCGGCATCCCCGCCGACCCCCGGGCCAGGCACTCGGGCTGCCGGCTGCTGATCGCGCGCGACGGGTCCCTGCTGGTCGGGACCGGGGACGGGTACGTCGGCACCAACGCCGAGGACCTCACCTCCCTCGGCGGCAAGACCCTGAGGCTGAACCGCTTCACCGGGAAGCCGTGGCACACGAACCCGTTCCTGCACGCCCGCAACCGCAACGAGCGCTACGTGCAGACCTACGGACACCGCAACATCCAGGGCCTGGCGCAGCGCCGGGACGGTTCCCTGTGGCAGGTGGAGCAGGGCACCTTCCGCGACGACGAGGTGAACAAGCTCGTCAACGGTGGCGACTACGGCTTCAACCCCGTCAGCTCCGTCGAGACGGCCTACAACGAGGGCGCTCCGATGACCGACACGTCCCTGCCGGGCAAGCAGGTGCAGGCACGCTGGCGGTCGGGGGTCCCGACCCTGGCGACGAGCGGCTGCACCTTCGTGCGCGGCAGGAACGTGGGGCGCGTTGAACGGCACCCTCGCCGTCGCCGCGCTCAAGGCGAGCCGGGTGATCTTCCTGACCTTCGACGCCTCCGGTCACCTGAGGAAGGTCCGTGCCCCCGCGGCGCTGCAGCACGACGGACGCCTCCGATCGGTCACCGTCGCACCCGACGACGACCTGCTGATCACCACCGACAACGGCGGCGGCAACGACGTCATCCTGCGCGTCAGCCCTCGCTAGGAGTCAGGCGGTCCAGCCGAGCCACGCCGCACCGGCGCCGACCAGCGCCAACCACAGCGCGACCGCACCGAGCGCCACCCAGGGCAGCCGGCCGGGGTGCGGCGTCCACCACCGGCAGGCGAGCACGAACAGCACCAGCCAGACCACGAGCAGCAGCACCACGCCCCACCAGGGCGCGACCAGCCCCGAGGCGGCGTACAGGAAGAACGCCGCGGCCATGCCGGCCATGCCGACGAACGGCCACGGCGACACCCCGCCGCGGCCGGGAGGCCGCCGGCCTCCTGCGGCCACCGGCTCAGCCCTGGCCGGTCCAGCTGACGCCCCCGGTGCCGGGGCCGCCCTCGACGTCCTTCCACTCCGGGTCGTCGTCCCAGTCCTGGTTGCGCTGCTGGGCCTTCTCCAGCGCCCGCCCGGCCTCCTCGCGGGTCGGGTAGGGCCCGAGCCGGTCGATCGGCGGGCAGATGTCCTCGCCCTCCTCGACGCGGGAGTGCTTGACGCAGTACCAGTACTTGGCCATGCCTGAGCAAACCACAGCCACAACTACAGTGGCGCCGTGACTCCCGTGGCAGCAGCAACCATCTCTCCCCGCCGGCCGGTGCCGACCCACATCCCGCGCCCGGAGTACGTCGACAAGCCGGCGCCCGAGCGCTTCACCGGCAGCGAGGTCAAGGACGCGGAGACCATCGAGCGGATGCGCGCCGCGTGCCGGCTGGCGGCGCAGGCCCGCGAGCTGGTCGGCTCGCACGTGGCCCCCGGCATCACCACCGACGAGCTGGACCGGATCGGCCACGAGTTCCTCTGCGACCACGGCGCCTACCCCTCGACCCTGGGCTACCGCGGCTTCCCCAAGTCGCTGTGCTCCAGCGTCAACGAGGTGGTCTGCCACGGCATCCCCGACAGCCGCCGCGTCGAGGACGGCGACATCGTCAACATCGACATCACCGCCTTCCTCGACGGCGTGCACGGCGACACCAACGCGACCTTCCTCGCCGGCGACGTCGACGAGGAGACCCGGCTGCTCGTCGAGCGGACCCATGAGGCCCTCGAGCGCGGCATCCGTGCGGTGAAGCCCGGCCGCCGGCTGAACGTGATCGGCCGGGTCATCGAGTCCTACGCCAGGCGGTTCGGGTACGGCGTGGTCCGCGAGTTCACCGGCCACGGGATCGGCACCGCCTTCCACAGCGGCCTGGTCGTGCCGCACTACGACACCCCGGAGTACGACGACCTGATCGAGGTCGGCATGACCTTCACGATCGAGCCGATGCTGAACCTCGGCACCCACGAGTGGGTGATGTGGGACGACGACTGGACCGTCGTCACCCGCGACGGCAAGCGCAGCGCCCAGTTCGAGCACACGCTGCTGGTCACCCCGGACGGCGCCGAGGTCCTGACCAACCCCTGACGAATCCCGCCCTGGGGACGGGGTCCGGCTGCGGATTGGCGACAGACCGCAGACCCCGGGGCGGTTCGGCTGCGGTCTGCCGGCATTCGGCGAGCGGTCTGGACCGGATGGCGCTGATCCGGATCGACCGGGTGGCGGTGAGTGAGCCACCGATCTCCGGCCGGGTCCGGTGTCTGGCTCACCGCCGGCGTGCGGACCGTCCGCCAGGCTGGACGACCCTCCAGTCGCGGCGCGACGACCGCGCTCAGGTCAGCTCGTCGAAGGACCGCTCCCCGGTCTCCGCGAGCCGCCGCTCGACCCGCAGCACCGCGAGCTCGTGCTCGGGGTCGCCGCTCATCGCGGCCGCCAGTCGCAGGTGCGGCAGCGCCTCGGCCAGCCGGGACTGCCGCTCGAGGCTGCGCCCCAGCGCGTGGCGTGCCCAGTCGTCGTCGGGGCGCTCGTCGACGAGGGCCGCCAGCTCCGCCTCGGCCCGCCCGAGCTGGGCGCGCAGCAGGTAGGCCCACGCCCGCAGCGAGCGCAGGCCGGTGTTGCCGGGCTCCTGCTCCAGCGCGGGCTCCAGCACCTCCAGCGCCTCCCGCGGTGCCCGGCGTGCGAGCAGGTCGTGGGCGGTGCGGTAGGCCGTCTCCGGGCCGCGCCCGGGGAAGACCAGCGGCGGTGCCACCAGGTCGTCGTCGTCCACGTCTGCCCTCCCTCAGGCGGCGGCCGGCCCGGCCGGCCGCTCGTGCAGGATCCGCTGGAACAGGAGGTGGTCCTGCCAGGAGCCCGCGATGAACAGGTACTGCGCGGCCTCGCCGTACTGCTCGAAGCCGCAGCGGCGCAGGACCGCCTGCGAGGCCACGTTGTGCACCAGCGTCCCGGCCTCGACGCGGTGCAGACCGAGCTCGGCGGCCCGCCGCAGCGCGAAGCCGACCGCGGCGGTCGCCAGGCCCCGGCCGGTGTGCTGCCGGTCCACCCAGTAGCCGACCGACGCGCTCTGGAAGACGCCGCGCACCACGTTGTTGAGGTTGACCCGGCCGACCACGGCCCCGTCGTGCCAGAGCACCCAGGGGTCCTGCAGCCCCAGCCGCGCTGACTCGAGCTTGGCGTCGGTGTCCTTGCGCTGCCCGGCCTCGGTGAAGAACTCCTCACTGCGCCGGGGGTCCCACGGGGCCAGGTGGTCCCGGTTGCGGGAGTACGCCGCGGCGAGGGCCGGCGCGTCCTCGCCGGCCAGCGGACGGAGCTCGTACCCGGCTGGCAGCACCCGGCCAGAGTAGTCGGGGGCAGGCAACCGGGACGGTTGCCCTATCCTTGGGGCGCGGATGGGCTGGCCGGGCGACCGCGTCGTCTCCTTCGGGAGTCGCCGAGGAAGGTCCGGGCTCCACAGGGCACGGTGGTGGGTAACACCCACCCGGGGTGACCCGCGGGACAGTGCCACAGAAAACAGACCGCCGCCCGGCTGAGCTTCGGCGAGGCAGGGCGGTAAGGGTGAAACGGTGGTGCAAGAGACCACCAGCGGCCCGGGCGACCGGGCCGGCTAGGCAAACCCCACCTGGAGCAAGGTCAAGAAGCTCCGCACCTCCGGGCGCGGGGCGCGTGCACGTTCGAGGGCGGCCCGCCCGAGTGCACGGGTAGATCGCTGGAGGCTGTCGGCAACGGCAGCCGTAGATGGATGGTCGCCCCCGGGACGCCCGCAAGGGCTCCCGGGACAGAACCCGGCCTACAGGCCAGCCCGTCCGCACCCCGCCCGGCGGCCGGCCTTCGAGTCCGCCTGCCCGGGGCTGCCCACCCACGTGCTGTGACCGAGTGACCTGGGTCGCACGGCGGCGCACCCGGTGACGGTTCCGGGGAGGCGCGGCGTATTTTCGCAGGCGTGGACGGCATGGACGGCATGGCTGGCATGGGCGACGGCGCTGGGGCACTGGCCCCGCTGGACTGGGGCACCTTCTTCAGCACCTGGGAGCTGAAGCCCGTCTGGCTGGCCGTCGCCGCGGTCCTGCTGGGCGGCTACCTGGCCGGCCGGGTGTCCGCCGGCCCGCGCTCGACCGTGCGCCCCTGGCGGGTCGTCAGCTTCGGCCTCGGGACCGCACTGCTGTGGGTCTGCGTCGCCTCCGCGATCGGCACCTACGCCATGTCGCTGTTCTGGATGCACATGGTGCTGCACCTGCTGCTGATCATGGTGGTGCCCGTGCTGCTGGTCCTCGGGCACCCGCTGACCGTGCTCCTCGAGGCGTTCCCGCCCGAGCGCCAGCCCCGGGTGCGGGCCGCGCTGCGGTCCTGGCCGGTCTCGGTGCTGACCCACCAGACCACCGGGCTGCTGCTCTACGCGGTGGTGATCATCGGCACGCACCTGACCGGGTTCATGGACCAGATGGCCCAGCACGCCTGGCTGATGACCGGCGAGCAGGTGCTCTACGTCGTCACCGGCTACCTCTTCCTGCTGCCGCTGCTCGGCGAGGAGCCGATCCGCGCGAACCCGTCGTACCTGCTCCGGCTGATGATCCTGGTCGCGGCGATGATCCCGGACACCGTGGTCGGCATCGTGCTGCTCCAGACCGACCACGTGCCGTTCCCGGTGATGATGTCGATGCACCCGGACTGGGCCCCGCCGGCCCTGCACGACACCCAGGTCGGCGGCGCGCTGATGTGGGCGGCCGGCGACGGCCTGATGATGGCCATCGGCATCGGGCTGTGGGTCAGCGTGCTGTCCTCCCCGTCCCGCCGGGAGCGGGTGGTCGGCACCTGGCTGGAGGGCGTGCGCCGAGCGACGCTGGTGGAGCACGTCGAGCAGAGCGGCGCCCAGCCGCTGAGCCGCGAGGACGCGGACCTGATCGACGCGGACAGCGACGAGGCGCTCGACGCCTACAACCGGATGCTCGCCCGGCTCCGCGAGCACGAGGCCTGACCCGGCCCTCACCATCCGGTCCGCCGGCGATCGGCTGCCACGGCCGCGCCGGCTAGCTAGGCGTTCCCGAGCACGGCCTTCGCGATCACCAGCATGATCGCCAGCACCACCAGCGCGCCGACGACGAACATCACCTGGACCCAGATGCTGGACTCGGGGCGGGTCATCCGCATGCGTGCAACCTCTCTCTCGTGCGTCGGGGTCGGAGCGGTACCCGCCGTCCCCGATCGGATGCGTCTCCCGGGCGGATCTCGGTCAGCAGCTGGGCCACCACGGCCGACGACGTCGACCGCAGCCTGGACGCCCTGCGCCGGGTGGCCGCCGCCGGCTGAGCGTCAGGGGCGGCGGACCGAGACCAGCTCGAACCGCTCGCTGCCCCCGGAGAGGTCCCGCTCGCGGACCGTGCCGAGGTGCGGGGCGTAGAGCTTCTCCGACACGACGCCCTTCTCGAGCCGGCTCCACTCCAGCGAGCGCACGACGTGGTGCACCCTCCCGTAGGCGACAGTCGTGGAGAAGCCGCGCTGCACGATCCACGCCTGGTCCTCGGCGTTGCCGCGGTCGAGCTCCTGGCGGTAGGCGTCGGTCGGTCGTGGATGCGCCGGCATGATCTTCCCGGGCACCGCTCCCCCGACGCCCGCCTGCCACGAGCCCTCGCGGCTCTGCACGTGGCCGTGCCGGTCGTAGGTCGCGGTCCGCTCACCGAAGTACCAGACGTTGCCGTCGTGGTCGGCGGCGTACCAGTCGGAGGTCCTCTCGGCGAGGCTGCCGTCTGCGCGCCGCAGCACGTCGCGCAGCACGCGGGCACGCACGCCCTCGATCTGCTTCGTGCGGTGGGTGATCGCCAGCCGCTCCCGGTAGTGCTCCCCCTCGTCGGTCCCGCGATAGCGGAAGACCGTGCCGGGCGTCAGCGGGAAGTACGCGTTCGGCTTCGGGTGCTGGAAGCGCCCCGGGTCCACGGTGCTGCGTGGCACGTGGTCCGCAGCGTCGGCGGTCGTCGTGACGACGGCGGCGGTCCCTGCTCCACCGGCCGCCAGCACGGCGATTCCGGCCAGCACGATGCGTGTCCTCATGATCGTCCTTCCTTGTCGGAGGACTCGATTCTGCGCTCGCTTCGCCGACCCGGGAACCGCCCGGCTCACACCAGCCGGAACTCCACCTGGCCGGCCCCGACGTCCGCCCGCACCAGCTCGACGACGACGTCCATGCCGAGCGGCAGGTCGCCGGTCGCGGTGACCGGTGCCTCGACCGCGGGGTCCTGCACGGTGACCACCCCGCGCGAGGGCTGCTTGTCGTCCACGTCGACCACCACGCCGGGGAAGCGCTCCCCCACCCGGTCCTTCAGCACGCCGGCCTCGACGAGGTCGAGGATCGCGGCCTCGTAGCGGTGGGCGCGGTGGGCCGACTCCTGGAGCACCCCGGGCAGGCTGTGCAGCTGGTCGAGGACCCAGGAGGGCACCGGGGTGCCGGCACACAGGGCGAGGCAGATCTCCCCGGCGTACCGGTCACCGAGCCGGCGCAGCGGCGCGGTCACGTGCGCGTACTCCGAGGCGAGGGCCGCGTGCTGCGGCTCGGCGGGCACCTCCCCGTCGAAGCCGACGTACCCGCTGCCGCGCAGCAACCGGGTGCAGGAGTTGACCATGGCCGCGTGCTCGGGCCGGCGGGGGTCGAGGGAGCGGATGAAGTCGGGGTAGAGCTGCTCGGCGGGCCAGTCCACGTGCAGCGCGCGGGCGGTGCGGTGCAGCCGCTGCACGTCGCGCGGGTCCGGCGGCGGCAGGGTCCGCAGCAGCCCGACCCGCGCGTAGACCATCAGCGAGGCGGCGCCGAAGCCGGTCAGCAGCGAGAGCTGGGCGTTCCACTCCTCCACGGGCAGCAGCGAGCGGTACTCCAGCTCCCACACGTCGTCGGAGACGTCGACCTGCTGCTCGGGCAGCGGCAGCGAGACCCCTCCGCGGGCGGCCTCGCGCTGGAGCCGCAGCGGGCCGAGCTCGGCGAGCAGCCGCAGCGACTCCGACGCCGAGCCGTCGTCGATCGCCCGCTGGGCGGTCTCGTAGTCCAGGCGGGCCGTCGAGCGGACCCGGGCCCGCTCCACCTTCACGTCGGTGCCCTCGCCGGACGCGTCCACCCGGACGGTCCACAACAGCGCGGGTCGCACCTGGTCGGGCAGCAGCGAGGCGGCGTCCTCCGACAGCACGCGCGGGTGCAGCGGCACGGTCGAGTCCGCGCCGTACAACGTCTCGCCGCGCCGGTGGGCCTCGACGTCGACCGGGTCCCCCGGCGAGACGAAGGCGGCGACGTCGGCGATCGCGTAGTGCACCAGGAACCCGTCGCCGTCCCGCTCGAGGTGCAGGGCCTGGTCGAGGTCCATCGAGCCGGCCGGGTCGATGGTCAGGAACGGGATGTCGGTGCGGTCCAGCTCCGGCAGCCGGGGGGCGGCGGCCGCCTTCGCCGCGGCCGCCTCGACCTCGGCCGGGAAGTCGGGCGTGACCTCGAGGTCGGCCTGGATGCGCGCGATGCCCGCGCGCAGGGTCTCCGCGGCCACGCCCTCCTCGGCCCTGCGGACTCTCACCACTCGGTTGTCGGGCATGTCCGGCACCCTAACGATGTCCGGCGGCCTCGTCAGGGGTCGATCTCATCCGCGGTGACGATCCGGTCGGCCGGGTCCGTGCCGGCCACCACGGTCAGCGGGCCCTCGTCGGGCGTGGGCGGCTCGAAGTGGTCGAAGTACTGCGCGACGAGCTCCTCGCCGAGCACGTAGCCGTCGGCGTGGCGGCCCCGCCTGGCCTGCATGCGGGCGAGCACCGTGTCCCGGTCGGTCGCGAGGTGCACGGTCTCCGGCACCACGCCCGTGGGCTCGAGCAGCCGGCGGTAGTCCGCACGCATCCGGCGGGACCAGAACGAGAAGTCGAGGACGACGTCCTCCCCGTCGGCCACGAGCTCCAGCAGCCGCTCCTGCAGGGCGGTCTCGATCTCGTGTCGCTGCTCCGGCGGCAGCGGGACCGTCGTGAACCCGCGCCGCCACATCTCGGTGTCGAAGGAGAGCCGGACCATGCCCTCGGCCTCGAGCCGTCGGGCGTACGTCGTCTTCCCGGACCCCGACGGGCCGCACATGAAGACGACCCGGGCCATGGCGGGACCTTACGTCGTGTGCCCGGCCGGGAAGCCGTTCCGGGTGTTCCCGACCGGCGGTCTGCGCCCTAGCATGCGAAGTGTGAGCCCGACCCGAGCTCGGGGATCCATGTCGGAGCGTCTGGCGGCCGCGGCGTCGCTCTCGCTCGTCGGCCGCGAGGCCGAGCGCTCGCGGCTCGCCGCCCTGCTGGCTCCGGAGGGGCCCGCCGCCGTCTTCGTGCACGGCCCGGGCGGGATCGGCAAGACGACGCTGGTGACCGGGACGCTGGCGTCCCTGCCACTGAAGGCCATCACCATCGACGCCCGCGAGGTGGAACCGACAGTGCCGGGGGCGCTGGCCGCGCTCGGCGCTGCCCTCGGCGGGCCCGCGCCCTCATCGGCGCCGGCGGCCGCCCGCCGGATCGAGGAGGTCGAGGTCGACGTCCTCGTGATCGACGCCTTCGAGCGCCTCAACCTGCTCGACGGGTGGGTCAGGAACGAGCTGGCCGAGGCGCTCCCGGCCTCCGTCACCCTGCTCCTGGTGGGCCGGCGCGGGCCGAACGTCGCCTGGCGCACCGCACCCGGCTGGCGGACCCTGCTGGCCGAGCTGGAGGTCGGGCCCCTGTCCGACCACGACGTCGACCTCCTGCTCTCTGCGCACGGCGTACGCGGTGAGGACGCCGAGCGGATCCGGACCTTCGGCCGGGGTCACCCGCTCGCTGTCGTGGTCGCCGCCGAGGCGTTGGCTCGCCGACCCGGGCTGCCACTCGGGTCCGGTGCACGACGACCGGTTGGCGTACCCCCATGGGGCCGCCGTGTCCCGGCCCACGTGGTGCTCGACAACCTGGACCGGGCCTGGCCATCGCTGGCGCAACAGCCAGACGCCTGCGCCGCCCGAGACTCTCTGTCGCACGGGTGAGCCGGTCGGACGGCACACCCACTCACTCATCACAGGGCGACAGCCCCGTTCGCGTACCCAGACGACGACATGGTCGCGCCATCCCAGGCAGCCGAAGTGGGCGCCGCTCGTCCGAGTTGTGTGCCGAACCCGAACCTTGGGATGGCCGTGCCTTACCGGGTGTGTCCCAATTGGGCGCCCCAGAGCGCGCTCGTCTGCCGCTGCGGCGTGCAGCGTCAGGCTGCACGGCCGGACCTGGTCGCGGATACGGTCGCGGCGTGGCCCCAGAGATCCCCTTCAGCCCTCTTCCCCTCGACCAGTCGGACGTTGGCTACCTCCACGGGCCTGAGTCGTCGGCACACGAGGGGGTGCCGTCCGGCACCGTCATCGAGCTGGAGCGGAACGAGAGCACCACCTACCCGGGCACGTCACGCAAGGTCTGGGTCTACGTGCCGGCGCAGTACGACCCGGCGGAGCCGCGCGCTCAGCGCCGCTGATCCGGGGATGATTCGTGCGCGGCGCTGGCTGCGGATCCCGGGTGGTTCGCAGCGGCGAAAGGGCTGCGCTCGTCGCTGCGACGCCGAAGGCCGCCGCCACGCCGAGGAGTGTGAGCCGGACGCCGCCGATGGTCAGCACCGTGCCACCGAGCACAGACCCGATGGCTGCAATGGTGCGGTTCACCGAGCGCCTCGTCGCATTCACGCTGCCGAGCAGGCAGTCGGGTGTTGCTGCCTGCCAGTAGCCCATCTCGTTGGCGTTCTCCACACCTGCCGCGAGTCCGTGCACCGCGAGCGCTACGAAGAGGGCTGCCGTGCTGAGGCTCGTGTCCACCGTGAGTCCGACGACCAGCCACGCCACGGGATAGGCGGCACGAGAGCCGATGATGGCAGGGCCCGGACCCCAACGACGCCCCACCCGGGGCGCCGACGTCGCGCCCACCAAGCCCGCGAGCCCGCTCGTGGTCAGCAACAGGCTGAAGACGAATGGCGACAGGCCGACTGTTCGCAACGCGATGACGGCGAGGGCGGTGAAGCTCGCCGAGTTGGCCAGGAACCACACGTGCGTCGACACCGCGAGCGGACCGAGCGTGCCATGCCGGTAGATCCAGTTGATCCCGTCGCGGATCTCGCCACGAAGACTGCGCTCCTCGACCGGCAAGGAGCGTGGCTCATCCACCCGCAGGCCGGCGTTCAGAGCGGCATCGACGCCAAAGCTGACCGCATCGACAGCGATCGCAATGGGTGCCCCGAGCACACCAACCATGGCGCCACCCAGGACGGGTCCCAGTGTCTGCGCCGCCGTGTCGGTCTGGTCCAGACGCGCGTTCGCCGTGACGAGTCCCGACCGAGGGACGAGTCGCGGCAGCAGAGACTGCGTCGCGGCGAACCCGAAGACCGAGCAGGACCCGAAGGCCAGCAGAAGGAGGACGAGCAGCCACACGTCCAGCGCACCGAGTGCCCAGAGCACGGGTATCGCACCGAGGGCGAGCGCTCGGCCAAGACTCGACCAAACCAGAACGCTGCGTCGCCGCCAGCGATCGACGTAGACGCCAGCGATCAAGCCGAGGAGGGCGTAGGGCACGAACTGGGCAGCATTGACCAACCCGACTTCTACCGGCGTGGCCTCGAGCGTGCGGACGACGAGCACGGGCATCGCGACAGCCGTCACGGCGGTGCCGAAGGAGGTGATGGCGGCCGCGCACCAGTAGCGGGCGAACAGCGTCGAGGGATGTGCCGCCGTTGAAGTACCGGGCACTTCACCCCTTGGCTGGGAAATATCAGACCACAGCTGTCGGTGTCACGCCGCAGGACCCTCCGAACCCGCCGACCACCTCGCCCACGTGGGAAGTTGAACGACGGTCGCGACGCGGTCGTCGTCTACCAATGGCAGAGCGAGCAACGCTGGGAGCAGGAGCACAACCTGGAGAACGCGGTCGCACAGGTCGAGCCGGATGGGTCCGTCCGTGCCTGCTCAGAGCGGTTGTCGATCTGGCCATTTCGGTACGAGGAACTGGTCGCGGCTGCCGAGCGTGGGGCTCGAGGTCACCGTCGGGCAGCGTCCGGACCCGGCCTCGAGCTGGCTGGACCCGGGCGTGAGACCCGTGGGCGTCGAGGCCCGCGGAGGCGCGGGTGGCGGCGCCGTGGCCGTGCAGTTGAGGCGCAGGAAATCCAAGCTGTTCGAGTTCGGCAAACCACTCGGTTGTGTTGTTGTTTCGCCGCGCAAGGTGGAGTCCGCAGTGTCGTCGCCCCCGGAGGACGTAGTGCCGGCACCCGCCGAGCAGCCGACCGCTGTCAGGCGCCCGGCACGCCCGCGAACGCGTCAGGCCGGTGAAGGAAGGTGAACCGGTCGCGCGGCCAGATCAGCACGAAGACCTTGCCGACGACGTCGTCGACCGGGACTAGGGACTGTCGGCGCAGTCGTCTTCGCCAAAGCAGGCGTGCACGGTCGAGTCCCCGGAGTGCCGGCGGTTGTCGCCCATCACGAAGATGCGGCTGTCTGGGATCGGGCCTACCTGCCAGTCGCAGTACTGGCGACCCTGGGGCATCGGGCCGTAGCAGTCGGCCCCGTCGAGCCGGGCGTACCCCTTCTCGTCCAGCGGCTGGCCGTTGACCAGGATCCGCCCCCGGTCATCGCAGCACTTGATCGTGTCTCCGGCGACCCCGATGACTCTCTTCACCAGGTGTCCGCCGGACGGGTAGAGGCCCACCTTGGAGAGTGCCTTGGCCACGGCAGTGGTGGGGCCGGCGGCGTCCTCAGCGTCGAGCCATCCACCCCGGGTCCTTGAAGACCACGACGTCACCACGTTGGGGGGTGCCGCCCAGCCAGTACGACGGCTTCTCGACCAGGATCCGGTCGTTCTTGATCAATCCCGGCTCCATCGACTCGGAGGGGATGTAGAACGCCTGGATTAACAGCGCCTTGATCACGATGGCGAGCACGAGCGCGACGCCGAGCAGCAGAGCCGTCTCCTGCCACCACGACAGGCGTCTACGGCTGCTCGACTGGTCGCGGTCTTCTGTCTCGGGAGACTGAGGCGCCCCGGCCGGCCCGTCGGTGGTGGTCATCGTCTCGCAGTCCTGTCCGTGGCGGAGAGCATCTCCGGGTTGGGGAGCCTAGCCCTGAGCCAGCTCGGATGTGGCGCATTGTGCCGGTCTGCAGCCACGCACCCAGTCGCCGGATCGTGGCCGCCGATCGGCCCGCACCCCCTCCCAATGCTGGCTCCCAAGGTGCAAGGCGCCGCGCGTCTTGGGGTCCCACAGTTCGGGCGACTCGTCTGCCCCGCAGGCTTCAGCCGGATTCCTACTGCACACCGGAACCGCGTCGAATGACCAACAGCCATCCCAGCGGTTTGCCGAACTTGCTGTTTGCCGAACTCAGGCGGGCGAGCATCTTCCGTTCGGCCCTTCCTGTCGGCAGCCAGAGCCGCAGGGAGCCTAGTACCGCGGTCTTGAACCTTGCCTGAGCCGGGTGCTGCTGGTGCCGCGCGTCATGAGCTGGTTCACAGTGTTGTGGCCACCGCGTCCTCCAGGCCGGCCGCAGAGGCAAACAGCCGGCGCGGTGAGACATCAACCGCCATCCCAACTGCTTGCCGAGCTCAAGACTGTTTGCCGAGCTCGTCGCTTGCTGTGGACCAGGCCCCCGTACGACCGGGCGACTGTCGGTGCTCGGTGCTTCGATGGATCCATGCTGATCACCGACGCCTGGGGCGAACCCGTCGAGCTCGACGAGCTCGACGGCGCCGGCCTGCTGTCGGTGCTCGAGGGCGAGCGGCTCCGCGGCCGTGGCGTGGAGCGCGACAAGCTGCGGGTGGCGGCCCAGTGGTGCGTGCTCCACCCCGCGACCGCGGACGCCGGCGTCGCCTGCTGGGACCCCTCCGGCCTGCCCGGCGTGCTCACCGAGGACGAGTCCCTCGGCGGCGAGGGCACACCCGCGGTGGCGGCATTCACCGCCGAGCCCCTCGGCGCCGCCCTGGGCATCTCCACCCACGCCGCGAAGAAGCTGGTCGCGGACACCCTCGACCTGCAGCACCGGCTCCCGCAGATCTGGAAGCGGGTCGAGGTCCTGGCCGTCGAGCCGTGGAAGGCCCGCAAGGTCGCCGAGCTCACCCATCGCCTCGGCAAGGCGGCCGCCTCGGACGTGGACGCCGCCCTGGCGCCGGTGCTGGGCTCCTGCTCCTTCGCGGCCATCGAGCGGGCCGTCGCCCACGCCGTCGCCACCCACCACCCCGAGCTGCTGGCCGACCGGACCGCCCGCGACAAGGACACCTGGGACGTCACCCTGGGCCACCCCCGGCCCGACCAGTTCACGGGCACCAGCTGGCTGGCCGCCACCGGCGACACGCTGGACCTGACCGCGTTCTTCGACCGCGTGGGTCAGATCGCCGCCGACCTCGCCGACGCCGGCGACCCCGACCCGTTGGGTGCCCGCAAGGCCAAGGCCCTCGGGGTCCTCGCCCGCCAGGGGCTCGATGACGCCGAGGCCGACCTGCTCGCGTTGATCGACGCGGATCCCTCGGGAGTCGAGCCGGTCGAGACCACGCCGGCGAAGCAGCCCCCCGCCCGCAAGCCCCGGACCCACCTCTACCTGCACGCCTCGCTGACCGAGGTCCTCGGCCTCGACCCGGACCGGCCGCTGGTCTGCGGGAGCGTGGAGAAGCTCGGCGACGTCGTCCTCGAGCGGATCCGCGCGTGGCTGGGCGACTCCGACGCGACCATCACCCCCGTCCTCGACCTCGGCCGGGACTGGGCCGTCGACGGCCACGACGTCCCCGCGGCCATGCGCGAACAGGTCAACCTGCGCGACCGGCACTGCGTCTTCCCCTGGTGCAGGGTCGACTCGCGAGCCTGCGACTGCGACCACGTGATCCCCTACGTCCCCCTCGACGAGGGTGGTCCACCGGGCCAGACCGCACCGGACAACCTCGCGCCGTTGTGCCGGCGACATCACCGTTGCAAGACCTCCGGTCGCTGGCGCTACCGACGACTGCCGGACGGCACCTACCACTGGACCGGCCCGCACGGCCGCAGCTACCTGGTCACCCCGTTCGGCACCTTCGAGCTCCCTCCCAACTGAGCGCACGGCCGCGGAGAACCCACGGCAGGCTCGACACCGACCCGGGCGGTCGGGTGCTCGAGCCTGCCGGCACGCCTGCTCCTAGGCTGTCCCGGTGCTCATCCTGCTCCCGCCCAGTGAGGGCAAGACCGCGCCCGCCCGCGGCAAGCCGCTCGCCCTCGCCGGCCTCGGCTTCCCCGAGCTGACGCCGGCCCGGGAATCCGTCCTCGACGCGCTCGTCACGCTCTGCTCCGGTGACCCCGGAGAGGCGGCCGCGACGCTGGGCGTCGGCAGCACCCAGCTCGACCTCGTGGCGCGCAACGCCGAGCTGCGGGAGGCCCCGACCGCGCGGGCCGACCAGGTCTACTCGGGGGTGCTGTACGACGCCCTGGGCTTCGCGACGCTGTCGACCGCGGCCCGGCGCCGGGCGAGCACCCGGGTGGCGATCACCTCCTCGCTGTTCGGGCTGGTCCGGCCCGGCGACCGGATCCCGGCGTACCGGCTCTCCGGCGACACCACGCTGCCCGGCCTCGGCCCGATCGCCGGCGTCTGGCGCGACGCACTGGGCGGGGCGATGGACGCGGCGCCGGGCGGCGGACGCGGGCTGCTGGTCGACCTGCGCTCGAGCACCTACGCCGCGTTCTGGCGCCCGCCGACCGAGCTGGCACCACGCGTCGCCACGGTGCGGGTGCTGCACGAGGTGAACGGCACCCGCAAGGTCGTCAGCCACTTCAACAAGGCCACCAAGGGACGCCTCGTGAGCGCGCTGCTCGAGCACGGCGGCACGCCACGCACCCCCGGTCGGCTCGCCGACCTGCTGCGGGACCTCGGCTGGAAGGTGGAGGTCGGTGACCCGGGCCGCACGGGCACCCAGCTCGACGTGGTGGTCGACCAGGTCTGAGCCCGGTCCCCTACGCTGGCCTGCGGATCGGGGGCAGGTGAACGATCGAGGAGGGCGGATGACCAGGTGCGAGCGCTGCGGAGCGGAGGCGGCGGGAGGCCGGTTCTGCACCAGCTGCGGCCACCCGCTGACGGCCGGCCCCGGGGCCGACGACGCGCTGGGGACTGAGGACTGGCGCACCAGCACCGCGGAGCGTCCCGCGGTGGCCACGGACACGCCACCCCCGGCGGCCGCAACCCCGCCGCCCTCCGCTCCTGCCGCCGGCCCGGCGCCCCACCTCCCCGCCGCCCCCGGCACCGCCCGCGGCCGCCGGCCAGGGACCGCGGTTCCCCCTCTTCGCGGACGAGAGCTCGGCCACCCGGGAGGTCCCCACGGTCGAGCCGGCCGCCGCACCGGGCACCGGGACGCCCCCACCCGCCCACCTCGCCCCCACACCCGTCGAGCCGCGGCGATCGCGACGCCTCCCCTGGGCCCTGGTCGGCGTGGCCCTCCTGCTGCTCGCGCTCTTCGGCTACTGGCTGGCGACCGGTCCCCTCGGCTCGTCCCCCGGGGCCGGCCACACCGGCACCAGCGCGCACGGAAAGGGCGGCTCGGGCGACGGCTCCTCGGGCGGCGCGACCGACGTCGCTCGCCAGGCGACGGCCGAGGTGCCGGCCACGGCGCCGCCGAACCAGGACACCGACGGCAACATGGTCCGCTACGACGGGCGCAACATGCTCGACGGCGTTCCCACGACCTGCTGGCGGATGGCCGGCGACGGCACGGGCCGGACGATCACCTTCAAGCTCGCCAAGCCGACCCGGCTCACGTCGGTCGGGCTGATCAACGGCTACGCCAAGTCGGCGAAGGACGCGGCCGGCCACGTGCT
This sequence comes from uncultured Actinomycetota bacterium, assembly GCA_963826155.1. Lineage (GTDB taxonomy): Bacteria > Actinomycetota > Actinomycetes > Propionibacteriales > Nocardioidaceae > Nocardioides. Next base: position 1,276,451 of record CAWGVX010000002.1, on the reverse strand, counting down.
CGACTGGTACCACGGCAACCGCCGGGTGCTGAGCGTCGCGTGGAGCTTCGACGACGGCAGCAAGGTCACCCAGGACCTCGGCGACAGCCGGGACATGCAGACCCTCGACCTCGACCACCCGGTCACCACCAGCACCGTGCAGCTGCACCTGGTGAAGGTCTCGCAGCCGGGTCGCGGTCCGGCCGCGCGCAACTACACGCCGATCAGCGACGTCCTGCTGCGCGGCACCGCCGGCTGACCCCCACGGGTCGGCGCGGCAGGCGGATACGGCGTGGTCAGGCCAGCCGGGCCAGCACCGCCGCGGCCTTCTCCGCGTCGTCGCGGCTGACGTCGAGGTGGGTGACCAGCCGGACCGCGGTCGGTCCGACGGCGGAGACCAGGACGCCCTCCTCGCGCGCACGAGCCACGAACGTCGGGGCGTCGTGCCGCGGCACCACGACGATGTTGGTGTCCACCGCGGCCGGGTCGACCCCGCACGCCTCGGCGAGCAGCCGGGCGTGCTCGTGGTCCTCGGCGAGGCGCTCGACGTGGTGGTCGAGGGCGTGCAGGCCGGCGGCGGCCAGCACGCCGACCTGACGCATGCCGCCGCCCATCCGCTTGCGCCACACCCGGGACTCCGCGATCGCGTCGGCGCTGCCGACCACGAGCGACCCGACCGGGGCCCCGAGCCCCTTGGAGAGGCAGACGGCCATCACGTCCGCGACGGCGCCGTACTCCGCGAGGGGGACGCCGGTGGCGACGTGGGCGTTCCAGATGCGGGCACCGTCCATGTGCACGGCCACGCCGAGGCCGGTGGCGAGCTCGCGGAGGTCGCGCAGGTCCTGCAGCGGCAGCACGGCGCCGCCGGCGAAGTTGTGGGTGTTCTCCACCGAGATCGCGGCGGTGCGCACGAAGAACGGGCCCATGTCGGGGGCGTGCATGGAGCGGATCGTGTCGAGGTCGACCTGCCCGCGCGGGTGGACCCAGGTGCGCATCGTCAGGCCCGTGTAGGCACCGTGCGCGCCGAGCTCGGCGCGGGCGATGTGGGCGCTCGCCTCGCACAGCACCTCCTGGCCGACCTGGACCAGGGTGCGCACGGCGAGCACGTTGGCCATCGAGCCGGTCGGCGTGAACAGCGCGGCCTCGTGCCCGAGCAGGCCGGCCACCGTCTCCTCGAGCCGGGCCACGGTCGGGTCCTCGCCGTACACGTCGTCCCCGACCTCGGCGCGCGCCATCGCCTCGCGCATCGCGTCGGTGGGGCGGGTGAGGGTGTCGCTGCGCAGGTCGATCACGTGACCTGACTATCACGACGGCCCGCCGGGGCTACCATCGACTCATGCGCAGGATGCGCCGGGGCGTGGTCGCCGCGGGGCTGGCGGGGGCGCTGCTCAGCGCGGTCCCCGGACATCTTGCTGCCGCGCACGCGGCGTCGCAGCACCCCGGGACCACGGTGCCGCTCCCCGGGCCCCTCGCGGAGCCGCCCGAACCCGTCCCGATGCCGGAGATGGTGCCGCCCGTGCCCCCGCCGGTGCCGATGCCGCACGTGCTGCCCGCGTCGCCCCGGCTCGACGAGCTGCGGCCGCGGATCGCCATGCGTCCGCCGCTGCGCCTGGCCCCGCCCCGGGTCCGGTAGCCCCGGAGCTCGCGGTCTGCCGGCCTCAGGCCTTCCGGAGCATCTCGGCGACGAGGAACGCCAGCTCGAGGGACTGCACCCGGTTCAGCCGCGGGTCGCAGACCGACTCGTAGCGGTGCCCGAGGTCGAGGTCGGTGAGGTCCTCACCGCCGCCGACGCACTCGGTGACGTCGTCGCCGGTGAGCTCGACGTGGACGCCGCCGGGCCAGGTGCCGAGCGAGCGGTGCACGTCGAAGAAGCCCTGCACCTCGTCGATCACGTCGTCGAAGCGGCGGGTCTTGTAGCCCGAGCTGGCCTCGAACGTGTTGCCGTGCATCGGGTCGCACACCCACGCGACCTGCACCCCGGCGGCGTGCACCTTCTCGACCAGGTGCGGAAGCCCGTCGCGGATCTTGCCGGCGCCGAAGCGGGTGATGAAGGTCAGCCGGCCGGGCTCGTTGTCCGGGTTCAGCCTCGCCGCCAGCGCCAGCGCGTCGTCGGGGGTGGTGGTGGGGCCGAGCTTCACGCCGATCGGGTTGCGGATGTGGCGGAGCAGCTCCACGTGGGCGTTGTCGAGCTGGCGGGTGCGCTCGCCGATCCACACGAAGTGCCCGGAGACGTCGTAGGGCTGCTCGGTGCGCGAGTCGATGCGGGTCATCGCGTGCTCGTACTCCAGCACCAGCGCCTCGTGGCTGGAGTGGAAGTCGACGCGGTGGAACTCGTCGGGGTCGGCGCCGATCGCCTTCATGAAGGTCAGCGCGCGCTCGATCTCGTTGGCCATCGCCTCGTACTGCTGCCCCACCGGGGAGGAGCGCACGAAGTCGGTGTTCCACGTGTGCACCTGGCGCAGGTCGGCGTAGCCACCGGTGACGAACGCGCGGACCAGGTTCAGCGTGGCCGCGGAGGCGTTGTAGACGTCGACCAGCCGCTGGGGGTCGGGCACCCGCGACTCCGCGGTGAAGGGGAAGCCGTTCACCGCGTCGCCGCGGTACGCCGGCAGCGTGACCCCGTCGCGGGTCTCGAAGTCCGAGGAGCGGGGCTTGGCGTACTGCCCGGCCAGCCGGCCCACCTTCACCACCGGGACCGAGGCGGCGTAGGTCAGCACGACCGCCATCTGCAGCAGCACCCGCAGCTTGTTGCGGACGTTGTCGGCGGTCACGCCCGCGAACGTCTCGGCGCAATCGCCGCCCTGGAGCAGGAACGCCTCGCCGCGGGTGACCGCGGCGATCTTCTCCTTCAGCTCGTCGCACTCACCGGCAAAGACCAGCGGCGGCATCGTGCGCAGCCGGGCGACGGCAGCGTCGACCGCACCCGGGTCGGGGTACGTCGGCTGCTGGGCCGGGCCGAGGGCGTGCAGGGCCTCGAGGTCGGGGATGGCGCTCACCCGTCAAGGGTACGCGCGGGCGGCCGACCCCTCCGAACCGTCGCACTGCCGCGAGACGGGCGCCTCACCCGCGGGCGCGACGCAACCAGTCCGGGGCGAACGACCGGCGCAGGGACGTGTCGCAGAGAGCCTTCACCTCGCTCGCGGAGAGCCCCCAGGCGAGGCGGCACCGCTCGAGCTCCTCGACCAGGCCGTGCCCCAGGAAGGTAGGGATGTCGGTGCTGATCGTGACGTCCAGGCCGCGTCGCAGCAACCGCGGCAGCGGATGCTCGGCCAGCGAGGGGACCAACCCCAGCGCGACGTTGGAGCCCGGTGCCATGTCCAGGCACACACCCCGCCGGTGCAGCTCGTCGAGCAGGCCGTGGTCACCGGCGGCCCCCAGACCGTGGCAGACCCGGACCGGTTGCAGCTCCAGGGCGGCCCGCACAGCGGCGGGCCGGGTCCCCTCGCCGCAGTGCGGCACCGCGGGGAGGCCGCCCGCCCGGGCCCGCGCAAAGGCAGCAGCGAACGGACCCGGCGGGTGGGCGGCCTCGTCCCCCGCAATGCCCAGCGCCACCACGCCGCGCCCGGCCCAGCGCAGCGCCAGGTCGACGGTCCGTTCCGCCTCCTCGACCGGCAGGCCCCGGTTGATCCCGAGCACCAGGCCGATCCGGTCCCCGGCGCCGTCGAGGACCGCCTCGACCAAGCCGTCCGCCGGGCCGAGTCGCCCCGCGTACGTCGCCGGCGCGAGATGCACCTCGCTCCACACCACGCCGTCCCGGGCCTGCCGGGCGGCGAGCTCGGCGGCCACCCGCCGCAGGTCCTCCGGCGTGCGCACCAGGTCCCGGGCGGCCTCGTAGGCCCGGACGAACGCGGCTTGGCCGGCGAACGGCCCCGAAGCCGGCACGGGGCGGCCGTCCCTGTCGGCGAGCTCTCGCACGGTGCCCGCCGACAGGGTGGCCTCGAGGTGCAGGTGCAGCTCGGCCTTGGGCAGGGCACGCAGGTCGGGCCGCTCCCTGAGCACCACCATCGCCGTGCTCAGGCGTCGTGCCCGACGTAGACGCTCTTGCACCAGGTGTAGAAGTCCGTCGCCCGCGCGCCCTGCTCACGGAAGGTGTTGGTCGAGGAGTCGCGGACACCCCCGAAGGGCACGTTGAGGTCCAGGCCCGTCGTGGGCCGGTTGACCTTGACCACGCCGACCATCGCCCGGGCCGCGAAGTCGTGGGCGGTCCGGAGATCGGTCGTGCACACGCCGGCCGTGAGCCCGTACGACGAGTCGTTGACGCGTGCCAGGCCTTCCTCGTAGTCGGCGACGTCCACGACCGCGACGACCGGCCCGAACACCTCCTCACGAGCGATCGGGCTGTCGTGGGGCACCTCGGAGAAGACCACCGGACGCAACAGCTGGCCCTCCGGTGCCCGGACCTCCTCACCGGTGCCGAACCCGGACTCCTGTGCCCTCGCGATCGCGGCGAGGTCCTTCTCGAGCTGGGCAGGGGAGACCACGGGACCCATGGTGCTGTGCTCCGCCAGCCCGTCGCCGGGCCGGACCGCGGCCGCGCGCTCGCGCAACAGCTTCAGGAAGGTGTCCCGGATGCCCGGGGTGACGTAGACCCGGGAGGTCGCCGTGCAGGCCTGCCCGGTGAGGCCGAAGGCTCCGGCGGCCACGGTGGCAGCGGCCGCCTCGGCGTCGGCGTCGTCGAGGACCAGGTAGGCGTTCTTCCCGCCCATCTCGAGCTGCAGCCGGGCCCGTCGTCGGCCGACAACCTCCTCGAGGTGCTTGCCGACGGCCGTGGACCCGGTGAACGACACCGCTGCGACGTCCTGGTGCGAGGCCAGGGCCTCGCCAGCGACCGGGCCTTCACCGTGCACGACGTTGAGCACCCCGGCGGGCAGTCCCGCCTCGAGCAGCGCGGTCGCCAGGTGATTGACCGACAGGGGGGTGAGCTCGGCCGGCTTGATCACCACCGCGTTGCCGGAGACGAGAGCGGGAGCCGCCTTCCAGGCTGGGATGGCGATCGGGAAGTTCCAGGGCGTCACCAGGCCGACGACGCCGAGCGGCTCCGAGCGCGTGTGCACGCTGGTGCCGGGGACCACGCTGGGCAGCGTCTCCCCCTCCGAGCGCCATCCGCCGGCGCCGAAGAAGCGCAGCACGTCGATGGCGCGGCGCACCTCGCCGGTGGCCTCCGCCAGTGTCTTGCCCTCCTCACGGACCAGGTCGGCGGCAATGGCGGCGTGCCGCTGGCGAAGCAGGTCGGCGGCGTCCATCAGCACGGCGCCGCGGGCCACCGGCGTCCTCGCGGCCCACCCGGGCTGGGCTGCCGCGGCCGCGGAGACGGCGGCGTCCACATCGGCGGGGGACGAGGACGGGGCGGTCGCCACGACCTCGGCCGGGCGGGCGGGGTTGCGACGCTCGGTGCCGGCGGTGCCGGTCCAGTCGCCGTCGATGAGGTTCAGGGCGTGCTCAGTCACAGTGTTCTCCTTCGGGAAGCGGGGAAGAGGCAGGGGTCAGAGGTGGGTGAGCAGGCCGCCGTCGCAGCGCACCAGGCTGCCGGTGACGTACGACGCGACGGCGCTGCAGAGGAACGCGCCGACGGCGCCGAACTCGTCAGGCTCGCCGTATCTACCGGCGGGGATGGTGGCCCTCGATGCGGCGCGGACCTCCTCGACGGTGGCGCCGCGGCGGTCGGCGGTCGCCCGGTCCAGCGCCGCCACCCGATCGGTGGCGATCCGGCCGGGCAGCAGCATGTTGACGGTGATGCCGTCGGCTGCGACCTCCGAGGCCAGGGTCTTCAGGTACGCCGCCAGCGCCGCCCGGCCGAGGTTGGAGGAGACCAGGTTGGGCAGCGGGGCCTCGACACCGCTGGAGCCGACGGCGAGGATCCGACCCCAGCCGCGCGCCCGCATGGCGGGCAGCGTCTCCCCCAGCACGGCGACGTGCCGCACGAGCAGGGTCTCGGTGGCGGCGCGAGCGGCGTCCTCGCCGAACCCGGCCGCGGGCCCCGGCGCCGGCCCGGGACCGTTGAGGACCACGATGTCGGGGTCGCCGTACGCGGCTCGCGCGGCCTCGACCACGGTGGTCGCTGCCTCCGGCTTGGTCAGGTCGACGGGTACCGCGACCGCCGAGGGCAGCGACGCGGCGAGCGCGTGCGCCTTCTCGGCGTTGCGGCCGGTGACGACGACGTTCGCACCCTCGTGCCCGAGAGCGCTCGCGATCGCGGCCCCCAGCCCCCCGGTGGAGGCGAGCACCAGGGCGGTGCGTCCGTTCAGTCCAAGATCCATCAGCGTCCCTCCAGTCGGGCGATGTGCGCCTCGAGGACGGGGCGCAGTGGGTCCGGCAGCGGTCGCGCCGGCGGGCGGACCGCGGCCTCGCCGATCAGGCCGCGGCGGCGCAGGCACTCCTTGCGGATCGACAGCGCGATCCCGGCCTGCTGCTCGAAGGTGATCAGGGGCAGGTGGTCCAGCAGCTCCGAGCGGCTCTTCTCCGGGTCGGCCGGGTCCCACGCCCCCACGGTCGCGACCAGGGCCTCCGGGTAGGAGAAGCCGGTCATGGCGCCGGCGGCGCCGCAGGCGAGCTCGTCGAGCAGGTTGATCCCACCCAGGCCACCGAAGACCGGCAGGTCGCAGCGGCGGGTCAGCTCCGCGACCGCCACCGGGGTCGGCGGCGACTCGGCCTTCACGGCCACCACATGGGCGGAGCGGGCCGCCACGTCGCCCAGGATCGGTGAGGGCACCGAGATCCCGCTGGCCACCGGGTAGTCCTGGAGCACGATCCCGGCGCTGCTGGCGTCGTGGACCGCGCGCAGGTGCGCCTCCAGCGTGCGGGCGTCAGCGCTGTTGGCCTGGACCATCACGCCCGCCAGGCGGTCGCCCACGAGCTCGACCGCCATCCTGGCCTCGTCGATCACGGGTGCGGTCGCGAGCGAGGTGCAGCCGACGACCAGGGGCAGGTCGGTCGTGTCGAGCACGGTCTCCAGGACCAGGCGCCGCTCGGACCACGACAACCGCGCCGCTTCGCCGAAGACGCCGAGCACGGTCAGCCCGGTGACACCGGCAGCGTCGGCGTGCTCGACCAGCCGGGCGACCCCGCCGTGGTCGACGTCGAGGGTCGATCCCGAGAACGGCGTGGCCAGCACACCCCACACGCCCGGGCGCATCAGCCGGCTCACCGGTCGCCCCAGACCGGGCGGCGCTTCTCGCGGAACGCCGCGACGCCCTCACTCGCGTTCGGGCTGGTGAGGCAGTCGACCAGGGCCGGGAGCCGTTGGGCGCGGGCGTCCCGGTCCGTGAGGTGGTCGGTGCGGTTGACCATCTGCTTGATCGCGCGCAACGAGGTCGGCGCGCAGGCCAGGACCTGGTCCAGCCATCGGGCCACGGCCGCGTCGAGGTCCTGCGCGGCCACCACCTCGTTGACCAGGCCCAGGTCGCGCATCTCCTCGGCCGGGACCCGGCGACCGGTGAGCAGCATCGACATGGCCCGCGTGTGGGGGATCCGACGGACCAGCTTGACGATGCCGCCGTCCAGCGGCAGCCGGCCGACCCGCGGCTCGGTGAGTCCGAACTGCGCGTGGTCGGCCGCGACCACGATGTCGGCGCCGAGCACGATCTCCATGCCGCCGCCGAAGGCGTAGCCGTTGACCCGCGCGATGACCGGGACGTCGAGGGTACGGCGCAGGCTCAGGCCGGCAAAGCCGTTGGGGTCGAGGTGCGCCCAGTAGTCGACGCCCTCGCGGGTGGCGCCGGCAGACATGTCGGCACCGGTGCAGAACGACCGCTCCCCCGCACCGGTCACGACGACGGCGTGCACGCCCGGGTCCCGCTCGATCTCGTCCCAGATCTCGTTGCACCGCTGCGAGGCGGCGTCGTCGACGGCGTTGAGGACGTGCTGGCGGTCGATGGTCACGTGGGCGACGTGGCCGACGCGCTCGTAACGAACCTCGTCCACCAGGTCCGCCTGCGGGGCGGTCACCGGATCACCCCGTCCCGCAGCAGCTCGGCGATGCGGTCCTCGCCGTAGCCGAGCCCCGCGAGCACCTCGCGGTTGTGCTGGCCGAGCATCGGCGCCGGCCGGCGAGCGTCGTTCGGGGTGCCGGAGAGCCGGATCGGCGCGTCGAGCACCCGCATCGTCCCGCCGTGCGGGTGCTCCATCTCCACGACCATCCCGTTGGCCGCCGTCTGCTCGTCGGCCAGCGCCTCCTCCAGCGTGCGCACCGGTGCGCAGAGGATGTCCTGCTCCTCCAGCCGGGTCAGCCAGTGCTCGGTGGTGTTCGTGGCGAAGCGCGCGCGGAACAGGGCCTGCAGCTCGGGTCGGTGCTCGAACTGGCCCTCGAGGGTGTCGTACCCGGGTTTGGCCGACCAGTCCTCGTCGAGCTCCAGCGCCTTGCTGATGTCGCGCAGCGGGTTCTCCTTGAAGGCACCCACCATGCACACCGCCCCGTCGGTGGTCGGGAAGACACCCGAGAGCGGCATCGCCGCCCAGTTGACCTCGTGCCCCCTGTTCAGCCGGGTGGCGGCCTCCTGCATCTGCATGTGCAGCATCGAGTCGTACATGTTGACCTGGACCTTCTGGCCCTCACCGGTGCGGTCCCGCGCGATCAGCGCGAGCAGGATGCCCTGGCACAGGTGCATGCCGGTCGTGTAGTCGCACAGGGTGGTGGGGTAGACCGACAGCGGGACGCCCTCGTCGGAGCGGCGCCACATCACGCCCGAGTACGCCTGCGCGATCACGTCCTGGCCGCCCTTGTGGGCATACGGCCCGGTCTCGCCGAACCCGGTGCCGGAGGCCCAGATCACCCGCGGGTTGACCTCCCGCAGGGCGTCGTAGCCGAACCCCATCCGCTCCATCACCCCGGAACGGAAGTTGCTGACCACGACGTCCGCCCCGCGCACCAGGTCCAGGACGACCTCGCGGCCGGCATCGGTGCGGGTGTCGATCGTCACGCTGCGCTTGTTGCGGTTGATCGAGATGAAGATCGGGTTCTCCTGCCCCGCCTCGTCGGGCAACGAGTTGCGGGACAGGTCGCCCCACACCGGACGCTCCACCTTGATCACCTCGGCGCCGTAGTCGGCGAGCATCTGGGTCGCCGAGGGGCCCATGTAGACCTGGGTGAAGTCGAGGACGACGACGCCCTCGAGGGCTCGGGGGGTGCCGGATTCGGTGGTGCTCATCGGTCGGTCTCCTCGCTCGGGTCGATGGTCGCGTTCGCGGCCGGCTGGTCCCCCGGGTCGGCCCCCTGGTCCCGCATCCGCAGCTGGATCTCGCTGACGGGCACGTCACGGACCGGGAGCGCCTTCTCCACCGCGATCGCCGCCGCGATCCCCGCCGCCTGGCCCTGGGCCATGCACGGGGGGATCTCGCGCGACATGCGCTGTGCTTCGGGCGTCGCCGAGTAGTGTCGCCCGGCCACCAGCAGCTGGTCCACGCCGACCGGCAGCAGAGAGCGGTACGGCGTGTAGTAGTCACGCCCCCGCGCCACCGAGTCCGCGAAGTGTCGGCGGGTGACCACGTCGTCCTTGGTGACGACGTACTCCCCCTGGAGCAGCCGGGTCTGGCGCACCCCCATCTGCTGGGCCACGTCGAGCACGTAGGCGTCCCCGAAGCCGGGCAGGTCGGCACGGATCTGCTCCAGGGCCTCGGCGATCCGGTCCCGCGCCTCGAACTCGGCGTTGGTCAGCGACTCGGGGTCCGCGCCGTCGAACCCGGTCATGTGCGGCGTGTTGCACCAGACCACTCCCGGGAGCGGGGTCTTGAGCCACCACAGCTCCCAGGCCCCGCCGAGCAGGCGCTTGATCTTGCGGTTGATCGCCCGCGCCTCACGCGGGTTCTCCTGCTCGAACCGCTCCGCGGCGTCGGTGTCCACCCCGCCGAGCCGAAAGACCAGGGTGACCAGGTACTTGTCGTGGACGTACGGCGTACCGGTGCGCGAAGCGACGTCGATGTCGCCGGTGGTGTCGATGACGACGTCGCCCAGGATCGCCTGCGGCCCCTGCTTGGTCTCCACGACGACGCCCTTGAGCACGCCGTCGTCGACGATCGGCCGGGAGAACCAGCTGTGCATCCGCAGGTGCACCCCCGACTCGCGGACCAGGTCGATCGAGGTGGCCTTCCATGCGTCGGGGTCGAAGGCCACCGCGTAGCAGATCGGCTTGGGGTTGGTGTGTGAGTGGAAGTTGAAGGTGCCCCAGCGGCCCCACTTGTTCCACAGCTCCTGGGAGGTGGTGCGCTCCTCGGCCGGCGGGTAGACGGCGAGCTTGTTGCGGGCCATCCGCTCGACGTACTCGTCCACGACCCCGGTCACGGTGATCTCGTCGCCGTTGACCATGTCATCGAGCACGAGCACCATGCCGCCCGAGGCGAGGCCACCGAGAGCGGAGTAGCGCTCCACGAGGGTGACGTCGACCCCGCTGCGGGCAGCCGCCACCGCGGCGCTGACCCCGGCGGGGCCGCCGCCGACGACGACGACGTCGCTGCGGCGCACCACCGGTGCGGTGAGCTGGTCCGAGCTGATGCTGAGGGATCCCTGGTCAGGCTGGTCGGTGTTCATGTGGTGGCGGCTCACTCTCCGGCGAACAGCCCGCTGTGACGGCGGGCCGCGAGGTACAGGACGACGCTGATGACCGACAGCGCGGCGGTGTAGAGGGGGAAGACCCACAGCAGGTCATGGCTCTGCAGCCAGACCAGGAGGTAGGAGGCGGTGCCGCCGAACAAGGCGACCGCGACGCCGTACCCCACACCGGTGCCGGTGGCTCTGCAGTACTTCGGCATCAGCGAGGTGGCGACGACGTTGTAGAGCGTCATGTTCGCGACGAGCAGGATGCCGCCAGCGAGCAGGACCAGGGTGAAGGTGCTGATGCCGGGACCGGCGTAGAGCAGCATCAGAAAGACGCCCGGCACGGCCGCGAGGCGGGTGACGAGGAAGGTCCGCGAGAGCCGCACCCGGTCGGCGACGCGGCCGGTCACGATCGCGCCGACCAGCAGGATGACACCGAGGACGGTGGTGATGCCGAAGACGGTCGTCGGGTTCTCGCCGTAGGAGCCGCGCGCCAGGCTCGGCAGCCCGACGTTCCACGCGTAGTTGTAAGCCTGAGCGGCGCCCACCACGAAGATGATCGCCAGCAGTCCCAACCAGTGCTTGCCGACTCCCTTCCACGCCTCACCAGTGGTGTCGGGCCGCTCCTGCTCGTGGAGCGTCTCCGGCAGGGCGCGGCGCAGGTAGAGCACGAAGAAGCTCAGCGCGGCACCGAAGAGCAGCGGCACCCGCCAGCCCCATGTCGACATCGCGTCACCGCCGATGACGTAGCTGGTGGCGAAGCTGACCAGCGAGGCGAGCAGGATGCCGAAGTTCACGAAGAAGCTGATGTAGCCGGCCGCCCTGCCCTCCTGGCCCTCGGGCATCACCTCCACGGCGTACGCCGTGGACAGCGGCGCCTCGATGCCGGTCGACATGCCCTGGAGCAGGCGGCACGCCAGCAGCAGGGTCGGTGCTGCGACACCGATGGACTCGTACGTCGGTAGCAGGCCGACCACCAGGGTGGTGACCGCCATGGTCCCGACCGACCAGAGCATCACCCCGCGCCGGCCGATCCGGTCGGCGACCGTGCCGAACAGGGCGCCGCCCAGGGGGCGGACGAAGAAGCCGACCGCGAAGACGGCGAGCGCGTCCAGGGTCGCGGTGACCGGGTCGGAGCTGGCGAAGAAGTGCGGGCCGACGAACGCGGCCAGCAGGCCGAAGATCATCCAGTCGTACCACTCGAGGGTGTTGCCCAGCCCGAGGCCGAGCATGGCCCGGCGGGTCGAGACGGAGCGGGCGGGGGCGGGGGGCGTGGTCTGCGCCGTGACGGGCACGGCAGGGTCCTGGGTAGCGGTCATGGCGAACTCTCCGGTTCGGGTGAGGAGGCGCTTCTTCAGGGCGCGCTCGGTAGAGCCCGCGGCGCCGGGGCGCCCGGGATCGGGAGACGGGTAGGGGGTACCGGGCCGCGAAGGGTCGCGGCCTGATGGGTGCCTGTCAGAGGGAAGGCGGGAGGGGACTACCAGGTGGGCGGGGTGCTCACCCAGACAGCCGTGCACTCCTCGGTGGCCGAGGGGTTGACGTACCAGTGCGGGATGGTGGAGGCATAGCGGATCGAGTCCCCGGCGTGCAGTCGGTGCCGCACGCCGTCCAGGTACACGTCCTTCGTGCCGGAGAGCACGACGCCGAACTCCTCGCCGTTGTGGCGGTAGGGCGTCGCGCGGGTGTCGTAGCCAGGTGGGGTCACCACCCAGTTGGCTTCGAGGGCACCGTTGAGGTCCGGCGTCAAGAGCTCGTAGACCGCACCGTCCCCCGAGGCCAGCCCGTGACTGTCGAGGCGACGCCGCTCGTCCTTGCGGACGACGACCCTCTCGGTCTCGTTCGGTTGCAGCAGCTGCCCGACCGGGAGCTGCAGGCCGTGGGCCAGCTGCACGAGGGTGGCGAAGGAGGGATTCCCGTGGCCTCGCTCGATCTGGCTGATCAAGCCGGCACTGACCCCAGCGAGCTCGGCAAGCTTCTCGGTGGTCAGCTGGCGCTCCTTGCGGAGCGTGCGCACCCGGCTCCCGAAGTCGGCCTGCATGGCCTCCATCGAGACACCGTCCGTGCTCCTGCTGCCGTTCGCCACGAGCTCTCCTTCGGGTCTACGTGATGTACAGCATAGGAGCTGTCTTCACTATGTCAATAGTTTCTTTAGCAGAATGAAGGTCGGACCTCGCGCGCCCACGTGGCACGCGGCCGAGGGGTACGTCGAGGTCGATGCGCCTGGTCACCGTCAACATCCTGAGCGGCCGCCGCTCCCCCGACGAAGTCCGCGTCGACGGGGGCGCTGGAGCCGCCAGATGCCACGGCGTACGGCATCGCCCTGCTCAGCCGCCGGCCGGCCCGCGATTGGCGGGGTCCTGCGTCTGCCGTCGCTGCGGGTGCCGGCGCCGATGCGTTCACCGGCCACCTGCGCCCCCGGATCGTCCACGAGGAGCCCCGGGTGGCGGTCGCAGCCGAGATCCACGATGGCGAGCGACGGCTGACGGTGCTGGGCGACGGACCGTTGCGGATCGGTCGCGGGGCGGCCCTTCGGCTGCCTCTGTCCGACCACCGGGCAGTGGTGGTCGAGGTGAGCCGAGCCGCGCGTCGACCTAGCCGAAGAAGACCTGCGCCTCGGCGTACTCCTCGGGGCTGACGACCTTGAGCTCGCCGGTGCCCTCGATCAGCGGGACGCGGATGATCTTGGTGCCGCGCAGCGCCACCATCGTGCCGAACTCGCCGTCGGCCACCGCGTCGATGGCCTGCAGCCCGAAGCGGGTGGCGAGCCAGCGGTCGAACGCCGTGGGCGTGCCGCCGCGCTGGACGTGGCCGAGCACGACCGCGCGGGCCTCCTTGCCGGTGCGCTTCTCGATCTCGCCGGCGAGCCGGTCGCCGATGCCGCCGAGGCGGACGTGGCCGAACTCGTCCTTCTCGCCCGACTGCAGGGTCATGTCGCCGCCCTCGGCCGGCATCGCACCCTCGGAGACCACGATGATCGGCGCGTACTCGCTGCGGAAGCGCGTCTCGACGTGCTGGCAGACCGCGTTGATGTCGAAGGGCTGCTCGGGGATCAGCACGGAGCTGGCGCCGCCGGCGATGCCCGAGTGCAGCGCGATCCAGCCGGCGTGCCGGCCCATCACCTCGACCACGAGCACCCGGTGGTGGGACTCGGCGGTGGTGTGCAGCCTGTCGATCGCCTCGGTGGCGATGTTGACGGCGGTGTCGAAGCCGAACGTGAAGTCGGTGCCGGACAGGTCGTTGTCGATCGTCTTCGGCACCCCCACGACGTTCACGCCCAGGTCGGCGAGCTTGGTGGCCACACCGAGGGTGTCCTCGCCGCCGATGGCCACCAGGGCCTCGACGCCGTCGCGGGCGAGGTTGTCCTTGATCCGCTGCACGCCGTCGTCGATCTTGAACGGGTTGGTGCGCGAGGAGCCCAGGATCGTGCCGCCGCGCGGCAGGATGCCGCGGCACTGCTCGATGCCGAGCTCCATCGTCACGCCCTCGAGCGGGCCCCGCCACCCGTCGCGGTAGCCGAGGAACTCGAAGCCGTGCTCGCGCACCCCCTTGCGGACCACAGCCCGGATCACGGCGTTCAGTCCGGGGCAGTCCCCGCCTCCGGTCAGCACTCCGACACGCATGACAACTCCTGGGTTGGATCGTTCACAACGGGAGTGCTCGACTCTAGTGGCCCGGCCACGCGCGGGCCAGTGGTGCCCAGCCCCCGAGCACGACCCCCGAGCGCGCCCACCTCAGGCGGCGACCGGTTCCTCCGCGCTGTTCGTGACGCGAGCCGCCGCGTGGCTCAGCGTCGAGCCAAGGCGGCTCGACAGCAGCCCCCCGGTCAGGGCGACGGCCACCAGCGCCAGCCAGGTCGCCGAGGGGCCGCGGTCCAGCAGCCAGGCGAACGTCACCGGCGCGACCGTGCTCGAGAGGCTCCAGGCGAGCTGGATCAGCGCCAGGTAGCGGCCGCGCAGGTGCTCGGGGGCGGCCTCGGCCGACAGCGCACCGTGCACCGGTCCGCCCAGCAGCTCACCGGCTGTGTAGACGACCGAACCCACCAGGAGCACCGCGGTCGCCAGCGCCACCGAGAGCCGGCTGGCGCCGAGCAGCACCAGGTAGGAGGCGGCGAAGACGGCGTTGGCCAGCAGCAGCACCCGCCACCGCACGGCGCCCGTCATCGCCCGCACCACCAGGCCCTGGCCGAAGCCGACCAGCACGGTGTTGATCGTGAACACCGCGCCGGTGACCCAACCGGGCAGGCCCAGCACCGTGGTGGCGTAGACCGGCAGCGCGAAGTTCAGCACCATCATCGAGACCGAGTAGGCCAGCTGCGTGCACCACAGCAGCCGGTAGGGCCGGTCCCGCAGCACGGTGGCCCAGCCCCCGGCGGTCGCCCGGTGGCTGCTGGCCGCGGTCGGCGGCACGGCCAGCAGCAGCCCGAGCGCCAGCAGGTACGACGCGGCGTTGACGACCACCACCGCGGCGTACGCCGTGTCGGTGCCGATCGTGATCGCGGCACCCGAGAGCAGACCACCGACCGCGAAGCCGACGTTGCGCAGGGCCCCGAGGAACCCGAACCACTTCTCCCGCTCCCCCGGCACCGCGATGGCCGCCACGATGTTGCCGTAGGAGCCCCAGAAGGCGGTCCGGCCGATCGTGACCACCACCGTCCAGGCGGTCAGCGCCACGAACGAGTCGGTGAACAGGTAGGCCACGAAGCCCAGCGCCTGCAGGGCGTTGCCGGCCAACAGCACCCGCTTGGCGCCGTACCGGTCGACGACGCCGCCGAGCAGCGGCCCCGCCGGCAGCGCCGCCGCGGATGCCAGCGAGATCGCGGCGCCGACCTGCACGAGGCCCAGGTCGGTGGTGACGAGGAAGTACAGGACGCACACCGGCATGAACACGCCGCTGCCGACTGCGTCGACGGCGATCGCGGTGACGAAGCGGCGGTGGTCGCCGATGGCGGGGAACCCGAGGCGGTGCAGCACGGGAGGCATCCTGCAACCTCGAGCGCGGTTGAAGGCAACTCGCGGTCACCAGGGGTCGCTAGGGTCGGCGCCATGACGTTCTCGATCGTGGCCCGCTCCGCCGACGGAGAGTCCTGGGGCGTGGCTGTCGCCTCCAAGTTCCTGGCCGTGGGGTCCGCGGTGCCCGCCGCGGTCGCCGGGGTCGGCGCCATCGCGACCCAGGCCGACGCCAACGTCGCCTACAAGGGACAGGCGCTCGCCCACCTCGACGACGGCGCGACCGCCGACGTCGCGCTGCAGCGGCTGCTCGAGGAGGACACCGGACGCGAGCACCGGCAGGTCGGCATCGTCGACGTGGACGGCAACGCCGCCTCGCACACCGGGCACGAGTGCCTCGACTGGGCCGGCAGCATCACCGGCGACGGCTTCGCGATCCAGGGCAACATCCTGGCCGGCGAGGAGGTGGTGCTCGCGATGGAGCGCGCCTGGCACGAGTCCGGCGCCGACGCGCCGCTGGCCCGGCGGCTGCTGGCGGCGCTCGCCGCCGGCGACGCCGCCGGCGGTGACCGGCGCGGACGGCAGTCGGCGGCCCTGCTGGTGGTCAGGGAGGAGGCCGGGTACGGCGGCCTCGACGACATCGCGGTCGACCTGCGCGTGGACGACGCTGCGTCGAGCGGGGGTGACCCGGTGGCCGAGCTGGGCCGGCTGCTGGACCTCAACGACCTCTACCTGACCGCCTCCACCGAGGAGGAGAAGGTCCCCGTCACCCCGGAGCTGGAGCAGGAGCTCGAGGAGTTCGCCCGGGCCGGCGGGCACCGCGACTTCCACGCCTGGGTCGGCACCGAGAACTACGAGATGCGGGTCGCGCCGGACCTCTCCTGGGTCGACCGCCGGATCCTGGAGATCGTGCGCGGAGGTGCGTCCGGCTCGTGACCGTCCTCGCGATCGACGCCGGCACGACCGGGGTCACCGCGGTCGTGGTCGAGCGCGACGGCCGGGTCGTCGCCACCGGCCACCAGCAGGTCGCGGTGCACTCCCCCCGGCCCGGCTGGGTCGAGCACGCGCCGGAGGAGATCTGGCAGGCCACGCTGGGGGCGGTGCGCACGGTGCTCGGCCGGGTCGACCGCGCCGCGCTCGAGGCGGTCGGCGTGACCAGCCAGCGCGGGACGGTCCTGCTGTGGGACGAGGAGACCCTCGGATCACCCCGGCGCGCGATCGGGCGGCAGGACCGCCGTACCTCCGGGATCTGCGACCGGCTGCGCGAGGCGGGCCACGAGGCCCGCGTCGCCGAGCTGACCGGGCTGCGGCTCGACCCGGGCGGCTCCGCGCCCGCCCTCGCCTGGGTCGCCGAGCAGGAGCCGCACGCCTGGGCGCTGGTGGAGTCGGGGCGGTACGCCGTCGGCACCGTCGACTCCTACCTGGTGACCCGGATGACCCGCGGCACCTACCACGTCACCGACGTCTCCAACGCCGGCCGGACCCTGCTGCTCGACCTGCGGCACCGGCGACTGGTCCGACGAGCTGTGCGCGCTGTTCGGCGTCCCCCGCGACGCGCTGCCCGAGCTGGTGCCGAGCTGGGGGGAGATCGCCACGACCGACGCCCGCTCGTTCCTCGACCTCTCGCTGCCGATCGCGGGGATCGCCGGCGACCAGCCGGCGGCGCTGTTCGGCCAGGCCTGCTTCGACGCGGGCGACACCAGGTGCGGCTACGACGCCGGGGCGTCCGTGCTCACCAGCACCGGCGCCGCGCTGCCACCCCCGGTCGCCGGGCTGCTGCGGACCGCCGCGTGGCGCTCCCCCGGCGGCGAGCTGACCTACGCGCTGGAGGGCGCGCTCCCCGGGCCCGGCGCGGCTCCGGAGGCGGTCGCGTCCCAGGTCCGGGACGTGCTCGCGGCGCTGCCCGCAGCCCTGCCCTCGCCCGGCGTGGTGCGGGTGGACGGCGCCGCGGCGGCCGACGACCTGCTCTGCCAGCGGCAGGCCGACCGGCTGGGCGTCCCGGTCGAGCGCCCGGCCGTGCTCGAGGCCCCCGGGCTGGGAGCGGCCTTCCTCGCCGGGCTCGGCGCCGGCGTGTGGGCCTCCACCGACCAGCTGCGCGACGCCTGGCGGCTGGACCGCCGCTTCGCCCCCCGCCGCTGACACGCGGCTGACACCGAGCGCGGCCGGCCGGACCGACGGGTCAGTCCCCGGAGCCTTCCAGCCGGGCGATCGCCGCGGCGGCCGCGTCACGGGCGCCACGGGCCTCGAGCACGACCTCCTCGGCCTCGGAGCGAGCCCCCTCGGCGTCCTCGAGCTCCTCGTCGACCTCCTCGGCCTGCTCCTCCAGCCCGGCCAGCCGGCGCCGCAGCTCGTCGATCTCACCCTGCACCTGCAGGCTGCGGGCCTCGAGGTCGTGGACGCGGGTGGTCGCCTCGTCGAGCCCGCCGGTGGCTGCGGACAGCTCCTCCTCCGCAGCCGCCAGCTCCTCGCGCGCCGTGGCGAGCGCCTTGGCGTCGGCGTCCGGGTCGGGGACGACCCGCAGCCCGGGGCGCGGCGCCGGCGGCGACTCGCGGCGCGTGGCGGTGAACCCGAGCGCCTCCGGGGCGGCCACGGCCGAGCCGAGGTCGACCTCGTCCACGCCGGTGGCGGCCAGCGCGGTGACCAGCAGGCCGCTGCGCACCGCCCGGCCGCACTGCTCGTCGAGGATCGCCGCGGTCAGCGTCGCCTCCACCTGGTCGGCGACGGCCTGGGTGAGCCGCTGGCCGCTCTCGGCCGCCACCGCCCGGGCCCGGGCGGTCACCGCCGCGGTGAGCTGGCGCCGCTGCCGGGTCAGGGCGCGCAGCTCGTCCCCGGCCAGGCTGGTCGCCGCCTCGCGGAGCGCGGTCCCCACGTCGAGGACCTGGCCGACCTGGTCGGCCTCCCGCCGCACGAGCAGGTTCACCGCCCAGGCCGCCACCGACGGCTTGCGCAGCCGCTTGACCCGGGCCGCCAGCTCGGCGTCGTCCTGCTTCAGGTCCTTGGCCCGCGCGTCGCGGGCCGGGGTGAAGTCGGCCATCGCGAGCCCGTAGAGCTCGTCGGCCACCTCCAGCAGCGGGTCGGTCACGGTCGCCCCTCCGCCACCCGGGCCCGGTGGCCGGCCCGGTCAGTCGGCATCGTCGAGCCCCTGCTCGATGGCGTAGCGCGTGAGCTCGACCCGGTTGTGCAGCTGGAGCTTGCGCAGCGTGTTCTGCACGTGGTTCTGCACGGTCCGGTGCGAGAGCACGAGACGCTCGGCGATCTGCTTGTACGACAGGCCCTTGGCCACCATCCGGAGCACCTCGGTCTCGCGCTCGGTGAGCGTGGGTGTCCCGTCGGGCGGCTCCGGATCGGCCTCGGGGCCGCCCGCGGCGAGCCGCCGGAACTCCCCGAGCACCAGGCCGGCCAGCCCCGGGGTGAACACGGTGTCGCCCGGCCGCGACCCGGCGTACCGCCTCCAGCAGCTCCTCGCGCGACGCGGACTTCACCAGGTAGCCGGTCGCGCCCGCCTTCACCGCGGCGAGCACGTCGGCCTGCTCGCCCGAGGCGGAGAGCACCAGCACCCGCGCGGACGGGTCGGCGCGGAGCACCTCCGCGGTCACCTCCACCCCGGTGGGTGCCGGGATCTGCAGGTCCACCACCAGCACCGCCGGCCGCGTCGCGGCCGCCCGGACCAGCGCCTGCTCGCCGGTGCCGGCCACCGCGACCACGTCGTAGCCCGCCGACGCGAGGTCGCGCTCGACCGCGTCGCGCCACAACGGGTGGTCGTCGACCACCATCACGCTGATCCGCTCGCCCCGTTCGGTCACCGCTCCCCCTCGCCCCTCGGCCGGCATCGGGCCGGCACCCGGCTACCGCTCGGCGCGAGCGTAGCGACCCCGGCGGTGCACCAGTGCCGCTTCGTCGGCACCGATCTCCACGTGCTCGATCCGGCAGGTGACCAGGCTCGACCAGCCGACCTCGACGGTCGCCTCGCGCACGACGCCGGCCCACGAGCCGCCGCCCGCGAGCCGCGGGCCCCAGTCGGTGTCCTCGAACTCCGCCATCCGGAACGCCCCGCCCGGCGCCGGCGCGACGCCGGCGAACGCGTCGGCCAGGCCGCGGTGCTCCCAGGCGAGCAGCGACACGACCGCGCGGCCGCTGCGCTCGAGGGTCTCGGCGAGGTCGGAGTCGGGGTCCAGCAGCGCCAGCAGCCGGGCCGGCTCGCCGTTGGCGAGCATCACCGACGTGACCGTCAACCCGGCCCGGCCGCGGTCGTCGGCCGAGGTCCACAGGGTCACGGCGCCGCCGAGCCGGCCGCGGAGCCGGCGCACCGGGTCGGGCTCGGGGTCGAGGAACGGGTGCTCGCTGTGGATCGTCACCCAGCGAGGGTACGGCGGGGCCGGCTCACCGCTCGACCGGCACGACGAGCTCCCACTCGGTCCCCCACGAGCCGGTGCTGAGCGTGGCCGTGCCGCCGAGGTCCGCGACCCGGCCGCGGATCGACTCGGCGACCCCGAGCCGGCCCTCGCGCGCGGCCTGGTCGAGCCGGCCCGCGGGGATCCCCGGGCCCGCGTCGCGGACCGAGACCGCCACCCGGCCGGGCAGCGACTCCAGCAGCACCCACGCCGGCGCCGCCGGCCCGACGTGCCGGGCCACGTTGTCCAGGCAGGCCTCGACCACGGCGACCAGCTCGCGGGCGACCCGCCCCGGCACCGGCACCGGGACGCCGGGCACCGCGAGCGTGACCGGGCGCCCGGACTCCAGCGGGGCCAGGTCCGCGGCCAGGTCGACCGGGCCCGCGGCGGCCCCGGCGGCGTCCCCGGCGTCCTCCCCGGGGCCGGGCACGGCGTCCTGCCGGCGGATGAGCGCGCGCAGCGCCGCCTCCTGCTCCCCGGCCAGCCGTCCGAGCTCGGCCGACTCGCCGCCGAGCTCGGCACCACGGCGCTGGACGAGCGCCAGCACCTGCAGGACGCCGTCGTGCACGGCCCGCGCGAGCCGCGCCCGCTCCGCGGCGGCGGCGGCGCTCCGCTCGGCCACGTCGCGCTGGTCGGCCATCTGCTTCAGCGACGCCGACATCAGCCCGACCACCGGACCGCCGACCAGCAGCAGGAAGAGGTTGCCGTCGTTGGCCTGGGTCAGGTGGTCGCGCACCGCCACGTCGCTGACCGACAGCACGACGCCGGCGCCCAGCCCGCCGGCCCAGCCCCAGTGCACGGCCCAGGCCAGCAGCGGCGCCATCACCCAGAAGCCGGGCACCGTGGCCTCCATGCCGGTGCCGAGCACGCTGGCCGAGGCCAGCAGCAGCCCGGTCCCGACCAGCAGGTCCGCGACCAGCAGCAGCGGCGTGCGGCGGGCCGGCGCGGCGTACCCCCAGGTGGCGACGGCCGTCCAGGCCACGAGCACGACGAGGCAGAGCAGCAGCGCGCGCGGGTGGGGGACGGTGTCGAGGCGGCGGACGTCGAGGACGAGCGCGTTGACCAGCACGAGCACGCGCAGCACCGCCACGGCCCGGAAGAGCCGGTCCTCGACGGCGAGGGCGGCCGGCCCCGGCGCTCGGGTCAGGACGCCTTCCTGTGCTCGTCGGCCGGGTCGGCGGGGTCCTCGGGGGGCTGCTTCTCCTGGCGCTTGGCCTCCTCCTTGGCCCGGCTGGCGTACATGTCGACGTACTCCTGCCCGGAGAGCCGCATGATCTCGTACATGATCTCGTCGGTGATCGAGCGCAGGATGTAGCGGTCGTTCTCCATGCCCTCGTAGCGGGAGAAGTCCAGCGGCTTGCCGAACCGGACGACCGGCCGGGTGAACGAGCCGAACTTCTTGCCGGGCGGCGCGACCACGTCGGTGCCGACGACGGCGACCGGGATCACCGGCACGCCGGTCTCCAGCGTCAGCCGCGCGACGCCGGTCTTCCCGCGGTAGAGGCGGCCGTCGTGGGAGCGGGTGCCCTCGGGGTAGATCCCGAACAGGCCGCCCTCGCCGAGCACCTTCTTGGCCGACAGCAGCGCGCCGGCGGCGGCGTCGGCGCCGGACCGGTCGATGGGGACCTGCCCCGAACCGGAGAAGAACGTGCGCTGCAGCCAGCCCTTGAGGCCGCGGCCGGTGAAGTACTCGGCCTTCGCGACGAAGGTGACCCGTCGCGGCAGGGTCAACGGCATGAACAGCCAGTCGGCGTACGAGAGGTGGTTGCTCGCCAGGATCGCCGGCCCCTCGAGGGGCACGTGCTCGGCGCCGTAGACGCGCGGTCGGAAGACCAGTCGCAGCCACGGCCCGAGGGCGAGGTACTTCAGGAACCAGTAGAACACCGCGGACCCTCCCCGTTCCCTGCTGCCGGTGTGCACCGGCCTCCGAGCTGCGACGAGGGAAGCCTAGTCCCTGGGACCGGTCCGGCCGACACGCCTCCGCTCGCGTCGTCGCTGCGGCACAATGCGCCGCATGAGCACCTCTCCCTCGACCGCGCCGCTCTCGCTGCCGGCCCGGCCCGAGCTCACCGGCGGCCGGCCGCTGGGCGTGTTGCTCCTGCACGGCTTCACCGGCTCCCCGGCGTCGATGGCGCCGTGGGCGCGCTTCCTGAACGAGCGGGGGTACGCCGTGGAGCTGCCGCTGCTCCCCGGCCACGCGACCCGGTGGCAGGACCTGAACCAGGTCGCCTGGACCGACTGGTACGCCGAGGCCGAGTCCGCCCTCGACCGGCTGCGCGCGACCACCGAGGCGGTCGTGGTCGGGGCGCTGTCCATGGGCGGCTCGGTGGCGCTGCGGCTGGCCGAGCAGCGCGGCCCCGACGTCGCCGGCCTGGTGCTGGTGAACCCGTTCGTCTCCAGCACCCGCAAGGAGCTGGTCGCCCTGCCGCTGATGAAGCACGTCGTGCCGGCGACCAAGGGGGTCGTCAACGACATCAAGAAGCCCGGCCAGGACGAGGTCGGCTACCCCCGGCTCCCGCTGCGCGGGCTGCACGAGGTCGTGAAGATGTGGCGGGTGCTGGTCCCCGAGCTCTCGAGGGTCACCCAGCCGCTGCTCTACTTCCGCTCGGCCGTCGACCATGTCATCGACGCCTCCTCGGCCCCCACCGTGCTCGACGCGGTCGGCTCCCGGGACAAGGAGGAGCGGGTGCTCGAGGACAGCTACCACGTCGCCACCCTCGACAACGACGCCCCGAGGATCTTCGAGGAGAGCGCCGAGTTCATCGCACGGGTGACCCGGCCCACCTGAGCGGTGCCCGGGTGGGCCGGTCCTGACCCACCCGTCACGGATCCTCCCCCAGAAGGCTCATCTGGGGGACGGACACTGGTCCCGGCCGCAGGGACCACCTACCCTCGACCCGTGCAGCGCGACAGCGAGGACGAGGTGTGGCGCACCATCGTCGAGAACTACGGCGACCGGGTCGAGCTGGCCCCCGACGAGGTGGAGGCCGCGCCCCAGCCGGCGCCGATGGCCTCCACGATCGAGCCCACGTGGCAGGACGACGAGCGGTTCGTCCCACCCACGCCACCTCCGCTCCCGCACACGACGCCTGACAGGTACGCCGCGTGGGCGGGCGTGCTCGGAGGCCCGGTGATGCTGGTGCTCGCGCTGCTGCTGCACGTCACGCTCCCGACCTGGCTCGGCGCCGCCATGGTCATCGGCTTCGTCGGCGGCTTCGTCTACCTCGTCTTCCAGATGCCGCGCGGCCCCCGCGACCCCGGCGACGACGGCGCCCGCCTCTAGCCAGACCCGCGGGCGTTAGGCTCACCTGCGTGAGTGAGAGCGAGAGCGTCGAGATCACGGGCCACCTGATGGACCAGGGCATCCTGTCGCGGGTCCTGGACGACATCCGCGAGTACGGCGGTGACTACACCATCGACCGTTTCGACGTCGGCCGCGAGACCGACGACACCTCCCACGCCGTCATCACGGTGACCACCGAGGACGAGGAGGGGCTGCAGCGGCTGCTCATGCGTCTGCAGACCCGCGGCGTGAACATGGTCGACCCCGGCGAGGCCGAGGTGGCCGCAGCGACCATGGACGGCGTGTTCCCCGACGGGTTCTACTCCTCGACCAACCTCGACACCCGGGTCCGCATCGACGGCCGCTGGCTCAACGTCGGCAACCCCGAGATGGACTGCGGCCTGATCCTCGAGCGCAACGAGCACGGCGCCCCGCACCGCGTCTACACGCTGCCGATGTCCGACGTCCGCGCCGGCATGCAGGTCGTGTGCGGCGCCGCAGGGGTGCAGGTCAGCATCCCCAGGCCGGAGAAGGTCGCGGGCAGCTTCGGCTTCATGGAGTCCGAGGTCTCCTCGGAGAAGCCGCAGGCGGTGCTGGTGCGCCAGGTCGCCGAGGGCATGCGCGAGGCGAAGGCCGCCGGCAAGAAGGTGCTCTGGGTCGGCGGTCCCGGGCGTCGTGCACACCGGCGCGGCGCCGGCGATGGTGGCGATGGTCAACGCGGGGTACGTCGACGTGCTGTTCGCCGGCAACGCCCTGGCCACCCACGACATCGAGGCGGCCCTCTACGGCACCAGCCTGGGCATCGACCTGGCGATGGGCAGCGGCGTGGAGCACGGCCACGAGCACCACATCCGGGCGCTCAACACGATCCGCAAGGAGGGCTCGATCGCGAAGGCGGTCGAGACCGGGCGTGCTGACCGGCGGCATCATGCACGCGCTGGTCACCCACGGCAAGGAGTTCGTGCTGGTCGGCTCGGTCCGCGACGACGGGCCGCTGCCCGACGTCCACACCGACGTGCTCGAGGGCCAGCGGGCGATGCGCAGCCACCTCACCGACGTGGGCTTCTGCCTGATGGTCGCGACCATGCTGCACTCGGTCGCGACCGGCAACATCCTGCCGGCCTCGATCCCGCTGGTGTGCGTGGACATCAACCCGGCCACCGTGACCAAGCTCGCCGACCGCGGCTCCTCGCAGGCCCGCGGCATCGTCACTGACGTGGGGCTGTTCCTCGAGCAGCTCGCAGTCGAGCTCGTGCCCGACTACCGCCGAGCCTGAAGGTCTGCCGGGCCAGGTCCGCGGCGCCGATGGCGCCGGCCTCCGGGCCGAGCGCGGCTCGCACCACCGGCGGCACGGTCCGGTGCGCGGCGCCGACCAGCGACCCGCGCATCGCGGCCCGCGCCGGGTCGAGCAGCAGGTCGCCGGCGCCGGACAGCCCGCCGCCGACGACCACGATCTCCGGGTCGAAGGCCGCCACCAGGTTCGCCAGCCCGACGCCGAGCCACTCCCCGACCGACGCGAACGCCGACAGGGCGAGCGGGTCGCCGGCGACGGCCGCCTCGGTCACCATCGGCCCGGTGACCCGGTCCGGGTCACCGCCGGCGGTGTTGTCCAGCAGGCTGGGCTCCCGCCCGAGCCGCTCGCGGGTGAAGCGGGCCAGCGCGTTGCCGCTGGAGTACTGCTCCCAGCAGCCGCTGCCGCCGCACTCGCAGGAGCGCCCGTCGGGGACCACCTGCATGTGCCCGAACTCCCCCGCCATCCCGTTGTAGCCACGGTGCACGGTTCCGTCGAGGACCAGAGCCCCGCCGATCCCGGTGCCCATGGTCACGACCAGCGCGTCGCCGGCGGCGCCGACCGCGCCGTACGCCAGCTCGGCCCGGGCCGCGCAGTTCGCGTCGTTGTCGAGCACCACCGGCGCGGACCAGCGCTCGGAGAGCCGGGCGCGCACGCCCTCGTCACGCCAGGGCAGGTGCGGGGCGAACCGCACCCGCTCGCCCTGGGCGTCCACGAAGCCGGCGGCCGCGATCCCGATCGCGCGGACCCGCCGGGTGCCAGCGATCTCCTCGACCGCCTCGGTCAGCGCGTCCTCGACCAGCCGCGCCTCCACCCGCCGTCCCGGTGTGGTGCGCAGGGCCGTGCGCAGCACCCGCCCGGAGGACGAGACCGCCGTGGCCAGCACCTTGGTGCCGCCGATGTCGACGCCGATGAAGAGAGCCACGCCCCGCGCCCCGTCCTAGCGCCGGGAGAGGTCGGCCGCGCCGATCAGGCCGGCGTGGTTGCCGAGCTGCGCCTTGCGGATCTCGGGGATCGGCCGGAACCCGCGCCCGACGAGCTGGCCCGCGAAGGCGCTCCGAGTGGGCTCGAGCAGCAGGTCGTCGGCCTCGCTGACGCCGCCGCCGATCACCACGACCTCCGGGTCGAGGATCTCGGTCAGCGAGGCGATGCCCTCACCCAGCCAGCGACCGAGCTCGGCGAGCTGCTGGACCGCGCCCGCGTCGCCGGCCTGTGCCGCCTCGGTGATCAGCGGCCCGGTGATCCGGTTCAGCTCTCCACCCGCGCGCGCCAGCATCCCCTCGGCGATCATCGCGCCGCTCAGCGCCAGCGCCCGGGCCTCGCGCACCAGCGCCGTCCCGGAGGCGTACTGCTCGAAGCAGCCGTGCTTCCCGCAGCCGCACAGGATCCCGTTCGGCACCACGCGCATGTGGCCGATCTCCGCGCCGACGCCGTTCGCCCCGCGGTAGACCTCGCCGTCGAGCACCAGCCCGCCGCCGACCCCGGTGCCGACCGTCACGAGCAGCAGGTCCTGGGCGTCGTGCGCCGCGCCGTAGCGGAACTCGCCCCACGCGGCCGCGTTGGCGTCGTTCTCGATCACGACCGGCAGGCCGACCCGCTTCTCCAGCTCGGCCTTGAGGTCCTCGTTGCGCCAGGCGACGTTCGGCGCGAAGAGCACCACCGCGCGGGCCTTGTCGACGTAGCCCGCCGCCCCGACACCCACGGTCTCGATGTCGTGCCGGGAGCGCAGCTCGGTCACCAGGCCGGCGATGGCCTCCTCGATCGCGGCGGCGTCGCTCGCCGGCGACTCGACCCGCTTCTCCTCGAGGATCCTGCCGTCCTCGTCCACCACGCCGCCGGCGATCTTGGTGCCGCCGACGTCGATCCCACAGGCCAGCGTCATTCCTCGTCCTCCCCGGGCCAGTCCCCGCGGTCGATGTCCTCGTCCTCGAGGTCGATGTGCTCGACCCCCGTCGTGGGGTCCCGGTCGTCCTCGGGCACGGCCGTCGCCAGGAGCCCTGCCGCGGCCTGCAGCAAGGAGGATGCTGCCACGGCCAGGTGGGCGCGCACCTCGGGGCTCGTCTGCCGGACCACGTGCACCGCCCGGCAGACCGGGCACCAGGTGCACTCGGGCGCCCCGGTGGCCAGGTGCTCGTCGGCACCGCGGGCGGCCGCGGCGGCGTGGTCGGCCAGCCCGGACAGGCCGGTCCCGAGGTCGGAGCCGTGCTCGCGGGCCCAGTCCGACAGCGCGCCGACCAGCTTCAGCGCCTCCTCCGAGACGCTCCCGAGCTGCTCGTGCTGCCCCTGACCGTCTGACCCCTGCTCGTCCGGTCCCTGCTCGTCGGGTCCTCGGCCGGTCCCCGGACCCGTCCCGGGACCTCCTGACTCGCTCACGATCCCGCTCCTGACCCCTTGTGCTTGTGTCCGGTCTGCTCCGGGCCGCTCTTCCCGGGCCCGGCGCCGCGGGTGTCCTCGAACCTCACCTGCAGCTCCCCCTCCTCCATCCGGGCGCCGGCCACGCGGTGGCGCGACAGCCCGGCGGGCAGGGTGAGGAGACGACGATACGACCCGACGGTCACGACCAGCTCGTCGCCTCGGCGGGCCAGGTCGACCTCGGCCCGGGTGATGTTGGGCAGCGCCAGCCGCAGCACCACCCCGCCCTGGCCCCGGGTCACGCGGAACGGGCCGTCGGTGGCCGGGCGCGCGAACGGGTCGTCCGCGCCGTACAGCTCGTCGGCCAGGTCGGCCAGCGTCGACACCCCCACCGGCTCGGCGGGACGGTAGACCGAGCACCACAGCGGCAGGCCGGGGAAGGACTGGGCCGCCTCGGCCAGCACCGTCTCCTGGGCCGCGACCCAGCCGGCGCGCCACGGGTCTTCCCCGCCGGCGGGGAAGACCCGGTTGGCGACCACCCCGTCCACCCGGTAGCCGAACAGGGACAACGTGGTGTAGGAGCGGCGGGCCTCGGCGAGCACCACGCTCTCGGGGGTCAGCACCAGCCGGACGCTGGCGTCCGGGCCCGAGAGCAGGGAGCGGACCTCGTCGAGCTCGGCGTGCAGGCGCTCCACCGCGTCGAAGACGCTGTCCCCGGGCATCGGTACGCCGGCGGCCCGGGTCAGCACCGGGCGCAGCGCCTTGACCACGCCGCGCTGGACCGGCAGCACCCGGTTCATGTACCAGCCGAGGGCCTCCGGCAGCGCCAGCAGCCGCAGCGTCTCGCCGGTGGGGGCGCAGTCGACCACGACGACGTCCCAGGCACCGGACAGCGCGTGCAGCCGCAGCTCGAGCAGCGCGAGCACCTCCTCCGCCCCCGGGATCACGGTCAGCTCCTCGGCCGCGACCGGGTCGACGCCGGCGACGTCGAGCACCGAGAGGAGGTAGCGCTGGACGTCGGCCCAGGACTGCTCGAAGCGCAGCTGGGCGTCGACCTGCTGGACGAAGAGTTGGTCGACCACCGGCGTCGGGTCGGGGCCCACCGGCACACCGAACGCGTCGGAGAGGGAGTGGGCCGGGTCCGTGGACAGCACCAGCGTGCGCAGGCCGCGGGAGGCCGCCAGCGCGGCGGTGCCGGCGGCCACCGTCGACTTGCCGACGCCGCCCTTGCCGGTGAACAGGAGGATGCGCACGGTGGGGGTGCCGGCCGGTTCAGGCCAGCGACTCGACGCGGTTCTTGAGACCCTTGAGCGCGGTGTCGATGAGGATCTTCTCCCCCTTGCGCTTGAGCATGCCGATCAGCGGGATCGAGACGTCGAGGGCCAGCCGGTAGGTGACCTCGGTCACCCCACTGCCCCGCTCGCGCAGGAGGTAGGCGCCGTCGAGGGCGCGCAGCATCTTGCCCTCGACCAGGGTCCAGGTGACCGCGAGGTCGCCCTGCCAGTCGTAGGCCAGGGTGTACTCGTCGCGGATCGGTGAGACGTCGAGCTCGAAGAAGACCTCGCGGGCGCGGCCGGCCGCCACCCCGGACTCGTAGGAGGAGACGATGTCAGCAGTGGTGACGCCCTTGGCCCATTGCGGGTAGGCCTCGAAGTCGGCGATCACGCCCATGACCTCGGCGGGGCCGGCCTCGATGTCGATCGAGGACGTCGTCTGCTCAGCCATGGGCCGGAGAGTACCGGATACATGGCGTGGTTGACGCGGCGGTAACCTCACCCGACGACCCACGTTCCCGCAGTGCAGCACCCCGCCGTCGCCCGCGGCGGAGGTCGGCCAAGGCCTTGAGGAGGCATCCGTGCGTGAGTTCTCCACGCCCCTGACGATCGAGATCCCCCGCACGGGGAACCTCAGCGACGACGTGGTGACCAACGCCCACGAGGCCCCCGAGGCGGTCGTGTTCAGCCGGCGGGTCGAGGGCCGGTGGGAGGACGTCACGGCGGCGACGTTCCTGGCCGAGGTGCGGGCGGTGGCCAAGGGGCTCCTCGCCGCGGGGATCGAGGCCGGTGACCGGGTCGCCCTGATCTCGCGCACCCGCTACGAGTGGACGCTGCTCGACTACGCCATCTGGTTCGCCGGGGCCGTGACCGTCCCCGTCTACGAGACCTCCTCGGCCGAGCAGATCGCGTGGATCCTCCGTGACTCCGGGGCGCGGGCCGTGGTGGCCGAGACCCCCGACCACATGGCGCGGGTCGTCGAGGCCCGCGCCGACCTCGACCAGCTCAACCACGTCTGGTCGATCACCGACAACGCGGTCGACGTGCTGGGGCGGCTGGGCGCCGACATCGGCGACGAGGTGCTCGAGGAGCGCCGGCGCACCGCCGGTCCCGAGGACCTGGCCACGCTGATCTACACCTCGGGCACCACCGGCCGCCCCAAGGGCTGCATGCTCACGCACGGCAACTTCATGTTCGAGCTGGGCGTGGCCGTGGACGAGCTGGACCGGCTCTTCACCACCGACGACGCCTCGACCCTGCTGTTCCTGCCGCTGGCCCACGTCTTCGCTCGCATCATCCAGGTCGGCGCCGTGAAGTCGCGCACCCGGCTGGGGCACAGCGCCGACATCAAGAACCTGCTCGACGACCTGCAGGCCTTCCGGCCGACGTTCATCCTCGCGGTGCCCCGGGTCTTCGAGAAGGTCTTCAACACCGCCTCGCAGAAGGCGACCGCCGACGGCCGGGGGCGGATCTTCGACCGGGCCGCCGAGACCGCGATCGCCTGGTCCCGCGGCCTGGACCGAGGCCGCCACTCGCTGCTCCTGCGAGCCCGCCACGCCGTCTTCTCCCGGCTGGTCTACGGCCGGCTCCGTGAGGCGCTCGGCGGGCACTGCCTGTACGCCGTGTCCGGTGGCGCGCCGCTGGGCGACCGGCTCGGCCACTTCTACCGCGGCATCGGCCTGACCGTGCTCGAGGGCTACGGCCTCACCGAGACCACTGCTGCGGTCACCGTCAACCTGCCGGACGCGACCAAGATCGGCACCGTGGGCCGGCCGCTGGGCGGCACCACCGTCCGGGTCGCCGAGGACGGCGAGCTGCTGTTCCGAGGCGGCCAGGTCTTCCGCGGCTACTGGCACAACGAGGAGGCCACGGCCGAGGCGCTGCACGGCGACGGCTGGCTCCACAGCGGCGACGTCGGCGAGGTCGACGACGAGGGGTTCGTGCGGATCACCGGGCGCAAGAAGGAGATCCTCGTGACCGCGGGCGGCAAGAACGTCGCGCCGGCGGTCCTCGAGGACCGGCTCCGGGCGCACCCGCTGGTGAGCCAGTGCATGGTCGTCGGCGACGGTCAGCCGTTCATCGCCGCGCTGGTGACCCTCGACCCGGAGTCCCTGCCCGCCTGGCAGGAGGCCAACCACAAGAACGGCTCGGTCGAGGACCTGGTCGACGACCCCGACCTGCTCGAGGAGATCCAGGGCGCGGTCGACGAGGCGAACAAGGCGGTGTCCAAGGCCGAGTCGATCCGCAAGTTCCGGATCCTGCCCGAGGACTGGACCGAGGAGGGTGGCCAGCTCACCCCGAGCCTGAAGCTCAAGCGCAGCGTCGTGATGCGCGAGCTCCGCGACGAGGTCGCGGCGCTCTACAGCTGACCGGGCGGGTCGGCGGCCGCGTCGCCGCGCCTCTCGAGCTGACGGGCGATCGCGATCCGGGTCAGGGCCGTCGGGTGGCTGCCGAACCAGAGCTGTGACAGCGCGGGGGGCGTCGGGTCGGCGAGGGCGCGGACGGACAGCTCGCGCTGCATGTCGATGAAGGCCCCGGCGTCGTGGGTGGCCTCGAGCGCGTCGACGTCGGCCCGGGTCTCGATCTGTCGACTGACCAGGTTGACCACCGGGCTGGCCAGCAGCGTGCCGGCCGCGACCAGCGCGAGGAGCAGCGGCACCATCCGCGGGTCGCCGACGTCGCGCCGCCAAGGCCCGGCCGAGACGAGCAGCCCGAGCAGCCCCACCGCCGCCAGCGAGCCGGCCGCCCCGATCAGCGAGCCCACCAGCGGGTCCTGGTGCCGGGCGTGGGCGAGCTCGTGGGCCACCACCGAGAGCGCCTCCCGCGGCGGCAGGTCGTTGACGAGGTTGTCGTAGAGCACGACCCGACGGGTGCTCCCGAAGCCGGAGACGTAGGCGTTCAGCGTGGTCGTGCGCCGGGAGGCGTCGGCCACCAGCACGTCGTCGACCTGCACGTGCTCGGCCGCGGCGACGTGCAGGATCTCGGTGCGCAGCTGGCCCTCGGGGAGCGGCGTGAAGCTGTTGAAGAGCGGCTCGACCACCACGGGGTAGACGAAGGAGCCGAGCAGCACCAGGCCGGCGAGCAGGGCCCCGGCGACCGCAGGCCAGGCGGTGGGCCACCGGCGGGCGCAGGCGAGCAGCACGACGACGCCGATCGAGGTGGTGACGATCGTGACCGCCTCGCTGCGGGCCAGGTCGGCCGCGAAGCCGGCCCAGGGCTGGTGGCTCAGCCCGTGGTCGCGGACCAACCGGCGCAGCAGCACGGCGAACGGGAGCGTGACCAGCCGGCCGATCAGGGCGAGCGCGGCCACGGCCAGCACGGCCCGCACCCACCAGGGCCCGGGCAGCCTGGCGACCAGCGCGGCGCCGTACCGGCTGAAGCCGAGCCAGCAGGCCACGAGCAGTCCGACGGCCAGCGAGCTCCAGCTCCAGACGCGGGCCCAGCGCGAGAACGTCTCGGCCTCGTGCACCTGCGCGGGGCTGAACACGGTGGCGGGCGCGGCCGGCGCGGGGGTGCCGCCCGGCACCGGGTGCCACGGCACCAGCCAGGCGGACAGGCCGACCATCAGGACCACTCCCACGAGGAGGACGACCAGCGAGGTCCTCGTGGCGGTGGCGGTCACGACGCCAAGTCTGACAGCAGGGTCCGCCACCGGCGGGTCAGGTCCGCGGTCCCGAGGCCGGTGTCGACGTGCAGCGCCCTCTCGAGCGCCT
The DNA here is from genome assembly GCA_963826155.1 of uncultured Actinomycetota bacterium. GTDB lineage: Bacteria > Actinomycetota > Actinomycetes > Propionibacteriales > Nocardioidaceae > Nocardioides. The sequence goes on along the minus strand of CAWGVX010000002.1, from coordinate 1,244,697 downwards.
CACCATCCTGCACGTCGTCGTAGAGCCGCACCAGGGCGTCCTCCCCCGCTGTCCGGGCCACCAGGCGGCAGGCGAGCCAGGCGCTCTCGTACGTCGCGCCGAGGTGGGTCGTGGTCGTGTCGAACTCGGCCGCACCCGGCAGGTGGTGGGGTGTGCCGTGGCGGCGCACCTGGCGGATGATGCCGCCGGCAGTGGTGTGCAGCGGGAGGTCGACGTCGCGCAGGGCGACGTAGTCGGCGAAGCCCTCGACCAGCCACAGGGGCATGGCGCTGGTGGCGGCCCCGGTGGCCACGTGCACCGCCTCGTGGCTCATCACCACCTGGGCCCCACGCGGCTGCAGGTCGCCGAAGACGGCCGGGTTCACGAAGACGTGGACGGGGGCGCCCGAGCGGGTCGAGCCGTCGACCGTGGCGGTGACGGCGGCGATGTTGGCGTACTGGCCGGGGTCGGCGTGCAGCGTGCGGTCCAGCGCCTGCGCCGAGGCCGGCACCTCGACCACGAGCCCGGAGCGCCACCGGGGCAGCACCCGTCGCACCACGGTGAGCGCGGTGCCGGCCCGGCGGGCGTAGGCGTCCGCCTCGGCCGCGGGACCGGCCACGAGCACCAGGGTGGAGGCGGTGCGCCGCACCTGCAGGGGGCCGCTGAGCCAGAGCGGCGTGCGGTGGTCGCCGCCGCCGACGCCGGAGATCCCCACGGCCGGGCCGTGCGGCGCGAACCGCACGGTCGTCTCCGCGTGCGCGGCGGTGCGGTCGAACCCGGCGAACCGCCAGGTGGCGGCCACCGAGGCCGACCAGGTGCCACCGGTGGAGACGCCGCCCTCCTCGTCGACGTAGCGCAGCGTGAAGTCCTCGACGTGCAGCCTGCGGGCGTTGGTGACGACCGCGCCCAGCAGCCGCGCCGCGCCCGGGTCGCCCTCGGGGGCCAGCGCTCGCGCCGCGGCGGTGTCACCGCGGTCGACGGCCTGCTCCAGCCGGTGCAGGGCGTCGGCGGCGCCGGCCGGCTGCGCCCGGGGCGCCTGGTGCCTGCTCGGCTGCGCCACGTAGGGCTGCCGGTCGAGCAGGCCCCAGGCGACCAGGCCGCCCACGACCAGCACGAACAGCGAAAGGCCGGCCACCCACCAGCGTGGGCGACCGGCCTTCGCGCGAGCGGGCTCAGCCAGGGCGGACCGCACCGACGTACGGCATGGAGTGCAGGCTGGTCACCTTCACCCCGACGCTGGGGTTCTCGGCGTTCACGATCATGCCGTTGCCGATGTACATGCCGACGTGGCTGATCGGCGAGTAGTAGAAGACGAGGTCGCCGGGCTGCAGCTCGCTCTCCGAGACGTGCGTTCCCGAGTTGTACTGGGCGCTGGAGGAGTGCGGCAGGGAGACGCCTGCCTGGGCCCAGGCCACCATGGTCAGGCCGGAGCAGTCCCAGGCGCTCGGACCGGCGGCGCCGTAGACGTAGGCATCGCCGACCTGGGCCATCGCGAAGCTGACCGCGGCGCCGGCGCGGCCGGAGGCGGGCGCCGGTGCGGACGTGGGCGTCCGGACGGTGCTGCTGCGGGAGAGCATCTGCTGGCGCTGCTCGGCCTTGAGCTTGCCGAGCAGGGAGCGCGCCTGGGACAGCTTCTTGTCGACGGTGGCCTTGTCGTCGGCCAGCTTCTGCTTGAGGTCGGCCAGCTCGGCGGCCCGCTTCTGGGTCGCGGAGCTGCGGATCCGGAGCGCCTTGAGCTGGGTCGAGTAGTCCTCGAAGAGCTGGCCCTGCATGTCGTTGAACGCCGACATCGTCGAGAGCTGGGAGAGGAACTGGCCCGGGTCCTTGGACACCACGACCTGACCGACCGCGCCGAGGCTCTCGCCCTCGTACTGGCGCACCACCGAGTCCTGGACCTGCTTCTGGACGGCCGAGAGCCGGTCGTCCTCGCGCTGCTGGTCGGACTTCAGCGAGGTCAGGTCCTTGCGGATGTCCTGCAGCTGGATCTTGGCGTTGTTGTACCGCTCCGAGGCCTGCTCGGCCTGGTGGTAGAGGGTGTCGACCCGCGCCTGGACGTCGTCGATCTTGGGCTTGGGCGTCGCCTGGGCCGAGGTTGCGGGGATGATTCCCACGACCGCGGCGAGAGCCAGTCCGGACAGGGCGGCGCCGATGGGGCGCGCGGTGATTCGCTTCCGACCGTTCATGTGAGCGGGCGGTCTCCCTTGCGTGTCGTACGCCTACCGGGTGAGCTGACGGGTTCGGGCACGACTCGCCCTACACCCGCTCCTCGACGGCCCCCGTGCCATCGCCTTGCGGGTGATTCACCCCAGGTGGGTTGGTTCCCCGGCTCCCGGGCCTCCGAGCAGGTCCGGGACTAAGCGCGGCACCCGCGCGAATCCGGTCTGATCCACGTCCACGGGCACCTGAGCGCCACAGGCTAGTGGGCGCGGTCCTCACGCATCAAACCGCCCCCCTGCATGTTGGGGAGAAAATCACACCACTTGGTGCCCTCGAGCCCCTTGTGTCACGCAGATCACTTCCGTCACGCGGACTCGATGTCGGTGCCGTCCAGGGGCTGGACCATCCGCAGCGGCGGCACCAGCCCGGAGCCGGCCAGCACGTCGAGCGCCCGGCACTCGTCGTCGTCGAAGGTCAGCTCGGGCGGCGGCCCGAGCAGCACGGTCACCACGCAGTCGTGGCAGGCCAACCCGCGCACCACGCAGCTGTCGCAGTCGATTCTCGTCGTCATGCCCGCGACCCTCGCAGCGACCACCGACACCCCGGCCCGCTCCGGTCGTCCCGCGGCGTGTCGCGCGTCCTCGGGGCCGTCCTCGGGGCCGTCCTCGGGGCCGTCCTCGGGGCCGTCCTCGGGGCGGGCGAGCGCTAGACGGTATGACGTGACCGGCTCGGATTGAGGCGGTTGCGGGCCGGGGCCTCACTCACAAGATTCGTGGGTTACCGAGCAGGGGCTGCCTGCTCGGCCTATCCAACAGTTGTGGGAGGCCCCGGTGTTTACCGAGCGTACGAGCGTTGGGCTCGACGTGCACGCACGATCGGTCGCGGCAGCAGCGATCGACGGCGTCACGGGCGAGCTCGTTCAGGCGAAACTGACCCCGTCTCACGAGCACATCAGGTCGTGGCTGCAGGACCTCCCGGGTCCGGTCGCGGTGGCCTACGAGGCCGGGCCGACGGGGTTTGGTCTGTCGCGAGCCCTGGCCGCGGCCGGGATCCGCTGCGAGGTGGTCGCGCCGTCGAAGCTGCAGCGCCCCTCGGGTGACCGGGTCAAGACCGACGCCAGGGACGCGGTGCACCTGGCGCGGTTGCTCCGGCTCGATGAGATCACGTCGCGGTCTCGGTCCCGACGGTGGACCAAGAGAACGCTCGTGACCTAGTCCGGGCCCGCGAGGATGCCCGGGGAGATCTGATGCGAGCCCGGCACCGACTGTCCAAGCTCCTGCTGCGGCAGGGGATCGTCTACTCCGGCGGTCAGGCCTGGACCGCCACCCACGACACCTGGCTACGCCGACAGCGCTTCGACTGCGCCGGCACTGCGGCTGACGTTCGAGTCCGACTACGAGGCCGTGTTGGCGGTGAAAGCCCGCCGCGACCGGCTGGACGAGGCCATCGCCGCCATGGCCGCCGACTCGCGAGTTCACCCCGGTCGTTGCGGCGGCTGGGGTGCCTGCGCGGGGTCAGCACCCTAACCGGGTTCGCGCTCGCAGTCGAGGTCGGCGACTGGCACCGGTTCACCGGCAACACCATCGGCTCGTTCATCGGGCTCGTGCCCTCGGAGTACTCCTCGGGGGCCAGCCAGCGTCCAAGGGGCGATCACCAAGACCGGCAACTCTCACCTGCGGCGGCTGCTGGTCGAGGCCGCCTGGCACCACCGCGCCCGCCTACGCGCCGGGCAAGGCTCATGCGGGATCGGTGGGAGCTTGCCAGCCCAGCAGCCCAAGCCCGTGGCGAGGCGGGCAACCGGCGACTCAATGCACCGCTGGGATGCCGTGCCGTGCCCGCCGCAAGCGCCACGTTGTCGCCAACGTCGCGATCGCCCGCGAGCTGGCCGGCTGGTGCTGGTCACTCGCCGTGCTCGAGGACTGACTCCAGCCGCGACCCCTGATCTGCTTCGTCGACACCAACCTGGTGGCAGCAGCGCGAGGAGCGACCCGCGCATTCAGCTATGAGCAGCGCCGAGCGATCCAAGCGACGACGCTCGACCCCTAGACAAGCGATCCGCTCCTGCCGAACAGCCCGTCCTGCGGTAACCAACCCGCGCATATCAGCCTGACCGCGCGTCGACCACGACACGCTCAGCCACCGACGCCCATCGACGAAGCACGAGACGCCCGCCCCGGCAACCGGGACGGGCGCCTCACCCTGCCTCTTGACACGAAGGTCTCTACATATCAGCTGAGCAGACCCACCAGCGCGCCGGCGGCGAAGGCCCGGGCGCCGCCCCGGCCGACGTCGGAGGCCACCTGCTGGTCGCTGCTGACGACCACGACCACCCGGCCCGGCGGCTCCGCGGCGACGAGGTCACGGATCACGTCGTCGGCGATGACGCCCTCCGGGCTGAAGACGACCTTCACGCCGCGCGGCGCCGGCGCCGCGGTGCGCGCCGTGGCGGCCGCGGCATCGAAGACCACCGTGGTCTCCGTGCCCAGTCGGGCCACGAGCGGCGCGAGGCCCGCCAGCAGCCGGCTGCGCTGGGCCTCCAGCGGCGCGGTCGGCCAGGCGGTCTTGCTCACGTTGTAGCCGTCGACGACCAGACGGGCACGCGGGAGCGCCAGCACCCGCTCCAGCTGGGAGGAGCTGGCCGAGACCGCCGTCACGGACGCACCCGACCGCTCCTGGGCCGCGCGGGCCAGTTCGGCCTCGAGGCGGTCGCCCGGCGCACCCTCGACAGTCGGCAGCGCCAGCTCGCGGCGCAGCCCCGAGGCGGCGTCGATGACGGTCTCGAGCAGGAGCCGCGCCCGCAGCGTGACCTCGTCGCGCTCCGACCTGGCCGCCCGCCGGCCGGCGGCGACCTCGGCCTCGAGCTGGTCGATCCGCTCCCGCAGCCGGCGCAGCTCCTTGTCCTGCACGGCCGCCTGCGTCGCGGCCCGGGCCCGGGCCTCCTCGACCTCGCCCTCGTGGCCGGCCGCGGACTCCCGGGCGGCGCGCTCGGCGGCGCGCGACTCCCCCAGCTTGCGGCGCAGCGAGGCGTTCTCGGCCTTGTACTCCTCGACCTGGGCCTTGGTGCGCTGCCGCTGCTCGCGCAGCGCCTGCTCGGCGTCCGCGAGCCGGTCCCGCAAGCGGGCCAGCTCCCCGGTGTCCCTCGAGGCGGCCTCGCTGCGCGCGCGGATCTCCTCGGCGCGGTCCGCGACCAGCTGCTCCCACCCCTCCGGCCGCGCCAGCCACGCCAGCGCCGCCAGCTCGGCCGGGTCTCCCTCGGCGTCGGCGGTGACGATCGAGGCCGGGTCGTACGACGGCCGGGCAGCGACCTGGGTGCCGACCCGCTCGCGGAGCTCCTCGTCGCCGTCGAGCGCCTCGCTGATCGCGGTCGTGCCGAGCCGGGCCCGGCGCTGCGGCGCGAAGCCGGCCACCCGGCGCAGCGCCGGCGGTAGCCGGACCACCTGCGGCAGCACCTCGGCCGCCAGCGCCACGACCCGCACGCGCACGGCGTCGGGCAGCTCGCCGAGGGCGAGCGGCGGCTGGGACACGGCGGTCACGAGGGCTCCAGGGGTCGGGTGCGGCGCAGGTGTTCGTGCTCTCACTTGCACCCTAGTCCGCGCGGCACACCCGGGCTGTCGGCGCTCGGCTCTAGCGTCTCGGGCATGAGCAGCGCCGTTCAGGGTGCGCCCTCGCATTGGGAGGCGCAACGCAGTTTCGACGAGCTGGGGCGCCCGCTGCGGGACACCACGTTCTGCGTCGTGGACCTCGAGACGACCGGGGGGTCGGCCCAGGGCGGCTCGATGATCACCGAGATCGGCGCGGTGAAGGTCCGCGGCGGCGAGGTCCTCGGGGAGTTCCAGACCCTGGTGAACCCGCACACCGAGATCCCGGCCTTCATCGCGGTGCTCACCGGCATCAGCAACACGATGGTGGCCGACGCCCCGTCGATCGAGACCGCGCTGCCGGCCTTCCTCGAGTTCGCGGCGGGCTGCGTCCTCGTCGCCCACAACGCGCCGTTCGACGTGGGCTTCCTCAAGCACTTCGCCGAGCAGCAGGGGCGCCCCTGGCCCCGGTTCGAGGTGCTCGACACCGCCCGGCTGGCGCGCCGCGTGATCACCCGCGACGACGCGCCCAACTGCAAGCTCTCCTCCCTCGCCCGGGTCTTCAACGCCTCGACCACGCCCAACCACCGGGCCCTCTCCGACGCGCGGGCGACCGTCGACGTCCTGCACGGGCTGATGGAGCGGCTGGGCGGGCTCGGCGTGCACACCCTGGAGGAGCTGCAGACCTTCTCGTCCCGGGTCACCACCGCACAGCGCCGCAAGCGCCACCTGGCCGAGGCGCTCCCCCACGCCCCCGGCGTCTACCTCTTCCGTGACGACCGCTCCCGGGTCCTCTACGTCGGCACCTCCCGCGACCTGCGCGCCCGGGTGCGCTCCTACTTCACCGCCTCCGAGACCCGCTCCCGGATGGGCGAGATGGTGGGCCTCGCCTCCGTGGTCGACGGCCTGGAGTGTGCGACCGCCCTCGAGGCCGAGGTCCGCGAGCTGCGCCTGATCGCCGAGCACAAGCCGAAGTACAACCGCCGCTCACGCAACCCCGAGAAAGTGCACTTCCTCAAGCTCACCCGGGAGCCGTGGCCCCGGCTGTCGCTGGTCCGGCGCGTCCTCGATGACGAGGCCGACTACCTCGGCCCGTTCTCCTCGAAGAAGTCCGCGGAGAAGTGCCTGGCGGCCCTGCACGACACCTTCCCCGTGCGCCGGTGCTCCGAGCGGCTGTCCCGCGAGCCGTCGGGGTCGCCGTGCGTGCTGGCCGAGATGGGCCGGTGCCTCTCGCCCTGCGACGGCAGCGTCGACGCGACGACGTACGCCGCGGTCGTGCGGCAGCTGCGCGACTCGCTGCTGCGGCGCCCCGACGAGGTCGTGACGGCCATCAACGCGCGGATGGAGACCCTCGCCGCCGACGAGCGGTTCGAGGAGGCCGGCGCCCACCGCGACCGGCTGGCCGCCTTCGTGCGCGCCGCGGCGCGCACCCAGCGGCTCTCCGCGCTGACCCGCTGCCCCGAGGTCGTCGCCGCACGCCGTGAGGACGACGGCCGCTGGGCGGTCCACGTCGTGCGGCACGGCCGGCTCGCGGCGGCGGGCACCATCCCGCCGGGGGCCGACGCCCACCAGTACGTCGCGGAGCTGCGCGCCTCTGCCGAGACGGTCCGGACGGCCCCCGGGCCGGTGCCGGCGGCGAGCGCCGAGGAGACCGAGAAGATCCTGCGCTGGCTGGAGTCGCCGGGGATCCGCCTGGTGGAGGTCGACGGCGAGTGGACCTGCCCCGTCGCCGGCGCCACCCGCCACCTGGCGATCCACGACGCGGTCAGCCAGTCCCGGCTCTCCCTCGTGCCGTTCGAGGACCGCCGCGGACTCGCGCCCCTGCACCAGCCCGCCCGGTGACCACCCGCCCGGCGAGCCGATGTCCTAGCCTGTGCTCGTGATCACCGCCATCGTCTTCGTCAAGGCCGACGTCGCCCGCATCCCCGAGGTCGCCGAGGCGATCGCCGCGCTCGACGGGGTCAGCGAGGTCTACTCGGTGACCGGGCAGATCGACCTGATCGCGCTGGTGCGGGTGCGCAACCACGAGGACGTGGCCGCGGTCGTCGCCGACCGGCTCAACAAGGTCCCCGGAGTCACCTCGACCGAGACCCACATCGCGTTCCGCGCCTACTCCCGCCACGACCTCGAGTCGGCGTTCTCGCTCGGGCTCGACTAGCGGTCCCGCGCTAGGAGGCCGCCGAGGCGGCCACCCACCGCTCGAGCGCGGCACGCGCGGCTCCGGAGTCGACCGCCTCGCGCGCCCGGGCCAGCCCCGCGTCGAGGGCCTGGGCGACCGGCTCCGACGGCGCGTCGTGCACCGCCAGGGCCGCTGCGGCGTTGAGCAGCACCGCGTCCCGCACGGCGCCCCGCTCGCCGTCGAGCACCCGGCGCACCACCTCGGCGTTGTAGGCCGGCTCGCCGCCCCGCAGCGCCTCCAGCGAGGACAGCGACAAGCCGTGCTCGCGCGGGTCGATGCTGGTGCGCTCCATCTCGCCGCCCCGCACCGTCCAGACCGACGACGTCGTCGTGGTGGTGAGCTCATCGAGCCCGTCGTCGCCCCGGAACACCCACGCGTCGACACCCCGACGGGCGAAGACGCCGGCCATGACCGGGGCCATCCGCGGGTCGGCACAGCCGATGGCCTGCGCCTGCGGACGGGCCGGGTTCACCAGCGGGCCGAGGAAGTTGAAGGTCGTGCCGATGCCCAGCTCCCGCCGCGGCACCGCCGTGTGGCGCATGCCGGGGTGGAAGACCGCGGAGAAGCAGAACGTGATGCCGGCCTCCTCGGCCACCGCGCCCACGCGGTGCACCGGCAGGTCCAGCCGGATCCCGAGCTCCTCCAGCACGTCGGCGGAGCCGGACTTCGAGGAGGCCGACCGGTTGCCGTGCTTGACCACGCGCGCGCCCGCGCCCGCGGCGACGATCGCGGCCATCGTGGAGATGTTCACCGACATCGAGCGGTCCGCACCGGTGCCGACGATGTCGAGCAGCCGCCCGGGCACGGTCAGGGGCTGGCAGGCGGCGTACATCGCGTCGGCCAGGCCGGTGACCTCCTCGGTGGTCTCGCCCTTGGCCCGCAGCGCCACCGCGAAGCCGGCGACCTGCACCGGGGTGGCCTCGCCGGCCACGATCTCGCCCATCGCCCAGGCGGTCTGCTCGGCGGTCAGGTCCGTGCCGGCCACCAGGGCGCTGAGCACCTCCGGCCAGGTAGTCGTCGCCGTCATCGCGCGCTCAGGTGGTGGCCGGCACCCGCGAGCGCAGCAGCGCCACGACGGTCTCGGCCAGCTGGACGGGGTCGAGCGGGTGCGGCACGGCCGCGTCCGCCCGCGACCAGGTGGCCAGCCAGGCGTCCTGGGGGCGACCGGTCAGCACCACGAGCGGCGGGCAGCGGTAGATCTCGTCCTTGAGCTGCTTGGCGACGCCCATCCCGCCGGCGGGCACGGCCTCGCCGTCGAGGATCGCGAGGTCGATCCGGCCGGCGTCCATGTTCTGCAGGACCACGGGCTCGGTCGCGACCTCGACGTACTCCACCTCCGGCAGGTCGGGGTGCGGGCGGCGACCGAGCGCCAGGATGACCTGCTGACGGGTGTTCACGTCGTCGCTGTAGACGAGGACCCTCAGCGGCGCGGTGCGGGACGAGGTCGTGTCGTTCACGGCCGCGATGCTACCCGTCGACGGCCGGTACGTCCGGCCGGGCCACGCGGCGCGTGCCGGGCGGGTCGGCCGCCCGGGCCGCCCGCACCTCCAGGAGGTCGAGGCGACGGTCCTCCCGGGCGGCCTCCCGCATCGACGCGCGCACCCACTGGGCGAAGAGCACGCCGAAGAAGGCGAGGCCGATGAGGTCGCCCGATCCCCACAGGATCCCGCCGGCGAGGTGCTGGTCGGCTCCGGGATCGGGCAACCAGGCACCCATCCGTCCGTCGTGCAGCGACGGATACCAGTCGTGGCCGATCAGCGTGCCCTGCCCCATGATCGTGACGCCCAGGAAGGCATGGAACGGCAGGGTGAGCACCACCAGCAGCATCCGGGCCGGGTAGCCCACGCGCCCGGGAACCGGGTCGATGCCCATGAGCGGCCAGAAGAACAGCGCCCCGACCAGCACCAGGTGGACGTGCATCATCTCGTGCACGAAGGTCGAGTGCAGCGACGCGTCGTACCACCCGCTGAAGTAGAGCGCCCACGGCGAGACCACGTAGAGCGCCAGGGTGAGCGGCGGGAAGGACAGCACCCGGGCGAGCCGCGAGTGGAGCAGCGCCAGCAGCCACGCGCGCGGGCGCGCGGGGAGGGTGCGCAGCGCCAGCGTGACCGGGGCCCCCAGCGCCAGGGCCAGCGGCACCAGCATCGACAGGATCATGTGCTGGACCATGTGCACGCTCAGCAGCGTGAGGTCGTAGGTGCCCAGGCCCGAGGCCGTGGCGAACAAGAACGCGCCCATGCCGATGGGCACGAAGGCGACGGTGCGGCCCAGCGGCCAGCGATCGCCACGCCGGCGCAGCGACGCCACGCCGACCAGGTAGAGGCCGGCCACCCACACGGTCAGGACCAGCGGCACCGGCTCGAACGACCACGCCGTGAAGACGCCCCCGAGGGTGACCCGCGGGAGGGCCGCCACAGCCTCCCAGACGGGGACGGACGGGGCACCCAGCACGTGAGGAAGGATAAGTCGTCGCCACAGGAGGGGGTCGCGGGTGCCCCGGGGTGGAGGTCAGGACATAATGACGTTCGTGGCGACAGCAACTGCGATTCCTGCATCCCGACTGCACGGGCACCACGACCGGCCGAGCATGGTCAGCGTCGGGACGATCATCTGGCTCTCCAGCGAGCTCATGTTCTTCGCGGCGCTCTTCGCGTCGTACTTCACGATCCGCGCGGTGAGCCCCGACCTGTGGGCCCAGAACACCGAGAAGCTGGACGTGCCGTACGCCGCGGTGAACACCACGATCCTCGTGCTCTCCTCCCTGACCTGCCAGCTGGGCGTCTTCGCCGCGGAGCGCGGCCAGGTCGGGCGCACCGGCTCGGTCTTCAAGGTCAAGGGCTGGGGCCTGCGCGAGTGGTTCGTCCTCACCTACATCATGGGCGCCGTCTTCATCGGCGGCCAGGCCAGCGAGTACGCGTCGCTGGTCAAGGAGGGCACCACGATCCAGGACTCCGCCTACGGCACGATGTTCTACCTGACCACCGGTTTCCACGGCATCCACGTGACCGGTGGTCTGATCGCCTTCCTGTTCGTGCTGGGTCGCACGTTCATGGCCCGCAGGTTCACCCACGAGCAGGCGGTCAGCGCGATCGTCGTGTCCTACTACTGGCACTTCGTCGACGTCGTGTGGATCGGGCTGTTCGCCACCATCTACCTCATCCAGTGACGCCGAAGTACTGATGACGTCGGAACCCCCCAGGACCCCCAGCAAGGAATCGATGTGCGTCTCCTGAACCGCTCCGCCGGCCGACTCTCCCGGCACCGTCGCGGACCACTCGCCGGCATTGCGGTCGTGGTGCTCGGGCTGTTGATGGTCGGCAGCCTGTACGCCGCCTTCTCGCCCGCCCAGGCCCAGCAGACCCAGAGCAGCGCCGACCAGGCCGCCGCGGGTCGCCACCTGTTCCTCGTCGGCTGCGCCACCTGCCACGGGCAGAACGGCGAGGGCATCCGCACCCAGGACGGTGGCCAGCTCGGCCCGTCGCTGGTCGGCGTGGGCGCCGCGGCGGTCGACTTCCAGGTCGGCACCGGCCGGATGCCGATGGCCCAGCCCGGCGCGCAGGCACCGCAGAAGAAGCCGGTCTACTCCGACGAGGAGATCTCCCAGCTCGCGGCGTACGTCGCCTCCCTGGGCCCCGGCCCCTCCGTGCCGACCGCCAAGGACTACTCCATCGACGGGATGAGCGACGCGCAGAGGCAGGAGGCGATCTCCCGCGGCGGACAGATCTTCCTCACCAACTGCACCGCCTGCCACAACTTCGAGGGCTCCGGCGGCGCGATGCCCCGCGGTGGCTACGCCCCCCGAATCCGTGGGGTCGAGCCGAAGTACATCTACGAAGCCATGCTGACCGGCCCGCAGGCCATGGACACGTTCTCCAACGGCAACCTGTCGCCCTCGGAGAAGCGTGACGTCATCGCCTACCTCGGCTCGCTGGACAAGTCCACCGACTACGGCGGCTACGGCCTCGGCGGCCTCGGCCCGTTCACCGAGGGCATGGCCGGCTGGCTGGTCGGCATCGGCGGCCTGGTCGGCTTCGCCGTCTGGATCGCGGCCCACACCACGCGCTCGAGCAAGAAGAAGGTGGAAGCGTGAGCGACACGCACGACAACGCCCCTGAGCAGGGCTCGCACGGGTCGGTGCCGGCGACGTTCGCCGACGAGCCGATCGCGAACCCCGGCCTGCCGCCGCACCACTGGCGGCCCACGGACGTCGACGAGAAGGCCGAGAAGCGCGCCGAGCGCCAGGTCGCGACCCTCTACGGCCTCTCGCTGGTCTGCACGGTCCTGTTCCTGGTCTCCTACTTCGCCTTCCACGTCGGCACCGACTGGAACACCGTCGGCGGCCTCGGCGCCTCCACCGTCGCGCTGGGCCTGACCCTGGGCGGCGCGCTGCTGTTCATCGGCATCGGCACGATCCAGTGGGCGCGCAAGCTGATGTCCGACCACGAGATCGTCGAGTACCGCCACCCCGCCTCCTCCCCGGAGAGCGACCGCGAGGCCGCGCTGGCCGCGCTGGACGCCGGCGTCAGCGAGTCCGGCATCGCCCGGCGCCCGCTGGTGCGCAACAGCCTCCTGGGCGCCGTCGGCATCCTGGGCCTGCCCGCGATCGTGATGCTGCGCGACCTCGGTCCGCTGCCGGGCGACAAGCTCGACCACACGATCTGGAAGAAGGGCATGCGCGTCGTCCGCGACGTCGTCGGCACCCCGATCAAGGTCTCCGACCTCGAGATCGGTGACCTGGTCAACGCCGAGCCCGAGGCGCTGTTCCCGACCGAGGAGAACGGCTACCCCGAGATCGAGGGCACCGACCTGCAGCAGCAGAAGGCGAAGGCGGCGGTGATCGTGCACCGCATGGAGCCCGACGACATCGTCTCGGAGCAGACTCGCAACTGGTCGGTCAACGGCATCGTGGTCTACTCCAAGATCTGCACCCACGTCGGTTGCCCGATCTCGCTGAACGAGCGCACCACGCACCACCTGCTGTGCCCGTGCCACCAGTCGACCTTCGACCTCACCGACTCCGGCAAGGTGATCTTCGGCCCTGCCGGCCATGCCCTCCCGCAGCTGCCGCTCACGGTGGACAGCGAGGGCTACCTGATCGCCCAGAGCGACTTCACCGAACCCGTGGGACCGAGTTTCTGGGAGCGTGGCTGAGAAGTGAGTATCGACACCAGCAAGGTCGCGTCGAGCAACGCGACCACGGCTGCCACAGCTGGCAAGCCCAGCAAGATCGGCGCCATGGCGACCTGGGCGGACGACCGCCTCGGCCTCGCCACGGCGATGAAGAAGAACATCCGCAAGGTGTTCCCCGACCACTGGTCCTTCATGCTCGGCGAGATCGCGCTGTGGAGCTTCGTGGTCCTGCTGCTCTCGGGCGTGTTCCTGACCCTGTGGTTCACCCCGAGCATGGGCGAGGTCACCTACCAGGGGTCCTACGACCCGCTGCGCGGCGTCACCGTCTCCGAGGCCTTCAACTCGGCGCTCAAGCTGTCCTTCGACGTCCGCGGCGGCCTGCTCATGCGCCAGCTGCACCACTGGGCGGCGCTGATCTTCATCGCGGCGATGATGATCCACCTGCTGCGCGTCTACTTCACCGGCGCGTTCCGCAAGCCGCGTGAGCTGAACTGGGTGATCGGCAGCCTGCTGCTGCTGCTCGGCACCCTGGAGGGCTTCACCGGCTACTCGCTGCCCGACGACCTGCTCTCCGGCACCGGCGTCCGCGCCGCCGACGGCTTCATGAAGTCGATCCCGCTCGTGGGCAGCTACCTGTCGTTCTTCATCTTCGGCGGCGAGTTCCCCGGCGACTCGATCATCCCGCGCCTCTTCACCGTGCACGTGCTGCTGATCCCCGGCCTGCTGCTGGCCCTGATCGCCGCCCACATGCTGCTGCTCGTCTACCACAAGCACACGCAGTGGCCCGGCCCCGGCCGCACCGAGGACAACGTGGTCGGCTTCCCGATGCTGCCGGTCTACGCCGCCAAGGCGGGTGGCTTCTTCTTCATCGTCTTCGGCGTCTGCGCTGCCATGGGCGGTCTGCTGTCGATCAACCCGGTGTGGAAGTTCGGCCCGTACGACCCGACCAAGGTGACCGCCGGCTCGCAGCCGGACTGGTACATGGGCTGGCCCGACGGCCTGCTGCGCATCATGCCGGGCTGGGAGTTCACGTTCTGGGGCCACACGTTCCCGTTCAACGTGTTCCTGCCGGTCATCGTGATGCCGGGCGTGATGTTCACGATCCTGCTGATGCTGCCGTTCATCGAGTCCTGGGTGACCGGTGACAAGCGCGACCACCACCTCCTCGAGCGCCCCCGCAACGCCCCCACGCGTACGGCCGTGATGGTCTCGCTGATGGTGTTCTACGCGGTGGCCTGGATGGCGGGTGGCAACGACATCATCGCGATCACGATGCACGCCAGCATCAACCAGATCACCTACTTCAACCGTGCGGCGCTGTTCATCGGCCCGGCCATCGCCTTCTTCATCACGCGGCGCTGGTGCATCTCGCTGCAGCGCCACGACAACGAGTCGCTGCTGCACGGCTACGAGACCGGCATCATCATGCGCTCCCCCGAGGGCGGCTACAGCGAGCGGCACCTGCCGCTGCCCGTGGACAAGGCCTACACGCTGAGCGCCCGGGCGCGCGACGAGGTCCCGGCCCTCGGCGGCGAGCCGGACGCCAACGGCGTACCTGCTCCGCACAGTCGCGGTGAGAAGGTGCGCGGCAAGCTGGCGACGCTGATGTACGCCGACAACGCGCAGAAGCCGACCGCCGAGGAGCTCGAGGAGGCGCACCACCACGTGGAGCACGAGCACGAGCTCCAGGCCGGCCTCGACCACGCGGCCGACGGCCACCAGTTCGACGGCCACCACGGCGTCGACGAGGAGCACCTCCGCTCGCACTGAGCACCGAGCAGCACCGAAGGGCCCGTCCGGATTCGCTCCGGGCGGGCCCTTCGGCTTCGGCTGCGCGGCAGCAGGAATCCCGGACCAGCCCGGGGAACCCTCACGTGTCGGCCCAAGCCTCGGCCGACAAGTGCAGGTTTCGCCAGCCGGCCGGTGAATCCTGCAGCAGGCAGAGCCCAAGACCGAACAGCGGCTCCGGTGCAGCCCCCCTCCCCCCAGGGGTACGACGGGCCGCGGCTGCAGCAATCCCCGGCCAGCCCGCGAATCCCTCGCCTGGGGGCCGTTGCAACGCCCCTCAGGCGAAGAAACAGGCCGACACCCCCATGGCGGCGCTCAGTCGTTGACGGGATACTGACCGCATGACGTCGCTGGGCCAGGTTCGGGTCTGGCACCACGGAGCCGGGTGGGGCGTCATCGACTCGGACGCCACGCCAGGTGGCTGCTGGGCGCACTACTCATCTGTCCTCGTCACGGGCTACAAGAGCCTGCGGACGGGGCAGGACGTGAGGTTCGCCTTCGAGGCTGCGGAACAGGACGGCTACTCGTTCCGGGCAGTGGAGGCATGGCCGTCCGACCAGACGCCGGTCCGCGCCAGCAACGAGGTTTCCGGTTCCTCCGCTGCCTACAGCTCGACCTTGACCCTGACCTTCGACGACGAGGATGAGAGCAGCTGACCCAGGAGCTCGGGTCGGTGTCCGGTCACCGCAAGGAGGGCTGAGCGTTGCCCTGCGCATCTCAGGCGAGGGAATAGGCCGACAACCCCCCGGGCCGGCAACCGTCGAGCCAGCTCAGCGGGCCGGCGACGAGCGGCCGGTCAGGCGAGGGCGGAGCCCTGCTTCCACTGGGAGTAGGACTCGTTCCAGTCGCCGTAGCCGTTGGTGAGCGTCATCGGACGGTCGGAGCCGGTGTACTCGACGACGTCACCGCGGCGGGAGAGGTCGTAGAGCCACTTCGCGTTGTCGGTGCTCATGCCGGTGCAGCCGTGCGAGACGTTGTCATGCCCCTGGTAGCCCACCGACCACGGCGCGGCGTGCAGGAACTCCCCGGAGTAGGTGAGCCGCATCGCGTACTTCACGTCGGAGAGGTTGTAGTACTCGGGGTTGTTCTTGCCGATGCCGATGGTCTCGGAGTCCATCCGCTTGGTCTTGAACTTCTCGATGATCACCTTGGTGCCCGAGCGGGTGGTGAACCCGGCCTTGCCGGTGGTGATCGGGATCGTGCGCAGCAGCTTGCCGTTGGAGAACGCGCGCAGCTGGTCGGTCTGGGTGTTGACCTTGTAGACGTGGGCGTCGCCGACGTGGAAGTCGACGTGCCGGTCCTCCTGGCCGTAGATGCCGGCACCGGCGGGCACGGAGTTGACGTCGACGTTGACCGAGACGTCCGAGCCGGCCTTCCAGTAGGTGCGCGGGCGCCAGTGCACCTCGGTGTCGCTGATCCAGTGCCACGACCCCGGCTGGCGGGGGCTGGCCGAGACCGACATGTGCTTCTCGATGCTCGCCCTGTCGGTCACCGGGACGTCGAAGGTCACGATCACCGGCATGCCCACGCCGACCGTCTCGCCCTGGAGCGGGGCGACGGAGGCGTAGGTCTGCTGGTCCAGCGTGAGGTCCTGGGCGCGGAAGTGCGCCTTCTTGGTCACCTGCTGGCCGTCGGAGCGGTCGGCGACCGAGGTGACGACGTAGCGGCGACCGGGCTCGAGCCGGGAGCCGGCCTTCCAGGACGAGCCGTCCTGGGCGAGCTTGCCGGGCAGGGCGCCGTCGGGCGAGCTGACCTGCACCGAGTCCAGGCTGCCGCCGGTCGCGGACACCTCGAGGATCCGGTCGACCGGGACGTCGGTGGAGCCGCGCTTGACGTTGAGGTGGATGCGGACCGGGTCGACGGCGGCCGCCGGGGCGGCGCTACCGTCGCTCGCGTCGGCCTGCGGAGCGTCGGCGGTGCTGTTCGTGTCGCTGCCCTGGCACGCGGCCAACGAGGCCGCCACGGCAAGGACCGCCGCTCCGCTCAGGGCGCGGCGGAACGCCGGCGCCTGGGCCCGACGACGGAAACGACTGGTGGACATGCAGACAACTCCCCTGTTGACAAGCAAACGGCCCTCCCAGCGTAACGGCTGGACCTGAGAAGCACGGACCCCGCGCGTTCGTGTGAACGCTCACGCGGGGTCCGTGCCGGGGCTCAGGGCGATCAGTGGGCGTGGATACCCCGGTAGTACTCGAAGATCCAGCCCGACAGCGCCAGCGCGCCGAGCGCGCCACCGATGATGAACAGCCACCAGAGTCCCGAGGCGACACCCAGGACGCAGACGGCCAGCGTCGCGCCGCACCACAGCGGCCACCAGGAGTACGGCGGGAAGAAGCCCAGCTCGCCGGCTCCGTCGGCGATCTCGGCGTCCTTGCGGTCCTCCGGACGCGGGTCCATCTTCGCGGCGTGCACGCCGAGGTACATCGTGACCATGGCGGCCAGCAGGAAGGTCATGGTGAGGGCGGACGTGCCCGTCCAGTCACCCGTGATCAGCCAGTACGCCGGGCTGACCACCAGGAAGAACACGCTGCAGATCGCGAAGATCCAGGCCTCGGACTTCATCAGGCGTTCTCCTCCCCCGGATTGCGGGGCTCGTTCTCGGTGGTGCCGGACACGTGATCCTGCCGACCCGCCATGTCGGGGGCGTCGGCCACGGAGCCGTCACGCGCGGCGACGTTCTGGTCCAGCTCGATCGCCGCGACCTCGGGGTGGTGCAGGTCGAAGGCCGGCGACTCCGAGCGGATCCGCGGGATCGTCAGGAAGTTGTGGCGCGGCGGCGGGCACGAGGTGGCCCACTCCAGCGACCGGCCCCAGCCCCACGGGTCGTCGGTCTCCACCAGCGGGGCGCGACGCGAGATGTAGACGTTGTAGAAGAACGGCAGCATCGACGAGGCCAGGATGAAGGATCCGATGGTCGAGACCTGGTTGAGGGTGGTGAACCCGTCCTGCGGCAGGTAGTCGGCGTAGCGGCGCGGCATGCCCTCGACACCCAGCCAGTGCTGGACCAGGAACGTCGTGTGGAAGCCGACGAACAGAAGCCAGAAGTGCAGCTTGCCGAGGCGCTCGTCGAGCATCCGGCCGGTCATCTTGGGCCACCAGAAGTAGAAGCCCGCGAACATCGCGAACACCACGGTGCCGAACACCACGTAGTGGAAGTGCGCGACCACGAAGTAGGAGTCCGAGACGTGGAAGTCCAGCGGCGGGCTCGCCAGGATGACACCGGTCAGGCCACCGAACAGGAAGGTCGTCAGGAACCCGAGCGACCACAGCATGGGGGTGTCGAAGGACAGGGATCCCCCCCACATCGTGCCGATCCAGTTGAAGAACTTCACGCCTGTCGGCACCGCGATCAGGAAGGTCATGCCGGAGAAGAACGGCAGGTCCACCGCGCCGGTCACGAACATGTGGTGGGCCCACACCGCGACCGAGAGGATCGCGATGCCGAGCGTCGCGCCGACCAGGCCGACGTAGCCGAAGATCGGCTTGCGGCTGAAGACCGGGAAGATCTCGGTGACGATGCCGAAGAACGGCAGCGCGATGATGTAGACCTCCGGGTGGCCGAAGAACCAGAACAGGTGCTGCCACAGGATCGCGCCGCCGTGGGCGGCGTCGAAGACGTGCGCGCCGAGCTGGCGGTCGGCCTCGAGCGAGAGCAGCGCGCCGGCGAGCACCGGGAACGCGATCAGCACCAGCAGGCTGGTGACCAGCGTGTTCCAGACGAAGATCGGCATCCGGAACATCGTCATGCCTGGGGCGCGCATGCAGATGATCGTGGTGATGAAGTTGACCGCACCCAGGATGGTGCCGAGGCCGGCCATCCACAGGCCCATGATCCACAGGTCGCCACCCACGCCGGGCGAGCGCACGGCGTCGGAGAGCGGCGTGTAGGCGAACCAGCCGAAGTCGGCGGCGCCCTGGGGGGTGAGGAAGCCGGAGGCCGCGATCAGGCCGCCGAACAGGAACAGCCAGTAGCTGAACATGTTCAGCCGCGGGAACGCGACGTCGGGAGAGCCGATCTGCAGCGGCATGATCACGTTGCCGAACCCGAAGAACAGCGGCGTCGCGAACAGCAGCAGCATGATCGTGCCGTGCATCGTGAAGAGCTGGTTGTACAGCTCGTCGTTGACGATCTGCATGCCCGGGTAGGCCAGCTCGGACCGGATCAGCAGCGCCATGATGCCGCCGACGAGGAACCAGGCGAACGACGTGCCGAGGTAGAGCTTGCCGATCAGCTTGTGGTCGGTCGTGGTGAGGACCCGGACGACCTGCTGGCCGAGGGTCTTGCGACCGGTCACCGTCGTCGGGTGGGCAGCTGTGGCGGTCACTCCGCGCCTCCGTTGGACTCCGTGGTGCCGGACGCGAGCCCGGCCTGCGTGCGTGCGTCCTCAGCGCCGATCAGGGGCGTCGTCGACGTCTGGCCCTCGGCCTGGAGGTCGGAGACGTACTTCTGGTAGTCGGCCTTGCTGACGACATGGACCTTGAAGAGCATCCGAGAGTGGTAGACACCGCAGAGCTCGTAGCACTTGCCCTTGTACCAACCCTCACGGGTGGGCGTGATCTCGTAGTGGTTCACGCGGCCCGGGACGACGTCCATCTTCATCAGGAAGCCGGGGACGCCGAAGTCGTGGATGACGTCGGGCGAGTGCAGGTTGAAGCGGGTGGTCTCCCCGATGGGGAGCACCAGCGTCGGGATGTACGACGCCGTGCCGGCCTCGTAGACGTAGGACTGGTAGGGGTAGTTGTCGTCGGCGGCGTCGTCGTTCGCCGAGGCGTCCATCTGGCCGACCCCGTAGTTGAAGGTCCACGACCACTGCTGGCCGGTGACCTCGACGGTGTTGTCCACCGGCAGGCTGTCGTCGAGGACGGTGTTCTGCACGTTGACGGTGTGCTGGAAGAACACGATCACCATGATGATCGGCGCGATCGTGTAGAAGATCTCCAGCGGCAGGTTGTAGCGCGTCTGGATCGGCACCTCGTCCTCGCTGCGCCGCCGGAAGCGGAACACGGCGAAGAAGATCAGGCCCCACACGATGACGCCGGTGATGAGCGCCGCGATCCACGCGCCCTGCCAGAGGTTCAGGATGTGCTCACCCTGAGTGGAGGCGGGATCGGGCATCGCGCCACGCTCCCACTCCCCCCTCGTCGCGGACGAGCAGCTGCTCAACAGCAGCAGGCTGGTACCCAGCGCGGCCGACACGCCCACCCGGCGAAGGTTCACGGCCGCACGCTTGGGGAGTTGCAGACCCACGAACGAGCCTCTCTCTCAACGATCACGGATAGACGGAAGAGTATCGGAATCACCCCCTGTGCGAACCGGCGGGTACCCCTGCGTCACGGGCCCATGCGTCGACTAGGTTCGGGTCGTGACCCCCGCCTCCGGCTCCGGTGAGCCGGGACCGCCACCCGCCGGCCCGGCCGAGTCGTACGTCTACCTCGACACCGCGTCCTCCGAGCCGCTGCACCCGGCAGCGCGCGAGGTGCTGCTGGCCGCGCTCGACCAGGGTTACGCCGACCCCCGGCGCCTGCACCGGCCCGCGCGGTCGGCCAGGCTGCTGCTGGACAACGCCCGTGAGGTCGTCGCCGAAGCCCTCGGCGTACGCCGGGGCGAGGTCACCTTCACCGCCTCGGGCACCGACGCGGTGCACCGGGGGCTGGCCGGCCTCGTCCGGGCCCGGCGGCGCCGGGGCTCGCGCATCGTGCTGTCGGCGGTGGAGCACTCCTCGGTCCACCACGCGGCCGCCTGGGCCGGCGAGCCCGACGTCGTGGGGGTCACTCGCGACGGACGGGTGCGCGACGTCGACCTGGTCGAGGCGGCCGGCGCACCCGGCGTCGCGGCCGTGGCGCTGCAGGCCGCGAACCACGAGGTCGGGACGGTCCAGCCCGTCGACGCGCTCGGCCTCCCGGACGACGTGCCGCTGTTCGTCGACGCCCGCGCCTCGATGGGCCGGCTGCCGCTGCCCGGCGCCGGGGCCGCCCTGGCCGGCTCGGCCCACCTGTGGGGAGGCCCGGCGGGTCTGGGCGTGCTGGTGGTGCGCAAGGGGAACCGGTGGCAGAGCCCCTTCCCCGACGACGACCGGGTCGACGAGCGCTCCAGCGGCTTCGAGAACGTGCCCGCGGCGTTGGCCGCCGCGGCGGCCCTGCAGGCGGTGGTCGCCGAGCGCGACGAGGTCAACGCGCGGCAGCACGCCCTCGTCGAGCGGATCCGGCGGCGGGTCGCCACCATCCCGGACGTCGAGGTCGTCGGCGACCCGGCGGACCGGCTCCCCCACCTGGTGACCTTCTCGTTCCTCTACGTCGACGGCGAGGCGCTGGTCACCGAGCTGGACCGGCGCGGCTTCGGGGTCGCCAGCGGCTCGGCGTGCACGGCCTCGAGCCTCGAACCCAGCCACGTGCTGGCCGCGATGGGCGTGCTCACCCACGGCAACGTCCGGGTCTCGCTGGGCCGCGGCACCACCGAGGCCGAGGTCGACGCGCTGCTCGCCGCCCTGCCCGGGGTGGTCGCCGACATCCGCGCGGAGGCCGGGCTGTGAGCGGCGCGGACGGCCTCGAGCTCGACTGCCGGGGCCTGCTGTGCCCGCTGCCGGTGATCGAGCTCGGCAAGCACCTCGCCGACGTCCCGGTCGGCGGCACGATCGAGGTGGTGGCCACCGACGTGGCCGCCCGGGTCGACGTGCCGGCCTGGTGCCGCATGCGCGGCCAGGAGTACGTCGGCGAGCGGACCGCGTCCGACGGCACCCCCAGCTACGTCGTGCGCCGGGTCAGCTGACCGCCTTCAGGTGCGGGGCGACCTCGGCCGCGGCGGCCGCGCCGTACGACTGCTCGATCCGGGCGGTGAACTCCGCCGGGGTGAAGGAGTACTCCTGGGTGCCGACCGTCTCCACGACGTAGGCGGCCAGCACGCAGCCGACCTGGGCCGCGCGCTCGTGGCCGACACCCCAGGTCATCGCCCCGAGGAAGCCGGCGCGGAACGCGTCGCCGACGCCGGTCGGCTCGAGGGCCGCGACGTTCTTCGCGGCGGGCAGCTCGATCGGCTCCTCGCCGTGCTGGAGGATCCGCACGCCGTCGGCGCCGAGCGTCGTGACCTGGAAGCCCACCCGGGAGAGGATCTCCTCGGTGCTCCAGCCGGTCTTCGACTCGATCATGTGCGACTCGTACTCGTTGGAGAACAAGATGGCCGCGCCGTCGATGAGATCCCGGATCAGGTCGCCCTCGCCGAACGCGAGCTGCTGGCTCGGGTCGGCGATGAAGGGGTAGCCGCGCTGGCGGCACTCGTCGGTGTGGTGGAGCATGGCCTGGGGGTCGTCGGCGCCGATGAGGACGTAGTCGGGCTCCCCGACCCGCGCCACGATCGGGGCGAGCTCGATGAGCCGGGCCTCGCTCATCGCTCCGGGGTAGAACGAGGCGAACTGGGCCATCGTCGAGTCGCTGGTGCACACGAAGCGCGCGGTGTGACGGGACTCCGAGATGTGCACCGAGTCGCAGTCGACGCCGTGCCGCTCCAGCCACGACCGGTAGTCGGCGAAGTCCTCGCCGGCGGCGCCGACCAGCACCGGGCGCAGGCCGAGCCGGCCCAGCCCGAAGCACATGTTGGGGGCGACTCCCCCGCGGCGGATCTCGAGATCCTCGACGAGGAACGAGACCGACAGCTTGTCGAGCTGCTCGACGACGAGTGAGTCGGCGAACTTCCCCGAGAAGGTCATCAGGTGGTCGGTGGCGATCGATCCAGCGATGAGCAGCGACATGGGGACCAACCTACCTGCGGGTACCGCTGTCGGTACTTCTCGGTAGCGAATACCGTCTTTGTATGACCGCAGCCCACCCCTCGCCCCGGCCCGCCACCCGCCTGGCCTACGACGACGCTTCCACGCCGGCGGAGATGTCCGCCGACTGCCGCGCCGCTGGTGAGAACCTGCACCTCCAGCGCGCCGCCCGCGCGGCCGTCCGCCCCGCCCCCAGCATCCGCTTCGAGGACTACCCCCGCGAGGTCGCCAAGCGCGACCTCGAGATCTCCCAGGTCGCCGCCCGGCTCGCGGCGGCGATGAACCTGCAGGTCGACGGAGACGCCTGACCCGCCGCCTGCGTCCAGACGCACAACAGCCCCCGGCCTCGGCCGGGGGCTGTTGTGTTGGCAGCCTGGTCGGTGGTTGCGGCCACCTCTCGGCTCACCGGATCTCGACACGCTCCGTCGCTGGTCGACCACCGACGATCGAGTCCGCTGGCGCGTCGTCGATCAGTGGAAGCTGTCGCCGCAGGCGCAGGAGCCGGTGGCGTTCGGGTTGTCGATCGTGAAGCCCTGCTTCTCGATGCTGTCGACGAAGTCGATCATCGCGCCGTTGAGGTAGGGGACGCTCATCCGGTCGACGACGACGCTCACGCCGTCGAAGTCGGTGACGACGTCACCGTCGAGGGTGCGCTCGTCGAAGAACAGCTGGTAGCGCAGGCCCGAGCAGCCACCCGGCTGCACGGAGATGCGCAGGGAGAGGTCATCGCGGCCCTCCTGCTCGAGGAGGCTCTTCACCTTCGCGGCGGCGACCGGGCTCAGGTTGATCTGGTCGGTGCGGCGCTCGGTGGTGGTCTCGACCTGCTCGGTCATGTGGCGTTCTCCCAAGGCGGTTGAGTGGTTGGTACTGGTCTCAATGGTCGCACACCACCGGATATTCCCGGATCGACCGCCGCCGGGACGGCCTCAGCCGCCACGCGGCGACCAGGTGCGGGCGACCCGCTCGGCGACCTCGGCCAGCGCTGTGGCGGGGTCGGCGAAGGAGCGCTCCTCCCCCACCACGTCGACCAGCGAGTACGCCGACTCCACGCCCAGCGCGCGCATCTCCCGGGCCCCCACCGACACCCGGCCGGCCAGCACGACGCACGGCCGGACCGCGGCACCGGCCACCTCGGCCACGCCGTACGGCACCTTCCCGGCCCGGCTGGAGTAGTCGAAGGCGCCCTCGCCGGTCACGACCAGGTCGGCGGCCCGCGCCCGCTCGGGGAGGCCCACTGCGTCGGCGACCAGCCCGATCCCCGGCTCCCGGGTCGCGCCCAGGGCCAGCAGGGCGAAGCCGAGGCCGCCGGCGGCGCCCGCGCCCTTCTCCAGGGCGGTGCGCCGGTCGACCGCGGCGGCGAGCTGCTCGAGGAGCCCGTCCAGCGCCGGCAGCCGCTCCTCGGCCACCCCCTTCTGCGGTCCGAACACCTTGGTGGCGCCGAACAGGCCGGTGAGCGGGTTCTCCACGTCCGAGGCGGAGACCAGCCGGACACCCGCCAGGCGCGCCCGGGCGGGGGCCAGGTCGACCCGCGTCACGCCCTCCAGGCCGGCCACCCCCCGGTCCAGCGGGCGGTCGGCCTCGGCGCCCAGGGCGGCGAGCAGCCCGGCCCCGCCGTCGTTGGTGCCGCTGCCGCCGAGCCCGACCACGACGGTCGAGGCGCCGGACGCGACCGCCTCGTCCACGAGCTGGCCGACGCCGTACGTCGTGGCCCGCTCGGCACCCTCACCGCCGGTCAGGTGCAGGCCGCACGCCTGGGCGCTCTCGATGTAGGCGACCTCGCCGTGCCGCAGGAGCATGGCCGGCACCTGCTGTCCGGACGGCCCCCGCACGGTGGCGGCGAGCAGCTCCCCGCCGATGGCGGCGTGCAGCACGTCGACGAAACCGGGGCCGCCGTCCGACATGGGCGCCAGGTCGATCTCGTCGGCCGGGGCATGGCGTCGCCACCCGGCCGCCACGGCCCGGGCCGCCTCGACCGCGCTGAGG
Source organism: uncultured Actinomycetota bacterium (assembly GCA_963826155.1). Lineage (GTDB taxonomy): Bacteria > Actinomycetota > Actinomycetes > Propionibacteriales > Nocardioidaceae > Nocardioides. The sequence goes on along the minus strand of CAWGVX010000002.1, from coordinate 1,220,143 downwards.
GTGCCGGCGAACTTGTCCGGGGCCACGAGGATCCGCATGCGCCCATCCTGTCCCACCTGCCGGTCCCCTAGGGTCGGCGGCGTGGGCGAGCTGCGGATCCGGCCGATGACCGACGCCGACGTGCCCGCCGCCGAACGGGTGAGCGACGAGGGCTTCTTCGAGCTCGACCAACGGAACCGCCGCCACGACCAGCCCGCCCCGCAGCGGCGCTCGCGGGAGCGCCGGGAGGTCTGGATCGAGCGCACCCGCCACCTCGTGCGCACCGATCCGGGCGGCTGCTGGGTCGCGGAGGACGACACCGGCCTGGTCGGCATGGCCTCCTCGTTCCGCCGGGAGACGCTGTGGTGCCTGGCGACCTACGCGGTGCTGCCCGGTCGTCAGGGCCAGGGCATCGGCAAGCCCCTCCTCGCGGCCGCCCTGCACCACGGCCGGGGCTGCACCCGCGCCATGCTGTCGGCGTCCTCCGACACACGCGCGGTGCGGATCTACCACCAGGCCGGGTTCGAGCTGCACCCGCAGATGTACCTCACCGGCACCGTCGACCGCGGCGCCCTCCCGGTGGTGGAGAAGGTGCGCGAGGGCAGCGCGTCCGACGTCGATCTGATGGACTCCCTGGACCGGGGCGCGCGCGGCGCCGGCCACGGTCCCGACCACGAGCTGATGCTGCGCACCTGGCGACTGCTGGTCTCCGACACCTCCACCGGGTCGGGCTACGCCTACCTCGACCAGCGCGGCCAGCTGGCGCTGCTGGCCGCCTCCAACCGGCGGACCGCGACCCGCCTGCTGTGGACGGCGCTCGCGGAGGGTCCCGGGACGGTCACGCTCGCCCACGTGACCGGCGCGAACCAGTGGGCGCTCGAGGTCGGACTCGCCGCGCGACTCGCGCTGCACCAGGAGGGCTACCTGGGTCTGCGCGGGATGAAGCCGCCCACGGCGTACCTCCACCACGGGGCCCTGCTGTGAAACTCACTAAACTGGTGCCATGACGACCGTCGACCTCCCCCTGCTGCCGCTCGGCCACGGCCGCGACCTGTCCGCCGAGCGCGGTGTCGAGTGCCCCGGGGACCTGCCGCCGGCCTCCGACCCGGCCCTGGTGGCCCGGGCCCGCGCCGCCAAGCAGGCGCTCGGCGACCGGGTCTTCGTGCTCGGTCACCACTACCAGCGAGACGAGGTCATCGAGTTCGCCGACGTCACCGGCGACTCCTTCAAGCTCGCCAAGGACGCCGCGGCCCGCCCCCAGGCGGAGTACATCGTCTTCTGCGGCGTGCACTTCATGGCCGAGTCGGCCGACATCCTCACCGGCGACGCGCAGCAGGTCGTCCTCCCCGACCTGGCCGCCGGCTGCTCGATGGCCGACATGGCCCGGCTCGTCCAGGTCGAGGACGCGTGGGAGGCGCTCGCCGAGGCGGGCGTCGCCGACGCGGTCGTGCCGGTCACCTACATGAACTCCTCCGCCGACATCAAGGCCTTCTGCGGCCGGCACGGCGGCGCCGTGTGCACCTCCTCCAACGCCGAGGTGGCGCTGGAGTGGGCCTTCGACCAGCGGCCCGACGCCGAGGGTGGCGCGAAGGTGCTCTTCCTGCCCGACCAGCACCTCGGCCGCAACACCGCGGTCCTGCAGCTCGGCCTGTCCCTGGACGACTGCGTCGTGTGGGACCCGCACCTGCCGGACGGCGGGCTGAGCGCCGACCAGCTGCGCGCGGCCCGGATGATCCTGTGGAAGGGCCACTGCTCGGTCCACGGGCGGTTCTCCCCCGAGGTCGTCGACGAGCTGCGGGCCACGATCCCGGGCGTCCAGGTCCTGGTGCACCCCGAGTGCCGGCACGAGGTCGTCACCCGGGCCGACCTGGTCGGCTCGACCGAGTTCATCATCAAGACCATCGAGGCCGCACCGGCGGGCTCGAGCTGGGCCATCGGCACCGAGCTGAACCTGGTCAAGCGGCTCGCGGCCGCCCACCCCGACAAGCACATCACGTTCCTCGACAAGACCGTGTGCTACTGCTCGACGATGAACCGGATCGACCTGCCGCACCTGGTCTGGGCGCTGGAGTCGCTGGTCGCCGGCACCGTGGTCAACCGGATCGAGGTCGATCCCGAGACCGAGCGCTGGGCCCAGGTCGCCCTGCAGCGGATGCTCGACCTGCCGGGTCGCACCAGCCGGGACTGACCGCCGGCAGCGCAGGTCAGTCGCGCAGGTCAGCCGAGCGGGTCAGTCGCATCGGCAGCTCCACCCAGGCGGTGGCGCCGCCGCCGGGCGTCTCCTCGAGACCGACCCGGCCGCCGTGCGCCTGCACCACCCGGCGCACCGTGGCCAGCCCGATGCCCTGGCCGGGGATCCTGGTGTGGGCCCGGACCATCGGCTCGAAGACCCGCTCGCGGTCCGGCTCCGGCACGCCCAGGCCGTGGTCGACGACCAGCAGCCGCCAGCCGTCGACTGTGCGGGTCGACGCCACCTCGATGCGGGCCGGCTCCTCGGGGCGGGTGAACTTGGCGGCGTTGGCCAGCAGGTTCTGCAGCACCGCGCGCAGCTGCACGGGGTCACCGGTCACGGTCGGCAGCGGCCCGACGAAGAGCGAGGCGCCGGCGAGGGGCTCGGCCAGGTCGTCGCGGACCTCCGCCAGCACCGCGGCCAGGTCGACGTCCTCCCGGCGCAGCTCGCCGCCCAGGCGCGCGTAGACCAGCAGGTCCTCGATCATCGCCTCCATCCGCCGCGCCCCGGAGGCGGCGCGGCCGGTGAGCCAGCGCAGCTGGTCGGGGCCGGCCCCCTCGTCGATCTGGTGGTCGAGCAGCCGCAGCGACATCGAGACCGCGCCGAGCGGGTTGCGCAGGTCGTGGCTGAGCCGGCCGGCGAACGCGGCCAGGTCCTCGTTGGATCGCGCCAGCTCGCGGTGGGTACGCCGCAGCGCGGCGACCGAGGCGTGCAGCCGCCGGGTGCGCAGGTCCAGCTCGAGCAGGTCGACCACCCGGTCGGCCAGGGTGGCGAGCGCCCGCTCCTGGGCCTCGTCCAGGGTGCGGGGCTCGACGTCGAACACGCAGAGCGTGCCGATCGCGACCCCGTCGGGCGTCACCAGCGGATGGCTGGCGTAGAACCGCACGCGCCCGACGGCGCCGGTCACGAACGGGTTGTCCCGGAAACGGCGGTCCGCGCGGGCGTCCGGCACGACGATCGGGCGACCGGCGGCCAGCGTGAGGTCGCACATCGAGTCCTCGCGACGGCACACGGCGGGGTCGAACCCGACCGTGGCGACCTGGTGCTGCTCGGTGGCGGTGATCAGGTTGATCGTGGCCATCGGCACGCGCGCGACCAGCGCCGCGACCTCGACCAGGGCGACCAGGTCACGCCGCGGCGGCTCCTCGAGGACGCCGTACCCCTCCAGCTGCGCGACGCGCAGGGCGTCGCGCTCGTACGTCGTGGTCACAGCCCGGGCGCGCCCCACAGCGCGAGCCAGCGGCTGAGCTCCTGCTCGACGGGCAGCTCACCGGCGAGCTGGTCGCGCACCTGGATCTCCAGCAGGTTGTCCCGCTGCTGCGGGCCGCGGGGAGCGAAGGGGTAGAACGTCCCCTGCTTGTAGAGGTAGACGAGGCCGACCCGCCGCCCCGCGGTGTCGACGAACGGCACCAGCGAGCACAGCAGCCCGGAGCCGAACCCCTGCCCCTCCAGGGCGGTGTTGACCGCGTGCAGGTCGGTGCACAGCCCGGAGGTGTCGTCGGGCTCGCGGTGGGCGACCAGCCAGGTGAAGCCGAAGTCGTCACGGGCCACGGTGACGTCCGGCGCCGCCGGGTCGTCGTTGAGCAGCGCCACCACGTCGTCCTGGGTCTGCTGGAAGGCCGCACCGGCGGCCGCGCGGTAGCACACCGCCCCCTCCCCCGTCGGACGCAGGCCCAGCGCGGTCTGCAGGGTGATCGCGGCGCTCGGCACCAGGAACAGCGAGTCGAGGTTGGCGGCCTTGGGGCGCGATCGTCCCGTGATGACGTCCCAGAGACCCATCAGAGCGCGCCGCCGTTGTCGTCGGGGCGGCCGAGCTCGGCCTGGATCCGGGCGAGCTGGTCCAGCCGCTGCTCGAGCGTGGGGTGGGTGGAGGTCAGCGTGCTCAGCGAGACCCCGCGGACCGCCGGCGCGATGAAGAAGGCGCTCATCGCGCTCGAGGCGCGCAGGTCCTTCTGCGGGATCAGGTTGATCTCGCCGGTGATCTTCTGCAGGGCCGAGGCCAGGGCGCCCGGCTTCATCGTGAGGTAGGCGCCGGAGCGGTCGGCGGCCAGCTCGCGGTAGCGCGAGAGCAGCTTGAGCAGCAGGAAGCTGATCGCGTACACGACCAGGCTGACGACCAGCACCACCAGCCAGATCGGCAGCCCGTTGTTGTCGTTGCTGCGCCGGCCGCCGAAGAGGCCGAGGCCGCCGTACTGCGCCCCGCGGGTGAGCATGCCGGCCACGATGCCGGCCGAGGACGCCACGGTCATGACCAGCACGTCGCGGTGGGCGACGTGGGAGAGCTCGTGGGCGAGCACCGCCTCCATCTCCTCGGCGTCCAGCTTCTGCAGGATGCCGGTCGTCACGCACACCACGGACCGCTCCGGGGACCGGCCGGTGGCGAAGGCGTTCGGCATCGGGGTGTCGGCCACGGCGACCCGCGGCTTGGGCATGTCGGCCAGCGCGCACAGCCGGTCGATCATGCCGTGCAGCTCGGGGGCCTGCTCGGGGGTGACCTCACGGGCGCGCATCGCCCGCATCGCCACCTTGTCGGAGCTGTACCACTGGAACCACGCCACGCCCAGGCCGGCGACGCCGATGAGCAGCGACAGGCCCGGCGAGTTGACCGCGACCATGAGACCGACGATCACCACGACGAAGAGCCCGCCGAGGATGAACATGACGGCCGTCATCCGGGCAGTCAGCCCGGTGTCCTTGATGAACCGCGAGTGCGCCATGTCTCAAGTCAAGCAGCGTCGCGCAACTGCGGCAGGGAGTTGTCGGCTCACCCGGGGATGAGTCCCTCGTCGGTCAGCAGCCCGCGGACCTCGTCGATGGTCGCGTCGGACGGCGGCAGGATCGAGTCGGACTCGTCGAGCGCCTCGGCGGGGTGCGGCGCACCCGCCCCGCGCACGCCGTCGAGCAGCGCGGCGAGCGCGGAGGTGAAGGCCGCGGCGTCACCGGACTCGACCGCCGCCTCCACGGCCGCGTCGAGCTCGTTGAGCCGGGTCACGGCGTCCTCGGGCACGTCGAACTGCCCCTCGCCCAGGATCCTGACGATCACGACTGTCCCCCCTCCCCGGTGGTGCGCTCGCCCTCGGTGCGCAGCACCTCGCCGCCCTCCTGGCCCGGCTCGATGGCCTGGGGCTGGGCGCCGGCCTTGAGCCGCGCGAGCTCGGCCTCGACGTCGGACTGAGAGCTCATCGCGTCCAGCTCCCGGGCGATGTCGTCGCCACCCTGGGGCGCCGAGACGTCCTCGAGCGCGCCGGAGGCGATGAGCTCGTCGATGGCGCCGGCCCGGGCCTGCATCTGCGCGGTCTTGTCCTCGGCCCGCTGGATGGCCATGCCGACGTCGCCCATCTCCTCGCCGATGCCGGACATGGCCTCGTTGATGCGGGTCTGGGCCTCGGCGGCGGTGTAGGTCGCCTTGATCGTCTCCTTGCGGGTGCGGAAGGACTCGACCTTGGCCTGCAGCCGCTGCTGGGCCAGCGTGAGCTTCTCCTCCTCGCCCTGGAGCTGGGCGTGCTGGGCCTGGAGGTCGGTGATCTGGCCGGTCAGGCCCGACTTGCGGGTCAGCGCCTCGCGGGCGAGGTCCTCCCGGCCCATCGAGATCGCCTTCTGCGCCTGGTCGGTCAGCTTCGCCGACTGCTGCTCGAGCTGGGTGACCTGGAGCTCGACGCGCTTGCGGCTGGTCGCGACGTCGGCGACGCCGCGGCGTACCTTCGAGAGCAGGTCCAGCTGCCGCTGGTAGCTGTAGTCGAGGGTCTCGCGGGGGTCCTCGGCCCGGTCGAGGGCCTTGTTGGCCTTGGACCGGAAGATCAGGCTGATGCGCTTCATGAGGCTCATGGGGTGTGCGGTCCCTCTTCTGCTGGTTCTCGGTGTGCGTCAACCCTAGGCGCAAAACCAAGGCCGTGCGAGGACGTCGGTAGGGTTGGGCCCGACGTTCCACCACCACTCCCGAAGGCTCCGCGTTGTTCCGTCGCAGCAAGACCGAGTCCACTGACGCCACCGTCACCACCACCGAGCGGGCCCAGGCCCGGCCCGGCGGCAAGGGGCGCCCCACGCCGAGCCGCAAGGAGGCGGAGGCCGCGGCACGCGCCCGGGCCAAGGCGCCACGCTCCCGCAAGGAGCTCGCGCGGTCCCAGCGCTCCTCCCGTGCGGAGTCCAGCCAGCAGGTCCGGGCCGCCATGAAGGCCGGCGACGAGCGCTACTACCTGCCGCGCGACAAGGGCCCGGTGCGCCGGTTCGTCCGCGACTTCGTCGACAGCCGCTTCTCGTTCATCGAGCTGATGGTGCCGCTGCTCGTGGTGACGATGGTGCTCGGCTACTCCGGCAGCACCCGGCTCGCCGCCATCGGCAACATGGTGCTGATGGGCACGATCCTGCTCGTCGCCGGCGACATGCTGTTCCTGCGGTTCCGGCTGCGCCGCGAGCTCGCCCGCCGGTTCCCCGGCGAGCCGACCAAGGGCCTCACCTACTACGCCATCACCCGGGCGCTGCAGATGAAGTTCATGCGGCTGCCCAAGTCCAAGGTCAAGATCGGCCAGCAGCTGCCCGAGCACTACCGCTGAGCACCACCGCTGAGCACCACGAAGGCCGCCCCGGTTCGCCGGGGCGGCCTTCGTCGTACGACTCAGAAGTCCCGACGGGCCGGCGACTGGGTCTTCGCCGGGTCGCGCTCCACGACCGGGTCGAGCACCTCGTCGATCGCCTTGAGCGTGGCCGGGTCGAGCTTCACGCCCGCGGCCTTGACGTTCTGGGTCACCTGCTCGGGGCGGCTGGCCCCGATGATCGCGGCCGAGACGTTGTCGTTCTGGAGCACCCAGGCGACGGCCAGCTCGGCCATGCCGAGGCCGGCCTCCTCCGCGATCGGCAGGAGCCGCTGCACCCGGTCGAGCACGTCGTCGTCCATCCAGCGCTTGATCATGTTCGCGCCACCCTTGTCGTCGGTGGCCCGCGAGCCGGCCGGCGGCTGCTCCCCCGGCTTGTACTTGCCGGTCAGCACGCCCTGGGCGATGGGCGACCACACGATCTGACCGAGCCCGAGCTCCTCGCAGGTGGGGACGACCTCGGGCTCGATGACCCGCCACAGCATGTTGTACTGCGGCTGGTTCGAGACCAGCGGGACGTGCAGCTCACGCGCCAGCGCGTGCGCGGCCCGGATCTCCTCCGCGCGCCACTCCGAGACGCCGATGTAGAGCGCCTTGCCCGCGCGCACGACGTCGGCGAAGGCCTCCATCGTCTCCTCGAGCGGGGTCTCGTAGTCGTAGCGGTGGGCCTGGTAGAGGTCGACGTAGTCGGTGCCGAGCCGCCGCAGCGAGCCGTCGATCGACTCCATGATGTGCTTGCGGGAGAGGCCGTGGTCGTTGTGCTTGCCGGGCCCGGTCGGCCAGTAGACCTTGGTGAAGATCTCCAGGCCTTCGCGACGCTCTCCTTCCAGAGCCTTGCCGAGGACCGACTCGGCCTTGGTGTTGGCGTAGACGTCGGCGGTGTCGAAGGTCGTGATGCCCTCGTCGAGGGCCTGGCGCACGCATGCCGTGGCGGCCTCCTCCTCGACCTGGGAACCGTGGGTGAGCCAGTTGCCGTACGCGATGGCCGAGATCTTCAGGCCACTTGCTCCGAGGTTGCGGATCTCCATGCCCCGAACCTAGGGGCCCGCACCAACTCCGGCTGCCGCCCCGACGGCCGGGGAGGACCTCGCGAGCCCGGCGGGCCCCGCTGGTTGGATGGGCCCATGACGGGACCCACCTCCGACGTGTCCGTGCGCGTGGCCTGGGCCGACGACGCGGCCGCCATCGCCGACTTGCAGCTGCGCGCCTGGCGGCAGCAGTACGCCGGGGTGCTGCCGCCCGAGGCCCTGCCCGGCCCGGACCAGGCCGCCGCGGCCGCCGCGACGTGGCAGCAGGCGCTGGCCCGCCCGGGGGACGCCCGCAACCGCGTGCTGGTCGCGCTCGAGCGCAACCGGGTCGTCGGCTTCGCCATCACCTGCCCGGCGGGGGACCCCGACTGCGACCCGGTCTCGGACGCCGAGCTGATGGAGTTCACGGTCGACCCGGACGAGCACCGCCTCGGCCACGGGTCCCGGCTGCTCCAGGCGGCCGCCGACACGATGCGGGCCGACCGGTTCGAGCGAGCGGTGCTGTGGCTCGGCACCACCGCCGACGAGCTGCGCACCTTCCTGGAGGGCGCGGGCTGGGCGCCCGACGGCGCGCACCGCGAGCTCGACGCCACGGTGCCCGGCTCGGCGACGGTGCGGCAGGTCCGGCTGCACACGGCCCTGGTGTGACGGCACTCCCGTGACGACGTTGACGCCCGCCGAGCGCACCTCGATCGTCCGCGACAGCCTCGGCGTCGGCCTCGCCACCGGGGCGTACGGCGTGTCCTTCGGTGCCGTCGCGGTGGCCGCGGGGTTGTCGGTGGCGCAGACCTGCGCCCTCTCGCTGGTGATGTTCACCGGCGCCTCGCAGTTCGCGCTCGTGGGCGTGCTGGCCGCCGGTGGGGCCCCGCTGTCCGGCGCCCTCACCGCGCTGCTGCTCGGAACTCGCAACACGCTCTACGGGCTGCGGCTCGCGCCCCTGCTGCACTGGTCCGGGCTGCGCCGGGTGGCCGCGGCGCACGTCGTCATCGACGAGTCGACCGCGATGTCGGTCAACCGCACCAGCACCGCTGCCGCCCGCGTCGGGTTCCTCGCCACGGGCTGGTCGGTCTTCGTGCTGTGGAACACCGCGACGCTCCTCGGAGCACTGGCCGGCAACGCGCTCGGCGACCCGCGGACCTACGGGCTGGACGCCGCCGTCGGGGCGGCGTTCCTCGCGCTGCTCTGGCCCCGGCTGAGCGACCGGCGCAACCAGCTGGTCGCGGTCGCCGCTGCCGCGGTCGCGCTCGGCGTCGTACCCGTGGTCCCCGCCGGTGTCCCGGTGCTCGCGGCGGCCGGCGTGGCACTGCTGGCGGGCGCGCTGAGCAAGCGTCCCGACCCCACCGAGATCCCGGAGGAACCCCGGTGACCGGCACCGTGGCCTGGGTGGCGGTGCTCGGGGCGGGTGCGGGCTGCTACCTGCTCAAGCTCGCCGGCCTGGCGGTGCCGCCCCGGGTGCTCGACCACCCCGCGGTCGAACGCGTCGCCGACCTGATCCCGGTCGCGCTGCTCGCCGCGCTGGTGGCCGTGCAGGTGCTCTCCAGCGGCCACGACCTGGTGGTCGACGCCCGGCTCGCCGGTCTCGCGGTCGCGGTCGGGCTGCTCCTCCTCCGCGCCCCGTTCCTGGTGGTCGTGGTCGCCGCGGCCCTCACCGCGGCACTCCTCCGCCTCTGAAGGTTGAGTTGGGCCTTGCCGTGCAGTGAGTCGGGCCCGACCGTGCGGGCAGGGCCAACTCAACGCGCGGGGAGGCCCAACTCGACGAAGAAGGGCCCGCACCGACGAACGGTGCGGGCCCCTCTCCCCCCGAGACAGGAGGCGGTCAGCTGACGTTGACCGCGCTCCAGGCGGCGGCGACCGCGGCGTACTGCGTGCTGCCGCTGCCGTAGAGGTCCTTCGCGGCGTCCAGCGTCGCGGTGCGAGCTCCGGAGTAGTTGGTGCTGGAGGTCATGTAGACCGTCAGCGCGCGGTACCAGATGGCCGCGGCGGCGTCACGGCCGATCCCGGTGACCGTCGAGCCGTTGCAGGTCGGGCTGTCGTACGAGACGCCGTTGAGCGTCTTGGCGCCCGAGCCCTCCGAGAGCAGGTAGAAGAAGTGGTTGCCGATGCCCGAGGAGTAGTGGACGTCGGCGCTGCCGGCCGTGGAGCTCCAGCAGTTGAGCGAGGAGCCGTCGGAGGCGGGGTCGTCCATCCGGCGGAAGCCGAGGTGCTTCTTGAGGTCGAACTGCTCGCCGATCAGGTAGTCACCCGGGTCGCTGGCGTTGTTCGCGAAGAACTCCACCATGGTGCCGAAGATGTCCGAGGTCGCCTCGTTCAGGCCGCCGGACTCACCGGAGTAGGTGAGGCCGGCGGTGTTCTCGGTGACGCCGTGCGACATCTCGTGGCCGGCCACGTCGAGGGAGACCAGCGGGCCGTAGCTGCTGCCGTCCCCGTCGCCGTAGGTCATCTTGGTGCCGTCCCAGAAGGCGTTGACGTAGCCGTTGCCGTAGTGGACCCGGTTGTAGGAGCCCTGGCCGTTGCCGAAGATGCCGTTCCGGCCGAAGGTCTGCTGGTAGAAGTCCCAGGTCTCGTTGCTGCCGTACTGCGCGTCCGCGCCGGCGCTGGCCCGGTTGCTGTTGCTGCCGTTGCCGAACGTCGTGGTGCCGCTCGTGATCAGCGTGCCCGTGGAGCAGTTGAAGCCGAAGAGCTGGCAGGCGTAGGAGTCGGACTTGTTCTTCATGTCGGTGGTGTAGGTGTTGCCCCGCACCCCGTCGTTCTTCAGCTGGTAGGCCGAGCCGGACTGCGTGACGCTGAGCGGGACCGTGCCGCTGTAGAGCGTCTGGCCGTCGCCGTCGACGGTCTCGATCTGCTGCTCCGAGCGCAGCACCCGGCCGCTGTGCGCGTCGACGTACGTCGCGAGCCGGCTCGGCGTGCCGTCCTGCTGGGTGCCGCCGCTGAGGACCTCCCACGCCAGCCGCGGGTGGGCGCCGGTGGCGTCGATGACCAGGCGCGGCGCGGCGGTGCTGCGCAACCCGCTGATCGCCCGGGTGGCCTTCGAGGGGGCCAGCGCGTGCGCGGTCGCGACCGAGGCCGCCACCCTCGGCCTGGTGCTGACGTCGACCGGCGCCCGGAGGGTCTGGCTGACGCCCTCCCAGGCCGCACCCGCACCACGGTGGACGACGAGGTCGCCCCCGAGCACCGGGATCCCGTCGACGGTGCGCTGCAGGCGCACGTGGGTGGCACCGTCGGCGTCGGTGACCGTGTCGGTGACCCGGAACGCCTGGCCGTCCGTGGCACGAGCCGCGCCGGGGTGGTGCTGGAGAGCCGTGATCGCGGCGGCCGCGACACCCCGGCGGTGGGTGGCGACCTGGCCGTTGGCCGCGGCCTGCATCCCGAGGGTGCCGGCCGCGAGCACCGCGGCGGTGGCGAGACCCAGTGTCCTGCGCATGGAGTTCCTCTCGTCGTGCCCGAAGTTGACGCGCTCCGGCAGCCGGGGTCATACCCGAGGGGCGGTCGAAGCCTGCAGATGGTTGCAGGGGTGCAACGAGCGAGGGAACCGCGAGACACGTGCAGGTTCGTGCAGCGCAGGAACCTGCAAGTGCCGTCACTCCAGGTCGAGGAACGCCTCCAGGCCCACGGTGAGGCCAGGGTGGTCGGCGATCGCGCGCAGCCCGGTGAGCACGCCCGGGGTGAAGGACGCGCGGTCCAGCGAGTCGTGGCGGATCGTCAACGTCTCCCCCAGCCCGCCGAGCACGACCTCCTGGTGGGCCACCATCCCGCGGATGCGCAGGCCGTGCACGCGGATCCCGGCGACGTCGGCACCGCGGGCGCCGTCGAGGGCGGTGCTGGTGGCGTCCGGGACCGGCCCGCAGCCCGCCTTCTGCCGGGCGGCCGCCACGACCTCGGCGGTACGCCGGGCCGTGCCCGACGGCGCGTCCGCCTTCTCCGGGTGGTGCAGCTCGACGATCTCCACCGACTCGTAGAAGGGCGCGGCGATCTCGGCGAAGCGCATCATCAGGATCGCGCCGATGGAGAAGTTGGGCGCGACGAGCACCCCGACGCCGGGCGCGTCCGCGAGCCAGCCGCGGAGGGTCCCCAGCCGCTCCTCGTCGAAGCCGGTGGTGCCGACCACCGCGTGGATGCCGTGCCGGAGGCAGAACTCGAGGTTGTCCATCACGACGTCGGGGTGGGTGAAGTCGACCACCGCCTCGGCGCCGGCGGCAACCAGGTCGTCCAGGGGGTCCCCCGCGTCGACCTCGGCCACCAGCTCGAGGTCGTCGGCGTCTCGCACGGCCCGGCAGACCTCGGAACCGACCTTGCCGCGCGCGCCCAGCACACCCACCTTCGTGACAGTCATCCCGACAACCTAGCGGCGAGGTCCGATGACTGGGCGTCGGACCGTCTGGCAGGCTGTGCCCCATGGTGCTGCAGACGATTCCTCCGCGGATCCGTTGGGCGGTCGAGCTGATGGACATCCAGCCCGCGGACCACGTGCTGGAGATCGGTTGCGGGCCGGGCGCCGGGGCCGAGCTGATCTGCAGCCGCCTGCAGACCGGCAAGCTCTTCGCGATCGATCGCTCCGAGTCCGGCGTGGACCGCACCAAGCGTCGCAACGCCCAGCACGTCGACGCCGGGCGCCTGACCGTGCGCCAGATCGACCTGGCGACGCTCCGGGTCCCCGTCAAGCGCCTGACCAAGGTGTTCGCGTTCAACGTCAACCTGTTCTGGGTGCGCGACTGCGCCGACGAGGTGGCCCTGCTGCACGAGCGTGTGCTGCCCGGAGGCGCCGTGTTCCTGTTCTACGAGGCCAACCGGCCCGAGCTGGTGCCGACGATGGTGCAGAAGACCTCCGACGCGCTGCGCGGCGCCGGGTTCCGGGTCTCGGTCGTCGAGCAGAAGGCTCCCGCCGTCGTCGGAATCATCGGCAAGCGTTGAGGCCTGAGCCTTATCCTCCTTCACATTAGGCAATTCCCTAATGTATCCTCGGTTCAGGAAATGATCGAGGAGGGCAGATGTCGGTGGCGGTGCTCACCGTGGACCAGCGCAGCAGTCGCTCCGGGCCCGACCTGGTGCCCGCGACCCTCGCCGGCCTCGGCGGCGTCGCGCCGCTGCGCGGCTTCGAGCGCACGGCCGGCGACGAGTTCCAGGGCGTCGTCGACGAGCCGGGGACCCTGGTGAGGGTGGTGGAGCACCTGCTGCGCGAGGACGCGTGGAACATCGGGGTCGGCGTCGGGGAGGTCGAGGAGCCGCTGCCCGAGCACGCCAGGGCCGGCCGCGGCCCGGCGTACCTCCACGCACGCAGCGCCGTGACCGCTGCGAAGACGAGTCCGTGGCACCTCCGGGTGGCGGGCGACCTCCCGGCGGCGCGGTCGCTGGAGACCACCCTGTGGCTCTGGGCGGTCGTGCTCGGGCGGCGCACGCCCCGGGGATGGGAGGTCGCCGACCTGGTCGAGCAGGGGCTGTCCTACGAGCAGTGCGCGAAGCGGCTGGGCATCAGCCAGTCGGCGGTCAGCCAGCGGGCCCAGGCCGCCGGCATCGTCGAGGGTCGCCGGGCGCGCGAGCTCGCGACCGAGCTGGCGACCGCCCTCCTCGCCGACGAGGGCGGCGCATGAGTGCCGGGAACTACGGGCAGCTGCTGCTCGCGCTCCTCGCCGCGGCCGTCGTCGCCGCCGCCTGGGGCTGGTCCCGGCTCGGGCTGCGGGTGTGGGCGCCGGCCGCGGTCGTGCTGCTCGCGGCCTCGGCCCTGGTCGCGGCGCTGCCCGACCGGGTCGACCTCGCCGACCACCTCGGCCGCACCGCGCTGGTCAGCCTCGCCGGCGCGCTCGCCGTGATCGGCGGCGGGCCGGTCACCACCCGGGTCTTCGCGCTGGTCGACCGCGGCGAGTCGCCGTCCGGCTCGATGGACCGGGCCGGGCAGGTGCTGCGGGGCGGCGCCTGGATCGGCGCCCTGGAGCGGATCGCGATCTTCGCCTCGCTCACCGCCGGCTGGCCCGAGGGCCTCGCGGTGGTGCTGGCCCTCAAGGGGCTCGGCCGCTACCCCGAGCTGCGGGCGGCCGAGAACGGCGTGCGCACCGGCGCCGCCGAGCGCTTCATCATCGGCACCTTCACCAGCGTGCTGTGGGCCGCCGCCTGCGCCGGCGTCGTGGTGCTCGTGGCCTGACGCTCCCCTTCGGCGCTGCCTGGGCGTGTGCAGGAATCACCGGCCGACCGGGGCGGAATCCCGCAGTGGTCTCGAGCCCCAGCAGCCCCGGTAGCCACTCAGCCGGGTTCACCTGCCAGGCGCCGACCGGTCAGGGAGAACCAGCCGAGCAGGCCGAGCAGGAAGACGTAGAAGCCACCGTCGCCCGGCAGCAGGCCGCCGACGACGGTGAACGCGAGGACCTGCCAGACGCCGAACGCCAGGGTTCCGGTCCCCCAGCGTCGCCAGCCGGGCTCGCGCCGCAGGGCGGTGCCGGCGAAGAACAGCCCGAGCACCGAGCCCAGGACGGCGACGAAGAACGAGACCGCGTGGATCGCGCCGTGCCAGCTGGTCGGGCCCGGCACCGGGTCGGTGCGGAAGGTGCTGGTGCACATCGCCACCCCGACCAGGGTGAGCAGGACGCGGGCCACGGCCCCGTTCCACCGGCGCAGGTGCCCGGCCAGCCCCTGGACGAAGACCACGACCAGCGCGCCGGTGAGGAAGAAGTTGAGCTCCTGCAGCAGCCCGTAGCGACCCAGGGCCGTGTAGCTCGGGTAGGGCACCGGGTTGGTGCCGAGGACCGTCCAGCCCGCGTCGTGCAGGAACCCCCACTCCAACGTCGTGACGGCCACCGCCAGGCCCACGAACACCGGTGCGACGATCGTCCCCGCCGCCCCCGCCACGCGGCGCGTCCTCGCCGCCCTCACCTGCTCCACCACAGCCATCGGTCCACCTCCGTCCGCCGCCGCTCGTCGGCAGCACGCAGCGACGCTAGGCAGCGGCGCCCGGCGCCCACCACCTCCCGGGGACGGCATCGGACCCGCCCCGGGCAGGAGCCGGGTTCCTCCTCGAGAAGGGTCCGCGCGGCCTCCCCGATGGCTAGCGTGAGGCCGTGCACGCTTCCCGGTCGGTCCCGCCACGGGCGACGCCCTGGGTGCGCGTGCGCGACGCCGCCCTGGTGGTGGGGTGCCTCGCGGCGGCCTGGGCAGGCACGGCGGCCGCGGCTACGACACCCGGGCCGCGGGGACTCGTGTACGCCGCCATGGTGCCGGGCATCCTGGCGCTGGCCACGCGCCGGGACCACCCGCTCCCCTCGCTGCTGGTCTGGCTGGTGCCGAACCTGGCGTACTGGCTGCTCCGGGGCGCCCCCGAGAACCTGGGGCTCCTTCTCCCGGGGACCGTCCTGCTCTACGCCGTCGGGCGCTGGGAAGCGGACCGACGGCGGGCGCTGCTGGCCCTCGTGGCCGTCGTGCCGGCGATGGTGGTGCACGAGTGGCGGGACCCCACCAACGTGGACCTCACCGCGCTCCTCAGGGCCCTGCCGTACGACGCGGTCGCGCCCGCGGCCTGGCTGCTCGGCGCCTTCGTGCGGCTGCGGCACGAGCAGCAGGCCTCGACCACCGCCGCCATCGCCGCCGCCGAGCGCACCCGGATCGCCCGGGAGCTGCACGACATCGTCGCCCACGGGCTCGGCGTGATGGTGGTGCAGGCCGAGGGCGCGGCCGAGGTGGTCCAGCGGGACCCCGAGCGCGCACGTGCGGCCATGGAGCGCGTCGCCACGACCGGCCGCGAGTCGCTGGTGGAGCTGCGACGGGCGCTCGGGCTGCTGCGCGACTCCGGCCCGGCCTCGCACGAGCCGCTGCCGGGGCTCGGACGGCTCGAGCCGTTGCTGGGCCGCGCCCGGGACAGCGGCCTGGAGATCCGGCACGAGACCACCGGGACGCCCCGCCCCCTCTCCCCCGGGGTCGACCTCGCGCTCTACCGGGTGGTGCAGGAGGCGCTCACCAACACCGTCCGCCACGCCGGAGCACGGCGGGCGGTGGTGGCGGTCGACCACGGGGAGCACCGGGTCCGGGTGACCGTCACCGACGACGGCTGCGGCGGCGCTCCTCCCACGGCGCCCGGTGGCAGCGGCCTGCTGGGCATCCGGGAGCGGGTGCGCGTGCTCGGCGGCGACGTGGAGGCCGGCCCGCTCGCGGACGGCGGGTTCCGGGTCGCGGTGAGCGTCCCGCGGGGGGAGCACGCATGACGATCGACGTCGTGGTCGTCGACGACCAGGACCTGGTGCGCGACGGGTTCACCATGATCATCGACAGCCAGCCCGACATGCGGGTCGTCGGCACGGCGGGTGACGGGACGGAGGCGGTCGACGTCGTACGCCGGGTGTCGCCGCACGTCGTGCTCATGGACGTGCGGATGCCCGGGGAGGACGGCCTGGCGGCGACCGGCCGGCTGCTCGCGCAGGGCTCGACGGCCAAGGTGCTGATGCTGACGACCTTCGACCTCGACGAGTACGTCGCCGAGGCGCTCGCCCTGGGCGCCAGCGGGTTCCTGCTCAAGGACGCGCCCCGCCAGCACCTGCTGGCCGGCATCCGGCGCGCGGCCGCCGACGACGGGCTGGTGCTGGCGCCCTCGGTGGTCGCTCGGCTCGTGAGCAGCTTCGTCGAGCGCGGCCGGCGCGTCCCCGATCCACGGCTCGCGACGTTGAGCGAGCGCGAGCTCGAGGTGCTCCGCCTGGTCGCCGACGGCCTCAGCAACGCCGAGATCGCCGCGCGGCTCTACCTGGGCGTGACCACGGTCAAGAGCCACGTCGGACGGATCCTGGAGAAGACCGGGCTGCGGGACCGGATCCAGATCGTCATCCTCGCCCACCAGTCCGGCCTCGCCGGCTGACCGGCTCGGGCGGCTGCCCGGGACGGGACGGATCAGGCCGGGCCCACCACGGCGAGCACCTCGCCCCGGGCGAACAGCTCGGCGGCCAGCTCGCGCACCTCCTCGAGCGTGACCGCGTCGATGCGGGCCATCACCTCGTCGATGCTGAGCAGCTGGTCGTGGACGAGCTCGGCCTTGCCGATGCGCGACATCCGGGACCCGGAGTCCTCCAGCCCGAGCACCAGGCCGCCCCGGAGCATGCCCTTGCCGCGGGCCAGCTCCTCGGCGGTGATGCCGTCGGCGGCCACCTTGGCCAGCTCGGCACGCACGACCGCGAGCACGTCGTCGAGCTTGCTGGGCAGGCAGCCCACGGAGACCCCCACCAGGCCGGAGTCGGCGTGGTGGCTGGCGAAGGAGAACACCGAGTACGCCAGGCCCCGGTGCTCGCGCACCTCCTGGAACAGCCGGCTCGACGTGCCACCGCCCAGCGCAGTGTTGAGCACGCCGAGGGTGAAGCGTCGTTCGTCGTGACGGGTCAGGCCCTCCACGCCGAGCACGACGTTGACCTGCTCGAAGGGCCGGCGCGCCTGGACCACCCCGGGGGTGACCCGGCGCGTCCGCGCCGCGTGCCGGGGCGGCACCGGCTTCTCCTCGCGGTCGAGCCAGCCGCCGCGACCGAAGGACTTCTTGACCTGTCGCACCAGGGCGGCGTGGTCGATGTTGCCGGCGGCGGCCACGACCACGGTCGCCGGCCGGTAGTGGCGCTCGTAGAACCGCGCGATCTGGTCGCGGCTGAGGGTCGCGATCGACTCCTCGGTGCCGGCGATGGGGCGGCCCAGCGGGGTGTCGCCCCAGGCCTGGGCGGCGAAGAGGTTGTGCGCCACGTCGTCGGGGTCGTCGTCGTGCATGGCGATCTCGTCGAGGATCACGTCCCGCTCGGCCTCGACGTCCTCCGCAGCCAGGCGCGAGCTGGTGAGCATGTCGCCGAGCACGTCCACCGCCAGCGGCAGGTCCTCGTCGAGGACCCGCGCGTGGAAGCAGGTGTACTCCTTGGCGGTGAACGCGTTGAACTCGCCCCCCACGGCGTCCAGCTCGACCGAGATGTCGAGCGCGGTGCGCTCCTCGGTGCCCTTGAACAGCAGGTGCTCGAGGAAGTGGGAGCAGCCGTGCAGGCTGGGCGTCTCGTCCCGCGAGCCCACCCCGACCCAGACCCCGATGCTGGCGGAGCGGACCCCGGCCATGTGCTCGGAGATCACCCGCAGCCCGCCCGGCAGGACGGTACGACGGACTCGCGAGGTCACCTGTCCCTCGTCGTCGGTGACGGTCTGGATGGTGCGCGTGGTCTGGTTGCCGGTCACGGGGGCCCTCCGGGTGCTCGCGGGGGTAGAACCGGACGACCGGCCAGCAGAGTCCTGCTGGCCGGTCGTCCGGGCGTCATGCCTGGTCACGCAGTGGTCACTCCGCGGCCTGCTCCTCGGCGGCCTCGGCGGAGCCCTCGGACTCCTCGACCACCGGGGTCAGCGACAGCTTGCCGCGGTCGTCGATCTCGGCGATCTGGACCTGGATCTTCTGGCCGACCGAGACGACGTCCTCGACCGCCTCGACCCGCTTGCCGCCGGCCAGCGGACGCAGCTTGCTGATGTGCAGCAGGCCGTCCTTGCCCGGCATCAGCGAGACGAAGGCACCGAAGTTGGTCGTCTTGACGACCGTGCCGAGGTAGCGCTCGCCGACCTCGGGCATCGTCGGGTTCGCGATCGCGTTGACCGCGGCCCGGGCGGCCTCGGCCGCGTCGCCGTTGGTCGCACCGATGTAGACGGTGCCGTCGTCCTCGATGGACAGCGTCGCGCCGGTGTCGTCCTGGATCTGGTTGATCACCTTGCCCTTGGGGCCGATGACCTCGCCGATCTTGTCCACGGGCACCTTGACGGTGATGATCCGCGGGGCGTGGATCGACATCTCCTCGGGCGCCTCGATCGCCTCGTTCATGACGTCGAGGATCACCATCCGGGCGTCGCGGGCCTGGGTCAGCGCCTGGGCGAGCACCTCGGCGGGGATGCCGTCGAGCTTGGTGTCGAGCTGCAGCGCGGTGACGAACTCGCGGGTGCCGGCGACCTTGAAGTCCATGTCGCCGAAGGCGTCCTCGGCACCGAGGATGTCGGTCAGCGCGACGTACTCCGTCTTGCCGTCGACCTCACCGGAGACCAGGCCCATCGCGATGCCGGCCACGGGGGCCCGCAGCGGGACGCCGGCCTGCAGCAGCGACAGCGTCGAGGCGCAGACCGAGCCCATCGAGGTCGAGCCGTTGGAGCCCATGGCCTCGGAGACCTGGCGGATGGCGTAGGGGAACTCCTCGCGGGTCGGGAGCACCGGGAGCAGCGCCCGGCCGGCCAGCGCGCCGTGGCCGATCTCGCGACGCTTCGGCGAGCCGACGCGGCCGGTCTCACCGGTGGAGAACGGCGGGAAGTTGTAGTTGTGCAGGTAGCGGCGGCTGGTCTCCGGGGAGAGCGTGTCCAGCTTCTGCTCCATGGTCAGCATGTTCAGCGTGGTGATGCCCAGGATCTGGGTCTCGCCGCGCTCGAACAGCGCCGAGCCGTGGACGCGCGGGATCACGCCGACCTCGGCGTGCAGCGGGCGGATGTCGGCGAGGCCACGCCCGTCCATGCGCACCTTGTCGCGGAGCACCCGCTGGCGCACGAGCTCCTTGTTCAGCGAGCGGAACGCCGCGCCGATCTCCTTCTCGCGGCCCTCGAAGTCGCCCGCGATCTTCTCGAGCAGGCCGGCCTTGATCTGGTCGATGCGCTCCTCGCGCTCCTGCTTGCCGGCGATCGTCAGCGCCTGCGCGGTCTCCTCGCGCACCGCGGCCTCGACGGCGGCGTAGACGTCGTCCTCGTAGTCGAGGAAGACCGGGAACTCCTGGACCGGCTTGGCGGCCTCGCGGGCGAGCTCGGCCTGGGCCTCGCACAGCTGCTTGATGAACGGCTTGGCGGCCTCGAGGCCGCCCGCCACGATGTCCTCGGTCGGCGCCTGGACACCGGACTGCACCAGGTTCCAGGTCTGCTCGGTGGACTCGGCCTCGACCATCATGATCGCGACGTCGCCGGTCTCGGTGACCCGGCCCGCCACCACCATGTCGAAGACGGCGTCCTCGAGCTGGCTGTGGCTGGGGAAGCACACCCACTGGCCCTCGATCAGCGCGACGCGCACGCCGCCGACCGGGCCGGAGAACGGCAGGCCGGAGAGCTGGGTGGAGATCGACGCGGCATTGATCGCGAGCACGTCGTACGGCGTGTCGGGGTCGAGCGCCAGCACGGTGATGACGACCTGGACCTCGTTGCGCAGGCCCTTCTTGAAGGTCGGGCGCAGCGGGCGGTCGATGAGGCGGCAGGTCAGGATCGCGTCCTCGGAGGGGCGACCCTCCCGGCGGAAGAACGAGCCCGGGATGCGACCCGCGGCGTACATCCGCTCCTCGACGTCGATCGTGAGCGGGAAGAAGTCGAAGTGGTCCTTCGGGTGCTTGCCGGCGGTGGTCGCCGACAGCAGCATCGTGTCGTCGTCGAGGTAGGCGGTCACCGAACCGGCGGCCTGGCGGGCGAGCAGCCCGGTCTCGAACTTGACGGTCCGCTGCCCGAACTTGCCGTTGTCGATCACGGTCTCGACGGCGGAGATCACGGGACCCCCGGCGTTGTTCTCGGTCAAGGGGTTCATTCCTATCGATTCGCGGAGCGAGCCGCGGCGTCCCGCCTGAGGCGGGGCTCGAAGAGCTCGAGTCTCCCGCCGGTCGCCTTCTCGGGAAGGGGGCCGGTCTTCGATCGAGGCCCGCAGATCCCCCACGGCTGCGACGAGCGGTGGTCGTGATCCTGAGAGCCACTACCGAGGACCGGGCCGAAACGTGCGGGTCGCTCCTGGTGGCAATGATTTCAGTTGTGGTGCTGCTCCGACACTAGCGGTCGGGGACCACTGGTGCCCCATCTGACGGGGAGGAGCCAAATGCGAGGGAGCGGCCGCCCCGGGCTGGGGCAGCCGCTCCTCGAGGTCATCGACGCAGGCCGAGGCGCTCGACGATCGAGCGGTAGCGCGCGATCTCGGTCTTCTGCAGGTAGTTCAGCAGGCGACGGCGCTGACCGACCAGCAGCAGCAGGCCACGACGGCTGTGGTGGTCGTGCTTGTGCTGCTTGAGGTGCTCGGTGAGGTGGCTGATGCGGTGGCTCAGCAGCGCGATCTGCACCTCCGGCGAGCCGGTGTCGCCCTCGGTCGTGGCGTACTCGGCGATGATCTTCTTCTTGGTCTCCGCGTCGGTACCGATCGACATGCGGGGCTCCTTCCGGCCCGGTGGGCCTGCTCGTTGCGCGGCGCGCCGGGGCCTGTTCACCCGGGCACTCTCGATCCGCGGCCGTTGGACGGCAGTCGTGCGGTGGATCGCCGCCCGGATCGGCCTCCAGGCCGGGTCGGGCAACCGGGCAAGGCTAGCAGCGGGCGCGGCCGGGCCCCAAAATGCAGGCCCGGGCCGCCCCACCGACGCGGGGTGGCCCGGGAACCGGAGCGGGCGGGGGCTCAGACGGCGGGCGGCACGTCGTCGCGGCGCTCGGTCACGGTGCGCGACCCGTCCGCGTGCGTGGTCACCGCGGAGGTACGCCGGGCCCGGTTGGCCTGCACGGCCGTCAGCACGATCACCAGGAGACCGGCGAGCGTCAGGATCCAGCCGATCATGGTGAGGTCCACGCCGCTGATGGCGTCGGTCACCGCGAGGGCGAGGATGAGACCCACCGCGAGCAGGAAGACTCCGAGTCCGTAACCCATTGCTTCTCGTTCCCTTCGTCTGCCGCCCCCGGTGGGACGGTCCAGGCGCCCGGTACCCCCGGCGCAGGCAGACGATGCCCCGCCGGTCCGGACCGCAAACGCGGCCGGTGACCGGCGGTCGGCCGAGCCCTCGGCCGAGCCGTCAGCCGAGCCGTCAGGCCAGCAGGGCGAGCACCGCCTCGCGGGCCGCCCGCGGGTCGGAGGCGGACAGGGCGGCCTCCGCCGCCTCCTCGCAGGTCTCGATCGAGACCGTCGAGAGCCGCGCGCCGACCGGCCGCACCGCCGCGGCCGCCATCGACAGCGAGGTGATGCCCATGCCCACCAGCGCGCACGCCAGCAGGGGGTCGGCGGCCGCCTCGCCGCAGACACCGACCGGCTTGCCGGCCTGCCGGCCCGCCTCGGCGGTGATCGCGATCAGCTGCAGCACGGCCGGCTGCCAGGGGTCGGTCAGGTGCGCGAGGTCGGTCGCCATCCGGTCGGCCGCCATCGTGTACTGGGTCAGGTCGTTGGTCCCGATCGACAGGAAGTCCACGACCTCCAGCATCCGGTGCGCCAGCAGGGCGGCGCTGGGCACCTCGACCATCACGCCGGCGCGCAGCCCGTGGCGGCGCACCTGGCCCGCGAACTCCGCCGCCTCCGCGACCGTCGCCACCATGGGCGCCATCACCCAGGTCTCGGTCCCGGTCCGCTCGGCGGCCGCCGCGATCCCGTCGAGCTGTCGCTCGAGCAGGCCGGGGTTGTCGAAGGACAGCCGCAGGCCGCGCACGCCGAGGGCCGGGTTCTCCTCCCCCTCGTGGGTGGCGAACGCGACCGGCTTGTCGGAGCCGGCGTCCAGGGTGCGCACGACCACGTAGCCGCGCTGGTCGGCGAACGGGCCGAGCACCCCGGCGTAGATCTCGGCCTGCTCCTCGACGGTCGGCTCGTCGCGACGGTTGAGGAAGCACAGCTCGGTGCGGAACAGGCCCACGCCCTCCACCGGCGCCTCGGTGGCCGAGCGGGCGGAGTCGCCGTCGGCGACGTTCGCCAGGAGCTTGACCGGCGTGCCGTCCGCGGTGGCGCCGGGCCCGCCCCAGGCGGCCAGCGCCGCACGCATCTCACGGTCGGCCTCGACCCGCTGGCGGGCCAGCGACGGGTCCGGCTCCACCTCGACGGTGCCGGCGGTGCCGTCCACGAGCAGCGCGGTGCCGCTGGCGATGCCGGTGGCGCCGGCCGTGCCGACCACGCAGGGGATCCCCAGCTGGCGGGCGATGATCGCGGTGTGGCTCGTGGGCCCACCGCGCTCGGTGACCAGCGCCAGCACGACGGCCGGGTCCAGACCGGCGGTGTCGGAGGGCGCGAGGTCCTCGGCCACGAGCACCGAGGGCCGGTCCGGGTTGGGTACGCCGGGCTCCGGCTCCCCCACCAGCCGCGCGACGACCCGCCGCTCGATGTCGCGCAGGTCGGTGACCCGCTCGGCCATCAGGCCGCCCATGCTCGTGAAGACCGAGACGAACTGCTCGACGCCGGCCTCGACCGACGGCAGCAGGTCCGCACCGGCACGCAGCTGCTTGCGCACCGCCGACCGCAGGCCCTTGTCGCGGGCGAGCCCGGCGCTGGCCGTGAGCACCTCGGCCGCCGCGCCGGAGGCGCGCGCCGCCTTGCCCTCGAAGCCCTCCGCGACCGCGGTGACGGCGGCGTCGTAGGCCGCGAGGGCGGCTTCCTCGTCGGCGAAGTCCCCGGCGCCGAAGGCGGCGACCGCGGCCGGATCGACCGCGGTGCGCGCGACCAGCGCGGGTCCGTGGGCGACGCCGGGGACCACCGGCGTGCCGTGCAGGAGCGGGGCGGCGTCCACGGTGTCGCCCGGGGACTGACGGGTGTCGGGGCTGGTGACCATGCTCACAAGTTAACCCCGAACACCCCTTGACAGTCAACATGTTCGGGCGTAAAACAACATATACACAGATTCACCGCACGCCCCGAACAGGGAGGAGGACACCGATGACCATGTATGCCGAGGAGCGCCAGCAGGCGATGGCCCAGCTGGTGGCCGAGCGTGGTCGGCTGTCGGTCGCGGTGCTGGCCGAGGAGTACGACGTCACCACCGAGACCGTGCGCCGGGACCTCTCCGTCCTGGAGCGGATCGGCCTGGTCCGGCGCGTGCACGGCGGCGCCGTCCCGGCCCACAGCCTCGCCGTCATCGAGTCCGGCCTGGTCGAGCGCGACCGGGCCAACACCGACCAGAAGGAGCGGATCGCCCGCGCGGCGGTGGACCTGCTCCCCCCGCCCGGGGCCACGATCCTGCTCGACGCCGGCTCCACCACCAGCCGCCTGGCGAGCGCCCTGCCGCGCGACCACCGGCTCGTCGTGGTGACCCACGCGGTGCCGGTGGCGGCGCGGCTCGCCGGCAACCCGCAGCTCGAGCTGCACCTGCTGCCCGGCCGGGTGCGCTCGACCACCCAGGCCGCGGTCGGGCCCGAGACGGTGTCGGCGCTGGCCAACCTGCGCGTCGACCTGCTCTTCCTGGGCACCAACGGCCTCACCGCGGACCACGGCCTGACCACGCCCGACTGGGACGAAGCGGCCACCAAGCGGGCGATGGTCGAGACCGCCCGCCGGGTCGTCGTCCTCGCCGACGCCTCAAAGGTCGGCACCGAGTCCTCCCAGCGGTTCGCCTCGCTGGACCAGGTCGACGTCCTGGTGACCGACGACTCGGTGGCCGACGACGACCGCAAGCAGCTCGAGGGCGCCGGCCTCGAGGTCGTGGTCGCATGATCCTCACCCTCACCCCGAACCCGAGCCACGACCGGACCGTCGCGCTGTCCACGGTGCTCGAGCGCGGCGCGGTCCTGCGGGCGGAGTCGGTCACCGACCAGGCCGGCGGCAAGGGCGTCAACATCTCCCGTGCCTCGGTCGCCGCGGGCATCCCCACGATCGCGGTGCTGCCCGCACCCGCCGAGGACCCGTTCGTGCTGGAGCTGCTCGCGGCCGGCATCGACTGCCGCCCGGTCCCCACCGAGGGCAGGCTGCGGGTCAACATCACCATCAGCGAGCCGGACGGCACCACGACCAAGCTGAACAGCCCCGGCCCGACCGCGACCCCCGCCGTGCTCGCGGCGCTGACCCAGGCCCTGCTGCGGCGCGCGCCGTCGGCCGACTGGACGGTGCTCGCCGGCTCGCTGCCCCCCGGCGCGCCGGTCGACTGGTACGCCGACCTGGTGGGCGTGCTCCGTGACAGCGGGGCCCGGATCGCCGTGGACACCAGCGACGCGCCGCTCCAGGCCCTCGTCGAGCGCCTGCCCGGCAGCGCGCCGCAGCTGATGAAGCCCAACGGCGAGGAGCTGGCCTCCTTCACCGGCGCGGACGCCGAGAAGCTCGAGTCCGACCCGGTGGCCGCGGCCCACGCGGCGCGGGTGCTCCTGGACCGCGGGGTCGAGACCGTGCTCGCCACGCTCGGCGCCCACGGCGCCGTCCTGGTCACGGCCGACGGCGCCTGGCACGCCACTCCCCCGCCCACGACCGTGGTCAGCACCGTCGGTGCCGGCGACTCCAGCCTCTTCGGCTACCTCCTCGGGGACCTCCGCGGCCGCAGCCCGGCCCAACGACTCGCGCTCGCCGTGGCCTACGGCAGCGCGGCAGCCGGACTGCCCGGCACCACCATCCCCCAACCCGCACAGGTCACGCCCGAGCTGGTCTCGGTGCGCGACCTCGACCTCACCCTAGGAGGGTGACGATGTCCGACCTGATCACCACCGATCTGGTGCGCCTCGACGTGGGGCTCGGCCCCGACAAGCTCGACGTGATCCGCGCCCTCGCCGACGTCGTCGGGAGCGCGGGCCGCGCCACCGACGTCTCGCAGCTCGTCGAGGACGCCCTGGCCCGGGAGGCCACCTCCCCGACCGGTCTGCCCGGCGGCATCGCGATCCCGCACTGCCGCACGGCCGGGGTCGAGGAGCCCACCCTGGTCTTCGCCCGGCTCGCGCCCACGGTCGACTTCGGCGCCAAGGACGGCCCCGCCGACCTGGCCTTCCTGATCGCGGCGCCCGCCGGCGGCGACAACACGCACCTGCAGCTGCTGACCAAGCTGGCCCGGGCCCTGGTCAAGGCGTCGTTCACCGATGCGCTGCGCGCGGCGGAGACCCCCGAGGAGGTGGTCGCCCTGGTGACCGAGGTCGTCGGGCCCGCCCCCGCCACGACCGCGGCGGCGCCGGCCCCCGCCGCTGCCGGGGCCACCGCGACGGCCGGCTCCACGGCCGAGGCACCTGCGGAGCCCTCGACAGGCACCGCGACCGCCACCGCGACGGCCGAGCCGCGCAGCCTGGTCGCCGTGACCGCCTGCCCGACCGGCATCGCGCACACCTACATGGCGGCAGAGGCCCTCGAGGCGGCGGCGGAGCGCGCGGGTGTGACTCTGCACGTCGAGACCCAGGGCTCCGCCGGCTCGACGCCCCTGCACCACGACACCATCGCCGCGGCCTCGGCCGTGATCTTCGCCGTCGACGTGGGCGTGCGGGACCGCGGCCGGTTCGCCGGCAAGCCCGTCGTCTCGTCGAGCGTCAAGCGCCCGATCGACGAGGGCGACAAGATGATCCAGGAGGCCCTCCGCTACGCCGAGGACCCGAACGCGCCCCGGGTCGAGGGCAGTGCGGACGCCGCCGCCGGCGGCGACAGCGGCGCGGAGTCCTGGGGCGGTCGCGTCCGCCGGGTCCTGATGACCGGTGTGTCGTACATGATCCCGTTCGTCGCGGCGGGCGGCCTGCTGATCGCCCTGAGCTTCCTGTTCGGCGGCTACGAGATCGTCGGCCCCTACGGCGACATCGCCGTGAACAACACGTTGTTCAACCTGCCCGACGCACAGGCGCAGGGCCTCCACCACGTCCTGTTCGGCACGTCGTTCTTCGCCTCCGGGCTCTTCGCCTACATCGGCGCGGTGTTCTTCATCATCGGCAAGACCGCGTTCATGTTCTTCATCCCGGCGCTGGCCGGCTACATCGCCTACGCGATCGCCGACCGTCCCGGCATCGCCCCCGGGTTCGTGATGGGCGGCCTGGCGGCCAACATCTTCGGCGTGGCCGACTCCGGCGGGACCCAGCTGCCGGCCACCGGCTTCCTGGGCGCCATCGTCGGCGGCGTGCTCGCCGGCCTGATCGCGCACTGGATCGCCAGCTGGAAGGTCCCGACGTGGGCCCGCGGCCTGATGCCGGTCATGGTGATCCCGCTGCTCACCAGCGTGATCGCCGGCATCCTGATGATCGTGGTGCTGGGCAAGCCGATCGGCTGGCTGATGGACCAGCTCAACCAGGGCCTGACCTCGATGAGCGGCAGCAGCGCGATCCTGCTCGGCATCGTCCTCGGCCTGATGATGGCCTTCGACATGGGCGGCCCGCTCAACAAGGTGGCCTACAGCTTCGCGGCCGCCGGCGTCGGCGCCGCGGCCACCGCCTCGGCCAGCGACCCCCGGTTGAAGATCATGGCCGCGGTCATGCTCGCCGGCATGGTCCCCCCGATCGCGCTCGCCCTGGCCACCGTCGTACGGCCGCACCTGTTCAACGTCCCCGAGCGGGAGAACGGCAAGGCCGGCTGGCTCCTCGGCGCCTCGTTCATCACCGAGGGCGCCATCCCGTTCGCCGCGGCCGACCCACTGCGGGTGATCCCGGCCATCATGCTCGGGAGCGCCGTCACCGGCGGCCTGTCGGAGGCGTTGGACGTCAGCGTCCGGGCACCCCATGGCGGCATCTTCGTGATCTTCGCCGTGAGCAACATCGCGGGCTACCTGATCGCCCTCGTCGCCGGCGTGCTCGTCGGCGCGGCGGCCGTGATCGCCCTGAAGAGCCTGGGCGGCAGCGACGAGGACGTCGTCACCGTCTGACCCGTTCCGCCAGGTCGTCCCCCGGGTCGTCCTAGGCTTCCACCACACCTGCACCGAAGGAGAGACATGCCCACCAAGTCCGTCGTCGTCGGCTCCGCCGTCGGCCTCCACGCCCGCCCCGCCGCGATCATCTCGGAGGCGGCCGCCGACCTCGACCACGAGGTGCTGATCGGTGTCCCCGGAGACGAGCCGGTCGACGCCAGCTCCGCGCTGCTGATCATGACCCTCGGTGCCGGCAAGGGCGACACCGTCGAGGTCTCCAGCGACGACCAGGCCGCGCTCGACGCGATCGCCACCCTGGTCGAGAAGGACCTCGACGCCTGAGGTGAGACGCGCCAGCGGTTCACCTCGTCGGTGGTCGAGCAGCGCGACCGCGCGTGTCGAGACCCGGTGGGCCGAACGCCGACCTCAACCACGGGGCGGGCCGCCACCGGGCGGCCCGCCCCCGACCGGCCTGCCGTCGTGGGCGGCGGGCCGGTCGCGCTCGCGCAGCGCGAGGTAGACCGCGCGCATGCCCACGGCCCGCTCGAGCTCGCGGACCACGCTGCCGAAGAACTGCTCGCGGTAGGTCTCGTCGGTCACGGTCGAGACGGTGAGGTAGAGCCCGGAGAACGCCGCGAGGAACGTCGCGACCTGGAGCAGCGGCACCGACACGCTGGGCAGGCCGGGGAGGCTCGCGGGCGACGAGCCCAGCCACGCCCTCATCACCGGCTCGGTCATCGTGAGCGCACCGAAGACCATCAGGAAGACGAACACCGACAGGGTGATCAGCAGCACCTGGACCGACTGCACGACCACGAGCACCAGGATCAGGTTCCAGCGCTCGTAGCCGGTCACCTCCGCGTGGGCGGCCGGGGCGGCGGCGGGGTCCTCGACCAGCTCACGGGACGCCTGCTCCAGCGGCGTCCCGCGGCAGGTGGCGAGCAGGAAGTCGTCGGTGACGGCGTCGTCGGCCCGGTCCACCTCCTCGGGCAGCCGGCACCAGGAGGAAGCCGACGGCCAGCACCAGGAAGAGCACGACCGTCAGCCACAGCGCGCCGGCGGTGAGGTTCGACGCGACCTGCCAGACCTCGGTGTTGACGAACAGGAACGTGATGAACAGCAGGAGCAGCGGCAGCGCCCGCGTGGTCATCGGCAGCAGCGTGCGCAGGCTGCCCGTGGTGCGCCCCAGCGCCCAGGTCACGATCGGCGCCGCGTGCAGCCTGGTGAGCGCGTACCACGCCGCCGCGACCAGCAGCAGCGACGCCAGGGTCGCCGGGCCGAGCGCGAGCTGGTCGGCGAACCAGGCGACCACTCCCCCGGCGCCGGTGGCGACGAGGGCCACCGCGAGGAGGAACGGTACGACGCGGCGCGGGCGGGCGGCCTCCCGGACGTGGGCGCGCTGCTCGGGCACGAAGTAGGTCAGGCCGTGGTGCAGGAACCACTGCTCGGCCGCCTCCCTGGCCTCGGCCGTGGCCGGAGTCACCCAGCCGCCCCCAGGACGGCGCGGGCCCGCTCCACGTCGAGGGCCATCTGCGCCACGAGCTCCCCGACCGAGGCGAAGGCGGTCATGCCGCGCAGCCGCTCCACGAACGAGACCTCCACCTCCACCCCGTAGAGGTCGAGGTCGGTGCGGTCGAGGACGTAGCTCTCCACCCGCCGCTCCCGATGGCCGGCGAAGGTCGGGTTGGTGCCGACGCTGATCGCCGCGGGGAACACCTCGTCGGAGTCGCGGCGGCGCAGCCAGCCGGCGTAGACGCCGTCGGCCGGCGCGGCCGTCTGCGTGCTGGTGGGGACGTTGGCGGTGGGATAACCGAGCTCGCGACCGCGCTGGTCGCCCTTGACCACGACGCCCCGCACGGCGTACGGCCGGCCGAGCGCCTCGGCCGCGCCGGCCACGTCGCCGGCGGCCAGGCAGGTGCGGACGTAGGTCGAGGACCAGACCTGCGGGCCACCGTCGAGCGCGATCCCCTCGGCGGTGAAGCCGAACCGCTCGCCGGTCGTGCGGAGGGTGGCGACGTCGCCGGCCGCCCGGTTGCCGAACCGGAAGTTGGCGCCGACGACCACCGCGGCGGCGTGCAGGCCCTCGACCAGGACCCGCTCGACGAACTCCTCCGGGGTCCACGCGGCGACGCCGCGGTCGAACGGCAGCGCCAGCACCGCGTCGGCGCCGGCCTCCACGAGCAGCTCGGCCCGCCGCTCCAGCGAGGTGAGCGAGGTCGGGGCGTGCTCGGGGCGCAGCACCGCCATCGGGTGCGGCTCGAAGGTCACCGCGACCAGGGTCAGTCCCCGGCCCTCGGTCACCTCCCGCGCCCGGGCGAGCACGTGCCGGTGCCCGAGGTGGACTCCGTCGAAGTTGCCGATGACGACGGCGGTCGGGCCCAGGTCGGCCGGGACCTCGTCGAGGGATCGCCACAGGTGCACGGCGAGAACACTACTGGCGGTGCTCAGACGAAGACCGCGGCCGCCCGTGCCTGGGCCCCGCGCGGCTCGTAGAGGGCGAGGAACTCCCCGTCCGGCGCGAACACGGCCGTGAGCCCCTCGAGCGCGAGGTCGAGCGGCCGGCCGACCCGGACGTCGGCGGCGCCGGCGTCGTCGAGGTCGGCCACTGGGAAGGCGGCCCGGGCCGCCTCCGCGATCGGGAGCATCGCGAAGTGGTCCCCGAGCTCCTCGAGCGTGTGCGCCGCGAACAGGTCGTAGGGCCCGACGGCGGTACGCCGCAGCGCGGTGAGGTGGCCGCCCACCCCGAGCCGTGCGCCGGCGTCGCGGGCCACCGCGCGCACGTAGGTGCCGCTGGAGCAGCGCAGCGAGATCCGGACGTCGAGGAGCTCCCCCTCCGGCCGCACGTCGTGCACCTGCAGGTCATGGATCGTGACCGGCCGGGCGGCCAGCTCGACCTGCTCGCCGTCCCGCACCCGCTGGTAGGCGCGCTTGCCGTCGACCTTGATGGCCGAGACCGCGGTCGGCACCTGCTCGATGTCGCCCACGAGCTCCGCGAGCGCGGCCCGGACGGCGGCCTCGTCCAGCCCCGCGGCCGGAGCGGTGGCGAGGGTCTCGCCCTCCGCGTCG
Source organism: uncultured Actinomycetota bacterium (assembly GCA_963826155.1). Classification (GTDB taxonomy): domain Bacteria; phylum Actinomycetota; class Actinomycetes; order Propionibacteriales; family Nocardioidaceae; genus Nocardioides. The sequence goes on along the minus strand of CAWGVX010000002.1, from coordinate 1,189,824 downwards.
TCGGTGGTCGTGGCCTGGCCCAGCCGCACGGTGGCGTCGTACGCCTTCTCGGTCAGCATCAGGTGCCCGAGCAGTCGGGTGGCGCGGTTGACCCCGACCACCAGCACCCCGGTGGCCATCGGGTCGAGCGTGCCGGCGTGACCCACCTTGCGGGTGCCTGCCAGCCGGCGCACCCGGGCGACCACCGCGTGGGAGGTCAGCCCGGCGGGCTTGTCGACGACGACGAGCCCGGACTGGGTCGTCACTCCTCCTCGGAGCCGTCGTGGGCGACGCCGTCGAGGTCGTCCTCGTCCCCCTCGACCCGCGGCTTGCGGTAGGGGTCGGTCTCCCCGGCGTACGCCGCCTGCGCACGCTGCGCCGCCACCTGCTCGTCGGCCGCCCGCGCCTGCGCCAGCACCTCGTCGAGGTGCCGGGCGGTCTCGGGCAGCGCGTCGTGGATGAAGGTCAGGCTCGGCACGTGGCGCATGCCGAGCTGCTTGCCGACCTCGGAGCGAAGCAGCCCCTTGGCCGACTCCAGCGCCGCCGCCGTGCCCTGGAGGGCGGCCTCCTCGGCGCCCTCCTCACCGAGCACGGTGTAGAAGATCGTCGCCTGCTGGGTGTCACCGGAGACGCGGACGTCGGTGACGGTGACGAAGCCCAGGCGCGGGTCCTTGACCCGCCGCTCGAGCATCTCCGCCACGATGACCTGGATCCGGTCGGCGATCTTGCGCACCCGTGGGTTGCTCATGTTCCTACTCTCTCAAACGCCCGAGAACGCGCAGGTCGGCGCCTCGGGAACGCCGAGTCGGCGCTGGTTGACCACTGAGGGCGTCAACCGGCGCCGACTCGGCGTGTTGTCCGTGTCGACCTGCGCCGACCCGGTGGGGTCAGCTGCGCGGGATCTCGCGCATCTCGAAGGCCTCCACGACATCGCCTTCCTTGATGTCCTGGAAGTTGCGGAGCACCAGACCACACTCGAAGCCCTCGCGGACCTCGGAGGCGTCGTCCTTCTCCCGCTTCAGCGAGGCCAGGTCGAGGTTGTCGGCCACGACGGCGCCGTCGCGGATCAGGCGCACCTTGGCGTTGCGGCGGATCACGCCGCCGGTGACCATGCAGCCGGCGATGTTGCCGATCTTCGACGAGCGGAAGATCGCGCGGATCTCCGCCTGGCCGAGGGTCTGCTCCTCGTACTCGGGCTTGAGCATGCCCTTGAGCGCCGCCTCGATCTCGTCGATCGCCTGGTAGATGACCGAGTAGTAGCGGATCTCGACGCCCTCCTTGTCGGCCATCTCGGTCGCCTTGCCCTGGGGCCGGACGTTGAAGCCGATGATGATGGCGTCGGAGGCCGCGGCCAGGTCGACGTTGGTCTCGGTGATCGCACCGACACCGCGGTCGATGACCCGGATGCCGACCTCGTCGCCGACGTCGATCTTGGCCAGTGCGTCCTCGAGGGCCTCGACCGAACCCGACACGTCGCCCTTGAGGATGAGGTTGAGCTCCTGGCTCTCGCCCTTCTCCATGGAGGCCATGAAGTCCTCGAGGGTCCGACGGACCCGGCGCTTGGCCTGCATGGCCGCACGCTCGCGCGCCTCGCGCTTCTCGGCGATCTGGCGGGCCATCCGGTCGTCGTCGACGACGATGAAGTTCTGGCCCGCACCCGGCACCGCGCTGAGGCCGAGGACCATCGCCGGACGCGAGGGATCGGCCACGGTGAGCTCGTTGCCGTACTCGTCGAGCATCGCCCGGACCCGGCCGTGGGCCGGACCCGCGACGATCGAGTCGCCCACGTGCAGCGTGCCGCGCTGGACCAGCACCGTCGCCACCGGACCACGACCGCGGTCGAGGTGCGCCTCGACGACGAGGCCCTGGGCGTCCTGGGTGGGGTTGGCCCGCAGGTCCAGGGACGCGTCGGCGGTGAGGACGACGGCCTCGAGCAGCTTGTCGAGGTTCAGCTCGGACTTGGCCGAGACGTCGACGAACATCGCGTCGCCGCCGTACTCCTCGGGGATCAGGCCGTACTCGGTCAGCTGACCACGGACCTTGGTCGGGTCCGCGTCCGGCTTGTCGACCTTGTTGACCGCCACCACGATCGGCACGTTGGCCGCCTTGGCGTGGTTGAGCGCCTCGATCGTCTGGGGCATGACACCGTCGTCGGCCGCGACCACGAGGATCGCGATGTCGGTGGCCTGCGCACCACGGGCACGCATGGCGGTGAACGCCTCGTGACCGGGGGTGTCGATGAAGGTGATCCGGCGGTCCTCGCCGTCGACCTCGGTCTGCACCTGGTAGGCACCGATGTGCTGGGTGATGCCACCGGCCTCCTTGGCGACGACGTTGGCGCTGCGCAACGCGTCGAGGAGCTTGGTCTTTCCGTGGTCGACGTGACCCATGACCGTGACGACCGGCGGCCGCACGACCAGGTCGGCCTCGTCGCCCTCGTCCTCGCCGAACTCGATGTCGAAGGACTCGAGCAGCTCGCGGTCCTCGTCCTCGGGAGAGACGACCTGCACGACGTAGTTGAGCTCCTCGCCGAGCAGCTGCAGGGTCTCCTCGTTGACCGACTCGGTCGCGGTGACCATCTCGCCGAGGCTGAACAGCATCTGCACCAGCTGGGCCGCGTCGACGTTGATCTTCTCGGCGAAGTCGGTCAGCGAGGCCCCGCGGGGCAGCCGCACGGTCTCGCCGTCGCCCTTGCGGACGCGCACGCCGCCGATGGTCGGGGCCTGCATGGCCTCGAACTCCTGGCGACGCGCCCGCTTCGACTTGCGACCACGGCGCGACGGGCCGCCGGGACGACCGAACGCACCCTGGGTCTGGCCACGCTGGCCGGGGCGACCGCCACCGGGACGACCGCCGCCACCGGGGCCGAAGCCGCCGGGACGACCACCGCCACCGGGAGCGCCACCGCGACCGGGAGCGCCACCGCGACCGGGAGCGCCGCCACGACCGGGGGCACCGCCACGACCGCCGGGACCACCGGGCCCACGACCGCCGGGACCGGTGCCGAACGCGGCGGGCGACTTCGGCATCATCGCCGGGTTGGGGCGCGGCATGCCGGAACGCCCGGGGGCGCCACCGTCACGACCGGCCGGCGGGCGCGGCGGGCGCTGGTCGCTGCCAGCACCGCCACCGCCACCGGCACCTGCACCCGCACCAGCACCACCCTGCGGACGGTCGCTGGGCGCCGGGCGGCGACCCATGCCCTGGCTGGACGCGAACGGGTTGTTGCCCGGACGCGGCGTGCCAGGTCGACCGACCGGACGGGGCGCCGGAGCCTTCGGTGCGGGCGCGGAGGGCGTCGCCTTCGCGGCGGGGGCCTCGGGCTCGGCCGGGGGCGCCGGCTTCTCGGCGGCCGGCGCCGGCTTGGGGCCGGGCTTCGGGGCCGAGGGCGCCTTCGGGGCCGGAGCCGCAGTGGCCGGCTTCTCGGGGGCCGAGGCCTCGGCGGCAGGCTGCTCGGGCGCGGGCTGCGCCGGGGCAGGCTGCTCGGCGGCCGGGGCCGCCGGCCTCGCCGGGCCGGGCTTGGCCGCAGGCTTCGCCGCGGGGGCGGAGTCCGCCTTCTGCGGGGCGGCGGGAGCCTCGGACGGCGCCGAAGCACCGGCAGCCTTCAGCTGCTCACCGAACTCCTTCTTGAATCGCATCTCGACGGGGGGTTCGACTGTCGAGCTCGCCGACTTGACGAACTCCCCCATCTCCTTGAGCTTCTCGAGAACGAACTTGCTCTCGACGCCGTACTGCTTGGCGAGCTCGTGAACTCGGGTCTTGGCCACGCTTCTCCTTATGGCCTCGAGACCCGGGTCCAGCCGAGCTGGGGATCCTCGAGACCGTTAGTGGTTGTGCAAACTCATCGCGAAGTACTCATCGAGTGCTCATGAGCTGCTGCTCCAGTTTCTTGTCGGTCATCAGGGCTTGGCTTCCAACGAGTCGAGGTACTCACGCACCAGCACGGAGGACAGCCCGGTCCCGGCCCGGAGGGCACGGGTGAAGGCTTTCCGCCGCACCGCGAGGTCGAAGCACTCGGACGTGGGGTGCAGGTGTGCGCCCCGCCCGGGTGCGGTGCCGTCGGGATCGGGAACGACGGCGCTGGCGCCGTACGCGTCCGAGCCGGCGGTGACCCGCAGCAACTCGCGTTTCGTGGCCCGCTTCCGACACCCGATGCAGGTCCGCACCGGCTCCGACGCGAGGTCGGCCTCCGGGCAGGCGGCAAAGGCGTGTTGGCGAACCACTGGTGCCACCTTACCGTGTCCGGCCAGCGGATATCGAACCGGCCTTTCGCGGCCCGGGCTCTCCCGACCTTCGCTACGGTGCCCGGGTGTCCCTCGTCTCCGCCCTGCTCGCCCCCCTGACGCGACGCGCCGTCTACCCCGCCAGGGAGACCCGGATCCCGGTCGACGGGACCACCCTGAGCCTGGACGCCGGCGGCGTGGTGCTGCGCGGGTGGGAGGTCAACCCCGGTCGGCGCCGCGGCCTGGTCTACCTCGGCGGCAACGCCGAGCCGCTCGACGGGGCCCGCGCCGGGCTGGAGCGCCACTTCCCCGGTCACACGCTCTACCTGCTGGCCTACCGGGGGTACGGCGCCAGCGGCGGACGTCCCAGCCAACCCGCCCTGGTCGGCGACGCGCTCGCGCTGCACGACCTGGTGACCGACCGGCACCCGCACCGGCCCGTCGACGTCATCGGTCGCAGCCTGGGCAGCGGCGTCGCCATGCAGCTGGCCGCCCGGCGGCCGGTCGAGCGGCTGGTGCTCGTGACCCCGTTCGACAGCGCCGCCGCGGTCGGCCAGGACCACCTGCCGCGGGTGCCGATGCACCGGGTCCTGCACGACCGGTGGGACTCCACGGCGGTGGCCGCCGACGTCGCGGCCCGGATCCTGGTGGTCCGGGCCGGCCGCGACCAGGTGGTGCTCCCGCCGCGCACCGACGCGCTGCTGGCCGCACTGACCGGGCCCACCGAGGTCGTCGACCTGCCCGAGGCCGACCACGCGAGCCTGGTCGAGGACCCGGCGTACTGGGACGCCCTGCGGGAGTTCCTGCCGGCCTGAGGTCGCCAGACCGCAGCGACGCGTCACCACCGTCCGGCCGAGCTCGCTGCGCTCGCCGGCCTCACGCGCAGGGATCAGTCCCCGACCGGCTCCGCCGAGTCGGCGCACGTTGACCTCCCCCGCTTCGCTCCTCCGGTCAACCTGAGCCGACTCGGCGACTATCGACCTCAGTCGCTCCTCGTCAGCCTTCGGCTGCCTCGTCGCTCCTGATGTCGATTCTCCAGCCGGTGAGGCGCGCGGCGAGGCGGGCGTTCTGGCCCTCCTTGCCGATCGCCAGCGAGAGCTGGAAGTCCGGCACCACCACGCGGGCGGACTTCGCCGCCGCGTCGATGATCTCCACCGAGGAGACCCGGGCCGGCGACAGGGCGTGCGCGACCATCTCGGCGGGGTCCTCGGACCAGTCCACGATGTCGATCTTCTCGCCGTGCAGCTCCGACATCACGTTGCGGACCCGCTGCCCCATCGGGCCGATGCAGGCGCCCTTGGGGTTGACGCCCGAGGCCCGCGACACCACGGCGATCTTGGTGCGGTGGCCGGCCTCGCGGGCGATGGCGGCGATCTCCACGGTGCCGTCGGCGATCTCGGGGACCTCGAGCGCGAAGAGCTTCTTGACCAGGTTCGGGTGGGTGCGCGACAGGGTGATCTGCGGGCCGCGCATGCCCTTGCGGACCGAGACCACCAGGCACTTGATGCGGTCGCCGTGCTGGTAGCGCTCCCCCGGGACCCGCTCCCCGACCGGCAGCAGCGCCTCGATCTTGCCGAGGTCCACCATCACGTCGTCGGGGTTGCGTCCCTGCTGGATGACGCCGGAGATGATGTCGCCCTCCTTGCCGGAGAACTCACCGAACTTGATGTCGTCCTCGGCGTCCCGCAGCCGCTGCAGCATGATCTGCTTGGCGGTCGTGGCCGCGATCCGGCCGAAGCCCTCGGGGGTGTCGACGTACTCACCGACGACGTTGCCCTCGTCGTCGCGCTCGGCCGCGAGCACCGTCACGTGGCCGGTCTTGCGGTCCAGCTCGACGCGCGCGTCCTCCCGGGCCCCGGCCGTCTTGTGGTACGCCGTCAACAGCGCCTGCTCGATGGCTTCCACCAGGACGTCGAAGGAGATCTCCTTCTCCCGCTCCAGCATCCGCAGGATGCTCAGGTCGATGTCCATCAGGCGTCCTCTTCCTCAGTGTCATCAGTCCGGTCGCCGGCGCCCGGCTTGCGGTTGAACTCGACCTGGACGAGCGCCTTGGCGACGTCGGCGTACGCCACGTCCTGCCGGCGGCCCGAGACGTCCAGGGTGGCCTTCTCCTCGTCGCTGGCGAGGACGCGGCCGGTGCGGCTGGAGCCGTCGGCCATCGTCACCTTCACCAGCCGGTCGGCGTTGCGGCGCCAGTGGCGCGGCAGCGTGAGCGGCCGGTCCACGCCGCGGGAGGTGACCTCCAGCGTGTACGGCTGCTCCCCCATCACGTCGGAGTCGTCGAGCACCCGCGAGACCTCGCGCGTCGCGTCGGCCACGTCGTCCAGCGTGACCCCGCCGTCCTTGTCGACGGCGACGCGCAGGATCCGGCGCTTGCCGGCCGGAGAGATCTCGACGGCCTCCAGATCGAGGCCCAGGGCGCTCAGGGGGTCGACCAGCTCTTGCTCGATCCGGTCCCGGACGGCGTCCTGCCTGGCACTGCTCACGGGTGGCGACCTCCTTGTGCTGTTGTCGAGGAACCACGATAGCCGCTGGCCACGGCCCGGTTCACCTCGCCGGACCCGCCACGGAGCAGTCACGGAGCCGCCACCGGGCCGGCGGACGAGGGTGCACGGCGGCTGCGGCGATAGGGTCGGCGCCGTGCCCGACCACCCCCGCCGCCATGCGCCGCCGGCGCTCGGCCGCCGGACCCTCGGCGCCGGCCTGGTCCTCGGGATCGCGGCCGTCTCCGGGTGTGACGCGGATCGCGGCGGACGGGCGACGGCTCCGGGCGTGTCGGCGGCCGCCGGTGCCGACCCCGACGCCGCCCTCGTCGACCGGGTCACCGGCCAGCTCACCGAGCTGCTCGCCTTCGTGACCGGCGTGGAGGCGCGCTTCCCCTCCCTGGGTCCGCGGCTGCGACCCTGGCGCGAGCTCCACACCGCGCACCTGCAGGCACTGGGGGCCTCCGCACCCCCCACCGGCGGCGACAGCGGAGCCGCCGGCGACACGGCCGGCCTGCACTCCCCGGCGGCCGCCTGGCGCGAGCTCACCCGTCGCGAGCAGGTCGGCCGCCGCCGCCTCGCCGACGCCGCCGTCGCGGCCGCGAGCGGCAGCCTGGCCCGGGTCCTCGCCTCCATGTCCGCGGGCGTCGCCCAGCGGCTCGCCGCCGGCACCCCGCAGGGGAAGGCCACGCCGGCATGAGCCAGACCGAGGCCCTGCAGGCCGCCCTCGCCGCGGAGCACGCCGCGGTCTACGTCTACGGCGTCCTCGGCGGCCAGACCTCGCAGTCTGGCCAGCCCGCGCTCTTCGCCGCGATCGGCAACGCCTACAGCACGCACCGGGGGCGCCGGGACCTGCTGACCCGGGACCTCGCCGACCTCGGCACCGAGCCCGTGGCGGCCGCCGCGGCGTACGACGTGCCGACGGCGCTCCACACGCCGGCGCAGGTCGCCCACGTCGCGCGCGACGTCGAGGACGCGTGTGCGGCGACCTACGCCGCCCTCGTCGCGAGCACGACGGGGCACCGGCGACGCCGGGCCGTGTCCGCCCTGGAAGACGCAGCGGTCCGTGTGCTCGCCTTCCGGGGAACTCCCGAGATGTTCCCCGGAGCCGACGAGTACACGGACCGCTGAGGCCGAGGCTGGGAGGTCGGCCGCAAGGATCTCGCCCGAAGTGGGGGGACTGACGATCTCCTCGTGCACGAGCATGCAGCAGCGGCCGCGACGAGCGCGAGATCCGCTCCCCCTCATCAATTCGCATTGCACGAACCTGCAATCCGGGCTGCGGCCCGGCCCGGCCCTCGCGACCGGCCCCGACGGGTCGTCCGCATGAGCGGGGGCCCTAGGTGCCGCTGGTGCGGACGACACCGGGCGGAGCGAAGCGGGCGCGGTGGATGGAGGCTCAGGCCCAGCGTGCGAGGACGGGCAGCAGGTCGGAGAGGCGCTGGACGACGGCGTCCGGCTCCCCCTCGGTGTGGCCCACCTGGTTGGCGGGGATGGCGCTGTGCGGGACGTGGACCGCGCGCAGGCCGGCGTTGCGTGCGCCCCAGATGTCGTCGAAGAGCCGGTCGCCGACGTACACGCAGCGGGCCGGATCCTCGGCGCCCACGGCGGCCATGGCGGCCTCGAACGCCTGCGGTGCCGGCTTGGTCCACGCGATCTCGCTGGTGTAGACGTCGCCGTCGATGAGGTGCAGCACGCCGTCGCGCTCGAAGAAGCCGCGGTGCCACTCCCGCGGCCAGATCGTGTTCGAGAGCACGCCGACGCTGATCCCCCCGGCCCGCAGCGACTCGAACAGCGGGCCGACGTCGGGGTCGGTGGAGGTGTGCGGCTCCCAGAACTCGTAGTAGGCGCTGAGCAGCTCGGGGTCGTGCTCGAGACCGGCCTCGTCGAAGAGGTCGCCGAGGCCGGAGCTGCGGTGGTGGTCGCGGCTGCGGCCCCAGACGACGTCACCGGCCGCGTGCAGCAGCCGGGCGTTGGCGTGGTGGTCGTGCTCGGAGTTCACCACCGCCTGCGCGAGCGCCAGCGACTCGGCGTGGAAGTCGATGTCGTGCCACTTGGTGAGGGTGCCGCCCCAGTCGAAGATGACCGCGTCGACCCCGGGGCGCTCAGGCACGCACACGCCTCACCACGTGGTCGACCACGTGGTCGGCGGGCACGTCCTGCCGCTCCCCGCTGGCCCGGTCCTTGACCTCGATGGTGCCCGCGGCCAGGCCCTTGCCGACCACGACGATCGTGGGCACGCCGATGAGCTCGGCGTCCTTGAACTTCACGCCGGGGCTGACCTTGGGGCGGTCGTCGTAGAGCACCTCGACGCCCTCGCCGGAGAGCTCGTGAGCGAGCCGCTCGGCGGCGGCGAAGACGTGCTCGTCCTTGCCGGTGGCGACGATGTGCACGTCGGCCGGCGCGACCTCGCGGGGCCAGGACAGGCCGAGCTCGTCGTGGGTGCCCTCCGCGATGGCGGCCACCGCGCGGGAGGGGCCGATGCCGTAGGAGCCCATGGTGACGGTCACGAGCTTGCCGTTCTCGTCGAGGACCTGCAGGTCCAGGGCGTCGGCGTACTTGCGGCCGAGCTGGAAGATGTGGCCCATCTCGATGCCGCGGGCCGACTCCAGGACGCCGTCACGACCCTCGGCCGCGCAGGCCGGGCAGGCATCGCCGTCCCGGACCTCGCTCACCTCGATGGTCCCGTCGCCCGAGAAGTCGCGACCGGCCACGAGGTCGATGACGTGGCTGCCGTCGACGTCGGCACCGGTGACCCAGCGGGTGCCCTCGACCACTCGCGGGTCGAGCAGGTAACGGACCCCGGCGGGCTTCTTCTCCCCCAGCGCCCCGGGGCCGATGTATCCCTTGGCCAGGGTCGGCCGCTTGGCGAAGTCGGCCTCGCCGAAGGGCTCGAACACGACTCCCTCGCCCAGCTGCGCCTCGAGGCGCTTGGCGTCGACCTCGCGGTCCCCGGGCAGCCCGATGGCCAGCGCCTCGACGGCACCGTCGGGGTGCGTGACCGTGAACAGCACGTTCTTCAGCGTGTCGGACGCGGCCCAGGCACGGTCGGGGCGGGGGAAGGCCTGGTTGAGGTGGTCGACCAGCGTCTCGATCGTGGGGGTGCCGGGGGTCTGCTCGGCGTGCGCGGCCGGCGCGTCGTCGTACGACACGGGGGCGGGCACGGGCACCTCGACCGCCTCGACGTTCGCGGCGTAGTCGCAGACGGTGCAGCGCACGTAGGTGTCCTCGCCGACAGCCGCCTTGGCCAGGAACTCCTCGGACTTCGAGCCGCCCATCGCACCGCTCATCGCCTTGACGATGACGTACTCGAAGCCGAGCCGGTCGAAGATCCGGATGTAGGCGTCGCGGTGGGTCTGGTAGCTGCGCTCGAGGCCGGCGTCGTCGACGTCGAAGGAGTAGGAGTCCTTCATGATGAACTCGCGGCCGCGCAGCAGGCCGGCCCGGGGCCGCGCCTCGTCGCGGTACTTGGTCTGGATCTGGTAGATCGACAGCGGCAGGTCCTTGTACGAGGAGTACAGGTCCTTGACGAGCAGCGTGAACATCTCCTCGTGGGTGGGCCCGAGCAGGTAGTCGTTGCCCTTGCGGTCCTTGAGCCGGAAGATGCCGTCGCCGTACTCGGTCCAGCGGCCGGACGCCTCGTAGGGCTCGCGCGGCAGCAGCGCGGGGAACGACAGCTCCTGGGCGCCGATGCCGTCCATCTCCTCGCGGATGATGCTCTCGACCCTGCGCAGCACCCGCAGGCCCAGCGGCAGCCACGTGTAGATGCCGGGCGCGGCGCGGCGGATGTAGCCCGCGCGGACGAGCAGCCGGTGGCTCGGCACCTCGGCGTCCGCGGGGTCCTCTCGCAGGGTCCGCACGAACAGGCTCGACATCCTCAGGATCATGCGGGCAAGGCTAGCCGTGGGCACCGGGCTGCCGCGAACCAGTTCCGTCTCCGCTGCAACCATCCCGGCCAGGCGCTCGTCAAGCAGGTATGAAGCGCTCGCTCGCCGCCGTCGCGGCCACCACCGCCACCCTGCTCCCCGGCCTGCTGCTCGGCCTCGCCGCCCCGGCCGCCGCGGCTCCCGACATCCGGCTGCGGCCGGCCGCGCTCGAGCGCGGCCCCGACGTCACGATCCCCCACGTCGAGGGGACGACCGTCGTGGACGGCGACACCCGCATCCGGGTGCGCGCCGGCCAGGTGCGGCTGCTGGGCACCTCCGGCCGGGCCTACGTCGTGGGCGCCAGCGACCGATCCGGCACCGACCACTTCCGCGTGCTGCGGCTGACGTCCTCGGGTGGACGGAGGGTGGTGCTGCGCGGGGTGCCGATCTGGGACACGCGGCTGTCCGGTGACGGCACCCAGCTCGCGTGGGCCGACCAGGGCCGGCACCGCACCGGGATCCGGGTCTGGAACAGCCGCACCGGCCGCCTCGAGACGCACCGGCGGTTCAAGGGCGCGGTCAACATCCTCGACTTCGACGAGACCCGGATGGTGCTCGGCGGCTGGGGCCCCGACCGCACCTTCTGGTGGAACACCCGCACCGACCAGACCCTGCGGATCGCCCGACGGCCCGGCTACGCCGCGAAGATCAGCGCGGACCGGGTCGCGACCTACACCCACGACCCCTACGACGGGGGCTGCTCGATGGTCTCGACCTTGCGGGGCCACCACCGGGTGTGGCGCTCGTGCCACCAGCGGGTGCAGGTGTTCTCACCGCTCCACGGCCGGATGGCGACGATCCCGATCCTCGCCGACGGGCTCGGCGCCCGGGACACCTGGGTGCGCGCTCCGGGCGGTCGCCTGCTCGCCCACTACTCCGCGCGCTACTTCGGGGTGCTGACCTGGGAGACCGAGAAGGCGCTGCTGCTGGACACCAACGGCGCCCGGAAGGCGGCCACGGTGCGGTGCGTGGTCGGCGACTGCGAGCGCGCCTCCGCGCTGCGGCCACTGCCCGACCTGCGGTGAGGCCGAGCCGGCTCCGGGACGGCTGGGCACCGGGTCGGCCGACCCAGGGGCCCAACCCGGTCAGAACATCACGGTCGCGAAGCGGGCGGTCTCGCGGAAGCCGACCTTCTCGTAGGTGGCCCGGGCGGCGGTGTTCCACTCGTTGACGTACAACGAGACCACGGGCGCGACGTCGAGGCGCACCAGCTCCGCCACGGCGGCCATGCCCGCGGTGGCCAGGCCCTCGCCCCGGCGGTCGGGCGGCACCCACACGCCCTGGACCTGGGCGGCGTACGGCGTGGCGCAGGCGACCTCGGCCTTGAACACCAACCGGCCGCCGTCGAAGCGCGCGAACGACCAGCCCCGGCTGACCAGCTGGGTGACCCGCGCCCGGTAGAGCTCCGAGCCCCCGCCGTACTCCGGGGAGAGCCCGACCTCCTCGGTGTACATCGCCACGCACGCGGGGTAGAGCTCGTCCATGTCGGCGCGGGTGGTCCGGCGCACGCCCGGATCCGGCCGCACCTCGGGGCCGGTCGCGATCTGCAGGTGCGGCTGGTTCCAGCGGATCTCCCGCGGGGCGCCCCAGGCGTGGGCCACCCCGTCCCAGAAGACCCGCACCGCCTCCTGCGGTCCGACGATCGTCGACACCGTCCGTCCCCGCGCCAGGGCCCGGTCCGCGAACGCCCGGGCGTCCGCGGCACGCGCCTGCACGGGCACCAGGTTCGCGCCGACGTGACAGGCCGCCACCAGCCGGCCGTCCTCGAACCGCCCCCACATCTCACCGCCCAGCCAGCGCGGCTCCAGCGTCGTGGTGCGGGCCCGGTGGTCGGCGAACACGTTGACCACCGGATCCCGCTCGGCGAGCTCCAGGAAGTCGTCGAGGTCCGGCGGCCCCAGGGGGCGCACCCCGTGGCGGGTGGTGAGCACGCCGCGAGCCTACGCGGCGACCGGTCCGGCCGGCAGCGGCCGACCGGCCCGGCGTGGCCTCACTCGTTCCAGCCGCTGTTGTAGACGTCGAGCCCGAACCGGTCGAGGCCGTCGGTGCGCGCGTAGCCACGCCCTTCAGCCGACCGGGGCCGCCGTCCGCGCACGTCGCGTCGTGGCCGTCGTGGCACAGGTCCGGCGTGACGTAGGTGAGGTTGCGGGTGTGCCGGGCCCTCGCGAGGTCGTGGGTGAGCCGGTCGAGCGGCACCACGTGCCGCTTGCGGTAGGTCGGGCGGTCGATGATCGAGGCGAAGTAGACGAACGGGTCGTGCCGGGCGGCGTACTGGCTCGTGGCGGTCGCCTGCTGGGTGCGGTCCTGGGTGTCCCGGGCAGGGTGCTGGCAGGGCGCGCCATGTCCTCCATGTAGCCGCGCCAGGTCAGGTCGTGGCGGGTCATCTGCACCGGGAGGCTGGCCACGCCCTTCGGGAAGACGCAGCCGGTCCCCTGCGCCTGGCCGGGCGCGACCGTGCCGGTCTGCACGAACGTGGAGAACACCTGGCAGTCGCCCTGCATCTGCGGGTTCGGCCCCTGGCCGGAGACCTGGGCGACGTAGTTGGGCTGCGAGTTGTGGGCGGTGCCGTAGAAGCTGTTCATCAGCACGCCCTGGCGGCGCAGGTCCTCGCGAGGTACGGCGCGGCCGAGTCGGGTCCCCAGGTCTCGTCGTAGCCCTTGTTCTCGATGTTGACGACGAAGACGTGCCGGACCGGCGGCACGTACCGCGCGGTCCCGGCCCGGGCGGGTGCTCCGGAGGAGCACGACGCCGGCGGTGGGCCGGGGTGCGGCGCGGCGTCGGCGGGCGGCAGCACCAGGGCGGCCACGGCGAGCAGCAGGAGCAGGAGCGGTAGCCGGTGCCCGCTCGACGTCGTCACGGTCCTCACTGCGGCAGCCTCCATCCCAGCCGGGTCGCGAGCTTCCTCGGCTCCGACCACTCGGCGCGCTCGGCGGCGGACTCGCCCTGCCCGGCGGCGCACCCGGTCGGCGCCACGGGCGGGACCGGGTAGGTGGCCGACGAGAGGTCCGGACCACGCTCGAAGTCCAGGACCTCGGCGATGTTGCGGGCGTGCCGGTCCCGCGGGGTGAGCGATGCTCGTAGCAGCCGATGGACAACACGTCGATCTCGCCGGAGCGCAGGAAGCCGTCGCAGCGCCCACGGTCGAGCTGGATCCGCCCGCCCTCCCAGGAGTGGTCGGGGTCGGCGTAGCCGCAGCTCGCGAAGAACTCGAGGTGGTGGGTGGGATGGACCCGTCCGTAGCGGTCGCGGAACCTCAGGCCGGCACCCGCGGCGAGGAGTCCCGAGGCCCCGGCCGCGCCCACAGACGCCGTCGCGAGATCGTCACGCCGCCGGCACTATCCCGGATCGCCGCGCCGCTGACCACCGTCCACCCCAGCGCCCAGCCCAGTGTTCACCGTCCCGTCACCCACCGGGCGCCCCGGTCGCGGGCGTTCTCGCTGCCCGCAGGCGTGCCCCTCGTCTACCCTCGTGGCGTGGAGGGTGTGCGGAGCGACCCCTTGGTGCCTGATGGCGACCTCAGCGTGCTGCTGCGCATCCAGGCCCGGATCTCGAGCGTCCTGGACCTGCCGACGGTGCTGCGCCGGGTCGTCGAGGCCGGCCTCGAGCTGACCGGCGCCCAGTACGGCGCCCTGGGCGTGATCGCGGCGGACGGGCGGGACCTCGAGCAGTTCGTGCACGTCGGGATGGACCCGGAGACGGTCGAGACGATCGGCCACCTCCCCGAGGGCAAGGGCCTGCTCGGCGCGCTGATCGACGACCCGCGGCCGATCCGGCTCCCGGACCTCTCGGAGGACCCGCGCTCCAGCGGCTTCCCCGCCGGTCATCCCCCGCTGCGCGGCTTCCTGGGCGCGCCGGTGCGGATCCGCGACAAGGTCTACGGGAACCTCTACCTCGCGACGCCCCGGCCCGGCGCGTTCACCGAACGGGACGAGCAGCTGGTCGTCTGGCTCGGGAACGCCGCAGGCACCGCCATCGAGAACGCCCGGCACTACGAGACCGGGCAGCGCCGGCAGCGCTGGCTGCAGGCCTCCAGCGACACCACGCTGCGGATGCTCACCGGCACGCCGGTCGAGATGTTCGAGAACATCGCCCGCAGCGTGCTGGAGCTCTCCGAGGCCGACGTGGTGACGGTGGTGCAGCCCACGCCCGACCGGGAGGCGCTGGTCGTGGAGGTGGCGGTCGGCGAGGGCGCCGAGGAGCTGATGACCTCGTCGTACCCGAGCGAGGGCACGCTGACCAAGCACGTGATGGAGACCGGGGCGCCCGTGGTTGTGGACAGCACCCGCGACCGGCTGCCCCAGCCGCTGAGCGTCCACCTCTCCTCGGTGGTGCCGGTCGGCCCGGTGATGGTGCTGCCCCTGGTCGGCACCGTGCCGGCCCGGCCGCGGGGTGTGCTCATGGTGGGCCGGATGCAGGGACGCCGCCGCTTCGACGACGACGAGGTCGAGATGGCCGGCGCGTTCGCCAACCACGCCTCGATCGCGCTGGAGCTGCTCGAGGCGCGCCGCGACCAGCAGCGGGTGCTGCTGCTGGAGGACCGGGCCCGGATCGCACGCGACCTGCACGACCACGTGATCCAGCAGCTGTTCGCCGCCGGCATGGGCCTGCAGGGCGTCGCCGCCGGGCTCGACGAGCAGGCGGCCAGCCAGGTGGAGCGGATCGTCGGGCAGGTCGACGAGGCGATCCGGCAGATCCGCTCCTCGATCTTCCAGCTGACGCCGCAGCGGTTCAGCGGTCAGCTGCGCAAGGCGGTGCTGGAGGCCGCGGCCGAGGTCACGCCGGCCCTCGGCTTCTCCCCCGACGTCGGCTTCAGCGGGCCCGTCGACCTGCTCAGCGACCCGGACCTGACCGCGGACATCGTGGCCGTCGTGCGCGAGGGCCTCACCAACGTCGCCCGCCACGCGAAGGCCTCCCGGGCCCAGGTGCTGGTGACGGGCACGCCGGAGCAGATGTCGGTGAGCGTGAGCGACGACGGCGTGGGGCTCGGCGAGGGCGGCCGGCGCAGCGGCCTGGACAACATCCGGCGCCGGGCGGAGCGCCGCTCAGGAACCCTCTCGGTCGAGGACCGCAGCCCCGGCACCCGGGTCACCTGGAGTGCCCGCGTCGGCTGAGGTCGGGTGGGCCGGCACCACCGCCACCGAGCAGTGGGCGTGCTCGGCCACGGCCCGCCGGATCCCTCCGAAGCCCCACGGGCCGGGACCGCGGCGGGGCCGGCTGCCGACCACGACGAGGCTGGCGGCCTCCGACAGCCGGGTCAGGTGGCCCACGGCGGAGCCGCGGACCAGCTCGCTCTCGACCCGCACGTGCGGGTACCGGTCGGACAGCGCCGCCACCTGCTCGGCCAGCACCTTGCCCTCCGGGGTGTCCTCGGTCACCGGGCCCTCGTGGGTCCGGTGGTGGCCCCCGACCTCGCCGGGCAGGCACCGGGTCACCGTGAGCGGCGCCCCGTGGCGGTTGGCCTGGTCGAAGGCGAAGGCGACCGCGGCGTCGGACTGGGCCGTGCCGTCGGTGCCGACGACCACCCACCGCCGTTCGACGGGCTCGCCCCGCTCGTCGTGCTCGCCGCGAACGACGAGGACCGGGCACGGCGCGTGCTGGGAGACCCACAGGCCCACGGACCCCAGCATCAGGTGCCTCATCGTGCTGCGGCCGCGCGAGGCCAGCACCAGCAGCGAGGAGCTGCGACCGCACTCCGCGAGCGCCTCGCGGGGGTCCAGGGTGCTCCAGACCAGGGTCACCGGCACCTTCGGCGCCTGCGCGTGGGCGAGGTGGCCGGCGTGGTGCAGCACCTCCTCCGCGGCGTTGTCCAGCGCCTCGGTCAGCTCCAGCGGCGGCACCATGGCGCCGAGCGCGGAGTAGACGGTCGGCCGGGGGTCGTAGGCGTGGACGATGCAGAGGGGGCGGTCCTGCAGCTCGGCCTCGTGCACCGCCCAGCGCAGGGCGACGAGGCTCACCTCGGACTCGTCGACGCCGACCGTGATCGCACCGCTGGGGACCCCGCCTGCCATGGGCTCACCCTTGCCGCCCGGCCTGCTCTCCGGCAGCGTCGGACGGCACGGCGGTCACGGGACCAAGGGCCCGGTTGCGGCGTCCCCGGGCGTCGGCGTCGCCCTGCGACGGCCGGCCGCGGTTTCCGGCGGACGCCGGGAAGCCGTCAGGAGACCGTGACCTGAGCCCCGCCGCCGTCGACGGACTCCATGCCCTCGGCGATCCGCATGGCCTCCTCGATCAGCGTCTCGACGATCTGCGACTCCGGGACGGTCTTGATGACCTCGCCCTTGACGAAGATCTGGCCCTTGCCGTTGCCGGAGGCGACGCCGAGGTCGGCCTCGCGCGCCTCACCGGGGCCGTTGACGACGCAGCCCATCACCGCGACGCGCAGCGGGACCTCCATGCCCTCGAGGCCGGCGGTCACCTCGTCGGCGAGCTTGTAGACGTCGACCTGGGCGCGGCCGCAGGAGGGGCAGGAGACGATCTCGAGGCGCCGCGGACGGAGGTTCAGCGACTCCAGGATCTGCAGGCCGACCTTGACCTCCTCCACCGGCGGGGCGGACAGCGACACACGGATGGTGTCGCCGATGCCCTTCGAGAGCAGCGCACCGAACGCGGTGGCGGACTTGATCGTGCCCTGGAAGGCCGGGCCGGCCTCGGTGACCCCGAGGTGCAGCGGCCAGTCCCCGCGCTCGGCGAGCATCTCGTAGGCGCGCACCATGACCACCGGGTCGTTGTGCTTGACCGAGATCTTGAAGTCGTGGAAGTCGTGCTCCTCGAACAGTCCCGCCTCCCACACCGCGGACTCGACGAGCGCCTCGGGAGTGGCCTTGCCGTGCTTCTCCAGCAGCCGCTTGTCCAGCGAGCCGGCGTTGACGCCGATGCGGATCGAGGTGCCGTGGTCCTTCGCGGCCTGCGCGATCTCCTTGACCTGGTCGTCGAACTTCCGGATGTTGCCGGGGTTGACCCGGACCGCGGCACAGCCCGCCTCGATGGCGGCGAAGACGTACTTGGGCTGGAAGTGGATGTCGGCGATGACCGGGATCTGGGAGTGCTGCGCGATCTCCGGCAGCGCGTCGGCGTCGTCCTGGCTGGGGCAGGCCACCCGCACGATGTCGCAGCCGGCCGCGGTCAGCTCCGCGATCTGCTGCAGCGTCGTGTTCACGTCGGAGGTCAGCGTCGTGGTCATCGACTGCACCGAGATCGGGTGGTCGCTGCCGACGCCCACCTTGCCGACCTGGATCTGACGGGTCGGGCGGCGGGGAGCGAGCACCGGCGGCGGCGCCGCGGGCATGCCCAGGTTGATCTCGGTCATGTCCCAGAGGCTACCGGCCCTCCGGTGCGGCTCACGCGGTGCACCTCAGGCAGGGACGTGGATGGGTACGACGAGATCGCCGACGATCAGCACCACACCCATGACCAGCAGGCACGCGGCCACGCCGTACGCGATCGGCAGCAGCTTGGCCACGTCGACGTACCCGGGGTCGGGCCGTCGGCGCACCCGGGCCAGCCCGCGCCGCAGCGCCTCCCACAGCGCCCCGGCGATGTGCCCACCGTCGAGCGGGAGCAGGGGGATGAAGTTGAACAGGCCGATGAACAGGTTGAACCCCGCGACGAGGGAGGCCAGGAACGCCGCCTTCTCCGCCAGCGGTGGCGCCTTCGCCGAGACCGCCTCGCCGGCCATCCGCCCGCCGCCCACGATGCTCACCGGGCTGTCCATCGCCCGGTCCTTGACCCCGGCGATCGCCTCCGCGACCCCCCAGACCTTCACCGGCAGGGTGCCGAGGGCCTGGACCGACGTCACGGTCATGTCCCCCATCTGCCGGAGCGTGAACACCGGGCCGCCCGTGGTGACCTTCACGTGCGTGGTCGGGGAGACGCCCAGGAAGCCGACCTGGGTGAGGCGCTGGTCGGTCTGCGAGGCCGGACGGGCCTCGACGGTCGTGCTCGTGGTGCCGGTCAGCTGCCGGCCGTCGCGCTGGTAGCCGATCACCGCCCTGCCGTCGGAGTTGCCGCGGATCAGGGTGCGCAGCTGGTTCCAGCCGGTGACCTCGGTGCCGTTGAAGCTGGTGATCGTGTCGCCGGGCCGGAGACCGGCTTCGTAGGCCGGCGCGACCGGGTCGCCGGGCTGGCACTTCGAGCGGTTGTCCTGGTAGGGGATCACGCACCTCGAGACCTCGGCGATGACCGGCTTGCCCGAGTTCACGACGTACTCCCGGATGCCGTAGCCGGCGAAGAGCACGGAGAAGATCGCGAACGCGATCAGCAGGTTCACCGTGGGGCCGGCGGCCATCACGATGACCTTCTTCCACCACACCTTCTTGTAGAAGAGCCGTTCGCTGTCCTCGGGCCCGATCGTGTCCCACTCGGCCGCGCGTGCGTCGGTGATCAGCTGGGTGAACATGCCGGTGTTGGACTTGCGGACCCGGACGACGGTGTTGCCCTCGGCGTCCTCGGTCACCTCGCCCCCGGCGGCCCGGGCCGCCTGCTCGTCGCCGGGCGGGAGCATCCCGACGATCTTGACGTAGCCGCCGAGCGGGATCGCCTTCACGCCGTACTCGGTCTCGCCCACCCGCTTGCTCCACACGGTGGGACCGAACCCGACGAAGTATTGCGTCACCTTCGTGCCGAACGCCTTGGCCGGGATCATGTGGCCGAGCTCGTGCAGGCCGATCGACGCCAGGATGGCGAACGCGAAGATCAGCACGCCCAGCGTGTAGTAGACGGCGGTCATGAAGCCCCTTCGATCCGGCGGGTGGCAGCGCTGCGGGCCCATCCGTCGGCGGCCAGGACGTCCTCGACGGAGAGCTGCTGCTTCGAGGGTACGACGTGGTCGGCGAGCACGGCGGCAACTGTGGGCACGATGTCGGTGAAGGCCAGCCTCCCGGTGCGGAAGGCGTCCACACACGCCTCGTTGGCGGCGTTGTAGACCGCCGGCGCGGTGCTGCCCGTCTCCCCCGCCCGGCGGGCGAGGGACACCGCGGGGAACGCATCGTCGTCGAGCGGGAAGAAGTCCCAGCTCGACGCCCTCGTCCAGTCGCAGCCGGGGCCGGCGTCGGGGACGCGGCCGGGCCAGGCCATGCCCAGGGCGATGGGGATGAGCATGGACGGCGGCGACGCCTGCGCGAGGGTCGAGCCGTCGTCGAACTCGACCATCGAGTGGATCATCTGCTGGGGGTGCACGACGACGTCGATCCGGTCGAAGGGGATCCCGAAGAGCAGGTGCGCCTCGATGACCTCCAGGCCCTTGTTGACCAGGGTCGCGGAGTTGATGGTGATGACCGGCCCCATCGAGAAGTTGGGGTGGTCGAGGGCCTGCTCGGGCGTCACGTCGGCCAGCTCCGCGCGGGTCCGGCCCCGGAAGGGTCCGCCGCTCGCGGTCAGCACCAGCCGGCGCACCTCTGCCGGGCTGCCGCCGCGCAGGCACTGCGCGACCGCGGAGTGCTCGGAGTCGACGGGGACGATCTGGCCCGGGCCGGCACGCTCGAGCACCAGGGGGCCACCGATGATCAGCGACTCCTTGTTGGCCAGCGCCAGCGTGTTGCCGGCGTCGAGGGCCGCCAGCGTGGGCCGCAGGCCGACCGCACCGGTGATGCCGTTGAGGACGACGTCGCACTCGATGCCGGCGGCCTCGCAGGAGGCGTCCTCGCCGAGGCCGTGCACCTCGGGCCGGAACTCCGCCACCTGCTTCTCGAACAGCTCGGGGTTGCCGCCGCCCGCGGTCACCCCCACCACCCGGAACCGGTCGGGGTTGGCGCGCACCAGGTCGAGCGCCTGGGTGCCGATCGAGCCGGTGGAGCCGAGGACGACGACGGTGCGGGGAGTGCTCACCGGGCCATCCTCGCAGGCCCCAGAACCGGGTACGCCACCCGGCGATCGCTCCCGCCGGGCGGTCCGGGGCACAGGATCGGACGGTGATCCGGCTGCTGGCGGCGGCGGTGCTGGGCCTGGCGCTCCTGGCCGTGCCACCGGCCCTGGAGGGCGGCACGCGCTCGGCCTCGGCGGAGGCCCCGGTCCGGCGCTGTCCGGCGGGGCGGGTCGCGCTGACGTTCGACGACGGCCCGTCGGCGAGGAGCACGCCACGGCTGGTGCGGGTGCTGCGCCGCCTGCACGCTCCGGCCACCTTCTTCATGGTGGGCAGCCAGGTGGCGGCGGCGCCGGCGGCGGCGAGGAAGGTGGGCCGGGCCGGCTTCCCGGTGGCCGACGAGACCTACAACCACGAGGACCTCACGCGGCTGTCGAACGCCCGGGTCCGGGCCACCCTGCGGGCCACGGAGCGGCGGGTCCGCGCCGTCGGGCTGCATCCCACCGACCTGATGCGCCCGCCGTACGGCGCGATCGACGAGCGGGTCCGGCGCGTGGTGCACCGGCTCGGGCTGGTGCCGGTGCTGTGGGACGTCGACGCGCAGGACTGGGCGGGCGGTTCGGCACGCACGATCGCCGACCGGATCCTCGCGGCGCCGCGTCCCCACCGGCGCAACATCGTGCTCCAGCACGACGGCGTCCCCAACTCCCCCGCCTCGGTGGCTGCGGTCCCCCGCGTCGTGCGCGTGGCCCGCGGCCGCGGCTACTGCTTCGTCGCCCTGGACCGCCGAGGGCGGCCCGGCGCAGCGTGACCGGCACGGCCGCCGGGAATCGTCGCCCCGGCCGGCCCTGCACAACCGGAACCGAAGCCTCTACGCTCTCCACATGACCGAATCCTCCGTCGCCACCCGCACCGGCGGTCCCGCCCTGCCCCAGGAGCGCCGCCTCGTCACCGAGATCCCCGGCCCCGGCTCGCTCGAGCGCCTCGAGCGCAAGCGCGCCCACGTGGCGGACGGCGTCGGCACCACCCTGCCCGTCTTCGTGACCGCGGCCGGCGGCGGCGTGCTCGTCGACGTCGACGGCAACTCGCTGATCGACCTCGGCTCGGGGATCGCGGTCACCACCGTCGGGAACGCCGCGCCCGAGGTGGTGACCCGCGTGCAGGAGCAGGCCGCGGCGTTCACGCACACCTGCTTCATGGTCACCCCGTACGACGGCTACGTCGACGTGTGCGCGGCGCTGGCCGAGCTGACGCCGGGCGACCACGCGAAGAAGTCGGCGCTGTTCAACTCGGGCGCCGAGGCGGTCGAGAACGCGGTGAAGATCGCGCGGGTGGCGACCGGTCGCGACGCGGTCGTCGCGTTCGACCACGCCTACCACGGCCGGACCAACCTGACGATGGCGATGACGGCCAAGAGCATGCCGTACAAGAGCGGCTTCGGACCGTTCGCCGGCGAGGTCTACCGGGCCCCGATGTCCTACCCGTTCCGCGACGGGCTCTCCGGTGAGGAGGCCGCCGCCCGGGCCCTCGACGTGGTCGAGAAGCAGGTCGGCGCGGCGAACCTCGCCTGCCTGGTCATCGAGCCGATCCAGGGCGAGGGTGGGTTCGTCGTCCCCGCCCCCGGCTTCCTGCCGGCGCTCGCGGACTGGTGCGCGCGCAACGACGTGCTGCTGGTCGCCGACGAGATCCAGTCCGGCTTCTGCCGCACCGGTGACTGGTTCGCCTGCGACCACGAAGGGGTCGTGCCCGACCTGGTCACCACGGCCAAGGGCATCGCCGGCGGCCTCCCGCTGGCCGGCGTCACCGGCCGCGCGGAGGTCATGGATTCGGTCCACGTCGGCGGGCTCGGCGGGACGTACGGCGGGAATCCGGTCGCGTGTGCGGCCGCGCTCGGCGCGATCGAGGAGATGCGCCGCCACGACCTGGCCGGCCGCGCCCGCGAGATCGGCGCGATCGTGCACGAGCGGCTGGCCGGGATCGCCGCCGAGCACCCGGTGGTCGGCGACATCCGTGGCCGCGGCGCCATGATGGCCGTGGAGATCACCGAGCCCGGCACCACGCTCCCGGACCCGGTCCGCACCGCCGCGATCTCGGCGTACTGCCACTCCCGGGGCGTCGTCACCCTGACCTGCGGCACCTGGGGCAACGTGTTCCGCTTCCTTCCGCCGCTGGCGATCTCCGACGGGCTGCTGCACGAGGCCTTCGACGTCGTCTCCGAGGCGTTCCGGGCCACCGCCTGACCCCCGCACACCCCGCCGACTCGGCGCTCGTTGACGCCTCCCCATCGCCGAGTCGGCGCTCGTTGACGCTCATGTCGTCAAGCAGCGCCGACTCGGCGTACCCCCGGGCGTCAACATGCGCCGAGTCGGCGGTCAGCGGGCGCCGGTGAGCCCCTCGGCGTGGCTGCCCGAGAGCCGCTGGGCGAGGTAGATCGGGATGGCCGAGAGCACGACCAGCACCGCGGCGACCACGTTGACCACCGGCGCCTGGTTGGGGCGGAACAGGTTCTGGAAGATCCAGATCGGCAGGGTCTGGTCGGTCGCGCTGATCGTGAACGTGGTGACCACGATCTCGTCGAAGGACAGGCCGAAGGAGAGCAGCGCCCCGGCCAGCAGCGCCGAGCGCAGCATCGGGAAGGTCACCAGCCGGAACGTCGTCCAGCGGCCGGCCCCGAGGTCCATCGAGGCCTGCTCGTAGTTGCTGCCGAGCCGCTGCACGCGGGCCTGGACGTTGTTGAACACCGTCACGATGCAGAACGTCGCGTGCGCGACCACGACGGTGAACAGGCTCAGCCCGACGCCGAGCACCGTGGTGAACATGTTGCTCAGCGCGATGCCGGTGACGATGCCGGGCAGCGCGATCGGCAGGATGATGAGCAGCGAGACCACGTTGCGGCCGAAGAACCGGGTCGGCCGCAGCGCGAGGGCCGCGAGGGTCCCCAGCACCAGCGAGACCGCGGTCGCGAGGAGTGCGACCTCCACGCTGGTCCGCAGCGCCGAGCGCGCGCCCGCGCTGTGCGCGGCGGCGTCCCACCAGTGCAGGGTCAGGTCGGTCGGGGGCCAGGCGAAGGTCTTGTCGGCGTTGAACGAGTTGAGCAGCACCAGCAGCAGCGGGGTGTAGACCACCACCAGCACCAGCGCCGTGAAGCCGACGAGGGAGGCGCGCAGGCCGCGGGACATCTGGTTCATCGGGGCCTCACAGGTTGTCCAGCGCGCCGGTACGGCGTACCGCGGCGAGGTAGACGAGCATGACCGCGATCGGCACCGTGGCCACCGCGGCCGCGAACGGCAGGTTGTTGGCGGCGCCGACGTTGTTGTAGACGACGTTGCCCAGCAGCTGGCCGGTGCCACCCACGATGGTGACCGCGATGTAGTCACCCATCGACAGCGAGAACGTGAAGATCGAGCCGGCCACGATCGCCGGGAAGGCCATCGGCAGCACGACCCGCCGCAGCGTGGTCCACGAGTGCGCACCCAGGTCGGAGGAGGCCTCCAGCAGCGAGTCGGGCAGCCGCTCGAGGCCGGCGAAGACCGGCAGGATCATGTACGGCAGCCACAGGTAGGCCAGCGTCACCGTGGTCGCCACCAGCCCGTAGCCCGGGGAGCCGAGCCCGAACGGCGCCAGCAACCACGAGATCAGCCCGTTCTCCGACAGCATCCCTCGCCACGCATAGGCCTTGACGAGGTACGACGCCCACAGTGGCATCAGCACCGCGATCACCAGCAGCCGCTGGGCGCGGGCCGAGGCCACCTTGGCCATGTACAGCGCGATCGGGAACGCCAGCAGCGCGTCGACGACGGTGACCAGGGCGGCGATCAGCAGCGTCCGGACCGTGATCGTCCGGTAGACGTCGATCGTGAACAGCTGCCGGAAGTTGTCGAGGGTCCAGACCCGCTGGATCTCACCGGTGAAGTCGTCCTGGCTCCAGAAGGCGGTGATCAGCAGCGCGCCCAGCGCGCCCAGGTAGGCGACCCCGAGCCAGAGCATCGGCGGGGCCAGCAGCAGCCAGGTGCGTCCACCCTGCCGTGACCGGCCCCGGCGTCGCCGGGACGGGGGTGGCCCGCCCGCCCCCGGCGCCCCCTCCGGGGCCGGGGGCTCCTCGAGGCTCGTCGCGGTCACACTCAGCCCTTCACCTCGGTCCAGGCCTGGGTCCAGTCGCCGTAGTCGGTGCACTGGACGTTCTTGCGGCCGTCCAGGCAGTCGCTGATCGGCGTGGTCCAGTACCAGATCTTGTCGGCGTAGGTGGCGTCGGTGGCGTGGTAGGCGTCGCAGAAGTTCTTGGCGGTCAGGTCGCACGCCTTCGGGTTGGCCGGGGCCTCACCGAAGTACTGCGCGACGTCGGCCTGGGCCTGCGGGCTGGCGATGTAGTCCATCCAGGCGTAGGCGCAGTTGGAGTTCTTCGACTTCGAGCTGACCATCCAGGTGTCCGACCAGCCGGTCGAGCCCTCCTGCGGCAGCACCGCCTTCACCGGGACCTTCTCGCCCTGGGCGACCTGCGCGATGACCTCCCAGGTGGTGCCGATCACCGAGTCGCCGGTCGAGAAGGCCTGCACCTCCTTCAGGTAGTCCGACCAGTACTCCGAGACGTCCTGCCGCTGCTTCTTCAGCAGGTCGACCGCGGCCTGCAGCTGGTCGGAGTCCAGCGCGTAGGGGTTGGTGATCTTCAGGTCGGGCTGGTGCTTCATCAGGTAGAGCGCCGCGTCGGCGATGTAGATCGGCGAGTCGTAGGCGGTGACCTTCCCGGCGTACTGCGAGGCGTCGGTGAAGACCGCGCCCCAGCTGGTCGGGGCCGGCTTGACCTTGTCGGTGTTGTACATCAGCAGGTTGGCGCCCCAGCCGTGCGGGATGCCGTACATCTGCCCGTCCACGGAGTTCCAGTCCCGGTCCTTGAGGAACGAGGAGATGTCCGCGTAGTTCTTCACCAGGTCGGTGTTGACCGGCGCCACGTCCCCCGCGGCGATCAGGCGCAGCGAGGCGTCGCCGGAGGCCGACACCACGTCGTACTGACCGGTCTTCATCAGCTTCACGGCCTCGTCGGACGTGCCGAAGTACTTCACGTTGGCCTGGCAGCCGGTCTGCTTCTCGAACGGCGTGACCCAGTCGACCTTGGGGTCGTTGCTGCCGTCCTCGGCGTAGCCCGGCCAGGCCAGGATGTTGACCTGCCCCTCCATGCTGCCGAGCGACTGCTTCATGGGTACGTCGGGCGGCGTGAACCCGCCGCCGCTGCTGGTGTTGGAACCACCGCCACCGCTGGTGCCGCATCCCGAGACCACGGCGAGCAGGGCGACGCCGGCGAGCGCGCTGAGCCGTCGGGATCCGATCTTCATCATGCTGTCTCCTCCTCGGGGGTCGCCACCGGGTCGGGCACGGGCCCGCCCAGGGACACCAGGTGGTCGCGTTGCCAGACCAGCGCGACGGGTCGGTCCCGCCGCTCCAGGGCGGCGTCGATGGAGCGGTCGGTGTTCTGGTGCGAGACCGTCAGGGTGGTGCCGGCGTCGAGCTCGACCACCGAGTGCGTCGAGGCCCCGAGGTAGACCACCTCACGCACGACGCCGCGTGC
Source organism: uncultured Actinomycetota bacterium (assembly GCA_963826155.1). Taxonomy (GTDB): domain Bacteria; phylum Actinomycetota; class Actinomycetes; order Propionibacteriales; family Nocardioidaceae; genus Nocardioides. The sequence goes on along the minus strand of CAWGVX010000002.1, from coordinate 1,163,857 downwards.
GACGCAGGTCCGGTCGTCGGCCGGCGGGGCCGCCTCGGGCGCGGTCATCCGCACCTTCTCGGGGCGGATCACGAACGTGCCGTCCTCGCCGAGCAGCTTGCCGGCCACCTCGCCCTGGAGCAGGTTGGAGGTGCCCACGAAGCCGGCCACGAAGGCGCTCCCCGGGTGCTCGTAGAGCTCGACCGGGGTCGCGAGCTGCTCGATCCGGCCCTGGTTGAACACCGCGATCCGGTCGCTCATCGTCAGCGCCTCCTCCTGGTCGTGGGTCACGAACACGAAGGTGATGCCGACGTCGCGCTGGATCTGCTTGAGCTCGATCTGCATCTCGCGGCGAAGCTTGAGGTCGAGCGCACCGAGGGGCTCGTCGAGCAGCAGCACCTTGGGCCGGTTGACCAGCGCCCTCGCCAGGGCCACGCGCTGGCGCTGGCCGCCGGAGAGCTGGTGGGGCCGGCGGTCGCCGTACCCCTCGAGGCGCACGGTCGCCAGCGCCTCCTCGGCCCGGTCGCGGCGCTGGGACCGGGGCACCCGCTTGACGCGCAGGCCGTACTCGACGTTCTGCCGCACGCTCATGTGCGGGAAGATCGCGTAGTCCTGGAAGACCGTGTTGACGTCGCGGCCGAACGGCGGCCGGCCGCTCACGTCCTCCCCGCCCATCAGGATCGTCCCGGCGGTGGGCTGCTCGAACCCGGCGACGAGCCGCAGCACCGTGGTCTTGCCGGAGCCCGAGGGACCCGAGCATCGAGAAGAACTCGCCGTCGGCGATCTCCAGGTCGAGCCCGTCGACGGCGCGCACCTCCCCGAAGTGCTTGGTCAGCCCGCGGAGCTCGATGGCGGTCGACACCCTAGAGCTCCTTCTGTCCCCACGGGCTGCCGTACTCGGTGAGCAGGTCGAGGAAGGGGACCGCGTCGAACGCCTCCGGCCCCAGCACACCGGCGCCCTTCCAGGTGCCGCGCGCGAGCAGCTCCAGCGCGATGACCGGGTTGATCGCGGTCTGCCAGACCACGCACTGGTGGCCGTACTCCTGCATCGTCCACTCGTTGTCGACGACGTGGTAGAGGTACGTCGAGCGCGGGCCGGTGGGGCTCCCCTGCGCGTCCTTGCCGGTCCCGGTGACCCACAGGCCGGCGCAGGTCTTGCCCTTCATCCGCGGGCCGACGGTGGCCGGGTCGGGCAGCACCGCGGCGACCACGTCCCGCGGCGCGACCTCACAGTGCCCACCAGAAGCGGCCTTGACGCGCACCTTCTCGGTCCGGTCCAGGCCGAGGGTGTGCAGCACCTTGAGGATGTTGATGAACTCGTCGCCGAGGCCGTACTTGAAGGTCGCCCGCTTGCAGTCCACCCAGCGCGGCATGAGGAGCACCTCCTCGTGCTCGACGTTGACGCACTCGACCGGGCCGATCCCCTCGGGGAAGTCGAACACCTCCGGCTCGCTGAACGGCGGCGTCGTGTGCCACTCGCCCTGCCCGGCGCCGTCGCCGGCCCAGACCACCGGCGGGTTGAGGCACTCCTCGATCGTGGTCCACATCGAGAACGACGGCGCGAAGATCTCGTTGCCGTCCTCGTCGGTCACGACCAGGTTGGCACCGTCGCGGGTGCCGAGCTCGTCGATGTCGCTGAACAGGTGGTCCGCGGCGTAGCGCGCGAAGACGTCGGAGAGGCCGGGCTCCACGCCGATGCCGACCAGCGCCAGCCGGCCGGCCGCCTCCCAGTCACCGGCGAGCGCGAACTGCTCGTCGCCGAGCTTCACGCCCGGCTTCTCGTACGGCGCCTCCGGGTGCGGCCTCGACAGCGACATCGCCATGTCGAGGTAGTCGGCGCCGGCCTCGAACGCGCCGGCGAAGATCGACATGTTGAACACCGGGTCCACCGCGTTCATCACGTGGGTGATCCGGTGCTCGCGGCACAGCGCCGCGACCGACTCGGCGGACGACGCGTCGACCTGCGCGGCGGCGTACCTCTCGTCGACCGCCGCCGCCCGCTCGGCCCGCGCCGGGTCGTAGTCGGCGACCACGACGGTCTCGAAGAAGTCCCGGCGGGCCGCGATCGCGGCGAACGCCGCCCCGACGCCGCCGGCGCCGATCAGGAGGATCCTCATGCTTCTCGTTCTTCCTTCCGTTTCCTGCTGAGCGTCGCGAGGTCGGTGTGGTGCCAAGGCGTCGGTGCGAAGGCGGCCTTGGAGCGGAGCGGGCCGTCGAGCGCCGGCCACGCAGGCAGCGCCGAGATCGCGGCGCTCAGTCGCCGATGTAGGACATGACGTGCTTGATGCGCGTGTAGTCCTCCAGGCCGTACATCGACAGGTCCTTGCCGTAGCCGCTGTGCTTGAAGCCGCCGTGCGGCATCTCCGAGACGAACGGGATGTGGGTGTTGATCCACACCACGCCGAAGTCCAGGCCCCTCGACATCCGCATCGCCCGGCCGTGGTCCCTGGTCCACACGCTGGAGGCGAGGCCGTACTCCACGCCGTTGGCCCAGCGCAGCGCCTCGGCCTCGTCGCTGAACCGCTGCACGGTCATGACCGGGCCGAAGATCTCGGTCTGGATCTGCTCGTCGTCCTGCTTCAGGCCCGAGAGCACCGTGGGCTCGTAGAAGTAGCCCCGCTCACCCTGCCGCGTCCCGCCGGTCTGGACGGCGGCGTGGTCGGGCAGCCGGTCGACCATGCCGGAGACCCGCTCGAGCTGGTTCTGGTTGTTCAGCGGGCCGTAGTAGGTGTCCTCGTCGTCGGGCAGCCCCGTCTTCATGCCGCGGGCCGCCTCGGTGAGCGCGGCGACGAACTCGTCGTGGATGCCCGGCCCGGCCAGCACGCGGGTCGCCGCGGTGCAGTCCTGGCCCGCGTTGAACAGGCCGGCGCCGGCGATGCCCTCGGCCGCCTTCTCGATGTCGGCGTCGTCGAACACGATGACCGGCGCCTTGCCGCCCAGCTCGAGGTGCACGCGCTTGAGGTCGGTCGCCGCGGAGCCGGCGACCTCCATGCCGGCGCGCACCGAGCCGGTGATGGCCACCATCTGCGGGGTCGGGTGCGCGACCAGCGCGCGACCGGTGTCCCGGTCGCCGGTGACGACGTTGAGCACGCCCGGCGGGAGGAACTCCTGGCACAGCTCGGCGAGCAGCGTCGAGCTCGCGGGCGTGGTGTCGCTGGGCTTGAGCACGATCGTGTTGCCCGCCGCCAGCGCCGGCGCGATCTTCCAGATCATCATCATCAGCGGGTAGTTCCACGGCGTCACCTGGCCCACGACACCGATCGGCTCGCGCCGCACCCAGGAGGTGTGGTCGGCCATGTACTCGCCCGCCGAACGACCCTCGAGCACCCGCGCGGCACCGGCGAAGAAGCGGAAGTGGTCGGAGGCGTAGGGCATCTCCTCCGCCATCGTCAGCCCGATCGGCTTGCCGGTGTCGCGGCACTCGACGGCGTTGATCTCGTCCACCCGCGCCTCGATCGCGTCGGCGATCTTCAGCAGCGCGTTGCCGCGGTCCTGCGGGGTGCTCGCGCCCCAGGTCTCGAAGGCCTTCGCCGCGGCGGCGTAGGCCCGGTCGACGTCCTCCTTCCCCGACATCGGCGCGCGGGCGTAGGTCTCGCCCGTGGTCGGGTCGATCACGTCGTAGGTCTCCCCCGACGCCGAGTCGACGAGCTTGCCGTCGATGACGTTCCGAAACGTCGTGTCTGCCATGTCTGCGGTCCCTCCGGTGCAGGTGGTGGGTGGCGCCACCCTAACGAGGTGACAACGGAATGAGTAGGGCTCTGCGGTCCGCGATGACGGATTCCGCTTCCTTTCGCACTCAGGCTTCGAAGACCGGCGCTCCGTCGACCCAGGTCGACGCGACCCGGGCGGCGCCGACCTCGTCGGCCGGGGCGGCGAAGGGGTCGCGGTCGAGGACCACCAGGTCCGCGGTCGCGCCCCGGGCGAGCCGGCCGGCCTCGTCGCGGTGGTTCACCCAGGCCGAGCCCGACGTGTACGCCGCGAACGCCGTCTCCAGCGCCAGCGCCTGCTCGGGCAGGAACGCCTCCGCCCCCGCCGGGCCGACCCCGTCGTGCACGCGCCGGTTGACCGCGACGTGCATCGCCGCTAGCGGGTCCGGAGAGCTGACCGGCCAGTCGCTGCCGGACACCAGGCGGGCGCCGGCGCGGTGCAGGTCGCCGAACGGGTACTGCCAGCCGCCCCTCTCCTCTCCCAGGAACGGCAGTGTCAGGTCGACCATCTGCTCGTCCAGGCAGGCCCACAGCGCCTGGATGTTGGCGGCCACCCCGAGCCCGGCGAACCGCCGCACGTCGGCGGGGTGGACCAGCTGCAGGTGGGCCACGTGGTGCCGCAGGTCGCGGCCGTCGGCCCCGCCCGTGCCGTCCGGGCCGGGCTCCCCCAGGGCCTCGAAGGCGTCCAGCGCCTCGCGCACCCCCCGGTCGCCGATGGCGTGCACGTGCACCTGGAACCCCTCCGCCGCCACCAGGCCCACGTGCCGGCGCAGCTCGTCGGGAGTGAGGAAGGAGCGGCCGCGATTGCCGGTCGAGTGCCCGCAGCGGTCGAGGTACGGCGCGGTCAGCGCGGCCGTGCCGTTCTCGGCTACGCCGTCCTGCATGAACTTCACGCTGGTGGCGCGGAAGCGACCGTGCGTGTACGCCGCGCGCCGGGCCACGAGGTCCGACACCTGCTCCTCGCCGCGGTCCCGGTCCCACCACAGGGCGCCGACGACGTGGGCGGTCAGCTCGCCCCGCTCGGCCGCCCGACGGTACGCAGGGCCCGGGTCGCCCATCCCGGCGTACTCCCCCACGATCGCGTCCTGCCAGCCGGTCACGCCCAGCGAGTGGAGGTACGCCTGGCCGGCCAGCAGCGCGGCGTCGTACTCGTCCTCGGCGGTGGGCGGCACCAGCCGGGCCACCAGGCGCATCGCCCCCTCGTGCAGGGTCCCGGTGGGGTGTCCCCCGGCATCGCGCTCGATGCGGCCGTCGGGCGGGTCGGGAGTGCGCGCGTCGATGCCGGCCAGCTCGAGCGCACAGCTGTTGACCCAGGCGCCGTGGTGGTCGCGGTTGGGCAGGAACACCGGCCGGTCCGACACGACGCGGTCCAGGTCGGCAGCCGTCGGCGTGCCGCCGGGGAAGGCCGGCATCGCCCAGCCGCCGCCGAGCACCCAGTGGCGGGTCGCGTGCTCCCGGGCGTACGCCGCCACCGCGTCGAGGTACTCCTCGCGGGTGTCGAGCGCCGACAGGTCGCACCGGATCCGCTCCAGCCCGCCCTGGACGGGATGCACGTGGGCGTCGACGAAGCCGGGGGCGACCAGCCCCCCCGCCACGTCGACCACCCGCACCTGCTCCGGCGCGTCGGCCAGGCGGTCCTCGAGCGCCATGAGGTCGGGTCCGGTCAACACCAGCGCGATCCGGTCGTCGCGCAGCACGAGCGCGCCGGGGCCGGCGTACCGGTGGCCGTCGAAGAGCGTTCCCCCGCGCAGGACGGTGGTCACCATGGGCGCCATTCAACCAGCAGTGCTCGCGCAGGTCATCCGCCTGCGCACAAATTCGCGACGGATTCCGCGTTCCTGGTCAACCGTGACCACGGATTCACTTGCCGGAACGCCGAATGCCGGACACCATGGGGGCATGGACCACGACCACCTCCAGCAGGCCGCCAAGGACCACCTGTGGATGCACTTCACGCGGCACTCCACCTACGACCACGCGGACGTGCCCGTGATCGTCCGCGGCGAGGGCGCCTACATCTATGACGACAAGGGCAAGCGCTACCTCGACGGCCTGGCGGGACTCTTCGTCAGCCAGCTCGGCCACGGGCGCAGCGAGCTGGCGGAGGCGGCCGCCAAGCAGGCGCGCGAGCTGGCGTTCATGCCGCTGTGGTCCTACGCCCACCCGCCGGCCATCGAGCTCGCCGAGCGGGTCGCCGGCTACGCCCCCGGTGACCTGAACCGGGTGTTCTTCACCAGCGGCGGCGGCGAGGCCGTCGAGACGGCGTGGAAGCTGGCCAAGAACTACTACAAGCTCGTCGGGAAGCCGATGAAGCACAAGGTCATCAGCCGCGCCATCGCCTACCACGGCACCACCCAGGGCGCGCTGTCGATCACCGGGCTCCCGCTGCTCAAGCAGCAGTTCGAGCCGCTGGTCCCCTCGACCTTCCGGGTGCCGAACACCAACCACTACCGGGCCGACGAGCACGGGGCTCCCGAGGGCCTGAGCCCGGAGGCGTTCGGGCGCTGGGCCGCCGACCAGATCGCGGTCGCGATCGAGAACGAGGGACCCGACACCGTCGCGGCGGTGTTCCTCGAGCCGGTGCAGAACGCGGGCGGCTGCTTCCCGCCCCCGCCGGGCTACTTCCAGCGGGTCCGCGAGATCTGCGACGAGTACGACGTGCTGATGGTCTCCGACGAGGTCATCTGCGCCTTCGGCCGGCTTGGCCACATGTTCGGCGCGGAGCGCTACGGCTACCAGCCCGACATGATCACCTGCGCCAAGGGCATCACCTCCGGCTACGCCCCGCTCGGCGCGATGATCGCCAGCGACCGCCTGATGCAGCCCTTCCTCGGCCCCGGCATGCGGCTCGACGACGAGCACATCCCGCCGGGCGCCCGGGCCGAGCACGGCTCCGGCGCGATGTTCGCCCACGGCTACACCTTCGGCGGCCACCCCGTCTCGACGGCGGTCGCGCTGGCCAACCTCGACATCTTCGAGAAGGAGAAGGTGCTGGACAACGTCCGCACCAACGAGGCCGCCTTCCGCGCCACCCTGGAGCGGCTGCTGGACCTGCCGATCGTCGGCGACGTCCGCGGCGACGGCTACTTCTACGGCATCGAGCTGGTCAAGGACAAGGCCACCAAGGAGACCTTCAGCGACGAGGAGTGCGAGCGGCTGCTCTACGGCTTCGTCTCCAAGCAGCTCTACGCCGAGGGCCTCTACTGCCGCGCCGACGACAGGGGCGACCCGGTGGTCCAGCTGGCTCCCCCGCTCATCTGCGACCAGACCCACTTCGACGAGATGGAGCAGATCCTGCGCGTCGTCCTGGAGAAGGCCGGGGCGATGCTCTGAGACGAGGTTGAGTTGGGCCTCCCCGGGCTGTGAGTTGGGCCTCCCCGCGCGGGGAGGCCCAACTCAGTGCCCGGGGAGGCCCAACTCAACGTCTCAGTCGTGGCGGGGGAAGCCGAGGTCGATGCCGGACCGCGGGGCGCGGGGGTCGGGCCAGCGGGAGGTGACGACCTTGCCGCGGGTGAAGAAGTGGATGCCGTCCATCCCGTGGGCGTGGGTGTCGCCGAAGAGGGACGCCTTCCAGCCGCCGAAGGAGTAGTAGGCCATCGGGACCGGGATCGGGACGTTGACGCCCACCATGCCGACCTCGACCTCGCGCTGGAAGCGCCGGGCGGCGCCGCCGTCGTGGGTGAAGATCGCGGTGCCGTTGCCGTAGGGGTTCGCGTTGACCAGCGCCAGGGCCTCGTCGTACGACGGGGCCCGGACCACCGAGAGCACCGGCCCGAAGATCTCCTCGTCGTAGACCGACATCCCGGGCCGCACCCGGTCGAAGAGCGTGGGGCCGAGCCAGAAGCCACCCGCCTCGCCGTCCGGGGCCACGGTGCGGCCGTCGACGACCAGCTCCGCGCCCTCGCCGACGCCGGCGTCGACGTAGGAGACGACCTTGTCGCGGTGCGCCCCGGTCACCAGCGGACCCATGTCGCAGCCCCGGCGGCCGTCGCCGGTGCGCAGGCCGGCCATCCGCTTCTCGATCAGCGGCACCAGGGCGTCCGCCACCGGGTCGACCGCGACCACGACCGAGACCGCCATGCAGCGCTCGCCCGCCGAGCCGAACCCGGCCGAGACCGCGGCGTCGGCCGCGGACTCCAGGTCGGCGTCGGGCAGCACCACCATGTGGTTCTTCGCACCGCCGAGGGCCTGGATGCGCTTGCCGTGGCGGGTGCCGGTCTCGTAGACGTAGCGCGCGATCGGCGTCGACCCGACGAACGAGACCGACTTGACCGTCGGGTTCTCCAGCAGCGCGTCGACGGCCTCCTTGTCGCCGTGCACGACGTTGAACACACCGTCGGGCAGGCCCGCCTCGGCCCACAGCTCGGCCAGCAGCAACGAGGCCGAGGGGTCCTTCTCGCTCGGCTTGAGCACCACCGCGTTGCCGCAGGCGATCGCGACCGGCACGAACCACAGCGGCACCATCGCCGGGAAGTTGAACGGCGAGATCACCGCCACCACGCCGAGCGGCTGGCGCAGCGAGTAGACGTCCACGCCGGTGGACACGCCGTCGCTGAACCCGCCCTTGAGCAGGTGCGGTGCGCCGCACGCGAACTCCGCGACCTCCAGGCCGCGCTGCACCTCCCCCAGCGCGTCGTCGAGCACCTTCCCGTGCTCGGCGGTGATCGCGGCGGCCACCTCCTCGCGGCGTCGGTGCAGCGCCTCGCGGAACGCGAACATCACCGCGGTACGACGCGACAGCGACGCCGCCGCCCACGCCCGGCCGGCCTCCTGCGCGTCCGCGACGACCGCCTCGACGTCGGCCCCGGTCGCGAAGGCCACCCGTCCGGTGACCCGTCCCGTGGCGGGGTCGTGGACGTCGCCGTACCTCTCCCCGGTGCCGGCCCAGCGGGCTCCGGCGCGCCAGTGGTCGATGCGGGACGGTTCGGTCATGCGGCACTCCTCGCGGGCAGGTGGCTGGCGGTCTCGGTGACGGCGGCGGACCTGGCGAGCCCGCGCGAGCGCTGGCGGCTGCGCACCTCGGCGCCGACCACGATCACGATCGAGACCAGGAACATGACGGTGCCGACCACGTTGACCTGCATCGGCACGCCGCGCTGCGCGACGCCCCAGACGTACATGGGGAACGTGGTGGTGTTGCCGGCGTTGAGGTTGGTGATGATGAAGTCGTCGAAGGAGAGCGAGAAGCTCAGCAGCGCGGCGCCGAGGATGCCCGGGAAGACCAGCGGGAAGGTGATCCGCCAGAACGTCTGGGACGGCGTCGCATAGAGGTCCATCGCGGCCTGCTCGAGGTCGTCGTCCATGCCCGCGAGGCGCGCGCGCACGGTCACCACGACGAAGGACAGGCAGAACATGATGTGCGCGACGAGGATGGTCCAGAAGCCGAGCTGGCCCGAGAGCCCCGAGGCCACGAACAGCGCCAGCAGCGACGAGCCGAGCACGATCTCCGGCGCCGCCATCGGCAGGAAGATCAGCAGGTTCGACGCCGAGCGGCCGGCGAAGTCGTGGCGGACCAGGGCGAAGGCCGCCAGGGTCCCCAGGATCGTCGCGCCCAGCGTGGCCAGCAGCCCGATCTCCATGCTGCGGCCGAGGGCCTGGCACATGCTCGGGTCCTCGCAGGGGTTCAGCCAGTTGTGCAGCGTGAAGGTGTTGAACTGGTAGACCAGCCGGTTCGCCGGGCTGTTGAAGCTCATCAGGACCACCACGGCGATCGGGACGAACGTGTAGGCAAGGACCAGCAGCCCGAGCAGCAGCACCAGGTGGTCGCGGATCCAGCGCATCAGCGGCTCCCCTCCGTCTCGGTCCTCGACGCGTTCACAGCAGCTCCTCGGTGCCGGCCCGGCGCACGTACGCCAGCACCATGCCCACGATGATCACCATCAGGATCATCGACAGCGCCGCGGCCGCGGGGTAGTCGTTGGCCTGGGTGAACAGGCTCTGGATGACGCTGCCGACCATCCGCTGGTTGGGGCTGCCGAGCAGCTGGACGTTGATGAAGTCGCCGGCCGCGGGGATGAACGTCAGCAGCGTCCCGGAGACCACGCCGGGCAGCGAGAGCGGCCAGGTCACCTTGAAGAACCCGACGAACGGGTTGGCGTAGAGGTCGCTGGAGGCCTCGATGAGGCGGTGGTCGATCTTGTCGAGGCTGGCGAAGAGCGGCAGCACCATGAACGGCAGGAAGTTGTAGGTCAGGCCGGCGATCACCGCCACCGGCGTGGCCAGCAGCCGCCCGTCCGGCCCCAGCAGGTGCAGGAACTGCAGTGAGTTCACGACGAAGCCGTCGTCGGCGAGGATCAGCTTCCAGGCCAGCGTGCGGACCAGGAAGCTGGTGAAGAACGGCGCGATCACCAGCACCAGCAGCAGGTTCTTCCAGCGCCCCGACTTGAACGCGATGGCGTAGGCCAGCACGTAGCCGAGCAGCAGGCACAGCAGCGTCGCGATGGCGCCGTACGCCAGCGCGCGCACCAGCGGCTGCCAGTAGTCCTGCAGCGCGTGCCAGTAGTTGCTCCACTCGTAGGTCATCTGGAAGCCCCGGAAGTCCGACCCCGAGGGGTCGAACAGGCTCGTGGCGAGCAGGGAGTAGAACGGGATGACGAAGAACAGCACCAGCCACAGGGCGGCCGGGATCAGGAGCAGGTAGCCGATGGCTCCCCGACGGCGGGCGACGTCGCTCATGGCCGGCTCAGCCCTCGTCGCCGCGCTGGGCCCCGGCCGAGGCGTCCTGGCTGAAGTCGAGCAGGAAGGAGTACTCCGGCCGCCAGGACAGCTCGACCCGCTCCCCCACCCGCAGGAGCCGTCGGTGCCCGGTGTTCTGCTGGAAGACCTGCAGCTCCTGCCCCCAGGGCATCCGCACGAGGTACTGGGTGCTCACCCCGACGAAGCTGACGTCGCTGACCACGCCGCCCGGGACGCTGTTGCCGGGGGCGTCGAGCAGCTCGCCCTCCTCGCCGATCAGCACCTTCTCGGGCCGGATGCCGACCCAGCCCTTGTCGCCCTCGGCGTGCGCACGGGCCACGGGCACCGACACCGAGATGCCGTGCATGTCGACGGTGACGACGTCGGCGGCGCGGTCACGCACCGCGCCCTCGATCAGGTTGGACTGGCCGAGGAAGTTGGCCACGAACGTCGACCGCGGGTTCTCGTAGAGGTCCGAGGGCGAACCCATCTGCTCGATGACGCCCTGGTTCATGACCGCGACGGTGTCGGCCATCGTCATGGCCTCCTCCTGGTCGTGGGTGACGTGGACGAAGGTCTGCCCGACCTCGGTCTGGATGCGCTTGATCTCGATCTGCATCGACCGCCGCAGCTTGAGGTCGAGCGCCCCGAGCGGCTCGTCGAGCAGCAGCACCTGCGGCTCGTTGATGAGCGCCCGGGCCAGCGCGACGCGCTGCTGCTGGCCGCCGGAGAGCTGGGCGGGCTTCTTGCGGGCCTGGCTGGTCAGCTCGACCAGCTCGAGCATCTCGTCCACCTGCCGGTCGACGTCGGACTTCTTGCGCCGGCGCAGGCCGAACGCGACGTTTTCGAAGATGTCGAGGTGCGGGAAGAGCGCATAGCTCTGGAACACCGTGTTGACGGGGCGGCGGTACGGCTTGGCCGTGGTGATGTCCTGGCCACCGAGGGTGATCGTCCCGGAGGTCGGCGTCTCCAGGCCCGCCACCATCCGCAGCGTGGTGGTCTTGCCGCAGCCCGAGGGTCCCAGCAGCGCGAAGAACGACCCGTTCGGGATGTCCAGGTCGAGGTTCCTGACGGCCGTGAAGGCCCCGAAGGACTTGGTGACGTCCCGCAGCCGCAGTCCGTCGAACCCGTCCTCGGCAGCGGCGGGCGTGGTGTGGTCGTGCTCAGCCACCTGTGACATTGGAGAAGTCCCTCTCGTAGTCGACGATCTGCTTGTCGTCCAGCGCCATGAATCCCCAGGTGACCGAGAGCATCTTCTCGTCGGGGAAGATCAACGGGTTCTTCGCCAGGGACGGGTCGATCTTCTCCATCTCCTGCTGGGCGCCCTTGACCGGGCAGATGTAGTTCACCCAGGCCGCGAGCTTCGCGGCGACCTCGGGCTCGTAGTAGTAGTTCATCCAGGCCTCGGCGTTGGCCTGGTGGGTCGCCTGGTTGGGGACCATCATGTTGTCGCTCCAGAGCGACAGGCCCTCCTCCGGCGTCACGAACTTGATGTCGGGGTTGTCGAACTGGAGCTGGATCACGTCGCCGGACCACGCCTCGCAGGCGAGGATGTTGCCGGCGGCGAGGTCCTGGATGTACTCGTTGCCGGTGAACGAGCGGACCTGTCCGCCCTGCACCGCGGCGTCGAGCTTGTCGATCGCCTGCCCCCACTGGGCCTGGGTGAACTTCTCCGGGTTCGCGCCCACGATCTTGAGCATGAACCCCATCGTGTCGCGCATCTCGGAGAGCAGGGTGATCCGGCCGGAGAGGTCGGACCGGGTGAGCAGCTCCTCGAAGCTGCGGACCTCCTTGACCTTCGCGGAGTTGTAGGCGATGCCGGTCAGCCCGCTCTGCCAGGGCGCGTGGTAGCGCTCGTTCCTGTCCCACGGCTTGTTGCGCAGGGGCTCGATCAGGTTGGCGTGGACGTTGGGGATCTTGTTCGCGTCGAGCGGCTGGATCCACCCCAGGCCGATCATCCGCGCCGCCATCCAGTCGGTCAGGATGATCATGTCGCGGCCGATGCTCTTGCAGGCGCCGAGCTGGTTCTTCACCTTCGCGTAGAACTCGGCGTTGTCGTTGATGTCGTCGGTGTAGCTGACCGTGATCCCGGTGCGCTGCTCGAAGACCTGCAGGGTGCTGGTCGACTTCTTCTTCGGGTCGATGTAGGCCGGCCAGTTCGAGATCACCAGCTTCTTGTCGCTCGCCGAGACGTCGGTGGCTCGACAGGAGACCGGGTCCTGCTGGGCGCCCGACACGGCGAAGAACGGCAGCTTCAGCGCGGCCAGGCTGGCGCCCGCGAAGGCCACGCCGCCGGCACCGCGGAGCAGTCCGCGACGGCTCAGTCCGGGGCCGGTGTAGGGCTGGTCAGGCGGCATCCCACTCCCCTTCGGGTGTGTGCATCGTTGGCTCGGATCGTCCCACGACTAGGACCTCGCGACAAGCGATCCCGTCGAGATGAAACCCGATGGCAACGGAATCCCTTGCCCGAAGGCGCGCAACACAACCGGACCCTCAGAACCAACCGCCACGCCCGCCCCTCGCCTCCGAAACCTTTGACCACGACCGCCACCCCTGCGAGCATGCGCCCATGAACCGCAAGACCGCACGCCCCGGCGTCCAGCTCGACGAGGTGTCCAGGGCGATCATCGAGCAGCTCCAGCAGGACGGGCGACGGTCCTACGCCGCCATCGGCAAGGTCGTTGGTCTCTCCGAGGCGGCGGTGCGCCAGCGCGTGCAGCGGCTGATCGACGGCGGAGTCATGCAGATCGTCGCCGTGACCGACCCCCTCGAGCTCGGCTTCGCCCGGCAGGCGATGGTGGGCGTGCGCGTCTCGGGGCCCCTCGAGCCGGTCGCCGACGAGATCGCCGAGCTCGACGAGGTGGACTACGTCGTGGTCACCGCCGGCAGCTACGACCTGCTCGTCGAGGTCGTCTGCGAGAGTGACGAGCACCTGCTCGAGCTGATCTCGGCCAAGCTGCGGATGATCGACGGCGTGGTCGCGACCGAGACGTTCATGTACCTCAGGCTGCGCAAGCAGACCTACTCCTGGGGCGTCCCGCTCGGCCAGCCATGACCGCCGCACGGCTCTCGTTCTGGCACGAGACGGCAGGCGCCGACCGGGCTCCCCGGCCGGCGCTGCCCGGCGACCTCGAGGCCGACGTGGCGATCGTGGGCGCGGGCTACACCGGCCTGTGGACGGCGTACTACCTGGCCGAGGCCGACCCGTCGCTGCGGATCGCGGTGCTGGAGGCCGAGACCGCGGGGTACGGCGCGTCCGGTCGCAACGGCGGCTGGTGCTCGGCGCTGTTCCCGGCGTCGCTCCCGGCGCTGGCGGGGCTCGCCGACCGCGACGCGGCCCTGGCCCAGCACCGGGCGATGCGGGAGACCGTCGACGAGGTGGTCCGGGTCGCCGCGACCGAGGGGATCGACGCCCACGTCGCCAAGGGCGGCACGATCACCCTGGCCCGCAACCGGGCCCAGTGGCGGCGGGCACGGGACGAGGTGCGCGCGGCCCGCGCCTGGGGGCGCGGCGAGGACGAGCTGCTGCTGCTCGGTGCCGACGAGGCCCGCCGGGTGCTCGACGGCGCCGGCACCCGCGGCGCGACGTACACGCCGGACTGCGCGGCGCTGCACCCCGCCCGGCTGGTCCACGGCCTCGCCGACGCCGCGCTCCGCCGGGGCGTCAGCCTCTATGAGAACACCCGCGTGACCTCGATCGAGCCGGGCCGCGCACACACCGCGAACGGACAGGTGCGCGCCGAAATCGTGGTCCGCGCCACCGAGGGGTGGACGCCCCGGCTGCCGGGCCACGAGCGCGCCGTCGTGCCGGTCTACTCGCTGGTGATCGCCACCGAGCCCCTGTCCCCCGCGGTCTGGGAGCAGGTCGGGCTGGCGCGCCGCGAGACCTTCACCGACCACCGGCACCTGGTCATCTACGGCCAGCGCACCGCCGACGACCGGCTGGTGTTCGGCGGCCGCGGCGCGCCGTACCACCTCGGCTCGCGCGTGCGCCCGGAGTTCGACCGCGACGAGCGGGTCTTCATGCGCCTCTACGCCACGCTGCTGGAGATGTTCCCGGCGCTGGCCGGCACCCGGGTCACCCACGCGTGGGGCGGCCCGCTGGGGATCCCGCGCGACTGGTGCGCCTCGGTCGGCCTGGACCGGAGCACCGGCCTGGCCTGGGCGGGCGGGTACGTCGGGGACGGTGTCGCCACCACGAACCTCGCGGGACGGACGCTGCGCGACCTCGTCCTCGGCGACGACACCGGGCTCACCCGGCTCCCCTGGGTCGGCCACCGCTCCCGGCCGTGGGAGCCGGAGCCGCTGCGCTGGCTGGGCATCAACGCCGGCCTGCGGGCGATGACGCTGGCCGACGCCGAGGAACGGCTCACCCGGCGGCGCAGCCTGGTCGCCCGAGCCGTGGCGCCGCTGCTCGGCGGCTGAGCCCCCTCCCCGTCGGCGTCAGCGGCGGGCCTGCACCCCGGTGTCCAGGCCGTTGGCCGTCGTGCGGGCGGGGCGCTCCCGGGCCCGCAGCCACGCGTCGAAGAAGCCCGAGAGGTCCTCGCCGCTCACCCGCTCCGCGAGCGCCTGGAGCTGCCCGGTCGAGCCGGTGCCGCCCGCGCGCTGCTGCAGCCAGGTCCTCAACAGCGACCAGAAGGCTTCCTCGCCGATCCGCTGGCGCAGCGCCTCGAGGGCCATCGCGCCGCGCTCGTAGACCGGCCGGTCGAACAGGTGCGCCGGCCCCGGGTCGGCGATGTCGAGGTGCCAGAACGACGAGCCGGCGGGGCTCGCGTCGTACCGGCGCTCGAGCCAGTGCCGGGCCGACTCACCGCCGTGCGCCTCGGTCCAGGCCACCTCCATGAACGTCGCCGCGCCTTCGTTGAGCCAGACGTCGCGCCACCGGGCGACCGACACGTCGTCACCGAACCACTGGTGCGCGAGCTCGTGGACCACGGTGCCGACCGCGCCGGCGGCGAGCACCGGGTAGGTCGGCCGGGTCTGGTTCTCCAGGGCGAAGCCGGGGGCCAGGCTCGTCGTGAGGCCGCCGGTGGTCGAGAACGGGTAGGCGCCCAGCCGCCGCGCGAGCCAGTGCACCACGCGGGGGGACTTCAGCATCAGGTGCAGCGACCGCTGGCGGGTGCGGCGCGGGACCTGGCGCGAGACCGCCACCAGCCACGGCAGCCCGTCGCGGACGCCGTGACGGACGACGAAGTCACCGACCGCGACGAAGGCGAGGTACGGCGCCATCGGCTCCGCAGAGGTCCAGTGCGTGGTGGTCCAGCCCCCGTGCTCGACCCGGGAGACCCGCCGGCCGTTGGACACCACGTCCAGCCCGCGCCGGGCCTTGAGGTGCAGGTCGAAGAGCGCCTTGTCCGAGGGGTGGTCGTTGGCGGCGAACCACCACGGCGCCATGTGCGGCTCCCCCATCGCCACGACCTCGGTCTCGTCGGCGAGCCAGCTGTGCTCGCCCGCCCAGCCCAGGTCGTCCGGCCGGCCGGCGTAGCGCACCACCACGTCGTACGACGTGCCCGCCTCGACCGGCGCCTCGACCCGCAGCTCGTGCGCGTCCGGCCGGCTCCACGCGACCGTGGCCCCGTCGACCGTGACGCCGCGGACCGGCAGCAGCAGGTCGAGGTCGAAGCCGCTCAGCGACGCGGTGGCCGTGAGCGTCACCCTGGTGCGCCCCCGCAGCGACCGGTCGGAGAACCGCCAGCGGTCGTGCACCTCGTAGCGCTGCACGTCGACGCCGCCGTTGCCGTCCTCGGGGAAGTAGTCGTCGCCGATGCCGGCGGCGCCGTACGGCGCGGGATCCACGGCGGACGGCGCGGGGTCGGCGGCGTGGACCGGGGCGGGGAGCAGCGCCACCAGCAGCACCGCCGCGAGGGCGAGGGTCCGGCGCGGCCGGAGCCCGCGGCCGGGCGGGAGAGGGCGCACGCGGTGAACCTAGCCCACACGAGCGCCCCTCGGTCCTCGCGCCGCCGCTAATTGCGTTGCGGGACTCCCGGGCCGGCGGCCACCATGGCCCCACCCGGGCGCTGCGCCTTCCAGCCGCGCAGCCGTGCCCATGACCGAGAGGAGCCGTGACATGACGACCACTGTCCTCGGCCTGTCCGCAGACCGTTCCCCTCTCACCTCATGGAGCACCTCCAGCGATGTCCCACGACTTCACGCACGACCAGCAGTACGTCTCTGACAACCTCGTCCGGCTGCCGGAGCAGCCGGACGACGAGCGGACCCGGCTCGAGGGCATCGACCCGTCGTTCGTCTTCGAGTTCGCCGCCTACGACGACCTCGACGACGAGCAGCGCTGGTCGACCTGGTACGACGTCGAGCCGCTCTGCCGCGGACCCGAGCCGCGGCCGGACTGGGTCGTGACCTCCCGCGGCGCGATCGACACCGACCTCGGCATCCTCAAGACCGGCAAGGAGGCCGACGTGTTCCTCCTCGAGCGGGCCGACCCGCACGACCCGGCCGGTGGGGTGGTGATGGCGGCCAAGCGCTACCGGGACAGCCAGCACCGGGCATTCCGCCGGGCCGCCGCCTACACCGAGGGCCGGAGCACCAAGCGGTCACGCGACGAACGCGCCCTCAAGCGCAACAGCACCTGGGGCAAGGTCGTGGCCGCCGGCGAGTGGGCGGTCTCGGAGTGGGACGCGCTCAAGCGATTCTGGGAGCTCGGGCTACCGGTGCCCTACCCGGTGCAGGTCGACGGCACCGAGATCCTCATGGAGTGGATCACCGTCGACGGCGAGACCGCGCCCCGGCTCGCGCAGACCCGGCCCGCGCCCGCGCTGCTCGCGTCGTACTTCGACCAGCTGCGCGAGGCGCTGGCCACCATGGTCCAGCACGGCGTGGTGCACGGGGACCTGTCGGCCTACAACATGCTGGCCGCCGGGGACCGGCTGGTGATCATCGACCTGCCCCAGATCGTCGACCTGGTGGGCAACGCGTCGGGGATGGACTTCCTGATGCGGGACTGCGCCAACGTCTGCGGCTGGTTCCGCTCCCGCGGGCTGGAGGTCGACGAGCACGACCTGTTCGGGGAGCTGCTCGCCCACGCGTTCTGACTGGGGTGCCTGCGCCCGACCACCGGTGTTCCCGCAGGAGGTTCGGCTTCCGGTACTGCCCAGCGACGACCGCTTGAGGTCGAGACCGGCGACGGCTCACCCGGTCGTTCGTGGCGTGCCGGGTCGGGGTCGCAGGGTCGCTCCGAGGGCGGCGAATGTGGCCAGGGCATAGAAGGCGGTCGGGGCGTCGATCGTCTGGGTGAGACTTCCGACCAGCGCGGCGCCGAGGGCCTGTCCGGCGGCGATGCTGAAGAAGCCGAGGCCGACACCGAGCGATGTGTGGTCAGGGTAGAGGTAAGAGCTCCATAGCAGGACGAGCCCCGTCAGCCCGATGTAGGAGGCGCCGAACAAGGCAGCGGCAACGAGGACGACCGGTGTGCTGGCGACGCTGAGAGCGAAGAGCGCGGTGGCGGCGCCCATGGTGAGCATCAGCGCGAACCAGGATCGTGGCAGGCCGATGCGTTGGACCAGGTCGCCGCCGATGGCGCCGAGGATGCCGGAGGCGCCCAGGACACTCCAGGTGATCGCCGAGACGAGCGTGGAGGCGTTGCCCGCGCTGGTGATCAGGTCGCGGCCGAAGGTCCACACGGCGATGCTGCTCAGTCCCATCAGGAACGAGGCGGCGACCAGCCGCAGAGTCCCCGGCGTGAGCTGCCGCCGTTCTGGTGTCATGCGACCACCGGCGGCATGGTGTCTACGCGTCGTGGGCTCGTCGCCTTCAGCTTCGGGGTTTCGCCGCGGGCATGCGTCGGGCCCGGTGGGCACGGTGGAACGGACCGCGCAGGTGGCAGCGGCAGCGAGGAGCGCAAAGGCCGCCCAGGCCCAGCGCCATTGGTCGAGCAGCACCAGCGCTACGGGTCCGGAGATGAGGACTCCGAGACCGGTGCCGGCGTTGACCAGGGTCTGTGCCCGATCACGGCTGCCCTCGCGGACCCAGGCGGCCACGGCGGCGGCCATCGGCGGGGAGGCGATCCCGGTGCTGGAGCCGGCCATCAAGACCCCGGCGGCCAGGACCAGGGCCGAGGGCGCCAACGCGACGACGCTCATGCCCACGGTGGCGACCACGCCGGCCAGGACCGCCACGCGTCGCGGCCCCCACCGCGGGGTGAGGATCAAGCTCGCCACGATCGCCGCGCAGTAGCCCACGTAACTGCCGGCTCCTATCACCCCCGAGACCGTCGGGCCGATCGTGAACTCCCTGGCGAACTCGGGGGCGAACAGGCCATAGGCGAACCGGGCCAGCCCGTAGCAGGTCCCGATCAGCCCTGCACCCGCGCCGACCATCAGCCAGCGAGCACCGACATGGTCTCCGGATCCGCTACGGGATGCGACGGCCGCCGGAGCACTCATCGACACCCCTCCGTCAGTAGAACGAACGTTCCATGCATTCTGGTACGGTAGTTGACGTGGATGAGACCAGGCAACCCGGCTCGGTGCGCCGCGGGGACGCAGCGCGGACCCCGCGGCAGGCCCGCCGGCCGGCCCGCGAGCGACTGCTGGTCGCCGCCGACGAGCTCTTCTACGGCGGGGGGATCACCTCCACCGGCGTCGATGCCGTGATCGAGCAGGCAGGCGTCGCGACGGGCTCCCTCTACAAGAACTTCGGCGGCAAGGACGCCCTGGTCGCGGCCTACCTCCACGCCCGCGACCAGAAGTGGCGCACCCACTGGGAGAAGTGCATCGCAGAGCAGACCGACCCCATCCAGCGGGTGCTCGCACTCTTCACCGCCATGGAACGCTGGGACGACGGACTGGCCAACGACCGAGGGTGCGCGCACGTCGCTGCCGCCCTCCAGCTACCCGCCGACCACCCCGGCGCCCGCGTCGCCGCAGACCACAAGAGACACATCGCCGACCGGCTCCACGAGCTATGCGTGGACACCCCCACCACCGAACCCGCCGATCTTGCTCAAGACGTACTGCTCATCTACGAAGGCATGCACACCATGATCGCCATGGACCTTGACCCCGACCCGATCTCACGGGCCCGCGGCCTGGCCACCCAACGCCTCGCGCTCACCGAACAGGAATCGTCACGCGGAGCGTGACCAGTACGGGATCCATGCGGAACGGCGACCGCGAGCTTGGCCGAACGCGCGAAAGACGCCGGATGCGGCGGCTCATGGGAATCGACGGGTAGGAGCGCGGCGCTTGATGGCTGGGCTTCGTCTCCGCTTCGCGAGTCTCGTCATCGCGTCCGAGAACGGCCGGCGGGTGTCGGGGGCAGAACGGTGGAGGCCAGGGCGGCCAGGAGTCGATGGAGAATCGCCCGCTCGTCCTCGCGAAAGCCGGTGTGCAAGGTGGCGAGGACTCGAGTGATCAGGGGACCGAAGAACGCTTCTCCCATCTGCCGTGCCTGCCCGGTCACGACGAGCAGTGTTCGTCGTCGGTCACTGGGATCGTCCTGCCGGGCGATCAGACCACGCTTCGCCAGCCGATCGATGAGTGTGGTGGTCGAGGCTGACGAGATCTGCAGTTGCGAGGACAACCAGCCCGGCGTCGCCGAGATGTCGTTGCGATCAGCGTCGAGCAGGGCGATCAGCGCTCGTAGGTCGCTGCCGTTCATCTGGTGGAGGTGAGCGAATCGAGCAGCGGCGAGGTCGAGCTCCATGGTGAGGGCGCGCAGTAGATGGACCAGTTCCATCGAAGAGTCGTCTTCGCCCATAACAGCAGCGTACTCTCTCGTTTATCTAGATAGTTGGATTGCGAGAGGACGGGCTGTTGGTGTGGGACGGGACTTCGAGGCTGCGTACGCCGCCCTGCTGGCGCGCTGGCCGCAACCGGTAGCGGCACTGGATGTCGACACGTTCCTCGGCCGTACTCGGGTGCACGCCTCCGGTCCGTCGGGCGCGCCGCCGGTGGTGCTCATCGGCGGAGGTGGGGCGTGTTCACCGGTCTGGGCGGACCTCGTCGGCCGTCTGGCGCCGACCTGTCGGGTCTTCGCCCTCGACGTGCCTGGCGACGCGGGCGCGAGCCCGTCCCCGACTCACCGACCGCGCGCCCCCGCGGATGTGGCGCGATGGCTCGAGGACATCCTCAGCGCTCTCGCCGGCGAGCGCGTTGTCATGGTCGGGCACTCCTACGGGGCGTGGCTGACGCTGACCCACGCACTCCACCATCCAGGCAGGCTCAAGCACCTGGTGCTGGTGGACCCAACCGACTGCTTCAGCCGGTCAGCTCGCACCTATCTCATGCATGCCCTGCCACTCTTCCTGGCGCCGTCCGCGCGCCGCCGCCGGGCGTTTCTGAACTGGGAGACCCGTGGGCGCGGGATCGACCCTGACGCCGCTGCGTTGTGGGCGGACCAGGGACGCCCCGCGGTGTTGCTGCGTCCGACCCTCCCGTCGTCGGCAGCCCTTGGTGAGCTGCGAGTACCAGTGAGCGTGCTGATTCCCGAGCGGACCCGCGTCCACGACGCCGCCGCCCTTCAAGAGCAAGTCCGACGCCGCGCACCAGGGCCGCGACCTACACCTGGCCGGGATCAGCCACCACGCCTCCCCACCGAGCAAACCCAGCAGCTCGCCTCTCACCTCCTGCGGGCCGCCGCCGACGGCCGCAGAAGCCTGGGATCCCCATCGACACGTCGGGGTTGGCGTCGTCGAGGTGGACGTCCACCGACCGGCACTCGACGTCTGAGCACGACACGGCCGTTGAGGGCCCTCGCGGTTCCTCACGACCCGTCGCTACCCGGCGCCCGGTCCAAGCCGCGCCCGATCACTCGGCCGTCCGGATGATCCGCAGCCGAGAACCGGTCGACGAGACGGGCAGCCCGCCCAAGTCATTCATCACGCGGCAGCGTCGATTTCCTCTACTCGATATATTGATTGACTGAGCACACGAATTGTCTGCAGGCTGGTCCAGCGCCGCGATACCGGTGCGCGTCGACGACATGCCGCGCGGCGGTCTTTCGATGTAGCCAGTGCCCATGAGGCCGAATGTTCAAGAAGGGTCTGAAGTGACGCGAGCCAGCAGCGCCCCCGCATTGGGGTCGCACGTCGATGCCTCCTCGCGACCAGCCATGGCGAGACGTGCGGTATGGGCGGCCGAGGGTTGGGCGGTGGCCTTCGTGGCGGCACACGGCTACTGGGCGCTTGGCGGTCGGCTCGGCTTCGGGGACCAGCCCGCCGGGATCCCGCTGACCACCTCGAGCCTCGCCGGCTGGGTATTCACCATTGCCGTCGCCGCGATGTTCATCGCCGGTCTTGCCGTGCCGCTGGCTCTCGTCCAACGCTGGGGGCGGCGGATTCCACGTCGCCTCCTGCTCGGCCTGATGTGGGCCGGGGCGCTGTTCTTGACGGCCCGTGGTGGCCTTGGACTGCTCGACGACCTGCTCCGCCAGCTCGGCGTGGATGGCGGGCTCACCGGGCTCTCCTACCAACAGACCTTGGGAACAGGACGGCCAACGGCATACACGCTGTGGTCCTCCGCTGCCATCGATCTCGTCTTCGCGTTGGCGGGCGTGTTGTTCGCACGTGCTTCCCACTTGTCGTCTGGTGCCCGCCGCAAAGGGGCACGGTCCTGAGGCGCCCCGACAGGCGTCGGCGCGGTCGCGATCGCCGCAGAGTCAGTCACGGTTCGCCGACCCAGGAGCGCCAGCGGACCGGGCGAACCGCGGCGACTGCCGCCAGTACGACGGCGCGCGGGCGGGCCAGCGCCTTCGACCTGCTCATCATCGGCGCCTGGGTGGCACTCCTCAGTGCCGCAGCTGCCGTGCTTCGGCTGTGGGTGCCGGGGGGCGTGTTTCCCAGCGCGCCACCAGCCGTTGACCTCTCGGCGTTTGCGGCTACCGTGCTGCCCGCCTGGATCTACTTGACAGTCTCCGAAAGCGGTTCGGGCCGGGCGAGCTGGGGGAAACGGCGGGTCGGACTTCGGGTCGTAGCCCAGGGGGACAACGGCAAGACCGGTGCTCCACGCATCGCTGGTCGCAACGCGGTGAAGCTCATGCCGTGGCAGCTCGCGCACCTCGCCGTGGCCCGACTGATCCTGGGGGTCGATGCCCCGGTATTCATCGCAGTGACCTACACCTTGTCGCTGGCGCTGTCCGCCGTGAGCATCCTGATGGCCTGGCGTGACCGTCAGCATCGTGCCCTTCACGATCGCGTAGCCGGCACCAGGGTCGTGCAGACTGGTGCAGACCCGGGGTCTTGTTCGCGGGTTCCCCCGCAGGGTGCGCGGCCATCGGAAGGCGCACGACGCGCCGACCCGCCCCGGCGCTCGTAGCGGTGTACCCGTTCGACGTCCTCGCCGTCGACCATCCGGCGCAACGCGGTTTCGAAGCTCGCCGCCATGGCCGCGGCCGGCTGACCGGCCGCCGGCCGGTGGTCACCGGGGGCGTAGGTTGCGCCTGTGAGACGCACCCGGGGCCGGCAGGTCGAGATCGACTCGCTGGAGGACTTCGACCGGCGGATGAGCCGCGGCACCACCAGGCTCTCCGGCTGGTGGGTGCACGGGGTGGACCTGGCGGGGCGCAGCGAGCAGCTGGCCGCCTGCGACGTCGCGGGCGCGTCGTTCCTGGCGTGCACCTTCGCCAACGGTGACGCCGAGCGGCTCGAGGAGCGCGGCGCGATCGTGTTCCCCGCGCTGCCCGGGGTGCCCGTCGACCCCTACCGCAGCCGGCTCTACACCGCGGGCGAGCTCTTCGACGACCGTCCGTACGCCGCCAGCCTCGACGCCCGTGCCTACGCGTGGTCCCGCGGGCCCCAGGCGCCGCGGGCGATGCTGGCCCGCGCCCTGCACGACCACGCGATCGACGAGTCGCTCACCGCCTGGGTCGGCGGCCGCCGGCTGGTGGGCGTGATGGGCGGGCACGCGCTGGACCGCGACGACGCCGGCTACGCCGACGCGGCCCGGCTCGGCCGGCTGCTCGCCGCGCGCCACACCGTGACCACCGGCGGCGGCCCGGGTGCGATGGAGGCGGCCAACCTGGGGGCGCGGCTGGCGGACCGCACCGAGGAGGAGCACGACCGGGCGCTCTCGGAGCTGGCGACGGTCCCGTCGTACCACCCCTCGATCGGTGCCTGGGCCGACACCGCGCTCGACGTGCTGGCGAAGTGGCCAGGGGAGACCGAGACGCTCGGCATCCCGACCTGGTTCTACGGCCACGAGCCGCCGAACGTCTTCGCCACCGCGATCGCGAAGTACTTCCGCAACGCCACCCGCGAGGCGATCCTCGTGCAGGTCTGCGACGCCGGGATCGTCTTCCTCCCCGGTGTCGGCGGCACCGTCCAGGAGGTGTTCCAGGACGGCTGCGAGAACTACTACGCCGATGAGTCCTCGGTGGCGCCGATGGTGCTCGTCGGACGCAGGTACTGGACCGAGACGGTCCCGGCCTGGCCGCTGCTGCGGTCGCTGGCGCGGGGCCGGACCATGGAGCCGCACGTCCACCTCGTCGACACGGTCGACGAGGCAGCGGACCTCGTCGATTCGACTACCAGGGCGGCCGGCAGACCCTAGGGTTCCTGTCCATGACCCTGAGCCGCCGCGCCCTCTTCCGTTCCGCTGCCGCCGTCGCGGGCGTGGCCGCCGTCACCGGGGTCACCGGCCTGGCCGAGGAGGCCGTCGCCGGTGCGTGGAGCGTGGGCCGGACCACCCTGGACCGGGTCCTGCTCCGCGGCCCGGCCGGCAGGCACGGATGGCGCCCGGTGGTGACCGGCGCCGGCGAGCCGCACCTGGTCCGCGACGACCTCGCCGGCCCCCGGGGCGGCCGCCGGAAGCGGCGTACGCCGGTCCTCGCGTTCGTCCAGCTCTCCGACGTGCACATCGTCGACGCCCAGTCACCGCTGCGCAAGGAGATGGCCGAGGTGCTCTCCAGCTCGGCCTACCGGCCCCACGAGGTGCTCACGGCCCACGTCGCCGAGGCGATGGTGCGCGAGATCAACCAGATCGGTCGGGGGCCCGTGACCGGCACAGACCTGGCGCTGGCCCTGCAGACCGGGGACAACTCCGACAACGGCCAGTACAACGAGACCCGGTGGAACATCGACCTCCTCGACGGGGGCACCGTGCGCCAGGACTCCGGGGACCTCTCCCGCTACGAGGGCGTCATGGACGACGACCCGACGTACTACGACGAGAAGTTCTGGCACCCCGGCGCCCCGCAGGGCCTCCCGGTCGACCAGTACCGCAAGGCCGGCTTCCCCAGGCTGCCCGGGCTGCTCGACGAGTGCCGGCGTCCCTTCCGCGCCCACGGCCTGCGGATGGAGTGGTTCACCGCCTTCGGCAACCACGACGGGCTCTGGCAGGGCAACTTCGTGCACACCGAGCCCGACAACGCGATCGCCGTCGGCGACCGCAAGAACACCACGAAGGGCGTGCGCACCGTCACCCCCGACCCGGACCGGCGCCTGCTGAGCCCCACGGAGATGGTCGCCGAGCACTTCGCGACGACCGGCCTGCCGGTCGGCCACGGGTTCACCGAGCAGAACCGGCAGGACGGGACGGCGTACTACACCGTCGATCGCGGCACCGACCGCCTGGTGCGCTTCATCGTCCTGGACTCGGTCAACCCGTACGGCGGCCAGAACGGCTCGCTGGATCCGGCCCAGTTCGCCTGGCTGCAGCAGCAGCTGCAGGAGGCCGCCGACCGGCTCGTCGTGGTCGCGTGCCACCACCCGTCCTGGTCCATGTCCAACGCGACCGTGCCCACGGGCGCACCCCCCGACCGGGTGCTCGGCCCGGCCGTGGTCGAGGAGCTGCTCGCGCACGAGAACGTCGTCGCGTGGGTCAACGGCCACACCCACCGCAACGCGGTCAAGGCCCACACCCGCCCCGCCGGTGGGGGCTTCTGGGAGATCAACACCGCCTCGCACATCGACTGGCCCCAGCAGTCGCGGATCATCGAGGTGGTCGACAACCACGACAGCACGCTGTCGATCTTCGCCACGATGGTCGACCACGGCGCACCCGTCCGGATGCCGTCGCACCTCCACGGCCCGGTCAGGCTCGCGGCGCTGGGCCGGCTGCTCGCCGCCAACGACCCGCAGGAGCAGTCGACCGACCGGCGGGGCAAGCGACGGGACCGCAACGTGGAGCTGGTGCTGCCCGCGCCGGCCTTCCTGCGCGCCTGACCCGGAGCCCGGCCGGTCGGCCCGGGCGGGGCGGGCCGCTCAGACCAGGGAGAGCCGGTAGGACCGCTCCTGGCCGTACGCCGCGAAGCCGGCCCGTCGCAGGATCGGGCCGGAGGTCTCGACCCGTCCCTTGACCAGGGCCAGCGTGCAGCCGTGCGCCACCGCGTAGCGCAGGCGCTCGCCGAGCACGGCCCGGTAGGCGCCCCGGCCGCGGGCGTCGGGGACCACCCCGCCGCCCCACAGCCGAGCGACGTCCCCGGCCACCGCGAGGCCTCCGGTGGCCACCGCCCGGCCGGCGACGCGGGCGAGCACCCCGCCGCCCCGCCCGGCGCGGTAGGAGGCGTCCGCCTCGGCGGCGAGCTCGGCCAGCTTGGCCTCCGAGGGGATCGAGCCCTCGTCGAAGGCGGCCATCCCGACCTCCAGCACCTGCCGGGTCGTCGCGGGGTCGCGCTGCCAGCCCAGCTCGAGGTCCTCCGGGACGTCGAGCGAGGGCAGACGTCCGGTCAGGTCGAGCGCGAAGACGTCGAGGGTCTCCCCGGGCCGCGCGCCCCGGTCGACCAGCATCGGCTCGAGGTCGGCGGGCGCGTCGAGCTTCACCCAGACCGTGACCCGGCTCGCGCCCCACTGCCGGGCCACCGCGAGCGCCTCGTCGAGCAGCGCCGGGGTCGGCGCGTCGCCGCCGAGCCGCAGGACCTCCGGCCCGGGGGCCTCGAAGTAGTCGGGCCACCGGACCACCACCAGGTCCTCACGGTGCACCACCGTGGCGTCGTCGGGGTACCACAACCACGCCCCTGCGGCGGTGGCCACCCGTTCCGGGCTCACCCGCTCGGGGCGCGCCCGGCGCGGCGCCAGCGGGTCCGGGGTCACGCCTCGGTGGCGGCCAGCTGCCCGCAGGCCCCGTCGATCTCCCGGCCACGGGTGTCGCGCACCGTGGTGGGGATGCCCTTCGCCTCGAGCCGGCGCACGAACTCGCGCTCGTCGGCGGGGTCGGAGGCGGTCCACTTCGACCCCGGGGTCGGGTTGAGCGGGATCAGGTTGACGTGCACCCAGCCCCAGTCGCCCCGGGCGTTGAGCACGTCGGCGAGCAGGTCCGCCCGCCAGGCCTGGTCGTTGATGCCGCGCATCATGGCGTACTCGATCGAGACGCGCCGCTTGGTGGTGCGGGCGTAGTTCCACGCGGCGTCGACGGTCTCGTCGACCGAGAAGCGGGTGTTGATCGGGACCAGCTCGTTGCGCAGCTCGTCGTCGGGGGCGTGCAGGCTCAGCGCCAGCGTCACCGGGATGCCCTCCTCGGCGAGCTGGTTGATCCGCGGCACCAGGCCCACGGTCGAGACCGTGACGCCGCGCGCCGACATCCCCAGCCCGTCGGGGGTCGGGTCGGTCAGCCGGCGTACGGCGCCGATCACGGCCTTGTAGTTGGCCAGCGGCTCACCCATGCCCATGAAGACCACGTTGGAGACCCGGCCGGGTCCACCGGGCACCTCGCCGCGGTGCAGTGCCCGGGCCCCGGCGACCACCTGCTCGACGATCTCGGCGGTCGACATGTTGCGCTGCAGGCCGCCCTGGCCGGTGGCGCAGAACGGGCAGGCCATGCCGCAGCCGGCCTGGCTCGAGACGCACATGGTGGCGCGGTCGGGGTAGCGCATCAGCACCGACTCCACGAGGGCGCCGTCGAAGAGCTTCCACAGGGTCTTCCGGGTGGTGCCCCGGTCGGCCTCCATGGTCCGCAGCGGGCTCATCAGCGACGGCAGCAGCGCCCCCACGAGCTCCTCGCGCTGTGCGGCCGGCAGGTCGGTCATCTCGGCCGGGTCGTCGACCAGCCGGGCGAAGTAGTGGGTGGACAGCTGCCTGGCCCGGAAGGCCGGCAGCCCCAGCTCGGCGGCCCGCTCGGTGCGCTCCTCGGCGGTGAGGTCGGCGAGGTGGCGCGGCGGCTTGCGTCGGCCGCGCGGCTCGTCGAAGACGAGCGGAAGCGTCCCCGCTCCCTCGCGGGGGGCGGGCGGGGTGGACTCAGCAGCGTCGGACATAGGTCTCGATCATCGCACCCGGACCCCGGACGTGGCTAAAGCGAGCCCCCATGATGGTTCTCACGCCCGACAAGGATCCACAGCACCACCGCGGCGACGCCGAGGACGACCAACGCCGTGGTGACCACGCCGATCAGCATGTAGCCGCCGAACCGGCGGGTGCGCGGAGCCACCGCCAGGCCGATCGGCACCGCCAGGGAGATCAGCACGAACGGGTAGAGGTCCTCGGCGGTGCTGTCGTCGAAGACCCAGTGCAGGACCGCGGCGAACAGGCCGGGCACCACGATCACGTAGGCCAGGCCGGTGAAGAACCCGGTGATGGCCGTGAACGTCGGGTGGTCGCGGTGCCACCAGTCCGGCGGCCGCGCCGTCCCCTGAGCCGTCCCCGGGGCCGTCCCCGGGGCAGGCTCGCGGGCCTGCTCCGGCGTGCCGCCGGGCCCGGGTCGGGTCTGCTCGTCAGTCATCGGGACGATCCTCGCAGAGCCGGGCCCGGGAGTCAGCAACCCGCGCCGGATCCGCGCGCACCTTGTGACACGTGCCGCACGCCCGTCACGCTGGGACCATGCAGGCGCCCGTGCAGGTGCGGTACGTCGACGCCGCGGGTGTCCACCCGCGCCAGCCCGAGGACGTCGTGGAGCTCTTCGCCCACGGCGACGGGTTCTTCTGGGTCGACGTGCCGGCGTGGACCCCCGAGAGCGAGGCGCTGGTGCGCGGGCTGGGGTGCCACGCCCTCGTGCTCGACGCCTGCCGCAGCCGCAACTACGTGCCGACGGTCCACGGGTACGACGACCACGTCTTCGTCACCACCCAGTCGCCGTTCCTGGGCGCCGCCGGGCACGTGCACCTGCTGGAGCTGGACCAGATCGTGGCCCACCACTACCTGGTGACGGTGCACGGCCCGATCAACCCCGAGGTCGACCCGCGGCAGGCGCAGGTCGAGACCGACGCGGTGCTGGCCCGCCTCGAGGGCGGCCGGTTCCACCCCCGCTCCCCCGCCGAGCTGTCCTACGCCGTCACCTCGGCCGTGGCCCGGCGGCAGAGCGGCGCGGTGCGCGAGGTGGCCGCGAGGCTTCCGGCGCTGGAGGCCCAGGTGATGGGCTCGCAGCTGCGCGACCCCGAGGCGCTGCTCGAGTCGATGTTCCTGCTGCGCCACGAGCTCATCACGGCCAGGACGATGGCCGCCCAGTGCCACGAGGTCTGGCGCCGGATGGCCGGCATCGCGCGGATGGCCGACGACGAGGGCCAGTCCTTCGCCACCGACCTCGCCGACCAGTTCGACCGGGTCCGCTCCCTGGCCGACGGCGAGGCGGACTTCCTGTTCGGCGTCATCGAGCTCTACCAGACCAGGGTGCACACCAAGATGACCGTGGCCATGGAGCGGCTCGCGGTGATCGCGGCGGTCACGCTGCCCGTCACCGCGATCGCCTCGGTCTACGGCATGAACGTGATCGTCTCGCGCCGGACCCACTACGCCGAGCTGGTGCTGGTCCTGGTGGTGATGGTCGGGATCAGCCTGCTGCTGCTGCGCTGGGCCCGCCGTCAGGGCTGGTGGTGACCACGATCAGGTCGGGCATCCCGAGCTTGCGCCACCGTTCGAGGTCGGCACGCTCCCCGGTCAGCTCGGCGACCAGCGCCGTCCAGGCGGTCCCGTGGCCCACGAGCACCACGTCCTCGTCGCTGTGGGCGGCGAGGATCGGTTCGACCGCCCGCACGACCCGCTCCCGGCAGGCCGCGAGCGGCTCCCAGCCGTCGTGCGCCGGCCGCTCGGGCTCGGCGAAGGCGCGCTCGACGGCCTCCTCGAACTCCTCGAGCCAGTCGGTGGAGTCGCGCACGTGCTCGCGCAGGTCGAGCACGACGCCGACCTCGCCGTCGGTCAGCAGCTGGGCGGTGCCGATCGCCTTGGGCTCCGGGGAGGTGAACCAGGCCGCGCGGTCCGGCAGCCGGCCGGACTCCCGCAACGCCCAGATGTCGTCGTAGCCGGCCGGGTCCAGCTCCCACTCGTGGGCGGGGACGCCGGAGCGGGGCAGGGAGCGACCGTGTCGAACGAGGTAGAGAGTCATCGGACGGTCCGCCTCAGAACACCAGGTAGTGCAGCAACAGCCAGATCGGCGCGATCGTGGCGAGCAGCGAGTCGAGTCGGTCCATGAGACCCCCGTGCCCCGGGATCACCTGACTCATGTCCTTGATGCCGAGATCGCGCTTCATCACCGACTCGCACAGGTCGCCCAGCGTGGCCATGACCACCGCGATCAGGCCGAGCAGCACACCGACCCACCAGTCGCCCTCGAGCAGGAAGACGACCAGCGCCCAGCCGACGACCACGCAGAACAGGACCGAGCCGGCGAAGCCCTCCCAGGACTTCTTCGGCGAGATGACCGGGGCCATCGGGTGCCGGCCGAACAGCACGCCGGCGATGTAGCCGCCGATGTCGGAGGCGATCGTGACCAGGACGAACGCGATGATGCCCTTCACGCCGTCGTCGTCGAGGCCGCCCCCACCCGTGCCCCCCTCGGAGAGCATGAGCGCCACGAACGAGCCCAGGAACGGCACGTAGACGAGCGTGAACACCGCGGCGGTGGCGTTCTGGACGTAGCCGTCGATCCCGCGGCGAAGCAGCCACAGCATCACCACCAGTGCGGAGACCGCCGTGGCCGTGACCAGGGCGTCGGCGCCCCAGACGTAGGCCACCACGACCATCACCACTCCCCCGAGCATCAGCGGCTGCTCGGGGACGTCGATCTCCTTGGCGCGCATGCCGCGGTGCAGCTCCCACACGGCCACCACGACGGCCGCGGCCACGATCAGCATGAACGCGGTCTTCCAGACCAGCAGCGACGCGGCGATCGCGGCGAGCAGCACGACGGCGGAGGCGACGGCCTTGCGCAGGTCGCGGCCCGCGCGCCCGTAGCTGGGCTGGGGCACCGGCGCAGGGCCGGGCGAGGTCTCGGTCATGTGGTGGGGAGGCTCGGGATGCTCAGACCTCGAGCAGCTCGGCTTCCTTGTTCTTCA
Source organism: uncultured Actinomycetota bacterium (assembly GCA_963826155.1). Taxonomy (GTDB): domain Bacteria; phylum Actinomycetota; class Actinomycetes; order Propionibacteriales; family Nocardioidaceae; genus Nocardioides. The sequence goes on along the minus strand of CAWGVX010000002.1, from coordinate 1,133,348 downwards.
GCATCTCGTCGATCGCGTCGGTGTGCTTCTTCGTGATCGAGTCCAGCCGCTTCTCGGCGCCGGTGACGTCGTCCTTGCCGACCTCCCCGTCCTTCTCGAGCTTCTCGAGGGCCTGCTTGGCCGAGCGCCGCAGGTTGCGCACCGCGATCCGGCCGTCCTCGGCCTTGGCGCGCGCGACCTTGATGTACTCCTTGCGGCGCTCCTCGGTCAGCTCGGGGAACACGCAGCGGATGACCTTGCCGTCGTCGGCGGGGTTCACGCCGAGGTCGGAGTCGCGGATCGCCCTCTCGATGTTCTTCATCGCGCCCTGGTCGTAGGGCGAGATGAGGATGACGCGGGCCTCGGGCGCGGTGAACGACGCGAGCTGCTGCAACGGCGTCATCGAGCCGTAGTAGTCCACGACGATCTTGTTGAACATGCTGGGGTGGGCCCGGCCTGCGCGGATCGCCGCGAACTCCTCGCGCGTCGACTCGACCGACTTGTCCATCTTGCTGTCGGCCTCGTTGAGGGTGTCCTTGATCACGGCTGCTCCTGAGTTCTCACGTACGTCGGGGTGGATCCGCTGCCTGGTGGCCAGCCGGCCGCTGCCTCAGCCTGCAGAGACCAGCGTCCCGATCTTCTCACCCTGCACCACGCGCAGGATGTTGCCCTCGGGCTCCATGCCGAAGACCACCATCGGCAGCTTGTTCTCCCCGCAGAGGGCGAAGGCGGTCTGGTCCATGATCCGCAGGCCGCGGGCCATGGCCTCGTCGTAGGTCAGCCCGTCGAACTTCGTCGCGGTCGGGTCCAGCTTCGGGTCGGCGGTGTAGACCCCGTCCACCCCGCTCTTCGCCACGAGCACCACGTCGCACTTGCTCTCCAGCGCCCGCTGGACGGCCACCGTGTCGGTGGAGAAGAACGGCATGCCCATGCCGGCGCCGAAGATCACCACGCGCCCCTTCTCCATGTGCCGGATCGCCCGGCGCGGCACGTAGGGCTCGGCGACCTGGCCCATGGTGATCGCGGTCTGGACGCGGGTCTCGATGCCGAGCTTCTCGAGGAAGTCCTGCAGCGCCAGGCAGTTCATGACGATGCCCAGCATGCCCATGTAGTCGGCGCGCACCCGGTCCATGCCCCGCTGCTGCAGCTCGGCACCACGGAAGAAGTTGCCGCCGCCGGTGACCACGGCGATCTGCACGCCCGCCCGGGAGACGGCCGCGATCTCGCGGGCGATCTTCTGGACCACGTCGGGGTCCACGCCCACCTTGCCCCCGCCGAACACCTCGCCGGAGAGCTTGAGCAGGACTCGCTTGTAGCCGGTCATCCTGGACCTCCCTGGTCGTCGTCGCCAGGCAGCAACCTATCCGATCACCGGGTCGCGGCCCGAGCCGGCCGGTCAGCCGCTCGTGCGTCCCGCCATCACCAGCGCCACCACGACACCGACCAGCACGAGCGCGGCCAACACCGCGGCGGCGATCTTGGGCACGCTCCACGGGCGCTCCCCGACCACCTCGCCGGTGTTGGCGTTGACCATCACCTGCCAGGACTTCCCGCCGTAGAGGTAGGTCGCGATCCACAGCGGGAGCAGCACCAGCTTGAACATGTTCTGCGAGTAGGTGACGTCGACCCGGTCCACCCGCTGCTCGTCCCCGCCGATGTCGGCGCGGCAGTCCTCGCGGATGACCCCGACCATCTGCTCCCGGGCGCGCGCCGCACCCACATCGGGGTCGACGTCGTAGCGCAGCGCGGAGTAGCCCGCGAGGTAGTCCGGCTGGAAGGGGCGGGCCTCGCCGAGCCGCCAGGGCCCCATCTTCTCCAGGCGGTCGGTGTCGAAGCGCTCGGTGCCCGGCACCAGGACGTCGTCGAAGTCACGCCGCACGTGCCCCGCGGCGGAGTACCAGCGGGTCCGCATCTCCTGGTGCGACTCGGTGCGGGTCCCGCCGTTCCCGTCGGGCACCTGCGAGGTCACGGTCACCCAGTAGTGCTCGCCCCGCTTCCCGGTGTAGTCGGTCTCGGTGTGGGTGTCGTAGGTCCAGTGCGGGAGGTAGGTGCCGGTCAGGCCCTCCGTGGACCCGACCCGCCTGAGCGCGTTGGGCGCGAACCGTCGGCTCCGCACCCAGGCCCCGAACGCCTCGTGCGCCGCGGACCGGTCGAGGTGGAAGGGGACGACGGCCTCCGGGGCGACCACGCCCGGAGGCTCGGCCACCGCCACCAGCGCGCCCCCGCAGAACTGACAGGCGCCGGCGAGGTCAGACGTCTCGGTGCTCGCCCCGCAGCCCCGGCAGCGCAGCACCTGCCCGGCGATCGTCGCGACCCGCAGGCCGCCGTTGCGGGCCTGCCACTGGTCGTAGGAGTGCTCCTCGATCTCGACCTCCGGTGGTGCGATCGCGATCTCGGCTCCGCACGAGCCGCACCGGAGCACGGTGGTCCCCGGCGCGTAGGCCGTCTGGGCACCGCAGGTGGGACAGGAGGCGCTGAACTGGGGGGCGGCGGGCGTGGGCCCCGCACCGGTCGCCCTCGACGCGTCGGTCACCGGGCCGGCGGCGTGGGTGCGGCCGGCGGCGTGGGCGGCAGGGGCGGCGGCGTGGCTCCGAACAGCCCGGCCAGCGCCGGCACCTCCGCGGCCGCGGTCCAGCCGGCCATGCCCTGCTGCCAGACCAGGGTGGTGGGCGTCAGCTCGCCGGCGTCCACACGAGCGGGCAGGTCACCGGCGGCGACCGGGCCGACCTGCTGCCCGCCCACGGCCAGGAACCACGACGCGGCCGCGGCGGGCAGGGGCGGCGGCGCGGCGTCCGCCGTCGGCTGGCTGCCCAGGGACCGGGCCATCTGCTGGCCGAGCCCCATGCCGACGCCCAGACCGAGGCCCTCGCCGGCGCCGCCGGGGCTCTTCGCCGCGTCACCCATCGCCGTGGCCGCCTGGAACCTGGCGAAGCGGTCGAGGTCACCGAGGACGCCCATCTGGGTGCGCTTGTCGAGGGCCGCCTCGACCTCGGGGGGGAGGGAGATGTTCTCGATCACGAAGCGCGGGACACCGATGCCGAGGTCGGCCAGGCTGGTGGTCAGCGCGCCGCCCAGCGTGGCCGCGATGGCCTGCTGGTTCGCCGCCAGGTCCAGGACCGAGAGCTGGGCGTTGGCCAGCGCGGTGCCCACCTGGCTGACGATGTTCTGGCGGAGGAACTCCGCGACCTCGTCGGTGCGGAACTCCGGGTCGGTGCCGACCAGCTCGCGCAGCAGCTTCTTCGCGTCGACGACCTGGAGCGCGTAGGTGCCGAACGCGCGCAGCCGAACCATCCCGAGCTCGGGGTCCCGCACGGTGACCGGGTTCTGCGTGCCCCACTTCAGGTCGGTGTACTGCCGCATCCCGACGAAGTACACCTCGGACTTGAACGGCGACTCGAAGCCGTACTTCCACCCCTTGAGGTCGGAGAGGACCGGCAGGTTCCTCGTGTCGAGGGTGTAGGTGCCGGGCGTGAACACGTCCGCGACCTGGCCCTCGTCGACGAAGACAGCGACCTGGCCCTCGCGAACGACGAGCTGGGCGTCGGCCTTGATCTCGTTGCCCTGGCGGGGGAACCGCCAGACCAGCGTGTCGCGGCTGTCGTCGAGGAACTCGACGATGTCGATGAACTGACCGCGGACCTTGTCCATGAAGCCCATTGGCGCCCCCTGTCGACCTCCCGGGCCCCCGCGGCCCGCGCACTCCACGGGACCCTACTGCAGACGCACGAGGGCCGGCCCCACGAGCACTGCTGCTCGCCGGACCGGCCCTGGTGAGGACGCTGGGGTCAGGCGCCGACCTCGAAGCGGACGAACCGCTTCAGGGTGGTGCCGGCCGCGTCGAGGACCGCCTTGACGGTCTTCTTGTTCTCGGTCACCGACGGCTGCTCGAGGAGGACGACCTCCTTGAAGAAGCCGTTGACGCGCCCCTCGGTGATCTTCGCGATCGCCTGCTCGGGCTTGCCCTCCTCGCGCGAGGTGGCCTCGGCGATCTCCCGCTCCTTGGCGACGACGTCCGCCGGGACGTCCTCCCGCGAGAGGTACTGCGGACGCATCGCGGCGATCTGCATCGCGGCGCTGCGGGCGGCGTCGGCGTCGCCGTCGTACTCGACGAGAACACCCACGGCCGGCGGGAGGTCCGCGGCACGCTTGTGCATGTAGGCGACGACCGGGCCGTCGAAGTGGACGTACTGCCCCAGCTCGATCTTCTCGCCGATCGAGATCGCCAGGCCCTCGACCACCTCGCCGACGCTCTGCGCGCCGAGCGGGACGGCCTTGAGCGCCTCGACGTCGGCCGGGGCGGCCTCGGACGCGGCGTCGGCGATCTTCTGGGCGGTCGCGACGAAGTCCTCGCCCTTGGCGACGAAGTCGGTCTCGCACTTGAGCTCGACCAGGACGCCCGGGGCGTGCGCCACCAGGCCGGCGGAGGCCTCGCGCTCGGCACCGCGCTTGGCGGCCTTGGCGGCCCCCTTGACGCGGAGGAGCTCGACGGCCTTCTCGAAGTCACCGTCGCTCTCGTCCAGCGCCTTCTTGCAGTCCATCATCCCGGCGCCGGTGAGCTCGCGGAGCTTCTTGACGTCGGCCGCGGAGAAGTTAGCCATGTTCCTTCTTCCCTCGAGAGGTGTGAGTGGTTGGTCGGTCGCCGCGTCGCCGCACGCCGGCCCGGGGGCCGGCGTGCGGCGGTCGCAGGATCCGTCAGGCCTTGGCCTCGTCGGAGGTGGCGGCAGCGGCCTCGGCCGGGGCCTCGTCGGAAGCAGCGGCCTCGGCCGGCGCCTCCTCGGTGGCGGTCTCGGCGGGGGCGGTCTCGGCGGGGGCCTCGTCGGAGGCGGCGGCAGCAGCCTCGGTCGACTCGGCGGCCTCGGAGGAGGCGCCGGTCGCCTCGGCGGCCGGGGTCTCCTCGGCGGCGGCGTCGCCACCGGTGGCCTCCACGGCGGCCTTGTCGGCCTTGCCGCCCAGCAGCTCGCGCTCCCACTCGGCCAGCGGCTCCTCGGCACCGACCTCGGCGGTCGCCGCGCCGGCCTTGCCGCCGGAGCGGGCGATGAGGCCCTCGGCGACGGCGTCGGCGACCACGCGGGTCAGCAGGCCGACGGAGCGGATCGCGTCGTCGTTGCCCGGGATCGGGAAGTCGACCAGATCGGGGTCGCAGTTGGAGTCCAGGATGCCGATGATCGGGATGCGCAGCTTGCGCGCCTCCTCGACGGCCAGGTGCTCCTTGTTGGTGTCCACGATCCAGACCGCGGCGGGGGTCCGGCTCATCTCGCGGATGCCGCCCAGCGACTTGTTGAGCTTGTCGCGCTCGCGACGCATCTGCAGCAGCTCCTTCTTGGTGCGGCTGCTGCCCGCGACGTCGTCGAAGTCGACCTCGTCGAGCTCCTTGAGGCGGTTGATCCGCTGGTGCACGGTCTGGAAGTTGGTGAGCATGCCGCCCAGCCACCGCTGGTTCACGTAGGGCATGCCGACGCGGGTCGCCTGCTCGGCGATCGCCTCCTGCGCCTGCTTCTTGGTGCCGACGAACATGATCGCGCCGCCCTTGGCGACGGTCTCCTTGATGAAGGCGTAGGAGCGGTCGATGTAGGCCAGCGACTGCTGCAGGTCGATGATGTAGATGCCGTTGCGCTCGGTCATGATGAAGCGCTTCATCTTCGGGTTCCAGCGCCGGGTCTGGTGCCCGAAGTGCACGCCGCTCTCGAGAAGCTGGCGCATGGTCACGACTGCCATGTGTATCTCCTGTGGTGTGGAGCGCGACACCGTCCGCCCGCCCTTGGACCAGGACGGGCCGGAGCGCGCTCCGTTGGGTTTTCAGTTGCTGCAACCGAGCGGGTGCTGGCTGCCCTGACGCTCGCGCGAGACCCGGACCTCGCCACGGGGGTGAGGACTGAGGGGCTCGCCCACGGGTGACCGGAGTCCAGAAGCAGGCTCCGACGCGGTCTGCGGGCGTGCGAAGTCGATCCGCTGGGGATCGCTGCGACCAGAGTAGTCCAGCCGCGCCGCGACCGGCGAATCCATGGCCCCGCAGCCGTCCACAGGGACGCGTCCGGTCGCACGCCTCCACAGCGTGGGCGGCGGCCGGAGCGACCGGGCGCCCGGACCGGCAGCCTGTCGGCATGCACGCGACCATCTCCCACCGGGACTCCCCGCCCCGCCTCGCCCAGCGCGTCGGCGCCCTCGTGCTGGCGCTCCTGGTGCTGGTGGTCCCGGCGGCTGCCCGGGCCGCGACCACCGATCCGGTGGGCCAGTGGCCGCTGCGTCCGCGCCCCCAGGTGGTCTCGGGGTTCGACCCACCCGGCTCCCCCTGGGGTGCCGGCCACCGGGGCGTGGACCTGCTCGGCCGGCCCGGGCAGCCGGTGCGCAGTGCCTTGGACGGGGTCGTGTCCTTCGCCGGCGTGATCGCCGGGCGCGGCGTCGTCGTGGTCGACCACGGCGACACCCGCACGACCTACGAACCCGTGCACGCCTCGGTGGCGGTCGGGACGCCGCTGCGGGCGGGAGACCGGCTGGGGACGCTGGAGGCAGCAGGCTCCCACTGCCTGCCGCGCAGCTGCCTGCACTGGGGATGGCTGCGCGGCTCGACCTACCTCGACCCGCTGCGCCTGGTGGGCGCCGGGCCGGTCCGGCTGCTGCCGCTGTGGCGCGACCTGCCGGTCGAGGGCGTCACCGCGCCTGCGCCCGCGGTGGCGGGGTCGCCGGTGCTCCTGCCGTACGCCGGATGGCTGCCGTTGGTCCGGCTCCTCCCCTGACGCGGCTCGGCGGGCGACCACCGGCAGCGGATCCGCCGGCGCGTCTCCGCTACGCGCGTGGGTGCGCCTGCTGGTAGGCGCGCCGCAGCCGGTCGGTGGTGACGTGGGTGTAGAGCTGGGTGGTGGCCAGCGAGGCGTGACCGAGCAGCTCCTGGACCGAGCGGAGGTCCGCTCCCCCCTCGAGCAGGTGGGTGGCGGCGCTGTGCCGCAGCCCGTGCGGACCGATGTCGGGGGCGCCGGGGACGTCGGCGATCCGGCGATGGACCAGGGTGCGCACCGCCCGCTGGTCGATCCGTCGTCCCCGGGCGCCCAGGAACAGCGCCGGGCCGGAGCCGTCCGCCAGGAGGCGGGGCCGGCCGTGCCGGAGCCAGAAGTCCAGGGCCCGGGCGGCGGGCCGGCCGAAGGGCACCGAGCGCTCCTTGCGCCCCTTGCCGAGGACCCGGAGGACGAACCGGTCGCGGTCCACGTCGTCGACGTCCAGGCCCACGAGCTCGCCGACCCGGACGCCGGTGGCGTAGAGCAGCTCCAGCATGGCCACGTCGCGCAGCCCGACCGGGCTGCCGTCGTCGGCCAGCTCCGCCGCGGCCCGGATCAGCTCGTCGGCCTCGTCGACGCGCAGCACCGGCGGGAGGGTGCGGTGCGCCTTGGGAGACCCGAGGCTGGCCCCGGGGTCGGCCGGCGCCCGACCGGTGCGCGCCAGCCAGGCGGTGAAGACCCGGGCGGCGGTCGCCCGCCGGGCCAGGGTGGTCCGGGACCGGCCGAGGGTCTGCTGCTTGGCGAGCCAGCTGCGCAGGGTGCGCAGGTCCAGCTCGGCAACCTCGGTGCAGCCGAGCCGGGCGGCGTGCTCCAGCAGGCCGGCGACGTCGGTGACGTAGGCGCGGACGCTGTGCGGGCTCAGGTCGCGCTCGGCCGTCAGGTGGCGTTCGTACTCCCCCAGCACCAATGCCATCGGTTCGGGCAGCGCGTCGGGGTCCTCCCCCGCCACGTCGGCCCCTCCAGCCTCCTGCGTCACGTCCCGAGTCTAGGCCGTCCGGGGCCGCCGCTCAGGTGAGCGCGTGCGCGGCGAGCCGCCAGCCCGCGCCGGCCTGCTCGACCAGGCCGTGGCGCAGCAGCGCGTGCAGCACGGTGCTGGCCTCCACCAGGCCCACGCCGGCGGCCCGCGCGATGGAGTCCGCGCCGGCAGCCTGCCGGACCGGCACCGCGTCGAGCACCTGCTGCTGCCGCACGCTGATCCGGTCGCGCGGGCGGGTGCGGCCGCGCGGCGGCTCGACGAGGTGGGCCCCGGACACCCCGAGCAGCTCCAGGACCTCGGGCCCGTTGGTGACCAGGGTGGCCGCGCCGATCCGGATCAGCTCGTGCACGCCCTGGGAGGGTGCGCTGGTGACCGGACCCGGCACGCCCATCAGCACCCGGTTGAGCCGGGTGGCCCAGTTGGCGGTGTTCAGCGCGCCGCTGCGGACCGCGGCCTCCACCACGACGGTGCCGGCGGTCAGCGCCGCGATCAGGCGGTTGCGGGAGAGGAACCGCAGCCGGGTGGGCGACCCGCCCGGTGGGGTCTCGGAGACGACCGCGGCCTCCCGGGCCAGGTGCTCGATCAGGTCGCGGTGACCCTCGGGGTAGACCCGGTCGGCGCCACAGGCGAGGACCGCCAGGCTGGGGCCGCCCGCCGCGATCGCGCCCCGGTGGGCGGCCTGGTCGACGCCGTAGGCCGCTCCGGACACCACCACCTGACCGGCGCGCGCCGCCGCCGCGGCGAGGTCGCGGGCGACGGCGGTGCCGTACGTCGTGGCCGAGCGCGAGCCCACCACCGCGACCGAGCGGGCGAGCTCGTCGAGCCGCATCGGTCCCTGCACCCACAGCCCGACCGGGACTCCCCCACGCTCCTGGACCGGATCCACGCCGGCGAGGTCCTGCAGGGCCGCCGGCCACTCGTCGTCGCCCGGCACCACGAACCGCACGCCGACGGCCGCCGCCTGCTCCAGCTCCCGGGCCGGGTCGATGCCCGCGAGCCGGGCGGCCACGTCGGTGCGGAGGCCGTCCATCTCGCACTCGGCCAGCAGCGCCTCGCAGACGACCTGGGCGCCGAGCTGGTCGACCAGGCGCAGGTGCCTCAGCGTGCCGGGCTCGAAGAGCCGGGACAGCGCGGCCCGCGCGAGCCGCTCGGCCTCCGGGGCGCTCATCCGACCCTCCTGGACAGCACGTCGACCATCAGCGGCGCGCCGGTGCGCAACGCCAGCGCCGCCTGGACCTCGGCCACGTCGGGCTGGTCCAGGCCCGCGAGGTCGGCCACCGTCCACGCCAGCCGGAGCACCCGCACGGCGCCGCGCTGGGTCAGCCGCCCCGCCCAGGTCTCGTCGTCCACCAGCGCCTGGGCCGAGGCCGTCAACGGCCACCGGTCCCGCAGGGCCGGCGCCGAGGCCTGCCCGTTGAGCCGCCAGCTGCAGCCGGCGTACCGCCGAGCCTGCCGCCGGCGCGCGTCCTCGACCCGCACCCGGACCTCGGCACTGGACTCGGGGCGGCCGAACTGGTCCCGCCGGTCGCCGGGCGTGAACCCCACCACGTGCCGCAGGATGTCGATGCGGTCGGAGACCGGCCCGGTGACCTTGGCGCGGTAGTCACGTCGTTGGGCCTCCTTGCACTGGCACTTGCTCGACCCGACCTGCGGGGAGTACTCCCCGCAGGGGCACGGGTTGCAGGCCAGGACCACCATGCCGCGGGCCGGCAGCGTGACCGACTCGTCGCGTCGGGCCACCGTGACCTCCCCGCTCTCCAGGGGTTGGCGCAGCGCCTCGATCACGTCGGACCGGAACAGCGGGAACTCGTCGAGGAACAGCACCCCCGCGTGGGCCCGGCTCAGCTCGCCGGGTCGGACCGCGTTGAGGCCGCCGCCCAGCAGGCTGGCCTTGCTCGCGTCGTGGTGCGGGGCGGAGTACGGCGGGCGGCGGAGCAGCCCGTCGCCCGGCTCGAGGGCCCCGGCCAGCGAGTGGATCGCGGTGAGCTCCAGCGACTCCTCGGGGGTGAGGTCCGGCAGGATCCCGGGGATCCGCTCGGCGATGCTGGTCTTGCCCGCGCCCTTCGGCCCGGAGAGCATCAGGTGGTGGCCGCCGGCCGCGGCCACCTCGACGGCGTAGCGGGTGTCCTCGAGACCGAACAGGTCGGCCATGTCGAGCTCTTCGCGACGCTGCGAACCGCGCCAGGCCAGCAGCCGGCTGCCCGACATCGGGGCCACCGGCGGCGCCTCGGGGACATCCTCGCCCCGCAGCTCGGCGACGACCTGGGCCAGCGACCTGACCCCGATCACCGCCATCCCCGGCACCATCGCTGCCTCCTGCGCCTGCGGCTCCGGGACGAAGACCCGGGTCACCCCGCGCGCCGAGGCGGCGAGCACCATCGGCAGCACGCCCGGCACCGAGCGCAGCCCGCCGTCGAGGGTGAGCTCGCCGATGAACACCGTGCCGACCAGGGCCGCCGCGGGCAGGCCGCCGGCCGCCGCGAGCACCGAGACCGCGATCGCGAGGTCGAAGTGGGTGCCGCTCTTGACCAGGTCGGCCGGCGAGAGCAGCACCGTGATCCGTCGGGTCGACGGCCAGTCCAGCCGACTGTTGACGATGGCCATGCGGCAGCGGTCCCGGGCCTCGTTCAGCGTGATGTCGGGCCGGCCCACCAGCGTCAGCCCCACCTGGCCCGGCGAGACGTCGGTCTGCACGTCCACCAGGTGGCCGATCGCGCCGTGCAGCGAGACCGTGCGCGCGGTCGCGAAGGCCATCAGCCGACTCCCGCCACGTGCTCGAGGACCGAGGGGCCACGGGACGGCCGGAGGATCGCGACCAGGTCGACCCGGACGTCCGGCGGGGCCACGCCGCGGGCCGCCGCCCATCGCCCCGCGAGCCGTCGGAGGCGCTCGACCTTGGCGTCGTCGACCGCCTCGTGGGGCGTGCCGCACGCCAGGCTGCTGCGGGTCTTGACCTCGCACACGACGAGCACGTCGCCCTCGCGCAGCACCAGGTCGATCTCACCCTCGTCGCAGCGCCAGTTGCGGTCGAGGAGCACCATCCCCTGCCCGCACAGGTGCCGCTCGGCGAGCCGCTCACCGTAGTCGCCGAGGGCCTGCCTGCTGGCCGCCGTTGCCGATCCCGTCATCCTCCACACCTCCTGGCCACCAGCGTGGCCGGGAGCGGGGACGACGTCGGCGCGCGGCCGGCCGTCCTGTGGAGAGCGCTGCGGGAGGCTCCCCTGTGGAGGTCTGGGGGGCCGCTCCTCAGTCCTTGGGCGGCTCGATGTCGGCGGGGCTGAGCTCCTCGACGTTGACGTCCTTGAACGTGAGCACCTTGACGTTCTTGGCGAACCGGGCCGGGCGGTACATGTCCCACACCCACGCGTCGCTCATCGACACCTCGAAGAAGACCTCGCCCGCCTCGGTGCGGGCCTTCACGTCCACCTGGTTGCACAGGTAGAACCGGCGGTCGGTCTCCACGACGTACTTGAAGATCGACACCACGTCGCGGTACTCGCGGTAGAGGGTGAGCTCCATCTCGGTCTCGTACTTCTCGAGATCCTCGGCACTCATCACGCTCTCCTCGCCACGGGTCGTCGGGTCGGGCCGCGGTCGGCGCGGGCCCCACCCGCATCGTAGACGCGCGGGCGCCGAGGCCGGCGCCAACAGGCCCGGCTCGACCCACTCGGAAGCCGGGCGGCCTCAGCCGGCCCGGTCGACGACCTCCGCCACCTCGGTGCCGGCGGCGGCATGCTCGAGGCCCGCGGCCCGGCGTACGTTCACGAACCGCATCCGGTGCGCCGGGCACGGACCGTGCTCGAGCAGCGCGGCGGTGTGGCTCTCGGTGATGTAGCCCTTGTGGGTCTTGAAGTCGTACGCCGGGAAGTCGGCATCGAGCTCGGTCATCAGCCGGTCGCGGGTGACCTTCGCCAGCACCGAGGCGGCGGCGATACAGGCCGCGACCCGGTCGCCCTTCCAGACCGCCAGCCCGGGCACGCCGAGGCCGTCGACGGGGAACCCGTCGGTGAGCACGTAGGCGGGCGGCACCTCCAGCAGGGCCACCGCCCGGCGCAGCGCCTCCACGTTGGCCACGTGCATGCCGAGCCGGTCGCACTCCTCGTGGGAGACCACCACGACCGACCACGCGACGGCCCGCCGGACCACCTGCTCGTAGCAGCGCTCGCGGGCCTTCTCGGTGAGCAGCTTGGAGTCGGCGAGCCCCGGGACGATCCCCGCCCTGCCCGGCGGCAGGATGGCGGCCCCGGCCACCAGGGGCCCCGCGCAGGCGCCGCGGCCCGCTTCGTCGACACCCGCGATCGGCTCGATGCCGTGCCGGCGCAGGGCACGCTCGTAGCCGTAGAGCCCGGCGTCACGCCGGACCGTGGCTCCCCGGGGCAGCTCGCTCACGACCAGGTGACCTCAGGAGGACGGATGGTCGGGCACGCCCGCGAAGGTCGCGGGCCGGTGCAGCCAGCGGAAGTGGTCACTGGGCCAGAGCAGCACGAAGACCTTGCCGACCACCAGGTCGGTGGCGATGTACTCGTCCCCGGGCACGCAGTCGGTCTCCAGGTGCGGCTTGCACATGTGGAAGCTGGAGTCCGCGGAGTGCCCCCGGTTGTCGCCCATCACGAAGATGTGACCGGCCGGCACCGGGCCGGCGGTCCAGCCGCCCTTGCAGTCGTTGACCATCGGGCCGTTGCAGGTGATCCCCTTCTCCTTGACGTAGGACGACTCGTCGAGGGGGTGGCCGTTGACCAGCAGCCGGCCCTTCTTGTCACAGCAGTGGATGACGTCGCCGGCGACGCCGATGACCCGCTTCACCAGGTGCCCCCCGGTGGGGTAGAGCCCGATCCGCGCCATCAGCTCGGCGAGCCCGCTCTGCGGGCCGGCCTTCTCCTCGGCGCTGAGCCAGTCGCCGGGGTCCTTGAAGACCACGACGTCGCCGCGCTGCGGGGTGCCACCGAACCAGTAGGAGACCTTCTCGACCAGGATCCGGTCGTTGTTGACCAGGCCGGGCTCCATCGACTCCGACGGAATGTAGAAGGCCTGGATGAACAGCGCCTTGATCACGATCGCCAGGACCAGGGCGATCCCGAGCAGCAGGATCGTCTCCTGCCAGATCGGCAGGTGCTTCTTGCGTGGCTTGCCCCGGGCGTGCGAAGACCGCGACCCCGTTCCGTCTGGTTCGGCGGCGGACACGGTGTCGCGGTCTTCGGAGGTCACGCGCAGAGTGTATGAAGCGAGTGGCTGGACGCCGCTCAGGCCTCGCGGCGCTCCTTGATCTTGGCGGCCTTGCCGCGCAGGTTGCGCAGGTAGTAGAGCTTCGCCCGGCGGACGTCACCGCGGGTCACGACCTCGATCTCCTCGAAGATCGGGGAGTTCAGCGGGAAGGTGCGCTCCACGCCCACGCCGAAGGAGACCTTGCGGACGGTGAAGGTGCGACCCACGCCGGCGCCCTGGAGGCGGATGACGACACCCTGGAAGACCTGGATGCGGGAGCGGTTGCCCTCGACGACCTTCACGTGCACCTTGACGGTGTCACCGGCGCGGAAGTCCGGGACGTCGGTGCGCTTGATCGCGTTGCCGAGCTCGGCGATGACGTTGCTGCTCATTGTCTCTCCTCACGGATGCCACAGGCCAGCCGCGGTACGGGGAACGTTTCAGTTGTGGCCCGGTCATGGTGGCCGGCGGCGCCATGCTCCCCCTGTGGCAGGTGCTGGCGCGGGTCCCCCTGCTGGAACGAGTCCTCGGGGCGACCCCTGTTTGGCCGACGGGCCGATCGACAAGTCTGCCACAGCGGGGAGGGGGGCCGGAAATCGGACCGGACCGGGCAGTCCGGGACGATCGGGCCCCTCCTGGGTCCCACCCGGGGCCCGAACGTCACGGACTACCGGGGCCCGGGTCGCCTCTTCGTCAGCCGCACGACCCCGGGCTCGACCTCGCCGCGCAGCCGGTAGCCGGCCTTCTTGCAGAGCCGCTGGTTGCGCAGGCTGCCCGCGCCCGTGACCAGCGAGTACGACGTGGCCGCGGGCGGCGCGAGGGCCTCGACCCGGCCCAGGAGGGCGCGGCCCAGGCCGCGGCCGGCGAGGTCGGGCGCGACCATCAGCCGGCCGATCTCCCACTCCGGCTCCGCGAGCCGTGCACGCACGGCGCCGACCAGCCGCCCGGCCGAGCGGGCCACCAGCACGGTGTGGTCGGCCAGCCAGGCCCGCACGTCGTCGAGGGACTCGTGCAGCGCCGGGATCCGCACCCCCGGGTTGTCGTGGGCCTCCTGCACCCAGCAGGCCAGCTGCAGCGTGAACAGCTCGCCGGCGTCGCCGGGCGTCGCCGGACGCACCTCGACGTCGTCGAGCACGACCGAGGCCGGCACCAGGTCGGGCCGGCGCTCCGCGGTCCGGCGTACGGCCTGCTCGTGGCGCCAGCCGGCGATCGCCGCGTGGTCGCCGGAGAGCAGCACCGGCGGGACCTGCCTGTCGCGCCAGGAGGCGGGCTTGGTGTAGACGGGGTACTCCAGCAGCCCGTCCTCGTGGGACTCCTCGACCAGCGACTCGGGGTTGCCCATGAAGCCGGGCAGCAGCCGGACCACCGCCTCGGTGATCGCGAGCGCGGCGACCTCGCCGCCGTTGAGGACGTAGTCGCCGATCGAGACCTCGCGCACCTCGCCGCGGTCGCGCGCCTCGTCCAGCACCCGCTGGTCGATCCCCTCGTAGCGGCCGCAGGCGAACAGCAGCCGGTCCCGGGTCGCCAGCTCGCGCGCGACCGCCTGGGTGAACGGCTCCCCCGACGGGGTCGGCACCACCAGCGTCACGCCCGGCTGCAGCAGCTCGTCGAGCGCCTCGCCCCAGGGCTCGGGCCTCATCACCATGCCGGCGCCGCCGCCGTACGGCGTGTCGTCGACGGTCCGGTGCCGGTCGTGGGCCCAGCTGCGCAGGTCGTGGACGTGCAGCTCGAGCAGGCCCTTGTCCTGGGCCTTGCCCGGCAGCGAGAGCCCCAGCGGGGCGAGGTAGTCCGGGAAGATCGAGACGACGTCGATCCGCATGCTCAGCGGTCCTCGGCGAGGGTGTCGTCGGTGTCGTCGGTGTCGTCGGGCAGCGGCGCGACCAGGCCCGGGCGGTCGGCGACCACGACACGCCGACCGGCCAGGTCGACCTCGGGCACCAGGGCCTTCACGAACGGCACCAGCGCCTCGCGGCCGTCCGGGGTCCGGATGGTGAGCAGGTCCTGGGCTCCCCCGTGCACCAGCCCGGTGACCTCGCCCAGCGGCGCGCCCCCGACGTCGTACGCCCCGAGCCCGACCAGCTGGTGGTCGTAGTACTCGTCGGGGTCCTCGGGGGTCTCGTCGGCCGCGATCTCGGCGCGCAGCAGCACCCCGCGCGCCGCCTCGGCGGCGGTGCGGTCGGCCATCTGCTCGAAGGTCACCAGCAGCGTGGACTGGTGCCAACGGGCGCGCGCCACGGTCAGCGTCGCGTGCGGGTACGCCGAGCCGCGGGGCGGCTGGACGAGCAGCACCGAGCCCGGCGCGAAGCGGCGCTCGGGCTCGTCGGAGCGCACGTCGACCGTGACCTCGCCCCGCACCCCGTGCGGCTTGCCGATGCGGCCGACGACGACCTCGATGGTGTCCACGCCTGCGTCTCCTCGCTGGTGCCGGCCGGGTCCCCCGACCGGGTCGTTCGGAAATGGTGAACGGGTGCCGCCCCTGGGGGCGGCACCCGTTCAGTCCACGGCTCGTGCGCCTCAGCGCACCCGGTCGACGTCGATGAAGTCGATCCGTGCGCCGCCCCGGCCGGCCAGCGCGGAGATGACCGTGCGGAACGCGGTCGCGGTGCGGCCGCCGCGTCCGATCACCTTGCCGAGGTCCTCGGGGTTGACCCGCACCTCGAGGATCGAGCCACGGCGCAGCTGCTTGTCCCGGACGACCACGTCGTCCGGGTGCTCCACGACGCCGCGCACGAGGTGCTCGAGCGCCTCGGCGAGCATGGCGCTCAGGACTCGCTCTTCCCGGCGTCGTCGGCCGTGACGGTCTCGGTCGCCTCGGCCTGGTCAGCCGCCCCCTCGGGGGTCTCGGACGCCGGAACCTCGGCCGGGGCCTCCTCGGCCTTCGGCTCTGCCTTCTCAGCCTTCTCGGCCTTCGGCTCGGACTTCTTGGCGGCGGTCTTCTTGGTCACCGCGTCGCCCTTGGGCTCGCTGGCGGCCTCCTTGAGCGCCTCGTTGAAGATCTCGAGCTTGTCGCGCTTGGGCTCCGCGGTCTTCAGCGTGCCCTCGGCGCCCGGCAGGCCCTTGAACTTCTGCCAGTCGCCGGTGACCTTGAGGATCGCCGCGACGGCCTCGCTCGGCTGCGCGCCGACGCCCAGCCAGTACTGCGCCCGGTCGGAGGTGACGTCGATGTACGACGGGTCCTCCTTGGGGTGGTACTTGCCGATCTCCTCGAGGACGCGACCGTCGCGCTTCTTGCGCGAGTCGACGACGACGATGCGGTACTGCGGCACCCGGACCTTGCCGAGGCGCTTCAAACGGATCTTGACCGACACGTTGGTGGTGTCTCCTTGGACATGTGGTGTGTGGTGAGGACCCGCGAACCTGAGTGGGGACACCGGTTCGGGCTCCTCGTGGGCACCGGCGACCGGATGAGAGGGGCCGGACGCACAGGACTCAGTCGTGAATTCTGCCAGATCGGGTCGCAGGGACCGAAATCGGCCGGGTGAGGCCGGTGACCCCGCGGGCCGGCACCCGCCCCGTCGCACACCCGTCACCGTACGCAGCCGCGGGACAACCAAGCCGGCGGGCCGGACGTCCCACCCCTGACCCAACACCTCAGGGAGAGAGTCGATGACCAGCAGCGCAGCACCCCTCCGCCCGCCGAACGACGTCACCGCCCGGCGACGTCCCAGCGAGCGCCACCCGTGGCTGTTCCCGTGGGCGGTCCGGGCCCACCGGGTCCGGCGTCGGGTCCGGTGGCTGCTCGGCGACGCGGTGTGGGCGGGCGACCGCGCGACCCGGGACCTGCCGGTGCGGGTCAAGAAGCACGCCTCGCTGCTGGTCCGCGAGCTCTCCCCCGCCGAGATGGTGCTGCAGCGCAACAAGGTGGTGAACCTGCGGCTGTCCTCCGCGCGGGTGGACGGGCTGTTGATCAGGCCCGGCGAGACGTTCTCGTTCAACAAGGTCGTGGGCAGCTGCACGCGGCGCAAGGGCTACGTCGAGGGCATGCGGCTCTCCAACGGGGAGGCGGTGCCCGGGGTCGGTGGCGGCATCTGCCAGCTCGCCAACCTGCTGCACTGGATGTTCCTGCACTCGCCCCTCACGGTCGTGGAGCGCTCCGAGCACAGCTTCGACCCGTTCCCCGACAAGGGCCGGGTGCTGCCCTGGGGCGTGGGCTGCTCGATCGTCTACAACTATGTGGACCTGGTGGTGCGCAACGACACCGCGGCGACCTTCCAGCTGCGGGTCCGTGTCGCGGAGCGACACCTGCGCGGCGAGCTCCGGGCCGACCGGCCAACCCGGGAGTCCTATCGGGTCGAGGCGCGGGGCGAGCGGTTCTGGCGACGCGACGGCCGGGTGCACCGGCAGAACGAGATCTGGCGGACCCGGATCGACCGGCGCACCGGTGCGGTGCTCGGCGAGGAGCTGGTCAAGCGCAACTGCGCCCTGGTGAAGTACGCCCCGCCGGAGGACCTCGTGGTCGACGTCGACGCCCGGGAACTGACGCCCGGGACCTGACGCCGGCTGACCCGGCCCCGGCCGCCACACCGGTCCGGCAGCCCGCCCCGCGGTCTCAGGCGACCACCCGGCCCCGCAGCACCACCCGGGCCGGGGTGCGCAGCACGGTGAGGTCCGCCAGCGGGTCGCGGTCGAGCACCACGAAGTCAGCCGGGGCCCCCTCCTCGAGCGTGGCGTTCCAGCCCAGCCAGTCCCGCGCCTTCCACGAGGCGGCACCGAGGGCCTCCTCGGCGGAGAAGCCGTAGGCGTGCAGCTCCAGCACCTCCCCCGCGATCCCGCCGTGCGGCAGCACGCCGCCGGCGTCGGTGCCGGCGTAGATCGGCACCCCGGCGTCGTGGGCTGACATGATCGTCTCGCGGCGGTGGGCGTGGAGGTCGCGCATCGTGGCGGCGTACGCCGGGAACCTCGCCTCGCCGGCCTCGGCGTACTGCGGGAAGTTGTTGAGCTGCACCACCGTCGGCACCAGCGCGGTGCCGCGCGCGACCATCTCGTCGATCAGGTCGGTGGTCAGCCCGGTGCCGTGCTCGATGCAGTCGATGCCGGCCCCGATCAGCTCCGGCAGCACCGTGGTGCCGAAGCAGTGCGCGGTCACCCGGGCGCCGTGCTCGTGGGCGGTCGCGATCGCCTCCGCGAACGCCTCCGGGGGGAACGACGGCGCGAGGTCGCCCTCCTCCCGGGAGATCCAGTCCCCCACCAGCTTCACCCAGCCGTCGCCGCGCTCGGCCTCCTGGGCGACGTACGTCGCGAGCTCGGCGGGCTCGACCTCGTGGGCGTAGTTGCGGATGTACCGCTTCGTCCTGGCGATGTGCCGCCCGGCGCGGATCAGCCGCGGCAGGTCCTCCCGGTCGTGGACCCACGCGGTGTCGGCGGCCGAGCCGCAGTCACGCAGCAGCAGCGCCCCGGCGTCCCGGTCGGTGATCGCCTGCTGCTCGGTCGTCGCCTCGTCCACCGCCCCGTGGTTGTCGAGGCCGACGTGGCAGTGGGCGTCGACCAGCCCGGGCACGATCCAGCCGCTCCCGGCCGCCTCGGCGCCGGCCACCGGCTCGTAGGTGACGTGGCCGTCGACGACGTAGAGGTCGCGCGCCTCGCCGTCGGGCAGCACCGGACCGGAGAACTTCAGCACGGGTGAGGAGGTCATGCCCCGGACGCTACCGGCCGCGTGCGGCCGGGCGTCCGTGGCAGGACCGGACGTGTCGCTCAGGGATGACCCCGACCGTGGGTGCGCAGCCCGAACCCGAAGGCGTAGAGCGGGTCGTGGTCGGCGTCACCGACATTGATCGGCTCCTGGGCCACCGAGCGCGGCCAGGTCACCGGGAGCTTGCCCGTGAACGGCCGGCGGCCGAACAGCACGTCGGCGACCCCCTCGCCCTCGCTGCAGGGCAGCCAGGAGGCCACGAGTGCGTCGTTCTCGTCCAGCATCTCCGGCGGGATGATCATCGGCCGGCCGGAGACGACCACGACGGTGCAGCTGGCCGCCTGGGCGCAGACGGTGTCGACCGCCTGCCGGTCGGCGTCGGAGAGCTCCATGGTCTTCGGCGGGCGCGGCACGTTGTGGTCGCCCGGGTCGTAGGCCCGCTGCGGGCCGCCGACGTCGCCGACGCCCTCGGCGTACGGCGTCTCGCCCACCACGACGATCCCCGACGTCGCCGGCCGGCACCGGGTCGCCGCGCGTCTGCGCTGTAGGTGACCGACCCGCTCGGCCTCGCTGGCGGATGCCCTCCAGGATGGTCTTGCCCGGGGATCACTGTTGGTCGAACCGCCCTGCCAGGTCGAGCGTCCAGCCGCCGGCCTGGTTGCCGATGTTGTCGGCGTTGCTGCCCGCGACGTAGACCGGCTGCTGCCGCTTGGCCAGCGGCAGGGTGCGGTGCTGCGTTCTTGCAGCAGCACCTGCGACTCAGCGACCGCGCGCCGGGCGACGTCGCGGTGGGCGGCCGGGCCGATGTCCTCGATGTGGCGAGCGGTCGGTCATCGGGTGCTCGAAGAGCCCGAGCTCGAACTTCGGCGGCGAGGATCCGGCGAGACCGCGTCGTCGATGCGGGCCTCGGAGACCCGGCCGGCCTGCACCTCGGCGGTGAGGGTGCTGCTCGAACGCGCTCGGCAGCCGTTCGGCTCCATGAACATGTCCACGCCGGCGTTGACCGCGGTCTCGACCTGGGTGGCGTAGTCGCCGGGGATCTGGTGGATGGCCCGCCAGTCGGAGACCACGATGCCGTCGAAGCCGAGCTTGTGCTTGAGGTCAGCCGGTGATCAGCTCGCCTGTTGCGCGTGCATCTTGACCGGGTTGCCGAGGCCGTCGTCGGTCCAGTCGACGCTGGAGAACGACGGCATCACCGCGCCGACGTGGTGCTTGCGCACGGCGTCGAGGTACGGCGAGAGCGCCGAGCCTCGCGAAGTCCGCCCGTCGGAGACCTGGTCGATCCCCTGGTCGATGGTGTAGTCGCCCGTCGCCGGTGCCGAAGGTGTCAGCCGTCGCCGGCGAAGTGCTTGGCGGTGGCGAGCACCCGGTCGGTGTCGTCCAGGCTTCGCGCGCTGTGCCCTGCAGCCCGTCGATCGACGGTCTCCATCTGCGCTCACCAGCGCGGGGTCCTCGCCGAAGGACTCGTAGGTGCGGCCCCACCGGTCGTCGCGGGCGACGCAGACGCACGGGGCGAACGCCCACTGGGGACCCGGTCGCGCGGGTCTCCTCGGCGGTGACGTGCTCCGACCTGCGCGACCAGCGCCGGGTCGCGGGTGGCCCCGAGCCCGATGTTGTGGGGGAAGATCGTCGCCCCCAGCAGGTTGTTGTCGCCGTGCACCGAGTCCACGCCGTAGAGCAGCGGGATGCCCAGCCGGGTCTGCCAGGGCCGCGCGCTGGAACCCGTCGACCATGTCGGCCCACGCCTGCGGGCGTGTTCGGGTGTCCGGCGCGGAGCCGCCGCCCGAGAGCACGCTAGCCCAGGCCGTAGGTGGTGATCAGCGACGGGTCACCGGTGACGTCGAGGCGCTCGGCCTGGGCCATCTGCCCGACCTTCTCGGCCAGCGTCATCCGGCCGAGCAGGTCCTTCACGCGGGCCCGGACCGGCAACGAGGCGTCCTGGTACGGCAGTCCGTGCCCGTGGCCGTGTCCGGTCCGGGTGCCGGCGGCGGCCGGAGCCCGGCCGCCGGAGTCGTCGCCCGCGGCCGAGGAGGCCTGGGCGGCCAGCATCGACGCGGTCAGGGCGCCGGCCAGTGCGACGCCGAGGACGGCGCTGCGGCGCCGTCGTGAGGTGTGGGACATGTGGATCTCCTTGCCCGATCAAGAAGTTCCCGGCCGCCGCGGCGAGCCGGTCCGCGCGGTGCGCGTCCGGTCAACCTCAGAACGGCCAAACGTCCGCGTCAATGACGAAAGATCGCTTCCGACACTGTTTTTAGTGCGATGTCCGGACTAATTGGCTAGCGTGCCGACCATGGCCACCCAGGGCTCCCTCGAGAGGCTGCGCACCGGGAACCGGCGCGCCCTCGTCGCACTGCTGGCGGCCGAGGGGCCGACCAGCCGCGCCGACCTCGCCCGGGCCACCGGGCTCTCGCGCACCACCGTGTCCAGCCTGGTGGCCGAGCTCATCGCCAGCGGCCAGGCGGCCGAGACCGCCGGTCGTGGCCGCCCGCACAAGGGCGGCAGCGGGCGGCCGCCGGTGCTGGTCGCGCTGACCGCCTCCCGCGGCGGGGTCGCGGGGGTGGACGTCGGGCACGGTCACGTGCGGGTCGCGCTGGCCGACCGCACCGGGCAGGCGCTGGCCGAACGGGTCGACGCGGTCGACGTCGACAGCCACGGCGCGGCGACGCTGGACCACGCCGCCGACCTGGTCCGTCGGCTGCTGTCGGAGGCCGGCCTCGACCGGTCCCATCTGCAGGGCGTGGGCATGTGCGTCCCGGCGCCGGTGGACCGCAGGTCCGCCCGCATCCGCACCGGGATCCTGCCGGGCTGGCGTGAGCTGAGGCCCGGCGACGAGTTGGCCGGCCGGCTCGACGTACCGGTCTTCGCCGACAACGACGCCAACCTCGGCGCGCTCGCCGAGCTCGGCCACGGCGCGTCCCGGGGGCTCGCCGACGTCATCTACGTCAAGGCCGCCAGCGGGCTCGGCGCCGGCATCGTGCTCGGCGGCCGCCTGCACCGGGGAGCCGCCGGCATCGCCGGCGAGATCGGGCACGTGCAGGTGGGCGAGGACGGGCGGGTGTGCCGCTGCGGCAACCGCGGCTGCCTGGAGACGCTCGCGGCGGCACCCGTGCTGCTGGACCTGCTGCAACCGGCCTACGACGAGCCGCTGACGACCGAGCGGCTGCTCGCCCTCGACCTCGCCGGTGACGCGGGGGTGCGGCGGGTGCTCAGCGATGCCGGACGCACGATCGGCCGAGCCCTGGCCGACCTGTGCAACAGCCTGAACCCCGAGGCCGTGGTGCTGGGCGGCTCGCTCGGCGCCTCGCCGTCCCTGTCCGACGGGGTGAGGGCCGCGATCGACCGCTACGCCCAGCCGGACACGGCCGCGGCCGTCCGGGTGGAGCCGGGCAGCTCGGCGACCGGGCCGAGGTCGTCGGCGCCATCGCGCTGGCCATCTCGCGGCTGGCGAACGTCTGAAGGAGCTGCGCTGGTCGGCTTGCCGTGTCCCTCTCGGCGGCTGCACGCCGGCACACGCGTTCACCGGATCTACCGAAAGTAGGGCGCTCGAGTCCACATCGAGACGGAGGGTTCTGGCGGCCATCTTCTTCACGTGCGCCCCTGACGGCGTTCACCCGGGTTATCCGCTGGATCGAGTCTTGCCGGGTCAGTAGGTTGCCGCTGTGTCTGGTGACGGCAGGACTCGGATCCGTTTCGCGGAAACGGAGGATGCAGTTGCGATCGCCAGCATCCACATGATGTCTCGGTCGGCGACCATGCCCTATCTGCCGCCGCAGAAGCGCAACCACGAGCAGGTGACCGACTGGGTCAGCGACGTCGTCCTCAAGCAGTGCCGTACCTGGGTCGGAGTGCTCGATGCGGAGATCGTGGGCTATGCGGCCCTGGACGGTGACATGCTCGAGCATCTGTATCTGCGGCCGGACGTCCGTCGGCAGGGGATCGGCACGCTCCTGCTTGATGAGGTCAGGCGCCACAGCCCCAAAGGGGTTTCCCTACATGTCTTTCAGGAGAACACCGAAGCCCGCGCGTTCTACCAGCGTCATGGGTTTGCCGTCCTCGACACCAGCGATGGTGCTCGCAACATGGAGAGTCTGCCCGACATGACGCTTCGGTGGATGCCGAACGGTGGGCACACTGATGACCATCACGTCGACAGAGGGTAAGACCGCACGCGCTCATGCCGCGTTGTTGTTGGACAGCCGTCTCACCTGACTACCCTGACATCGGCATGCGGGGTGCGAGGCGAGAGGCCACCCCGAGCGGGGCGGACACGGGCCGCGCGTGTCAGGCGTGGCGCTGACTTGGTCTGCCTACATGCCCGGCATGTGCCCCGGGCAAGTGTCCGGCTCCGCCGCGAATCCGAGCTTCCGCTAATGCCTGACCCAGCTCATCAGCTGAACCCTGATCCACCTCCGGCGGCTGGCAGTGAGCGTGGCGTAGAACGAGAATGCCCCTTGAGCAGGGACGATGTCGATTGCGACGTCTCCATCCGACCGACCCAGAGGGGCACCTCGTAAGTGAAAGCCTTCTCACACGATCCGCCTGTCTTCGATGACCCGAACCTGGTGTCGGCCGCGGGTCTGGTCCCGGTGCTGCGGTTGGCCGAGTCGGCTGGGCTGTACGACCTCCTCGAGCAGCTCTTGAGTGTCGCCTCGCCGAACGCGGCCGCGAAGACCGACCGGCGTGGTCGGCGGGATGCTCGCCGGCGCGGACTGCATCGATGACCTCGACCTGCTGCGGCACGGCGGGATGGCCGCGGTTGTTCGCCGGGGTGCGGGCGCCCTCGACGCTGGGCACGTTCCTGCGCTCGTTCACCCACGGGCACGTCCAGCAGCTCGACGCGGTCGGCGGCGAGCTGCTGGCGGGGCTCGCGGATCGGGTGCCGGGGCTGCTCGCCGGGGTGACGTCCGACGGGATCGCGTTCGTCGATGTCGACGACACCATCCGCGAGGTCCACGGCTACGCCAAGCAGGGCGCCGCGTACGGCTACACCCGGGTGCGCGGGCTGAACATCCAGCTCGCCACGATCTCCACGCCGGCTGGCGGCGCCGGTGATCGCCCGGGCGCGGCTGCGCAAGGGCAACACCGCCTCGGCCACCGGCGCGGGCAGGTTGCTGGCCCAGGCCATCAGCACCGCCCGGGCCGCCGGGGTGACCGGGCAGATCCTGTGCGCGGGCGGACTCGGCCTACTACGGGTGGGCCTTCGTCGGCACCGCGATCCGCGCCAAGGCCTGGTTCTCCGTGACCGCCCGGATGACCACCGAGCGTCACCGCCGCGATCGCCGGCATCGACGAGATGCCTGGGACGCCGATCGAAGTACCCCAACGCGGTCTGGGACGAGGCCGAGCAGCGCTGGGTCAGCGACGCCGAGGTCGCCGAGGTGCCGTTCATCGCGTTCACCGGCCGCCGCAAGGCCGAGCACGTGACCTGCCGGCTGATCGTGCGCCGGGTCAAGCGGCTCCAGCCGCTGGCCTCTGACGGCACCGAGCAGGGCGAGCTGTTCGCGACCTACCGCCACCACGCCTTCATCACCAACTGCACCCTGCGCGTCGTCGAAGGCCGACCAGCGTCACCGCGACCACGCGATCGTCGAGCAGGTCATCGCCGAGCTCAAGGACGGCCCGCTGGCGCACCTGCCCTCGGGGAAGTACGCGGCGAACGCCGCCTGGGTCTCCCTGCGCGGTGATCGCGTTCAACCTCGCCCGCGCCGCCGCGGTCGCCGCCGACGATGCGCCAACGCCCGGTGGGCCACCCTGCGCACCCGGATCATCAACGTCCCCGCCCGGATCGCGGCCACCGGCCGCCGGCTCGATCCTGCACCTACCGACCCACTGGCCCTGGGCGACCGGCTGGGAATCGTTGTGCGCCGACCGCCACCGGACCACCGGCCGCCGTCACGACCTGACCACCCAGCCCGAGGACGGCGCGACCAAGGACCCGAAGTGGAAGAGCCGGGCAGACCGGCAGGTCAGCCACGCCACCACCCTCGCGCCCGCCACGATCCACCGAAATCACCGCTCACAAATCAACGCCGGTGGATCAGGGTTCAGGGCTTGCTGACACTAACCGCTGTTCGATCGTTCGGCCGCGAAGTCCGCCGCTCATGCCCATGAGCGGTAGGTCCAGATCACTGCTCTCCAGCGTTGAGCAAACCCGCTTCGCGGATCTGCCGGAGTAGCGGCTCCGGGGCGTCGTCAGAGACAAGGACGCTCCACGCGCTGTCGGTCACTTGCACTGCGATGACCTGTTCGGGTCGGTACCCAGGAAGCGACCGAGCCTGGACCGAAACCGACTCCTCGCGAAGTGCCTTCGAGACTCCGTCCCGGTTAGCGGTGGCGCACGTCGCAAACGATGCGCTCTCCTTGAGCGCTTCTCCCTCGCGGTTGGTAAATCCGACCTCGTGGTAGGTCGTATCGCCGTACCTGACGGCGCCGATGCACTCGGGATAGGTCGAGTCGCCTCGGCAGCCAGAGACGCCCATCAGCACCAGAAGGGTCGCGACAGCCGCGCACGGAATCGGACGGTACATGCCCGAGAGTGTGGAGCCTCCGCACGCTTCACTGCCATGGATGTCGCCAAGTCGAAACCTCCGGCTCTGCCGCGTTCCGTGCGATTCGTTGGCGTCCAGTACTGATCGGCTGAACCCCTCGACGAGCGGTGCGGCCCCGATGTCGGTGGTCACCTCTAGCGTCTGCTGCAGGGTCGAACTTCTCTCGAGAGGTGTCGCGATGGACGCTGGGCTGGACGCGGGGCTGGGGCAGCTGGACGACCACGACCTGCTGGCAGGGGGCGTGGCCGACGCGGTGGCGGAAGCGCGGGCGGGCTGGCAGCGCTGGGCGCGGCTGGTGGAGTACCACCGCCGTCGGGTCGCCGACTGCGAGCAGCGCCGCGCGATCTCGCCCCACTTCACGTTGACCCCGCGCCAGCAGACCGTCAGCGAGGTCACCGCCCTGTGGGGCATCAGCGAGACCCGGGTGCGTCACAAGCTCAACGTCGCCCTCCTCCTCGAGCAACATTTTCCCGGCGTCTGGGAGCCGTGCCGCAACGGCCAGCTCGACTGCTATCGCGCCACGGTGATCGCCGACCACGCCCGCCACGCCCTCGACGACCCGGTGCTGCTCCGCCGCCTCGCGGCCAAGCTCCAGGCCTACCTCGAGCACCACCTCTCCGACGCCCACGGCCTCGCGGGCGTCCCGCCGTTGGTGACCTGCACGCCCAAGCAGCTGCGCAACAAGCTGACCTACGAGGTCAACCGGCTCCGCGCGGCCCACGCCGAGAAGCTGCACCGCAAGGCGGTGAAAGACCGTCACGTGCGCAAGGTCGAGCTCTCCGACGGCATGGCCCAGCTCGACATCAACGCCACCGTCGACAAGGTCCGGGTCGCCGACCACCGGCTCACCCATGCCGCCCGGCAGCGACGCCGCGAGGGCGACGAGCGCACCATCGCGCAGCTGAAGTCCGACCTCGCCATCGGCCTGCTCACCGGATGTGGCGAGGGCGTGCCGACGCCGTCGTACGCCCGGCCGATCATCAACCTCACCGTGCCGGCCCAGACCGTGATGGGCCTGTCCGACGACCCCGGCGTGCTGGCCGGCGGCACCGTGATCCCCGCCGGCCTCGCCCGCGCGATCGCCGACCACCCCGACGCCACCTGGTACCGCATGCTCACCGACCCGGCCGGCCAGGTGGTCGAGCTCTCCACGACCTCCTACCAACCCACCGCCCCCATCTGGCGCCGCGTCGTGGCCGAGTGGGGCAGCTGCTTCGAGCCGGCCTGCGACACCCCCGCCACCGAGGCGGAGCACGACCACCGCATCCCCTGGCCCCAGGGCGCCACCGAGCCCGGCAACATGTGGCCCGGCTGCAAGCGCGGGCACACCACCAAGCACGCGCCCGGCTTCTCGGTCGAGCAGACCGCCGACGGAGCCTTCGTGCTGCGCACCGCCGCCGGGTTCGCCCACACCATCACTCCGCCGGCCAAGCCGGTCGAGGACTCCTGGCCCGAGCTCCCCGAGGTTCAGTTCTCCGCGACTGAATTCATCGAGGTCCTCCGCGAGATCCGCAGCCGCCGCGATCGCAGCCTCGCCGAGAGCCGCGAGCTGCAGTGGGAGCACGACAACCACCTCTTCAACCTCCTCAACAGAGCCAGTTGAACAGGGCAGCCAACGCTCGAGAGCGGCCGCCGCGAGTACCGTGATCTGCACGGATCTGCCAAACGTCGGAAGTCGACTTCTGCGTGCCACGGTCCACGCGGTGACGCCTCAACCTCGCAGGACGTACCGGTCTGGGGGCTCGCCATCCGGGGCGGGATCTCTCAGCAACCCGTTGATCGCTCTCAGCAACCCGCTGGTGGCCGAAACTCTCGTAGAGCCTGCGCATCGTCTCGCCGCCCGCTGTGCCCTCGTCGCAACCAAGAGGGTAGATCCGAAGGCTCAGCGAGGTGAGGCGCGTAGGTCCTTGGGAGGATGGGGGTCGGAACACTCGCCCGGATACGCGGCGATCCGCTCGATCGGGTGACCGGCAGCAAGAGCCGACGCTTAGCCTCGATCCACCGACGCGCACGCCGGTGCCGCGTGTCCGGCTACTGAGGGCGAGCTGTGAGGGCGTGCTGACGGCCGGACCTCGCTGCCCGGGGTGTTCCACGGTGGTCGTCGGGTCGCGCAGCGGTGGCTGCTGGGTGGTCAGGCCGCGAGGGCGGGCGGCGGGTCGCTGACCCGGTCGAACAGGGCGGTCCAGGCGGTCTCCCAGGGCCAGGCTGCGGGCAGGTGCAGGGTGAGCCGCCGGGCCGAGGCCGCGATCCGGGCCGGGACGGTGATCAGCTTGCGACGGATCGTCGCGGTGGTCGCCTTCGCCAGGTCGGGTGCCGGCGAGGGTGGCGGCGGCGCGGGTGAGGTTGAACGCCATGACCGCCAGCACCAGCCAGGCCGCGTTCGCGGTGAACACCCGGAGGGCAGGTGCGCCAGCGCGGAGGTCTTCAGGTCGGCGTGGACCTTCTCGATGATCGCGTGACGGCGGTGGGTCTTGTCCGCGGCGACGGTGTCGAGGTCCTCGGGGTCGGTGGTGGTGAAGAACGCGTGGAAGCGCCAGGTGTCGAACAGCGTGTCCTGCCCGGCGGCCTTGTTCTTCTCGGCGTTGAGGTCGGGGATGCGACGCACCACCAGCCGCCCGGGGACCTGCTCGGTCTTCTTCTTCGAGGCGAACGCGGTGAAGGGGATCTCGGCGACCTCGGCCCGGGAGACCCACGTGCCCGTGGTCTCGTCGAAGATCGCGTCGGTGTACTCGATCGTGGTCCACGCATCCTCGGCGATGCTCGCGATCGCCGTCTTGACCGCCTGGTCCATCCGCACGGTGACCGACACCGCGGCACCGCCGCTTGATCGCGGCGGTGACCGGGGCGCGGCCGTAGAACGCCGAGTCCGCCCGCACCAGCACCAGCTGGGCGACCGAGCAGGCGTCGGGCGGTCCTGACCGCGTCGCCGACCAGCCGCTCCGCGCCGCGCGGGACCCGCACGAGCCCTTGCGCAGCCGTTGGGCGACGATCACCGGCGCCGTCGTCGGCGGTCGCGACGGTGGCCAGCAGCGCGTTCAGGCCACGCACCCCGGAGTAGCCGAACCCGGCGCCCTGCTTGGCGTAGCCGTGGACCTCGACGATCGTGTCGTCGATGTCGACCATCGCAACCCGTCTCGCTCGTCGTCGTCCGGCGCGGCAGCGGTCGCCAGCAGCCGGGTCTGGCCGGCCAGGTTGATCAGGAACCTCGAGGCGACCGCGTCGAGCTGGCGCACGTGGCCGAAGGTGAACGCCCGCAGGAACGAGCCCAAGCGTCGAGGGCGCGTAGGCCCCGGCGAAGACCTTGCCCATCCCGCCGTGGCGCAGCAACGCCATGTCATCGATCGCTGTCCGCGCCGGCGACCATCCCCGCGACCAGCGAGGCGACCTTCAACCCGGCGTTCGCGCCCTTGTCCGTCGGCACGCGTCAGGTGCTCGTCAGCCAGGTCCCGCAGCCCGGCGGACGTCGGCCAGCGCCATCACCGGGACCAGCCCAGCGGCCGACACGAGATTCGGATCGTCGAACACCGCCGACGTCGACCGCAGGCGTGTGAGAGAGTTGCATCTACGAGATGCCCTTCGTGTCGCGGTCGAATCGGTCCCTAAACAAGTCCGATTCTCCCGCGCACGCAAGGGCATTCTCACTCACGACGCGCTCACCCACCCAGCCATCGGTGGATCCAGGCTTAGGGTGGGACCGTGTTTGGTGTCGGCATCCCGGAGCTGATGGTCCTCGTCGGGCTGGTGGCATTCGTGGTGTGGCTGCTCTCTCGACGCAAGGGGAACTGAGCGCACTCCACTTCCGCGATCCGGGCGGCGGCATGGCGTCCTACGACACGTTCGCCCTGCACCCGCGAGCACTCGCGCGAGGGCGTGGCCCGGGCTCGGGCACACCCCGGACCATGTCGGCATCGTCGCACTTGCCGATGGCCGATCGCGTGCGAGAGGCCGGGGATTCCAAGCTGGCCCGGACGCGGACGGACTCGACTCCGAGCGTCCACTCTTCAGTGAGGGTGAGCGGGACCCGCCACCGACCGGGCCTGTTCAACGACTCGGCCACGCCGGCATGCCCGCGCTAGCGTCGGGCCGGTGGACCGTCCTGCCGGAGCCGTCGAGGCATGCCGAGGCGCTCACGCCCGAATGGCGGACCTCCTCGCCGGTGTCAACGACTCGGTCGTGCGTCGTTCATCGTTGCTACCCGGCTGGACCGTCGCCCACGCCCTCACCCACCTCGCTCGGAATGCCGAGGCGATGTGCAGCCGTGTCGAGGGCGCCCTGCGCGGAGAAGTTGTGGATCAGTACGCCGGTGGTGCAGCCGCTCGTGCAGCCCAGATCGAAGCCGGGGCGGCGCGCGATGCGCGAGAGATCGTCGACGACGCGGTTCAGTGCGCTGCCCGGCTGGATCATCTGTTCGGCGGCCTGCCCGACGGCCGCTGGGCCCGTCCAGTGAGGACCGTCCGCGGAGGGGAACATCCTGTCGCGCTGCTGCCTTATCGGCGGTGGCGCGAGGTGGAGGTGCACCTGGTGGACCTCGGCCTGGGGTTCACCAGTAGTGATTGGTCGCCGGAACTCGTCGACCGCATGCTTCCCGATCTCGTCACGGGGCTTGCAGGCAGGGCTGACGCTCGGGAGCTGGCCGCATGGCTGCTCGGGCGCGGCTCGCCGCCGCAGCTTCAGCCCTGGGGTTGAGACCCTGTCTCGTCTCGGCGCGCGTGCCAACAGCACCTGCTCATCGTCGCCAGGCCTCGACCGCGAGCGTCGAGGCGCCATGCCCGTTGACAATTGAGCTCAGCGACGAGACCGAAGGAACCGCGCGCCCTCGCCGCGGTCCGCGGATCGGCACACCCAGTCAGAGCAGGTCGAGCAGCCAGGACGGGCTGAGCGCCATCGCCCCGAGCCCCTGCACCCGTGCCTGCAGCATCCGGTCGGCGGTGACCACCGTGACCCGGTCCCCCCGCTCGAGTGCAGCTCGTGCCTCCGCGACGATGGCGCTGTCGCCGTCGCGGCTCGCGTGCACGGTGCGCAGGTGGCCGTCGCGGCCGGTGCGTACGCCGCCCTTGGCCGCCCCCTCCAGCACGAGGACGACCTCGTCCTGGGGCACGTCGGCCACGACCAGGCCCTCGTGCAGCCGGCGAGCCGCGCCGGCCCGGTCCTTCCACCAGCCGTCCGGCCGGCTGCCCACGACGTTGGCGCCGTCGACGACCAGGACCGTGGCCATCAGCGTCGCCCGCCTCGGACGGAAGACGTGCCGGGGGACGTCCTGGGAGTGGGATCGGCGGCCATCAGGTTGCCTTTCGTCTCACCGGGTCTCGACGCGCTTGCGCGACTTCGTCCCTCAGTCGCGTCGCTTGATCGACGAGGTCGGCCGACGCCGTGCCCGCAAGCGCGGGCACGGCTGGCCGACTCACTTCAGGAACTTGGAGAAGTCCTTGGGCAGGTTGAGCGCGGCAGCGGCCTGCTCGTAGTCGACGTCCTCGCCGGCGGGCTGGCCGAACGGGTTGGCCGCGGCGGGGGCCGGCTTGTTCTTCTCCGCCGCCGCCTGCTGGGCGGCCTTGGCGGGGTTGCCGGAGACCCGGCGCCCCTTGCCCTTCTTGGCCTGCTGCTTGGCCTTGGCGCGCTTGCCGCCGCCCATGCCGGGCATGCCCGGGCATGCCCGGCATGCCGGGCATGCCGCCGCCTCGGGCGAGGGAGCTCATCATCTTGCGCGCCTCGAAGAAGCGGTCGACGAGCTGGTTGACGTCGGAGACCTGGCGGCCCGAGCCCTTGGCGATGCGGGCGCGGCGGGAGCCGTCGATCATCTTGGGGTTGGCCCGCTCGGCCGGGGTCATCGACTGGATGATCGCCTGGATCCGGTCGATCTCGCGCTCGTCGAAGTTCTCGAGCTGGTCGCGGAACTGCCCCATCCCGGGCAGCATCCCCATGATCTTCGACATCGAGCCGAGCTTGCGGACCTGCTGCATCTGCTCGAGGAAGTCGTCGAGGGTGAACTCGCCGCCCTGCCCGCTGAGCTTGGCCGCGGCCTTCGCGGCCTGCTCCTGGTCGAAGGCCTTCTCGGCCTGCTCGATCAGGGTCATGACGTCGCCCATGTCGAGGATGCGCGAGGCCATGCGGTCGGGGTGGAAGAGGTCGAAGTCGGTCATCTTCTCGCCGGCGGAGGCGAACATGACCGGCTTGCCGGTGATCGAGGCGATCGACAGCGCCGCACCACCGCGGGCGTCGCCGTCGAGCTTGGTGAGGACGACCCCGTCGTACCCGACGCCCTCGAGGAACGCCTGCGCCGTGAGCACGGCGTCCTGGCCGATCATCGCGTCGACGACGAAGAGCACCTCGTCGGGGTCCACCGCGTCGCGGATGTCCGCGGCCTGCTGCATCATCTCGGCGTCGACGCCGAGGCGGCCGGCGGTGTCGACGATCACGACGTCGTGCAGCTTGCGCTTCGCCTCGTCGATCGAGGTCTGCGCGACGGCCACCGGGTCACCGACGCCGTTGCCCGGCTCCGGCGCGAAGACCGGGACCCCGACCCGCTCGCCGTTGACCTGCAGCTGCTTGACGGCGTTGGGGCGCTGCAGGTCGGCGGCGACCAGCATCGGCGCCTTGCCCTGGTCCTTCAGCCACAGCGCGAGCTTCGCGGCCAGCGTCGTCTTGCCGGCGCCCTGCAGGCCGGCGAGCATGATGACGGTCGGGCCGTTCTTGGCGTAGCGCAGCCGCCGGGTCTCGCCGCCGAGGATCTCCACGAGCTCCTCGTTGACGATCTTGACGATCTGCTGGGCGGGGTTCAGCGCCTGGCTGACCTCCTCGCCGCGGGCGCGCTCCTTGACCGCGCCGACGAACTCCTTGACCACGGGGAGCGCGACGTCGGCCTCGAGCAGCGCGATGCGGATCTCGCGCGCGGTCGCGTCGATGTCGGCCTCGGAGAGCCTTCCCTTGCCGCGGAGGTTCTTGAAGGTGTCGGCGAGGCGGTCGGAGAGTGTGGCGAACAAGTCGGTCCTCGAAGGTGTCGGTACGTCGGCCCGGGCGCGGGTGTTGCGAGTGCCAGCCTAACGGGCGGCTGCCGAGAGAGCCGCCCTGACGGCCTGCGCAGCCTCCTCGGCGCGCGCGTCGCCCAGCGCCCCGGCCGGCTCCTCCTGCAGGTAGAACACGTCGACCGCCTGCGGTCCGAGGGTGTCGACGTGCGCGGACCGGACCGTGACCCCGAGCCCGGCCAGCGCCGCGCACACCAGGTGCACCACGCCCGGACGGTCGGCCGTGCGGACCTCGAGGACGGTCGCCTGCCGCGACGCCTCGGGGCGTACGACGACCGCCGGGGCCAGCCCGCCCGCGTCGACCGGCCGTAGCCGCGCCGCCGGGTCGAGCCGCCCCTCGACGACCGCGTCGTACCGGTGCCGCAGCACAGCGGCGTCCGGGTGGTCCGCGGCGACGTCCCACACCGAGATGCCCATCCCGTCCCGCGCCCAGGCGCGGGCGCTGCGGACCGGGAGCCGCTGGAGGGCCAGCACCGCCGCGGCGTCCGCGAGGAGGCCGACCCGGTCGGGAGCCGCCACGGTGACCCGGGCCCCGTCGGCGCCCGCCTCCACCGTGACCGAGACCTGTCCCGGCCTGGCCCCCGGTGGCAGCGGCGGCAGCTCGGGGGCCGTCGGCGTGGCGCCGCTCGCAAGCAGCGCGGCGGTGCGGCGCACGAGCTCGCCCACCAGGCCGGCGCGCCACCGGGTCCACGCCTGCGCGGAGGTGGCCC
This sequence comes from uncultured Actinomycetota bacterium, assembly GCA_963826155.1. Lineage (GTDB taxonomy): Bacteria > Actinomycetota > Actinomycetes > Propionibacteriales > Nocardioidaceae > Nocardioides. The sequence goes on along the minus strand of CAWGVX010000002.1, from coordinate 1,100,515 downwards.
GGGCGTCGGCCTCGGTGAGCGCGGCGAGGAGCGTGAGCGTCTCGGCGCTGCCGACCGCGTCCGCGACGGCCTCGGCGGTGGCCGGGTCGGCGGGGTCGCGGGTGGTCGCGGTCCCGGCCAGCAGCAGGTGCCGGCGCACCAGGGTGGCCACCAGGTCGACGGCGTCCGGGGCGAAGCCCATCCGCGCGGCGACGGCCCGGGCGACCGGTTCGCCCTCGACGCTGTGGTCGCCCGACCCGCCCTTGCCGATGTCGTGCAGCAGCGCGGCGACCATGAGCACGTCGGGCCGGGACACCTCCCGGATCAGCGCCGAGGCCTCGATGCAGGTCTCCACCAGGTGCCGGTCGACGGTGTAGCGGTGGATCACGCTCGCGTGCGGCAGCAGCCTGACCCGCTCCCACTCCGGCAGGATCCGGCCCAGCGCCCCGGTCTCCTCGAGCGTCTCCCAGACCGGCAGCAGCCCGCGCCCGGAGGCGAGCAGCCGCACGAGCAGGTCACGGGCCTCGTCCGGCCACGGCTCGGGCAGCGGCGCGCCGTCCCGGGCCAGCCGGGCGGCGGTCGGCGGGGCGAGCAACGCGTCGTGCTCGGCCGCGGCCGCGCAGGCACGCAGCAGCAGGGCCGGGTCCTCGGCCGGCCGGGCCCGGCGGTCGAGCACCACCTCGCCCGCCGCCAGGGCCACCCCCGGCGCGAGCGGGGTGAGCGCGGGGCGTCGTACCCCGGTGGCGGCGGGCCCGGCCAGCACCCCCTCGACCCGGCGCCAGGTGAGCCGGGACAGGTGGGTGACTCGACGGCCGAGCTCGCGGACCTGCCGCTGGGCGGCCAGGGGGTCCTCGAGCCCCAGGCCGGCGGCGAGGCCGTCCCACGCCTCCGGGCCGATCCGGTCGGTGGGCCGCCCGGCCAGCTGCTGGACCACGTCGCGGACGTCGAGCAGCGCCCGGCGGGTCCGCTCGAGGTCGGCGTGCGGCACGTCGACCAGCCAGGTGGCCACCAGCGCCTTGAGCACCGTCGCGTCGCGCAGCCCGCCCTCGGCCTCCTTCAGGTCCGGCACCGAGAGGTGCGCGAGCTCGCCCACGAGGTCGTGCCGGGAGCGCACCATCTCGCGCAGCGCGGGCAGCCGCCGGCGGGCCTGCCGCCGCCAGTGGGCCAGCACCGTGGTCCGCACCCGCAGGGTGAGGTTGGGGTCGCCGGCGAGGTGCCGCAGGTCGAGCAGGCCGAGGGCCACCCGCAGGTCGGCGGCGGCGGCCTCCACCATCTGCGGCAGCGTGCGGACCGAGTGGTCGAGCCGGGCGCCGGAGTCCCAGATCGGGTACCACACCTTCTCGGCCAGCTCGCCGAGCTCGACCCCCTCGTCGTGGACCAGGACCACGTCGAGGTCGGAGTACGGCGCGAGCTCCGAGCGCCCGTAGCCGCCGACCGCGACCAGCGCGACCCCGGTGTCCGGGCCGCCGCACTGCTCGTAGGCCGAGGCACAGAGCGCGTCGGCCTCCGTCGTGCGCGCGGAGCGCTCCGCGGCGGTCATCGGGCCGGGGTCATCTGGGCCGGGGTCATCTGGGCCGGGGGCATCTGGGCCGGGGGCATCTGGACGGAGTCATCTGGGCCGGGGGCATCTGGACGGAGTCATCTGGGCGGGGTCCGCGGGATCAGATCGCGGCCTCGTCCCGGTCGCCGGTGCGCACCCGCACGACCGACTCCACCGGGGTGACCCAGACCTTGCCGTCCCCGATCCGGCCGGTCGCCGCGCTGGCGACGATCGCCTCGACGACCGCGTCGGCGTCCGCGTCGTCGACGACGATCTCCACACGCAGCTTGGGGACCAGCGCGATGTCGTACTCCGCGCCGCGGTAGACCTCGGTGTGGCCCTTCTGCCGGCCGTAGCCGCTGACCTCGCTGACCGTCATCCCGGTGACACCGACGGTCTCCAGGGCGGCGCGGGTGTCCTCCCACTTGTGCGGCTTGATGACCGCGGTGACCAGCTTCATGGGCGCGGCTCCCCCTCTCGTTGTTGGCTGATGGGTTGGCTGCTGGAGTGACTGCTGGGCTGGGTGATCGCACCCAGGATCCCGTGTCCGGCCGTCCGGGCGCCGGCGGTGGCGTGCAGGTCGTACGCCGTCTCCGCGTGCACGACCAGGTCGATGCCGGTGACCTCGTGCTCCTCGTCGATGCGGAAGCCCAGCACCCTTTCCACGACCAGCCCGAGGACCGCGGAGACGACCAGGGCGTAGACGAGGACGACCCCTCCCCCGAGCAGCTGGCGGCCCAGCTGGTCGAGGCCGCCGCCGTAGAGCAGGCCGTCGACGCCGGTGGGCGCCGCCGCGGTGGCCAGCAGGCCGATGCCCACCGTGCCGACCACCCCGCCGACGAGGTGGACACCGACGACGTCGAGCGAGTCGTCGTAGCCGAAGCGGTACTTCAGGCCGACCGCCCAGGCGCACACGGCCCCGGCGACGGCGCCCATCACGATCGCCCCGATCGGCGAGAGCGACCCGCACGAGGGGGTGATGGCGACCAGGCCGGCGACCATGCCCGAGGCCGCTCCCAGGGAGGTCGCGTGGCCGTCGCGGTAGCGCTCCACGGCCAGCCAGCCGAGCGCGCCGGCGGCGCCGGCGACCAGCGTGGTGGTGAACACCACCGCGGCCGCCTGGTCGGCACCCAGCGCGGAGCCGGCGTTGAAGCCGAACCAGCCGAACCAGAGCAGGCCGGCGCCGAGCATCACCAGGGTCAGGTTGTGGGGGCGCATCGGGTCCTTGCCGAAGCCGACCCGGCGGCCCAGCACCAGCGCCAGCGCGAGCCCCGAGGCACCGGAGCAGATCTCCACCGCGGTGCCGCCGGCGAAGTCGACCAGGCCCAGCCGGTTGACCAGCCAGCCGCCGGCGTGGCCGCTGTGGTCGACGTCGAAGACCCAGTGCGCCACCGGCGCGTAGACCAGGACGGTCCAGATCGCGACGAAGGCGATCCAGGCACCGAACCGGGCCCGGTCGGCGATCGCACCCGACACCAGCGCCCCGGTGATCACGCAGAAGAGGCCCTGGAAGACCGCGAAGAGGATCAGCGGCACGTGCGCGGACCCGTTGCTGGCCGCCGACATCAGCTGCCCGAGCCCGGCGTACTGCCGCGGGTCACCGAGCAGGCCCGCCCCGAGGTCGTCGCCGAAGGCGACGGAGAAGCCGACCAGCACCCACACGACGGTGATCACCGCGAGCGCCCCGAACGTCATCATCATCATGTTCAGCACGCTCTTTGAACGCACCATCCCGCCGTAGAACAGCGCCAGCCCCGGCGCCATCAGCAGCACCAGCGCCGAGGCGGCCAGCAGCCAGGCGGTGTCGCCGGTGTCGAGGGCGGCGGTGGCGGCGAGGGCGGTCATGGCCCCCCACCCTCGCCAGTGGCTGTTACGGCCGGCCGCCGCAATTGTTTCGGTCGCGTTAACGAGCGGCCGGGCCGGCAGATGTAACGCGGGGTTAGGGGCTCCTCCGCGCCGGCCGAACGGTCGGGCGGCGCCCCTAACCCCGCGTTACAAGCGGAGGCCGGCTCCTACAGCGCGGCCTCGTCGACCTCGCCGGTGCGGACCCGGACCACGGTGCCGACCGGGCTGACCCACACCTTGCCGTCCCCGATCCGGCCCGTCTGGGCCGCCTTCACCACGATCCCGACGACGTCGTCGGTGTCCGCGTCGTCGACGACGATCTCGATCCGGATCTTGGGGACCAGCGCGATGTCGTACTCCGCGCCGCGGTAGACCTCGGTGTGGCCCTTCTGCCGGCCGTAGCCGCTGACCTCGCTGACCGTCATCCCGTTGACCCCGAAGGTCTCGAGCGCCTCGCGGACGTCCTCCCACTTGTGCGGCTTGATCACCGCGGTGACCAGCTTCATGCCGGTGCTCCTTCCGTGACGGGCGCCTTGCCCTGGGTGGCGGCGAGCACGCCGGAGGTGGGCAGGCCACGGCCCAGGCTGGTGCCGAGGTCGTACGCCGCCTCGCCGTGCTGGTCGCTGTCGATGCCCTCGACCTCGGCCTCGTCGGAGACCCGCCAGCCGATGGTGTGCTTGATCGCCAGGCCGATGACCGTGGTGAACACCGCCGACCACGCGATCGCGATCCCGGCCGCGCCGAGCTGGTCCCCGAGCGGCCCGAACCCGCCGCCGTAGAACAGGCCGTCGATCCCGCCGGGCGCCGAGGCGGTGGACAGGAAGCCGATCAGCACGGTGCCGACGACGCCGCCGACCAGGTGGACGCCCACGACGTCGAGGGAGTCGTCGAGGCCCATCTTGTACTTCAGGCCGACCGCCCAGGCGCACAGCGCGCCGGCGACCGCCCCGATCACGATCGCCCCGAGGGTGTCGACCGCGCCGCAGGACGGGGTGATCGCGACCAGCCCGGCCACGATGCCGGAGGCGGCGCCCAGCGAGGTCGCCTTGCCGTGCAGGACCCGCTCGACGGCCAGCCACGCCAGCATCGCCGCGCAGGTGGCGATGGTGGTGTTGAGGAAGGTGACGCCGGTCTCGGTCATGAACTGCTGGGTGTCGGCCTTCTCCCCCGCACCGGTGAGGACGATCGAGCCGACGTTGAAGCCGTACCAACCGAACCACAGCAGGCCCGCGCCGACCATGGTGAGGGTCAGGTTGTGCGGCTTCATCGGCTCCTTGCCGAAGCCGACCCGCTTGCCGATGATCAGCGCCAGCACCCCGCCGGCCACGCCGGCGTTGATGTGCACCACCGTGCCGCCCGCGTAGTCCTGGGCGCCGAGGTGCTCGGAGATGAACCCGCCGCCCCACACCATGTGGCCGATCGGGAAGTAGCTGAGCGTCACCCAGAGCGGGAGGAAGACCACCCAGGCCGAGAGCTTGACGCGGTCGGCGATCGCGCCCGAGATGAGGGCTGCCGTGATGACGGCGAACGTCATCTGGAAGCACACCGCGATGTAGGACTCCCAGCCCACGCCCTTGAGCCCGAAGAGCGAGAACGGGTTGGCGAAGATGCCCCCCACGTCGCTCGGGCCGAAGGACATCGACCAGCCCCACAGCACGTAGACGATGCCGACGACGCCGAGGGCGACGTAGGACATCATCATCATGTTGAGCACGGACTTCGACCGGCTCATCCCGCCGTAGAACAGGGCCAGCGCGGGGGTTGTCATCATCAGGACGAGGGCCGTCGCCACGATCATCCAGGCGTAGTAGCCGTCCACAGGACCTCCAGGTTGCTATCCGGAGGGACGCAGACCCGGCGGCCGACCGCGCTGTCGGACCGGGCCTTCGTCCCGTTGGCAGCAACCTTCGGGGCGTCGGGTTTCGCGGTACGCCGTGCTGTGTTGCGGCGAGGAAACGAGTTCCTGCCCGTTGTTACTTCGGCGTTACGCCGCCCGCACGGCTCACGCGCCGTCCGGGACGGCGCCGATGCGGCTCAGGAACCGCCGAGCAGCGCGTCGACGAACGCGCCGGCGTCGAACGGCGCCAGGTCGTCGGCGCCCTCGCCGAGCCCCACGAGCTTGACCGGTACGCCGAGCTCGCGCTGGACGGCCACGACGATGCCGCCCTTGGCGGAGCCGTCGAGCTTGGTCAGCACGATGCCGGTGACGTCGACGACCTCGCTGAACACCCGGGCCTGGATCATCCCGTTCTGGCCGGTCGTGGCGTCGAGCACCAGCAGCACCTCGGTCACCGGCGCCTGCTTCTCGATGACGCGCTTGACCTTGCCCAGCTCGTCCATCAGGCCGGCCTTGTTCTGCAGCCGTCCGGCGGTGTCGACGATGACGGTGTCGGCGCCGGTGTCCACGCCCTCCTTGACCGAGTCGAAGGCGACGCTGGCCGGGTCGGTGCCCTCGGGCCCGCGCACGACGTCGACACCGACCCGCTCGCCCCAGGTGGCCAGCTGCTCGACCGCGGCCGCCCGGAAGGTGTCGGCCGCGCCGAGCACCACGCGCCGGTCCTCGGCGACCAGGATGCGGGCGATCTTGCCGACGCTGGTGGTCTTGCCGGCTCCGTTGACGCCGACCACGAGCACCACGCCGGGCTTGCCGTCGGCGCCGCTCACCTCCAGGCGCCGGTCCATGGTCGGGTCGACCAGCGCGAGCAGCTCCTCGCGCACGACCGCCCTGACGTCGCTCGCGGAGCCGCCCTCGACGCGCAGCCGGGTCCGCAGCTTCTCGACCAGCTCCTGGGTGGGCGCCACGCCCACGTCCGCGGTCAGCAGGGTGTCCTCGATCGACTCCCAGGTGTCCTCGTCGAGCCGGTCCCGCGAGAGCAGCGCGAGCAGGCCCCGGCCCAGGCCGCCCTGGGACCCGGCCAGCCGCTGGCGCAGGCGCACCAGCCGCGAGGCGGTGCTCTCCGGCTTCTCCAGGACCGGCGCCTCCGGGGCCGGGGGCGCCTCGGCGGGGGCCGGCGGCACCTCGACGGGCGCCTCCACCGTGGCCTCGGCGGGCCGCTCGGTCGGGGCCTCCGGAGGGGTGATGACCCCCGCGCCGCCGCCCGCGGGCGGGGTCTTGCGACGGTTGCCGCCGACCAGCAGGCCGACGCCGACGCCGACGACGACCAGTGCGCCGACGGCGATCAGGACGATGAGCTCGAGCAGGGACATGGCCGTCATCCAACCAGAGCGCTCAGCTGGCCCGGGCGCGGCCCTTCGCCGCGGCGCCGGCCCGGCCCGGGTCGCCCGCGGTGGTGCGGCCAGGGTCGCCCGCGGCGGCGCGAGGGGCCGGCTCCGAGGGCACGCCGTCGACGTTGTCCACGGTCGGCATCGACCCGACCGCGCGGTTCATCGCCTCGCCGAGCCAGGACGCCCGCGGGACGTCCTCGCCGCGGTGCGGGTAGGCCGCGAACGTCATCACCAGGGCGGCGAGGGCGAGGATGAGGAGCATCACGAGCGCGATCATGAGCATGGTGGAGTCCTCCCGGACTGGCATGGGCGAGGCGGTCGTCCCCCGCTCCCACCGTCCCACACCACCGGTGGCGTCGACGCGGTCAGGGCCGCAGCAGCGGCTCCACCGCGGCGCGGATCACATCGGGGATCGGCGTCACGGGCCGGGCCGGGTCGGTGTTGTCGACGTAGACGTGCACGAAGCGACCCTCGGCGGCGGCCTCGTCGCCCTCGCCCTGGAAGAGGCCGACCCGGTAGACGACGCTGGACCGGCCGACCCGGTCGACGACGATCCCCAGGTCGACCGGCGCGGGGTAGCCGACCTCGGCGAAGTAGCGGCAGGACACCTCGGCCACCACCCCGATCGCCGGCAGCTCCCGGATGTCGGCGCCGGTGCCCTCGACGAGGTGGTTGTTGACCACGGTGTCGATCAGCTCGAAGTAGCGGGCGTTGTTCATGTGGCCGTAGACGTCGATGTCGGCCCAGCGGGTGGTGACGCGCTCCCATCGGACGTAGTCGGCGCGGGTCGGCACGGATCGGGTCACGGCGCCGAGCCTAGGGGGTGCCCGGACGTCCTAGGGTGTCGCCGTGCTGCCTTCCGAGCGCGTCCTCGACCTGTTCGCCGTGCCCGGCGATGTGCAGCCGCTGCCCGGTGGCCGGGGCGCGAGCGTCCGGGCGGGCGACCTGGTGCTCTCCCCCGACCGCGCCCCCTCCGTGTGCGCGTGGCTCAACCCGGCCCTGGCCCGCCTGGCGGTGCGGTTGGACGAGCGCCCGGGGCGGTCGCCGCGCGACCTGCGGATCGCGATGCCCGTCCCCGCCCGGGACGGCGAGTGGGTCGTCGAGGGCTGGGGCGCCAGCCGGTGGGAGCCGGGCACGTCGGTGTGCGCCGACCTGGACGTGCTGGTCGCGACCGGCCGGCTGCTGCACGCCGAGCTGGCCGGCGCCGTGCCGTCGAGGCCGCAGCACCTCGACCGTCGTGACGACCGGTGGGCGCTCGCCGAGCGAGCGGCGTTCGAGGGCACGCCCTCCGTCCCCTCGCTGGTGCGCCGGCTGGCGGGCCTGCGCGACGACACCCCGCTCGGCCCCGACCAGCTCGTCCACGCCGATCTCGCGGGCAACGTGCTGCTCGACGCGGCCGGCGCCCCGGTCGTGATCGACGTGTCGCCGGCCTGGCGACCGCCGCGCTGGGCCGAGGCGGTCTGCGTGCTCGACGCGGTGCTGTGGCTGGGGGCGCCTCCTTCCTCGATGGACGACTGGGCCCACGGCGCGCACCGCCAGGCGATGCTCCGCGCTGCCCTGTTCCGGCTGCTCAGCGACGTCGACCCGCCGCTGGACCGCTACGAGGCCGTGCTCGCACCCGTGCTTGTCTGACTCGGGCACCCGTCGACGCGCTCGAGCACGATCAGCGGGGTCACGTAGTGCTCCAGCACCCGGCCGCCAAGGGCGTCGACGGCGCGCGCGACCTGCGCGACCTCGTCGTCCCGCCAGTCACTGAAGGTGGTGAACAGGTCGCGGACCGCCTCGGTCTCCAGCTCGATGGTCCACCGGAGCTCCTCGACCCGGAGGCAGGCGAAGTGCCCGCTGTCGGTCAGCCGGCCGACCCATCCCCGGGTGTCGAGCGCCCCCGGCCCCGGCCGCGATCCTGCCTCGCGGGCGGCGGTGATCTCCGCGACGCGCTCGCGGAACGTGGTCACCGGCGCCGTGGGGTCGCCGAACACGGTGCGCCACACCGCGAGGCGGCCCGCCGGCACGAGTGCGCGGTGCAGCTTCGGCAGCACCACGTCCAGGTCGAACCAGTGCACCGCCGTGGCCGCGACGGCGAGGTCGTAGGCCGCCGGGGGCAACGAGACGGACTCCGCGGTCTCGACGAGCACCTCGGCCGCCGGGCAGTGCCGGCGGAGGCGTCCCGCGAGCGCCGGCCCCGGCTCGACGGCCGTGACGCGTGCCCCGGCGCGCAGCATCGGCCCGGTGGCCTGACCGGTGCCCGCCCCCAGCTCCACGACGCGCGTGCGCGGCTCGAGCAGCCCCAGCCCGGCCAGCCGCGACCACAGGGCCGGCGGGTACGCCGGCCTCCCCCGGTCGTACGCCGCCGCATGCGTGTCGAAGTGCCGGGGGCCGGGCATCGCCGGCGCTCAGGCGCTCTCGGCCTCGCGGAGCCGCTGGCTGATGACCGCCGAGACGCCGTCGCCGCGCATGGTCACGCCGTAGAGCGCGTCGCCGACCTCCATGGTCCGCTTCTGGTGGGTGATCACCAGCAGCTGGGAGTTCTCCCGGAGCTCCTCGTAGATCTCCAGCAGGCGGCCGAGGTTGGTGTCGTCGAGCGCCGCCTCGACCTCGTCGAGGATGTAGAACGGCGAGGGCCGCGCCTTGAACAGCGCGACGAGGAACGCCACCGCGACCAGCGACCGCTCTCCGCCGGAGAGCAGCGAGAGGCGCTTGACCTTCTTGCCGGGCGGCCGCGCCTCGACCTCGATGCCGGTGGTGAGCATGTTGTCGGGGTCGGTGAGCACCAGCCGGCCCTCGCCGCCCGGGAAGAGCCGGGCGAAGGTGGCGTCGAAGGCGCGGGTCACGTCGGCGTACGCCTCGGTGAAGACCTGCTCGACCCGGGTGTCGACCTCCTTGACGATGTCGAGGAGGTCCTTGCGGGTCTTCTTGAGGTCCTCGAGCTGCTCGGTGAGGAACTTGTGCCGCTCCTCCATCGCCGAGAACTCCTCGAGCGCCAGCGGGTTGACCTTGCCGAGCATCGCCAGCGCCCGCTCGGCGGCACGCAGCCGCTTCTGCTGCTCCTCGCGCACGAACGGCACCGGCTCGGGCATCGTGCCGTCCTCGTCGGGTGCGGTGGCCGGCACCGGCTGCCCGGGACCGTAGTCGCCCACCAGGCCCTCCGGGTCGAGGCCCAGCTCCTCCAGCGCGCGCTCCTCGAGCTGCTCGATCCGCATCCGCTGCTGGGTGCGGGCCATCTCGTCGCGGTGCACCGAGCTGACCAGCTCGTCGAGCTCGCGCTGCAGGTCGCGCAGGGAGGACCGGACGGCGAGCAGCTCCTGCTCGCGGCCCTGGCGGGCCTGCTCGACCTGCGCCCGCGCCTCCGCGGCCCGCTGCACCGACACCTCGAGCCGGCCCAGGACGTACGCCGCGGCCGCGCCGACCGCCTCGGCCGCGCGCCCCTCCCGCAGCAGCCGCTCCCGCCGCTCGGCGGCCCGCGCCCGGGCCTCCCGCTCGGCGCGGGCGGCCCGCAGCAGCGAGTCGGCCCGGCCGTGGATGGCCCGGGCCCGCTCCTCGGAGGTCCGCAGCGACAGCCGGGCGTCCATCTCGGCCTGGCGGGCCTCGCGGGCCCGCTCGGCGAGCTGCTCGCGCCCGGCGGTGTCGGGCTCCTCCTCGGGCTCGTCCTCGGCCCGGTCGAGCCGGGCCTCCAGCTCGGCCAGGCCGGCGAGGTTCTGGTCGCGGGCGGCCTCGGCCTTCTCGATCGACTGGGCGAGCCGCTCGGCCTCGCCCCGCGCGGCGCGCGCCTGCGAGCCGTACTGGCCGAGCTCCTCGGCGACGGCGGCCAGGGTCGCGTCGGACTCGTGCAGCCGGGCCAGGGCGACGTCGACCCGCTTCTGGGCCTCCAGCCGCTCCGCCTCCAGCCGCGAGATGTCGAACCCGAGCCGCTCGGAGGCGGCCACCGCGTCGGCGAGCTGGGCCGCGGCCTCGTCGACCGCCGCCTGGATCTCGATCAGGCTCGGCTGGCTCGACGACCCCCCGGAGGCGAAGTGGCCGCCGAGGAGGTCGCCGTCGCGGGTCACCGCGGTCACGTCGGGCAGGTCGGCGACCAGCGCCCGGGCCGCGGGCAGGTCGTCGACCACCGCCACCCGGGACAGCAGCCGGGCCAGGCCCGGACGCAGGCCGGCGGGGCAGTCGACGACGTCCACGGCGTACGTCGCCCGCTCGCCGAGCTCGGGCCAGCCGGCGCGGTCGCCGTCCCCGGTGCCGGCGACGAGCATGCCCGCGCGGCCCAGGTCGTCGTCCTTGAGCCGGCCGATCGCGGCCACCGCGGCGTCGGCGCTGTCCACCGCCACCGCGTCGGCCGCCGAGCCGAGGGCGCCGGCGACCGCGGCCTCGTAGCCCGCGCGGACCGCCAGCAGCGCGGCCACGGAGCCGAGCAGCCCGGAGACCGAGTCGGAGGCGGCGAGCAGCGCACCGGCCCCGTCCTTGCGTCGCAGGCCGAGCTCGAGCGCCTCCTTGCGGGCGCTCAGCGCGCCGCGCTCCCGCTCGGCCTGCTGGGCCTCCTCGCGCGCCTTGGCCAGGCGCTCCTCGAGGTCGTCGAGCTGGGCGGCGGCGGCCTCGTGCTCGGCGTCGAGCCCCTCCTCGCCCGCGTCCAGCCCCGCGACCCGGGTCTCCAGGGCGGTGAAGTCGCGCTGGGCGCGGTCGGCCCGGGCGAGCGCGTCCTCGCGGGCCAGCGTGAGCCGGCCGACCTCGTCCTCGGCGGCGGCGGCGCGGGACTTCAGGGCGTTGACCTGCCCGTGGAGGCGGGCCAGGCCCTCGCGCCGGTCGGCGGCGGCGCGCTGGAGCGCCGCGATCCGGCGCTCCTCCTCGGCGGCGGCGTCCTCGGCGGCCTTGCGGGCGGTGATCGCCCGCTCCAGCGCGGTGCGGTGCTCCTCGACCTCGGCGGAGATCCGCTGCTCCTGCTCGCGGACCCGGCCGGCCTCGGCCTCCAGCTGCTCGGGGTCGCGGCCGGACTGGCCGGCGTCGGTCTCGGAGGTGCCGGCGGCGTTGCGGACCCGCTCGGCGGCCAGGGACTGGGTGCCGCGGATCCGCTCGCGCAGCCCGGACAGCGCGAACCAGGTCTCCTGCGCGGCCGACAGCGCCGGCAGGTCCTCGCGCAGGGCCGCCTCGAGCCGCGACTCGTGCTCGCGGGCGGTGCCGATGGCCTGCTCCACGTGCTCGCGCCGCTGCAGCAGCACCGACTCGTCGGCGAGCTCCTGCTCCAGGGAGGTGCGGGCGGTGACCAGGTCGTCGGCGAGCAGCCGCGCGCGGGCGTCGCGGACGTCGGCCTGCACCGCGGCCGCCTTGCGGGCCACCTCGGCCTGCCGGCCCAGCGGCTTGAGCTGGCGCCGGATCTCCGCGAGCAGGTCGTTGAGGCGGTTCAGGTTGCCCTCGGTGGAGTCCAGCTTGCGCAGCGCCTTCTCCTTGCGCTTGCGGTGCTTGAGGACGCCCGCGGCCTCCTCGATGAAGCCGCGCCGGTCCTCGGGGGTCGCGTGCAGGATGGTGTCGAGCTGGCCCTGGCCGACGATCACGTGCATCTCGCGGCCGATGCCGGAGTCCGAGAGCAGCTCCTGCACGTCGAGCAGCCGGCACGGGCTGCCGTTGATGGCGTACTCCGAGCCGCCGCTGCGGAACATCGTGCGGCTGATCGTCACCTCGGCGTACTCGATGGGGAGCGCGCCGTCGGAGTTGTCGATGGTCAGCAGCACCTCGGCGCGGCCCAGCGGCGGACGCCCGGAGGTGCCGGCGAAGATGACGTCGTCCATCTTGCCGCCGCGCAGGCTCTTGGCGCTGGCCTCGCCCATCACCCACGCCAGGGCGTCGACGACGTTGGACTTGCCCGACCCGTTCGGCCCGACGATGCAGGTGATGCCGGGCTCGAGCTGGAGCGTGGTCGAGGAGGCGAAGGACTTGAACCCCTTGAGGGTCAGGCTCTTCAGGTACAACGCGGGGCTCCTCACCATCGACGGGCCGGGGGTCGGTCCACCGGTCCTGGTCACTGAGAGGCCGGGGGCAGGGTCGCCACCGGCGTCGGGGAAGCTCAGCGCGGCTCACCCTACCGGCCGCCACCCCCCACCCGTGGGAGGCGGAGGCGGAGTCGGTACGCCGGGTCGGCGCCTCCACCGCGGGGCTCACCGGGCCAGCGGGACCGCCTCGTCGTGCGCGATGTGGCTCAGCTGGCGCCAGATCAGCACCACGAACACCGCGGAGCCGGCGAAGGCGAACCAGAACGGCGCGGTCAGACCGCCGTGCCGGGCCAGCAGGCCGCCGACGCCGGAGCCGACGACCAGGCCGCCGAAGACGCCGATCAGGTTCACGCCGCCGACCCGGCCCTGCAGGTGGGACGGGACCGCGCGCTGGCGGACCGTGACCGAGGTGGTGCCCCAGATGAACGCGTGGGCACCGAAGACGAAGAAGATCGCCATCGCGATCCGCGGGCTGGTGGTGAGCGCCAGCGCGAGGTGGGTGAAGGTCTCGATGACCAGCCCGATGCGCATCAGGTCGCCGAGGCTGACCCGGCGGGTGATCCAGCCGTAGGACAGCGTGCCGAGCAGGCCGCCCACGGCGGAGACCGTGGTGAGCAGGCCGAAGCCCACCGGCCCCATCCCGAGCCGGTGGGTCGCGTAGAGGACCAGCACCGACCAGGCCGCGCCGAAGGTGATGTTGAAGATGAAGATCGTGAGCACGAGCGTCCGGACCGCGGCGTGGTGCCACACCCAACGGAAGCCCTCGAGCACGTCGCGCCCCACGTGCTCGTGCTCCCCCGGCTCCTGGCCCGGCGCCTCCCCGGCCGCGCCCCCCTGCCGCGGCACCGAGAGCCGCGAGACCAGCGCCGCGCCGAGCGCCACGAGCACGGCCTGGGTCGCGAACGGCACCGCCGTCGCGGTCGCGAACAGCGCCGCGCCCAGCGGCGGGCCGGCGAGCTGGTTGACCGTGATGAACCCGGTCTGCAGCCGCGAGTTCGCGACCGCCAGGTCGTCGCGGTGCACGAGCATCGGCAGCAGCGTGCTGGAGGTCGTGTCGGCGAACACCTCCGCAGTGCCGAGCAGGAACATCGCGACCAGCACCACCGCGACCGACACCGCGCCGGTCAGCACCGAGAGCGCCAGCACGACGAGCACCGCGGCGCGGAGCAGGTCCACGACCACCACGAGCAGCCGCCGGTCGAGCCGGTCGGCGAGCGCCCCGGCGTACAGCCCGAAGACCAGCGGGGGCAGCCACTGGAGCAGCGCGGCCAGCGCGACCAGGAACGCGTCATGGGTCTGCGAGGCGACCAGCAGCGGGCCGGCGGCGATCGCGATGCCGTCGCCGAGGTTGGAGATCCACGAGGAGGCCAGCAGCCAGCGGAAGCCGGTGCCGAGGCGTGCGGGGACGACGGTCTCGACGAGGCGGCTGCTCACAAGTGGGCGACGCTAGCCGCGTCCGACCCTCCGCGTCACCCGGATTACCGGACGCGGACGTGGGGCGAGGGAGAGGTCCCGTCGATCAGACGGGCTGCATCTCCGACAGCGAGGCAGACTCGAGATCGAGCAGCGCGGCCTGGGCCTGCGCGAGCCGATCGTTCTCCTCGCTGAGTCGGCGGACCAACGACTCCAGGTCGCGCACGCGGGTGCGCAGCCGGTCGTTCTCGGCAGTCAGTCGAGCCGGGGTCCGCAGGTCGCTGTTCATGTAGCCGATCAGCGCCTTGGCCATGGGCGAGCCTTCCGGGTGGGAGGGAAGCCCGCGGTAGCGGGCCGTCTTCAAGAGTCCCACCGGATCCGCCTGCGGTCAATCTCCGAGCGCGGGCCCGGGCTTGCGAGGGCCCGGTCAGCGAGGAGGTCGAGGAGGCTCGGCTCAGTCCGGAGCCTGCGACGGACCGAGCGAGCCGTCTCGAGACCCCGCTCCGGCGGGCCGGACGGAACGCCGACGCCGGGGCGCCGGCTGGCAGGAGGGGCAGAAGTACGACGACCGGTTCATGAACGCGATCCGCCGGATCGGGGTGCCGCACCGCTCGCACGGCTCGCCCTCCCGGCCGTAGGCGTGCAGCGAGCGGTCGAAGTAGCCGGACTGGCCGTTGACGTTGACGTAGAGCGCGTCGAAGGAGGTGCCGCCCTGGCGCAGCGCGTCGCCCATCACCTCACGGACGTGGCCGAGCAGCTCGCGCACCTGGGTGCCGGTCAGCCGCTCCCCCGGGCGGTCGCCGTGCAGGCGGGCGCGCCACAGCGCCTCGTCGGCGTAGATGTTGCCCACGCCGGAGACCAGGTTCTGGTCGAGCAGCTGGCGCTTGATCCCCGAGGCCCGGCGACGGATCCGGCGCACCACCTCGTCCTCGTCGAGCGCGGGGTCCATCGGGTCGCGGGCGATGTGGGCGATCTCCGGCGGCAGCTCCGCGCCGCCCGTCGAGACCGAGAGGCCGCCGAACATGCGCTGGTCGACGAACCGGAGCTCGATGTCCTGAGCAGGCGAGGCGGCGGGCGAGGTGCCGGCCGGGTCGAGCGCGAAGCGCACCCGCAGGTGCCGCTCGGCGGGGGCGTCCGGGGACTGCACGAGCAGCTGGCCGCTCATGCCGAGGTGACCGAGCAACGCGTCACCGTTGTCGAGCGGCAGCCAGAGGTACTTGCCGCGCCGGCGGGCGGCCTCGATGCGGCGGCCGGCCAGGGCCGCCGCGAAGCCCGCGGCGCCGCCGGGGTCCCGGCGGACCGGACGCGGGTGCAGGACGTCGACCCGGGCGATGGTGGCGCCGAGGACGTGGCGCTCCAGACCGGCGCGGACGACCTCGACCTCGGGCAGCTCCGGCACGGTGGTGGGTGGGTCGACCGGCGGTCAGTCGGGCAGGTCGCCGCGGGCGTGGTCGGCGGCGCGGGCCACGGAGGTGCCGGCCGTGGGCTCGCCCCCGAGATCGGCGGCGATCTCGCCGTACGCCGTCTCCGCGGCGGCCTGCTCGGCCTCCTTCTTGGAGCGGCCCACGCCGTTGCCGTAGAGCCCGTCGCCGACCCTGACCTTGGCGGTGAAGGTCTTCATGTGGTCCGGGCCGTCGTCCTCGATGACGTACTCGGGGACGCCGAGGCCGTGCTCCGCGGAGAGCTCCTGCAGGGAGGTCTTCCAGTCCAGGCCGGCGCCCATCGCGGAGGCCGCCTCGATGAGCGGGTCGAAGAGCCGGTGGACCACCTCGGCGGAGACCGTGAAGCCGCCGCTGAGGTGGATCGCGCCGAGCACCGCCTCGACGGTGTCGGAGACGATCGAGGCCTTGTCGCGGCCGCCCGTCGACTCCTCGCCCCGGCCGAGCTTGACGTGCTCGCCGAGGCCGATCGAGCGGCCCACCTCGGCCAGCGCGCGGGCGTTGACCACGGCCGCGCGCAGCTTGGCCAGCCGGCCCTCGGAGAGGTCCGGGTGGGTCCGGTACAACGTCTCGGTGACGACGACGCCGAGCACCGAGTCGCCCAGGAACTCCAGGCGCTCGTTGGTCGGCAGTCCGCCGTTCTCGTAGGCGTAGGACCGGTGGGTCAGGGCACGCTCGAGCAGCTCGGGATCCAGCTCAGGGTTCCCGAGCGCCGCTCGGAGCGCGTCGTAGTTGGTCAGCGGACCGCGACCCGGTTCAGAGGACCTGACGACGGTCGGCCCGGGCGCCGTACTGACCGCACTCGCCGCACGCACGGTGCGGCAGGTGCTTGGCACCGCAGGCAGGGTTCGCACACGTCACCAGGGACGGCGCGACGGCCTTCCACTGCGAGCGACGGTGACGCGTGTTGCTCCGCGACATCTTCCGCTTCGGGACTGCCACTGTTATCTCCTCAAACCAGGACCGGGATCTCCGGCCGTCAAATTACTCAGGTCGTTCGGGCTGCTCGAGCTCGGTCAGCTTCGCCCACCTCGGGTCGACCGGCGCCTCGTGGCCATGGTCGGGGTCGTCGGCCAGACGGGCCCCACACTCGGGGCACAGTCCGGGACAGTCGTCCTGGCACAAGGGCTGGAACGGTAGCGCGAGCACCACCTCGTCCCGCAGCAGGGGCTCGAGGTCGAGCAGGTCGTCCTCGAGCTTGCTGACCTCGTCGTCCTCCTCGGAGGGAGCGCGGCGGTCAGGGTCGTCGTAGACGAACAGCTCCTGGAAGTCGGCCTCCAGCTCCTCGGAGATCGGTTCCAGGCACCGCACGCACTCGCCCTCGAGCCCGGCGTGCGCCGTGCCCGTGACCAACACCCCCTCCATGACCGCCTCCAGCCGCAGGTCGAGCTCGACCTGCGAACCTTCGGGGACACGAAGGACTTCGATGCCCAGATCTGCCGGCGCTGGAACGGTCCGCGTCACCTCGCGCTGGGACCCCGGGCGGCGGCCGAGCTCGCGTGTATCGAGCACGAGCGGCGCTCTCGGGTCCAGGTTGCTCAGGGGACTGACTTTCCGGTTCCAGACACAAACAGATCGTCGGGAATCGTACCGGTCCGGCCACCGACCGGGCAAAACCGGCACCCATGGCCCCGTCGAGTCGGCGCGACTTCACGCGCGAAGTGTCAACGAGCGCCACCCGACGTACCCCCCGGCGTCAACCAGAGCCGACTCGGCGTACCTCGGCGTTCCCCTGCGTGGGTGGTTCAGCCGCCGGTGGCGGCGGCCCGCTCCGCGAGGCGGGCGACGAGCCGCTCGTGCACCGAGCCCGGGACGAGGCCGGAGACGTCTCCGCCGAAGGTGGCGACCTCCTTGACCAGGCTGGAGGCGAGGAAGGAGTACTCGGGGCTGGTCGGCACGAACACGGTCTCCACCGGCGCCAGCGAGGCGTTCATCTGCGCCATCTGCAGCTCGTAGTCGAAGTCGCTGACCGCGCGCAGCCCCTTCACGATCGCGTGGACGTCGTGCTCCTGGCAGAAGTCGGTCAGCAGGCCCTGGAAGCCGGCCACCCGCACGTTGGCGAAGTCGCGGCAGACCTCCTCGAGCATCGCCATCCGCTCCTCGGGGCTGAACAGGCGGTTCTTCGACCGGTTGACCCCGACCCCGACGACGACCTCGTCGAAGAGCCGCGAGGCGCGGGCGATGATGTCGAGGTGACCGTTGGTGACCGGGTCGAACGATCCGGGGCAGACGGCTCGGCGCACGGGGCTACTCCTCCGACGGGGGCATGGGCGGTGGGATCGGCGGCGGGGACGCCGACTGGATCGAGGGGGCGTGACCGTACCAGAGCACGGTCTCGCCGTACTTCTTCGCGCGCACGTCCTCGAACCCCGGCGGCCAGCCCGGCTCGGGGCTGCGGACGGAGCGCTCGACCACCACCAGCGCCCCCGGCACCAGCCACCCGCCGTAGACCAGCGCCTGCAGGTCGGTGGCGACGGCCTCCTCCGGGAGCGGGTACGGCGGGTCCGCGAACACCACGTCGTACGGCGCGGCCGGCGGCCGGCGCAGCGTCGTGGGCACCGACCCGGTCACCACGTCGGCCTTGGCGTAGCCCAGGGACCTGGCGTTCGAGGCGATCAGCGCGGCCGTGCGGCGGTCCTGCTCGACGAGCGTGACCACACCCGCGCCGCGCGACCACGCCTCGAGCCCGACCGCGCCCGACCCGGCGTACAGGTCGAGGAACCGCAGCCCGTGCAGCGACCCGCACCACGACTCCACCGCTGAGAACAGCGCCTCGCGCACCCGGTCGCTGGTCGGCCGCGTGCTGACGCCCCGCGGTGTGGCGATCCGGCGCCCGCCGACCGCGCCCCCGATGATCCTCGTCATGTGCAGCCCCCGTGGTTCCTCATGACTTCTCCATGAACTCCGACGCCACGGACTGCTCCAGCGCGACGACGGCCGCGGCCAGGTCCGGGGCCTGGCGCAGCTCGTAGTCGGCGTCGAGCAGGTCCGCCGCGGCGGACCTGGCGTCGAGGATGGTCTTCTCGTCGCGCAGCACGCGGAGGTTCTGGAGGCTGGAGCGGTAGCCGGACTGGGACTTGCCGAGCACGTCGCCCTCGCGGCGCTGCTCGAGGTCGACCCGGCTCAGCTCGAAGCCGTCGCTGGTGGCGGCCACGGCGTCCAGCCGGTCGCGGGCCGCCGACCCCGCCTCGGCGCGGGTGAGCAGCAGGCACAGCCCCGGGAACCCGCCACGCCCGACCCGGCCGCGCAGCTGGTGGAGCTGGGAGACGCCGAAGCGCTCGGCGTCGAGCAGCACCATCGCGGTCGCGTTGGCGACGTCGACACCGACCTCGATCACGGTGGTGGACACCAGCACGTCGAGGTCCCCCGCCGCGAAGGCGCGCATCGTGCGGTCCTTCTCCTCGGCGGGCAGCCGGCCGTGCAGCACCCCGATCCGCAGGCCCCGCAGCGGGCCGTCGGCGAGGTCGGCGGAGACGTCGACGACCGAGGCCAGCCCGGTGCCGGTGCGGTCGACGACCAGGTTGCCCTCCTCGTCGAGGTCGAGCTGGTCGTGCTCCCCCTGCTCCATCTCGTCGCGGACGATCCGTGGGCACACGACGTAGGCCTGGTGGCCCTTGGAGACCTCCTCGCGCACCCGCTCCCACACCCGCTCCACCCACTGCGGGCGGTCGGCGAGCGGGACCACGTTGGTCTGGATCGGCGCCCGCCCGGCGGGCAGCTCGGTGAGCGTCGAGGTCTCGAGGTCGCCGAAGACCGTCATCGCCACCGTGCGCGGGATCGGGGTCGCGGTCATCACCAGCACGTGGGGCGGGGTGCCCGCCTTGTCGGTCAGCGCCGCGCGCTGCTCCACGCCGAAGCGGTGCTGCTCGTCGACCACGACGAGCCCGAGGTCGGCGAACATCACCGTGTCCTCGAGCAGCGCGTGGGTGCCGATGACGATCCCGGCCTCGCCGCTGGCGATCCGGGAGAGCGGACCGGTGCGCTGGCCCTTGGTCATCGACCCGGTCAGCAGCTCCACGGTCGTGGCGTCGGGGTCGCCGCCGAGCATGCCGCCCGCGGCCAGGTCGCCGAGCATCGCGGTGATCGAGCGGTGGTGCTGCTGGGCGAGCACCTCGGTGGGGGCCAGCAGCGCCGCCTGGCCGCCGGAGTCGACCACGCGCAGCATCGCCCGCAGCGCCACGACGGTCTTGCCGGAGCCGACCTCGCCCTGCAGCAGCCGGTGCATGGGGTGGGGCAGCGCGAGCTCGCGCTCGATCTCGGCGCCGACCTCGAGCTGCCCGGCGGTCAGCTCGAAGGGCAGCCGCTCGTCGAACCGCTTCAGCAGCGACCCCTGGTCGCCGGCGCGGGCCTGGGCGCCCAGCGCGGTCAGCTCACGGCGGCGCCGGCCCAGGACCAGCTGGGTCACCAGGGCCTCCTCGAAGCGGAACCGCCGCATCGCCCTGGACACCTGGCCGAGGTCGTGCGGCGCGTGGATCCAGTCGTAGGCGGTGCGGACGTCGAGCACGTCGTACCGCTCGCGCACCTCCGCGGGCAGCAGCTCCGGCACGTCGTCGAGGACCGTCAGCGCGAACGTCACCGCGCGCTGCAGGTCCCAGGAGTCGACGCCGTTGGTGAGCGGGTAGATCGGGTAGTACTCCCCCAGCGCGTCCAGCGACATCTGCGCGGCGCTCTCCTCCTCCGAGCCGGTCAGCACCGTCTGCGGGTTGGTCAGCTGCCACTCGCCGCGGAAGCTGCCGAGCTTGCCGAGGAAGATGCCCCGGGTGCCGGGAGCCAGCCGGCCGGCGTTCCAGTCGGCGATCCGCTGGCTCTTGGCGAAGAACGACATCCGCAGCCGCGGCCCGTCGGTGCGCACGGTGACGTCGAGGCGGTACGCCGGCCGGCCGGTCCGGCGGTCCCGGTAGGTGTTGACCCTGCTGCTCACGACCTCGCCCACCAAGGTGAGCAGCCGGCCCTCCTCGAGCTCGTCGACCTTGGTCAGCTCGCCGGTCTCGAGGTAGCGGCGCGGGAAGTGCCGCAGCAGGTCGCCCACGGTGTGCAGGCCGAGCCCGTCGACGATCCGCTGCCGCTTCCTGGGCTTGATGCCGGCGCCCAGGACGGCCTCGATGGGCGAGGAGGGGGTGATCATCCGCGGCCCCGCATCGCTTCGGACCTCACGCCTGTGACCTCACTCATCCGGCTCACCATCCGGGCTCACTCGACCGACACCAGGAGCTGGTAGCGCTCCTGGCCTCCGTCGTACACCACGACGTCGACAGCCGGGTGCTGCGCCTCCACCCAGGCGGCACACCGGGCGGCGAGGTCGGTGGGGTCGAGGCCGGCGTACGCCGAGGCGTGCTCGGCGGGGTCGACGGTGCCGGCGACGATCGTGACGAGCTCGCCACCTCCGCCGATCAGCCGGTCGAGGACGCCGGTGGCCACCGCGAGGAGGTCGTCACCGACCAGCGCGAAGTCGCCCTCCACGACCCCCAGCACGTCGCCCGGCTCGCAGGGACCGGCCATCGTGATCGCGCGGCGGGCGGCGACCGTGACGGCCCCGTGGCGGGCGTGCCGCGCGGTGGCGGTCATCTCGAGCACGTCCTGGTCGAAGGCGCGTCCCGGCTCGTGCACCGCGAGCGCGGCGAGCCCCTGGACCTGGACCCGCGTGGGGATGACGGTGACCCGCAGGCCGTGGTCCTCCTCGGCGGTGCGCGCGGCGATCTCGGCGGTGCGCACCGAGTCGCCGTCGTTGGGCAGCACGACCACCTCGGCCGCACCGCAGCCCGTGATCGCCTCGAGCAGCTCGCCCGCCGACGGCCGGCGCCCCGGGCCGCCGGCGACCACCGTGGCGCCGGCCTCCTCGAACAGCGCGGCCAGCCCGGGACCCGCGGCGACCGCGACGATGCGCCGCCCCTCCCGCGACCCGTGGCCCTGCTCGGCGGCGCGGGCCACCTGCTCGGCGAAGTGCGTCACCCGGACCCGGTGCGGCCGGCCGGCCTCGATGCCGGCCTCGATCGCGGCGCCGACGTCGTCGACGTGCACGTGCACGTTCCAGAGGCCCTCGTCGCCCACGACGACCAGCGAGTCGCCCAGCGCGGCCAGGGCCTTGCGCAGCGCCGGGATGCGGTCCTCCTCGGCGTCGAGGAGGTACATCACCTCGTAGGACGGGCCGTCGGCGGTCAGGTCGCCGGTCGTCACGGGGTGCGGGACGGGGATGTGGTGGCTGCCCAGCGGCCCCCGCGGCCGGGTGACCGGGGCCGGCCGGCGGCCGGTCAGCACGGTCTCGGCCGCGTCGAGGATCACGCTCACCCCGCGCCCGCCCGCGTCCACCACGCCCGCCTCGCGCAGCGCGGGCAGCTGCTCGGGGGTGCGCGCGAGCGCCTCCCGGGCCGCGGCCGCGGCCGCCGTGAACACGTCGCGGGAGCGGGCAGAGGGATCCCCCGCCCGGGCCCGGGCCGCGTCGGCGGCCGCCCGCACGACGGTGAGCATGGTGCCCTCCACCGGCGTCCCGACCGCGGCGTAGCTGGCGTCGGCGGCCCGCTCCAGCGCCTCGGCCATCACGACCGCGTTCCGCTCGCCCGGCCGGGCCGCAGCGAGCCGGTGGCAGATCGCCCCGAGCATCTGGCTGAGGATCACCCCGGAGTTGCCCCGGGCCCCGAGCAGCGCACCACGGCTGCACGCGGCGAGCGCCGTGCTCCGGAGGGCGGCGGGGTCGGCGGCGTCGGTCGCGGGCTCGGCGGTGGCCTGCGCGAGCGCCTCCCGGGCGGCCGAGACCGTGAGGAACATGTTGGTGCCGGTGTCGCCGTCGGGCACGGGATAGACGTTGAGGGCGTCGATCTCCTCCCGGGCGTGGGCCAGCGCGTCGGTGGCGATCTCGACGAATCGCTGCACGACGGCGAGCTCGATCGTGCCCCCGTGCGGAACTTCCATCGCCTGCCTCGTGTCACCGGACCCCGTGCGCGACGCGGGACGTCCCCGCGCCGGGTGGAGGACACAGGATAGGACGTGCGACCATGAGGAGGAGGCCGCCGGGGAAGCTGCTCGTCCCCCGGTCCTCGATTCGCCCGCGGACGGGAGCATCGGATATCCTCGTCCGGTTGCCCGCTCCGGCGGGCCCATTGTTCTGCAACCTCGACTTCAGGAGTTCACGGTGGCTGCCGTCTGTGACATCTGCGCCAAGAAGCCGGGCTTCGGTCACAACCGGCCGTGGTCGCGCAAGATTACGAATCGTCGCTTCAACCCCAACATCCAGCGCGTCCGGGCGACCGTGAACGGCACCCCCAAGCGCCTCAACGTGTGCACCGGCTGCCTCAAGGCCGGCAAGGTCACGCGCTGACGTGACGCACCGAAGGCCCCCGAGAGCTGCTCTGCAGCGCTCGGGGGCCTTCTGCTTTGCGTCACCAAGCACGCCGAGTCGGCGCTCGTTGACACCGCGGGTACGCCGAGTCGGCGCTCGTTGACACCGCGGTACGCCGAGTCGGCGCTCGTCGACGCTCGGGGACACGCCGAGGTGTCCATGACCCGCGGACCGCGGCAGCCGGGGCCACCTCCGGCGTCGGTCAGCGGCTCCTCCGGTAGGCGAGGTAGACCCCGCCCCCGATGATGGCCAGGAAGACCAGCGCCAGGATCAGGTAGACACCGGCGTGTCCGATCATGACGACCATCGGCAGCACCTCTCCTCGTCTCCTGTGCACACGGTCCCCATCAACCACACGGTGGCGCCTCCCCCGCGACGGATGATTCGGCGTCGACGGACCGCGCAGCAGGTCAACCAGCGCCGACTCGGCGCACCTGCCCGTCAACCAGCGCCGACTCGACGCACCAGCGCGTCAACCAGCGCCGACTCGGCGTATCAGAAGTGCACCCAGCCGGTCGGCCCGTCGTACGCCGCGCCGTCGACCGTGACCGCGGGGCCGTCGGGACCGGCCTCGGTCACGGCGCCGACGACCGCCCAGCCGCCGGGGACGGCGTCGTCCGGGAAGGTCGCGAGCAGCGCGTGGTCGTCGCCGCCGCCGAGGATGAACTGCAGCGGGTCGGCGCCCAGCGCCGCACCCACCGCCTGCAGGGGGTCGGGCACCTCGAACGCGGCCCGGTGGATGTCGATGGCGACCCCGGACGCCTCGGCCACGTGGCCGGCGTCGGCGAGCAGCCCGTCGGAGACGTCGATCATCGCGGTCGCCCCGGCCTCGGCCGCCGAGCGGCCCGCGTCGTACGGCGGTTCCGGTCGTCGATAGGCCTCGACGAGGACCCGCGGGGAGCGGAACCCGCGCCCGAGCACCGCGAGGCCGCCCGCGGCCCAGCCCTGGCGGCCGCACAGCGCGACGACATCGCCCGGCTCCGCCCCCGAGCGCAGCACCGGCGCCTCGGTGCAGGCACCCAGCACCGTCACCGCGATGACCACCTGGTCGGCCCGGGTCACGTCTCCCCCGACGATGCTCGCGCCCACGACCGCGCACTCGTCGGCGAAGCCCCGGGCGAAGTCCAGCGCCCACTGCACCGGCAGGTCCGGCGGCGCGGCCAGCCCGATGGTCAGCGACGTGGCGCGCCCGCCCATGGCGTTGACGTCGGAGAGGTTCTGGGCGGCGGCCCGATGGCCGACGTCCTCGGCCGAGGCCCACTCGCGACGGAAGTGCCGGCCCTCGACCATCAGGTCGGTGGAGACCACCACGTGCCCGTTCTTCACGCGCAGCACCGCGGCATCGTCCCCGGGGCCCACGAGCACCTGCTCACCCTGCTCGAAGAGGTCGGTGAGGGCGGCGATGAGTCCGAACTCGCCGACGTCGGCGAGCGTGGCGTCAGGGGGGAAGGCCATGGCGACCATCCCACCAGATCGGCCCCTCCCACCGGCACCTGGGCGCGCCTATCGCCGGCCGCAGCGGGCACGGTAGGTTGACCGCACACGAGCCCCGTACAGACGAGGAGTCCACGATGGTCGTCCAGGCGTACATCTTGATCCAGACCGATGTCGGCAAGGCCGCCGAGGTCGCCGCCGCCATTGCCCAGATCAAGGGCGTCACCCTCGCCGAGGACGTCACCGGTCCGTACGACGTGATCGTGCGGGCCGAGGCCCGCAACGTCGACGAGCTCGGCAAGCTGGTGGTCTCCAAGGTGCAGAACCTCGACGGCATCACGCGCACGCTGACCTGTCCGGTCGTGCACATCTGAGTGACCGGCTCCCGGTCCGCCCCCCGACGCCCCGTGTCCCTGTGGACGCGGGGCGTCGTCGCGTGCGCCTGCCTGCTGCTCACGGGCTGCGGGGGCGGGTCCACGGGCCCGGTCGAGATCGACGCCCCGCGACTCTCCGCCGCCGACCAGCGGGCGTGCACGCAGCTGCTGGACTCCCTGCCCGCGAGGTTCGAGGGCCGGTCCGCCCGGAAGGTGTCCCCCACCGACGCGCCGGGCGCGGCGTGGGGTGACCCGCCGATCACGCTCACCTGCGGGGTGGGCGTGCCGGCCTCGTTCGACCGGCTCTCCCAGTGCGTGCTGGTCAACGGCGTCGGCTGGTACGTCCCGGAGGACGAGGCGAACGGCGGGGACGCGACCTTCACCGCGGTCGGCTACCGGCCCCGGGTGGCCCTGCACGTCCCCGGCGAGGACCAGCCCGAGGGCGGGGCGGCCGCGCTCGCGGACCTCGCCGCGCCGGTGCGCCAGCACCTGCGGCTGGTCAAGCCCTGCCACTGATCCGCGGCAGGACCGGCCCCGGCCCGCTCGGTTCAGCGCAGCCCGGTGTCGCGCTGCAGCGCCAGCTCGATGAGCCGGTCGACCAGGGCCGGGTAGTCCAACCCGCTGGCCGCCCACATCTGCGGGTACATCGAGGTGGGCGTGAAGCCCGGCATCGTGTTGATCTCGTTGACGACGAGCCGGCCGTCGGGGAAGACGAAGAAGTCCACCCGCGCCAGCCCCTCGCAGCCGACCGCCTCGAAGGCCAGCGCGGCCAGGCGGCGCAGCTCGGTGCCCACCTCGTCGGGCAGGTCGGCCGGGATGTCGACCTCGGTGCTCTCGTCGGGGAGGTACTTGGCCGCGAAGTCGTAGAACTCGTGGTCGCCCCCGACCCGCAGCTCGGCGGGCAGGCTGGTCTCGGGGGTGCCGTCCAGCGCCTGCAGCACGCCGCACTCGACCTCGCGTGCGCCCTCGGCCGAGACCTCCAGCAGCACCTTGGGGTCGTGGCGCAGGGCCTCCTCGACGCACTCGTCGATCTCGGAGGCATCGTGGGCCTTGGAGATGCCGAAGCTCGACCCGCCCCGGGCCGGCTTGACGAACAGCGGGTAGCCGACCGCCCCGGCCCGCTCGCGGCAGCCCTGGGGGTCGCGCTGCCACTCACGGGCGGTGATCGTGGCCGACGGCATCACCGGCAGCCCGGCGCCCTGCAGCACCACCTTCATGTAGGCCTTGTCCATGCTCACCGCGGAGGCCAGCACGCCCGCCCCGACGTAGCGCACCCCGGCCATCTCGAACATGCCCTGGATGGTCCCGTCCTCGCCCCACGGCCCGTGCAGCAGCGGGAAGACCACATCGACCTCGCCGAGCGTGCGCGGTGGCTGGGACGGCTCGGTCACGACGAGGTCGGTCGAGCCCACGTGCTGGGAGAGCGCGACCGAGGCGCCGGCGCTGTCCACCGACGGGAGCTTGTCGACGCCCTCGATGCGCAGCCGCTCGGGGTCACCGGACTCCAGCACCCAGCGGCCGTCGGTGGCGATGCCGACCGGGACCACGTCGTACCTGCTCCGGTCGATGGCCTGCAGCACGCTGCCCGCCGTGACGCACGAGATCCCGTGCTCGCTCGAGCGGCCGCCGAAGACGACGGCGACGCGGGGCTTGCGGGTCCCGGGGTGGTCGGTGGGGGTGGGCTCGTTCATCGGGCCGACACTAGCGGCCTAGAGTCGGGCCCATGTCCGCGGACTCGCCCACCGGCCCCTCCCCCGTGTCCAGCCCCACCACGAGCACCACCGGCCTCGACCCCGCGTGGAAGCCGTCCACCGTCGCGGTCGCCGCCGGCCGGCCGCCGCACTCCCCCGACCAGCCGCTCAACGAGCCGATCGTCATGGCCTCGACGTACGTCGCCGGCGGTGAGCTGGAGTACGGCCGCTACGGCAACCCGACCTGGGCGGCGTTCGAGGAGGCGCTGGGCGCGCTCGAGGGCGGCCGGGCGCTCAGCTTCGCCAGCGGTCTCGCGGCCGTCGCGACCGTGCTCGACCTGGTCGGCGCGGAGGCCAAGGTCGTCGCGCCCCGGCACGCCTACAACGGCACGGTCATGCAGCTCGGCGACCTCGAGGCGCGCGGCCGCCTGCGCACCCAGCTGGTCGACGTCACCGACACCGACGAGGTCGTCAAGGCCTGCGACGGCGCCGCCCTGGTCTGGCTGGAGTCGCCGACCAACCCGGCGCTCGAGGTCGCCGACATCGAGACCATCCGCGAGGCCGCCCACGACGCGGGTGCCTACGTCGTCGTGGACAACACGTTCGCGACGCCGCTGCTGCAGAAGCCGCTGGACCTGGACGTCGACCTGGTCCTGCACTCCGCCACCAAGTACCTCTCCGGCCACAGCGACGTGCTGATGGGCGCGGTCGTCACCCGCGACGAGGACCTGTACGGCGTGCTGAAGGGCCGGCGCGACCTGCTGGGCGCTGTGCCCGGCACCCTCGAGGCCTGGCTGGCCCTGCGCGGGCTGCGCACGCTGCACCTGCGGGTGGAGCGCGCCCAGGCCAACGCCCAGGAGCTGGTCCGCCGGCTCTCCGCGCACCCGGCGGTCGGCGAGGTCCGCTATCCCGGCTTCGGAGGCATCGTCTCGGTCGTGCTCGCCCAGGGCGCCCTGGCCGCCGACCTGCTGACCCGCAAGACCCGGCTGTGGGTCCACGCCACCTCCCTGGGCGGGGTCGAGTCGACCTTCGAGCGCCGGCGCCGCTGGAAGTCCGAGCCGGCGACGATCCCCGACGGGCTGGTGCGGCTCTCTGTCGGCGTCGAGGACGTGGACGACCTGTGGGAGGACCTGGTCCGGGCGTTGGACGACGTGGTCTGACGCTGTTCCCGGCGCCGGCGCCTTTCGCCGGCGCGGTCCCCAACGCCGCGGTTCCCGACGTTGCGGGCACGTCACCGGGTCAGTCAGCCTCGGCCTTGGTGTCGCGGGCGATGAAGGAGTCCATCATCTCCTGCGCGGTCATCCGGCCGGCGACCACGGCGTCGACGTGCTCGGCGATCGGGGCGTCGACGCCGCAGCTGCGGGCGAGCGCGAGCAGCGACGAGCACGACTTCGCACCCTCGGCCACCTGCCGGGTGCTGGCGTAGATCTCCTCGGTCGTCATTCCGCGACCGAGCTTCTCGCCGAACGTGCGGTTGCGCGAGAGCGGCGAGGAGCAGGTGGCCACGAGGTCGCCGAGCCCTGCGAGGCCCATCAGCGTGAGCGGGTTGGCGCCGAGCCTGGTCGCGAGCCGCGCGGTCTCCGCCAGCCCGCGGGTGATCACCGAGGCGGTCGTGTTGTCGCCGAAGCCGAGCCCGACGGCCATGCCGACCGCGAGGCCCACGACGTTCTTGTACGCCCCGCCGAGCTCGCAGCCCAGCACGTCGGTGCTGGTGTAGGGGCGGAACGCCGGGGAGTGGATCCGGGTCTGGATCATCTTCGCGACCGACTCGTCGGCGCACGCCACCACCGAGGCGGCCGGCTCGCGGCGGGCGATCTCCGGCGAGAGGTTCGGGCCGCTCACGACCGCGATGCGCTCGGGGCCGGCACCGGTCACCTGGGCGATGACCTCGCTCATCCGCTCCAGGGTGCCGAGCTCGACCCCCTTCATCAGCGAGACCATCACGGCGTCCTTCTCGATGAAGGGCGCCCACTCGGTGAGGCCGGCGCGCAGCGACTGCGACGGCGTGGCGAGCACGACCATGTCGGCGCCGTGCAGCGCCTTCTCCACGTCGGTGGTGGCCGACACCGTCGGCGGCAGTCCGACACCGGGCTGGTAGTCGGGGTTCTCGTGCTGCTCGTTGACGGCGTGCGCGACCTCGTCGCGACGCGCCCACATCGCCACCTCGTTGCCGGCGTCGGCCAGCACGATCGAGAAGGCCGTCCCCCACGACCCGGCGGTGAACACGGCTACCTTGCCGTGCTGGGTCGGTTCGAGGCTCATGGCCGCTCCTTCTTGCGGTCGACCTTGTACGGGTTGCCTGTCTCCCGCACCCCGGCCCTGCGCATGTCGAACCGCTCGGCCGGCGCCTTCGCGCCGCGGATGTCCTCCACGAGGGCGGTGATCGCCGCCATGATCCGGTCGGTCGCCTGCTGCGTGACCGCGGTCGAGGGCGGCAGCGCGAGCAGGTCGTGGAGGTCGACGGGGTCGCCCACCTTCATCGTGATGGTCTTGCGCGGGAGTGGGTTCGGCTTCTTCGCGTACGGCGCGAGGAGCTGCTGCGCCCCCCACTGGCCGACGGGGATCACCGGGCAGCCGGTGGCCAGCGCGATCCTGGCCGCGCCCGACTTGCCGGTCATCGGCCACATGTCCGGGTCCCGGGTGATGGTGCCCTCGGGGTAGACCACGACGCACTGGCCGTCCTGCACCGCGCGCACGGCAGCGTCGTACGCGCCGACGGCGTTGCGGCTGAGGCGCTCGACGGGGATCTGGCCGGCGGCGTTGAGGAAGTAGGCCAGCGCCTTGTTCTTGAACAGCCCGGACTTGGCGAGGTAGCGCGGCAGCCGGCCGTGGTCGTAGAGGAGGTGCGCCGCGGTCAGCGGGTCCACGTGCGAGACGTGGTTGAGCACGAGGATGAAGCCGCCCTCGACGGGGATCTTCTCCCCGTCGATCCAGTTCCGCCTCGTGGTGGCGAGCAGCGTCGGCTTGATGATGGGCACGGCGAGGTTGAACGCCCACCCACGCCGCTGCTGCAGCTTCCGAACCGTCACGTACGTCCCTGTCGTCCCTGCGGCCTCCTGACCGCGTTGCCACCCGTCGAGTGCAGGTTATCCGGTCGGCCGGTCCCCCGACCCAGTGGCGACACGCTCGGTTCCCCGCGGCCGCCGGGCCATGCCCGGCAGCACCCGGACCGCCTGCGATGATCGGAGCGATGACGTCGTCGCAGTTCGCCGTGCTGGTCCCGGTCAAGCCGCCCGCCCAGGGCAAGTCCCGCTTGGTCG
The DNA here is from genome assembly GCA_963826155.1 of uncultured Actinomycetota bacterium. GTDB lineage: Bacteria > Actinomycetota > Actinomycetes > Propionibacteriales > Nocardioidaceae > Nocardioides. The sequence goes on along the minus strand of CAWGVX010000002.1, from coordinate 1,071,013 downwards.
CGCCGTCCCAGGAGCTGCGCCGCGGCCTCGCCGCCGCCTTCGCCCTCGACACGGTCGCCGCGTGCCTCGCCGCCGCCCGCGTGGGCTCGGTCCTCGCCGTGACCGACGACGCGGCCTTCTCGCAGCGGCTCGCCGAGGCCGGCTGCGCCGCCATCCCGGACGGCGTGTCCGGCGACCTGAACGCGACGCTGCGGCAGGCCGCCGCCGAGGCCCGGCGCCGGTGGCCGGACCTGGAGCCGGTGGCCGTGTGCGCCGACCTGCCGGCGCTGCGACCCGGCGACCTGGACGAGGCGCTGGACGAGACGCTGGCCGCGACGCCCCCGGCAACACCGTGCTTCGTCTCGGACGCGGCCGGCCTGGGCACCACGATGTACGCCGCGCCGCACGACCGGTTCGACCCGCGGTTCGGCGTGGGTTCGCGGCTGGCCCACCTGGGGGCCGGGGCGGTCGAGATCGGTGGGGACCTGCGGACCCTGCGCCACGACGTCGACGACCTCGAGGACCTGCGACGGGTGCTGGCGCTCGGCGTCGGCGCCCACACGGCCGCGGCCGCAGGACCCGTGCTGACACAGTGATGGCGGGCCTCCCGAGGGAGACCCGCCACCACCGGTGACGCCGCTGCTCAGGACTTCTTGGCGGCCTTCTTCGCCGTCGTCTTCTTCGCCGTGGTCGTCTTCTTCGCCGGGGCGGACTGCGCCGCACTGGTCTTCTTGGCCGTCGTCTTCTTGGCCGGGGCGGACTTCTTGGCGGTCGAGGACTTCTTGGCCGCCGTCGACTTGGAGGCGGCCGACTTCGAGGTAGCCGACTTGGAGGCAGCCGACTTCGCCGCCGTCGACTTGGCGGCGGCCGACTTCGAGGCGGTGGACTTCGAGGTCGACGCCTTCTTCGCCGGTGACGACTTCTTGGTCGTGGTGGCGGCCTTCTTCGCGGTGCCGGCCTTCTTGGCGGGCGCCTTCGCCGTCGTCGTCTTCTTGGCGGGCGTGCTCTTGGCCGCGGTCTTCTTGGCCGTGCCCGTCGTCTTCTTCGCCGGAGCGGCCTTCTTGGCGGCCGCGGAGGCCGCCGCCTTGGCCGTGCCGGTCGTCTTCCTGGCGGCCGCCCCCGACGCCGTCAGCGTCAGCTTCGGCAGCTTCTTGGCGCCGGAAACGACGTTCTTGAGGTCGGCGCCGGGGCTGAACTTCGGCACCGCCGTCTTCTTCGCCTTGATCCGTTCGCCGGTCTGCGGGTTGCGGACCCAGCGCGCCTGGCGGACACGCTTCTCGAACGAGCCGAAACCGGTGATCGCGACCTTCTCGCCCCGCGCGACCTCACGGGTGATGGTGTCGAGCACGGAGTCGAGCGCGTGCTGGGCGGCCTTGCGATTTCCCTCGTAACGCTGGGCCAGTGCATCGATGAGCTGAGACTTGTTCACTAGCTTCCCTTCCAATGAACCTTTGCGGCCGAGCTCGTGCTCGACGTTCTTGCACGCACGCTAGGTATTCGTGGGCTTTGTCACAATCGCCACGCCGACGATTTCTCGACCTTTTTTACCGCCCGGAAAGCGCTCAACCATGGGGCTTTCGACCTTTTCCGGTGGAGGAGACCCCGCTGGTCGAGGACGCGAAGCCACCCGAATTCCCAATGGGGACTGGGGATTCGAGCATTTTCGACGCGCCGGGGAGGTGTGCAGAAGGCGCCGCAGACCGGCCCGTCGGGAGGTCTGCGCAGATCGTGTGACCGGCGAGCAGGACCACGAGGTGTGTCCGCTCCCCGGGCCCGATCGCCTGCTGCTGCTGGCCTCCGGCTGACTAGCATCGGCGCGGTGCGGTCAGAGAACGAGCGGTACCTGCGGCGGTGGTGGTCGGACGTCTTCGGCGTCGAGGAGCAGTCGCTGTGGTCCTCGGTCACGGTGCGGCCGCACGGGGTGCTCGGCGACTACCCCGGCCTTTTCGTCGCGTGGCGCAACGAGGGCGTGCACGTCTCGGCGCCGGCCGCCGACGTCGAGCAGGTCGGCCGACGCCTCGGCACGCTGGACCTCGACGGCCTGCGGCAGTGCGGCTTCTGGAAGCAGCTCGCCGAGGAGCGCGGCGTCGCGCTGATCGGGCCGAGCACCCACCACTACCTCGACGTCGACCCGGGGCCGGCGCCCGGGGTGGTCGTTCCCACTGCCGCGCAGCTCGCGTCGCTTCACGACCGGGCGGGTGAGGCCGACTGGCGCGAGTCGGGCTTCGCCGACTCCTCGAGGCCGTTCGGGCTCGCGCGCGACGGCGTCCTGGTGGCCGCGTCGAACCTCAACCTGTGGGACGGCTTGCCGCGCGACGTCGGCGTGCTCGTCGCGCCCGAGTCCAGGGGCCGTCGGCTGGCACCAGTGGTGGCGCAGCACGCCGCGTCGTACGCCATCGCCGAGCACGGGCTCGCGCGCTGGGGTGCCCGCAACACCAACTCCGGCTCCCTCGCGACGGCGCGCCGACTCGGGTTCACGGCGTACTGCACCCAGCTGGCGCTGCGCCCCGCCTGAATCCCTACAGGGTGGCGGGCTTCCAGCTCGGGCGGCGCGACTCGTAGGCCGCGATCTCGTCCTCGCGGCCCAGGGTGATGCCGATGTCGTCGAGACCCTCGAGCAGCCGCCAGCGGGTGTAGTCGTCGATGTCGAAGGAGTCCTCGATCGCGTCGGGACCCTCACCGGCGCGCACGGTGCGCGACTCGAGGTCGACCGTCACGGTGGCGCCCGGCTGCTCCTCGAGCAGGTCCCAGAGCCGCTGCACGACCTTCTCGTCGACCTGCGCCGCGAGCAGCCCGGCCTTGCCGGCGTTGCCGCGGAAGATGTCGCCGAACCGGGGCGAGAGCACGGCCTTGAAGCCGTAGTTCTGCAGCGCCCAGACCGCGTGCTCGCGCGAGGAGCCGGTGCCGAAGTCCGGCCCGGCCACGAGCACCGAGCCGGCGGCGTACGCCTGCTGGTTGAGCACGAACGACGGGTCGTTGCGCCAGGCGGCGAACAGCCCGTCCTCGAAGCCGGTGCGGGTCACGCGCTTGAGGTAGACCGCCGGGATGATCTGGTCGGTGTCGACGTTGCTGCGGCGCAGCGGCACGCCGACGCCGGTGTGGGTCGAGAACTTCTCCATGGTGGCTGCTCCGATCAGTCCAGGTCGGCGGGGGACGAGAGGGTGCCGCGGATCGCGGTGGCCGCGGCGACCGGCACCGACACCAGGTGGGTGCGGCCGCCCTTGCCCTGGCGTCCCTCGAAGTTGCGGTTGGAGGTCGAGGCGCTGCGCTCGCCGGGCTGCAGCTGGTCGGGGTTCATGCCCAGGCACATCGAGCACCCGGCTCCGCGCCACTCCGCGCCGGCCTCCTTGAACACGACGTCGAGGCCCTCCTCCTCGGCCTGCAGGCGCACCCGCACCGAGCCGGGGACCACGAGCAGCCGGGTGTCCTTGTCGACGTGGCGGCCGCGGACGATCCCCGCGGCGGCGCGCAGGTCCTCGATCCGGCCGTTGGTGCACGAGCCCACGAAGACCGTGTCGACCTTGATCTCGCGCATCGGGGTGCCGGCCTCCAGACCCATGTACTGCAGGGCCTTCTCGGCGGCGACGCGGTCGCTCGGCTCGTCGTACGACACGGGGTCCGGCACGTTCGCACCCAGCGGCACGCCCTGGCCGGGGTTGGTGCCCCAGGTGACGAACGGCGTCATCGTGCTCGCGTCGAGGACGATCTCCTCGTCGAAGGTGGCGTCGTCGTCGGTGCGCAGGCTGCGCCAGTGCGCGACGGCGGCGTCCCAGTCGGCGCCCTTCGGCGCCTCGGGGCGGCCCTGGATGTAGTCGAAGGTCGTCTGGTCGGGTGCGATCAGGCCGGCCTTGGCGCCCCACTCGATGCTCATGTTGCACACCGTCATCCGGGCCTCCATCGAGAGCTCCTCGATGGCCTGGCCGCGGTACTCCACGATGTAGCCCTGACCGCCACCGGTGCCGGTGTGCGCGATCAGGGTCAGCACCAGGTCCTTCGCGGTGACGCCCTCGGGCAGGCTCCCGTTGACGGTGACGGCCATGGTCTTCGGCTTGGCCTGCGGCAGCGTCTGGGTGGCGAGCACGTGCTCGACCTCCGAGGTGCCGATGCCGAACGCGATCGCGCCGAACGCGCCGTGCGTGCTGGTGTGGCTGTCCCCGCAGACGATGGTCATGCCGGGCTGGGTCAGGCCGAGCTGCGGACCGACGACGTGGACGATGCCCTGCTCGAGGTCGCCGAGCGGGTGCAGCCGGACGCCGAACTCCTCGGCGTTCCTCCGCAGGGTCTCGACCTGCGTGCGCGAGACGGGGTCGGCGATCGGCTTGTCCCAGTCCAGCGTCGGGACGTTGTGGTCCTCGGTGGCCAGGGTCAGGTCGGGACGGCGGACCGTGCGGCCCGCGAGCCGGAGGCCGTCGAACGCCTGCGGCGAGGTCACCTCGTGGATGAGGTGGAGGTCGATGTAGAGCAGGTCCGGCTCGCCCTCGGCGGACCGGACGACGTGCTCGTCCCAGACCTTCTCGGCCAGGGTCTTGCCCATGACTGTCTCCCTCACACTTCGGTTCTCACATCGACGGTGGCCCCCTCCACACGAGGTTCGACCCCGGTGTCGGCGACGAGGAAGAGCCTACCGCTTGCATCCCATGTTCTGAGACGGCAGTATTGCCATATGGACAACAGCAGCGGAGTCGGCGTTCTGGACAAGGCCGCCCTGGTCCTCACCGCCCTCGAGTCGGGCCCGGCCACCCTCGCCGGGCTCGTGGCCGGCACCGGCCTGGCCCGCCCGACGGCGCACCGCCTCGCGGTCGCGCTGGAGCACCACCGGCTCGTGGCCCGGGACATGCAGGGCCGCTTCGTGCTGGGTCCGCGGCTGTCCGAGCTGTCCGCCGCGGCCGGCGAGGACCGGCTGCTCGCGGCGGCCGGCCCGGTGCTGGCCCGGCTGCGCGACATCACCGGCGAGTCCGCCCAGCTGTGGCGGCGCCAGGGCGAGCACCGCGTCTGTGTCGCCGCCGCCGAGCGGCCCAGCGGCCTGCGCGACACCATCCCGGTCGGCTCGCAGCTGACCATGCGCGCCGGCTCGGCCGCCCAGGTGCTGCTGGCCTGGGAGGACCCCGAGCGCATGCACCGCGGCCTGCAGAACGCCGCCTTCTCCGCCGCCGCCCTGTCCGGCATCCGCCGGCGGGGCTGGGCGCAGTCGGTCGGCGAGCGCGAGCAGGGTGTCGCCTCGGTCTCCGCCCCGGTCCGCTCCCCCAGCGGCAAGATCATCGCCGCGGTGTCGGTCTCCGGCCCCCTCGAACGGCTCTCCCGCCAGCCCGGCCGGATGCACGCCCCCGCGGTCCTCGCCGCCGCCGAGCGGCTCTCGGAGTCCCTGCGCCGCGCCGCCGCGGAGTGAGCCGTCGAGCACGCCGAGTCGGCGCTCGTTGACCGTGCGAGCACGCCGAGTCGGCGCTCGTTGACAGTACGCCAGGGTCCCAGGCCGTACTCAGCGTCAACATGCGCCGACTCGGCGTCTCAGAAGAGGGCGACCTGCTCGAGCTCGAGCAGGGTCTGCTTGCGCTCGAGGCCGCCGGCGTAGCCGGTGAGGGTGCCGTTCGCGCCGATCACCCGGTGGCAGGGGACCACGATGGGGATCGGGTTGCGACCGTTCGCCAGTCCGACCGCGCGCGAGCCGTGACCGGTCAGACCGAGCCGCAGGGCGATCTGTCCGTAGGTCAGGGTCTGGCCGTACGGGATGGTGCGCAGCTGCTCCCAGACCTTCGCCTGGAACGGCGTCCCGCCCGGGGCCAGCGGCAGGTCGAACTCCTCGAGCTCCCCCGCGAAGTAGGAGCGCAGCTGGCGCACCGCCTCGATGAGCACCGGGCGGCCGTCGTCGCGCCCGCCGTCGTCGGCTCGCGCCTCGTCGGGCGCGAAGTGGATCGCGGTGATCGCGCCCTCCTCCTCGACGAGACGCAGCTCGCCCACGGGGCTGTCCATCAGGGTCCACATGTCAGGCCTCCTCGGTCCCGGCCGGTGCGGCCGGAGCGTTCGCCGCGGTCGGCGGCATCAGGGTGTTCCACAGGTGCATCAGGGCGTAGGAGCGCCACGGCCGCCACCCGGCGGCCCGCCCGACCACGGCGGACGGGTCGTGGCCGAGCCCGGCCAGGGCGTTGCGCACGCCCACGTCGGTGGGCAGGAAGACATCGGGGTGGGCCAGCGCCCGCATCGCGACGTAGTCGGCGGTCCAGGGCCCGATGCCGGGCAGCGCCAGCAGGGCCTCGCGGACGGCGTCGCGGTCCGGACCGCGGTCGAGCGCGACCGACCCGGAGGCCAGCGCGCCCGCGAGCGCGACCAGGGCCCGGCCCCTGGCCCGCGGCATCGGCAGCGACTCCGGGTCCACCGCGGCCAGCGTCGCCGCGTCGGGAAACAGGTGGGTGAGCCCCGGGACGAGGCTGGCGACCGGCCGGCCGTGCGCCGCGACCAGCCGTCCCGTGACCGTGCGGGCCCCGGCCACGCTGACCTGCTGGCCGATCACCGTGCGGATCGCGGTCTCGTCGCCGTCGACCTGCCCGGGCACCCGCAGCCCGGGCTGCCGGCGAGCCAGCGGACCGATCACCGGGTCGCCGGCGAAGTGGGCGGCCACGGCGAGCGGGTCGCAGTCGGCGTCCAGCAGTCGGCGGGTGCGCTCCACCGCGGCGGCGGTGTCGCGGAGGTCGGTCAGCTCGTACGTCGCGGTCACGAGGGCGGTCTGCCCGTCCTGGGGCTCGTCGGCGAGCCCGAGCCGCACCGCGCCCGGTCCGTGCGGCAGGTCGAGGGTGCGGGCGTACCACCCCGGGCCGGCCACCTCGACGCCCGGCACCAGGTGGTGGGCGAGGAAGTCCAGCAGCGCTGCGCCCGCGAACGGCGTGCGCACGGCCAGCCGCATGGTGACGCTGCCGGTGGAGGCGCGACCGCCGCCGCGCCGGCCGCGGAGCTCGGTCGGCGTGGCGGCGTACACCTCGCGCACGGTGTCGTTGAACTGCCGGATGCTCGAGAACCCCGAGGCGAACGCGATCTCGGCGTACGTCAGCGAGGTGGTCTCGATCAGCACCCGCGCGGTCTGCGCCCGGCGGGCCCGCGCCAGCGCCAGCGGACCGGCACCGAGCTCGGCCGCGAGGATCCGGGACAGGTGCCGGGGCGTGTAGCCCACCCGCCGGGCCAGCCCGTCGACCCCCTCCCGGTCGACCACGCCGTCGGCGATCAGCCGCATCGCGCGGCCCGCAGCCGTGGCCGCGACGTCCCAGTCGGGGCTGCCGGGCGTGGCGTCCGGCAGGCACCGCTTGCAGGCGCGGTAGCCCGCCGCCTGGGCGGCCGCGGCGCTGCGGTGGAAGGTGACGTTCGCGTACGCCGGGGTGCGGGCCGGGCAGGAGGGCCGGCAGTAGATGCCGGTGGTGCGCACGGCGGTGTAGAACACGCCGTCGAAGCGCCGGTCACGCGACTTCACCGCGCGGTAGCAGGACTCGGCATCCAGCCCGGGGGCCACGGCTGCCTTGGAGTCCATGGCTCCATCATCGCTTACGCCACCGACCACTTCTCGCGGGATTCGGACACGGCCGTCGTGCCGCCCGTGTCAACGAGCGCCGACTCGGCGATCACCGGCGAGGCAACCGACGTGACGCTCGTTGCGTCGTAGTGTCCGGACTCCCCTGCCACCGACCGAAGGACGACGATGCCGGCCACCCACCCGCGACGACCCCGCCGACGACGCGGCGCCACCATGCTGCGGGTCATCCTGGTCGCCGAGCTCGTGGTCGCGCTGGTCACCGCGTCGACCGTGGCCTACGCCTACCGGCACATCGACGGCCGCATCCAGGCGGGCGACCCGATCCACCACCGCACCCACCGCCCCGAGCCTGCGCTGCCCACCTCGTCGATGAACATCCTGCTGATGGGCACCGACTCACGCGACTGCGCCGGCTGCGCCATCGACGGGGCGAGCGGCCAGGGCGGCTCGGACACCACGATCCTGCTGCACATCGCCGACGGCCGCCGCTCGGCGTACGGCATCTCGATCCCGCGGGACACCCTCGTGGACCGCCCCGACTGCACGGTCGGCAGCGGGACCGTGCCGGGCGCCCACGACGTCATCTGGAACCAGGCCTACGCGCTCGGCGGCCCCGAGTGCACCGTCGAGCAGGTCGAGGCCGTCACGGGCATCTACGTCGACGACTACCTGACCGTGGACTTCGGCGGCTTCAAGGGGATGGTCGACGCGGTCGGGGGCGTCGAGGTCTGCGTGCCGCAGCCGGTCGACGACCCGAAGGCGCACATCCACTTCGACGCCGGGGTGCAGACCCTCGACGGCGACCGGGCGCTGGAGTACGTGCGCGAGCGGCACTCGACCCCCAACTCCGACCTCGGCCGGATGAAGCGCCAGCAGGCGTTCATCGCCTCGATGGTCCACGAGGTCATGTCCACCGGGACACTCACCCGCCCCGACCGGCTCTTCCACTTCGCCAGCGCTCTCGCCGGCTCGCTGAGCACCAGCCCGGACCTGGCCGGCGCCTCGCCGCTGGTGCGCCTGGCGTCCTCGCTGCGGCACGCGGACCTGACGAACATCCGGTTCGTCACCGCGCCGACTTCCACGACTCCCCGGCCCGCCGGCGACCCGCAGTGGGGCTGCGCCCGGAGTCACCGGACGCTCACCGACCGTGTCGTCCACGACCGGCCGCTGGGCAGGGCGCCGGCGCCATCACCGCGAAGGGCCCGAGGAAGCACCCGAGCGAGCGGCCAGGTCCGCGGCCGCCGCAGCGGGCATCTGCGCCTGAGCACCGGCTGCCCGTCAGCGGGGCCACCGCCGGGCTCACCGCCGGGCTCACCGCCGGGCTCACCGCGGGCTCGCCGGGCTCACCGCCGGGCTCACCGCCGGGCTCACCGCCGGGCTCACCGCCGGGCTCACGCTCGCTGCGCTCGCTCGCGCCCTCGCGGGCACGCCTCGCCGAGTCGGCGCGGGGTGGGGAAGCGGATGAGGGCAACAACGCAGAAGCCCCGGTCCTCAGGACCGGGGCCTTCTTGCTTGGTACCCCCGACCGGATTCGAACCGGCGCTACCGCCTTGAGAGTACGAGCGAGGGAGTGCGGACAGTCGTTGAAGACCGATGAACGTGCAGGTCAGCGGGCACTTGACCGTTGGTGGCCGTCGGCTCAGATCGGCTGTTTTCGGTCCTTCTGCGGCCCGCACGCGGCCCCGGTTGGTTGGACGGGGCGCTCCGACACTCCCTGATGCTGTTGGCCATTCGGTTGCAGGACGCCTTCCACGAAAGCGGTGACTACCACGAGCTCGCCTGTGGCAGCTACGCCGACCGAGACATCGCCCGAGACAACCAGCCGCGCTACTGGCTGATCCGAGAACCAAACGGCGATCGCACCATCAGTTGCGGTCTGCGAGAGCGTCACTTCCAAGTCGAAATCATTCGTCTTGGGTTCGGTGTAGTCGGGCGTTTCGGTCCGCGGCCAGAACTCGAGATCAACCACAGGTGACTCAGAAACGCTGGTGTCCGTGCTGCGAACGATTGCGCGAGTCGTCTCTCGCGGCGAGTCAATCACGGTCATGCCGACCAACGCACCGGAGTCTGGGTCAAGTTTGAACTCGACATAGCCATCATCCGGATCGCGGGCGAATAGGTACAGAGCTCCACCATTGAGCGGGATGTTCCACTCGATAGTGAGCGGAACCCACGGATCCACCGTGGCCCGCGCTGGCGAACACGGCACTGCCGACACGATCTTGATCACGGTCACCCCACCTGCCTGCCGTGCATCAACACCGGGAGAGCGTCGCCGGCCCGCTGCCTGAACTCGAGTTCCCATCCACCGACGGTCATCCGGCGACTCAGCGCCACCCCGTCCTTGGTTGCCTCCACGATGGCTGCTTGAAGACTTCGGAGTCTCTGCTGCGTTCCGAGGCCCACCATCTCTGGACTGTGGCCCCTTTTCGCCGCCGCGCGCGCAGCGTCGATCAGCTTGTCGGCAACACGGCCGTGTACCCAGACCTTCGTATCGCCCGCGACAAGTTCGAATGACTTCGGAAGCCCACCGGTGCCAGCGACCACTTCGCCCGTCGCCAAGACGTCATCCCATACCGCGCCACTCCTCGTGACGTTCGCGTCCGCTCCGCCTCCGCCGCTGGCGATGGCCATGGCGAGGAACCCGGCGACTTGGGAGCTTCGTGCGATGAGCCCCTTGTGGGTGACGGTGCAGGAGGCGCCCTCGGAGATGAGGTCGGCGACGTCGTCGGTCTGGCCGAGGCTGGCGCCGCGGCCGAAGTTGACGATGCCGGTGGTGACGTCGCCGACGATGCCGTCGCCGGTCATGGCGCCGGCCACGTCGTTCCAGAACTGGCAGGTGCTGGCGGAGGAGCTGAAGGGGTTGATGTTGCAGTCGCCGAGCGGGTCCACGTAGCGAGTCGGCTGGTCCCCGACGTAGGCGTAGGCGGTGTCGAAGGGGGTGCCGGGGGGTGCGGTGATGGGGTCGGTGGGGGTCCAGCGTCCGTTGGCGGGGTCGTAGGTGCGGTCGCGGGTGGTGTAGGTGGTTGCGTCGCCTGTGAGCATGCCGGCGAACTGGAGGGTGCTGGTGGGGCCGGTGGGGGTGGGTGCTCCGGTGGCGGTGCGTGCGGTGCCGTAGGGGGTGTAGTCGTAGCTGCGGACGATGGCGCCGGCGGTGGAGACGAGGTCGACCGGTGAGCCGAGGAGGTCGTGTCCGATGGTCTCGGTGGTGGTGCCGTTGGTGAGGCTCGCGGCCCGGCCGGCGGGGTCGTAGTGGTAGCTGGTGGTGCTGGATCCGGCGGTGGCGGTGGCGAGCTGGGGGACGGGGTGGTTGAGGTCCCAGTCGTAGGTGGTGGTGGCGCCGGTGGTCTGTTTGAGGAGGTTGCCTTCGGCGTCGCGCTGCCGGGTGGTGGTGGCCGTGCCGACCTTGCTGGTGGTGGTGCGGTTGTTGAGGTCGTAGGTGTAGGTGGTGGTGCCATCGGTTAGTAGGTTGCCGTCGGCGTCGTAGGTCAGGCCGGTGGGTGTGGCGGTGCCGATCTTGCGGCTGGTGAGTTGGTCGGCGTCGTCGTAGGTGTAGGTGGTGGTGGTCCCGGTGCCGGTGCCGTTCTTCTCGGTGGCGCGGTTGCCGTCCTTGTCGTAGGTCCAGGCCTGGGTGGCGTTGGTGGTGGTGCAGGAGGTGAGGGCGACGTAGCAGACGGCCTTGACGCGGTCGTTGGGGTCGTAGAGGTAGGAGCGGGTGCCGGAGGTGCTGCGGCGGGTGACGGCGATCTGGGTGGGGTTGTTGACGGCGTCGCGGGTGATGGTGTGGGAGACCAGGGTGCTGCTGCCCTTCTTGGTGGTCAGGGTGGCCAGTTGGCCGGCGCGGTCCCAGGTCTGGTTCTCGGTGGTGCCGTTGGGGTGGGTGGTCTTGGTGAGGTTGCCGGCCTTGTCGTAGGTGAAGGAGGTGGTTCCGGCGGCCGTGATCACGGACTTGGCGCGGCCGGCGTTGTCGTAGGCCCAGGTCTCGGTGGTCGTGTCGGGCCGGGTGGTGGCGTCGAGGGTGTTGTCGTCGTTGTAGGTGTAGCCCCAGGTGGCGGTCCCCCGGGCGATGGCGGTCAGGTTGCCGGCCGGGTCGTAGCTGCGGGTCTGGGTTCCCGCGGCGTCGGTGATGGTGACTGGCCGGGAGGCCTGGTCGTAGGCGTAGGCGATGGGGGCGGCGCCGTCACCGAACTGGGTGCCGTGAGGCGGCCGACCGGGTCGTGGTCGTCGGTGATGGTCCCGGCGGCGGCGACTCCGGTGTGGCCGCGTGCGGTGACGACGGTGGCGGTGAGTCCGTCGGGGTTGTAGGTGTAGCTGGTGGTGCGCAGCAGCGGGTCGGTTTTGCTCTGGAGTCGGCCGTCGAGGTCATAGTCGTAGGTCGTGGTCTTGAGGTTGGGGTTCTTGATGCTGGTGACTTGACCGGCGTCGTCGTAGCCGTAGGTGGTGACGCCCAGGTCGGGGGCGGTGAGGGTCTTGAGCCGGTTGGTGTCGTCGTAGGTGAAGTCGGTGTGGTGGGTGTTGGCGTCGGTGGTGATGGTGAGTCGGTCGGCGCGGTCGTCGGTGTAGCCGGTGGTGTGGCCGAGTTGGTCGGTCACGGAGGTGGTGTTGCCGTCGAGGTCGTGGCCGTAGGTGGTGGTGTAGTTGGCGGGGGTGCAGCCCGAGCAGGTGCCGCGTGGGTCGACGATGGTCTTGACTCGCCCGGTGGGGTCGTAGGTGTAGTCGGTGCGCTCGCCGGCGTTGTTGGTGATCGCTGCGACCAGCCCGGCGGGGGTGTAGCTGGTGGTCGTGGTGCGGTCGGCGGCATCGGTGACCTGGGTGCGGGCGCCGTACTCGTCGTAGTAGTAGTCGGTCGTGTGATCGGCGGGGTCGGTGATCGTCGCGACGAGGCCGAGCTTGTTGTAGGTGAAGGTGGTGGTGTCGCCGGCGGGGTTGGTGGTCGACCGCAGTTGCCCGCCCGCGTAGACGTTGGTGGTGGTCAGGGTCTCGCCGGGGTGGGTGGGGTCGGGTTGGCTGATCGTGGTGACCTGGCCGGCGAGGTCGTGGCCGGTGGTGATGGTGCTGGCGGCCTTCTGCCACGTGGTCGCGCCGGTGACGTTGCCGCGGCGTTTGGTGACCGTGTCGAGATAGCCGTACCCGTCGTAGGTCTGGGTGGTGGTCTCACCGCCCAGCAGTTCGGTGGAGGCAAGGCGGCCGACCAGGTCGTAGGTGTATGCGGTGGTGCGCTCGAGGGGGTCGGTGACGGACTTGATGGTGTCGTCGGGGAAGTACGCCGTGGTGGTGGTCTTGGTGTTGGCGTCGGTGACGGTGGTCGGGCGGGAGTCGTCGTCGTAGCCGTAGCTGGTGGCGTGCCCGAGGGGATCGGTGACCATGGCGACCTGTCCGGCGGGGTTATAGGTGGTAGTGGTCGTGTACTGAGCCGGGTCCGCGCCGGCCGCGTTGCCCCGCGGTGAGACCGTGGTGAGCGCCTGTCCGTAGCCGTCGCGTGCCCAGGTCATCTTGCCGCCGTCGGCAGCCGACGCGGGCGGTGAGGAACCCGGCGGCCTTGTAGGCACGGTTCTCCTCGCTGCCGTCGGCGGCCTCGGTGACCGACAGCACGTCGGTCCGGGTGCTGGGTGTCGTGGGTGTAGGTGACGGTCGCATCGGCCGTTGTCCAGGTGGCGGCGTCCATGCGCGGCCAGCAGACGGTCAGCCAGGTTGCCGTGTTCGTCGCAGGTGTAGACGGTGGTGGCGCCGGTCTCGTCGGTCTCGGTGAGCGGCTCGTGGAACTCGTTGTAGGTGTAGGTGGTGCTGTTGCCGGCTTGGTCGGTGCGGCTCTTGGGGTCACCGGCCGCGTCGTAGCGGGTGTAGCTGCGGTCCAGGGTCGGGGTGGTCTCGGTGAGCTGGTTGCCGTCGTCGTCGTAGGTGTAGGACCAGCGGGCCGGGTCCTCGCCGTCGGGGTCGACGACGCGGGAGACCAGCTGGCCGTGGTCGTAGGTGTAGTCGGTGACCACGCCGGTCGGGTCGGTGGCGCGGGTGGTGGAGGTGTCGGTGTCCTCGTCGTGGCTGTACCCGAACGTGGTGGTGCCCCCGCGGCGGCCCTCCTGCTCGCTGACCCGGCCCTGGGAGTCGATCCTGGTCGTGGTGGTCTCCCCCAGCGGGGTGGTGGCGCTGGCCATCCGCCCGGCGGTGTCGTAGCCGTAGTGCCAAACCTTGTTCCGGGCGTCGGTGACCTGGTCGAGATGCCCCGTGGTGTCGTAGTGGTAGCCCACCGTGCGGCCCTCGGGGCCGAGGATCCCGGCGGCGGTTCCGTCGGGGTCCAAGGTGATGTGCAGCTCGCGGCCGTCGCTGGTGGTGACCACGATCGAGCCCGATGCGTGGGTCAGTGTGGTGGTCTCACCGTTGCGGTCGGTGATGCTGGCAAGCTCTCCGGTCGGGGTGAAGGTGTAGGTGAGGTCGTTGCGGCGGGTGTAGGTGTAGATCCCGGTGTCGGGGTCGCGGGTCAGGGTCGCGAACACGTCGGGCTCCGGGGTGAGCTCGCCATCGAGGACCGGGATGGTGGTCTGTGCGCCGTTCTCGTGCACGATCGTGACCGCATCGGTGGGGTCGGCCAGGTCGGTGGCCTCCAGGTGCATGTCCCACGGGGAGCTCCACCCCTTCCCGAACAGGCCTGGGTCGTCGGCCCGTAGCGAGGAGTAGGTGCGGGTCGCCTCGACCGGCAGGCGGCCCGGCAGGGACAGATCGGTTGCCGTGGTCCAGAACTCACCGGAGGCGGTGTTCACTGGGTCGGCGCAATGACACTGATCGAAGTTCTGGTCCGGGCTGCCCCCGCCCGCGGTGGTCAGGGGGTCGTCGGAGCCGCAACCGCGCCACCCGTCCCGGATCCGGCGCCGGGATCGTCCCGTCCTTGCGCCACACGATCTCGTCGGAGAGCTCGATGCTCTGCCCAGGGTCGACATCTAGGATGATGTTGTAGCCCCACGAGTGGTTGTAGCCCGGCCACAGCCGCAGGCTGCCGCCGCTGGTCTCACCGTTGCGGTGGGTGACGGTCTTCAGCCAGTTGACGGACGAGGTCTCGAACGCGGCCTCGTTGTAGACCACGCTCGTGCGGCCAGAGCCCAGACAGTCGCAGGTCACGTGGGAGAGGTAGATGTGCCTGGTCTGGTCACCGAGGTTGGTGACCTTGATCGTCGTCTCCCAGCCATCACCACGCGTGTTGTACACATCGGTCTGCGTCACCCGGACATTGGTGTCACCGGCGTCGACCACGGTCTTGAACCCGTTGCCGTACGCGGACTGGGATCCGTTCCAGTACGCCTCGGGATACCCCGAGGCGTACTGGAAGCCCTGGTTGGAGACATCGGTGCCGAACTGGCGGCCGTTGACCTCCAAGAACGTGCCACACCACCCGGTTCCCCCGAAGAATGGCGAGTGGTTCCACGCCGACCCGTACACGTTGGAGGTCGCCGTGCACTCCAGGTCGTAGGGCGATACCGACAGATGCCAGTTGTCACCCTCGGGACCCACTAGAGCCCGCGCCGGCGACGCCAGCACCACCGCCGGCAGCACCGACAGGGCCAGGAGCAGCGCGAGCCACGACGGCCGGAACACAGTCAACGGACGAAACGTCATACGATCACCAGGCCCGAGGTAAAAGGATGATCAACGTCCACAAAGTAAGGGGCCACGGTCCCCGACGTGGCAAGACCTCGACCGAAGATCCGCCCAGGTCTAGACATCACCAGAGCCAGTGGTTCACCAGGGGACCCCGACGATCCCGCTCATCCGGAGCACCCGCACTACCCACCGAATCAATGGAAGCCGTTGGCCCCTGACGGTCCCCAGAATCCTCACCCGTCTCGCCCTCGCACCGGCCGTCTCACGCCTTCAATCCGAGCGGCACGCATGCTACGAAGGACGTAGCTGGGTCGCCCCTCCTTGGGGCGACCCACGCGGCATTTCTAGGGGTCCGTTTGTTGTCGACGGACACCGGGGAGCCAGCGAATCGCGGGGTGGACGACGTGCACGGCGGGGTGAAGTTCTACAACGGCGCGGCGAAGGCCGCGCGTGCTTACGTCGAGCGCGACAGGTCCCGGGCCGATGACTACTACCTCGGCGAGGGCAGCGGGGTCGCCGAGCGGCTGGTCGCGACACCCGACGGCGTCGACCGGGCCGGTTCGATGGACGGGGACACCTACGAGCAGTGGGTCGCCGGGATCGATGTCGACACCGGGGCGGAGAAGGGGCGGCTGCGGAGCGACGCAAAGGGGTTGCGGTTCGTCGAGGTGGTGGTGAACGGCCCGAAGACCTGGTCGCTGGCTGCGGCTCTGAACCCGGAGATCTCCGCGGCGTTGGACGCGGCGCAGGACAAGGCCGCGGCCGAGATCGTCGGCTGGCTGGCCCAGCACGCGACCACCCGTGTCGGGCCGCGCGGGCGGCAGGTGCAGGTCCCGGTCGAGCAGGTCGAGGCGGCGGTGATCCGGCATTGCACCTCGCGCGCCGGGGACCCCCACCGGCACGTGCACCTCCAGGTCAACGCCCGTGCGAAGGCGGCCGGGGCGTGGCGGGGCATCCACTCGGTCGGGATCCGCGACTCGATCGAGGCGATCAACGGGATCGGGCACGCCGCGGTCGCGACCGATCCGGAGTTCCGCCGCGTGCTCGCCGCCCACGGGTTCACCATGGACCCCGACACCAATGAACTGCGCGAGCTCGCCCCCTTCATAGGGGCGTTCTGCGGCGCGGTCGGCGCAGATCCGCCGCCACGTCGACCGCTACGAGGCCGCCTGGCGTGCCGAGCACCCCGACCAGGAGCCCGGGCCTCGGCTGCGGGAGTCCTGGGACCGGCGGGCGTGGGCCGAGGCGCGCCCGGACAAGGTCGCCCCGGTCGATGGGGCGGAGCTGGTGGCCCGGTGGAACGCCGAGCTGCGCGACCTCGGCTTCCAAGATCCCGGGGCCCGGTGCAGCTGCGCGGCACGATGCCGGGTCAGGTCGACCGGGACACGGTCGCTGACCTGGTCGTCTCGGTCCTCGGGGCTCGCAGGTCGGCGTGGAATGCCGCCGACGTCCGCGGCGGGGTCGAGGGGCTGCTCGCTCAGGTCTGCGTGGTCGCCGACGCGAGTGTCCGGGTCGAGCTGGCCGAGGACATCACCGCCCGCGCCGTCGACCGGTGCGTGCCGCTGCTGGCCCGGTCCGATGTGCCCGAGCACGTCCGGTCACTCACCTCCCCACGCGTGCTGGAGGTGGAGGCCGACCTGATCGCCCGGCTCGCACGCCGCTCGGTCGATCCGGCCCGGCGGGTCCGGCTCGCCGGTCGGGGGCTGGTCCGGATAGACCCCACCCAGGCCGCCGTGGCCGGTGCCCTGGCCGGCACCGGCCAACTGGTGGTGGTCGAGGGCGCCGCCGGCGCCGGGAAGACCACCGCACTCCGCACCACCCGCGAACTCCTGGCCGAACGGGGGCGTCGGATGATCGTGGTGACGCCCACGTTGAAGGCGGCCGAGGTCGCCGCCGCCGAGACCGGCGCCGAGGGTCACTCCGCTTCGTGGTTGATCCACCAGCACGGCTGGCGGTGGGACGACGACGGCCGCTGGACCCGCGTCCCCGACCCGGCTCCGGACAGGACAGCCCGACTCCGGGCCGGGGATCTGCTGCTGGTCGACGAGGCCGGGATGCTCGATCAGGACACCGCCCACGCCCTGCTGGTCATCGCCGACGAGACCGGCGCCCGCATCGCCCTCGTCGGGGACCGCCACCAGCTCCCCGCCGTGGGCCGCGGCGGCGTCCTCGACCACGCCGCCGCGTTCGCCCACCCCACCGCCGTGGTCACCCTCGAGACCGTGCACCGGTTCATCGACCCCGCCTACGCCGCGTTGAGCCTGCGGATGCGCACCGGCGACGACCCCGCCGCGGTCTTCGACACCCTCGTGGAGCGCGGACAGATCGTCCTGTACCCCTCGGAGGTCGACCGCACCGCGGCGCTCGCCGAGGCCGGCGCGGCCGGTGAACTGGTCATCGCCGACACCCGCGACCAGGTCACCGACCTAAACGCCACCATCCGCGACCAACGGAACGAGGGCGTCTTGGGAGCGGTGGTGACCACGGCTGCGGGTGAGCGGATCGGGCTCGGCGACCGGGTCGCGACCCGCCGCAACGACCCCGCCCTCGGTGTCGCGAACCGGCAGACCTGGAGCGTCGCTGGGATCGACGTGGACGGGAGCATGCGGCTCCACGGACGCGGTCGCGATCGGACAGTCCCGGCCGAGTACGCCCATCGGCATGTCGAGCTGGCCTTCGCGACCACCGTCCATGGCGCCCAAGGCGACACCATGCCCGCCGCCCACGTGGTTATCGGGGAGCACACCGGCGCCGCCGCCGCGTACGTGGCGATGACCCGCGGCCGCGACGACAACACCGCCCACCTCGTCGCTGGGGACCTCGACGACGCCCGCCGCCAGTGGGTCGAGGTCTTCGCCCGCGACCGCGCCGACCTCGGACCCGACCACGCCCGACGCCACGCCATCGACGCCATCGAGCGGTATGGACCCGACGGACGACGCCGGCCCGCGCCCACGGCCCCGCCGCGAGCGCCAGCACCAGCGGCGTCTGTCGACTACGGCGGCCTCGGCATGTGAGCTACCAGCGGCGCCGGCGTCTGCGTCTGACCGGTGGCGGCCATTTGACGCCGACGTTGGCGGCGAGCCGGGCGCTCAACCCGCCCGGGTCCCGCGGCGGCCGGTCCGCCGAGGGAGTGGCCGCGTCGATCGCCGGCTGCCACACCTCGCGAACCACGGCCGGCAGGTTCATGTCCGGCCACGCCTGCGCCAGCAGCACCCCGTCGACCGAGTCCTCGATCTGGGTGTCCAGCCCATGCACCAGCACCCGCTCGTAGTAGGCGATCCGCTGCGCCGGGTCCGCCAGATCCCAGATCGTGTGCTCTTCGGTGCCCAGCATCCGCCGGATCACCTGGACGCGGGCGAAGCAGTCGGGCACCGGCACCGACCACAACCGGTCCGGGAAGAAGATCAGACCCACCTCCGGGTCCTCGGGATGCTCCAGGTAGTCCCACAACACGACCGGCGTCACCGTCAGCTTCGCGTCCGCGGCATCGACCAGCCGCTCGACCACCTCCAGGGTCGGCGACTTGCGCCGCGACTCATACTCCGAGACCGCCGACTGCTGCGTCCGCGCGATCTCCGCCAGACGACGCTGCGACAACCCCGCCGCCCGTCGGGCGACCTCGATCACCGTCTTCGTCCTCGGCTCCTCCACCACCCCATCATCCCCAAAGCACCCGATTCGATCACCGATCATCGATTGTCAGGCCCGGAACACCTACTGGGTGAGGTCGAGAACCGCTTGGCCTCACCAACCAGCAAGGAGCCCGACCATGACCGCACAGACCAACTCCAACGACGGCCGCCGCACGAGCCGCAACCTCGGCGACGAGATGCTCACCCTCCAAGAAGCCTGCGCCTTCCTCCGCGTCCCCGAAGGCACCCTGCGCTACTGGCGCCACCTCGGATCCGGACCCCGCAGCTTCAAGATCGGCCGCCACGTCCGCTACTGGCGCGCCGACCTCATCCTCTGGCTATCGGAGCAGACCAACCGCCCCCAGGACCAGCACTGAGCCGACGGCTTGTCGGACCAAGGAGGGATGATCAGACATGGCCCACGTCGAGAAGCGCTCGCGCAACGGGAAGCTGACCTGGAGGGCCCGGTATCGCACGCCCGCGGGCGTCGAGCGCAGCAAGACCTTCGCCCGCAAGGTCGACGCAGAACGGTTCCTGGCCTCTGTCGAGAACGCGAAGGTCTCGGGTTCGTATGTCGACCCGTCACTGGCCCAGCTCACCGTCGCGGAGTGGGCGGACCGGTGGCTGGCTGGTCAGGTACACCTCAAGGCAGCCACCTTCGAACGGTACGAGGGCATCGTGCGAAAGCACGTTCTGCCGAAGTGGGGCCGCGTCAAGTTGGCCAACGTCTCCCACGGGGAGGTTCAGGCCTGGATCGGCGAGTTGGCCGGGGACTCCTCGGCCGCGACAGTTCAGAAGGTCCATCGGGTTCTCTCGTTGATCCTCGACACGGCGGTGAAGGACGGGCGGTTGGCTCGTAACGTCGCGAACGGCGTCAACCTGCCTCGGTTGGTGAAGCCCGAACACGTCTACCTGTCCCACGACCAGGTCGAGGACCTCGCACGCGAGTGCGGCTTTCCCTCCGCGCCGAGCCGGAACGCCAGCTACGACACCCGGAGCAACAACACGTATCGACTAGTGGTCCTGTTCCTCGCGTACACCGGCGTCCGGTTCGGCGAGATGGCTGCCCTCCGCGTCGGGCGGCTGGACCTGCTGCGGCATCGCGCGAGGATCGCCGAATCGGTCACCCCCGTCCAAGGCAAGGGTTTGGTCTGGGGTACGCCCAAGACACACGAGCGCCGTGACGTGCCTATCCCACAGTTCCTCTCGGCCGAACTGGAGGGCTTCGTTGAGGGCAAGTGCCCCGACGACCTCGTGTTCGCCGGCATTCGGAACGGCGAGCCCTTGAGGGTGAGCACCTTCAGCGGATCATTCAAGACGGCGGCGGTGGCGATCGGGCTGCCCACCCTGCATCCGCACCAACTGCGGCACACCGCCGCCAGCCTCGCCATCGCCGCGGGAGCCGACGTGAAGGTTGTGCAGCAGATGCTGGGCCATGCCTCGGCTGCCATGACGCTGGACGTCTATGGCCACCTCTTCGAGGACCGGCTCGACGAGGTGGGTACTGCGCTGCACGACGCGCGGGCCGCGGCCCAGGAGGCACGCAGCAATCTGGCAATGGTGGATGCCGCTGGCTCTGTTGCGGCCCCAGCGCGGCCCCAGACCCCCACAGCGGATTCGGAGGAGAAGGAAGAAGGCCCCTCCGATCCGCGTTTCCGCAGTTCAGAGAGGCCTTCTGTGGTGTACCCCCGACCGGATTCGAACCGGCGCTACCGCCTTGAGAGGGCGGCGTGCTAGGCCGCTACACAACGGGGGCTTGTCCTGCGTGACTGCCGAAGCAGCGGGTGAAACCCTAGTGGAACCGGGCTTTTCACACCAAATCCCGGCCGCTTGGACCGGGATCTCGCTGGGATACTAGGACTCGAACCTAGACTAACTGGACCAGAACCAGTCGTGCTGCCAATTACACCATATCCCAATGGTCCGGCCCGTCCGGTTGCCCGCCGAGCCGAGACGGAACCTTACACGCGCCCCTTCGGGGCGAGCAAAACGGCCCTGTCGGTGGCCGTTCGGACGCCCGTACGGCGGGCCGCGAGCAGTGCCAGGCCCAGGTAGACGAGGGACTGGGTGAGCGTCACCGGGATGCTCCACCAGCTCCCGCCGGTCGGGTTGAGCGTCGATCCCATGTCGCCGAAGGCCAGCGCGAGGCCGAACGCCAGCCAGTTGTTCAGCACGTGCATCGCGATGCCGGCCTCGAGGCCGCCGGTGCCGATCACCAGCACCCCGGCCACCACCCCGAAGGCGAACCGGTCGAAGAAGACCGGAGCGCTCTGCGCGCCGTGGGCGAGCGCGAAGAGCACCGCCGGGCCGACCACCGCGGCCCACCGGTGGCGGAACAGCCCGCCGAAGGCCTGGGTCAGGTAGCCCCGGAAGGCGTACTCCTCCCCGGCGGCCTGCAGCGGCGTGAGGAACAGCACGACCAGCAGGAAGCCGCGGGTGGTGTCGGTGAAGCTGTTGAGGTGCGCGCCGACCTGCGGGTCGCTCGACGAGGACGGCACCAGGGCCGAGACGACCAGCGTGGCGACCAGCGAGAGCACCGCGAGGCCCAGGCAGGTCGCGAACCACCGCCACCGCAGCCGGGGCCGCACCGAGGCCAGCCAGCCGGGGGCGAGCCCGTGGACCAGCCGCTGGAGGGCCCAGGTGACCGGGATCGCCGCCGCGAGCACCAGGTTGAGGTAGGCGAGCCCGGCGGGCGTCGGGTCCTGCAGGTCGACGAGCCGCTGCATGCGGGCGCTGACGTCGGCACCGGCCACGGCGTACCCGGCCGCGAAGGGCAGCTGGACGAGCAGCGGCACCAGCCCGAGCATCACCACCACGAGCGCGAACGTCCCCACGACCGGCCGCCACCAGCCGGGCCGCCCGCCCCGGTGGACCTCGTGGTAGTCGAGGACCCCGGGGCCCGGCCAGGACGCCGGGACGGACGGGACGGGCGGGTCGGACGGGGCGGTCATGTCAGCCCAGCGCGCTGCGCAGGCGGGCGAGGGAGCGCTCACGGCCGAGCAGCTCCATCGACTCGAAGAGCGGCGGCGAGACCCGGCGACCGGTCACGGCCACCCGGACCGGACCGAACGCGTGGCGGGGCTTGAGGCCCATCTCGTCGACCAGCTTCGCCTGCAGGGCGGCCTGCACCTCGGCGGTCGACCACGGGTGCAGGTCGGCGACCGCGTCGTACGCCGCCTGGACGATCCCCCGGCCGGCCTCGTCGAGCAGCTTGGCCACATCGGCCTCGTCGCGCGTGAACGACTCCTCGTCGGCGAACAGGAAGCCGAGCATGTCCACCGTCTCGGTGAGCTTGTTGATCCGCTCGGCCACCAGTGGCATCGCCAGCTCCAGCAGCCGGGCGTCGGAGTCGGACACCGGGTCGGAGACCACGCCGGCACGCTTGAGGAACTGCAGCGACCCGCTGCGTGATCTCCTCGACCGGGAGCAGCCGCATGTGCGCGGCGTTGATCGCCTCGCACTTCTTCAGGTCGAAGCGCGCCGGGTTGGGGTTGACGTCCTTGAGGTCGAACACCTCGACCATCTCGTCGAGCGTGAACACGTCGCGGTCGGCCGCGATCGCCCAGCCCAGCAGGGCGAGGTAGTTGAGCAGCCCCTCGGGCAGGAAGCCCTGCTCGCGGTAGAGCTCCATGTGCGCCTGCGGGTCGCGCTTCGAGAGCTTCTTGTTGCCCTCGCCCATGACATAGGGCAGGTGGCCGTACTCGGGGGTGAACTTCGCGACGCCGATCGCCTTGAGGCCCTCGAACAGCGCGATCTGGCGGGGGGTGCTGGAGAGGAGGTCCTCGCCGCGCAGCACGTGGGTGATCTCCATCGTGGCGTCGTCGACCGGCGCGGTGAGCGTGTAGAGCGGGTCACCGTTGGCGCGGGCCAGCGCGAAGTCCGGCACGTGCTCGGTCTGGAAGGTGATCTCGCCCCGCACGAGGTCGTCGAAGGTGATCGCACCGTCGGGCATCCGGAACCGGACGACGGGGCTGCGGCCCTCGGCCCGGAACGCCGCGACCTGCTCGTCGGTGAGCTCGCGGCAGAACCCGTCGTACCCCATCACCTTGGAGCCGGACGCCTTGCGGCGCGCCTCGACCTCCTCGGTCGTGCAGTAGCAGTCGTAGGTGTACGACGACGCGCGCAGCCGGGCGAGCACGTCGGTGTAGATCTCGGTCCGCTCGGACTGGCGGTAGGGGCCGTAGGGGCCACCGACGACCACGCCCTCGTCCCACGAGAGGCCGAGCCACTGCATGAGGTCGATCAGGGAGTCGTAGGACTCCTCGGTGTTGCGCTCCTTGTCGGTGTCCTCGATCCGGAACACGAAGGTGCCGCCGTGGCGGCGCGCGAAGGCCCAGTTGTAGAGAGCGGTGCGGGCCAGGCCGACGTGGGGCGAGCCGGTCGGGCTCGGGGCCATCCGGACGCGGATCGGACGGGTGGTCAACCCCTGGTCAGTCGAAGCCTGGTCAGTCAACGCTGTGCCACCTTGTTCGTGAGAGTGCCGAGTCCGGCGATCGAGACCTCGACCTCGTCGCCGACGTTCATGGGACCGACACCCTCGGGGGTGCCGGTGAGGATGACGTCGCCGGGCAGCAGCGTCATCACGCTCGAGACGTGCGCGACCAGCGTGGGGATGTCGAAGATCAGGTCGCGGGTGCTGCCGTCCTGCTTGAGGTCGCCGTTGAGGAAGGTCTGCACGCTGCGTCCCTCGGCGAAGTCGTTCGGGTCGAGGTCGGTCTCGACCCAGGGGCCGAGCGGGCAGAAGGAGTCGAAGCCCTTGGCGCGGGTGAACTGCACGTCGGACTTCTGCAGGTCGCGGGCGGTGACGTCGTTGGCGATCGTGTAGCCGTGGATGACGTCGGTCGCCTGCGCCGGCGGCACGTCGCGGCAGATCCGGCCGATCACCACGGCCAGCTCGCCCTCGAACTGCAGGTTCTGGGTCTGTCGCGGGTAGAAGATCGGGTCGCCGGGGCCGACCACGCTGGTGTTGGGCTTGAGGAACATCAGCGGCTCTGCCGGCACCTCCCCGCCCATCTCGGCGGCGTGCGCGGCGTAGTTCTTGCCGATCCCGACCACCTTGCTGCGCGGCAGCACCGGGGCCAGCAGGCGGACGTCGGCCAGCCGGTGCTGCTCGTCGAGCAGCTTGACGCCGACGTAGAGCGGGTCGCCCGCCAGCGCCACGACGACGCTGTCCTCCGCGGGCTGGCCGAACTCGTCGAGGTCGCCGGTCACGGCGCCGTACAGGGGGTCTTCTCCGGTGGTGAATCTCGCGATGCGCACCCCGCGAGCCTATCCACCTACGATTTCGCGACGTGGAGGTGCTGGAGGAGCGCGAGTGGCGCACGTGTGCCGCGGCACACGCGGCGCGCGTGGACGAGTTCGTGCGGCCACACCTGGCCCGGCGGGAGGCGCGGGAGAAGCACCCCGTGCACGACTTCCTCTTCACCTACTACTCACAGCGACCTGCGCAGCTGCGACGCTGGCATCCCGGGTACGGCGTCGGGCTGGCCGGCGACGCGTCGGAGCACGCCGGGCTCAAGGGGTACGCCGTCACGGGCGCCACCAGCGGGGCGCCCGTGGTGACCGTGACCCGGGAGCACGTCGGTTCCCAGCGGCCACTGCTCCAGGCGCTGCACCGGCTGCTGACCGCGACCGCCGGCCGGGCACCGCACCTGGGCTGCTTCGGCATGCACGAGTGGGCGATGGTCTACCGGCTCGACCAGGACGAGACCCGGCACGCCGACTGGCCGCTGCGGCTCGGGGTCGAGGGCACCGACCGGGTCGTGGAGTCCCACCGCATCGCCTGCTCCCACTTCGACGCCTACCGGTTCTTCACCGGGCCTGCGCGTCCCCTGAACACCCTGAGCCCCACGTCGACGGACCGGCCGGACTTCGAGCAGCCGGGCTGCCTGCATGCGGGGATGGACCTCTACAAGCACGCCTTCCGGCTCAGCCCGATGATCGCCAGCGACCTGGTCGCGGACTGCTTCGAGCTGGCCCGCGACATCCGGGTGCTCGACATGCGGGCGGCGCCGTACGACCTGGCCGACCTCGGCTTCGAGCCGGTGCGCGTGGAGACCGCCGAGGGCAAGCAGGAGTATGCGGCGGCGCAGCGCGCCTTCGCCGAGCGCGGCACCCCGCTGCGTCAGCGGCTGATCGACGAGTGCCGGCGGCTCCTGGAGGTCGCCGGGCCGGGCTAGGGTGCCCGGGTGCGAGTGCGACAGGTCGTGTCCCGGCTCGGCGCGGCGTTCTGGACGATCCCGGCCGTCGGCGCCGTGCTCGGCCTGGTGCTCGGCTGGCTGGTCGCCCGGATCGACCTGCGCCTCGGCGGCCACGACGGGCTGCTCTTCGGCGGCGGCCCGGACTCGGCCCGGGCGATCCTGCAGACGGTGGCGACCTCGGTGCTCACCTTCGCCGGCCTCACCTTCTCCATCACCGTGGTCGCGCTGCAGCTCGCGTCGAGCCAGTTCAGCCCGCGGGTGCTCGGCCCGCTGATGCGCGACCGATGGACCCGGAGCGCGCTGGCGACGTTCGTCGGCACGTTCGTCTACTGCCTGATGGTGCTGCGCGAGGTGCAGGGTGGGACGCCGGAGCAGGAACCGTTCGTGCCCGGGCTCGGCGTGGGGCTGGCGCTGGTGCTCGCGTTGATGGCGATCAGCGCGCTGGTCGGCTTCATCCAGCACATCGCGCAGTCGCTGCGGGTCGTCACCATCATCGACCGGACCTTCCGCGACACCGCCGCCGCCCTGGAGGCGTGGTACGGCGGGGACGAGCCGCGGACCGGCACGCTGGTCGGGGGTCCGCGCCGGATGAGTGCGGCCGCGCGCGACGGTGTGCTGGCGTGGTACGACCGCGACGCCCTCGTGTCGCTCGCGATCGAGCAGGACGTCAGCATCGAGGTCCTGGTCCCGGCCGGCTCGTGGGTGGTCCGCGGGCGCCCGCTGGTCGTGGTGCACGGCCGGGACGGCGAGGACCTCGACGTCGACGCCCTCCTCGGCCTCGGTCGGGAGCGGCAGGTGTCGCGCGACCCGTCATACGGCTTCCGGCTGCTGGTCGACATCGCCGAGCGGGCCCTGTCCCCCGGCGTCAACGACCCGAGCACCGCGATGCAGTGCCTCGACCGGTTGCACTCACTCCTGGCAAGGGTCGCTGAGCGGGACCTGGCGGTCGGCGACACCGTCGTGGACGGCGTGGTCCGGCTCCGGTTGCCGGTGCCGGGCTGGGAGGACTACCTGGGGCTGGCCTGCGACGAGATCCGGCACTGGGGAGCAGGGTCGCTGCGGGTGCACCGCCGCCTCGAGTCGATGCTGCAGGACCTGCTCGCGGACCTCCCCGCCGGGCGCACGGAGCCGGTGCGCGTCCAGCTGGCGGCCCTGCGGGGGGCCCGCACCGACGAGGTGGCCTCGTCCTGGGACCTGGTCTCCGCGCACGGCGACCCGGCCGAGCTCCATGACCTGCCGGGTGCCCACCCCGGGTGAGCCGGTGCCGCGAGCCGGCCGACGCCGGGATCGGGGACGCGACGTCCGCGGCACGGTCTAGCGTGGCCGCCATGCGACCCGGACGCGCCCTGACCCTGCTGCTCGTCGTGCCGCTGCTGCTGGGGGTGCTGGCGCCCGCGGCCCGGGCGGCTGACCCGCGCTGGGTGTTCTACAGCCACGACACGACCCGCTACACCTCGCCGTGGTACGCCGGGGCGCACCGGATCATGGTCCCGTTCGGCTGCACCCGGGCGCCCTACTACTCCCCCGACCCGCGCTGCGCCCACGAGCACGGCTTCCACCACGGGATCGACGTGGCGATGCGGTGCGGGACGCCGCTGCTCGCGAGGTTCCGCGGCCGGGTCGTCTCGCACGCGTCGCTCGGCCCGGCGTACGGCGACAACCCGATGCTGATCCGCAACCGCGCCCGCGGCTACGACCTGGTCATCGGCCACACCCGGCGGGTCTTCGCCCAGCCCGGTGACCGGATCCACCGCGGCCAGCGGATCGCGCTCGCCAGCGACAACGGCGCCCCCGACGGCTGCCACCTGCACTTCGAGCAACGCGCCCTGCACGGCGACCTGGCCACCGCCGTGCGCCCACGTGACCTGCTGCACCTGACCCCGAAGGAGAAGCGTTCGTGACCGACCAGCGCGCGCTCGGGCAGGACCTGCGCGACGAGGACTGGTACGGCGAGGACCTCGGCGCGGTCCGCTTCGAGGAGTGCACGTTCACCGGTGTCGACCTCAGCGAGGCCAGCACCGCCGGCGCGCTCTTCGACCGCTGCACCTTCCACGGCTGCCGGTTCAACGCCTCGAGCCACGACGGCTCGGCCTTCGTGGCCTGCGACTTCCGGCGCACCAGCTTCTTCGACGCCACCTTCGAGGGCTGCAAGATGCTCGGCTCGGTCTTCACCGGGTGCACGCTGCGCCCGATCCGGGTCCACGGCGGCCAGTGGCGGGGCATCACCGCACGGGGCGCCGACCTCTCCCGGCTCGACCTGTCCGGTCTCGACCTGCGCGAGGCCGACCTCTCCCTCGCGAACCTCTCGAGCACCGACCTGCGCGGCGCCCGGCTCGGCGGCGCCGTGCTGCGGGAGGCCGAGCTCGACGGGGCCGACCTGCGCGGCGCCGACCTCGACCGGGTCGACCTGGCCGCGGCCCGGCTGCGGCGTACCCGCCTGGACCTCGCCGGCGCCGTGCTGCTCGCCGAGCTGCACGGCGCGCAGGTGGAGACCTCGGCGGAGGACTGAGCGCGGCCGGCGCCGGTCAACCGTCGTCGAGGACGTGGCGCAGGTAGCGCATCGGCGCGTCGAGGTAGCGCCGCCAGTGCTGCACCAGCTCGAGGTCCTCCCAGGCCGCGTCGCGCATCCCCCACGGGCCGACCTCGAGGATCCGGGCCCCGGGCAGCGCGACCAGCAGCGGTGAGTGCGTGGCACAGAGGACCTGCGCGCCACCGACGGCCAGGTCGTGCAGGGCGCCGACCAGCGCGATCTGGGCGCTGAAGGACAGGGCCGCCTCGGGCTCGTCGAGGCAGTACAGGCCGGGCGAGTCGAAGCGGGTCCGCAGCACCTCGAGGAACGACTCGCCGTGGCTCATCTCGTGGAAGCGCGGCTCGCTGTCGCGGTCCGGCCGGCTCCGGCCGGGGTTCTCCTCGAGGTAGGTGAAGAAACCGTGCATGCTCTCGGCCCGCAGGAAGAACCCCCAGCGCGAGCCCCCGAGGGACCGCTCGAGCCGCAGCCACCTCCCCAGCTCGGACTCGGTCGACCGGGTGGAGTGCCGGGCGCCGGTGGAGCCGCCCTCCGGAGAGAGCCCGAAGGCCATGGCGACGGCCTCGACGAGCGTGGACTTGCCGCTGCCGTTCTCCCCGACCAGGAAGGTCACGCCGGGAGCGAGGTCGAGGCCCTCCCGCAACAGCTGGCCGACGGCCGGCACGGAGGCGGGCCACTGCTCGCTGCCGGTGGGCGCGTGCTCGTTGGCGACCACCCGGCGCACGACCCGGCGATCGCTCGCCCAGCCGGCGGGCATCCCGGCACCGGTGTCGGCCATGGAGGGACGGTACAGCGACTAGCCTGCCGACCATGCCGATCGTCGCCGTCACGTACGCCGCGCACGTGGCCGCGGCCCAGCTCGACCGGCTCGCCACGGCCCTCCCGCACGCGGTCTCCCTGGCGGTCGCCTGTCCCGAGGAGCCCTACGACCACCCCCTCGAGCCCGGTGACGTCGACGTCCGGTTCCACCCGCGGGGTCCTCACGACGTGGGCGGCCTCGACGTCGTCGTCGAGGTCCGCTCCAGGTACTTCGCCAGCCGGGAGACGACGCGGCAGGAGCGGTGCGACCGGCTCCGCGACGCCGTGGTCGAGGCGGGCGGTTCCACCAGCGTCGGGGTCTACCTGTCGCTGCCGGTCGCCGCGTGGGCGCAGGGCGACGACTGACCCGCGGGCCCAGGGCGGCTCTGCGGGCTGTCGGCGGGCTCAGCGCGCGAGCGACTCGCGGCGCAGCCGGATCCCGTCGAGCACCAGCGAGAGGCCGGTGAGGAAGTCCGACTCCTCGCGCGGCTCGTCGGCGATCGCCCCGACGCTGCCCGCCTGCAGGTGGGTCTGCTCCTCCGAGACGTGCCCGAAGACGTAGTGCAGCAGCGTCCGCGCGGCCGTGCGGGCCAGGCCGTCGGCCAGGCCGGCCGAGCGCAGCGCGCTGCCGAGGTCGGCGGCGGGCCCCGCGGCCCCGAGCCCGAACGCGTGCACGGTGGCGACCACCTCGGCGCCGTCCCGGTAGGCGAGCATCGCCTCGCGCAGCCCCACGCAGACCGCGACGACCCGCTGCTCCCACTCGGCCGGGTCGGGCAACGGGCGCCGGCCGCGGTCCAGGATCTCGTCGGCGACGGCCGCCAGCAGGGTCTGCTTGTTGGCGAAGTGGTGGTAGAGCGCGCTCGGCTGCACGCCGAGCTCGGTGCCGAGCCGGCGCATGGTCAGGTCGGCCAGGCCGTAGCGGTCGAGCACGTCGAGCGCCCGTTCGACGACGTCCGTACGCCGGTAGCGCATCGGCTCCCCCTGGTTCGCGGTCGGTCCGGGTCGTGGGCCGCGTTGACGGCCCGGCGCGTCCACCCTAACCTGAACGCCGTTCACCTGACCACCGTTCAGGTCGGTCCGCAGCCGAAGGATCCCCCATGACCACGCTCTCCCCCCGCCGCAGCACCGGCACCGACCTCGCGCTGATCGCCGGCTTCGGCGCGCTCGTCGCGGTCTGCGCCATCCTGCCCTCCATCAACGTCGCCGGCCCGGTCCCGATCACCCTGCAGACCTTCGGGCTGCTGCTCGCCGGCGCCGTGCTCGGCGCCCGGCGCGGCTTCCTCGCGGTGCTGCTCTACCTCGTGGTCGGTGCTGCCGGGCTGCCGGTCTTCGCCGGCGGGACGGCCGGCCTCGGGGTGTTCTCCGGGCCCACCGTGGGCTACCTCGTCTCGTTCCCCTTCGCGGCGGGGCTGTGCGGCCTGGTCGTCGAGCGGCTGCCGCGCCGGGCGATCCAGACCAGCGTGCCGCTGATCTTCCTCGCGACCGTCGCGGGCATCCTGCTCAACCACGTCCTCGGGATGGCCGGCCTCGTCTGGCGGCTGGACATCTCCTGGGCCGCGGCCTTCGACATCGACAAGGTCTTCTGGATCGGGGACCTGCTCAAGGGCCTGCTCGTCGCGGTGGTCGCCACCGCCGTCCACCGCGCCTTCCCCGACCTGCTCGGCCGTGCCCCCCGCCGCCGGGACGCCGAGCCCTCGGAGGGTTCCTCGGAGGGCCCCGCGGAGGACACTGTCGTCGCGTGAGCCGCATCGACCTCGAGCGGGTCACCGTCCGTGTCCCCACCGCGGACGGCGACCTGCTCATCCTCGACCAGACCTCGCTGACGCTGACCGAGCAGCGCGTGGCGCTCATCGGCCCCAACGGGTCGGGGAAGTCGACGCTGGCCCGGCTGGTCAACGGCCTGGTCACCCCGACCACCGGACGGGTGCGGGTCGACGGCCTCGACGTCGCCGAGGACGGGCGCGCCGTACGCCGTCGCGTGGCCTTCGCGTTCACCGACCCGGCCGCCCAGCTGGTGATGCCGACCGCCGTCGAGGACGTCGCGCTGTCGCTGCGGCGCACCCACCGGGACAAGGCGGAGCGACGCCGGGCCGCGCTGGCGGTACTGGCGTCGTACGGCCTCGAAGGGCTCGCGGACCGCAGCGTGCACGCGCTCTCCGGCGGGCAGCGGCAGATGCTGGCGCTGGCCGGGGTGCTGGCCACCGAGCCCGCGGTGCTGGTCGCCGACGAGCCGACGACGCTGCTCGACCTCGGCAACAGCCGCCGGGTCGGCGACCTGCTGCTCTCGCTCCCCCAGCAGCTGCTGCTGGTCACCCACGACCTCGAGCTGGCCGCCCGCTGCGAGCGGGCGCTGGTGGTCGAGGGCGGGCGCGTGGTCTTCGACGGCGCCGCCGAGGCGGCCGTCGCGCGCTACCGGGCCACGGCGTGACCGGCACGCTGCTCGGGGCCTACCGGCCGGGGCACACGCCGCTGCACCGGGTCCCCGCCAGCGCGAAGCTGCTCGGCTTCCTCGTCATGGGCGTGGTCGTGGTGGTGCTGCGGGGTCCGGCCGGCGCGCTGGTGCTGCTGGCGGCCGCGGTCGCGACCTGTGCCTGGGCGCGGACCGGGCTGCGGGCCACGCTCGGCGCACTGCGCGGAGTCCTGCTGATGGCCGCCCTGCTGGCGGCGTACCAGACCTGGCAGCACGGCTGGGCGCTCGCCGTCGAGTCGGTCGGCGACCTGCTCACGCTGGTGCTGCTCGCCACCGTGCTGACCACCACCACGCCGGTCGACGAGGTGCTGGACGCGATCGCCCGCGCGCTGCGGCCGCTGCGCCCGCTCGGCGTCGACCCCGAGCAGGTGGCGCTGGCGTTCTCGCTGATGATCCGGGCGATCCCGACGACCCTCGCGATCGCCGACGAGACCCGCGACGCCGCCCTCGCCCGCGGCTTGGAACGCGACCCCCGCGCCCGGCTGACGCCGATGGTCATCCGCGTCGTCGCCCATGCCCGGGCCACCGGCGACGCGCTGCACGCCCGCGGGATCGGCGACGACTGACCGCCGGCCGGGGCGCCCAGCTGTAACGCCCGGTTAGGGGGTCTGCCGCGCGGTTCGCCGGGAGCGGCCGACCCCCTAACCGGGCGTTACAAGCAGCCCGGCCTCACCAGCCGGGCGGGCGACGGTCCGCCCAGGGGGCGGCGCCCTCGAGCTGGGCGGCCAGGGAGAGCAGCAGCTCCTCCTCGGCGGGGCGGGCGGCGAGCATCACGCCGACCGGCAGGCCGGCCGGGGTCCAGTGCAGGGGCAGCGAGACCGCGGGCATGCCGGTGACGTTCCAGGCCGAGGTCCAGGGCGTGAACGCCTTCTGGGCGGCGAAGTCGCGCGCGGGGTCGGCGTCGTCGCGCATCGCCCCGACCAGTGGGGGCAGCGAGGCCAGCGTGGGCGTCAGCACGGCGTCGTACGGCGCCAGCGCGGTCAGCGCGGCCGCGGCGTGGCGGCGCATCGCCCCGATCGCCAGGCCGAACTCCGGCCCGCTGACCGCCCGGCCCCGCTCGGAGAGCCAACGGGTCAGCGGCCGCAGCAGCGGCTCCCGGTCGGGCGGCACCACCGACAGCGCGGTCAGCACCGCCCAGCAGGTCTCGAAGACCGGCACGGCCTCCCGCGGCAGCGGTCCGTCGACGTCGACGACCTCGTGCCCGAGCGACTCGAGCAGCGACGACGCCCGTTCCCACGCCGCCACGGAGTCGGCCTCGACCTCCACGTCGGCGATCACCGGTTGGACGAACCGGGCCACCCGCAGCCGGCCGGGCTCGCGGTCGCAGGCGCCGAGGAAGCTGCCCGACGGCTCCGGCGCCCACGAGGGGTCCCCCGGCCGGCGGCCGGCCAGCACGTCCAGCAGCGCCGCGGCGTCGCGGACGGTGCGCGCGATCGGGCCCGCGGTCGCCAGCCCCACCGGGTCGCCGTACATCGGGTGGCCGCTGATCCGGCCCCGGGTCGGCTTGAGGCCGACCAGCCCGCAGCACGACGCGGGAATCCGGATCGAGCCGCCGCCGTCCGAGCCCTGGGCGAGCGGCACCAGCCCGGCCGCGACCGCCGCGGCCGCCCCGCCGGAGGAGCCGCCGGCCGTGCGGCTGCGGTCGTACGGCGTGACCGCGGGCGGCGCCACGTCGGGCTCGGTGTAGCAGGGCGAGCCGAACTCCGGGGTGTTGGTCTTGCCGAGGCTGACCAGGCCGGCCGCCTCGAGCGACAGCACCACCCCGTCGGACACCTCGGGCACGAAGTCGCCGAACGCCGCCGAGCCGAAGGTGGTCCGCACCCCGGCGGTGAGGTTGAGGTCCTTGATCGCGGTCGGAACCCCCGAGAGCGGCGAGTCCCCCGGCGTCCAGGCGTCCGCGCGCTCCCGCGCCAGGTCCGCGGTCACCGTGACGAACGCGCCCACGTCGTCGAGCCGCTCGACCCGGTCGAGGTAGTGGTCGACCAGCTCGCGGGGCGACACCTCGCGACGGCGCACGAGCGCCCCCTGCTCGAGGGCGGTCAGGTCGTGCAGCTCGGCCATGGCGGGACGCTATCGCGCGTCGGCTCGAGGAAGGGCCGGGCGGCTAGCGCGACCCCGCGGCCCGGCCCCGCTGGGCGAGCGCGTCGATGGTCACGGCCAGCACCAGCACGATCGCGGTGACGATGAACTTCGAGGGTGCGCTGTAGCCCTGCAGCCCCATGCCGTTGTCGATCGCGGCGATGACCAGGCCACCGAGCACCGCGGCCAGCGGCCGACCGCGCCCGCCGAACAGGCTGGTCCCCCCGATGACCGCCGCGGCCACCGCGTAGAGCACCAGCGTGCCTCCGTCGTACGACGTCGACACCGAGCGCAGCCGGGAGGCGTAGACGATGCCGGCGATGCCGGCCGTCAGCGCCGCCAGGGCGAAGGCGGTCGTCCGGATCACGGCGAGGTTCACACCGGCGCGCCGAGCCCCTTCCGGGCTGCCGCCGATGGCGTAGATGAACCGTCCGAACCGGGTCCGCGCCAGCAGCACCGTCCACGCGAACAGCACGCCCAGGACGAGCAGCAGCACCCACGGCACACCCTGGATCGGGACCAGCACGCCGCGGTCGGTGTTGCAGATCAGCACCACGACCACGCCGGCGGCCAGGGTGAGTGCGACCTTGATGATCGTGACGCTTCGCGGCGGCGCCACCAAGCCGCTGCGGCGGCGGCGCTCGTCACGGAACCAGGACAACGCTCCGAACGCACCCACCACCACCAGCATGACCACCCAGCTCGCGGTGGGTGAGAGCTGGCCCGCGGCGATGTTGTTGATGGTCGCGTCACTGACCGGGACCACGCCACCGCTGCCGAGGATCAGCAGCATCACGCCCAGCCAGGCCAGCTGGCCGGCCAGAGTCACCACGAACGACGGCAGCCCGATCCGGGTGATGATCGTGCCCTGGAAGACCCCGATCGCACAGCAGACCGCCAGCCCGGCGAGGACACCCGCCCACCACGGCCAGTTGTGCTTGTTCGAGATCAGCTCGGCCATGATCACGCCGCCGAGTCCGCCGACGTAGCCGAGCGACAGGTCGATCTCCCCGAGCAGGAGGACGAAGACCTCCCCCATCGCCAGCAGCATGAACACCGATCCCTGCACGAGCAGGTTGACCATGTTGCCGGCGGTGAGGAAGTTGGAGTTCAGGTACTGGAACAACGCACTGATCAGGATCAGCCCGGCGACCACCGGCAGCGCACCGGTCTCACCGCCACGGAGGCGGACCCAGACTCCGCGCAGGTACTCCCCGAGCGAGGTGGCGGTCAGCGCCGGGTCGACCGCGACCTGGACCGCGGGCTCGTCCGGCTCGGCAGGTTCGGGGGGCTCGGGGGGCTCCGGAGCGCGGGGCACGGTACCTCCGGTGGTCATGGCGCTTCCGCCCTGCTCTCACCGAGGCGCTCCGAGGCGCCGGTCGTCATCAGGTCGACGACGCCCGCCCGGTCGAGCTCGTCGACCGGGCGTACGGCGGCCAGCCGGCCGAGATGCAGCACGGCGATCCGGTCCGCGACCTCGAACACGTCGTTCATGTTGTGGGAGATCACGACGACCGCGAGCCCCTGGTCGGCCAGCCGCCGGATCAGGGAGAGCACGGCGGAGGTCTGGGCGACGCCCAGCGCAGCGGTGGGCTCGTCCATGATCACGAGCTTGGAGTTCCAGAGCACCGACTTGGCGATCGCGACCGACTGTCGCTGGCCACCCGAGAGCGAGGCGACCGGCTGACGGATCGACCGGACCGTCGTCACGCTCAGGCTGGTGAGGGTCTCCCGGGCCGAGATCTCCATGCTCTCCTCGTCGAGCAGCCACCGGCGCAGCCGCTCCCGCCCCAGGAACATGTTCTGGACGATGTCGAGGTTGTCGCACAGGGCGAGGTCCTGGTAGACGGTCTCGATCCCGAGCTCGGCGGCGTCCCGGGGGCCGTGCAGCTCCACGGCATCCCCCTCCCACAGG
The DNA here is from genome assembly GCA_963826155.1 of uncultured Actinomycetota bacterium. GTDB lineage: Bacteria > Actinomycetota > Actinomycetes > Propionibacteriales > Nocardioidaceae > Nocardioides. Next base: position 1,036,307 of record CAWGVX010000002.1, on the reverse strand, counting down.
ATCCGTCCGTCGTCGGGCGCGTGGATGCCCGCGATGCACTTGACCAGCACCGACTTGCCTGCGCCGTTGTCGCCCGCGAGCGCGGTGACCTGGCCCGCGGGGACGTCGAGGCTCACGTCGCTCAGCGCCCGCACCGGCCCGAAGTGCTTGTGGATGTGCTGGAGCTGGAGCAGCGGCGCGGGGCCGTCGGTCACTGGATCCCCGCGGACTTGCAGGCCTGCTGCAGGGCCTGGGTGCACAGGTCGGACGTCTTGACCGCGCCGTCCTTGACCACGGTGTCGGCCATGTTGTCGGTGGTCACCCACAGCGGCGTCTGGAGGCTGGACTTCACGTCCTTGCCCACGGTGTCGTCCTTGGTGCTCGCGTTGACGAGGCCGGAGGGCACCGGCTGGCCGGCCCGCAGGTAGAGCGCGATCGCCGCGGCGCTCTGCGCCTCGAGGTAGATCGGCTTGTAGACGGTGCCGCACTGGTAGCCCTTGAGGATGTTCTGCAGCCCCGAGAGCGAGGCGTCCTGGCCGGTCGTCGGGAACGTGTTGGCCGGGATCTTCTTGCTCTGCAGGTAGGAGATCACCGCGTTGGCGTTGTCGTCGTTGGGCGTGACGACCGCGTTCATCTGCGGGTGCGCGGTGTACTGCTGGGAGAAGATCGTCTGCGCCTTCGCCGGGTCCCAGGTGCCGGCGGGCTCGCCGACCTTGGTGTACTCCCCGCTCTTGAACTTCGGGTCCAGCACGCCGTTGTAGCCCTGGGCGAAGAGCTTGGCGTTGTTGTCGGTCGGGTCGCCGTCCATGACCAGCACGTTGGGGTTCTTGACGTTCCAGTCCGATATGCAGCTGACCTCACCGTCGCCGATCAGCTTGCCGACCTTGACGTTGTCGAAGCTGACGTAGATGCGGTCCGAGGGCCCGCCCTGGGTGAGCCGGTCGTAGTCGATGACCTTGACGCCCTTGGAGGTCGCGTTCTGCTCGATCGCGGCGCCGGAGCCGGAGTCCAGCGCGTCGACCAGGAGGACCGAGGCGCCGGCGGTGATCGCGGCCTCCGCCTGGGTCTGCATGGTGCTCGCGCTGCCCTGCGCGTTCTGGATCTTGAACTGCGAGGAGGTCAGGCCGGCCTTCTGGAAGGCCTCCTTGAGGTACGGCGCGTCGAAGGTCGTGTAGCGGGCCGACGACGTGGTGTCGGGCAGCAGCACCGCCACCGAGCCCTTGCCCTGCTGGGCCAGGGGCTTGAGCGTCGCCATCGCGGAGAAGTCCGAGGTGAAGTCGGAGTTGGAGATCGACGGCACGCTGCCGGAGGAGCTCGACGAGCTGCTCGAGCTGTTGTTGTTGCTGCTGCCACCGCACGCGGCGGTGGTGGCGGCGAGGGCGACCGCGCAGAAGGCGGCGGCCCGACGGTTGACTCGCATGCTGCTCCCCTGTCCCTGGCCTGTCCCTGGCCTCGAGGCCGGATCCCGCGTCCGGGCACCGCGCGGTGCGGCGCAACGCCCAGCGTCCGTCCGGACCCCGCGGTGCGGTCAGGGGCGAAGGGCCGGGTGGGACGGGACCGACGGTCCCGTCCCACCCGGCCCGGTGAGCACACGCTTCAGGGGGGTCAGGCCGCGGCGGACTCCGCGTCGAAGTCCACGAGGGCCGCGACCGCGCGGTTGAGCCGGCCGCGCACCTCGGGGTCGGTGAGCACGTCCACCTCCAGCGCCGACTGCGAGACCGTGACGTCCTCGACCACGATCGCGCCGGCGATGCCGGCGGAGCGGGCGGTGTCGGCGTGGGCCCACTTCCCGCCGTACGGCGTGGGCGTCGCGCCGATGACCCCGAACGGCTTGCCCTTGATCGCGCCCGCGCCGTAGGGCCGGGAGAGCCAGTCGATCGCGTTGTTGAGCACCGCGGGCATCGTGCCGTTGTACTCCGGCGTCACCGCGAGCACCCGGTCGGCGGAGGCGACCTGCTCGCGCAGGCGGGCGGCGGCGTCCGGCAGGCTGTCGGGTCGGTCGAGGTCCTCGTTGTAGAACGGGACCTGGTCGAGGCCGTCGACCAGGACCACGTCAACGCCGGACGGCGCCTGCTCGTGGAGGGTCTCGGCGAGCCTGCGGTTGAGGGAGTCGGCGCGGAGGCTGCCGACCAGGACGGCGACGCGGGTGCTGGGCATGGGGGGTTCTCCTCAGGGGTGGGGAACGGACGTCACCCGCTGAAACGGACCGCGGTCCGGATCGCATTCCCGTGGAGCGTGTGAGGAAGGCCTCCCTACAGTGGGCGCGTCATGACCGAGCCCCGCTCCCTGCCGCTGGCCGACGCCTCCACCGCCGCCGTCGAGCGACGCGACGCCGCCCGCAACCGGGAGGCGTTGCTGCGCGCGGCCGAGCGGCTGGTGGAGCGCTGCGGCGCCGACGGGGTGACCATGGACGCCGTCGCGACCGCCGCCGGGGTCGGCAAGGGCACCGTGTTCCGCCGCTTCGAGTCCCGCGAGGGGTTGATGGCCGCACTGCTGAACCACTCGGAGACCGAGTGGCAGGCCGCGGTGATCTCGGGGCCGCCACCGCTGGGCCCCGGCGCCGACCCGTGGCAGCGGCTGCTCGCCTTCGGCCGGTCCCGGCTCGAGGCCACGCTGAAGCACGCGGACCTGATCCGCTCGGCCGGCAGGGCCGGGGAGCGGTCCTACGCCGCGTACTCCTTCGCCGCCCTCCACGTGCGCCACCTGCTCGACGAGCTCGGCGTCGGCGGCGACCTGCCGCTGCTGGCGACGGCGCTGATGGCGCCGCTGGAGGCGCCGGTCCTCGATCAGCAGGTGCGGATCGAGGGCCTCGACGTCGACCGGGTGTACGACGGCTGGGTCGACCTGGCGGGGCGAATCGTGCGGGCGCCCGCCGGTCGGGAACACTCTTGAGGACGCCTCCCCCAGTCTGAGGAGGCCTTTGCCCTAAAGGGCAAGGCATCGCCGGCCACACCACCAATATGTGGCATGACCGGTCCAGACGGCCTTCCTAGCGTCAGCCGCATGGGAGGACAGGCCTTCCCAGATTCGAGAGGCCTAGGGGGCCAACAGATGCACACCATCATGAAGACGGCAGGCACCGGCGTCGCATCGCTGGCGATGGTTGCCGTACCGGCCGGCACGGCGCTCGCCCACACCGACGGCGGCAGCACCAGCAACGGCAGCACCATCATCAAGATCGGCAAGTACGGCATGCTCAGCAAGAGCCACAACATCGCGTGGATCAAGGTCAAGGTGACCTGCTCGCCCGACGTCACCGACGCGCGGCTCGAGGGCACGCTGGCCCAGGTGACCAAGGGCAACGCCCAGGAGAACACCGGCGTGCTCGCGGCCTACAACGCCTTCGAGTGCTCCGGCAACCCGGAGTGGGTGTACCTGCCCGTGCGCCGGCCCACCGGTGGCTTCCACTGGGTCAAGGGCCGCGCCCGCGTCTTCGACTTCACGTTCGCGACCGAGGACCCGGGCAACGGCTGGACCTACGACAGGGCCTCCGGTCGGACGGTCCACCTGCGTCGCTGATCGCCGCGCACGCCGGCCCCTCCTCCCCCCTGGGAGGAGGGGCCGCGTGCTGTGCTGCCGGCCGGGGTCCCGCGACCGGGACCCGGGTCAGGCCTGCTGGCGCCGCAGCCCGAAGGTCAGCCCGTCGACCAGCGCCTCCCAGGATGCCTCGATGACGTTGTGGCCGACGCCCACCGTCACCCAGGACGACTCGCCGTCGCTGGTCTCGATCAGCACCCGGGTGATCGCGTCGGTCCCGTGGCCCTGGTCCAGGATCCGCACCTTGTAGTCGATCAGCTCGAACTTCGCGACCTCGGGGTAGGCCTGGCCGATCGCCTCGCGCAGCGCCTGGTCGAGCGCGTTGACCGGGCCGTTGCCCTCCCCGGTGACGACGAAGCGGACGCCCCCCGCGCGCAGCTTCACGGTCGCCTCCGAGACCGCCTCGTCGGAGGTGCTGCGCCGGTCGAGGGTCTCGGTGATCACCCGCCACGACTCGACCTCGAAGTACGACGGCCGCGCCCCCTCCACCTCCTCGAGCAGCAGCAGCTCGAAGGACGCGTCGGCGGCCTCGAAGGTGTAGCCCCGGGACTCCAGCTCCTTGACCCGCTGGGTGATCCGGGTGACCAGCGCCTTGTCCTCGGCCGACCCGTCGGAGAGGTCGAAGCCGAGCTCGCGGCCCTTCAGCTCGATCGAGGCGCGCCCGGCCATGTCGGAGACCAGCAGGCGCATGTCGTTGCCGACGGCCACCGGGTCGAGGTGCTGGTAGAGGTCGGGGTCCACCTTGATCGCGCTCGCGTGCAGGCCGGCCTTGTGCGCGAACGCCGAGGTCCCGACGTACGGCTGCCGCGACGCGGGCGGCACGTTGGTCACCTCGGCGACGGCGTGGGCGATCCGGGTGGCGTCGCGCAGCAGCCCGGCGGGCAGCACCGCGCGGTCCAGCTTGAGCTCGAGGTTGGCCACCACCGTCACCAGGTCGGCGTTGCCGGTGCGCTCGCCGTACCCGTTGATCGTGCCCTGCACGTGGGTGGCGCCCGCCTCGACGGCGGCCAGCGAGTTCGCGACCGCGCAACCGGTGTCGTTGTGGCAGTGGATGCCCACGCGCACCCCGGTGGTGTCCAGGACGTCGTGGACCACGTCGGCCACCCACCCCGGCAGCATCCCGCCGTTGGTGTCGCACAGCGCCACGACCTCGGCACCGGCCTCGGCGGCGGTGCGCAGCACCTCCAGCGCGTAGTCGCGGTTGGCGCGGTAGCCGTCGAAGAAGTGCTCGGCGTCGAGGAAGACCTGCTGCCCCTCGGCCCGCAGGTGGGCGACGGTGTCGCGGACCATCGCGAGGTTCTCCGCCAGTGTGGTGCGCAGCGCGAGCTCGACGTGCCGGTCGTGCGACTTGGCCACGAGCGTCACCACCCCCGCGCCGCTCTCGCGCAGCGCGGCGACCAGCGGGTCGTCGGCCGCCCGGACCCCGGCCCGGCGGGTGGCCCCGAAGGCGGTCAGCTTCGCGTGCAGCAGGTCCAGCTCCTGCGCCGCCCGGCGGAAGAACTCGGTGTCCTTGGGGTTCGCGCCCGGCCAGCCGCCCTCGATGAAGCCGACCCCGAGCCCGTCGAGCTGGCGCGCGATGGAGAGCTTGTCCGCGACCGAGAGGTTCAGCCCCTCCTGCTGCGCGCCGTCGCGCAGCGTCGTGTCGTAGACGTGGAACGCGCCCTGCAGGTCCATCGGTCTCATCCTTCGTGGTCTCGGCGCCGGGTGGTCCCCGGGGCTGGTCGGGCAACAAAAAAACCTCCCGGAGGACGAGAGGTCGGCGCGTCGGCGGCCCCGGGGCGGGGCGACGACGCGCTAGGGAATGATGCCCTGCTGCTGCATGCGGTCCATGCTGCCACGGGCGTCCACGCCGTGGGCGGCGGTCTCGCGATGCGGGCCGGGCGTGCGGTCAGTCAGCGGCCGGGCAGGGACGGCAGGCCGTCGGGCAGCGAGACGCCGGCGAACGGCTGGTCGGTGCCCGGGAACCACGACGTGCCGGCGGTGTCGACCCGCAGCACCAGCCCGAGCGCGACCGCGACGACGACCGCCAGCGCGGCCAGCCAGCGCTGCGGCGCCGCCGAGAGCGGGTGGACGACCCGGGCCAGCGGCGACCGGACCCGCGAGGCGCCGGGACCCAGCCACAGGGAGCCGGCGAACACCGCGCCCCCGGCGAACAGCATGGTGGTCGGCCCCGCCGCCACCGCGTAGCAGACCAGCACCGCGGCCAGGGCGAGCCCGACGCTCCACAGGGCGAGCACCACGGTGCCGGCGACCGAGCGGGTGAGGTGCCAGGGGGCGGCGAGCAGGAACTGGACCCCGTCGTACCACCTGCGCCCGCGCAGGCGGCGCCGGTCTCCCGCGGCGCTCGCGGCCAGGGAGCCGCTGCGCAGCAGCCAGGTGCCGGCGAGCAGCAGCACGGCGGCCGGCCAGGGGTACGCCGCGACCGCGGCCCCGGCGGTGACCGCGCCGGTGGCGAGCAGCAGGCCCCGCCGCAGCCGTTCGGGCCACGGCGCCCGGCGCGGGACCGGCGGCCAGGCGTCCTCCTGGGGCCATGCCTCCTGGGGCCAGGCCGCCTGCTCGGGCCGGGCGTCGTCCTGGGGCCAGGCGTCGGCACGGCCCCGCTGGAGGTCGTCGCGCCACTCCCCCGGCAGCGCCCGGGTCGGCTCATGGCCCTCGGGCTCGAGGACGGGCCCGGTGGGTGCCTCGCCGGGCATCCGGTCGGTGACCTCGTCGGCGGCCTGCTGCGAGACCACCGCGAGCGGGACGGTCAACGGGTCCGTGGCGCCTCCGCGGAGGCCGGGGTGCCGCCGCGTGGCACCGTCGTCGGGGCGCAGCCAGTCGCGCAGGTCCTGCACGCTGGGTCGGCGACCGGGGTCGGGGTCCAGCGCCGACTCGACGATGCCGCGCAGTGGCTCGGGCAGCCCGTCGAGCCGGTGCTCGCCCCGGCGGACCCGGTCCATGATCGCCATCGAGGGGCCGCGCCCGAACGGCGCGCGCCCGGTGCCGGCGTAGGCCACGGTCGCCGCCCACGAGTGCACGTCGGAGGCGGTGGTGGCGTCGTCGCCGTACAGGATCTCCGGGGCCAGGTAGCCCGGCGTGCCGAGCAGCCAGCCAGTGTGGGTGAGCCTCGGGTCGTCGGCGACCCGGGCCAGGCCGAAGTCGATGAGGATCGGCGTGCGGCCCTCCATCAGCACGTTGGACGGCTTGATGTCGCGGTGCAGCACCCCCACGGCGTGGACCGACGCGACCCCCTCGGCCAGGCAGCCGGCGAACCAGGTCAGGTCCTCGCCGGTGATCGGTGCCTCCTCGACGACGTGGTCGTGCAGGGACAGCCCGGGGACGTAGCGGGTCGCGACGTAGGGCACGTCGGCCCAGGGGTCGGCGTCGACGATCTCGGCGACCCAGCGGCTGCGGATCCGTCGCAGCGACCCGACCTCGCGCGCGAGCCGGGAGCGGGCCTCGTCGTCGCCGACCACGTGCGGGCGCAGCACCTTCAGGGCCACCCGCTCCCCGCCGGGCCTGCGGGCGAGGTGGACCACGCCCATGCCGCCCTCGCCGATCCGGGCGAGGAGGGTGTACTCACCCACGCTCCTGCTCTCGGGCAGGTCGGGGCGCGGCGCGGTCGTCACGGACCGAGGCTACCGGGACCGGAGTCCGGGACGGGCGCTGCCGGCCCCGGCCACGCGTCGCGGGGATGCGTCAGACGATGCGGTGCATCCAGCCGAACGCGTCCTCGGCGCGGCCGTACTGGATGTCCACCAGGGCCTGGCGGACCTTCATCGTCAGCTCGGTGCTCGCGGGGGCCGGCACCTCGCCGCCCTCCCACTTCAGGCTGCCGACGGGGGTCACGACGGCGGCGGTGCCGCAGGCGAAGATCTCGGTGATCCGGCCGCTGGACACGCCCTCGCGCCACTCGTCGATGGAGAACCGGCGCTCCTCGACCTGGTGGCCGAGCTTGCCGGCGAGCTCGATGATGCTGGAGCGGGTGATGCCCTCGAGGATGGTGCCGGTGGCCGGGGTGACGATGCGGCCGTCGTCGAAGACGAAGTACATGTTCATGCCGCCGAGCTCCTCGACGTACTTCCCCTCCTGCGCGTCGAGGAAGACCACCTGGTCGCAGCCCTGGGCGGAGGCCTCCTGCTGCGCGACCAGCGAGCTGGCGTAGTTGCCACCGGTCTTGGCGGCGCCCATGCCGCCGCGGCCGGCGCGGGTGTACTCCTCGGTCAGCCACAGCGTGACCGGCTTGACGCCGCCCTTGAAGTAGGCGCCGGCGGGGCTGGCGATCACCATGAAGGTGACGTGCTGGCTGGGGCGCACGCCGAGGAACTTCTCGGTGGCGATCATGAACGGGCGGACGTAGAGGCTCTTCTCGCCCTGGGCGTCCGGCACCCACCGCTGGTCCACCGAGACCAGCTCGTCGACCGCCTGCACGAAGTCGGCCTCGTCGAGCACCGGGAGCGCCAGCCGCTTGCTCGAGCGCGCCATCCGCGCCGCGTTCTCCTCCGGCCGGAACGACCAGACCGAGCCGTCGTCGTGCCGGTAGGCCTTCATGCCCTCGAAGGTCTCCTGCGCGTAGTGCAGCACCGCCGTGGCCGGGTCCAGGGTCAGCGGGCCGTACGGCGTGATCCGCGGGTCGTGCCACCCCGCCTCCGGCGTCCACTCCACGGTGAACATGTGGTCGGTGAAGTGCTGGCCGAACCCGGGGTTGGCCAGGATCTCCGCGAGGCGCGCGTCGTCGACCGGCTGGGAGGTGAGGGTGGTGCTGATCTGCATGGAAGGCACGTTATCCGACCTTTCGGGGAGTGGGACGGGCGCGTGGGGTCGGCCACCTGCAGGTGAATCCCGCAACCGATCAGCTCGCCGGTGGAAACCGCGACCGTCAGCCTGCTACGCGCGCGGCCACGGCGTCGCCGACCTCGGCGGTGCGGCGGGTGGTGCCGGGGCTGCGGTCGGCGAGGTCCGCCACGACCGCGCGCTCCACGGCGGCCGCGGCGTCGGCGTACCCGAGGTGGTCGAGCAGCAGCGACGCGGAGAGGATCGCGGCGGTGGGGTCGGCCTTCTGCTGGCCGGCGATGTCCGGGGCAGAGCCGTGCACCGGCTCGAACATCGAGGGCGCGGTGCGGTCGGGGTTGATGTTGCCCGACGCGGCCAGCCCGATGCCGCCGGTGATCGCGGCGGCGAGGTCGGTGATGATGTCGCCGAACAGGTTGTCGGTGACGATCACGTCGAAGCGGCCCGGGTCGGTGGCGAGGAAGATCGTCGCGGCATCGACGTGCAGGTAGTCCACGGACACCTCGGGGAACTCCCGCGCCACCTCGTCGACCAGCCGGCTCCACACCTTGCCGGCGTTGACCAGCACGTTGGTCTTGTGGACCAGCGTCAGCTTCCGGCGGGGCCGCCGCTGGGCCCGCGCGAACGCGTCCCGGACGACCCGCTCCACGCCGTACGCCGTGTTGAGCGAGACCTCGGTCGCCACCTCGTGGGGGGTGCCGACCCGGACCGCGCCACCGTTGCCGGTGTAGGGGCCCTCGGTGCCCTCGCGCACGACCACGAAGTCGACCTCGCCGGGCTGTCCCGCGACCTCCGGGCGGAGCGGCGAGGCCGCTCCCGGGAAGATCCGGGAGGGGCGCAGGTTGACGTAGTGGTCGAGCTCGAAGCGCAGTCGGAGCAGCAGCCCGCGCTCGAGGATCCCGGGCGGCAGGTTCGGGTCGCCGGGCTTGCCGCCCACGGCGCCGAGCAGGATCGCGTCCTGGCCGCGGACCTCCTCGAGCACCGGGTCCGGCAGCACCTCCCCGGTCGCGAGGTAGCGCTCCGCGCCGAGGTCGTAGCGGGTCTGCTCGAACTTGACCCCGGCCGGCGCCGCGGCCTCGAGGACCTTCAGGGCCTCGGCGGTCACCTCCGGCCCGATCCCGTCGCCGGGGATCACGGCGAGTCGGACGGTGCCCGGGGCGGGGACGGCGGCGGCGGCCGGGGTCGTGTCAGTCATGCCCGGAACGTTAGTTGTCCTCGGGCCGCGCGCCGCCGTTGTCCCGCAGGTCGAGCGAGGCCTGGACGGCGGCCGCGGTGTTCTCGGCGCTGCGCGGGTTCTCCGGGTGGTGGCTGGCGGGTCCCCAGTCGGGATACATGTCGTACATCGGGTTCTCTCTCTCGTGGTCGATCGGGAATGACGAGGCCTCGCGTGGCGATGAGGGTCGTCCCACGGATCGCGTGAGAGAGCTGAGCCGGATGCGGGTCGCACAGGATTGCTGTCGCGCTGCTGGCGGACCGCCGCGGAGGTCTTCGGGTTCCGGTCGGCCCGGGGTACCGGGCCGGAGGGCCGGGAGGTGGGGCCGCACAACGCCGAACTCCGCGGCGAGGTGGCCCTACCGATCAGGCCTCGCCGCGGCTTTCGATGAGTACGAAGACGCTCCGCATGGTGCGACCACGGTACGACGGGGTCCGGTGGCGCGACAGGCCAATCCCGAAAACTGTTCATGATGCGAGACAGTGCGACCAGGATGAGAGACTCCCAGCATGTCCGCTCCCCCCGACCTGCCCGAGATCGTCTCGCGTGCGTTCGCGGTCTCCCGCACCGCCGGCTACGTGTCGTTCTGCCGCAACGAGACCGGCCGGCTGCTCGCGACCCTGGCAGCGACCCGGAGCGGGACGATGGCGGAGTTCGGCACCGGCTGCGGGGTCGGCACCGCCTGGCTGCGCTCGGGGCTGCGCGGCGACGCCCGGATCGTGAGCGCCGAGCTCGACGACCGGCTGGCGGGCGCCGCGGCGAAGATCTTCGTCGACGACCCGCAGGTCGAGGTGCTCTCCGCGGACTGGTCGACGCTGCTGGACAAGGGACCGTTCTCGCTGCTCTTCCTCGACTCCGGCGAGCCCACCGAGGTGGGCGTCGACGCGATCGCCGACCTGGTCGAGCCGGGCGGCCTGGTCGTGCTCGACGACTTCGTCCCGTGCGAGCTGTGGCCGCCGATCACCGGCGGCCGCGTGGACAGCCTGCGCGAGCAGTGGCTCACCGACGATCGCTTCACCGCCGTGGAGGTCATGGTGGCCCCGGACGCGTCCACGATCATCGCCACCCGCCGCTGAGCCGCGCCGACCGGCCGCGCCGCCGTCCTACCGGTGCAGGGGGACGATCCAGCGGGGCAGCCACCGCTGGGTGAGCGGACCGATGGTGAGCGCGTAGAGCACGGTGCCGATCCCGGCGACGCCGCCGAGCAGCAGGCCGACCAGCACGACGGCGACCTCGAGCAGGGTGCGCACCAGGCGCAGGGACAGACCGGTGCGCCGGTGCAGTCCGGTCATCAGCCCGTCGCGGGGGCCGCGGCCGAACTGGGCGCCGATGTACATCGCGCCCGCGAGCCCGCAGAGCAGGATGCCGCCCAGCATCAGCGCGACCCGCAGCACCGGCGCGTGCGGCTGCCCGAGGACGCGCAGCGCCAGGTCGGCCGAGAAGCCGACCACCAGCGCGTTGGAGACGGTGCCGATGCCGGGCAGCTCGCGCAGCGGGACCCAGGCCAGCAGCACCACGAAGCTCATCACCACCACGGCCTGGCCCAGGCTCAGCGGCACGTGCCGGATCAGCCCGGAGTGCAGCACGTCCCAGGGGGCCAGGCCCAGGTCGCCCGCCACCATCAGCGCGATGGACACGCCGTAGAGCACCAGCCCGACGTAGAGCTGCGGCAGCCGACGGCCCAGGCGGCCGGCGCGCAGCTGGGCGAGTGGGCCGAGGTCGGTGAGGGCGCGCGGGGCGACGGCGGGCACGGTCGGGTCGGCGGGGGCGGTCGTGGTCACCGCTCCATGGTCGCGACCGATTGGCCTTCTCCTCAATAGCCAATTGTGGAACAGTGGCCTGCATGAGCCGGTCCACCGTGAGCGCCACCCGGGTCGCCACCCTCGTCGGGGACTTCGACCGGAGCCCCGCCTACGCCGGCCTCGCCGAGGCCCTCACCCTGCTGATCGGCGACGGCCGGATCGGGCTGGCCGCCCGGCTGCCCAGCGAGCGGGAGCTGACCGAGGCGCTCGGGGTCTCCCGGACCACGGTGACCCGGGCGTACGCCGCGCTGCGCGAGTCCGGGTACGCCGAGGCCCGTCAGGGCTCCGGCACCTACACGACCGTGCCGGGCGGCCGGGCCCGCGCCCACGACCGGGCGCTGCTCCCCCGCCCCGGGGACCAGGAGGCGATCGACCTGAACTGCGCCGCGGCCTCCGCACCGCCCGGCCTGGCGACGGCGTACGCCGAGGCCGCCGCCGAGCTCCCGGCCTACCTGGGCGGTCACGGCTACTTCCCGGCGGGGCTGCCGCAGCTGCAGGCGGCGATCGCCGCGTCGTACGACGCCCGCGGGCTGCCGACCGACCCCTCGCAGATCATGGTCACGCCGGGGGCGCTGAGCGCGACCTCGGTGGTGGCCCAGGCCTGCAGCGGCCCCGGCCAGCGGGTGCTCGTCGAGTCGCCGGTCTACCCCAACGCCACCGAGGCGATCCGGCACACCGGGGCGCGGCTGGTGGTCAGCGAGGTCGACCCGACCGGGTGGGACCTCGCCGCGGTCGCGGACACGCTGCGCCGGGCCCGGCCCCGGCTGGCGTACCTGATCCCCGACTTCCAGAACCCCACCGGCCACCTGATGTCCGACGCCCAGCGCGAGGAGTACGCCGCGCACCTGCGTCGCGCGGGCACCACCGCGGTGGTCGACGAGGCGCACCAGGCGCTGGCGCTGGACGCCCAGCCGATGCCGCGCCCGTTCGCCGCCCACGCCCCCGACGCGATCACGATCGGCAGCGCCAGCAAGACCTTCTGGGGCGGGCTGCGGCTGGGCTGGATCCGGGCACCGCACGAGCGGATGGACCAGCTGACCGAGGCCCGGGTCTCCCTCGACCTCGGCACGCCGGTGATGGAGCAGCTGGTCCTGGCCCGGCTGCTCGCGGACCCGGCGCAGGTGCTCGCCGAGCACCGCGCACGCCTGCGCGAGCAGCGCGACGCGCTGGTGCGCCGCGTCGCCGGGCTGCTGCCGGAGTGGCGCTGCCAGGTGCCCGGCGGCGGTCTCGCGCTGTGGTGCGAGCTGCCCCGCCCGCTGGGCACCGCGCTGGCCACCGAGGCGGAGCGGCACGGCGTGATCGTCGCGCCGGGTCCGGTGTTCGCCGCCGAGGGTGGCCTCGACCGGTTCGTGCGGATCCCGTGGACGCGGCCCGTCGAGGAGCTCGAGACCGCCGTGGACCGGCTGGCGGCCGCCTGGCAGGTCGTGCGCGGCCGGGTCGGCACCCCCGGACCCGGCCCCTCCCGGGTGATGGTCGCCTGAGCCCGCCCTCGGGTGGTCCCGTTCCAGTGTGAGCTTGGCGCGGCGGTTCACCCGATCTTCGTCGCGGGACTCGCACGTGGAATCAGCGGACGCGCACTTTGGCCGCTTGGCCGTACTCCGGGACCAAGGTCGCCCACCCGGGCTCGACCTCCATCGGGATCTCGACGGCCCAGGTCACCGCGCCGAAGTCGTCGTGTGTTGCGCGGGCATCGGCGGTGCCGATGGGCCACGTGCGTCCGTGCTGGCGCAGCGTCAGGGTGATGTCGCTCATCGGCTTGGGGTCGGGACCGTAATCGCAACTGCTGCAGCCCGGCGTGGCGGAACACGAGCCGGTGTCCTGGCACCCGTGAGCGAACGCGGCGCCGTCGATCTCGGCGGTGGTGCCGTGGTGGAGCACCAGGCGATCGGTGTCGGTGAGGTAGGGCGCTGCGCACGAGGCGGCTGCCGGCTGTTGCCCGAACGGCAGGAGGGTGGCTGTGGTCAGGGCCGCGAGCAGGATCGCCGGTGCAGGTCGCATGCGGCTTCGACGTGCGCGGCTCGCCGGAGGTTCCACCGCGTGGCGCTTGGGCAGCGTTGCCGGGCGGCGCGGGCGCTGTCGGGCGCCCTACGCGGCGGCTGGAGGCGCCTGGAGCCGAGTGTGGGTCGTCGCCAGGTGGCACAGTGTGGTCGCGACACAAGCGACCTGAGTCTCCCGGTCACGCTCGGGCCCGTGGGCACGGGCCCCGCTCCGGGGTGTACGTACGTGCGTACACCCCGGAGCGGACGCCGGCCCGAGCCCGACCAGAGGACCGTGGTCCGAGGGGCGGGTCAGACCAGGTCGACCGCGCGCACCGAGGTGGCGTCCATCGCGTGCTGGATCTCCACCAGCGCCTCGGCGGGGATCCGGGAGTCGACCGAGAGCACCACCAGCGCCCGACCGCCGGCGCTGTCGCGGACGACCTGCATGCCGGCGATGTTGACGCCGGCGTCGCCGAGGATGCCGCCGACGGTGCCGACCATCCCGGGGCGGTCGCCGTAGCTGAAGAAGGCCAGGTGCTCGGTCGGCTCGATGTCGACGTCGAACCCGTTGACCTCGACCAGCCGCTCCTTGTGGCCCAGCCCGATCAGGGTGCCGCCGACCGACACCTGCGACCCGTCCGCGAGGGTGCCGCGCAGCGTGATCAGGTTGCGGTGGTCGGGGCTCTCCGGCTCGGTCACCAGGCGTACGGCGCAGCCGCGCTCGGCGGCCAGCAGCGGGGCGTTCACGTAGGACACCTGCTCGCCGACGATGTCGGTGAACAGCCCCTTGAGGGCGGCCAGCTCGAGCACCTTGACGTCGAAGTCGGCGATCTCGCCGCGCACCTCGACGTCGAGCTGCTGGCAGACCTCGCCGGCCAGCCCGGTGAAGATCCGCCCGAGCTTCTCGGTGAGCGGGATGCCGGGGCGCACGTCCTCCGCGATCACCCCGCCCTGGACGTTGACCGCGTCGGGCACCAGCTCGCCGCCCAGGGCCAGCCGCACCGAGCGGGCCACGGCCAGCCCGGCCTTCTCCTGGGCCTCGTCCGTCGAGGCCCCCAGGTGCGGGGTGGCCACCACGTTGTCGAGCTCGAGCAGCGGGCTGTCGGTGCTGGGCTCACGGGTGAAGACGTCGAGCCCGGCGCCGGCCAGGCGGCCCTCCTTGAGCGCGGCGTAGAGCGCGTCCTCGTCGACGATCCCGCCGCGGGCGGCGTTGACGAGCACCAGCGAGGGCTTGACCCGGGCCAGCTGCTCGGCGCCGATCAGGCCGATGGTCTCGGGGGTGCGCGGCAGGTGCACCGACATGAAGTCGGCCTGCGCGAGCAGGGTGTCGAGGTCGACCAGCCGCACGCCCAGCTGTGCCGCGCGGCCGGCCTGGACGTAGGGGTCGTAGGCGAGCAGCTCCATCCCGAACGCCGCCAGCCGCTGGGCCACGAGCACGCCGATCCGGCCGAGGCCGACGATGCCCACGGTCTTGCCGTAGAGCTCGGTGCCGGTGTAGCGCGACCGCTTCCACTCCCCCTGCCGCAGCGACTGGTGGGCGGTGGAGAGGTGCCGCGCGGCGGCCAGCATCAGCCCGACGGCCAGCTCGGCGGCGGAGACGATGTTGGAGGTCGGCGCGTTCACGACCATCACCCCGGCCTGGGTCGCTGCGCGCACGTCGACGTTGTCGAGCCCGACCCCGGCGCGGGCGACCACCTTCAGCCGCGGCGCCGCGGCCAGTGCCTCGGCGTCGATGCGCGTGGCCGAGCGCACCAGCACCGCCTCGGCGTCGGCGAGCGCGGGCAGCAGTGCGGCGCGGTCGGCGCCGTCGCAGGTGCGGATCTCGAAGTCCGGCCCGAGCGCGTCCACCGTGGCGGGACTCAGCTCTTCGGCGATGAGTACGACGGGCTTGGTCACAGCGGGTCCTCGTGGGGTCCTCGTGCGGTTGCCGGCAGGGACGCACGACGCTGTGCGGTCTCCCACCCTACCCGAGGGGAGGGACCCGAAATGGCTGGTTCGGTGACCGGACCGGCCGGTAGGCTGCCGCCGTGGACCTCGCCTGACGCCCTTGCGCCCACCCGCCGACGCGGGACCGAACCCTCTCGTTCCGGAGCAGCATGTCCACCACCCTCACCGTCGCGGGCCTCGACGTCTCGTTCGCCGCCCGCACCCTCTTCCGCGGCCTCGACCTGGTGCTCGCCGACGGCAGCGTGACCGCCGTCGTCGGGCCGAACGGGTCCGGCAAGTCCACGCTGATGCGCACGATCGTCGGCGACCTCCCGGTGGAGACCGGGTCGGTCCGGCTCGCGCCCCGCGACGCCACGATCGGCTGGCTGCCGCAGGTGGTGCCCGACCCGGCCGAGTCGCTGCTGGGCTATGCCCGCCGACGTACGGGCGTGGCCGCCGCGGACCGCGAGCTCGAGCAGGCCTCGGCCGCGCTCGGCGCGGGCGACCCCGGCGCCGAGGACCGCTACGCCTCGGCCCTGGAGCGCTGGCTCTCCCTGGGCGCGGCCGACCTCGAGGACCGGCTCCCCCAGGTTTCCGGGTCAGTCGGCCTGGACGCCGACCCCGACCGCCCCCTCGGCAGCCTGTCGGGAGGGCAGGCCGCCCGGGCCGCGCTGGTGGCGGTGCTGCTGAGCAGGTACGACGTGCTGCTGCTCGACGAGCCGACCAACGACCTCGACGCGAGGGGCCTGGCGCTGATGACCGAATTCGTCGTCGGGCACGAGGGCCCGGTGCTGGTCGCCAGCCACGACCGGGCGTTCCTGGACACCGTCGCCACCCGGGTCGTCGAGCTCGACCTGGCCCAGCAGCGGATCGGCCACTACGCCGGGGGCTGGTCGGAGTACGCCGAGGCGCGGGCGCTGGTGCGCCGGCAGGCCTGGTCGGCGTACGAGACCTATGCGGCCCGCCGCGACGACCTGGTGGCCCAGGCGCGCCGGCGCGACGAGTGGGCGGCGCACGGGCAGCGCAACGTCTCCTCCGGCGGCGAGCCGGACAAGCACATCCGCGAGAAGCACCGCGCCCGGGCCGACCGGCAGGCCGCGAAGGGATCCCGGCTGCGGGCCGCCGCCGAGCGGCTCGAGGTCGTCGAGCAGCCGCGCAAGGAGTGGGAGCTGCGCTACACGATCACCCCCGGGCCGGAGCCCGCCGCGGTGGTCGCCACGCTGGACCGGGCCGTGGTTGAGCGCGACGGCTTCCGGCTGGGCCCGGTCGACCTCACCGTCGGCCGCGGCGACCGGGTCGCGATCAGTGGCGACAACGGCAGCGGCAAGACCACGCTGGTCCGCGCGCTGCTCGGCGAGCTGGGGCTGGACGGCGGTCGCCGCTCGCTGGGCTCGCGGGTCCGGATCGGCGTGCTGGACCAGCGGCGCACGCTGCTGGAGACCGACGAGCCGGTGGCCGACGTCGTACGCCGGGAGCTGGCCGGCGCGGGCGGGCGGCAGCCGGACCGCGGGGAGGTGCGCACGCTGCTGGCGAAGTTCGGCCTCGGCAGCGACCACGTGGACCGGCCCGCGCGCACCCTGTCGATGGGCGAGCGGACCCGGGCGCTGATGGCGCTGTTCCAGGCCCGGGAGGTCAACGTCCTGGTGCTCGACGAGCCGACCAACCACCTCGACGTCGCCGCGATCGAGCAGCTGGAGGCCGCGCTCGCGGACTACACCGGCACGCTGCTGCTGGTCAGCCACGACGAGGCGCTGGTCGAGGCGGTCGGCCTCACGCACCGCTGGCACGTCGAGGCCGGCCTCGTCAGCGTCCGGGCGCTCTGACCACCGCGGTCGGGTCGTGTGCCTGACAACGCGGTCCGGCGCAGGCGCTCAGGCCTCGCGCGGGATCGCCAGCCACTCCGCCCAGCTGAGGTCGCGGCCGACGTACCGCGGGCGCCGCAGCGGCCAGTCCTCGGCGATCCACCGGGGCACCAGCTCGTCGAGGGCGGCCTCGACCGGCGAGCCCAGGTGCTCGTCGCGCACCCACCAGGAGATGTCGGCGTCCGCGCCCGCCTTGTCCGTCGGGTCGATGTAGACGCAGCCGACCAGCTCGGTCTCCCCGGCGTCGAAGAGGGCGTAGTTGAACGACTCGTGGGCGAGGGCCTCGTCCCAGTGGTGCTGCAGGTCCGCACGGTCCTGCTCGGCGGTCATGTCCGCCGGTGGCCAGCCCCAGGCCTCGCCGTAGATCGACCACAGCCGCTCGCGCGAGCCCATCACCGCGGGCATGTCGAGCTCGGTGTCGTCGGGGTGGATCGGGCGCAGGTGGTGGCCGGTCGGCAGCTCGACGCGGGTGGGGTGCTGCCAGTCCTCGGGCAGCCAGGGCTCGGCGCTCATCGTCGTCCTCCTGTCGGGGTGGACGAGCAGCGTAGGAGGCGGCGCCTCCCGTCGGCACGGGACCATCGGACCGTGACCGGAACAGGTCTGGACCAGGCGTCCCGACGTCAGGCGAAGAGGGCCTGGCCGACGTGCTCCCCCGCCCGGATCCCCGGAGGTACGGCGAACAGCGCCGACCCGGTGACCTCGAGGTACTCCATGAGTGCGTCGTGCTTCGCCATCCTGTTCTGGATCGGGATGAACTGGGTCCGCGGGTCGCGGACGTAGGCGAGGAAGAACAGCCCGGCGTTCAGGCCGCCGAGCGCGTCGGTGCCGTCCACGAAGTTGTAGCCGCGCCGCAGCATCCTCACCCCGCCGTTGTGGTCGGGGTGCACGACGCTGACGTGGGCGTCCCTCGGGATGACCGGACCATCGCTGCCGGCCATGGTGAAGTCCGGGCGGGTGAACTCCCCGCCGCCCGACAGCGGCGCCCCGGAGCCCTTGGTGCGGCCGATCGAGTCCTCCTGGTCGCCGAGCGTCTGGCGGTCCCAGACCTCGATGGCCATGTTGAACCGCCGGGCCACCAGGTAGGAGCCGCCGGCCAGCCACTCGGCCTCCGGGTCGTCGCCGGAGGCGACCCACACGTGCTCGTCGACCGCGTCGGCCTGCTCGGCCTTGACGTTGTCGGTGCCGTCCTTGAAGCCGAACAGGTTGCGCGGGGTCGACTGCGCCGTCGAGGTCGTCGAGGTGCGCCCGAAGCCCAGCTGCGACCAGCGCACGGCGACCGTCCCGAAGCCGATCCGGGCCAGGTTGCGGATCGCGTGCACCGCCACCTGGGGGTCGTCGGCGCAGGCCTGCACGCAGAGGTCGCCGTAGGACCGCGTCTCGTCGAGCATGTCGCCGGGGAAGTGCGGCAGCGTGCGCGAGCGCCGCCGGGCGCCGGTCGGCGAGGCCGAACCGGTCGCGGCCGTGGGCGTCGCGGAACAGCCCCGGCCCGAAGCCGAAGGTGATCGTCAGGCCGCTGGCCGGCAGCCCGACCGCCTCGCCGGTGTCGTCGGGCGGCAGGTCGGCGGCCCCCTCGACGGCGCCGCCGCCGGCCGGGCGCCCGCGGGTCATCCGCTCCGCCGCCTCGGTCCAGGCCTTGAGCAGCGCGACCAGCTGCGCGCGCGACCCGGTCGTGACGTCGAAGGCCGCGAAGTGCAGCCGGTCCTGGGCGGGCGTGACGATGCCCGCCTGGTGCGCGCCGCGGAACGCGTACGCCGCGCTCCCGGCCGACGACCCCGACCCCGGCCCCGACGACGGCTGGGCGCTGGCGTGCCCGGCCACGAACGCCCCGGCCAGTCCGGCCGCCGTCGCGCCGCCGCCGATCAGCCCGCGCCGGGACACCCGGCGCTCGTAGCCGTCGGGTCGCCGGTCGGTCGCCTGGTCCGGTCGCCGGTCCGTGCTCAGGAGATCACCGCCGCGGTCAGCCGGGACAGCGGCTCCGCCACCGCGTTGACGGCGTCGGCGAGCCGGTGCACCTGCTGCTGGGAGAGCTGGTCGTAGGAGCGGAACCCGTCACCGACCCGCTGGGCGTCCAGCAGCTTCTGGAGCGCGGCGAACCGCTGCTCCAGCGTCGTGAGCAGCTCGGGGTCCTTGCTCTGCAGCAACGGCGTGAGCACGTCCAGCGCCTTGCGCGCACCGTCGACGTTGGCCTGGAAGTCGTAGAGGTCGGTCCGCGACCAGTACTCCTCCTCGCCGCTCACCTTGCTCTTGGCGACCTCCTCGAGCAGGCCGCGCGAGCCGTTGGCGATCTGGTCGACGGTGAAGGTCAGGTCGCCGATCCGCCCGTCGAGGTCCCTGGTGTCCGCGAGCAGGGCCCCGGCGTACTGCTTGCGTTCCTGCCGGGTCAGCGAGGCGTACTTCTCCGCCCGGGCCGGCCACAGGTCCTTCTCCAGGCGGTGCCACCCGGTCCACTCCTGGCCCGGCTCGAGGTCCACCTCGCGCGCATCCATCTTCGGGTCCAGGTCGCCGAAGGACTCCGCGACCGTCTCGATCCGCTCCCAGGGCATCCGCGCCTGCGGGTAGAGCGCCTTGGCGGTGCGGTCGTCGCCGGCCTCGTAGGCCCTGACGAAGGCCCTGGTGCGCTGCACCAGCAGGTCGGACTGCTGCTGGACCCAGGTGCCGTAGTCCTCCTGCGCCTGCGTGACCACCGCCTGCTCGTCGGCGGAGGTGTCGGTCTCCTTGCCGGAGCCGGTCACGGTGAAGTCCGCGCGGATGCCGTCACCCTTCATGCCGGGCTTGCAGGCGGTCGTGTAGGTGCCGGGCGCGGCGTTGACGACGAGCTGCCGGGTCAGCTGCGGGCCGATGTTCTCGACCTCGCCGAGGATCCGCTTGCCGTCCTGGTCGAGCAGGTAGAACTCGGTGACCTGTGACCCGTCGTTGGTGACGTCGAAGGTCAGCTTCCCCGAGGGCGCCTCGGTGCTGGAGAGCGTGCAGGCGTCGTCGGTGGAGCTGACGGTCACGGTGCCGTCGCCGCCGCCGGACGAGCCGGCCGTCGCGGTGGTGGCGTTCTGGGTGCACGCCGCGAGGGCGGGCAGGGCGACCAGGGTCGCCGCGAGCAGGGGCAGGGGAAGACGCATCGGAGTCCTTCTCAGGGCTTCGGTGGGAGTACGACGGGACGGGCGCCGGCCGGGCCGGCCGGGATCAGCGGGCGGCCGTTGCCTGCTGGCGCTGCTGCGCCTGCTGCGCCTGCTGGGCCTGCCGCCCCGGGCGGGCGGGCCGGGGCGCGGCCCCGCGGCTCCGGACGCCGCGGACGAAGAGCGTCATCGTCGGCACGACGTACGCGAGCCAGGCCGCCGCCTCGAGCACGGTGGTGGTCGGCGAGAAGTTGAAGACGCCCTTGAGCAGCGTGGCGTACCACGAGCCGGGGGCGATCACGCCGGAGACGTCGAAGGCGATCGTGTTCAGGCCCGGCAGGATGCCGGCCTCCTGCAGGTCGTGCATGCCGTAGGACAGCACCCCGGCGGCGACCACGATGAGGAAGCCGCCGGTCCAGGCGAAGAACCGGCTCAGGTTGATCCGGATCGCGCCGCGGTAGAGCAGGAACCCGAGCACGACCGCGGTCGCCAGGCCGAGCGCGGCGCCCAGCAGCGGCTGCCAGGTCGCGTGGGCCGCGGCCCCGGCGGCGTCGCGGGTGCCGGCCTCGGTGGCCGCCCACAGGAACAGCGCCGTCTCGAGCCCCTCCCGGCCGACGGCCAGCACGGCCACCACGACGAGCGACCAGCGAGCACCCTCGGCGGCCTTGTCGATCTGGCCGCGCAGCTCCCCGCCCATGCCGCGGGCGGCGCGGGCCATCCAGAAGATCATCCAGGTCACGAACCCGACCGCGACGATCGACAGCGTCCCGCCGATGGCCTCCTGCGCCTCGAAGGTCAGCCCGCTCGGCCCCCACGTCAGCAGCGCGCCGAAGCCGAGGCTGATGGCCACGGCGAGCGCCACGCCACCCCAGATCCGCGGCAGCAGGTGACGGCGGTCGGACTTGACGAGGTAGGCGACCAGGATGCTCACGACGAGCGAGGCCTCGAGCCCCTCGCGCAGGCCGATCAGGTAGTTGCCGATCACGGGACGTCCTTCGATGTGGTGAGGCTTTCCTTACTTAGGCACGCCTTACCTTACACAAGGCGCCTCGGGGCGTGAACCCGTCCCACCCTGCGACCTGAGCCACACCCCCCACGCCGGGTCGGCGCTCGTTGACACCCGGGCCACGCCCAGTCGGCGCTCGTTGACGCCGCATCTGTCAACTTGCGCCGAGTCGGCGTGCTTCCACGTCACCCGGCGCCGACCGGGGCGGGAGTCAGAGGGCGCAGCCGTCCGGACCGCAGGCCTCGGCCCCGCCGATGACGTCGAGGCTCGGGCGGGAGTCGGCCCAGGCCCGTTCGAGGACCTGGTCGAAGACCTCGCCGGGCTGGGCGCCGGAGACGCCGTACTTCTGGTCGAGCACGTAGAACGGCACACCGGTGGCGCCGTACGCCCGCGCCTGGGCGATGTCGGCCTGGACCGCCGCGGCGTACGCGTCGGAGGTGAGCACCTCCTTGACCCGGACCTCGTCGAGCCCGACGCCGCTCGCCACCGAGGCGAGCACGTCGTGGTCGCCGACGTCGCGGGCGTCGAGGAAGTACGCCGCGAGCAGCGCCTCCTTCAGCGCGCGCTGCAGCGCCGGACCGCCCTCGTCGAGCGCGAGGTGGAGCAGCCGGTGCGCGTCGACGGTGTTGGTGTGCACGTTGTCGAAGAGCCGGAAGGCCAGTCCCTCGCCGGCGGCCACGTCGGTCAGCTGCTGCTGCATCTGCCGCATCTCGTCCTCGCTGCGGCCGTACTTGCGGGCCAGCACCGCGGTCGTCGGCTCGTGGCCGTGCTGCGGCGCGGTCGGGTCCAGCTCGAAGGAGCGGTAGACGACCTCCAGCTGCCCCTCCGCCTCGGGGTGGGCCTGCGCGAACCGCGCCAGGGCCCCCTCCAGCCGGCGCTTGCCGACGTAGCACCAGGGGCAGACGACGTCACTCCAGATCTCGATGCGCACGTCTGGTCGAACCTTCGACCACCCACACCTATTCCGCGACGCCGAGTCGGCGCTCGTTGACGCCCGGAGAAACGCCGAGTCGGCGCTGGTTGACGCGTGAGGCGTCAACCAGCGCCGACTCGGCGGGTGGGGCGGGGTCAGCGGGCGGAGCTGCCCTCGACGTAGTCGCTGTCGTGGGACTTCACCCACGACATCAGCTTGCGCAGCTCGCGGCCGGTCTTCTCGATCGGGTGCTGCTCGGCCTCCTCGCGGAACTTCTTGAACTCCGGCGAGCCGGCCTCCTGGTCGTCGATGAAGCGCTGCGCGAAGGAGCCGTTCTTGATGTCCTCCAGGACACCCTTCATGTTCTCCTTCACGTGCGCGTCGATGACCCGCGGGCCGGAGACGTAGTCGCCGTACTCCGCGGTGTCGGAGACCGACCAGCGCTGCTTGGCGATGCCGCCCTCGTACATCAGGTCGACGATCAGCTTGAGCTCGTGCAGGCACTCGAAGTAGGCGACCTCGGGCTGGTAGCCGGCCTCGGTGAGCACCTCGAAGCCGTACTGCACCAGCTTGCTGGCGCCGCCGCACAGCACCGCCTGCTCGCCGAACAGGTCGGTCTCGGTCTCCTCGGTGAAGGTGGTCTTGATGCCGCCCGCGCGCAGGCCGCCGATGGCCTTGGCGTAGGACAGCGCGAGGTCCCAGGCCTTGCCCGAGGCGTCCTTCTCGACCGCGACGAGCACCGGCACGCCGCGCCCGTCGACGTACTCGCGGCGGACCAGGTGCCCCGGACCCTTGGGGGCGACCATGAACACGTCGACGCCGGCGGGCGGGGTGATGTAGCCGAAGCGGATGTTGAACCCGTGGCCGAAGACCAGGGTGTCGCCCTCGGCCAGGTGCGGCTCGATCTCCTCGGCGTAGAGCTTGCGCTGGTGCTGGTCCGGGGCGAGGATCACGACGACGTCGGACTCCTCCACCGCCTCCGCCGGGCTGAGCACCCGCAGGCCCTCGGCCTCGGCCTTGGCGCGGCTCTTCGAGCCGGGCTGCAGCCCGACGCGCACGTCGACGCCCGAGTCGCGCAGGGACAGCGCGTGGGCGTGGCCCTGGCTGCCGTAGCCGATCACCGCCACGCTCTTGCCCTGGATCAGGGCCAGGTCGGCGTCGTCGTCGTAGAACATCTCAGCCACGGGGGCTTCTCCTTCTTGGTTGTCTTCTGGGTCTTCGTCTGGGTACGGCGGGTGGTTGCGGGGGTCGTGCGGGCCGCCGGGCCCCGGGGGCTCGGCGGCGGCCCTCAGCCGGCGACCGCGGACCGCGGGACGGGGATCGGCACCGGTCGCATGGTGCGCTCGCTGATCGACCGCGAGCCGCGGCCGATCGCGACCATGCCGGACTGCACGAGCTCGCGGATCCCGAAGGGCTCGACGACCTTGAGGAACGCCGCGAGCTTCTCGGTGTTGCCGGTGATCTCGATGGTCACCGCGTCGGTGGCCACGTCGACCACGCGGGCCTTGAACAGCCCGACCGCGTCGAGGACCTGGCCGCGCGAGTCGGCGTCGGCCTTGACCTTGACCAGCAGCAGCTCGCGGTTGACCGAGGTCGGCCCGTCGAGCTCGACGATCTTGATGACCTCGACCAGCTTGTTCAGCTGCTTGGTCACCTGCTCCAGCGGCGACTCCTCGACGTTGACCACGATCGTCATCCGCGAGATCTCGTCGTGCTCGGTCGGACCGACCGCCAGGGAGTCGATGTTGAAGCCGCGTCGGCTGAACAGGCCGGCGATGCGCGTCAGCACGCCGGGCTTGTTCTCGACCAGCACCGAGAGAGTGTGCTTGCTCATCGACGCCCTCGTTTCGCTCCGGGCGCCGACGAGGCTCTCTTGCCCTGCATTGGATTGACTCCCTCGCTTCGCTCGGTCATGCGTCCCGGACCTCCCAGTCGTCCTCGACGCCCTCGAACTTCGGCGCCATGTCTCGGGCGTACTTGATGTCGTCGTTGCTCGTGCCGGCCGCGACCATCGGCCACACCATCGCGTCGCGGTGGACGCGGAAGTCCACGACCACCGGCACGTCGTCGATCTCCATCGCCTTCTGGATCGTCGCGTCGACCTCGGCCGGGCTGTCGCACGAGAGGCCGACGCAGCCGTAGGCCTCGGCGAGCTTGACGAAGTCGGGGATCCGCTTGGAGTGCAGGTCCGTGTTGGAGTAGCGCTCGTTGTAGAAGAGCGTCTGCCACTGCCGCACCATGCCCAGTGACTCGTTGTTGATCACCGCCACCTTGATCGGGATGTCGTTGATCGCGCAGGTCGCGAGCTCCTGGTTGGTCATCTGGAAGCAGCCGTCGCCGTCGACCGACCAGACCGTACGGTCCGGGCAGCCGACCTTGGCACCCATCGCGGCCGGCACCGAGTAGCCCATGGTCCCCAGCCCGCCGGAGTTCAGCCAGGTGCCGGGCTTCTCGTACTCGATGAAGTGGGCCGCCCACATCTGGTGCTGCCCGACGCCCGAGGCGAAGATCGCGTCCGGGCCGGCGAGCTTGCCGAGCCGCTCGATGACGTACTGCGGCGCGAGGCCGCCGTCCGCGGGCTCGTCGTACCCGAGCGGGTAGCGCTTCTTGGTGTTGGCCAGGAAGTCCACCCAGGCCTCGTAGTCACCGGTGTGGCCGGCGTCCGCCGCGGACTTCAGCGCCACGACCAGGTCGCTGATCACCTCGCGGCAGTCGCCCACGATCGGGACGTCGGCGAAGCGGTTCTTGCTGATCTCGGCGGGGTCGATGTCGGCGTGGATGACCTTCGCGCCGGGCGCGAACGAGTCGAGGTTGCCGGTCACCCGGTCGTCGAAGCGCGCGCCGAGGCTGATGATCAGGTCGCTGCGCTGCAGGCCGGCAACCGCGGCGACGGTGCCGTGCATGCCCGGCATGCCGAGGTGCTGCGGGTGGCTGTCGGGGAAGGCGCCACGCGCCATCAGCGTGGTCACCACCGGCATCCCCGTGAGCTCGGCGAGCACCCGCAGCTCGGCGGTCGCGCCGGCGCGGATCGTGCCGCCGCCGACGTAGAGCACCGGACGCCTCGATTCGAGGATCAGCCGGGCGGCCTCGCGGATCTGCTTGGAGTGCGGCCTGGTCACCGGGCGGTAGCCGGGCAGCTGGAGCTCGGTGGGCCACGAGAACGTCGTCATCGACTGCAGGGCCGACTTCGCGATGTCGACCAGCACCGGTCCGGGGCGGCCGGTCGAGGCGATGTGGAACGCCTCCGCGACGGTGCTCGGGATGTCGGCGGGGTCGGTGACCAGGTAGCTGTGCTTGGTGATCGGCATCGTGATGCCGCGGATGTCGGCCTCCTGGAAGGCGTCGGTGCCGATCGCCGAGGCGCCCACCTGGCCGGTGACCGCGACCAGCGGCACCGAGTCCATGTGGGCATCGGCCAGCGGCGTGACCAGGTTGGTCGCGCCCGGCCCCGATGTCGCCATGCACACGCCGACCTTGCCGGTGGCCGCGGCGTACCCCTGCGCCGCGTGGCCCGCCCCCTGCTCGTGGCGCACGAGGATGTGACGGATCGCCGTGGAGTCCATGAGGGGGTCGTACGCCGGGAGGATCGCGCCGCCGGGGATGCCGAAGATGTTCTCCGCCCCCGCGGCCTCCAGCGACTTCACCAGGCTCTGCGCGCCCGTGACCTGCTCGCTCATCGATTGGTTCCTCATCTTCGCGGTGTGGTGGTCCGGCAGCTCCCGGCCGGACGGGTCCGGCCAACAAAAAACCCCTCGGCCACGAGGCAACGAGGGGGACGACGCGCGTGCTGTGGTCGGAGGACTCAGCTCACGCGTCGCGTGCGTACGAGAATCTGCTGGCGCATGCGACCAACCTAGCCCTCGGCCCCTCGTGGCCGGAACCGAGTCTGCCACTCGTCCCAACATCTGGGACGAGTGTCTCACTCCTCGTCGCGGTCCCGTCCGTCGCTGGTGCAGACGCACACCTTGTTGCCGTGGGCGTCGGCCAGCACCCAGTACGCCGGAGCCGCGTCGCTGCTCACCAGCGTCCCGCCGGCGGCGACCGCGACCTCCACCCGCTCCTCCGCGACCTCGCGCGGCACCACGATGTCGAGGTGGAAGCGCTGCTGGACGGGTCCGGCCGCGTCAGGAGCCGGCTGGAACCACACGGTGTTGTTGCGTCCTCCGGGGTCCACCACGTCGGGAGCCGTCCACGCCGGCGCGGTAGCCGAGGACGGCGGCCCAGAAGGGCTTGACCTCCTCGGCGTCGGGAACGTCGAGGGCGATCTCGAGCGTCGACGCCTCGCGGGGCGCGGCCTCGATGCCGAGCTCGGCGGCGATCGCGGAGATCTGGCGGGCCAGGGCGACGTCGCGGCTGGTCACGCCGTGGACGTCGTGGCTGCTCAGGTCGACGTCGACGAGGGGGTAGGTGAGCCGCAGGTCGGGGTGGTGGTCGGCCGCCTCGGCCGCGTCGGCGATCCGGGTGACCAGCTCCAGGCCCCGCACGAAGGTGCCCGTGCGGAACCGGGTGTGCAACGCCATCAGGAAGAACCGCCAGTCGGAGAGCTCGGCGTCCTGGAGCTCTGCGTAGCGCAGCACGCGCTTCGGGTCGGTCATGGCAGCACCTTCTGTCCGATCGGTCCGGGGTTCCAGGCGACCTCCCAGCGGAAGCCGTCGGGGTCGCCGAAGTAGCCGGTGTAGCCACCCCAGTCGCGGTCCCGGGCGCCGTGCACGGGATCGGCTCCCGCGCGTCTCGCGGTCGCGAGGACGGCGTCGACCTCCTCGCGGGTGGGGACGTTGTGGGCGAGCGTGATCGGCGCGAGGCTGTCGCCCCGACGGATCGGCCCGACCTCGGCCTCGAAGCCCTTCTCGTCCCACAGCGACAGCACCAGGCGCTCCCCCACCGGGAGCATCAGCACCTCACCCGGCACGTCGAGGTCGGGCGACCAGCCCAGCCCGTCGACGTAGAAGCGGCGGGAGGCGTCGAGGTCGCGCACCGCGAGGGTGATGAAGCTGACGCGTTGGTCCATGCGGCTCACTGTGGCACAGCGCGGGGACGGCGGGCAGCCGCGGCGCGGACCGTCGTACCCGCCGCGCGGGCCCACTCAGGCAACAGGCCCCTCAGTAGCAGGCGAGGAAGTAGGAGGCGCGCCAGGTGTGGTCTCGCTCCCGCCACACCTCGACCTGCAGGACGCGGCGACCCCGCCTGTCCACCAGGTCCACGTAGCGGTCCACGTGGTGACCCGTGGAGTCGGTCAGGTTCCCGCGCTCGACGGTGCGCACCCCCGCCACGTGCCCCTGGTCCTCGTAGTCCGCCAGCTCGTCGGCCAACCGCCGCCAGGTCGGGGCCGTGGCCACCAGGTGGTAGCCGCTGTCGCAGCTCGAGCCACCCACCATCGTTCCTCGTGGCACGGCGGGCGTGCCGCCACAACCAGTGAGGGGCAGCAGCGTGACCAGTGCCAGCGTCCCCGACCTCCACCCCGGCCCCATGACCGGCACGGTAGACCGCCACCGGCCCGCTGTCCCCGGGATCGGGCCAGACCGCACGCATCGCCCTCTCGACCACCCGGGAGTTGACCCAACTGCCCGCTCGGCCCGCTGGAAGTGGACGCAAGTGCCCTCTCGACCATCCGAGAGTTGACGCGACTGCCCTCTCGGCCCGCTGGGAGTGGACACAAGTGCCGTCTCGCGCTCAGACCGCGGCGATCCGCTCGAGGTCCGCGTGGTCGTCGCGGGAGAACGTCGCCCGGTAGTCCCTGGGCGAGGTGCCGAGCGTGCGCTGGAAGTGCCCGCGCAGCGTCACAGCCGAGCCGAACCCGCTGCGCCGCGCGACCACCTCCACCGGCAGGTCGGTGGTCTCCAGCAGCCGCTGGGCCAGGATCGTGCGCTGCTGCAGCAGCCACTGGAGGGCGCTGGTGCCGGTGCGCTGGCGGAACTGCCGGGTGAAGGTGCGCCGGCTCATCACCGCCCGCTCGGCGAGGTCCTCGACGCCGAGCGGCCCGTCGAGGTGCTCCAGCGCCCAGCGCATCGCGGTCGCGAGCCCGTCGTCCGTGCCCGGGTCGGGCACCGGCACGTCGACGTACTGCGCCTGGCCGCCCGAGCGGTGCGGCGGCACCACCATCCGCCGGGCGACGGCGTTGGCGACCTCCGCCCCGTCGAGGGAGCGCAGCAGGTGCAGGCACAGGTCGATGGCCGCGGCGGTCCCGGCCGAGGTGAGCACGTCGCCCTCGTCGACGTAGAGGACCTGCGGCTCGACCCGGACCCGGGAATAGGCCGCGGCCAGGTCCCCGGCGTACCTCCAGTGCGTGGTCGCGCGCTTCCCGTCGAGCAGCCCGGCCTCGGCGAGCACGAACGCGCCGCCGCAGAGGCCGACGATCCGGGCCCCACGGGCGTGAGCCGTCCGCAGCGCGGCGATCAGCCGGGCGGGTGGCGCCTGGCCGGCGAGCCGCCCCCACCACGGGACGATCACGATGTCGGCGTCGTCGAGCGCCTCGAGGCCGTACGGCGCCTGGAGGGTCACGCCGTTGCTCGACTCCACCGGCCCGCGGCAGGCGCGGGCCACCCGCACCTCGTGCCGGGGCAGACCCATGTCGCTGCGGTCCGCACCGAGCACCTCGCAGGGGACGGACAGGTGGAACAGCGGGGTCCGGTCCATCGCGACCACGGCGATCACGGCCATCGGAGCTCCTCTCGGCCCAGGGTCGAACACCGCCAGCCTAGGCCCGGCGACGGCCCCGCGGCCATGGCCGGTCGGCCAATCACCGCTCGGATCGGGCCAGGCTGCGCCAGCCGGACCCGACGTGGCCCGATTTGGCCTGAAATCGTCGGTCGGCGTCCTCCGGGCCACTGTTGCCCGCCGTCGGCCCGGACCACAGTGGCAGTCCTCCCCCACGAGAGAAAGGCCATCCCCGATGTCCGCAAGCCGCCCCCTGGGCATGCTCGCCGCCACCGTCACCACGCTGTCCTGGGGCGGCATGTTCATCGTCGCCGAGTCCGCGTTCGGCCACGTCGACGCGGTCTGGCAGAGCACCATCCGGTACGGCGTGGCCAGCGTCGTCTTCCTGCTGCTGCTCGCGCTGGTCGAGGGCCGGGCGGCCTTCGCCCCCAGCCGTCGGATGCTGTCCGCCGTCGGGCTCGGCAGCATCGGGTTCGCCGGCTTCAACCTGCTCGCGTTCGTGGGCCTGCGCTGGACGACACCGCAGGCGGCCTCGCTGATCGTCTCCACGATGCCGCTGATCACCGCCTTCGTGCTCTGGGCCCGCACCGGCACCCGACCGCGGCCGGTCACGTGGGCCACCGGGGCGGTGGCCCTGCTCGGCGTCGCCACGGTCCTCGGCGACGGGAACCCCGCCGTGGTGCTGCACGGCGGCCTGAACCGAGGTGACCTGCTGGTGCTGCTGGGCGCCACCTCGTGGGTCGTCTACACGACCGGCGCCGCGGGGTTCCCGGGCTGGTCGCCGCTGCGCTACACCGCGATCAGCGCCACCGGGGGCGCCGTGGCCATCGCGGCGATCGCCCTCTCGCTGTCCGGGGCGGGAGTCCTGGAGGTGCCGGCCGGCTCGGACCTCGCCGCCGTGTGGCGGCAGCTGGCCTACGTGGTGGTGCTCGCCGCGGTGGTGGCGGTGCTCTGCTGGAACCACGCGATGCGGGCGCTCGGCCCGCAGGACGGCGTGCTGTTCATCAACCTGGTCCCGATCACCACGTTCACGGTCCAGGCCCTGCGCGGCGAGACGCCGCGCGCCGGCGAGCTGGTCGGCGTGGCGATCACGCTGGCGGCCCTGGTGGCCAACAACCTGCTGGCCCGCCGGGACCGGCCGCAGCCTCAGCGGGCGGGCTCGGCCAGCAGCTCCGCGACGGCCTCGAGCCCGCGCCGGACCTCGGCGAACGAGGTCGACAGCGGCGAGAGCCCGATCCTCAGCCCGTCGGGGTCGCGGTAGTCGGGGATGACGTCGCGCTGCCAGAGCGCGGCGGTCACCTCCCTCATCCGCGGATGGTTGAGGGTGACGTGGCCGCCGCGCCGGTCCGGGTCGAGCGGCGAGGCCAGGACGACACCGGCGGGCGAGAGCAGCTCGGCGGCGAGCTCCACGGCGTACTCCGTGAGGGCGACCGACTTGCGTCGCACCTCGCCCATGCCGACCTCGTCGATCAGCTCGATCATGTCCTGCATCGCCAGCATCCCGAGGATCGGCGGGGTGCCGGAGAGGAACCGGCGGATCCCGTCGGCGGGGGCGTACTCCGGCCCCATCTGGAACGGGTCCGCGGCGCCGATCCAGCCCTGGATCGGCTGCGCCAGCACCCCCTGGTGGCGGTCGGCGACGTAGATGAAGGCGGGCGCCCCGGGCCCACCGTTGAGGTACTTGTAGGTGCACCCGACCGCGAGGTCGACCTCCCAGGCGTCCAGCTGCATCGGCACCGACCCGACCGAGTGGCTGAGGTCCCACAGCACCAGCGCGCCGGCCTCGTGCGAGATCCGGGTCAGCTCGGGCATGTCGGCCAGCCAGGCCGAGCGGTAGGCGACGTGGCTCAGCACGACGAGCGCGGTGTCCGCACCGACCGCCGCCGCGAGCTGCTCGGCGCTCGCGCCCGCCGAGGTGTCCACGTCGATCCACCGCAGCGTGGCCCCGCACTCCTGCGCGAGCCCCTGGGCCAGGAACCGGTCGGTCGGGAAGTTGTCGCGGTCCAGCACGATCTCACTGCGCCCGGGGCGCGCGGCCAGCGCGGCGCGCATCGCCTTGTAGAGCAGCACCGTGGTGGAGTCACCGATGACGGTCTGGCCGGGCCCGGCGCCCAGGCAGACGCGGCCGATCTCGTCGCCGATCGCCCCGGGGAGCTCCATCCACCGCTCGTCCCAGCCCCGGATCAGCCGCCCGCCCCACTCCTCGGTGACGAACCGGGCCAGCCGCTCCCCCGTCCCCCGCAGCGGCCGCCCCAGCGAGTTGCCGTCGAAGTAGACCAGCCGGCCCTCGGCGCCCACGAAGCGGTCGCGGTACGACGCCAGCGGGTCGTCGCGGTCGAGCTTCTCGGCCAACAAGGCGGCGTTCGGGTCGGCGGCGCGGCCGGTGCTGTCAGTCACGCGGACATGTCTACCGCAACCCGGGACCGCGGGCGCGTCAGGTAGCCCACCGAGAGGCCGACCACCACGCCGATCAGCGTCTCGAGACCACGGTCGGCGAGCAGCACGCGCGCCGGGGTGGGCGCGGCCAGGTGCACCATGAGCAGCGCGAGCGGGGTCACGGCGACCAGCGCCAACGCGTAGTTGCGGCCGACCAGCAGCTCGGCGGCGACCTGGAGCAGCACGACCACACCGATCAGCGCCGGCGCCGGCGGGTCCCCGGCGAGCAGCAGGCTGGCGACGACCAGGCCCAGTGCCGTCCCGACGAGCCGGTGGACGCCGCGCACCAGCTGCGCGGACAGGTCCCGCGCGGCGAGCGGCACCACCGCGGAGACCATCGCCCAGTAGGGGTGGCCGATCCCCGCGGCCGTGGCGACCGCCCCGGACAGCGCGACCGCCGCGCCGTTGCGGAGGACGTGGCGGCGCGCCACCTCGGCGTACGACGGTCTCCGCAGGCCCTCCCCGATCCCGGGCTGGCCGCGCCACCACGAGCCGGCGTTGCCGATGACCACCGCGAGCAGCGCCGTGGCCCCGGCCACGTCGAGGGCGGTGAGCACGTCGCCGGGGCGGCTCGGGATCGAGGCGCAGGCGGCGAACGCGAAGACCAGGAACAGCGGCCCCGGTGGGTGCCAGTCCTGGGCGTCGGAGACCAGCGACCCCGCCGCGGCGACCAGCGCGGTGGCGGGCACCGCCAGCGAGGCCCGGTGGTCGGAGAGCCCGACCGCGACGCCGCCGGCCGCGGCAAGAGTCAGCAGCACCGCGAGGGTGGCCTGCATCCGGGTCCGCGACAGCCCGGCGTGGTTGCGGCCGTAGAGGGCGGTGAAGGCGCCGAACGCGGCGTAGATGGTCCACTCGGTGCGCCCCAGCGCCCACAGCACCAGCAGCGGGACGAGCACCGAGGCGCCCGCCCGCAGCGCCACCCGGTGCGCGCCGGCGTGCGGGCCGACGTGCCAGAGCCGCGAGCCCACCCGGGCGGCCGGGCGGGCGCCCGGCCGGCCGGTCAGCTGGTGACGGCGCCGTGCGCCGCGGACTGCACGACCTTGGCGTACTTGCCGAGCACGCCGCGGGTGTACTTCGGGGCGTTGGGCTCCCAGCCCTGCCGGCGCCCGTCGAGGTCGTCGATCTCCACCTCGAGCAGCCGGTTGGCGACGTCGAGGGTGATCCGGTCGCCGTCGCGGACGAAGGCGATCGGGCCGCCGTCGACCGCCTCGGGCGCGACGTGGCCGACGCACAGGCCCGTCGTCCCCCCGGAGAAGCGGCCGTCGGTCAGCAGCAGCACGTCCTTGCCGAGCCCGGCGCCCTTGATCGCGCCGGTGATGGCGAGCATCTCGCGCATGCCCGGCCCACCCTTGGGGCCCTCGTAGCGGATCACGACCACGTCTCCGGCGACGATCTTCCCCTCGGCGAGCGCGTCCATCGCCGCCCGCTCCCCGTCGAAGACCCGGGCGGTGCCGGAGAAGACCGACTCGTCGAAGCCGGCCGACTTCACCACCGCGCCCTCGGGGGCCAGCGAGCCCTTGAGGATGGTCAGGCCGCCGGTCTTGTGGATCGGCCGGTCGAGGCGGCGGATCACGTCGTCGTCGAGGGCCGGCGGCGCGATCTCCTCGAGGTTCTCGGCCATGGTCCTGCCGGTCACGGTCAGGACGTCGCCGTGCATGAGGCCGGCGTCGAGCAGCGCCTTCATCACGACCGGGATGCCGCCGATCTTGTCGACGTCGTTCATCACGTAGCGCCCGAACGGCTTGAGGTCGCCCAGGTGCGGCACCTTGTCGCCGATCCGGTTGAAGTCGTCGATGCTCAGCGGGACGTCGGCCTCGCGGGCGATGGCGAGCAGGTGCAGCACCGCGTTGGTCGAGCCGCCGAGCGCCATCACCACGGTGATCGCGTTCTCGAAGGCCTCCATCGTCATGACCTGGCGGGCGGTGATGCCGCGGCGCAGCATCTCCACCACCGCCTCGCCGGAGCGGTGGGCGAAGCCGTCGCGGCGCCGGTCGACCGCGGGCGGCGCCGCCGACCCCGGCAGCGACATGCCCAGCGCCTCGCCGACGGCGGCCATCGTGTTGGCGGTGTACATACCGCCGCAGGCGCCCTCACCGGGGCAGATCGCCCGCTCGATGCGGTCGACCTCGTCGCGGCTGATCTTGCCCGCGAGACAGGCGCCGACGGCCTCGAAGGCGTCGATGATCGTCACGTCCTGGCCGTCGACCTGGCCGGGCATGATCGAGCCGGCGTAGAGGAAGACGCTCGCGAGGTCGAGCCGGGCGGCGGCCATCAGCATGCCCGGCAGCGACTTGTCGCAGCCCGCCAGCAGCACCGAGCCGTCCAGCCGCTCGGCCATCATCACGGTCTCGACCGAGTCGGCGATGACCTCGCGCGAGACCAGCGAGAAGTGCATGCCCTCGTGGCCCATGGAGATGCCGTCGGAGACCGAGATGGTCCCGAACTCCAGCGGGTAGCCGCCGGCGGCGTGCACGCCGTTCTTCACCGCCTTGGCGAGCCGGTCGAGCGAGAGGTTGCAGGGGGTGATCTCGTTCCAGCTCGACGCGACCCCGATCTGGGGCTTGGCGAAGTCCTCGTCGCCCATGCCCACCGCGCGGAGCATGCCGCGCGCCGCGGCCTTCTCGAGCCCGTCGGTGACGTCGCGGGAGCGGGGCTTGATGTCGATCTGGCCGTCCTGGGGTCGCTCGTCGGTCATGACGAGGAGCCTAGTCGCGCCCGAGGCCCGGTCCGGCGCCGCGTTCGGCCCGCGAGAGGACCCGCGCCGCACGGAGCCGTCGTACGCTGCCCGGGTGCTGGACCCCGGCCTGGCCGACGCCGTCGCGGAGGCCTTCGAGCTCGGCGCCGACGCCCGGCTGACCGGCCCCGTCGCCGCCGGGCGGCTGGGCCGCGTGTGGCGGCTGGTCACCGCGCGGGGACGCTTCGCGGTCAAGGACTTCACCGGGCCGGTCGACCGCGGGGGCGCCGAGCGGGACGCCTCCTTCCAGGACCGCCTCCACGCCGCGGGGGTGCCGATGCCGCCGGTGCTGCGCACCAGCGACGGCGCGGTGCTCGCCGACGTGGCCGGGCCGGTCCGGGCGTACGGCTGGGTCGACGTGCTGCCGGCCGATCGGCGGCTCGACCCGGCGGCGGTGGGGCGGACCCTGGCCGCGGTGCACGCGGTGGCGGTCCCGGCCGACGAGCCCGTCGAGGGGTGGTACGCCGACCCGGTGCCCCGGCGCACCTGGGAGGAGCTCGTCGGCCGGCTCGAGCGCGCGGGCGCACCCTTCGCCGGGCGGCTTGGCGCCCTGGTGCCGGAGCTGGTCGACGTGACCACGGTGCTCGCGCCACCGCACGACGTGCGCACCTGCCACCGCGACCTGTGGGCCGACAACGTCCGGGGCCGGCCGGAGGGCGGCCTCGTGGTGCTGGACTGGGAGAACAGCGGCCCGGCCGACCCGGCGCAGGAGCTCGCGGTCGTGCTGTTCGAGTTCGGCTGCGGCGACGTCACGCGGATGCGGCGGCTGCTGGCGGCCTACGCGGAGGCCGGCGGCGCCGCCCGGGTCGCCACCGAGGCGGACCTGACGATGCTCGTCGCCCAGACCCACCACATCGCCCGGACCGCCTGCGAGCGGTGGCTGGCCGCCACCACCGACGAGCAGCGCGCCGACAACGCCTCCTGGGCCGCGGAGTTCCTCGACGAGCCGGTCACCGCCGGCACCGTGGACCTGGTGCT
The DNA here is from genome assembly GCA_963826155.1 of uncultured Actinomycetota bacterium. GTDB lineage: Bacteria > Actinomycetota > Actinomycetes > Propionibacteriales > Nocardioidaceae > Nocardioides. Next base: position 1,001,408 of record CAWGVX010000002.1, on the reverse strand, counting down.
CGCGGCGGCCCGCTGAGCGGACGCCGCCGCGCCACGCCCGGGGACCCGGCGCTTGTGGTCTGGCGCACATCGGGGGTAGAGATGTCGCCGGGTCTCTCGGGAACGACCCGGGAGCCGACGAGCTGCGACCTCGGGCCGCAGGCGAGAGAGGCATCCCCCATGACACTTGATCCACGCAGCGCCGCGGCCGCGACGCGTGCCGAGGGCACCGCGGAGCAGCGCCGGCAGGTCCGCAAGGCCGCGCTGGCCAGCACGGTCGGCACCACCATCGAGTGGTACGACTACTTCCTCTACGGCACCGCGGCCGCCCTGGTCTTCCCCGACGTCTTCTTCCCCCACTCCTCCCACTACGTGGCGACGCTGGAGTCCTTCGCCACCTACTTCGTGGGCTTCGCGGCCCGGCCGATCGGCGCGGCGATCTTCGGTCACTGGGGCGACCGGATCGGCCGCAAGGCGACGCTGATCGTCACCCTGGTGCTGATGGGGCTCTCCACCGCGCTGATCGGCATCCTGCCCGGCGCCGGCTCCTGGGGGAACGGCGCGGCGATCGCCCTGATCGCGCTCCGCGTCCTGCAGGGGATCGCGGTGGGCGGTGAGTGGAGCGGCTCGGTGCTGCTGTCGATGGAGTGGGGCGACCAGAAGCGTCGCGGCCTGATGGGCAGCTGGCCCCAGCTCGGCGTGGCCTGCGGCCTGATCCTGGGCACCCTGTTCCTCACGGTCTTCAACGGCGCGCTCACCGACGCCGCGTTCCTCTCCTGGGGCTGGCGGGTGCCGTTCCTGCTCAGCCTGCTGATGGTCGCGATCGGCCTCTACATCCGGCTGCAGATCCTCGAGACCCCGATGTTCGCCAAGGCCGTCAAGGAGCAGCGGGTCCGGCGTACGCCGGTGCTCGAGGTGATCCGCGAACACCCCCGGGAGATCCTGCTCTCGGCCCTGATCCGGATGTCGGAGCAGATGCCGTTCTACGTGGTCACCGCGTTCGTGCTCTCCTACCTCACCGACGACAGCCACGGCTTCAGCCGCAACTTCGTGCTGGTCGGCACCCTCATCGCCGCCGGGCTGGAGTTCTTCCTCGTCCCCTACTTCGGGCACCTCTCCGACACCCGGGGCCGCAAGAAGGTCTACATGGCGGGCGCCGCGGTCACGGGCGTCTGGGGCTTCGTCTACTTCGCGATGCTCGACAGCGGGCTGTCGTGGCTGGTCTTCCTCGCGCTGTGCGTCGGCCTGATCCCCCACGCCATGCAGTACGGCCCCCAGGCCTCGCTGATCGCCGAGTCGTTCCCGACCAGCCTGCGGTACGGCGGGGCCGGGCTCGGCTACCAGCTCGCCTCGGTCGTGGCCGGCGGACCGGCCGCGCTGGTCGCGGTCTGGCTGATCCACACCTTCAACACCGGGTACGCCGTGGCCGTCTACATGCTGATCTCCGCCGTGATCACGCTGGCCGCCTGCGCCGCGCTCCGCGACCACACGGGCAGCGACATCGACGACGACGCGACCTATGCGAGGGCCACCGGATGAGCGCCGGCCAGCCCTCCTGACGTGGCGGGACCCGGCCCCACCGGGACCGGGTCCCGCCACGTCCCCCTCTCCCCTGCAGCGCCGGGACACCTGTCGTGCACCACCCGTCACCGAACGGGTTTGTCCGGCATCCGGGCGGGTAGGGAAGGGTGTTCGGCCTTTTGCCGGATGCCGTGACCACCAGAACAGAGAAGGTGAACATGACCACGGAGACGCAACAAGGGACGTCGACGGAGCAACCACAGCTCAAACGGCACGTCGGCATCGTGGGACTGCTGTTCGCCAGTGTTGGATCCATCATCGGCTCCGGCTGGCTCTTCGGTGCCCTCAACGCCTCGGTGACCGCCGGCCCCGCGGCCACCATCTCGTGGGCGCTGGGCGGCGTCATGATCCTGATGATCGCCCTCGTCTACGCCGAGCTCGGCACCATGTACCCGCTCTCCGGCGGCGTGGTGCGCTACCCGCACCTGTCCTTCGGCTCGTTCGCGAGCTACACCACCGGCTGGATCACCTGGGTCGCGGTCGCCACGACCGCCCCGATCGAGGTCGAGGCGGCCCTGCAGTACGCCACCAAGTACGCCCCGTTCACCGCGGCGCACGAGGTCAACGGCGAGACCGTCCACACGCTGACCGCGCTGGGCTACACCGCGGCGGTGATCCTGATGGCGGTGTTCGTCGTCGTCAACTACTACGGCGTGCGCTGGTTCGCCCGGGTCAACAACGTGCTGGTGTGGTGGAAGCTGTTCATCATCCTGCTCGTCATCGGCGCCTTCCTCTTCACCGCCTACAACGGCGAGAACTTCTCCAGCCAGGGCTTCATGCCGACCGGCTGGCACGGCGTCTTCACCGCCATCTCCACCTCCGGCGTGGTGTTCTCCTACCTCGGCTTCCGCCAGGGCATCGAGCTGGCCGGTGAGACCGACAACCCGCGGCGCAACGTGCCGATCGCCGTCATCGGCTCGGTGCTGCTGACCGGGGTCATCTACGTGGCGCTGCAGATCGCCTTCATCGGTGCGCTCGAGCCCCACCTGCTGGACAAGGGCTGGAGCAACCTGAGCTTCGCCAACGACTTCGGCCCGCTGGCCGCGGTCGCCACGCTGCTGGGCCTGGGCTGGCTGGCGGTGCTGCTCTACGCCGACGCCATCGTCTCCCCCGGTGACACCGGCCTGATCTACACCACGATCACCTCGCGCATCTCCTACGCGATGGCCCGCAACGGCAATGCCCCGCAGCAGCTGGCCAAGACCACCGACCGCGGTGTCCCGCTGGTGAGCCTCGTGCTCGCCTTCGTGGTCGGGCTGATCGTGTTCCTGCCGTTCCCCAGCTGGCAGCAGCTGGTCGGCTTCATCACCTCGGCGACCGTGCTCTCCTTCGCGTCCGGCCCCCTGGTGCTCTCCGCGCTGCGCAAGCAGAAGCCGGAGGCGACCCGGCCGTTCCGGCTCCCCGGCGGCCACGTGATCCCGATCCTCGCGTTCTACTGCTCGAACCTGATCGTCTACTGGTCGGGCTGGCTGGTGAACTGGAAGCTGTTCATCGCGGTGCTGATCGGGTTCGTGCTGCTGGCGGTCTTCCACGTGACCGGGCGGGTCACCGCCCCGAAGCTGGACTTCAAGGCCGGTGCGGCCTGGCTGCTGCCGTGGCTGGGCGGCCTCGCGCTGCTCTCCTACCTCGGCAACTTCCCGGAGGAGAGCGTCGGCGCGGGCAACCTGGGGCTGTTCAACTTCGCGTGGTCCTTCCTGCTCGTCTTCGTGTTCTCGGTGGTCATCTACGCCATCGCCCAGAAGACCGCGCTGCACCCGACGGAGGCTGCCGAGCACATCGAGCAGTCCCGCCACGAGGCGGAGGTCGAGGAGGAGGACCTCGGCGCGGCTCCGTGATCTTCTCCCTTCCGGAGAGAACAGGTGGTCGGCCCGCCCGCGTCCCGCGTGGCGGGCCGACCACCATTTCGGGGGCCGCGGCCGCTCGGGCTCAGACCGCCGCGGCCCGGACCACCATCACGTCGGGGAGGTCGGCCACGATCAGCCGCCAGGTCTCCCCCTCGTCGGCGGAGCCCCACACCGCCCCGTTGCGGGCCCCGAAGTAGACCCCCGCGGTGCGGTGGTCGTCGGCGCACATCGCGTCGCGCATCACCGCGACCCAGAACCCGTCGGGCAGCCCGTCGCCGAGCTCCTGCCAGGTCTCGCCGGCGTCCCGCGAGCGCCACACCCGCGCCCGGGCGTCCGGCGGGTAGCGCCGGTCGCCGCCGTTGATCGGGAAGACGTAGACCGTGTCCGGGTCGTGGGGATGCACCACGATCGGGAAGCCGAACTGCGCCGGAAGGCCGTCGGCGATCGACCGCCACGACCCGCCGTGGTCATCGGAGCGGTAGACGCCTCCGTGGTTCTGCAGGTAGAGCCGCTCGGGCCGGGCGGGGTGGCGGGTCACCTTGTGCACGCACTGCCCGAAGGCGGGGTACTGCTCGCCCTCGGGCAGGAACTCCGCCCGGATCCCCTGGTTCCGCGGCTCCCACGAGGCTCCGCCGTCGGCGGTCTGGTAGACACCGCCGGTGGAGAGCGCGGCGGTCACCGAGCGCGGGTCGGTCGGGTGCGGGAGCACCGTGTGGAAGGCCTGGCCGCCGAAGCCCGCGTTCCACTGGGGACGGTGCGGGTGGTCCCACAGCGCCTGCTCGAGGGCGAAGGTGGTGCCCCCGTCGCTCGAGCGCCACACGGCGCCGGGCTCGGTCCCGGCGTAAACCACGTCGGGCTCGGCGCCCGGCACCAGCTGCCAGACCCGCTCGACCGTGGCGTCGGCACCCTCGGGGAAGCGGATCGCGCCGCCGGGCGTCTCCGTCCAGGTGGCGCCCAGGTCCTCGGAGCGGCGCACCTGCGGCCCGAGCCAGGGGCTGGAGGTCCCCGCCAGCAGCCGTGGCCGCTCCCCCCGCTTGTCGACGAGGCAGGAGTAGACCTCCTCCATGTCGAAGTGGGGACCGGTGAACTCCCAGTCCTCGCGCTTCTCGTCCGACCGGCCCAGCCACAGGCCCTTGCGGGTGCCGACCATCAGCACGGTGTCCATCCCTGCTCCTTCCGACGACGCGGCGCGGACGCGCTGCGACCCCTGTGATCCCAGCATGCGGCGCCGACACCTACATTGACCCGGTGACGTCCCGATTCTCACCGGTCTGGCTGGTGCTGATCGGGATCCTGTCGGTCCAGCTCGGCGCCGGCATCGCCAAGACCATGTTCGGCGAGGTGCCGCCGACGCTGATCGTGTGGCTGCGGCTGGTCACCAGCGCGGTCGTCCTCGTCGCGATCGCCCGACCCGGCGTACGACGTCGCAGCGGCCGGGACTGGCTGGTGGTGATCGGGTTCGGCGCGAGCCTGGGGGTCATGAACTGGGCGATCTACCAGTCCTTCGCCCGCATCCCGCTGGGCGTGGCCGTGACCGTGGAGTTCGTCGGGCCGCTCTCGCTGGCGGTGCTCGGCTCCCGGCGGCCCCGTGACCTGCTGTGGGTGCTGCTGGCCGCGGCCGGGGTCGCCCTGCTCGGCCTCGAGCCGGGTCACCTCACGCTGGCCGGCGTCCTCTTCGCCCTGCTCGCCGGCGCCGCCTGGGCGTCGTACATCCTCTTCAGCGCGCAGACCGGTCGGCGCTGGCCGGGTGTCGAGGGGCTCGCGGTGGCCAGCGTCGTGGCCACCCTGCTGCTCACGCCCGCCGCGCTGCACCTCGGCGGCAGCGACCTCGCGAGCGGCCGGGTGGTGCTGCTGGGCGCGGCCGTCGGCCTGCTCAGCTCGGTGATCCCCTACAGCTGCGAGCTGGTCGCGCTGCGCAGCCTGCCGCCGTCGGTGTTCAGCATCCTGATGAGCCTGGAACCCGCCGCTGCCGCGCTGGCCGGCATCGTCGTCCTGCAGGAGCTGCTCGCCCCCGCCCAGTGGCTCGCGATGGCCTGCGTGGTCGCCGCCAGCGTCGGCGCGACCCGCACCTCGACCGCGCTCACCGAGCCGGTCCCCGACTGAGCCGCGGCCTCGGGCAGCGGTGAGCAGTCCACCTCCCGACGTGGTAAGTCGGTGGACCAGTCACCGCTGGCCCGGCCGTCCGGCCGCCGGTCGCCGAGTTCACGCAGCCGTCACACGACGTTGACGCCGGCGACGCGCGCGGCTCCTAGCGTGGAGCCACGACCACGAAACCGGGGAGCAGCACATGGACACCGCCACACTGTCGGCAAGGCCGTTCGCACCACTCACGCAGCCGGTGCGACGACTGGTCCACGGTGTGCTCCGTTGGCCGGTCGAGTCCCAGCAGCGGGCCCGACGCAACGCCCTGGTCGCCTCCACCGCGCTCGCCCGACGACGTGCGGAGCGCCTCGAGGTCGAGGAGTTCCTCGCCCTGCGCGGACGGGCCACCGTCCACGCACCGGCCGGGGGCCCCTACCTGCCGGAGGCACGCCACGGCTGAGCCCGCCGGGCATCCCGCCTCCCCGGGATGCCCGGCGGGCCCGGTCGACCAACGCCGGTCGACGTACGCCGGTCCGGCCGATCGCCGCGGGGGTTGGCAGCCCATTCCCTCACCTGTCGGCCCAGACCGCGGCCACGGCTCACCCGCGAGACGGGACGGTTGGGGCACAATCGGGCCATGTCCACCCGTGCCGACGAAGCCCCCGGCGACTCGCTCGACCACGCCTACGGTGCCGCCCCTGGCGACGTCCCCGGTGACGCCTCGGGCCCACGTGACCGGATCGGCTTCCACGACGTGCGGTCCGACGACGGCACCCGGCTGCGGACGTGGACCAACGACCCCGAGGGCCGCATCGACGGTCCGACCGTGGTGCTCTGCAACGGCCTCGGCACCAACCCGTGGGCCTGGCCGGCGCTGCTCGACCCGGACTGCGGGGTCCGCGTCGTGTCCTGGAACCACCGCGGCACCGGCGGCTCCGCGCGGCCCGCCGACCCCCGCCACGTCGGCGTGGACGCGTTCGCCGAGGACGCCCTCTCGGTCATGGACCACTTCGGGCTCGACCGGGCGGTGGTCATGGGCTGGTCGATCGGCGTCAACACGATGTTCGAGCTCGCGCTCACCCACCCCGAGCGGGTGGCCGGGCTGTTCGCGGTCGCCGGGGTCCCGGGCGACACGTTCGCGACGATGCTCGGCCCGCTGTGGCTGCCGCGGTTCGCCGCCAAGGCGGTCACCGTCGGTGCCTCCCGGGCGCTGAAGCTCGGCGGGCGCGCGCTGACACCGATCGCGACGCGGCTGCCCGTGGGCCCACGCGGCCTGGTGCTGATCAGCCACTCCGGCTTCATGCTGCCGGTCCCCGACCGGGAGCTCGCGGCACGCGCGGTGCGCGAGTTCCTGCGCACCCCGGTCGAGTGGTACTTCCACCTCGCACTGCAGACCTCCCGCCACGGCCGGGTCCCGCTCAGCCGGATCCAGGCGCCGGCGATGTTCGTCGCCGGGAGGTACGACGTGCTGGCGGGCTCGCGCCACATGGCCACCGCGGCGGAGCGGATGGCCGACGCGACGTACGTCGAGCTCGACGCCAGCCACTTCGTGCAGATGGAGCAGCCCGAGCGGGTGCACGACCTGTTGCTGGAGTTCCTGGAGCGGGTGGGCTGAGTGCGCCGGGGAGCGGCGCTGGCGGTGGCGCTCGCCGCCCTGGCGCTCCCCGCGTGCACCGGCTCCACCGACCACCCCGGCACCGGCGGCCCGGCCAGCCGGTCCAGCCCCGCCAGCCCGACGACCGGCAGCTCGGCCACCGGCTCCCCCACCGGCCCGGCGCGGCCCCGGGTCGTCGGCACCGTGGCGAGCAACCTGCAGGTCCCGTGGGGCATCGCGTTCCTCCCCGACGGCGACGCGGTCGTCACCGAGCGCGACACCAAGCGGGTGCTGCGCATCGACGGCACGACCCACGAGGTCAGCGTGATCGGCACGTTCGCCGACCCGGTCGGCCCCGGCGCCGCCGGCGAGTCCGGGCTGCTGGGGGTCGCGGTCTCCCCCGACTTCACCACCGACCACCTGCTGTTCTTCTACGAGACCACCACGACCGGCAACCGGATCGTCAGGGCGACGTACGACGGGGGCCGGCTCGGCCCGCTCCGCACCGTGCTCGACGGCATCCCGGCGGGCTTCATCCACGACGGCGGCCGGCTGGCCTTCGGGCCGGACGGCTACCTCTACGCCTCGACCGGGGAGACCGGGGACTCCAGCCTCGCCCAGGACAAGGCCTCGCTCGGCGGCAAGATCCTGCGGATCTCCGAGGACGGGTCGCCCGCCCCCGGCAACCCCTTCGGCTCCCCGGTGTGGTCCTACGGCCACCGCAACGTCGAAGGCCTGGCCTTCGACGACGCCGGCCGGTTGTGGGCCTCGGAGTTCGGCCAGGACACGTGGGACGAGCTCAACCTGATCCGGCCCGGCCGCGACTACGGCTGGCCGCTGGTGGAGGGCAAGGGCGGCGCCGGCGGTCTCGTCGACCCCCAGCTCGTCTGGCCCACCGACCAGGCCTCGCCGTCCGGGCTGGCGTGGCTCGACGGCCACCTCTGGCTGGCGGCCCTGCACGGCGCCCGGCTGTGGCGGGTCGACGTCACCGGCGCCCGGGCCCACGACCCGCAGGCGTTCTTCGTCGGCGAGTACGGACGGCTGCGCACGGTCGTCGTGGCTCCCGACGGGATGCTCTGGGTGACGACCAGCAACCGGGACGGCCGCGGGTCACCGGTCGCGGGCGACGACCGGATCCTGCTCGTCGACCCGGCCTGACCCGCCGGCCCGCCGCCGGCGACGACCCCCGTGACGACCCCGGTGACGCTGGCCCGTCGCGCCGCCCGACGCAGCGTGGTGAGCACGGCCGGGCCGAGCACGACGATCGCGACCGAGCTGGTGATCGCCCGGCCGGTGTCCCAGCTGCCGGTCGAGGTCAGCAGCGTGTAGACCGCGAACCGGTGCAGGTTGGCCACCAGCGGGTCCCCGGCCACGAAGGCCAGCGATCCCGGGTGGCCGGGCACCTCGACGCCCAGCGCGAACGGCCAGGTCGAGAGGTTCATCAGCAGGCCGAACGCGTACGCCGCGACCACGGCGTACCCCACCAGCATCGCGACCTCGGCGCGGCCCGTGACCCGCCGGGGCAGCAGCCCGGCGCCCATGCCGACCCACGCGGAGACGAGCATCTGGAACGGCAGCCACGGGCCGACCCCGGCGGTCATCAGCGCCGAGGCGAACAGCGAGGTGCAGCCGAGGACGAAGCCGAACCCGGGCCCGAAGACCCGGCCGGCGAGGATCAGCAGGAAGAACACCAGCTCCACCCCGGCCACGCCCGCCGAGAGCCCCCGCAGCAGCGCGTTGACCGCGCTCAGCACGCCCAGCACCGCGAGCACCCGCGGGTCCATGCCGCCCTCGCTCAGCTCGGCGAGCACCACGACGATCACGACCGGCAGCAGCGCCAGGAAGAGGAACGGCGGGTCGACGCGCGCGTGGGCCGGCACCCGCACCAGCAGGGGCCAGGCCAGCATCATCAGCCCGGCCAGCGAGGCCAGCGCGAGCACCAGCGCCGAGCGCGGCGCGAGGGCCACGGCGGGCCGGCTCACGGGCCGGCTCACGAGGCGTCCAGGGCGGCCACGACCTCGTCCACCCGGAGCCAGGGCACGCCCAGCACCTTGGTGACCTGGGGGGCGAACGCCGGCGACTCGGCGACGACCCGGCGCACCGGGCCCGAGGAGACGACCTCGCCGTCGGCCAGCACCACCACGTCGTCGGCGGCCTGGGCGACGAACTCGACGTCGTGGGTGGCGACCAGCACCGTGTGCCCCTCGCTGGCGAGGTCGCGCAGCATGCCGGCGAGCACCCGCTTGGCGGCGTAGTCGAGGCCGCGGGTGGGCTCGTCGAGCAGCAGCAGCGGCGGACGCGGGGCGAGCACCAGCGCGAGCGCGAGCGCCAGCCGCTGCCCCTCGGAGAGGTCGCGGGGGTGCTGGTCGCCGGGGACGCCGGGCACCAGCCGCTCCAGGATCCGCCGGGCCTCGCCGGTGCCGCCGTCGGCGGCCGCGCACTCCTCGGCGACCGTCTCGAGGTAGAGCAGGTCGGCGGCGGTCTGCGGGACCAGGCCCACGAGCGAACGGCGGCCGGACGCGTCCATCGTCGCGGTGTCCGCGCCGCCGACCCGGACGTCGCCCGAGCGCCGCCGGGTGCTGCCCTGCAGCGCCCACAGCAGCGTGGACTTGCCGGCCCCGTTGCGGCCCATCAGGCCGGTCACCCGGCCGGCACCGAGCGTGAGGTCGACGCCGCGCAGCGCCACCGTGCTGCCGTGGGTCACCGTGACACCACGGGCCCGCAGCGCGGGCTCGGCCGGCCCGCCCGCGACGTCCGGGGCGCCCGGGTCCGGTGCGGGCCGACCCCCGGTCGGCCGCGCGCGCAGCCGCTCCCCCAGCCCGCGAGCCCGGCGGCGGGCGTCGCGGACGCTGAGCGGCAGCGGGTCCCAGCCGGCGGCGCGCCCGAGCTCGACGATCGGCGGGACCACCGGCGAGGTCGCCAGCAGGTCGGCCGGCTCGCCGACCCGGACGCTGCCGTCGCCGGGGAGCAGGCACATCCGGTCCACGAACGGGACCACCCGCTCGAGGCGGTGCTCGGCGAGCAGCACCGAGACCCCGAGGTCGTGCACCAGCCGGGTGAGCGTGGCCAGCACGTCCTCGGCCGCGGTCGGGTCGAGCGCCGACGTCGGCTCGTCGAGGACCAGCAGCCGGGGGTGCATGGTCAGCACCGAGCCGATCGCGACGCGCTGCTGCTGTCCTCCCGACAGCGTGCGCAGCGCCCGCGCGCGGAGGTCGGCGATGCCGAGCAGGTCCAGGGTCTCCTCGACCCGGCGGCGCATCGTCTCCGGGGGCAGGCCGAGCTGCTCCATCCCGTAGGCCAGCTCCTCCTCCACGGTGTCGGTGACGAAGCCGGCGGCCGGGTCCTGGCCGACGTAGCCCACGACGTGGGCGCGTTCGCGCGGCGGCCGGCCGACCACGCTGGCCCCGTCGAGCAGCACGTCGCCGTCCAGGCGTCCGCCGCTGAACCGCGGCACCAGCCCGGTTACCACGCCGAGCAGGGTCGACTTGCCCACGCCGGTCGGTCCGGAGACCAGCACCAGCTCGCCCTCCTCGATGCCCAGGTCGACGCCGTCGAGCACGCGGACGTCGTCGTACGCGAACCGGATGTCGCGGAGCTCGATCACGCCGCCACCTCCTGCGGCAGGGCCGGCGCCGGGACGTACGGCGTGGGCGGGGGCGGCGCGCACAGGCCGCCGGCCAGCGCGACCACCGCGGCGAGCAGCGACGTCGCGCTGACCTGCGGGACGACGTCGAGGGCCGGGTACGCCAGCGGCAGCTGGTGCCCGGCGACCCACCAGCCCAGTGCCCCGGCGACCACCCCGGAGCCGGCGACCGCGAGCTCGGGCCACTGCCAGCGGTCCGGGCGGTAGCGGGTGCGCTCCACGCGGCGGCCGGCGGTGAGCAGGCCCGCCACCGCGGCGAGGGTGCCCAGCGCGAGCATCGGGAGCGCCAGGTAGCGCGGCGCGGTCCGGTCCAGCACCGCGTAGACACCCACGCAGGTGCCGACGAGGCCGACCAGCATCAGCGTCCCGGTGAGCCGGCGCCGCCCGCGGGTGAGGTGCCCGGAGCGCCCGTAGCCCCGGGCGTCCATGCCGGCGGCGAGCGCCAGTGACCGCTCGAGCGCGTCCTCGAGCACCGGCACCAGGAACCGGCGGAGCCGACCGAGGCGGCGGGTGTCGCCCGCGCGCAGGCTCTGGGCGGCCCGGACCCGCCGGGCGCTGTCGGCGAACTGCGGCAGCACCGAGACCGCCACGACCAGCGCGGTGCCGATCTCGTAGAGCGCCGGCGGCACCGACCTCAGCAGCCGCTTGGGGTTGGCCAGCGCGTTCGCCGCCCCGACGCAGACCACGATCGTGGCCAGCCGCAGGCCGTCGTACAGGCCGGCAAGCAGCGACTCCCGGGTCACCGGTCCGAGCAGGGTGACGCCCGCCACCCAGTCCGGCAGCGGCACGGCCGGCAGGTCGAGCAGCACGTGCCCGGCGTAACCCCCGCCGAGCACGAGCCGGAAGGCCACCCGGACTGCCACGACCAGCGCCGCCATCGCGACGTAGAGCCGGAAGGAGGCGGCCCAGGGTTGCCCGGACCGGCGCGCGACGACCACGACCACCGTGACGGCCACGACCAGCAGCACCGCGAACGGGTTGGTGGTCAGCGAGGCGGCCGTGGCCAGCCCGATCGCCCACACCCACCAGGCGACCGGGTGCAGGTCACGCGGCAGCCGGGCGTTCACGGCGCGCCTCCGGCCCGACGACGGCGGACGAGCGCGGTGCCCGCCGCGCCGGCGAGCAGCACGCCGACCGCGGCCGGTGCCACCCAGACCGGCAGCCCGCCGGTGTCACCGGCGGGTGCGGCCTGCCCCGCGTGACCGGCCTGCCCTGCCTGACCGCTCGGACCCGTCCCCGCCGTCGCGGGAGCGCTTCCCCGGCCCGCGCTCCCCCGACCCGTGGTCGGCCGGACCGCGGGACGGACCTCGGCGGCGCCCTGGTGCCAGACCAGGCCGACGAACCCGCCGTCGGGCACCTCCAGCGAGGCTGCCATCACCGTCGAGTAGGTCCATCGTCCCGACGACCCGTCGGACCACCACAGCGACCAGTAGGCGTCGGACGGCGGGGTGTTGACGCACGGGTCGTCGGCGGGCAGCCCGTCGACGCGGCAGACGAAGCCGGGCTGGCGCTGCACGTCGGTCAGCGACAGCCCCGCGCCCGCGAGCAGCGAGGCGGCGTCATGGCCGGCTCCCCCCGGGACGCAGGCGCGCACGTCGTCGTGGTGCAGCTGGTGGAAGTCCACGACCAGGGTCACGCCGTGGCCGGGGCGGCACCCGTCGGCCGCGTCCGCGCGCGCGGTCGCGGGCAGCACCGCGCCCGTCGCCGCCACCAGGGTGGCGGCGGCGAGGCGCGCGAGGCTGCCGGCGGAGGTCACGTCAGCAGCTGGCCTTCGCGCCGGCGCCCGCCGGCAGCCACTGCAGGGCCGGGACGGCCTGCGCGCTCGCCCGGCGGAACTGGTCCTGGGTCTTGGCCGTGATCCCCTTCGAGGTCGCGGCGGTCAGCGCGGCGTCGTCGTACGCCACCGCGCCGGCGTCGGCCTTCGGGCTGCCCGGGCAGTCGCCGACCTGTCGGCCGGCGACCCAGGTCGCCGCCTGCTCGGCCGCGCCGGTCTCGCCGAGGTCGCCGAGGACCCAGCCGGCCAGCCCGGTGCTGTTGGTGTTGGGGTCCTGGCCGACCGGCTTGCCGCCGAAGGAGCCGTCGGCGGCCTGGACGCTCTCCAGCCAGGCGACGGCCTTCTGCACGGCGGCGCCCGCCTGCGGGTCGTCGGACCCGTCGAGGGCCCGCGCCGCGAACGCGGTGGCGTCGACGTCGGGGGCGCTCTTCGGGTCGGCGTCGCAGCCCTGGGCCTTCGCGTCCGCGGCCGGGAAGTCCAGCCGGAACCAGCCGTCGGCGCACTGCTGCTGCAGGAGGTAGGACGTCGCGTCGCCCGCCGCGTCGCTGCCCGCACCGTCCAGCGCCTGCACGGCGTACGCCTGCGCGATGGTGTTGGCGTAGTCCGCGGCGCTCTTCTGCTTGGGGTCGAGCTGGTCCACGACCCGGCCGGTCGCGGCACCGGAGCCGGCGACGGTGCGCTCCAGCCGGGTCACGAGGTCGACGCCGCCGACGTCGGTGGGGTCCTCGTCGACGGTCTCGGCCAGGACCGCCGCCTTCGCGGTGCTGCCTGCCGAGGTGACGGTCCCGTAGCCCGGCGCGACGTACGCCTTGATGTTCGCGGCGAGGTGGTCGGCCACGGCCCGGACCGTCGCGTCCTGCTGGCCGACCGCCTGCAGCGCGAGCGCCACGTCGACCGACAGGCCCTCGTCGTCGACGTCGTACTGGTCGTTGTGCACGACCCCGTGCGGCGCCTGGGCCGCGAGCCAGGAGGCGCCGGAGGCGACCGCCGCGGTGTCGTGCTCCGGCTGCGCGGCCGACTGCTGCTCGGAGCCCTGGTCCGAGGAGCCGCAGGCCGACAGGAGCAGCGCGAGCGCCCCGAGGCCGGCCAGCGAGGCGGTGCGCAGGGGTGGGGACTGGGTGCGGAGCGACATGGTGGTTCCTTCCCGCTGCGCAACGGGGAGGACCGGAGGCTGCTGCCCGCGGACACCACCCGCTGCTTTCCTCGACAGCGTGTAGTCAGGACGCGTCGCAGCAGGTGCTCCGGCTCGCAGCCCCGATCGCTCGGGACGGCCTACGGTTGCGGGTCAGCGCCGGACTCGGACCGGCTTCCCCTGCCACGGGCGTGATGAATGGTGGCGGCAGCCTACCAACGATCGACCGACCGCCTCCCGTGCCGTCCGTCACCCTCGCCGAGTCGCGCAGGTTGACACCCCAGGTACGCCGAGTCGGCGCAGGTTGACGGATACGCGTCAACGAGCGCCGACTCGGCGTGCTCTCGGGAGCGAGGCGTGGGTCAGGCGAGCTTCTCGAGGATCAGCTCGCGCACCCGGCCGGCGTCGGCCTGCCCGCGCATCTCCTTCATCACGGCGCCGATCAGCGCACCCGCCGCGGCGACCTTGCCGTCGCGGATCTTGGCGGCGACGTCGGGGTTGGCGGCGATCGCGGTGTCCACGGCCGCGCCGAGGGCGCCGTCGTCGGAGACGATCGCCAGGCCGCGGGCCGCCACGATCTCGTCGGGGGTGCCCTCACCGGCGAGCAGCCCGTCGAAGACCTGGCGGGCCAGCTTGTCGTTGATCTTCCCCTCGTCGACCAGCGCCTGGACCCGGGCCACCTCCAGCGGGGTCACCGGCAGCGCGGAGACCTCGACACCCTGCTCGTTGGCGCGGCGGGCGAGCTCGCCCAGCCACCACTTGCGGGCGGCCTGGGCGGAGGTCCCGGCGGCGATGGTCTGCTCGATCGAGTCCAGGGCGCCGGCCCCCACGGTGTCGCGCATCTCCAGGTCGGAGAAGCCCCAGTCGGCCTGCAGCCGGGCCCGGCGGGCGGTGGGGTTCTCCGGGAGGGTGCCGCGCAGCTCCTCGACCCACTCCCGCGACGGGGCGACGGGCACCAGGTCCGGCTCGGGGAAGTACCGGTAGTCCTCCGCGTCGGACTTCTCGCGCCCGCTGGTGGTGATCCCGGTGTCCTCGTGCCAGTGGCGGGTCTCCTGCAGGATCGGGCGACCGTCCTCGAGCACCGCGGCGTGCCGCGACATCTCGTAGCGGACCGCCCGCTCGACCGAGCGCAGCGAGTTCACGTTCTTGGTCTCGGTGCGGGTGCCGAGCGTGCCCGAGCCCTTGGGCGCGAGGGAGAGGTTCACGTCGGCGCGGATCGACCCCTGGTCCATCCGCGCGTCGGAGACGCCGAGGGCCACGATCAGGTCGCGCAGCTGGGCGACGTACGCCCGGGCGATGTCGGGAGCCTTCTGCCCGGCGCCCCGGATCGGCTTGGTGACGATCTCGATCAGCGGGATGCCGGCGCGGTTGTAGTCGACCAGCGAGTAGTCCGCGCCGTGGATGCGGCCGGAGGTGCCGACGTGCAGTGACTTGCCGGTGTCCTCCTCCATGTGGGCGCGCTCGATCTCCACCCGGAACGTCTCGTCCTCGCCCACCTCGTTCGGCACCGTCACGTCCATGAACCCCTCGAACGCGATCGGCTCGTCGTACTGCGAGGTCTGGAAGTTCTTCGGCATGTCCGGGTAGAAGTAGTTCTTCCGGGCGAACCGGCACCATTCCGCGATGTCGCAGTTCAGCGCCAGGCCGATCCGGATCGCCGACTCCACCGCCTTGGCGTTGACGGCCGGCATCGCGCCGGGCAGGCCCAGGCAGGTCGGGCAGACCTGGGTGTTCGGCTCGGCGCCGAACTCGGTCGGGCAGCCGCAGAACATCTTCGAGGCGGTGTTCAGCTCGACGTGGACCTCCAGGCCCAGCGCCGGGTCGAACTTCTCCAGCACCTGCTCGAACGGCACCAGCACGTCGGCGGTCATCGGGCAGCTCCGTTCGTGGGGAGGGCGGGCGCGCGGTCGAGCAGCGAGCCGCCCCACTGGTCGGCCAGGGCCGCCTCGAGGGCGGCGCCGACGCGGTAGAGGCGGTCGTCGGCCAGCGCGGGGGCGAGGACCTGCACACCCGCGGGCAGGCCGTCCTCGTCGGCGAGGCCGCTGGGCACCGAGATGCCGGGGACGCCGGCGAGGTTGGCGGGGATGGTCGCGAGGTCGTTGAGGTACATCGCGATCGGGTCGTCGAGCTTCTCGCCGAGCCGGAACGCCGTGGTCGGCGCGGTCGGCGAGACCAGCACGTCGGCCTTCTCGAAGGCGGCGGCGAAGTCGCGGCTGATCAGGGTCCGCACCTTCTGGGCCTGGCCGTAGTAGGCGTCGTAGTAGCCGCTGGACAGCGCGTAGGTGCCCAGGATGATCCGGCGCTTGACCTCGTCGCCGAACCCGGCGTCGCGGGTCGCACGCATGACCTGCTCCGCGGAGGGGTTGTCGACCCCGTCGGGCAGGACCCGCAGGCCGTAGCGCATCGCGTCGAACTTCGCGAGGTTGCTGGAGGCCTCGGCGGGCAGGATCAGGTAGTACGCCGCGAGCGCGTGCACGAAGTGCGGGCAGCTGACCTCCACGACCTCGGCGCCGGCCTTGACCATCAGGTCGACCGACTCCTGGAAGCGGCTCAGCACGCCGGGCTGGTAGCCGTCGCCGCCGAGCTCCTTGACCACGCCGACGCGGACGCCGGTGAGGTCGCCGGCGGCACCGCGCCGGGCGGCGTCGACCAGCGGCGGAAGCGGCTGGTCGACGCTGGTGGAGTCCAGCGGGTCGTGGCCGCCGATGACCTCGTGCAGGAGCGCGGAGTCCAGGACGGTCCGGGTCACCGGGCCGGCCTGGTCCAGGGAGTTGGCCAGGGCCACCAGGCCGTAGCGCGAGACCCCGCCGTACGTCGGCTTGACGCCGACCGTGCCGGTGACCGCACCGGGCTGGCGGATCGAGCCGCCGGTGTCGGTGCCGATGGCCAGCGGCGCCTCGAACGCGGCGACGGCCGCGGCCGAGCCGCCGCCGGAGCCGCCGGGGATCCGGTCGAGGTCCCACGGGTTGCGGGTGGGGCCGTAGGCGGAGTGCTCGGTGGAGGAGCCCATCGCGAACTCGTCCATGTTGGTCTTGCCGAGGATCGGCAGCCCGGCCCGCTTCAGCCGCGCGACGACGGTGGCGTCGTAGGGCGGGATCCAGCCCTCGAGGATCCTCGACCCGCACGTGGTGGGCAGGCCCTCGGTGGCCAGCACGTCCTTGACCGCGATCGGGACGCCGTCGAGCGCGGAGGCGGGGGTCCCCGCGGCCCGGCGCTCGTCGGCGGCGCGCGCCTGGGCGAGCGCCCCCTCGGCGTCGACGTGGAGGAACGCGTGCACCCCGGACCCGGCCGGGCCGTCGACCTCGGCGATCCGGTCGAGGTGGGCGCGGGTGATCTCGACGGAGGTGGTCTCCCCCGCCGCGAGCGCGTCGGCGAGCTCGGCGGCCGTGCGCCGCGTCAGCCCGCTCACTGCTCGTCCCCGAGGATGCGCGGGACGGCGAACCGCTGCTGCTCCTGCTCGGGGGCGCCGGAGAGCGCCTGCTCGGCGGTCAGGCCGGGGCGCACCACGTCGTCGCGGAACACGTTGGTCAGCGGCAGCGCGTGGGAGGTCGGGGGGACGTCGTCACCGGCGACCCCGCGGATCGAGGCGACCGACTCGAGGATCACCGACAGCTGCGGTGCGAGGTGGTCGAGCTCGGCCTCGGAGAGGTCGATCCGGGCGAGGTCGGCCAGGTGCGCGACCTCGTCACGGGTGATATCAGGCATGGGCTCCATCCTAGGAGGGCCGGCGGCGGCCCCGTCGCGCGGCTCGGGGCCGCCCGCCACCCGGTCACCGCCGGGCCGGGTGCCGGGCGGGTCGGCGCCGCCGCTGTCGCTGGCCTTCGCCGGCCGGACGATCTCGTCGACGACCGCGGTGGGCGGTTGCCTCGGTGCGCTGCGGCAAGGAGGATCGCTGAGCCGCGCCCGTCGTCGTACTCTCGTGCCGTGAGGATCTTCCGGCGCCGGCGCCCGGCACGGACGTCGAAGGAGGAGGCCCTGGCGGCCGCCCGGAAGGCCACCGCGCAGCTGCGGCGGACCAGCACCAAGGCCAGGCGCTACCAGGACGGCAAGCAGGCCAACCCGGCCGACCGGATGACGCCCAACCAGTGGGCCGGACTGGGCGGTCACTAGCCCCCGTGCCGTCCGGGTCCGGGCCCGTCCGGACCGGCCGGACAGTGCGCGCGCATGCCGGGTCCCAGGGCGCACCAGGGATCAAGCCCGACGAGGCCCCCGGTCAGAGGGCCTCCGGCCCACCCTCGAGCAGCCGCTTGAAGCCGTCCTCGTCGAGCACGGGGACGCCGAGCTGCTCGGCCTTGTCGGCCTTGGAGCCGGCGTTCTCGCCGACCACGACATAGTCGGTCTTCTTCGAGACCGAGCCGGCGGCCTTGCCGCCGCGGGCCAGGATCGCCTCCTTGGCCGAGTCTCGGCTGAAGTCGACCAGCGAGCCGGTCACCACGACCGTGAGCCCCTCGAGGGTCCGCGGCACCGAGGCGTCGCGCTCGTCGGCCATCGAGACCCCGGCACGCTGCCACTTCTCGACGATGTCGCGGTGCCAGTCGACCCCGAACCACTCGATGACCGACTCCGCGATCGTCGGCCCCACCCCCTCGGTCGCCGCCAGCTGCTCCTCGGAGGCGGCCCGGATCGCCTCCATCGAGCCGAACTCGGTCGCCAGCGCCCGGGCCGCGGTCGGGCCGACGTGCCGGATCGACAGCGCGACCAGCACCCGCCACAGCGGCACCGCGCGTGCCTTGCCGAGGTTGTCGAGCAGCCGCCGGCCGTTGGCGCTGAGGACCGGGCCCTCCCCCTCGTCCTTCTTCGGGGCCCGGGTGAACAGCGGTGTCCGTCGCAGCGCCTGCTCGTCGAGGTCGAACACGTCCCCCTCGTCGGTGATCACCCCGGCCTCGAGCAGCGCCACTGCCGCCTCGTAGCCCAGCCCCTCGATGTCGAAGGCGCCCCGGCCGGCGACGTGGAAGACCCGCTCGCGCACCTGCGCCGGGCACTTCTGGTGGTTGGGGCAGCGCAGGTCCTTGTCGCCCTCCTTCTGCTGCGCCAGCGTCGTGCCGCAGGCCGGACACTCCGTCGGCATCACCCACTCCGCCGTGCCCTCGGGGCGCAGCGGCAGCACCGGCCCCACGATCTCGGGGATCACGTCGCCGGCCTTGCGCAGGATCACGGTGTCCCCCGGACGCACGTCCTTGCGGCGCACCTCGTGGCCGTTGTGCAGCGTGGCCATCTCGACCGTCGAGCCCGCCACGCGGACCGGCTCCATCACGCCGTACGGCGTGACCCGGCCGGTGCGGCCGGTGTTCACCTCGATCGCGAGGAGCTTGGCGTTGACCTCCTCGGGAGGGTACTTGTAGGCGATCGCCCACCGCGGCGCCCGGCTCGTGGAGCCCAGCCGCCGCTGCAGCGAGACGTCGTCGACCTTGACCACCACCCCGTCGATCTCGTGCTCGACGTCGTGGCGGTGCTCGCCGTAGTGGGCGATGAACTCCTCGACCTCGGTGAGGGTGTCGAGCACCCGCACCCGGTCGGAGGTGGGCAGGCCCCAGGCGCGCAGCGCGTCGTACGCCCCGGACTGCGAGGCGGGCTCGAAGCCCTCGCGCGCGCCGATGCCATGGCAGACCATGCCCAGCGCGCGGGTCGCGGTCACCCGCGGGTCCTTCTGCCGCAGCGAGCCCGCCGCGGCGTTGCGCGGGTTGGCGAAGACCGGCTTGCCGGCGTCGGTCATCGCCTCGTTGAGCCGCTCGAAGGCCTCCACGGGCAGGAAGACCTCGCCGCGCACCTCCAGCAGCCGCGGCACCGGGTGCGCCGCGGTGGCGGTCAACCGGTGCGGGACCGAGTCGATGGTCCTGACGTTCGGCGTGACGTCCTCGCCGGTGCGGCCGTCGCCCCGCGTGAGCGCGCGCACCAGCCGGCCGTCCTCGTAGAGGATGTTGATCGCCAGCCCGTCGACCTTGAGCTCGCAGAGCAGCGCTGGCTTCTCGGCGCCGTCGCGGGCGAGGCGGGCGTACCACGCCTCGAGCTCCTCGGCCGAGAACGCGTTGTCGAGGCTCTCCATCCGCTGCAGGTGGTCGACGGCGGTGAACTCCGTCGAGACCGCACCGCCGACCTTCTGCGTCGGCGAGTTGGGCGTGCGCAGCTCGGGGAACCGCTCCTCGAGCTCCTCGAGCCGCCGCATCTTCGTGTCGAAGTCCGCGTCGGAGAGCGTGGGCGAGTCGAGCACGTAGTAGCGCCAGCGCGCCTCGTCGACCTCCTCGGCGAGCAGGCGGTGCTCCTCGAGCGCCTTCCCGGTCGCCGGGTCGGTCGCCGGGTCGGTCGCCGGGTCGGTCGCCGGGTCGGTCGCCGGGTCGGGGGCGGTGCCGTGCTGGGTGTCCACGGGACCATCTTGCCGAACGACGCCGACACCCATCCGCCGACCGGCCGGTGGCGAACCACCGACGTGGCTGCCACGGAGACGACCCTGCCCGCCCCGGCCCTGACCCGGCACGAGCCGGCCGCACCGGCCCGGGCAGTGGTGCTGGTGCTGCACGGCGGCAAGCAGCACTCGACCCGGCCCGTCGACCGCCGCAGCGCCTCGTGGCGCCGCGCCGCGGCCCTGCAGCGGGCGATCGACCCCCGCCTGCACGCAGCCGGGGCGGCGACCTGGCTGCTGCGCTACCGACAGCGGGGCTGGAACGGCGGTGCCGCCGCGGTGGCGGACGCCCGGGCGGCGCTGGCGGAGGTACGCCGGGAGCACGGCCCGCTCCCGGTGGTGCTGCTGGGCCACTCGATGGGCGCGCGCACCGCCGTCCACGTGGCCGACGACCCGTCGGTGGTCGGCGTGGTCGCCCTGGCGCCGTGGTTCCCGCGGGACGAGCCGGTGGCCGCGCTGGCGGGCAAGCTGCTGCTGGCGGCCCACGGCCGGCGCGACCGGATCACGTCGTACCGCGCGACTGCGGAGTTCGTGGCACGCGCCCGCGCCGTGGCCGACCGGGCCGAGCTGCGCGACATGGGCCGGGCCGGCCACTACCTGCTGGCGCGGGCCGCCGCCTGGAACGACGTCGCGGCCGGCGGCGTGCTCGACCAGCTGGCGGCGGGTGGACCAGACCACCACTGAGACCCGGATTCGGTGGGAATGCCGCGCGAACCTACGCTGTTCGATGAAACGAAACCGTTTCGTTTCATCCAGCATCACGCGAGGAGCCGCCATGTCCACCCACGTCGACACCACGGGTCCGGCGCGACCCCGGGTCGAGGGTGACCGTGAGCAGCAGATCCTCGACGCCACGCTCGCCGTGCTCACCGAGGTCGGCTACGACCGGCTGACGATGGACGCGGTGGCCACCCGGGCCAAGGCCTCCAAGGCCACCCTCTACCGCCGCTGGAACGGCAAGGAGCCGCTGGTCGTCGAGGCGCTGCTCTCGGTGCACGACGCGGCCCCGCTGCCGGACACCGGCACCCTGCGCGGCGACCTGATCGCGTCCTTCTGCGGCCTGGGCGGGCTGACCGACACGACCTCGGTCGGCACGTTCACCGCGGTGCTCACCGCGATCACCCACGACCACGAGTTCGCCGCCGCGTTCCGCACCCAGGTCATCGGACCGAAGGCGCAGGCGTCCCGGACGGTCTTCGAACGCGCCCGGGACCGCGGCGAGATCCCGGCCGACGTCGACATCGACCTGCTCGCCCCGTCCCTGGCCGGGATCGTGCTGCACCGCAGCTTCCTGCTGGGCGAGACCCCCGACGAGGCGCTGATCACCCGCGTGATCGACCAGATCATCCTCCCGGCCGCCACCGGCCGGCGCTGACCTCTCACCACCACGCAACCGAAGGACCCCCATGACCGACCTCAAGCAAGCCGAGGTGCGCGCACCCGGCCAGCACAGCCACCTGGGATGGGCGCTGGTGCTCATCTCCGTGGCCCAGCTGATGGTGGTGCTCGACGGCACCATCGCCAACATCGCCCTGCCCTTCATCCAGCGCGACCTCGGCTTCAGCGAGGGCGGGCTGACCTGGGTGGTCACCGGCTACGCGCTGGCCTTCGGCGGCCTGCTGCTGCTCGGCGGCCGCCTCGGCGACCTCTACGGCC
The DNA here is from genome assembly GCA_963826155.1 of uncultured Actinomycetota bacterium. Taxonomy (GTDB): domain Bacteria; phylum Actinomycetota; class Actinomycetes; order Propionibacteriales; family Nocardioidaceae; genus Nocardioides. Next base: position 979,726 of record CAWGVX010000002.1, on the reverse strand, counting down.
GCCGCACGATCTTCATGGTCGGGCTCGCGACGTTCGGCATCGCCTCGCTGCTCGGCGGCATCGCCGGCAGCGAGAGCCTGCTGCTCGGCGCCCGGGCCCTCCAGGGCGTCGGCGCCGCACTGGCCTCCCCCGCGGCGCTCGCGCTGATCACCACGACGTTCCCGGCCGGCCCGCAGCGCAACCGCGCCTTCGCGGTGTACGCCGCGATGTCGGGCGCCGGCGCGGCCGTCGGCCTGATCCTGGGCGGCTGGCTGACCGGCTCCGACCTCACGCTGTTCGGCACCCACATCGAGGGCTGGCGGCTGACCTTCCTCATCAACACCCCCATCGGCCTGGTGGCGGCGGCGCTGGCGCCCACCGCGCTGGCCGAGTCCGAGCGGCACCCCGGCGAGCTCGACATCCCCGGCGCCGTCACCGGCACCCTGGGCCTGCTCGGGATCGTCTACGGCCTCTCCCGCGCGGCCACCGAGGGCTGGTCCGACGCCTGGACGCTCGCCAGCCTGGTCGCCGGCGTGGCCCTGCTCGTGCTCTTCGGCGTGATCGAGTCCCGGGTCAAGCACCCGCTGCTGCCGTTCCGGATCTTCGCCAACCAGACCCGCGCCGCGAGCTTCCTGGCCATGATGCTGCTGCCCGCGGCGATGTTCGCGATGTTCTTCTACCTCAGCCAGTACATCCAGAACGTGATGGGCTACACCCCGCTGCACGCCGGCTTCGCGTTCCTGCCGTTCTCCGCGGGCATCGTGGTCGCGGCGGGCATCTCCTCCAACCTGGTGAACCGGATCGACCCGCGCTGGCTGGCCGGGGTGGGCACGCTGATGGTGACCGTGGCGCTGTACGGCTTCTCGCGCATCCCGCACGACACCTCGTTCCCGGTGAACGACGTGCACGCCTCCTACGTCACCGACATCCTGCCGTTCATCGTCCTGATGTCGCTCGGCATGGGCGCGACCTTCGTCCCGGTCACGCTGACCGCCGTGCACCACGTGCGCGCGGCGGACTCCGGCATCGGCTCCGGCGTGCTCAACACCATGCAGCAGGTCGGCGGCGCGCTGGGCCTGGCGACCCTCAGCACGGTCTTCCTGCACGTGGCCCGCAACACCGGCAACGACCTCGGCGCGGCGGCCCAGCAGGCGGCCGCCGCCCACCAGGGCGGCACCCCGTCGGCGGAGCAGCAGCACGCGATGATGCAGGCCCTGTCGAACCAGGCCTTCGCCGACGGCGCCACGAGCGCGTTCCTCGTGGGGGCGCTGATGGCGCTGATCGGCTCGCTGATCATCTGGCTGTTCCTGGACGTCAAGCACCAGGAGCTCGCCACCGACGGCCCCGAGGGCGCGGTGCACGTGGGCTGAGGCCGGGCGCGCCAGCGCACGACGTACGACGAGGGCCCGGTCACCGTGGTGGTGACCGGGCCCTCGGGCGTTCGTCCGGCTGCCTAGGACAGGGCGTCCTCGATGGCCTTGATGAAGGCGGGCAGGTCGTTGGGGTTCCGGCTGGTGATCAGGTTGCCGTCGACCACGACCTCCTCGTCGACCCAGTCACCGCCCGCGTTGCGGACGTCGTCGGCGAGGCTGGCGTAGCTCGTCAGCCGCTTGCCCTTGGCCAGGCCGGCGGAGACCAGCAGCCAGGGCCCGTGGCAGATGACGGCCAGCGGCTTGCCGGCCTCGGACACGGCACGGACCGCCTGCTGGGCCTTCTCCTCGGTGCGGATCGTGTCCGCGTTGACGGTGCCGCCGGGGACGATCAGGGCGTCGACGGCCGACGGGTCGAGGTCGTCGAGGGTGCCGTCGACCTCCACCTTCTGCGTGGGCTCGGTGTCGCCCTCGACGGCCTGGATGGGGTCGGTGCCGGTGGAGTAGATCTTCACCTCGGCGCCGGCCTGCCGCAGTGCGTCGCGCGGCTGGACCAGCTCGGCCTCCTCGAAGTGGTCGGTCGCGATGATCGCCACCCTCTTGCCGCTCAGGTCGCTCATGGGATCTCCTCTCGGGTCGGACTGGTGTCCTTCCTCCGTACCCGGCGGCCGGTGAGCGGATGCGCCCGGAGCACCATGGCGGACGTCATGCGCACGGAGCGCCAAGACGTCGATGACTGACGCCCGACGCCGAGTCGGCGCAGGTTGACCCCGCCAGAACGCCGAGTCGGCGCAGGTTGACGTGCTGCGGTGTCGACCGGCGCCCACTCGGGGTACCCACGGGCGTCAACGAGCGCCGACTCGGCGTGGCCACGCCTGTCGACGAGCGCCGACTCGGCGTATCGGGTCAGTCGGTCAGGTGCCGGGCCGCGTCGCGCACGAGGACCAGCGCCTGCCGGCTCCACGCGGGCGAGGCGCCCGCGAGGCCGCAGGTCGGGCTGAGGACGAGCGAGTCGCCGGTGGTGGCCGGGTCCAGCCCGAGCATCTCCAGCCAGCGCAGCACCCGCTCGGTCACGAGCGCGTCGGTGGGCCGGTCCGCCGGGTCGGTGGACGGCACGACGCCGAGCACCACGGACTCCCCCGCCTCCAGCGCCTCGGCGAGCACGTCGTGGTCGGCGGCGCTCATCTTGTCCAGGTCGACCGAGAGTCCCCGCGCGCCCGCGCCGCGCAGCAGCCGCAAGGGCGTGCCGGTCGCACACGTGTGCACCCAGGGCTCGGCCCCCTCGGCGTCGACCGCCTCCAGGACCCAGCCGAGCGTGGCCGACGCCTCCGGCAGGTCGACGCTGCGGTGCCGGTGGAAACCGGACGCGGTGGGCACCGACCCGGCCAGCACCGCGCTCAGCGCGGGCTCGTCGACCTGCACCACGAGCCGTCGTACGCCGGGGACCCGGCGCCGGACGTCGCGCACGTGCCCGCGCACGCCCTCCGCGAGCGCCTGGGCCAGCTCGCGGCGTGCGCCGTGGTCGCTGAGCACCTTGTCCCCGCGTGGCTTCTCCACGGTGGCGGCCAGCGTCCACGGCCCGGGGACCTGGATCTTCAGGTCGCCCTCGAAGCCCTGGGCCTGCTCCTCGAGGCCGTCGAGGTCCTGGCCGAGCAGGCTCCGCGCGCGCCGGTGGTCGGCCCCGGAGCCGTCGTTGCCGGTCAGCCGCCAGCCGGCCGGCTGGAGGTCGGCGCCCAGCTCGCTGACCACGGCCAGGGCACGGCCGGTCAGGCCGGCCGGCGCGCCGCGCCCGGGGACCTCCGGGAGGTACGGCAGGCCGCCCGCGCCGAGCTCGCCGAGCACGGTGCGCACCGCCTCCTCGTAGGCGTGCTGCGTCTCGCCGGGCATCGACCCGACTCCGGTGGCGATCGTCATGCCGGCGAGCCCACTCGCTCGGTCGCGGCGATGGTGGCCGAGCCGACCACGCGGGTGCCGTCGTAGACCACCGCGGCCTGGCCCGGCGCGATGCCGTACGCCGGGTCGAGCAGCTCGACCTCCACCCGGTCCACCGGCTCGCCGCTCGTCGCGACCACGGCTCGGTGCTCGGAGCCGTGGGCGCGCAGCTGCACGGTCACGTCAGGGCCGTCGAGCCGGCCCGGCACGGTGCCGCACCAGCGCGGCCGGATGCCCTCCAGGCGCCGGACCGCGAGCCGCTCCCGCGCGCCCACGGTGACGGTGCCCGAGACCGGCTCGATGTCGAGCACGAAGCGCGGGCGCCCGTCGGGCGCGGGCCGGCCCAGGCGCAGCCCGCGGCGCTGGCCGATCGTCAGCCCGAGCGTCCCCTCGTGGCGGCCGACCACCTCGCCGGTGGCCTCGTCGACGACGTCGCCGGGCGGGTTCGCGACCCGGTCACCGAGCTTCTCGCGCAGCCAGCCGGCGTGGTCGCCGTCGGCGACGAAGCAGATGTCGTGGCTGTCGGGCTTGTCGGCGACCAGCAGGCCGCGCTCGGCGGCCTCGCGGCGCACGTCCTCCTTGCGCGAGCCGCCCAGCGGGAAGAGCGAGTGGGTGAGCTGCTCCTGGTCGAGCACGCCGAGCACGTAGGACTGGTCCTTGCCGTGGTCGACGGCCCGGTGCATCTCGACCAGCCCGTCCGGGCCGGTCCGCAGCTGGGCGTAGTGCCCGGTGGCGACCGCGTCGAAGCCCAGCGCGAGCGCCCGGTCGAGGACCGCGGCGAACTTGATCTTCTCGTTGCACCGCAGGCAGGGGTTGGGGGTCCGGCCCGCGGCGTACTCGTCCATGAAGTCCTCGACCACGTCCTCGTGGAAGCGGTCGCTGAGGTCCCAGACGTAGAACGGGATGCCGATGACGTCGGCGGCTCGGCGGGCGTCGTTGCTGTCCTCGATCGTGCAGCACCCGCGCGCGCCCGTGCGGTAGGACTGCGGGTTGCGCGAGAGCGCGAGGTGGATGCCGGTGACCTCGTGCCCCGCCTCGGCGGCCCGGGCGGCCGCCACGGCGGAGTCCACGCCCCCGGACATGGCCGCAATGACTCTCATCGGTGCCTCCGTCAACGTCTCGCCGCGCGGGCGCGGTCGACGACCGGCACGATCGCCTCGACCACCGCGTCCACGTCGGTCTGGGTGGAGGTGTGGCCCAGCGAGAAGCGCAGGGAGTGGCGGGCGGACTCCTCGTCGCAGCCCATCGCCAGCAGCACGTGCGAGGGCTGGGGCACCCCGGCCGAGCAGGCCGAGCCGGTGGAGCACTCGATGCCGCGCGCGTCCAGCAGCATCAGCAGCGAGTCGCCCTCGCAGCCGGGGAAGCCGAGGTGGGCGTTGCCGGGGAGCCGGTCGGTCGCGTCCCCGTCCAGTGCGGCGCCGTGCAGGTGGGCGTCGGGCACCACCTCGAGGACCCGGCGGACCAGGTCGTCGCGCAGCGCGCCGACCCGCGCGGCCTGCTCGGCCTGGTGCTTGACCGAGAGCTCCACCGCGGCCGCGAAGCCGGCGATCGCCGGGGTGTCGATGGTGCCGCTGCGGATGTCGCGCTCCTGACCACCGCCGTGCACCAGGGCGGCCACCTCGACCTCGCGCCGGACGATCAGCGCGCCCACGCCGTACGGGCCACCGACCTTGTGGCCGGTCAGCGTGAGCGCGTCGACGCCGGAGGCGGCGAAGTCGACCGGCACCGCGCCGACGGCCTGCACGGCGTCGGTGTGCACCGGGATGCCGTGCTCCGAGGCGACCGCCACGACCTGGTCGACCGGCTGGAGGGTGCCCACCTCGTTGTTGGCCCACATGACCGACACCAGGGCGACCGATCCCGGGTCGCGCTCGACCGAGGCGCGCAGGGCGTCGGGGTCGAGCCGGCCCCGGGCGTCGACGTGGAGCAGCTCCACCTGCGCGCCCTCGTGCTCCTGCAGCCAGTGCAGGGCGTCGAGCACCGCGTGGTGCTCCACCGCGGTGGAGAGGATGCGCGTGCGCGCCGGGTCGGCGGCGCGGCGGGCCCAGTAGATGCCCTTGAGGGCCAGGTTGTCCGCCTCGGTGCCGCCGGAGGTGAACACGATCTCCCCCGGGCGGCAGCCCATCACCCGGGCGATCGTCTCCCGGGACTCCTCCACGACCCGGCGGGCGCGGCGCCCGGAGGCGTGCAGCGAGCTCGGGTTGCCGACGTCCAGCAGGTGCCGGGTCATCACCTCGACCGCCTCGGGTCGCATCGGGGTGGTGGCGGCGTGGTCGAGGTAGACCGTCGGGGTGGACGTCGCGGTTGACATGGCAGCGACCAGCGTACGGCGCGGCCGGTCACCGCGCCCAACCGGTTCAGCCGCTGCACTGCTCCACGCCGCTGACCAGCCAGCCGCCGTCGAAGCGCTCCACGTAGACCGCGCGGACGATCTCGCCGTCGCCCCTGACCACCAGCCAGCCCCGCTCGCCGTGGGGCGTGCGCTGCTGTGGCACGACGTGGGTGCCGGGCTCGACGTACCTCGCCATGGCGGCCCGCCGGGTGGGCGCCCCATGACTGTCGGCGGCGTAGTCCACGACCGACCGCGAGTGCGTCGCGCACCCCTGCGACGGCCAGTGCGGGACCGGCGCCTGCGAGGGCGTCCGCGACGGGGACTGTGACGGGGACTCTGACTGGGACCGCCCGGGGTCGCCGGTGACGGTGGTGGTCGTGTCGCTGCCGCACCCGGTGAGCAGCGTGGTGAGCAGCGCCGCCAGCGCGGCGAGCCCGGCCAGCTGCGCTCTCATGGGTTCCCCTCCCCTGTCCGGTGGTCTCGGTCGCTGGAGATGGGACGCGTCGGCGCAGCAGCCGGTTCCCCGTGGGTGTGCCCCTTGCGCGGGACTCACCGGCCACCGCTGGGCGGTCCCGCTGTCTGGGGCGGTGTCGTGGAGCTGGGGGTTCCGGACCCGGGCGGCCGGTGGCGAGGTTGTGGAACAGCGTGTTCCACAACCTCGGTGCCGAAGCGGCCTGCGGGGAGCAGTCCCCGGTGTTCCGCATCGCCGCGCACAACGCGCGGATCCGACGTCGACCGAAGCGCTCACGCGCGGCAAGGAGAGCCGGAGGGCGGCCGCAGATGGCACCACACCAGATCCGGCACCCAGGCACGGGCGGGCACGTCCGCCAGCGACATGCTTCATGTCCGGAGGGCATCTCGTACGTCGGAACGGTTGAGCATGGCGATGCACCAGCCGAAGTGCCCCTCCGACAGGTCCGTGCCGAAGCAGCATGCCGTCGTCAACGCGTAGGCGGCGCGATAGACGCAGTACCGGTAGTGATCGTGACCGAAGGCCGACATGAATGCGCGATCCAGCTCGCGCTCAACGTCTCGGGCTTCCGAGTGGAGTCCAGCAGAGTGGTGTACGACGGACCTGAGTGAGCGCGTGCCTCCAACGTAGGCGCGGCCACCGGGTGGATCCTTCGAGTGATCTGCGAAAACCGACTCGAAGAAGGAACACCACGATGACCGCTGGACCCAGTATCGACCCTGCCGTGGCCACGACGTTGGACCCGGGTGAGTTCTTGCACGAGCAGCTCGCCCAGGCCTCCCCGGACCTGATGCGTGACCTGCTGACCACGTTCGTGAACGCGCTGCTCGGCGCCGAGGCCGACGCCGTGTGCGGAGCGGCCTACAACAGCCGGTCGACCGAGCGGGTCAACTCCCGCAACGGCTACCGGCACCGCGACCTGGACACCCGGATGGGCACGGTGGACGTGGCGATCCCCAAGCTGCGCTCGGGCACCTACTTCCCCGAGTGGCTGCTCGAGCGGCGCCGCCGCGCGGAGTCCGCGCTGACCAGCGTGGTGGCGACCTGCTACCTGCTGGGCGTCTCCACGCGGCGGATGGACAAGCTGGTGCAGTCCCTGGGCATCACCGGGCTGTCGAAGTCCCAGGTCAGCGTGATGGCCCGCGACCTGGACGCCCACGTCGCCGACTTCCGCACCAGGCCGCTGGAGGCCGGTCCGTACACGTTCGTGGCCACCGACGCGTTGACCATGAAGGTCCGCGAGGGCGGCCGGGTGCTCAACGTCTCGGTCATGGTCGCCACCGGCGTCAACGCCGACGGACACCGCGAGGTCCTCGGGATCCAGGTGGCCACCGGGGAGACCCACGCCGGCTGGCTGGGCTTCTTCCGCGACCTGGTCGCCCGGGGCCTGGCCGGGGTTGCGCTGGTCACCAGCGATGCCCATGCCGGCCTTGTGGAGGCGATCGCCGCGGCCCTGCCCGGCGCGTCGTGGCAGCGGTGCCGCACCCACTACGCCGCCAACCTGATGGCCGCCTGCCCGAAGGCCGCCTGGCCGGGTGTGAAGGCGATGCTGCACAGCGTCTACGACCAGCCCGACGCCGAGGCGGTCCACGCCCAGTTCGACAAGCTCCTCGACACCGTCGCCGAGACGCTGCCGAAGGTCCACGACCACCTCGATAGCGCCCGCGGCGACATCCTCGCCTTCACCGCGTTCCCGCGTGAGGTGTGGCGCCAGATCTGGTCGAACAACCCCAACGAGCGGCTCAACCGCGAGATCCGCCGCCGCACCGACGTCGTGGGCATCTTCCCCAACCGCGACGCGATCATCCGGCTCGTCGGCGCGGTGCTCGCCGAGCAGCACGACGAATGGGCCGAGGGCCGCCGCTACCTCGGACTCGACGTCCTGGCCCGCTCCCGCATCACCCTCGTGACCGGCGAAACCACCACCGACACCGCAGCCGGCCCGAGCGACGAGGAGGTGCTCACCGCCTGACCGACACGCCCGAACGAAGGATCAACTTCGTACACCACGCCACGGGACTTGACCGGCTTCCGGTCCCCACATGTCGAAGCAACTCGCTGCTATGGCGGCATCGAAGGCAGAGTCTCCCGCCGTGCTGAGGAAGCCGAAGTCAAGTATCGCGGTGGCGTGAGCGCCGGCTGCCAGGACGTTGGCCGCGATCAGGTCACCATGGACAAGGCTGGGGGAGGCCGGCCGGAGGTCGTGGAGGGCGGCGACCGTGCCTGCCAAGACCGTGTCGATGTCAGGGAGAGCGGCGCGGAGGGGCTCGCGGAACCGCGCCGTCCTCCGAGTGGCCAGGGCTGCGAGCTCCGTCTCGAAAGGCTCTGACAGGTCCTGTGGCGGTTCATCGGGCAGCATCGCGAGCGTGCGGAGCGCCGGCACCCCGGGGATCGCCGCGAGCGCGGCGAGCGCCTCGCTCATCGTGTCGATGTGACCTGATGTGAGAGTCGGTGATGTGCCATCGGCTACCCACACCGGGGCGCCTGTGAGTAGCTGCTCCACCGTGAGCGCTGTGCCGTCGACGCTCCTCAGCTCGAGGATTCGCGGCATCGCGACGGCAAGGTCATCCGGTCGTGCGGCGTGCAACGCGTCATAGAAGTCGCGCAACGACGCAAGTTGGTCCAGCCCCCGGTGCGACCACACCTTGGCCACGATTCCATCGCCCAGATCCACAACGGTGCCCTCGACCCCCGTCCCGAGCACCCCACGATGAGTCAGCCCCGCCCGATGGAGCACGCCCATCGCCCTGGCTTCGTCACGTCGCATCGCCCGCAGGCTCGCACACAGGTCCGCCCTCCGCACGTCGGTAGGTCCACAGGCGGCATGTTCGGATGCCGCGGGCCACGCCAGCCACGGCACGACCGCACGTCACCCCATGCTTGTGAGTGGTCAGCAAGTAGCCTCGCCCCCGTGATCGTCTGGATCAACGGCACACATGGCTCGGGCAAGACAACGACGAGTGCCCTGGTGCAGGAACTCGTTCCGGGATCACGCGTGTTCGACGCCGAGAAGGTTGGCGAGACACTCATGGACATCACCCCTGGGCTGCCCGAAACAGACAACTTCCAGCACTGGCCGCCCTGGCGGCCGCTCGTGGTCGAGACCGCCCGCCGTGTACTCGACTTCACAGGCGGGGTTCTGGTGATCCCCATGACCGTCTTGGTCGAGGACTACTGGCACGAGATCAGGACTCGACTCAGCGACCACGCCATCCCGGTCCGGCATTTCGTCCTCCACGCTGATCGGGACACCCTGAGGGGGCGGATCGAGGGGGACAATGCTCTCGGTCCGTGGCCCTCGGAATTCCGCCTCAGGCACCTTGACCCTTACGCCGAGGCGACCCGCACCTGGCTGCACAGAGAGGCTGAGGTCATCGACACCACGCACCTCACCCCAGCGCAGGTCGCCAAGCAGATCGCCGGGGCATTCAACAACGGGTGATGTCAAGGCCATGATGACGAGGGCAAGCCTCGACGTGCGACGGCCCTGCACTCGTCGGCAGGTGCCTGCCGGGGGCACCGTGCCGATGCTCAGGTGAACGTCGCCCGGTGGTCGCGCACCCACGCGATCTCCGCCGCGGCTTGGTCCAACGAGCCTTCGGACACCCATGTGCGTTGGGGCTCCTCACCTGCCTCGGCGAGGGAGCGAACGAGGTCACTCACGGCCTGCATCCGGGCAGTCACCGCCTCCACGACGTCGAACTCGGGCAAGTCACCGTAGGCATCGAGGAACACCCTGACGCGGTGCCGACGATCAGGCACTTCCGGGAAGTGGTGCCACTCCGTCGCGAACTCGTCACAGCGCAGCGGTGCGAACCACTGCAGCGCGTACGCCACGTCGTCGACGCGCGGGCCGGGATGGAGGTAGTCCCAGTCGATCAGGCCGACGGCTGAGTTGTGGTGCCACACGAAGTTCCAGGGCCCCGGGTCGCCATGGCAGAAGACCAGATCCTCCCCGGGGTCGACGCCGACTCCTGGCGCTCCCCACGTGACATCCCCTGGTGGGCGCCACGACCGCGAGACGTCGTGAATCCGCCGGAGCAGGCGGGCGGCTGATGCCAGGCCCTCGTCGGTGTGCTGGTGGTACCAGCCGTCGCCACCGGAGGCGCCTTCGAGGAGGCGGAGGGTTTCGCTGCCTTCGAAGAGACTCAGTGGCTTTGGCACGGCCTCGATGCCTTGGGCGCGTACGTGCCGGAGGAAGCTGTGGATCGTGGTGGCGTTCCTCGGTGCCGGCCTGGTCACCTGCTCACCGTCGATGACGACCGGGCGGACGGCACCATTGACCTGCGCCGCACGGTCCAGAGCGTCTCGCCAATCCGCCACGCCTTGGACCATGACCTGGGACTGTCCCGGTGGCAACTGGATTTCAGCGTGCCAAGCAGATGGGCAACCAGCACCGGCAGATCCGCGCACGCCTCGTGGGATGAGCACGCAGCCTGTCCGGACATGGGCTCCGGTGAACCCGACCGTGCCGGCGCGGCAGCCGCGGACACCCTCAGGCCAGTCCCTCAGGCCAGCCGCTGCAGCCAGGCGTGCTCGGGGTACAGCTCGGCCACCGCCTCGCGCAGCCAGGCCCGGGCCGCGTCGGACAGCAGCGGCCAGGCGCGGGCGAGGTCCCGGTCGTCCTTGGGCCGGTGCAGGGCGGCCTTGTAGAGCAGCGTGACCTCCGGGCGCAGGTAGCGGATCCCGTCCGCGGCCACCCAGGTGACCTCCTCGACCGGCGCCACGTGGCGCGGCAGCCGCTTGTTGGTCCAGAGCCCGTCGCGGTCGGGGGTGATCGGCAGGTCGATCACCCACGGGTCCTGGGCACCGGCCCGGACCCAGATCTGGCTCTCGACGCTGAGCGGCTCGGGGAACCGGTCGTCCAGCGGCCGGAGCGTGCCCCCGTGGTTGCTCCAGAGGTGCCAGCGGTCACCGACGTGCGCGCGCAGCGCCGGGACGTCGCAGGCGAGGATCGAGAGGTCGACGTCCTCGTGCTCGCGCGGGACCCCGGTGAACGCGTCGATCGACCAGCCGCCGACGATCCACCACGGGCGCGGGAAGCCTGCCATGAACTCCCGCAGGGCGGGCGGGTCGAGCGGCGCCCACGCACCGTACCGCCGGAAGAACTCCTCGTCCTCGGCGATCTCCGCGGCCGTGCGGACCAGCGGCTCGGGCGCGGTCACGCGCGGTCGCCCAGCAGCACCAGGTCGTCGCGGTGGACCACCTCGCGCTCGTAGCCCGACCCCAGCTCGCGCTTCAGCTCGTGGGAGGAGCGGCCCAGCAGCAGCGGGACCTCGTCGGCGTCGAAGTTGACCAGCCCGCGCGCCACCGGCGTGCCGTCGGGTCCGCACAGGTCGACCGGGTCCCCCGCGACGAAGGAACCGGCGCTGCCGGTCACGCCCGCGGCCAACAGCGAGGCCCGCCGCTCGACGACCGCGCGGACCGCGCCCTGGTCGAGGTGCAGGCTGCCCCTGGGCTCGGTGGCGTGCGCCAGCCACAGCAGCCGGGTGGGCCGGCGTCGCCCGTGGGCGTGGAAGAGCGTGCCGACCGGCGCGCCGGCCAGCGCCTCCGCGGCGTTGTCGGCGGAGGTGAGCACGACGGGGATGCCCGCGCCGGTGGCGATCCGGGCGGCGTCGACCTTGGTCTGCATGCCGCCGGTGCCGAGGCCGGCAGCGCCCGTGCTCCCGATCCGGAGCTGCTGGAGCTGCTCGGGGTGGGCCACGTCGGTGACCAGCGAGCTGTCGGGGTGGGTCGGATCGGCGTCGTAGAGGCCGTCGACGTCGGAGAGCAGCACCAGCAGGTCGGCGTGCACGAGGTGCGCGACGAGCGCGGCCAGCCGGTCGTTGTCGCCGAAGCGGATCTCGGAGGTCGCCACCGTGTCGTTCTCGTTGACGATCGGCAGCACGCCGAGCTCCAGCAGCTTGGCGAAGGTCTGGTAGGCGTTGCGGTAGTGCGAGCGGCGGGTCACGTCGTCGACGGTCAGCAGCACCTGCCCCGCGATCACGCCGTGCCGGGCGAGCTCCTCGGTGTAGCGGTGCACCAGCAGGCCCTGCCCCACCGAGGCCGCGGCCTGCTGCGCCGCGAGGCCGCGGGGCCGACGGGCCAGCCCGAGCGGGGCCAGGCCGGCGGCGATCGCGCCGGAGGACACCAGCACCGCCTCGCAGCCGCGGGCGCGCAGCGCGGCCACGACGTCGACGAGCCGGCTGACCCGCTCGGGGTCGATGCCGCCCGCCGCGGTGGTCAGCGACGACGAGCCGACCTTGACCACGACCCGGCGCGCCCCGGTGACCTCGCGGCGCGGGCTCACTCCCCCGCTCCCGGGTCCTCCTCGCGCCAGTCGGGGTCGTCGCTGGTGCCGATCTCGTACGCCGTGGGGCCGTAGCCGGAGCCCTGCCCGCTGCCGGACCGGTCGAGCCGGCGGGCAACGTCGGCGCGGGTCTCGCCCTCCTCGCGGCCCTCCATCGCCTCGTCGATCGCGCGCCGGCGCCGGGCCGCGGGCCGGGAGTGGTCGAAGCGCTGGTCCTCGCCGCGCCGGCCCAGCATCTCCGCGCCCGCGTCGATGCCGGGCTTGAAGTCGAACACGACCGCGTTGTCGGGGTGGCCGATCAGGACCGTGTCGCCCTCCTCGGCGCCGAGCTCGACCAGCCGGGTCTCCACGCCGAGTCGGTTGAGCCGGTCGGCGAGGAAGCCGACGGCCTCGTCGTTGCTGAAGTCGGTCTGGCGCACCCACCGCTCGGGCTTCTCGCCCCGCACCCGCCAGCCTTCGCCGGTCTCCTTGACGGTGAAGTCGTCGGCGCCGTCCGCCGAGGCCGGGCGCAGCACGATCCGCTTCGCCTCGACGACCGGCTTGTCGGCCCGGGCCCGGGCGACGAGGTCGGCCATCGCGAAGGTCAGCTCGCGCAGCCCCTCCCCGGACGCCGCCGAGATCGGGAACACCTGCAGCCCGCGCTCGCGCAGCTCGTCGATGACGAACTCGCCGATGTCGCGCCCGTCGGGCACGTCGACCTTGTTCAGCGCCACCAGGCGGGGCCGCTCCTCGAGGCCGCCGTACCTGGCGAGCTCGTTCTCGATGATGTCGAGGTCCTCGACCGGGTTGCGGCCCGGCTCGATGGTCGCGGTGTCGATGACGTGCACGATCGCGGCGCACCGCTCGATGTGCCGCAGGAAGTCGTGGCCGAGGCCGCGGCCGTCGCTGGCGCCCTCGATCAGGCCCGGCACGTCGGCGACGGTGAAGGTGACCTCGCCGCCGGTGACCACGCCGAGGTTCGGCACCAGCGTGGTGAACGGGTAGTCCGCGATCTTCGGCCGGGCCCGCGAGATCGCGGCGATCAGGCTGGACTTGCCGGCACTCGGGAAGCCGACCAGGCCGATGTCGGCGACGACCTTGAGCTCCAGGACGATGTCGAGCTCGTCGCCCGGCTCCCCCAGCAGCGCGAACCCCGGGGCCTTGCGCTTGGACGAGGCCAGCGCGGCGTTGCCGAGACCGCCGCGACCGCCCTGGGCGATGACCAGCTCGGTGCCGGGCCCGACCATGTCGGCGAGCACGGCGCCCTTCGCGTCCTTGACCACGGTGCCGTCCGGGACCGGCAGCACCAGGTCGGCGCCGTGCCCGCCGTTGCGGTGGCCGCCGGCGCCGTGCCCGCCGTGCTCGGCACGCCGCTTGGGGCTGTGGTGGTAGTCGACGAGGGTGGTGACGTCGGGCTCGACCCGCAGGATGACCGAACCGCCGGGCCCGCCGTTGCCACCGTCGGGGCCGCCGAGCGGCTTGAACTTCTCGCGGTGCACCGACGCGACGCCGTTGCCGCCGCGGCCGGCGCTGATGTGCAGCGTCACCCGGTCGACGAAGGTCGGGACAGCCATGGGGGGTTCCTATCAGCCGGAGGGTTCGATCGGGTGGAGCGCGAGCCTGGTCGAAATGTCGAAGGGCGTCCCCGGTGACCAGGGACGCCCTTCGACGAGGTTCAGGTGGTGAGCGTCAGTCACTCACCCGGGACGATGTTGACGACCCGGCGACCGCGCCGGGTGCCGAACTCGACCGCGCCCGCGACCAGCGCGAACAGCGTGTCGTCACCGCCGCGGCCGACGCCGCTGCCCGGGTGGAAGTGGGTGCCACGCTGGCGAACGATGATCTCGCCCGCGTTGACCGACTGGCCGCCGTAGCGCTTGACGCCGAGCCGCTGCGCGTTGGAGTCGCGACCGTTCTTGGTGGACGCCGCGCCCTTCTTGTGTGCCATTTCGAGTCCTTAGGTGTCTGCTGGGCCTGCTCGGAGCCGAGGCTCAGAGGGAGATGTCGGTGACCTTGACCTGGGTGTACTTCTGGCGGTGACCCTGGCGCTTCTTGTAGCCGGTCTTGTTCTTGTACTTCTGGATGACGATCTTCGGGCCCTTGGTGGCGCCGAGCACCTCGGCGGTCACGGCGGCCTTGTCGAGGCCGGTCGCGGTGACCTGCTCGCCGTCGACGACCATGACCACGGGCAGGGTCACCGACTCGCCGACGGTCGTCTCGACCTTGTCGATCTCGATGACGTCGCCCACGGCAACCTTCTGCTGCTTGGCGCCAGCGCGCACGATCGCGTACACCGCGGTCTCCTTCGTCGAAACTTCTTGGTTACGTCTGGTGGTCTGGGGCGGGCCGCACACGCACACGCCCGTGGATCCGGGCCGGGAACGTGACTGCGGAGGACCGCCGCACAGAGAGGGCGCGCCGTGGCGCACCGAAGGTCAATAGTACGGATCGCGCCCGGTCACCGCAAAACGGTGCCCCGTCCGGGATGACCGGGCGCGTGCCGGCTCACCGCTTGCGCGAGCCCTTCTTCTTGATCGGGACGTGCTCGACGTGCGCGTCGGGGTGCGCACCCTCGGCGTGCTCACCGTCACCGGCCGCGCCCGCGTCGGCCAGCGCGGTGCCGGGCTCGACGGCCCCGTGCTCCGGCGGGGCGCCGACGGAGCCCATGCTGCCCGGGGCGGACGCCGGGGACGGCGCCGTCGCCGGGGGGCCGGCCGGGCGGGTGGCGCGGCGACCGCGGGTGCGGGTCACCACCTTGGGCCGCTCCACGGGCACCGCCGCCTCCGCGGCGGCCTCGGCCGGCTGGACGGGCTGGACGGGCTCTGCGGGGGCCTGCGCCTCCAGCACGACCGGCTCCGGGGCGAGCTGGTGCTCGGGCTGTCCCGCCGGCCGGCTCGCGGCCCGTCGGGTGCGGGTGCGCGTCACGACCTTCGGGGGCGCCGGCTCGGCGGGCGGTGCCGGGGCTGCCTCCGCGACCTGGGCGGCCTGGGCGGGCTCGGCCGCGTCCGGCTTCGCCTGCTCCGGTGCGGCCTGCTCCGATGCGGCCTGCTCCGGTGCGGACTGTGCCGGTGCGGGGGTGGTCGCCTCCGCGACCTGCCCGGACGGCTTCTCCGGGGACTTCTCCGACGGCTTCTCCTGTGACCTGCCGGCCCGGCCGTCGCCCGACGTCGCGACCTGCTCGTCGACGGGACGCTCGGCGTGCTCCTTGGCCATCGCCGCGACGTCCTTCGGCGAGGGCGCCTTGTGGTGGTCGTGGCTGTCCGAGCCGCCGGCGTGGCCGTTGTCGGACTCCTGGGCCCGACCGCGGCCGCCCCGGCTGCGGCGGCCGCTGCTGCTGCGGCGCGAGTCGTCCTCGCCCCGCTTGGGCTCGACCGGCGCGTCCTTCACGACCAGGCCGCGGCCGTGGCAGTGCTCGCAGTTCTCGCTGAATGCCTCGAGCAGGCCGGTGCCGATCCGCTTGCGGGTCATCTGGACCAGGCCCAGCGAGGTGACCTCGGCGACCTGGTGGCGGGTGCGGTCCCGACCCAGGCACTCCACGAGGCGTCGGAGCACCAGGTCGCGGTTGGACTCCAGCACCATGTCGATGAAGTCGACGACGATGATGCCGCCGATGTCGCGCAGCCGCAGCTGGCGGACGATCTCCTCGGCGGCCTCGAGGTTGTTCTTGGTGACGGTCTCCTCCAGGTTGCCCCCGGAGCCGGTGAACTTGCCGGTGTTGACGTCGACGACCGTCATCGCCTCGGTGCGGTCGATGATCAGCGAGCCACCGGAGGGCAGCCAGACCTTGCGGTCCAGACCCTTGGCGATCTGCTCGTCGATGCGGTAGGCCGCGAAGACGTCCTTGCCGCCGTCCGCGTCGTACCGCTCCAGGCGCTCCTCGAGGTCGGGGGCGACGTGGGTGACGTACCCCTGCACGGTGTCCCACGCGTCGTCGCCCTGGATGACCAGCTTGCTGAAGTCCTCGGTGAACAGGTCCCGGACGACCTTGAGGGTGAGGTCGGGCTCGCCGTAGAGCAGCTTGGGGGCGCTGCCGGACTTCGCGTTCTTCTCGATGTCCTCCCAGCGCGCCTTGAGCCGCTCGACGTCGCGGGTCAGCTCCTCCTCGCTGGCACCCTCGGCGGCGGTGCGCACGATCACGCCGGCGCTGTCGGGCACGATCTCCTTCAACAGTGCCTTGAGCCGGTTGCGCTCGGTGTCGGGGAGCTTGCGGGAGATGCCGCTCGTGGTGCCGTCGGGCACGTAGACGAGGAAGCGGCCGGCGAGGCTGATCTGGCTGGTGAGCCGGGCGCCCTTGTGGCCGATCGGGTCCTTGGTGACCTGCACCAGCACCGGCTGGCCGGAGCTCAGCACCGACTCGATCTTGCGGGGCTGGCCCTCGCGGTGGCCCAGCGCGGACCAGTTCACCTCACCGGCGTACAGCACCGCGTTGCGGCCCTTGCCGATGTCGATGAAGGCGGCCTCCATCGAGGGCAGGACGTTCTGCACGCGGCCGAGGTAGACGTTGCCGATCAGCGAGGTCTGCGACTCGCGGGCCACGTAGTGCTCCACGAGCACCTTGTCCTCGAGCACGCCGATCTGGGTGAGCTCCTCGCGCTGGCGGATCACCATGACGCGGTCGACGGACTCGCGGCGGGCCAGGAACTCGGCCTCGCTGACGATCGGGGCGCGGCGCCGGCCGGCCTCGCGGCCCTCGCGGCGGCGCTGCTTCTTGGCCTCGAGGCGGGTGGAGCCCGACACCGCGGTGATCTCGTCCTCCGCGGAGCGCTGGCGGCGGACCCTGGTGACGGTGTTCGAGGGGTCGTCCGACGTCTCGCCCGAGTCGTCGCCGGAGCGGCGACGGCGCCGGCGACGGCGCGAGGAGCCCTCGCCCGACTCGCTGTCGGCGTCCTTCTCGGAGCCGTCGGAGTCCTGCGCCTGCGCCGCGCCGGACTCGCCCTGCTCGTCGTGGTTGTCCTGGCCGGAGCTGTCCCCGTCGCCGGACTTGCGCCGGCGGCGGCCACCCCGACGGCGGCGGCGGCGCCCACCGCCCTCGGACTCCTGCTCGCCCGACTCCCCGGCGCTGACCTGGGCGGACCCGTCCGCGGCCGCGGTCTCGGCCTGGCCGTCCTGGGCGGCTGCGGTCTCGCCGGCCGTGCCCTGCTCGGCGTCGCCCTGGTCGGCCTTGTCCTGCCCGGCGCGGTCCTGCTTGGCCTTGGACTGCTTGCCCTTGGACTGCTTGCCCTTGCCCTGCTTCGGCTTGGTCTCACCCGCCTCCGCGGCACCGGCCTCCGCGGCACCGGCCTCGACGACCTCGGCCTGCGCCGGCTCGGACTCGGTCGCCTGGACGGGCTCGGCCGGAGGGGCCGCGGTCTTGCGGGCACGCCGGGCCGGGGCCTTCTTCGTCGGCTCCGGCGCCTGGAAGAGCACCATCGGCGCCGCGGGACCGGACGCCGCGGGCTCCTCGCCCGCCGGGGTCTCGGCGGTCGCGGCCGTCTCCGGCGAGGCCGGGGCCTGCTCGGCCGCCGGGCTCTCGGCAACCTGCGCGGACTGCTCGGTGCCGGCCTGCTCCTCGGAGGGGGTGGCCTTCTTGGCCGTGCTCTTGCGGGCCGTGGTCTTCTTCGCCGGCGCCTTGCGGGCGGTCTTCCTGGCGGGCTTCTTGCCGGGCTCGCCGTCGGCGGGCTGCGCCGTCGGCTCCTGCCCCGTGGACTCAGCCTCCGGGGACTCCGCCCCGGGCGCGGCGCCGGCGGCCTCCGCGGCCGGCACGTCGACGAGCAGCGGCTCGTCGCCGGCCCCGGGCTCCGCGGCGGCGCCGGCCTTCTTGGCCGCGCTCTTCCGCGTGGTGGCCTTCTTCGCCGGCGCCTTCTTGGCGGCGGTCTTCCTGGCCGGCGCCTTCTTGGCGGCGGCCTTCTTGGCAGGCGCGGGAGTCTCCGGGGCGCCGTCGGCGACCTCCGGGTCCGTGGTGGTGCCTGCGGGCTGGAGTTCGTCGGGCATGTACTGCTCCTCGACCCGGCGCCGTGGCCCCGGGCGTGTCGGACGCCGAGGACCCGGTCAGGCAGGGCCGACGGCGCTAAGCCTTCGGTGGCGGCGACACCCTCCGCAGTGCGTCACTGGGTGCACATCGCCCACCTGCCGCGGTCGCCGGGCGCAGTCCGGGGGGACTGTCGAGGTCCGCTGTCACCGAACCTCTGCCGCGTCGCGGTCTGGCGAGGACGTGTCCCACTGTGCCGCCCCGCGAGCGGGACGGCGAGAACGTCGTCGGATCAACGGGTGAACGGCAAGCCGTTCGTCGTCGACCACGGCGAGTATCGCACACGGCCCCAGATTCGCCCCTATACCGACGAGTGCAGCGGGTCGCCGACCGAGCCGGCCTCCAGGTCCAGGGGCCCCTGGGCCAGTCGGGTCAGCAGCGGCGACTCCCCCACCACCAGGCCGGAGACCCGGGCCAGTCCCGAGAGGACGTCATCGGGGCGTACGGCGGGCACGGCGTGGCGCAGCACGAGGTCGAGCCGGGATCCGCGCTCGGACGGCACCACCGCGAGCGAGACGACCGCGGCGCGGCAGTCGAACTCCCGCAGGCCCTTCTTGGTCATCCGCTCGACCAGCACCGATTCGGTCGCCAGGAACTGCTCCACCGCCGCGGTCGTGTCGGCCTCGGGCGCGGCCACGTCGAGCTCCCAGTGGCTCGCCTCGAGGCGGTCGGCGAGCGAGCCGCCCGAGGCCTCCACGACGTCGAGGATGTCCAGCCCGTCGGGCAGCGCCTCGGCCAGGGAGCGGCGTACGTCCTCCGGGCTCACGACCTCCGCGAGACCGATCTCGAGGTACTCCGCCTCGCTCGCGGACCCGGTCGGCGCCGCCCCGGCGTACGAGATGCGCGGGTGCGGGTTGAAGCCCGAGGAGTAGGCCATCGGCACCCGGGCCCGGAAGACGGCGCGCTCGAAGGCCCGACTGAAGTCGCGGTGGCTGGTGAAGCGCATCCGGCCACGCTTGGCGTAGCGGATCCGCAGTCGCTGGACGGGCGGGGCCTGCTGCTCGGGCTGTTGACGCACCCGAAAAGGCTACGGGGCGCGGGGCGCCGCGACCTCATCCTGCCGGGTCCGTGCTCCTGATGCTTCGACTGGGAGCTGCCGCTCTAGGACCGTGTCCAGCCTCTCCAGCGCTCCCGGGCGCGCACGCGCGCGTCGCTTCGCTGGGTGCGACGGATGCCCTCCCGGGCGCCCTCGATGGCGCTCTGGTCGGCGGCGGAGTAGCCGGCGGTGCCGCCGCCCTTCAGGCTCCAGCGCAGGACGGCCACGATCGCGATGATCGCGATGATCGCGACGGCGATGATCAGCCAGCCGATCATCGGATCACCCCTTTCGAAGGTGCGGGTCCGGATTTTACTGGCGGGCACCCGTGAGGGCGCGTCAACCGTTCGCGGGTCGCGCGGCCGCCCACAGGCTCATGGAGCGACAACGGTCTCGAGGGCCTGTCGGGACGGTCCGCCGAGCGGCACAGCCGCTCCGGGGTGTACGCACGTGCGTACACCCCGGAGCAGATGAGCCCAGCCGAGGAGCCCCTCCCGACGAGCGGACCGTGCGCCGGGCACCCACCGCAACCGAAGCGGCGCCGTAGCCGTCATAACTGCCAACACCGCCACCACCCGCGGCCAGCGGGCCACCGACGGAGGTCTCGAGGCTCGGCGCTGGCGCACCTCGACCACCATGGGGCGGTCTCGCTGGCGCTCGCTACTCGACCGACGCGAGGCGTGCGCGAGCCGCCTTCATCGCCGGGGACGGGTAGACGGTGCTGACCACCGTGCCGTCCAGCCAGGCCGTGAGTCGCTCGGCCTCGGCGGCCAGCGCCTCCCGACCGGCCGGCGGCAGCTCCTCGAGCAGCTCCACGTGCACGACGCCGTCCGGGTCCTGCACCCAGCAGCCGACGACCCGGCCGTCCCACCAGGCGGTGGTGCCGGCGTTGCCGTTGCCGTCGAAGACCGCCGCCCCGTGAGGGCCGAGGAAGAACCTGCGGTCCTTCCAACCCATCACCGTCGGGTCGAGCACCGGCAGCAGCGCCGCCCACGGCTCACTCCCCCGGCCGCCCGCCGACTCGACGTCCCCGTCATCCGGCAGCACCCAGCCGACCGAGCCGTCCTCGAGCGAGACCTCGACCGCACCGACGGTGGCCAGCGCGGCGCGGACCGCGGTGGCCGTGCCACCGAGCCACCACTGCAGGTCCGCCGCGGTGCCGGGCCCGAAGCTGGCCAACCAGCGCGAGACCAGCTCGGCGTACCCCTCGTCGGGCTTCAGGGCCGGCGGCACCTCCCCCAGCCACGTGTCCATCCGGGCCCACCGCGGGCGGGAGGTCCGCCAGTGGCCGCCGTTGCGGCCGCGGACGATCTCCCCCTCCACCCCGAGCTGGGTCAGCACCCGTGGCCCGACCGGCACGTTCGCGCCGTAGGACTTGCCGGGGGCCAGGTCGAGCCGGCCGGCCAGCTCGGGCACCTGTTCGCGCAGCTCCTGCGCCGAGAGCTCCTCAGCCCCCGACAGCCGCTCCAGGACCGCCACCCGGGCCGCCTCGAGCCACGCGGCACCGTCGGCGGCGATCCCGGCCGCCTCGACCTCCTTGCCCAGTCGCGCCGCCAGCTGCCTCGCGACCCGGGCCGAGGCGCTCCCCCAGGCGGCGGGCAGCAGGTCGCGCGGGAACACGAACAGGGTCCGGCGCATCGCCAGCTGCTTGACCAGTGCCCGCTCGTCGTACAGCGCGGCCTCCACGTCGGCCACGGACAGCCCGTCGATCCGCGCGTGCAGCGCGAGGTGCACGCTGGCCGGCTCGGTCGCGTGCAGCACCGTCATCGCCCGGGTGACGGCCACGGGATCGGGCAGCCGGTGGCCCGCCGCCAGGCCGTGGCGCCTGGCCAGGCGTGCCCTTCGCTCCGCGTCGCTGATCGCCGGCATGCCGCCATCCTGCCCGAAGCCGCCGACAGGCGGACCCGCGCCGCGACGCACCCCGAGCGACTGGGAGAATCAGGCAGTGACCCCCTCCCGCCGCGCCTCGCTCCTGGTCCTGCTCGGACTGGTCCTGCTCTCGCTCAACCTGCGGCCCGCGGCGGTCAGCGTGGGGCCGGTGCTCGCCGAGGTGCGCGACGGTCTCGGGATGTCGGGTGCGGCGGCCGGCCTGCTGACCTCGCTGCCGGTGCTGGCGTTCGCCCTCTTCGGCGCCCTGGCGCCGGCGGCCGCGCGCCTGGTCGGGGTCCACCGGGTCACCCTGCTCGCCCTGCTGGTGGTCGCCGCCGGCCTCCTGGGTCGGGCGCTGACCCACAGCGAGACGCTCTTCCTGCTGCTCTCGATGGTCGCGCTCGCGGGGATGGCGATGGCCAACGTGCTGCTCCCCTCGCTGGTCAAGCTGCACTTCCCGGACAAGGTCGGACCGGTCACCGCGATCTACACCACCGCCCTCTCGATCGGCCTCACCGGCGCGCTGGTGCTCACCGTCCCGATCTCGCACGCGTACGGCGGGTGGCGCGACGGGCTCGGGACCTGGGCCCTCGTGGCCCTGGTCGCGGCCGTCCCGTGGCTGGGCCTGATCGCCCACGACCGGTCCCTGGAGAGGCCCCCGACTACGGTCCGCTTCGGCGACGTGGCCCGCACCCGGATCGGGCCGGCGATGGCGCTGTTCTTCGGTCTGCAGTCGCTGCAGGCGTACGCCGTGTTCGGCTGGTTCGCCCAGCTGTGGCGCGACAACGGCTTCGGCGCCACCGAGGCGGGTGCGCTCGTGGGCCTGGTCGCGGCCGTCTCGATCCCGCTGTCGCTGTGGGCGCCGGCCGCCGTGGCCCGCCGCGAGGACCAGCGCTGGATCCTGCTGGCGGTGATGCTCTGCTACCCGGTCGGCTACGTCGGCCTGATGCTCGCGCCGCACGCGCTGGCGATCCCGTGGGCGCTGCTCGTGGGCGTCGGCGCGGTGACCTTCCCGATCGTGCTGGTGCTCATCGGCCTGCGCTCCCGCACCCCCGAGGGCACGGCCGCGCTCTCCGGGTTCACCCAGTCGATGGGCTACCTGATGGCGGCCATCGGGCCGTTCGGGGTCGGCACCCTGCACGACGCCACCGGCGGGTGGACCTGGCCGCTGGTCATGCTGACCGCGCTGACGGTCCCGCAGATCGCGATCGGCCTCTACGTAGCCCGCCCGGTGTTCGTCGAGGACCAGCTGCGCAGCAGGGACCGCGAGCCGCAGTCCGCCTGACCAGGTTCGCGTGGCAGGGTCGACGGGTGATCGACGAGTTCGCGAAGGACTACCTCCACGACAACCTCCGGTGGAGCCGCGCGGCGCTGCTGGCGAAGCTCGAGGGCCTCCCGGAGCACGACGTACGGCGCCCGCTGACGACGACCGGCACCAACCTGCTCGGACTGGTCAAGCACCTCGCGGTCACCGAGGCGCGCTACTTCGGCGAGGTCTTCGACCGCCGGTCCCCCTGGCCGCTGCCGGCCTGGGACAGTGACGCCGCCTGGACCGAGGACGACATGTGGGCGACCGAGGACGAGACACGCGCCGACGTCCTCGACCGCTGCCGGCACGCCCGGGAGTCCGCGGCCGCCACGATCGAGGCGCTCCCGATCGACGCACCGGGCCACGTCCCCTGGTGGCCGCGACCGGACGTCAAGCTCTTCAACGTCATGGTCCACGTGCTCACCGAGACCAGCCGGCACACCGGCCACGCCGACATCCTCCGCGAGCAGCTCGACGGCCGCGTGGGCACCGCCGAGGGCACCGTCCTGCACGGTCGTGACGAGGCCCACTGGGCCGATCACCGGGCCCGGATCGAGCGGGCCGCCGCGGCGTTCCGGACGCGTTGAGCGGGCGCGAACCGCCATGTTCGTCCGCGAGCCCGCCTGGGCCGAGGACGCCGAGGCCCTCCTCACGGAAGCCGTCGGACCGCGATCGTCCCTCCCCCGGTACGGCGGGTCGCGTGCCACCCGCCTCGTCGGCTGGACGCACGGCGACGCACTCGTGGCGGCCGCCGGCCTCACCATCGGCGACTGGACCGTCACGATCGGTCACGTCGCCACCCGCAGCGACCTGCGCAGGCGAGGGCTCGGGGCCGCTCTCGTGCACGCGATCGCGGCCGACATCGCACCGCTTCCCCTGCTCGCCGCGACCGACGACGACGCGGTCGGGTTCTATCGACGCCTCGGGTTCACGGTCACCGAGATCGAATCCCCCTGGCCGGCGAGGCGCTACCGCTGCGTCCTCGGCTGAGGCCGCGGATCACCCTGAGAGGTCGCACGGCTCGGGTCGGCGGCGGATCCGAGGCAGCCGTACGTCAGACCCGCCGCGAACCGGAGACGCTCCGCCTCGCCCTCGGCGCGCTCAGACCACCGACAGCGGCAGCAGCTTCTGCCCGGTGGGGCCGATCTGGATGTCGGTGCCCATCTCCGGGCACACGCCGCAGTCGTAGCACGGCGTCCAGCGGCAGTCCTCGACCTCGATGTCCGCACCGTCGGCGGCCGCGAGCGCGTCCTCCCAGTCGGCCCAGAGCCAGTCCTTGTCCAGACCCGAGTCGAGGTGGTCCCAGGGCAGGACCTCGTCGTACTCCCGCTCGCGCGTGGTGAACCACGCCAGGTCCACGCCCGTGCCGGCGAGCCCCTGCTCGGCGCAGGCGACCCAGCGGTCGTAGGAGAAGTGCTCGCTCCAGCCGTCGAACCGCCCGCCGTCGCGCCACACCGCCTCGATGATCCGGCCCACCCGGCGGTCGCCGCGGGAGAGCAGGCCCTCGATGGTGCCGGGCTTGCCGTCGTGGTAGCGGAAGCCGATCGCGCGGCCGAAGCGCTTGTCCTCGCGCACGGTGTCGCGCAGCTTCTTCAGCCGCTCGTCGGTCGTCTCGTGGTCGAGCTGGCCCGCCCACTGGAACGGCGTGTGCGGCTTGGGCACGAACCCGCCGATCGAGACCGTGCAGCGGATGTCGTTGCGGCCGGACACCTCGCGGCCCTTGGCGATGACCCGCTTGGCGAGGTCGGCGATCTGCAGGACGTCCTCGTCGGTCTCGGTCGGCAGGCCGACCATGAAGTAGAGCTTCACCTGCCGCCAGCCGTGGGAGTACGCCGCGGCGACGGTGCGGATCAGGTCCTCCTCGGTGACCATCTTGTTGATCACCTTGCGCATCCGCTCCGAGCCGCCCTCGGGGGCGAACGTCAGCCCGGAGCGGCGGCCGTTGCGGGAGAACTCGTTGGCCAGCGTGATGTTGAACGCGTCCACCCGGGTCGAGGGCAGCGAGAGCGAGACGTTCGAGCCCTCGTAGCGGTCGGCCAGCCCCTTGGCCACGTCGCCGATCTCGGTGTGGTCGGCGCTGGACAGCGAGAGCAGGCCGACCTCCTCGAAGCCGGACTTGCGGATGCCGTTCTCGACCATGTCACCGATGGTCTCGATCGAGCGCTCGCGCACCGGCCGGGTGATCATGCCGGCCTGGCAGAAGCGGCAGCCGCGCGTGCAGCCGCGGAAGATCTCGACCGAGAAGCGCTCGTGCACGGTCTCGGCCAGCGGCACCAGCGGCTTGGCCGGGTAGGGCCAGGCGTCGAGGTCCATCAGCGTGTGCTTCTTCACCCGGAACGGGATGCCGGGCCGGTTCGGCACGACCGCCTCGATCGAGCCGTCGTCGCCGTACGCCACGTCGTAGAACCGCGGCACGTAGACCCCGCCGCTGACCGCGAGCCGGCGCAGCAGCTCGTCGCGGGTGATGGCGGAGCCGCCGGGGCCCGCCTTGTCCTTCTTCCACTCGCGCACGACCTCGGAGATCGCGAGCACGATCTCCTCGCCGTCGCCGAGCACGGCGGCGTCGAGGAAGTCCGCGATCGGCTCGGGGTTGAACGCCGCGTGCCCGCCGGCGAGCACGATCGGGTCGTCGTCGCCGCGGTCGGCCGCGTGCAGCGGGATGCCGGCGAGGTCCAGGGCGTTGAGCATGTTGGTGTAGCCGAGCTCGGTGGAGAAGCTCAGCCCGAAGACGTCGAAGTCGCGCACCGGGCGGTGGGCGTCGACGGTGAACTGCGGGATCGGCCCGTGCTCGTCGCCCTCGCGCATGACCTTCTCCATGTCGGGCCACACCGAGTAGGTGCGCTCCGCGACGATCCAGTCGCGCTCGTTGAGCACCTCGTAGAGGATCTGCACGCCCTGGTTGGGCAGCCCGACCTCGTAGGCGTCGGGGTACATCAGCGCCCAGCGGACCGTCTCGCCCTCCTCGGTGGCGGCGCCGCAGTCCCAGTCCTTGATGGTCGAGTTGAGCTCGCCACCGACGTACTGGATCGGCTTCGACACCGACGTGAGCCGGGGCTCGAGGCGGGGGAAGACGCTGGCAGACAAGAAGAACCTCACACGGATCGGGAACGGTCTAGGGTACGTCGGCGCTCCGGCTCGCGGCGAACTTGCGGCGGAGCGCAGCAGCCGGGCGCGGTACGACGGCTCCCGACCGCGGCCGGGGAGACGAGGGCGGCCGGGTCAGTCCGTCTCGGCGGCCGGCTCGGGGGCCGGCTCGGGGGCCAGCTCGGCGTACGCCGCCTGGGCCTCGCGCAGCTCGCGCTGGGCCTCCGCGATCAGGTCCTCCAGTCCCGAGATGCCGAAGCGGTTGGCGACGGACTGCACCGCGTCGACGATGGCCGGGTCAATGGTCTGCTCGGTCATGTCCTCATCCAAGCACGCGGGTCCGGCCGGGCCGCCAGCCGCGCTCATCCCTTGACGTAGGACAGCTTCTCGGCGACCTTCCCGTCACGCAGCCGCAGCACGTCGACGCCGCGCACGTGCCCGGGCTCGCCCCGCTCGTCGGTCCAGTCGAAGCGCCAGCGCAGCACGCCGCGGTCGCCGCAGACGAACGCCTCCTCCTCGGTGAACGTGGCGTCCCGGGTCTCGCCGAACAGCTGCGACCACACCGCACGGGTCGCCGCCGCGCCCTCGTGCCGGACCCCGTCGGGCGCGGGGCCGGTGGCCTCGAAGACGCAGTCGTCGGTCATCAGCGCCATGATCGCGTCCACGTCGCCGTCGCCGAAGGCCCGGGAGAAGCGGGTCAGCGCGGCGTGGTTCGGCCCCCACTCCGGGTCCCGGCCGGCGCCGGCGATCAGCTCGCTCTGCGGGTCGCCGTGCGAGGCGGCGCGGGGGCCGACGACGCCGGCCGACCGGTAGAGCTCCTCGCGCTCGGCGAACCACCGCGACACCTCGGCCACCAGCGCCGGGTCCAGGCGCGGGTCGCCGCCGGTGGCCACGGCCAGGTCCCAGCCGTGGATCAGGTGGTCGGCCGCGAGCTGGTGGACGTACTCGTCGAGCTGCTCGTCGCCGTAGGACAGGTGCACCGGCCGGGCGTCCGGCAGCCCGTGCGCCACCGCCCGGGTCGCCTCCGCGGCGGCCGCCAGGGCGCTGCTGATCGGGTCGCCGCCGAGGAGGTCGCCGTCGAGACGGTGGCCGACCTCCTCGATGGTGCGGCCCTCCACCAGCGGCGCCGTCCACCGGTCCTCGCCGCACACGTGGTTGACCAGGTCGCGCACCGTCCACTCGCGGCACGGCGTCGGGTCGTCCCACCGTCCGGGGGATACGGCGTTCACCCGCTCGGCCCAGCCCTCCACGGTGCGTGCGTACAGCGTGCCCAGGTCCATCTCCCCACGGTCACACCGCGGCCGGGGCCGGGCCATGGCCCGAGCGGGTCGTTGTCCGGATGACCCGGCTTGGGGATCAGTCGACGGTCTCCGACCGCGCCGCGACGCTGGCCGAGGTGGCCCGCAGCTCGACCTTCGGCATCAGCAGCAGGATCAGGAACGCCACGAACCCCACCGCCGCCGCGATCCCGAACACCGTGCTCATCGAGTCGGCGAAGCCGGCCTTGAAGGGGTGGGCGAGCGTGGCGTCCATCCGGCCGATGATCGAGGAGTCGTCCTGCACCCGGGCCAGGACGCCGCCGCCGGCGCCGGGGTGCTGCAGGGACCTCACGACCGCGCGGTTCACCGGGTTCGCCATCACCTGCGGGTCGTGCACCGCCGCCGACCAGGCCGGGGTCTGGGCATCGGTGTGCACCGCGTCGGCGATGTTGCCGCCGACGCTGCCGAAGAGGATCGACAGGAAGATCGCGACGCCGAGCGTGCCGCCGATCTGCCGGAAGAACGTCGAGGAGCTCGAGGCCACGCCGATCTCCCGGGGAGGTACGGCGCTCTGCAGGATCAGCAGCAGCGGCTGCATGCAGTTGCCCAGCCCCAGCCCCAGCACGAACATGGCGCCGCTCACCAGCACCAGCGGCGTGTCGGCGCCGGCGAACGAGAGCAGCAGCAGGCCGATGGTCATGACCAGCGAGCCGACGATCGGGAACAGCCGGATGTGCCCGGTGCGGGAGATGACCTGGCCGGAGCCGATCGAGGCGGCCATCATGCCGACCACCATCGGCAGCATCAGGAAGCCGGACTCGGTGGGCGAGGCGTCGTGCACGATCTGCATGTAGAGGGGCAGCAGCATGATGCCGCCGAACATCGCCATGCCGACGATGACGCTGGAGCTGATCGCCACCGCGGCGGCCCGGATCCGGAAGATCCGCAGCGGGATCAGGGCGGCGTCGCGCATCCGCGCCTCGGTGGCCACGAACGCCACGAGCCCGAGCGCCCCGATGGCGAACGCGGTCAGCGACCGGGGCGAGCTCCAGCCCCAGTCGCGACCCTGCTCGGCCACGGTGAGCAGCGGCACCAGGGCCACCACCAGCCAGGTGGCGCCCCACCAGTCGATGCGGACCTCGTGGCGGTGGTGGTGCAGGTGCAGGGTCCGGGCGACCACGATCAGCGCGGCGATGCCGATCGGCACGTTGACCAGGAAGACCCAGCGCCAGCCGGCCACCCCCAGCAGCACGCTCTGGCCCGCGAAGAAGCCGCCGATGACCGGTCCGAGCACGCTCGAGGTGCCGAACATCGCCATGAAGTAGCCCGTGTAGCGCGCCCGCTCCCGCGGGGAGACGATGTCGCCGATGATCGCGAGCACCAGCGAGAACAGCCCGCCGGCACCGATGCCCTGCACCGCCCGGAACGCCGCCAGCATGTACATCGAGGTCGCGAACGAGCAGAGCACCGAGCCGACGATGAAGATCGTGATCGCGAACATGAACAGCTTCTTGCGGCCGTAGAGGTCGCCGAGCTTGCCGTAGATCGGCGTCGCGATCGTCGAGGTGATCAGGTACGCCGTGGTCACCCAGGCCTGCACCGACAGCCCGTGGAGGTCGTCGGCGATGGTGCGGATCGCGGTGGAGACGATCGTCTGGTCCAGCGCACCGAGGAACATGCCCAGCATCAGGCCGGACAGGATCGTCAGGACCTGGGCGTGGGTGTACTCCCCGGTCTCGGGGGCCGTGGCTCGGGTGCTCATCGGATCGAGCCTAGGGCCCGGCGCCAACATCCCCGCCATCGCGGGAGCAGCCTCAGGAGGCCTCAGCGCGGCGCGAGCACCCGCACCGGCATGACATAGCGGGTGGGCAGCGAGGCGGTCGAGCGCAGGTGGATGTTCTGCAGCAGGCCGATCGCGAGCATGCCCGCGAACATCGAGCTGCCGCCGTAGGACACGAACGGCAGTGGTACGCCGGTGACCGGCATGATCCCCAGGCACATGCCGATGTTCTGGAACGCCTGGAAGCCGAACCAGCAGGCGATCCCGGCGGCGGCGACCCGGCCGAACACGTCGTCGGTGTGCCGGGCGATGGCCAGGGCCCGCCAGATCACCAGCGCCAGCAGCGCGATCAGCACGCCGGCGCCGACCAGGCCGAGCTCCTCCCCCGCGACCGTGAAGACGAAGTCGGTGTGCTGCTCGGGCACGAAGTTCGACTGGGTCTGGGAGCCGTGGAAGAGCCCCTGCCCGAACAGGCCACCGTTGCCGACCGCGATCCGGGCCTGCTCGGTGTTGTAGCCGGCCCCGCGCGGGTCGAGGTCGGGGTTGGTGAACGCCATGAACCGGTCCACCTGGTACTGCTTGAGGAACCCCATCGCGACCGCCGCCGCGGCGGCGGTGACGCCGCCCGCGGCCAGCAGCGCCAGCCAGCGCCGCGGGGCGCCGGAGGTGGCCAGGACCCCGAAGACGGTGGCCGATAGCACCAGCATCGTCCCGAGGTCGGGCTGGAGCATGATCAGCGCGGCAGGGACCCCCGCGATCACGAGCATCCCGAGGACCTCGACGGTGCCGACCCGGTTCTGCCAGCGACCCTCGGCCCGCTCGGCGACCAGCAGCGCCATGCCGATGACCACCGCGAGCTTCGCGAGCTCCGAGGGCTGGATGGACATGCCGCCGAGCTCCAGCCACGAGCGCGAGCCGTTGATGGTGCTGCCCATGACCAGCACCAGGAGCAGCCCGCAGATCGAGGCGAGGTAGACCAGCGGCGCGACGATCCGCACCCACCGGTGGTCGGTGGCCATCACGATGACCAGCAGCACCAGCCCGATGGCGACGTTGACCAGCTGCTTCTTCAGGTACGCCGTGGGGTCGCCGCCGGTGAGGTCCTCGCGGTGGCTGGTGGCCGACCACACCAGCAGGCTGCCGAGCCCGACCAGCGCGAGCACCGCGAGCAGCAGCACCCAGTCGAGCCCGGGGGCGCGCAGCGTCGTGCGCGTGGAGCGGGGGGTGGCGGCTGACGACACGTCAGTGCTCCTTCCGGGCCGGCGGCAGGATCGAGCCGTCCTTCATGAACGTGGGGAGCCCGGCCGGCGGGGTGGTGCCGGGGATCGCCGCCTTGCCCGGGTCGACGTTCATCCCGCGGATGCCGTAGAGCGTCTCCCAGATCTTGCGGACCGCCGGCCCGGAGGTGCCCGACCCGGTGCCGGCCTGGCTGACCATCATGATCACGACGTAGTTGTCGTCGAAGGTGGCCACCCAGGACGTGGACTGCTTGCCGTAGACCTCTGCGGACCCGGTCTTGCCGCGGATGTGGACCTTGTCGAGCGGGAACCCGAGGAACTTCCAGGCCAGGGTGCCGACCTTGGGCGTGCCGAGCAGCGCCTGGTTGACGTAGCGCAGGCTGGCCTTCGAGTAGTGCACGTGGCCGGCGACCTTGGGGGCGATGCGCTTGAGCACCTTGCCGCCGGGGCTGACCACCGCCTTGCCGATGCGGGGCTCGTAGAGCGTGCCGCCGTTGGAGAGCGCGGCGTACGCCCGGGCCAGCTGCAGCGGCGTGACGATCGTGTCGCCCTGGCCGATGGAGTAGTTCACCGCGTCGCCGGCCCGGTAGTAGCTGCCCTCGAGGCAGAACTCGTGGGAGAAGAGCCGCAGGAAGGAGTTCGGCGCGCTGTGCTGCCGGTCCATCTTGCAGTAGTAGCCCTTCATGGACTTCCAGTAGGCCAGCTTCCAGTGCCGGTCGGCGATCCGCCCCGAGGCCTCGCCGGGCAGGTCGATGCCGGTCTCCTTGCCGAACCCGAAGCCCTTGGCCACGTCGACCAGCGGGTCCTTGGCGTCGACGTCCGCCGGGTCCGAGCCGTACTTCTGCCAGAAGTGGTAGCCGACCCGGTAGAAGAAGGTGTCGCAGGACAGCTGGAGGGCCCGGGCGAAGTCGATCGGCCCGTAGGACTCGGACTCGTAGTTCTTGAACCACCGGTTGCCGACCTGGAAGCCCGAGGAGCAGTCCAGCCGCGTCTGCGGGGTGAAGCCGTTGTTGAGCGCGCCGACCGTCATGATCGGCTTCCAGGTCGAGCCCGGCGCGAACTGGCCCTGGGTGGCCCGCCCGAGCAGCGGCGTGCCGGCCTTGTCGGAGTAGAGGCGCGCCAGCTGCTTCGCGGTGATGCCGCCGACCCACACCGAGGGGTCGTAGGTCGGCTGGCTGGCCATCGCCACGATCCGACCGGTCTTGGCCTCCATCACGACCACCGCGCCGGAGTCCGCCTTGTAGTTCTGGTGGGTGACCGGGTCGTAGGTGTGCCGGGCGGTCTGGATGGTCTGCGCGAGCTGCCTCTCGACCACGCCCTGCACCTTGGCGTCGATCGAGGTCACCAGCGTGTCGCCGGGCTGGCTCTGCACCTCGCTGTCGTCGCCGAGCATCCGGCCCATCGAGTCGACCGCGACCCGCTTGTAGCCGGGCATGCCGCGCAGCCAGGCGTCGTACTGCTTCTCGACGCCGGCCCGGCCGACCGAGGAGGCGCCGTTGACCGAGCGGTCGCCGTCGGCCTTCGCCTTGTCGTACTCGTCCTTGGTGATCGGGCTCAGGTAGCCGAGCTCGTGGGCGAGGTTCACGCCGTACGGCTGTGGGTAGGCGCGCACGCTCTGCTGCTCGGCGACCACCGAGGGGTAGTCCTCGGGCTGCTCGAGGATGCGGAGCGCGACGGCCCGGCGGACGTCGGTGGCCACGGGCACCGGCTGGTACGGCGAGCCGTTCCAGCACACGCCCGTCACGCTGCCGGCCTCACCGCAGGTGACCAACCGCTTGCGGAGGGTGGCCGGGCGCTCCCCCACCGCGGTGGCCAGCCGCTCGACCAGCCGGGTCCGCTCGCCCTGCGACATCTTGTCCAGCATCGTGCGGTCCACCGAGACCACCCACGAGGGGCGGTTGGCGACCAGCGGGCGGCCCATGTCGTCGACGATCAGGCCGCGCTGGGGCTGCACCACCACCTCGCGGACCGACTGGGAGGCCGCCTGGGCGTGGTAGGCGTCGCCGCCGACGACCTGGAGGTAGTACAGGCGCGCGAACAGCGTCAGGAACAGCGAGAACACCAGGGCCTGGATGACCAGCAGCCGCAGCCGGCTCTTGGTGGTCTGGCTCGCGGAGAGCCGTCCGGAGAGGTTCGGCGGCGCCATCAGGCCACCCGCGCCGGCTCGAGGTGGGTGAACGCCCTCATCACCAGCGGCAGCACGAAGGGCGTGAGCAGCACGTCCCACGCCACGGCCACGAGGATGACCTTGAGCAGCTGCGGCACGCCGAGGCCGGGGTCGTCGAGGAGCAGCCCGCTGATCGCGAAGATCGAGGTGCCGACGAAGGAGGAGGCCGCGACCGTCGCGACCACCGCGCCGGCGCCGGGCCGGAGGTCCTGGCGGACCCGGCCCGCGACGTACCCGACGATCACGAAGGCCAGCGCCCAGCGGCCGGCGACGTGGTCGGCCGGCGGCGCCAGGTCGAGCGCGACCCCGGCCAGGAAGCCGAGCACGGCCGCGAACTGCGAGCCGCGGGTGAGCGCGGCGCCGACGACCACCAGCAGGCACAGGTTGGGCACGACGCCCTCCCAGGCGAAGTGCGGGAAGACCGAGACCTGCAGCACCAGCGCCACGACCACCGCGAGCGCCGCGACCGCACCCCGGACGAACGTCATCGCATGCTCCCGTCGGCCTCGACGACCGCCCGGTCGCTGCGGGTGCCGGAGGGCACCACGACGCCCACCAGGTCCAGCGAGCCGAAGTCGACGAACGGATCGATCACCGCGCGCTGCGTGGTCTCGCGGACGCTGCTGTAGACGCTGGTCACGGTGCCGACCGGGATGCCCGAGACGTACGGCGCGCCGTCGCGGCTGCCCCACGTCACGACCGTGTCGTGCCTGGCCGGCGGCTGGGCGTCGTCGACGAGCTCCAGGTCCAGGCTGCCGCCGTCGCCGAGCTCGCCGCGGCCGTGCAGGAAGCCCACCTCCATGCTGCGCCCGACCCGGCCGCCCACGACCGAGTCGCTGTCGATGATCAGCAGCACGGTGGCCGTGGTGCGGGTGACCCGCAGCACCCGGCCGACCAGCCCGTCGTTGTTGACGACCGTCATGTCGGCGTGGATCCCGGCGGCGGACCCGGCGTCGATGGTGACGGTGTCGCTGAACGTCTGGGCGCTGCCGAGGGCCACGACCCGGGCGGGCACCAGGGCGTAGCCGAGGTCCTTGGCGGCCGCGGTGAGGCCGTCGTACTCCTGGAGCCGGTTGCGGTCGTAGCCGGCGGTGGCCGCCTGGGAGCGGAGCCGGGAGTTCTCGGCCTGCAGCCGGGCGACGTCGTCGCGCAGGTCGTTGCGGGAGCGGAACCAGTCGGGCACCGCCGTGAACGGCCGGACCGCGTCGGCGGCGCCGTTCTCGACCGGCCCGAGTGCCTCGCCGACCGCGTGCCGGACCGGTTCCACCGGGGAGTCGTCGCCGCCGCGGTAGTCGAGGGTGATCAGCGTGAGGCTGGCGAGCACCAGCGCGACCAGCAGCGAGAGGGAGGGGCGCGGCCGGTGGTCCAGCGGGCCGCGGAAGCGCTTGTCGAGCAGGGCCATCAGTACCGCCGGGGGTCGGAGACCAGCACCTGCTGGAGCGCCTCGAACTCCTCGACGCACTTGCCTGCGCCGTGGGCGACCGAGGTGAGCGGGTGCTCGGCCACGTGCACCGGCATCCCGGTCTCGTGGCGCAGCCGCTCGTCGAGGCCGCGGAGCAGGGCGCCGCCGCCGGTGAGCACGATGCCCCGGTCCATGATGTCGCCCGCGAGCTCGGGGGGCGTCTGGTCCAGGGTGGTGCGCACCGCGTCGACGATCGCGTGCAGCGGCTCCTCCAGCGCCTGCCGGACCTCCGCACTGGAGACCACGACCGTGCGGGGCAGGCCGGAGACCATGTCGCGGCCGCGGATCTCGGCCTCCGGCTCGTCGGGCAGCGGGAACGCCGAGCCGAGGGTCATCTTGACCTCCTCGGCGGTGCGCTCCCCCAGCATCAGGGAGTACTCCTTCTTCATCCAGTGCACGATCGCCTGGTCGAGGTCGTCGCCGGCGGTGCGGATGGACAGGCTGGTGACGATGCCGCCCAGGGAGATCACGGCGACCTCGGTCGTGCCGCCGCCGACGTCGACCACCATGTTGCCGGTGGCCTGGTGCACGGGCAGCCCCGCGCCGATCGCCGCGGCCATCGGCTCCTCGACGATGTAGACCCGTCGGGCCCCGGCCTGGTAGCCGGCCTCCTTGACCGCGCGCTGCTCGACCGCGGTGATGCCGCTGGGCACGCACACGACCATCCGCGGCTTGGCGAAGTAGCGGCGCCGGTGCACCTGCTGGATGAAGAACCTCAGCATCTGCTCGGTCGCCTCGAAGTCGGCGATCACGCCGTCCTTCATCGGCCGGATCGCGGTGATGTTGTCGGGCGTGCGCCCGATCATCCGCTTGGCCTCGTGGCCGACGGCGAGGATCTCGCCGGTGGTGGCGTTCAGCGCCACGACGCTGGGCTCGTCGAGCAGGACGCCCTTGCCGCGGACGTAGACGAGCGTGTTGGCGGTGCCGAGGTCAACGGCCATGTCCCGACCGATGAAGCTGTTCGCCATAGCCGTGGTGCCTCGCAAGCTGACTAGCGCTGGGTGTGGGGAAGGCGGGGCGCCAGGTGCTGGTGTGACGGTCCCACGGCAAGCGTAGGAAGGCGAGGGCCCCAACCGCGGCAGGACACGCGGTCGGGAGGTCAGGTCGCTGCGCCGGGACCTTCGGCGGGGCCCGGGCGGGTGCCGGTCAGCGGCCGCCGGCGGCGGCGGTCAGAGGCCGGGGAACCAGATCTTGATCTCGCGCTCGGCGGACTCGGGGCTGTCCGAGCCGTGCACGAGGTTCTCGCGGTTCGACAGCGAGAGGTCGCCCCGGATGGTGCCGGGGGCCGCCTTGCGGCCGTCGGTGGCGCCGTTGAGCGCGCGGACGACCTCGATCGCCTCGTCGCCCTCGAGCACCATCGCCACCAGCGGCCCGCTGGTCACGAACGCGCGCAGCGGCGGGTAGAAGTCACGCTCGACGTGCTCGGCGTAGTGCTCGTCGGCCTTGGCGGCGTCGATGGTCCGGAGCTCCATGGCCACCAGGGACAGGCCCTTGGCCTCGAAGCGGCGGATCACCTCGCCGACCAGCCCGCGCCGTACGGTGTCGGGCTTGAGCAGGACGAGGGTGCGCTGGGTCGACGGCTGCGTCATGGGCCGCACCCTATCCGTCCGGGTCGTCCGCACCAGCGGCAGGTAGAAGGCCCGCTGATGCGGACGACCGGCGCTCGACGGGGCTAGCGGGCGAGCTGCCGGGCGCGCGCCTGCACGTCGGAGGGCACCCGGCCGGTGGCCTCGGCGTCGGGGACCGGGTCCCCGGCGACCAGGCGCAGCGGGACGTGCCCGCCCCAGACCCCCGCCGCCACGTCCTCGGGCTCGTCCCCGGGACCGCCGGCGCGCTCCTTCACCGAGGCCTCGTGCAGGGGTACGGCGAGCACGGCGGTCGCGGCCAGCTCCTTGCGGGTGCTCGCCCGCAGCGTGGCCGACCGACCGGGCAGCATGTGGTCGACGATCATCGCCAGGGCCCGGTCCTTCTCAGCCGGGTCGTCGACGGGCCGGGCACAGCCGATCACCACCGCGGAGCGGTAGTTCATCGAGTGGTGGAACGCCGACCGGCCGGCCACCAGCCCGTCGAGCTGGGTCACGGTCACGCAGACCGTGGCCCCACCCGAGGCGCGCAGCCAGCCGGCCGCCACCGACCCGTGCACGTAGAGGGTCCCGTCCCGGTCGGGGCCGTCGGGGTCGAACGCATACGCGGCGGGCAGCACCAGCGGGTGCCCGTCGACGACGACCCCGAGGTGCGCCACCAGGGCGTCGGCGAGCAGGGCGTGCAGCGCGGCGCGGTCGCCCACCGCCCGGTTGCGGCCGCGGGTGACGGTGGTGCGCGGGCTGGGCGAGAGCGGCGAGCCGCTCGTGCTGGTGGTGCTGGTCGTGGTCACGGCACTATCGTCGGCCTCGAGTGGCCCGTCGTCACGGGCCAATCCAGCACCGTTCCGACAGGACACTCGCCATGGCCCACGCCCCGCTGCCCCTGCGGCTCGATCGCGGCCTCGGCGTGCCGCTCGGTGTCCAGCTCTCCGGGCAGGTCCGCGACCTCGTGCTCGCCGGCACGCTGGTGCGCGGCGACCGGCTGCCGAGCACCCGGGCGCTCGCCGCCGACCTCGGCGTGGCCCGCTCGGTGACCGAGCAGGCCTACGACCAGCTGCTCGCCGAGGGCTGGCTCGAGGCGCGGCGCGGGGCGGGCACCTTCGTCGCCTCCGGCGCGCCGGCCGCCCCGGCTCCGCGCGGTCGGCGTCGCGCCGCCCCCGCGGAGCCCGCGCTGGTCCCCCTCGACGCGGGGACGCCGTGGATCGACCCCCGCCACGCCGCCGGCTGGCGCCGCGCCTGGCGCGAGGTCGCCGCCGCCCGGCCGCCGCGGGGGTACGACGACCCGCGCGGGCTGCCCGAGCTGCGCCGGGCCCTGGCCGACCACCTCGCCCGCACCCGCGGGCTGCGGGTCGACCCCGGCGAGGTGCTGGTCACCAACGGCACCACCGACGGGTTGCGCCACGTCCTCGCGGCGCTGCCGCCGGGTGACGTCGCGGTCGAGGACCCCGGCTACCGCGCCGCCGTGGAGACGATCCGCGGCGCCGGGCGCGGCGTGCGCGACCACCCCGCCACCGAGCCGGTCTCCGACCTGGCCGGCCTCGCCGCGGCGTACCTCACCCCCGCCCACCAGCACCCGCTCGGCCGGGTGATGCCGGCGCCGGACCGGCTGACCGCCCTGGCCGCCGCCCGGGACGCCGGCGCGGTGCTGCTGGAGGACGACTACGACTCCGAGTTCCGCTACGACGTCGCGCCGGTGCCCGCGCTGGCGACGCTCGACCGGGAGCGGGTCGCCTACCTCGGCACCGCCTCGAAGTCGGTGGCGCCGAGCCTGCGGCTGGGCTGGCTGGTGCCGCCGCCCGGGCTGCTGGAGGCGATCGACCGGCGGCGCCGGGTCACCCACGACGCGACGCCCTGGCCGGTGCAGCGGGCGTTCGTCGCACTGCTGCGCGAGGGCTACGTCGACAAGGTCGTGCGGACCGCGCGGCGCGTCTACGCCGAGCGGGCTCCGCGGGTGGTGGCGGCGCTCGAGCCCCACGCCGAGCTGGCCGGCACCCCCGCCGGGATGTACTCCACCTGGCTGCTGCCCGATGCCGAGGCCCGCCGGGCCCGCGACGCGGCCGCCCGGGCCGGCTTCCGGGTCCACCTGCTCGCGGACTACTGCCGCTCCGCGCGGCTGACCGGCCTGGTGGTGGGCTTCGGCGGGGTCACCGACGCCGAGCTCGACGCGGCCCTGACCGCGCTGGTCGGCGCGCTCCGCTGAGCCTGCGCGCCGCGGTGACCTGCCGGGTCGACGCTGGAGCTCCCCCGCGGACCGCGGCAGGATCAGGCGCCGCGGCGCGCGTCGTACGCCGCGAAGGCCGCGGCGCGCTCGCGCTCGATCTTGCGACCGAGGAAGTACGCCGTGGCCCACAGCAGCCCGAAGATCGCGCCGAGGAAGAACATCAGCGGCACCACGGTGCCCAGCGCGATGGCGGCGACCTGGATCGCCCAGCCCACGCCGTAGGCCCACTCGGCGCGCAGCATCCCGGCCAGCACCAGGCACGCGACCATCAGGCCGAGCCCGATCCACAGGGCCGTGCCGAGCGCGACGCCGGCCACCGACACCATCACCGGGGTGGTCAGGCCGAGGGTGATCGCCTCCAGGCTCAGCACCGCGGCGCACATGCCGCGTCGCGGCGAGCGGGTGCGCTCGTCCCGCGGGGAGCCGCTCATGCGCCGGCCTCCGTGCCCCGCGGGCGCAGCAGGCTGCGGGCCTCGCCCACGGTCACCACCGAGCCGGTCACCAGGACCGCGCCGGAGCCCAGCGGGTCGCCGAAGGCCTCCCCCGCCTCGGCCAGCGCGGCGGCCTGGTCGATCGCGTCGGCCAGCCGGGCGGTCACCGTGACCCGGTCCTCGCCGAAGACCTCGACCGCGGCCGCGCCGAGCTCGGCGGCCGGCATCGACCGGGACGTGGAGTTCTGCGTGCAGATCACGTGGGCCAGGTGCGGCTCGAGGGCGACCAGCAGCCCCTCGTGGTCCTTGTCGCCCATCACGCCCAGCACCCCGATCAGCGGGGAGAAGGCGAACGAGTCGTCGAGCGCCGCGCCGAGCGCCTCGGCGCCGTGCGGGTTGTGCGCGGCGTCCAGCACGATCGTGGGGCTGCGCCGCACGATCTCCAGCCGCCCGGGCGAGGTGGCCTCGGCGAAGGCCGCGCGGACGATCTCCTCGTCCAGGGCCTGGCTCTGCGCGCCTCCGGCGACCAGCGCCTCGACCGCGGCGAGCGCGACGGCGGCGTTCTGCGCCTGGTGGGCGCCGTAGAGCGGGAGGAACACCTCGTCGTACCTGCCCTGGAGCCCCTGCAGCGAGACCATCTGGCCGCCGACCGCGGGCGTGCGGGAGACGACCCCGAACTCCAGGCCCTCACGCGCGACCGTGGCGCCGACCTCGGCGGCCCGGGCCAGCAACAGCTCGGCCACCTCGGGCGACTGCTGGGCGAGCACCACGACCGAGCCGGGCTTGATGATGCCGGCCTTCTCCTCGGCGATGGCGAGCGGTGAGGAGCCGAGGTACTGCGCGTGGTCCACCGCGATCGGCAGCACCACCGCGACGTCGCCGTCCGCGACGTTGGTCGCGTCCCACGAGCCGCCCATGCCGACCTCGACCACGGCGACGTCGACCGGCGCGTCGGCGAACGCCGCGTAGGCCATCCCGACGACCGCCTCGAAGAACGACAGCGGGTGCTCCTGGTCCTCGTCGACGAGGTGGGTGTAGGGCGCCACGTCGTTGAACGCGCGCACGAACTCCTCGTCGGTCAGCGGCTCCCCGTCGACCGAGATCCGCTCGTTCATCCGCTCCACGTGCGGGCTGGTGAACCGGCCGGTGCGCAGCTCGAGGGCCCGCAGCAGGGTGTCGATCATCCTCGACGTCGAGGTCTTGCCGTTCGTGCCGGTCAGGTGGACGACGCGGTACGCCGTCTGCGGATCGCCGAGCAGCTCGGTGAAGGCCCGGATCCGGTCCAGGGAGGGCTCGAGGCGGGTCTCCGGCCACCGCGAGAGCAGCGCGTCCTCGACCTCCTCGAAGGTCTCGGCGTACCGGGGGGCGGCAGGGGTCTCACTCATGTCCCCCCGAGTCTAGGGCGACCCGACCCGCCGGTCCGAACCGAGCGCGGCCGGACCCGCGCCGGCCCGGCCCGCTCATCGGACCCGGAGGTTCGCCATGTCCACGACCGGGCGGTAGCCCAGCGCCTGGTAGATCCGGTTCGACGTCGGGTTGGCCTGGTCGGTGAACAGGCAGACCCGCGCGCCCCGCTCGCGCAGCATCCGCGAGACCGCGGCGACCGCGGCGCTGGCGTAGCCGCGACCGCGGTGCTCCCCGGGCGTGTAGACCGGGCCGACCCGGGCGACACCGAAGCTCGGCTGGTTGAAGCCGGTCATGTGGACGGGCTCCCCGCCGTCCTCCCACAGCCACACCCGTCCGGAGGCGCAGCGCTCCAGCATGTCCTCGCGCGTGACGTACTCCTCGCGGTCCGCGTCCCCGGAGCGTCCGGCCTGCTCGGCCGCGTCGTCGAAGAACGCCCGGAACCAGGCCAGGCAGACCTCGACGTCGTCCGGTCCGGCCACCCGCAGCCGACCGGGCACCGGCGCCGGCTCCACCAGCTCGCCGAGCTCGAAGAGCCGCGTGTGCTCCCAGACCTCCGCGGTCCGCCCCTGCAGCCGGGCCGCCTCGCCGGCCAGCACGTGGACCGCCGGCAGCGCACCGTTGACGCCGCCGACCTCCTCGCCGCGCTCGTGCACGGCCCGCGCCAGGGCGAGCGCCGCCGCGTCGGGCATGGGCAGCACGAACAGCGGGTACGGCGCGAACGGCGCCGTGCGCATCGCCACCCCGGCCACCTCGCCGGAGGCGTCGTGCACCACCGCCCACCAGCGCGGGTACGACGGCGCCGGCCGCCCCTCCCGGACCCCGGCGAGGGCGCGGTGGGTGACCGTCGACACGACCGTCGTGAGCACCGGGTCGGCGACCAGGTGACCCTCGGCGAGGGCCAGGAACTCGGCCGGGTCCTCGGTGAGCAACACACGGTGCTCGACCCGTCCGGTGGCAGCACTCATGGGCGGCAGGTTAGGGCCGCCCATGGCCAGCGGCACAACCGGTTTCCCCGGGTGGTGCCCCTCACCCTAGGATTTCTGCCATGACCGAGACCCAGCCCCAGGCCCCGAACACGACGAGCACCGACCAGCGTGCCGTCGTCGTACCGGACAAGCCTGCGCTCGAGGGCCTCGAGGCCACCTGGAGCAAGCGGTGGAAGGACGACGACACCTACCGCTTCGACCGCACCCAGCCGCGGGAGAACGTCTACTCGATCGACACCCCGCCGCCGACGGTGAGCGGCAGCCTGCACGTCGGCCACGTCTTCTCCTACACCCACACCGACCTGATCGCCCGCTACCAGCGGATGCGCGGCAAGTCGGTGTTCTACCCGATGGGCTGGGACGACAACGGGCTGCCCACCGAGCGGCGGGTGCAGAACTACTTCGGCGTGCGCTGCGACCCGAGCCTGCCCTACGACGCCGACTTCACCCCGCCCGAGAAGCCCGACCCGAAGAGGCAGGTGCCGATCAGCCGGCCGAACTTCGTCGAGCTGTGCGAGCGGCTGGTCGTCGAGGACGAGGAGATCTTCGAGTCGCTGTGGCGCACGCTGGGCCTCTCGGTGGACTGGAAGGAGCACTACACGACCATCGGGCCCAAGGCCCAGACGGTCAGCCAGCGCGCCTTCCTGCGCAACTTCGCCCGCGGCGAGGCCTACCTGCAGGAGGCGCCCACCCTGTGGGACGTCACCTTCCAGACCGCGGTGGCCCAGGCCGAGCTCGAGGCCCGGGAGTACGCCGGCGCCTACCACCGGGTCGCCTTCCACCGACCGGGCGGCGAGCCCGTCCACATCGAGACCACCCGCCCGGAGCTGATCCCCAGCGTCGTCGCGCTGATCGCGCACCCCGACGACGAGCGCTACCAGCCGCTGTTCGGCACCACGGTCACCTCGCCCGTCTTCGGCGTGGAGATCCCGGTCCTCGCCCACCCGCTCGCGGAGATGGACAAGGGCGCGGGCATCGCGATGTGCTGCACGTTCGGCGACCTGACCGACGTCACCTGGTGGCGCGAGCTGCAGCTGCCGGTCCGCACGCTGATCGGCCGCGACGGCCGGCTCTCCCGGGAGACCCCCGCCTGGCTCAGCGGCGAGGACGCCGCGGCGGCGTACCAGCAGCTGGCCGGCAAGACCGCCTTCTCCGGCCGGGAGGCCATGGTCGCGCTGCTGCGCGAGAGCGGCGACCTCGACGGCGACCCCAGGCCCACGCAGCGGATGGCGAACTTCTACGAGAAGGGCGACAAGCCGCTCGAGATCGTGGCCACCCGGCAGTGGTACATCCGCAACGGCGGCCGCGACGCCGCGCTGCGACAGGAGATGCTGGACCGGGGCGCGGAGGTCACCTGGGTCCCGACCCACATGAAGCACCGCTACGACAACTGGGTCGGCGGCCTCAACGGCGACTGGCTGATCTCGCGCCAGCGCTTCTTCGGCATCCCGTTCCCGGTCTGGTACCCGCTCGACGCCGACGGCGAGCCCGACTACGACCACCCGCTGATGCCGACCGAGGCCGAGCTGCCCGTCGACCCCTCGACCGACGCGCCCCGCGGCTACACCGAGGACCAGCGCGGCAAGCCGAACGGCTTCGTGGGCGACCCCGACGTGATGGACACCTGGGCCACCTCGTCGCTGACCCCGCACATCGCCGGCGGCTGGGAGAGCGACGACGACCTGTTCGCACGGGTCTTCCCGATGGACCTGTGCACGCACGCCCACGAGATCATCCGCACCTGGCTGTTCTCCCGCGTCGTCCGCGCGCACTTCGAGAACGGCGTCGCGCCCTGGTCGCACGCGCTGATCTCCGGCTTCGTGGTCGACCCCGACCGCAAGAAGATGTCGAAGTCCAAGGGCAACGCGATCGTCCCGGACGAGATCCTCGCGAAGTTCGGCGCGGACGCGGTGCGCTGGCGTGCCGCGATGGCCCGCCCCGGCCTGGACTCCCCCTTCGACGAGAGCCAGATGAAGGTCGGCCGCCGGCTGGCCATGAAGGTCCTCAACGCCTCGAAGTTCGTCCTCGGCGGCGTCGGCGCGACCGAGCTGCACACCTACGAGGTCTCCGAGCCGGTCGACTGCGCCCTGCTCGGGCGGCTGGCCAACGTGATCACCAGGGCCACCGAGTCCTTCGAGGCCTACGACTACACGACGGCCCTGGAGACCGTCGAGCGGTTCTTCTGGGAGTTCTGCGACGACTACCTCGAGCTGGTCAAGGAGCGGGCGTACGACGCCGACGGCGGCGCCGCGACCGCCTCGGCGCGGGCCACGCTGGCACTGGCCCTGCAGGTGCAGCTGCGCCTGCTGGCGCCGTTCCTGCCCTACGTGACCGAGGAGGTCTGGTCGTGGTGGCAGGAGGGCTCGATCCACCGCGCCGCGTGGCCGAGCGAGCTCGACCTCGGCTCGGCGGCGGCCGCCGACCCGTCGCTGGTCGACGCGGTGGCCGCGGTGCTGATCGGGATCCGCGGCGCGAAGTCGAAGGCCAAGGTCTCGATGCGCGCCGAGCTGTCCCGCGTCGAGGTCCGGGGCCCCGCGGAGACGGTGCGGGCCGCCGAGCTGTCCGCCGACGACCTGCGCCGGACCGGACGCGTCACCGGCGAGCTGGTCTTCGCCGCGACCGACGACACCGAGATCAGCGTCGTGGCGGAGCTGGCGGAGCCCCCCCAGGGCTGACTCCGCTCCCGCTCCCGTCCCTCCCGGCGCGCTCCCGGTCCGCACGGACCGGGAGCGCGGCCGCCTCGCAGGACGACTTGGACCGGGTGGGCAGCGTCGACCTGACCGACGGCTCCCGGCGGACCGTGGCCCGCAGCGAGTGGCCCTCGGGGCTCGTCAACTGGGTGGCGGTCGCCGGCGACTGGGTCGCCTGGGTGGACCAGAGCCACCGTCAGGGCGACGCCGATCCCCGGGTGCTGTGGCGCGTCTGGGCGCTGGACACCGCGACCCGCGAGCGGCGGCTGCTCGCCTCGAACGGCACCGCCCCCGACCCGTACGTGCCCCAGGTCCACGGCCACGGCGACCACCTGTTCTGGACCCAGGCCGAGGGCGACCGGTCCGCCCGGGAGCTGGTGTGGCGCACCGGCCGCCGGCAGCCGCCGCGCGACCTGCTGCGGCACACGGAGATACCCCCGGCAGCGAGAGCGCTGCGGGCGGCGGACTGGTCTACCTGGGTCCCGCCGGGACCCACGCCCACGGGCACACGGTCGGCGGCGACTGCTGGAGCGTGCCGCTGGACGGCTCCCGGTCGCCGCGTCCCCTCACCCGTACGGCGCTCGCGATGGGCTGTGCCGCCGGAGCGGCCTCACTGGTGTGGTCGGAGCACGTGGACCCCGACGGGCCCGTGCCGGCCGACGGCCTGCTGGACGACCCCTTCCAGATCCACACCTCCCCGCTCGCGGACGGACCCGACCGCCTGCTGCACGAGGGGTACCTGCCCACCGGCTACCCGCTCGCCGGCGCGGACGTCGTGCTCTGGCACGGCGCCGACGGCAGGGCCGTGGTCCACAGCCTCGACTCGGACGCCGCGGCGAGGCTCCCCAGCCGCGCCGGCGGGTACCTCGCCTCGGACGGCGAGCACCTCGTGGCCGGCAGCACCGCCCGCGGTGACGGTACGTCGCTCCGCGTCGTCCGGGTCACGCTGCGACCCTGACGCGCAGCCGTCCTGGTGGGGCGCTGCGTGCGGGCCGGCCTCAGCCGGCGTGCCGGTGGGCGTGCCCGTGCGGACCCGGACGGCCGCGCCGATGCCCGGCCTGATGGGCGCGGTGCCCGTGGTGGCTCTGGCCGTGGTGGCCGTGCTGCCCGTGGTGGCTGTACCCGCGGCCGGCCCAGGGAGCCCCGTGGTGGACCGCCTGAGAGGCCTCCAGCGGCCCGCGCAGGACGTGCCCGAGCCCGAGACCGTGGCTCTGCGCGTGGCGGTGCCCCTGGGGGCTGGAGGCCTGGAAGAGGTGGACCTGGGCGATGTGGCCCGGGGAGGCATGCACCTGGGCGAGGTGGCCGAGGGCGAGCCCGTGGCCCCGGCCGGGCCCGGTCGCGGTGCCGGACTGGTGGGCGGTCACGCCGAGGGCGGTCGCGAGGGGGCCGTGGGAGGCGACGGAGTGGCCGTGCCGCCACCCGTCCGGCCCCGCCACGCCGTGGAACACCTGGTGCGGGCCCCCCGGACCGGCCAAGTGGCCGACCGCGTGACCCACGGCGTGTCCGACCTGGCCGACGAGGTGCCCGACCTGGTGGTTCGCCGGGTGGGTGAACGGGTGGATGAGCGCTCCGGACGACGGCGGCACCGGTGGTGTGGTCGCGCCGGACGGGCCCGGCTGGTGCGCCGCCTGCGGGTGCCCAGCCTGCTGTCCGGCGTGGTGTCCGGACTGCTGAGCGGTCTGTGGCTGGGCGGGGTGAGCCGAGGCGCCGGCCGCTGCGTGGTGCGTCGAGGTGGCCGCGGGCGGCGACCCGGCGGACGCCGAGGACCGGGACTCGGACGGGGACTGGGAGGAGGAGGCGGCCGGGGCGGGCGGCGACGCCGGCTCCGGCACGGCCAGCACCGGCGGCTCGGCGGGCTCGCGGTGGTGCAGCTGCAGGCCGGGCACCACGGGCGCGACGCCGGCCTGCAGCACGCCCATGACCGCCTGGCTGCGCAGCGCGTTGGCGATGATCAGGGCGCACATGATCGCCACGATCACGAACGCGTACAGCGGTCGCTTGTGGTCGGCGCT
The DNA here is from genome assembly GCA_963826155.1 of uncultured Actinomycetota bacterium. Classification (GTDB taxonomy): domain Bacteria; phylum Actinomycetota; class Actinomycetes; order Propionibacteriales; family Nocardioidaceae; genus Nocardioides. The sequence continues at coordinate 934,832 of CAWGVX010000002.1, read as the reverse complement.
CATCAGTCGACGTCCTTGATGTCCGAGAGGTGGGCGCGGAGCGGCCCACGGTCCATCCAACCGGGGCGGGCCCCCAGGGACCATGACCCGATCGACCCAAACGGACTAGTCGGAAATGACTAGTCGATCTGGGCGGTGCGTTCGGGAGGATGCCTGCGGGAGCCGTCGGAACCGCTCCCGCGGAGGTGGATCAGGCGGACTTCTTCTTCTTGGCCTCGGACTCGCGCGGCACCAGGGTCGGGGCCACCTCGTCGGTGACCACCTCGCGGGTCACGATGACCTTGCTGACGTCGCCGCGGGAGGGCACGTCGTACATCACGTGGAGGAGGACCTCCTCGATGATCGCCCGCAGCCCACGCGCGCCCGTGCCGCGCTCCAGCGCCTTGTCGGCGATCGCCTCGACCGCCTCCGCGGTGAACTCCAGCTCGACGCCGTCGAGGTCGAAGAGCTTCTGGTACTGCTTGACCAGCGCGTTGCGAGGCTCGGTGAGGATCTGCACCAGCGCCGCCTGGTCGAGCTTGGACACCGACGCGATCAGCGGCAGCCGGCCGATGAACTCCGGGATCAGCCCGAACTTGGTCAGGTCCTCGGGGCGCACCTGGGAGAGCAGGTCGTCGGCCTCGCGCTCGGCCTGCCCGCGCACCTCGGCGGTGAAGCCGAGGGTCTTCTTGCCGACCCGCTGCTCGACGATGTGCTCGAGCCCGGCGAACGCCCCGCCCACGATGAACAGGATGTTGGTGGTGTCGATCTGGATGAACTCCTGGTGGGGGTGCTTGCGCCCACCCTGGGGAGGCACCGAGGCGGTGGTGCCCTCGATGATCTTCAGCAGCGCCTGCTGCACGCCCTCGCCGGAGACGTCACGAGTGATCGAGGGGTTCTCGGCCTTGCGGGCCACCTTGTCGATCTCGTCGATGTAGATGATGCCGGTCTCGGCCTTCTTGACGTCGTAGTCGGCGGCCTGGATCAGCTTGAGGAGGATGTTCTCGACGTCCTCACCGACGTAGCCGGCCTCGGTGAGTGCGGTGGCGTCGGCGATCGCGAACGGCACGTTGAGCATCCGGGCCAGTGTCTGGGCGAGGTAGGTCTTGCCGCAGCCGGTCGGCCCGATCACCAGGATGTTGGACTTGGCGACCTCGACCGACTCCTCCTTGCTGTGCTTGCCCGCCACGGGCTGGAGGCCGGCCTGGACCCGCTTGTAGTGGTTGTAGACCGCCACCGCCAGCGACTTCTTCGCCTGCTCCTGGCCGATCACGTAGGAGTTGAGGAACTCGAAGATCTCCCGCGGCTTGGGCAGCTCGTCGAGACCGACCTCGGCGCCCTCGCTGAGCTCCTCCTCGATGATCTCGTTGCACAGGTCGATGCACTCGTCACAGATGTAGACGCCCGGACCCGCGATCAGCTTCTTGACCTGCTTCTGGCTCTTGCCGCAGAAGGAACACTTCAGCAGGTCCCCTCCGTCACCGATGCGTGCCACGGGCGGTCATCCTCCGGTTCGAAATCCAACGATCTTCAAAGCCCCTCGACGGTACCCCGTCCCGCCCCCGGACGGGGGCGGGACACGAGGTTCGCGTCGACGAGCCGGATGGGTCAGGCCGAGAGCGCGGGCGTGCCCTTGCGCGACTCGACCACCGCGTCGATCAGGCCGTACTCGACGGCCTGCTCGGCGGTGAGGATCTTGTCACGCTCGATGTCCTGCGAGACCTGGTCGATGCTGCGGCCGCTGTGGTCGCTGATCATCTTCTCGAGCAGCTCGCGCATCCGCAGGATCTCGTTGGCCTGGATCTCGATGTCGGAGGTCTGGCCGAACGTGCCCTCGGTGTAGGGCTGGTGGATGAGGATCCGGCTGTTCGGCAGCGCCATCCGCTTGCCGGCGGCGCCGGCTCCCAGCAGGATCGCGGCGGCCGAGGCGGCCTGCCCGATGCACACCGTCTGGACGTCGCACTTGATGAAGTTCATCGTGTCGTAGATCGCCGTCAGTGCGGTGAACGAGCCGCCCGGGCTGTTGATGTAGATCTGGATGTCCTGGTCGGGGTTCATCGACTCCAGGCACATCAGCTGGGCGATCACGGCGTTGGCGACGTCGTCGGAGATCGGGGTGCCGAGGTAGATGATGCGGTCCTCGAACAGCTTCGCGTAGGGGTCGATCCTGCGGACGCCGTAGGACGTCCGCTCTTCCCACTGCGGGATGTAGTAGTTCATGTCGATCAACCCTTCTCGTGGGCCGGGCGGCCGTGGTCGGCCGCGTCGCGGGCGCTCTTGACCACCTGGTCGACCAGGCCGTACTCCACGGCCTGCTCGGCGGTGAACCAGCGGTCGCGGTCGGCGTCGGCCTCGACCTGCTCGACCGGCTGGCCGGTGTGCTCGGCGATCAGGTCGAGCAGCACCTTCTTGATGTGCAGCGACTGCTGGGCCTGGATCTTGATGTCCGAGGCCGAGCCACCCATGCCGGAGGAGGGCTGGTGCATCATGATCCGCGCGTGCGGCAGCGCGTAGCGCTTGCCCTTGGTGCCCGCGCAGAGCAGGAACTGCCCCATCGACGCCGCGAGGCCCATGCCGACCGTCGCCACGTCGTTGGGGATGTAGTTCATCGTGTCGTAGATCGCCATGCCGGCGTCGACCGAGCCACCGGGGCTGTTGATGTGCAGGAAGATGTCGGCCTCGGGGTCCTCCGCCGACAGCAGCAGCAGCTGCGCGCAGATCGCGTTCGCGTTCTGGTCGCGGACCTCCGAGCCGAGGAAGACGATCCGCTCACGAAGCAGGCGCTGGTAGATGTGGTCGTCGAGGACGTTGAAGCCCGACGCCCCGTTCATCTGGGGCGCGAGGCTGGGGCTGGGATTCTGGGTCACGAGAGCGACCCTAGTCGCAAGCGGGGACACATCCACGGTTTGGCCCCCGCTGTTCGCCGACAGCAGATTTCACCGCGACGCGGCGCGCGAGGCACGAGCGTGGTGCGCCTGGCGCGGGGAGATCGGGCAAGCCCCGGGGCCGGGGCACACCCTCGACGTCCGGGGGGACGCGACGGCCTCATCCCGCCTCGGCGGCGGCCTTCAGCCGGGCCACGGTCCGGCGCATGCCCGCCTCGAGCTCGTCGGCGTGGCTCTCGCTCCCACCCAGGGCCACCGGCGCGAAGACCCGGCTCAGCAGCGTGAGCCGTTCCGGCACGGGACGGCGGTGCACGACGTGCGTGCCCGGGCCCGCCGTCTCGAGCTCCCAGATCCAGCGGGCACCGCTCGACCTCGTGTCCCAGGCCAGCCGCCGGCCGGGCTCGAGGACCGCCACCACGCTGCGGGTGGGCCAGAGGACCGCCTTGCGCCGGTTGAGACCGAGGTACCACTGCCCCGCGCGCAGACCGCCCGGCCTGAGCGGGGTCATCCTCACGAGCTCGGGGCTCCACTCCGGCAGCCGGGCGAGGTCGGTCAGGAGCGCCCAGACCCGCCCCGGCGGCGCGTGGACCATGGCCTCGGCACGCAGCTCGCGGGCGGCCCCGCCTGCGGCGCTCACGAGGCCATCACGCCAGCCAGTCTCGCAGGGCCCGGTGCACCTCGGGGTGGTTGAGCAGCCCGAAGTGACCGGTGCGGCCGACGTGCAGGACATCGGCACCGGGGAACAGCTCGTCGCCCCGCGGGCTGCGGCCGTACGCCGAGTGCGGGCGCACCAGCAGGTCGCCGACCGCGTGCCCCAGCGGGTGCCGCTGCGAGGCCGTGAGCGTCGCCGCGACCAGCCGGTACCTCGCGTGCGGCAGCGGCGACACGTCCTCGGCCAACCCCTTCACGAGGTCGTGCACGCCGACCGAACGCATGTCCAGGATCCGGCCGAACGCCGAGGTCTCGGGGAGCCGGGCCAGCCCGCGGCTGCCGTGGCCGACCCCGATCGCGATCGGGGAGCCGAGGTGCGGCGTGCCGAGGGTGACGACGTCGGAGACCAGCTCGGTCCAGGGCCGCTCCGCCTCGGTGGCCACCGCTCCCCCGGCCCGCATGACGAGGCCGCCCATCGAGTGGCCGACCAGCGCCACCCTGGTGACCTCGGTGGGCCACCCGTCGACGAGGTGCTGCATCAACGCTGCCAGGGCCGCGCCGTTCTCGCGCAGCGGCAGCCCGCTGTTGGCGCGGAGGAACACCGGCGTCCAGCCGGCCGCGGCCAGCATCTCGCCGTACGTCGTGCCGAGCCGCTCGCGGCCCCGGTTCCAGTGGTTCTCGTTCTCGCACAGCCCGTGCAGGAAGACCACGACCCGCCCGGTCGCCTCGGGGAAGGCCGCGGCCAGGGCATCCGCGGTCGGCGGGACGTCCCGGTCCTCGGCGCGCACCGCCATGGGGATGGCCAGCCGGGGCCGCTCGCGCAGCAGCCGGTCCCCGATCAGGCCGTTGACCGCCGAGCTGAGGAACCGGCCCCCCGCGTCTGCCTCGAGGCGCGGGCCGACGCCCGTGCCGGCGACCGTGTCGAGCCCCCTGGACGCTGCGAGCAGGCCGGCCGACAGCCCGCCGTACACCGCGGCCGCGATGCCGCGGTGCACGAGCTCGGGGACCACGGAGGCGCCGCCGGTCGTGCGCCTGGTGACGGCGTGCACGCGGTCGGCCCAGGCGTAGTGGGTGTCGCGCACCGTCTTGACCAGCAGCTCCTCGGCGACCTCCGAGAGCAGCGAGAGCGCGTCGACCAGGCCCGGGCCGTCGGCCCCGGGGCGACGGATGGTGTCCATGGGGCAGACGATAACGCTTCAGTGCACACCCGTGCACCCACCTCGCCGATGCCGCCGTGGGCGGCCGGCTGGTCAGGCTCTCCCTCGGCTGACCGGGGATTCCTGCACCGGCGGCCGAAATGACACCGACCCGCCGGGAGCCCCGGCGGGTCGGTGGATCAGGCGTGGGTCAGCCCTGCTCGGCCGGCTCCTCCGCGCCGGCCTCGGCGGCCTCGGGAGCAGCCTCCTCGGCGGCCTCGGGCTCACCGATGGTGCCGTCGGGGCGCAGGTTCTTCAGCTCCACCACGTTGCCCGAGCCGTCCTTGACGACCGCGGCCTCCACGATGGTGGCGAGCGCCTTGCCGCGCAGGATCTCCTGGACCAGGTCCGGGATGTGGTTGTGCTCGAACATGTGGTTCGCGAACTCCTGCGGGTCCTGGCCGGACTGCTGGGCGCGACGCACGAGGTGCTCGGAGAGCTCCTCCTGGCTGACGTTGAACTCTTCCTTCTTCGCGATCTCGTCCAGCACGAACTGGGCGGCGACCGCGTCGCGGACCCGGCGCTCGAGCTCGGCCTCGAACTCCTCCTGGGTCTGCTTCTCGTCCTCGAGGTACTTCTCCATGGTGATGCCGGCGTACATCAGCTGCTGCTCGATGTTCTGGCGACGGGCGTTCAGCTCGTCGGTCACCATGGTCTCGGGCAGCGGGATCTCGACCTTCTCCAGCAGGGCCTCGAGCACCGCGTCGCGAGCGGCGGCGGCCTGCTCGAGGCGCTTGCCGCGGCCGAGGCGCTCGCGCACGTCGGCCACCAGCTCCTCGGCGGTGTCGAACTCCGAGGCCATCTGGGCGAACTCGTTGTCGAGCTCCGGCAGCTCCTGCTCCTGGACCTGCGAGACGGTGACCTCGACCTCGACCTCCTCGCCGACCAGGTCGCCGCCGACGAGCTGGGAGGAGAACGTCTTGGTCTCGCCGGCGGTCATGCCGGTCAGGGCCTCGTCGAGCCCGTCGAGCATGCCGCCGCGGCCGACCTGGTAGGACATGCCGGCGACCTCGGCGCCCTCGAGCACCTCGCCGTCCTTGCTGGCCTTGAGGTCCATGACGACGAAGTCGCCCTCGGCGGCCGCGCGCTCGACGTCGTTGAGGGTGCCGAAGCGCTCACGCAGCGCCTTGACCTGCTCCTCGACGTCCTCCTCGGAGATCTCGATGTCCTCGACCTCGGCCTCGAGCCCGTCGTACGCCGGGATCTCGACCTCGGGACGGACGTCGACCTCGGCGGTGAACTCGAGCGCGGCGTTGTCCTCGAACTTGGTGACCTCGATCTCGGGCTGCGCCAGCGGCGTCAGGGAGTTCTCCTGCAGCGCCTCGATGTACTTCTGCGGCAGCACCTCGTTGATCGCCTCGTCGAGGACCGCACCGCGGCCGACCTGCCGGTCGATCACCATCGGCGGCACCTTGCCGCGGCGGAAGCCGGGCACGTTGATCTGCTGGGCAATCTTCTTGTACGCCGCGTCGAGGCTCGGCTTGAGCTCCTCGAAGGGCACCTCGACGGTCAGCTTGGCCCTGGTCGGGCTCAAGGTCTCGACGGCGCTCTTCACAGGTTGTCTCCTCATCTGGGGTTCCGGTTGTGCGTCGGGGCGACAGGACTCGAACCTGCGATCTCCTGCTCCCAAAGCAGGCGCGCTAGCCACTACGCTACGCCCCGCCAAGTTGCCCCGAGAGGCTCCTTGGAGCGGATGACGGGAATCGAACCCGCGTAGCCAGTTTGGAAGACTGGGGCTCTACCATTGAGCTACATCCGCGCGCGCGATCGCCCTCCCCTCGGGGTCGAGGGGGGGAGTCCGCCGGTGTCATGGTGCCACAAGGGCCGGCGACCTCCCCAACCGAGGCGGCCCCCCGCGACCGGGCCCGACCCGCGACGGCCTCAGCGGCGGTGGACCAGCAGCAGCGCGCGGTCGTCGTTGTCGGACCCCACGGCGTCGACCAGGCGGGCCGCCCCGCCGTCGAAGCCGCCCCGCAGCAGGCGCTCGGCCTGCCCCAGCAGCCGGTCGATGCCGAGGCTGATGTCGCGCCGCGGGGTCTCCACCATGCCGTCGGTGTAGAGCAGCAGCGCGTCGCCCGGCCGCAGCACGCCCTCGACCATCGGGAAGTCGGCGTCCTCGATGAGCCCGAGCACCGGCCCGTCGACGGCCAGCACCGACCAGCGGCCGGCGCCCGCCGCGAAGTGCACCGCCGGCGGGTGCCCGGCCGAGCGCAGCTGGAAGGCACCGCTGACCAGGTCCAGCGAGAGGTGCACGGCGGTGGCGAACCCCTCCTCCCACTCCTGGCGCAGCAGGTAGTCGTTGGAGGCGCGCAGGAAGTCCGCCGGGGGCAGCGAGGTCAGCAGCCCCCCGCAGGCCCCGGAGAGCAGCAGCGCCCGGGTGCCGGCCTGCTCGCCCTTGCCGGACACGTCGACGACCACCACGTCGAGCCGGTCGCCGGCGCGGGACTTGGCGGCGACGACGAAGTCCCCGGCGAACGGCGTCCCGCCGGCCGAGCGGAGCGCGGACTCGGCGCTCCAGCCGGCCGGCAGCAGCGGGATTCCGCCCTGGCTGAGGATCCGGTCGCGCAGGTCGACCAGCATCGACTCCCCCAGCGCGCCGGCCACGCCGAGGCGGGAGCGGCGGAAGCTGGTCAGCAGGATGATGAAGCTGAGCAGGAACAGGATCGTCACCGCACCCACGGTGCGGGAGTCCAGCTGCGGCTGGGAGGTCAGCAGCAGCATCAGCACCACCAGCACGTAGACCACGAACCAGGGCAGCTGCCGGGGGCCGAGCAGCAGGCTGCCGACCAGCAGCGGCACCACCAGGGCGCTGAGCGGGACGACGCCGAACCGGTCGATCAGCGCGGCGATGAGCAGGGTGCCGATCACCAGCCCGGTGATGATCCGGCCCTCGGGCCGGGAGGCGCGCCGGAGCAGGCCGTTCCAGGCACGGCGCGTCCCGGTGGGACGTGCCGCCCTCAGGGGCTCACGCAGCGCGGTCATGGTCGGTCCTCGGGCTAGGTCGGTTCACTGTACGGCGCGGGAACGGAAGCGCGGCTGACAACGCGGACACCAGAAGAGGTTGCGTCCGAGCAGCTCCTCGGTCCGGATCGTCGCGCCGCAGACGTGGCAGGGTTGTCCGGCACGACGGTAGACGTAGACCTCTCCCCCGTGGTCGTCGACGCGCGGCGGCCGGCCCATCGCCTCCGGCGTGTGCTCGGGCCGCACCGTGTCGATGCGCCCGGTCCGCACACCCTCGGCCATCAGCTCGACCAGGTCCTCCCACAGCGCCCGGAACTGGCCGACCCGCAGCGTGTGGCCGGGTCGCAGCGGGTGCATCCGGTGCCGGAAGAGGAGCTCCGCGCGGTAGACGTTGCCGACCCCGGCGAGCACGGTCTGGTCCATCAGCAGCCCACCGATGGGGGCCCGGCTGCGCCGCACCCGCGCCCAGGCCGGCTCCCAGCCGGTGTCCGGGCGCAGCGGGTCGGGCCCGGACCGCGCCACCACCGCGTCCCGCTGCTGGGCGGTGACCAGCGCGCAGGTGGTCGCGCCGCGCAGGTCGGCGTACGCGCGCCCGGCGCCGGAGACCATCCGGAGCCGGACCTGGCCGACCGGCAGGGGCACGGCGTCGACGTCGCGGTGGACGTCGAAGTGGCCGTAGAGCCCCAGGTGCACGTGGACGAACCGCTCCCCGGCGAACTCCACGAACAGGTTCTTGCCCCAGGCGTCCGCGCCCTCGACCCGGGCGCCGTCGAGGATCGCGGCGGAGTCGGCGAACCGGCCCTGCGGGCTGGCGACCCCCACCTCGCGCCCGCCGAACGCGTCGGCCAGCTCACCGGCGAGCCGGTGCAGCGTGTGCCCCTCAGGCATCGGCCGCCGGGCCGCGGAGGGCGGACTCGGGCAGGGGCGGCAGCTCGCGCGTGGTCTCGTACGACGCGAGCTGGCCGAGGCGGCGGACGTGGCGCTCCTCGCCGGAGAACGGCGTGGTCAGGAAGACCTCGACGAACCGGGTCATGTCCTCCAGCGGGTGCAGCCGGCCGCCCACGGAGACGACGTTGGCGTCGTTGTGCTCCCGGGCCAGCACCGCGGTCTCCTCGGACCAGACGAGCGCGGAGCGCACGCCGATCACCTTGTTGGCCGCGATCTGCTCACCGTTGCCGGAGCCGCCGATGACCACACCGAGGCTGTCGAGGCCCTCGGCCCGCTCGGCCGCGACCGACTCCGCGGCGCGCAGGCAGAAGACCGGGTAGTCGTCCACGGCGTCGTAGACGAACGGTCCGTGGTCGACGGCCTCGTAGCCGTGGTCGGCCAGCCAGGTGAGCAGGTGGTCCTTCAGGTCGAGTCCGGCATGGTCGGAGCCCAGGTGCACGCGCATGGCCGAGATCTTCTCAGAGGTGGCGGCGCAGGAAGCCGGCCACCTGCCACATGAGCTCCTCGGCCTGGGGGAAGACCTCGTGCTGGCGCCAGAACCCGTGGACCTGCCCGAGGTAGCGGACGCCCACCACGTCGACGTCGAGCCCGGCGAGCTCGGCCACCAGCCGCTCGCCCTCGTCGCGCAGCGGGTCGTGCTCGGCGGTGGCCACCAGCGTGGGCGGCAGGGTGTGCAGCCGGTCCGAGTGCAACGGCGCGAGGTCGGGATGGGTGAGGTCGGCGTCGGTGGCGGCGTACTGCTGCCAGTACCACTCCCCCTCGGCGGCATCCATGCCGTGCGCCTCGGTCCGGTAGGAGTCGTGCTCCGCCCCGGGCGCGAGGAACGGGTAGACCAGCGCCACCGCCGCGAACCGGCCCGGCTGGCGCAGGGCGGTCACCAGCGCCAGGTTGGCCCCGGCGCTGTCGCCGACCGCGAACAGGGAGCCACCGGCGCCGAGCCCGTCCCCGTGGCGGGCCAGCCACGCCGAGGCGGTCTCGACGTCGTCGGGAGCCGCCGGGAACCGGTGCTCGGGCGGGCGGCGGTAGTCCACGCTCAGCACCGCCATCCCGGCCCGGTTGGCCAGCCGGCGCGCGGGGGCGTCGTACACCTCGACGTCGTGGAGCACGAAGCCACCGCCGTGGGCCAGGACCACTGCCCCGCGGACCCCCGCGGGCAGGTAGAGGCGGCAGGGGACGCCGTCGGCGTCGACGTCGCGGACCTCGGCGACCGGCTCCTTGGGCTGCTCCGCGGCCAGCGCCCGCGCCTGCGCACGGTCGGCCGCGATGTCGAAGTCGGGGTGGTGCACCGGAGTGGTGGCCGCGGCCGCCTGGAGCGCCGCCCTCGCCTGGGGGCTCAGCACGGGCGGCTCAGCACGGCAGGCTCAGCACGGGGAGCCCGGCGGTCGGGGCGTGGCGCTCGTCATGGCGGGGAGCCTACTGGCCCACAATGCACCTCGTGGTGGCGTTCGGATGGGCCGTGCTGGCCCTGGTCTTCCTCGACGAGCTGCTCGCGATGGCGGCGTTCGGCGTGTGGGGCTGGCAGGCTCCGCGCCTGCTGCCGCCCTGGCTGCTGGTCTGGCTGCTGCCGCTGCTGGCCATGGGCGCGTGGTCCCTCCTCGCCTCTCCGAAGGCGGCGCACGGCGGCCCGGTGGCGCGGCCGGTCGCGAAGGTGGTGGTCCTCGGCCTCGCCTCGCTGGCGCTGTGGTCGGCCGGCCACGCCGGGTGGGCGCTGGCCCTGCTGGCGTTCTCGGTGGTCGTCAACGCGCTGGCCCAGCTCCCCGGCGTGCGGGCCCTGACCGAGCGGCCGACGGCCCGGGACTGACCCCCACCCGCATGCGGGCGCAGCCCGGTCCAGACCAGTCTGCGGTGGATCTGACGTGCCTGGTACGTCAGATCCACCGCAAACCGCTCCAGACGAACCTGGTCGGCTGCGGAGAGCACGAACGCGGTGGGCGGCCGGTCCGTCTAGGACAGGCGCCCGAAGCGCGCGAGCAGGTGCCACACCCGCTTGACCGCCTGCGGGTCGTGCTGCCCGCTGCGGGCAGCGGCACCCACGACACCTGGGGTCAGCACCGGCGCGAGCGCCCGGGCCAGCGCCACCGCCTCGGGACCGCGGTACGCCGGGTCCAGGCCCGCGGTCGCGACCCGGAAGCCCGGGTGCCACTCGACGGCGCACCCCCGCGACCCCAGGGATCCGGCGGCGGCCTCCACGCAGGTGCCCCGGAAGCAGGGATCAAGCACGACGGCCTCGACGTCGCGGTCCAGCCGCACCCCGCCGTGCACGTGCGCCTCCACGTAGTCGTCCAGCACGTCGTGGTCGGCGGCGTCGGCCGTCGCCACGAGCGTCGGCAGCAGCTCGGCGCCGCCGATCGCCGTGGGCTCGAAGACCGAGTCGGGGAAGGAGAACGTCGCGCGCTCGAGCACCGAGGGCCGCAGCCGGAGGTACGCCGAGCCGAACCGGACCGAGCCGCCGTGCGCGCGGTCGCGGTGGTTCCAGGCACCGTAGACCGGGCGGTCCGCGTCCGGCCCCTCGTCGTACCTGCCCTCGAAGATCCGGCTCTCCCAGCGCCACCGGTCCCCGCCGGGGAACGCGGTGAGGCCGCCGTTGGACGTCCCGGTCTCGAACTGCGAGCGGTAGGTCCCGTCCGCGGCCAGCGCCTCGATCACGGTGCCGGCGCCGGCGCCCGTCGGGAAGTCCGGATGGAACTGCAGCGTGAGCGCCCCCGGGACGCGCGCGCCCTCCACCCCCACGTCAGGAGGCGCCGAGCCGCGCGAGCTCCTCGTCGACCACCGACGGGTCGAGCTTGGTGAAGATCGGGGTGGGCTTGGCGACCGGCGTACCGACCACGATCGGGTGCCGGCGCCAGGCCGGCGCCCCGGTGTAGTCGCCGGTGATGACCGGGTACGGCGTGCCGCCGTCGAGGTCGTCGACCTCCTCGATGCGCGGCATCGGCGCGATGTCACCCTTGCCGCCCAGCGCCCGGTCCACCTCGTTGGCCGCGAACGGCAGGAACGGGGCCAGCACCAGGTTGAGGTCGGCCACGCACTGGGCCACGACGTGCAGCACGGTGCCCAGCCGCTCGCGCTGCTCCTCGCCCTTGAGCTTCCACGGCTCGGTGTCGGAGACGTACTTGTTGACCTCGGCCACGACCCGCATCGCCTCGCCGACCGCCTGCTTCTGCCGGTGCCGTGCGACCAGGTCGCCGACCGCGTCGAAGGCCTGCTCGACGCCCGCCAGCAACGCCTCGTCCTCGGCGGTCAGCGCGCCGGCCGGCGGGATCTCGCCGAAGTTCTTGGCGATCAGGTTCGCGGTCCGGTTGACCAGGTTGCCCCAGCCGGCGACCAGCTCGTCGTTGGTGCGGCGGACGAACTCCGACCAGGTGAAGTCGGAGTCCTGGTTCTCCGGGCCGGCGGCGGCCACGAAGTAGCGGAACGCGTCGGCCTGGTAGCGGCTGAGCAGGTCGCGCACGTAGATCACGACGCGCTTGGAGGAGGAGAACTTGCGGCCCTCCATCGTGAGGAACTCCGAGGAGACCACCTCGGTGGGCAGGTTGAGCTCGCCGTAGGTCCGCGGACTGCCACCCTTCGCGCCCTTGCCGGAGTAGGCCAGCAGCTCCGCGGGCCAGATCTGGCTGTGGAAGGTGATGTTGTCCTTGCCCATGAAGTAGTACGACAGGGCCTCCGGGTCGTTCCACCACTTGCGCCAGGCCTCGGGGTCACCGCTGCGGCGGGCCCACTCGATCGAGGCCGAGAGGTAGCCGATGACCGCGTCGAACCACACGTAGAGCTTCTTGGTCGGGTTCTCCCGCCAGCCGTCGAGCGGGACCGCGATCCCCCAGTCGATGTCGCGGGTCATCGCCCGCGGCCGGATCTCCTTGAGGATGTTCTGGCTGAAGCGGATCACGTTGGGGCGCCAGGTGCCGGACGCCTCGCGCTCGTCGAGCCACTCCCCCAGCGCGTCGGCCAGCGCGGGCAGGTCGAGGAAGAAGTGCTGCGACTCGACGAACTCCGGCACCTCGCCGTTGATCTTCGAGCGCGGGTTCTTCAGGTCGACCGGGTCGAGCTGGTTGCCGCAGTTGTCGCACTGGTCGCCGCGCGCCCCGTCGTACCCGCAGATCGGGCAGGTGCCCTCGATGTAGCGGTCGGGCAGGGTGCGGCCGGTGGACGGCGAGATGGCGCCGTACGTCGTCTGCTCGACGAAGTAGCCGTTCTCGTAGACGCCCAGGAACAGCTCCTGCACGACCGCGTGGTGGTTGCGGGTGGTCGTGCGCGTGTAGAGGTCGTAGGTGCACCCCAGCGAGGCGAGGTCCTCGGCGATGATCCGGTGGTTGCGGTCCGCCAGCTCCTGCGGGGTCACCCCCGCCTCGTCGGCGGCGATCAGGATGGGCGTGCCGTGCTCGTCGGAGCCGGAGACCATGAGCACCTCGTGGCCCGCCATCCGCATGTACCGGCTGAAGACGTCGGAGGGCACGCCGAAACCGGCCACGTGGCCGATGTGGCGCGGACCGTTGGCGTACGGCCAGGCGACGGCGGAGAGGACTGTGCTCATGGGCTGATCCTAGGAGTCGCCCGGGAGCGCCCGACAACCGATTCCCGTGCGCGTAGGTTCGGGTGGCATGACGCTCATCGCCGAGGACCTGCTCCTGCTGCTGCTCGACGACCGGCGAGGCACCCCGGCGAGCCAGCACACGGACCTCTGCCTGGGCGGCGCGGTGCTCGCGGAGCTCGCGCTGCTCGAGGCCGTCACGGTGTCCGGACGGAGCGGGATGTGGCGGACCGCCAAGGTGCGGGTCGTGCCCGGCGCGGTGGCCGAGGACGAGGTGCTGCGCGACGCGCTGGCGCTCGTCGCCGAGAAGGAGCGCTCGGCCCAGGACCTGGTCCGCCGGCTCGGCAAGGGCCTGCGGGAGCGGCTCGGCGACCGGCTCGTGGCCCGCGGGATCCTCGAGCGCCGCGACGAGCGCGTGCTGGGGCTGTTCCCGCGCACCCGCTGGCCGGAGGTCGACTCCACGCACGAGGAGCAGGTACGCCGGCGGCTCGCCGCGACGCTGTGCGCGGGCGCCCAGCCCGACGAGCGCACCGGCACGCTGGTGGCGCTGCTCTCCGCGGTCGACCGCGCGCACCGCAGCGTCGACCACGAGGGGCTGTCCGCACGGGAGGTCCGCCGACGCGCCAAGCAGGTCGCCGAGGGCGACTGGGCCGCCGGAGCCGTACGCGACGCCGTGCAGGCCGCGACGGCGGCGACGACGGCGGTGATCGCCGCGTCCTCCGTCGCGGCGTCCGGCGGGAGCAGCTGAGCCGACCGGGGCGGTAGCCCGTCCGGCTCAGCCCGGATCCTCGCTCAGCCCTGCCCGCCAGCCACCTTCTGGTGGCCCTTGGTCGGGTGCGTCGGGCGGAGCACGTCCACCGACGCGCGCACCCGGGGAGCCGCCACCACCAGGCCACCGTCACCGGCGTACCTCACGACCACCGGACGGGTCCCGGGCCGCAGGCCGGTGACCACCAGGCGGGCGTGGCCACGGCGGACCAGGTCGACGGTCTGCCGGTGCTTGCCGACCCGGACCAGCAGGCTACCGGTGACCCGGTCGAGGCCGGGCGCGGTCAGGTTGACGACCACGACGGCCCGCTGCGGCCTGCCCACGGTGCGCACGGCCAGCGTCGGCACGGTCAGCACCTGCGCGGTCGGGTCGGTCGTGACGGTCAGCGGCTTGTACCCGTCGCGGGTCAGCGCCACCTGCAGCGAGAGCCTGGCCCCGACGTCGTCGGCGGTCAGCTGGTAGCTGTCGGCGGTGGCGCCGGCGATCGGCGTGCCGTCGCGCAGCCAGGTGTACGCCGCGGTCGCGTCGGCCGGGTCCACGGTGCCCGGGGCGACCGTGAGCGTCTGGCCGATCCGCGGGCCGCCCGCGGCGGCGCCGTCGATGCCGAACGGCGAGGTCACCTTCACGTCGCCGCCGAGCACCGAGGCGGTCGGGGGCGTGGCGACGGTGGCGGGGTCGTAGCCCTTCCGGGACGCGGTGACCACCGCGGTGACCTGGGTGCCGACCTGGTCGCGGCCGAGCTCCAGGCTCCACGTGGTGGCTCCGGGGATCGCGACACCGTCCGACTGCCACTGGACGCTCTTCCTCGCCCTGCCCGGCGCCCAGGCGCCCTTGCTCGCCGTGAGCACCTGGCCGAGCTCGGGGGCACCGCTGATGGCCGGCGCCGCGACCGGGGTGATCACCCCGGGGGTGATCGGGTCGGTGGTCGCCGAGGTGGCGATCGTCGACGCGTAGCCGGTGGCGGTCACGGCCACCTGCACGCTGATCTGCTGGCCGACCCGGCCGGCCGGGAGGGTGTAGGAGGGGTCGGTGGCGCCGGTGATCATCTGGCCGTCGCCGAACCACTGGTAGGCCACCGTCGCCGGGGTGGTGGACCACACGCCGGGCGTGGCGGTCAGCACCTGGCCCACCTGGGCGGTGCCGCTGATCGTGGGCGGGGCCTGGTTCTGCAGGGCTACGTCGTGGAAGTGGATGAAGCCGCTGGGCCAGCCGCGGCCGGACCTGGTGATGCGGCGCCAGTGGAAGTCGCCGCCCCACATGTCCTCCGAGACCACGATCTCGGTGCTGGAGACGACCTGCTCCACGTAGGCGACGTGGCCGGCGCTGCCGGCGTACCCGTCGTAGGCGTCGAACCAGGCGATCGCACCGACGGTTGGCGTCTGGTCGGTGAGGTAGGCCATCGCGTGGCCCCAGTTCTCGGCGTTGCCGCCGCCGGTCCAGGGCCGGCTGTCCGGCATGCCCGCGCGCACCATCCGGTACGCCGCGTAGTTGGTGCAGTTGTGCCCGCCGTACATCCGCCAGTACATCGTGTCGCTGTGCTTGGCGTAGCCGGCGTTGCCGTGGCCGAGGGCCTTGCACCCGGCGTAGCCGTTGCAGATCGCCGGGTAGTCGGCGTGGGCGGGGGCGGCGGTGAAGAGGAACGGGACCAGCGACACGACGAGCGCGGCGACGAACAGCCGCACCCGTGATCGCGGACCTCCCCGGACGATGAGCACGTGGGGACCGTAGGACCTGCCGTCAAGCGACACGCCGGGGAAGATCTATCTTTACAAAACCGTTACCAACGGTGCTGGTGTGACAGGAGACGACTCACGAGCCGTCTCCTGTCCACCGTACGTCGGGTCTCAGCTGAAGTCGAGGGGCTGGTTGCGGGTGCGCTTGAGCTCGAAGAAGTACGGGTAGCGCGCCAGCTCGACCGCGGCGTCCCAGATCCGGCCGGCGTCCTCCCCCTTCGGGATCGACGTCAGCACCGGCCCGAAGAACGCGGTCCCCTCGAAGGCGATGGTCGGGGTGCCGACCTCGTCGCCGACCTGGTCCATGCCCAGGTGGTGGGACTTCTTGATGTCCTCGTCGTAGGACGGGTCGTCCATCGCCTCGGCCAGCGCGACGGGCAGGCCGGCCTCGGCCAGCGCGGCCTCGACCAGCTCCCGCGACTGGGGCTGCTGCTCGTTGTGCAGCCGGGTGCCGAGGGCGGTGTAGAGGGGCAGCACCACGTCCTCGCCGTGCTTCTGCTCCGCCGCCATCACCACACGCACCGGGCCCCACGCGTCGGCCAGGGCCTTGCGGTAGTCCTCGGGGATGTCCTTGTCCTGGTTGAGGTAGGCCAGGCTCATGAGGTGCCAGGTGACGTCGATGTCACGGACCTTCTCCACCTCGAGGATCCACCGTGAGGTGATCCAGGCGAACGGACAGCGCGGGTCGAACCAGAACTCGGCATTCGTCATGTCGGGAAAACACCATCGGACGCCTATGCATTCCGGCGGCGGCCGGAATATCGATTTCACAACCGGGGCGGGACCGGTGAGAGGATGCTCACCATGCCTGGAACCAACCTCACACGGGACGAGGCCGCCACCCGCGCCGCCCTCCTGGCCGTCTCGTCGTACTCCATCGACCTGGACCTGACGACGGGCGAGAAGACCTTCGGCTCGACCACCACGATCCGCTTCACGTGCACCGAGCCCGGCGCCTCGACGTTCGCGGACCTCGTCGACGCCCACGTCCACGAGATCACGCTGAACGGCGAGTCGATCGACCCGGCCACGGCGTACGTCGACAACCGCATCGCGCTCTCCGGCCTCGCGGCCGACAACGAGCTCGTCGTGCGCGCCGACTGCACCTACTCCCGCACCGGCGAGGGCCTGCACCGGTTCGTCGACCCGGCCGACGACCGGGTCTACCTCTACTCGCAGTTCGAGGTGCCGGACGCCCGCCGCGTCTACACCACCTTCGAGCAGCCCGACCTCAAGGCGCCCTTCACCTTCCGCGTGACCGCGCCCGCGGGCTGGAAGGTCGTCTCGAACGCGCCCACCCCCGAGCCGCAGGAGACCGGCGACGGCAAGGAGCTGTGGGCCTTCCCGCAGACCAAGCCGATGTCGACCTACGTCACCGCGATCGTCGCCGGTGAGTACCACGAGGTGAAGCACGTCCACCGCGGCAAGCACGGCGACATCCCGCTGGGCCACTACTGCCGCCAGTCGCTGGCCGAGCACCTCGACGTCGAGGAGCTGGTCAAGGTGACCGAGCAGGGCTTCGCGTTCTTCGAGGAGCTCTTCGACTACCCCTACCCGTTCGGCAAGTACGACCAGCTCTACGTGCCGGAGTACAACATGGGCGCGATGGAGAACGTCGGCTGCGTGACGCTGCGTGACGAGTACCTCCCCCGCAGCCGCCAGGACCGCGCGTTCTACGAGTTCCGCGTCGAGGTCATCCTCCACGAGATGGCGCACATGTGGTTCGGCGACCTGGTGACCATGAAGTGGTGGGACGACCTCTGGCTGAACGAGTCCTTCGCCGAGTGGGCCTGCTACCACGCCGCCGTCGAGGCCACCGAGTTCACCGAGTCCTGGACCGGCTTCACCAACGCCCGCAAGAACTGGGCCTACCGCCAGGACCAGCTGCCCAGCACCCACCCGATCGCCGCCGACAACTACGACCTGCGCGCGGTCGAGGTGAACTTCGACGGGATCACCTACGCCAAGGGCGCCTCGGTGCTCAAGCAGCTGGTGGCCTGGGTCGGGCTGGAGAACTTCCTCCAGGGCGTCCGCGCCTACTTCAAGGACTTCGAGTACTCCAACTCCGAGTTCGGCGACCTGCTCGCCGCGCTGGAGAAGTCCTCGGGCCGCGAGCTGCAGTCCTGGGCGCAGGAGTGGCTGCAGACCGCCGGCGTGAACACGCTGGCGCCGGAGTTCGAGCTCAACGAGGACGGCACCTACGCCTCCTTCGCGATCCGGCAGACCGCCGCCGCGGAGCACGCCACCCTGCGCCGTCACCGGGTGGGCGTGGGCCTCTACGACGCTGTGCCCGACTCCGGGGCGGGCGGCCGCCTGGTGCGCCGCTCCTCGTTCGAGACCGACGTCGCCGGCGAGCTCACCGAGGTCGCCGAGCTGGTCGGCGAGAAGCAGCCGGCGCTGCTGCTGCTCAACGAGGGCGACCTGGCCTACGCCAAGATCCGCCTCGACGAGCGGTCGCTGGAGACCGTCATCGGCGGCATCGCCACCCTCGACGACTCCCTCGCTCGCGCCCTGTGCTGGGGCGCCGCCTGGGACATGACGCGGGACGCGGAGATGTCGGCCACCGACTTCGTCGCGCTGGTGCTCTCCGGGGTCGCCGCCGAGACCGACGCGTTCGGCGTCAGCCGGATCCCGTCGTACGCCGCCCAGGCCGTGAACACCTTCAGCGCCCCGGAGAACCGGGCCGCGCTGAAGCAGACCTGGGAGCAGGGCCTGCGCAAGCTGCTGGAGAACGCCCCGGCGGGCAGCGACCACCAGCTCTCCTTCCTCCGTGCGTACGCCGCGGCCGCGCACAGCGACCAGGCGCTCGACGAGCTCGAGGGGCTCCTCGACGGCACCCGCGAGCTGGCGGGCCTCGAGGTCGACACCGACCTGCGCTGGACGCTGCTGACCGCCCTCGCCCGCGCCGGCCGCGCCGACGCCGAGCGGATCGACGCCGAGCTGGCCCGCGACAACACCATCTCCGGCCAGGAGCACGCCGCCGCGGCCCGCGCCGCCCGGCCCACCGCCGAGGCCAAGGCCGAGGCGTGGGAGCTGGCCATCGAGCGTGACGACGTCGCGAACGAGACCCAGCGCAGCATCGTGCTGGCCTTCCAGGCCCATGGCCAGGAGGACGTGCTGGCGCCGTACGTCGAGAAGTACCTCGAGGTGGCCGAGACCATGTGGGAGGACAAGGGCACCCAGCGCGCGTCCACCGCGCTGGAGTACATCTTCCCGCGCCCGCTGGCCAGCCAGGAGCTGCTCGACCGGGTGGACGCCTGGCTGGCGAGCTCGCAGGCCAACCCGGCGGCGAAGCGTTACGTCCGCGAGGGCCGCGCCGACGTCGCCCGGGCCCTCGCCGCCCAGGCGAAGGACGCCGAGGCCTCCCCCGCCTGACCCTGTCCGAGCACGACGAGGGCCCCCGCCGGATCAACACCCGGCGGGGGCCCTCGTCATCTCGCCGAGTCGGCGCTCGTTGACACCCGGGGCACGCCGAGTCGGCGCTCGTTGACGCCACGGGGTACGCCGAGTCGGCGCTCGTTGACGCCCGGGGGGGCGGCTACGGGGTCTGGGACTCGGTGTGCAGCGTCTGGGGCGCCTTCGCGTGCTCGGCCAGCATCTCGATGCCGCGCTTGAGGCCGCCGACGAGGTCACCCTCTGCGAAGCGGCTGCCCATCTCGAGGACGACGAGGTCGACCTCGCTGTCCTTGACGTTGCGGCGCACCATGCCGCCGGTGACGATCTCGAGGGCGTGCGCGGCCGGGTCCACCATGATCAGGATGCTGCGCGAGGGAGCCACGAGCGAGTTGTGCAGCTGGGTGGCGAAGGCCCGCGGGTCGCCGGTCGCGCTGCCGACGAAGACCGAGAACTCGAAGCGGCAGAGCGTCTCGGCCCGGCGGATCGCCTCGTCGATCACATAGCGCTCGGCGCTGCTGAAGTCACCAGCGGCCACTTGCGCCACCGGCCTTCGACTCCTCGTTGTCCGGCGCGGGGAGCTCCGAGGTGCCCTTGCTCGGGCCACCGAACCACTGGGACTCGCCCGGGTCGGCGCCCGGGCGTCGCTCGCCACGGAGCATGGACGGCAGGAAGACGAGCGTCGCGAGCACGACGAAGACCAGCACCGGGATGCCGCCGAGCAGCAGCACCGCGTGCAGCGCGGAGACCGACGGCGGGTTGCTCCACCCCTCGGGGACGTCCGCGCTGGCGGGAGCCGCCAGGCCGACGAGACCGAGGCCTGCCGAGATCGGGAGGACGAGGGCGGCGCGACGGACGAAGGAGGGCGTGTGGCTCACGGGGACGAGGATATCGGCACCCCACTGCCCCTGCGGAAGGGAGTCCGGTCGACTCGGTCACACCCCGGTGCGAGGACTCGAAATCCCCACCGGGGGCATGTACATACTGGGGCCCATGTTCGGCCTCGACAGCACCCAGGGATGCGCCGACGGCGAGCAGGTCTGCCAGCAGGTCCTCCACTGGACCGGCAGCAAACCCCTCGCCCACGCCTCCGACGTCTTCATCGGCAAGCCACTGGCCATCCTCGGGCTGGTGATCCTGGGACTGGTCATCCGGTGGGTCCTGCACCGGCTGGTGGACCGGCTGGTCGCCCAGGCCCAGGACGGCGTGCTCCCCGATCGCGTCACGCGGCTCGGGATGCGGGGCCGCTCCACCGCGCAGGCGGCAGCCGCCCGCGACATGGCCACGGCCACGCGGCGGGTGCAGCGGGCCAAGACCATGGGCGACCTGCTCAAGAGCGTGATCACCGGCGTCCTCGTCGCGATCATCGGCACGATGGTGCTCAGCGAGCTCGACGTGAACATCGCCCCGATCATCGCCAGCGCCGGCATCATCGGCCTGGCGCTCGGCTTCGGCGCCCAGTCACTGGTCAAGGACTTCCTGTCGGGCATCTTCATGATCTTCGAGGACCAGTTCGGCGTCGGCGACGTCGTCGACATCGGCAACGCCGTCGGCACGGTGGAGGCCGTCAGCCTGCGGGTGACCCGGCTGCGCGACCTCAGCGGCACGGTCTGGTACGTCCCCAACGGAGAGATCCTGCGGGTCGGCAACATGAGCCAGAACTGGTCGCGGGCCGTGGTGGACGTGGGCGTCGGCTACGGCGAGGACCTCGCCCGGGTGAAGCGGGTGCTGCAGGACGTCGCCCACGACCTGTGGGACGACGAGGACTTCAAGGGCGTCATCATCGAGGAGCCGGAGGTCACCGGTGTCGAGGCGCTGGCCCCGGATGCCGTGACGCTGCGCGTGCTGCTCAAGACCGCACCCATGCAGCAGTGGAGCGTCGCCCGCGAGCTGCGCCAGCGGGTCAAGGCGCGCTTCGACCACGAGGGCATCGAGATCCCGCTCCCCCAGCGGGTCGTGTGGCACCGGCAGGACGGGGCCGCCGACGCGACCGCTGAGGAGCGGGTCTCCCGCTCCGGGGACGCCACCCCGGCCGGCTGACCTCTCCCCGGCCCTGACGCACCACGGGGCGGTGACCGTCCGGTCACCGCCCCGCGTCGTACCCGGACGCGCGCCGCTCAGGCGAGCGCGGCGTCCAGCGTGATCGTGGTGCCGGTGAGCGCCTGGCTGACCGGGCAGCCCTCCTTGGCGGCCTCCGCTGCCTTGACGAAGTCCTCGTTGCTCATGCCGTCCACGACGCCGCGGACGGTGAGCTTGATGCCGGTGATCCCGGTGCCCGGGGTGAACTCGACGTCCGCGCTGGTGTCCAGCGAGGTCGCCGCGGTGCCACCCTGGGCCAGGCCGTTGGACAGCGCCATCGAGAAGCAGGCCGAGTGCGCGGCCGCGATGAGCTCCTCGGGGCTGGTCTTGCCGTTGGGCTCCTCCGCACGACTCGGCCACGACACGTCGTACGTCCCGAGCCCGGAGGACTCCAGCGTGACCTTGCCGGCGCCCTCGAAGAGCGAGCCTTCCCAGCGCGTGGTGGCCTTGCGAGTGGTTGCCATGTGTTCCTCGTTTCGACGTAGGCGTGCTGGACGGCTCGAGTCTTCCACGCCGGTGCACGACCGCCGGCCGGCGCTCGGCACAATGGGACCCGTGACGACCTTCTACGACGAGATCGGCGGCTTCGAGACCTTCCAGAAGATCGTCGCCAGGTTCTACGAGGGGGTGGCGACCGACGACGTGCTGCGCCCCCTCTACCCGGAGGAGGACCTCGGGCCGGCCGAGGAGCGGTTCCTGCTGTTCCTCGTGCAGTACTGGGGTGGCCCGACGACGTACTCCGAGACCCGCGGCCACCCCCGGCTGCGGATGCGGCACGCACCGTTCAAGGTGACCCCGGAGGCCCGCGACCACTGGCTCACGCACTTCCGCGCCGGCCTCGACGCCGTCGAGCTCACGCCCGAGCAGGACGCGCGCTTCTGGGAGTACGTCACCCACGCCGCCCAGTTCATGGTCAACACGCTGGAGTGAGGGCCCCGACGGAGGTCGTCGAGAAACTTCTCGACGACGTGTAACGCCCGGGACCGGTCGCGACAGGTAAGGGGTGACAACGCCGAGGAGGGCCGTGCGGCCCGCCGACGAAACGAGGAGTCACACCATGCTCAGGACCACCGCAGCTCGGGCCATCGCGGCCAGCGCCGCCATCGCCGCCGTCACCTCGGTCGGCGCCGCGTACGCCTCCGGAGCGAGCACCGAGGACCACGGCCACCGCGCCGACGACGCCACCGTCGTCAACAAGAACGGCCACGCGGTCGACGAGCACGCCGCCCAGGGCCAGGCCCGCGCCGCCCAGGCTCGCGCCCAGCACCAGGCGACCACCGACGGTGGGGACGAGACGACCGGCGACACCACCGACCCCGGCACGGACGACAGCACCGGGGACAGCACGGACGCCACCGGCGACGACTCGACCACCGACGACACCACGACCACGGGCGAGGACCCGACCGACGACACCACGACCACGGGCGAGGACCCGACCGACGACACCACGTCGACCGAGGGCGACGACAGCACCTCCGTCGACTCGTCCGACCACCCCGGCACGACCCCGAACGAGCACGCTGGTGACCACCCGAACGAGCACGCGGTGGCCAACGGCGACCACACCTCGCACGACGGCCCCAGCCCCGACGCCGGTGACCACCCGAACGAGCACGCCACCACCCGCGGTGACAACCGTGGCGACCACGGCCAGGGCGGTGGCCAGTCCTCCGACCGCGCCGGCGACCACACCACCGGCGGCCAGTCCGGTTCGGCCGGCCACGGCCACGACACCCAGGGCGACGACTGATCCGCGCCCTCCCCGATCGACGTCCCGGCGGTAGCTCCCCCCACGCTACCGTCGGGGCGTCCCCCTTCCCCCGAGGCTTGTGATGACCGACGACCCGCGACCCGGACAGCTGCGGCTGCCCGTGCCGACGCTGGAGCCCGACGACGAGCTCGTCGACCGACTCGCGACCATCGCGGGCGCGTCGAAGCCGGCTCCGCGCCCGGCTCGGGGAGCCCGGAACGGCTGGCGGATCGGCGTCGCGGCGGCCGGCGTCGCCACGATGGTCGGCGGCGGCAGCTGGGTCGCGGCAGCGATGACCGGGACCGAGCCACCCGCGCACCACCACCACGCACCCGGCCCGGCCACCGGGGCCACGAAGTCCTCCGCACCGCAGCCCTCACCAGCCACCGGCACGAACGCACCGGCCGGGCCCCTGACGGGCACCCGAGGACCTCTCGCACCCCACGCGACCGACGGGCCGGACCCGACCGGGCGGGGCACCGAGCCCAGCACCGGAGTCGGTCCCGGCCGGGCGCCGCACCCGCGGCCGCCCCAGGCGAGCGGCGCCGCCCACGGGCACCCCTCGGACCAGGACCACAGCCAGCGCCAGGGCCAGGGCCACAGCCAGGGCCAGGGCCACGGCCAGGGCCAGGACCACGGACAAGCCAACGACCACCAGTCCGGCCCGGGCGCCGACCACTCCGCGTCCCATCCCGGCACGCCCCCGAGCGAGGGCGCGGGCAACGGGGACGGGGCGTCGGACGGCGGCCGGACCGGCGGTTCCGGTCATGCCGGCGGCAGCGGCAGAGCGGGCAGCGGCGGCGACGCCGTCGGACGCCTCACGGCTGGATGAGCGACGACGACCTGGTGGCGCGGGCCAAGGCCGGCGACGGACAGGCATGGAGGGAGCTCTACCGCAGCCACGCGGGCAGGCTGGTCGTCTGGCTGGGGGTCCGGCCCCACGAGGACGCGGCCATCTCCCCCGAGGACCTCGCGGCCGAGGCGTGGCTGACCGCCGCCCAGAAGATCCACGGATTCACCGGCACCTCCTCGGAGTTCGCCGGCTGGCTGTTCGGCATCGCCCGCAACCTCTCGAGCAACTCCTCACGGCGCAGCCAGCGGCGGCTGACCGACCCCGTGCCCGAGCTGCCGGACCGTGAGCACGCCGAGGGCCCCGAGGCGGCGCTGGTCGCCCGGGACTGGGTCGAGTTCGCGCTGCGCGGGCTGCCCCCGCGCGAACGGGACGTCATCGCCTGCACCGAAGTCGTCGGCCTCGACGTGGAGAGCACGGCCCGGGCGCTGGACATCAGCGCGGTCGCCGTGCGGGTCGCCCGCCACCGCGCCCTCAAGCGGTTGCGCGGCCGGGACCAGCCGCTGCCTCAGGCGAGCACGCTCAGCAGCCGCTCGCGGTAGATCTCGGGCGGCGGGGTCGAGCGCTGGGTCTGCTGGTCGAAGAACACGATCGCGACGCGGGCCTGCGAGAGCACGGTCTCGCCGTCGCAGATCACCGACTCGATGGTCGCGGAGCGGCTGCCCACCCGGGACACCCACGACCAGGCGTCGTACGGCTCGGGACGGAACAGGATCGGCACCTTGTAGTCGACGTCGGTCTGCGCCACCACCATGCTGACCCGGGGCGTCCCGTCGGGCAGGTCGCGCCAGAGGCGGTCCATCAGCTGGATCCGCGCCTCCTGGAGGTACTCGAAGTACTTCACGTTGTTCACGTGGCCGTAGACGTCGACGTCGGAGAACCGCACGTGCACCGGGTAGCGGCCGACCTCGTTGCGCTGCGTGGGCGCCAGCGGCACGCGCGGCGCGCGGTCCCACGGCTCGAGGAACGCCTGCAGCGTCTCCCGCTCCACGTCGCTGAGCCGGCGCGGGCGCTCGGTGGCGAAGACGTACGGCGTGAGCACCGTCGCCGCCCGCAGGTAGACCCGGCGACCGCCGTCCGGCTCGTCCTGGAAGATCTCGTAGGCCATCGTGAACGAGGCCGCACGCAGCTCGGTCACCCAGGACTCGATCTTGACGGGCCGGAACTGGAAGGTCAGCGGCGAGAGGTACGTGACCTCGTGCCGCACCACCACGACGCCCTCGGCGAGCTCCCCCGTCCGGGCCGCGGGCCCGTGGGTGCGCAGCATGTCGACCCGCGCCTCCTGGAGGTAGTCGACATACGTGACGTTGTTGACGTGACCCAGCAGGTCCATGTCGGCCCAGCGCATCGGGCACTCGTAGACGTGGCGCACGGGCCCGATGGTGCCAGACGGCGCGGTGCGGCCGTGCCGGCGGTCAGTGCGTGAGCGCGAGCCTGCGGCCGTAGTAGCTGCGCACCGACTGGTGCCGGGCCAGGCGGGTGCGGCGGCTGGCCACGACGACGTCGACCACGGCGGCGACGGCCAGCAGGGCGGCGAGGCCGGCGAGGACGAAGAAGCCGAACACGAACGGCATCACGGGGCTGAGGTCGGGAACCATGGGAATCACCTTTCTACATCTGTAGAACTTCTACATCTGTAGAATGTACGACGCGGGCCGGTTGTTCCCAACCCCCGCGAGCGTGTCCCGCCCCACACCGCGCCCCGACAGGAGGGTCGTCCTATGTCCCAGCCAGACCCCGACCCCAGCCCCGGGCCGGCCGCACGCGGCGTGAGCCCGCGGCGTCGACAGCTGCTCGACGCCGCGCTCCACGTCGTCGCCGACGAGGGCCTGCGGGGACTGACGCACCGGGCCGTCGACCGCCGCGCCGGCCTGCCCGAGGGCACCTGCTCGGCGTACCTGCGGACCCGCCGCGCCCTGCAGCTCGCGCTCGCCGAGCACGTCGCGGGCTCGCTGGCGGCCGACGTGGCGCAGCTGGCCGACCGGCTGCGCGACTGCCCCGGCGACCACGTTCGAGCACTGGAGGCGACCCGCTCGCTGTTCCTGCGGTGGCTCGACGAGCGCGAGCTGCTGCTCGCCAAGCTCGCCCTCTCACTCGAGGCGGCCCGCGACCCCGAGCTGGCCTCGCTGCTGGTGGACAGCCGGACCGGGCTGGTTGCGGTCGTCGCGGGGGTCATGGACGCGCCGACCACCGCGGCGGCCCAGGAACGCGCCGAGGCCCTCGTGGCCTCCTTCGACGGGATCCTGGTCGCCGGCCTGCTCAAGCCCGCGGCCGAGCGCGACGGCTTCGTCTCCCGCGCGGTGGCCCAGCTGCTGGGCGCCCTGGCGGGCGGCGGACCGACCATGGCCGCGGACGACCGCACGTGACCAACGCCTCGCCCCGGCCCTGCCGCCAGCGTCTAGGGTGACGAGCGCAGCCGACCCCACCCTGAACGGAGTTCCCATGCCCGAGGCAGTCATCGTTTCCGCCGCCCGCTCCCCGATCGGCCGCGCGAACAAGGGGTCGCTGAAGGACTTCCGCCCCGACGACCTCGCCGCGCTGATCGTCAAGGAGGCGGTGGACAAGGTCGAGGGGCTGGACCCCCACGACATCGACGACCTGCTGCTCGGCTGCGGCCTGCCCGGCGGCGAGTCCGGCAGCAACATGGGCCGGGTGGTGAGCGTCCTGAACGGCTGGGACAGCGTGCCCGGCGCCACGATCACCCGATACTGCTCCTCCTCGGTGCAGACCACCCGGATGGCCTTCCACGCGATCAAGGCCGGTGAGGGCGACATCTTCGTCTCGGCCGGGGTGGAGACGGTCTCCCGGTTCGCCAAGGGCACCTCCGACCACCTCCCCGGCACCCAGAACCCGCTCTTCGACGACGCCAAGGCGCGCACGGCGAAGACCGCCGAGGGCGGCGTGGACTGGCACGACCCGCGCGAGGACGGCCAGCTGCCCGACGTCTACATCGCCATGGGCCAGACCGCGGAGAACGTCGCGAAGATGCGCGGCCTCGACCGCAAGGAGCTCGACGAGTTCGGGGTGCGCTCGCAGAACCTCGCCGAGAAGGCGATCAACGACGGCTTCTGGGCCCGCGAGATCACCCCCGTCACCACGCCCGACGGCACCGTCGTCACGAGCGACGACGGGCCCCGCGCCGGGGTCACCTACGACGCCATCTCCCAGCTGCAGCCGGTCTTCCGTCCCGATGGCGTCGTGACCGCCGGCAACTGCTGCCCGCTCAACGACGGCGCGGCCGCGGTCGTGATCATGTCCGACACCAAGGCGGCCGAGCTCGGCCTCACCCCGTTGGCCCGCATCGTCTCGACCGGCGTCAGCGGCCTCTCGCCCGAGATCATGGGCCTCGGCCCGGTGGAGGCGACGAAGAAGGCGCTCGCCAGCGCGGGCATGTCGATCGGCGACATCGACCTGGTCGAGATCAACGAGGCGTTCGCCGCGCAGGTGGTGCCGTCCTACCAGGACCTCGGCATCGACCTCGACCGGCTCAACGTCAACGGCGGCGCGATCGCCGTCGGGCACCCCTTCGGCATGACCGGTGCCCGGCTGCAGAACACGATGCTGAACTCGCTGGACTGGCACGACAAGACCACCGGCCTGATCACGATGTGCGTCGGCGGCGGCCAGGGCATGGCGCTCATCCTCGAGCGCCTCTCCTGACCGGCTCACGCCGTACGGCGGTCCTCCCGTGCCCGCGGGAGGACCGCCACTAGGGTTGGGCGCATGACGGGCTCCCCCGACGCACGCTGGCTCGATGAGGGCCAGCAGCGCTCCTGGCGTGGGCTGGTGCTGGGCACGACGCTGCTCTTCGACCGGCTCGACGACGAGCTGCGGCGCGCGTTCGACCTCTCGATGACCGAGTACGAGATCCTCGTCCGGCTCTCCGAGCGGGACGGCCGGCGGATGCGGATGGCGCAGCTGGCCGACGCCCTGGCGCACAGCCGGAGCCGGGTCACCCACACCATCGCCCGGATGGAGAGGGCCGGCCTCGTGGAGCGCTGCACCTCGCCGGAAGACGGTCGCGGCGTCGTCGCGCAGATGACCGCCCAGGGCTGGGACCTGCTCGTGCGCGCCGCTCCAGTCCACGTGCGCGGGGTCCGCGAGCACCTCGTCGACCTGGTCGGCAACGACGACCTCGAGGCGGTGGGCCGGGTCATGAACACCGTCGCCGACCACCTGGTGGCCGCCCACCCGGAGATGGAGATCAGGTAGGACGCGCCAGCGGACCACAGCTGATCTCGGTCGAGCGAGCGCGCGGCCGAGCCTGCGAGGGCGCGACCGCGGGTCGAGACCCGGTGAGCCGACCGGCAACCGCAACCACGGCGGCTCAGGTCGGCGGTCGGCTCACCGGGTTCCACGCGCTCACGCGACTTCGTTCCTCAGTCGCGTCGCTCGCTCAACCTGGCTGCCTGCCCGCGCGGGCTCGTCCCTCGCCCGCGCGGGGTCAGCTCATCAGTCCCGGGTCAGGCGGCGGTGGGTGACCCGGTGCGGCCGGGCCGCCTCGGCGCCGAGGCGCTCGATCTTGTTCTCCTCGTAGGCGGCGAAGTTGCCCTCGAACCAGAACCACTTGGCGTCGTCCTCGTCGTCGCCCTCCCACGCCAGGATGTGGGTGGCGACGCGGTCGAGGAACCACCGGTCGTGCGAGGTGACCACGGCGCAGCCCGGGAAGTCGAGCAGCGCGTCCTCCAGCGAGGACAGCGTCTCCACGTCGAGGTCGTTGGTGGGCTCGTCGAGGAGCAGCAGGTTGCCGCCCATCTTCAGCGTGAGCGCGAGGTTCAGGCGGTTGCGCTCACCACCGGAGAGGACGCCGGCCTTCTTCTGCTGGTCGGGGCCCTTGAAGCCGAACGACGCCACGTAGGCGCGCGAGTTCATCTCGAAGTTCGCGACCTTGATGAAGTCCAGCCCGTCGGAGACGACCTCCCAGACGTTCTTGTTCGAGTCGAGGCCGCCGCGGCTCTGGTCGACGTAGGAGATCTTCACCGTCTGGCCGACGCTGAGGTCGCCCTCGTCGGGCTGCTCCTGGCCGGTGATCATCCGGAACAGCGTGGTCTTGCCGACGCCGTTGGGGCCGATGACGCCGACGATGCCGGCCCGGGGCAGGCTGAAGGACAGGTCGTGCATGAGGGTGCGGCCCTCGAACCCCTTGCCCAGGCCCTTCGCCTCCAGCACCACGTCACCGAGGCGCGGCCCCGCGGGGATGTTGATCTCGGAGGTGTCGATCTTGCGCATCCGGTCGGCCTCGGCCGCCATCTCCTCGTAGCGGGCCAGGCGGGACTTGCTCTTCGCCTGGCGGGCCTTCGGGTTGGAGCGGACCCACTCCAGCTCCTTCTCGAGCATCTTGGCGCGCTTGGCGTCCTTCTGCCCCTCGATCTTGAGGCGCTCCTTCTTGGTCTCCAGGTAGGTGGAGTAGTTGCCCTCGTAGGGGTGGGTCTTGCCCCGGTCCAGCTCGAGGATCCACTGCGCCACGTTGTCCAGGAAGTACCGGTCGTGGGTGACGGCCAGCACGGCGCCGGGATAGTTCGCGAGGTGGCCCTCCAGCCACTGCACGGACTCGGCGTCGAGGTGGTTGGTGGGCTCGTCGAGCAGCAGCAGGTCGGGCTGCTGGAGCAGCAGCTTGCACAGCGCGACGCGGCGGCGCTCACCACCGGAGAGGTTGTCGACCGGCGCGTCCGGCGGCGGGCAGCGCAGCGCGTCCATGGCCTGGTCGAGGCGGCTGTCGAGGTCCCAGGCGTTGGCGTGGTCCAGGTCGGTCTGCAGGTCGCCCATCTCCGCCAGGAGCTTGTCGTAGTCGGCGTCGGGGTCGGCCAGCTCCTCGGAGATCTTGTTGAACCGGTCGAGCTTGCCCTTGATCTCGCCGACGGCCTCCTCGACGTTCTCGAGCACCGTCCTGCCCTCGGTCAGCGGCGGCTCCTGCTGGAGCATGCCGACGGTCGCCTCGGGGTCGAGGATCGCGTCCCCGTTGTTGGCGTGCTCCAGCCCCGCCATGATCTTCAGCAGGGTGGACTTGCCGGTGCCGTTGGGGCCGACGACGCCGATCTTCGCGCCGTGCAGGAACGACAGCGTGACGTTGTCGAGGACGACCTTGTCGCCATGGGCCTTGCGCACGTTGCGCAGGGTGAACACATATTCCGCCATGGTCCCTGAGCCTACGGGGCGCGGCCGCCGCAGCCGATCCGGGGTGGCGGGCGCCGCCCCCCTCCGCCACCCCCGGCCGGCCGGCCGGTCACCCGTCAACCTGCGCCGACTCGGCGTGCCCCCGGCGTCCCCCTGCGCCGACTCGGCGTGCCCCCGGCGTCAACCTGCGCCGACTCGGCGGGTGGTCAGGCGGCGGCCTCCTCCTCGGCCTGCCCCTCGGCCTGCCCCTCGGCCTCGCCGGCCGGCGACGGGGGCGCGGGTGCGTCGGCGACCAGCGGCCGCGGGGTCCCGGCCTTGGTGAACCGGCTGGTGCCG
The DNA here is from genome assembly GCA_963826155.1 of uncultured Actinomycetota bacterium. Taxonomy (GTDB): domain Bacteria; phylum Actinomycetota; class Actinomycetes; order Propionibacteriales; family Nocardioidaceae; genus Nocardioides. The sequence continues at coordinate 904,660 of CAWGVX010000002.1, read as the reverse complement.
CGGTTCAGGTCGTGGCCGACCAGGAGCGCGTCGACCTCGAAGGAGGTCACGGCCACCCCGGCGGAGTTGGTCCAGGTCTGCGCGTTGAGGCGCCCGTGCACGACGACGGGGTCACCGCGACGCAGCGAGCGTTCGCAGTTCTCGGCCAACCCCCGCCACGCGTTGACGGAGTACCACTGGGTCTCACCGTCGACCCACTCGTCGGTCTGCTTGCGGTAGCGCCGCGGGGTGCAGGCCACCCGGAAGCTCGCCACCTGCGCCTCCCCCGCCCGGCGTACGACGACGTCGCCGCCGAGCCAGCCCTGCAGCGTCACCATGGTCTCGTTCATGTCGGTCTCCCCTCGCTCGTCCGGCCGGGGATGCTCCCCGTCCGGGCACGAGGCTGGAGGACCGGACCGACATCGACGGCGCTCCGGGCACGGACCTGTGGAGGACCGTGCGGGAACCGTCCCTGTGGACGGGAACCGGGCCGGCGGGAGCTACCTCAGCGCCCGGCCGATGCCGGAGCGCACCGTGGTGTACGCCGCGAGCTCCTGCTCCACCGGCGCGACGACCAGCTCCCTGGCCACCGAGTCGACCGACTCCCGCAGCCGGCGGTCCGCGGCCCGGGCCCGGCGTCGGGCCGTCCCCCGGACCAACGCACGGCAGAGCAGGGCCAGCAGGACGCCGGCCGCGACGCCGCCGACCAGCAGCAACGTCGGCACCGGCAGGCCCGCCGCGTCGGGGGTGGGTGGCTCGGGCAGCTGCAGGAAGCCCGCCCCGGCCAGCGCCAGCAGCCACAGCACGCCGGCCAGCGCGGCGAGCAGGAGCACCCACTGGACGACCCGGACCGCACCGGCCCACACCGGGGTGCGCGAGCCCCCCAGGTCGGTCTCGCCCAGCGCCGCGTCCAGCCGGTCGCCCAGCTCGTCGAGGCGGGCGGTCGAAGCCCGTCGCACCGCGAGCGACCAGGGGCGGGCCAGCCCGGACGAGACGTCGTCGGCGAGGGCGCGCACCTCGGCGTCGACCCGGGCACGCTGGACCTGGCTGGGTGCGGGCACCGAGGTGCGGCCGCGACCGGTGAGCTGCCGCCCGGCGTCGCCGAGATCGAGGTGGAGACGCTTGAGCGGGTCGGGGCGCAGCCGCGAGAACCACGCCACGACCGGCCAGCCGGTCGCGCGGCCGGCCCGCATCCGGGTGGAGCGCTCGACGGCCTCCACGACCGTGGGCACCCCGGCGGCCTCGGCGAAGGCCTCCTCCAGCGCCGAGACCCGGTCGCCGGACAGGGCGCGGGTGCGCGCGTCGCCGCAGGCCTCGTCCAGGCTCGTGGCCGCCGCCCGGACGTCGGCCTCGAGGCGGGCCCGGGTGGCCTTCTTGGCGGCGACCCGGTCGGCGATCTCGCGCTTGAGCTCGGCGACGCCGAGGCCGTGGCGGGCGCTGACCGGCAGCACCGGGACCTCGTCGAGGCCGTCGGCGACCAGCAGCCGGCGTACGTCGGCCACCATCGCCTCGCGGCGGTCCTCGGGCACCGTGTCGATGTGGTTCAGCACCACGACCATCACGCCCTGGTGGCCGGCCAGCGGCTTGAGGTAGCGGTCGTGCACGGCCGCGTCGGCGTACTTCTGCGGGTCGAGGACCCAGACCAGCAGGTCGGCGAGCTGCACCAGCCGGTCGACCTCGAGGTGGTGGGAGACCTCGGTCGAGTCGTGGTCGGGCAGGTCGAGCAGCACGACGCCGTCCAGCTCGTTCTCGCTGCGACCCCGGCGCCCGGTGTCGAGCATCGAGTCGCGGGTGGTCTGGTGGCGCGGCGGGATGCCGAGCCACTCCAGCAGCTCGTCGGCGCCGTCGCGGCCCCAGACGCAGGCCGTCGCCCAGGACGTGGTGGGCCGCCGCACACCCACGGCGGAGAGCTCGAGGCCGGTGAGCGCGTTGAACGTCGAGGACTTCCCCGAGCCCGTCGCCCCGGCGATCGCGACCACCGTGTGGTCCGCGGACAGGCGCAGCCGCCCCGACGCCCGGTCCACGACCGCCCGGGCCCGGTCGACGACCTCGTCGTCCAGCCGCCCTCGGGCGGCCTCGGTCGCGGCCTCCAGCCCCTCGAGGCGGGCGCCGATGTCGGAGCCTCGGGTGACCAGCTTCCTGGCCCCCTCCAGCAAGGACGTCATTGTTCCCCTCGACCCCGGTCCGATGGTGCGGGGCCAACCCTAGGGCCTCCCGAGGTGACCCTGCTCAATCGGTGCTCCGCTGCGCGCGGGCGAAGCGCAGGTCGTCGACCCGGCGGGCGGCCGCACGCACCCGCTCGGGGGACTCGGCGTCGACGCCCAGGCTCTCGAGCAGGTCGGTGTAGCGGGCCCGCTCCCCCTCCAGCAGCGCGCGGACCCGGGCGTCGAGCGAGCGCCGGGAGCGCTCCGCCAGGCTGCGCACGGCCTGGTCGCCGAAGACCGCCTCGAGCAGCTTCTGGCCGAGCACCGCCGAGCCGCCGGCGATCCCCGCCTCGGCCCCGGTGAGCCCGGCGGTGTGGGCGAAGACCACGACCATCAGCGCCACGGACAGCCCGTTGACACCGTAGGCGAGGAAGCGCGCGGTGCTGCGCTTGTCGGCCCCCTCGGCGCGGACCATCTCCAGCACGTCCTGCTGCCAGTCGCGCACGGCCCGTTCGGCGTGGCGGCGCAGGTCGCGTGAGGCCCGGCCGAGGTCCTCGCCGGCGTCGGCGAGCAGCGCCTTGCCCGGCCCGAAGGACTGCCACGAGCCCGCCGCCCGCTCGGCCGCGGCCTCGGCGTGCTCGAGGATCAGGGTCTCGAGCCCCGACTCCACCGCCACGGTGACCCGCTCGGCCTGCTGCGGCTTGCCCTTGACCGCGTTGACGATCCGGTCGCGGATCCAGCCGACCCGGTTCTCCAGGGACTTCAGCAGCTCGCCGGTGCCGACGAACTCCTGCCAGCGCGCGAGCACCTCGCCCTTGAGCAGCGTCCCGTCGGAGGAGGCCTCGGCGACCGCCTCCACCGCCCGGTCGTACGCCGAGTCCGCGTCCTCCCGCAGCCGGCGGCACGCGTCGACCTGCGCGCCGGCCGCGTCGGCCACCCCGTGGCTGCGCCGGCTGATCGTGCGGATCGCCCCGTCGAGGGTCTGCTGCACGACGGCCCCCCGCGCCTCGGCGTCGTCGGCCAGCGAGGCCAACCACCCCTTGATGTCGGCGACCGAGCCGGCGTCGAGCAGCCCGTCCTCGGAGACCGGCCCCTCCTGGACGGTGAACAGCGGCGAGTCCTTCAGGCCCCGGCTGGCCAGCATCCGGGCCAGGTGGGTCGCGACGGTCTGCACCGCGTCGGCGGCGGTGCGGTCGAGCACGATCGCGACCGCGGTCGAGCGGTCCGCCGCCTGGCGCAGGAAGTCCCAGGGCACCTGGTCGGCGTACCTGGCCGCCGAGGTGACGAACAGCCACAGGTCGGCGGCCGCGAGCAGCTGCGCGGCGAGGTGCCGGTTGTGCTCCTCCACCGAGTCCACGTCGGGCGCGTCCAGGATCGCCAGCCCCATCGGCACGGTCTCCGAGGCCACGAGCTGGAGGGCGCCCGGGTCGGTGGTGGCCCGGGTGACCCGCTCGAGGTCGGGCAGCAGCCGGTCCTGGCCGAACCACGACGCGTCGTCGGGGTGGTGCACGAGCACCGGCGACCGGGTGGTCGGGCGCAGCACGCCCGACTCGGTGACGCGCCGGCCGACCAGGGTGTTGACCAGCGTGGACTTGCCGGCACCGGTCGAGCCGCCGACGACCGCGAGCAGCGGGGCCTCGATGGTCATCAGCCGGGGCAGCACGTAGTCCTCGAGCTGGTCGACCATCTCCTGGCGGGCCGCGCGCTGCTCCTGCACGTCGGGGAGCTCCAGCGGCAGCGGTGCGTCCTGCAAGGAGCCGCGCAGCCGGACCAGCGCGGTCAGCATCTGCGCGTCCTCGACCGGCTCCGTGGCCGGGGACTGCGGGGGCGTGCTCATCGGGTGGGTACCACCTGTCCGGGAAAGGCGATCGTGGGGCGTACGGCGCTGATCCGCGCGACATACTCACGTCCGCGGGCGGCGAAGTCGGGCGGCGGGGTGCCGCGAAGGTAGCGGTGGTGGAGGAAGCCGAGCTCGATCGCGGCCTGCTGGTAGTCGCGCATCGCCCGCTCCCCCGGCCGGCCGCCCTGCTGGCGGGCGAAGGCGCGGCTGCGGCGGCGGGCGCGGAGGTCGACCACCCAGCCGATGTCGCTGGCGGGGATGAGCCCGCGGGCCGCGGCGTCCCCCAGCGAGGCGGCCAGCATCCGGCGCTCCGAGCGGCGGGCCCAGGTCGCCAGACAGACGATGCCGATGAACGCCGGTGCCATCAGCAGCAGGTAGACGCCGACGAACCCCTGCAGCCCGTAGACCGTGGAGGTGTTCCAGGCGGCGTGCGCCACCACGGCGGCGACGTAGCCCGCCAGCGGGGCGAGCACCCGCAGCCCCCGGCCCCGGGCGTTGACGGCGATGCCGACGCCGATGCCGGTGAACGTGGTGAACAGCGGGTGGGCGAAGGGGGAGAACAGGCAGCGGAGCACGAAGGTCCCGGTCAGCGCGTCGGTGCCGCCGGGGCCGGTGCCGGCCGTGCCGTTGTACGCCGCCGCGAGGTAGAGGATGTTCTCGGTGAAGGCGAACCCGATGCCGACCATCCCGGCGTAGACCAGGCCGTCGAGGACGCCGTCCAGCTCGGCCCGGCGCCACCACAGCAGCAGGAGCAGGAACAGGCCCTTGCTGGCCTCCTCCGACATCGGGGCGACGACCTCGAGGCTGGTCCGGTCGCTGAACCCGACCACGAAGCCGCCGATGCCCTGGATCAGCAGCGCGACCGCGGTGGCGGCGAAGCCGCCCCAGAGCAGGCCCAGCGCCAGCAGCCGGCGCGGCTCGGGCTCGTAGCGGTCCAGCCACAGGTAGCAGGCCACCAGCGGGCCGACCGGCAGCGCGGCCAGCACGGTCGCCAGCAGCAGCGAGTCCGGGGCCCCGGACAGCGCGATCAGCAACAGCATGGCCAGCGCGCCGAGGCCCACCAGCACGGTGACGACCACCGTGAACGCGATGCTGTCGCGACGGGCCCCGGGCATGGGTTGCAGCCTATCGGCAGCCGAGGCACCGGCCGTCGTCCCGTCGTACCATGACCAGGTGAGCGACCAGACCCAGAACGAAGCCCAGGCCGAGCCGAAGACCGAGTCCCACGACCCGAAGGTGCCCGACGCGTGGGCCCGCTTCATGCGGACCGGCTGGGGTGAGCGGGAGCTCGACCTGCCCGCGCACCCGATCGCCGAGCACGCCGCCCGCCGCCGCGCGGCGCTGGCCGAGGCGTTCCCCGGCGAGCGGCTGGTGCTGCCCGCCGGCACCTACAAGGTGCGCAGCAACGACACCGACTACCGGTTCCGGCCCGACACCGGGCACACCTACTTCTCCGGCAACCAGACCAGCGACGCCGTGCTGGTGATCGAGGACGGCGAGGCGACCCTCTACGCCCGGCCGCGCTCCTCGCGGGACACCGACGAGTTCTTCCGCGACCGGCAGTACGGCGAGCTGTGGGCCGGCCGGCGCCCCTCGGCGCACGAGATCGCCAGCTCGCTCGGCCTGCCGGTCCGCCACGTCGACGAGCTGCCCCGGGCGCTGGCGGGCTCGGGCAAGACCCGGGTCCACCGCGGCATCTCGGCCCTGGTCGACGGCCTGGTGGCCGCCGACGCCACCCGCGACGAGGACTTCGCCCGGGTGGTCTCCGAGATGCGCCTGGTCAAGGACGAGTGGGAGATCGGTGAGCTGCAGGAGGCCTGCGACATCACCGCGCTCGGCTTCGAGGACTCCGTGCGGGAGTGGGCCGAGGTGCTCAAGTACGGCGAGCGCTGGATCGAGGGCACGTTCTTCCGCCGTGCCCGGGCGATGGGCAACGACATCGGCTACGACACGATCGTCGGCGGCGGCAGGCACGCCACCACGCTGCACTGGATCGAGAACTCCGGCCCGATCACGCCCGGCGAGCTGGTGCTGCTCGACATGGGCGTGGAGGGCAACAACCTCTACACCGCCGACGTGACCCGGACGCTCCCGGTCGACGGCCGGTTCACCGACCTGCAGCGCCACCTCTACGACCTCGTGCACACCGCCCAGGAGGCCGGGATCCAGGCCGTCCGGCCCGGCGTACCCTTCCTGGCCGCCCACGACGCCGCGATGAGCGTGCTGGCCCACGGGCTGGAGGACCTCGGGCTGCTGCCGGTCCCCGCCGAGGAGGCGCTCGACCCCGACAGCAAGGTCTACGCGCGCTGGACCCTGCACGGCACCAGCCACATGCTCGGCATGGACGTGCACGACTGCGCCAACGCCGCGATGGACGTCTACCCCAAGGGCGACCTCGCCGAGGGCATGGTCCTGACGGTCGAGCCCGGGCTGTACTTCCAGGAGGACGACCTGCTGGTGCCCGAGGAGCTGCGCGGCATCGGCATCCGCATCGAGGACGACATCCTGGTCACCGCCGACGGCCACCGGAACCTCTCGGCGTCACTGCCGCGGACCTCCGCCGACGTCGAGGAGTGGATGGGCAGCCGCCAGGGCTGAGCCCCTTCCGGCCGCCCCTTCGACTGAGCCCCTTCGGCTGGGCCCGCTGGTACGGGCATCACCCGGCGTCGCGGTAGACAGCGGCGACGGCGGCGGTCCGGCTCTGCACCCCCAACCGCTCGTAGATGTTGCTCAGGTGCGTGCGGACCGTGCCCTCCGAGAGGTGCAGCCGCCGGCCGATCTGGTCGTTGGTGTAGCCGTCGCGCACCAGGTCCAGGACGGCCAGCTGCCGCCGCGTGAGGACGTTGGCCGACGGGTGCTGCCGGCGCCAGCGCTCGTAGTGCTCACGCACGTGGGGTCGCAGCAGCCGGAGGAGGAAGCGCTCCCGTGCGGTGAAGTCCGGTCCGTGGCGCCACCCCACGAGACGGAGCTGGCGGTGGGGCGCGAGCGAGATGCAGGCCATGATCTCGCGCTCCGCCGGCAGCGGACGCAGCCGGGTCCGGCGTAGCTCCCGGAGGCTGGTGAAGTCCGAGAGCACCGTGACCGTGTCGTAGTCACCCGTCCGGTCCGGATAGCTGCAGTCCGAGCTCCAGTAGTGCTGCCAGAACGGGTTCGTGAGCGCCTCGTCCGGAGTCTCGGTCTCCGCCCGGCAGCCGCCGCGGTCCACGAGGTTCTCGAACCACAGGTGGGCCGGCGAGATGCAGTAGCCGCCCAGCGAGATCTCGTCGGTGTGCAGGAGGTCGGCCAGGCCCTGCAGCGCCCGCCACGGGACCGGCTCCGGACCCAGCTCCTCGAACGCCGCGATGATGTCCTCGAGCAGCGCGGTGTCGCGCTCGGTGAGGGTGACACCCGCCATGGTTCCTCCCGCGGTCCCCCGACCGGCGGCTCCCCCCACTCCGCTCAAGAATAAGCCCGTTTGGCCGTGCGCGACATACGCGGAAGCGCGGATTCCGCCGCGCCCGGCACCTTCCTAGCGTGAGAGGTGGCTCTCGGGTCCGCACCCACCAGGAGCACCCCATGTCGCACACCCTGCTGGCCCGGGCCGCCGCGATCACCGTGGCCCTCGGCCTCGCCGCCACCGCCGCGCCGGCCACCGCCGCCGGCCATGCCGGCCACCACCACCGTCCCTGCTTCATCGTCCAGGCGCACTGGAACACCGCGCTCGACGGCCCCCAGCCCCGCTGCTGAGGACCGGCGGCCGCCGCCTCCTCGTGGGCGCCTCGCAACGGATGCCCCCCGCCGGGTTGCCGCGCGTGACAGGCTGGGACGAGCCCGTCATGAGGGGACGGGGTCGGTGACGTCGTACGGGGAGCTTGTCCGGTGCTGAGGATCTCGGTGTGGGTCGCCGTCGCGTGCGCGGCCTGCGCCCTGGTGGTCGGCCTGGCCGTCGGCCTCGCCGGCCGCTCGTCGGCCCCCGTCGCCGAGCTCGCGCCCACCGCGGACGTCCTGGTCCCCTCCGCGGACGCCTCCCCCCAGCGGGTGGTCACCCGGGACCGGCCCCTCCGGCGCAGCCCGCTGCCCTCCCCGGCCGAGCAACGGCTGGCGCGGTTGAGCCTGCCCCAACAGGTCGGCCAGCTGTTCATGGTCGGCACGCCCGCGACCTCGGCGAGCCCCGCCACGCTGCGCCAGATCCAGCGCCTGCACGTGGGCAACGTGATGCTGACCGGGCGCAGCCACGCCGGCGTGCGCGTCCCCGCGCGGGTCGCGGCGGCCGCCCAGTCCCGCGCGACGCGGGCCGCGACCGGCGGCGTAGGCCTGCTGGTCGCGACCGACCAGGAGGGCGGCCAGGTCCAGGTGCTGCAGGGTCGCGGCCTCCCGAGCATCCCCAGCGCGCTCGTCCAGGGGTCCTGGTCACCGCGACGGCTCGAGCGCACGGCGACGGGCTGGGCCCGGCAGCTGCACCGGGCGGGCGTGAACATGAACCTCGCGCCGGTGCTCGACACGGTCCCCGGCCCGCGGGCAGCGGCCGACAACCCGCCCGTGGGCCGCTACGACCGCGAGTTCGGCTACCGGGTCGGCACCGTCGCCCGGCACGGCCTCGCCTTCGACCGGGGCATGCGCTCCGGCCACGTGGTGCCGACCGCCAAGCACTTCCCCGGGCTCGGTCGTGTGCACGCGAACACCGACACCGAGGCCCACGTCGTCGACGGCGTCACCCGCCGTCACGACCGCTACCTGGCCCCCTTCCAGCGGGCCGTCGACGCCGGGGTCCCGGCCGTGATGATGTCGACCGCTGTCTACAGCCGACTCGACCCGGAGCACCCGGCGGCGTTCTCGCCGTTCATCCTGCGCACGATGCTGCGCCACGACCTCGGCTTCGACGGCGTGGTGGTCTCCGACGACCTCGGCGACGCCGAGCAGGTCGCGGCCTGGTCCGCGGGCGCCCGCGCGGTGTCCTTCCTGCGCGCCGGCGGCGACCTGGTCCTGACCGTCGACGCGCGCACCACCCCGGCCATGTACGCCGCGGTGCTGCACCGCGCCCGCACCCACCGGCACTTCCGCGCGCAGGTGCGGGCGTCGGCGCTGCGGGTGCTCGACCTCAAGCAGCACCAGGGCCTGCTGGGTCGCTGACCGACCGCCGAGCGGGCCAGCGTCAGGGGTTGCGCTGCGCCCGGATCGTCGGGCTGGTGTCGCCCCGGCAGCCGTCGGTGTGGCGCACTTTGGCATGGAACCGACCCGGGGTGCCGGTGTTCCCGGTCGACCACTCCCCGAAGCCGCTCATGGCGAGCGAGGCGGTGTCGGTGGCGAACGGCTCGCCCCGAGGCCCTCGGGCTAGGGGCTCGCCGGGTCGGTGTTCGCGCCGCAGAGCACGACGACGAGCCGCTCGTCCGCGGCGGGCCGGTAGGCACCGCTGGTGAGGGCGGCCAGGGCGGTCGCGGCGCCGTGCTCGACGAGGATCCGGTGCTCCTCCCACAACATCCGCCGTGCCCGCACGATCTCCTCGTCGTCCACCAGCACCGACCGCACGCCGGCGCGGCTGGCGACCGCGTAGGCGATGTCGCCGAGCCGTCGCGCACCGAGCGAGTCCGCGGCGACGCCCGAGACCGGCACGTCGATCGGCCCGCCCTCGGCCAGCGCGGTGTGCAGGGTCGGGCTGGCCCGCGGCTCGACGCCGACCACACCGGCGACGCCCTCGGTCGCCGCCGCGACGCCGGCCATCAGCCCGCCACCACCCACGGCCACCACAACGGTGTCGACGCCGTCGGCCAGGTCGTCGAGGACCTCCAGGCCGAGGGTGCCCGCGCCGGCGGCGATCGCCGGCTGGTCGTAGGCGTGGCAGTAGACGGCGCCGGTCGCCTCGGCGTGCTCGACAGCCGCCTCGTGGGCGGTGGCGAACTCGGTGCCGCGCAGCTCGACCGTCGCGCCGTACTCGCGCAACCGCTGCACCTTCACCGCCGGGGCGGTCTCGGGGACGAACGCGGTCGCCGGCACGCCGAGCGCCCGGGCGGCGAACGCGTTCGCCAGGCCGGCGTTCCCGCCCGAGGCCACCACGATCCCCACGCGTGGGTCGAGGTGTCCGCCGTCGTGGGCGCTGAGGATCCGGTTGAAGGCGCCGCGCGCCTTGAACGAGCCGGTGTGCTGCAGCTGCTCGAGCTTGAACCAGCCGTTGCCCCCGAGCTCCTCGCCGACGGCGAGCAGGGGCGTACGCCGCACCCGTCCGGCCACCCGCGCCCGGGCGGCCTCGACGTCGTCACGGGTGATCATTCTCGGGGACCTCCTCGTCGGTCGACTCCCCCGCGACCCTAGGCTCCCGCTACCGGGAAGGTCGGACCCGGTCACCGGAGGCCAGCCCGAGCGCCACGCTCGTCGACAATGGTTCCGCCGGAACCGACCACCAGACACTCACCCATCCGGAGGACCAGATGCAGCTTCCCGAGAACACCGCGCTGGTCGTGGTCGACGCCCAGGTCGGCTTCGACGACCCCTGGTGGGGACCGCGCAACAACCCGCACTGCGACGCGAACACCGCCTCGCTGGTCGACGCCTTCGCCGGATCCGGTCGACCGCTCGTGGTCGTGCGGCACGAGTCGGAGGACCCGGACAGCCCACTGCACCCACGACAGCCGGGCAACGCGCTCAAGCCGTACCTGGCCCGGCACCGGCCGGACCTGGTGGTCACGAAGTCGGTGAACTCCAGCTTCCACGGCGAGCCGGACCTCGACGCGTGGCTGCGCGGCCAGGGCATCGGGACGATCGTGGTCTCGGGCATCACCACCAACCACTGCTGCGAGACCACGGCACGCGTCGGCGGGAACCTCGGCTACGAGGTGTGGTTCGCGATCGACGCGACGCACACCTTCGACCGCACCGGCCCGGACGGCGGGACGATGTCCGCCGACGAGCTCGCCCGCGCGACGGCGACGAACCTGCACGGGGAGTTCGCCACGGTCGTCACCAGCGCGCAGGTGCTCGCCGGCCTCTGAACGGCGGCACGCCGGCACGGAGCGGTGCCCGGGTCTCCAGCCCGGACCCCGGTGCTCCGGCGACCGTCGACTGCGTGCGAACCACTCATGCCTGTGGCTGGGGATGGCGGCGGCGATGGCTGGTCTGGGCGGTCGAGGTGCGCTGGCCTGGCGTGTGGTCCAGCTGCTTGTCCAGTGCTGCAAGCCGGTCGCGCACCTCCTTCTCCACGAGCAGTGGAACGAAGTCCCGGATCACGGCTTGTCGCAGGCCGGCTTCCGATGCACGCACCGTCTCGACGATGAGCTCGGGTGGCAGGTCTCCGAACCTCGACGAGAGACGCCTGGCCACGGCCTCCAGCTGCGTTCGCTCCTCCTGAGCGTCCATGCCCCCAGACTGGGGCATGCCCAGCGACCGAGCAATCCGCCATCGGACCGCTCCCGACCAGTCCGAACGTCCCGCGCATGGACCGAGGCGGGGCTGCTGCGGCCGGGGACTGCCGTCGCGCGAGCGAGCCGCTCAGCCCCAGCTCGCTTCGCCGTTCCCCTCACATGTCGTCGGGTGGTCTGGGTCCCGATCCACGAGGGATTCCGGGGATCGGCGCGCACCCATCCGTGTCATCGTGCGCTCGACGGCGTCGCGGAACCCGCGGGCTGCGACGGCAGGAACAGTGCCGCCACGAGCCCGACGAGGCCGACCACCCCGACGACCACCATGGCCAGCGCGTAGTTGCGGCCGGGCGTGTTGGCGATGCCTGCCACCAGGATGGTGCCGGCGACCGCGGTGCCGAGCGACGAGCCCAGGTTGGAGACGCTGCGCGACAGGCCCGAGATCTCACCCTGCTGGTCCTCGCCGAAGCTCGACTGCACGACGTTGACCGACGGGGTCAGCATCGCGCCGACACCGAGACCGATCAGGAAGAGGCCGGGCACGAAGACCCAGGTCTTGGGCGACCCGTGGACCATGACCAGGAACAGCGCGATGCCGAGGCTGGTGAGGACGAAGCCGGCGATGATCAGCGTGCGCTGCGCGTGCCGCTTCGCCAGCCGCGCCGCGGCCAGCGACGACGTCAGCACGCCCACCGTGGCTGCCGTGTAGATCACGCCGGTCTCGATCGCGTTGTAGCCCCGCACGACCTGGAGGTAGGCAGCGACGGTGAACGACACGCCCATCAGGGTCAGCCACTGGGCGTTCTGCGTGATCATGCCGAGGTTGGACGTCCGGTTGCGGAACAGACCCAGCGAGAGCAGGGGCTCCTCGCCCTTGGCTTCCTCGGAGCGCATCAGGAGGAAGAACCAGGCCAGCACCAGGGCACCCACGGCCATGAGGCCGAGCATCACCCAGACGTTGTTGTCGGCCGCCATGATGCCGGAGACGAGCAGGATGAGGCCGGTCGCGGACAGCACCGCGCCCCACACGTCGAAACGGCGGCTGGGGTCCGCCGGCACGGGGTCCTCGAGCTTTCGGCTCAGCCACACGATCACGGCGATGATGAGTGCCTGGAAGACGAACGCCGCCCGCCAGCTGATGGCGGAGGTGATCAGTCCCCCGATCAGCGGCCCCGCGGCGGCGCCCACGCCGCCGGCGGCGCTGATCGCACCGAACGCGCGCGCCCGAGAGGTGACTCCGCTGAAGAGCATCGTCGCGAGGATGTAGACGGGAGGGATGAGCAGGGCGGTGCCGACTCCCTCGAGGATCGAGTTGCCCAGGATGAGCACTCCCAACCCCGGCGAGACCGCACTCAGCAGCGCGCCGATCGCGTACACGACCAGCCCGACCATGAAGCACTTCTTCCGGCCGTACTTGTCGGTCAGCTTGCCGCCCGGGATCATCAGTGCGGCCATCACCAGCAGGAAGATCGTGATCGCCAGCTGGATGCCCTGGACCGTGGTGTCCAGGTCCTTGCTCATGTCGTTGATCATCACGTTCATGTTGGAGCCGGCGAAGCTGCAGATGAACTGGGCGAGCGCGAGGGGGAGGAGCACGCGTTGGGCGGCGCTCGACGCCTTCCCCGCCGAAACTTCCTGGGCCATCGGGCGCTCCCTCGGGACGTACGGACTCCTGATGCTGTCCTGCCAGTCGGGTCACCTGAAGGGGCGAATGTCCCGCGTGCGGGCGGCCGCTGCCACGTAGTTCGAGGCCAGGCACTGCACCGCAAGGGATCCGGGATCCTTCAACGCGGGTCGCGACAGTCACAATGCAACCCGCCGTCACGAGCCGCGCCCGGCGCGCGACGATGTGGAACACCGTGACCTGCTTCCCGCCGCAGGTTCGTCGACGTTGTGACACAGCCCCTGTCCCACAACCCCGCCACCGAGCTCCCGGGACCCGCGACACCCTGTCCCACAACCCCGGCCCACATCCAGCGAGACCGCACCGCTCGGTCGCAGGCCTCTCCCCACGACTGCCCGGTCAGTGCCGGGGTTCGCTCGGGTGCAGACGCGTCATTCAGCCGCCAGGACCTGCCGTCCGGGCACCACCGGATCCCCGGAGCAGAAGAAGGGCACCTCGCCCGACGGTGGCCTCGTTGCACGTGGCCACCGTGGGCCCGTGCCGGATGCGGCATACTGACGGCCGGGTAGGCGCCTGGGTGCGCATAACGACACAGCTGGACTTCCTGTGTTTTGCCTCGACTGGAGTTCCTACCCCCGCCCCTGTAGCTCAGCTGGATAGAGCAAGAGCCTTCTAATCTCTAGGTCGCAGGTTCGAGTCCTGCCGGGGGCGCCGAACCCCGCATGGTTGAGCGGGATCCTCGAAGCAGCCGACGCGCGGGCCACGCCGACTCCCCACGTCGCTCCCACGTTGGGGCGCCACCGGGCTACTCGTCCACCTGGTCGAGCTCCCACGCGGCGTGGCCGGGGAGGACCGGCCGCTGCCAGGCCGGATCAGGGCGCCAGTCCGGCCACGGCTCGTCGAACGGGAACCGGCCGGCCCGGAACGTCCGCAGCGCCGCGCGGGCGGCGTGCTGGAAGCGTTCCCTCTCCGCCGCGGTGAACAGCCCCTGGTCGACGGCCGCGTCGAGCTCGTCCTCGTCCTTCATCCGCCAGCCACCGTCCGCGGCGATCCACACGTCCAGCACGTGGTCGGAGGAGAACAGGTCGCGCCCCTCCCGACGATGAGGTGCCTCGAGGTTCACGTACCAGCCCGCGAAGGCCCAGTCGTCGTCCCAGAACAGCCAGACGCTCCAGGGCGCACCGGTCGGTGCGATGCGCAGGATGCCCGGTCCGCGCCAGCGACCGCGTGCGGAGACCCGGCCGATCGAGAACGCGACCTCCGGCGGCGCCGAGCGGGGAGGCCCTCCATCGGGCAGCACCGCCTTCAGCACCTCGGTCCCCGGGGCGAGCCAGGCGACCAGGCCACGGTCGTCGTCGCGGACGACGGTCACCGGGTCGAGGTACTCGGCGTCGCCGGGCTCCCAGCGTGGGCGGCGGTAGTGCCAGTAGACGTGCTCGCCCGGTTGCCAGAACATGCGCCGACCCTAGGTCGCCGGCGCGGGCACACTGTCCCCATGCGCTGGCTGGCCCTGGTCCGGAACGTGATGCTCGGTCGAGAAGGACTTCATCGTGCGGTCCTGCTCGAGATCGTCGAAGACTCCGGCGGGGAGGACCCCCGGTCCTTCCTCACCACCGGCAACCTCACCTTCTCCGCCGGGCCGACCGAGCTCGAGCGAGTGCGGGACGCGGTCGAGCAACGGGTCGAGCGCGTGCTCGGCCGCCGCGAGCCCCTGATCGTGCGACCGATGAGCTGGTTGGCCGAGCTGGTCGCCGAGGATCCCTTCGGCCCCTACGAGGACGAGGACTGGGAGCTGGAGGTCTGCCTGCTCCCGCACTCGGCACCCGGGATCCTCGCCGACCGGCTGGGAGACAGCGGACGCACGGTCCTCGTGGAGGTGCGCGACCTGGAGGTCCTCACCGCCAGACCACGCCAGGGGCCGAACCGACCCCACGGCAATCGCCTGCTGGAGCGCGCCACGGGCCAGCGAGCCACGGCGCGGGGGTGGTCGACGCTCCACCGGATCCACGCGCACGACCTGCCGTAGCGGACGGCAGGCCTCGCCGCTCCGCGCGGCGCTGCGCGCTGCTGGCTCGGCCCGGCCGCCGACGTAGGCTGGAAGCGGTGGCCGGGGATCGTCTCCCCCGTCGGTTCCCGGTCATCCTCATCCGTCCGCCTGCTCGCCCGGCGGCGCCGGACAGGGCGAGGGGCGGGCCCCTGCGGGAGCCGCCCCTCGCCGTCGGCTCAGGATGCGGCGCGCGCCTCCTGCTCCTGCTCCTGCTCCTGCTCCTGCTCGAGCATGCGGCGCAGGTCGCGCAGGATCCGGGCGAGGAGGCGGGAGACCTGCATCTGGGTCACCCCGATCTCCTCCGCGATCTCCTGCTGGGTGCGGTCGTCGAAGAACCGCAGGCTCACGATCCGGCGGTCCCGCTCGGACAGCCGGCGCACCAGCGGAGCGAGCACGACCCTCGCCTCGGCGGCCCCCAGGCCGTCGACCACCGAGTCGGTCAGCTCGTCCCCCAGTGTCGCCGTGGCGCCGTCGTGCACCGGCAGGTCGAGGGAGGTGGGGTTGAAGCAGCCCTGGGCGGCCAGCGCCTCCTCCACGGTCCGGACGTCCTCGCCGAGGTTCTCGGCGATCTCCGCAGCCGTGACCGGCCGCCCACCGGCGGTGCTCAGGCTGTCGCGGGCCGCGACCACCTTCGACTGGGTCTCCTGCACCCGACGGGGCGGGCGCACGAACCAGCCGAGGTCGCGGAAGTACTTCCGGATCTCGCCGCGCACGGTCGGCACGGCGTAGGACAGGAAGTCGTGGTGGAGCGACGCGTCGAAGTGGTGGGCCGCCCTGGTGAGCGCCAGGTAGGCCACCTGCTCGAGGTCCTCACGCGGTACGCCGCGCTCGGCGTACCGGTGCGCGATGGTGCGCGCGACGCCCATGTTCATCAGCACGACCCGATCGATGATCTCGTCGCGCTGGTGCTCGTCGGAGGTTTCCGCGGCCTGCTGCAGCAGCTGTGCGGTCAGCCGGATCCTCCTCTCCCGTGGGAGGGAGACCTTGCCGGAGTGGTCCGGCGCGAGGTCTGCGGGAGAGGTGTCCGGGGCGGGGGATGCCGAAGCGGCGATGGTCATGCGAGCTCCCGAGGTCGTTCTATCGCCCACCGGTCTGTTTCAGCGGAGCAGATGTCGTACTGACCTGCCCGTGCCCGTTCTCGTGCCGCTCACACACCCCGACCGGGAGTCTTGGCCAATCCTCAGGTCTGCAGCCGCCCCCGGCGCCGTCAGGCGTCCCGTGAGCTCCACACCCGGCCCCTCACGTCCCTCCGCGTGACGTCCCTCCGCGCGACGTCCCTCGGCGCCCCAGGAGCAGGGCTCAGTCGCCGGCGGACTCCACCACGCGCGTGCGGTCGGGCTCGAAGCCGTTCTGCATCCCCCACACCACCGCCTGCGAGCGGCGCATGACACCGATCTTGCGGTAGGCGGTGCGGATGTAGGTCTTCACGGAGTTGATGCTCAGGTAGGTGCGCTCCGCGATCTCCTGGTTGCTGAGCCCCTGCGTGATCAGCGCCAGCACCTCGGCCTCCCGCTCGGTGAGACCGTGGTCGCGGCCGGGCCACAGGCCCGACTGGTTGTCCAGCCGGCGGTCGGCCGGGACGACGATCTTGCCGTCGGCCACGTCCTCGAGGGCCTGGACGACCTCCTCGGCCGACATCCCCTTCGACAGGTAGCCGGCCGCGCCGTGGTCCAGGGCGCGCTGGACGAGGTCGCGCTGCACGTTCCAGCTGAAGACCACCAGCCGCGCGTCGTTGCCGTGCAGCAGCCCCTCCAGGTCCACGCCGTCGCCCTGCACCTGGCCGAACGTGTCGTAGAGGATCAGGTCGACGTCGCTGCTCACCGCCAGGCCGGCATCGAGCTCGACGATCGTCACGCGCTCGGAGTACGGCGTCAGCATCGCCGCGACGCCCGCGACCACGATCTCGTAGTCGTTGACGATGGCCAGCCTGATCGGCGACCTCTGGTCGGGGGACATGGACGCAATTCTATTCGCAGGGGAGATTCACCCGCGAGGAGGAGGCGGTGAACCGCCGTGATCTCCTAGCCTGACGTGCCACCCGACCGGGCGGTCGCACCCGATCCGAAGGACACCCGTGCCCGACGACTCCCCCTGGCCCGTCGTGCTTCGCCCCGAACCAGGCCTGGTCACCGCCTCGCTCGGGTTCGTCGCCGAGGCCGCGCGCGACGCGGCCGACGAGCTGCCGTCGGCTGCGGTCGAGCTGGCCCGGACGTGGGGCCGCCAGCTCCCGCTCCCCGGCCGCGGCGCCACCACCGAGCTCTGGGAGGCGCTGGCGACCGTGGCCGCCGCCGACCTGTCGGTGGCCCGGGTCATGGAGCCGCACGTCGACGCGCTCGCGATCCTGGCCGAGTCCGGAGCGCCGGCCCCGAGCGAGGACACGACCTGGGGCGTGTACGCCGCCGAGGGCCCCGGCGCCCGCCTGGAGGCGCGGGAGCACGGCGAGGGCTGGCGGCTCGACGGGCTGAAGCCGTGGTGCTCGCTGGCCGGGGGCCTGACCCACGCGCTGGTCACGGCCTGGGTCGACGACCGCCGCCGCGGCCTGTTCGCGGTCGACCTCGGCCACCCCGGGGTCGCGCCGCTCGAGGGCGCCTGGCACGCCCGCGGCCTGCGTGAGGTCCGCTCCGGCCCGGTCCGCTTCGCCGACGTACCGGCCGGGGCCGTCGGCGAGCCCGGGTGGTACCTGCAGCGCGACGGCTTCGCCTGGGGCGGCATGGGCGTGGCCGCGGTCTGGTACGGCGGGGCCGTGGGCGTGGCGCGTCGGCTGCTGCAGGCGGCACGCGCCCGCACCCCCGACCAGGTGGCGCTCATGCACCTCGGCACGGTCGACGCGGCGCTGGCCGCCGCGCGCCAGATGCTGGTCGACGCCGCTCGCCGCGTCGACGACGGGGACGCCGGCGGCGAGGCCGGCGCGCTGCTCGCCCTGCGACTGCGCCAGGTCGTGGCGGACGCGGCCGAGCAGGTCCTCACCAGCGTCGACCACGGCCTGGGCCCCGGCCCGCTGTCCCTGGAGCCGAGGCACGCCGCCCGCGTCGCCGACCTGCGGCTCTACCTGCGCCAGCACCACGCCGAGCGCGACGCGGCCGCGCTCGGCAGCCGCGTGGCCGAGGCCCTCGACGAGGAGGGGTCGCCCTGGTGACCGCCTCCTTCACCCACGACGGCACCGGGACCGCGGCCGAGGAGTGGCGCAGCCACCCCGGCTGGGGCACGGTGCCGCAGCTCGCGCTGGTCAACGGCGAGGTCCCGTGCACCCGGCTGGTCGTCGTGGCCGCCCACCCCGACGACGAGAGCCTCGGCGCGGGCGGGCTGATCGCCACCGCCTCGGCCGCCGGCCTGGCCGTCTACGTCGTGCTCCTCACCGCCGGCGAGGCCTCGCACCCCGAGTCCCCCACGCTGACCCGGCACGGGCTGGCGACCCGGCGGCTCGCGGAGGCCGAGCGCGCCCTCGGCATCCTCGCGCCGGAGGCGCCGCTGGTGTTCCTGGGCGCGACGGACGGCCAGGTCGCCGAGGTCGAGGCCGAGGTGACCTCGAGCCTGGTCGACCTGATCGGCGACGGCCGCAGCACGCTGCTGGTCGCCCCCTGGCGCCACGACGGGCACACCGACCACGAGGCCGCGGGTCGCGCGGCGGCCGCGGCGGCGCTGCGCACCGGCGCCCGGCTGGCCGAGTACCCGGTCTGGATGTGGCACAAGGACCGGCCCGACCAGGCGCCGTGGTCACGGATGCACCGGGTCGACCTCTCCCCCCAGGTGAGCCAGCGCAAGTGGCTGGCCATCCACGCCCACGCCAGCCAGGTCCGGCCGCTCTCCTCCCACCCCGAGGACGGCGCGATGCTGCCGGAGCGGGTGCTCGCCCACTTCCGGACCGCGGTGGAGCACTTCGTCACCGAGGCCGCCGATGACGAGACGCTCGACCGGCTGCACCGCGACCAGCCGGACCCGTGGGGCGTCGACGTGCGGTGGTACGAGCAGCGCAAGCGCCAGCTCACCCTGGCCGCGCTCCCCCGGCCGCACTTCCGTCGCGGCCTCGAGGTCGGCTGCTCCCGCGGCGCGCTGGCCGAGGACCTGGCCGGCCGCTGCGACGAGCTGGTCGCGGTCGACCGCAGCCCCACGGCCGTCGCCCGGGCCGGGGCCCGGCTCGGGGAGCTCTCCCACGTCACCGTCGAGGAGCGCGACGTGCCCGCCCAGTGGCCGGAGGGCCGCTTCGACCTGGTCGTCGTCTCCGAGGTCGGCTACTTCCTCAGCCCCGGCGACCTCGACCGGCTGGTCGCCCGGATCAGCGACAGCCTCGAGCCCGACGGCACCGTGGTGCTCTGCCACTGGCGCCACCGCGTCGAGGGCTGGGTGCTGGACGGGCCGGACGTGCACGAGCGGTTCCGCGCCAGCCGGCTGCCGCCGGAGGTCGCCCGCTACGAGGACCGCGACGTCGAGATCTCGGTGCTGTGCTCGCCGGACCTCTGGCCGGACCCGACCGCGTGAGCGCACCGGCCCCGCCGTACGACGTGGTGCACGTGGTCGTGCCCGCCCACGACGAGCAGGACCTCCTGCCCGCCTGCCTGCACGCGCTGCGCGCCGCCACCACGCACCTGCGCCGGCACCGCCCGGCCGTGGTGGCACGGGTGACCGTCGTCGCCGACCGGTGCTCCGACGCGACCCCGGGGCTGGCCCGCGCCGCCGGCGCCGACGTGGTCGCGGTGGACGCCGGCTGCGTGGGCGGGGCGCGCCAGGCGGGGGTACGCCGGGCCGAGGCGCTGGCCGGCCCGGTCCCCGCGGAGCGGGTGTGGGTGGCCAACACCGACGCCGACACCGTGGTCCCCCACGACTGGCTGGTCCGCCAGCTCGAGCTCGCCGACGCGGGCCACCACATGGTCGTCGGCACGGTCCGTCCGGACCACCGCGACCTCGACCCGGCCGTGCTGCGCGCCTGGCACCAGGCGCACACCCTCGGCGAGGGCCACCCTTACGTGCACGGCGCCAACCTGGGCGTGTCGCTGGCGGCGCTGCACCGGGTCGGTGGCTTCGCCCCGGTCGGCCTCGGCGAGGACCTGCTGCTGGTGCGGGCCGTGCAGCGGGCCGGCCTGCCGTGGTGCGCGACCGCCACCACCCAGGTGACCACCTCGGCCCGTCGCCGGAGCCGGGTGAGCGGCGGCTTCGCCGGGGTGCTCCGCGACCTGCACGCGACGCACGTCACGCGCTGAGCCACGGCCGCCGGGACCCGGCCGGTTTGCGCCGGCGCCGGTCGGGTAGAACAAGGGGCGGCCCCGCGCAGTATGAGTGCGCGGGGCCGAGTGCGTCCCGGGCACGGGCGCTGTCGCGCCCGGCTCCGGGCCGGTGCGGCTCGACCGCGGTCACGCGGCTTCACCAAGGTATGTCGCTGGCGGCTCGCTTCCCGCGCCGAGTTCGACCCGGGAAGTGGAGCTTCGCCGACATACCTTGGTGAAGCCGGCCGCTGGAGGTCGCCCCGGCCGGTCAGGCCCCGGCGTACCCGTCGATCTCGGCGAGCAGCCGCTCCTTCACGTCCTGCTCGGCGTAGGACGCGCGCACGGCGGCCCGGGCCAGGTCCGTGACGCCGTCCTCGTCGAGCTCGAGCAGGTCGGCGGCGATCTCGTACTCGCGGTTCAGGTCGGTGCCGAACATCGGCGGGTCGTCGGAGTTGATCGTGATCGTCACGCCGGCGTCGCGGAACGCGCGCAGCGGGTGCTCGTCGAGGGTGCTGACCGCGCGCGTGGCGATGTTGGAGGAGGGGCAGACCTCGAGCGGGATGCCCCGCTCGGCGAGGTGCGCCAGCAGCGCCGGGTCCTGCACGGAGGAGGTGCCGTGGCCGATCCGCTCCGCACCCAGCAGGGTGAGGGCGTCCCAGACGGTCTGCGGGCCGGTCGTCTCGCCGGCGTGGGGCACGCTGCGCAGCCCGGCGGCCCGGGCCGCGTCGAAGTGCGGCTGGAACTGGGGGCGCGGCACGCCGATCTCCGGCCCGCCGAGGCCGAAGCCGATGAGGCCCTCGGGGCGGTGGTTGAGGGCGTAGTCCAGCGTCGCCTCCGCCGCCGGCACCCCGAACTCGCCGGGGATGTCGTAGACCCAGCGCAGCACCAGGCCGAAGTCCCGCTCGGCCGCGACCCGGGCGTCCTCGACGGCCTCGGTGTAGGCCTCGATCGGCATGCCCTTGCCGTCCTCGTGCGGGCGCACGGAGGTGTACGGCGTGCAGGTGAGCTCGGCGTACCGCAGGTTCTGGCCGGTCGCCATCTCCCGCGCGACCTCGTAGGTGAGGTAACGGATGTCCTCGGGGGTGCGGATCAGGTCGACCACCGCGAGGTAGACCTCGATGAAGTGCGCGAAGTCGCGGAACTCGTAGAACCGCTTGAGCTCCTCCAGGTCGCTCGGCACGGTCCCGGGGTGGCGCGCGGCCAGGCCGCTGACGATCCGGGCGGACGCCGAGCCGACGTGGTGGACGTGCAGCTCGGCCTTCGGCAGGCCGGCGATGTACGACGAGAGCGGGTGCGAGGTAGTCATCGGGTCGATCATGGCAGCGCGGCGTCCGCGGACCCCAAATGCCGCCCCGGCCCGCGACGCAGCGAGGCTGGCTCAGGACACCTGGGTGAGCAGGTTCTGCGACATCTGGTCGATCGTCGTGCCGTCGGTGAAGACCTTGCCGTCGAGCAGGATCGTCGGGGTGCCGCGTACGCCGGCGTCGGTGGCGGCCTTCGTGGCCCGGTCCACCCAGGACTTCTGCGACTCCTGCTCGATGCCGCTGCTCACGGCCGACTTCGACGCCCCGGCGGCGACCGCCTTGTCGACCAGCCAGCTGCTGGACGGGTAGGGGCCCTGCTCGTCGGGCTGGTCGGCGTAGAGCGCGTCGTGGAACTTCTTGGCGACCGCGGGCCCGGAGCTGTCGAGCACCACCTTGAACGCGGAGGCGGCCGCGACCGAGTAGTCGGTCCGGAGCAGGTTGAACGGCCGGTACTCGACGTAGACCTTGCCGTCGTCGGCGAGCGTGGCGAGCTTGTCGTGCGTGGCCCGCTCGAACTGACCGCAGTAGGGGCACAGGAAGTCCTCGTAGACGACCACCGTGTGCGGCGCGTTCTTGTCGCCGACCGTCACGCCCCAGGTGCCGGCGCCGGCCGGCGGGGCGGACACGTTGTTGCTGGTGTCCAGGGAGCGGGTGAGCAGGAAGCCTCCGCCCACGAGCACGACGATCACCGCGACGACCAGCGCGACCATGCGGGTGGCACGGCGGCGCTCGGCGCGCTGCTGGTCGCGCAGGGCGGCGGCCGCACGGTCGGTGCGGCTCTCACGGGCGGACTGCTTCGACATTCCTCAGGACCCTTCGGAGGCGGGAGCGGGGCGGAAGAGGAGGCGGTCCACCGCCAGCCGGGTGCGGCCGACCCACACCAGGTAGCCGGAGAGGAGCAGCAGGCCGACGTCCCGGGCGATCTCCCACGGGTACTTCGACGCGGCGTTCGGGTCCAGGCCGCCGCCGCCGAAGCAGCCGCAGTCGATGGTCAGGCCCCGGGCCCACACCGACGAGATCGCCACGATGAAGCCGACCAGGAGCAGCGCCGAGGCGACCGCGGCCCCGCGCGTGAGCACGCCGACGACCAGGGCCAGCCCGATCACGATCTCGACCACCGGGAGCAGCTGCCCCACCGTGGGCACCACCGACGACGGCAGCAGCTGATAGGCCCGGACGGCCTGCACGCTGGTCGCCGGGTCGGGCAGCTTGATCGCGCCGGCGACGATCCAGACCACCCCGACGACGAGCCTGGCGGCCAGGCCGAACCACTCCTTCACACCCCCGACCCTAGAAGGCGGGTCTGAATCGCGCCTGAGAGGCTCGCCGCGGCGCGCAGTAGGGTGCCCTCGTGAACGAGAGACTCGTCTGGATCGACTGTGAGATGACCGGGCTGGACCTCGGGGCCGACGCGCTCATCGAGGTCGCGGCGCTGGTGACCGACTTCGACCTCAACGTGCTCGGCGAGGGCATCGACCTGGTGGTCAAGCCCCCGACCGAGGCGATGGAGCAGATGAACGACTTCGTGCGCACCATGCACGAGAAGTCGGGGCTGCTCGAGGAGCTCGACCACGGCATCACCATGGCCGAGGCCGAGGAGCGGGTGCTGGCCTACATCAAGGAGCACTGCCCCGACGGCAGCCGGCCCCCGCTGGCCGGCAACACGGTGGCGACCGACCGGGCGTTCCTCGCCCGGGACATGCCCGACCTCGAGGCGTTCCTGCACTACCGGATCGTCGACGTCTCCTCGATCAAGGAGCTCTCCCGCCGCTGGTTCCCCAAGGCCTACTTCCAGGCCCCCGCGAAGCGGGGCAACCACCGCGCGCTCGCCGACATCCAGGAGAGCATCGAGGAGCTGCGCTACTACCGCGAGGCGGTCTTCGTCCCCTCCCCCGGTCCCGACACCGACACCGCCCGCCGGATCGCCGCCAGGCACGGTGGTTCGCTGACCGGACTCACCGACGAGCCCGATTCCGGGAATCCGACGGGGGCCTAGTACAGTTCTCTCGATCCCGGCCGCGCCGGGATCTTGCATGGTGGGTGTAGCTCAGCTGGTAGAGCACCTGGTTGTGGTCCAGGTGGCCGCGGGTTCAAGTCCCGTCACTCACCCCAGCGCCCATGAGGCGGCGTCGAGCCCCTGACCTGCAGCGATGCGGTCGGGGGCTCGATGTTTCTCCGCACCACCCAGGGGTTAGCCTCGGAGTCCGTGAGCTCCCCCCGCCTTCCCCGTTCCGTGCTGCTCGGCCTGGTCGGCCTGCTGGCAGCGGCCCAGCTGAGCGCCTGCGGCGGCTCGGCCTCCAGCACGCCCAGGTCGGCGCCCCACTACGCCTCCGGCACCCGGGTGGGCCAGCAGCTGCCCGCGCAGCTGCGTGACCTCGCGTTCACCGACGAGCAGGGCCACACGGTCCACCTCTCCGACTACGCGGGCAAGACCGTCGTCCTGCAGGACGTGATGACGCTCTGCCAGGAGCTGTGCCCGATCGACACGGCGACCTTCGTGAGCACCGCCACCCAGTACCAGGACCGGGCGGCCGACCCCTCCGACACCGTCTTCCTCAGCATCACCGTGGACCCGAAGCGGGACACCCCGGCCCAGCTGCGCGCCTACCGCAAGCAGTACGCCGGCTCGGGCGACGAGCTGCCGCAGTGGCACCTGCTGACCGGGCGGCCCGCGGACCTGGCCGCGCTGTGGAAGTTCCTCGGCGTCTACGTCAAGAAGGTCCCGCAGGACGGTCAGGTCCGCAACTGGCGCACCGGGCAGCCGCTCACCTACGACGTGCAGCACTCCGACGAGGCGTTCTTCCTCGACGGCAGCGGCGAGGAGCAGTACATCCTCGACGGGATGCCCTCCCTCGGCGACCACAAGATCCCGGGCGACCTCCAGCACTTCATGAGCGCGCAGGGCCACCGCAACGAGCAGAAGAGCTCCGGCTGGACCGCCGCCCAGGCGCTGGGCGTCCTGGCCTGGTTGCACCACCGCGCCGCCTGAGCTCGATCCGGGCCGCCCTGGCCTATCGTCGGCGCATGCCGCTGACCGCGAGCTTCCTGCGCCGCCACCTGGGGCCCGCCGTGCTGGGGGCGCTGGTCGTGGCCCAGGCGCTGCTGTGGTGGTGGGCCCGTCCCGCCGGTGAGGACACCGGCTCCTACTACGGCCAGCTGCTCGGGGCGGAGTCGGTGCTGCTGATGTCGATCGGCATCGTGCTGGTCAGCACGCTGCCCTGGCTCGACACCTACTTCGACGGCATCGACCGCGCCGCGGTCTGGCACCGGCGCGTGGCGATCACCGGCCTGGTGCTGCTGCTCCCCCACATCCTGATGTCCCACCACCACGGCGGTGCGGGGTGGGCGAACCCCGCCGGCGTGGTCGCGACCGTGGGCCTGGTTGCCCTCGCCGTGTGGGCGATCCTGCCCCGCTGGCGCTCGGTGGTGCCCGAGCTCGGCCGCCGGGTGATCCGGGTCGCCCACGACTGGCCGCCCTCGCGGCTGGTCGCCCGCTTCCTCGGCGACTACGAGATCTGGCGGGCCGTGCACCGCACCACCGGGGTCTTCCTCGCGATCGGCTTCGCCCACGGCCTCGGCGACGCCTCGCCGTTCGCGGACAGCCCGTGGCTGCGCTGGTCCTACCTCGCGGTGGGCGGCATCGGGCTGGCCGTCTACGCCTACCGCGAGCTGCTGGCCCGGCGGGGCCACGGCCTGCGCGACTACCAGGTCCGGGAGGTGCGCCCCGTCGGCGAGGGCCTGACCGAGATCGTGCTCCGACCGCTGGGACGGCCCCTCGACTACCGGCCGGGCCAGTTCGCGATGCTGCACCTCGAGGCGAAGGACGGCTGGCACCGCCACCCGTTCACGCTGGCCAGCAGCCCGTCGGAGCCGGACATCCGGGTCACCATCAAGGCGCTGGGCGACTACACCTCCCAGGTCGACACGCTGGTCCGGCCCGGGATGCCGGCCGTGCTCAGCGGGCCGCACGGCCGGTTCGTGCACGGCAAGGGCACCGACCGCCAGGCGTGGATCGCCGGCGGGGTGGGCGTCACGCCGTTCCTGAGCTGGCTGCGGTCCCTCGACGAGCACCCGCCGCCGAACCGCGTCGACTTCTTCTACTCCGTCGCCCAGGAGTCCGACGGCGAGGTGCCCTACCTCGCCGAGATCCGCGAGATCCTCGAGCGCCACCCCGAGGTCGACCTGCACGTGGTCCGCTCCGCGGTCGACGGCCGGCTCACCGCCAAGCGGGTCCTGGAGCGCTCCGGAGCCGACCCCCGGCACCTGTCGGTCTTCATGTGCGGCCCGGCGCCGATGGTGCGCGACCTGCAGCAGGGGTTCCGCGCGGACGGCGTCTCGACCCTGCGCCTCCACCGCGAGCACTTCGACTGGCGCTGACGTCGAGTTGGGCCTCCCCGGGCGTTGAGTTGGGCCTCCCCGCGCGGCGAGGCCCAACTCGCGGCCCGGGGAGGCCCAACTCAACGAGTCAGAGCTCGAGGCCGGGGTAGAGCGGGTGCTTGTCGAGGAGCTCGGCGGCGGCGTGTGAGCCGCACGAGTCCGATCAGGCGGGGATGTGGCCGAAGTGGCCGCGCTGGAAGTCCTCGTAGGCCTGCAGCACCTCGGACTTGGTGTTCATCACGAACGGGCCGGCCCAGGCGAGCGGCTCGCGGATCGGGCGGCCGCCGGCGACGATCACGTCCAGCTTCGGCGACCGGCTCTCCTGGGAGCCGTCCGCGGTGACGGTCAGGTAGTCCCCCGCCCCGAGCACCGCGGCCTGGCCGGTGTGCACGGGCGTGCCGTCGCCGACGGTCCCCTGCCCGCCCAGCACGTAGACCAGCGCGTTGAAGTCGACCTCCCACGGCAGCTCGAGGCGCGCGCCGGGCTCCACGGTCGCGTGCACCAGCGACATCGGCGTGTACGTCGAGCCGGGGCCGGCGTGCCCGTCGACCGAGCCGGCGATCACGCGCACCAGCGCGCCGGCGTCGGGCGAGGTCAGCAGCGCGACCTCCCCGGAGCGCAGGTCCTGGTACTTCGGGTCGTTCATCTTGGCGTCGCGCGGCAGGTTCACCCACAGCTGGATGCCGTGGAACAGGCCGCCCTGCTGCACCAGCCACTCCGGCGGCGCCTCGATGTGCAGCAGCCCGCTGCCGGCCGTCATCCACTGGGTGTCGCCGTTGGTGATGGTCCCGCCGCCGCCGTGGCTGTCCTGGTGGTCGAAGACGCCGTCGATGATGTAGGTGACGGTCTCGAAGCCCCGGTGCGGGTGCCAGGGGGTGCCCTTCGGCTCACCCGGGGCGTACTCCACCTCGCCCATCTGGTCCATCATCACGAACGGGTCCAGGTGGGCCAGGTCGATGCCCGCGAACGCGCGCCGCACCGGGAACCCCTCGCCCTCGAAGCCCTGGGGCGCGGTGGTGACCTGCCACACCGGTCGCGGCTGGTCCCCCAGCCCCGGCGTGCGGAGGCGGTCGAGCACGGTCAGGTCGGGCACGGTGATCGCAGGCATGGGGGCTCCTCGTCGGCGTCGGGCGGTGACACCGGCATCAACGATAGTTGAAAGTTGGATATTCCTCCAGGGCCGTGGCGCCGGGGTCAGACCACGATCGGCAGCCAGACGCGGAACGTCGTGCCCCGCCCCTCCCCCGAGGCCAGCTCGATCCGGCCGCCGTGCCGCTCGACCACGGCCCGCGCGATCGACAGCCCCAGGCCACTGCCGGGGATGGCCTGCCGCTGGGCGGTCGAGGAACGGAAGAAGCGGCTGAAGATCCGCTGGTGCTCCTCGGCGGGGATGCCGATTCCGGTGTCGCGGACCTCGACCAGGGCGCTGTCGTCGCGGGTGGCCAGGCACATGGCGACCTCCCCGCCCTCGGGGGTGAACTTCACCGCGTTGCCCAGCAGGTTCACCACCACCCGCTCGATCATGTCGCGGTCGCCGAGGAACGGCACCGGCTCCGCCGGCAGCTCGAGGCGTACGTCGAGGTCCCGGCCCGCCCAGGCCGGCGCGACCACGTCGTACCCGGTCCGCAGCAGCGTGCGCAGGTCGAGGGCCCGGTCGGACATCACCAGGCCGTCGTCCTCGACCCGGGAGAGCGTCAGCAGGTCGTCGATCAGCAGCAGCAGGCGGGAGCTGTTCACGCTGACCCGTCGTACGGCGTCGGCCTGGGCGTCGGTGAGCGCCCCGAAGTCCCCGCCCCCCAGCATCTCGAGGTAGCCCACGATGCTGGTGATCGGCGTGCGCAGCTCGTGGCTGACGCTGGAGACGAACGTGTCCTTGACCCGGTCGACCTCGCGAAGCCGCTCGACCGCGGTCCGCTCGGTCTCCAGCGCCTCGACGAGGGTTCGCTGCAGCTCGACGCGCTCGGTGACGTCCTCCGAGGTGCTGACGTAGCCGGTGACCCGCCCCCGGTCGTCGACGATCCGGTCCAGGGTCATCGAGTGGGTGCGCTCGGTGCCGTCCTTGCGGAGGAACCGGATGTCGTCCGCGCCCCGCCCGGGCGCCGCCATCGCGAGCGCGACCGCGGCGAAGTCGTCGGGCACACCCAGCTCCGCGGCCTTCTCGCGGACGGCCAGGTCGGTGTGGAACATCCGCGTGGACCGGCCCATCACCTCCTCCGACGCGTAGCCGAGCAGCCGCTGGGCGCCGGGATTGAACAGGCTGATCCGGCCCGCGGCGTCGGCGCCGATGATCGCGACACCGGTCGCCCCGTTGACGATGCTCCGCAGCTTGTCGCGCTCGGCGGCGGCCTCGCGGGCCAGGACCAGCTGCTCACCCACGACCTGCACCATCGGGACCACGACCGCCGCGCAGTCCAGCCCGAAGACGGCGAGCAGCAGCGGCCGGGTGTCCACGGGCAGGCCGTAGGCCTGCGGGATGTCCGCGAACGGCCCGAAGCCGTAGCTGGTCAGCTGGATCGCGATCGCGAACACCACGAACGCCTGCGCGAGCGCCTCGTAGGGACGGGCGCGCAGCCCGCCCCAGGCCAGCAGCGGCAGCACCGCGAAGACCAGGCTCGGGAAGTGGTGCGGCAGGAAGACCAGCATCGTGACCACCGACAGCAGCACCCACTGCAGGACACGCTCGACCATCGGGGCCACCGACTCGTGGGTGCGCAGCCGCAGGAAGAACGGCACCACCGTGAGGTGCGAGGCCACCTGGGCGGCCAGCACGGTCAGCCCGGTCAGCAGCGGGTCGCCCCACCCGGAGAGCAGGCAGCCGACGATGGTCGCCACACCCACGACCAGCGCTCCGGCGCCGGCACTGCCGAAGAACCGCACCAGGTCCTGGCTGGTCATCAATGACGGGCGACCCTCCCGGCCACCCGACAGCACGCGCCAGCTCACCCACACGCCGAGGGCGATGCCCACCGCGACGGCGAGCATGAAGGCCACGGGCAGCCCGCCCACCGAGAAGGTCAGCAGCGCGACCGCCCCGAACCCGGCGGCCAGCGCGGGGACCCAGCGGCGCGGGGCCAGCAGCAGGGTCGCGGTGGCGCCGCCGACCGGCCAGATGCCGATGCCGTGGCCGCCGTCGGGGACCGCGGTGACGGCGGCGACCCCGAAGAACGCCACCCCCAGCACGAGGACCGCGAGCAGCAGCGGCCGAGACATCCCCCACTCGCTCCTCTCGATGGCCCGAGCACCGTCCGACAGGATCCAAGCACACCCGGCCCGACCTCGAAGCGGATCACCGGCTTGCCCTCCCGATCGCACGGACGGCTAGGTTGGCCGGGTGACTTCGGCGAAGCAGCAGTACGACGCGGTCGTCGTCGGAGGCGGCCACAACGGGCTGGTCTCCGCGGCCTACCTCGCCCGCGCGGGCCTGTCGGTCCTCGTCCTCGAGCGGCTCGGCCACACCGGCGGCGCGGCCGTCTCGGCGGAGCCGTTCCCCGGCCGGCCGGCACGCCTCTCCCGCTACTCCTACCTGGTCTCGCTGCTGCCGACCCGGCTCGTGGAGGACCTCGAGCTCGACATCCGGCTCGCCTCACGCCCGACCGCGTCGTACACCCCGGTCCGCCGCGACGGCCGCGACCTCGGCCTGCTGGTCGAGCGCACCGAGGGCGAGGCGACCCGGCGCTCGTTCGCCGAGCTCACCGGCAGCGAGGAGGAGCACGCCGCCTGGCGCGAGTTCTACGCCGACGCCGCCGAGCTGGCGCACGTGGTGGCCCCCACCCTGCTGGCCCCGCTGCCCACCGAGCGGCAGGTCCGCGAGCAGGTCGACCCCGGCCTCTGGCGCGACTTCGTCACCTCCCCGCTCGGGGAGACCATCGAGAAGCGGTTCCAGGACGACACCGTCCGCGGGGTGGTCGCCACCGACGCCCTGATCGGCACGTTCGCCTCGATGCACGACCCCTCGTTGGTGCAGAACCGCTGCTTCCTCTACCACCTGATCGGCAACGGCACCGGCGAGTGGCGGGTGCCCGTCGGCGGCATGGGCGCGGTGACCGACGCGCTCCGGCGTGCGGCGACCGGGGCCGGCGCCGAGGTGATCACCTCGGCCGGCGTGAGCGGCATCCGCGACACCGGCGACGGCGCCGAGGTGACCTGGCACGACGGCGGCCGCTCGCACACCGTGGCCGCGACGCACGTGCTGGCCAACGTGGCGCCGTGGGTGCTCCGGATCCTGCTCGGCGACTCCGAGCAGCCGGACGCCAAGCCGCAGGGCGCCCAGCTGAAGATCAACCTCCTCCTCGACCGGCTGCCGCGGCTGCGCTCGGGCGTCGACCCGGCCGTCGCGTTCGCCGGCACCCTGCACCTCGCCGAGGACTACAGCCGGCTCGAGGCGGCGTACGCCGAGGCCGCCGCCGGCCGCCTGCCCGCCACGTTGCCCGGCGAGGTCTACTGCCACACACTGACCGACCCGTCGATCCTCGGCGACGCCGCGGACGGCACCCACACGCTGACCTACTTCGGCCTGCACACCCCCGCGTCGCTGTTCGAGAAGGACCCGGAGGGCACCAGGGAGCTCGCGGTCTCCCGCGCGCTCGCCGCCCTCGACGAGCACCTGGTCGAGCCGATCGAGTCGTGCCTGGCCCGCGACCGGGACGGCAACCCGTGCCTCGAGACGAAGATCCCGCAGGACGTCGAGCGCGAGCTCGCGATGCCGGGCGGGCACATCTTCCACGGCGACCTCGACTGGCCCTGGGCCGCCAACCGCGCCCGCCTCGACACCCCGGCCCAGCAATGGGGCGTGCAGACCGAGACCACCTCGGTGCTGCTCTGCGGCTCCGGCGCCCGGCGCGGCGGCGCGGTCTCGGGCATCGGCGGCCACAACGCCGCCCAGGCGGTGATGGCGTCGAGGTGAGACCCCGCCGGGGCCCGATTTCTCTCCCCCACCGGGGCGCTGCTAGAGTTTCACTCGCTTCACCGGGCGCCATTAGCTCAATTGGCAGAGCAGCTGACTCTTAATCAGCGGGTTCGGGGTTCGAGTCCCTGATGGCGTACCACACGCCGAAGGCCAGGACATCACCGATGTCCTGGCCTTCGTCGTTCCCTGGTGGTGCCACCCGGTCAGGTCGCGCGGCCTGCCGCCACCTCGCGACCCGATCCCGACTCCCCCGGCTCGGGGCCGGGCGCCGCGGGCCCCTCGGTGCGGAGCAGCCAGGCCAGGCTGCACCCCGCCAGCAGGGCGATGCTCATCGTGGCGCCCGCGAGCACGTCCGTCGGCCAGTGCACGCCCAGGTAGACCCGGCTCACGGTCACCAGGACCGCGACCGTGAGCGAGACCAGCGCGGTGGCGACGCGGCCCCGGCGCCCGGCGTGGACGAAGGCGAGCAGCGCCAGCATCCCCCAGGCCGCCCACGCCTGCGTGGTGTGCCCGGAGGGGTACGACCAGCCTGACGCGGGGGCGATCCAGTCGGCGGCCGGCGGCCGGGCCCGGTGCACCCACACGGCGACCCCGGCGTGCAGCGCCACCGCGGTCCCGTAGACGACCGCGGCCACGACGGCCGGGCGCCACGACCTCCGGCGCCACGACAGGACCCCGACGACGGTGACCAGCAACGGCACCACGACGAGGTTCGAACCCAGGTGCGTCGCGAGCCTGAAGAACACGTCCCAGGCATGGCTGCGGTGCGCGAGGGTCCAGGCGTGGATGCGGGGATCCTGGAGCGCGAGCTCGTTGCCGGCGACGACGTCCTCGGTGAGCCCGAGGAAGGTCCAGGTGGAGGCCACCACCACGGCTGCGGCGAGGGTGGCCGGGAGCCCGCGGCGCCGCCGGGGGTCGAGGCGCCGGCCGATCGAGCCGGCGGTCCGTGGGAAGCGGGTCTGCACCCGGCGCACCAGGGGGTGGCCCTGCAGCCGCTCCGCCACGGCCACCCAGGAGACCCCGCGGGCCCGACGCCAGGCCGCACCGCCGGCGACGAGCAGCACCAGCGCCGCGAGGGCGACCAGCCCGATCCGGGAGGCGACGTGCTCGACGTGGCGCCAGCTGCTCCCACCCAGGTAGCCGAGCAGGACCGAGAGCAGCACCCACCCCGCCGCCCCGGCGACGTTGAAGACCAGGAACGTCGGGTAGCGCATCCTCGCCATGCCGGCGGCGCCGGGCACCATCACCCGCAACGCGGCGGTGAACCTGCCGAGGAACACGGCGCGGCCGCCGCGGGCGGCGAGGTAGCGCTCCGCGCGATCGAGGTGGTCGCGCTTCACGAACCGTCCGAGCGTGCCGTCGAGCAGCCGACGCCCGTAGCGGCGCCCCACCGCGTAGCCCACGCTGTCGCCGACGGCGGCCCCCAGGAAGCCTGCGACCAGCACCGCCGGGAGCGCCACCCGACCCTGCTCGGCGAGCACCCCGCCGAGCAACAGGGCGATCTCACCCGGGAACACGAACCCGACGAATGCGGAGGACTCCAGCCCAGGCAGCGCGAACACGACGACGAGGACCGCCCACCCGGGGAGGCCGAACAGGATCGTCGCGATGTGGTCACTCACTTGCCGTCACCACCCGAAGGTAGGAATCCCCGGATGAGCGCAACGTGAAGCCGACCGGCCACCGGTGCAGCTCCGTCCCGACCCGGCGGCCTCGCTCAGGCGCCCTCGGGCCGCCCGAGATCGATCGTGTAGGTGACCGCGGTGCCCTCCAGGACCAGCGTGCCGTCGTCGCGCACGACCGTCGTGCGCAGCTCGGTGACCGGCTTGTCCGGCCGGGCCGCCAGCACCTCGACCCGGCCGGTGATCGTGTCCCCCGGCCGCACCGGTGCGCGGAAGTCCCAGCTGACGTTGAGGAACACCGTGCCCGGGCCGGGCAGCCGCTCGGCGACGACCGCGTTCAGGATCGCGCTGGTGACGCCGCCCTGGACGACGATCTCGCCGAACCGGGACGCCCGGGCGGCCCGCTCGTCGTAGTGCAGCGGGTTGCGGTCACCGCTGAGGTCGGTGAACCGCACGATGTCCGCGGATGTCACCGTGCGGGTCAGGTCGGCCGTCTCCCCGACGGCCGGCGGTGTCCAGGTCATGCCGCCTCCTCGGCGGTGCACCACCGCGACCAGCGCCCGCGGGCTGCGGGCGGTGGGCCGGAGAGGTCCGGCCCGGTCATCGGGCGCCCGCCGCGGCGGCCGCGAACGCCTCCCGCGGAACCCACCGCTCGCAGCGGGCGGCGTCGAGCGGCTGGCCGGCGGCCGCGAACAGCTCCGCGGCCCGCCCGGTCCAGCGCGTCGCCGCACCCGCGTCGCCGCGCGCCTGCGCGAGGTGGGCGCGCACCTCGGCGACCGCGGCGTCCCACGCGCTGCCCTGCCAGAGTCCACCCGACTCCTCGGCCACCCGCAGGTGACGCTCCGCTGACGCGACGTCGCCGGCGTCGGCGTGGGCGATCGCGGCCGGCACCGCGAACATGACGTCGCAGAACGCGCAGCGGTCGGTCTCCCCCATCGCGTCCTCCGCCTGCTCCACGATGCTGACCGCCTCCACCGGGTCCCGTGACGCGGTCGCCATGGTCCCGTAGATCCGCTGCATCAGGTGCCGGCTGCTGACCGTCCACCGCGCCAGCGGCAGCGCCCGCTGCAGCAGCTCCTGGGCACCGGCACGGTCACCGTGGGCCAGCCGGACCTCCGCCAGCCGCTGCAGGCTGTGCGCCTCCCCGGCCGGGGCGTCGACGTCGTGGTGCAGGGCGACCGCGTCCTCCAGCTCGCGGGCAGCCATGTCCAGGTCGCCCATCAGCAGCGCCGCCTCGCCGATCATCGCGGTGGCGAACGCGACCCCGCGTAGCGCGCCCTGGCGCCGGCCCCGGCGGCGGAGCCCGTCGGCCAGCTCGATCACCTCCGCGTACGGCACCGGGCCGTAGAGGAGGTACTCCGCGACGCACAGGTGCGCGTCGAAGACCGCGGTGGCCATCGCGTGGTCCCCGCGGGTCAGCAGCAGCTCGCGCCGGAACCGCTCGAACCACTCCCCGCGCTCGTGGGCGATCAGCCCCTGGAGGCCGACCAGGTCCGGGATCTGCCAGGGATCCTCGGGACGGAGCCGGGCGCGGGCCGCCTCGGCGGCCGCCCAGGCGCCGTCCACGTCGCCGGTGAAGAACGCCAGGTGGCCGCGGGCGAGCAGGATCGGCGCGTCCGCGTCGTCGCCCTCGGTCTCCAGCCCCGCCAAGGCTGCGGCCGCGGTCTCGTTGTCGCCCCGGAACGCCGCCGCACGGGCCAGCCGGGCCCGGACCAGTCGGTGCTCGGTGCCCCGGGTGACCGGCAGCGCCGCGCGGTAGGCGTCCACCGCGCGAGCGTCGGCCAGCGCCATCAACAGGTCGCCGCGGCGGGCCAGCAGGTGGGCCCGGGTGCTGCCGGAGGCGTGGTCCACCACGGCGTCGAGCAGCACCAGGCCGTCCCGGTAGGCGCCGACCGCGCCGGCGGTCTCGATCGCGGGCACCGCGTAGGGCAGCGCCTGCACCGGGCGCCCGGTGGCCACGAAGAGGTGGGCGACCCGGCCCGGTGGCGCACCGAGGGCGGCCAGCCGTTCGGCCACCTCGCGGCCGGCGCGTGAGCGTTCCGCCGCCGGGAACCCCGTGAGCAGCGTCTCGCGGACCAGCGCGTGGCGGAAGCGGTAGCCGCTGTCGGCCGGCACGACCACGAAGCCGTCCAGCGCGTCCTCGAGAGCACGGTACGACGTCTCCTCGTCGACGCCGGAGGCGGCCAGCAGCTCGTCGGTGGTGAACGCCGAGCCCAGCAGCGCCACCCGCCGGAACACGACCAGCGCCTGGGGCGACAGCCCGGAGACGCTCAGGTCGTCCACCCCCGACTCCGCGCGGCGGGCGGCCTCCAGCGCCCGGAAGGGCAGCCCGTCCGAGAGGCGCCACACCTCCTCGAGGGTCTCCTCGCGGAGACCGGGATGGTGCAGCGAGACCAGCCGCCTGATGCCGTCGCGGTCGAGGGGGGTGACCGGCACGACCGAACCGATCCCCCGGGCCACGAGGCTCTGCTCCATCTCCCGCAGCAGCGGACGGTCCGGCCGGGCCGCGAGCAGCAGCACCGCGGGCTCGCCGACGGCGCACCGGGCGAGGTAGTGCAGCAGCCGCAGGGACGCCTCGTCGGCCTCGTGCACGTCGTCGACGACCAGCAGCAGGCCGTGGTCGGCCGCGGCGAGCCGGAACAGCTCGGCCGCGGCCACGAACAGCCGTTGGTGGGCGTTCTCGCCGCTCCAGGCCACCGACTCCCCCGAACGGGCCCGCTCCAGCTCGGTCCGGTAGGCGTCGTCCAGCCCGTCGAGCAGGGCGGGATGGTGGCGGCAGAGGTCACTGAGGGCCTCGAGGACCGGCGCGTAGGGCCAGCCGCCCTCGATCGCCGAGGCACCGCCGCGGGCCACCCGCCAGCCGCGGCGGTCGGCGAGCGTGGCCGCCAGGTCCAGCACCGCGGTCTTGCCGACGCCGGCCGTCCCGGTGAGCAGCAGCGTGCTGCCCCGCCCCTGCGCCGCGCGGTCGAGGCGGTCGCGGACCAGGTCCGCCAGGTCACGACGCCCGACCAGCCGCCGGCCGTCCCGGGTGGGGGCCGTCGGCGGATCCCCGCCGGGCCCGCGGGCGGCCAGCTCCGCCCGCAGCCGCCGCGCCGCCTCGCCCGGCACGGTCCCCAGCTCGCGGCGCAGCGCCTGGTCCAGCCGCTCGAGCTGGCGCTGCGCCCGGTGCACGTCCCCGCGCTCGGCGTGCTCGCGGGCCAGGGCGACGTGGGCGGCCTCGTCGGTCGCGTCCAGGCGCAGCAGCTCCTCCCACCGGCCGGCGAGCCGCAGCAGGTCCTGGTGCAGCAGCGCCATGGTCTCCCGCCACTCCTGGCTCCAGGTCTCGTAGAGGTCCTCGGGCAGCAGCTCACCGCGGTAGGCCGCCAACGCCGCGGTGGCCTGCTCGGCGGAGCCGGCCTGCAGCGCCGCACCCGCCAGCCGGCGGAGCTCGAGCACGTCGACCCGGACCCGGGCCTCGGGCAGCAGCTCGACCAGGTCCTGCCGCAGCACCAGCCCGGCGGGGCCGGCGCCGAGCGCCTTGCGCGCATAGTGCGCCGCCTTGTGCAGCCGGGGGACGGCGCTGTCCGGCGGCAGGTCCGGCCAGAGCGCGTCCAGCACCTGCTCCCGGTGCAGGCGGCGGCCCTCGCTCAGCGCCAGCAGCTTGACCAGCGAGGCCGCGCTGCGCCGGCTCCAGGCCTCCGGCGGCACCGGGGCACAGTCGGCCACCACCGAGAAGGCCCCCAACATGCGGATGTCGACGTCCATGGCTCGTCCCGTGGGTGGTCGGTGTGCCCACGCTACCGCCGCAGCGCCGCCACGTCAGCGGTCACGAGCGCGGGGCGCTGCTCCAGCAGCTCGATCTCGTCGGCCATCGCCGCGTTCAGCCGGCGCAGCAGGGGCTGCACCTCGCTGCCGCGCCAGTCGTAGGCCGCGATCGCGTCGCTGGCGGCGAACAGCTGGCCCGAGAGGCGGTCGCGGGTGGCCTCGTAGTGGCCCAGCGCGTCGGCCTCGGGCGTCCCGGCCAGCACCTCGAGCACCGCCTCGGCCAGCAGGTCGGCGTCGCGGAGCGCGTCGGTGAGGCCGTGGGTGCTGATCGGGTCCTTGAAGTACGCCGCGTCGCCGACCAGCGCCCAGCCCGGTCCCCACGACCGTCGTACGAAGCCGCGCACGCCGCCCCAGCCCCGGACCGGCCCGACCCGGCCGGCGAGGTCCACCCTGCCGGCCAGCGCCGGCGCAGCGTCGGCCAGCAGCCGGCCCATGACGGTGTCGGGCGGTCCGCTGCGGCCGAGCGCGCGCATCCGGTCCGGCGCCGTGGCCACGAACACGCACGCGAGGCCGTCGTTGGTCGGGATCACGCCCGCGGCGGCCCCGTCCCCGTAGGCCCACTCGTAGCCCTGGTCCGGCACGCCCGCCACGTAGGCGTAGCGGACCGCGCTGCCGGCCCGGCCGCGGTGCCGCACCGGGGCGGCCACCTCGCGGGCGACGCGGGAGCCGATCCCGTCGGCACCGATGACGAGCCGGGCCGGGATCTCGACGCCGCCCCCCGGGCCGTCGGCGCGCACTCCACGCACCCGGCCCGCACCGTCGCGGAGGAGTCCGGAGACCGCCGTGCGGTGCCGCACCCGCGCGCCGGCCCGGGCCGCGGCGTCCACGAGCACCCGGTCCAGCAGGTGCCGCCGCGGCGCGTAGAGCGCGTCGACCCCCGGGCTCGACCGCAGCGAGATGCGGACCGGCTCGTCGTCCACGTAGTGGAAGGTGGTGCGCCGCACCGGCGGCGTGCCCGCCGCGACGATCTCGTCGAGCAGCCCCCAGCGGCTCAGCTGCAGCACGCCACCGCGCATCAGTCCGTGCGTCGAGACGGTGTCGCTGCCGTGGCGGCCGCGGTCGAGCAGCGTCACCCGGAGACCGGCCCGGGCCAGCAGCATCGCGGTGGGGGCACCCGCGGCGCGGGCCCCCACCACCACGACGTCGGCGGCGGTCATGACCCGGCCACCGCGGCGACGGACCCGACGTGCCGGGTGCAGAGGTGGGCCACGACGTCGAGCGCGTCGGCGCGCGCACCGTCGAGGTACGGCGTGCCCCGGCGCCGCGTGAACGGCTGGCCGACGACATAGAGGCCCGGGGCCGGGGTCACCCCGCGGCGGTGCCGGATCCGCCCGCCGGAGTCGACGACCGGGACCCGCAGCCAGGGATGGTGCGGCCGGAAGCCGGTGGCCAGCAGGACGGTGCCGATCCCCTCGCGACGCAGGTCGAGCCGGTCCCTGGTGGACTCGACCACGGCCGGCGCGAGGGGCCAGCGCGGGTCGAGCTCGGCGTCCAGCCCGCTCGCGGTGGCGTGCTCGTCGAAGGAGTCCAGCAGCCGCGCCAGCCGGGCGTCGGCCCGGCCGGTGCTCTCGGCCAGGTCGTCGGCGAACGCGACGACCGGACCCTCCGCGGTCAGCGCCCGGCCCGCCAGCTCCACCCCGAGGCCCTGCAGCGTGGGCAGGTCGACCTCGGTCCCCCGCGGGTCGGCCGACGGCCGGCCCACGAGCTGCAGCGAGGGGTTGCGGTGCTCCTCGGTCGGCGGCTCGTCGTGGCTGCGGCCCAGCCGACCGGTCTGCTCGAGCCACCAGAAGACGTCGAGGCCGCGGTAGCGGCGGGGCATCCGGTTGTGGCTGCCGACGGCGAGCACCACGCGCCGGCCGGCCCGGGCCAGCTCGTCGGCGAGCTGCGTGCCCGAGGCCGAGGCCCCGACCACGAGCACGCCGCCCGGGGGGAGCTGCTGGGGGTTGCGGTAGTCCGCGGCGGGCAGCACGTGCACGTCCGGCGGCAGGGCGGCCAGGCCGGTGGGGATCCGGGGCCGGCCGGGGCCGGTCGCGACGACGACGTTGCGGGCACGCCAGGTGCGGCCGCCGGTGCGGACGACGTACTGCCCGTGCGACCACCGCACCTCCTCGACCGGGGCGCCGAGCACCAGCGGCCCGGCGTTCGTGGCGGCGTACCGCTCGAGGTGGTCGACCAGCTCGCGGGCGGGCATGAAGCCCTCCTGGCCCGGGCCGTCGTACCACCAGCCGGGCAGCCGGGTCATCCAGCGCGGGGTGAGCAGGTGCAGGGAGTCCCAGCGCTCGCTACGCCAGCTCTCCGCAACCCGGCCCCGGTCGAGCACGACGTGCTCGCGGCCCGCGCGGGACAGCAGGTGGCTCACGGCGAGCCCGGCGTGGCCGGCGCCGATGACGAGGGTGTCGATGGTGTCCATGGGGAGGTCCTCGGGCCGTCCGGCCGCGCAGGGGCGGCCGGACGGCGGTGGTGGTCGTGGTGATGGTGGTGGGGGAAGGAGGGATCGGCGGTCGGGACCGGCTCAGCCGGTGACCACGTCGACGACGACGGGCGTGGGGCGGGTCAGCGTGTCGTAGACCGCGGAGCGGCGCTGCGACTGCTCGACGATCTGCCGCAGCGTCTCGTCGTCGGCGTCGCCCTCGATGCGGAAGGTGACCCGGATCTGCTGGTAGCCGTTGCGGACCGAGCCGTCGGACAGGCCGAGGATGCCGAGCAGGTCGATGTCGCCCTCCACCGTGGAGCTGACGTGGGTCAGCTCGACGCCGCGGGCGGCGGCGATGTTGCCGATGCCGGCGGTCAGGCAGGACGCGATCGCGTGCAGCAGGTGCTCCGCCGGCGTCGGCGCGTGGTCGGTGCCGACGAGCACCTCGGGGTGGTCGGCCTCGACCACGGTCGGGTGCCGGTGCTCGAGCTCCTGCAGTGCGCCGTGGAACCCGGAGAACTCGGTCGAGCTGTGGGTCCCGGCGTGCCAGGTGTTGCGGGCCCGGAACTGGAAGTCGGCGATCTCGGGCTGTCCCTTGACGGCGTCGAGGGTGGCGAACAGCTTCTCGACGTCGACGCCGTTGCGGCGGGGGCGGGCGGTGACGGTCATGGAGGGCTCCTCCGGTGCGGGCCGGACCCTGGTG
This sequence comes from uncultured Actinomycetota bacterium, assembly GCA_963826155.1. Classification (GTDB taxonomy): domain Bacteria; phylum Actinomycetota; class Actinomycetes; order Propionibacteriales; family Nocardioidaceae; genus Nocardioides. The sequence goes on along the minus strand of CAWGVX010000002.1, from coordinate 865,371 downwards.
GTCCGGCGGTACGACGCACCGTGCCGCCCCCACCTTCCCCCGCCCTTCCGCGCTCCTTCCCCGGCCCTTCCCCGTCCTTCCCGCTGCTTCCGGGCCGCCGTCCGGGCCCCCTTCCGGCCCCTCGCGGCCCTTGCGAGCACCCGGCATGGCGCACATCCGCGAGGGGTACAAGAACCGCATGCTGACCCCGAAGCCGCGCGGCCCCCTGAGTGACGCGCTCTTCCCGGCCCTGCGCCACCAGCCCGAGGACCTGGCCCGGGTCCGCGGCCTCGAGCCGGACGGGCCGGAGGACGAGCAGATCTCGCTGTGGGCGCTCTACGAGCTCCACCACCGCGGCTTCGACGACGTCGACGACGAGCTGGAGTGGCACCCCGACGTGCTGGCGCTGCGCCGACGGCTGGAGTCGTCGTTCGAGGCCCGGCTGCGGGAGCGGTGGACCGCGCCCCCGCTGCCCGGCCTCGAGACGTTCGCCGAGGAGCTGTTCGCCTTCGTCGAGGCGCACGACGGCGCCTCGCTGGCGTCGTACGTCCACCGCGAGGCCGACGCGGACCAGGTCCTCGACCTGTTCCGGATGCGCTCGGTCTACCACCTCAAGGAGGCCGACCCGACCGCCTGGGTGGTCCCGCGGCTGGGCACCCGGCCCAAGGCCGCGCTGATGGAGCTGCAGTACGACGAGTACGGCACCGGCGACCCGACCCGGCTGCACGCGCACCTGTTCGTCCGCGGCCTGGAGGCGCTCGGCCTGCGCTCGGAGTACGGCTGGTACGTCGACGACGTGCCGCTGGAGGTGCTCGAGCAGAACAACGCGATGGCGCTCCTCGGCCTGCACCGCCGGCTCCGGGGCGCCGCCCTGGGCCACCTCGCCGCCTTCGAGGCGACCAGCTCGATGCCGTCGCGGCGGATGGCCCAGGGGCTGGCCCGGCTCGGCATGGCCCAGGAGATGATCGACTACTACGAGGAGCACGTGGCCGCCGACGCCGTGCACGAGCAGCTCGCCGTCCGCACCATCTGCGGCGCGCTGGTCGAGGAGGAGCCGGCGTTGATCGGCGACGTGTTCTTCGGGGCGTTCAGCTGCCTGGACCTCGAGGACCGGGTCGCCCGGTCGCTGCTGGCGCAGTGGGCGGCATGAGCACCGGGCCCGTGGCGGGCGACGGCGCGACCGGGCCGGGCGGCTCGCGGGCGGTGGAGGAGGCCGGCCACCCCGACGTGGTCCTCTGCCCCGGCGGGCCGATGCTGCTGCGCGGCGACCACGTCGTCACCGACGAGGAGGGCCGGCGGCACCGCACGACGCGGCCGGTCAGCGCGGTCTGCCGGTGCGGCAAGTCCGCCATCAAGCCGTGGTGCGACGGCACCCACAAGGTGCTGCCGCCCAGGGCGCGCCCCTGACCTCCGGGTCGGGCCGACGGGCCGTGCGGCCGGCCCCGGAGGTCAGGCAGCGATGACCACCAGGGCGCCCCGGGCGAAGCTCCGGGTCTCCCGCAGCCGCAGCCGGCTGCTCCCCCGCAGCTCTCGGGCCAGCTGGCGCGCCTGCGCGGCGGTGCCGACCTGGAGCAGGGCCGCTCCGCCCGGGAGCAGGTGCCGGTCGGCGATCATCCAGCACTGCCGGGCGAGATCGAGGCCGTCGTGGCCGCCGTCGATGGCCAGCAGCGGGTCCGCCGGGAACTCTCCGGTCCGGGCGCTCGGCACCCACGGCGGGTCGGCGATGACGAGCGAGAACCGCTCCCCCGGGGCGAGCACGGCGTCCATGGCGCCCTCCCGGACCTCGACCAGGTGGCCCAGCCCGGCGCGCTCGGCGTTGGCCATCGTGTAGTCGCAGGCGATCGGGTTGAGGTCGACGGCGACCAGGGGCCGGGGCTCGCGGGCGATGGCGAGCAGCCCGATCTGCCCGGCGCCGGCGCAGAGCTCCAGCACCGGTCCGTCCGGCGCGTTGGGCAGCAGCTCGGCCGCCCAACGCGACTGCGCGACCGTCCAGGGCCGCGGCTCGAGAACGCGGTCGTCGTAGTCGATGATGAGCTCGCCGAACCCGCTGCTGCGGGCCCTGACCGTGTTCCCGAGAGTCGTCATGCCCGAGAGGTACCCCCTCCCCGTGCCGGCCACACCTGCGTGCCGGCGCGGCGCGCACGCGGCATGCTGTCGTCATGGACCTCGACGAAGCCCTCACCGCAGTCCGCAGCCACCACCGGTCCACGCTGGTGACCCTCCGGCGGGACGGACGTCCGCAGCTCTCGAACGTCCTGCACGGCGTCGACGAGACCGGCCTGGTCCGTGTCTCCACCACCGCCGACCGGGCGAAGTACGCCAACCTCCGGCGTACGCCCTGGGCCGCCCTGCACGTCAACGGCGAGGACTTCTGGTCCTACGTGGTCCTCGAGGGCGACGTCGAGCTCTCCGAGGTGGCCGCCGCCCCCGACGACCCGGCGGTCGAGGAGCTGGTCGACCTCTACCGCTCCCTCGCGGGCGAGCACGGGGACTGGGACGACTACCGCGCCGCGATGGTCCGCGAGCAGCGGGTGGTGGTGCGGATCCGCCCGACGTACGCCTACGGGCTGCTGCGCTGACGCCGGCGGTCCCGACGGAGGGGGCCGGTCACATCTCCACCTCGGCGCGGTCCCCCGCCCAGTCGGTGTGGAAGGTGCCCGGCCGGTCGGTGCGCTGGTAGGTGTGGGCGCCGAAGTCGTCGCGCAGCAGCTGGATGAGCGCGGCGGGCAGCCGGCCGCGGCGCAGGCCGTCGAAGTAGGCCAGGGACGAGCAGAACGCCGGCGTCGGCACGCCCGCGCGGACCGCGGTCGCCACGACCCGGCGCCACGCATCGAGGCCGTGGCGCACCGCGTCGGCGAAGTACGCCGCGGTCAGCAGCGTGGTCAGGTCGGGCTCCTCGGCGTATGCCTCCCGGATCCGGTCCAGGAACTGCGCGCGGATGATGCAGCCGCCGCGCCAGATCGTGGCGAGCTGCCCGAGGTCGACGTCCCAGCCGTGCTCCCGGGCGCCGGCGGCGAGCTGGTCGAAGCCCTGCGCGTAGGCGACGACCTTCGAGGCGTAGAGGGCCGCGCGGACGTCGTCGACGAACCCCTCGCCGGCCTGGCTGGCCTGCGGGGACGGCGGCGCGTCGGCGAACACCTCCCTCGCCGCGGCCCGCTGCTCCACGTGGCCCGAGAGGCTGCGCGCGAAGGTCGCCTCGGCGATGCCGGTCACGGGTACGCCGAGGTCGAGGGCGCTCTGCACGGTCCAGCGGCCGGTGCCCTTCTGCTCGGCCTCGTCGCGGACCACGTCGACGAACGGCGTGCCCTCGGGCGTGGTGTGGGCCAGCACGTCGGCGGTGGTCTCGATCAGGAACGACTCCAGGTCGCCGTCGTTCCAGTCGCGGAACACCTCGGCGATGCCGGCCGGGTCCCGCCCCTCGACGTGGCGCAGCAGGTCGTAGGACTCCGCGATCAGCTGCATGTCGGCGTACTCGATGCCGTTGTGCACCATCTTCACGAAGTGGCCCGCGCCGCCGGTGCCCACGTGGGCGCAGCAGGGCGTGCCGTCGACCTGGGCGGCGATCCGCTCCAGGATCGGACCCAGCCGGTCGTAGGCGTCGTCGGAGCCGCCGACCATGATCGAGGGGCCGCGCAGCGCGCCCTCCTCGCCGCCGGAGACCCCCATGCCGACGAGGTGCAGCCCCCGCTCCGAGAGCGCGGCCTCGCGCCGGATGGTGTCGGAGTAGTGGGCGTTGCCGGCGTCGACGACGATGTCGCCCTCGTCGAGCAGCGGCACCAGGTCGTCGAGCACGGCGTCGGTGGCCTCCCCCGCCTTGACCATCACGACGATCGCCCGGGGCCGCTCGATCGACGCCACGAAGTCCTCGAGGCTCTCGGAGCCCACGAAGTCGCCCTCGTCGCCGAACTCCTCCAGCAGCGCGGTCATCCGCGCGGCGGTCCGGTTGTGCACCGCCACCCGCTGCCCGTCGCCGGCCAGCGAGCGGGCCAGGTTGCGGGCCAGGTTGCGGCCCATCACGGCCAGTCCGGTGACTCCGATGGTGGCCAGCTGGTCAGGCACGGTTCTCCTCGGCGTCCCGGGTCGATCCGTTGCCGTTCTCGAGCCGGATCCGGCGGCCCTTCTCGATGTCCTTGGCCTGCTTCTTCTCGGCCTTCTTGATGTTGCGGTCGTCGCGCGGCGGCAGCTGGATGCTCTCCTCGGCCGCGATGCCCGCCTGCAGCTCCCGGCCCCGCTCGAGCTCGGCGTCGAGCTCGGCGCCGAACAGCAGCGCGAGGTTGGTCAGCCACAACCACAGCAGGAACACGATGACGCCGGCCAGCGAGCCGTAGGTCTTGTCGTAGGAGGAGAAGCGGGAGAGGTAGAACCCGAACAGCGCGGACACCGCGATCCAGACGATGATCGCCACCGCGGCGCCGACGCTGAGCCACCGGAAGCGCGGCTGGCGGACGTTGGGGGTCGACCAGTAGAGGATCGCGACGATCACGCCGACGATGAGCAGCATCACCGGCCACTTCGCGATGCCCCAGACGGTGACCACCGCCGAGCCGACGCCGAGCTGGGTGCCGATCGCCTCGGCCACCGGCCCCGTCACCACGAGGCCGACCAGCATCAGCGCGGCGAGCACCACCAGCAGCGCGGTGACCAGGAGGACGATCGGGCGCAGCTTCCAGATCGGCCGGCCCTCCTGGATCTCGTACATCCGGTTCATCGCCCGGCCGAACGCCCCGACGTACCCCGAGGCCGACCACAGCGCACCGAGGAGACCCAGGACCAGCGCGATGCCGCCGCCGGGGGTGGTGTTGAGGTCCCGCAGCGCCGGCTCCAGGGTGTTCGCCTGGGAGCCGGCGCCGATCTGGTGCAGGATCTTCACGATGGTGTTGACCGATTCCTGGCCCTGGCCGAGGAGGCTGACCAGCGACAGCAGCGCGATCGCGGCGGGGAACATCGCCAGCACCGCGTAGTAGGTGAGCGCGGCGGCCAGGTCCGTGCACTGGTCCTTGGAGAACTCCCGCAGCGTCTTGCGCGCGACGTAGAACCAGGACCGCTTGGTCAGCTCCAGGGGCGAGTCCGGGTCGGTGTCGTCCTCCACCCGGTCGGCGGGGACGTCGCGCGCGTGGGCTGCATGGCTCATGCAGGACTGGTACCCCGCACCCCCCACCCCCACACACACCGGGTCGTCCGCATGAGCGGGGGTTCTAGGTGCCGCTGGTGCGGACGACCCGGGGGGGTCAGGAGCGCAGGGTCCAGCGCCGCAGGCGGGTGTGGGCGAGGGCGGCGCGGGCGGCGTTGCGGCCGGCGGCGCCGTGGACGCCCCCGCCCGGGTGCGCCGAGGCCGACCCCAGGTAGAGGTTTCGGACCGGGGTCTCGGCGCGGCCGGTGCCCGGCACCGGCCGGAACACCAGCTGCTGGTGCAGCTGGGCGGTGCCACCGTCGATCCCGCCACCGATCAGGTTGGCGTCGCGGGCCTCGAGCTCGCGCGGACCGAGCACGCGGCGGGCCAGCACCCGCTCGCCGAAGCCGGGCGCCAGCTCCTCGACGCGCGCCTGCATCCGGTCGGCGAAGCGCTCCTTGTCGGCCTCGTCCCAGATCCCGCGGACGCCGCCGTCGCCGGCGTCGGCGACGGTCTCCTGCGGCACGTGGGTGTAGGCCCACGCCGACTCGGTGCCCGCCGGCGAGCGGGTGGGGTCGGTGGTGGTCATCTGCCCGGCCAGCATGAACGGCCGGGCGGGGATGCGCCGCGCGGAGACCTGCGCGAGCGCCTGGTTCATCTGCTCCACGGAGTCCGCGACGTGGAAGGTCCCCGGGTCGTACGCCGGGACCTGGGCCCACGGGATCGGCCCGGAGAGGGCCCAGTCGACCTTCACCGTGCCCGGGCCCATCTCGAAGCCCTTCATCCGCTCGAGCGTGCGCCGGGGCAGGTGCTCGGGCGCGACCAGCCCGCCGTACAGGTGCGGGGCCGCCACGTCGGCGACGACCGCGTGCCGGGCGGCGAACGTCTGGCCGTCCCGGGTGCGCACGCCGACGGCGCGACCGTCGCGGACCTCCACCGAGGCCACCTCGGCCTCGCAGTGGACGTCACCACCCCGCGCGGCCAGCCGCCGGGCCAGCGCCCGGGAGAGCTCGCCGGCGCCGCCCACCGGCACCGGGAAGCCGACGGTCTGGCCGAGCATCGTCATCAGCAGCCCCATCAGGCCGGATCCCGGCGCGTCCAGGGGGATGTCGGCGTGGCCGGCGTTGCCGGCGAGCAGGATGCGCGGCCCCTCGCCGCCGAAGCGGGCGCGGCCGAGCTCGACCGCCGGGGTGAGCAGCGTCCTGACGAAGTCGAGGCCGCCGACACCGGGCAGCCGGGCCAGCACGCCCAGCCCGGAGCGCACCGGCGGGAAGGGCGAGAGGAAGGCGCCGAGCACCTGCTCGCCGACCCGGTCCCAGGTCGTGCAGAGGTCCAGCCAGGCCTCGCCGTCGCCGGGGTGCTGCTCGTCCATCAGCGCCGCGGTCACCTCGCGGTCGCGGTGCAGCAGGGCCCACCGGGGCTCGCCGCCGGCGTCGCGACCAGGCAGCGCCCCCAGCAGGTGGCCCAGCACGGCGGGCGCGTGCCGCCAGGTCACGCCGTACCGCTCGAGGTCCAGCGCGAGCAGCGCCGGCGACGCCGCCGCCAGCGGGTAGAACGAGCTGAACGTGTCGTGCACGAAGTCCGGGTGCACCGCCCGGTCGCTGCGCACCGCGCCGCCCACCTCGGGCTGGGCCTCGAGCACCACGACCGACCAGCCGGCGTCCGCCAGGTGGTTGGCGGCGGAGAGGCCGTTCGGGCCGGCGCCGACCACCACGGCGTCGTGCTCGCTGCTCACGCGCTCACCCGTCGTCGGACCGGCGGGCTGCCCGGCGCTCGGCCAGGAACGCCAGCCGGCGCAGGCTCTCGGTGTTGCGCCACGCGATGAGGGGCGCGCGCACGGGCTTCGGCACGTACTTCGCCGGGCCGGAGGTGACGTCCTCCAGCATCAGCACCTCGGTGCCGTCCTCGACCTCCCGCAGCCTCATCTCCACGTCGGCCTCGCCGGGCGGCCAGCCGCGCGCCCGCAGCACCAGCCGCCTGCCGGGCTCGCACTCGAGGACCTCGGTGTCGTCGTTGATCACCAGCGGCCACACGCCCACCGAGTGGTGCAGCCGGGTGCCGGCGGCGGGCCAGCCGTCGTCGACCTCCCGCATCCGGGTCGCGCCGACCACCCACAGCGGGTAGAGCCAGCCATCGGCCAGCACGTCCCAGACCCGGTCGGGCGTGGTCGCGATCACGCGCCTGTTACGACTCATGGCTCCTCAGTACCCCGCGCCGGCGGGGTTCACCCACGGTCGACGTGCCTCACAGGTAGAGGCCGGTGGCCTCGTCGCCGAGCCGGTCGGCGGCCACCGCGTGCACGTCGCGCTCGCGCATCACGACGTACAGCTCGCCGTGCACCTCGACCTCGGCCTTGTCCTCGGCGTCGAACAGCACCCGGTCCCCCACCTGGACAGAGCGGGCCTGCGGGCCCAGCGCGATCACCTTCGACCAGGTCAGGCGTCGGGCGCCCATGGCCGCGGTGGCGGGGATCACGATGCCGCCGGAGGAACGACGCTCGCCGGACTCGCGGTCCAGCTCGACCAGGACCCGGTCGTGGAGCATCTTGATGGGGGTCTTGTCGCTCACGGCTGCAGCGGGGTCAGCGGGAGAGCCTGCGGATGGTCGCGAACAGCACGACCACGCCCGCGACCACGCCGGCGGTCTTGAGGATGTTGTCGGTGCGCGGCTGCCCGGTCTCGAGGTCGACGTAGTGCCCCTTGATGCTGCTGACCTCGCGGCTCACGATCGTCTTCGGGTGGGCGCGGTAGAGCAGCTGATCGATCGTGACGGCCAGGTGCTGGCGGGTCTCTTCGATCTCGCGCTCGAGGGAAGACATCTCGTTGCTCACCCGCGCAGGCTACCAACCGGTTCGGAGGGAGGACCCGCGTGTCCTAGGGTTTCGACCATGGAACGGCTCTCCCCCGGCGACACCGCACCCGAGTTCACGCTGACCGACGACCGCGGCGAGCAGGTCGCGCTCTCGGACTTCCTGGGGCGGAAGGTGATCGTCTACTTCTACCCGGCCGCGATGACTCCCGGCTGCACCAAGCAGGCGTGCGACTTCTCCGACTCCCTCGACTCGCTGAAGGGCGCCGGCTACGAGGTGCTCGGCATCTCGCCCGACTCGCCTTCGAGGTTGGCGAAGTTCCGGGAGAAGGAGGGGCTCACCATCACCCTGCTCTCCGACCCCGACAAGCGGGTGATGCGCGAGTACGCCGCGTTCGGCGAGAAGAAGCTCTACGGCAAGACCGTCGAGGGCGTCATCCGCTCCACCGTCGTCGTCGACGAGGACGGCAAGGTCTTCCTCGCGCAGTACAACGTCAAGGCCACCGGCCACGTCGCCAAGCTCCGCAAGGACCTCGCGCTCAACAACGCCGAGGAGGAGCCGCACAACGGCGCCTGAGCGCGCCACCCGGCCGAAGTGGTGGAACAGGCAGACACGCAGGTTTTAGGTACCTGTGCCTTCGGGCGTGGGGGTTCAAGTCCCCCCTTCGGCACTCGCTCCCCTACCCCTGCTGCGCCTGGACGGTGGCACCGTGCTCGGTCAGCTCCCGGCACAGCAGCCACCGGTCCCCGTCGCGCCGCCACGCCTCGACGATGAACGCGCCCGCCACGACGGCGCTGTCTCGCTCGATCAGCTTCTCGTAGCTCACCACCGCCTGGTCGGGACCGCGGCGACACACGGTGCGGTGGGCGGCCCGGAAGCCCGAGCCGGCCAGCGACCTCACCGAGTCCCGCATGCCGGCCACGCCGTCCTCGTGGTCATAGGGGGCGTGCCGGTCCGGGGCCGGGGCGAACCAGCCGTGGTAGCCAGGAGCCAGGTGGGCCTCGACGCTCGTGCAGTCACCGGTGGCCAGGGCGTCCGCCCACGCCTCCAGGTAGCGGTCGTGATGGTGGCGGAAGTCGTTCATCGCGGGCCGACCCTAGCGGGGTCCGGGGACGTCGGGCAGGGAGTCGACCCCGCCCTCGGGCTCACGACCCGTGCAGCACCCGGTCGACCTCGACGACCAGGACGCAGTCACCCCACGTCGAGGGGCTGCCGTGCCGGCGCTCGTACGCCCTACGCGCCGCCGCCAGCAGCGCCGGGTCCTCGCCGACCCAGGCCTTGCCCTCGACGCTGGCCCACGTCGTACGCGTGTGCTCGGCCAGCGAGGCGCGACCGGTGGCGAGCACGTGGCGCACCTTGGCCGAGTCGCGCCGGGTCAGGACCCAGAAGACGTCGCCGTCGCGCATCGCCTTGACCGGGACCAGGTGCGGGCTGCCGTCGGCCCGGACCGTGCCCAGCGTCGCGAGCCGGGGCCCGGCCCAGAAGCCGTCGAGGTGCGCGGGGATCACGGCACGACGCTAGGACTTCCAGCGCGCTCGAGGTCAAGCACGGCTCCCGGCTGGCATCCTGAGGCCATGCGCACCAGCCGGCTCGAGGCGTTCAGCGACGGCGTGCTCGCCATCATCATCACGATCATGGTCCTGGAGCTGCACGTCCCGGACGGCCCGCGGCTCGCGGACCTGGCCGACTCGGCGACCGCGACCGGGTTCCTGACCTACGTGCTGAGCTTCGTCTACATCGGGATCTACTGGAACAACCACCACCACATGTTCCAGCTGGTCCGCCGGGTCAACGGCGCGGTGCTGTGGGCGAACCTGCACCTGCTGTTCTGGCTCTCGCTCTACCCCTTCACGACCCGCTGGATGGACGAGACCGACCTGGCCCGCACTCCCCTGGTCGTCTACGGCCTGAACCTGCTCGCCGCCGCCCTCGCCTACTACCTGCTGCAGCTGACCATCTTCCGGGCCGAGGGTCCCGACGGGCTGCTGCGCGAAGCCGTCGGGCGCGACGTCAAGGGCAAGGCGTCGCCCTTCATCTACCTCGCCGGCATCCTGACCGCCTGGCTCGCCGGGTGGCCGGCCCTGGTGTTCTACGCCGCGGTCGCCGCGATCTGGCTGGTCCCCGACCGGCGGATGGAGTCCTACGTCGCCGAGCACGGCCTGGCGGAGTACACCGACGGCGGCAGGGGCGGTGAGCTGTCCACCGAATCCGCGCCGAGAACGGTGGCTGATCCACCGCCGACCCCAGCACCGACACCCGGCCCCACCGGACCACTGCCGACCGAACGTCAGCCGGTGACGACCTTGGCCACCCGCGGGGCGATCTCTCGCAGCGCACGGCCGCGGTGGGAGATCCGGTCCTTCTCGGCCGGGTCGAGCTGGGCCGAGGTGAGACCCTCTGCATCGTGCTCGTCGGCGACGAAGAGCACGTCGTAGCCGAACCCACCGGTGCCCCGCAGCTCGCGGATCACCCGGCCGGGCATCCGGCCCTCGACCACTTCCTCGCCCGCGGCATGGACGAACGCGATCGCGCAGGCGAAGTGCGCCCCCCGGCGCTCGTCGGGCACGTCGTCGAGCTGCTGGAGCAGCAGCTCGTTGTTGCGGGCGTCGCTCTTGGGCCTCCCCGACCAGCGTGCCGACAGCACGCCGGGCATGCCGTTGAGCGCGTCCACGCAGAGGCCGCTGTCGTCGGCGAGCGAGGGCAGGCCGGTGGCGGCGAAGCCGGCCCGGGCCTTGAGCAGCGCGTTGCCCTCGAAGGTCGGCTGGTCCTCGATCGGCTCCTCATAGCCGTCGACGTCGTCGATACCGAGGACGTCGAGGTCGGGGGCGTGCTCACGCAGGATGCGCTGCATCTCCTCGATCTTCTTGCGGTTGCGCGAGGCGAGGAAGACCCGGCTCACGTGGACAGCGCCTCGGACTGCATGCGGGTCAGGTCGGCGCAGCCCTTCTCGGCCAGCGCGAGCAGCGCGTCCAGCTCGGACCGGTCGAACGCGGCGCCCTCCGCGGTCCCCTGGACCTCGACGAACTTGCCCTCCCCGGTCATCACGACGTTCATGTCGGTCTCGGCCCGCACGTCCTCCTCGTAGGGCAGGTCGAGGCGCGGGACGCCGTCGATGATGCCGACGCTCACCGCGGCGACCGAGCCGGTCAACGGCTCACCGGTCAGCGCCCCGGAGGCACGCAGGTGGGTGACCGCGTCGGCGAGCGCGACGTACGCGCCGGTGATCGCGGCCGTGCGGGTGCCGCCATCGGCCTGCAGCACGTCGCAGTCGAGCACGATCGTGTTCTCGCCGAGCGCCTGGTAGTCGATGACCGCGCGCAGCGACCGGCCGATCAGGCGGCTGATCTCGTGGGTGCGCCCACCGATCCGGCCCTTGACCGACTCGCGGTCGGAGCGGGTGTTGGTGGAGGCCGGGAGCATGGCGTACTCCGAGGTCACCCACCCCAGCCCGGAGCCCTTGCGCCAGCGCGGGACGCCCTCGGAGGCGGACGCCGCGCACAGCACCCGGGTCTTGCCGAACTCCACCAGCACCGAGCCCGCGGCGTGGTCGAGCCAGTGGCGGGTCAGGGTGATCGGACGGAGCTCGTCGTCGCCGCGGCCGTCAGCACGTGTCGTCATGCCCGGCACGATAGCCGGGGGCTACTTCACCTCGGTCCGCAGCACCCGCCACACACCGACCGCCAGCGGCAGCACCAGCCAGAGCAGCCCCGAGACGACCAGGTGGGCCCACTCCTTGCCGGCCATTCCCTGGTCGACGATCAGCGGGGTCTGCGCGGCGTTGAAGTCGATCCACGGCTGCAGCTGCCCGAACCAGTGCATCAGCGCGGCGCCGAGCTGGAACAGGCCCGGCAGCACGAAGGAGTAGACGAAGAACACGACGATGCCCGCGGGGGTGTTCAGGAAGAGCATGCCGAAGGCGAAGCCGGTGGACATGCCGAAGACGTGCAGCAGCAGGAACCCGACCAGCTGCCGGGCGCTGATCGACCAGACCACGTCGTTGCCGGACAGCCCGCCGTAGAGCAGGTTCGCCAGCACGCCGAGCAGCAGCCCGACCACGACCGCGGCGACCGCGACGAGCAGCACGCTGACCAGCTTGGCGGCCACCACGCGCTGGCGTGAGGGCTCCAGCGCGAAGGTCACCATCGCGGTGCGCTGGCTCCACTCGCTGGTGATCGACATGACACCGAGCACCGGCAGCAGCACGCCCATGGGGGTGTTCATGGCCACCAGGAAGTCGCTGAAGCGTACGACGAGGTCCTGTGCCACCACGACCGCGAGCTGGATGACGAGCACCAGGGCGGTCAGCGCCGCGATGGAGATCAGCAGCCAGCGCCCGGCCCGGGTGTCGGCGAGCTTGCGGCCCTCGAGCCGCACCAGCCGCGAGAACGGGATGGCGGACGTGCCCGCGACGTCGAGGCGGGCGGGGAGGGCAGCGGTCTGGCCGGTCATGCCGGGGCTCCTTCGGTGGTGGTCTCCCGCTGGGTGTCCGCGGTCAGGGAGAGGAACAGGTCCTCCAGGCCGCCGTCGGCGGCCCGCAGGTCGGTCAGGACGATCGCGCGCTCGGCGGCCACCCGGCCGACCTCCACCGGCTCGGTCTCCACGCGCAGCCCCTCGCCGGCGCTGCTGACAGCGAGGCCCTTGGCCTTCAGGCCGGCCGCGAGCGCCTCGTTGTCCAGCGCGGTCACGAAGGTCGCGCTCTTGCCGGCGCCGGCCATCAGCGACTTCCGGTCGCCCCGGGCCACGATCCGGCCGCGCCCGATCAGGATCATCTCGTCGGCGATGATCTCCACCTCGTGCAGCAGGTGGCTGGAGAGCAGCACGGTGCCGCCGCGCTCGGCGTACCCCTTGAGCAGGCCGCGCATCCAGCGGATGCCGGCCGGGTCGAGCCCGTTGGCCGGCTCGTCGAGGACCAGCACCGAGGGGTCGCCGAGCAGCGCGTGCGCGATCCCGAGCCGCTGGCGCATGCCGAGGGAGTAGTTGCGCACCCGGCGCTTGGCCTCCCGCTCGTCGAGGGACACCAGCGCCAGCATCTCGTCGACCCGCGAGGACGGCAGCCCCATGGCCAGGGCCCCGAGCGTGAGGACCTCGCGGCCGGTGCGGCCGGCGTGCTGGGCGGAGGCGTCGAGCAGGACGCCGACGTGCCGGCCGGGGTTGGGGATGTCGCCGTAGTGCAGGCCACCGATGGTCACCTCGCCGCGGGTCGCCGGGGTCAGCCCGACCATGATCCGCATCGTGGTGGTCTTGCCGGCGCCGTTGGGCCCCAGGAAGCCGGTGACCGTGCCGGGCCGGCACTCGAAGCTGACGTCGTCCACGGCGGTGAACGCGCCGTACGTCTTGGTGAGTCCCTCGACCTTGATCATGGGCACAAGCCTGCCCTATGCCACCGACGGCCGCATCGTGCTGCCGCACGTGTCGCGGGTGACCAAAGTAGCGTTCTGCCCGCGACGTCGGCAGCCTGCGCCCGCGACCTTCCTCCGCCTAGCCTTGCGCCGTGGATCGCCCCGCCCCCGACCAGTGCCAGCCGACGCTGACCCCCGCCCGCCACGCCTGGCGGATCGTGGGCACGCTCGTCGTGGTCGGCATCGCCTGGGGCCCGATGCTCCCGCGCCAGCTGCACCACCACGGCCTGCTCGGGCTCGACCTGGCCTGCGGCGCGGTGGCGTTCGTGCTGGTCGTGCGCCGCCGGCACTGGCCGCTGTCGGTGGCGCTGGCCACCGCGGCCCTGGGCGCGGTCTCGGGCATCGCGGCCGGGCCCGCCGTGCTGTCGGCCGTCTCGATCGCGACCCGGCGGCGGCTGTGGCAGATCGTGCTGGTGGGGCTCGCCAACGTGGTGGCCGGCATGACCGTCATCCGCGTCCAGCCCGCCGACCAGACCCAGCCCATGTGGCTGAACCTCACCGTGACCGCGATCTTCACCGCCGGGGTGCTGGGCTGGGGGATGTACCTGGGCTCGCGCCGCGAGCTGATCTGGACGCTGAAGAACCGCGCCGAGCGGGCGGAGGCCGAGCAGTCCCTGCGCGTCGCGCAGGCGCGCAGCAACGAGCGCGCCCGGATCGCGCGGGAGATGCACGACGTACTCGCGCACCGGATCTCCCAGATCTCCCTGCACGCGGGCGCGCTGGCCTACCGGGAGGACCTCGGCGCGCAGGAGATGCGCGCCAGCGCCGCGGTGATCCGGGAGAAGGCGCACGAGGCGCTCACCGACCTGCGCGGCGTGCTGGGGGTGCTCCGCGACGCCGGGACCGGCGAGCTGCTCGGCGCGCCGCAGCCGACGTACGACGACCTGCCTGACCTGGTCGCCGAGGCCCGGGACTCGGGCCTGGCCGTGGACTTCGACGACCACCTCGACGACGACGGCGCGCGCATGCCGGAGGTCGTGGGGCGCACCGTCTACCGGATCGTCCAGGAGGGCATCACCAACGCCCGCAAGCACGCACCGGGCAGCCACCTGACCATCCGGGTCAGCGGGTCGCCGGTGGAGGGGGTCGGGGTCGTGCTGCGCAACCCGCTGGGCTTCGGCACCGCGACGCCGGGCGCCGGCCTGGGGCTGGTCGGCCTGACCGAGCGGGCCGAGCTGCGCGGCGGCCGGCTGGAGCACCGGCGTGACGGGTCGTCGTTCGTGCTCCAGGGGTGGATACCGTGGGCGACGTGACGACTCGGGTGCTCATCGTCGACGACGACCCACTGGTCCGCTCGGCGCTGGGGCTGATGCTGGGCGGGCAGTCGGACCTCGAGGTCGTCGGCGAGGCCGGTGACGGCCGCGAGGGCGTGGCGCTCGCCCGCCGGCTCGACCCCGACGTGGTGCTGATGGACATCCGGATGCCGCACCTGTCCGGCCTCGACGCGACACGCCAGCTGCACGCCGAGGCCAGCCCGCCGCGCGTCATCGTGCTGACGACCTTCGACGCCGACGACCACGTGGTCGGCGCCCTCGGCGCCGGCGCCGACGGGTTCCTGCTCAAGGACACCCCGCCGACGGAGATCCTCGAGGCGATCCGCAAGGTGGCCGCCGGCGAGCCGATGCTGTCCCCCTCGGTGACCCGGACGCTGCTGCGCCGCCTGCGCTCCGACCACTCCGACGCGCTGGCCGCCGAGCGGCTCGGCGCCGCCCAGGAACGGCTGGGCCGGCTCACCGAGCGGGAGAGCGACGTCGCGCTGGCGGTCGGCCGCGGGCTG
Source organism: uncultured Actinomycetota bacterium (assembly GCA_963826155.1). Classification (GTDB taxonomy): domain Bacteria; phylum Actinomycetota; class Actinomycetes; order Propionibacteriales; family Nocardioidaceae; genus Nocardioides. The sequence goes on along the minus strand of CAWGVX010000002.1, from coordinate 850,297 downwards.
ACCAACGCCGAGATCGCCGCCGAGCTGTTCCTCTCGGTGCCCACGGTCAAGGCGCACGTGTCCCGGTTGTTCGAGAAGCTCGACGTCACCAACCGGGTGCAGATCGCGATCTGCGTCCACGACGCCGGTCTGGCCTGAGCCGCTCAGCGGGTCACAGCCCGATAACAACGTCGCAACACATGGTCACGGGCGCAGCGTGACCCCGCTTGCGACGGCACGTGGCCCGGGTCACGGTGGGTGGTCTCGCGACGAAAGGAGCCACCCATGCTCAACCTGACCGAGAACGCCCGCGACATCCTGCGGAAGGTCCCCCACCAGCCCGAGCTCGGCCCCGGCGCGGGCCTGCGCATCGCCCGGTCCCAGGCCAAGGACGGCGTGTTCCTCACCTCGCTCACCCACGCCCCGCGACGCAACGACGAGGTCGTCGACGACGACGGCGCCCGGGTCTTCCTCGGCCCGGTGGCGGCCGAGCGGTTCGAGGGCGGCCGCCTCGATGCCCGCACGGACCCGCGGGGCCGCATCGAGTTCGTGGTCCGGCGCGCCTCCTGACCGCCCGGCGGGCGCCGAGCCCGCAGGTCAGAGCTCGTGGACCTGGCCCGCCCGGGCCAGCGACACCGGCCCGTCGTACACCATCTGCGCCTCGGCCAGCGCGTCCTCCGGGTCGAACCACGGGGGCACGTGCGTGAGCAGCAGCCGTCGTGCCCGGCCGCGCGCGGCCGCCTCGCCGCAGTCGGTGCCGGTGAGGTGCAGCCGCGGCGGATTGACGTCCGCGGCGCGGAACGACGCCTCGGCGAGCAGCAGGTCGGCGTCCTTGGCGACCGCGTCGAGCCCGGCGCAGGGCCCGGTGTCGCCGCTGTAGCCCAGCGTCGCGCCGTCGGCGCCGACCCGGAGGCCGTACGCCGGCACCGGGTGGTCGACCGCGATCGGCTCGACCGCGAACGGTCCCACCTGGATCGGCCCGTCCCACTCACGGAAGTCGAACTCCTCGGTCATGCCCGGGTCTGGCGGCAGGTCGTAGGCGCGCGCCATCCGGTCCGCGGTCCCGACCGGGCCCCACACCGGGATCCGCGGCTGCGGGCCGGAGGGGTGGTACTTGCGCAGCACGTAGTAGCCGGCGAGGTCGAGGCAGTGGTCGGCGTGCAGGTGGCTGAGCAGCACGGCGTCGACGCCCAGCGGGTCGACGTACCGCTGCAGGGCTCCGAGCGCTCCGCTGCCCAGGTCCAGCAGCACCCGCCAGGTCCGGCTGCCGGTGCCGTCGTCGTGCTCGGCCTCGAGCAGGTAGCAGCTGGCCGGCGAGTCCGGCCCGGGGTAGGACCCCGAGCAGCCGACGACCGTCAGCCTCACGAGAGCACCCGCCGCCCGGCGAACTGCGAGGCGGCCGCCATCTCGGCGCCCAGGAACCGCCGGCCGATGGTCTCGAACTCCTCGGGCGCGCCGGTCGTCCAGAAGTCGTACGACGGGTCGCCGGACTCGCGCATCAGCCCGGTGCGGACCAGCATCTTGTAGACGTCCTTGGCGCACTCCTCGGCGCTGCTGACCAGGGTCACCTCGTCGCCGACCACGTAGGAGATGACGCCGGTGAGCAGCGGGTAGTGGGTGCAGCCGAGGATCAGCGTGTCCACCTCCGCGGCGACCAGCGGGTCAAGGTACGCGTGGGCGGCGGCGAGCAGCTCGTCGCCGCCGGTGATGCCGCGCTCGACGAACGGCACGAACAGCGGGCACGCCTGGGTCACCAGCTCCACGTGCGGCGCGGCGGCGAAGGCGTCCTCGTAGGCCATCGACTCGGCGGTGGCCCGGGTGCAGATCACGCCGATCCGTCCGGTCCGGCTGGCGGCGACCGCGCGCCGGGTGGCCGGCAGGATCACCTCGACGACCGGCACGTCGTAGCGCTCGCGGGCGTCGCGCAGCATCGCGGCGCTGGCGGAGTTGCACGCGATCACCAGTGCCTTGACCCCGCGCTCGACGAGGTGGTCGAGGCACTCCAGGGCGTACTCGCGCACCTCGCCGATCGGCTTCGGCCCGTACGGCGCCCGCGCGGTGTCGCCGACGTAGGCGATCGACTCGTGAGGCAGCTGGTCGATGACCGACCGCGCCACCGTGAGACCACCGAAGCCCGAGTCGAAGATGCCGATGGGCGCATCACGCTGCTCGGGGCTGCTCAGGACCGACACAAGAGCACAGGCTAGATGAGCGGGGCCCGGCGCGGCAGGGGATCCGGACGCGGGACCGCCGAGAGGGTGATCACGCTCTCAGCGGCCGGGGCCGGACCCGGGCCCGGCGGCTCAGCCGAAGAGCCGGGGCTGGGGCGGCGCCAGCGAGGGGTCGACCCCGTCGAAGAGGCTGCTCACCGACTCGCCCGCGTGCACGCTCTCGATCGCCCGGGCGAACAGGTCCGCCACCGACCGCACGGTCAGGCCCGGCCAGTCGACGGGTCCGGGCACCGTGTCGGTCGTGACGACCTCGGTGACCATCGGGTGGTCACGCAGGCGGTCGACGGCCTTGCCGACGAAGAGCCCGTGGGTGCACGCGACCGCCGCCTGCGTGCAGCCCCGGTCGGCCAACCGGTCGAGGAGCTCGACGATCGAGCCGCCGGTGGCGATCTCGTCGTCGAGGACGATCGCGCGCCTGCCGGCCACGTCCCCCACGATGGCGTCGATGACGACCCGGTCGTCGGCGAGGCGCTTCTTGCTGCCGGCCGCGACCGGAAGCCCGAGCAGCCGCGCGAACTGGGTGGCGGTCTTGGCGTTGCCGAAGTCCGGCGAGACCACCACCGCGTCGTCGAGGTCCTGGCCGAGGAAGTGGTCGGCGAGCACCCCCAGCGCGGTGAGGTGGTCGACGGGCACCGAGAAGAACGCGTGCACCTGCGGCGCGTGCAGCGTCATCGTCATCACCCGGTCCACGCCCGCGGTGACCAGCAGGTCGGCGACCAGCCGCCCGCCGATCGAGAGCCGAGAGGCGTCCTTCTTGTCCGAGCGCGCGTAGGCGTAGTACGGCACCACGGCCGTGATCTGTGCCGCCGACGCACCCCGCGCCGCGTCGACCATCAGCAGCAGCTCCATCAGGTGCTCCTGGGTCGGCGGCACCAGCGGCTGGACGATGTAGACGTCGCGCTGACGACAGTTCGCCTGGAGCTGGGCCTGGAGGCAGTCGTTGCTGAACCGGGTCATCTCGACCGATGACAGCGGCACCCCGAGGGCGTCGCAGACGGCCGAGGCGAGGCCGCGGTGGGCACTGCCGCTGAAGACGACGATCTCGCGCAAGGCGGACTCCCGGTGAGCGGGGCGAGGGGCCGCGCCCACCCTAGCCTCGCGGCCGCCCGCTGGGGAGGGATCCGGCCCGCCGGTCCGGCACCGGGCGGGAGGTCACGCCCAGAGCTGGCCCTCGAGCCGGTCCTCGGCCTCGTCGACGGTGCCCTCGTAGGCCCCGGTCGAGAGGTACTTCCATCCGCCGTCGCAGACGACGAACACGATGTCGGCGCTCTCCCCCGCCCGGACCGCCCGGGAGGCCTGGGCGAGCGCGGCGTGCAGGATCGCGCCGGTCGAGATGCCCGCGAAGATGCCCTCGAGCTCGAGCAGCTCGCGGACCCGGCGTACGGCGTCGCGCGGCCCCACGGAGAAGCGGGCGTCGATCAGGTCGGCGTCGTAGAGCTCGGGGACGAAGCCCTCGTCGAGGTTGCGCAGGCCGTAGACCAGCTCGCCGTACCGCGGCTCGGCGGCCACGATCTTCACCTCCGGCCTGGCCCGGCGGAAGAAGCGGCCGGCGCCCATCAGCGTGCCGGTCGTGCCGAGCCCGGCGACGAAGTGGGTCACCGACGGCAGGTCGGCCAGGATCTCCGGGGCCGTGCCCTCCTCGTGCGCGAGGGCGTTCGCGGCGTTGCCGTACTGGTAGAGCATCACCCAGTCGGGGTGCTCCTCGGCGACCCGCTTGGCGACCCGGACGGCCTCGTTCGAGCCGCCGGCCGCGGGCGAGGAGACGATCTCGGCGCCCCACATCCGCAGCAGCTGGCGGCGCTCCTCGGATGTGTTCTCCGGCATCACGCACACGAGCCGGTAACCCTTGAGCTTCGCGGCCATCGCCAGCGAGATCCCGGTGTTGCCCGACGTGGGTTCGAGGATCGTGCACCCGGGCCGCAGGGTGCCGTCCTTCTCGGCCTCCTCGATCATCCGCAGGGCCGGGCGGTCCTTGATCGAGCCGGTGGGGTTGCGGTCCTCGAGCTTCGCCCACAGCCGGACCTCGGGAGTCGGCGAGAGCCGCGGCAGCCCGACCAGCGGAGTGTTGCCGACCGAGGCGAGGAGGTTGTCGTAGCGCACCCGTCCAGCATGCCACCGGCGTCGATGGTCCCGCCCGCGCCTGACCGGGGGCCCTTGACGCACCGTGATCTAATTCACGGGTTCGCATTGATCTCGGGAGCCACGGGGGCCCCTGCTCTCACCTGCGCCTCCCCGCTCCCCTCGTGAAGGAGCAGCATGCATCGCTGGACACGGGCTCGTGCCCTGACCGCGGCCGGGGCGCTCGCCTTGACAGGCCTCAGCCTGTCCTCGCAAGCCGCCGTCGCGGATTCGTCCCACGCCGACCCGGCGCCCAAGGCCTACCCGGCCGGCACCGCCGACGACATCCGCCCCGACAGCCCTGACCTGAACGGCGGCAAGACGCTGCCGCTGGACAAGGCCGCCTCGCGCCAGGCGATCAAGGAGGCCAACCGCGACGCGCTGCGCGGCCGGCCGATGACGATCGGGCAGCAGAAGACCTGGCTGGCCAACGACGACACCGACGGGTCGGTCTACCTCAAGCGCTACACCCTGCGTGGCGTCGGCAAGCACGTGCAGGTGTGGGTCGCCAACGACCGTGCGTTCCCGCTCGACGACTGCCGCAACGACCTCGGCACCACCGACATCACCGACACCCAGGTGCACCGGTTCGTCAACGAGTTCGACCACCACATGTACCCGATCGAGTCGAAGGTGTTCTCCAAGCCGCCGCGGCTGGACGGCTCCCACTCGCAGATCGCCGGGCCGGTCCTGGACGACCCGAACTACTACAAGGTCGGCAAGAAGCAGTCCGACGACATCGTCGTCCTCGTCGACAACGTCCGGGACGCGAACTTCTACGACCCGACCACGCCCGACGGCCAGACCTACATCGCCGGGTTCTTCTCCTCGCAGTTCAACGACTACACCGGTCGCAACGTGATGACGATCGACGCGTTCGACTGGCGGCACCGCACCGGCGCGACCCCGCCCGACGACAGCTCGGACCCGGCCTGGGCCAAGTGCGGCCTGACCGGCAAGCCGCGCGCCCACGACTACGAGGGCACCTTCGCCCACGAGTACCAGCACCTCCTGGAGCACTACAAGGACTCCGACGAGGTCAGCTGGGTCAACGAGGGGCTCTCGGACTGGGCGCAGACCGCCACCGGCTACGTCAACCCCGACACCTCCCCCAAGGCCGACGACGCGGACAGCCACATCGGCTGCTTCCAGGGCTACCTGCCCGAGTCGTACGGCGGCCCGGAGAACTCCCTGACCCGCTGGGGTGACCAGGGTGGTCCGGAGATCCTCTGCGACTACGGCGCGGCGTACTCCTTCATGGAGTACCTCGACAGCCACTTCGGGGACGACTTCATGTCCGCGCTGCACCGCGCCAAGGGCAACGGCCTGGTGGGCCTGGACGCCGTGCTGGACGAGTTCGGCAAGAAGATGTCGGCCCAGACCCTGCTGCACCGCTGGGCGGCCAGCATGGCCCTGGACCACGTCGTGGACCGCAACGGCCACCGGCTGGTGGGTGGCGGCGTGAAGCCCTACACCACCGCGTCGCTCAAGGCCCGCATCAAGTGGGGCAACCCGCAGGCCTACGACACCCCGGGCGCCCCGTCCAACGGCGCGGACTACGTCCGGCTGCGCGACGCCGCCGGCAAGTTCCTCACCGCCGGCGACCTCGACTCCATCGACTTCTCGGGGGCCGCCACGCTGCCCACCGACCCGGTCGCGTGGAAGGCCGACAGCACCCCGCCCGACTCCGTTCCCGGGGACGCGGACGGCAACGGCACCTGTGACGACGTCAACGGCGGACTGCCGGACGGCGCCGGTCCCGCGGCGCTCTGGTCCGACTGTGGCGACGAGCTCGACAACTCCATCGTCCGCCAGGTCACCGTGCCGGCCGACAACCCGACGCTCTCCTTCGACACGCTCTACGACATCGAGGAGGGCTGGGACTTCGGCATGGCCCAGGTCTCGACCGACGGCGGCGCCAGCTGGAAGAGCCTGGCGCTGACCGACGCGACCAGCGACCACGACCCGGACGCGGAGGCCCGCATCACGGCCCAGCTGCCGGGCCTGACCGGCAGCTCGGACGGCTGGACCACGGAGCAGGCGGACCTGTCGGACTACGCCGGCAAGCAGGTGCTGATCAGCTTCCGCTACATGACCGACGCGGCCTACGAGCTCGGCGGCTTCTGGGTGCGCAACGTCAAGGTGGGCGACACCGCCCTGCCGACCGACTCCCTGGACGGCTGGAAGTCCATCACCCAGACCCACCCGGTCGCGGTGTCCGGCTACACCGTGCAGCTGGTGGGCCTCGGTGGGCGCAAGGCCCCGGCGTACCACAAGACGCTGAAGCTGGACGGCTCCTTCCACGGTTCGCTGTCGGGTGACGCGATCGCCAAGGCGCTCGGGAAGTCCCGGCTCGTCGGCGCGATCGTCATGTACGACGACCCGACCGAGCTGTCGACGAAGTACGCGCCGTACACCCTGACCGCGAACGGCGTCACCCAGCCGGGCGGCGGCCAGGACTAGCACCGCTCGCGCAGGAGCAGCGGGGCCCCACGACCGAGTCGTGGGGCCCCGTTGCGCGTCCAGGAGGCTGCTGAACAACTGCTCGTCGCGAGCGTCGCGATGCGCGTGCGATGGCAAGGCGCCGGAGGGAAGGCGGGCTGGTTGCCCGTCGACCGACGGCAACGCAGCCAGCGTGCGTGCAGCGCGGCGCGGAGCAGAGCGTGTTGTTCAGCAGGCTCCTAGCGGAGGAAGACCGCCGGGTCGAAGTCGTCGAGGGCGATGACGCGGACCCGCGGCAGCGGCACGTTGAACGCGCCGACCTCCTCCTCGAGGTCGTGGATCCGCAGCCCCATCGCGGTGAACTGCGCGTTGGCGTACTCCCGCAGGGCGATCACGCCCACGCGGCGGTCCTCGCCGACCAGTGCCCTCAGCTGCGGCACGAAGTCGCCGTCGTGGCTGCACAGGAACACGTCGGCGTCGTGGTCGACGAGCGCCTCGAGGGTTCGCTGGACGCCGATGTCGACGACCTTCTGGTCCGGCCGTCCCGACAACGGGACCGGGCGGTAGTCCATCGCCAGCAGCGCCTGCACGAACGACGTGGGCAGCTGGCCGTTGGAGGCGTTCAGGAAGAACAGCCCGGTCACCGGCTGTCCCCAGGCGGCCTCGGCGTAGGCCGTCACGCGCTCCCAACGCGGCCGCTCGTCGGGGTTCGGGCGCCGGTTGAAGACGGAGTTCCCGAGGGTGGCGTCGATGTTCTCGCCGTCCACCAGGACGAACGTGCGGCGACCGCCGCCTGAGGTGGTGCTCATCCGAGCACTCTAGGGTCGCCGGGCGGCGCTGCGCCCGGCGACACCTGGGTCGGGACGATCAGGCCGCCCCGCCCGCGACCGCGGGCAGCACGACGACCTGGTCGCCGTCGCTGAGCTCGGCCTCGAGGCCGCCGATGAACCGGACGTCCTCGTCGTTGACGTAGACGTTGACGAAGCGGCGCAGGTCGCCGTCCTCGATGAGGCGGTCCTTCAGGCCGGGGTGGTTGGCCTCCAGGTCGTCGATCAGTGCGCTCAGGCTGCCGCCGTCGCCGGTGACTGCCTTCTCGCCGTCGGTGTAGGTGCGCAGGATGGTCGGGATCCGGACCTCGATGGCCATGCGGAAGCTCCTCGGTTCTCGGGTGGGGTTCTCAGGTCAGCTCGGGCACGACGGCGACCTCTTCCTCGGTCACCTCGCCGTCGGTGATCCTGTAGGACCTGAACTCCACAGGGCCGTCGTTATTCCCGTGCTCGCGGGTGCTCACCAGCACGTAGTGCGCCCCGGGCTCGCTGGCCAGGCCGATGTCGGTGCGGCTGGGGTAGGCCTCGGTGGCGGTGTGCGAGTGGTAGATCACCACCGGCTCCTCGTCGTTGGCCCACATCTCCTTGTAGAGCTGCAGCAGCTCGGTGGAGTCGAACTCGTAGAACGTCGGGCTCCCGGCCGCGTTGACCATCTCCACGACCCGTTCGGGGCGGTCGGTGCCCTCCGGGCCGGCCACGATGCCGCACGCCTCGTCGGGATGGTCACGCTTGGCGTGGGCCACGATCGCGTCGTACGACGCCTGGGAGATGGTCAGCACGGGCCCAGCCTATTTGCCCGCGGCCGGTCGGGGCCATGGGGTCCTGGTGGTGGACCCGGGCGGGGCCCGGAGGGGCCGGCGGCCGGGGCCGGGGAAGCCTGCAGGCGGGCTCAGCAGTCGAACGAAGCCCTCACGTGGACCTGGGTGTGCGGCTTGATCCCGGTGGCGTCGGCGTCGACCTGCCCGCCCTTGCCGCTGTCATCGACCTGCACGTGGCCCGAGCCCGGCTGGGTGGTGTAGGTGACCTTCTTGGCGGTCACGACGGCGCTGGCGTGGTCGAAGCCGTTGCCCTGCGCGTACATCGAGAGGGTGAAGCCCTTGCCCGCGGCCTGGTAGAACGCCGGCGGACCCGAGGTGTTCTCGGTGGTCGCGAAGCCCTTGCCCTTCCACGTGGCCTGGACGTCCCCGGTGAGCGCGACCTGCACGCGGCAGCCGGTGCGGGCCTCCGTGGTGGCCGTGGCGCTGGGCTTGGTGCCGGCAGCGCTGGCGTCGCTCTTGCTGTCGTCGCTGCTGCACGCGGAGGCCGTGACGGCCAGGCCGAGGGCGGACATGGTGAGCATGGTGCGGGTGAGAAGACGCATGCATCCGATCACATCATCCGGCGGACCCGGCCCAAGCGAGCGGGTCAGGACGACAGGGCGTCGACGAGCGTCTCCTGGAGGTAGCCCACCCACTCGTAGATGTCGTGCGCCTGGGCCCGCGGGTCCTCGTCGGGCAGCGAGTGCCAGTACGCCTCGTCCCCGTCCTCCACGCCCAGCCGGGTCGCGAGCGCCAGCCGCAGGTCGGTGAACGAGCGCAGCCAGGTCTCTGCGGCCGGCTCGTCGAGCTCGACGTCGATCATCAGGCCGTCCTCGGTCAGCTCCGGCGGCAGTCCGGCCTCCTCGAGGCCCTCGATGATCGTGCAGGCGGCGGCCGCCTTGCCGTCGCGCAGCGTGCCCTCGGTGAAGCGGCGGAACTCCGCGGCCGACTCCTCGTCCGCGGGGTAGGCGGTCGGGAACAGCCGGGCCAGCACCGGGTCCTCGGGCTCGGTCGTCGGCCCGGAGAAGTCCATCAACGCCTCGAACGGGTCGACGTCGTCGCGCGGCTGCGCCGCCTCGTTGCGCAGCAGCTCGACCAGCTGGCCGGCCAGCGAGCGCAGCAGGTCGGCCTCGAAGCCGGTGAAGTTCGCGATCACCCGCCGGCTGCGGCGGTGCCGGGCGAAGCCACCGCTCACTCGGCACGCTCCAGGGTCGCCCACAGGCCGTACTCGTGCATCGCCTGCACGTCGCGCTCCATCTCCTCGCGGCTGCCGGTGCTGACCACCGACTTGCCGTCCTCGTGGACCTCCATCATCAGCTTCTCGGCCCGGGTCTTCGGGTAGCCGAAGTACTTCTGGAACACGTAGGTGACGTAGGACATCAGGTTCACGGGGTCGTTCCAGACGATCGTGACCCACGGCACTGCCGGGACGACGACCTCGTCGGGAATGGTGGTCGGCTCGACCTCGACCGGACTGGCGGCAGACACGCCTCCATCGTGGCACACCCGAATGGTCCGGCCGGCACCCACGCGCGGCCACCCCGGGGCCCCTAGGGTGGCGGCGTGACCTCCACCGCCCTGCTGACCGACCACTACGAGCTCACCATGCTGCAGGCGGCCCTGGGCTCCGGCACCGCCCGCCGCCGGTCGGTCTTCGAGCTGTTCCCGCGCCGGCTCCCCGAGGGCAGGCGGTACGGCGTGGTCGCCGGCGTCGGACGCGCCCTGGAGGCGCTCGAGGCGTTCCGGTTCGACGACGAGACCCTCACGGTCCTCGAGGAGGTCGTCGACCGCAGGACGCTGGACTGGCTGGCGTCGTACCGCTTCACCGGCGACATCTGGGGCTACGCCGAGGGCGAGACCTACTTCCCCTACTCCCCGCTGCTGACCGTCGAGGCGCCGTTCGCCGAGGCGGTGCTGCTGGAGACCGTGCTCCTGTCGGTCTACAACCACGACTCCGCGATCGCCTCGGCCGCCTCGCGGATGACGATGGCGGCCGGGGACCGGCCGTGCATCGAGATGGGCTCGCGCCGCACCCACGAGGAGGCGGCAGTGGCGGCCGCGCGGGCGGCGTACGTCGCCGGCTTCGCCACCAGCTCCAACCTCGCCGCGCGCCAGCGCTACGGCGTCCCGACCGCCGGCACGTCGGCGCACAGCTTCACGCTGCTGCACGACTCCGAGGAGCAGGCGTTCCGCGCGCAGGTCGAGTCGCTCGGGAAGGGCACCACGCTGCTGGTCGACACCTACGACGTCGCCGAGGCGGTCCGGCTGGGCGTGGAGGTGGCCGGCCCCGACCTCGGCGCGGTCCGCCTCGACTCAGGCGACCTCGGCGTGCTCGCCCACCAGGTGCGGGCCCAGCTCGACGCGCTCGGCGCGACCAGCACCCGGGTGATCGTGACCAGCGACCTCGACGAGTTCGCGATCGCCTCGCTCGGCGCCGCACCCGTCGACGGGTACGGCGTGGGCACCCAGCTGGTCACCGGCTCCGGGCACCCCACGTGCGGCTTCGTCTACAAGCTGGTGTCGCACGAGGACGACACCGGCGAGATGGTGTCGGTGGCGAAGAAGAGCAAGGACAAGGCCTCGATCGGCGGCCGCAAGTACGCCCTGCGCCGCCGCGACCCGCGGGGCGTCGCGGAGGCCGAGGTGATCGGCATCGGCCGGCCGCCCGTCGACGACGGCGACGACCGGGAGCTGCTCGTGCCGCTGGTGCGCGACGGCGAGATCGTGGGACGCGAGCCCCTGCTGGACGCCCGGGCCCGGCACGAGCGCTCGCGGGCCGAGCTGCCGGTCGCGGCGCAGTCGCTCTCGCGCGGCGAGCCGGTCCTCGAGACCCTGCACGTGGGCGGCTGAGCCGGGATGGCCGCGCTCACCTGCGACTTCTTCTCCGAGGCGCTCGAGGTCGGCACCTCGATCTCGGTCGTGCTCCCCCAGCCCACCCGGGCCCAGATCGGGGTCTCGTCCTCCGGGCCCGGCGGGCCGCCTCCGGTGCTCTACCTGCTGCACGGGCTCTCCGACGACCACACCGCCTGGACCCGCTACACCTCGATCGAGCGGTACGCCGCGGCCGCGGGGCTGGCCGTGGTCATGCCCGCCGTCGGCCGCAGCTTCTACGCCGACGAGCGGCACGGGCACCGCTACTGGACCTACGTCTCCGAGGAGCTGCCCGAGGTGGTCCGGACGTTCCTCCGGGTCTCGGACCGGCCCGAGGAAACCTACGTCGCCGGGCTGTCGATGGGCGGCTACGGCGCCATGCGGCTGGCACTGACGCACCCCGAGCGGTACGCCGCCGCCGCGTCGCTCTCGGGCGGCCTCGACCTGGCCGAGCTGGCCCGCAAGCCGGAGCGGCGCGAGCTCTTCGCGCGGGTCTTCGACGACCGGCCCGCCCCGGAGGAGGACCTCTTCGAGCTGCTCCGCCGCCGCCGGGGCGAGCGGCTGCCCGCCCTGCACGTCTCCTGCGGCACCGGGGACGCCCTGCTGGGCGCGTCGCAGCGGTTCGCGGCCGCGGCCGGCGAGGCCGGGGCAGACATCACGACCGACTACCGCCCCGGTGAGCACGAGTGGGGGTTGTGGGACGCGGTGGTCCGCGACGTGATCGAGTGGCTTCCCCGTCGTACCCCCTCGGCCTGAGGACGCTGTCGGCCTCAGGCACGCTGTCGGTCTGGGGACGCTGGGCCTGCTGGGCCGGTTGTGGCTAGGCTCCCGGCATGAAGCGCGCGCTGGTCGTGGTCGACGTGCAGAACGACTTCTGCGAGGGCGGCTCGCTGCCCGTGCACGGCGGCGCCCAGGTCGCGCACGCCATCGCCGAGGTGGTGCACCACTGGGCGGCCAGGGACCTCGACGCCCCCGACTACGCGCACGTCGTGGCCACCAAGGACCACCACGTCGACCCGGGTGCGCACTGGTCGCGGGAGCCCGACTTCGTGGACAGCTGGCCGGTGCACTGCCGGGTGGGCACCGACGGGGAGGCGTTCCACCCCAACCTCGACCCGCAGCCGTTCGACGCGATCTTCCTCAAGGGCGACCACGCCGCGGCGTACTCCGGCTTCGAGGGCCGCACCACCACCGGCACCTCCCTGGCCGACTGGCTGCGGCAGCACGAGGTGACCGACCTCGACGTGTGCGGCATCGCCACCGACCACTGCGTGCGCGCCACGGCGCTGGACGCGGTCGCGAACGGTTTCCGCACCCGGCTGCTGACCGCGCTGTGTGCCGGGGTCGCGCCGCAGACGACCGAGCGGGCCATCGAGGAGATGCTCGAGGCGGGCGTGACCGTTGGCTGAGCGCGACCGCGGCCGCGCCGGGCTCGACGTGCGGGTCGAGGAGGGTGCGCTGTGGCTGCGCCTGGACCGGCCCGAGGTGTTCAACGCGCTGAGCGGCGCGATGGCCGACGAGCTCGCCGCCTCGCTCGAGTCGGCGACCGCGCGCGACGACGTCCGGGTGGTCGTGCTGACCGGGACCGGGGCAGCGTTCAGCACCGGCGCCGACATCGCGGGGCCCGAGGCGCACGCCGGCCTCGACGTCACCGCGCTCGACCGGGCGAACCGGATCATCCGGGCGATCACCCGGCTGGACAAGCCGGTGCTCGCCGCGGTCAACGGTGTCGCCGCCGGCGTCGGCTGCTCGATCGCCCTGGCCGCCGACGTGGTCGTGGCCGCCGAGTCCGCGTCGTTCCTGCTGGCCTTCGCCCGCGTCGGGCTGATGCCGGACGGCGGCGCGACCGCCACGGTCGCCGCCTCCGTCGGCCGCGCCCGGGCGATGCGGATGGCGCTGCTGGCCGAGCCGCTCACCGCGCGCGAGGCGTACGACGCCGGCCTGGTCAGCCACCTGGCCCCCGACGCCGACTTCCCCGCCCTGGTGGCGACCCTGGTCCGCCGGCTCGCCGCCGGCCCCCCGCTCGCCCTGGCCGCCGCCAAGAAGGCGGTCAACGCCGCCACCCTCCCCCACCTCGAGGACGCCCTCGAGCGCGAGCGCACCGGCCAGTCGGTCCTGCTCCGCACCGCCGACGCGGCCGAGGGAATCGGCGCCTTCGCCGAGAAGCGCCGGCCCACCTTCCGCGGCGAGTAGCCCCCCGCCGCGGGTAGCCCGCCGCCGCGCCACTTGTAACGCGGAGTCAGGGGCTCGCCCGCGCCGGGAGAACGGGTGGGTCGCCCCCCTAACCGGGCGTTACATGTGTTGGTGTCGCCATCGACCATCGGTCGGAGGCGGGCACGTCAGCGGAGCCGTCGGACGACGTACGGCTCGAGATCCTCGATCGAGGTGCCGAACCGGGCGCAGGTGTCGGTGTACTCACGCAGGACCCGCCGCTTCGTCGCCTCTCGGCGACCGGGCATGAGGTCCGCCCACACTGCGCGGGACATGCCGAGCTTGAAGCCGCAGACGAAGTCCTGCCGCTTCTTCTCCGCCCACAAGACGTCACCGGGATCGCGCTTCGCCACGCCCCCCTCGGCCTCGGTCCGGAACTTGAGGCGCCCGTCGAACTCGAAGACCTGGCGCCCGATGCGCATGTCGCACCAGACCTCGCGCCCATCGGCTCTCAGCCCGAACTGGGTCTCGACCGGCCCCAGCCCCAGCTCGTCGAGCAGGTCCCGGAACAGGCTCTCCCCCACGGTCTCCGCCCCCGCGTCAGCGCGTCCCACGCAGTCGCGGACCACGGTGACGTGACGCCAGCTGCGCATCGGCGCGGCGGCCTCGTGGAGGAGGCTGCGGTCGCCGATCAACCTCATCGCCGAGTCACAGGCCACCAGCCCGTGGCGACGGCCGTGCTCCCGGCAGATGTCCACCGCCGTCCGGGCGATGTCGAGGACGGGGAGACCATCGACGAAGTCGATCTGCTTCGACTCGAACGGTGCGAGGTGGTGCTTGACCCCATGCCTCGTGCGACTGCCCTGGACCCCGAAGCGAGTGATGTGGACCAGCCGCGGGGTCGCCTCGAGGATGGGCATGCCGTGCAGCAGAGCGGCCGAGTCGTGACTGATGACGTGCGGCATCACCATGTTGAGGCTGGCAGCCCGCACCTCGAGCAGGGGACGTTCGCGCGGCTCGAGCGCGTCCCACAGGCTCCGGGTCGTGTAGACGCCGCGGCGGACCGCCACCCACTCCCCTCGACGCACCGTGCGCTTGATCTCCTCAGCCGACATCCCCGTGGCCAGGGCCTGGCGACGGAGGACCAGCCCACTCTGCTCGGCCATGACGGCTGCGATCCCCTTGTTCATCGCCCCACGGTCGCCTCGCCGGCCTCGCCGCGGAGACGGCTCCGCCTCGGCCTGGGGACAAGCGCGCGGGAGTCCCCGTTGTGGACGGCTTGCGGGCCGCCGGTGCCGGGGCCGGGACATGTAACGCCCGGTTAGGGGTTCGGGGCACCCGTTCGAACGGGTGCCTGCCACCCCTAACCGGGCGTTACAAGCGGAGGGTCGACCCAGGATCAGTCGGCGACGACCGAGATCGGCTGGCCGCCGGAGACCAGCTTCCAGTCCACCGAGGCGAACACCGACGGGTCGATCACCTTGTTGGCGGTCACCCAGTCGATGAGCAGCTGGCGGATCTCGTTCTGCCGGTTGTAGACGACCGGGGCGGTCGAGACCGCCGGGAAGCCGCCGCCACCGGACTGGCGGTAGTTGTTGACCGCCATCGCGAACATCATGTCGTCGGTGACCGGGGCCCCGTCGTACGCGAGGTTCTTGATCCGCGACCCCGGGGCCTCCGCGATGTCGATGTCGTAGGTCAGCGGGGCGTCCAGGCCCGCGATCGCGTCGTAGTTGTAGTCCGGCGTGCCGTTCGGCGCCGTCGGAGTGACGGCGTTGGTGACCTGCGACATCGTGAACGGACCGGTCCCGGAGACCTGCTTGTAGTAGCGGGCGGAGTACTCCAGGTAGTCCCGGACGTCCTTGCCCGAGACCTTCACGCCGAGCAGCGTGTTGTCGTAGATGTAGAGACCCGCGACGTCGCGGACGGTCACGTCACCGGCCTTGAACGAGGCGGCGCGGTTGAACGGCGCGGCGATCGAGAGCACCGGCAGGCTGGCGTCGGCCCCGGTCAGCCCCGCCTTGACCGCGTCGGCCTGGACGTAGTTGACGAAGTCGATGATCGCGACGTCCTCCACCACCGCGCGCGCGGCGGGCATCTCCTCCTTGGAGGTGCCGACGACCGAGTTGACGTAGTCGACGACGGTGTCGTGCTGCTTCTGCACCGCGGCCAGCACCTTGTGGTCGGCGTCGACGGTGTTGGAGTTCAGCAGCTGCGAGCCGGTCGCGACCAGCGCCCACTTCTGGCGGCCGTGCTTGGTGTAGACCTCGCGCACCACCAGGTCCATGACCGCCACCCGCATGCCCCAGTAGTACGGCTCGCAGAGCAGCACCTGCTGGCCGGTGTGCCGGTTCTCCACGAACCGCTGCGGGATCTCCACGTGGGCGTGCCCGACGAGGACCGCGTCGACGTGCTTGACCTCCGAGGCCACCAGCGAGGCGGCGTTCTCCGGGTACGGCAGCGCGTCGCCGTACGACGAGGAGGTGTCGGCGCCGGAGTGGGCCGAGACGATGACCAGGTCGCAGCCCTTGGCCTTCATCTCGGGCACGAACTTCTTGGCCTGCTCGACCAGGCCGGGGAACTCCATCTTCCCCTCGACGTTGGCCTTGTCCCAGATCGCGATGCCGGGGTTGGTCAGGCCGAGGATGCCGACCTTGAGGGTCCGGCCCATGCCGACGTGGAACTTCTTGATGACGTAGGGCCGGAAGACCGGGCGCTTCGTGGCCGGGTCGACGGCGTTGGCGCCGAGCAGCGGGAAGTTCAGCTGCGACTCGAAGGTGCGCAGGGTGTCGATGCCGTAGTTGAACTCGTGGTTGCCGAGCGCGGCGGCGTCGTACCCGACGAGGTTCATGCCGTTGGCCATCGGGTGCTTGGCGCCGCCCGTGATCGGGTCGACCTTGGCGTAGTAGTAGGCCAGCGGGGTGCCCTGGATGGTGTCGCCGGCGTCGAGGGTCAGGATCGGCTCGCCGTGGCGCTCCTTGCGCATCGCCTTGATCAGCGTGGCGGCCTTGGCCAGGCCGACGTCGTTCTGCGCCTTGTCGTCGTACTCCGCGTCCTTGTAGTAGTCCCAGTTGAAGACGTGGCCGTGCAGGTCGGTCGTGCCGAGCACCGTCAGGCGCACGTGCTTGCTGTGCTTGGTGTAGTGCCGGTCGAGGCGACCGCTGCTGACGTCGGCGAGCGCGGGGTTGGCCACGAAGCCGACGGCGGCGAGCGCCGCACCGCTGGTGAGCACGGAACGGCGCGAGGGCATGGGGTTGGTCATGCGGAGTACCTCTCAGGATTCGGACAGGTCGAGCCGGACAGTTCTACCCCGTGATCTGGCCCACGTCTCGCGGACCACGCCGAACTCCCCAGAAGTTCACCCATTCGGGCCGGGACGGTTCAGGCGCCCCAGCGCTCGGCCAGCGTGCGGACCACCGTGAGGTTGCGGTTGGTGGACACCCCGAGGTGCTTCTCGACCTGCGCGTTGGTGAGCGTCGCCTGGTGGTAGGCCGTGGAGATCAGCAGGTGTACGGCGCGGCCGCTGACCCGGGCCGCCTGCCCGGCCGAGGTCCGCTCCGCCAGCGCCGCGACCGCCTCCGGCGTGGGCTCCTGCTTGAGCAGCGACACGTACCGTGCCCGCCCTCGTGCCCGCCCTCGTGGCCGACGGCGAACCGTTTCGCGTCCTCGGCGATCGCACGCAGCTCCTCGGGCGTGAACACGATCGTGGGCACCTCGAAGCCGCGGTCGGCCAGGAACGCCTCCTCGAGCACCTGCTCCACCCGCTCGCGCGACCGCAGCCGGGAGTCGAGCCGCACGTTGCCGGTGTTGATGTAGGTCTCGACCCGCTGCCCGCCCGCTGCCTCGGTCGCCGCGCGGATCGCGTCCTTGGGGAACTTGCGCGTGGCCCCCAGGTTGATCGCCCGCAGGAACGCGATGTACGTCGCCATCCGCGCATCATGCCGCACCGGGGCGTGGGCGGGCTCACGTTCCATTTGCATAGGTTTCCGATGTAACGTGGCAGCCATGCCCACCACCGAGGAGCTCCGCGAGCTGAGCAGCGACCTGGTCGTCCACGCCGCGCGGCTGGTCCGCGCCGTACGCCGGGCCCTGGAGCAGCCCGCCGGCGTGCGGGTGCTCTCACTGCTGGACCAGTACGGCCCGCTCGGCATCACCCAGCTCGCCGCCGCCGACCGCTCCTCACAGCCGACCATGTCCGGCGCCGTCGCCGGGCTGGTCGAGCGCGGGTGGGTCGACAAGCGCCCCAACCCCGCCGACGCCCGCAGCAGCGTCGTGACGCTGACCGACGCCGGCAGCGAGGAGCTGCTGCGCATCCGACGGATGAACGGCGAGCTCGTGGCGGCCCGCCTCGCGGCGGCCGCCCACCCGCACAGCACCGAGGACCTGGCCACGGCGGTCGCCGTGCTCCGCGACGTCCTCGACTCCGACCCCGAGCCCAGCACCGAGAAGGGAATCCTGTGACCTCCCCCAGCACCACCCACGGATCCGACGGAGCCGCGTCCTCCGGTTCGTTCCTCAAGCAGCCGCGCGCCGTGTGGGCCGTGGCGTTCGCCTGCGTGATCGCCTTCATGGGCATCGGCCTGGTCGACCCGATCCTCAAGGAGATCGCGGTCAAGCTCCAGGCCACGCCGAGCCAGGTCTCGCTGCTGTTCACCAGCTACATGGCGATCATGGGCATCGCGATGCTGGTCACCGGCGTGGTCTCCAGCCGGATCGGCCCCAAGCGGACCCTGCTCTCCGGGCTGGTCCTGATCATCGTCTTCGCCGGGCTGGCCGGCTCCTCCGGCAGCGTGGGCGCGGTCATCGGCTTCCGCGCGGGCTGGGGCCTGGGCAACGCGCTGTTCGTCGCCACCGCCCTGTCCACGATCGTCAGCGCCTCCAAGGGCTCGGTGGGCCAGGCGATCATCCTGTTCGAGGCGGCCCTGGGCCTGGGGATCGCGTCCGGGCCGCTGATCGGCGGGCTGCTCGGCGAGCAGTCCTGGCGCGGGCCGTTCTTCGGCGTCTCGGCGCTGATGACGATCGCGCTGGTCGCGACCGCGTTCTTCCTGCCGGCCACGCCGCCGACCGGCCGCCGTACGTCGCTCGCCGACCCGTTCCGCGCGCTGCGCCACCCCGCCCTGCTGCTGCTCGCCCTGGTGGCGGTCTTCTACAACCTCGGCTTCTTCACCCTGCTCGCCGCCGGCCC
Organism: uncultured Actinomycetota bacterium; assembly: GCA_963826155.1. Lineage (GTDB taxonomy): Bacteria > Actinomycetota > Actinomycetes > Propionibacteriales > Nocardioidaceae > Nocardioides. The sequence goes on along the minus strand of CAWGVX010000002.1, from coordinate 831,696 downwards.
GTTCGCCCTGCCGACCTTCGGCATCATGCAGATCGGCTGGACGTTCTTCGGCTGGGGCGTGCTGCTCGCGGTCACCTCGGTGTGGGTCGCCCCGGTGCTGCAGCGCTGGTTCGGCACGATGCCGACCCTGACGACGGTGCTCGCGCTCTTCGCCGTCGACCTCGGGACGATGGCGGTCTTCGCCGGGCACGAGCCCGTGGTCACCGGGGGCATCATCCTCGCCGGCGCGTTCATCGGCATCAACAACACCCTGGTCACCGAGGCCGTGATGGGGGCCGCGCCGGTCGAGCGCCCGGTCGCCTCCGCGGCGTACTCCTTCGTGCGGTTCACGGGCGGCGCCATCGGCCCGTTCGTGGCACTGAAGCTCGCCGAGCACGTCAACCTGCACGCACCGTTCTGGTTCGGCGCGATCGCCGTGGCCGTCGGCGTGGTCATCGTCGCCGCCGGCTCCGGCACCATCCACCGGGCGCTGCACGGTGGCGCCCCCGCCGCCCACAGCGAGCAGGAGGCCGAGGCCGAGCTGGTCGGCGACATGGGCTGAGACATGTAACGCCCGGTTAGGTGGTCCAGGGCGCCGGCAGAACGGCGCACCTGAGCCCCTAACCGGGCGTTACATGTTTTCCGCGGACCAGCTCAGAGGTTGCCGCGCTTCTCCTGCTCGCGCTCGATCGCCTCGAAGAGCGCCTTGAAGTTGCCCTTGCCGAAGCCCAGCGAGCCGTGCCGCTCGATCAGCTCGAAGAACACCGTCGGGCGGTCGCCGATCGGCTTGGTGAAGATCTGCAGCAGGTAGCCGTCCTCGTCGCGGTCGACCAGGATGCCGCGTCGCTGCAGCTCCGCGATCGGCACCCGCACCTCGCCGATCCGGGCGCGCAGCTCGGGGTCCTCGTAGTAGGAGTCCGGGGTGTCGAGGAACTCCACGCCGTTGTCGCGCAGCGCGTCGACGGTGGCGATGATGTCGCCGGTGGCGAGCGCGAGGTGCTGGGCTCCGGCGCCGCGGTAGAACTCGATGTACTCGTCGATCTGCGACTTGCGCTTGCCCGGCGCCGGCTCGTTGAGCGGGAACTTCACCCGGTGGTTGCCGTTGGCGACGACCTTCGACATCAGCGCCGAGTAGTCGGTGGCGATGTCCTCGCCGATGAACTCCGCCATGTTCACGAAGCCCATCACCCGGTTGTAGAACTCCACCCACTCGTCCATGTGGCCGAGCTCGACGTTGCCGACGATGTGGTCGAGGGCCTGGAAGAGCCGCTTGGGCTGCCCCGCCGGCTTCTTGTAGGTGCTCGAGGTGGCGGTGTAGCCGGGAAGGTAGGGCCCCTCGTAGCGGCGGCGGTCGACCAGCGTGTGGACGGTCTCGCCGTACGCCGCGATCGCCGCGACCCGCACCGTGCCGTGCTCGTCGGTCACGTCCTCGGGCTCGCGCACCACGGTAGCGCCGGCCTTGCGGGCCTGCGCGATGCACCGGTCGACGTCGGGCACCTCGAGGGAGATGTCGACGACGCCGTCGCCGTGCTTGCGGTGGTGCTCGACCAGCGCGCTGTCCGGGTCGACGGCGCCGTTGAGGACGAAGCGGATCGAGCCGGAGCGCAGCACGTAGGACTTGTGGTCGCGGTTGCCGGTCTCGGGGCCCGAGTAGGCCTCGAGCTCCATGCCCCACGCGGACTGGTAGTAGTGCGCGGCCTGGGTCGCGTTGCCGACGACGAAGACGATCGCGTCCCACCCGGTGACCGGGAAGACGTCGCCGTCCTCGTCGTACTCCACGAGACCGACCAGCTGCTGGAGCTGGTCGAGGGTCAGGTCGGCGCGGAGCTCGTCGACGGTGAGCGCACCCCCGGTGGAGGCCTGCTCGGTGGTGGAACCTGTCGAAACCGTGGAAGTCATGGACCCACCCTGTCGGGCTGCGACATACTGTGCAAGAGTACGGCGAACGTCTGTACAACTTGCCCAGTCTGGGAGCGTGGCATGGACGATCTCGACCGCAGATTGATCGATCTCTTCGCACACGAGCCGCGGCTCGGCGTGCTCGAGGCCTCCCGCCGGCTGGCCGTGGCCCGCGGCACCGTGCAGGCGCGGCTGGACAAGCTCGTCGAGCGGGGCGTCATCACCGGCTGGGGGCCCGACCTCTCCCCCGAGGCGCTGGGCTACCCGGTCACGGCGTTCCTCACCCTCGAGATCCGGCAGGACGCCAGCGACCACGGGGGCCACGAGGCGGTCAGCCGCCACCTCGCGGCGATCCCCGAGGTGCTCGAGGCGCACACGATCACCGGCGCGGGCGACATGTGGGCCCGGGTCGTGGCCCGCTCCAACACCGACCTGCAGCGCGTCATCGACCTCGTGCTGGCCGACCCCGCCATCGTCCGCAGCTCCACCGTGATCGCGCTCGCCACCCAGGTCCCCTACCGGGTCCTCCCCCTCGCCCACGAACGTTGAGCTGGGCCTCCCCGTGCGTTCAGTTGGGCCCAGGCGGGTGTTCAGTTGGGCCTCCCCGTGCCCCCAGTTGGGCGGCACCGTGTGCGCGGGAGGCGCTCCCACCGGCAGGCCCAACTCAACACCCCGGCAGGCCCAACTCAACACCCCGGCAGGCCCAACTCAACCGACGGCGGTGGCCACCTCGGCGGCCGCGGCGGCGACGAGCGGGCCGATCGCCTCGACGTCGAGCTCCCCGAGGGTGACGATGCCGACGCTGGCCTCGAGCCCCTCGACGCCGCGGACGGGGGCGGCGAGGCCGCGGGCACCGGGCTGCAGCTCGCCCTCGGTCACCTCGAAGGGGTGCCCCGGATCGCGAGGCGACCGGCCGAGCAGGATCGCCTTGCCGGCGGCGCCCTGCCGCAGCGGGTGGCGGGAGCCGAGGCGGTAGCTGACGTGGAAGTCGGTCCAGGACGGCTCGACCACGGCCAGCGCCAGCGCCTCCTCACCGTCGGCGACGGTCAGGTGGGCCGTGCTGCCGACCTGCTCGGCGAGCCGGCGCAGCACGGGTACGGCGAGGTCGCGCAGCACCGGCTGCACCGCGGAGGCCAGGTGCAGCACCCCGAGCCCGACGTGCAGCCGCCCCCGGGCGTCCTTGCGCACCAGCGCGTGCTGCTCCAGCGTGCTCACCAGCCGGTAGACCACCGTGCGGTTGACGCCCAGCCGGCCGGACAGCTCGGTGACCGTGAGCCCTCCGGGCGCGGTCGCGAGCACGTCGAGCACCCGCAGCCCGCGGTCCAGGGTCTGGGAGGTCTCGGCCGGCATGGCTCATGAGTGTAGGGCCGCCGGCTAGGAGGTCTTGCGCACCGCCCAGTCGCGGATCCGGTCGATGCGCGCGTGCAGCTGCTCGGCGGTGGCCACCGCCGCGGCCGGTCCCCCGCACTCCTTGCGCAGCGCGGCGTGCGTGATGCCGTGCGCCTGACCGGTCCGGTGGTGCCAGGCGGCGACCAGGCCGTTGAGCTCCCGGCGCAGCACCGCGAGCTGCTCGTGGGTCGAGAGCTGGGCCACGGAGTCGCCCCGGTCACCGGCGCCCGGTCCGTCCCGGTCGCCACGGTCGGCGGCGTCGCGCTTCTGCTTGCGGGCCCGCTCGCTCTGCCGGGAGTGCAGCAGCTCGCGCACCTGGTCGGGCTCCAGCAGGCCGGGGATGCCGAGGAAGTCCATCTCCTCCTCCGAGCCCACGTGCACCTCGCCGGAGTGGCCGAACTCGCCGCCGTCGTAGAGCACCCGGTCGAACGTGGCCTGCGACCCGAGCGCCTCGAAGCTGAGCTCCAGCTCCGCGGAGGCCTGCTCGGTGGCGTTGGCCTGCGCCATCAGCGCGTCCTCGGCGGCGAAGATGTCGCCCTCGTCGGTGATCTTCTTGCCCAGCACGTGGTCGCGCTGCACCTCCATCTCCGACGCGTGCCCGAGCAGGTTCGGCACCGACGGCAGGAACACCGACGCGGTCTCGCCGCGCTTGCGGGCGCGCACGAAGCGGCCGACGGCCTGGGCGAAGAACAGCGGGGTGGAGTACGTCGTGGCGTAGACGCCGACGGCCAGCCGCGGGACGTCGACGCCCTCGGAGACCATCCGGACCGCGACCATCCACCGGTCGGTGTTCTCGCTGAACGCCGCGATCTTCTTCGACGACGCCTTCTCGTCGGAGAGCACCACGGTCGGCGCCTCGCCGGCGATCTCGCGCAGCAGCTTGGCGTAGGCCCGGGCGGACTCCTGGTCGGAGGCGATCACCAGGCCGCCGGCGTCGGGCACGTGCCGGCGCACCTCCCCGAGCCGCTTGTCGGCGGCGGCGAGCACCGAGGGCATCCACGCGCCCTTGGGGTCCAGCGCGGTGCGCAGCGCCTGCGCCGTCATGTCCTTGGTCAGCGGCTCGCCCAGCCGCGCCGCGATCTCGTCGCCGGCCCGGGTGCGCCACTGCATCTCGCCGGAGTACGCCATGAACAGCACCGGCCGCACGACGTGGTCGGCCAGCGCGTGCGCGTAGCCGTAGGCGTAGTCGGCCACCGACCGCGGGATGCCGTCCTCGCCGGGGGCGTAGGTGACGAACGGGATCGGGTTGATGTCCGAGCGGAACGGCGTGCCCGTCAGCGCCAGCCGGCGGGCCGCCGGCTCGAACGCCTCGCGGACCCCCTCGCCCCACGACAGCGCGTCGCCGGCGTGGTGCACCTCGTCGAGGATCACCAGGGTCTTGAACCGCTCGGTGCGGATCCGCATCGCCAGCGGGTTGACCGCGACGCCGGCGTAGGTCACCGCGATCCCCACGTAGTCCTGCGAGGTCTTGCCCTTGCCCGCGGAGTACGTCGGGTCGACGGGGATCCCGGCCCGGGCCGCAGCGTCGGCCCACTGCACCTTCAGGTGCTCGGTGGGGGCGACGATCGTCACCCGGTCGATCAGCCGTCGGCCCAGCAGCTCGGCGGCGACGGTCAGCGCGAACGTCGTCTTGCCCGCCCCCGGCGTCGCGACCGCGAGGAAGTCCCGCGGCAGGTCGGCGAAGTACTTGTGCATCGCCGCGGCCTGCCAGGCGCGCAGCGACGGCGCCGTCCCCCAGGCCGCACGGTCGGGGTAGGCGGGCGGGAGGGCCGGGTCGATGTCGAGGCCGGGCTCGAGGCCGAGGTCGATCCGGGGGTCGGTCTGGTCGTGGCGGGCGGGGTCCTGGGCGGGCCGTCCCGTCACTCGTCACCCTCGCCCGAGTCGCGCATCGACTCCCAGACCTCCTTGCACTCCGGGCACACCGGGAACTTCTCCGGAGCCCGGCTGGGGACCCACACCTTGCCGCACAGGGCGACGACGGGGGTGCCCATCACCATGGCCTCGGTCAGCTTGTCCTTGTCGACGTAGTGCGAGAAGCGCTCGTGGTCGCCCTCGTCCGTCGGGACGGTTCGCCGGTCCTCACGGATGTCCGTGTCGGTCGAGAATCCGATGGTGGTCACGAGGATCCAGTCTAGGTGACGAGGGGGCGATCCAGCGGATCGTGCAGGTCAGTTCAGGTCCGGGTCGACCGGACGGGTGGAGTGCCACGCCAGCTCGCCCGGCTGGCGCCGCATCACGGCGCGCCACAGGTCGCCGGCGTCGGTGCGGAAGACGTCGCCGGGCACCGAGGGCACGACGTACCAGCTGCCCTCCTCGATCTCGGCCTCGAGCTGCTCGGCCCCCCACCCGGCGTACCCCGCGAAGATCCGCACGCCCGCCAGGCTGCCGTCGATCAGCTCCACGGGCGTGTCGAGGTCGACCAGCCCGAGGTGCCCGGCGACCTCGCGGAAACCGACCGGCACGTCGTCGGGAGCGCTGAGCACCCCCACCGCGAGCGCGCCCTCGGTGCTCACCGGGCCGCCGTGGAAGAGCACCTCCGGCTCGGCGACCACCTCGCCCCAGCCCTCCAGCACGTCGGAGACCAGCACCGGCGAGGGCCGGTTCAGCACCACGCCGAGCGCCCCGCCCTCGTCGGCGTCGAGCAGCAGCACCACGGTGTGCGCGAAGTTCGGGTCGAGGAGGGCAGGCGTGGCCACGAGGAGCACGCCTGCCGCCACCTCGGTCATGCCCCCATCATCCCGCGCCGACCCCGCGATGGCACCACCCCTGGGGAGACCGGGCGCGACGCGGGTCGCGGGATCCGGCCCTCAGGCCGCGAGCGCCGCCCGGAGCCGGCCGAGCAGGCCCGGCGCGGTCTCGGCCCGGCGGCGGCCACCGGGACCGGCGGGTCGGTGCGACGCCCGCGCCGCCTCCTCGATCCGCTCGCCGACCCGGACCGCGGCCTCGTCCGCGCCGCTCGCACGGCCGGCCATCGAGGCGAGCAGGATCCGCTCCTTGCGACCCGACTTGGCGAGCATCTCGGCCATCGCGGGGTCGCTGGGCTCGGCGCGGTGGTGGTCGATCACCGCCCGCAGCCCGGGCAGCTCGCGTGCGGTCGCCTGCCACGCGGCGATCACCCCGCGCTCGAGGTCCATCGGCTGCTCCATCAGCTCGCGTTCGATGTGGCCCGCCAGGCGGGTGTGCCAGCGCAGCTGCAGCGCCCCGAGCAGCGACGTCTCGTCGCCGAAGGTCTCGCTCACCCCCTCGACGTCCATCGGGAGCAGCCCGTCCCGACGCAGGTCGGTGGTGGCGAGGACGGTGCGGAGGACCTCTCCGCGGCGGTGGAAGGACTTCCAGGTCATGGTGGCTCCTTGCTCCAGCACGTGCATACCAACGGTATGTACATACCCACGGTACGGCGACATACTCTCGGTATCCAACGAGGCCGGCGGTGACGTCACTCACCCCACGCCCGGGCGGTATCTAGACTGCGCGGATGACGAAGTCCTCGGTGTCCCGGCTGGTGCCCAAGGTCCCCCACGTCCCCGGGGCGAGCCGGCGGCAGCAGTACTCCGCCTCCACCAAGCGGGCGCTGGTCGACGTGGCCGAGGACCTGTTCACGACCAACGGCTATGCCGCGACCTCGCTGGACGCGGTGGTCGCGGGCGCGCAGGTGACCAAGGGCGCGCTCTACCACCACTTCAGCGGCAAGCAGGCGCTCTTCGAGGCGGTCTTCGAGCGCACCGAGGCCGACGCGTCGCGCACCATCCAGGAGTCGCTGCGCGGCCACCGGGACCCGTGGGCGAAGGCGCGCGCCGGGCTGCGGGCCTTCCTCGGCGTCGTGCAGGAGCCGCGCTACCGCCGGATCGTGATCCAGGAGGGGCCCTCGGTGCTCGGCTACGAGCGCTACCGAGAGCAGGAGGAGCGTTCGACCTTCGCCAACGTCCTCGACATCGTCGAGGGCGTGCTGAGCGCGAGCACCTGGGACCTCGACGAGGCCATGGTGCAGACCTTCGCCCGGATCTTCTTCGGCGCGATGTCGTCGGCCGGCGAGTCGGTCTCGAGCGCCGACGACCCCCTGGCCGCCGCTGCCCGGGTCGAGACCGCGATCGGGGTCATCCTCGCCGGGTTCCGCGAGCTGGTGGACAACGGCGCCGCGCTGCCCACCAGCCCCTGAGCACGAGGGCCCCCCTCACGAGGGACCCGGCGGGCGTCACTTCTTGAAGGTGACGTTCCCGCCCTGGGCCGGGACCAGCTCGAGCCACGTGTGGCCGGCCGGGACGGTCAGCTTGCCGCCCTTGGTCGAGAGCTGCAGCGGGCTGTCGAGCTTGTCCTTGGACCAGGTGCCGCGCACCATCCGGCCGCCGTGGAAGAGCATCGCGGCGCCCTTGCCGGTGAACTTGGTCTCGGGGACGTGGTTGCCGGCCGGGTCGAGGTAGCCCGCGTCGCCCTCCTGGACCCGCAGCACGAGCACGGTGTCGGCCGGGAACTCGTCGCCGTCGGCGGCGTAGGTGTTCTCGTTGGTGTAGCCGCCGTTGCGGTAGACCCAGTTGGTGGTGTGGCCACCCGAGAACTGCGCGGCGATGGTCTTCGCGGCCGCGCCCTTGGGCATGTCCTTCTCGTCGCCCCACGGCAGGTAGTCGGCGGGACGCTTCTCCCCCTGCTTGATGGTGGAGGCGACCTCGCTCAGGTTCGCGAAGAGGTTGTACGGCGCGTGCCGGCTGTTGTCGCGCGCGAACCCCTTGGTGCCCTCGCCGAAGAAGTGGATGCCCGCGCCCCGGATCAGCGCGATCGTGCGCGCGGCCGCACCGCTGGTGACCACGTCGGCGTGCACCGGGGAGACGATGCCGATGTCGCTGGCGCGCATCGAGCGGACCGGGCCGACGGTGCCGGGGATCTGCGAGTAGTAGAAGGCCGCCAGCCGGGTCAGGCCGCCCTCGACGAGCTCCTCGACGACCATGTCGGCCTTGCCGAGCCCGACCTGCGGGGCGCTCGAGGCGGTGTTGTCCATCTTCGCCACGAGGACGGGGTGGTGCTGCGAGGCGCTCTGGTCCCCGGAGACCGGCAGCCCGGTCAGCGGCCAGGTCGAGTCCAGGGTGGAGCCGCCGGCGACCTGCTGCGCGGCGGGCGAGGAGCTGCCCGAGGACGGGCTCCCCTCGTCGCCTCCTCCGCAGCCGGCGAGCAGCAGGCTCGCGCTGACCAGGACGGCGAGGGGCAGGGGGGCACGGCGCACGGGGCGAGCTCCGATTCGTGTAGTGGTCCAGACGACTTCAAGTGTGCCGCGCGGGCGCACCCCCGGGAGGAGGCGCGCCCGCGGCAGACGGCAGGCCGGCTGGAAGGTAGCAGCGTCCCCGGCTCAGCGACCCCGCAGGGTGCCCGCGAACCAGCCGTTGGTCCACGGGACGGCCCGCTGGACGCGCTCGCCCGGCTTGGGCGAGTGCAGCATCACGGCGTGCCCGTGCGCCCAGTGCAGGAAGATCCCGACGTGGTAGACGCCGCTCCCGCTGCTGAAGAACATCAGGTCCCCGCTGCGCAGCTGGCTGCGCGGGATGTGACGCGCGCGGCCGGACTGCTCGGCCGCGGTCCGCGGCACCGAGACGCCGGCGTGCCGGTAGCTGTAGAAGACGAGGCCGGAGCAGTCGAACGCGTGCGGTCCGGCGGCGCCCCACTTGTACGGCGCACCGACGTGGTGCAGCGCGATGTTGCGGGCGTGCACCACCTTCGCTGCGGCCTTGCCGTGGTGGGCCGCGTGGTGCTTGTGGTGGTGGGCCTTGTGGTGGTGGGCCTTGTGGTGGTGGCTGGCCGCGTTCGCCGCGGGGGCGGTGGCCGCGTCGGTGGTGACGGCGAGGGTGAACACACTGGCGAGCAGTGCGGGCAGCGCGACGAGGGCGCGCAGGCGTGCAGACATGGTCGGGCCTTTCCCACGCCTGTGAGGTGAGCTGTCGGGTTGGAGGTGGAAAGGTCCTCCGCCGGGCCCGCCCGAGATCTGGCGCCGGCTTCACCCCGAGCCGCACACGCGGTGCGGCGGCTTACCTGTGGGTCCCCCACTCCTGCCCCGGTGACGATCGGGGATGCGAGACGCGGGCGGGCAGGACTCGGCGTACCCGGGCCTCGGTCGCGAATTGACGACAAGGCAAACTAGGCAGAGGTGCGCGCCGCCCGAAAGCGCTCTTCTCCCATCTGGGGGACGAAAGTCCCTACCGATGTGACCCATGTCCCCCAATAGCGGCCAGGACGGGGTCAGCCGAGCTTCGCGCCGCCGTCGACGTAGAGCGTCTGACCGGTGATGTAGGAGGCCTCGTCGCTGCACAGGAACGCCGCGGCCGCCGCGATGTCCTCCGGGAACCCGACCCGCTTGACCGGGTTCGCCTCGGCGTTGAGCCGGCGGAACTCCTCCACGTCCATCTTCAGCCGCGCGGCGGTGGCGTCGGTCATCTCGGTGGCGATGAAGCCGGGCGCGATCGCGTTGGCGTTGATGCCGAACGGACCGAGCTCGATGCCGAGGGTGCGGGTGAAGCCCTGGACGCCCATCTTCGCGGCCGAGTAGTTGGCCTGGCCGCGGTTGCCGAGCGCGGAGACGCTCGAGAGGTTGAGGATCTTGCCGTACTTCTGCTCGACGAAGACCTTCTGCGCGGCCCGGGTCATCAGGAACGCGCCCTTGAGGTGCACGTTCATGACCAGGTCCCAGTCGTCCTCGGTCATCTTGAACAGCAGGTTGTCGCGGGTGATGCCGGCGTTGTTGACCAGCACGTGCAGGCCGCCGAGCTCCTCGACCACCCGGGCCACCGCGGCGTCCACGGACGCGGCGTCGGTGACGTCGCAGCCCACGCCGACCGCCTTCGCGCCGTCGGCGAGCGGCAGCCTGCCGGCCGCCTCGGCCGCCGCGGACTCGTCGAGGTCGATGACGGCGACCGAGGCGCCCTCCTCGGCGAACCGGGTGGCGGTGCCGAACCCGATGCCGCGCGCGGCTCCGGTGACCAGTGCGACACGTCCGTCGTAACGACCCATGGGTGCTCCTTGTCCGGTGAGCGGCCGGCCCTCGGCCGGCCGAGCCTGCCGCACACCCTAGGGGGTCGGTGTCAGTACGACGAGGCGGGTCGCTCGCCGTAGGGCAGCACGGCACCGAACGCCGCGTGCCTGTCGAGCTCGACGATCGGCTGCTCCTGCCGGTCGGCCGGGTCGAAGCGGGCCAGCACCGGCCGGGGTCGGCTGCCGTCGCAGCTCGCCGCGTGCTCGAGGACCAGCCGGTCGCCGTCGGCGCCGACCAGCAGGACGTTGCCGACCGCGTGCGGCACCCGCACCTTGCTCACCGAGCCGTCGTCGTGCTGCCGGGCGAGGAAGACGTAGCCGCACGGGCCGGAGGCCTGCAGGAAGAGACCGCCGGCGACGCGGCGGGCGTCGATGTCGCCGAGGTCCGCGCTGTGCCGGCCGTGCGACCGGGTCAGCCGGGTCTCGGTGCGCGAGGAGAGGTCGACCAGCGAGAGCGTCATCGAGGATCCCCGGGCGCACCGCACCTCGACGGTCGAGGCGGCCCACCAGCGGACGGGCGTGCAGTGGGCGTGGGTGGCGACCCGCTGCACGAGGTGCCCGTCGCGGTCGAGGACCCGGAGCGCGTGGCCCTTCCAGCTGCGGGTGCCGGTGACGATCGTGCTCCCGTCGGGCGACGGCAGCAGCGGGCCGTCCAGGCGGGCGGGCAGCCGGGTGCGGTCGCCGTCGGGCGCGATCCGCCACAGGGCGGCGCCCTTGTCGCCGTGGCTGTAGCCCTCCGCAAGCAGCGTGCCGTCGCCACCCAGGACGACGGACTCGACGGAGTCGCCGAGCGGCACCCGGTGCCCGGACCCGGACGGCACGTCGACCACCAGCGCGTGCTCCGCGGCGTTGCCCCCGTCGACCACGAGCAGGGCCCGGCTGCCGTCGGCCGACCAGTCGGCGAGCGAGAAGTAGCCCCTCCGGTGAGGGCCCAGCCGCCTGGCGAGGACGTGGGTGCGCTCCCCCGCCGGGCTGACCAGGTCGAGGGTCTCGCGTCGCACGTGCAGGCCGAACTCGGCCGGCGAGCCGTGCTCGACGACCGTGAGGTACCACCCGTCCGCCGGCTGGGGCGCCGACCCCGTCCGGCCGGCCGCCGGGCCGCCGTTCGCGGCACAACCCGCGGCGGTGGTGGCCGCGAGCAGCGCGCCCAGCACGGGGCGGAGCACAGGCCGGAGCACAGGGCGGAGCAACGGTCGTCGGATCACAGGTGGCCTCCCGAGGTCGGTGGTTCGGAAGGGAGACGCTGGCCGACGGCCGAAGGTTGCCTCGCGCTCGGGACTCCCCGGGCCTACTCGCCCAGCGCCGCCCGGATCCGGTCGGCGTACGACGCGCGCTCCTCGTCGTCGGCGTACTTGTGCCGGGGCCAGAAGAACCCGCGCAGCCCGTCACCCCTGGTCCGTGGCACCACGTGCAGGTGCAGGTGCGGGACCGACTGGCTGACGGTGTTGTTCATCGCCACGAACGACCCCTCGGCGTCGAGGCCGTCGACCATCGCCGTCGCGAGCCGCTGCCCCGCCGCGAGGAACGGGTCGCGCAAGCGGGCCGGGAGCTCCGGCAGCGTGACGACGTGCTCGCGCGGCACGAGCAGCACGTGCCCCTTGAACAGCGGCCGCTGGTCGAGGAAGCCGACGACGTCGGGGGTCTCGAGCACCCGCTCGGCGGGCACCTCACCGGTCGCGATCGCGCAGAAGACGCAGTCGCCGGTGGTCACGCCCGTACCCTGGCCCTCGTCACTCGCACACGCCGCGGCAGCCGGCCGGTCGGGCCGCGTAGCGCCCGTTGCCGGCCGGGGCGTCGAAGTGTTGGGTGTCGCCGAGCCCGTAGGTCCAGCGCAGGCCGTGCCGCGCCATGATCTGCACCACCCGGTGCCGGCTGGAGCGCCAGGCGACCCGTGGGTGGGAGTGCGACTGCCACCAGGTGTTGGGCACGGTCCCCCGGGCCGAGCGGTAGGGGTTCTCCCAGGTGTTGAGGTCCAGGGCCCGGCCCCAGGCGTGCGGCGAGCGGACGCCGGGCCGGTTGACGACCTCGCGGCAGTTGAACACCGAGGTGTTCCCCGCGGCCATCGACCGGAAGTCGTCGGCGCCGTGGACCCGCTTCGACCAACCGAAGCGGTCCTCGCGGTAGATCGAGCGGATCGGCAGCCCGGCGTCGTACATCTCGGCCAGCGCGCCCGCGATCCGCCCGGCGGCGTCGGCGTTGGCGACGAGCTCGCCCCGGCGCCGGTAGCCCCGGAAGTCCCAGTAGTTGATCCGGACCAGGCGCAGGGAGGCGCGACCGACCGGACAGCCCGGGTGCCAGGTGCGGCCCCTCATCTGGCGCCACACCCCGTCGGGGATCCGGGTGGTCACGACGTGGGCGCCCGCGCCCTTCGCGTGCGGTTGCGTGGGCACGCGCACGCGCGGGTGCGGCGCCCTGCCGGGCAGCGCCACCGGGCGACCGGGCGGCAGGTTGTCGACGGCGTGCACGGGGCTGCGGTCGGCGCGGACCCAGTCGAGCCGGTGCACCTTCGCGCGCCACCGGGTGTCGGTGCGCGGCCGGGCGGAGAACGTCGCCTCGCCCCGGTCGTCGGTGCCGACGTCGCGGACGTGCTTCCAGGCGCCGCCGGCGTTGCGGCGGTAGAGGCCGACCCGGCCCGCCACCGGCGTGCCGTTCCCCGTCGTCCAGCGCACCCGCAGGCTCACCCGCTCCTCGTCGACCACCGAGCCGGGCCCGGTGAGCCGCACCCGGCTGTCGCGCCGCTTCAGCTCGACCTGCACGGGACCGGTGTCGGCCGGTGCGTGCACCGGGTCGCCGGCGTACGACGCCCGGAAGACGTTGTCCTCGGCGGCGCGGGCCAGCGGCACCTCGACCTCGGCGTGGCCGGCCTCGTCGGTGACGACCGGGCCCAGCGTCGTCCAGGCGCCGTCGGTGCGCCGCTCGACCACGACCTGCGCGTCCGCCACCGGGGTGCCGTCGTCGGACTGCACCAGGTCGACCTGCAGCGGCACGGTCTCGTCGGCGTGCGCCTGCTCGCCGACCAGCGTGAGCGTTGTCGGCAGCGGGGCCTCCGCCCGGGCCGGGGAGCCGGCCGCGGCGGCCGCGGTGGCCAAGGCCGTGAGCAGGACGAGACAGAAGGTGAGGGTGCGCGGCCCGAGTCGCATGCGGGCATTGTGCCCGAGCCGGTCCCCCACCCGACGGTGCGTGCCGGCGGCGGCGCGGCGGATCCCGGCCTCGCAAGGGCGCGGACATCCCCGTCCGAGGTGACCCATACCGAATCTGGGGGATCCCGGGCTGGACTGGCGGGCCTCCCCCTCCACTTCGAAGGAGGGTCTGCCCGGGCCATCCGGCTCATGTGAACGGCCTTCAACGGGGGGCCCGAAAGGGAGAGAGAAGCATGCAGATCAGCAGGAACAAGAAGCGGGCGGGCATCGTCGGTGGCGCGGTCGGCGCACTCATGGTGGGCATGGCTGCCTTCGCGGCCTTCACCGGCGTCGGCAACTTCGTCGCAGGCGGCAACGTGCAGGACGCGCCGGTCGACATGTCGGCGGCGGGCGGCCAGATCGAGACCCTCTACCCGGGTCGCTGCTCGGACGTGACGTTCACGTTCCACAACCCCAACGACCACGACGCCAAGGTGGACCTGCAGAACCTCGCCACCTCGCACATCGCGGCCACGCTGAACGGGCAGTCGAGCAACCTGCTCGCGTTCAACCCGAACATGAGCGCGGTGCTCACCCCGGCCACGGTGGCCCAGCAGAACACCGTGGTCCCGGCGGGCGGCAACGCGTCGTACACGCTGCCGAACTTCCTCTGCCTGCACCAGTCGGCTACCAACGCGGTCGCCTCGCAGGCTGTGGCTCTGTCCGGCACGGCCCCGTTCGTGTACGCCACCGAGTCGGAGATCAACTGATCGACGACGCGATCCCCACGGGGATCGACGCGGGACTCTGAGGGACCGGATGCTCGGGCATCCGATCCTTCCCCTGAGAGGAGAGACATGAAGTACAGGTACCTGCTGGTCCCGGCGGCGGTCGGGGCCAGCCTCGTCAGCGGCTTCGCGGCGGCGGCGTTCACGCTGTCCGTGTCCGCCGATGCGGACGGCACCGTCGCCACGCCGAGCCAACCGAGCGCGTCCGCCACGGTGGCGCACGCGCTCTGGCCGGGCTACTGCGAGGACGTCACGGTGACGTTCCGCAACGACAACGACCACGAGGTCGTGGTCGACCAGGTGGACGGCTCGATCACCAGCCAGCCCGACGACGGACAGGGTGCGCTCGTCCGCTGGAAGGAGCAGCCCGACGTGCTGCGTGGGCAGAGCGTTCCGGCCAACGGTTCGCGGACGCTGACGATCCCGGACGCGGTGTGCCTGTCACCGTCCGCGGACGCTGCGGTGCAGGGTTCCTCGGTGACCGCACAGGTCGAGTTCGACTTCCACGTGCCGGCCGGCACCGAGTACGACGGCTGATCAGCGACACTGGGGGGAGCCCGGACGGGGCCTAGCATGTCGCCCATGCGCGTCCTGGCCTCCGGCGGTGCCGGCTACATCGGCTCCCACACCGTCCTGTCCCTGATCGAGGCCGGCCACGAGGTGCTGGTGGTCGACGACTTCTCGACGAGCAAGCCCACGGTGGTCAACCGCGTCGAGGAGCTCTCCGGCGAGCACGTGCCGGTGCACGCCGTCGACCTGACCGACACCGAGAAGACCGACCACCTGTTCGCGACCGAGCGGATCGACGCGGTGGTCCACTTCGCCGGCTTCAAGGCCGTCGGCGAGAGCGTCGAGAAGCCGCTGGACTACTACACCAACAACCTCGACACGACGTTCTCCCTGCTGCGCGCGATGCGGCGGCACGGCGTACGTCGGCTGGTCTTCTCCTCCTCGGCGACCGTCTACGGCGACGCGCCGGTGCCCTACCGCGAGGAGCACGAACCGCTGGTGGCCGCCAACCCCTACGGCCGGACCAAGGTGATGATCGAGCACGTGCTCTCCGACGTCGCGCGGGCCGGGGACCTGCGGGTCGCCCTGCTGCGCTACTTCAACCCGGTCGGCGCGCACCCGTCGGGGCGGATGGGCGAGGACCCGCAGGGCATCCCCAACAACCTGGTGCCGTTCCTCGCCCAGGTCGCGGTCGGGCGGCGGGAGAAGCTGTCGGTCTTCGGCGACGACTACCCGACCGCGGACGGCACCTGCGAGCGCGACTACATCCACGTCCAGGACCTCGCGGCCGGGCACGTGGCCGCGCTCGAGCACCTGGACGCCATGACCGAACCGGTGCGGGCCTACAACCTCGGCAGCGGCCGGGGCACCAGCGTGCTGGAGGTGCTGCGCGCGTTCGAGCGGGCCGTGGGTCACCCGATCCCGCACGAGGTCGTGGGCCGGCGGGCCGGCGACCTCCCGGCGTACTGGGCCGACCCCACGCGCGCCGCCGAGGAGCTCGGCTGGCGCACGCAGCGCAGCATCGACGACATGTGCGCCGACGTGTGGCGCTGGCAGTCGGCCAATCCCGAGGGCTACCCGGAGGGCTGAGGGAGGAGCACCACGTGAGACTGACCGTGCGGAGACGACCGGAGGGGCCCGGCACGGCGCCCACACGCCTGCCCGCTCACGTGGGTGTGGTGATGGACGGGAACCGCCGCTGGGCCCGGGCAGCGGGTCACCTCGACCCGAGCATCGGGCACCGCCACGGCGCGGACCACGTCGAGGACCTCTTGCGCTGGTGCACCGACTGGGGCATCGAGCACCTCACCACCTATGTGTTGTCCGCCGACAACATCCGCAAGCGGCCGGCCGAGCAGGTCGCCTACCTCTTCGGGCTCCTGGCCGAACGGCTTCCCGAGCTGGTGCTGCGCAGCGACCGGTGGGCACTGCACGTGTCGGGCGATCTCTCCCTGCTGCCCACGGACGCCCGCGAGGCCCTCGAGAGCACGGTGCGCGCCACCGCCGACCGGCCCGCCCACGTGACGATGGCCGTGGGGTACGACGCGCACCGCGACATCGTGCACGGCATCCGAAGCGCGCTGCTGGCGGCGGGGCCGGATGTCGACGTCGAGGCCATCACCGCCGGACTCCCCGGCGGCCCCGTCAAGGAGATCGACCTCGTCATCCGCACGAGTGGGGAGCTGCGGCTGTCCGGGTTCTTCCCCTGGCAGTGTGCCCGGGCCGAGATCTTCGTCAGCCCCCGCCTGTGGCCGGACTTCGGCGCCGGGGACTTCGCAGCGGCGTTGCGCTTCTACGCCGGGCGCACCGCGGTCGACTGAGGTCGACCGAGGTCGAGCCGGTCGAGCGGCTGCCCTCAGGCGGACTGGGCGGCCCGGATCTCCTCGGCGAGCTCGTCGGCGCGCACGTCGGCGGCCTTGGAGACCATCCGGTTGGCGGCCTTGATGTTGGCGGCGACCTGGTCGGCGAGGTTGGTCTCATAGACCACGATCAACCCGGCCTGCCCGGCGTCGAGGGTCTCTCCCAGGTCCTTGAGGTCGGCGCGGGACATGCCTCCGGCGGCGTGCCCCACCACCGCGCCGATGGCCGCGCCACCGGCGCCGGCGCCCGCGATCCCGATGCCCACCGGCGGGAAGATCGCCGCCGCGACCCCCACGGCCAGGCCCCAGCCGAGGCCCTTGGCCGCCCCGTGCCGGGTCGGCTGCTCGTGCTTCTTCACGATGCGGACCTTGCCGTCCTCGCCCTTCTCGATCACCGAGGCGTCGAAGTCGTTGGACGTCTTGATCTCTCGGTAGAGCGCCTTGACGTTCTCGTAGTCCTGCACCGCGGCGTCGACGTCGTCGTACGCCGCCGCGATCACGTAGAGCGTGTCCTGCTCCTGCTTGGCCATGAGGTTCCTCCCGGGCCGATCGAGGTCGAGACCCATGCTCCTCGCCGGCCGGGTGGACGGCATCGCCCGTGGCGGATGACCCGGTGGCGGCCTCGTCACCCGCGGGGCCGGCGTGGGGGGCGTGGGTCATACTGGCCGCAGACGAGGGAGGACGACATGGCCGATGAGACACCCCCGCCGGTGGGCGCGCCGGAGCCGAACCCGTACACGGAGCTGCCCCCAGCCATCCGTCTCGACCAGACCATCACCTCCCAGGAGGCCCAGGATCCGGCCGACCCCGAGGCCGGACGCGACACCGACCGGGACTTCCTGCTGCGCTACTTCGCCTGACCGGCGTCCGGGCGAGGGACACGCCGCCCACCGCCATCTCGGCTCCCGGCTGCACCCCGGGTCAGCACGAGGATGGTGATGGCGGCAACGTCTTGGTCATGAACAGCTCGTCCCGGCCCTCGCGCATGTGCTCGCGGGCTCCGGTGTAGTCGTAGCCGAGGCGGACGTAGGCGCGCCGACCTCGGGGGTTGTCCTCCATCACCCCGAGCGCGACGGTGGTCGCCCCCGCGTCCCGCGCAACGGACTCGCAGGCGTGGAGCAGTGTCTCGATGACCCCCGTGCCCCGCGCGGCCGGTGCGATCCACATGCCCATGACGCCCCACCCGGCGTCGAACTCGTAGACACCGGCCACGCCGACGTCGACGCCGCCGCGAGAGGCGAGGAAGGTGGCCGGGCGGCCCGCCCGGCGGCGCCACTCCGCCTCGTCGAACGACTGCTCCTTCGCCAGGTTCGAACCGAACATCTCGGGTGACTCGGCCAGGGCCGCCAGCCGCACATCACGCAGGCGCTGCCAGTCCCCGGGCTCGACCCGGGTCACGACCACCCGGTGCCCGCCTTGCCGGTCGCCGCTACTCACGGGACGAGTGGCTCCGCCTGGACACCGCGTAGACGCCCGGCCACGTGAGGGCGGCGACGAACACCGCGCCGACCACGCTCCGTGCGGTGCCCCATGAGAAGGAGCCGATGCCCAGCCCGAAGACCACACCGAGCGCCACCAGGGACAGCAGCGTCGCCTCCTGCCGGCTCTTCTGCATCATCTCCCCCTCTGCAGGTCGGGGAGGAGCCTAGCCCTCGCACCTCGACGACCGAGCCGCCGCCCCACGGACCCCACCGGTCCCCCGCAAGGGACTTTCGCCCGTGCCGTCACCCGCCCCGTCGGTCCTAGCCTCGTCACGCCTGACCCACTGTCGGCCAGGCCTCTCATGCACCAGGGAGGTCTCGAAGATGGCTGCTCCTGTCGGCGCCGAACGCCGCCACACGACGTCCCTGAAGCGCGAGGTGGGGCTGGTCGGCCTCACGTGGGCCTCGATGGGCTCGATCATCGGCTCGGGATGGCTCTTCGGCGCCCAGAAGGCGCTCATCGTCGCCGGGCCCGCGGCGGTCATCTCGTGGATCATCGGCGGCGTGGTGATCATGGCGCTCGCCCTGGTCCACGCCGAGCTCGGCGGCATGTACCCCGTCTCCGGCGGCACCGCCCGCTTCCCGCACTACGCCTTCGGCGGCTTCGCCGGCGCGTCGTTCGGTTGGTTCTCCTGGCTGCAGGCGGCGACGGTGGCACCCATCGAGGTCTCGGCGATGATCACCTACGGCCAGCACTACTCCTTCGCGAACGGCTGGCTGAACCCCAAGACCGGCGTGCTGACGACCAGCGGCCTGGTCGTCGCGATCCTGCTGATGGCGTTCCTGACGTCGATCAACTTCCTCGGGATCCGCAGGCTCGCCGCCGCCAACAGCGCGGCGACGTGGTGGAAGGTGGCGATCCCGCTGCTGACCATCTTCGTGCTGGCGCTGGCCAACTTCCATCCGGGGAACTTCACCGCGGCCAACGGCTTCAACCCCGACAAGGCCCACGGCATCCTGGCCGCCGTCTCCACCGGCGGGATCATCTTCAGCTACCTCGGGTTCGAGCAGGCCGACCAGCTCGCCGGCGAGAGCAAGAACCCCCGCCGCGACATCCCGATCGCGATCATCGGCTCGATCGTGCTCGGCGTCATCATCTACACGGCCCTCCAGATCGCGTTCCTCGGCGCGCTGCCGGCGAGCGCGATCGGCAGCACCTGGGCGGACACCAGCAGCGCGGCGTACTACACGGTCTTCACCGGACCGTTCGCCGAGATCGCGACGCTCGTCGGGCTCGGCTGGCTGGCGGCGATCCTCTACGCCGACGCCATCATCTCCCCCGCCGGCACCGGCCTGATCTACACGACCGGCAGCTCCCGGGTGTCCTACGGGCTGAGCCGCAACGGCTACGTCCCGACCGCCTTCGAGTGGACCAACAAGCGGGCGGTCCCCTGGGTCGGCCTGATCGCGGCGTTCCTCACCGGCTGCATCTGCTTCCTCCCGTTCCCGAGCTGGCAGTCGCTGGTCGGGCTGATCACCAGTGCGAGCGTGCTGATGTACGCCGGGGCGCCGTTGTCGCTGGGCGTCTTCCGGCGTCGGCTGCCCGAGGCCGAGCGGCCCTACCGGCTGCCGTTCGCGCAGGTGCTGTCGCCGTTCGCGTTCATCGTGGCGAACCTGATCATCCTGTGGTCCGGCTGGACCACCGACTGGAAGCTGGGCGTGGCGATCCTGCTCGGCTACGTCATCCTGGCCATCAGCCGCATCTTCCACCTCAACGACAAGCCGCCGGTGCTGAACTGGCGGGCGGCGATGTGGCTGCCGCCGTACCTCCTCGGCATGGGCGCCATCGTCTACATGAGCACCTTCGGCCCGAAGGGGTGGATCCCGCTGTGGTGGGACATGGTCGTGGTGGCCGGCTTCAGCCTCGTCATCTACTTCTGGGCGATGCAGGTCGCCCTGTCCAGCGCGCAGATCGAGGCCATGATCAGCGAGGTCGTGCTGCCCGAGGAGGAGGGAGTGGCCGGTGTCGACCACTGAGACCGGCGGACCGGGCAACGGCACGGTGATCGTCGGGTACGACGGCTCGCCGGACGCCAAGCGCGCCCTCGCCTGGGGCGCGACGTACGCCGCGGACACGAAGTCACCCCTGCGCGTGGTCGCCGCCACCGGGGACATGCGGGTGCGCCAGGTCACCGAGCTCGACCAGGAGTGGGAGCGCAACCGGCTCGCGGAGCTGACCGCCGACGCGCGGGCGGCCGTGGCCGCCGCCCCGCTGCCCGCCGACACCCTCGAGCTCGTCGACGCCGCGGCGGCACCCGCGCTGATCGCTGGCGCCGACCCGACCTCGACGATCGTGCTCGGCAGCCGGGGCCACGGCCGGCTCTCCAGCGCCCTGTCCGGCTCGGTCAGCCAGCACGTGGCCGTGCACGCGCCGTGCACGGTCGTGGTGGTCCGCGAGCAGTCCAGCCCCGAGGAGAAGCGGGTGGTGGTCGGTGTCGACGCCTCGGAGGGGAGCGGGCCGGCGATGCGGTTCGCCTTCGAGCACGCCGAGCGCACCGGGGCCCCACTGACCGCGCTGCACGTGCTGCAGACGTGGGCGCCCGGCCCGCCGTACGCCAGCAGGTACGTCTCGGACCGGTTCGCCGGGCAGATCGCGGCGGCGGAGCCGGTGATCGACCAGGCCCTCGCCGCCGACGCCCGGAAGCACCCCTCGGTCGACCTCGACCGGCAGATCGTCGCCGGCTCGGCGGGCCGGGTGCTCAGCGACGCCTCGGAGGAGGCGGCGCTGGTGGTGGTCGGGGCGCGTGGCCGGGGGGCGTTCGCGTCGATGCTGCTCGGCTCGGTCGGGCAGTCGGTGCTGCACCACGCCCGCTGCCCGGTGGTCATCGCCCGGTGAGGCTGCTGGCCCACCGCGACACCCAGGAGGGCACCGCGGCCGGGGTGTACGGCGTGATCGTCGGCGCCGCCGTGATGGCCGCCGCGCACGCCGAGACGGTCGCGACCCTCGACGTCGCCGTGCTCGGCACGCTGCTCGTCTACTGGACCGCCGAGCGGTACGCCCGCCTGCTCGCCGGCCGCATCCACGCCGGCCACCGGCCGGCCTGGCCCGAGGTCCGGCACGAGCTGGCGAGCGGGTGGGAGATCGTCACCGCCACCCTGCTGCCCCTGCTGGTCGTCTCGGTGTCGGGCCGGTTCGGCGCCGACCTGGGCACGGCCGTGCTGCTCGGTCTGTGCTGCAGCACGCTGCTGCTGGCGCTGGCCGGCTGGGAGATGGGTCGCCACGGCGCCCTCAGCCGGGTGGAGCGCGGGGTGTCCACCGGGATGGCGACCGCCCTCGGCATCGCGATGATCGTGCTGAAGTCGCTGCTGCACTGATCGGGCGGGTTCTGCCGTACGCTCGAACTGCCATGACCTCCACCGCCCAGCCGACCGCGCCCGCCGAGAGCCGCGACGCGCTGCTCCTGGCCGCCCAGCTGGAGCTGCTGGCCGGTGTGGTCTCCGGACGCGAGCTCGGGCGCGCGCTCGACGCGCTGCTGCGGGTGGTCGAACGGGTCTCCAGCGGCGGGCTGCTCGCCTCGGTGCTGCTGCTCGACGAGGACGGCAAGCACCTGCGGCACGGGGCCGCGCCGAGCCTGCCCGACGACTACAACGACGCCATCGACGGCGTCGCGATCGGGCCGTCCGTGGGATCGTGCGGCACCGCCGCCTGGCGGCGCCGGCAGGTCATCGTCGAGGACATCGGGTCCGACCCGCTGTGGACGGACTTCCGCGAGCTCGCGAGCCGGGCCGGGCTGCGCGCCTGCTGGTCGACGCCGATCTTCGGCGGCGGCGGGCGGCTGCTGGGGACGTTCGCGATGTACTACCCCACGCCCTCGCACCCCAAGCCCGGCGACCTCGCCCTCATCGACGTGCTGGTCCGCACCGTCGGCATGGCCATCGACCGCAGCCGCTGGGACGAGGAGCGGGAGCGGGAGCTGGCCGAGGAGCGGGCCCTCGGCACGGCCTTCCAGCGCAGCCTGCTGCCGGAGATCCCGACCCGGATCGGGCCGGTGCAGCTCGCCGCCCGCTACCGCACCGGCGACCCCGGGGTGCACGTCGGCGGCGACTGGTTCGACGCGATCGAGGTCGAGGACGGCCTGGTGCTCGTCGTCGGCGACGTGCAGGGCCACGACATCCAGGCCGCAGCGCTGATGGGACAGCTGCGCACCGTCGTGCGCGCCACCGCCTCCGACGGCCACCCGCCGGCCGACGTCCTGGCCCGGACCGCCCACTACCTCGACCGGCTCGGGAGCGAGCTGCTCGCCACCGTGCTCGTCGTCCACCTCGACGTGCACGCGCGGCTGGCCACGGTCGCCTGCGCCGGCCACCTGCCGCCGGCCGTGCTGGGCATCCACGAGCACGGCACCACGCCGAGCCCGATCGAGGTGGAGCCCGGTCCCCCACTGGGCATCGGGGAGGTGTGGGAGGAGCGGAGCACGCACCTGCCCGAGGACGCCTACCTGCTGCTCTACACCGACGGCCTCGTGGAGACCCGCACCTGGGACATCGACGAGGGCATCCACCGGCTCGAGTCCCTGCTCCGCACCGTGCCGCCGCAGGCCGGTCCCGGCCGGTTGCTCGACCAGGCCCTGGAGCTGCTGCCCGTGGGCAGCCGGGGCGACGACGTGGCCGTGCTGGCCGCCCGGGTCCCGCCGGTGCCCGGTGGGTCGGCCCGGCGGGTGGTGCGGACGCTGCCGGCGCAGCCGATGTCGGTGCCGCTGGCCCGGTCCTGGGCCGAGGGCTGGCTGGACGCCCACGTGGAGCCCGAGCACCACGACGACGTGCTGCTGGTCGTCTCCGAGCTGATGACCAACGCGGTCCGCCAGGGCGACGGTGCGGTCCGCACCACGCTGCAGGCCGAGGACCGCGGCGTCCGGGTCGAGGTCTTCGACCGCGGCCACCGGATGCCGAGGCTCACCGACACCGAGCTCGACGCCACCGGCGGCCGCGGGCTGCTGATGATCGAGGCCGTCTGCGCCGAGTGGGGCGTGGGCGAGGAGCTCGAGGGCAAGACCGTGTGGGCTCGGCTGGTCTGGTGAGCCGCTGCAGGAATCCCCGGCCAGCCGGGGAATCCCTCGCGTGTCGGCCGTCGCAACGCCCCTCAGGCGCAGGAACAGGCCGACAACCCCGGACGACTCAGTCGGCGTCGGGCGCCGGTGCAGGCGCGCGTTCGGGCAGCGAGGGGTGCTCGGTCGGGTAGAGCGCGGCCACGAACCCGTAGACGACGTCCCCCTCGCGCGGCAGCTCGGAGAACTCGCGGATGACCTCGTCGACGCGCTGCCAGAACTCGTTCGCCCGCGCCCGGGTGATCCGCGCATGCCGGTGGTTCGCCCACATCGTGTCGGCGTGGTAGGCCGTGTCCGACTCCGCCGCGGCATCGGCCAGGTAGTTGCTCCACGGCGGCGGGGTCACCTGCTCCAGCGGCACCTGCCCGACGTAGAAGGCGCGCGCGGTGCGCCCGTAGAAGCGCTCCTCGATCGCGCGCACCCGACGCGTGCGCACGACGCGGAGCAGCCCCGCGTCGACCAGGACCCCCACGTGGTGCGCCACCGTGCTCCTCGGCCGCCCCACCGACCCGGCGAGCTCCGAGACGGTGGCCGCACGCTCCAGCAGCAGGTCGAGCAGTGTCGCGCGCAGCGGGTCGGCCATCGCCTTCAGCTCCTCGGGCGCCGTCAGCACGAGGCGGTCCTCGAGCTCGTAGTCGGGAAACCCGGGCGTTTCCGACGAACTATTGATCGACATAGTTAGATCATTCTAGAGTGATGGATCAATCACACGGGAGGAAACCACCATGGCCGAGATCGTGCTGTTCCACCACGTCCAGGGGCTGACCACGGGCGTCACCGCGCTCGCCGACCGGCTCCGCGGCGCCGGGCACACCGTGCACACCCCGGACCTGTTCGAGGGCCGGACCTTCGACTCGATCGAGACCGGTTTCGGTCACGCCAAGGAGATCGGCTTCGACGAGCTCGAGAGGCGCGCCGAGCGCGCGGTCGACGGCCTCGCCGACGGCGTGGTGTGGGGCGGGATCTCGCTCGGTGTGATGAACGCCCAGCGGCTGGCCCAGACCCGTCCCGGGGCCCGGGGCGCGCTGCTGCTGGAGGCCTGCGTCCCGCCGTCGGAGTTCGGCGCGTGGCCCGACGGCCTGCCCGCGCAGGTGCACGGCATGGACCACGACCCGTTCTTCGCCGAGGAGGGCGACCTCGACGCGGCGCGGGCATTGGCCGCGGAGCACGAGGGGGTCGAGGTGTTCACCTACCCCGGCGACCAGCACCTCTTCTGCGACAGCTCGCTCCCGTCGTACGACGCGGAGGCCACCCGGCTGATGACCGACCGGGCCCTCGACTTCCTGGCCGGGCTCTGACCGGGGTCCGCCCATGGCCGACTTCACCGGCGAGGACCTGAGCGGGTCCCGGTTCGACCGGGTGGACCTGACCGGCGCGCAGTTCCGCAACCTGGAGATGAACCGGGCCCACTTCCGCGAGGTGGAGCTCGGCGGGGTCGTGATGACCGGGGTCGAGCTCTACGACGCCCGGATCGACGGCGAGATCAGGAGCCTCGTCATCAACGGGGTCGACGTGGCGCCGCTGGTCGAGGCGGAGCTCGACCGGCGCGATCCTGACCGGGCGCGGATGCGCCCGACCGACCCCGCGGGCTTCCGCGAGGCCTGGGACATCGTCGAGCGACGCTGGACCGGCACCGTCGAGCGTGCCCGGCGCCTCGACCCGGCGCTGCTGCACGAGTCCGTCGCCGAGGAGTGGTCGTTCATCGAGACGCTGCGCCACCTCTGCTTCGCGACCGACGCCTGGGTGCGGCGGGCGGTCCTCGGCGACCCCGCTCCCTGGCATCCCCTGGACCTGCCCTGGGACGGGATGCCCGACACCCCCGGCACCCCCCGCGACCGCGAGGCACGCCCCTCGCTGGAGGAGGTGCTCGCGCTGCGCCGCGACCGGATGTCCGGGGTCCGCGAGGTGATCGAGGGGCTGACCGAGGAGTCGCTGGCGGCCGACACCGAGCCGGTGCACGCGCCGGGCTGGCCGCCGCCGCGGAGCTTCCCGGTGCGGGAGTGCCTGCTGGTGGTGCTCAACGAGGAGTACCACCACCGCCTCTTCGCCGAGCGCGACCTGGCCGTGCTCGAGGGCCGGTCGCACTGAGTCGGGTGCGCCTCCCCCCGCTCCCCCTCGCCGGCGCGCCGCACGCCGCGGTCGGTCAGGAGGATCGCCGGTGCTTGGGCGAGTGGTCGGCCGGACGGGCGTGGTCGCGCCGCCGGCAGAGGACCAGCGCGAGGCCGGCCACCAGCATCCCGGCGAACAGGACGTCGCCGCAGACGGCGACGCCGACCGGCACAGGGTCGGACGGCAGCGGGGTCGTGCCCGGGTCGTCGGCCCCGGGCACCGGGTCGACACCCTCGCACACCGTGCCGGGCGCCATGACGGCGCCCGGCACAGGGTGATCGTGGACCGGCCGGGGGTGTCGGCGATGCGCGCGGGCAGGCCCCGGCCGACCCGGTCAGTCGCAGTGGAAGGAGTCGGTGCGGTGCACGTGTCCCGCGCCGTCGCGCCGCACCCGGGCGTCCTCGACCGTGGAGAAGGCCGCTCCGTCGTCGCCGCGCAGGTGCCCCAGCGTGAGGGTCGTCGACCGCACGGTGCGCTTGCCACCGCGGTCGAAGACGCCGACCTGCAGCGAGCGGTAGGAACCCCGGTAGGAGGCGGCTGAGTCGTCGTCGGGGATGAGCCGCACCCGCGCGTCCACCACGGTGCTGATCCGGGCGCGGGCTCCGCGCACGTACCCGCTCTGCACCAGGTGCCGCCGCTCGACCAGGCGTCCGACGAAGTCGGGGCAACCGGGGCCGAGCCCCTGCACGGGGGTGACCATCCTGGGCTCGTCGAAGCTCCGGTGCACGAGAGTGCCGTGCGACCCGCGAGCGGGGCCCGCGGCTGCGGGGGCGACGTCGGCGGCCGCCGAGCGGACGCCCGCGGCCGCCACCGTGGCCAGGAGCCCGAGGACGACGCAGCGGACGGGGCCGCCCCTCCTCACACCAGGCTCCGACCACGCAGCGAGCGCACGATCACGTAGCCTCCCGCGAGCACGAAGCCCGCGGCCGCCAGCAGGAAGCCGAACCAGAAGACGTCCCCCGCGACGAGGTCGGGGCCGCTCTTGGCATACCGGTAGCGCGGGATGCCGCTGAGGTTGAACAGCACGAACGCCACGGCCAGCAAGGCCACGAGCACTCGGATCGGGTGGTGCCTGAGAACGCGCACGACAAGCTCCTTGTGGAAGAGGCGGCCCCGGTGGCCGCGCGACCCGAGGAGTCTCGGCCGCCCGAGCCTTCGGGCCGAGGGACTGCTGTCCCGGGTCGGCCGGGACGACCTCCCGGTCCAGATCCCTGCCGCGGCCGCGACCCGTGGGAGATGATGCGACGGTGACCACCGTGGGAGCGGGAGTGCTCGAGGGCGCCACTGCCCGCGACTCGTGGCGCCCTGCGGGACCGGCGCTCGCGGCGCTGGTCGCCGCCACGTCCGCCGCCGGCACCTGGCTGGCCCTGGGTCCGGGCGGGTACACCGTGTCCGGCCTGATCCACGAGCACCTGCTCACGAACGCCGTGGACGGGGTGGGGATCGGCGCCATCGCGGGGCTGCTGGTCTGGCTGCGTCCCGCAAACCGGGTGGGCTGGCTGCTGATGTCCTGCGCCGCCGCGGAGGCGTCGGCCATCCTCGCGACCGGTTGGGTGCTCGCCTCGTTCGCGGTCCCGCTGCCCGGTCGCACGGCGGTGGCCTGGGTCGGTTCCTGGGTCTGGGTCCCCGCACTGGTGCTGCCCGCCACCGTGCTGCCGGCGGTCTATCCCAGCGGTCGCGCAGCCACCCGCATCGCGCGCAGGATCGTCGGCGCCGGCTGGTTGACCAGCCTGTGCGCCGCGGCGGGGATCGCGGGCCTGGACGGCCCGTACCGGTCCTCGGCGCCCGGCCACGCGCTGGGGCACAACCCGCTCTCCGGCGGCCACGGCCAGGTGCTGTTCACCACGCTGCTGGTCGCCGGCGGCGCGAGCGCGCTGCTGCTGATCGTGTTCACGGTGGGGTGGATGTTGCGCCGGCTGCGGTACGCCCGGTCACCCGAGCGCGAGCAGCTCGCGTGGCTGGTCGTCGCCGTGGTGCCCTCGCTGGTGGCGGGGGCCACGGCGCCCCCGGCCCTCGCCTTCGTCGTGAGCATGGTCGTCTCGCTGGCCCTGCCCATCGGCATCGTCCGGCACCAGCTGTTCGACATCAAGATCGTGCTTCGCCGCGGCCTCGTCTACGGGCTCCTGCTCGGGCTGGCGGCCGTGGCGTACCTCGCCGTCGCCACCCTCGTCGGCCGGCTCACGCCGTCGACGACGGGGCCTCCGATGTTCGGCGCCGCCGCTACCGCCCTCCTGGTGGTCCCGGGGCACCGCTGGCTCACCGGCGCGGTGGGCCGGCTCGTGTACGGCGACCGGGACGACCCGGTGCGGGCCCTCGGCCGGGTCGGGCGCCAGCTCGGCTCACGCGAGGTCACCGACCTGGACGCGGTCGCCGGAGCCGTCGCCGACGCGCTTCGCTCCCCTCGCGTGGAGCTGCGTGGCCCGACGGGTGTCGAGCTCGGCCGCTGGGGAACCGCCGACGACCTGCCGGTGCAGGAGGTCCCGCTGCGGCACGCGGGCAGCGAGGTCGGCCTGCTGAGCATCGCCTGGCGCTCCCCCGCCGACCGGTTCTCGCGGGCGGACCTCCGGCTGGTCGAGACCCTGGCCGCGCCGGTCGCCGTCGCGTTGCGCGCGACCGTGCTGGCGCAGGAGCTGGCCGAGTCGCAGGCGCGCATCGTCGCCGTCCGCGACACCGAGCGACGCGCCCTGCGCGACGACCTGCACGACGGACTCGGCCCGGCACTGTCGGGAGTGGCGCTGGGCATCGAGGCCGCGCTCAAGGCGGGCGACGAGCAGGGCGTCAAGCAGATCCTCGGGGTGGTGCACGGCGAGGTGAGCAACCTGGTGGGCGAGGTCCGGGCGATCATCAGCGACCTCGGCCCGGACGGCGGCGTCCGCGGCGGCCTGGTCACCGCCCTGCGCTCCCACGCTGACACCGTCAGCGCCCTGACGGGCCTGGACGTGGTGGTCGTCGCTCCCGGTCTGCCCGACCTCGACCCGCCGGTCGAGGTCGCGCTGCACCGCATCGCGGCCGAGGCGCTGACCAACGTGGTGCGGCACGCCGCCGCGCGCAGGGCGACGGTCACGCTCGCGGCCACCGACGACCTGGTGCGGCTGAGCGTGGCCGACGACGGGCGCGGCCTCGAGGGCGCCGCCGAGGGCGTCGGGCGGGCCTCGATGCGTGAGCGGGCCCGGGGCGTCGGCGGCAGGCTGGACATCGGTGCCGGCCAGGCGGGCGGCACGACGGTGACGGCCGAGGTCCCGCGGAGGGTGCGATGAGCGCGGACGAGGCGCCCGTGCGTGTGGTGCTGGCCGATGACCACCCGATGTACCGGTACGGCGTCGCCGCCGTGCTCGCCGAGGAGCAGGCCGTCGACCTGGTCGGCCAGGCCGCCACCGGCACCGAGCTGCTGGCGCTGGTCGAGCAGCTGCGTCCCGACGTCGTGGTGACCGACCTGCGGATGCCCGATCTCGACGGCATCGAGGTGACCCGCCGCCTGCTGGCGGCGCGCCCCGAGCTCCCGGTGCTGCTGCTGACCATGCACGACGACGACGAGAGCGTGTACGGCGCGCTGCGCGCCGGTGCGCGCGGCTACCTGCTCAAGGGGGCCGACTCGGCCGACCTGGTGGCCACGGTGCTGAACCTCGCGAACGGCGGCAGCGTCTTCGGCCCGGCCGTCGCCCGCCGGATCGTGGGATTCTTCCTCGCGAGCACCCAGCGGTACGCGCAGGGCACGTTCCCCGGGCTGACCCCGCGCGAGCTCGAGGTGCTCGACCGGCTCGCGGCCGGACGGGGCAACCACGCGATCGCCGACGAGCTGGGCCTCTCGGAGAAGACCGTGCGCAACCACCTGTCCTCGATCCTCACCAAGCTGCACGTCGGCGACCGCAACGAGGCCATCGTGCGGGCCCGCGAGGCCGGGCTCGGTCGCTGACACGATGTCCGGGTTCGTGAGGTCCTCACTCGCGCCGCACCTGGCGAAGGCCCTGGCGATCGCCACGGCGACGCTGGTGCCGGTGGGCTGCGACGACTCCTCGGGGTCCGACAGGTCGGCGGACGGCCCGCACCCGAGACCGGCCACTGCCGCCCGATGCCATGACCTCGCCTCTCCCCCCGGGGGGCACGGTCCAGCTCGAGGTGGCGACCACGGCATCACCGTCCGGCCCGCCCGTCGGTCGGCGGCGGCCCACCCGACCGGAGTGACCCGTTCCGGGTGAGCGTCTCCCCCGGCGCCGACGGCAGCCTCACCGTCGCGCAGACCACCGCCGGTGGCGGTGGCACCGGCGGTCCCGGACCGGCGGTGGCGGCAGGCGCAGACGGGTGGCACTTCGCCGGCGCTGAGTGACGCCACGCGGCTGCGTGCCGGGGTGCCGCGAGGTGTCACCGGGCGGGTTCGAGCCGCAACGCCAGCTTCGGGCAGAGGCGGACCGCCTCGCGGGCCTCGTCGAGCAGGTCGTCGGGCACGTCGACGTCGCTGACGATCGGGAAGCCCCAGTCGTCGAGGGTGATCAGCTCGGGCAGGATCTCGGCGCACAACCTCCTCCCCTCGCAGGCGATGGGGTCGACCCGCAGCCGGACGCTCGTGGTCATCGCCATGTCCGCGGCGGGACGGGCAGGATGCTGGCCGGGCTCGTCGCGCAGCACCAGCCTCGTGCGTGCTGCGCCAGCTCGGGCCCGAAGACGGTGAGGGCGCTGCGGACCAGCTGGGTCGCCCCGTCGGGGAGGCTGCACGCGCCGCGGCCGTCGACCTGGCCGAGCCAGCGCCGCAGGGTGCCCTGGCCAGCGACGCTGCCATCGGCGATCCGGTGCAGCTCTCCGGCGATCGCGTCCAGGCCGAAGAGGCACGGGCCGCACTGGCCGGCCGACTCGTCCGCGAGGTAGCGCACCACCCGCGCCGTCTCGACGAGCCCGCAGGCGTCGCCAGGCAGTGCTGCGACCAGCCCGGCACCGACGCTCGCGCCCACGGGGGCCAGGGCCGCCCGGCTGAAGGGGAGGTCTGCGGCGGTCGCCGGCACCCACGTCCCGAAGTAGCCGCCCAGCAGCAGGGCCTGCGGGGGTGCTGACGCACCGCCGGCGAGGTCGAGCACCTGCTGGATCGGGGTGCCGACGGCGACCTCGTGCACGTGGGGTCGGTGCACCGCTCCCAGGACGGTGACCAGCATCGACCCCGGCTCCTCGGTCGTGCCGACCGCGCGGAACCAGGCGGCGCCGTAGCGGGCGATGAGGGCGAGGTGGGCCAGGGTCTCCACGTTCTGGACGAGGGTCGGCCTCCCGCGGAGCCCTCGTTCGGAAGCCCTCGGAGGTGTCCTGGTCGGCGTGGGGATCCCGCGCTCGACCCAGTGGAGGAGGGCGCTGGCCTCCCCGCCGACGAACCGGTCGGCGCCGGTCATGACCTCGATCCGGACCCGGTCGGAGCGGGCACGGCGGCGCTCGGCGGCGGCGTCGTCCAGGATCTCGCGCACGGAGTGGTGCACGACGACGATCGCGCGGTCGGCGCCGACCAGCTCGGCGGCGACCACCGCTCCGTCGAGCACCAGGTGCGGTGACTGGGCGAGCAGGACCTTGTCCTTCGCGCTCGCCGGTTCGCCCTCGGTCCCGTTCGCCACCACGACGGCACGGCGTCCTGCCGCCACCGCGGCCAGCTTCCTGGCGGTCGGGAACCCGGCACCGCCTCGGCCGGTGAGCCCCGCCCGCCCCACCTCCTCGAGCAGGGCACGCCGCGGCCGGCCGGACGCGATCGACGACAGCTCGCCGTACCGGTCGAGGTGGGCTGCGAGGCTGGTCGGAACCGCTTCCGAGCCGGCGGGCAGCAGGCGAGGCAGGGCGACCGGCGAAGGGCTGCCCGCTGCTCCCCCCTGCCGTCGCAGGCGCTCGGTGGTGGCCATCACCCACCTCGCCCCTCCGGCGGCGTGAGCCGCTCGAACCCGAGCGACGGCCGGGCAGGCCGCGCGGTGTGCGTGAGTGTGGCCAGGACGCGGGCCAGCGCCGCGGTGGCCACGGCGGCCGCAGACGCCCACACGATCAGCGCCACCCACCAGAGCCCCCGGTCGGGCCCGGCGGCCAGCGCGTGCACGAACGCGAGCGGCCATGCCAGGTAGGCCAGCCAGTGCACCATCCGCCATGCCGGGAAGCCCAGTCGGCGGCGAACCAGGCTCGTGACCAGCACCGCGCCACCCAGGTCCACCGCCAGCGTGCCCAGCCCGGTCGCAAGCGTCTGGTAGCCGGACAGGAAGGGCAGCACCGTGGCCGCCCAGCCGATGGTCACGAACGGGTCCAGCAGCGCGGTCACGACATGCAGCAGGAGGAACGCCACCAGGAACAGCGCGAGCGTTCGGTGCAGCTCGGCGAAGACGAAGCGAGGCCACCGCCGAGGCGTCGAGCCCAGCCGCGTCGCGACGCCGACCACCATCACGACGCTGAGCAGGACCAGCAGCGCCAGGCCGCTGGCCCGCGAGGCGAACCACAGGCCCTGGGACCCGGTGGCGGAGGCCGCCGTCACCATCGGCGTTGCGATTGTCATCGTGGTCGCTCCTCGCTGTTCCTGTGTCTCGAGGCTGCTGGGTTTCGCCGGCTCGCGTCAGGGCCGAGAGCCCCCGTCGTACACATGGCTGTGCGGGCGGACCACGATCGGGCCGCCGTCGGCGTCCGGCCAGCCACCCACGTGGCGCACCTCTCCGTCGTGGGAGACGAGCCGCGCCGGGACGCGGGCTCGGGCCAGCCACTCCTCGGCGTGGTCACCGGCGACCATCGCGGCCGTGGCCGCGGCGTTGGCGTCAGCACAGGTCGCCGCGGCTGCACTCACCGTGCGCCAGGGGCCGTCCGCGGGCCGCCCGGTCCGGGGGTCGACGATGTGGTGCACCAGCCGCCCCGCCTGCCGCCACTGGCGGCAGGTGATCGACGAGGTCGCCACCGCTCCCCCGGACAGCCGGACCGACTGGGTCCGGGCCGAGGCGCCCGGGTCCGGCTCGTCGGCCACCAGGATCGGCCAGCCGTCGAGCGGCGGCACCCCACCAACGGCCAGGTCGCCCCCGAGGCTGACCAGCACGCCGCCCGGGTGGTCGGTGGCGGCCATCGCGGCGCTGGCCGCGCGGTCGGACCCCAGGCCCTTGGCGGTGGCGCCCAGGTCGAGGCGCACACCGGCCGGCACGCGGAGCATCGGGCCGTCGAGCCAGACCGTCCGCCACCCGGGCGCCGGGGCCGAGGGCCCGGCGGGCTCACACCCGGCTGCGTCGATGGTCGCGAAGTCACGGTCGTAGCCGAGGGCGATCAGCGCGTCGCCGACGGTGGGATCCACCAGTCCCCCGGTCCACCGGGCCGCGGCCAGCGCGACGCGGATCGCCTCCGCGAGCCCGCCGCTGAGCAGGAACAGCCCGCCGCCCCGCCGGTGCAGCCAGGAGATCTCGGAGTCCTCCCGGAACCGGCTGGCCTGGTGGTCCAGGTCATCGAGGACCCGGTCCGTGGCGGCGAGCGCCGCATCGAGGCTGTCGGGCGGCCACACGGCCACACGAGCGGTGGTGCCGAGGGCGGCGCGTTCGGCCACGGCGACGGTGTCGTCGCCGGTGGCGACGGGCCGCCACGAGGCGGTCAGGCTGGGTGCAGGCATCGGGGCCACCTCATCAGTCGTCGTGGTAGCCCGAGGCGTGCCCGCTGTGGCTGACCACGGTCTTGCCGTTCGGGAGGGTGGTGGTGGTCGTCGTCACGCCCGAGGCGCTGGTGGTCGCGACGGTGTGACCCACCTGCGGTCCGTGCGCCCCGTTCGTCACCACCGTGCCGGTCGGGGTGGTGCCGGACGACGCACCGCCCGGGAACGTCGGCGGCGTGATCGGGACGGCGTTGTGGGCCAGGGCGATGGCCGCGGCACCGGTGCCGACGACCAGCGCGGCGGCGGTCCAGTTGGACATCCGTCGTACGCGGCGGAGGCCCTCGTCCCGCGACTGCCTGGCCCCGGCCTCCGGAGTGCCCCGGCCGAGGTCCGGCAGGGGCACCCAGCCGTCGGCCGGGTCGGGTCGGGCGGCTCGTGGCAGCGGCACCTGCCCGCTGCGGGGGTCACGGTCGTTGTTCATCGGGGGCTCCCTTCCGGGCTCGTCGTGACCGGATCAGCTCCGGCGATCCCAGAGTGCGCGTGGCGGCGTGTGCCCACCGTGAGAGAACGATGTGAGGCCTCACATCTGCCGGTCTTCCGGCACTCCTGGAAGCCGCACCGGCTGCGTAGGGTCGCTGCCATGCGGGTGCTCGTGATCGAGGACGAGGTGCGCATGGCGCGCCTCGTCAAACGCGCCCTCGAGGAGGAGGGCCATGCCGTGGACGTCTGCGGCGACGGCCCCGAGGGACTGTGGATGGCCACCGAGAACCCCTACGCCGTGATCGTGCTGGACGTCATGCTCCCGGGATTCGACGGCTTCGAGCTGTGCCGGCGGCTGCGGGAGGCCGACGTCTGGGTGCCGGTGCTGATGCTCACCGCCCGCGACGAGGTGGGCGACCGGGTCCGGGGCCTGGACGCGGGCGCGGACGACTACCTGGTCAAGCCGTTCAGCCTGATGGAGCTCGCCGCCCGGCTGCGGGCGCTGACCCGGCGTGACGACAACCGCCGCCCGGCGGTGCTCTCGGTCGGGGACCTGAAGCTGGACCCCGCGACCAGGCGGGCGTGGCGCGGAAGCAGCGAGATCGACCTCTCCCCCAAGGAGTTCGCCCTGCTCGAGCTCTTCCTCCGCCATCCGGGCGTCGTGCTGACCCGGTCCCAGATCATCGAGGCCGTGTGGGACTTCGCCTACGACGGCACGTCCAACGTCGTCGACCAGTACGTGACCTACCTGCGCCGCAAGGTCGACACCCCGTTCGGGCGCAGCGACATCCAGACCGTGCGGGGGGTGGGCTACCGGCTGCGCGACGGTGAGCCCGCGTAGCCATGTCGATCCGACTGAGGCTGGCGGTGGTCTTCGCGGTCGCCTCCGCGATCGTGTTCGGCCTGGGGAGCTGGCTCTTCGTCGGCGAGCTCGCCTCCTCCCAGCAGGGGGCCATCGACGCCCAGCTCGCCGCCCAGCTGGCCCAGGCCGACCGCTACCTGGCGCCCTCGGGTGCCGCGACACCCACGGCGAGGGTCCCCGCGCCCGGTGAGTACGTCGTGCAGGTCATCGACTCCACCGGCCGTGTCCGCGGTGCCAGCGCGGACGTGGGGACGACCCCGCTGCTCAGCCCGGCTGAGCTCAGGCAGGCGCGCCACAGCCGCCTGCTGCGGACCAGCACCGTCGAGGGCGAGCGGGAGCGCCTCCTGGCCGGGCCGTTGAAGCAGCACCCGGGCTGGGTCGCGGTCGCGGACGTCTCGCTCGAAGCGCTCGACAGCACGCTGAGCCATGTCATCCGCGAGCTGCTCATCGCGGGCGGGGTCCTCGTGCTGGGGGCCGGGCTCGGCGCCTACGGCCTGGCTCGCGCCGCCCTGTCCCCGGTGGAACGGATGCGCCGCGAGGTCGCGGCGCTCTCCGAAGGAGACGCGGCGGCGGGCCTGCGGGTGCCGCACACGCGCGACGAGATCGCGGCACTGGCGACGACGATGAACCTGCTGCTGGGCCGGTTGCAGACGGCGCTGGCGCGCCAACGGACGCTGGTCGCGGACGCCAGCCACGAGCTCCGCACGCCGTTCGCCGTGCTGCGCGGCGAGCTCGAGCTGGCCGGTCGGCCGGGAAGGAGCCGCGAGGAGCTGGCGGCGGCCGTGGAGCGGGCCGGCGAGGAGGCGGCGCGGCTGGCGCGACTCACCGACCAGCTGCTGTTCCTCGCCCGGAGCGACGAGCAGCGGGACCCCCCGCTCCGGCAACGAACCGACGTCAGGCAGCTCCTGCTGCGCAGCGCGGACCACGCAGCCACTCGCGCCCGCTCCGCCGGTGTCCGGTGCCAGGTCGACGCCGCCGACGACCTGGCGGCAGACGTGGACCCCGACCGCGTGGGCGAGGCGATCGACAACCTTGTCGACAACGCCCTCAGGTTCGCGCCTCCGGCGACGCAGGTCGTGATCTCCGCCAGCGCGGTCGGCCGCGACCTGGTGATCGAGGTGGCGGACTCGGGCCCGGGCTTCCCCGGGCAGTTCCTGCCCCACGCCTTCGAGCGCTTCGCGCGGCCGAGCTCGAGCCGCGACCGCAGCGACGGCGGGGCCGGCCTGGGACTGGCCATCGTGAGCGCCATCGCGCACGCGCACGGCGGGCGCGCGGAGGCGCGCAACCGTCCCGACGGCGGCGCTGTGGTCGCACTGGAGCTGCCGGGGGCGGTCGACGGCGCCCCACCAGTCGCCACCGGGGCGACCACCCCTGCCGCGACGAACCTGCGCGGCACGGAGGAACGATGATCCGCAGCCCATCGCGACCGCCCGCCGGTCCGGCCGATCGGGCCACGCGTGCTCGTGCCTCCGTCCGAGTCAGGCGGTGAGCGCCAGCCAGGTCCCGTCCGTCGCCTGGCACGGTCCGCCGCGGAGCACACCCATGCGGCGGCGCGCCGGCTCGAGCACCACCGTCGCCAGCGTCTCCCAGCCGTCCCCGAGCGGGGCCGAGGGCGCGGCGTGGCAGCACACGGGCGCGCCGTCCGGGTCGTCGTGGGCCTGCAGGGCCGCCACCATCGCCTCCGGGCGCGGGGCGGGCCCGAGCGTCGCCGCCCGCTGCTCGAGGAC
The DNA here is from genome assembly GCA_963826155.1 of uncultured Actinomycetota bacterium. GTDB lineage: Bacteria > Actinomycetota > Actinomycetes > Propionibacteriales > Nocardioidaceae > Nocardioides. Next base: position 795,880 of record CAWGVX010000002.1, on the reverse strand, counting down.
CCGGAGGCGGTCGACCGTGTCCGGCTCCGGCCCCACACGGAGATCTCCCGGCGCCAGCCCGGGGTCGAGGAAGTGATTGGTGTGGACCATGGGGCCGCCGTGCGGCGGCGGTTCGCCCACTCCCGCGGGGCAGGCCTCCAGACAGGACACCCCCGCCGCGTCCACAACCGTGTAGCAGCTCGACGCCTGCAGTGGTGCGCTGCGGATCAGCCGCTCGGCGTGTGCCACGTCGGTGGCGCTGTCGAGGACCCGGCGTGCGACCGCGTGGACGGGCACGCCCTCGACGCTGCTGTCGGACGCGTGGCCGAGGATGTTGAAGTGCAGGCCCACTCCGGCGGCGTTGATCCCGATCTTTCCCAACATCCCCCGCTCGGTCAGGGTGATGAATGGCAGCGGGGTTCCGACGTGCTGCACCAGCTGCCAGCCGTCGGCCAGCTCCCGGTGCCAGTCCCAGGTCTGGACGCTCAGCGTGCGGGGAGCGGTGAGCGCGATGGTCGAGCACTCCCCACGCCGGATGACGCCGCCCGCGGCGAGGATCTCGGTCCTCGCGTTGAGGGCGTGCACGCGCCACCGGTCCACGCCCGCCGCGTCCGCCAGTGCGTCGGCCTCGGCTGCCAGGTCGGGCGCCCAGTCCTCGAGCGCTCGTCGGGACACCCCGGCGAGCGCACGCACCCGAGGCTCGTCCAGCGCGTACGCCGCGAACAGCGAGTCGTAGGTGCGCAGGGTTGCCACGAGCTCGTCCCGCTCGTTGCTGCCGAGCTGGCCGCCCCGCTCGGCGGGGCTCTTCCCGGTCACCTTCACGGTGCCGATCGCGGTCATGCGGTGGTTCCTCCTGCCAGCTGTCGCACCGGGCGCCACCCGCGCCGTGGCACGGAGGCAAGGAGCCGACGGGTGTAGTCGGCGCCCGGGCGATCGAGGATGTCGTCGGCCGAGCCGCGTTCGACGACGGTGCCGTGGCGCATCACGAGCACCTCGTCGGCCACGTGCCGCACCACGGCCAGGTCGTGGGTGATGAAGAGGTAGCTGAGGTCGAGCTCTGCGCGGAGGTCGGCGAGCAGGTTCAGCACCTGTGCCTGGACTGACACGTCCAGGGCGGCGACCGACTCGTCGAGCACGAGGATCCGCGGACGTGCCGCGACGGCCCGCGCGATGGCGACCCGTTGGCGCTGCCCGCCCGACAGCTCGGCGGGCCGGGACTTCGCGTGCCGTGGGTCCAGGCCGACCGACTCCAGGAGTCGTGCGACCTCGACGCGGCTCTCCTCGCGGTCCAGCCCGTGGTGGAAGCGAAGGACCTCGTCGATGCTCGACCCCACGGGGCGTCTGCGGTTCAGCGAGCCGTTCGGGTCCTGGAACACCATCTGGACGTCGCGAGCCCGCCGCCGGCGCTCCCGACGAGACGCCTGGTGGCCGACCGGTCGCCCAGCGACCTCGACGCGCCCCGCGGACGCCTTCTCGAGCCCGACCACGATGCGCGCCAACGTGGTCTTGCCCGACCCCGACTCGCCGACCACCGCCAGGCAGCGACCCGCGTCCAGGCTGAAGCTCACGTCGTCCAGGGCGCGGGTGGCGGCACCACCTCGGCCGGCGGTGAACACCTTCGTCAGGCCCGTCGCCTCGATGACGTGGGTGTGCTCAGTCATGGGGGGTCACCGCCTCCGGGTCGACGAGCTGACTGGCGATCGCCGCCGACCTGCGACATCGCGTAGCGCCGGTCGCGTCGACGGCCAGCGGAACCGCGCCATGACGGCAGTCGTCCTCGACCCAGGGGCACCGCGGCGCGAAGGCGCATCCCTCGACGTTCTCGTGTGCGGCCGCGGGCCGGCCCGGCACGACGGCCAGGCGTTCGGCCGCGGCGTCGATCGTCGGCCGGGCGTCCATCAACAACCGGGTGTACGGGTGCCGAGGGGCGGTGTGCAGCTGCTCCGGGGTGCCGGTCTCGACGATCTCGCCGGCGTACATCACCGCGATCCTCTCGCAGACGCCCGCCGCAAGCTCGAGGTCGTGGGTGACGAAGACCATGGCCATGCCCTGCTCGCGACGCAGCTCGTCGATGATGGCCATGACCTCGGACTGCGTGGTGACGTCGAGGGCGGTCGTGGGCTCGTCGGCCAGCAACAGACTGGGCCGGGTGGCGAGCGCCGCGGCGATGCACACCCGCTGCAGCATCCCCCCGGACAGCTCGTGGGGGTAGCTGCGCAGGAGCTGCGCCGGGGCGTGCAGGCCGACCATGCCCAGCAGCCTCTCCGCGGTGGCCCGCGCCTGGCGGCGGGGCTCCCCCAGGACGTCGACGAGCCCTTCGGTGAGGAAGGACCCGATGGTGCGCACCGGGTTGAGGGAGGCGCGTGGGTCCTGTCCGATCACACCGATCTGCGTGCCGCGCAGCCGGCGCACGGCTTCCGTGCGTGGGCCGATCAGGGACGTGCCGCCGAAGGTCAACGAACCCGACACCGAACCGCCCTTGGGAACCGTGCCCAGGATCGTGCGCAGGGTCATCGACTTGCCGGAACCCGACTCTCCCACCAGGCCGAGTGCTTCTCCCTCACGGAGGCCGAGGCTGACGTCCTTGAGGATCGCCCGGTCGCCGGCGCTGGTCGGGAGGCTGAGGGCCACCCGCTCGAGCTCGAGGATGGCGGTCATGCCCGTCCCCCCGCCCGCCGGCCGCCCAGCCGCTCGCCGATGACACCGAACGCAACGACCGCAATGACGATGCAGGCGCCGGCCAGCAGGCTCTGCTGCGGATAACCCTGGACCAGCGAGTCCTGACCGGCCGCGACCATGAGGCCCCAGTCCGGAGCCGGCGGCTGCACGCCCAACCCGAGGAACGAGATGGCCGCGAGCTCGATCATCGCGAACCCGAAGTTGATCGCGGCACCAGTGGCGATCTGGGGAAGCATGTTCGGCAGCAGGTGTCGCGCTGCGATGACGGCACCGTGCATGCCCTGCAGGCGAGCGGCCTCCACGTAACCGAGCACCCGTTCGCGGAACGCGACACTGCGCAGGACCCGTGCGGTGTAGGGGGTGTAGGCGACCGCGAGTGCGATGGCCGCCTGCAGGAGCCCGCCACCGAAGATCGCCACGACGATGATGGCCAGCAGCAGGCTGGGGAAGGCGAACAAGAGGTCCAGCAGCCGGCCGATGAAGGCGTCGACCCACCCTCCACACCATGCCGCGAGCAGCGACAGCGTCGTGCCGAGGATCGCGGTGAGCACCACCACGAGGGCCGGCCCGGCCAGGCTGGTTCGTGCGCCCAGCAGGAGACGGCTCAGCAGGTCGCGGCCCGCCTCGTCGGTGCCCAGGAGGTGGGCGCCGGACGGCGCCAGGTGCGCGTTGAGCACACTCCCGTCGAGTGGGTCGTACGGAGCCAGCAGCGGCGCGAAGATCGCGACCAGGAGAAGGAGGAGGGCCACGGCCGCGGCCACCGTGCCCCCCGTGCCGAGGTTCGTGTGGACGGAGCCGAGGAGTCGGCGACGCGGGGCGGCCCCGTGGGTGACGGCGGTCATGGTTGTCCTCCGGCGGTCTGGACTCGAGGATCGAGCACTGCGTAGAGCAGGTCCACGGCCAGGTTCACGAGCCCGAACACGAGGACCAGCAGGAGGGAAACCGCCTGCACGACCGCGAAGTCCTTCTGCTGGACAGCGTCGACGAGGAGTGCGCCCACGCCGTTGAGGGTGAACGCGTGCTCGATGACCGAGGCGCCGGCGACCAGGCCGGCGACGTGCACGCCGACGATCGTGGAGATCGGCATCATCGCGTTCCTCAGCACGTGACGTCGCATGACCAGCCGTCGTGGCAATCCCCGGGTGAAGGCCAGGGCGACGTGCTCGGACTCTCTCTCCTCGAGCACCGCCGTGCGGGTGATCCGCGCGACGACGGCGGTGGAGGGAAGTGCCAACGACACCGCCGGCAGCGTGAGGTGCCACAGGCGGTCCCCCAGGCCCTCCCCGGCCCCGTACACCGGGAACAGTCCCGTCTGCACAGCGAAGAGCTCCATCAGGATCGCCGCGGCGAAGAACGTCGGTACGGCCAGCCCCAGGCCAGAGACGGAGACGATGAGCGAGTCGAGTCGTCCGCCGTACCACCCGGCGAGCACACCGAACGCGATCCCGAGGACGACGATGATCACCGCGGCCATCAGCGTCAGCGTGAGCGTCGTCGGGGCGCGACTCTCCAGCAGGGAGGTGACGGGCTGCCGCGTGACCAGCGACTTGCCGAAGTCGCCGGTCACGACACCGGACAACCAGTGCCAGTACCGAACGAAGAAGGGGTCGTCGAGTCCGTACTGCGCCCGGATGGACGCCAGCACGCTGGGGGACACCGTCCGTCCACCGACGAGGAAGGTCTCGGGCTTGCCCGGAGCCAGGTAGAGCCCGCCGAAGACCAGGAAGCTGCCCACCAGGAGGATCCCCAGCAGCGCGACCACGCGCCGTCCGACGTAGGCGAGCAGGTGGTGGCCACCGGGCCCGGACGCCCCCGGGAGTGGAGGCGCGGGACGGCTCCCGCGCCTCCCGATGCGCCGACTCACGCGCCGCCCAGGTCAGCGGCCCACGGGTAGTACAGGTAGCAGAACGACGCGGGAGCGCCGGTGACCTTCTTGTCCATGTAGAGCCGGACCGCGGGGGACACGATCGGGATCCAGGGCATGTCGTCCTCCCATGAGACCAGCGCCTTGCTCACGAGCGCGGCACGCTTCTGCTCGTCCTGGGTTCCCGTCGCCTGCCCGAGCAGATCGGCCACCTCGGGATTGTCGTAGCCGTTGTAGTTCTGGCTGCCGTCCTTGATCGCCATCGTGCGCAGGAAGGAGAGCGGGTCGGGGATGTCCATGTAGTTGGTGGTCATGAAGCCGCCGTAGCCTGCACGCGCCTTCGGGTCGGAGAAGAACGCGCCGTACCGCGCGCTCGGCACCCCCTTGGGCTCGATGGTGATGCCGAGCTTGCGCCCCGCGTTGGCCATCTCGGAGAGGAGGTCGGCGTAGTACTGGCGCTCTGCGGGGTAGGCGATGGTGATCGGCTGCGACGGCACCCCGGCCTGGTCCACCAGCTTCTTGGCGGCCGCCAGGTCCACCTTGGTGTCGGGCAGCTCCTGCAGCGTCTTGCTGTACTCGTCGTCGCCGTAGCTCCAGCCCCCCGGGGGCACCACGGAACGGGCGGCCCTCGCGGTCCCGGCGTAGACGACCTTGGCGATCGCCTCCCGGTCGGTCGCCATGGCCAGGGCCTTGCGGACCTGCGGGTTGGCGAGCGGGCCGTCACCGGTGGAGATCACGGCCACGATCTGCAGTGACCTGCCGAGGGTGAGGCTGCCGTTGTCGCTGTCGCGCAGCTTGGCCACCGAGTTCAACGGCACGTCATAGGCACCGTCGATGCTGCCGCTGGTCAGCGCTGCACCGAGCGCGCCGCCGTCCACGATGAAGCGGAAGGTGACCTTCTTGGTCTTCGGCTGCTTGTCGGTGTTCCAGTAGGAGTCGTTGCGGACGATCGTCAGCTGCGAGCCCTTGTCCCAGCTGTCCAGCTTGTAGGGACCGGTGCACATGATCCCGCCCTGCGGCGTGCCGAACGAGTCGCCGGCCTGGGTGCGGAACGACTTCTCGACCACGTTGCCGATGGGCGTGGACATGTAGCCGTTGAAGGTCACGTCCGGCTGCTTGAGCTTGACGGTCACCTGGTCCTCGCCGGTCTTGGTGACCGAGGCGATGTTGCTGGTCACGGAGCCGGCCCAGTAGCTGCCCTCGTCAGGGTCGAGCTGACGGTTGAGGCTGAACACCACGTCATCGGCGGTCATCGGGTCGCCGTTCCAGAACGTGACGCCCTGCCGCAGCGTGTAGACGTAGGTGGTCGCGTCCGGCTGCTCCACCTTGGAGGCGAGGTTCGGCTTGATGGTCAGGTCGGGCTGCACCTGGGTCAACCCTTCGCACAGGTTGGCGACGACCGTGTTCTCCGGGTAGTTGAACGACTTGATCGGGTCCACGGACGCCGGTTCGCCGTACGGCAGGTCCCAGGTCACCTGATCGAGGTTCGACGTGGCGGCCCTGGTGGTGGTGGCCAGGTCGTTCAGTTCCTTCTGGCTGCTGTCGGACTGTCCGGGGGCGGCGCCGGAGCAGCCGGCGGTCAGTGCCAGGGCGGCCAGTCCGGCGCCGATGGTCAGTGCACGCATGGGGATCCCTCTCGTGGGACGGCGGGTCGACGTCACCCGGACGACGAAGCGGATAGCCGTGCACGCTAGCGGCAAAAACGATTTAGGAAAAGGATTTCCTATGAGGTGCGCCACAGACTTTGCCTCGGCCATACGATGTGCCGGTGACGGAGCAGCGCCCGTCGTCCCCGCGGACGACCATCCAGGATGTCGCGCGAGCGGCCGGCGTCTCCGTCACGACGGTGTCCCACGCTCTCAACGACAAGGGCGCACTCTCGGACGCCACGCGGGAACGGGTGGTCGCCCTGGCCCGGGAGATGCGGTACCAGCCACACCCGGTGGCCGCCGGGTTGCGCCGGGGCCGCACGGGCGTGCTCGGGCTCGACATCCGCCCGCTCGACGCGCTCGGTGACTACGCGCCGGAAGGTGTTGACCACTTCCTGCGGCTGGCGGGCGCCGCGGCGGTGACCGCGATGAGCCACGGCTACGGGATGATGCTCGTGCCGGACCTGTCTCGGGCACACCGGTCGGGTGCGGGGCCCGCGGTCGACGGCTACATCCTCAGTGACCCCGAGCGCAGCGATCCGGTGCTGGGCGAGCTGTTGGCACAGGGGCGGCCGGTGGTGACCGTGGGCCGCGACCCGGACCGGCCGACGCTCACGCACTGGGTCAACACCGACGACACCAGCACCGCGCTCACGGTCCTGGACCTGCTCTGGGCCCGCGGGGCTCGGCGGCCCTCCTTGGTGGTCGGGACCGACGCCAACTCCTGGAACCACGACGTCGAGCAGGCCTACCGTTCCTGGTGCGGGCGACACGACGTGCGCATCGACGTCAACGTCGTGCCCGAACGCGACGGCGTCGAGGGCGGTGCGCGACTGGCCCGCTCGTTGCTGGCGGGGCAGGCCCGACCGGACGCGATCTTCTGCCAGACCGGACGCCATGCCGCCGGTGTGTGCGCGGCAGCGGCTGCGCTGGGGGTCGCGGTGCCCGAGGACCTGCTCGTGGTCGGCGGGTCCGACTCGGAGCACACCCGCCTCGCCAGCCCACCGATCACCGCGGTGGACCTGCTGCCGGAGGACCTGGGGCGTGCCGCGGTGAACCTGCTGCTGGACCTGCTGTCGGGCAACAGTGCCGCCTCCGGCGTGCTCCTGCGGCCCCACGTCATCGAGCGAGCCAGCACCGGGCGGCCGGGAGGCTGACCGGCACCGGACCCACGGCCCCGGACTGCGGCAGGTCACCTCGCGGGCGCTGATTCCGCGAAGGCTTCGCGTGCTTCCTGCGAAGACCCCTGAGTGGGATCTTCGCGGAATTCATGAGCGCAGGTCACAGGGCGTGCCTCGACGGCAGCGGCAAGGTGCGCACACGCCGGCCGTCGATCTTGCACACCAGGCCTCCTGAGCGACGGCGACCGCATCCTCCCGCCGCGAGGGGTCACTGCTTGGCCGCGACGAAGTCGCAGGAGCGCACTGTCACCCGGCGACAGCGCTGGTCACGATCCGACGTCAAACGGCTCGACGCTGGGAGCGTTGGCGATCACTGTGTGGACCTGTCTCGTTACGGACGCTGTCGAGGCAGCGGAGATCGAGGCCGTGGTCGGCGTACCGCGATGATGCGTATCGTGATGGGCGCCCCTGGATGGAGGTGGATGCGCCCATGGCTAGCAGCTCGGTCCGATTCGAGGCGCGCACACTGATCGAATGCCCCGCCGACGTGGTGTTCGAGCGTTTGGCTGACCTTGCGAACTACCGGCGCTGGATGCGCCGCACGGGCCTGTTCCGACGGTGCGACCTGGTCTCCGAGGCCCCTGTGCGCCAGGGGACGACGTACGTCGACGCGACGCGGATGGGCACCTATCAGGGGGAAGTGACGGAGTTCGTGCGCCCGTCGCGCATCGCGTTCCGCGAGACGCTCCACTGGTTCGGCTCTCCCATGGCACAGGCGCGGGCCGAGTTCTCACTTGGTGGAGACGAGAATCAGACAGTCGTTCACCACGTCGCCGTTGGAGAGCTCTATGGCTGGATGCGGTTGATGAAGCCCGCGGCAGCGTTGATGGCGAAGTCGGAACGGACCCGGATCTTGAACTCCCTCAAGGGTTCCCTGGAGTCCGAGTAGTCGAGGGCCGGCCTTCGTACCGGTCGAGGACGCACCACTCGCCGAGGTGGCCACGAGGTCGTCATCCGGGCGGCACTGAGGCCCGGCCTCGCCGGATGCCGGGACGCCGACCCGCGGCCGCGGCCGCCTCAACGCGCTGGTGTCCGGGCTCTGTGCCCCGTCGGCGCCTCCTCATCCGGTCTGGCCGTCGATCGACTCTCTGATCAGGTCGGCATGGCCATTGTGGCGCGCATGCTCCTCGATCATGTGCGTCAGGATCCATCGGAGCGTCCACGTGCCACCGGTCTGCGGGCTCGTACGCACCGACTCGACGTCGAGTCCGCCGCGCGCAAGGGCGGCGTCGAAGACCGCGTCTGAGCGGCGTACCGCTTCGTCGAAGAGCTCTCTGAGCCCCTGCGGGCCGTCGTCGCGGGCGGAGTCGAACTCCCAGTCCTCGTCGCTCTCCCAGTCCAGCGCGTCGATGGGCGGGCGAAGTCCACGCCGCGAAACCAGTAGTCGAATCACTGCGACTCGACGAGCGCGAGGTGCTTCATCATGCCGCCCAGCGTCATGGTGCTCGGCGACAGCCGCTGCGCCAACTGGCCCTGGGCGAGGCCGGAGCACTTCCACCGAAGCGTGTCGCGTTGGTAGGCCAGGAACCCGCGCAAGATCTCGACCTCGTCGCCGTGCAGCGCGCTTCGACTCGCGCGTCGACGTCGAAGGTCTGTGGTTCGCTGATCATCTGCCGCTGTCGCACGTTCGGTTGGGTACCCATGCTGCTCATCGTCCCGGAACGGTCGACCGGCCCAGTCGAGGCAGGGCGCCGTGTCGCGCGACGGCCGATGCACGCCCCGGGGCAAGCGACATTGCGGGCGCAGCCCACCACCCGGACCGCGATCAGAGGCGACGGACCGTGACCCAGCCGCGCGGCACACTGGGTGCAGCACAGCGCCGGCGAACCACGAGGGTCCGCCGGCGCTGTAGAGGGGATGAGCCATGACCACCGCCCACGAGGGCGGTCGAAGGCCCGCTTCCATCGCTGGACGAGAGTTCGCTCGGACGGAAGCCATGTGTTGTGTGTGTGGAGCTGGCGGGAATCGAACCCGCGTCCTCGAGCGTCGAACCAGGTCTTCTCCGGGTGCAGTCCGTGATGTCGCATTTCTCAGCCCCAGGGCTCGCACGGACACGTCCCTGACAGGCTCAGTCGGGTTTGAGTCCCGATCGACCACCCCGACGGCAGTCGATCAGCAAGTCTCCTAGATGACGCCCAGGTCCGGGCCGGAGACGGATACCCGGTTGGACGCTTCGATCACCGCTCAGGCGGCGAGAGCGAAGGAACTGCGCTTAGCGTTGGCAGTTATTGGTTTCCAGCGATCGTTTACGAGATGACGCTGGCTCCTCGACCCGCTTCCCCTGGAACTAACGTCCCAAGTCGAAACCGATCAGCCCCTCTTGACTTGTCAACCTGCAAGGACAGGCTATCGGATCCACCAAGCCGAGCGCATGGGGTTCCCGATCAGGCGCCTCGCGCGCCTCGTACCGCTCGGCTGTCCGTGCCGAGCGGGCCGCGCCCTCGCGCACGGTGCCCCCTTGACCTCGCCCGTCGTCTCGCCCTGCTCGCGACGTCACGGCGCCGAACTTCCTCCGACAGTCCCCCGTGGCCTCACACGCGAGTACCGCGCGACCTTCCCCAATGTCGGGGAGCGACACCCCCGCGACGTCCACCGGTGTGGGTAGCGTCACCGACCAGCGCTCTGGTCACTGTCCGCTTCCCGGACTTGCACGACCGAGCAGTCCCGACACTGCCCCCGGACAAAGAGAAGCACTCATGAAGCACCTTCGTACCCTGTCCGCCCTGGCGCTGGGATGCCTGACCCTGGCCCTCCTCGTCGGCGTCGCTCAAGCGAACGTCGGTGGATCGCACACCCGTGCCGCCAGGCACCACTCGCGCCACCACCGCCATCACCACCACTACTGCTTCAAGCACCACCACAAGCACAGGTGCGGGGCGCCGCACACCCCGGCGGCCACGCCGACCACCGCGACCCCCACCACGACCGCCCCCACCACGACCGCCCCGACCACGACGGCCCCCACCACGACCGCCCCCACCACGACCGCCCCCACCACGACCGCCCCCACCACGACCGCCCCCACCACGACCGCCCCCACCACGACCGCCCCCACCACGACCGCCCCCACCACGACCGCCCCCACCACGACCGCCCCCAGCTCCACCTCGACGCCGTCCTCGTCCGGCGTCTGCCAGGACTCGGCCGCGAAGTACGTGTGGAACGACTGGTCGAACGGTCCGATCGGTGACTACTACGCCGACGCGGACTGGTGGGCCGCCGGCGGCTACTCGTTCGCACAGAAGACGGTGATCTGCGACCACGACTCGTGGTACGTGCAGGCCACCGCCGACAACTCCACGGGCGACGGCGCGGTCAAGTCGTACCCGAACGTCCATCTCGACTACCACGACTGGGGCACGGGCGAGGAGCCGGCGGTCTCGTCGTTCCACACCATGACCTCGCAGTTCGCCCAGACCAGCCCGGGCGTCGGGATCTACGACGTCGCCTACGACATCTGGCTCAACGGGGTGGCCGACTCGGGCTCCACCGAGCTGATGATCTGGACCGACAACCACAAGCAGGTCCCGTCCGGCTCGAAGGTCGGCCAGGTGACGCTCTCCGGCCACACGTGGGACGTCTGGTCGAGCGACTCCAACCACTACATCGCGTTCGTCCCGGTGAACGGCGAGTCGATCTCCAGCGGCACGCTCGATCTGCTGGGCTTCTACCAGTACCTGATCGCCAACGGGCGCCTGCCCGCGGACAGCACCGTCGGCCAGGTCGACTACGGCGTCGAGATCGTCTCCACGGACAGCAAGCCGGCCCGCTGGGACTTCACCAACTTCAACATCTCGTCGTCCTGACACACCGTCCTGGCACACCAGGGTCAGCCGGTTCCGCAGGCCGGCCAGTTCCGAGACCGACAGCCGGACCCGCGTCGTGGGTCCGGCTGTCGTCGACCTCCTGAGAGATCACCGAGGGTGGAGCTGGTCGGGAGTCCCACCCGTGCCCTGTCCGGCTGGTCTCCTGGCCGACGCCGGGTTGCGGGCCGGAGACACACCCGACCGGACGCGTCGATCACCGCTCGGGCGGCGAGAGGACAGCGCTTCCCGACACGAGGGACGCACCAAAGGAATGGCCGGTGTCACGCCGACGTGCGAGGGCCGGCGTACCGGATCCGTACGACGGGCTGCGTCTCCGGCAGCGGGGTGTGGCGCCAGCGGCGGGCGTACGTCGTGCGCGCGTGCTCGTAGCCGGGCCGGCCGGGGCGCAGCACGTCGGCGGCACCCGGGACCCAGTCCCCGCCCCAGAGCACGGCCACCGGGGTGGCCGGCGCGGAGAGGTTGGTCCACCAGGTCTTGCGCTCGGGGTGCCCGGGCACGACCACGAGCCCCTCGTCGTCCACGGCGTACTGGACGGGGAGCCGGTAGCGGCGCCCGGTGGCGCGGCCCCGCACCTCCAGGCCGAGCACGCGGCGGTCCAGGCGGCCCCGCCACGGCGAGGCCAGCAGGTCGAGCACGACCCGGTTGTGGGCGGGCGCGCCGGTCAGCGAGGCCAGGTTCCACGCGGTGACCAGGCCCAGCACCGTGCCGGCCGCGGCCCCGGTGACGAGTCCCTCGAGCAGCACCCGCGCCAGCGGCCAGTCGCCGGACGGGAGTCCGGCGCCCACGAAGACCACGACCATGGCCGGAGGCCAGGCCATCGCATTGGCTGCTACCCAGCGCCGCGGGTGGGACGTCGCACCGCGTAGGGCGATCGCCTGTGCGGACCCCAGCAGGAGGCCCATCAGCAGTCCCAGTCCCGCGGCGCCGGGAAGCACCAGCGAGAGCGGCGGTCCGGCCCCGCCGTCCTCCCCCGTGAGGACGGCGGGAGCCGAGGCCACCGCCCACCCGATGCCCGCGACCAGGACGGTCGCGAGCACGTAGCGACCGCGGCGGAACGCCGGCAACCAGCGTCCCAGCGGCCAGGCCTGGGCGGAGCCCAGCGCCACCCCCTCCACCAGCCCGCCGACCACGACCACGGTCAGCGCTGCCCCGGCACCGCCGAGCAGTCCGGTCCGGTCGGCCAGCGTGTGTCCGACTCGGGATGCTCCGGCTGCTGCGGCCATGCCCAGGGCCTCCGCGGCGGCGCACAGCGCCGTCCAGCGCACGACGGAGGGCGCCCGGGTGAGGGGCACCTCCGTACGCACGGCCACCACGGACTCGTGGGTCGACAACGTCACTGTCGTCGACCCACGCCGGGCGCCTGCACGCGCGCGTCAACAGGGGCAGAGGGGTGCATGGCCTTCAGTTCACCCGAGGTCACAGAACGGTCACAGGGACCAAGGTCCTCAGCCGGCCGGGATCCGCCGTCCGCCGGCTGGGACGGTCGTCTCAGCCGAAGAGACGTGCGGCGTTCTCCCAGCACACGGCGCGCAGCCAGTCGGCGCCGAGCTCCAGCCTCTCCAGCCCCTCGAGCTGGTGGGCGTAGGGGTACGGGATCGTCGGGAAGTCACTGCCCAGCAGCACCTTCTCGCGCAGCGCGGCCACCCGCGGCAGCAGCTCGCGCGGGAACGGTGCCTCGGCCTCGAAGAAGTCGGTGAACACCATCGTGGTGTCGAGGTGGGCCCGCTCGAACCGCTCGGCCAGGCCGAGGAAGGCGTCGTACTCGGGCGCGCCCATGTGGGCGATGACCACGGTCAGCCGGGGGTGGCGGCGCAGCACCCGCTCCAACGGGTCCGGGCCGGTGAAGGCGTTGCCGACCGGGCCGGAGCCGGCGTGCACCACGACCGGCGTGCCGGCGTCCTCGAGCTGTCCCCAGACCTCGTCGAGGAGGGGGTCGTCGAGGTGGAACTCCCCCACCTGGACGTGCACCTTGAACACCTCGACGCCGTCGGCGAGCAGCTTCCCGACGTACGCCCCCGCCTCGGGCTCGGGGAAGAACGTCGCCGACCACAGGCACTCGGGCACGTCCTCGGCGAAGCCGCGGGACCAGTCGTTGAGGTAGGCCGCGATGCCCGGTCGGTGCGCGTACGGCAGGGACGGGAACCGTCGCACGCCCATCGCCCGCAGGCGCTCGACCCGCTCCTGGTGGCTCTGGCGGTACCGGATCGGCCACTCCCGGCCGATCTTCGGGCCGGCCTGGTCGAACTGCGCCCAGACCTTGCGCTGGACGTTCTCGGGCAGGAAGTGCACGTGCACGTCGAACAGCCCGGGCAGGCCCAGCGCCTGCCACCAGCCGGGGACGTCCTCGTCCTGCATGGGCGACCCGTGGCCCACGGGAACGGGCGTCCGCGGGTCAGTCACGCATCCCCTTCAGGCGCCGCCCGACCGCCTGCTCGGTCTCCCGCTTGGCCGTGCGCTCGGCGATCGCGTGCCGCTTGTCCCACGACTTCTTGCCCTTGGCCAGCGCGATCTCGACCTTGGCCCGGCCGTCCTTGAAGTACAGCGACAGCGGGACCACGGTCAGCCCCTTCTCGTTGACCCGCCGCTCGATCCTGTCGATCTCGTCGCGGTTGAGCAGGAGCTTGCGCTTGCGACGCGCGGAGTGGTTGGTCCAGGTGCCCTGGGAGTACTCCGGGATGTGCACGCCGTGGAGCCACGCCTCGTGGCCGTCGATGTCCACGAACCCGTCGACCAGGGACGCGCGGCCCTGCCGCAACGACTTCACTTCGGTGCCCTGGAGGACCAGACCGGCCTCGTAGGTGTCCTCGATGTGGTAGTCGTGCCGCGCCTTCTTGTTCTGCGCGACGAGCTTGCGCCCCTGCTCCCGTGCCATCTGGCAAGTCTCTCAGGCCCGGTCAATCCGGTTCGCCCGGGTGGACGGCCTCAGAACCGCGAGGGTTCGGCAGCCGGCGTCACGCCTGAGGGCTGTCGGGGCGGATGGATGCCGGGCACAGGTTCCCCGGCGACCGACCCTCCGGGTGGGTCATCACGGCAGAACGCCGGATTTTACACACGAAACCAACGCTTGCTGCCGAACCTAGAACCACTTCATCGGGTCCACGGCGGTGCCGTTGACCATCACCGTGAAGTGCAGGTGGCAACCGGTCGACCAGCCGGTGGTGCCGGCGTACCCGACGACCTGGCCGCGGGCCACGGTGGCGCCGCTGCCCACGGCGTACCTGGTCAGGTGGTTGTAGATCACCGTGACGTTCTTGCCGTTGACGATGCCGAGGTTGAGGTAGAGCCGGTTGCCCCACACCGAGGAGTAGTACTCCGACATCACGTGGCCGGTGCCGGCGGCGTGCAGCGGGGTGCCGCACGGGGCGTGGAAGTCGTCGCCGTCGTGCAGGCCCCAGTAGTGGTAGATCGGGTGCTCGCGCCAGCCGAACGGCGAGGTCACGTAGCTGTTGGCGACCGGCCGCTCGAGGAAGCCGCCAGTGCTGCCGCGGTAGCCCACGTGGTGGTGGCTGCGGGCCGCCTGCCTGGCGGCGCGCCGCGCCTGGCGCATGATCCGCTGCTTGATCTTGCGCTCGTGGGCCCGGAGGTTGGCCAGCTGCCTGCGGTCCTTCTGGTGGGCCGCGACCGCGCCCTGCTTGGCGGTGCGGCGCGAGTCGACCAGCTGGCGCACCTTGTCCTTGGCGTCGTGGGTCTGCGCGACCAGCTGGCGCATCACGACCAGGTGCCGAGCGGCCTCGCGCCGCTGCTGCGCGACGTCGTCCCGCGCCTGCTGGACCTCGCCCTCGCGGACCTGGAGCAGCACCTCGGCGGCGTGCAGGCCGTCGTACGCGCGCGTCTCGCGACCCACGATGACGTTGTTGGCCTCCATCCGGCGGGTCAGGTCGGAGGGGTCCTGGGCGTCGAGCATCGAGGAGAACGCGAGCAGCGCGGGGTCGCCCTGCTCGTAGATCGAGGTGACCGTGTCGGTGACCTCGTCACGCTGGTCGGAGACCGCCTGCTCGCCCTGGGTCACGTCGGCCTGGGCCTGCGCGAGGCGTGCCTCGGCCGAGCGCAGCCTGTCCTGCAGCTCCTGCTCGCGCAGGTGCGCCGCGTCCCGCTTGGCCTGTGCGGCGTGCAGCTCGTCGCGCGCCTGGCCGAGCTGGGCCCTGGCCTGGTCGAGGGCGGCGGCGGCCCGGCGCATCCGCGCGCTGGACTCGTCGAGGTCCTTGGAGGCGGAGTGGATCTGGCCCTGGACGTGCTTCTGCCGGTCCTTGAGCTTGTGGTCGTCGGCCTGCGCCGCGGGGGCGGCGAGCACGCCGAGCGACACCGCACCGGCCACGGAGGCCGCTGCGAGACGTCGGCGGGCGGTACGGGGGAAGGAACGCACCGTTCTGCCTTCGTTTCAGGGGAAGCTGAACGGTGCGACGGTAGCGGCTCGAGGTCAGACTTTGAGGTATTTGCGGGTCAGCACGAGTGTCGGGAGCAGCGTGAGCACCGGACCGAGGATCGCGATGCCGATCAGCGCCTGGACATACTCCGGCAGCCCGATCCACGGCATGAACTTCAGTCCGGTGGCCGCGCGCTGGGCGATGCCGAAGTACATGAAGGCCGCCAGCGCGCCGCCGGCGAGCGCCACGCCGAGCAGCGCGGTGACCAGCGCCTCGAGCAGGAACGGCAGCGCGATGTACATCGTCGAGGCGCCGACCAGCCGCATGATGCCGATCTCCTTGCGTCGCGCGAACGCCGCGAGCCGGATCGTGTTGCCGACCAGCAGCAGCGCCGCGAGCACCAGGAACGCCGCGGTGCCGAGCGCCCCCCACTGCAGGGCGTTGATGGAGCCGTAGATCGGCTTCAGCACGTTGCGCATGTCGCGGATGCCGGAGACGCCGTCGAGACCGACCACCGCGCTCTCGATCCCCTTGTACTGGTTGGGGTCCTTGAGCGTGATCCACACCGACTCCGGCATGTCCGCCGCGGTCGCCGCCGGGTTGGGGCCCTGGAACTTCTCCGGGCCCAGCAGCTCCTTGACCTTGGCGAAGGCCTGCTGCTTGGACTCGGTGTGGTAGGTCGCGACCTCGGGGTTGTCGTCGATGACCTTGAGGATCGCCTTCTTCTGGGCGTCGGTGACCTCGCTGGTGCACGCGGGGTTGTCGTCCTTGGCCTTGCACAGCCAGGCCGTGATCTGGAGCTGGTTGCCCCAGTGCTCGGCGGCCTTGTCGGCCTGCTGGTTCAGCAGCACGCCGAGGCCCACGAGGGTCAGCGAGACGAACAGCGTGAGCACCACCGCGATGTGCATCGACAGGTTGCGGCGCAGGCCCTGGCCGAGCTCGGAGAAGACGTAACGCAGCTGCATGAGGAGTAGTGGCTCTCTTCGGGGCTGGGAGACGGGTGGCGGGTCGGTCGGTGCGGGTCGGTCAGTGCTGGAAGCCGTAGACGCCCTGCGCCTGGTCGCGGACCACGCGGCCGTTGTCGAGCTCGATGACCCGCTTGCGCATCTGGTCGACGATCCCGGCGTCGTGGGTGGCCATGATCACGGTGGTGCCGGTCCGGTTGATCCGGTCGAGCAGCTTCATGATGCCCACCGAGCTGGTCGGGTCGAGGTTGCCGGTCGGCTCGTCGGCGATGAGGATCATCGGCCGGTTCACGAAGGCGCGGGCGATCGCGACCCGCTGCTGCTCGCCGCCGGACAGCTCGTCGGGCATCCGGTCGGCCTTGCCCTCCAGCCCGACCATCTCCAGGGTCTCGGGGACCACGGTGCTGATGTCACCGCGGTGCTTGCCGATGACCTGCAGCGCGAAGGCGACGTTCTCGGCCACCGTCTTGTTCGGCAGCAGCCGGAAGTCCTGGAAGACCGTGCCGATCGAGCGGCGCAGCCGCGGCACCTTCCAGCCCGCGAGCCGGTTGATCTCCTTGCCGGCCACGTAGACGCGGCCGGACGTGGGGCGGTACTCGCGCAGCACGAGGCGCAGGAAGGTGGACTTGCCGGACCCCGAGGCACCCACGAGGAAGACGAACTCGCCCTTCTCGATGTCGACCGACACCTGGTCGAGGGCAGGGTGGCCCGTGCCGGGGTAGGTCTTGATGACCTTCTCGAAGCGAATCACGGACGTCGAGCCTAGACCAGCAACCTGAGAGCCACCGACACCGCGCGGCGCGTCGTGTCGGGACTCACGTCCGGACTCACGTCCGCTCCGGGCCGGGCGCCTCCACCACCCACCAGGCGGCGTACGGCGGCAGCCAGGCCAGCCCGTCGGCCCCCGCGGTCACCCGGTGGCCGCCGAGGGCGTCGTACGGCGCGGCCAGGCCGGCGTCGTGCAGCCGGTGGACCGGGAACGGCCGCGGCTCGCGGGTGACGTTGTAGAGCCCGACCAGGGTGCCGCTGGCGTGGCTGCGCACCACGGCCAGGATCCCGGCGTCGGTGTCGGGGAGCACCCGGCTCGCCGCCGCGGCGTGCAGCTGGGGCAGCCCGGCGCGGATCCGGGCCAGGTGGGCCAGCCCGCCGAAGACCTTGCCGGGCACCGTGGTCAGGTCGTGGCGCAGCCGGGCCAGGCCCCAGTCCAGCCGCGGCCGGTGCGCCCAGCGGTTGTCGTCCTCGTGGCCGCGCTCCCCCGCCCAGTCCGGGTCGTCGGGCTGGCCGAGCTCGTCCCCGCTCCACACCACCGGGATGCCGCCCCAGCCGGCGACGACGGCGTGCGCGAGGAAGATCCGGGCCAGGCCGCCGTCGGTGTCGTGCTCGAGGCCGGCCAGCGACGCCGTCGTACCGCTGATCCGCATGTCGCCGGTGGCCGGGTTGTGCTGGAAGACCAGCCCCCGGGCCCAGGAGCCCGGGAAGTCCCCGGCGTACCACTCGGAGAGGAAGCGGCGGTGCGCCGGCCCGCTGAGCCCCACGGCCGCGGCGTCGCCGTCGTCGATCGCCCAGCCGATGTCGTCGTGGCAGCGGACGTAGGTGATCCATGTCGAGGTGCTCGGCGTCGGTGGCAGCGCGGCGAGCGCGTGCCGCGCGAGCACGGTGTCGCCGGTGGCGAGCATCGACCAGACCTGCACCATCAGGCTGTTGTGGTAGGCGAGGTCGCTGGTCCGGCCGGCGTGCGGGCCGGTGCCGAGGTACTGCACGAGGTCGCGCGGACCGACGATGGCCTCGGCCTTGAACGCCAGCGCGGGCGCCGCCATCCGGGCCGTCGCCCGCAGCGCCTGGATGATCGCGTGCACCTCGGGCTGGTTCTGGCAGTCGGTGCCCAGGCGCTTCCAGAGGAACGCCACCGCGTCCAGCCGCAGCACCTCGACCCCGAGGTTGGCCAGCCACACGATGACGTCGGCCAGCTCCAGCAGCACCTCGGGGTTGGCCCAGTTCAGGTCCCACTGGAACTCGTTGAACGTGGTCCACACCCAGCCCGCCAGCTCCTCGTCCCAGGTGAAGTTGCCGGGGGCGAAGTCCGGGAAGACCTCCGGCAGCGACTGCTCGAACGCGTCCGGGAGCGTGCGGTCGTCGTAGACGTGGAAGTAGGAGCGGTACGCCGGGTCGCCGGCCCGCGCCTTCTCCGCCCACTCGTGCTCGCGCGCCACGTGGTTGAGCACCAGGTCGACCACGAGGCTGATCCCCCGCCCGCGCAGGGTGGCCGCCAGCTCGCGCAGCTCCTCGTTGGTGCCCAGGTCGGGCCGGACCCGGCGGTAGTCCTGCACCGCGTAGCCGCCGTCGTTGTCGCCGGCGCGTGGCTGCAACAGCGGCATCAGGTGGAGGTAGGTCACCCCCAGGTCGGCCAGGTGGTCCAGGTGGCGCGCCACGCCGGGCAGGTCGCCGGCGAACCGCTCGGCGTAGCAGGCGTAGCCGAACATCCCGGGCTGCTGCAGCCAGTCCGGGGTCAGCAGCCGGCGCTGGTCGAGCCGGTGCAGGTCGTCGGGACGCGTCGCAAAGCCGCGGGCCGCGAGCAGCACCAGCCGGCGGGCGACCGGCTCCGGGTCGGGACAGACCGCCCGGACCCCGGCGTACAGGTCGGGCCACCAGCGGTCCACGCGCAGCGCGAACGCCTCCCGACGCTCGGCCGAGACGGCGCGCAGCTCCTCGGCCACGGCGAGGTGGAGGTCGACAGGGGGCTCCATCGGTATGCATTCAAGCGCACCCGACGCCGTATGTTGAGGCCATGTCCACCCCCGGCTCCGACCTGCGCCGCGCGCTGCCCGCGGTCGCGCTCGCCGTGCTGGCGTTCGTCGGGATCAGCTCCTGCGACCACGGGGACGACTCGGGCGCGCCGTCGCCCACGTCGACACCCACGCCGACCACGGCCGGCACGCCGCTGGCGTCGCTGCAGACCGACCGGCTGGTCGTCGCCCGAGCGCCCTTCTGCGGCGCGGTGTCCCCGACCGCGGTCGAGGCGGCGCTGGACAGCCACCGCTACGTCGATGCGTCGTACGCCAACGGGGACCGGACCCGGCTGGCCCCGGGCATCACCGACGTGGCGCACGAGTACGGCTGCTCGTGGCGGACCTCCGACGGCACCGTCGCCCGGGCCTGGGTCTTCGCTCCCCCGGTGACCCGCGCCCAGGGCCGCCGGCTGGCGCACGCGCAGCTGCGGCCGGGCTGCTCGGCGACCAAGGGCGGAGCCGGCTTCGGATCCCCGTCGGTCGCCACCTCGTGCGGGCCGCGCGCCACCGGCAAGGGGACCGAGCTGGGCTGGTTCGGCCTGTTCGGCGACGCCTGGCTCGGCTGCACCCTGGGCGCTGCCCCGGGCGCCGAGCCGCCCGACCTGGCCGAGCGTGCCGACCGGTGGTGCGCCGCGGTCGCCCAGGCGGCCTCGGGGACGGCCTAGCCCCTTCACGTCCACGGGGGCCGTCTCCGCCGCCGCCCCGGCCGCCGGCCCGTCCGACCACGGGCACGCGTCCGCGACCGCCGGCACCCGGCTGCGTGTCGCCTTCCAGGTGCAGGCCGACAACGGGAACGGCTGGAGCCGCTGGACCGGCCGGTCGGCGGCGGTGCGGCTGCGCTGAGCCGGGCCGCCGCGGGCCCGGGATCAGTTCGCGGCGGCCTTGTCGGCGCCGCGACGCCAGCGGATGCCGGCCTCGAGGAAGCCGTCGAGGTCACCGTCGAACACCGAGGCGGGGTTGCCGACCTCGTAGCCGGTGCGCAGGTCCTTGACGATCTGGTAGGGGTTCAGCACGTAGTTGCGCATCTGGTCGCCCCACGAGGCCGCGACGTCGCCGCGCATCTCGTCGAGCTGGGCCTTCTCCTCGGCCTTCTTCAGCGCCAGCAGCTTGGCCTTGAGGACCACCATCGCGCTGGCCTTGTTCTGCAGCTGGCTCTTCTCGTTCTGGCAGCTGACGACCGTGCCGGTGGGGATGTGGGTCAGCCGCACGGCGGAGTCCGTGGTGTTGACCGACTGGCCGCCGGGGCCGCCGGAGCGGTAGACGTCGACGCGGATCTCCTCGTCGGGGACGTCGATCTCGTCGGTCTGCTCCAGCACGGGCACCACCTCGACCGCGGCGAAGCTGGTCTGGCGGCGGCCCTGGTTGTCGAACGGGCTGATCCGCACCAGCCGGTGGGTGCCGGCCTCGACGGACAGGGTGCCGTAGGCGTAGGGCGCGTGGATCGCGAAGGTGGCCGACTTCAGGCCGGCCTCCTCGGCGTAGGAGGTGTCGAAGACCTCGACGGGGTACTTGTGCTGCTCGGCCCAGCGCGTGTACATCCGCATCAGCATCTCGGCGAAGTCGGCGGCGTCGACGCCCCCGGCTCCCGAGCGGATGGTCACCAGCGCCTCGCGGGCGTCGTACTCGCCGGAGAGAAGGGTGCGGACCTCGAGGGCCTCGACGGCCTTCTTGATCCGGACCAGCTCGGCCTCGGCCTCGGCCATCGAGTCGGCGTCGCCCTCGTCCTGCGCGAGCTCGACGAGCACCTCGAGGTCGTCGACGCGGCCCTTGAGGTTGCTGAACCGCTCGAGCTCGCCCTGGAGGGCGGAGAGCCGGCCGGTCACGCGGGTGGCGTTGGCCTGGTCGTCCCACAGGTCGGGTGCGGCCACCTGCTCGCCGAGGTCGGTGACCTCCTTGCGCATGGCGTCGACGTCGAGCACCTGCTCGACGGTGCGCATCGTCGCCTGGAGCTGCTTGATCTCGGTGTCGAAGTCGGGGCCTGCCACGAGGTACGAGCCTACCGGTGCCGCGGGCGCGCCCCGAAACGGCGGCGGCCCTGGGGCCCCTCAGGGCTGGTCCACGGTGACCTCGGCCGAGCCGTTGGCGCCGATCGAGGCCCGGGCAGGCGACCCGGGCACCGTGAGCGGGAGGTCGATCGGGGCGCGGATCTCGACGACCACCCGGTGGTCGGTGGCGTCGACGGCGACGTCGAAGGTCAGGCCCGGGTAGTGCGCGTAGGCGCCGGTGTCCGCCAGATAGGAGCGCACGGCGGTCCGCACCGCCCCGGGGGTGAGCCGCAGCTCGTGGTCGGGCACCCCCGTCGTGTAGGTCTCCTCCCCCGTCGCGCCGAGGTCGGCGCCGCGCAGCGCCGCACCGTCGGCGACGGCGTCGAGGCCCTGGCGCTGGAGGTACGCCGCGGAGGCGTCGACGACCACGGCCACGAGCATCGCCAGCACGACCGCGAAGCCGACGATCATCACGGTCGCCTGGCCGCGCTCGGTGCGCTGGCGGGCCGCGCTCGCCGGCGTCCGGCGGGACCGGGTGCTGTGGCCGGCAAGGGCGCCCGCCGCTGGCACGGGAGCCTGTCCGGGCAGGCTCACCGGACCTCCTGGAACTGTCCGATCGGCACCGTGTGGCTGGCGTCGAGGGCGAAGCCGGGCGCCTGCCCGCCGAACACGTCGGGCATCAGCGGCAGGTCGACGCGTGAGCGGATCCGCACGGTGATGACCGACGTCCCGTTGTGGCAGTCCTGCGGGAACGGACGGCAGGAGACGTCCACCGCCAGCGGCTGGTCGGCGACGCCCTGGTCGGCCAGCGCCTGCCGCGCGGCCGCCAGCGCGCGGGCCCGGCCTTCGGCGTCGTCCGGGGCCAGCGCGTAGGCGCGCCCGGCGGCCCGGGCCGCCGCGCTCACCGCGAAGGCGCCGCGCTGGACCTCGAACACCGAGAGCACGATCCACAGCATCGGCACCAGCAGCAGGATGCCGAGCCAGCTCAGCTCGACCAGCACGCTGCCCCGGTCGTCGCGGCGGCGCAGCCGCCTCACGGCTGCTCCTCCACGGCGTGGCCGCTCACGGTGAGCTCCACGGCGGGACCGCCCAGGCCCAGCGCGGGGATCCGGGCGTGGACCACGACCTCCACGCCCGGGGCACCGCCGACCGCGGTGCGGCGTACGTCGACGTCCTCGGCGAACCGCCCGGTGAGCGCGCCGGCGATCTGCTCGCGGGTGCGGGCCGCTCCCTGGGCGAGGTCGGCGTCGCGGGTGGCGGCGTACCTCGCGCCCTCCGAGGCCGCGGCCGCCAGGGTGTTGCGCACGAGCAGCACCAGCCCGACCTGCACGATCCCGAGGAAGAGCGGCACCAGCACGACCAGCACCAGCACGAAGTCGACGACCGCGGCGCCCCGCTCGGGGCGCCGGCACCGGCGGACGAGCATGGTCAGTTGTGCACCGAGCTGAGCGCGTCGCGCAGCATCGCGCCCAGCTGGTCGCGCGCGATCCCCCAGATGACCATGACCAGGCCGGCGGTCATCACCGTGATCAGCACCCAGCCCGGCACGTCGCCGCGCTCGTCGCGCGGGCGCCGGGCCTGCACGGTGAGGAGCAGCCGGGCGAGGGCCAGCGAGAGGTGTTCCATGGGTTCGTCCTTTCTCCAGACGCGAACCGGGGGCCAGGGGCGGTCAGGGGGTGGTCAGGTGGAGGCCGATGACTCCGGGCCAGAACGCGAACAGGACGGTGACGGGCAGCACGAGGAACACCACCGGCACCATCATCAGCACCTCCTTGCGCGCAGCGACCTCGATCAGCTCGCGGCGGCCCGCCTCGCGGACGTCGGCGGCCTGCGCGTGCAGCACGTCGGCCAGCGGTGTGCCGCGCTCGACCGCCACCGCGATCCCCTGCGCGAACCTGGCCACCAGCGGCAGCCCGGTGCCGGCGGCCATCCGGTCGAAGGCGGCGCCGACCGGCTCCCCCGTGCGGACGGCCGCGAGCACCCTGGCCAGGTCGGCGGAGAGGGCGCCGCCGCTGCGGCGGACGACCCGGTCCAGCGCGGCGACCGGGCTCTCGCCGGCCGCGACCGCGAGGGCGAGCAGCTCGGCCAGCGTCGGGAACTCCGCGAGGATCTGTCGCTCGCGACGCTTCACCTGCCCGGACAGGTGGGTGTCGCGGGCCAGCACGCCCGCCACGAACGCGACGAGGCACAGGGCCAGCGAGACCAGGCCGCCGGTCGGGTCGGTGAGGGCGCGGAGCACGCCGTACGCCGCGGCGAGCGCGAAGCCCGCCAGCCCCCACAGGACCTGCTCCACGCGGAAGTCGTGGACGCTCCTGTCGAGGTCGGCGCGCTCGAGGCGGCGCCGGACCGACGCGGCCCCGCCGAGCACCCGCTCCACCGCGTCGGCGGCCGAGCGCAGCGGCGGACCGAACACGCCGGCGGCCGCGGAGGTCGGCGACACGGACACGGGACGCAGGCCCGGGGCCTGTCCCACCTGCGGCAGGTCGCGGACGTAGGGCAGCACGCGCACCGACAGCTGCGTGCGGCGCAGCGCGGCGACCCTGCCGGCCACGACCAGCAGCCCGGCCCCCAGCACCGCGCCGAGGAGCCCGCCCCACATCGCCGGGGTCACGAGAGGATCCGCCGCTCGGCGGGCAGACGGCCGATGCGCATCATCAGCCGGTAGGCCACCACGCAGGCGACCGCGCCGAAGACCAGCACCGCCACCCCGCCAGGCGAGGCGTAGCGGTGGATGATCTCGGACTGGAAGCACATGAACAGCAGCACCAGCCACGGCGAGGCGACGGCCAGCCGGGCGCCGTTGACGGTCCACGACTGCCGGGACTCCATCTCCGAGCGGGTGCGGGCCTCGTCGCGCAGGTAGCCGGAGAGGTTGCGCAGCAGTCGGCCGAGCTGGCCGCCGCCGACCTCGCGGGCGATCCGCAGCCCCTCCACGACCCGGTCGCCCACCGGATCGGCCAGCCGCTCCTTGAGCCGGTCGAGGCACTCCCCGAACCGGCCGGTCACCTGGTAGTCCAGCGCGAACGCGTCGAAGGCCGGCCGTAGCGGCTCGGGACCGCGGTGGCCGAGGGCGGCCAGGGCGTCGGGCAGCGACATGCCGGCCCGGACCGCCGAGGCGAGGTTGTCCACGGCCTCGGGCCAGACCTCGGCGAACTCCCGCTGCCGCCGCCGCGCCCGGCCGGAGACCACCGCCACCGGCGACCAGGCCCCCATCAGGCCGAAGGCGAGCGCCACCGGCACCGTCCGGGAGACGACCTCGACCAGCAGGGTGGCCACGACACCGACGCAGACGCACAGCAGCACGAACCCGGTCACCGACACCTGGCCCAGCCCGGCACGGGCCAGCAGCTGCGAGGTCCGGCCCGGTCGTCGCGTCGCGGACCGCTGCTGGCGGGGCAGGAAGAACGCCGACCAGACCAGCAGCAGCCCGATCCCCACCCCCAGCCCGACCAGCGCGCCCATCAGGCCACCCCGTCCCGGGCCAGGATCCGGTGCACGTCGATGCCGACCTGTTCGTACAGCTCCGTCCGCGGCGGCATGCCGCCGACGTGCCGCAGCTCGCCGCCACGCCGGTGGAAGACCGGCTCGGTCTCGATGACGTCGTTCTCCGCACGACCGGGCACGGCGACGATCTCGTTGACCCGGCGTACGCCGTCGTGCCCCAGCCCGAGGTGCACGACCAGGTCGACGGACGACGCGACCGTCGGCACCACGAACCTGGCGGAGATGTTCTCGCCGGCCAGCAGCGGCAGCGTGCACATCTTGACCAGCGCCTCGCGCGCGCTGTTCGCGTGGATCGTGCACATGCCGGGCAGCCCGGCGTTGAGCGCCAGCAGCAGGTCGAGGCACTCCTCGGACCGCACCTCGCCCACGATGATCCGGCTCGGCCGCATCCGCAGGGACTCCTTGACCAGGTCGCGCAGCCGGATCTCGCCGGTGCCCTCGAGGCCCGACTGTCGGGTCTGCAGCGGGACCCAGTCGGGGTGCGGGAAGCGCAGCTCGAAGACCTCCTCGGCCGAGATCACCCGCTCCCCGCCCGGGATCGCGGCGGCCAGGCAGTTGAGCATGGTCGTCTTGCCTGCCTGGGTTCCCCCGGCGACGAGCACGTTGAGCCCGGCGCGCACCGAGGCCTCCAGGAAGGCCGCAGCGGTCGGGGGCATGCTGCCCAGCTCGACGAGGTCCTGCAGGCGGGCGGCCCGCAGCACGAACTTGCGGATGTTGACCGCGGAGAACCCGCGGCTGATGCCCTCGAGGACCACGTGCAGCCGATGACCCTGGGGCAGCATCGCGTCCACGAACGGCTGGCTCAGGTCGATGCGCCGGCCACTGGACTTCAGCATCCGCTCGACCAGCTCCTGCACCTGGGCGGTGGTCAGCACCAGGTTGGTCAGCTCGTGGCGACCGTTGCGGGCCAGGAAGACCCGGCTCGGGTCGTTGATCCACACCTCCTCGACCTCCGGGTCATCCAGGAAGGGCTGGAGTGGACCGAACCCGGAGACGCGGGCGACCAGCTCGCCCACCACCGCGTCGACGTCCGCGACCGGCGCGACCACGCCGGTCAGGCTGCGCTGATCGTGCTCGCGGACCACGCTCTCGGCGATCCGGCGCACCACCCCGGCGTCGCGCTGCGGGTCGACGCCCTCGCGGCGCACGAGGTCACGCACGTGGCCGTCGAGCAGCTCGACCAGCTCGCCGTGCGCTTCCGCGGCAGTCACCGGCACCGTCACGTCCCCCGTCCGGAGTGAACCCTGCCGACACTAGGTCCAACCGGCGCGCGCCCGCGAGGGTCACTTCGGAATCTGTGGACGAGGTACAGACCATGCCCACGGGAGCGCGGTGCGGTCGAACCGAAGGGTTTTGCCGCGCGCCGAAGACGAGCGACGGAACAAGACCGCCCTCAGCAGCATCGTGGGGCACGCGGGGTCGTCCACGCGATTCCCCTGCCGGAACTCCGCATCGCCACCAGATCTTCCCGACGAGACCGGCGGTGAAGCTGGGCATGATCGGCTGCGAGCCATCCGGCGGACCACGTGCACCGGGTGGCCGCTGGTCGCCGGCGCTCCGGTCGGCCGGCGCCTGCCGCGCGACGGCCCGAGCCGCGGGTCATCCGGCCTTGCTGGGGAACCAACCCAGATCCCGCGACACCGCCGCCGTTGTCTCGAGCAGCGCCGGGAGGTGACCCTGCAGTCCCGCCAGGTCCAGGTGCGACTTCACCGCGGTCACGGAGATAGCCCCCGCGACCTGGCCCGCATAGTCCCAGACCGGGGCGGCGATGCAGTTGGACATCGACTCGTACTCACCGTCGTCGTAGGCCCAGCCCAGGGAGCGAACCTGGTTGAGCCTCTCCTCCAGGGCCTCTCGAGTGGTGAGCGTCGTCTCGGTGTGCCGGGTGAAGGTCGCAGCGTCGAGGATGGGGGCGCGTTCGTCCTCTGAGAGATTCGCGAGGATCGCCTTGCTGACGCCGGCGGTGTGGATCACCACGTAGCCGCCGATGCGGGTGTCGAGCCTGATCGAGCTCGGCGGCTCGATCTTGTCCACGTAGACGAGCCGGTCTCTGTCCCGGACCGCGAACTGCACGGTCTGTCCCACCCGATCGCTCAGCGCCACGATGTGCGGGTGGACCACCGTGCGTAGGTCGAACTGGTCCAGTGCGGATTCGGCGAGGGCAGCAAGGCGAAAGCCCACGCCGTACAGGCCCTTCTCGTCCCTGCGCACGAAGCCCCCAGACTCCAGGGTCTGGATCAGCCGGAGCGCCGTGGTGCGGTGCACCCCGCACATCTCGCTCACCTCACGGACCCTGCGTGGGCGCTCGCTGCAGAACTCCAGGATGTCGATCGCCCGCTGCACGGTCTGAGTCACTTCGTTGCCGCTCCCGATTGCTGTTGACGCTGGCTTGTGCGCTATGTGCACGCCAGCCTAGCCCACGGGAGCTCTGTGGACCGTCTGTTCGCGAGAGGAGTGCCCGATATTCCGAGGGTGTGCATCTATTGCACTTAGCGTGCGCATGCCACTACAGTCACCACCCGTGTGACGGGCGTCTCGCGTTCGGCAGATCGGCAGGGCAAAGGGCACCTGCCGCGGGTGGGAGGCAGCCGGCCTGCCGCCACCATCCGAGCGACGAGGGCGACGTCCAAGGCCATCAACGCAGAGCACGAACGGAGATCACGTGGAACAGCTGCTGTCCGGAAGAACCGCCCTCGTCACCGGAGGGGGAGTCGGGATCGGGGCGGCGGTCGCTCTTGCCTACGCGCGTGCCGGCGCCCACGTGGCGCTGACCTACCGCAGCCACGCCCCCGCGGACGACATGCTCGAGACGATCGCCGCTGCGTCCGGCCGTCCGCCGGTGGCGATCGCCGTCGAGGCGACGTCGGAGGTGGACGTCCAGCAGGCGGTGGAGACCGCGCGGGCCGAGCTCGGGACGATCGACATCCTGGTCAACAACGTCGGCGGGCTGGTTCGCCGGGCCACCCTCGACCAGCTCACCCTCGAACAGTGGCGGGAGATCCTCTCGGTCAACCTGGACTCCACCTTCCTGTTCACCCACCACACGCTCCCGCACCTGTCGCGCGAGCGCGGTCGGATCATCAACCTGGCCTCCCTGGCCGGGCACAACGGGGGTCACCCCGGCGCGCTGGCCTACGCCACGTCCAAGTCCGCAGTGTTCGGCTTCACCCGCGCACTGTCCAAGGAGCTGGCTCCCGAGGGTGTCACCGTGAACGCCCTCGCCCCCGGCTTCATCGAGGCGACCCCGTTCCACGACACGTTCACGGACGCCTCGTCGAAGGCCACGACCATCAGGGGGATCCCTGCTGGACGCGCTGGCACCCCCGACGACGTCGCCGGGTCCGCGGTGTGGCTCGCCTCGGATCTCGCGGCGTACGTCAACGGAACGGTGATCGACATCAACGGCGCCCAGTACTTCCACTGAGAGGGCGGGGAGCGCGGCCATGATCAAGACCACCATCACCCATCCAGACATCATCCAGGCGCTGGCTGCGGCCGGCCACAAGGCGACGGTCCTGATAGCGGACGCCCACTACGCGGCGTCGACCACGGTCGGGGCCAACGCCAGCACCGTCCACCTCAACCTGACCGCCGGACGACCGGAAATCCCCGAGGTGCTCGACGCAGTCCTCGCGACCGTTGCGGTGGAGCATGCGACCCAGATCGAGGCCTCCCCCGATGCGCTGCCGAGCGAGGTCCAGCAGCATGTCGCGGACGCTCTGCGCAGCGTCGCCCAGGTCGAGTACGTGGACCGCGAGGCGTTCTACGCCCTCGCACGATCCGCCGACCTCTCGCTCGCGATTGTCACCGGCGACACGAGGCGGTTCGGCAACGTCCTGCTGCGCCTTGGCACCTGGGCCCCGGACTGAGGCCGCCGGCCCTCGAGGTCGACACGTCGGGCTGACGTCGGCCACCACAGGGACCTGCTGCCACACCGGCATCTCATTCGTTCCAGTCGGCATCTCCGCCGGCGCCACCTACTCGTTGCCCGGAACCGCCCGGCGCACAAGCGATTCAAGGAGTCACAGATGAACAAGTCACAGATGTCGAGGCGTTCGCTGCTCAGGTACGGGTCGGGGATCGCCTTGGCGGCCACCAGCGCTCCGCTCCTGGCCGCGTGTGGCGGGTCGGGATCCGGTTCCGCGAGCGGCGCCACGACGCTCAAGATGTCCTCGTCCATGCCAGGGGCGGCGGGAAACGCACACAGCACCTGGTTCGCCAAGTTCTCGGCGCTCCTGAAGGAGAAGACCGGTGACATGGTGAAGGTGAACTACTTCCCGAACAGCCAGCTCGGGGACGAGGCCAAGATCGTTCCGCAGATCCGGCTGGGCGCGGTGGACATGATGATCTCCGGCTCCTCGATCTGGGAGCAGGTCGCTCCGGAGTTCGGGGTCCTTGACATGGGATACCTGTTCTCCAGCTGGGAGGGCGTCGGTAGCACCCTGGACTCCGGTGCGGGCAAGCAGCTCGCGAGCCTGCTCAAGGAGAAGGGCAACGCCGAGATCATCGGCTGGTCCTACAACTTCGGCGCCCGGAACATGCTCACCAGCCAGCCGGTCGCCCACCCCGCGGACCTTCACGGTCAGAAGATCCGGACGCTGCAGGCACCCGAGGTCATCGAGACCGTCAAGCTGATGGGGGCCGTGGCCACGCCTCTCCCCACGACGGAGGTCTACACGTCCCTGCAGACCGGTCTGATCGACGGCGCCGAGCACGACGCGCCGACAATTCTCCAGAACAAGTGGTTCGAGAACGCCAAGAACCTCGCGCTGACGAAGCACCTCTTCAATCCGCTCACCACGGTGATCGGCACCTCCGCCCTGGCGAAGATCCCCTCCAAGCACCAAGACGGGTTCCTCAGCGCCGCCGAAGAGGCGACCAAGTTCCAGCGGTCACAGGCAGTGGCCGCCGAGAAGAGCGCCCTGGCGACGCTCAAGGCCAAGGGTGTCA
This sequence comes from uncultured Actinomycetota bacterium, assembly GCA_963826155.1. Lineage (GTDB taxonomy): Bacteria > Actinomycetota > Actinomycetes > Propionibacteriales > Nocardioidaceae > Nocardioides. The sequence goes on along the minus strand of CAWGVX010000002.1, from coordinate 766,147 downwards.
ACGTCCACGATGTGAACCGCGACGAGTTCAAGGCCCTTGTCAGCCCCCTCTGGGACAGGTTCACGGCCCAACACCCCGACGCCAAGCCCATCCTCCAGGCCATCTTGAAGTCGAGCTGACACGATGCCTCTCGAGCCCGCCCTGGACAGCGCTCACGACGCCTCGTCGCGGCCGGACGTCGACCAGCCCGTCGACCTGGTGGCCGACCGGCTGTTCCCGCACACCCGTGGCCGCGTCTCCATCTGGATCCACGGCGTCGTCGCCGTCGCAACGGTCATCGCGCTGGTCGCGAGCCTCGCGATCGTGTTCGTCTCGGTCGTCTCGCGGTACTTCTTCGGCCACCCGCTGGCCTGGGCCGATGACGCGGACACCTCGATGCTGGTGAGCATAGGCTTTCTCGGCAGCGCCCTGGCCCTCGCGCGGGGCGAGCACCTGGGGGTCGAGGCCGTTCGGAGCAGGTTGCGAGGTCGCGTCGCCGAGACCAACGAGGCGTTCGTCGCCTGGATCGTCCTGATCGTCTCCGTCACGCTGTGCTGGTCCAGCAGCAAGATCCTGCAGGCCGTCTCGGGGCAGACCACCGCCACCGGACTTCCGGAGTCTGTCAACTACCTTCCGATTCTGGTCAGCAGCGCGTTCATGGCTGCCTTCGCGGTCTTCGATCTCAAGCGGGTCAACTGGCGAGGACTGGCCATGTCGGCTCTGGTCATCATCGGTCTCCTCGCTGTGTGGAGCGTCGGGCAGTCCTCATGGCCCGAGGCCATGCCTTCGGCGATCCAGCTGATGCTGGTTGGCTTCGCCGTGACGCTCGTCATCGGAGTCCCTATCGGATTCGCCCTGGGATTCGGGGCTCTCCTCTACTTCTGGGACGGCGGCACCGTCCCCGTCGCGCTCTTCTCGCAACAAATGGAGTCCGGGATCTCCAACACCGTCCTGCTGGCAATCCCCTTCTTCGTGCTCGCGGGCCTCATCATGGAGATCAACGGAATGTCGCGCCGGCTGATCGACCTGCTGCTGCTGGGTGTCGGGCGGTTCCGTGGGGGTCTGCGCGTGGCGATGATCCTTGCCATGTCGCTGTTCTCGGGCATCTCGGGCTCGAAGAGCGCGGACGTGGCGGCGGTCGGATCCACCATGGTGCCGGCTTTCCGCAAGGCCGGCGAGGACGAGAACGACGCGGTTGCGTTGCTCGCGGCAACCGCCGTGATGGGAGAGACCATCCCACCGTGCATCAACATGATCATCCTTGGATACGTCGCCAATCTGTCCATCGGCGGACTCTTCATGGCGGGCCTCGGGCCCGCCGCCCTGATGGCTCTCGGCCTCACCGTGGTGGCGATCATCTCTGCACCCAGGCTGCGCGATGCTGGATCGGCGCACCTGGAGACATCGACGGCGCAGCCACGACGCAGCCGACGACAGGTGATCGGGCTCTTCGGCGGGGCGGCGACGGTGCTCTTCATGATCCTGATCATCTTCGGGGGAATCCTCGGCGGCATCGCCACACCGACCGAGGTCTCCGCCTTCGCCGTCGTGTATGCCCTCGTGATCGGCGGTCTCGTCTTCCGCGAGATGAACATCCGCTCCACGGCTTCCTTCTTCGTCCGCTCCGGATCCCTGGCCGGAATGATCCTGTTCATCGTCGCCGCCGCCCAGGCGGTGACCTACGTCCTCACCGCGGAGCAGGTGCCGCAGGCGATGGCGAATGCACTCGTCGAGCTTTCGCACTCCTCCGGCACCTGGGTCTTCCTGCTGGTGAGCATCGGCATGCTGATCCTGATGGGGTCCATCCTCGAGGGCGCCCCGGCACTGATCATCTTCGGGCCGCTGCTGCTCCCCATCGCCTCACAGCTCGGGGTCGATCCGCTTCAGTTCGGCATCATGCTCATCGTGGCGATGGGCCTGGGGCTGTTCTCTCCACCACTCGGGGTGGGTCTCTACACCGCCTGTGCCGTGGGAGGGGTACGGATCGAGAAAGTGGCGAAGCCCATCGTCAAGTACTTGGTGGTCCTCCTGGTTGCCTTGCTGCTCATCGCGTTCGTTCCCCAGCTGAGCACAGCACTCCCGAACGCGCTGGGCCTTGGTGGTTGATCGGGGCGGCCGCGCCTCCGCCTGTTCTTGTCGGAATCTCCGGGAGCGGTGACGCGATGGCTGGCATCGTCGCCGGAAGACCCGGCTCGGTCCTTGATCCACCCTCCTCGACGTCCGGGTCGTCGATGCAGGGCTGGAGCGGACCCAACCCGGAGACGCGGGCGACCGGCGTCGGTATGGGTCAGGAGGCCACGTGCCAGACCGGCCTGACGCGACGCGAGGAGACCGCGTCGCCGCCACCCAGGCAGCCGCCCGTCGCGCCCAGCCGGGCCAGCCCGGTCAGGTCCCCGGCCTGGTAGCGACCCGGGGAGAAGCTGCCCAGCCCCGCGTGCATGACCTCGTTGCGCTCCCGGGCGTGGTCGAGGTTCATCGCGTGCCCGATCTCGTGCAGCAGCAGGCTGCCCCAGGTGGCGCCGGTTCGGAAGCCGGAGTGCAGGTGCGCGTGGCGGTCCAGGACCGCGGCCCCCTCCTGGATCTCACCGCTCGAGCCGGTCAGCCAGCCGCCGAGGCCGATCGTGCTCCCGGCCAGGCCGTGCACCTGGCGCTCGGTGCCGAAGGCCAGGGTGAAGTCCGCGCCGCTGCGGCGGGACCCGCGGTGGTCGGTGCGGTAGGGGATCGCGGTGGTGTGCCCGTCGTAGGCGAAGGTGAGACCGGTCGCCGCGTGCACCCTCGCGAACGCCCGCCTGACCTGGGCCAGCGCGTGCTTCGGGGCGCCGGTGAGGTTCACCCGGTAGCTGATCGGCGCGCACGGGTTCCACCGGTAGCCGCGCACGAGGGGGTGCCACTGGTGGGCGTGCCCCCCGGGCCGGTAGCCGGGGCGGACCCGCATCGGGAACGTGGTCGTCGAGACCGCGTCCGCGTCGGTCCCGGTGCTGATCACCCGGGCGCGCAGCCTGCCGGAGTAGTACCAGTCGGTGGGCACCTCGACGGTGTAGCCGCCCGTGGCGTCGGTGCGGACGGTGGCCAGTCCCGTCCAGCCGGTCCTGGTGGCCAGCTCGAGCCGGACGGCCCGGCCGCCGGGGTCCGGCCCTCCGACCCGGCCGGTCACGGTGAGCGCCGTACCGGCGGTGACGGCCGCGACCGCCGGCTTGGCCAGCGTGATCGTGGACGGGTCCGTCACGACCGGCGGGGGCGGCGGGTCGGTGACGATGTAGGCGTACTCCTCGGAGACGTAGGCGGGGAACACGGCGTCGGCGTCGACGACGAACCGCAGCGTGACGGCACCGGTCTGCTGGGTGGGCAGCACGAAGTCGTGCCGGTAGCCGCCGGTCGGCACCGCGACCACCGCCAGGTCGGTCCAGCCGCCGCCGACGGCCTGCTGGAGCCGCAGGGTGGTCGGCTGGCTGGTGTCGACCTCGGCATCTGAGCGCACCACCTCGCCGGTCTCCCACTCGTGGGCGGAGGGGAACCCGAAGGAGACCGTGCGGCTGTCGGCCTCCGAGGCCCCCGCGCGCGGGACGAGGGACACGTCCTCGCCCGGGCCGGTGGTGCCGGGCGCCGGACCGGGGGTGACGGCGCCGGCCGGGGTCGCCAGACTGCCGGCGAGGAGGCCGGCCACCACGAGGGTCGCGAGCCTGAGGGATGCGGGCGTCCTGCGCATGGGTTCCTTCGCGGTCGGGGCACGTCCAGCCTTGGATATCGGCCGGGGAGGGCGCCGACCTGAGCCCGAGCAGGGCGGACCGCTGTCAGTTCTGCGCGAGCAGCACCGGCGGCGCGACGTAGAACGGCGGCCACCCGGTCCAGCCGGTGTCCCACAGGCGGGTGGCCCGCTCGCAGTGCCGGCGCAGGTCGCAGCGGACGACCGCCGCCCTGCCGTCCCTGCCCATCGCCGAGGTCAGGAAGTGGTGGCGGTCCTCCCAGACCGCGTTCCAGTCCAGCCGACCGGTCACCCGGGAGACCCGCTGCCCGGTCGCGCCGCCGACCACCGCCCAGTAGTCGGTGCCGGTGTCGTCGAAGTAGGTGTGCGTGGCCAGGGCGTGCCGCCCGTCGGGCGACCACTGGTGCGGGATGGACCGGCAGCTGCGCCACAGCGTCGCGTGCGGGTGCGACACCCGGGCCACCCGGTTGCAGAAGCCGTCGGGGTCCCCGACGGAGAAGACCATCCGGTCGTGCCGCAGGTCCGCCCCCACCGCTGCCTGCCGGGCGATCCGGTGCAGCCGCGCGTGGCCGGGGTGCCACCACCACGTCGCCGGCGCGGGCGCCGCGAACGACGTCGCGAGCACCACCCGGTCGCGCTCGACCGCCTGCGCCCACCGCACCTGGTGGAACGTACGACGGCCGAGGGACCGGCCGTCCACCGTGTCGGCGACCGTCAAGAGCACCGGCGGGCCGGAGCTCGGGTCCTCGTAGGACCCCCAGGCGACGCGTCGCAGCCCCGGCGACACCGCCACCGTGTAGACCCTCGTCCCGAGCAGCTGCTGGTAGCCGTGCCGGCCGACGTAGGTGAGCCGGCCCCCGCCGTTGAGCACCAGGTAGCCCCGGGCGACCTGCCACAGCTTGCTGTGCCTGCCCGACGGGCCCCGGACGGAGACCGCACCGTCGTGGATGGTGTCGCGGCGGAGGTAGGCCACCGCGGGCCGGGGGCCCCGCTCGAGCCCCGAGGGAGCGATCCGCGCCGCCGCCGACGACGCTGCGGGTGCGGCCGGCCCGGGCCGCGCGGACTGTGCGGGCACCTGGGCGGCGATCGCGGCCATCCCGGCCGCAGCCGCCGCGGCCAGGGCGATCACCGCCAGCCTGACCAGCCGCTTCCTGGACACCCTTCGAGCCTGCGCCCGGCCGCCGGGGACAGGTAGGGGCCAAGGTCGGGGCCCGGCCCCGGGCGAGGGTCGGGGCGAAGGTCAGTGCGGCAGGGCCACGAACTCCGGCCGCCCGATCTCGGGATCCTTCACCAGCCGCTCGAAGTCCGTGGTGTTGCGCGAGATCGAGACCAGGAGCTCTCCGGACCGCAGGTGGATCTCCGGGTGCGCGAGCGGCGCGTACTCGAGCTCGCCGCTCTTGGTGCTGCCCGGGGCCGACAGCTCCTCCACCGGCGTCCACGGACCCCAGGCGTGCGGGGCGGTCCACTTGTAGACGAAGTTGCTGATGTCGCCGTTGCGCTTGGAGACGGCCACGAACGCTCCGCCGACATGGTCGACCGACAGGGTCTGGGAGACCCCGCCCTGGCTGGGCAGCACGGCCCGGGCCCGACCCACCCGCGGCTGCCACGCCTGGCCGTCCCAGAACCGCCAGCGGGAGCGGTGGCCCGGATCGGAGACGGGCACGCGGGCGACGTAGAGCTCCCGGCCGAAGTCGTACTGCTGGCCGGTGAGCCGGGTGCCGTAGACGTAGTACCAGCCGCCGGCGATGGTCGCGGCCGCTCCCCAGTTCACCTGCTCCTGGTTGCGGGAGTCAGGAGTGATGTCGACGACCTTCGCCAGCTGCGGCACCTCGCCGTCCCGGACGGTGAACACCGCCGCGGTGGTGCCGAGGAAGGTGAAGCCGAACTCGCCGCCGCCGCCCCGGTCGATGCGGGAGCAGAGCACCAGCACCACGTCCTGGCCGTCGCGCCGGCTCACCGCCACCGACATCGGCCAGTGCACCACCTGCGCGGAGACGTCGGGGATCACGGGGCCCTTCGCCCGGTCCAGCAGCTGGGAGACGCACCGGCCCGAGGAGACCAGCATCGAGTTGGAGACGACCGTCGGCTGCAGCTGGGTGCGAGTGGTGTCCCCGAACAGCCACACCAGGCGACCGTCGTGCAGCCGGGCGCTGGCACCGATGTCCCCGGCCTCCCACCCAGGGAGGTGGATCGCCTCGCCCAGCTGGTTGAGCTGGGAGACCGTCGGCCGCAGCTGGTCCGCCGGGGGCGACGGACAGTGCGGGGTCAGGCTCGGCCCGCGGCCGGCGCCGTGCGAGCCGGACCGGTCGTCCGGTCCCGAGCCGGTGCAGCCGGCCGCGCCCAGCAGCAGCCCGAGCAGCAGCACCGTGGCCAGCGCCGGCACCGGCCCGCTGGCCAGCGCGGGACGGGCGGCAGGGCTCATCTCCGCGCCGCGGGCGCCACGGGTTCCTTCTCGGGCACCGGCGGGGTCGGCTCGACGGGCCCCTCCAGCTCGAGGTCGGGCAGCACCCGGTCCAGCCAGCGCGGCAGCCACCAGGCGTGCGCGCCCAGGATCGACATCAGCGCCGGCACCAGCACCATCCGCACGATGCTGGCGTCGATCAGGACCGCGACCGCCATGCCGATCGCCAGCATCTTGATCGAGGGATCGTCGGAGCGGACGAAGCTGGTGAACACCACGACCATGATCGCCGCCGCCGTGGTGATCACGCGCGCGGTGCCACCGATGCCGATGGCGACCGAGCGGTGCGCGTCGCCCGTCTGGTGCCAGGCCTCGCGGACCCGCGACAGCAGGAACACCTCGTAGTCCATCGAGAGCCCGAAGACGATCGCGAACATCAGCATCGGCACGTACGCCGGGATCGGCAGGTCCTGGTCGATCCCGAGCAGCTGCGACCCCCAGCCCCACTGGAAGACCGCCACCACCACGCCGTACGCCGCCCCGACCGACAGCAGGTTGAGGATGGCCGCCTTCACCGAGATCACCAGCGACCGGAACGCGATGGTGAGCAGCACCAGCGACAGCAGCACCACCGCCAGGATCAGCAGGACCATCCGGTGCGCGATCCGTTCGGTGAACGCGACGTAGCCCGCGGTCGTGCCCACGACGTACGACGACCGGGCGCCCAGCCCCGGCAGCACACTGCCGGTGAGGTGGTTGACCAGGTCGGTGGTGGCCTGGGCGTCGGGGGCCGTCGTCGGCACCACGTTCAGCACGGCGAGCGACCCCGACGGGTTGGTGCTGGGCGGGCTCACCGACGCCACGCCGGAGGTGTCGGTGAGCTTCTTCTGTGCCGACGTCAGGAACTGCTGGACCTGCTGCTGCGACCCGGAGGGCGGTTGCAGCACCACGCTGAGCGGCCCGTTGGCTCCCTCGCCGAACCCCTGGGTGATCAGGTCGTAGGCGCGGCGGTCGCTCTGCGAGGTCGGGTCGGTGCCCGGGTCGAGCTGGCCGAGCCGCAGGGACAGCAGCGGGATCGCGAGGACCACCAGCACCACCACGCTGGCGATGGCCCACGGCCACGGGCGGTCGCTGACCCGGCGGCCCCAGCGCGCGAAGCCGCTGGTCTCGTGCGTGGCGTGGGCGTCCGCGGCGTGCGCGCTCGCCGCGCGGTCGGACCGGGCCCGCACCCTCGTGCGGGCGATGGACAGGAAGGCGGGCACCAGGGTGAGCGCCGAGAGCATGGTCACCGCGACGACGATGGCCGAGGCCAGGCCGAGCGCGCCCACGAACGGCACGCCGGCCACGTAGAGGCCGAGGATGGCGACCACCACGGTGCTGCCGGCCACCACGACGGCGGCGCCGGAGGTGCCGACCGACCGGGCGATGGAGTCGTCCACCGGCATCCCGTGGTCGAGCTGCTCGCGGTGCCGGGCGACCAGGAACAGCCCGTAGTCGATGGCGACGCCCAGGCCGAGCAGGGTGGCCACCGAGGGCGCGGTGGTGGGCAGGTTGACCGCGGCCGCGACGAGGCCGACCAGCGCGAGCCCGGTCCCGACGCTGAACACCGCTCCGACCAGCGGGAGCAGCGCCGCCACGATCGAGCCGAACATGATCAGCAGCAGCACCAGCGCCGACCCCAGGCCGATCAGCTCGGAGACCGCGTCGTGCGGGGCCTGGCCGATCTGGCCGGCGCCGCCGCCGTAGTCCACCACCAGCCCCGCCGAGCGGGCCGGCTGCACCGCCTTGTCCAGGGAGTCGAGGTAGCCGGTGTCCAGCGAGGCGGGGTTGACGCTCCACGACACGGAGCCGTAGGCGATGGTGCCGTCCCGGGAGACCGCCGGCGTGCCGGGCGTGGTCAGCGGGTCGGTCGACTTGATGACGTGCGGCAGCGCCCCGACGTCCTTCATCGTGGTCGCGACGGCCTTCGACTGGTCGGCCACGGTGCCGTCGGTCGCGTGGAAGACGATCTGTCCGCTGTACCCGCTCGCCGCGGTGAAGTCCCGCTTGAGGACGTCGAGTCCCGCGGAGGCCTGGCTGCCCGGCACCGTGTAGTCGTTGACGAAGATGCCTCCGGCCGCCCGGTCCGCGCCGGTGAGGCCGACCAGCAGCAGCAACCAGACGCCGACCACCCACCAGCGGTGCCGTCCTGCCCACCGGCCGAGGCGTTCGAGGAGCGCGTTCATGCGGAGGACCTCCCATCCCCCGTCCCACCGCCACGCTAAGCAGAGGTACGCGGCCGACGCATGCCCAAATCAGGCGGGTCGGGCACCCGGGGCCGCAGCACCAGCCGCAGGTCGCGGGGCATCAGCGTCAGCCGCTCGGTGACCCGCAGCCGGTACGACGGGTCGCCGGCCAGGTCGAAGCGGTGCAGGATCCGGGCGAGCACGAGCACCGCCTCGTGCAGCGCGAACTGGCGGCCGATGCAGGCCCGCTCGCCGGTCCCGAACGGCTTGTAGGCGTGCTTGAGCCGGCCGCGGCCATTTGCCGGCAGGAACCGGTCCGGGTCGAAGGCCTCGGCGTCCGGCCCCCACACCGTGGGGTCCCGGTGCACCATCGGCAGCAGCACCAGCGCCCAGTCGCCGGGCCGCATCCGGTAGCCGGCCAGGGTCGTGGCCTCCCGCGGGGTGCGGGCGAAGCCCGGCGCGGTCGGCCACAGCCGCAGCGTCTCGTCCAGCACCCGGCGTACGTAGCGCAGCCGGGGCACCTGCTCGAACGTCGGCTCGGCGTCCGGGTCGGCGCCCAGGATCTCGTCGGTCTCCGCCTGCGCGCGCGCCAGCACCTCCGGGTGCCGGACGAGGTGGTGCAGGGCGAGCGAGAGCGCCCCGGAGGTGGTCTCGTGGCCGGCGACGAGGAAGGTGAGGATCTGGTAGCGGATCGCCCGGTCGCTGAGCCGCTCCCCCGTCTCGGGGTGCGCCTGCTCGAGCATGATGCCGAGCAGGTCGGGCTCGTGGCGCCCCGAGGTCCGGCGCTCGGAGATCAGCTCGTCGAGCATCGAGTCGATGTAGGCCTGGTGGCCGGCGTTGCGGCGACGCAGCCGCCGGCGCAGCAGGAACGACCCGGGCAGCGACGACAGCGCGCCCAGCCGCCGCCCGGACTCCAGCGCGGTGACCATCGCCGGCACGAACGGGTGCGGCTCGGGACGGGTGAACGACCCGAAGTCGTGGCTGAACGCGGTGCGCGCGATCGTCTCCATCGTCAGCTTGGTCATCAGCGGGGCCACCTCGAACGACCCGCCGTCGCTCGGCAGCACCTCGAACAGCTCGCGCGCCGCCTCGAGCATCACGCCGTGGTAGCGCTGCATCGCCGGACGGGTGAACGCCGGCACCAGCAGGTCGTGGGCCAGCTGCCAGTTCGGCTCGTCGTTGTACGCCGTGAACAGCCCGTCGCCCGCGAAGTCGCGCAGCGCCACCAGCGCCGGCGGCAGCGCCTTCTCGAACCGGGACTCGTCGCAGAGCTCCGCGCACAGCTCGCCGCTGGCGACGAAGACGAACTTCTGCCGGAAGATCTGCTGCTCGAAGATCGGCCCGACCCCCGCGTTGCGGGCCATGATCGTCTGCACCGCGGTCTCCGGCGCCAGCCCCGCGAGGTCGCCGACGAGACGGCGGCGCCCGGGCGCGTGCGGGAGCACCTGACCCGACCAGCTGTTGCGCACGCTGAGCACCCCACGAGTCCTGACGCCGACTGTTGACGTCGATTCAGTAGCAGGTGTCCAGCCTCCGGTGCCGCCCGAGCGCCTGTCAACCACGGCCGCGTCGGGATCCGGCGCGTCCGCCATCATGGGTGCGTGATGAACCACGTCCAGGACGGTGCCGGGCCGGGGCGCCCGCTGCTGCACCTCACCGCGCCCACCGGGTGGATCAACGACCCGCACGGCCTGACCTTCCACCGGGGCGCCTACCACCTGTTCCACCAGTACGTGCCCGACAGCACGGTGTGGGCGCCCCACTGCCACTGGGCGCACGCCGTCAGCCGCGACCTGCTGCAGTGGGAGCACCGGCCGGTCGCCCTCGCCCCCGGCGACGGGGACGACGGCGTCTGGACCGGCTGCCTGGTCACCGACGGCGACGACGCGCGCATCCTCTACACCTCCGTGGCCGGCCCCGACCTCGGGCTCGGCCGGGTGCGGGTGGCCAGGCCCGCCGACGACGGCTGGGACGCCTGGGCCAAGGGCGACGTCGTGCTCCGACCGCCCGGCGGCCTCGACCTGGTCGCCTTCCGCGACCCGTTCGTCGTGCGCGAGGGCGCCGGGTGGCGGATGTTCGTCGGCGCCGGCACCGCGGGCGGCGAGGCCATGGCCCTGACCTGGACCTCGGGCGACCTCGAGTCGTGGGAGTACGACGGCGTCGCGGCCTCGCGGTCCACCGCCGAGCGCGACCCGGTCTGGATGGGGGCGCTGTGGGAGTGCCCGCAGGTGTTCGAGGTGGACGGCCACGGGGTGCTGGTGGCCTCGGTCTGGGAGGCGGACGTCCTGCACCACGTCGGCTACGGGCTCGGCACCTACGACCGGGGCCGGTTCGCGGCGACCGACTGGGGCCGGCTCAGCTTCGGGGACTCCTACTACGCCCCGTCGTACTTCCGCGATCGGAAGGGCCGGCCCTGCCTGATCTTCTGGATGCGCGGCGTCGCCGACGCCGAGTCGGGGTGGAGCGGCTGCCTGAGCGTGCCGTACGTGCTCTCGGTCGAGGCCGGGCGCCTGGTCGCGACGCCGCACCCCGGGCTCGCCGACCGCCGGGGGCGCTCACCGGAGCCGGACCCCGACCTCGCGGCCGGCCCGGTGGACCTGGAGTGGTCGCCTCACCCCGACGGCGACCGCCTCGAGCTCGTCGCCGGGTCCGGCGCCAGCACCTGCCTCGAGGTCGACCACGGGACCGTCACGCTCCGGCGCCCCGGCCGGGAGGACTGGGCGATGCCCTGGTCGGGCGGCGACCTGCGGGTGCTGGTGGACGGGCCGGTGGTCGAGGTGGCGAGTGCGGACGGCGTGCTCGGCGGTGCGGTCGAGCCGCCCCGACGGCTGGTCGCGGGCCGCGGCAGGGGCGGGCGGTGGCTCAGCCACCGAATCCTCGGTGGATCCGGTGGCTGAGCCACCGCCGGCTCGACCCGTGCCGGGACCCGCCACCGCCCTCTCATCCTCAGATCCGAACCACGTGCCTGCCCGGGCGCGGCAGCCCACAGGGACACACCCTCTGACGCCGGTCAGGAGGACTGCTGCACCAGCTCCACCAGGTCCGCGACCGAGTCCACGACGCGGGTGGGCCGGTAGGGGAACGTCTCCACCTGGTCCGGCCGGGTCGAGCCGGTGGTCACCAGCACGGTGCGCAGGCCGGCCTCGAGGCCGCTGATGATGTCGGTGTCCATCCGGTCGCCGACCATCACGGTCGTCTCCGAGTGCGCCTCGAGCCGGTTCAGCGCGCTGCGCATCATCAGCGAGTTGGGCTTGCCGACGAAGTACGGCTGGCGGCCGGTCGCGGTCGAGATCAGCGCCGCGACCGAGCCGGTCGCCGGCAGGGTCCCCGCGATGCTCGGGCCGCTGGGGTCGGGGTTGGTGGCGATGAACCTCGCCCCGCCCTCGATCAGCCGGATCGCCCGGGTGATGGCCTCGAAGGAGTAGGTCCGGGTCTCCCCCAGCACCACGTAGTCGGGCTCGCGGTCGGTCATCACGTAGCCGATGTCGTGCAGCGCGGTGGTCAGGCCCGCCTCGCCCACGACGTACGCCGTCCCGTGCGGCCGCTGCTCGGCGAGGAACTGGGCGGTGGCCAGCGCGGAGGTCCAGATCGCCTCCTCGGGCACGTCGATGCCGCTGCCGAGCAGCCGGGCGCGCAGGTCGCGCGGCGTGAAGATCGAGTTGTTGGTCAGCACGAGGAAGCGCAGCCCCGAGGCCTTGAGCGCCTCGATGAACTCCTGGGCCCCCGGGATGGGCACCTCCTCGTGGACCAGCACGCCGTCCATGTCCGTGAGCCACGTGTGCACCGGGCGGGTCGAGGTCATGGGGTCATTGTGGTGGACGCGGGCGGCACTGCTGACAGGTGGCCGGACGGCGGCCGGGGATTCCTGCCGCGGCCCCCTCAGTGGTTGCGGGCGGGGCGGTGGGTGCGGGCGACGTCCTTGGCGCGGCGGTACGCCGCGACGGCGGCCAGCTGGGAGTTGACCTCGAGCTTGCGCAGCACGGCCTTGACCTGGCTGCGCACGGTGGCCTCGGAGACCCCCGCCATCTCCGCGATGCCGCGGACCGAGCGGCCGTCGTAGAGCAGCGAGAGCACGTTGAGCTCGCGGGCGGTCAGCGAGTCCATGCGGGCGACGAGCCGACGCTCGTCCTCCTCGACCTCCCGCCACTCGCGCACCAGCCGGCGGCGGACCGTCTCGTCCATCACGGTGCCGCCGGACGCCGCCGAGGAGACCGCGACCACCAGGTCGTCCAGGCCGGTCGAGGTCGGCATCACCGCCAGCACGCCGCGGGTCAGCACTGCACCCCAGCGGGGGCTCTCGGGGGCGTTGGTGAGCAGCAGCCACCGGACCGAGTCCGCGGTCTCGACCATGTCGGCCACCTCGGCGAGCCGCTCGGGCCGGTCGAGGTCGCACAGCAGCACGCCGACGACGGCCTCGATCTGCACGAGGTGCGCCGCGGCCTCCCGCAGCTGTCGGGGACCGGTCGGCCACCGGTAGTTGGCCACCGGGAAGCCCCGGGTGGCGAGCGCGGTTCGGACGGCCTGCCCCACCAGGTACTGGTCGGCGAAGAGACCGACCGGTGTCCGCCGCGGCTCAGGTCCCGGGTTCGCGGAGGTCATGGTCATCGGTCCCCCGAGATGGTCCGGTGGGCACCACGTGGACCACACGTGGATGCGTGAGTGCACGTGGCGTTGTCGCTGACACAGGCCGTCCCCTCATCGATCGTCGGTGCACTCATGCTGGCGGCGGCGACGACGGCCCGAACGGCGGCGAGGCGGTAGTCCCCTACTTTTGGGGATTCCCCGATCCGGGCCCGAGGCGGACAGTGGAGTGGTCGAGTCCCCCCACTCGATTGAAGCGACTCACCAGTCGCGTCATGGACCGACAGCTCGACGGCCGCCCGGCTGTCGGCGCAGTCCAGCGGTGTCGCCGCGCGGCCCCCGCGGAGGCGGATCGCCGCGACGCGACTGGTGGGTCGTCGGGGGTTCGACGGATACTGGGGACACATGAGGACATCCCGTCAAGCGCAACACGCAAGTGTTCCTCAATAAATGGTATCCGTCGTCAAAACGCGGTACGAGCCCCGAATCGGGGTCGTAGCGTTCCGGACATGGCGGGAATCACGTTCGCAACGCGACCGCCGCACGTCACGCTCGTAGCTCGGGAAGCGACGAACGTCCGGCCCGATCGCAGCCACCGGCTGGCACACCGGCTGACGACACGACTGGCAGACCTCCCCCTGCGACTCCCGCTCACCGGCGGGTGGTCCTGGCGCGGCTCCCTCCTCATGTTCGCGGTGCTGCTCCACCCCTACCTGCTCGTCCTCGCGCTGCCCTCGACGGGCGCCGAGCGGCTCCAGACCGCCGGCGACATGAGCCGGCTCCTCGCCACCAACGGCATCCTCGCCGCGGCGGTGATCCTCAAGTACGAATGGCGGATGACCCGCCGGGCGAGCACCGGCTGGCTGGCCATGGCGCTCGGCTTCCAGGCCGCGCAGGCCGTCCCGTTCGCCCTGCTCTCGCTGCAGGGCGCGGACACCGGGCGGTTCGACTCCGTGGTGGGCCTGGCCCAGGTCCCGACCACGGCGGTGGTGCTCGGGCTCGTCGTGATGGCCGCGCGCGGCACCTGGATCCCGGTCCGCAACCCGCTCACCACCGGCCTCCTCCTCGGCGGCGCGATGGCCGCCGCACGCCTGGTGCTGATCCACGCGGGCGTCGACTCGAGCCTGCAGCTCAGCGGCCCCGCCCGGGCCGTCGACACCGGCCTGGTGGCGGCGGTCGTGGCCGCAGCGGTCGTCGTGCTCGCCCGCTCCGCCCTGCTTCCCGGGTGGGCACGCGTCCGGTTCGGAGTGTTCCTCGCCTGCCTCGTGGCCAGCCGCCTGATGGCCACCGGCTCCCCGTCCCAGGTCCGCTGGGCCCTGTCGGTGCTGGTGATGGTCGCGGGGGTCGCGATGCTGCTCGAGGTCGCCGCGGTGATGCTGCGCCAGGGCATCCGCGACAACGCCCGCCAGCTGGCCAACCTGGCCCACCGGGCGGCCGCGGCCGAGACGAACGTCCGGGACGGCCGCGAGCGGATGCACGAGCTGCACGCCACCGTCGGGGGCATCGCCCAGGCCTCGCGGCTGCTGCTGCACGGCGGCGGCCCCTCCGGCGGCCAGCGGCGACGCCTCGAGGCACTCCTGGACTCCGAGATGGCGCGGCTGGAGCGGATGCTGCGCCGGCGCGGCCGGGAACCGGTCACCGCGGTCCGCCTGGACGAGCTGCTCCAGCCACTGGTCGAGACGCAGCGGACGCTGGGGGCGTCCATCCGCCTCGACCCCTCCGCACTGCGCGTGCTCGGGCGCGCCGACGACCTCGCCGAGGTCGTGCACATCCTGCTCAGCAACGCCGCCCGGCACGCCCCGGGCGCACCGGTCACCATCAGCGCGCGGTCCGTGGGGGACCGCACGGAGGTCCGGGTCGTCGACGACGGCCCCGGGATCCCGGGCACGCTGCGGCCCTCGCTGTTCACCTGGGGCGGTCGCCGTGCCGGCTCACCCGGGCAGGGCATCGGCCTGCAGCTGGCCAAGCGGCTGATGCTGGAGCAGGCGGGGAACCTCACGCTCGAGGACCACGGTCGCCCGGGGGGCGCGACCTTCGTCCTCACCATCCCGAGCTGCCCTCCGGGGATGCCATGAGAAACCCGCGAGGATCCACCAAGGTGGCCCTGGTCGAGGACCACCTCCTGTTCGCCGAGTCGCTCGAGATCGCCCTGGGCATGGAGGGCTACCAGGTGCGCCGGATCCCGCTGCCGGCGCGGCCCAGCTCGCTGGGCGCGGTGCTGGCCAGCGTCCTGCGCGTGCAGCCCCGGATCGTGCTGCTCGACCTGGACCTCGGTCCGCACGGCAACGGCGTGCGCCTCATCGAGCCGCTCGCCAAGGCCGGGATCGCCGTGGTCGTCGTGACCGGCTCGCTGGAGCGCACCCGCTGGGGCGAGTGCCTGCGGTACGGCGCCCGGACGGTGCTGACCAAGACCTCACCGCTCAACGACATCCTGGCCACCGTCCGCCGGCTCAACGACGGCTTCCCGGTCATCGACCGGGCGGTGCGCGAGGAGCTGATCGCCGAGTGGCACCAGAACCGGGTGGAGAACCACGAGGCGCGCCGGCGGCTCGACGACCTCACGCCCCGCGAGCGCGAGGTGCTGCGGCAGCTCATGCAGGGCCACCAGGTGCGCGACATCGCCCGGATCAACGTGGTCTCCGAGGCGACCGTGCGGACCCAGGTGAAGTCGATCCTCGCCAAGCTCGAGGTCTCCTCCCAGCTCGCCGCCGTGGGCCTGGCCCACGAGGCCGGCTGGCGCCCCTCCGACGTCTGACCCGTCCAGACCACCGCACCACCGGCGACGGCCCCGTGCCGTCGCCGGTGGCGCTGCGCGCTGGGGCGGCGCGGTGCGGCGCGGTGCCGGTGGGCATCCCCCGCTGGTGCTATGGCCCGGGCCGGGGGATGCCCCAATTTCGGCATGACCCTCCCTTCCGTGGTCCCTACGTTGAGTGCACCGGCAAGGGGATGGCACGAGCCGGGCACGGGGGGAAGGAAGCACATGCGTCCAGGAAGCCGGGGGGCGGGCAGAGCGATGCCGACCGTGGTCACGTCTCGGGCCGCGCAGGAGTGCGCACCGTCCGGACGAGACGCGGCGCCCCGATGAGCATCGCGGCCAGGAAGGGCCTCGCGGTCGCCCCCGAGCTCGCGACCAGCGCCGGCGAGCAGCTCGACGTCCCCGGGGCCGCGATCGTGCGGCTGGGCTCCGGGCGGGTGCGCACGCTGGCCCTCTGCCTCGCCCTGGCGGACCTCGTGACCGCCGGCGCGGTGGTGCTCGGCTGGCACCTCGTCGCCCCCGCGCCGGGCAACCCCCTGACGCTGGCGCTGCTGCCGGCGCTGTGGGTGGCCCTGCTCGCCGGCACCGGCTGGTACGACGCTCCGCGCACGCGCGCAGAGTCCCTGCTCGGCCACGCCGTGGCGCTCGCCGCCACCGGCTGGACCGTGGCCGCGGCGACGGGGCACCGGGTCCCGGGCGAGGACCTGGCGCTGGTGGCCGGCCTCTGCGCCGGCGGCAGCCTCGGCCACCGGCGGGCGCTCCGGGCCTGGACGAGCCGGCGGGGTGTCGCCCTGCCCGGCCACCGGCACCGGGCCGTCGTGGTCGGTCACGCCGCGGCCGTCGACGAGCTGGTGCGCGAGGCCGCCCGGGCCGGCGCCGACGGCTTCGAGGCGGTCGGGGTCTGCCTGGTCGACCAGCACCTCGACCGGCTGCAACTCGGCGAGGACGTGCCGGTCGCGGCCGGGCTGGGCCACCTGCCGGCCGTGGTCGCGATGTCCAGCGCGGACACGGTCGTGCTGCTGCCCTGCTCCCACCTCGACGCCGCCACGGTCCGGCGCACCGCCTGGCAGCTGGAGGCGCGCGGCACCCGGCTGCTGGTCGGGACGCCCCTGCACGGCGTGGCCGTGTCGCGGACGCGGCTCGCGCGGGGCGGCCACCTGGCCCTGCTGCCGATGGTGCACGTGCGCCACGCCCGGCTCCGCGGTCCCGCCCGCGTGGTCAAGGAGGTCTGGGAACGGCTCGCCGCGACGCTCGCCCTGCTCGTGCTCTCGCCGGTGCTGCTGGCGCTGATGCTCGCGGTCCGCCTCGACTCCCCCGGCCCCGCCCTGTTCCGGCAGACCCGGGTCGGCCGGCACGACCGCACCTTCTCGATGCTCAAGCTGCGCACGATGACCGTCGACGCCGAGGACCAGCGCAGCGCACTGGCCGAGCACAACGAGGTGGACGGGAACCTGTTCAAGATCCGCGGCGACCCCCGCGTCACCCGGATCGGCCGGTTCCTGCGGCGCTCCTCCCTCGACGAGCTGCCGCAGCTGATCAACATCGTGCGGGGCCAGATGTCCCTGGTCGGGCCGCGCCCCGCGCTGCCGAGCGAGGTCGACGCCTACGAGCACGACGTACGCCGCCGGCTGGTGGTCAAGCCCGGGCTCACCGGCCTGTGGCAGGTCTCCGGGCGCTCCGACCTGCCCTGGGAGGAGGCGGTCCGGCTGGACCAGAGCTACGTGGACAACTGGACGCTGCGCGGCGACCTGGCCATCCTGGCCCGGACCTTCGGGGCGGTGGTCCGGCAGCGCGGGGCCTACTGATCCGGGCCGAGCCGTCGGGGAGAGGGCTCGGGCCCGCTCAGCGGCGCGGGAAGAGCACCACGATCGTCCGCGACGGGTCGTCGCCGAGGATCCGGCCGCCGAGCGACTCCGCCACCGCGCGCGCCGCCTCCAGGCGGGTCAGGTCGTGGGCGCGGGCGCGCTGCGCGGCGCCGGCCAGCCCCTCCGAGGTCACCCGCACCCGCAGGTGGCCGGCGTCCTGGCCGAGGAAGACGATGCGGACCGCGCCGGCGCCCCGGTGGACGACGTCGGCGAGCAGCAGGTCCAGCACCTGCTCCACCGGGCCGGGGGTGTAGGTCAGGTCCAGGTCGCCGTCCGCGGAGGCCGTCAGCGTGCGCCCACGCTCGGCCAGCCGGTCGGCCCAGCGCTGGGCGAGCTGGGTGGCCAGGTCGACGAGCGAGAGCTCCGCGCCGGCGACCAGGGTGCCGCCGCGCGAGAGCTCGACCAGCTCGCCGGCCACCTGGTTCATCGCGTCCAGGCTCGCCAGCCCCCGTCCGGCCGCGGCCTGGGCGTCCCCCGGGAGGTCCTGGTGCCGCGCCAGCTCCTCCAGCTCCAGCCGGAGCCCGGTCAGCGGCGTGCGCAGCACGTGGGAGGCCCGCTCGGCGAAGTCCCGCTCCCGGCGGATCCGGTCCTCCAGCTGGCCCGCGCTGGTGCGCAGCGCCTGGGCGATCGCCCGGGCCTCGGGGATCCGGGTGCGGGGCAGGTCGAGGTCGAAGCGGCCGCGGCCCAGCGCCGCGGCCGCCACGGCGAGCTGGCGGAACGGGGCGGAGAGCATCCGCGAGAGCAGCCAGCCGACCAGGCCGGCCAGCGCGGAGAGGACCACCAGCAGCACGATCGCGGAGCCGATGTCGCGCCGGATCACGTCGGTCACCACCTCCGCGGAGTGCCCGACGACGACGGTCCCGTCGTAGACCGTCGCGGTCGAGGACAGGTCGCCGCCGCCGCCGTCGTACCCGGCCCCCTCGACGGTCAGGGGGCGGCCGTGGTGGGGGATGTACTCGAGGCGGCTCGGGCTCGGCACCAGCTCGGTGAGCAGCTGCCGGTCGACGCGGCCGCCGGAGGTCTCCTTGGCGTTGAGGATGCGCGCGATGAGCGCCGCCTCCTGCTGCAGGTGCTCGCTCTCCTGCTCCCGGACGAGGTCGCGGAGCACGAAGGCGCGCACGATCCCGGCCGCGAGGAGCACCAGGATGGCGAGGAGGACGAAGGCGGCAGTGAGGCGGTCACGCATCGGGGGTGCCGCCCTCGAGGCGGAAACCCACGCCCCGGACGGCCACCACACGGTCGGTCACGCCGACGCCCTCGAGCTTCTGGCGCAGCCGCCCGATCGTGACGTCGAGCGTCTTGGTCGAGCCGTACCAGTTCTCGTCCCACACGTCGGCCATCAGCCGGCTCCGGGAGACCACCTTGTCGCGGTTGGCGGCCAGGATGTTCAACACCTCGAACTCCTTGCCGGTCAGCGCGACCTCATCCTCCCCCTTGTAGACGCGGCGGGCCGGCACGTCGATGCGCAGGCCCTGGTCGCGCTCGTCCCGCTGGCCGTCGGGGACCCCGCCGGACGCGGTCCGCCGCAGCAGCGCACGCACCCGCGCCTGCAGCTCGGCCAGGCCGAACGGCTTGGAGAGGTAGTCGTCGGCGCCGTAGTCGAGCCCCACCACGCGGTCGAGCTCACCGGCGCGGGCGGTCACGATCATGATCGCGCCGGCGAAGCCGCCCTCACGGGCCCGGCGGCAGACCTCGAGGCCGTCGACGTCGGGCAGGCCGAGGTCGAGGATCATCACCTCCACCGGGTTGTCGGTGACGTACTCCAGCGTCTTCTCGCCGCTGTCGAGCCACGTGACGTCGTACCCCTCACGCTCCAGCGTGCGGACCAGGGGAAAGGCGATGTCCTCCTCGTCCTCCACCACCAGGACCCGTTGTGCCATGGGAGGGAGCATAGAGGCAGCGGATCACTCCTGAGGCGATTGGTCCGTGGTGAGGTGCGGCCGCGTCGTCCGGTCCCGTCGGCCGAGGACGACCGCGAGCACCAGCACCAGCCCGGCCACCACGACCACCCCGGCCCGGACCAGGGGTCCGAGGGAGATCGCCACCAGGTAGAGGTAGCCGACCCACGGCACCGCGAGCGCCACCCGGTGCACGATCGGCTGCCGGGTCCCGAGCGTGCCCTGGTCCGTGGCCGACGCCCGCTCCCCGGCGGTGCGGATCCGGCCGCCGTCGACGGCGACCACCCGACGGGTCACGGTCCGGGGGCCCGCGGCGGTGGGCTCGCGGAACGTGACGACGTCGTCGACCCGGACGTCGCTGAGTGGCACCGACCGCTCGATCAGCAGCGTCCCGCGGGAGACCCCGGGGAGCGTGTCGTCGCCGGTGACGACGTAGCGGTGCAGGCCGAAGCAGGCGGGCAGCAGCACCAGGAGGGTGACCGGGAGGCAGACCGCCAGCACCAGCACCGGCCGCACCCACGGTGGGGTGGCCGGACGTGCTGACGAGACGACGATCTCCATCGTGCCCTTTCCCGAGAACGGAGGCGGAGTCGTGGCCGGCCCGGAGCCCCCCGCCCCGAACCGGCCACCCACTCACGGTGCCGGGCTGTCGGCGGGTGCTCCCTCCCCGAGCACCTGCCGACCTCCCGCCCCCTGTGGCTCCGGTCTCCCGGAACCCGCGCAGAGCCTACGGCTCCGGGGGCCGTGCGTGGGCAACTTCCGATCCACGGGAGATCCACGGTTCGGTAACAGCGGGCCTCAGGGTGCCGCGAACAGGTCGCCGTGCTGCTCCACCCGGTCGAGCACCTCCTCGAAGGAGAACTGCTCCAGGCCCAGCGGGTCCTCGGCACCCGCCTCGACCTCGTCCCAGGTCACCGGGGTGGCCGCCAGGGGCCGCTCGCGGCCGCGCAGGGAGTACGGCGAGACCGTCGTCTTGGAGGCGGCGTTCTGCGACCAGTCCAGGAACACCTTCCCGGACCGCTTCGCCTTGGTCATCGTGGCGGTCACCAGCCGCGGCTGCTCGCCCTGGAGCTCCTCGGCGACCTCGCGGGCGAGCGCCGTCGACTCCTCGGAGGGCAGTCGCCGCGGCAGCCCGGCGTACAGGTGCAGGCCCTTGCTGCCGCTGGTCACCGGCTGGGCGGCCAGCCCCCGCTCCTGAAGCCTGTCGCGGACCAGCAGCGCCACCCGGCAGCACTCGTGCAGGCCCGCCGGCTCGCCGGGGTCGAGGTCGATGACCAGCCGGTCGGCGTTCCGCGGGCGGCCGTTGCGCCCGACCGTCCACTGGTGCACGTGCAGCTCCAGCGCGGCCAGGTTGACCAGCCAGGTGAGCGTGGCCAGGTCGTCGACGATCGGGAAGGTGATCGTGTCGGAGGTCCCGGACCCCGAGCGCGACCCCGTCGTGGGCACGGTCGCGGTCCTGACCCACGAGGGCGTTCCGCCGGGGGCGTTCTTCTCGAAGAAGCTGCTGCCGCCGACGCCGTGCGGCCAGCGGATCCGGGTGACCGGCCGGTCGGCGAGGTGCGGCAGCAGCACCGGCGCGACGCGGGCGTAGTAGTTGAGGACCTCGCCCTTGGTCGTGCCGCTGCGCGGGTAGAGCACCTTGTGCAGGTTGGAGATCCGCAGCGTGCGCCCGTCGACGTCGACGTGGACCTCCTCCTCCCCCGGCGACACCGGTCAGCGTCCGATCGCGATGACCGGGACCCGGGCCCCGTCGAGCCGGGCCATCAGGCGGCGGAGGAACCAGCGCGGCGCGCTGACGCAGCCCGCGGTGGCGCCGCGACCGTTGACGTGCAGGAAGATCCCGGCGCCGCGGTGCCGCACCTGGCGATGGTTGAAGGACGTCACGATCGCGTACTCGTACTGCTGGGGGTAGTCGCTGAGCCGCTCCGACCCGTTCTCGTCGCTCGCGGGGAGCCGCCAGCGGAAGCCGCCCTGCCGCTGGTTGCGGTAGCGGTTGTAGTAGCGGGAGCCGTTGTCCTCGACCCAGAAGTCGCCGCGGCGGATGCGGCGGTAGCCGAGGTCCCAGCGCGCGGCCTTCGCATGCGTGCCGAACGCCGACGGCAGCCGGTAGGTGCCCAGCGGCGTGGTCCCGGTGCCCTGGTGGCGACGGCGCCCGGCGACCAGGCCGCCGTACCCGATCCGGCCGTCGGCGGCCCGCATCCGGCGCACCCAGCCGTCCTTGCGCAGCACCCACAGGCTCACCCGCGCGTGGTAGCCGTGCCGGTGGTTGACCGTCACCACCTGGCGGGTGCCGCGGCGCAGGTGGACCGTGACGCCGTCGAGGACGACCGCCCGGGTGGCGGCCTGCGCCGGCCCGGTCCCCGGCGAGCCGGGCGCCAGCACGAGCGTCGTGGCGGTCAGGGCGGCGGCCAGGAGCAGGGTGTGGAGGGAGCGCACGGCCCTCACCTTGTCAGATCCCACGTCCGGTCCCCCGGGTCCGGTCGTCCGGGGCCAGGTCGTCCGGGGCCAGGTCGGCCGCATCCAGGTCGGTGCGCACCCCCTGGTACGACGGCTGCCGCAGCCGCTGCCGGCGCGAGGCGTGGTGGGTGTCCACGTCGACCACGACCACCGGCCGCACCCAGCGGGTGCCGCGGGCGTCCTCGCGCGGCACCTCGTCGTCGAACGGGCTGTCCTCGCGGTGGAGCGGGTCGAGCAGCTCGGTGAGGACGCGGGCCGCCCGCGCGCCGATGCCGCTGCCGACCCGGCCGCGGTAGGACAGCCCCGCCTCCGTCGGCTCCCCCACCAGCAGCGCGCCGAGCCGGTCGGTGGTGCCCTCGACCGGCCGCCAGCCGCCCACGAGGTAGGAGAACCGGTGCCGGTGGGCGAACTTCAGCCAGTGCGACGAGCGGGCGCCGGGCTGGTAGCGCGAGTCGCGGCGCTTGCTCACGATGCCCTCCAGGCCCTGCTGCAGGGTCGCGTCGAAGAGCATCGACCCGTCGTCGTAGGAGGGCGGCACCTGCCACGCGGACTGCTCGAGCCCGAGGCCGAGCAGCAGCTCGCGGCGCCGCTCGAGCGGCTCGCCGGTGAGGTCGCGGCCGTCGAGGCGCAGCAGGTCGAAGACCATGTAGGTCGCGGGGGTGGCCCGGGCCAGCCGGGCCGCGGCCGCGGCCCGGCGTACGTGGATGCGCTCGGCGAGCTCGCGGAAGTCGGGCAGGCCCTCGTCGTTGAGCGCGATGATCTCGCCGTCGACGAGCAGGTCGCGCGCCCCGAGCGGGGCCGCGCTCAGCTCGGGCCAGGCGACGGTGACGTCGTTGCCGTTGCGGCTGGTGAGCCGGGCGGCCCCTCCCCCGTCGGCGCCCTCGCCGCCCGCGACGTCGGCGAGGATGCGTACGCCGTCCCACTTCACCTCGTGCGCCCACGCGTCACCGGTGGGGACGTGCCGGCCCGGGGAGGCGAGCATCGGCAGCATGCGCACCATCATGCCCGGATCATGCCCGGGCGACGGCGCGGACCGCGCATGTCGGGTGCGCGAGGCGGGAACTGTGGCGATACTGACCGTGGGCAACGATTTGCCACGACCGATGCAGTCGTCCAGCGAGAGGCTTCCCCCATGCGTGCGATCTGGAAGGGCGCGGTGTCCTTCGGGCTGGTCAGCGTGCCGGTGAAGCTCTACGCCGCCACCGAGTCCCACGACGTCTCGTTCCGCCAGGTGCACGCCAAGGACGGTGGCCGGATCCGCTACCAGCGGGTCTGCTCGATCGACGGCGAGGAGGTGGCCTACGCCGACATCGCCAAGGGCTACGAGACCGAGGACGGCGAGATGGTCATCCTCACCGACGACGACATGGCCGGGCTGCCGTCCACCTCCTCGCGCGAGATCTCGGTCGAGAAGTTCGTGCCGAGCAACCAGATCGATCCGATGCTCCTGGAGAAGTCCTACTTCCTCGAGCCGGAGAAGTCCGGGGCGAAGCCCTACGCGCTGCTGCGCCAGGCGCTGCTCGACGCCGACCGGATGGCCGTGGTGACCGTCGCGTTGCGGCAGCGGACGACCGTGGCGGTGCTCCGGGTCCGCGACGACGTGATCGTGCTGCAGACGATGATGTGGCCCGACGAGATCCGCAACCCCGACTTCTCCGTCGAGACCGGCGAGGTCAAGGACGCGGAGGTGAAGATGGCCCACATGCTGGTCGAGACCCTCGCCGGCGACTTCGACGCCTCGGAGTTCGAGGACGACTACGCCGAGGCCGTGGAGGCGATGGTCAAGACCAAGATCGAGGGCGGCGAGGTGCGCCGCACCCCCACCTCGACGAAGTCCTCCGGCGAGGTGGTCGACCTGCTCGCCGCCCTCCAGCGCTCCGTCGACGCCGCCAAGACGGCCCGCGGCGAGTCCCCCGCCGCGGACGCCGACGAGGAGTCGACCTCGACGAAGTCCGCCGAGGAGCCTCCGGCCAAGCAGGCTCCGGCCAAGCAGGCTCCGGCCAAGCAGGCTCCGGCCAAGAAGACCGCGGCGAAGAAGACCACCAAGAAGGCGTCCGCGAAGAAGGCGCCCGCCAAGAAGACCGCGGCGAAGAAGACCACCCGCAAGTCCGCCGCGAAGAAGGCCAGCTGACCCCGGGTTGAGTTGGGCCTGCCCGTGCGTCCAGTTGGGCCTCCCCGTGCGTCCAGTTGGGCCTCCCCGATGAGTTCCCGCCTCGGGCCCGGTCCGCATCAGCAGGACCACGACGACAGGAGCGCGCGATGAGCACCATGTCCGGAGAGCCCTGCTGGATCGAGCTCTTCACCCCCGACACGGACGCCGCGGCGGCGTTCTACGGCCGGCTGTTCGGCTGGACGGCCACCGAGCCGGACGAGCAGTACGGCGGCTACCGGATGTTCGAGCGCGAGGGCCGGCCGGTCGCCGGACTGATGCGCAAGGACGCCTCGATGCCGGGCCCGAGCACCTGGTCGGTCTACCTCGCCACCGACGACACCGCCGCCACCGTCACGAAGGCGCGGGAGGCCGGCGCCCAGGTGGTCGTGGAGCCGATGCAGGTCGGCGACCTGGGCCACATGGCCATGCTGGTCGATCCGTCCGGAGCGGCGGTCGGCGCCTGGCAGGCGCTGTCCTTCGCCGGCACGGCGGAGCGGGCCGTGGACGGGGCCCCGGCCTGGTTCGAGACGCTGAGCAGGGACTACGACACCTCCGTGCGCTTCTACACCGAGGTCTTCGGGTGGGACGCGCAGACCATGAGCGACACCCCCGAGTTCCGCTACACCACGCTGGGCCGCGACGAGCAGGCCAGGGCCGGGATCATGGACGCCGCCGCGATGCTCGGCGACCAGCCGTCACGGTGGCAGTGCTACCTCCAGGTGGCCGACACCGACGCCACGGTCGAGCAGGCCGTCGCCGCCGGCGGCACCGTGGTCGTGCAGCCCGACGAGACGCCGTACGGACGGCTCGCCGTGCTGCTCGACCCGGCCGGCGTGCCGTTCTGCCTGATGGGCCCGGCCAAGGGCTGAGCACCGGCAAGGCCCAACTCGACGCACGGCAAGGCCCAACTCGACGCACGGCAAGGCCCAACTCGACGCCCGGCAAGGCCCAACTCGACGGTCAGACGGTCTCCCAGCGGAACAGCTTCGCGGCGAGCAGCGTCAGGACCAGGGTGAAGACGGCGAGGATCGCCATCGGGAGGAGGACCGCCGAGGGCCCCTCGCCGCGCACCATGACGTCGAGCATGCCGTCGTTGAGGTGGCGCAGCGGGAGCAGCTCGGAGAGCACCTGGATCCAGTGCGGCATGAAGTCCAGCGGGAAGAACGAGCCACTGAGGAACGACATCGGCAGCACGCAGAAGTTGGCCATGTTCACGGCGCCCTCGGTGGTCCGGGCGACCGCCCCGGCGAGCAGGCCGACAGCCATGAAGCACAGGGTGCCGACGACGAGCAGGGGCACGGCGGCCGGCCAGGACCCGGTCAGCCGGAGCCCGAACCCCGCGACGCCCACACCGACGAAGATCGCCATCTGGACCAGCGCGATCGTCACGGTCACCGCGACCCGCGCCCCGACCACGGTGCGCGTGGAGACCGGGGCGAGCTGGAGCCGGCGCAGCAGCTTGCTCTGCCGCCACCCCTGCAACGTCGCCGCCGCGCCGAAGCTGGCGCTCATCGCCACCGCCCAGCCGAGCAGCCCCGGCGTGGCGAACTGGATCTCGCCGAGCGAGTCGTCCTCGACCTGCTCGACGTCGAGCGAGTAGCGCGGCGGCTGCCCGCTGGCGGCGAGGTTGCTCGCATCCACGAACGAGGCGAGCGCGCCCTGCGTCATCGCCGCCTTGGTGCGGTCGGTCTGGGTGTAGTGCGCCACGACGCGGTCGCCGTCCATCTCGACGGCGACGTCCGCGTCGCCCTTGCGCACCTTCGCGATGGCGGCGGCACGGTCCCGGCTGTGGGTCACCTCGAAGGTCTGCCCGAACGCCGACTTCGCCCCGGCCGGCAGCGCGTCGAACGCGGCGACGTGGCCGATCTCGACCATCTCGACCTTCGACTGCCCCTGGTCGCCCAGGATGCCGCCGAAGAGGACCAGGAACATCAGCGGGAAGACCACGGCGAAGAAGACCGAGGCCCGGTCCCGCAGGAAGCCCTTGAGGATCGCCGCGGACAGGCTGGTGAAGGCTCCCGTGGACGCGCTCATGCGCGGTACTCCCTTCCGGTGAGGTCGAGGAAGACGTCCTCGAGGGTGCCGGTGTGCACCTGTACCCCGTCGAGCAGGTCGCGCTCGGCCAGCCCGGTCAGCACCAGGGTCGGCTCGCGCGTGGTCAGCACGGCCCCGTCGGCGGCCGCGGTCACGTCGGTGACGCCGGGTACGCCGCGCAGCCGCTCCGGGTCCGGCCCGGGGGCGACCGTGATCCGGGTCGGCGCGTCGAGCCCGCGCACCAGCTTGGCCGGGGTGTCGAAGCGCAGCACCCGGCCGCGGTCCATGATCGCGACCCGGTCGCAGAGCGTCTCGGCCTCGTCCATGTAGTGCGTGGTCAGCACCACGGTGCGGCCGGCCTCGTTGATACCGGCCAGCAGGTCCCACAGGTTGCGGCGGGCCTGCGGGTCGAGCGCCGCGGTGGGCTCGTCGAGGAAGACCAGCTCCGGGTCGTGGACCAGCGCGCAGGCGATCGAGAGCCGCTGCGCCTGGCCGCCGGACAGGTCACCGACCCGGGTGGCCGCCTTGTCGACCAGGCCCACGCGCTCCAGCCACTCGTCGGCGCGCCCCGCGGACACGCCGTACAACGAGGCGAACGTGCGCAGCTGCTCCCGGGCCGTGAGCCGTTCGAAGAACGACGACGCCTGCAGCTGGACGCCCATCCGGGGCAGCAGCCGCGGGTTGCGCGGCCAGGGGCTCTCGCCGAGGACCCGGACGGTGCCCGAGTCGGGCCGCCGCAGCCCCTCGATCAGCTCCAGCGTGCTGGTCTTGCCCGCGCCGTTGGGGCCGAGGATCCCGACGAACTCACCCTCGGCCACGTCCAGACTGACTCCGTCGACCGCTCGCAGCTCCCCGTAGGCGAGTGCGAGGTCGACCACCTCGATCGCTGCCACAGGCCGGACCCTAGCGACGTCCCGGCCGCGGCGCCGGTGACTTTCCGGCAGGTCAGGCGTGCGGGCCGGCAGAAAGCCTCCGTTGGTCGTGCCGCACCCCCGACGAAGGTCGGGGGGCGCCCCGGGTCGGACCCGGGTCGGGCCCGGGTCGGGCCCAGGTCGGGTCTGGTCAGGCCAGGTCGCGGGCCAGCAGCGGCCAGGGCCGGGCCTGCTCGAGCTGCGCGGAGAGCGAGAGCAGCGTCGCCTCGTCGTCGGTGCGGCCGACCAGCTGGACGGCGACCGGCAGCCCGTCGGCGGCCGGACCGCAGGGCACGGCCGCGGCGGGGTTGCCGGCGACGTTCCAGAGCGCGGCGTAGGCGATCATCGGCATCGCCCGGAGCGAGGCGCGCAGCGGGCCGACGCCCTCGAGGCGGCCCACGCGCGGCGGGCGGTGGGCGATCGCGGGCGTGAGCAGCACGTCGATGTCGTCGAAGACCCGGTTGGCGCGGGCGGAGACCTTGCCGGTCTCCCGCAGCGCCCACTCGCGCACCCGCGGCGTGACCCAGCTGCCGAGCCGGCAGGTCTGGCGGGTGCGCCGCTCGAGCCGGTCGTAGTGCTCGACCTCGTCCGCCTCGGCGCGGATCCCGGCGAAGAACTGCGGCACGAACGCCGCGGTGGGGTCGGGCAGCGCCGGGTCCACCTCCGCCACGTCGTGGCCGAGGTCGGCAAGCAGCCGGGCCGTGTCGTGCACCGCCTGGACGTGCCGCGGGTCGGGGCGCACGCCACGGGCCGACGGCGTGGTCGTCCAGCCGACGCGCAGCCGGCCGGGCTCCCGCTCGGCGGCCTCGACGAAGGACTCGCTCCCGCCGGCCCGGAAGAGGTCGCCCTCGACGTTGCCGCGGATCGCCTCGTAGACCAGCGCGCTGTCGCGCACGCTGCGAGTGAGCGGACCCGCGGTCCCGAGGGCCCACCACAGGTGCGGCGCCGGGGCCGTCGACACCCGGCCGCGCTGCGGCTTGAGCCCGAAGAGGCCGCAGCAGGCGCTGGGGATCCGGATCGACCCGCCCCCGTCGCCGCCGATGCCGGCGGGCACCAGGCCGGCCGCGACGGCCGACGCCGTCCCCCCGCTGGAGCCGCCGGGGGTGCGCGAGTGGTCCCACGGGTTGCGGGTGACTCCGCGCGAGACCGACTCGGTGAACGGCCAGGCGCCGAACTCCGGCATCGCGGTCTTGCCGATGATGACCGCGCCGGCCGCACGGAGCCGGCGGACCAGCTCGGCGTCGGCGGTCACGGGCGTCGCGTTGCCGTCCCCGCCGTACGTCGTGACGCAGCCGGCGACGTCGACCTCCTCCTTGATCGCGATCGGCACGCCGTGCAGCGGCCCGGCCGGCTCCCCCGCCGCCAGCGCCCGGTCGCGGGCGTCCGCCTCGGCGCGCGCCTGCTCGGCGAGGACCACCGTGAACGCGTTCAGGGCAGCGTTGCCGGCGTCGATGCGCGCCAGCGCCGCGTCCACGACCGCCCGGGACGTGGTCTCCCCGGAGGTGATGAGCCGGGCGGTCTCGGCGACGCCGGCGTAAGCGAGGTCGGTCATCCGCCCAGCCTAGAACCTGTACCAGTCGAGGAGCCGGCGGATGCCGAGGTGCCGGGGAGGCCCGTCAGGCCAGCGAGTCGACCCAGGCCCGGTGCAGGTCGGAGAACCGTCCCTCTCCCCCGGCGATCAGCCCCGCCGGGCTGCCGTCCTCCACGATCCGCCCGTGCTCCATCACCAGCACCCGGTCGGCGATCTCCACCGTGGAGAGCCGGTGGGCGATGATCACGGCCGTGCGGCCGGCGAGCACGGTGCGCAGCGCGTGCTGGACCATCCGCTCCGAGGGCACGTCGAGCGAGGACGTCGCC
Organism: uncultured Actinomycetota bacterium; assembly: GCA_963826155.1. Lineage (GTDB taxonomy): Bacteria > Actinomycetota > Actinomycetes > Propionibacteriales > Nocardioidaceae > Nocardioides. The sequence goes on along the minus strand of CAWGVX010000002.1, from coordinate 737,329 downwards.
TCGTCGAGGATGAGTACGGCAGGGTCCGCGAGGAACGCCCGCGCGAACGCGACCAGCTGCCGCTGGCCCGCGCTGAGCCGGCCGCCCCGGTTGGCGACGTCGGTGTCGTAGCCCTGGGGGAGCGCGCTGATGAAGTCGTGCGCACCCAGCGCCCGGGCCGCGGCCTCGACCTCCTCCCGGGACGCCTCGGGCCGGCCGAAGCGGATGTTGTCGGCGACCGTGCCGGAGAAGAGGTAGTTCTCCTGGGTCACCATCACCACCGCCTCCCGCAGCGACTGCGAGGACAGCTCGCGCAGGTCCAGCCCGTCGAGCAGCACCCGGCCGTCGACCGGGTCGTAGAACCGGGTGGCCAGCTTGGCCAGCGTGGTCTTGCCGGCGCCGGTGGTGCCCACCAGGGCGACGGTCTGGCCGGCCGGGATGGTCAGCTCCAGGTCGGGCAGCACCGGCGCGTCGTCGACGTACGCGAACCGGACGTGCTCGAAGCGCAGCTCACCGGCCGGCTCGGGCAGCGAGGCCGGATGCGCCGGCTCGGGCACCGACGGCTCCTCCTCGAGCACCCCGCTGAGCTTCTCCAGCGCGGCCGAGGCGGACTGGAAGGTGTTGTAGAACTGCGAGATCTCCATCATCGGCTCGAAGAACTGGCGCAGGTAGAGCAGGAACGCCGCCAGCACCCCGACCGTGACGTCGCCGTGGTAGGCGCGGAACCCGCCGTAGAGCAGCACCACGCCGATGGTCACGTTGCCGATCAGCTTGATGCCGGGCATGAACCAGGCGACCAGCCGGAACGCGTGCAGGTTGGCCCGGCGGTACTGGTCGTTGACGTCGTCGAAGATCTCCTGGTTGCGCGGCTCGCGGCGGAACGCCTGGACCGCGCGGATGCCGCCCATCGACTCCACGAAGTGCACGATCACCAGCGCGACCTTCTCGCGGGTGACCCGGTAGCTCTTCGCCGAGGACCGGCGGAACCAGTTGGTCAGCCAGGCGAGGAACGGCCCGCACAGCAGGGCCACCAGCCCGAGCTTCACGTCGAGGACCAGCAGCAGGACCGAGGTGCCGACCAGCGTGAGCGCCGCGGTGACCAGGCCGTCGAAGCCGGTCTCGAGCATCTCGTAGATCGCGTCGACGTCGGAGGTCTGGCGCGAGATCACCCGGCCCGAGGTGTAGCGGTCGTGGAAGGCGGGGCTCAGCGCCTGGAAGTGCCGGAAGATCCGGCGCCGGATCTCGAACAGGATGTCCTGCCCGATCCGCCCGGAGCTGACCAGGAACCGGTTGCGGGCGATCGCCTGGGTCAGCGTCGCGACCAGCACCAGGCCGACGATCCACAGCAGCGGACCGGTGTCGCCGGTGGCCCGGATCGGCGGGATGCCGCGGTCGATGCCCTCCTTCACGAGGAAGGGGATCGAGAGCCGGGCGACGTTCTCCACGACCACGATCAGCACCAGCATCTGGATCGCGCGACGGTACGGCGCCAGCAGCGACCGCAACAGCCGGCGGGACCGGTCGGCCAGCCGCACCGACGTGGCGTGGGTCAGCTCCTCGCCCAGGTCGTCGGCGGCGACGCCGCGCCACTCCTGCTCCTCGGCCGGCGGCGTCGACGGCTGGTCCGACGTCTGCTCCGATTCCTGGGCCGTCCCGGTCGGGGTGCTCACGCGCCCACCTCCTCGGAGTCCAGGTCGAGCTCGAGCCCGGGGTCGAGGCTCTCGGCCGAGAGCAGCTCGCGGTACTCCGGCACCGTCTCCAGCAGCACCCGATGGTCACCGACGTGGGTGATGGTGCCGTCCTGCAGCAGCGCCACCCGGTCGGCCAGCAGCACCGTCGAGGCGCGGTGGGCGACCACGAGCCCGGTCGTGTCGGCGAGCACCCGGCGAAGCGCCTCCTCGACGAGCCGCTCGGTGTGCACGTCGAGGGCGGAGAGCGTGTCGTCGAGCACGAGCACCCGCGGCCGGGCCAGCACGGCCCGGGCGAGCGCCAGGCGCTGGCGCTGGCCGCCGGAGAGCGCCATGCCCTGCTCCCCCACCCGGGTGTCCAGCCCCCAGGGCAGGTCGTGCACGAAGCCGGCCTGCGCGACGTCGAGGGCGGAGGCGACCTCCTGCTCGCTCGCGTCGGACCGGCCGAGCGTGAGGTTCTCCCGCGCGCTCATCGAGAACAGCGTCGGCTCCTCGAAGGCCGTGGCCACCAGGGACCGCAGGTGGGCCAGCGGCAGGTCGCGCACGTCGACGCCGTCGATCGTGACCCGGCCGCCGGTGGCGTCGTAGAGCCGGGGCACCAGGCCGGTGAGGATGGTCTTGCCCGACCCGGTCGCGCCCACCAGCGCAACCGTCTCGCCGGGCGCGAGGTCGAGGTTGACGTCGCGCAGCACCGGCTCGTCGGGGGCGTCGGGGAAGGCGAAGTCGACGTGCTCGAAGCGCAGGTGCCCGCGCGGCTCCGCCACCTCGGTGCTGCCCGAGACGATGTCGGGCTCGGTGTCGAAGATCTCCAGGATCCGGGCCGCCGAGGTCATCGCCTCCTGCGCCATCGCCAGGATCACGCCGAGGGAGGACACCGGCCAGACCAGCGAGAGCATCAGCGTGATGAACGCGACCAGCTCGCCGGGGGTCAGCTGGCCGTGGCCGACGCCGATCGCACCGAGCAGCAGCACCACGACCACCGCGAGGTTGGGGATCACCTCGAGGAACGTCCAGAACCGCGCGGAGAGCCGGACCTTGTCCATGCTGGTCGCGTGCAGCTGGCGGGCGGCCGCGTCGTACTGCTCGGAGACGTGCGCGCTGCGGCCGAAGGCCTTGATCACGCGGATGCCGACCGCGCCCTCCTCGGCGCGGGTCGCCAGGTCGCCCTGCTCGTCCTGCACCCGCCGCGAGACCACGACGTAGGCCTTCTCGAAGCGCATCGAGAGCCAGACGATCGGGGCGGCGGTGGCGGCGACGACCAGGCCGAGCGGCCAGTACATGTGCAGCAACACCCCGGTCACGACCGTGACCTGGAGGATGTTGATGACCAGGAACAGCAGCCCGAAGCCGCTGAACCGCCGGATCGCGGACAGGTCGGTGGTCGCGCGCGAGAGCAGCTGCCCGGACTGCCACTTGGTGTGGAAGCTCATCGGCAGCTGCTGGAGGCGCTCGTAGAGGTCGTGGCGCATCGCGGTCTCGAGGCCGAGCACCGCGTTGGACTGGACCCAGCGGCGGATGAAGATCAGCACCGCCTCGAGGATGCCCAGGCCGAGCGCGAGCAGGCCCAGCGGCAGCACCGCCCCGATCTCCCGATGGGTGATCGGGCCGTCGATGAGCGCCTTGGTGACCAGCGGGATCGCGATGGTCAGCCCGACCCCGGCGACGGAGGCGGCGGCCATGACGGCGAGGGAGAGCGCGTGGGGGCGGAGGTAGCCGCGCAGGCGCCACAGCGAGTGGACCCCGGCGGGCGGGTCCGAGAGCGGGATGGTTGACATCGTCATCCACTCTAGGCGGACGCGCCGACATTCGGCTAACCGTTAATCGAACCGGTGCCCTGCAGGTTTCCCCGGTCGGCCGGTGAAACCGGCGCGCCCTCAGCCGTTGGCCAGCAGCCCCCGCACCACCCGCAGCCCGACCGAGAGCCGCGCCAGGTCGGCGCTCTCGTCGGCGCAGATCTCCTCCAGCGTGCCGGCCGCGCGCGGGACGATCACGCTGTCCTGGTCCTCCCACGCGCCGATCCGGGCCGGGGCGGACTCCTCCGGGGAGGTGGTGCGCAGGATCTGGGCCGTCAGCTGGGCGTGCACGGCGTTCAGGTCGTCGCGCAGCGCCGCGCGGGCCATGGTCTGCCACCGGTCCTCGCGGGGCAGGGACAGGATCCGCTGGGTGAGGGCCGAGAGGCCGAGCCGCTCGCCGAGCGCGAAGTGCACCCGGGCGACCTCGGCCGGGTCGATCCCCTCCCGCTCGGCGATCTCCACCAGCCCCAGCAGCGCGTACGCCGGGGGCAGCACCGCGACCCGGGTCGCCAGCGGCTCGGGCACCCCCCGGTCGAGCAGCGCGTCGCGGCGGCCCTGGAGCGCGGAGAGCTCGCGTCCGGTCACCAGCTCGGGCAGCTGCTCCATGACCGCCTGCACCCGGGCGGAGAAGAACTCCACGGTGCCCTGGCTGTCCAGCGGCGGCCGGCGGTTGGTCACCAGCCACCGGGACGCCCGCTCGACCAGCGTGCGCATCTCCAGCCGCATCCGGGTCTGGACCCCGGCGTCGAGCACGTTGTCGTAGGTCGCGAGCTCCTCGCGCAGCGGCAGCGAGCCGAAGATCTCCCGGGCCACGAAGTTCGCCCGGGTGAGCTCGACCGCGGTGGCGCCGGTCTCGCCCTCGAGCCGGGGCCAGAAGGTCAGGCCCGCGCCGTTGACGAGGTCGTTGACCACCTGGGTGACGATGATCTGCCGGCGCAGCGGGTGCTGGTGGATCTGCTGCTCGAAGCGCTCGCGCATCCCGGTCGGGAAGTAGGCCCGCAGGTCCACGTCGAGGTAGGCGTCGTCGGGCAGCTCGGTGGCGAGCAGCTCGTCGGCCAGCACGATCTTGGTCCACGACAGCAGCACCGACAGCTCCGGGGTCGTCAGCCCCTCGCCCCGCTCGAGGCGGCGCTTGACCTGGCGGGTGCTCGGCAGCCCCTCCAGCTCGCGGTTGAGGACCCCCTTGCGCTCCAGCCGGCGCATCCAGTCCTCGTGGACGTGCAGCAGCGACGGCGCGTGGTCCGCGGCGTTGGCCAGCGCCAGGTTCTGCTCGTAGTTGTCGCGCAGCACCAGCGCGCCGACCTCGTCGGTCATGTCGGCGAGCAGCGCGTTGCGCTGCTTGCCGGTCAGGTCGCCGTCCTTGACCACCCGGTCGAGCAGGATCTTGATGTTCACCTCGTGGTCGGAGGTGTCCACGCCGGCGGAGTTGTCGATGAAGTCGGTGTTCATCCGCCCGCCCCGACGGTCCGCGCCCAGCTGGGCGTACTCGATCCGGCCGAGCTGGGTGAAGCCGAGGTTGCCGCCCTCGCCGACGCACTTCGCGCGCAGCTCGCGGCCGTCGACGCGGATCTGGTCGTTGGACTTGTCGCCGGCGTCGGCGTGGCTCTCCTCGGCGGCCTTGACGTAGGTGCCGATGCCACCGTTCCACAGCAGGTCGACCGGCGCCTTGAGGATCGCCTTCATCAGCTCGGCGGGCGTCATCGCGGTGACGTCGCCGTCGAGGCCGAGCGCCTCACGCATCTCCGGGCCCACCGGGATCGACTTCAGCGAGCGCGACCAGACGCCGCCGCCGGCCGAGATCAGGGACCGGTCGTAGTCCTGCCAGCTCGAACGGGGCAGGTCGAAGAGCCGGCGCCGCTCGGCGTACGACGTGGCCGCGTCGGGGGTGGGGTCGACGAAGATGTCGCGGTGGTCGAAGGCCGCCACGAGCCGGGTGTGCTCGGAGCAGAGCATGCCGTTGCCGAACACGTCGCCGGACATGTCGCCGACGCCGACCGCGGTGAAGTCCTCGGCCTGGCAGTCGATGCCGCGCTCACGGAAGTGCCGCTGCACCGAGACCCAGGCGCCCCGGGCGGTGATGCCCATCGCCTTGTGGTCGTAGCCCACCGAGCCACCGGAGGCGAAGGCGTCGCCGAGCCAGAAGCCGTAGTCCTGCGCCACCCCGTTGGCGATGTCGGAGAACGTCGCGGTGCCCTTGTCCGCGGCGACCACGAGGTAGGAGTCGTCGCCGTCGTGGCGTACGACGTGGCGCGGCGGCACCGTCTCGCCGTCGACGAGGTTGTCGGTGATGTCGAGCAGCCCGCAGATGAAGGTCCGGTAGCAGGCGATGCCCTCGGCCAGCCAGGCGTCCCGGTCGGAGGCGTCGGGGAGCTGCTTGCAGAAGAAGCCGCCCTTGGCGCCGACCGGCACGATCACGGTGTTCTTCACCATCTGGGCCTTCACCAGGCCCAGCACCTCGGTGCGGAAGTCGTCGCGGCGGTCCGACCAGCGCAGGCCGCCCCGGGCCACCGCGCCGAAGCGCAGGTGCACGCCCTCGACCCGCGGGGAGTAGACGAAGATCTCGAAGCGGGGCCGCGGCTCCGGCAGGTCGGGGATCGCCGAGGGCTCGAGCTTGAAGGAGATGTAGGGGCGGGGGCCGCCGCCGTCGTGCTCGTCCAGCGGCTGGAAGTAGTTGGTGCGCAGCGTCGCGTCGATGTGGGTGAGGTAGGACCGCAGGATGCGGTCCTGGTCGAGGCTGGCGACGTCGCCGAGCGCGCGCTCGATCCGCTCCTCGAGGGACTCGATGCGCGCCACCCGGGCCTCGGCGTCGGCCCCGAGCCCGTTGTTGCCGGGCTGGAAGCGCGCCTCGAACAGCTGCACCAGCAGCCGGGTGATGTCGACGTTGCCCCGCAGCGCGCCCTCGATGTAGTCCAGCGCGAACGGCGAGTTCCCCTGGCGCATGTACTTGGCGTAGGCCCGCAGGATCGTGGCCTGCCGCCAGGTCAGCTCCGCGCCCAGCACGAGCGCGTTGAACCCGTCGATCTCGTTGAAGCCGTCCCAGACCGCGCGCAGCGCGTCCTGGAACAGCTCCCGGGCGTGCGCGGGCAGCGCCCGGTCGTAGCGCAGGCCGAACTCGTAGAGGTAGGTCGGGCGCTCCAAGCCCTCCAGCTCGTAGGGCCGCTCGTCGACGACCTCGACGCCCATCGAGCTGAGCATCGGCAGGATCTGGGAGAGCGAGAGCGGCGAGCCGACCCGGTAGACCTTCAGGCGGGCCTCGCCGCGGCCGGCGTCCATCTGCTCGTAGAGCGAGAGGTCCAGCGCCTCCTCGCCCTGCAGCGCCTCGACCCGGCCCACGTCGACCGCGGCGGTGCGCGCGTCGAAGTCCTCCTTGTAGGCCTCGGGGAAGCAGTCCAGGTAGCGCCGCCCGAGCGTGGCGCCGACCTCCTCGCCGTACTCCGCGATGACCGCCTGCACGAAGTCGTCGCGCCACGAGCGGGACGCGTCGGTCAGCCGCCGCTCCAGGTCGTCGGTGTCGGCCTCCCGCACCGTGCCGCCCTTGGGCGGGTGCACCACGAAGTGGACGCGCGCGGTGGTCGAGGCGCCGAGCATGACGTTGAACTCGACCGACTCGCCCCCGAGGCGGTCCTTGAGGATCTGGGAGAACTTCTCGCGGACGCTGGTGTTGTAGCGGTCGCGCGGCAGGTAGACCAGCACCGAGACGTAGCGGCCGTAGGTGTCGCGCCGGATGAACATCCGCAGCTGCCGCCGCTCGCGGGCGTGCATCGCGGCCTCGGCGATCGGGGCGAGCTCGTCGACGGTGGTGTGGAACAGCTCGTCGCGGGGGTAGGTCTCCAGGGTGTCCATCAGGGCCTTGCCCGCGTGGCTGCGCAGGTCGAAGCCGAGCCGCTTGAGCACCGCCGCGGCCTTCTCGCCCAGCAGCGGGATCCGGGTCAGCGACTCGGTGTAGGCCGCGCTGGAGTAGAGGCCGAGGAAGCGGCGCTCGCCGACCACCTCGCCGTTCTCGAAGGTCTTCACGCCGACGTAGTCGAGGTACGCCGGGCGGTGCACCGTGGCCCGGGAGTTGGCCTTGGCCAGCACCAGCAGGGTCTTCTCGCGGGCCTTCGCCTTGACCATCGCGGGCAGCTTGCCGAAGGAGGCCGACATGTCCTGGTCGGCGCGCAGGATGCCCAGGCCGGTGCCCGGGACGGCACGCAGCAGCTCGTCGTTCCCTTCGCGCTCGAGGCGGTACTCGCGGTAGCCGAGGAAGGTGAAGTGCTCGTCGGAGAGCCACTGCAGGAGCTCGCGGCCCTGCCGGATCTCCTCGGGGTCCAGCGGCGGCGGGTCGGACTCCAGCTCGGCCACGATCGCGTCGACCTGGGCGTGCATCTTGTCCCAGTCCTCGACCGACTCGCGGACGTCGCGCAGCACGCGCTGGATGTCCTCCTCGATCGCGGTGGTGTCGTCGTCCTCGCGGATCCGGTCGATCTCCACGTGCATCCAGGACTCGCGGATGAACCCGGCCGGCGGCTCGAGCGAGCCGTCCTGGACCGGCCGCACCTGCTGCAGCGCCCCGGTGATGTCGCGCTCGACGTCGAGCATGGGGTGGATCACCACGTGGACGTCGCGGAGCTGGCGGGAGAGCTCCATGGTCAGCGAGTCGACGAGGAACGGCATGTCGTCGACGACGACCTCCACGACCGAGTGCCCGCTGGCCGACCAGCCGTGCTCGGCGAGGGTCGGGGTGAACACGTGGACCTGGGCGGTGCCCTGCGGCCGGGACAGCGCCAGCTTCCAGTGGGAGGCGAGCGCGCCGTACACGTCGACCTCGCTGCGTTCGCTGACGTCCTCCGGCGCGACGTGCCGGTAGTAGGCCGTCAGGAGGGTGTCGGCCTGGTCGTGCGGCGGGCCTCCGGTCCCCTTCCGTGAGCGGGCCACCTCGATGGCCTTCCCGAGCAGCTCAGCCTTGTCCTGGTCCAGCGTCGTCGTTGACACGTTCCGACCCTAGGACCCCGGGTGTGACCTCGCCAACACGGCCCCGCGACGGCGCGTCTCGCCGGGCAGATCACAGCTCCGAGCGCAGCTCCCACAGCAGCGGGTAGTACTGCATCGGCAGCCGCGAGCGCAGGTAGCCCGCGCCGCTGGAGCCGCCGGTCCCGGACTTGGCGCCGATCATCCGCTCGACCATCACCACGTGCCGGGCCCGCCAGCCGGCGGCCAGCTCGTCGTGCTGCAGCAGGGCCTCCGCGAGCGCCCAGACCACGGCGTACTGGGTGCGGTCGTGGGCGGCGGTGCGCAACGAGGCCGAGACCTCCTCGTCGTCGCCGGCCGGCAGGCCGAAGGAGCGCAGCACGTCGAGGAAGGCGTCCCACAGGGTGGGCTCGGCGAGGCGGGCGGCGAGCCGGTCCTGCTCGGCCTCGGTCAGGCCCTTGAACCGCTTGACGTACGACGGGTCCTTGGCGCCGGAGAGGAACTCCAGCTCCCGGAACTGCACGGACTGGAACCCGCTGGCCGGGGCCAGCCGCTGCCGGAACTCCAGGAAGTCCTGCGGCGTCATCGTCTCCAGCACGTCGACCTGCTGCACCAGCACCCGCTCGATGACGTGCACCCGCCCCAGCAGGTGCTGGGCCCACCACAGCCGGCCGCCCTCGAGGCCGCCGGCCATCGCGTCGCGGGCCGCCTCGACCTCGTGCAGCAGCTGCTTGAACCACAGCTCGTAGACCTGGTGGATGGTGATGAAGAGCAGCTCGTCGTGGGCGGGCGGGTCGGACTCCAGGTGCTGGGAGTCCAGGAGCTGGGGCAGCCGCAGGTAGCTGCCGTAGGTCAGCTGCGCACCCTGCTCACCGAAGGAGACGAACGTTTCACTCATGAGGGTGGAGGTTAGGGCACGTTTGCGCCCCGCCGGTGGTGGGCCATGATGTGCCGGACGAAGGGAGAACGCTTCCGATGACCAAGAAGCTCGCGCACGACCTGACCTACGACGCCCCCGCCGACGCCGTCGCCGCGATGCTGGGAGACCCCGCCTTCCGCGAGGAGGTGTGCGACTACCAGCGCGTGCTGCGCCGCTCGGTGACCGTCGAGCGCACCGCAAGCGGCATGGAGGTCGTCGTCGACCAGGTCCAGGAGGCGCGCGGGCTCCCGTCGTTCGCCACGAAGATCGTCGGCGACGAGATCAACATCGTCCAGCGCGAGACGTGGACCTCGATGGACGGCGCCGACATCCACGTGGTCATCCCCGGCAAGCCGGGCGAGATGAAGGGCACCGGCACGCTGGTCGAGGCCGCCGGCGCCACGACCCACGAGGTGCGCTTCGACATCCGCGTCGGCATCCCGCTCGTCGGGGCCAAGATCGAGGCGCTGGTCGCGGACATGCTGCTCAAGGCGCTCAAGGCCGAGAACAAGGTGGGGCGCGACTACCTGTCGCGCTGACCGTCGCGCAGGCCGTCGCGCAGGCCGTCGCGCAGGCCGTCGCGACGGTCCTGCCGCCGGCGTACGAGCACCACGACCGCGAGCAGCAGGAACGGCCCGAAGGCGAGCAGCAGCGTGAGCACCTGCTCGTAGGGGTGCAGGCCGCCCATGTGCAGCGGCAGGACCGGCGTCGTCATCGTCCCCCATTGTCCGGCCTGCGCGGCCCCCGACGGAATCCACGCCGCCGACGTGACCCCGGCCACGCCCGCCTCGTTGACCCGCCGGGCCACCCCGTGCGGGAGGCCCGCGCCGGGCCCCGCCGTGCTGCCGGCGGGGTCCGGTCCCGCTTCCGGCCGTCCGGGTGAGGCTCCTCACCGCGTGATCGGGATGGTTCCGGGCCGCTGCGGACGTTGGACTCCTTGTTCAACTTTCAATGGACGACGAGGAGTGCGAGACCGTGGCTGACCTGTTCGACGGCCTGACCGTGAAGTCCTGGGAGCTGCCCCACCGCCTGGTGATGGCGCCGCTGACCCGCAACCGCGCCGACGGCGACGGCGTCCCGGGCGACCTGGCGGTGGAGTACTACTCCCAGCGCGCCGGCGCCGGCCTGATCATCACCGAGGGCACCCAGCCCAGCGCCGTGGGCCAGGGCTACCTGAACACCCCCGGCCTGCACAGCCCGGCGCAGGTGGCCGGCTGGCGTCGCGTCGCCGACGCCGTGCACGCGCAGGGCGGCCGGATCGTGGCCCAGCTGATGCACGCCGGACGCGTGGCGCACCCCGACAACAAGCACGGCCTGGAGACGGTCGCCCCGAGCGCGCTGGCGGCCCCGAACCAGATGTTCACCGCGGACGGGATGAAGCCGCACCCGGTCCCCCGCGCGCTGTCGGCCGAGGAGCTCCCGGCGGTCGTCGAGGAGTACGTCCAGGCCGCGCGCAACGCCGTGGAGGCCGGCCTCGACGGGGTCGAGGTGCACGCCGCCAACGGCTACCTCATCCACCAGTTCCTCGCGCCGGGCTCCAACCACCGCGAGGACGCGTACGGCGGGTCGCCGGACCACCGCGTCCGCTTCGCCCTCGAGGTGACCCGGGCCGTGGCCGAGGCGATCGGCCCGGAGCGGGTCGGGATCCGTATCTCCCCCGCGCACAACATCCAGGGCGCCACCGAGGACGACCCGGCCGACGTCGAGGCGACGTACTCGACCCTCGTCGCGGGCATCGCGCCCCTCGGCCTGGCGTACCTCTCGATCCTCGCCGACCCGCGGGCCGACCTGACCCAGCGGCTGCGCAAGGACTTCGGCGGCGTGGTGATCCTCAACGACGGCTTCGGCGAGGTCACCACCCGGGAGAAGGCCCAGGCGATCCTCGAGGAGGACCTGGCCGACGCGGTCGCTGTCGGCCGGCCCTTCCTCGCCAACCCCGACCTGCCCCGCCGCTGGCAGCTCGGCGCGGAGCTGAACGAGCCGAACCCGGACACGTTCTACGGCGGCGGCGCCGAGGGCTACACCGACTACCCGTTCCTCGCCGACTGACCCTGCCGGCAGCCTGCAGGGCGCCCGGGCACGACGACGGCCCCACCGGAAGACCGGTGGGGCCGTCGCGGCGTTCGGGTCAGCCCATGTAGGGGTAGCGGTAGTCCGTCGGCGGGACGAACGTCTCCTTGATCGAGCGGGGGCTGGTCCAGCGCAGCAGGTTGACCGCGGCGCCGGCCTTGTCGTTGGTGCCGCTGGCGCGGGCGCCACCGAACGGCTGCTGGCCGACGACCGCGCCGGTCGGCTTGTCGTTGATGTAGAAGTTGCCGGCCGCGAAGCGCAGCTGCTCCTGTGCCCAGGCGATCACCCGGCGGTCCTGGGCGATGATCGCGCCGGTCAGGGCGTACGGCGCGAACGACTCCATCTGCGCGACGACCTTCTCGAAGTCCGCGTCGTCGTAGACGTGCACGGCGAGGATCGGCCCGAAGTACTCGGTGGAGAACATCTCGTCGGTCGGGTCGCTGCTCTCGACGATCGTGGGCCGCACGAAGAAGCCCTCGGAGTCGTCCACGGTGCCGCCGGCGATCACCTCGAGGGTCGAGGACTCCTTGGCCCGGGTGAGCGCGGCCTCGTGCTTGGCGAACGCGCGCCGGTCGATGACCGCGCCCATGAAGTTCGACAGGTCGCGCACGTCGCCCATCGCGATCGACTCGGTCTCCGCGACGAGACGGTCCTTGATCTTGTCCCACACCGAGCGGGCGACGTAGGCCCGCGAGGCGGCCGAGCACTTCTGGCCCTGGAACTCGAAGGCGCCGCGGATCATCGCGGTGACCAGCGCGTCCGGGTCGGCCGACGGGTGGGCGACGATGAAGTCCTTGCCGCCGGTCTCGCCGACGATCCGCGGGTAGGACCGGTAGGAGGAGATGTTCTCGCCGACCGTGCGCCACAGGTGCTGGAACGTGGGCGTGGAGCCGGTGAAGTGGATGCCGGCCAGGTCGGGGTGGGCCAGCGCCACCTCGGAGACCTCCAGGCCGTCGCCCGGCAGCATGTTGATGACGCCCGGGGGCATCCCGGCCTCCTCGAGCAGCTCCATCGTCAGCGACGCGGCGAGCTGCTGGGTGGGCGAGGGCTTCCACAGGACCGTGTTGCCCATCAGCGCCGGCGCGGTCGGCAGGTTGCCGGCGATCGCGGAGAAGTTGAACGGCGTGATCGCGTAGACGAAGCCCTCCAGCGGCCGGTGGTCGGTGCGGTTCCACACCCCCGGGCTGTTCGCGATCGGCTGGTCGGTGAGGATCTGCTTGGCGTAGTGGACGTTGAACCGCCAGAAGTCGATCAGCTCGCAGGCGCTGTCGATCTCGGCCTGGAAGGCCGTCTTCGACTGGCCGAGCATGGTGGCGGCGTTGAGCCGCTGCCGCCAGGGGCCGGCGAGCAGGTCGGCGGCCTTGAGCAGGACCGCACAGCGCTCGTCGAACGGCATCGCGCGCCACTCCGGGGCCGCCTCGGTCGCCGCCGCGACGGCGTCCTTGGCGTCGGCCTGGGTGCTGTTGCGCATCGTGCCCAGCACGTGGCTGTGGGCGTGCGGCTGCACGACCTGGATCTCCTCGCCACCGCCGTCGCGCCAGGCGCCGCCGATGTGGGCCTTCAGGTCGTGCTGGGTGGCCTGGAGCTTGTCGATCTCCGTGAGCAGGGCCTCCCTCTCGGGACTGCCCGGCGCGTACGTCTTGTTCGGCTCGTTGATCGGGGCCGGGGGGAAAGTGATCGCGTCCATGCTGCCGAGAGTAGCGATCATCGGGGGCGTGCGCCGAGTCGGCGATCAGAGCAGGTAGGGCAGCTCCTGGGTCGCGAACCAGGCGAGGTCGTCGTCCTCCCCGGCCTCGTCGCCGCCGACGTGGTCCTCGGTGTCGGCGTGCACGGCGGCGACCCGCTTGAGCACGACGTCGGCGGCCACGTCCACGAGCGTGGGGTCCTCCCCAGGCACGGGTACGACGGTGGCCACGTCGGCCGCCACGACGTACCGGCGGGGCCGGTCCTCGCCGCCGCGCAGGGCCGGCGAGCCGGCGGCCGCGGCCATCATCGCGGCGTACTCCAGGGACTCCTCGTCGCCCTCGGGCCACTCCCCTCGCAGCGCGTCGGTCACGGCGTGCGCCCGCAGCGGCCCGGGCAGGCGCCCCTCGGCGTGCAGCGTCGCGAGCAGCGACGAGGTGGCCGGCAGGTAGATCCGCACGCTCACGACCGCTCCCCCGCCTTCGACGACCCGGACGACCCTGGCGACTTCGGGGACCTGCCGCCGGCGCGCCCGCGCGGGGCCCGGGCGCGGGCGCCGGAGGCGGTCTCGACCAGCTCGTCCAGCGCCTCGTGCAGGCAGGGCGCCAGCAGGTCCGCGTCGGGCAGCAGGTCGCGGTCGGCGGTCACCCCGTAGTAGACGCCGCCGTCGTAGGAGGTGACCCCGATCGCGAGCCCGTGGCCGGGCAGCAGCGGCGGCACCGGGTAGGTGCCGACCATCCGGGCGCCGGCGGCGTAGAGCGGCGACTGCGGCCCGGGCACGTTGGTGACGCTGATCTGGAAGCCGCGGCGCTGCTCCTCGGCGGCGACCCGCGAGCCGATCGCGTGGAAGGTGGCCGGGGCGAAGCCGGCGATGCCGGCGAGCCGGTTGGCGGCGACGCCGCGGCCGGTCTCGCGGTGGGCGAGGAAGGAGTAGGACACCTGGTGCAGCCGGACCACCGGGCTGGGCTCGCCGACCGGCAGGTCCACGAAGTGCGGGGCGATCTGGCTGCCGAGCGAGGTGGCCTCGAGCTCCTCGTCGATGACCGAGACCGGGGCGAGGGCGCGGATCTGGCGCAGCCCGCGCAGCGACTCCGGCCGGGACATCAGCCAGGCGCGCAGGGCGCCGGCGACGGTCGCGAGCACCACGTCGTTGACGGTGCCGCCGTGGACCCGGCTCACGGTCCGGTGGTCGGCGAGCTCGGTGCGCACCGCGACCACCCGCCGCTGCTGGGACAGCGGCCCGTTGATCGGGGTCTCCCGCTCGGGGTCGTGGCCGGCAAGTCCCCCGACGACCCGGGAGGTACGCCGGGTCGCGGCGTCGGCACTGCGCAGCAGCGACCCGGCCCGGCTGCGCACCGTGTCGACGGCGGTGCCGGGGTGCAGGGCGGTGTCGCGCACCGCGTCGAGCAGCAGCCCGGGCGCCGAGGCGCGACGGGCCGGGCGCCACTCGTCACCGCCGAGCTCCTTGGGCTCGGCTGCGGTGTCGAGCAGCACCTGCGAGAGGTCGACGGTGTGCACGCCGTCGACGAGCACCTGGTGGGACTTCGAGAGCAGGGCCACGCGGCCGTCGGCCAGCCCCTCGACGAAGTACACCTCCCACAGCGGCCGGCTGCGGTCCAGCGGCCGGGAGACGATCCGCGCGACCAGCTCGCGCAGCTGGTCCAGGGAGCCCGGGCGCGGCAGCGCGGACCGGCGTACGTGGTAGGCGAGGTCGAAGTGCTCGTCGTCGACCCAGACGGGGTTGGCCAGCCGCCCCGGGACGGTCCGGATCCGCTGGCGGTAGCGCGGGACGAAGGAGATCCGCTCCTCGATCAGGCGCAGCAGCCGGTCGTGGTCGAAGCCGGACTCGGCCGGGTCGAAGACCTCGACGGTGGCGTTGTGCATGGGCGTCGAGGGAGACTCGGCGGCCAGGAAGGCCAGGTCCCGCGGCCGGAGCCGCTCGCTCATGTGCTGCCCTTTCGTCTCGCCGTCCGACCCGGGGGTGCCGGGCCGGCGGCCGTCTCACCATGGGATCCTGCCAGAGGTGACGGCGCGTCTGGAGCCCGTCCCCTCACTTGCTACCCACAAGTAAGGATCATCACGCATGCGCCGTGTCCTGGCCCTGGTCTTCGCTGTGCTCCTCGCCCTCGCCGTCTCCGGCTGCGGCGGCGGTGGCGGCAATGACTCCTCCTCCTCCTCCTCCTCCGGTTCGAGCAGCAAGCCGAAGGTCATCGACGTGACGTTCTCCGGCGACTCGGTCACGCCGAACGGCGAGCGGGTGCAGGTCGCGGTCAACCAGCCGATCGAGCTGAAGGTGACCGCGGACGCGCCCGGCGAGATCCACGTGCACTCCTCCCCGGAGCAGGAGCTGTCCTACGACAAGGGCACCTCGACCGTGGACCTGAAGCCGATCAAGGTGCCCGGCATCGTCGAGGTCGAGTCGCACGCGCTGGAGAAGACCATCGTCCAGCTCGAAGTGCGCTGAGGTGGCCCCGGGCCTGCTGCCGCTGGACGCGGTGCCCTTCGCCCACGGCATCGGCGGCGCCAAGGACCTCCCGGTCTCCCCCGCGCTGGCCATCGCCGGCGCGGTGGCCGCCCTGGTGGTCTCCTTCACCGTGCTCGCGGTCGCCTGGCGTGAGCCCCGGTACGACGCCGCGACGACCGGCCGGCCCGCGCCGGGCCGGCTGGCCCGGACCGTCGACTCCACGGCCTGGACGGTCCTGTGGCGCGTGGTGGGGATGCTGCTGCTGGCCTACACCGCGATGACGGCGGTGCTCGGCAAGGACCTGGTCACCAACCCGTTCTTCGGCATCTTCTACGTCTGGTGGTGGGTCGGCCTGGTGCCGGCCTCGCTGCTGCTCGGCCCGGTCTGGAAGGCGATCAGCCCGGCCCGGACGATCAACCTCGGCTTCGCCCGGCTCTCCCGCAGCGACCCCGACCGCGGCATGTACGACTACCCCGAGTGGCTCGGCCACTGGCCGGCCGCGGTGGGGCTCTTCGCCTTCGTGTGGATGGAGCTGGTCTACCCGCACTCGGTCGAGCTGGGACCGGTGCGCCTGTGGTGCGCGGTCTACCTGGCCGTGATGATCGTCGGCGGCGCCCTGTTCGGCAGCCGGTTCTTCGAGAACGCCGACCCCTTCGAGGTCTACTCCAGCCTGGTGGGCCGGCTCTCGATCTGGGGCCGCCGGGAGGGGCTGCTGGTGGTGCGCAGCCCGCTGGCCAACCTCGACACCGTCCCGGTCCGGCGCGGCCTGGTCGCGGTCGTGGCGGTGCTGTTCGGCAGCACGGCGTTCGACTCCTTCAAGGACTCGGTGCCGTGGGTCGACCTCGTGCAGGGCTCCGGCTGGCCGGCGTTCCTGCTCGACAACCTCGGGCTGCTCGCCTTCTGCGTGGTGGTCGGGCTGGTCTTCTCCCTGGGCTGCGTGCTCACCGGCCTCGGCGACGACCTGCGGCACCGCGAGCTGCCCAACCTCTTCGCCCACTCGGTGGTGCCGATCATCGTGGGCTACATCTTCGCCCACTACCTGACCTACCTCGTCGAGGTCGGGCAGCAGACGCTGATCGAGGCCTCCGACCCGTTCGGCAACGGCAGCAACTGGTTCGGCACCGCCGACCTGAGCGTCAACTACTGGCTGTCCTACCACCCGGCGTTCCTCGCCAGCCTCAAGGTGCTCTGCGTGGTGCTCGGCCACGTCGTCGGCGTGATCGCGGCGCACGACCGGGCGGTGCGGATCCTGCCCCGGCGCCACCAGCTCACGGGTCAGCTGCCGCTGCTGTTCGCGATGGTCGCCTTCACCGTGGGCGGGCTCTACCTGCTCTTCGCCGCCTGAGCCGGCCCCGTGCCCGCGGGGCGGGCACCGGCTCCGCCGGCGACCCGGCCGGCGCGAGCTCGGGGACCAGCGCGTCGACGACTCCCGCCACCGCGCGGGCCAGCGGGCCGTCCCCCACCTCGGGGAGCGTGCGGCCGGCGACCAGCGCGCGGTCCACGGCGACCCGGTCCTCGGGCAGGAAGTGCAGGTCGCTCACCCGCCCGAAGCCGGTCACCATGCCCGCGAGCTCCTTCTCCGACCAGCCCAGCGTGGGTCGCATCCGGTTCACCACCACCCGCACCGGGCCGGTGATCTCACGGAGGTCGACCAGGCCGCGGGCCAGCCGGGAGAGCCCGACCGGGTCGGCGCTGCCGACCACGACCACCTCGTCGGCGACCTCCAGCGCCGCCAGGGTCATCTGGTTGCGCGCGGGCCGGCCGAGGTCGGCGGCGGGGTCCGACTCCAGGCCGAAGCCGGTGTCGACGACCACGAACCCCTGCTCCCGGCCGGCGTCGAGGATCTCCTCCACCACCCCCGGCCGGACCTCGCTCCAGCGATCGGGGCGGGGCAGGCCGGTCAGCACCGAGAGGTGGGCGTCCAGGCTGCGCTGCACCCCCGCGAAGCCCTGTGCGAGGGTGCCCGCGGCGGCCAGCCGGGCCGCCGAGAGCAGCCCGGAGACCTCGTCGAGCACGCCGAGCTGCTGGGCCACGGCACCGCCGTACGGGTCGGCGTCGACGAGCAGGGTGCGCAGCCGCCGGCGGGCCAGCTCCGCGGCCAGCCCGGCGGCGAGGGTGGTGCGGCCCGGGGCACCCGCGGGGCCCCAGACGACGACCACGCGACCCTGCGGGGCGGTGCCCTCCACGACCGCGCCGTCCGGATCGGTGCCCTCCACGGCCGCGCCGTCCGGACCGGTGCCGTCCGGGCCGGTGCCCAGCCGGGCCACCGTGTCGTGGCCAGGCGGTCCGGCCGTGCCGGCCCCGGCGGCGCTCACCGTCTCGGGCAGCTCGGTGAGCTCGCCCTCGAGCACGAGCGTGCGCAGGCCGATCCGCGCGGCCCGCAGCCGGGCTGCGTCGGCGTCCAGGCCGTCGGGGACGACCACGACCGGCTGGACGCCGTGGCGGCGCAGGTGCTCGGTGGCGGCGGCGTCCAGGCCGGGCGCGTCCAGGCCCACCACGGCGACGCCCGCCTGCCCCGCCGTGGCGGCGGCCAGCAGGTCGGCGACGTCGACGCACCGCTTCAGCACGACGATGCCGCGGTGCCCACCGAGGTGCTCCAGCGCCCGGGACTCCCAGGCCGCACCGGCGGCCACGATCAGGACGACGACCACGCTCAGCCCCGGCGGACGACGGTCAGGACCGGGGTGCTGGTCGAGCCGAGCAGCCGGAAGAACGCCCGCGCGTCCTTCTCCCGCACCGCCAGCACGAGCTGTCGCTTGCCGCTGGCGCTGAAGCCCTGGTCCAGGGGTGGGGCGGCGACCACCCGCACCGCGGCCAGCGCCGGGCCATCGGTCCCGGAGCGGGCCCCCGCGCCGGTCGCCCGGTGGCCGCTCGTGCCGGTGCCGACGAGGTAGAGGTCGACGACCGAGCCGGCGCCCACCGAGGGCGGCACCTGGTCGGCGTCGACCGCGACGGGCACCTCGAGGGTGTCGGTGCGGTCGGCGGCGCCGAGCGCGGCCCGGGGCAGCAGCTCGCCGGCGGAGACCCCGCGCGCCAGCGTCAGGTCGGCGGGCAGGCGGTCGTCGACGGTGAAGTAGCCGGCCTCGGTGCCGCTCCCGGCGAACCGGACCCTGGTCGCGACCAGGTCCCCGGGCTGCACGGTCTCGCCGGCGGCGAGGTCCCGGGCCAGGGCCCAGACCCGGGTGGTGTCGTCGGCGGCGCCGACCAGGCGGGCCCCGGCCACGACCGAGGCGGCGACCAGCAGGATGCCGATCCACAGCCGGGGGTCGCGCCAGCCGGAGCGCGTGGCCCTGGTCGCCGGTGGGCTCGCGACCGCGCTCGTGGAGGAGGTTGTGGGCGCCGGTGCCCCCAGGTCAGTGGCCACCCGGCCATGATGCCGCTCCGGAGCGGTCCGGGCACCCGGTTCTCCACAACGCCCCCGGGTCGGTCCCACCCGCGTACGGCGCGAGGTGCGAGCATGGGGCCATGGCCGGCACGCCCCGATTCCTGACCCTGGCCGACGTGGCCGAGGTCCTCAACACCTCCAGCGCCCAGGTCTACGCCCTGGTGCGCCGCGGGGACCTGCCGGCGATCAAGATCGGCGGCCGGGGCCAGTGGCGCGTCGAGTCGGCGCAGCTCGAGGAGTTCATCCAGCGGATGTACGCCGAGACCCGGGACTTCGTCGACCAGCACCCCTTCGTGGAGGCCGACCAGGCCCCGGAGTGACCCCGCGGCAGCCGGCCTGTCAGCCGACCTCGGAGCCCAGCGTGACCGGGACCTTCAGCTGGTCGCCGTCGCGCTCGACGGTGAACCGCACCGTCTCGCCTGGCTGGTGGGCCCGGATCGCCACGATCAGCGCGATGCCGTCGGTGACCCGCTCCCCGTCGACGGCGGTGACCAGGTCGCCGTTCTCGAGCCCGGCCCGCTCCGCCGGCGTGCCGTGCAGCACCTTGGTCACCTCGGCGCCGGTGCCGTCGTCCTCACCGGTGCGGACCTGGGCGCCGATCACCGGGTAGCGCGCCTCGCCGGTGCGCAGGATCTGGTCGGCGGTGACCTCGACCTGCTCGATCGGGATCGCGAAGCCCACGCCGATGTTGCCGGACTCGCCGCCGGCGCTGCCGCCGGTGGTGGCGATCGCGGAGTTCACGCCCACGACCTGGCCGCGCAGGTTGACCAGCGGGCCACCGGAGTTGCCGGGGTTGATCGCCGCATCGGTCTGGACCGCGTTGATGTACGACGAATCGCTGGCGCTGTCGCCGGTGGTCACCGGGCGGTGCAGCGCGCTGACGATGCCGGACGTCACGGTGGAGCTCAGCCCGAGCGGCGAGCCGAAGGCCACCACGTCGTCGCCGACCTGCAGCGCCTGCGAGGCGCCGAGCGACGCCGGCTTGAGCTGGCGGATCCCGGCGGCGTAGAGCACGGCGAGGTCGTAGACCGGGCTCCGGCCCACGAGCGTCGCCTCGTAGCGGTTGCCGTCCTGGTCGACGATCTCGATCGGGCCGTCGTCAGCGGCCGCATCGGCCACGACGTGGTTGTTGGTGATCACGTGGCCCTGGCGGTCGAGCACGAAGCCGGAGCCGGTGGCGCCGCCCTTCTGCCCGGCGTACTCCGCGGAGATCTGCACCGTGCTCGGCAGCATCGAGTGCGCGACCGCGGCGACCGAGCCCTTCCTCGGGCTCAGCGGCGGGGTCGAGACCGTGTCCACCCCGGCCAGCCCGGCCGGCACGCCGCCCGGGTGCGCGGCGCTGCGGATGCTCTCGTAGGCCGCGCTGCCGAACACGCCGCCCACCACGCCCACCACGAGCGCGAGCACGCACACCACCGGCCAGAGCGCCACCGGCACCCGGCCCCGGGGAGCGGCGTGGCGCGAGGGGCCGGCAGGGAACGGCTCGGCCAGGTACGGCGGGCCCAGGGGCGACTGTCCCGAGCCCGGCTGCCCCTCGCCCGGCTGGTGCGCGGGCGGCGGGTACGCCGGCCAGTAGCCCGACGAGGCGGCCGGCGGGCGGCCGGACGGCAGCGGCTGCGTCGGCTCGGCGTCCGGCGCGGCGTCGCCCTCGGGCTCGGGCGTGCGGCCCTCGTCGTCCTGGTTCACCCCCCTATCTTGGCGCGAACACCGAAATCCGTCTCGCCCGGCGCCGGGCCCGCGACCGAGGGGCCGGTCCGGCGCCGGTCAGCGGCCGGTCAGTGGGCGGCGCGCGAGGCCCGGGCGACGGGGGTGGCCGAGGTGCCGCTGGTGGGCAGCGGACCCATCAGGCGGGCGGTGGGGGCGTCGATCCGGGTGACCGGCGCGCGCTGCTCCATGGTCGGGGCCTGGGCGGGCCCCACCCCGAGCACGAGCACGCCCATCACGGCGGCGCCGAGGGCACCGCCGCCGAGCACGGCCAGCCCGGCGGTGCGGCGGGTGCCGGCCGGGTGGTGCTCCTCGAGGAAGACGTCGGCCGGCACGGCCAGGCTGCCGCCGCCGAGCAGCGAGCCCTTGAGGTGGTCCGGTGCGTGCGCGCTGCCGCCCACGGAGAGCCCGGCCAGCCGGGTCTTCACCCAGCCCTCACGCTCGACGAGGTCGCGGCACAGGTGACAGGTGTGCACGTGCGACCAGGCCCGCTCGGTCTCCTCCGGGGACAGCTGGCCGTCGAGCAGCGCGCTCACGCGCGATCCGAGGTGCCCGATCACGTCACCCTCGCCTGGCCGGTGAGTCCGGTCAGCCCACCGTCCGGCAGCCGGATCGCGGGGCCGGAGTAGCGGGCGCGACCGGGCGCGGGCGCCCGGTGCGCCAGCGCGCTGCGCAGCATCGCCCGGCCCCGGTGGATCCGGGACCGCACGGTCCCGAGCTTGGTGTCGAGGATCTCCGCGATCTCCTCGTAGGCGAGCCCCTCGACGTCGCACAGCACGACGGCCGCGCGGAAGTCCGGGGGCAGCGTCGCGAGCGCGCGCTCGATGTCGTCGTCGAAGGTCTGGTCGGCGTACGCCACGTCCGGCGTCGGCGCCGAGCTGGTGAGCCGGTGGGCGCGCTCGTCGGACAGCGCGTCGAAGCGGATCCGCTGCTTGCGCCGGGCCTGGTCGAGGAACAGGTTGGTGGTGATCCGGTGCAGCCACCCCTCGAAGGTGCCCGGCGTGTAGGTGTCGAGCGAGCGGAAGACCCGGACGAACACCTCCTGGGTCAGGTCCTCGGCGTCCGGGCGGTTGCCGGTCAGCCGGTAGGCCAGCCGGTAGACGCGGTCGGAGTGCCGCTCGACGATCTCGTCCCACGTCGGCACGCCCGCGACGGCCCCCTCGCCCTCCGCGAAGTCGGTGTGGTCCATGGGGTGGTCCATGGGGGCCTCCTCGTCGCGCCGACGGCGCCTGCTCGGTCCGGCCGTCGAACCGGTGTGCCTGGAGAACAGCGTCCTGACCCTCTCACCGTAGGGGAACCGACTGAGAGGACCCTGTGAGCAGGGTCCCGAGGCGGCGGGGCCGTTCGGCCCTCGTCAGCAGGAACGAGCGGCAGTCCGCCGGTGTTCCCGGACCGGGCCCGGCGCACGGGGTACGGTAACCCCCGCCGCCGTCGTCCGCCGACGACGCATCGACCAGGAGGCCCACCATCACCACGCCGATCAAGCCCGCGAGCTGGAGCTACGCCGAGGGGTTCGTGACCGAGGACGAGGCGCTGGCCTCGGCCCGGGCGCGCGCGCAGGAGGTCGGGGTCGCCCCGATCGGCTCCGGGGGCGGCGCCGCGCTCCGCTTCCTCGCCTCGGCGCTCGACGCCCGCGCGGTGGTGGAGATCGGCACCGGCACCGGCGTCTCCGGCCTGTGGCTGCTGCGCGGCATGCGCGCGGACGGCGTGCTCACCACCGTCGACATCGAGGCCGAGCACCAGCGCCTGGCCCGGCAGTCCTTCACCGAGGCGGGCATCCCGCCGCAGCGGGCGCGCACCATCTCCGGTGCCGCGCTCGACGTGCTGCCCCGGCTCACCGACGGCCACTACGACCTGGTGTTCTGCGACGGCGACAAGCGCGAGTACGCCGCCTACCTCAAGGAGGCGCTGCGCCTCCTGCGTCCCGGCGGCGTGGTGGCCTTCGACAACGCGCTGTGGCACGACCGGGTCGCCGACCCGGCCCAGCGCGACCCCGAGACCGTGGCGATCCGCGACCTGGGTCGCGCCGTCGCCGAGCACGAGGACCTGATCTCGGTGCTGCTGCCGGTCGGTGACGGCCTGCTGGTGGCGAAGAAGGAGTGGTCGCCCGAGGGCTGACCCGGGCCGGGGCCGGGCCAGGTCAGTAGCGCGGCGCGGCGAGGAAGCCCTCGCCCCCCTCGGCGACCGCGACCACGTCGCACTCCTCGATGAGGACCGGGGCGCTGCCGACGATCTGCGAGCCCGGCGACTCCGCCGCGCCCTCGGTGAAGCTGCGCTGGAACGCGGCGCGGGCCTCGTCGGTGGCGAAGACGTAGCAGCCCTCGAACCACTCCCCCGGGCGCATCCGCCAGGTCTTGAAGCGCAGCCCGTCGGCGCCGGTGAAGCGGGCGTGGGAGCTGTCGGCGACGTACGCCGCCAGCTGCTCCTCGACGCCCGCCGGGGCGTCGGCCAGGGACCAGCGGACGGTCAGCGCCTTCACGACAGCACCGCCAGCGGCTGCTCGGAGCCGAGCCACTGCAGCAGCGCGCGGGCGCCGTACCCGGTCGGGCCGGTCGTCCACTCGTAGTGCTCGCTCGGCGAGTCGCCGACCGAGGCGACGTCGAGGTGGGCCCAGGGCACGTCGCCGACGAAGTGCTGCAGGAACAGCGCCGCGGTGATCGCGCCCGGCCCGCCCGGGGCGTTGTCGGCGTCGGCGACCTCGGAGCGCAGCCTCTCCTCGTAGGCCTCCGCCAGCGGCATCCGCCACAGCGGCTCGCCGGCGGCCTCGGCGGCCGTGGCCACCGCCTCCGCCAGCCCGTCGTGGTTGGCGAAGAAGCCGCCCAGGCGCTGCCCGAGCGCGACCTTCATGGCGCCGGTGAGCGTGGCGACGTCGACGATCACCGACGGCTTGACCTCGGCCACGGCGTACGCGAGCGCGTCGGCCATCACCAGCCGGCCCTCGGCGTCGGTGTTGTTCACCTCGCTGGTGCGGCCGCCGTAGTGGCGGATCACGTCGCCGGGGCGCAGCGCGTTGCCGCTGACCGCGTTCTCGGCCGAGGCGACCAGGCCGACCACCCTCACGGGGCAGCCGAGCGCGCGCAGCGCGCCCATCACCGCGATCACGACGGCGCCGCCGGTCATGTCGCGCTTCATGTTGACCATCGCCTCGCCGGGCTTGATCGACAGGCCGCCGGTGTCGAAGGTGATGCCCTTGCCGACCAGCACCACGGTCGGGGTCTTGCGGTTGGCCTTCGGCGGGCTGTAGTCGAGGCGGATCAGCCGCGGCGGGGTGGCCGAGGCCTGGCCCACGCCGAGGATGCCGCCGAAGCCCTCCGCGGCCAGCTGCTCCTCGTCCCACACCCTGATGCCGAGCGTGCACTCGCCGGCCACCTCGTGGGCCTGCTCGGCCAGCCAGGCGGGGTTCTTCAGGTTCGACGGGACGGTGGCGAGCATCCGGGCCCGCCAGCCGGCGCCGCCGAGCGCGAGACCCCGCTCCAGGGCGGTCGCGAGCGCCTCGGGCTCGGGCAGGCCGGCGAGCACGACCCGGCGCACCGGCACCTGCTCGGGCGCCTGGGAGCGCCAGTGGAACGCGAAGGACCCCAGCATCGCGCCGACCACGAAGGCCTCCAGCCCGTCGGCCGTCGCCAGGGCGGCGACCGAGGTGGCGACGCTGTCGCGGTTGCGGGCCTCGCGGGCCAGCGCCGCGCCGGCGCGCCGGAAGTCGGCGGGGCGCTGGTCGCCGACGCCGACCAGCAGCACCCACCGCAGCGAGGTGTTGCCGGGCACGCCGCCGGGCACCGGCAGCGAGACGACCTCGCCCGCCGTGCCGGCGCTCCCGTGCATCTCCAGGAGCGCGAGCAGGTCGGTCCCGACCAGGCTCGAGAGCTCCTCGGCGCCCGGGCCGATCAGCACGCCCCGGTCGCCCTCGGTGCCGTCCTCGCGGCCACCGCCTCCGGGCAGCACCGGCAGCGCGACGACCTCGGCTCCGAGGAAGGCGTGCGGGGCGGTCGCGCTGAGGGCGAACTCCGGCGGGGAGACCTGGGCGGGCAGGGACGTAGGGGTCTCAGAAGTGCTCACGACGGGTGCCGGCTCAGCCGACGACGTCCTTGAGAGCGTCCCCGAGCGCGCCGGCTTCCTCGGCGTTGAGCTCGACAACCAGGCGGCCCCCACCCTCGAGCGGGACCCGCATCACGATGCCGCGCCCCTCCTTGGTGACCTCCAGCGGACCGTCGCCCGTCCGCGGCTTCATGGCCGCCATCCGCGCACCTCTTCCTGTGTCGTGTCACAACCGTGCGAGGCCGGACCGACCCCGCACGAGACCATTATCCCTCATGTTGCTGGTGATGCGGCCCACAGCCCCCGTCCGTCTCCGCACCGCGTCGTCGTCGCTTGCTGGCAGACTCCCGCCATGCACGCGCGTTCCGCCCTCTTCGACGTGTACGGCGACCACCTGCGCGCCCGCGGCGACCAGGCGCCGGTGGCCGCGCTGGTGCGGCTGCTCGACCCCGTGGGCATCGCCGCCCCGGCGGTGCGGACCGCGATCTCCCGGATGGTGATGCAGGGCTGGCTGGAGGCGGCGCACCTCGACACGGGCCGCGGCTACCGGGCCACGCCGCAGGCGATCCGCCGCCTGGACCAGGCCGCGGCGCGGATCTACCGGCGCGCCGGTGAGACCTGGGACGGCAGCTGGCAGCTGGTGTTCGTCACGCCCCCGGCCGCCCGGCCGGCCCGGTCCCGGCTGCGCGCCGACCTGGTCTTCGTCGGGTACGCCGAGCTCGCCGACAACGTCTGGGTCAGCCCGAGGCCGCGCGCCGAGCTCGACTCGCTGCTCGACCGGGCGGGTGCCCGGGCCCGCACGGCCCGCGCCGAGGACTTCGTCCCGCCGCCCGTGGAGGCCTGGGACCTCGACGCGCTGCGCACGGCGTACTCCCAGTGGCTGGAGATCGCGCCCCGCCTGGTGGCCGACCACCTCGAGGGGCACGCCGACCCCGACCGGGCGGCGTTCGCGGCGCGCTTCCACCTCGTCCACGAGTGGCGCAAGTTCCTCTTCGGCGATCCCGACCTGCCGCGCGAGCTGCTCCCGGAGGACTGGCCGGGGTGGGCCGCCGCCGACCTGTTCGCCGCCGAGGCGGAGCGGCTGCGCCCCGGCTCCGACCGGTTCGTGGCCTCCTGCCTCGACGGCTGAGTCCCGCCGGGCATCCGGCAGACTGCGTGCCATGACCGACGCCGCTGCCGACCAGTCCGTGCTCCTCGACCTCACCGACGGGGTCGCCACGATCACGCTGAACCGCCCCGAGGCGATGAACAGCCTGGACGTGGCCACCAAGGAGCTGCTCCTCGCCACGGTCCGGCAGGTGGCCGAGGACCCGGCTGCCCGCTGCGTGGTGCTGACCGGCACCGGCCGGGCGTTCTGCACCGGGCAGGACCTCAAGGAGCACATCGAGATCCTGCGCAGCGAGTCCGGCGACTCGCTCTTCCGCACCGTCGACGAGCACTACAACCCCATCGTCAGCACGCTGGCCGGGATGGCCAAGCCGGTGATCGCCGCGGTCAACGGGGTCGCGGCCGGGGCCGGGGCCTCGCTCGCCTTCGCCAGCGACCTGCGGATCCTGGCCGACACGGCCGGCTTCAACCTCGCCTTCGCCAACGTCGCGCTCTCCTGCGACACCGGCGCGAGCTACCACCTGCAGCGGCTGGTCGGCCGGGCCCGGGCGCTGGACCTGCTCTACTTCCCGCGCACGGTCAAGGCCGAGGAGTCGCTCTCGCTCGGCCTCGCCACCCGGGTGGTCCCCGCCGACGAGCTCGCCGGCACCGTCCGCGAGCTGGCGACCCGGCTCGCCGCCGGCCCGACGGTCGCGCTCGGCGCGATGAGGCAGGCCGTGGCGTACGCCGCCGGGCACTCCTTCGAGGAGTCGCTGGCCTTCGAGAGCTCGATGATGGCGCTCACCGGCGCCACCGAGGACCACGCCGCCGCCGTCGCCGCGTTCGTCGCGAAGGAGAAGCCGGTCTTCCACGGGCGCTGAGCCCCGGCCGGGCAGCTGGCCGCCCGCCAGCGGTGAGCCAGCCACCGAACAGGGGCCGGAACCGGTGGCTCACCCACCGCCACCCGGCCGACCCGGTCCAGACCGCCCGCCAGCGGTGAGCCAGCCACCGAACAGGGGCCGGAACCGGTGGCTCACCCACCGCCACCCGGCCGACCCGGTCCAGACCGCTCACCCATTGCCGGCAGACCGCACCCGGACCGCCCCGAGATCTGCGGTCTGTCGCCAATCCGCAACCGGACCCCCACCGGCCCAGGCAGCCGACCGGCCCACCGATCCACCGGCCAAGCAGACGGTCAGCGCCGCCGGGCGCCCCAGATCGACAGCACCTGCCGCGGCGCGCGGTGGCGCATCAGCCGGCGGGACGGGTGGTCGCCGTACTCGACGGTGAGCGCGGTGCCGTGGAACTTGTGGTTGAACCACATCGTCATCGTCCCGTGGCACACGCTGCCGCAGGTGAACCGCTTGGCCGGCAGCCGGAGGTGCCGACCCACCTTGCGGGCGAAGGCGGGGCGCTTGGTGTCGGTGTCCACGCCGTGCAGGGGCTGGTGGAAGCTGAGCACCCACCGCGGCTTCGCCTGGCGCAGGAAGCCCATCATCGCGCGGGTCTCGGGCTCGGAGGCCGCGTGGGCGCCGGACTCGTAGTTCCCGTCCAGGTTGCGCCAGCGGTAGGGGTAGTTGCGGTTCAGGTCGACGCCGTGGGCGTTCTTGCGCGTGTGGTGGGCGGCGCCGTCGGGGTTGTAGGTCGGCACCACCCACAGGTTCACGCCCCGGATCGGCTTGCCGTCCCGCAGCACCCGGAGGATCTGCCGCGGCGCCTGCTCGTTGCCGTGCATGGCGGCGATCAGCACCACCTTGGGCTTGCCCCGCTGCCCGAGGTGCCAGGCGACGATCTTGCGGCCCTGCACCGTGTGGCCGATCGTGCGGGCCCCGAGCACCGCGGGCCGGTGTGCGGACGGCGCGGCCGTGCGGGCGTACGACGGGTCGGTGGTCGACCCGCCGAGGAGGCCGCCCGTCGCCAGGGCGAGGGTGGTCAGGGCGATCCCGAGACGTCTCATGGTGACGACGCTCTCACACCGCCGAGGTCAGGTAGGCCCACGTGAACACGCACACGCCGACGAACATCCCGACGTGCGCGAGCACCGAGAGCCCCGGTCCCTCCGACCAGCTGTCCCGGCGTGCCTCGTTGGCGTGCCGGCCGCGGCTGGGCATCCAGCGCACCAGGATCAGCAGCCCGGCGACCACCACCACCCACCACAGGGCGAGCGCGATGATGCCCGTGGTGGCGCTGCCGAGGGTCGAGTCCTCGCCCGCCACCAGGAACGCGGTCCACAGCACGAGGGCGAGCACACCGGCCACGGTGTGGACGTCGACGAGGCGCCGCCCCACCTCGAAGCGGCCGGCGCCGCCGGTGGCGCGGGCCAGCCGCACCCGGGTCAGCACGACCACGACGGCCGCCAGCACGGTCAGGACGTAGACGATGGCCGCGGTGGACATGGCGCGAAGTGTGCCCTACGCCGAGTCCTCGCCGCCACGGCCCTCGCCGTCCACCGGACGCTCGAGCTGGCTGGCGAGGCGGTCGAGCAGCGCGTCGACCTCCGACATCCGGTAGCCGCGCAGGGCCACCGAGAACCGGATCCGGCGCAGGTCCTCGCCGCCCAGCGGGCCGCTGGCGGGCACCGTCGCGTCGGGGCGGTCGTCGTACACCTCGGCCATCGGCGTGCCCCGGCCGGCCGCGACGACCGCGACCCCGCCGAGCGCGAGCACGATCAGGATCGCGAAGACCCAGGTCACCAGTCGTCCCCGTCCCGCGCGGCCACCATCAGCGCCACCGCCTCGTCGAGGTCGTCGGTGAGCGTGAGCATGCCGAGGTCGGCCTCGGTGATCTTGCCGTCGGCCAGCACGGTGCCGCGCAGCCAGTCCAGCAGCCCCGACCAGTAGTCCACGCCGACCAGCACGATCGGGAACCGGGTCACCTTGCGGGTCTGCGCGAGCGTCAGCGCCTCGAACGTCTCGTCCAGCGTGCCGATGCCGCCGGGCAGCACCAGGAAGCCCTGGGAGTACTTCACGAACATCGTCTTGCGGGCGAAGAAGTAGCGGAAGTTGATGCCCTTGTCGACCCAGGGGTTCAGCCCGGACTCGAAGGGCAGCTCGATGCCGAGGCCGACGCTGACCCCGTCCGCCTCGCAGGCCCCCTTGTTGGCGGCCTCCATGACGCCCGGACCGCCGCCGGTGATGACCGCGAAGCCGGCCTCGACCAGCTTGCGGCCGGCCTGCTCGGCGAGCGCGTACGCCGGGTGGTCGGGCGTGGTCCGGGCCGAGCCGAAGACCGCGATCGCGGGGCCGAGCTCGGCCAGCGCCCCGAACCCCTCGACGAACTCGGCCTGGATCCGCAGCACCCGCCAGGGGTCCTGGTGCACCCAGTCGCTGGGGCCGTGGGTGTCGAGCAGCCGCTGGTCGGTGGTGCTCGCCTCCTCGGCCTGGCCCCGCCGTCGCAGGATCGGCCCGGTCAGCTTGTCCATCACGAGGCGGCCCCGTCGCCGGTGGCCAGCCACCCGCGGAGCAGCCGCTCGCAGCGCTCGATGTGCTCGACGGGCACCTGCTCGTCCTGCTTGTGGGCGTAGAGCGGGTCTCCCGGCCCGAAGTTCACCGCGGGCACGCCGAGCCCGCTGAACCGGGCGACGTCGGTCCAGCCGAACTTCGGGTGCGCCTCGCCGCCGACCGCCTCGAGGAACGCCTTCGCGGCGGGCAGGTGCAGGCCGGGCAGCGCGGCGGGGGCGCTGTCGGTGACGGTCACGTCGTACCCGTCGAAGAACGCGCGCAGGAACGCCTCCGCCTCGGCCTCGCTGCGGTCGGGGGCGAAGCGGTGGTTGACCTCGACGACGCACTCGTCGGGGACCACGTTGCCGGCGACCCCGCCGCGGATCGCGACCGCGTTGAGGCCCTCGTGGTACTGCAGGCCGTCGATGACCGGCCGCCGCGGCTCGTAGGCCGCGAGCCGGTTCAGGATGTCCGCGGCGGCGTGGATGGCGTTCTCGCCCTTCCAGCTGCGCGCGGCGTGGGCGCGCACGCCGGTGGTGCGGACCTCGACCCGCATCGTGCCCTGGCAGCCCGCCTCGACGCCGGCGTTGGAGGGCTCCATCAGGATCGCGAAGTCGCCGGTCATCAGCTCCGGCGCGCTGGCCGCGAGCTTGTTCAGCCCGTTGTGCGCCTCCTCGACCTCCTCGGCCTCGTAGAGGATGAAGGTCACGTCGCGGTTGGGCTCCGGCACGGTCGCGGCGATCCGCAGCAGGACCGCGTCGCCGCCCTTCATGTCGCAGGTGCCGAGGCCGTGCAGCAGGTCGCCGTCGCGGCGGGCCGGCAGGTTGTCGTTGAGCGGCACCGTGTCGAGGTGGCCGGCGATCACCACCCGCTCGGCGCGCCCGAGGTCGGTGCGGGCCACGATCGTGTGGCCGTGGCGGCTGACCTGCAGGTGGCCGAGCGCCCGCAGCGCCTCCTCGACCGCGTCGGCGATCTCCCGCTCGTGGTGGCTCACCGACTCGATGTTGACCAGCTGCTCGGTCAGCGAGACAGCGTCGGCCGTCAGGTCCAGTCGTGGCATGGGGCCCATCCAACCACCCGCCCGCACGTTGAGTTGGGCCTCCCCGCGCGTTCAGTTGGGCCTGACCGGGAGGGATTTCCCGGCCAGGCCCAGCTCATGGCCCGGTGAGGCCCAACTCAACACTCAGGCGCGGGTGACCCGGACGGTCGCCTTCTCGTTGTCGCCGACGGTGACCGGCGTGGCGTCGGCGGGGACGTCGGAGTCCTCGACCACGGAGTACGACGTCGCGAGGGTCTCCCCGGCGATCAGGGACTCGTGGGCGCGGGCCGCCTGCCGCACCGTCGCCGAGCCGCCGACGACCAGCGCGATCCGGTCGGAGACGTCGAGACCGGCGTCGCGGCGGGCCTGCTGGACCGCGCGCACCAGGTCGCGGGCCAGGCCCTCCGCGGCGAGCTCGGGCGTCACGGTGGTGTCGAGGACGACGAACCCGCCGCCGGCCAGCATGCCGACCGCGGCACCCTCGTCGGCGGACGCCGGCGACGGTCTCGAGGGAGTACTCCCCCTCCTCGAGCACCAGGCCACCCGCGGTCACGGTGCCGTCCTCCGCCACCGACCAGTCGCCCGACTTCGAGCCCTTGATCGCCGTCTGCACGTCGCGGCCCAGGCGCGGCCCGGCCGCGCGCGCGTTCACGGTCAGCTTCTGCGACACGCCGTACGACGCGGCCTCGGGCGCATCGGCGTCGAGCAGCCGCACGGTCTTCACGTTCACCTCGTCGGCGACGATCGACTCGAAGCCCTCCAGTGCCGCGGCGTCGGAGACGACGACCGTGAGCGTCGAGAGCGGCAGCCGGTTGCGCAGGCTGCCCGCCTTGCGCAGCGCCGACGTGGCCGAGCAGACCTCGCGCACCTCGTCCATCGCCGCGACCAGCGCGTCGTCACCGGGCAGCTCCTCGACCGCCGGCCAGTCGGCCAGGTGCACCGAGCGGCCGCCGGTCAGCCCCCGCCAGACCTCCTCGGTGGTCAGCGGCATCAGCGGCGCGGTCACCCGGCAGACCACCTCGAGCACGGTGTGCAGGGTGTCGAAGGCGTCGGTGTCCAGCGCGCCCCCGGTCGACCAGAAGCGCTCGCGCGAGCGGCGGATGTACCAGTTGGTGAGCACGTCGAGGAACGAGCGCGTCGAGTCGCACGCGTTCGCCACCTCGTAGTTGTCGAGCTGCTCGGTCATCGCCCCGACGTACTGGCGCAGCTTGGCCAGGATGTAGCGGTCCATCGGGTGGGTGGAGTCGGTGCGACCACTGCGGGTCGTACCCCTCCCCGTCGACGTTCGCCGCGTTGGCGTAGAGCGACAGGAAGTACCAGCTGTTCCACAGCGGGATCATCACCTGCCGCACCGAGTCGCGGATGCCCTGCTCGGTGACGACCAGGTTGCCGCCGCGCAGGATCGGGCTGGACATCAGGAACCAGCGCATCGCGTCGGCGCCGTCGCGGTCGAAGACCTCGCGCACGTCGGGGTAGTTGCGCAGCGACTTCGACATCTTGTTGCCGTCCGAGCCGAGCACGATGCCGTGGCTGAGGCAGGTCTCGAAGGCCGGCCGGTCGAAGATCGCGCTGGCCAGGATGTGCAGCGTGTAGAACCAGCCGCGGGTCTGGCCGATGTACTCGACGATGAAGTCGGCCGGGAAGTGGTTGTCGAACCACGCGGCGTTGTCGAAGGGGTAGTGCACCTGGGCGAAGCTCATCGAGCCGGAGTCGAACCACACGTCGAGCACGTCGGGCACGCGCCGCATCATCGACTTGCCGGTCGGGTCGTCGGGGTTCGGGCGCACCAGGTCGTCGACGTAGGGCCGGTGCAGGTCGGGGTTGCCGTCCTGGTCGCGCGGCAGCCGCCCGAAGTCGCGCTCGAGCTCCTCGAAGCTGCCGTAGACGTCGAGGCGGGGGTACGTCGGGTCGTCGCTCTTCCACACCGGCACCGGCGAGCCCCAGAACCGGTTGCGGGTGATCGACCAGTCCCGGGCGTTCTCCAGCCACTTGCCGAACTGGCCGTGCTGGATGTGCTCGGGCACCCAGCGGATCTGCTCGTTGAGCGCGAGCATCCGCTCCTTGACCGCGGTGACCTCGACGAACCAGGACGAGACGCCCTTGTAGATCAGGGGCTCGCGGCAGCGCCAGCAGTGCGGGTAGGAGTGGTCGTAGGTCTCGCGGCGCAGCAGCACGGTGCCGGGCGTGACCGCGCCCTGCTCGGCCGGCACGCCCCGGGTGGCGGCCTTGAGGTGGTCGATGATGTGCAGGTTGGCGTCGAAGACCTGCATGCCCTCGTAGTCGGTGACCGGGAACGTGAACCGGCCGTCCTTGCCGACCGGCATCACCGCCTCGATGCCCTCGCGGTCGGTGACCTCCTTGTCGACCTCACCGAACGCGCCGGCGGTGTGCACCAGGCCCGTGCCGTCGGTGGTCGTCACCGCCTCGTTGGCAGCCACCACCCGGAACGCCCGCCCGTGCTCCGCCGAGGAGTGGTCGCGGTAGTAGGAGAACGGCGGGGTGTAGGTGCGCCCGACCAGGTCGCGGCCCTTGACCCGGCGTACGACCTGCTGGGCGACGTCCTCGACGTCCTCGTTGCGCAGCTCGCGGGCGTAGGACTCCAGCCGCGCCTCGGCCAGCACGTAGCGCTCGGTGACGCCGGTGAAGTCCGACTCCACCACGACGTAGTCGATGTCGTCGCCGACCATCACCGCGAGGTTCGACGTGAGCGTCCACGGCGTGGTCGTCCAGATCAGCAGCAGCGCACCGGCCAGCTCGTCGTCCCCGTCGCCATCCATCCGGTAGCCGACGGTCACCGCCGGGTCCTGGCGGTTCTGGTAGACGTCGTCGTCCATCCGCAGCTCGTGGTTGGACAGCGGCGTCTCGTCGTTCCAGCAGTACGGCAGGACCCGGAAGCCCTCGTAGACCAGGCCCTTCTCGTGCAATTGCTTGAAGGCCCAGATGACCGACTCCATGTAGTCGGGGTTCATGGTCCGGTAGTCGTGGTCGAAGTCGACCCACCGCGCCTGCCGGGTGACGTACTCGCGCCACTCGCCGGTGTACTTCATCACCGACTCGCGGCAGGCGGCGTTGAACTTCTCGATGCCGAGCTCGAGGATCTCGTCGGTGGTCTTGATGCCGTTGAGCCGCATCGCCTCCAGCTCGGCGGGCAGCCCGTGGGTGTCCCAGCCGAAGCGGCGCTCGACGCGCTTGCCGCGCATCGTCTGGTAGCGCGGGATCAGGTCCTTGACGTAGCCGGTGAGCAGGTGGCCGTAGTGCGGCAGGCCGTTGGCGAACGGCGGGCCGTCGTAGAAGACGAACTCGTTGGAGCCGTTCTCGCCGGCGTCGCGCTGGTCCACGCTGGCCTGGAAGGTGCCGTCGGCCTCCCAGTAGGCGAGCACCCGCTCCTCGATCTCCGGGAACCTCGGGGAGGAGGGGACGTTGCTCGAGCCTGCGGTGGAGACCTTCGGATAGGTCATGGGTGGCGCTCCTGCGGTCGTGGTTCTCGTCGGTCGATCCTGTCGAAACCACGAGGACGACATCGCTGCCGCGGTACCACCTCGCTTGCCACGTCGCGGACGTGACCGCTCGTTCACGGCTGTGACGGGCCTACCCGTCCGGTTCTACTGGGGCGCCCGCCGGCGTGCGGGACCCGTTCTTCCGGAGGCATCGCCGCTGATGACGGCTCGAGCGCCTATGCGGGAGATGGTACGGCGTGGGCCGCGCGCGGTGGAAACCGATTCCGCCCGCAGGGGTGCGTCGGTCAGCGACGGACCGGGCGCAGCCGAGCCGGCCCCGCACCTCGGCGGAACCGTCGGTCCCGTGGTCCACCCACCCGTGGTCCACCCACCCGTCGGCGGACTCGACCGTGCGCGCGGGGTCGGTCGTGGCGGGAAGGCCCTCTGTCCGCTGGTCGAAGGTCCATCGGTCGACCAGGGCGGCGGAGGCCAAACCCGGCGCTCCCGGGGCCGGTCCCGTCGTCCTGAGGAGAGGGGCACACGTGTGCCCCTCTCCTTAGGACGGCATGGGGTGCATCGACGGCTGTGGTCCATCATGGATCCCGGGCGCGCCGCACCCCGCCGTACGCGTCGGATCGTCCAAATGGCTTGCCCGGTGTCCTCGCGGTCGATTGGCTGGACCCGTGACCGAGCAGACCCGAGAGACCCCGCCCGTGCCCGCGACCAACGGGATGTGGGTGGATCCCGCGCAGGACCCGCGCGAGACCGACGAACCGGCGGTGGGCGAGAGGGTGGTCCTGCGGCAGTACCTCGACCACTACCGGACGACCCTCGAGATGAAGTGCGAGGGACTCACACCGGAGCAGCTGGCGACCCGGTCGGTCCCACCGAGCACGATGAGCCTGCTCGGACTGGTCCGGCACCTGGCCCGGGTCGAGCACCACTGGTTCCGCCGGGCGCTGGAGGGACAGCAGGACCTCCCGCGCCTCTACCGCACCGAGGAGGACCCCGACCTCGACTTCAACGGCGCGGTCGGCACCGAGGAGTGCGTGGCGGACGCCTGGGAGTCGTGGCGGCGCGAGGTGGCGCACGCCCGCGAGGTCTACGAGAGGTACGACGACCTCGGCGTCACCTTCGACGACCGGGGTGACCCCTGCGAGGTGCGCGACGTCGTCGTGCACATGATCGAGGAGTACGCCCGGCACGCCGGCCACGCCGACCTGTTGCGCGAGTCCGTCGACGGCCGCACCGGCCAGTGAACGGGGTGGTGAGACGTCCCGGCGCACGTCCGTAGACTTCTCCCTCATGACCTCCCCCGTCACCGGTCCAGCACACGGCCATGGCCTCGTCACCCTCGACTCGGAGGGCACGGTCCTCGACGTGTGGTTCCCCGAGCCGGCGCTCGGCGCCGCCGACCGGCGCCGAGGCCCCGCAGGAGCTGACCGCGCTGGAGGGCGACGACGAGGCCCGCGGGGTCACCCGCGTGGTCCGCCTGGTGGAGATCGCCGACCTGCAGTCCGCCCCGGCGACCACCGAGGACGTCTGGCTGCGCCTGCACCTGCTCTCGGCCCGCCGGGTGCAGCCGCACGCGATCAGCATGGAGGGCGTCTTCGGGCTGCTCACCAACGTCGTGTGGACCTCGGCCGGACCGTGCGCGGTCGCCGGCTTCGAGGCCACCCGGGCCCGGCTGCGCGCGACCGGCCAGCACGTGACGGTCTTCGGCGTGGACAAGTTCCCCCGGATGGTCGACTACGTGCTGCCCACCGGCGTGCGCGTCGCCGACGCCGACCGGGTGCGGCTCGGCGCCCACCTGGCCGAGGGCACCACGGTCATGCACGAGGGCTTCGTCAACTACAACGCCGGCACGCTCGGCGCCTCCATGGTCGAGGGCCGGATCTCGGCCGGCGTGGTCGTCGGCGACGGCTCCGACGTCGGCGGCGGGGCCTCGATCATGGGCACCCTGTCCGGCGGCGGCAAGGAGGTCATCTCCATCGGCGAGCGCTGCCTGCTCGGCGCCAACGCCGGCCTGGGCATCTCGCTCGGCGACGACTGCGTCGTGGAGGCCGGCTGCTACGTCACCGCCGGCACCAAGGTCACCATCAAGGACATGGACAGCAAGCCCAAGGTCGTCAAGGCGCTGACCCTCTCGGGCGCCAGCAACGTGCTGTTCCGCCGCAACTCGGTGTCCGGTGCGATCGAGGCGGTGCCGTGGAAGAGCGAGGGCGTGGGGCTCAACGCCGCGCTCCACGCCAACTAGCGGCGCGGCGCCCGGTGAGATCCCGATGAGGCGGCGCACCGGCGCCGGCCTGGTCGCCGCGGCGGCGCTCGGCGTGGTCGCCGTGACCGGCTACTTCTCGCTGCACCACGTCGGCCCGCTGCTCCCGCACGCCGACTGCACCGCGACCGTGGACGGCCGCACCGTCGAGCTCAACCACGAGCAGGCCGAGAACGCCGCGCTGATCGCCGCGGTCTCGGTGCAGCGCGGGATGCCGGCGCGCGCGGCCTCGATCGCGCTCGCGACGGCGTACCAGGAGTCCAAGCTCTACAACCTCGAGCAGGGCGACCGCGACTCGGTCGGGCTCTTCCAGCAGCGTCCCTCGCAGGGCTGGGGCACCCGCCGGCAGCTGACGAACCCCTACTACGCGACCAACGCGTTCTACGACGCGCTGGACAAGGTGCACGGCTACGACTCGATGCGGATCACCGTGGCGGCCCAGGAGGTGCAGCGCTCCGGCTTCCCGGAGGCGTACGCCGCCCACGAGAGCGACGCCCGGGTCCTGGCCTCGGCGCTGACCGGGAACTCCCCGCACGCGTTCAGCTGCACCGTCGGCGGCGACGTGCCCTCGGCCGGCAGCAGGCTCGACGCCCAGGGCCTGACCCACCGCGCCGCCCGGGTGCGCCGCGAGGTGGAGGCGGTCTTCGGCAAGCAGGCGCTGGGCGGCTTCGCCCCCGGCGGGGTCTCCAGCGGCCACATGCGCGGCTCGGCGCACTACGACGGCCGCGCGATCGACATCTTCGAGCGGCCGGTCACCGCGCAGCACAAGATCCGGGGCTGGGCGATCGCGCAGTACCTCGTGGCGCAGGCCGACCGGCTCGACATCGAGCACGTGATCTTCGACGCCCGCATCTGGTCCGCCGACTCCTCCTCCGACGGCTGGCGGCCCTACACCCCGCCGGAGCGCTCCGGCGACAAGGCGGTGCTCGAGCACCGCGACCACGTGCACGTCGACGTGTTCAAGTGATCAAGCGGACACAACGACCGAAATGTCGCGGGATAGCGGACACTCACCGATGATGTCCGGGTGCCCCGTTCCTCGCAGACGGTCGACGACCGTACGCCGATCGCCGGGTCGCGACTCGACATCGCGGCCCGGCTCGGCTGGCTGCTGCGCACCCACCGCACGGTCGGCGGATTCTCGCTGCGCGAGATGTCCGCGGCGCTGCGCGACCAGGGCGTCACCCTCTCCCCCGCCTCGCTGAGCCGGATCGAGAGCGAGGGGCAGCTCTCGCCCGCCGCGCTCGACGGGTACGCCGCGGTGCTGGGCCTGCCCGTGGGCTGGCTGCGGGCGCCGGCGGAGTCGGTGTGCGAGAGCTTCCGCCACGTCACGATCCGGCCGGCCGCCCTCGACCGGGTCTCGCTGGCGGAGTTCAACCGGGCCTACGAGGCGGTCACGGAGGGGTCCCCGACCGGCGGCGACTGGCTGGACTTCGCACGCCAGCACCTCGGCCCGTCCGGGTTCGGGCTGCCCAGCCGGCTGATGGAGCAGCAGCTGGGACGACTGGCCGCCGAGACCGCGCGCAGCGTCACGCCGGCGCGGATGACCCGGCGGATGGCGATGACCTACCTCCGGCGCAGCGCCTACGGCGACCTCCTTGCCACGGTCGCCGACCGCACGGTGGCGGACCCGGCCTCGCAGGGCCACTGGGACGTGATGGACGTGCTGTCCGCCCGGCCCACCCGCGGCCTGGTCGAGTGGGCCGGCGCCCTGCTGGCCGACGACTCGACGTACACCGTCGTGGGCTCGACGTTCCTGCTGCAGAGCCTGCTGCTGAAGTCCGGTCTCGGCCTGGACGACTGGAGCGGCCTGGTCCCGCAGCTCGAGCGAGCCTGGGCCCGGGCCGGCGGCGACGCCGCGCGACGGTCCGCGCTGACCACGCTGTGCAACGCCCTGCCTCCGCAGCTGCGCAGCCGGTTGGAGCAGGTCTGCTGCCCCGACCGGTCCTCGCCGCCGGCGCCGCGCACCTGGAGCCGCGACCGCGCCAACCGCCACTACGTGTACGCCGAGTCGCTGGCGACCGAGGCCACGACCCGCGGCGGCCACTCGGACGAGCCGCTGCTGGCCCGGCTGCTGTTCGAGTCGTTCTTCGACCCGCGTGGGGTCCGGATGTCCAATGCCACGGTGCTGGTGATGGCCTCGCCGTTCGCCGCCGAGGTGGTGCGGGCGATCCTGGCCCACCCCGACGCCGCCCCCGACCAGGCGAGCTGGGCGGCCGCGCTGCGGGTGGCGGCGTTCTGCCACGTCTCCGGCGAGGTCCCGGGGCTCGACCTGCTCCTGGGGAGCACCGACGATCGGGAGTTCCTGCACGCGCTGTCCCTGGCCGGCCGGGCGGACCGGCCGCTGGACGACGAGGTCGTGGCGCGCGGACTGGCGGGCGGCGAGCTCGTCGTGCGCCGGACCCTGTACTGCCTGGGCATGCAGGGCGACGACGTGCGGCTCAAGGAGATCGAGGGCGACCGGGGCCGGGCCGACTGGGTCCGCGGCGGCGCCCGGTGGTGGCGCGAGCAGCGCGGCCGCCTGCTGCAGTGAGCCGGGGCGCATGAAGTGGGGAGGACTGCCTTCCCCCGTCGAGGCAGTCCAACCCCACCAGATGGCCGGATCCCAACGTCAGGGAGACCCGAGCAGGCAAACCCTAGGCAGATCCTTGCCCTCGTGCAGCCTTTGTTTCACAGCGTCGGCCGCGTGGAACGGCGCGCGCCGGGCGAGCCTCAGGCGAGGCGCTTGACCGCGGCGTCGATCCGCTCGTCGGTGGCGGTGAAGGCGATCCGCACGTGGCCGGCACCGGCACGTCCGTAGAACGTGCCGGGGGCGGCGAGGATCCCCCTGTCGGCCAGCCAGGAGACGGTGTCCCAGCAGTCCTCGTCGCGGCCCTCGACCTGGCGGGAGGCCCACAGGTAGAGCGAGGCCTCGGAGTGGTCGATGCGGAAGCCGGCGTGCTCGAGCGCCTCGCGCAGCTTCGCCCGGCGGGCGGCGTACCTCGCGTGCTGCCCGCGCACGTGCTCGTCGTCGTCGAGCGCGGCGATCATCGCGGCCTGCTGCGGCCCGGGCATCTGCAGGCCGAGGTTCTTGCGCACCGCGAGCAGCTCGCCGACCAGGGCGGGGTCGCCGGCGACGAACGCGCAGCGGTAGCCCGCGAGGTTGGACCGCTTGGAGAGCGAGTGCACCGCGAGGACGCCCTCGTGCGACCCGCCGGAGACCGAGGGGTGCAGCACCGACACGGGGGTGGTCTCCCAGGCGCACTCGAGGTAGCACTCGTCGGAGACCAGGATCGTGCCGCGCTCGCGGCACCAGTCGACGACCTTCCTCAGGTGCTCGGGCGGCAGCACCCGGCCGGTCGGGTTGGACGGCGAGTTCAGCCAGAGCAGCGCCGGCACCTCCGGCCCGAACGACGTCAGCGAGTCCCGCGCCACCGCCCGGGCGCCGGCCAGTGCCGCGCCGACCTCGTAGGTCGGGTAGGCCAGCTCGGGGTAGGCGACCAGGTCACCGGCCCCGAGGCCGAGGTGCAGCGCCATCGAGCCGATCAGCTCCTTGGAGCCGATCACCGGCAGCACCCCGTCGAGGCCGAGCCCGGTCACGCCGTGCCGCCGGGCCAGCCAGTCGACGCAGGCCTGCCGGGTGTCGGCGCGGCCGATCGTGGTCGGGTAGCCCGGGGAGTCCGCGGCCTCGACGAGCGCGCGCTGGACCACGGCCGGCGTCGGGTCGACGGGGGTGCCGACCGAGAGGTCGACCAGCCCGTCGGGGTGCGACCGGGCCCGCGCGGCGTGCGCGGCGAGGTGGTCCCAGGGGAAGTCGGGCAGCCGGCCCGAGACCGGGGGCCGGCTCGACATCCGGCTCAGCTGTCCTGGTTCTGCGGCGGCAGGGCCTCGATGAAGGGGTGGTCCTTCTCGATCACGCCCATCTTCGCGGCGCCTCCGGGCGAGCCGAGGTCGTCGAAGAAGTTCACGTTGGCGTTGTAGTACTCCTTCCACTCCTCCGGGGTGTCGTCCTCGTAGAAGATCGCCTCGACCGGGCAGACCGGCTCGCAGGCGCCGCAGTCGACGCACTCGTCGGGGTGGATGTAGAGCATCCGCTTGCCCTCGTAGATGCAGTCGACGGGGCACTCATCGACGCACGCGCGGTCCTTGAGGTCGACGCACGGCTGGGCGATGACGTAGGTCACCAGGTCCTCCTGGGGGAGCGCGGGACAGCACTGCTGCTTCTTCGTGGAACAGCCTAGTATCCCGGGGTGCCCGCACCCTCGGAAGCCCACCGACTGGGCCCCCACGTGGTCGGCCAGCGGGTCGTCGTACGACGGGTCCTGCCCGGCGAGACCGGTCCCTCGGGCGGCCCGGCGATGACCGACCTGCTCGGGGTCTGCGTGGCGTGGGGCGAGGGTCGCTGCGTGATCGCGCCGGAGTCCGGGGACCCCGTGGAGATCCGGCTCGCCGACATCGTGTCCGGCAAGCCGGTGCCGCCGCGCCCCTCCCCCCGGCTGCGGGTCTCCCCTCGTGCCGCGGAGGAGCACACCCGCTGGTTGTGGCCGCACCTGGAGGTGGAGGCGCTGGGCGAGTGGCAGCTGCGCAGCGACCCGGCGCCGGTCGGCCGGCTGCGCAAGCGCGCGAACTCGTGCCTGGCCTTCGGCTCACCGGGGCTGCCGCTGCCGGCGGCCCTGGCCCGGGTCGAGGCCTTCTACGCCGCACGCCGCCGCGACGTGGTCGTGCAGGTGCCGCTCGGCGGCGACGCCGGGGACCTCGAGTCGGCGCTCGTCGACCGCGGCTGGACCGCGGTGCCCGGGGGCGACGCGCACTTCATGCTGGCCTCGTTGTCCCGGACGCTGCGGACGGCCCGCCGGCACCCGGTCGCCGCGGAGCCCGGGGCGCCGGCCGTCGGGGAGCCGGCGCTCGAGGAGTCCGGCGACCAGGCGGTCGTGC
This sequence comes from uncultured Actinomycetota bacterium, assembly GCA_963826155.1. Classification (GTDB taxonomy): domain Bacteria; phylum Actinomycetota; class Actinomycetes; order Propionibacteriales; family Nocardioidaceae; genus Nocardioides. The sequence goes on along the minus strand of CAWGVX010000002.1, from coordinate 696,471 downwards.
GGGTCGGCGAGGCCGCGGTCGGTCGGGCGGCGTACCACGACGACTGGCTCGGCCTGCACGGCCTCGACGTCGACCCGGCGTACCGCCGTCGCGGGCTCGCCACCCGCGTCGTCGCCGAGCTGCTGGAGTGGGGCGCCGAGCGCGGCGCCACCACCGCCTGGCTGCACGTCGAGGTGGACAACTCCCCCGCGATCGCGCTCTACGAGGCGCTGGGCTTCACCCGGCACCACGCCTGCCGCTACCTGGTGCCGCGGCGGCCGACGCCGTAGCCGGCCGCCGCGGTCGCGGCTCAGGCCTGGTGGTAGGCGCGCTCCTTCTGGGCGTCGCTGTCGTAGCAGGACTCGCCGACCAGCTCGCTGGGCGCCTTGTGCTTGCTCAGCACCGCGCAGTCCCACAGCTCCTGGGTGCCGGCGACCTCGGTCCACCCGCCGTCCTCCACGGCCCACAGCGCCAGGTAGCCGCCGCAGTCGTTCACGCCGCCGATGGCGTAGCCGTCGGTGCGGACCGCCTCGACGGTGACGCCGACGAAGCCGTCGTGGCAGTGGGACCTGGCCACGACCTGCTCGGCGGTGCGGCCGATGAACGCCTTGAACGCCTCCGGGGCGCCCGTCAGCTTCTTCGTGTCGGCCGCCGAGCGCACCTCCACGCCGGGCGACTCCCCGCCGGCGTAGGGGATCAGCTCCGGCTTCGCGGGCTCGGTCGAGTCGGTGGACCCGGTCGACTGGGCGGACTCGGCGGGCCGGGTGGGCTGGGCGGACTCGGTGGGCTCGGTGGTGCTCGTCGTCGGGTCCGCGGTCCGGGGGCCACTCGTCCCGCCGGGAGATCCGGCCTCGGTGGCCGTCGGCGACGCGGGCGTCGGGTCCGCCGACCGGGAGTCGGTTGCGACCGCGGAGCTGGCCTCGGTCCGGTCGGTGTCGTCGCCGCAGCCCGCCACCACCAGCGTCGCGGTGAGGGCCGCGGTCAGGCAGGCGAGCCTCGCGAGGGCGGGTCGGGCGGTGGTCCGGGCACGGGAGCGCGCGTGTGTCATGCCCAAGGGACGCACACCGGACCCGGATCGGTTGCAGTGCGACACGTCACGACTTCGTCACGGCTGCCCCACCAGCCCCACGTGACGGCCCGAGCCCGCGGGGGGCGCCCACCTACCCGCCGGAGTCACGCTGCCCCCGGGCCAGGAACACCCGTTCGGGTGCCCGGCGGCCGAAGACGCGGTCGGACCAGCCCACCAGCCGGTCCCAGCCCAGGCGCATGGCGAGCAGCACCAGCACGCCGGAGACGACCATCCCCGCCACGTTGACGGCGAGCTGCTCCACCGAGCCGACGATCTCCGAGGTCTCCCAGAGCGCGATCCCCAGCGCGAGGTTCCCGGCCGCCGGCACGGTCGTGACGCTGATGAAGACCCCGACCAGGGTGGAGGTCTTCTCGACCGCCAGCGCGACCGCGCCGGCAGCACCGGCGATGAGCGCGACGACGAACGACCACGTGTCCGGGTGCCAGATGAAGTCGGTCTGCGGCCGCGGCCGGGTCAGCATGCTGGGCTCGATCAGGCCGACGGCGCGCGCGATCAGCGCGAACCCCACGGCGACGGCGACGGCGGAGGCGTAGGTGAGCACCAGCACCCGCAGGCTGCGGCCGCTCAGGCTCCACCGGCGCAGCACCAGGCCCACCGCGATCGCCGCGATCGCGGTGAACTCGGGGCTGACGACCATCGCGCCCACCACGAGGATCGCGGAGTCGTTGATGACCGCGACCGCGGCCAGCATCACCGCCAGCACCAGGAAGACCAGGTAGGACAGGGTCAGCTGCGCCGCGCCCTCCGCCTGGGCCTCCACCGACTCCCAGATCACCGCGTCGTCGGGGTGGCCGGGCGCCCGCTGCTCGATCTCGGCCGCCAGGTCGAAGGGCGTGCTCTCCGGGCTGGAGACGACGATCCCGCCGCGCTGGTCGAGACCGAGCTCGCCGAGCTGCTGGAGCACCCGGCCGGCCTGTTCCCGGGCGATGTCGGCCTCGACGAGGTCGCCCTCGGGGTCGAGGCACGCGCCACGGTCGACCGTCACGTTGGTGGCCCACTCGCCGTCGAGGAGCAGCCGCTGCACATCCCCGGAGAGGTCGGCGGGCACGGTGAGCCGGAAGTGGACGAGCACGGCGACAGCGTAGGCGCGCCCACGGCTCCCGCAGGTCGCAGCCGGGAATCCGATTTCCCCGACGGGACCGGTCGTCCTACGATTTCCCCGGCAGCACGCGAGGAGTGACGACCCTCGCCCGGTCCGGCCGGGAGCGTGCACCCGCGCGGATCGGCGTACCGACGAGAGGCCGGCAGCCCTCCGGGGCAGACCGCCGGCGAAGGTGTGGTGGCACCGCGACCTTGCCCCCGCCCACACCTCCAGGGCTTTCCTGCCACTGGAGGTCACCATGACATCAGCACCACCCCGCACGCTCTGCTCGGACCTGCCCGCCGCCGAGCCCGGCTCGACGGTCCGGCTGCAGGGCTGGGTGCACCGCCGCCGCGAGCTCGCGGCGCTGACGTTCCTCGTGCTGCGCGACCGCACCGGCCTGGCCCAGGTGGTCGTGAAGCCGGGTCCCCCGGGATCGGCACCGCGGGGGCCCGGGGTGCCGCCGGAGGAGACCACCGTCGAGGTGGTGGGCACGGCGACCGCCAACCCGCAGGCGCCCGGCGGGATCGAGGTGACCGACCCGGTGATCACCGCGCTCACCGAGCCGGCGGCCACCCCGCCGGTCGAGCTGTGGCGGCCCGCGCTCAACGCCTCGCTGCCGACCCTGCTCGACCACGCGCCGGTGACCTGGCGCCACCCGGCGCAGAAGGCCCGCTGGCAGCTCGCCGCGGCCAGCCTGCGCGGCTTCCGGGAGACCCTGGGCGCGGCCGGCTTCACCGAGATCCACACCCCGAAGTTCGTGGAGTCCGCGACCGAGTCCGGCTCATCCGTCTTCGAGGTCGACTACTTCGGCCGGCCGGCGTACCTCGCCCAGAGCCCGCAGTTCTACAAGCAGCAGATGGTGGGCGTCTTCGAGCGGGTCTACGAGGTGGGGCCGGTCTTCCGGGCCGAGCCGCACGACACCGTGCGGCACCTGGCGGAGTACGTCTCGCTGGACGCCGAGCTCGGCTTCATCGAGGACCACCGCGACGTGCTGCGGGTGCTGCGCGAGGTGCTGGCCGGGATGGTGGCCGCGGTGCACGAGCACGCCGCGGCCGAGGTCGGGCTGGCCGGCGCGGACGTGCCGGTGGTGCCCGAGGAGATCCCGGTGCTGCACTTCCGCGACGCGCTGAGGCTGGTCGGCGCCCCGGCGGACGAGCCCGACCTCGCGCCCGAGCACGAGCGGGCGATCGGCGCCTGGGCGAAGGCGGAGCACGGCAGCGACTTCGTCGCGGTCGAGGGCTACCCGATGGCGAAGCGGCCGTTCTACACCCACCCCGAGGCCGACCCGCGCTGGTCGAACAGCTTCGACCTGCTGTTCCGCGGCCTGGAGCTGGTCACCGGTGGGCAGCGACTGCACCGGCCCTCGGCGTACGACGCGGCGATCCGCGCCCGCGGCGAGGACCCGGCCGCCTACGCGGCGTACCTGCAGGCCTTCGAGCACGGCATGCCGCCGCACGGGGGCTTCGCGATCGGGCTGGAGCGGTGGACCGGGCGGCTGGTCGAGGCCGCGAACGTCCGCGAGGTCACGCTGTTCCCGCGCGACCTGCACCGGTTGACGCCCTGACCGGTGCCCCGGTTTGTAGGGTGACGAGCGTGCTGCGCGACGCCGAGGGACGACCGATCGACGGGGGCGGCTGGTTCGTCGCCCATGGGACCGACGTGGAGACCCGCTGGGACGGTGACGGCGACGGCCGGGTCCCCCACCTGACCCCCGCCGCGCGGTTCTTCGTGCGCAACCACACCGAGCCGCCCCGCCTCGACGCTTCGACCTGGCGGCTGCGGGTGACCGGCGAGGGGGTCGAGCGCGGGCTGGAGCTGTCGCTGGAGGAGCTGCGCGCCCTGGGCAGCACCACCCGCGAGCGGACCCTGGAGTGCACCGGCAACGGCCGGCGCTACTTCGCCGAGCAGCAGGGCAGCTACCGACCGGGCAGCCAGTGGGCGATGGGCGCGATCGGCCTGGCCCGCTGGACGGGCGTCCCGCTGCGGGTGGTGCTCGAGCACGCCGGACTGCGCCCCGAGGCGGTGCAGGTGATGGCGGTCGGCCTCGACGCGCCGTACGTCGAGGACGGCGTCGACCACGGGCACGTACGCCGCCCGCTGCCGCTCGCGAAGGCGCTCGACGACACCCTGGTCGCCTGGGAGATGAACGGCGAGCCGCTGCCGCCCGACCACGGGTTCCCGGCCCGGCTGGTCGTGCCCGGCTGGGTCGGGATCGCCAGCATCAAGTGGCTCGGCGAGCTCCGCGTCACCACCACGGCCGAGGACTCGCCATGGACCACCCGGTGGTACCGCATGCACGGCGAGGGCTGGACCGGCGACGACGCGGTGCTGGACCGGATGCCGCCCAAGAGCGTCGTCGACGCCACCGGCCCGCTGCGGGCCGGCCGGCTGACGGTGCTGCGCGGGCGCGCCTGGTCCGGCGAGGCGTCGATCCGGATGGTCGAGGTCAGCACCGACGGCGGCCGCACCTGGGACGAGGCGTCGCTGACCGGCGACAACGAGCCGTCGGCCTGGGTGGCCTGGGAGCACCCGTGGACGCCCACCGCCCCCGGCGAGCACGTGCTGCTCACCCGCGCCACCGACAGCGACGGCCGCACCCAGCCCGAGGTCGCCGCCGACAACGAGGACGGCTACCTCTTCGCCGCGGTGCTGCGGCACCCGGTCACCGTCGCTTGAGCCACCTGGGCCCTTGACACCATTGGCTAATGCCATTAGCTTTTTGGCTATGACATCAAGCCAACCTTCGAGGACCACCATGAACGACTCACCCCGCCCCACCCGGCACCTGTCCCGGCCCGAGGGCCGGCTCGCCTACGACGTGGCCGGCGAGGGCCCGCTCGTCGTCTGCCTGCCCGGCATGGGCGAGCTGCGCAGCTCCTACCGCTTCACCGTGCCCGCCCTCGTCGCCGCCGGCTTCCGCGTGGCCACCCTGGACCTGCGCGGCCACGGCGAGAGCGACGCGACGTTCAGCCGGTACGACGACGTCGCCGCCGGCACCGACGCGCTGGCCCTGGTCGAGGAGCTCGACGCCGGCCCGGCCGTACTCGTCGGCAACTCGATGTCCGCCGGTGCGGCCGTGTGGGCCGCCGCCGAGCGGCCCGCCGCCGTCGCCGGACTGGTGCTGGTGGGTCCCTTCGTGCGCAACCCGCCGATCAACCCGCTGCTGGCGCTGGCGTTCCGGGTCGCGATGTCGGGTCCCTGGGCGCCGGCCGTGTGGGGCAGCTACCTGCCCTCGCTCTACCCGGGTCGCAAGCCCGAGGACTTCGCCGAGCACCGCAGCCTGATCCGGGCGAGCATGCGCGAGCCCGGTCACGCCCGGGCGTTCACCGCCACCACCCGGACCAGCCACGCGCCGGCCGAGGAGCGGCTCGACCAGGTCGGCGCCCCGGCGCTGGTCGTCATGGGCGACGCGGACCCGGACTTCAAGGACCCCGCCGCCGAGGCCGCCTGGGTCGCCGACCGGCTGCGAGCCGAGACGCTGCTGGTGCCCGGCTCGGGCCACTACCCGCACACGGAGTACCCGGACCGGGTCAACCCGCGCCTGGTCGAGTTCTGCCGGGAGGTGACGACCGGTGCCTAGGGCCGGCCTCACCCCGGAGAAGGTCGTCGCCGAGGCGGCCGCCGTCGCCGACGAGCTCGGCTGGGACCGGCTCACGCTGGCGGCGGTCGCCGAGCGGCTCGGCGTGCGACTGCCCAGCCTCTACAAGCACGTCGCCTCGCTCGAGGCGCTCCGCTCCGGCGTGCGCGCCCACGCCACCCGCGAGCTGGCCGACGCCATGACCAGGGCGGCGCGTGGGGTGCGCCGGCGGCGAGGCGCTGCGCGCGGTGGCCGCCGCCTACCGCGACTTCGCCCGCCACCATCCGGGGCTCTACGAGGCGAGCATCCCCGCGCCCTCGGTGGACAACCCGGAGCACGTCGCGGCCGCCGCCGCGGCGCTGGAGGTCATCGAGGCCATCCTGCGCGGCTACCGCCTCGAGGGCGACGACGCGATCGACGCGGCCCGCGCGCTCCGGGCCGCGCTGCACGGCTTCGTGCACCTGGAGGCCGGCGGCGGGTTCGGCCTGCCGGTCGACGTCGACCGCAGCTACGCCCGGATGGTCGCCAGCCTCGACACCACGCTGCAGGGCTGGGCCCGATGAGCACCCGCACCTCGCTGACCTGGGCCAACGTCGCGCTCCGGGGGCTGCTCGAGGCGGGCCTGGTGGTCGCCCTCGCGGTCGCCGGCTGGGCCGCCGCGGGCGACCAGCCGTGGCTGCGCCCCCTGCTGGCCGTGCTCGTGCCCGCCGCCGGCTTCGGCTTCTGGGGCGCGGTGGACTTCCGTCAGGCCGGACGGCACGCCCCGGCCCTGCGGATGGCGCAGGAGCTGCTGGTGGCCTGGGCGGCCGCCGCCGCGACGTACGCCGCCGGCCACCGCACCTCCGCCCTGCTGCTGGCGGTCGCGGTCGTGGCCCACCACGTGCTGCGCCTGGCCCTCAGCCGTGGGACCAGGCCTGCACCCGCACCACCCGGTGGGATCCCGCGTCGCGCAGCGTGACGTGCAGCAGCACGCCGGACCCGCCCGGGTTGCGGAGCCGCAGGTCGGCACCCTCGCCGCTCACCTCGAGCCCGGCCCGCTCCCCCGCCGTGCCGAGCGCGCCGGCGAGCCGGTCCACCCCCGGAAGCGTGTCGAGGTCGCGCAGCTGCCGGTGCAGCACGAGCGTCCGGCCCGGCGCCAGCACCGCCCCGTCCACGGCCTCGACGGCCGGCCGCAGCCGGTCGCTGCCGGTCCGCGCCACCGCGGTCGCCACGACCCGGTCGACCTGCCAGGCCCGGGCGTCGCGCGCCGTCACCCGGGGGCGTACGCCGTGGCCCGCGACGTGGGCCGTGCGGTGGCCCGGTGGGCGGCGGACCGCCCGGCGGAACGCCCGGGCGACGTCGTCGGCCCGGTAGCCCACCCCGCGCCTCGGCTCGACCACCGCGATCCGGCCGTCGACCAGCCGCAGGCTCGCGTCGACCGCAGGCTCGTCGTAGGTCGCCGGCCCGCCGACCACGTGGGCGAGCCGGCGCGCGTCGACGCGCGGCCCCAGCCGGCCGTGGCGTGCGACCAGTCGCAGCGCGGCGGTGAACGCCCTGGGCTGGAGCCGCACCGGGGTGTCGCCGAAGACCAGCCGCACCGACCCGGAGAGCGCCGGGTTCACGACCTGGTTCTGCGCCCGCTGGAGGTCGTGGTCGTCGATCACCGGCGGCACGTCGTGCAGCGTCAGCTCCGCCTGGGTCGCGCCGTCGACGAAGGCGGCCTCGAGCGCGTTCGCGGTCTCGGCGGGGTCGAGCTGGTGGCCGGTGCGCGGCCGCGTGACCTCGACCCGGTCGCCGCGGAAGGCGAGGTGGCCGTCGCGGGCGGGGGTGCCGAGCTTGCGGTCCAGCCGGGCGACGGTCGCGGCCATCCGGGTCTCGTCGACGGTCATCACCGGGTCGAGGTCGGAGCCGCCGGAGTAGTGCTGCCACAGCTTCGCCGGTCGCCAGCTGCGCGTGGTCGGCGCCTGGGCGACCGTGGCGGCGTAGTCGATGCCGAGGCCGGCCTTCGCCGGGCTGACCGACAGCGTCCGCCGGGCGGTGCTGACGACGATCGGCCGGGTGGCCCGCCCGTGCAGCGCCGCGCGCAGCACGTCGGCGGCCTGGGCGGGGGTGCGGCCGCCGACCCGGACGCCCTCGACGCTGGTGCCGTGGGCCAGGGTGCCGCCGGCGCGGTAGTAGGCCGCGGCCCAGCCGCCGCCGACCAGCAGCGCGAGGACCGCGACCACGAGCAGCACGACGCCGCCGCCGGCCCGCTCAGGTCTCTCGCCCACGAGCACAGATCCTAGGAGCGGACGCCGACGCTCTCGCGCTCACCCGCCGTCTCGGTGGCCGGCCGGTTGCGGGCCCGCGGCCGGGGCAGGGTCGCGATGCCGAGGACCAGCACCAGCAGCGCCAGCCCGATCACGACGTACCCCTGGACGTCGGAGCTGATCACGTAGTCGCCCTCCGGCCGCGGGCTGACCACCCAGGCGACCAGGCCGGTCCAGCCGAGCGCGAACGGCAGCCGGGTCCACCAGCCCGCCGGCAGCGCCAGCAGGGTCAGCAGGGTCGCGGCGACCGCGAGCGGGAGCCCCCAGCCGAGCTCGTGCACGGCGACCGAGGCGATGGCGGTGCCGGCGCCGAGCGCCAGCACCACGAGCGCGGCCGCGCCCCGGGTGAGCAGCCGCATCAGAGCCCGGCGAAGAGGTCCGTCTCCAGGCCGTCCTCGCCGACCGGCCCGGGGTTGCCCTTGGCGATCCGGAAGTACTCGATCCCCCAGGCGGTGGTGCCGACGTTGTTGGACAGCGCGAAGAACGGCCCGTCGGTGGTGATCTGGGTGGCGTGGGCGCGCATGCCGTTCAGCTTCGCCTCGACGTGCTCCTGGGCGTCCACGGCCGCGGTGAGGTCCTCGTCGGCGACCACGAAGTACGGCATCGGGCCGTCGGGGTCCATGCCCTCGAAGGTGGTCGCGTCGCCGGCCTCGCGCAGCATCCGCAGGCCCGCGCGCATCCGGCTCTCCGACATCGCGCCCCAGTAGATCTTGGGGATGTCCCAGGCCTCGCCGAGGTCGCGGCGGTACGACGGGACCGCGGCCAGCTGGGCGCCGTACATCGCCACCCGGTGGGCCTGGATGTGGTCGGGGTGCCCGTAGCCGCCGAACTGGTCGTAGGTCACCAGCACCTGCGGGCGGACCTCGCGGATGACCTCGACCAGGTGGGTGGCGGCCTCGGTGAGGTCGGCGTTCCAGAAGGCCTGCTCGCCGACCTCGTCGGCGGGCACCGCGTGGCCCTGCTCGTGCCACTGCATGCCGGAGTCGTGGTAGGCGCCGAAGCCGCCGAGGTAGCGGTGGTCGGTGACGCCGAGCTCCTTCATCGCGGCCTCGAGCTCGCCGCGCCGGTGCTCGGCGAGCTCGTGCGGCGCCAGGTGCTCCAGCTCGGGCACCAGGATCTCGCCCATCTCGCCGCCGGTGCAGGTCACGAGCGTGACGCCGCGGCCCTCGGCGACGTACTTGGCCATGGTGGCGCCCTGGTTGATCGTCTCGTCGTCGGGGTGGGCGTGCACGAGCAGGAGGCGCTGGTCGGGGGTCATGCGTCGATCGTAGTGAGCGGGCGGTGCCGGTTTCACCGGCCGCCGGTGAAACCCGCCGCCGACCCCGCTCGTCACACCCTGGACGCGGACCGGCACCATGGCGCCCCGTGAAGACACACGGGGGCACCCGCCGTCCGACGGCCGTGCTGCTGGCGACGCTGCTCGGTCTGGCCGCCTCGGGCTGCGCGGTGGACCTGCAGGCCCCGCCGGACGCCCGGCCCGGCCACACCGCCGCCCCCGCCGGCGGCGGCTCCGCCGAGGCCGCGCTCGAGCGGCTGCCGGTCAAGGGCCGGGCGCCGATGACCGGCTATGACCGGGACCGGTTCGGCCCGGCGTGGCTGGACGCGGACCGCAACGGCTGCGACACCCGCAACGACGTGCTGGCCGCCCACCTGACCCACGTCGTCGTCGAGCCCGGCACCCACGACTGCGTGGTCGCCTCGGGCGACCTGGCCGACCCCTACACCGGCACCACGATCCACTTCGTGCGCGGCGACGGCACCCTGGTCGACATCGACCACGTGGTGGCGCTGGGCGACGCCTGGGCCACCGGTGCGTTCCGGGAGCCGATCCGGGAGCGCGCGGCGCTCGCCAACGACCCGCTGAACCTGCTGCCGGTCGACGCGTCTGCCAACCGGCAGAAGGGCGACGGCGACGCCGCCACCTGGCTGCCCCCGCACAAGTCCTACCGGTGCCGCTACGTCGCGCGCCAGGTCGCGGTGAAGGCGAAGTACGACCTGTGGGTGACCCCGCCCGAGCGTGCGGCGATCCAGCGGGTGCTCGCCTCCTGCCCCGGCCAGCGACTGCCCGCGGGCTCCGGCGCGCCGGTGCTCGTGCCGGTGCGGGTCACCGACCCCTCGGCCACCCCGACGCCGGAGGACGCGCCGACGTCCGGCGACTCCTCGGCCGCCGTCGGCTACCCGAACTGCGACGCGGCCCGGGCGGCGGGCGCGGCGCCGCTGCACCGGGGCGACCCGGGCTACTCGTCCCGGCTGGACGGCGACGACGACGGGGTCGCCTGCGAGTAGTCGCTGGTCGAGCCGGTCGTGTCAGAGGGCGACGATCCGGTCCCGCACGGCGTCGAGGGCCTGCTGGGGAAGATCGGTGAAGGTGGTGAGCTCCTCGGGGCTCTGGAACCGCCCCAGCTGCCCCCGGGCTGCCACCACGCTCTCGGCCTGGGCGGTGGTCAGCCCGAGATGGCTGACCAGGACCGATGCCGGGGCGCCGTTGATGTCGACCAGCCCACCGTCGTCGTACTGCCGGGGCTGGTCGGGTCGTCCGATCTTCAGGTCGCGCGCCAGTGCGGGGTCGCCGGCCGCCAACGCGGCGGACTCGGCACGCCGCTGCCGGGCGGCGAGCGCCTGCTGCACCGCGGGGTCCCCCTGGGCCCCGTGACGTTCGCTCGCCTCCGGCGTGGAGTCGGCGAAGACCTCGCTCGCGCAGCCGCAGGGCGTGCACCGTGCCGGCGACGGCGAGGCAGATGGCGAGCAGCGCACCCACGTCCGAGGCCGTGCTGTCGCCCGGTTGGTTCAGCAGGGGCCAGGCGACGAGGTCACCGACGACGAGCCCGGCCGCGGACCACCACAGCCGCGGCCGGCGCAGCTTGAGGGCCGCGTGCAGCGCCGGGATGAAGGCGAGCACGCCGACCGTGTACGCCGGCGACAGGGCCCACCACAGGTGCCGGCGGGAAGACCTGGCTGTCATCGCACTCCTCGGATCGCCCGGACGTCGAGCACACATTCTCACCCGTGGACCGGACGCCCGCTGGCATCCCGCTCCGGAGGTGTGCGCACGTTCGTACACCCGGGGCTCGACCTGGTCCCGGGGCCGGCGGCCTACGGCTTCTTGACCCGCTTCGGCGCGCTCGGCAGGTCCAGCGGCGGCACACCGGGGCTCACCGACCGCTGATCGGACCCGGCTGGTCGGTGGTCGACCTCGTCGAGATCCTCGTCCAGCCAGCCGGCGTACTCGTCGACCAGGAGCTCCAGCGCGATCGGCGGCGCGTCGGTCAGCACCGCCCAGGGGTGGTCCTCGTCGTCGTCCTCGCCGGCGAGCCGTTCGCGGACGACGGAGGCGTCGTACCCGTCGTCGGCCAGCCGGGCGGCCACCGCCCGGGCGCCGTCCTCGTCGAAGAAGATGCCACGCACGGGCTCATTGTCACCCAGGCGCACAGCACGCACCCAGCCGCGGGTCGATGCGAGCCGTATTGCTGCAATGCCGCTTGCCTGCATCTCGGTTCCGCGGCCCATGGAGGCCACCGAGAAGAGTTCGCGCCCGGCTGTGAAGCGTGGGCGGCGAGCCGGGCCGAGCGGACCAGCCTCGTCTGGCCGAAGTCCCTCCGCGTCGATGAGCTGCGTGGAGCGGCGGGCATCATGGAGATGACGTGGAGCTTCGCCTCTCCCGATGGCCGGGCGACCTTCCAGCTCACCCGCGAAGACGACGAGTGGATCTGAGTCTGGAGACGGATCGGCGATCACCGCGTCTACGACGCGCCGTAGCCCCCGCGTCGGCGAACCGACAGCGCCACCGCCAGCTGCGGCAGGAAGGGCCGGTCCGGCTCGAGCCAGTCGACGTCGTCGAGCTCGTCGGGGCCGAGCCACCGGACCCGGTCGTGCTCGTGCGGCCGGGGCTCGCCCTCGACGACGTGGGCGAGGGCGACGAGCAGCCGGTGTCGCGGCCCGATCGTCGCGGCGCCCTCGAGCCAGCGGTCGACGACGATCCGGCAGCCGAGCTCCTCGGCGATCTCCCGGACCAGGGCGGCGTCGCGCGCCTCGCCGTCCTCGACCTTGCCGCCGGGGAGCTCCCAGCGGCCGGCGGCCTCGGGCGGGTGGGTGCGCCGGGCCGCGAGCACCCGGCCGTCGTGCACCAGCGCGGCTCCGACGACGTCGATCACGCCCGTGACCGTAGCGGAGCCACTGGTTCAGACCGGTGGTTGGAGACGTCGGTCACAGGAAACCATGCCGTCGCCGCTGCAACTCGACCCAAGGATGTCTCGCCCATGACACGTCGTCTGACCACCCTGCTCCCCCTGGGACTCGCCGGCTGCCTCGCCGTCGGTGGCCTCGCCGCGATGACGGCCGGCCCCGGCCGGGCCGAGCCCGTCCCGTCGGCGTACGCCACCACCGCGGCCACCGCCAGCGGGGCGCTGTGGCACCTCGACACCCTCGACCTCGACTTCTCGGGCCGGCCACGGTCGGTCGACCTGTCGGTGCTCCACGTCGCCGGCGCGCTGACCTCGAGGCAGTCCGGGGATGACGGCCGCACGCAGTCCCTGGCAGAGAACCTCGCGGGGAGCAGCACCGACGGGGAGGGCGCCCGGCGCGGCGTGGGGTCGTCCGCGACGCGCCGGACCGACACGGAGCAGCCCGAGGTCGGCATCGCGCCGGCGGGCAGCATCGCGAAGACCCTCGACGTCGCCCAGACCTCGCTGGGCGCGCGGAGCCGCTGGGCCGGCGACAAGGGCTGCGTCACCACTGCCGACGGGCTCACCGACGCCACCGCCGCGGGCGGGGCGGCCACGCTGGCCGGCAGCTCGATCCCGAACGGCGGCTCGGGCGGCATCGTCCTGCTGCCCACCGACGCCCCGTCGACGATCCCCACGCAGCTGCCCTCGCCCACCTCCACCGGGCTCCCGACGAGCCTGCCCACGGTGCTGCCGTCCAGCACGGCGCCCACCTCGCTGCCGACCGCGCTCCCCAGCGACCTGCCGACCGACCTGCCGACCACCACCGTGCCGCTGCCCACCCTGACGCTCGACCCGACCGCGCTGCCGACGATCACGCTGCCGTCACCGACGATCACGCTCCCGGGGCTGTCCCGGGATGCCGCCGCGGACACCGCGGCCGCCGACTCGGCCGTCCCGCTCGGGGCGGTGGCCGGCGGCACCGTGCAGCAGCGGGTCGACCTGCCGACCCTGAACGGCGCCAAGCGCGACGCCCGCGGGGTGCGCGCCCAGGCCATCGGCACGACCAAGGACGCCTCGGCGCCCGCGATGACGTTCTTCGGCGGCGAGGTCGAGGTGCGGGTGAACGGACCGGCCCGGCTCACGGCGTACGCCGACGGCGTGCACCCGGGCGTCGTGGACTGGGCGCCGCCGGTGGTGACGGTGCGCATCCCCGCCCAGGACAAGACCTACGCGCTGCCGGCGAGCGGCAGCCCGATCGTCGTGCAGTACAGCAAGAACTCCGACGTCACCCTCACCCTCTCGGCCGGCACGCTGACCGAGACGACGCCGAGCAGCCAGTACGCCGCCGGGGGCCGCGCCGCGGTGATGCACATGAAGGTCGCCGACGGTGACGACGTCGCGCTCGAGGGCGACTTCATGCCGTTGCAGGCCGAGGCGCACGCCCCCGACGGCGGCGTGCTGTGCCCGGCCCCGGACACCGACCACGACGGACTGAGCGACGCGCTGGAGGCCAGGCTCGGCACCAAGCCCGGTGTCGCCGACACCGACCACGACGGGCTCAAGGACGGCGCGGAGCACTTCAGGTTCCACACGAACCCGTTGAAGAAGGACACCGACCACGACGGGCTCAAGGACGGCGTCGAGGTCAAGAAGTACAAGACCAACCCGCGCAGGAAGGACACCGACCACGACAAGCTCAAGGACGGCGCCGAGGTCAAGAAGTACAAGACCAACCCCCGCAGGAAGGACACCGACCACGACCGGCTGACCGACGGCCAGGAAGTCCGGAAGTACCACACCAACCCGCGCAGGAAGGACACCGACCACGACGGCGTCCCCGACGGCGTGGAGGTCCGCCACCACACCAACCCCCTCCACAAGTAGGAGGCGGAGCCGGCCTCGGGAGCCGCGCTGACCGAGGTGTCCGGTCGTCCGACCTCGCTCCGGGGTGTACGCACGTACGTTCACCCCGGAGCTCCGACCCGGGCCCGGAGGCCCGCGCCCTACGGCCTCATGACCCGGCTCGGCGCGCTCGGCAGCTGAACCGGAGGCCCCCGACCCGGATCCGGAAAGCACGAGGCCCCCGGGGTCGTCCCCGGGGGCCTGGTGACGTGGTGCTTGCCGTGGCTCAGAACGCGTCGGCGAGGCGCGAGAGCGCGCTGCCCCCATATCGTTGGTCGAGGTGCGAAGGCGCCCTGGCGCCTGAGCCTCGAGACCCCCGCACCCGAGGAGCCCGCCTTGACCCATGGCTTGCGCCTGACGCGCTCCCCCGCCCCGGGCGCGGACCTCGACGAGCTCGTGCGGCGGCTGGGCGAGCCGGTCGGACTGTCCGGCCTCCTCGACGACCTGTCACGCAGGGCCCGGCGCGGCTTCGCCCCGGGGCTGCGGGTGCGGCAGGCCCTGACGTGGGACCGCGAGGACCGGCGGACGACGCAGTGGTGGCCGCAGGGCGTCTCCACCGCCGCGGACGCCTCGGAGACCGGCGAGGTGCTGGGTCGCAGGCTGGTGGCGGTGTCGTGGTACGCCAAGCCCGTCGGCGGCGCGCGCACGCACGGCACGCGGATCTCGTTCCTCGACCTCGACGCGCGGCGCTACCAGCACGTGCTGCTGCTGACGCCCGGTGGCGAGCCGCTGCGGGTGCACGCCGGCGGACTCGTGTGGTGGGGGCCCTACGTCCACGTCGCGGCGACCGCCCGGGGCTTCTGGACCTTCCGGCTCGACGACCTGCTGCGCGTGCGCGACCCGAGCGACACGCACGGCTACCGCTACGCGCTCCCCGCCCGCTGCCAGCACCGGGCCGGCCACGACGAGGGCACGGAGCGGCTGCGCTACTCCTGCCTCTCGCTGGACCGCGGCGCCTCTCCCCCGCAGCTCGTGGTCGGGGAGTACGGCCGCGGCCGGCAGTCCACCCGGATCGCCCGCTTCGCGCTGGATCCCCGGTCGTTCCTGCCCGCCACCGACTCCGACGGCGTCGCCACCCCGCTGGCGGTCGACGACCTCGGGGTGCGGGGCGTGCAGGGCGTCGCGTCCCTCGGCGGGCGCACGTTCCTCTCGGTCTCGCACGGCACCCGGACGCCGGGGTCGTTGTACGCCGGGAGGCCCGGCGCGTTCCGCCGGCACCGCTGGGCGACCCCGGTGGGCCCGGAGGACCTGTCGGCCTGGCCGGCCCGCGACGAGCTCTGGACGGTCACCGAGCACCCCCGCCGCCGCTGGCTCGTGGCCCTCCGCCCACCCCGGTGATCGACCGCTGATCGAGGCGCGAAGGCGCTCTGGCGCCTGCGCCTCGAGATCCCGCAACACACGCAAATGCAGAAAGGCGCCACTCGCAAGTGGCGCCTGCTACCGGGTTGTTGGGCCGCGTGCCCTAAAGTGAGACAGGCGGTCCGGACCATTCTCGCGCAGCGGCAAACAGAGAATGGCCCGGACCGCGTCTGTGTGTCCCGACTTGGTTGATCCAAGAGTGCTGGGGGTTGCGGGAGCAGTGCCCCCTTGTGGGAGGTCATCCCGGGGCGCCAGGGGCGCCCCGGGAATCACTCACCGTGTGACCGTGAGGTCAGCGGACCCGGCGCTTGGCGTGGGCCGTGTGGGTCGCGTCGGTCGCGGCGACGCGAACCACGTACTTCGTGAGGCCACGGCCGTTCTTGTCGGCCACGGTCACCCGCTTGTTGCCGTGCGAGTTCAGGACCGCCGAGGTGATCTTCTTCAGGCCGTGCTTGGTGTGACGGTAGACGTTCGCCGTCAGACCGGCGCCCCACTTGTTGGCGTTGATGTGCAGGACGTCGTCCTTGCCACCGTTGTACCAGGCCTGGAGCTTCAGGTTCAGGTAGTGAACCTTCGGCGTCGTGGCAGCGTCCACCATGGTGGTCGCGGTCGCGACGTTCGACGAGGCGGTCAGGCCCTCGGCGTCCTCCGTGGTCGAGGACGAGTTCGTAGACGCGGTCCGCCTCGGCGCCGAACTGCTCGCCGTAGCTGCCTGGCACCTTGATGGTCACGTCGCCCATGGCGTCGCTGTCGACGACGCACGTTCAGGTTGAGCTGGCCGGCGTCGTTGGTGACGGCGTCGCTGTCCTGGAACTGGGCCGGGCCGGTGACCTGGATGTTCAGGTCGGTGACGGAACGCCCGCGACCGGGTTGCCGAACGCGTCGGTGACCACAGCGGTGTAGGTGACCTGGTCGGTGCCGGACTCGACCTCGGCCGGGCCGCTGACGGTGACGTTGCGCGCCGTGCCCTGTGTCGACCTCGTCGCCGACGGTGAGCTGCGCCGTCTCGGTGCGGTTCGCCGAGCTGATGGTCACGGTGACCACGCCGGACTTGGTGCCGACGATCTGGTAGCCGGTCGGCAGGTTGCCGCTGGTGGTGTCGATCGTGTCGGTGATCGAGGCCTTGCCGTCGGACGAGGTCGTGGTCACCGGGCTCGAGGATCATGGCGCCGTTGTCGACCGACACGGTGACGTCGGAACCGACCTCACCGTTGTCTGATCGCTCAGGGTCGCGGCCTCATTGTCGTCGTCCACGCGGTGTCGGCCAGCGGCACGATGGTCACGTCGGACGGCTTGTAGTCGCCGGCCTCGGTGTCCTTGCCGCTCGAGCTGGTCTTGAAGTCGCTGCCCATGCCGTCGGTCGTGTACTTGATCGTGGTCGTGCTGAGCCGCTCTTGACCGACGAGGTCGCGTACTGGTCGTCGTAGTACTTGAAGGTCGACGTTGTCGGTCTCGCCGTTCTTCGCCTTGGCGTCGGTGAAGGTGAAGGTCACCGTGCCGTCGCTGCCGACCGCCTTCTTCTGCGGGTGGTGTCGGTGTTGGCGTTGCCGCGCCGCTGCGCGGAGCGGTGACGTAGCCCGGTGACCGGGTCGCCGAACTGGTCGACGACGGTCGCGGTGACGTCCACCGAGCCCGCCGACCGCGGAGAAGTACTTGTCCGCCGACTTGATGGACCCTGCGCGACGTCCGCCCGCTCGAAGTCCAGCGTCTGGTCGAACGAGCCGGACGACGTCGATCGAGTCGCCGTTCTGGATCGTGCCGGCGTCCGGGGTGATGGTCAGCGAGCCGTTGCCGTCGGTGTCCAGCACGGTGGAGACCGTGGTCGGACGTCTTGCCGCCGAACTTGACGGGGGTGGTGCCGTTGGACACCGTCGAGGTTCAGCGAGACGGTGCCGTTGCCGTTGGCCTTGCCGGCCTTGATGTCGATGCGGATGCTCGACTGGTCGACGCGCACGTCGGTGGTGCCGGACCGAGGCTGCCGCCACCGAAGCCGTCCCACGAGTCGGCGCCGGTGACGATGTCGACCTTGTCCGCGTCGTTGATGTCGGCGGCCTTGGTGACGTTGAGCGTCGCCTTGGCGGTCACCGAGCCCGGGCCGGTCGAGGTCGATCGTGTGCGAACCGGTGGCCGAGCCCGACGGCGTCGCGCTGAAGGTGTCCGTGCCGAGCTCGAGGTCGTCGCTGCCGGTGAGCGATCCCGTGCGCGTCGGGTCGGGAGTTGTCCGGTGACGGAGTCGTTCGGGTGGAGGGTGACGTCGGCGTCCGTGGAGAGGTCGATCTGCTGCCCGCTGTCGAGCTGGGTCGTGCGACCGGCCGCGTCCTTGAGCGTCACGGTGTAGTCGCCGCTCTCGAGGCCCGCGGGCGCGGACTGGGTCGCCGGCGAGACGTCGATCTTGTCCAGCGTCACCGGGGTGGACTGGTCGACGTTCGTGCGCGCCTCGCCAGCCTGCGACTGGTGCCGTCGGCCGTTGTCGTCGATCGGACGACGGCGTAGTGGCGCCGTGTCGCCGGCCGACGGGGTGGTCACGGCGACGTGCAGCGTGATCTCGTCGAGGCCGTCGGTCGTTGTCGGAGTCGCCGGTCGTGCGCCGTGTCGCGACGAAGCTCGGCGCGCTCATGATCGAGACCGTCTGGCCGGCGTGTTCGGGCCGTCGTCGAGGTCGGTGTCGCGATGAGCGTCAGGTTGGTCAGCGTCGGCCGTGTCGATGTTCTTGGTCTTGAGGACCACGACGCCGCCGTCGCCGCCGTTGTTCAGGGTCGCCGCCGACCGAGCCGACCTGCATGACGTCGCTCGCGCGCTGCGGACGCGGAGGAGGCGAGGAACGGGAGGCCCGTCACCGCCAGAGCGGAGATGGCGCCAGCCGCCAGGCCCCGCTTGATGCCGCTGCTGTTCATGTTGTTCCTTCCGGAGTGAAGATTCGGCCGAGGCACTCCCCCGCCCGAGCATCGGGCCAACAGGAAGGCCCACGTTGCGAAGCACCCGAACACGGAATCCCCGGGTGACAGATGGGACAGTAGGGAGTCCAGACCAGTTCCGGCGTTCTTGTTGCAGGGGTCACAACTTTCTGCAATAAATGGGCGCGCCGGCCGAAGGGCTGGCACGGGGACTTGAAGATTCGGGGGAACGGCGCGTGGCGCAAGCGGGGGCTTGGGACGGTTCGGACCGACGGCGCGGGCGGCCGCAGCGGCTCCCCGAGGACCGGTCGCCGATGGCCAGCCACGCGATCGGCTGCGACCAGCGCATCGCCTGGCTGCTGACCACCTCCCGGCTGCTGGGGCGCGACGCCGCCCTCGCCCGCCGGGACGGCTTCCTCAAGGACCTGCAGGAGCGCGGGATCAAGGCCGACAACACCCGCATCTCCCGCTGGGAGTCGGGGCTGCAGCCCCTCCCCCTGCACGTCGTCTCCTCCTACGAGGCCGTCCTCGGCCTGGCGGAGGGCTCCCTGGTGGCCGTCGCGTCCGGGCTCCGGCGCGCCTTCGGCGACCCCGGCAGGCCACTGCGGGAGATGCCCCGACGCGAGGATCCCGTCGGCGGCGACGAGGTCGACGACCTGATCGACCGCGCCGTGGCCGGCGCCGCCCACGGCGGCCACTGGCTGCGGCTGGTCGGCGAGCTCTCCGGCTACGACCGGGTCTTCCTCCGCGGGGCCGAGTGGCAACGCCTGTCCGGCCGGCTGATCCGCGAGCTCGCCGCCTCCAGCGGCACCGGCTTCGTCCGTCGCTACGAGGCCGCCGCGCTCCTCATCCGCCACCCGGAGGGCCACCGCCACCTGACGCGCGCCCTCGGATCGTTCGTGGTCGAGCCCGACGCCCAGGTGATGGCGCCCGTGCTCAACCTGCTCGCCGAGGTGCCCGACCCGGCGGCCAACGACCTGGTGCTGCGGATGCTGCACTCCGACAACCCGGGCCTGCGCCGCGCCGCGCTGTCGGTGTGCGCGACCAAGCTCGTGCGGGGCCACCTGGCCGACGAGGTCTGCGAGGAGCTCGAGCGCCACGTCGTCGGCAACCTGCGGCGCGGCGACTCGCTCGACACCCGCCTGGACTCCCTCGACCTGGCCGTCCAGCTGCCCGCCTGGTCGTGGGAGCGCATCGCGGGCGCCCTGCGCACCCGGCGGGCCCACCAGCTCGTCACCCGGGCCCGCCAGGACGGGGAGCTCCTTCCCTGGTCCCAGACCGCGGGCGTCGTCCAGGAGGCGGCGAAGCGGGTGGAGGCCGAGACGCCGACCCACGGCCCCGCCGAGCCGGACGCGATGCTCACCCGGCTGGTCCGCGAGGCGCTCTTCCACGCCCACAAGGCGCGCCGCCACCACGCCGCCCTGCTGCTGGCGGCGAGCCCCTACGCCCCGGCGCTCGCGCAGGAGTGCCTGGAGCTGGGCGCCCACGAGAACCCCGTCATCGCCGCCCGCGCCTGGGTCGCCCTGATGCGCCTGCGGCACCCCCTCGGGCGCCGACACCTGCTGGAGAGCGCGCTCCGGGAGCAGCGCAGCCCGGTGCGCTCACGCGCGCTGCTGAACGTCGGCCTCGCCCACGGCGCCCTGCCGCCCGCCGGTGCCGGGGCGATCCTCGACGGCCTCACCGACTCCTCGCGCCCGGTCGAGCGGCACGCGGCGCTCCACGCGCTGGGCATGAGCGGCGCACCACAGCTCAGGGAGCTGGCCGCGGACGACCGCCACTGGGCCGCCGCGGGTGCTCGCTGGTGGCTGGAGCACGGGCCGGCGGTGCACGACGACGACGCCGATCCCGGCCTGCTCGTCGGAGGCCGGTGATACCTTGTCGCGCACCTTGAGGCTGGCTCGGGGGAACCACCCACTCTCGGCGAGGAACCGCATGCGCAAGACCGTTCTCGGCGCGACCGGCGCCGCCGCTCTCCTCTGCGGCTCGTTCACGCTGCCCGCCGTCGCCTCGGCGCCGGTCCCGGTCGACGGCGACCACTTCAACCGGGCCGGCCTCACCCACGTGACCCACGGCTGCACCGACGAGAGCGCCGAGCCGCCCACCGACCCCGAGGTCCTCGTCAAGGCCGGACCGAAGCATCCGCCGATCGGCAAGCAGTCCCTGGGCTGGGACATGCAGGGCCAGACGACCTACGGCGCCGGCGTGCTCGCCCACACCAGCGACGCGACCCGCCTGAAGCACGCCAGCATCGCGACGTACTTCGTCGGTGGATCGGGACAGGGCTCCGCCTACGCCGTCTACCAGGCGCCCGGCGACGCCGGCGTCTGGCACGGGATCGCCTCGCTGCCGGTGGACTCCACACGCGGCTGGCACCGGGTGGACGTGGGCCACGTCGACTTCGCGTGGACCCACTTCAACCAGGGCATCCAGGACGGGACCGGCCCGGCGATGACGCTGGCCGACCAGGCCACCCTCCACGGCGGGAACCGCGACGGCGCCGAGGTCGGCGTCCTGTTCGGCTGCACCGGCGAGACGTTCTACGTCGACGACCTCCGGCTGGTCACCGGCAAGAAGAAGGTCACCTACGACCTCGGCGGCTACCGGACGGTCAGCGACATCGTCTGGGGGTCGGTGGTGCAGAAGAAGATCACCATCACCTACGGCCAACGGCTGGGGCTCACGGGCAGGCTCCGCGCGAAGTTCGACTACACGAGGCTCTCCGGCGCGCTCAACGTCCAGGCGAAGCCGTCGGGCGCCCGGAAGTGGCGGAAGGTCGACCACGTGGCGGCCGGGGGCGACTTCAAGGTGGCGCCGGCGCGCACCACGGAGTACCGCACGGTCTTCGCCGGCAACAAGACCTACCGCGCCAGCCAGCCCAAGCTGCTGACCGTCCGCGTCCACTCCGTCGTCAAGGCGGGCCTGGCCGACGCCAGCGTCACGAAGGGCCACGCCTTCACGGTGAGGGGAAGGGTGCTGCCGGGTCACGCCGCCAAGCTGCGGCTGCAGCGCTATGCGCACAAGCACTGGCGGACCGCCAAGAAGGGCAAGGCCTCACGCGACGGCCGGTTCCACCTCTCGATGCCGGCGCGCACCACGGGCACGAGCTACTGGCGGGTCGTCGCGGCCGCCGGCGGCGGCAACCTCGGGAACCACTCCCACCAGATGAAGCTCAAGGTCTCGGCACCGCACCACCACACCAGCGGTGGTGGCGGCGGCACCTCCGCCCCGCCGCCGGCCGACCCTCCCCCGCCGCCCACGGAGCCCCCGCCGCCGACGCACTGAGGCGGCGAGGCCTAGTCGGCCGGAGGCCGCGGCTGCAGCGCGAGCTGGCGGCTCTGGGCGACCAGCCGGCCGGCGGAGTCCCACACCTCGCAGTCCTCCTCGAACATCCCGCCCGCCATGTTGCGGGTCGCGTGGCGGACCTTCAGCCAGCCCGGGGCGGGGTCGGCCCGCACGTGCGCGGTCAGCTCCAGGGTCGGCGCCCAGCCGGGCATGCCCAGGTCGAAGGTCACCGGCGGCAGGGCGTCGACGACCATCAGCAGCGAGATCGGGTCCGGCTCACGGCCGTCGGCCAGCCGGAACCAGGCGCTCAGCACGCCGTTGCCGCTCGGCTGCCCCACCGCCCAGCCCACCTGCTCGGGGTGGAAGCGCATGTCGAAGCGCTGCAGCATCGGCGCCGCCCGGCGCACCACCTCGGGCGCCAGCGCGTGCGAGACGCACTCCTCCGGCGGCGGCATCACCGGCTCCTCCGCGGTCGTGCGCACGTCGTCGCCGAGCCGCCCGAGGTCGCCGTACGTCGCCAGCGCGGTCAGCCGTGCCTCGTCGCCCTGCCGCAGGTCGGCCGCCGCGGTGGCGACGCTGCCGCCGTCGCGGCGCACGTCCACGCTCACCGTCGCCGGCCCCGGCACCGAGGCGGACAGGTAGTAGGCGCTGACCGTGAGCGGGTCCGGCTTGCCCGGCAGCGAGGCGCGCAGCGCGTTGCCGACCACGGCCAGCAGGTAGCCACCGTTGACGCCACCGCCCACCACCCAGCCCGGCGACAGCTCGGCGGCGTACTCACCGTCGGCGCCGCTGACCCGGACCTGCTCGTCGAACTCGTAGCCCATGGCGAAACCCTAGGCTGGCGGTTTGGCGTCTCCCCCGAGAGGGCAGATCGCACGACGTGAAGACCCTGCTCGCGCTCGTCCTCGTGCCGACGCTGGCCGCCGTGCTCGGCGCCTGCACGACCGGCGACGACGAGCCGACCCCGTCCGGGAGCGCTGCCAGCAGTGCCACTGCCCCGTCGAGCCCCGGGACCACCACGCCGGCGAAGGCGCCGGTGCGCTTCGTCGGGCACGGCGGCGCCGTCGCGACCTACTGCGTCGAGGCCGGCAAGGACGGCGGGTTCCCCGACTTCGTCTGGACCGGGCCCCGGCTCGTGGTCCGGGACGACGCGACCCTCACGCGGGTCGGCGCGCAGACCCGGCAGGTCGACATCCTGCACAGCTGGATCGTGCCCGGCGGCGGCCCCAACAGCGGGGCGTTCGTGCCGTGGTCGGCCGGCCGGGTACTTCCTGCGCAAGCTCGACTGGCGACACCGCACGGACGCCCGGGGCGCCGAGCTGACCGCGGGCTCGCCGTACACGCTCGTGCTGCGGCTGCGGCCGCGGGACCACCGGCTCCCAGACGGGCTGCGGCACCTCCAGGTGCACTACCGGGCGGCCGGCGGGCAGGGCACGAGCACCAACCCGGACCGTTTGGAGTTCAAGCAGTCCTGCTGAGCCGTTGGCCGCGTCCACGCAAGGTGGATGCGGCATTGACCCCCACGCACCGGGTCAGGAGGGTGTGCCCATGACCAGGTTCGTCGACCACCACGCCGAGGGGACATCCGTCGGCCGGTGCGTCGTGCTGCCGGGCCGGCAGTACACCCCCGACCGTCCGTTGCTGGACTTCGCGACCCAGGCGGCGCTGGCACACGGGTGGGACGTGCGACAGGTCTGGTGGGAGGCGCCGGAGCGCGGCATCGAGAGCCTCGTCCTCGTCGTCGCCGGCGATCACGTGCTGCGAGTGCCGGCCGATCCGGTTGCCACAGCCGCCAGCCACGAGCAGTTCGTGCGGTCGTTCGACGTCTGGCTGAGGGAGTTGTCCTGAGAGAGCGACAGGTCAGGCGACGCAGACCGGGAAGTCGGGGTCGATCTCGAGGATCTCGGGCAGGTGGGTGCCGTGGTGGTCGACGATGCGCCACCGGCCGTTGGGGGTGCGCCAGAGCTTGGTGGTGGAGTCGATGATCCAGACCTGGTAGGGCAGGTGGGTCTTGGCGCGGTGGTGGCTGCGGGTGAGTGGTTGGGTGTTGGTGTCGCGGGTCTGGCCGGGTGGTCCGCCGGGGTCGTAGGGCACCGGGTGGTCGCTGTCGACGCCGGTGCGGCCGGTGCCGGTGAGGGTGGTCGATGCGGGGAAGCCGTCGGCGGGGCTGCGCAGCCGGCTGCGGGTCTTCATGGTGGTGGGGTGCTCGTAGCCGTCGACGGCGCGTTGGTCGTGGAGGTCGATGACCGGGGTGAGGGTGATGTTGGTGTGGCCGAGCAGGGTGACCAGGTGGGACAGCAGCCGGGGGCCGAGGTCCTCGATGCGGGCCACGCCCGGCACCCGGCCGGTCAGCGGCGTCCTCGTGGAGGTGGCAGAACACCTGGGCGGTGGGCCGCAGCCTGGTCAGGTCGAGCGAGGCCAGGAGCTCCAGCGCCCGCTCGGGCAGCGCGGTCGCGCGGGAGGGCTCGGGCTGCTCGGGCTCCTCGGGCTCCTCGGCGGATTCCTGGGCGGCTTCGAGCATCACCTGGAGGGCCTCCGCGGGCCGGGCGAGCAGGCCGAGGGCCAGGGCGCGGAGCTCGTCGCGACCGGCGTCGGGTGGGGTCTCGGGGCGCAGGTCCTGCCGGGTGGTGAGGATGTCGGCGAGCTGTTCGAGCGCGGCGTCGAGCCAGGTGGCGTGGCCGGCGTCGAGGCGGGCGAAGACGGTGCGCAGCCCGTGCTCGTCGGTGCGGGAGATCCCGACGCGGCGGCGGCGCAGCTCGGCCTCGAACTTCTCGGTGTAGCCCTCGGGGTCGGCCTCGATGACCTTGGCCTCGGCCAGGGTGATGAGCCGGCCCGCCGGCAGTGTGTGGAGCACCGGCGCGAGGGCGGTGTCGACCAGGCCGACCGCGTCGAGGGACAGCTCGCGGGTGAGCCTGGCGATCTTGCGGACCACCCAGATCTCGCAGCCCAGCTCCTGGGCGGCGGCCCAGGTCTGTGGGAGGCGGTGCTGGAGGTCGAGGGCGTCGGCGACCAGTGCGCGGGCGGCGAGGGTGTGGGTGTCGAAGGCGATCCCGAGCTCGCACAAGGACAGCTGTCGGAGCTTCGGCGTACCGTCGCCGCCGACCCGGACCAGCCGGTCGCCGCCGGGCACCTCGCGGTGGCCGGGGTCCTCGCGCGGGTCGGTGGAGTGCAGGGCCGCCCACTGGGCGGCGAGGTGGAGGTCGGTGAGGTCCCCGCGGCGGCGTTCGACCACGCGCTGCTCGGCCCGGGCCAGCAGGGCCTGGGGGTCGAGGTCGTCGAACGGAGCCATACCACATGGTACGGCCATGTGACCATATCCGTCAATAGGTTCGAATAATCCACAGGCGCTGCGGATCAAACGAATCCCTGTTCGACACCGCTCCCCGCAGGCGGCATCCTCGACGTGCCCCTCAGGCCGCGTGGTCGACGACGGCGACCGCGGTGGCGAACTCGTCGCAGTGCGTCAGCGACACCCGGATCTCCCCCAGCCCGGCACGGGAGGCGATCTCGGCCAGGCGCCCGGAGAGGCGTACGGCGGGGACGCCGGCCTCGTCGTGGGCGATCTCGATGTGCCGCCACGGCACCGGCCCCGACCCGGGCGCGTGCAGCGCCTTGAACACCGCCTCCTTGGCCGCGAGCCGGGCCGCGAAGTGCCGGCCGGGCTGCTCCTTCGCGCTGCAGTAGGCGATCTCCGCCGGCGTGAACCACCGGTTCAGGAAGTGCGCGCCGCGGGTCTCGATGATCCGGGCGATCCGCGCCACCGAGACGATGTCGGTGCTCGTCGCAGCCTCCACAGCTCCCACCCCCGTCCGCGTGCCGCTCCCGCGGGCAACGTAGTCGCGGAGCCGGACGCCGCAAGAGCGACCCGCGCGACGTCACCACTTCTGGGGTCCGCCCACCGCGACTTTTGGGTAAACCGCGGCGATGCCCGGGACGCGACCGCCGGCGCTCACGAGGGTGGGCTCAGCCTCGGGGCGGTCACACGTGCAGGCAGGTCGGAGGAGGAAGCGTGGTGGAGCAGAGCGTGCGGACCGAGCTGAGGGAGTTCATCAGCTCGAACTACCTCTTCGGGGACGTCTCGCGCTTCCCCGGCGACGAGGACTCCCTGCTGGAGCGCGGCATCCTGGACGCCGCGGGGGTCCTGGAGCTGATCGAGTTCCTCGAGTCGCAGTACGGCATCGAGGTCGACGACGACGAGACCGTGCTCGGCAACCTCGACAGCATCTCCGGCCTGACCCGCTTCGTGCTGTCCAAGCGCGCCCTCGTGTGAACGGCCCCGGTTTCGTGAGCGGCAGACACCCCCTCAGCCTCGACCACCTCGCGATCGACGTCGAGGCCGAGGCCGACCGGATCTGTCGGGCCCTCGTGGACCACGTCGGCACCTCGATGCGCCGCGGCGCGGTCGTCGCGCTCGCCGGCGACGTGAACTCCGCGGTCACCGCCGCCCTGTGCGCCCGCGCGTTCGGCGAGGACCGCGTGGTCGCGCTGCTGATGCCCGACCGCGAGTCCCCCGACGACATGCTGCGGCTGTCGCGGCTGGTGGTCGGCGCGCTCGGCGTCGACACGCTGCTCGAGGACGTCACCCCGGCGCTCGAGGCGCTGCGCTGCTACCGCCGGCGCGACGACGCGATCCGGCTGGTCTGCCCGGCGTACGGCGAGGGCTGGAAGTCGAAGCTCGTGCTCCCGAGCGTGCTCGACTCCGACGGCTTCCGGCTCTGCTCGGTGGTGATCCAGCCGCCGGACGGGCCGCCGGAGCGGCACCGCCTCGCACCCGAGCCCTACCTGGCGCTCGTGGCCGCGCTCAGCCTCAAGCCGCGGGTCCGCAAGATGCTGGAGCACCACCACGCGGACCGGCTCAACTTCGTCACGACCGGGACCACGAACCGCCTCGAGCACGACCAGGGGCTCTTCGTCAGGCTGGGCGACGGGGAGGGCGACATCAAGCCGGTCGCCCACCTCTACCTGACCCAGGTGCGGGCCCTGGCGGCGTACCTCGGCGTCCCCGTGCCGGTCCGCACGCGCCCGCTGGGCACCGACCCGCTGGCGCCGCCACGGTCGGGCGAGGAGCTCTGCTTCCCGCTGCCGCCGGACGAGATGGACCTGTGCCTCTACGCGCACAACCACGCGCTGCCGCCGGTGGCGGTCGCGGAGGCGACCGGCCTGAGCCCCGAGCAGGTCGAGCGGGTCTTCCGCGACCTCGACCAGCGGCGCCGGGCGACCCGCCGCCAGCACCTCGCGCCACGCCTGGTGGAGCCGGTCGGGGAGGTCGGCGCGACGCACCTGGCCACCCCCTAGAGTGACGGCGTGACCGAACGCCGTCCCCACTGGGTGTACGACGCGGGCGAGGAGCCCGACCCGCGCTTCAGCCTCGCCAACGAGCGCACCTTCCTGGCGTGGGTCCGCACCTCGCTGGCCGTCATCGCCGGGGCGGTGGCGCTGCACCAGCTGGGGGTGCCCACCTCGGCCCCGCTGCGGACGACCGTGGTGGTCGGGCTGATGCTCTTCGGCGGGCTGATGGCGGGGCTGGCCTACCTCCACTGGGCCCGCGTGGAGCGGGCGATGCGCCACCGGGCGCCGATGCCGGCGTTCGCGGCCGGCATGTGGCTGACGGTCGCGATCGTGCTCGTCTCGGTGCTGCTCGCGGTCGTGCTCGCCGTCAGCAGCTGATCTGCTGGGCGGCGCGGGCCAGGTCGTCGACGCCGCGGGCGAGCTCCTCGGGCCGGTCGGTCGTGAGGTCGAGGTGGAAGCCGAAGAGCGCGGAGTCGACCAGCGTGACGATCCGCCCGACCCGGCGGGGCGGGGCGCCGCCGCGCACGAAGTAGTCCCGCAGCCCGGCGCTCCACCGCTCGTTGCTCGCGCGGGCGTCGCTGAGGTAGGGCTCCTGGCCGATCAGCCCGGTCGCGGCGGCCTGGCAGTAGACGTCGAGGCAGCCGTGCAGCGGCTCGGTGCGGTAGGCGGCCCACAGCCGGTTGACCGCCGAACGCACGGTCGGCGCGCCCGGCAGCGCCGACACGGCCGCCACCGCTCGCTCGGTGCAGCGGGCGACCACCTCCGACACCAGCGCGTCCCGCCCGCCGAAGTGGTAGATCAGCATCCGGTCGCTGGTCCCGATCGCGGCCGCCAGCGGGCGCAGCGTCAACCCGATCAACCCGTGCTCGAGCACGTGGTCGGTCACCTGGTCGAGCAGGTCGTCGCGACGGTTCACCATCCCAGCGTAGCGGGTGCTACATTTGGGTGATGTAGCGAGTGCTACATCGGGGACGACGACATTGGATGAGTGAGACATGTTCGGCGCAGTGGTGCTGCTGATGACAGCGATCGGCCTGGAGGTGGCCGCGACGGCCGTGCTCCCCCGGGCCGAGGGGTTCACCGACCTCGGCTGGAGCGCGGTCGTGCTCGCCGGCTACGCCGTGTCGATCTGGCTGCTCGCGATCGTGGTGCGCACGATGTCGGTCTCGGTGGCGTACGCCGTCTGGTCCGGCGTCGGCACCGCGGTCGTCGCCGGCGTCGGCTACATGTTCCTCGGCGAGTCGATGAGCTGGGCCAAGGCGGCCTCGCTGGCGCTGATCGTGGTCGGCGTGGTGGGGCTCAACCTCGCCGCCTCGCACTAGCAGGCGGCGGCCGCCGCCCGGCCGGCGGTGCGGCCGCTGAAGAGGCAGCCGCCGAGGAAGGTGCCCTCGAGCGCGTTGTAGCCGTGCATGCCGCCGCCGCCGAACCCGTTGACCTCGCCGGCGGCGTACAGCCCGGGCAGCGGCTCGCCGGTGGCGGTCAGGCAGCGGCCGGACAGGTCGGTCTCGAGGCCGCCGAGGGTCTTGCGGGTCAGGACGTTCAGGCGTACGGCGATCAGCGGGCCGGCCTTCGGGTCGAGCAGCCGGTGCGGCCCGGCGACCCGGATCAGCCGGTCGCCCCGGTAGCGCCGGGCGCCGTGGATCGCGGTGACCTGGGCGTCCTTGGAGAAGGGGTTGGCGATCTCGCGGTCGCGCTGCTCGATCAGCCGGCGCAACGCGGCCTCGTCGATCAGGCCGGGCTCGCCGACCCGGTTCATGCCCTCGACCAGCTCGCGCAGCGTGGACGCGACGACGAAGTCCGACCCGTGCTGCTTGAACGCCTCGACCGGCCCGGGCGCGCCCTTCTTCACCCGCGAGAGCAGCAGCTTGACGTCCTTGCCGGTGAGGTCGGGGTTCTGCTCGGACCCGGAGAGCGCGAACTCCTTCTCGATGATCTTCTGGGTCAGCACGAACCACGAGTAGTCGTGCCCGGTCGTGCGCAGGTGGCGCAGGGTGCCGAGGGTGTCGAAGCCCGGGAAGCACGGTGCGGGCAGCCGCCGGCCGGTCGCGTCGAGCCACAGCGAGGACGGGCCGGGGAGGATCCGGATGCCGTGGTTCTCCCAGATCGGGTCCCAGTTGCGGATGCCCTCGACGTAGTGCCACATCCGGTCGGGGTTGATGACCCGCACGCCGGCGGCCTCGGTGATGCCGAGCATCCGGCCGTCCACGTGCGCGGGCACCCCGGAGACCATGGTCCGCGGCGGCTCCCCGAGCCGGGAGGGCCACGAGCGACGGACCAGGTCGTGGTTGCCGCCGATGCCGCCGCTGGTCACGACCACGGCCTGCGCGCGCAGCTCGAAGTCGCCGGTCACGACCCGGCTGCTCGGGCGGCCCCGGTCGACGGAGGTCGGCTCGAGCACCGCGCCGCGCACGCCGACGGCGGTGCCGCCCTCGACGACGACCTCGTCGACCCGGTGCCGGAACGCGAACCGGATCCGCCCGCCCGCCACGTGCTCGCGCACCCGCCGCTCGAACGGCTCGACCACGCCCGGCCCGGTCCCCCAGGTGAGGTGGAAGCGCGGCACCGAGTTGCCGTGCCCCTCGGCCCGTCCGTCGCCGCGCTCGGCCCAGCCGACGACCGGGAACACCCGGTGGCCCATCGCGCGCAGCCAGCCGCGCTTCTCGCCGGCCGCGAAGTCGACGTACGCCTCGGCCCACCGGCGCGGCCAGTGGTCCTCCTCGCGGTCGAACTGCGCGCTGCCGAACCAGTCCTGCAGGGCGAGGTCGTGGGAGTCCCGGATGCCCATCCGCCGCTGCTCGGGGGTGTCGACGAGGAACAGCCCGCCCAGGCTCCAGAACGCCTGCCCGCCCAGCGACTGCTCCCCCTCCTGGTCGACCAGCACCACGCGGCGGCCGGCATCCGCAACCTCGGCCGCGGCGACCAGTCCGGCGAGCCCGGCACCCACGACGACGACATCGGTGTCCATGGCGGCATCGTCGGGACCGGTCCCGGGCCGGTCAAGCAACATGCTCACCACTGGCGCACGGCCGTTGTCATGTGATGACAATGCCGGCATGGAGCAGCGCGAGGCGGTACGACGGGCCCTGGTCGCCGACCCGGGCCGGGTCGTCGACGACCTGGTGGCGACGATCCGGGCGCAGATCCCGGCGTACCGCACCCTCTCGCCGGCCCAGCTCGAGGAGGTCTCGACCATCGCCGGGTGGGCCGCCTCGCGGATCCTGCAGCTGTGGGTCGCCGACGAGCAGCTCGCGCCGGCCGACGTGGCGCGGTTCCGGGGCATCGGAGCGGCCCGGGCGCTGGACGGCCGGCCGCTGCCGGTGGTGCTGCGCGCCTACCGGGTGGCCGGGACCCGGGTGACCGACCTGGTCGCGGAGGCCGGCGCCGGCCGGCTCACCGTGGCGGACGCGCTGGCGCTGGCCCGGCTGTGGATGGCCAGCATCGACACGCTCTCCGAGGCGCTCTACGCCGGCCACTCCGCGGCCACCGAGCGGCTCAGCGGCGACCGGGACCGCGCGCTGGCGGACCTGCTCGACGACCTGCTCGACGGCCGGCAGGCCACCCGCACCGCGCTGGCCGACCGGTGCCGCGAGCTCGGCGTCACGCTGCCGTCCAGTCCCGCGGTGCTGGTGACCACCGGCCCGGCGCCCGCCGACGCCGTGCTCGCCCGCAGCCGGGACGACACGACCGTCGCGCTGCTGCCCGATCCCAGGTCGTGCGGCCCACCGTCCGCCGGGACGCCCCCTCCCCCGCACGACCGCGTGCGTGGTCACCGCCCGCAACGCCGACGACGTGCCGCGGGCGCACCGGCTGGCCGCGCTCGCGGTCGACCGGGCCCCGGCCCGCGCCACCGCGGACGGCCGCGTGCTCGACGAGACCGACGCGCTGGTGCTGGCCCTGCTCGCCGCCCACCGCGACGCCGACCCCGCCCGGCTGGCCACGCTGGCGCTCGGGCCGCTGGTCGACCAGCCGCACCTGCGGGCCGGCCTCGACGCCTACCTCGACACGGGCAGCGCCAGCGCGGCCGCCGCGGCCCTCGGCCTGCACCCGCAGACGATGCGGCACCGGCTGCGCCGGCTGGTCCAGCGCACCGGCCGCGACCCGCGCCGGCCCTGGGACCGGTTCGTGCTCGAGACCGCGCGCACCATCGACACCGGGGACCGACCCGAGCCCTCGCGATAGTCCCCGCGCCGGGGACAGCGGGCCACGGTGGACACGGCAGACACGGCAGACACGGCAGACACGGTGGACGCGTAGCCTCTGCGCATGCTCCCGGTCGAGCCCCCGCCGCAGCGCGTCCCGGCGTGGCCGCGGACCCGGCGTACCGCCCTGTGGCTGGTGGCCGGCGCGACCGTCGCCCTCCTGGCCCTGCACCTGTGGCGCCCCACCGGCGGCCTCGGCGACACGGGCTACCTGGTCGGAGTCTGGGCGGGCGCGGCGCTGGCCTGGTGGGGCGTGCTGGTGGCGCCGCCGCAGCGGCGACTGGTGCCGCGGCTGGTGGCGGCGGGCCTCACGTCGTCCGCGCTGGGCGACCTGGTCTGGTACCTCCTCCTCTGGAGCGGACACGAGCCCGACGCCTCGCTCGCCGACGTCTTCTACCTCGCCGGCTACCTGCTGATCGGGGCCGCCCTGACCGCCGTCCTGGTCGTGCGCGTGGGCGACGGCCGACGCCTCGACGTCGACGCGGTGATCGACGCGCTCACCATCGTCGTGGTCAGCGTGCTGGTGCTCTGGACGGTCTCGATCGGCTCGATCGTGCGCGACTCGAGCATGTCGGCCGGGACACGCGCCGTGCTCGCGGCGTACCCCGTCGCCGACGCCGTCCTGCTCGCGCTGGTGCTGCGTGCGCTGGCCGCCCGGCACTACCGGAACGCCGTGGGCCTGCCGCTGGCGGTCGGGGTGCTCTGCTGGCTCGGGGCGGACCTCGGCTACCTCTTCACCGAGGTCTCCACCGCCGCGACGCCATGGCTGGACGGCGGCTGGATCCTCGGTGCGGTGCTCCTCGGCCTGTCCACCTGGTGGCCGCCCACCCCGCAGGTGCTCCCGCAGGGCGCCACCGGGCACCGGCACGTCCAGCGCACGCTGGCGATCGCCGTGCTCCCGCTGGCCGTGCCCCCGGCGATCCGGATCGTCAGCGCCGCCGTCGGCCACCCCGCCAGCCCGATGGAGCCCACGATCGGGCTGATCGCCCTGCTGGCGCTGGCGTTCTTCCGCACCGAGCGGCTGCTGCACTCCGAGGCCCGGGCCCGCGAGGAGCTCGCCGTGGCCCGGGACGCGGCGCTGGAGGCCTCGCGCGCCAAGTCGGCCTTCCTCGCCACGATGAGCCACGAGATCCGCACGCCCATGAACGGCGTCATCGGCCTCACCGGACTGCTGCTGACCACCGACCTCGACCGCCGGCAGCGCCAGTACGCCGAGGGCGTGCGCAGCGCCGGCGAGGCGCTGCTCGGGATCATCAACGACATCCTCGACTTCTCCAAGGTCGAGGCCGGCCGGCTGGAGATCGAGGCGATCGACTTCGACCTGCTCGAGGTCGTCGAGGAGGTGGCGGAGCTGGTCAGCGGGCCGGCCCGGAGCAAGGGGCTGGAGCTGCTCGCCTTCTGCGCGCCCGACCTGCCGGTGGAGCTGCGCGGCGACCCGTCCCGGATCCGGCAGGTGCTGATCAACCTGGCCGCCAACGCCGTGAAGTTCACCGAGTCCGGCGAGGTCGTCGTGAGCGCCCGGCTCGAGGACGTCACCGACCGCGGCGTGCTGGTCCACCTCGAGGTCGCCGACACCGGCATCGGCATCGAGCCGGACACGCTGCGGCACCTCTTCGAGCCGTTCTCCCAGGCCGACTCCTCCACCACCCGCCGGTACGGCGGCACCGGGCTCGGGCTCGCGATCTGCCACCAGCTGGTGGGGCTGATGGACGGCGAGCTCGGCGTGGACAGCCGGCCCGGCGAGGGCAGCCGGTTCTGGTTCACGCTGCCGCTGCCGCTGGCCCACGAGCCGCGCCGGCTGGCCCCCCGGCCGGACGCGGAGCTGGCCGGCCGGCGGGTCCTGGTCGTCGACGACAGCGAGACCAACCGGCTGGTCCTGGTCGACCAGCTCGAGGCGTGGTGGATGGTCCCCGACGCGGTCGCCGACGGGCCCACCGCGCTGGACCGGCTGCGGGAGGCGGCCACCCGCGGCCCGGCGTACGACCTGGCGGTGCTCGACTTCTGCATGCCGGACATGGACGGGATCGAGCTGGCCGAGTGGATCTCGGCCGCCCCGGAGCTGGCCGGCACCGGGCTGGTGCTGCTGAGCTCGGCGCCGGAGGTGGACGCCGCGCGGGCGACCGGGGCCGGGATCCGGGTGGTGCTGACCAAGCCGATGCACCTCGGCCGGCTTCGTACGGCGCTGCTGGACGCGCTCGAGCCCGGGGCGGAGGTGGGGGCCGGCGCGGACGGCGTCCCCCGGCCGCGCTCCGGGACCGCCACCACCGGCCCGCCCGCTGCCGCACCGGCCCCGGCAGCGGTCCTCGGCCACGTGCTCGTCGTCGACGACGGCGACACCAACCGGCTGGTCGCGGTGGGCATGCTCGAGCACCTCGGGTTCAGCAGCGAGGTCGCCGCCGACGGCGAGGAGGCGCTCGCGATGCTGGCCCTGGGCGCCTTCGACGCGGTGCTGATGGACTGCCAGATGCCCGGGATGGACGGCTACGAGGCCACCCGTCGGCTCCGCGAGCGCGAGCAGGGGCTGCGCACCCCGGTCATCGCGATGACCGCCGGCGCCGTCGCCGGCGACCGCGAGCGGGCGCTGGCCGCGGGGATGGACGACTACGTGTCCAAGCCGGTCATGCCCGGCGACCTCGATGCCGCGCTGCGCCGCTGGCTGCCCGCCGCGACCTGACCGCCGCCGTCAGCGCCGCGTCGGCGCCGCGCCGACCCGGGTTCGACCAACTCAGCGAAAACCCCACGAGTCCCATCCGAAACAGGCAGACTGTGCCCGCACATCCCGGGAAGGCGCGAGGAGCGATGTTGGAGGGCACCGTTCCGCCGTCCTCCCCCGTGTCGGCCTCCGTGCTCCTCGTCGGACCCGAACCCGGGGAGCACGACGGACCGCGAGCCGGCACCGACGTTCCGGTCGGTCCGCCGGGGCTGGTGCGCGCCCCGGGGCTGGCGCCGGCGCTCGACCTGCTCGCCGCGCAGACCGTCGACTGCGTGGCCGTCGACCTCGGCCTGCCCGACGCCCTCCACGCCGAGACCTGGGAGGCGCTGCGGGCGCACAGCCGGGGCGCCGTGCTGCTCGCGCTCGTCGACGGCTCCGAGGACGACGCGCACGCCGGGCTGCACCTGGCCGACGAGGTGGTCGGCCGCGAGCTGTTCACCGGCGCCCGCGCCGCCCGGCTCTGGCGACGCCTCCTGGACCGGGCCCGGGTCGTGAACGAGCTGCGCCGCACCGAGGAGGCGACGCGGCGGATGTCCGCGATCCTCGAGGTCATCCCCGACGCGATCTACGGCCACTCCCCCGAGGGGATCATCACCTCGTGGAACCGCGGCGCGGTGCAGCTCTACGGCTACACCTCCGCGGAGGCGCTCGGCCGGCACGTCGACCTGCTCCACCCGCCCGGCACGCACGAGCACGCGCCGATCATGGCGGCGCTGCACCGGGGTGAGCCGGTGCGGGCACTGGAGACGGTCCGGCACGGCAAGCACGGCGTGCCCGTGCACGTCTCGCTGACGATCTGCCCCGAGGCCGGGCCGAGCGGCGAGCTGAACCACGTCACCGTCCTGGCCCGCGACATCGGCGATCGCCGCTACCTCGAGGACGAGCTGCTCCGCGCGATCATGCACGACGGCCTGACCGGGCTGCCCAACCGCGCCTCGCTCGTGGACCGGCTCTCCCGGACCCTGGCCCGCGACGCCGCCGAGGGCCGTCCGGTCGCGGTGTTCTTCCTCGACCTCGACCAGTTCAAGCGCATCAAC
Organism: uncultured Actinomycetota bacterium; assembly: GCA_963826155.1. Lineage (GTDB taxonomy): Bacteria > Actinomycetota > Actinomycetes > Propionibacteriales > Nocardioidaceae > Nocardioides. The sequence goes on along the minus strand of CAWGVX010000002.1, from coordinate 661,615 downwards.
GAGGCGCAGGGGCACGTCGCCGGGGACCGGGTGCTCGCCGAGGTCGCCGGCCGCCTGCTGCGGCTGGTGCGGGGGCTGCCCGAGCACAGCGTCGTCGCCCGGCTCGGCGGCGACGAGTTCGTGCTGGTCAGCCGTGACACCGACACCGCGGCCGCGGCGGCGATCGCCGACCGGATCTTCGCGGTCCTGGCCGCACCGGTGCGGCTGGAAGGTCGGGCGGTGCACATCAGCGCCAGCATGGGCATCGCGGTCTCCCCGCCGCTCGACCCCGACGCCGAGAGCCTGCTGCGGCACGCCGACGCCGCGATGTACGAGGCCAAGGCGCGCGGCCGCTCGCGCAGCCAGATCTTCGACGTGTCGTTCGCCGAGCGCTCCCGCGACCAGCTGCGCCTCGCCGGCGACCTGCGGGAGGCGCTCGCGAACGACCTGCTCGAGGTGCACTACCAGCCGGTGGTCGAGCTCGACGGGCAGCGGCTCGTCGGCGTCGAGGCGCTCGCCCGGTGGGAGCACCCGGAGCGCGGGATGGTGTCGCCCTCGGAGTTCGTGCCGCTGGCCGAGCACAGCGGCTTCGTCTGCGAGCTCGACCGGTGGGTGCTGGCGCGCGCCTGCCGCCAGGTCCGCGCCGGCCAGGTCGCCGGGACCGTGCCGGACGGCTTCCGCGTGTCGGTGAACCTCTCGGCCCGCTCGCTGGCCGACCCCGACCTGGTCACGCTGGTCCGCGACGTGCTCGCCGATGAGGAGCTGCCGGCCCCCTCGCTGGTCCTGGAGATCACCGAGACCGCGCTGCTGCAGGACATCGCCACGGCCCGGCGCTCGCTGCTGGGGCTGCGGGGGCTGGGCGTCGGCATCGCGCTGGACGACTTCGGCACCGGCTACTCCTCGCTGAGCTTCCTGCGCGAGCTGCCGGTGACCCAGGTCAAGATCGACCGGTCCTTCGTCTCCAACGTCGCCCGCAACGAGGAGGACCGGCTGATCACCCAGTCGATCGTCGACCTCGCGGCCGGGCTGGGGCTGGAGACCGTGGCCGAGGGCGTCGAGACCGAGGACCAGCGCGCGCTGCTGAGCCGCCTGGGCTGCGCCAACGCCCAGGGACACCTGTGGAGCCAGGCCCTCCCGCTGCCGGAGGTGCTCGCGCAGGCCCACGGCGCCAGCCCGGTGGCGCCGCTCGAGCCGGGTCGCCACGCGGCCCGCCGCGGCCACCACGCCCGGCGCTGGGGCCGGGCCGGGTGGCGCCGTACCCCCGCGACGCCGATGCCCTCCACCGCGCTGGACGCGGGCCACCAGGTCGCCGAGGCGGTGCGCGCCGGGCTGGACGCCGGGGAGGCGTGGCTGGTCGTGGCCACCGCCGGGCACCGGTCGGCGCTGCGGGAGGCTCTCGGCGCCGACCACGTGGCGGCCGCGGTCCGGGGTGGGTACGTCGAGCTCGACGCCACCGAGATCCTCGGCCGGATCCTCGAGGACGGCGTGCTCGACCCCGAACGCTTCGACGGGTCGATCGGCGAGCTGGTGCGCCACCTGCACCGGAGCAGCCCCACGGTGCGGGTCTACGCCGAGCTCACCGGCCTGCTGCTGCAGCACGACGACCCGGCCGCCGCCTCGGCGACCGAGGACCTGTGGGAGCAGCTGCACGACACGACCGGCGTGACCGTCTGGTGCGGCTACGACGCCGATCACCCGCTGGCCCGGCACCACGCCGAGGTCTGCACCCGGCACGACCACGTCGCCTGGCACGACGGCGTCGTACGCGGCTCGACGGCCTCCTGACGCGGGGCTCCCCGCCCGGCAGCGGTGAGCAGGCCACCGATCGACCGCCACAAACGGTGGCTCACCCACCGCCCGGGGCGGAGCCTGTCGGACAGCGGTGAGCAGACCACCGATCGACCATCACAAACGGTGGCTCACCCACCGCCCGGGGCGGAGCCTGTCAGGCCGGCTGCTCGTAGTCGGCCAGGCCGGCCTGCACGACCGCGCCGCCGCCGGCGGCCTTGGCGCGGTAGAGCGCCCGGTCGGCGGCGGCGAGGGCCCGGCCCGGACCGCGGACGTCCACCACCGCCAGCCCCACCGAGACCCCGGACCCCACCGCCTCGCCGGTCCACTGGCGCACCAGCTCCTTCATCCGCTCCACGGCCACGAGCGCCGGGATGCCGGTGAAGAGCACGAGGAACTCGTCGCCGCCGTAGCGGCCGACCATGTCGAGGTCGCGCACGCCGGCGCGCAGCAGCTCGCCGAAGCGCCGCAGCGCCGCGTCGCCGGCGGCGTGGCCGCGGGTGTCGTTGAGGGTCTTGAAGTCGTCGAGGTCCAGCAGGCACACGACGTCGTCGACCGCGGCGTCCGCGAGCCGCAGGTCGACCTCGCCGCGCCCCGCGAGCCCGGTGAGGGCGTCGGTGCGGGCCCGGGTGGCCTGCCGCTGGTAGCGGTCGCAGCGCGCCGCGACCGCCTCGGCGTCGTCCAGCAGCGCCTTCAGGTGGGTCGCGAGCCGACGCTCGGCGTCGGGGCCGGTGACCGGCTCGGCGAGGCAGGCCGGGCCGAGGCCGAGCGAGATCTCGTACGGCAGCGCCCGGATCCCCGCGCTCCGCTCGGGCACCACCTCGCCGCCGAGCTCGCGCACGGCGGCGTGCAGCGCGGCCGCGGCCTCGGCCCGCGTGTCCACGCGGAGCAGCGCGCGCACCGCGCGCAGCACGACCGCCGCCTCGGCGGGGTCGTGGGGCTCGAAACGGTCATGAGGTGTCCATCGTGCGACAACTGTGACAGCCCGGCGAAGGCGACGCGGCCTGATCAGTGCATCCGGTTCCGGGCATGAGGCCGCGCCCGCGTGGGTAGAGTCCGAGCCGGCGTCCGGGTGCGGCAGCGCACCGGAGCAAGGGGAAAACTGACGATGTCCGAGCAAGCGCGATCCGGGTCCGCGCCGGTGCCGGGCCTCCCCCTGCTCGTGCTGCGCCCCGACGGGCTGGTGCTCCGCGCCAGCGACGGGCTCGCGCACCTGCTCGGCCGCCCGCTCCGGGGCGTCCGGCTGGAGGAGCTGGCGCACACCGACGACGACGCGTACGCCGTGGCCGGCCTGCTGCGCGCGGTCCGTGCGGGCACCGCGGCCGGCGACACGTCGCTGGTCGTGGACCGGGGTGCGGGCTGCCCGCCGCTCCCGCTGCACCTCGCTTGGGCGGTGACCGGCCGCAGCGACGAGGCGCCGAGCGAGGTCACGGCGTTCGTGCTGGACGGCACCGGCACCGACGCGGGGCGACCCCGGCTGCGCGCCGGGTTCGAGGAGTCCACCGCGCCGCAGGCGGTCTGCGACCCGCGCGGGCTGATCAGCGAGGTCAACGCGGCGTTCTGCCTGCTGGTGGACCGGCCCGCCGACGACCTGGTCGGCCGGCCGGTGCGCACCCTCACCCACCGCTCCGACCCCGGCGCCGCCGACGCCCGGCTCTCCCGGCTGCTGCGCGGCGAGGTCTCCGCCGACCGCTACGAACGCTCGCTGGTCGGCTCCGACGGCCGTCCGGTGCCGGTGCTCGTCGACGCCACCGTGCTCCGCGACGGCGCGGGCCGGCCGGCCGGCGCCTCGGCGTACTTCCAGGACCTGACGCTGCTGCGTGACGTCGAGCGGCGCCGGCAGCAGCAGGAGGAGTTCTTCCTGGCGCTGTCCCGGCGGGCCAGCGACCTCGCGCTGGTCAGCGACGCCGAGGGGCGGATCCTCTACGTCTCCCCCGCGCTGACCCAGATGCTCGGCCACGGCGCGGAGGACGTGCTCTACTCGCGCGGCCTCGACTTCGTCCACCCCGACGACGCGCGGGAGGCGGCCGCGATGTTCCAGCGCGTGGTCGCCGAGAGCGGGTCGGCCACCTCCACGCTGCGGGTCCGCGACGCCGCCGGCACCTGGCACACGGTGGAGCAGACCGCCACCGACCTGCTGGACACCGCGGTGGGCGGGGTGGTGTTCAACCTGCGCGACGTCTCCGACCGGATCCGCGCCGAGGCCGCGCTGAAGGCCTCCGAGGCCCGCTACCGGGCGATCGCCGACCACGCCGACGAGGGGCTGTGGCTGACGGCACCCGACGGCGCCAGCATCTACGTCAACGCCCGGCTCGTGGAGATCCTCGGGCTGCCCGAGGCCCAGATCCTCGGCCGTCCGATGCCGGCCGTGCTCGAGCGGGCGGCGGTGCGGCACGGGTCCAGCGGCGCGGCCCGCACCGGCGCCGACCGGTCCGAGCTGGACTGGCCGCACCCCGACGGCAGCCGCCGGATCCTCAGCGTCGCCCGGGTCGCGCTCGAGGGCGAGGCCGGCGCCCCCGGCGGCTGGCTGGCGATGGTCTCCGACGTGACCGAGGCGCGCGGCGCCGAGGAGCAGCTGCGCAACGCCGCGCTCACCGACGACCTCACCGGGCTGCCCAACCGGACCCGGCTGATGGAGCACCTCCAGGCCGCCCTGCGGCGCGGCGTCGAGGGCATCGCGGTGCTGTTCATCGACCTCGACCGGTTCAAGATCGTCAACGACGCCCGCGGCCACGCCGTCGGCGACGCGCTGCTGCGCGCGGTGGCCGGGCGCCTGCAGGGCGCCGCCCGGCACGGCGACACGGTGGCCCGGTTCGGCGGCGACGAGTTCCTGGTCGTCTGCGAGGAGATCGACGAGCCCGGCGCCTGCGCGGTGGCCGAGCGCCTGCTCACGGCCCTCGACGAGCCGTTCCTCGTCGACGGCGGCGAGGCGGTGCTCTCTGCGTCGGTCGGAGTCGCGGTCACCTCGACGACGACCACCGGCGCCGCGCTCCTGCGGCACGCCGACGCCGCCATGTATGCCGCGAAGCTCGCCGGCCGCAGCCGGGTGCGGGTCTTCGACTCGGCCCTGGCCGCGCAGGCCGAGGACCGGTTCGGCCTCGCCAACGACCTGCGCCGGGCCCTGGCCCGCGACCAGCTCGACATGCACTACCAGCCGGTGGTCGACCTGGCCACCGGCCGGGTGCTCGGCGCGGAGGGGCTGGCCCGCTGGTCCCACCCGATCCGGGGGTCGGTGCCGCCGAGCCGGTTCGTGGCGGTCGCCGAGGACGTCGGCCTGACCGCCCGGCTGGACAGCTGGGCGGTGGCCCGGGCGACCCACGACCTGCGGACCATGCGGACGACCGGTGCGCTGTCCCCGGAGGCGTACGTCGCGGTCAACATCTCCGCCAACACCCTCGGCGACCCGGCGTCTGGAGCGCTGGGTCGACGCCGGCACCGCCGCGGCCGGGCTGGAGCCCGCCGACGTCGTGCTCGAGCTCACCGAGAGCGCGATCATGGTCGACCCGGCGAGCGCCCTGGGCCTGCTGCACCGGCTCCGGGAGCGGGGCTACGGCATCGCGGTCGACGACTTCGGCACCGGCCACAGCTCGCTGGCCTACCTGCGCGACCTGCCGGTGACGACGCTCAAGATCGACCGCACGTTCGTCGCCGAGCTCGCCGGGGGCTCCGGGGCGCGGGCGATCGTCGCCTCGATCATCGAGCTCGCGGGCGCGGTGGGGGCCACGGTGGTGGCGGAGGGCGTGGAGCACAGCGCCGACGCCCGGCTGCTGCGCGAGCTCGGCTGCGACGCCGCCCAGGGCTGGCTGTGGAGCCCCGCGGTGGCCCCGCGCGAGGCGGAGGGCACCGGCGCCCTGGCCCGGCGCTACGACGTCAGCGCCTGACGTCGAGCGCCTGAGGTCAGCGCCTGGCGTCGGGGCCGGTGAGGTCGCCCGGGCGCGACACGGCGACCCGGCTGCCGCCGAGCTGCTTCGCGCGGTACATCGCGGCGTCGGCCCGGCGCACCAGCTCCTCGACGTGGTACGGCGGGGCCAGCGCGACGCCGATGCTCACGCCGATCTGGTGCTCCTCGCCGTCGTGGGTGAACGGCCGCCGCAGCTCGCCGAGGATCTTCGCCGCGACCAGCACCGCCGCCGCCTCGTCGGTGTCCTCGCAGATGATCGCGAACTCGTCGCCGCCGAGGCGGCCCACGGTGTCGGTGGCGCGCACGGCGCCGGCGACCCGGTGCGCCACCTCCTGGAGCAGCTCGTCGCCGACCTGGTGGCCGTGCCCGTCGTTGACCGGCTTGAAGTGGTCGAGGTCGAGGTAGAGCACCGCGGTGCCGCGCCCGAAGGAGCGCAGGTGCCGGGTCGCGGCCGTCTCGAGCCGGTCCAGGAAGAGGTAGCGGTTCGGCAGCCCGGTCAGCGGGTCGTGCAGGGCCTGGCGGCGCAGCGTGCGCTCGACCAGCCGGGCCTCGGTGACGTCGGCGACCGTGACCAGGGATCCGAGCGGCTCCGGGGAGGAGTCGCCGGTCAGCGGGTTGCGCGCGACCTCCAGGGTGCGCTCGTGGCCGTCGGGGTGGCGGTAGCGCAGCTCGAACCGTTCGGGCGCGTCCTCCCAGGCCGGCAGCCCGAGCAGGTGGTGTGCCTCCACGCCGTACATCTCGACCAGCGGGCGGCCGAGGATCTGGGCGACCCGCTCGTTGGCGAACGTCGTGCGGCCGTCGCGCGCGATCGCCAGGATCCCGTCCTGCGCGGTCTCCAGCAGCGCCCGGTGCAGCGCCTCGGAGAGCCGGAGCGCCTCCTCGGTGCGGACCTGCTCGCTGATGTCGCGCAGGTTGGCCACCAGGCCGCGGATGTCGGGGTCCTCCAGGCAGTTGGTCACCGTCTCCTCGACCCACAGCCAGCGACCGTCGCGGTGCCGGGCCCGGAGCACGAACCGCTCGGTGCGCCAGGGCTCGGCCCGGACCCGATCCAGGGTCTCGGCGACCGTCGCGGAGTCGGCCGGGTGCACCACGCCCTCCCAGGCGGCCACCCGCACCGCCTCGGTCGGGGCGTAGCCGAGCATCGCGGTCACCGCGGGGGTGACCGAGGTGATCCGCAGGTCGGCGTCGATCACCAGCGCCGCCGCCCACGGCCGCCGGCCGAGCGCCTCGTAGAGGCTGGCCCGCACGGCCGCGGCCCGGCGCGCCTCGTCGACCAGGGCGAGGTCGCGCGCCGAGACCGCCACGGCGTACGCCGACCCGTCGGCCTCGCGCAGCGCGGTCGCGTCGAGCAGCAGCGACAGGCTGCGACCGTCGGCGTCCTGGAAGACGCCCTGGTAGGTGATCGAGTCCAGGCTCCCCGAGCTCAGCGCCCCGAGCCGCTCGGCCGCCTGGTGCAGGTCCATCGGGTGCACCAGCGAGAGCAGGTCGCGGTCGGTGAAGTGCTCCTCGGGGTGGCCGAAGAGCTCGCACCAGGCGGGGTTGACCGAGGACAGGTGGCCGCGCAGGTCGAGCATCGCCTGGGGGGTGCCGACCTGCTCGAAGTGGGCGCGGGAGACCTCGAGGGCCTGGGTCAGCTCGCGCTGCTCGGAGAGCTGGGCGGTGACGTCGCGGAGGATGACGGTGACGCCGGTGATCGCGCCGGCCGGGTCGTGCACGGGACCCAGGGTGACCGAGGCCTTGAAGGTGCTGCCGTCGCGGCGCACGACGGTGTCGAGGAACGGCGCCACCCGCTCGCCGGCGAGCAGCCGGTGCAGGTACGCCGCGTGGACGTCGCCGCCCTGGCGTGGGGCGAGGATCGCGAGCTCGCTGCCCGCGAGGTCCTCGGGTCGCCAGCCGAGCAGCCCCACCGTGGCGGGGCTGGCCCACAGGATGGTGCCGCGGGTGTCGACGGAGAGGATGCAGTCGCGGGACGTCGCCGCGATGCTGGCGAGCAGCTGGCCCTGGTCGATCTGGTGCACGTCTCCCCCCATGGCCGCCCGTGCGGGATCCTCCGCCGGACGACGATGATGTGGGCGGCTGACCGAGCGCCGCTGCCGTCGTTGTCACGCTGGGCTTTCACGCTGGGCCCCCCAGACCCGTCCCCCACCCGGCCACGACCGGAGGCGACGGGCCCCGTGTCCCGCCACCACTGGTCCGGACCGTGGTGAGCAGTTGATCGGCAGCCGGAGCGGGTGACTTGAGCCGGGTGACCGAATTTCTGCCGTTTGTCGCCATTCCGCAGGGACCGGCCGGGCCTCTATACACCGCCGGCCGTCGTGGGTCGCGCCGACACGCAGGCCATTTCTCCCATTTCCGGTACAGGCGGGGTCGCTGGTGCCTACGGTGTCCCTCGTGCTCGGGGTCCTTTGAGGGGGAGATCGTATGCACGCGCAGGACGCGCTGCTCGCGACTTCCACGGGTTCCGGCCTGGTGCGGACCGTGGTGGAGACGAGCCTGCCCGCCGCGAGCCTGGCGCTCGACGGCCACCTGGTCGACGCCAACGACGCGTTGTGCCGCCTGGTGGGCCGCCGGCGTGACGAGCTCGTCGGGTGCGACCTGCGCGCGCTGAGCGCCTACCCCACCGACGCCCAGCGCGGCCAGCGCGCGCTCGCGGCCGCCCGGGCGGGCACGCCCTGCGGCGGCTTCACCCAGCGCTGGTACGACGGGGAGGGCCGGCCGACGCTGCGCCTGCGCCTGGTCTGGACCATGGTCCGCGATGCCCACGGTGCGCCCGAGTCGCTGCTGGTCTTCTGCCTCGACGAGGCCCGCGAGACCGCGGGCGCGCGGTTCTGGGAGGCGCTGCTCGCCGAGTCCGCCGACCTCGCCTGGACCGCCGACGAGCGCGGCGTGCTGCTGACCGCGACCCCGGCGACGGTCCGCCACGTCGGGCGGCCGCTGGACGCGCTGCTCGGCAGCTCGGTGCTCGAGCTGGCCCACCCCGAGGACCGGGCTTCCCTGCGGGAGGCCTGGGAGCGGCTGCTGCGCGGCAGCGGCCAGGAGCTCCTGGAGATCCGCCTGGCCGACGCGCGGCGGGGCTGGGCCCTGGTGCGCCAGGTGCTGACCGACCACCGCGAGGACCCCGACGTCTCCGCGATCGTCGGCAACGCCCACGACGTCCAGGAGCTGCGCGAGGCCGAGCGCGCGCAGGGCGTGGCCGCCTCGCGGATCCGCACCCTCTTCGACTCCTCGCCGGTCCCCCAGCTGCTGTGGGACAGCAGCGGGCGGCTGACCGCGGTCAACGCGGCACTGTGCACGCTGGTCGACCGGACCGAGGCCGAGCTGGTCGGCGCACCGGCCCGCGAGCTGCTGCACCGCTCCGACCCGGGCGGCGCGGCCGGCGCGGAGGCCCTCGACGGGCTGCTCCCGCGCAGCGGCGGCCTGGTCTCCGAGCGGGTGCTCGAGCGGCGCGGCGGTCGCGGCGTACCGGCCGTGGTCAGCGGCACCGTGCTGCACGACCGCACCGGCCGGGCCACCGGGGTGGTCGCCTCGGTGCAGGACCTCGCCGCGCTGCGCGAGGTCGAGGCCCGCCGGGCCCGGCAGGAGAGCTTCTTCCTCGCGCTGGCGCAGCGCGCCGGCGACCTCGCCGTCGTCACCGATCCCGCCGGGCTGGTCGTCTACGTCTCCCCCGGCGCCGCGACGCTGGCCGGGCAGCCGGCCGAGGACGTCCCCGGAGCCCTCGGCGGCGAGCTGCTCCACCCCGAGGACCGGCGATCGGCCACCAGGACCCTGGCCCGGGTGCTGCGCGGCGGCGGCTCCGCGGCGGTCACGCTCCGAGCCCGCGACGCGGACGGCGCGTGGCACTGGCTGGAGGCGACCGCCACCAACCTGCTCGACACCGCGGTCGGCGGCGTGCTGTGGAACCTGCGCGACGTCGACGACCGGGTGCGTGCGGAGGCCGCGCTGCGGGCCTCGGAGTCGCGCTACCGGGCGATCGCCGACAACGCCGAGGAGGGCCTGTGCGTCTTCGCGCCCGACGGCCGCTCGGTCTACGTCAACACCCGGCTGCGCGAGATGCTCGGCGTGGAGGGCGTGCGGCTCGGCGACCGGTTCCTCGTGGAGCTGCTGGACTCCGACGGCCGGCTCACCCCCGGCCCGGCGCCCACCCCCGACCGGCGCCCGCAGCGCTACGAGGTCGAGTACTTCCACCCCGACGGCCGGCGCCGGACCCTGCGGGTCTCCGCGGCGCCGCTGGACGACCTGGGCGGCGCCACCGAGGGGTCGCTGGCGATGGTCTCCGACGTGACCGACGCCCGGCGGCTCGAGGACGAGCTGCGGCGGGCCGCGCTGCACGACAGCCTCACCGGGCTGCCGAACCGGGCGCTGCTCTTCGACCGGCTCGAGCGCGCCCTGGTCCGCGAGACCGGCCCGACCGCGGTGCTGCTGGTCGACCTCGACCGGTTCAAGATCGTCAACGACGTGTGGGGCCACGTGGCCGGCGACGAGCTGCTCGTGCACGTCGCGACCCGGCTGCAGGCCGTGGTCCGGCCCACCGACACCGTGGCCCGGTTCGCCGACGACGAGTTCCTCGTCGTGTGCGAGTCCGTCGACCAGGCCACGGCCTGCGACCTGGCGCGGGCGGTGCAGCACGCGCTGGGCGCGCCGTACCGCGTCTCGGAGGGCGAGGTCACGCTGACCGCGTCCGTCGGGGTCGCGACCTCCCCGGCCGCCACGGTCGAGGAGCTGCTCAACCACGCCGACATCGCGCTGCACGCCGCGAAGAGCGCCGGTGGGCACAGCGTGCGGGCCTTCGACGCGGCCCTGGCCGCGGACACCGCCGAGCGGCAGCAGCTGGGCGGCGACCTGCGCCGGGCGCTGGAGGCCGACGAGCTGACCCTGCACCACCAGCCCGTCGTCGACCTCGGCACCGGCCGGGTGATCGGCACCGAGGCGCTGGCCCGGTGGACCCACCCGGTGCACGGCGTGGTGACGCCGGACCGGTTCGTCTCCGTCGCCGAGCAGGTCGGCCTCGCGCCGCAGCTGGACCGCTGGGCGCTGCGGCGCGCGCTCGCCGACGCCCGCGCGCTGCGCGCGTCCGGCGCGATGACGCCGGACAGCTACGTCGCGGTGAACTTCTCCGCCTACACGCTGGGCGACCCCGGGCTCGACCGGTGGATCGCCACCGCCGTGGCCGAGGCCGGCTTCGAGCCGGCGCACGTGCTGGTCGAGGTGACCGAGAGCGCGATCATGGCCGACACCACCACCGCGATCGGGGTGCTGACCCGGCTGCGCGAGCGGGGCTTCCCCATCGCCGTCGACGACTTCGGCACCGGCCACAGCTCGCTGGCCTACCTGCGCAACCTGCCGCTGAGCGTGCTGAAGATCGACCGCAGCTTCGTCGCCGAGATCGCCACCGACTCCAGCGCGCTGGCGATCGCCGCCTCGATCGTCGACCTGGCCCGGGCGGTCGGGCTGACCGTCGTGGCCGAGGGCGTGGAGACCGAGCAGCACGCCGAGCTGCTCCAGGGCCTCGGCTGCGACGCCGCCCAGGGCTGGCTGTGGAGCCGGGCCGTCCCGTGCGAGGAGGCCGTCGCCACCGGCGCGCTGACCCGCTGCTACGAGCTGCCGGACGGGTCCGCGGGCCGCTGACGCCGGTCAGGAGCGGTCGCCGGGACCGGCGAGGGCCGCGTCGTCGCCACCGGAGCGCTTGGCGCGGTACATCGCGAGGTCCGCGAGGTGCACCAGCTCCTCGAGCGGGTACGGCGGGGAGAGCGCCACGCCGATGCTGACGCCGACCTCGACCGGACCGCCGGCCACGTCGTACGGGCGGCGCAGCTCGGCCTGCACGCGCTCCACCACCGCGCCGGCCCCGGACCCGTCGATGTCCTCGCAGACCACCACGAACTCGTCGCCCCCGAGCCGGCACACGGTGTCGCTGCCACGCACGACCGCAGCCAGCCGGGTGGCGACCTGGCGCAGCAGCTGGTCGCCGGCGGCGTGCCCGCGGGTGTCGTTGACCGCCTTGAACCGGTCGAGGTCGACGAAGAGCACCGCGGTGCCGTGGCCGCCCGCGCGCTGCTGGCGGGCCGCGGCCATCTCCAGCCGGTCGCGCAACAGGTAGCGGTTGGGCAGGCCGGTGAGCTGGTCGTAGAGCGCGCGGTGGCGCAGCGCCCGCTCGGAGCGGCGCCGCTCGGTGACGTCGGCGACCGTGACCAGCCACCCGGCGCCCTCGGGGTCCCCGTCGCCGAGGGCGTCGCGGGTGACCTCGAAGATCCGGTGCGTGCCGTCCGGGTGGGCGTAGCCGACCTCCCGGGGCGACGCCTCGCCGTCCGGGCGCGGCGCGGGCACCGAGCCGTCGGCCGGCCGCTGGGCGAGCAGCCCGTCGAGGTCGGCCCCGTAGAGCTGCTCGGCGGGGATCCCCAGCAGCCGGGCGGCCGCCGCGTTGGCGTACCTCGCGGCGCCGTCCCCGCCGGCCACGACGATGCCCTCCTCGGCGGACTCCACCCGCGCCTGGTGCAGGGCCCGCGAGAGCCGCAGCGCCTCCCGGCTGCGGACCCGGTCGGTGACGTCGCGCAGCGCGACCACCAGCCCGCGCACGTCCGGGTCGTCGAGGAGGTTGGTGACCGTGCCCTCCGCCCACCGCCAGCGGCGGCCCTTGTCGTGGACGCGGGCGAGGAACCGCTGGTCGCGGTCCGGGTCCCCCAGCGCCCGGTCCACCGCCGCGGTCACCACCGGCTGGTCGGCGACGTGCACCAGCTGCAGCCCGCGGCGGGCCAGCAGCTCCTCCGGCTCGTAGCCGAGCAGCTGCGAGGCGGCGCTCGAGGCGTACTCGATCGACAGGTCGGCATCGGTGACGAGCACGGCCTGCTCGTCGGCCGACCGGCCCGGCCCGGCGGAGGTGTCACGCACGATCGAGGTCACGTCGGCCGGGGCGGCCGCAGCGCGGCCGGCGCCGGCAGCCGACGTCGCGGCCGGTGCGAGGGTACGCCGCAGCCGGCGGTTCTCCAGGTCGTCCATCCCGAGATCTCCCGCGTCAGGCCAGGCCGACGAGGCCGAGGTAGCCGTGCCACAGCGGGGCGCCGGCGAACATGCCCACGGCCGCACCACTGAGCAGGAACGGCCCGTGCGGCACCCGCATGCCGACCCGGCTCCGGCCGCTGGCGATCAGCAGCACGCCGACCACCCCGCCGATGCCGAAGCCCAGCGCCAGCCCGACGACGCTCGGACCCCAGCCGAGCCAGCCCAGCGCGAGGCCGAGCACCGGCGCCAGCGCCACGTCGCCCAGGCCCATGCCGCGGCCCAGGGTCAGCAGCCAGATCCCGCCGTACACCACGAGCCAGAGCGCGGTGGAGAGCAGCGCCGTGACCAGCAGGTCCGGGCCGTGCAGCACCACGTCGACCACCAGCGCGATGACGGTGCCGGTGGCCGCGGCACCGGTGACGGCGAACGGCAGCCTGCGGTGCTCGAGGTCGATGAGGAAGAGCGCGACGCCGGCGGCCACCACCACCAGCGCGGCCCCGGTGTACGGCGAGGCGCCGAAGCGCCAGCCGGTCAGCGCGAAGAGCAGCCCGGTGGCCAGCTCCACCATCGGGTAGCGGGCCGAGATCGGTGCGGCGCAGTCGCGGCAGCGGCCGCGCAGCACCAGCCACGAGACCACCGGCACGTTGTCGCGGGGCCGGACCGGGTGCGCGCAGGCCGGGCAGGCCGAGCCCGGGGAGACCAGCGAGAGGCCGGCCGGCACCCGGTGCACGACCACGTTGAGGAAGGAGCCGATGAGCAGCCCCAGCACGCCGAGGAGCGACGCGACGACGGCGGCCGGCAGCACCCCGGCCGTGGTGGACCAGGTGCCCATCACGACTCGCCCGCGGACTCGAAGGAGCGCCAGAGCGTCTCCATCTCGGCCGAGCCGACCAGCGAGATCAGCTCGCGGCGCAGCGTCGCGAACACGTCCCCGCGGTCGTTGCCCGCGGTGAACGCGTCGGGGTCGAGGTCGCCGGCGAGGTCCCAGCGCAGGTCGACGGTGGCCAGCTGGTCGTCCCCGGCGTGCAGCGCGGCCGCGATCAGGTAGGCCTCGAACGTCGCCACGTCGGCCTGGTGGGCCATCCGGCCGGCCGCGGTCTCCTCGCCCTCGACCTGCATGACCTCCCCGACGTGCAGGCAGTCCGCGGCGGCCTCGCGCAGCTCGGCGACCAGGTCCTCCGGGCAGCGGCCGTCGAGCCGGGCCACCGCCGGGTGCTCCTCGCGCCGCGGCTGCGGCACCGCGGTGCGCGGGTCCAGCGCGTCCAGGCCGTCGAGCGCGGGCAGCTGCTCGAGCAGCACGTCGTGCACGGACTCGTCGAAGGTGGAGACCATCGCCCAGCGGGCCGCCTCGGCGACCGCGCGGGGCGTCAGCTCACCGGTGGTGCCGTCGGCCAGCGCCTCCAGCGCGGACGCGACGGCCTCCCCCACCGCGGCGAGCTGGGCCACCGGGTCGGCGGCCTCGGCGAGGCCGTTCTCCCACAACAGCTCCTCGAGCACGTAGACGTCGGCGGCCCACGCGGCGATCTGCGCGCGGCGGACGTCGCCGTCCGCGGCGTAGCGGTCGGCCAGACGCACCAGCCGCTCCGGGACGCTCTGGCGCTCCGGGACGTCGGGGGTGTCGGGGTCGGTGACCATGGTCATGGGTCCATCTCCTCGAGAATCAGGTGGACGAGCGTCGGCGACCCCGGCGACGGGAGTCCAGGGCGACGACGGCGGGCGGGGGCACGGGCAGCACGACCTCGGGCTCGTCGAGCGGGGGCGGGATCACCAGGTCGTCGCGGCCGCCGGACAGGTCGCCGGACAGGTCGCCGGACAGGTCGCCGGACAGGTCGGTGGCGGGCTCGTCGACGGGGAGGCCCTCGGCGAGCAGGGCGTGCTCGGCGGGCCCGGCTTCGGCGTACGCGCCGTCGGCGGGCATCTCCTCGGCACGCATGTCCTCGGCGGTCGCGGTGTGGCGGAACTCCTCCCCGGCGACGTCGAGGTTGCTGAACACGTCGGCGACGGGGTCCGGCCCGGCGGCCGTGGGCTCCTCGGCCGCCTCGCGCTGCGGGCCCTCGAGCTCCGCCACCTCGCGGCGGTGGCTGGGGACGCGTCGGGTCGGCCGGTGGGTGGTCACCGGGAGCGTGGGCCGGCGCATGGTGTTCGGCACGCCCAGGCGCTCCACGGCCGCGGCGACCCGGGCCAGCGTGCGCTGCGGGTGCTCGTCGGTCGGGACGTGCGCGGCCAGCCCCTGCACCACCATCGAGACCTGGCGCAGGTACGCCGCCGACTGCTCCGCGGCCGCCTGCTCGACCCGGGCGAGCGCGGCCGTCGGCGGCTCGCTCACCTGCTCCTGGACCACCTGCTCCAGCGCGCGCAGCTGCTCGCGCAGCGTGCGCAGCTCGGCCTGCTCGGGGGTCTCGCCCGGCCGCGCCTCGGCGTCGACCGGCTCGTCGCCGGTCTCGGCGGCCGGCTCGTCGCTCGTCTCGACGACGACCTCGTCACCCGTCTCCTGGGCGAGCACGAGCGGCGGCAGGTCGCCGAAGTCGGGCTCCGGGGCGGGCTTGCGCCGGCGGAACAGGCCACGGCGACGCTTCGCCGGCGCGGACGCCTGGACCGGCTCGTGGACCGGCTCCTCGGCCACGTCCTCGCCGTCGACCTCCTCCGCCACGGACTCGAGGTCGTCCGTTGCCCCGGCCGGCACGTCGGCCGGCACGTCGGCGAGCACCTGGGTCGCCGGCTCCTCGTCCGGCACGGTCAGCGGCTCGTCCTCCTGCCACTCGGCCAGCTCGTCGCGCTCCTCCTGCTCGTCGAGCTGCTCCTGCTCGTCCTGCTGGGCTGCCGGCGCGGCGGTCTCGCCGTACGCCTCCCCCGCCGCCTCGGCCTGCGCCGCCTCGGCCCGCTGCCGGCGCTGGCGCCGGCTCAGGCCGAGCAGCAGCACGAGCAGGGCGAGCAGGGCGAGGACCAGCCCTGCCTGCGTCGTCGTGGTCATCGGTTTCCCCCCGGTCATCGCGTTGATGCTGATTGCTAGTTGGTGGTCGCGCTCATGTTGATCGTCTTGCCGGGGTCGGGCACCGGCGGCATGACGAACATCTGGCCCGCGATCGTGGTCGTGTAGGCATCCGCCTCGCCCCCCGCGAGGCTGACCGAGTTGATCAGGTAGGCCCGTGGCATCTGCTCGAGGTTCTCCAGCAGCGCCTGGGTCTGGTCGTAGGTCCCGGTCACCGAGACCGTCACGGTCTGGCTGGCGAGCAGCTTCGACCCGCCGGCGGGCGGGACGGCCGGTACGCCGTTGTCGGTGCCGCCGATCACCGGGGCGCTGGGCGCCAGGGTGGTCACGCCCTTGGCGCCGATGCCGGCCGCGACCGCGGCCGCGGTGACCTCCTCGAAGAGCCCCGGCTGGTCGGCGGTGGCCGGGAACTTCTTGGTCAGCCGCCGCTCGTCCTTGCGGGTGGCGGCCAGCTCGGTGCGTTGACGCTGCAGCTGCGAGAGCTGCTGGGTCAGCACGTCGTTCTGGTCCCGCGCGGACTGCACCGCCGCCCGGGTGTCGGCGAGCTTGCCGGTCTCCGGTCCGACCGCCGCCAGCCAGCTGCCCGCCGCCACCACCAGGAGCGCGAGGCCGCCGACCACCTTGGTCGCCGCGGGTGTGCTCAGGTCCATCACGACCCACCTCCCGTCGAGGACGTGTCCGCCGCGCCGCTGCCGCCCGACGTCGAGCCGGCCGCCGGCGCCGGGCCGTAGCGGTTGCTGTAGACCTTCTCGGACAGCCCGACGGACCCGCTGAACGCCACCGTGCTCGCGTCGCTGGTGCTGGTCGTGGAGATGAACGGCTCGACGAAGAGGTCCATGCCTCCGAGCGTGGTGACCAGGTCACCGACCTCGGTCCGACTGACCGCGGTTCCGCTGAGCTGCACACAACCGACCATGGTCTCGGTGTTGAACGGGTCGGGGCCAGGACAGACCGAGGCGCCGGCCCCGCCGGACGCCGCCGCGTCCGTGGCGAGCGTGACCGAGATCGAGCTCAGGCTGGTGCCCGACGGGCTGGCCTGCCGGATGCCCTCGAGCACCTTGGAGAAGTAGATCTCGTGGGCCATGGTGTCGGCGACAGTCTGCTTCTGGGCGGCCACCCCGGTCACGAACGTGCGGATGCTGGTGAGTGTCCTCGTCTCGGCGCTGAGGCGACCGGTCTGCGACTGCTCGATCGCGATCAGCTTCTCCTGGTCCGCGACCCGGGCGTGCTGCACGAACCAGCCGGCGCCGGCCAGCAGCACCAGGACGACTCCGGCCGCGACGAACCGCTGGCGCAGGCGACGCACGGCGAGCCGGTCGAGGTGCGACTGGGAGAGCAGGTTGACCGTGGCCACCCCCGGGCGCGGAGGAGCCTTCTCGCGATTGAGCTTCATCGCGACACCCCCGCGCACAGACCGGCGGCCACGGCCAGCGACGGCTGGTCCTCCCGGGTCAGGCGGACGCTGCGCGGCGCCTTCACCCGGGCCAGCGGGTCGTGCCACTCGACCGGCAGGCCGACCCGGTCCTCGATGAGCTCGCGCAGGCCGCCCAGGCGGGCACCGGAGCCGGCGAGCACGACCCGGGCGACCTCGACCGGCCCCTCCTCGGCGCGCCGGGACTCGCGAGCCGACTCACGGGCCGAGTCCCGGTAGAAGTCCAGGGTGGTGCTGATCTCGCCGACCAGGTCCGACGCCGCGTCGACGACGACCTGCTGGGCCGGGTGGTCGAGCCCGTCGTCCCGCAGCGGCATGGCCGCACGCTGGGAGTCGTCGAGCTGGGCGTGGCCGGGCAGGCCCACGAACACCTTGGTCCGCTCGGCGTCCTCCCAGGTCCACTGGTAGCGGTGCATCACCGCCTGGGTGATCGAGTCACCGCCGACGCCCGGGATGATCCGCACGTAGCGGGGGGTGCCGGCGACGTGCACCACCACCGAGACCACGTCGGCACCCACGTCCACGATCGCCTCGGCCACGCCGCCCTCGGGAGCCGCACCGTCGTGGTGGCGCGTCCCGGTCCCGGCCCGGGCACGCACCAGCGCGAACGGGAGCAGGTCCACCCCCTGCGGGCGCAGCCCGGCACCGATCGCGGCCTCGACGAACGGGTCGACGACCTCACGAGCGGCGGCCACGAGCAGGATCCGCACGAGGCGGCGCGGCTGGCCGCCACCGGTCTCCTGCTCCATCTCCTCGAGCAGGTGGAAGTCGAGGTTGGCGTCGTCGACGGCCATCGGCAGCGCGTCCTGCACCTGGTAGCGCAGGGCCTGGCGGAAGTCCTTGGCCGGCAACCAGTCCAGCGCCATCTGGCGCACCATCACGCCGGAGTTGGCGATCGCCAGCCGGGCATCCCTGGTGCCGAACCTGCCGACCGACCACAGCTCCTTCAGCGCCGCGGCCAGCGCCTCGCCGTCCACGACGGCGCCGGCACGCACGACGCCCGGCTCCAGCGGCACCGACGCGAAGCGGCGCAGGGTGGAGCGCCGTCGGCCCGGCACGAACTCGGCAGCCCGGACCCCGGTGCTGCCGATGTCCAGTCCGACCAGGGTGCGTGCCATCGAGACCTCGCAGGCGGTAGTGGGCGATCAGTTCGGTACGACGGATTCATCGGCGTGCCGCGGCGGCCACTTGACGGCTCCGGGTGCATTTCCCGGGGCCGCCACCAGAGGGGCGTCATTCATCGGAAGTTGCTCACGCAACCGGTGGGAACCGTGGTACACAGAGCACCGTCGAGTCATGCGTCGAGGGCGCCTCGACCGCCCCCTCCGGAAGGCACCGCCGTTGACCCTCCAGATCGCCCCCTACCTGCAGGCCGTCGTGACCAACCACGGCTCCGACCTGCACGTGAAGGTCGGCAGCCCGCCGAGGATCCGCATCTCCGGCACCCTGGTGCCGCTGCAGGTGCCGCCGATGACCGCCGACGGCACCGACGCGCTGATCCGCGAGACGATGAGCGACGACGTGGCCGCCCAGTTCGACGCCACGAACGAGGCCGACTACGCGCTCTCGGTGCCGGGCATCGGTCGGTTCCGGGTGAACGCCTTCCGGGCCCGCGGCGCCGCCGGCTGCGTGCTCCGGCTGGTCAGCGCCAACCCGATGTCGCTGAGCGACCTGGGGCTGCCCGACGTGATCCGCCAGCTCGCGCTGGAGCCGCGCGGGCTGGTGCTGGTCACCGGCCCCACCGGCTCGGGCAAGACCACCACGCTCTCGGCGATGGTCGACGCGATCAACGAGAGCCGCGCGGTGCACATCCTCACCATCGAGGACCCGATCGAGGTCGTGCACAAGGACAAGCTCGCCAGCGTCAACCAGCGCGAGCTCGGCACCGACACCGCGGACTGGGCGGTGGCGCTGCGCGCCGCCATGCGCCAGGACCCCGACGTCATCCTGATCGGCGAGATGCGCGACGCCAACACGGTCAAGGCCGGTCTCTCGGCCGCCGAGACCGGCCACTTCGTGATGTCGACGCTGCACACCACCGACGCCCGTGAGACCGTCAACCGGATCATCGACTTCTTCCCGCCGCACGAGCAGAAACAGGTCCGGCTCGGCCTGGCCACCTCGCTGCGCGGGATCGTCTGCCAGCGGCTGGTGCCGACCGCGGACGGCAACGGACGCACGGTGATCATGGAGATCGCCACCAACACCCCGCGGCTGGCCGAGGCGATCGCCGATCCGGAGCGGACGGACTCGATCAACGACATCGTCGCCGCGGGCGGCTACTCCGGCATGCAGACCTTCGACCAGCACCTGGTCCGGCTGGTGCTCGACGGCACCGTCGGGATCCAGGACGCGAAGCTGGCCAGCTCCAGCACCCACGACTTCTCGGTCATGCTCAAGCGCGCGGGCGTCGACCCCGCGCTCGTCGACGAGAGCGTGTGAGCCCCGTGAACGCACGGTCCACGAACACCGACGCCCGCCGCCGCTCGGTCACCTCGACGGTGCCGTCCGCCGAGCTCGCCGGGCTGGAGCTCCAGCAGCTGCGCGACTACCGCCACGGGCTGGAGGCCGAGGAGGACAAGGTGTCCTACTGGCGGCGCCTCGTGCACGCGCGCATCGACGTGCTGGAGGCCGAGTCCCACACCAGCGCGCCGCTCAGCGTGGAGGACCTGGTCCGGGTGCTCGGGGACACCGGCACCGGCCACAGCCGCCGCGCGCTCGTCCGGTTCCGGGACGCCGACCCGCTGCCGGACCTGCCGGTGCTCACCGAGATGTGGGTGACCGAGGTCGACCCGCACGACCCGGACCAGGTCGCCGACGCCCTGGAGCGGTTGCGGGTCGCCGAGCGGCAGCTCACGACCTACCGGCGTGCCCTGCACGAGCACATCGACGAGGCGACTCGGGAGCTCATCCTGCGCTACCGCGAGGATCCTCGCGCGGCGCTCGCCATCATCCCGAAGGAGTGACCGTGCCCACCCAAGCCTCCAGCGAGACCGTCACCACCCTGCTCCATGCCGGCCTGGTCACCCCGGGCCAGGTGGAGGAGGCCTCCCAGATCGCGGCGCAGCGCTCGCTGAGCGTCCTCGAGGTCCTGCTCGAGAACGGCACCGTCGACAAGACCGACGTGGTGCGCACCGCGGCCGCCTCGGCCGGGCTGGAGTACGTCGACCTCAGCGAGTACTCCGTCGACATGGGGGCAGCCTCGCTGGTGCCCGGCGAGTTCGCCCGCAGGTCGAGCGTGCTGCCGCTGCGCCTCGAGGACGGCGAGCTGGTCGTCGCGGTCGGCATCCGCCAGGCGGGCAACATCGAGCTCAAGGACGACCTGGTCCGCATGACGCGGCGCCGGGTGCGGTTCGCGATCGCCAACCGCGCGGACATCGAGCACAAGATCAACCAGGTCTTCCGCGCCGAGGGCGAGCTGCACGACCTCACCTCCGGGCTGACCGCCGACGAGGAGACCGAGGACCTCGCGAACTTCACCGAGGTCTCCGACGAGGCGCCGGTGGTCCGGTTCGTCAACCTGCTCATCACCCAGGCGATCTCCGACCGGGCCTCCGACATCCACATCGAGCCCACCGAGCGGGAGCTGCGGGTGCGCTACCGCATCGACGGCGTGCTCAAGGACGCCCACCGCTCCCCCAAGAACATCCAGAACGGCGTGATCTCACGGCTGAAGATCATGGCGGACATGAACATCGCCGAGCGGCGGGTGCCCCAGGACGGGCGGATGTCGGTCAACCACCAGGGCCGGCGCATCGACCTGCGGGTCGCGACGCTGCCCACGGTGTGGGGCGAGAAGGTGGTCGCCCGGATCCTCGACAACACCAACACCCAGCTCGACCTGAAGGACCTCGGCTTCAGCGACGACAACTTCCGCCGCTACTCCGAGTCCTACTCCAAGCCCTACGGGATGATCCTCGCGACCGGGCCGACCGGGTCGGGCAAGTCGACGACGCTGTACGCCACGCTGAACCAGCTGAACCGGCCCGAGGTCAACGTGATCACCGTCGAGGACCCGGTGGAGTACCGGCTGGCCGGCATCAACCAGGTGCAGACGAACTTCAAGGCCGGGCTGACCTTCGCCTCGGCGCTGCGCTCGATCCTGCGCTCGGACCCCGACATCGTGCTGATCGGTGAGATCCGCGACCACGAGACCGCACAGATCGCGGTGGAGGCCGCGCTCACCGGCCACATGGTGCTCTCCACGCTGCACACCAACGACGCGCCGTCGGCGGTCACCCGCCTGGTGGAGATGGGCATCGAGCCGTTCCTGGTCGGCTCCGCGCTGGACGCGGTGCTGGCCCAGCGGTTGTGCCGCTCGCTGTGCGAGCGCTGCAAGCAGGCCTACACCCCCGAGCCCGAGGAGCTGACCCGGGTGGGATTCCCGTGGCAGCCCGAGGAGCCGCTGCCCACGCTCTACCGGGCCATCGGCTGCTCGGCCTGCTCACAGACCGGCTACCGCGGCCGGCTCGCGCTGCACGAGGTGATGAGCGTGACCGAGGAGATCTCCCGGCTGACCGTCGCCCGGGCCTCGACCGACGAGATCAACCGGGCCGCGGAGGCCCAGGGCATGACCGGGCTGAAGACCGACGGCTGGCGCAAGGTGCTGCTCGGGCGGACCTCGATCGAGGAGGTGCTGCGGGTCGTCGCCTGACGAACCCCAGGACTGGCGGCCGGGCTCAAGCCGCGGCGCGGCGCCGCCGATGAACAGGGTGGACGAGACCGCCCCCCGCCCGGAGGAGCCACCCGTGAACGAAACACTCAAGCAGGGCTTCAGCCTGTCGTTCGCCAACAACGCGCCGACCACCAAGGAGGCGGAGCGACCGGCCCCGGCTGCCCCCGCTGCCGCGCCGGCTCCGGCGGCGGCCCACCCGGCCCCCACCCAGCAGCAGGCGGCGCCGCCGTCGATCCCGCTGCCGACGCAGCCCGCGGCTCCGTCGTACGCCCCGCAGCAGCCCGCCGGGACGGCGTACGCCGCCGCCCGGGCGAGCGCGCCGCCCCCCGAGCCGGACGCGTCGCTGCCGCCGGTGCGCGGGCAGCTGGTGCTCGACGACCTGCTGATCCGGGTGCTGCACATGAAGGGCTCCGACCTGCACCTGACCTCCGACGCCCCGCCGACGGTCCGGGTGCGCGGTGACATGGAGCCGATCCCGGGCTACCCGGTGCTGAGCGCCGAGCAGCTGCGCCGCACGCTCTACGGCGTGATGACCGAGCGGCAGCGCAAGGTCTTCGAGGAGGAGCTCGAGCTCGACTTCGCCTACTCGGTGCCCGGGCACGCCCGCTTCCGCGTCAACATCTTCCAGCAGCGCGACGCGGTCGGCGCCGTGATGCGGGTGATCCCGTGGGAGATCATCTCGCTCGAGGACCTCGGCATGCCCGAGGTGATCACCGGCTTCGCGGGCCTGCCCCGCGGCCTGGTGCTGGTCACCGGCCCGACCGGGTCCGGCAAGTCCACGACGCTCGCGGCGATCATCGACCGGATCAACCGCACCCGCCGCGGCCACATCATGACCGTCGAGGACCCGATCGAGTTCCTGCACGAGCACCGCGGCTGCCTGGTCAACCAGCGCGAGGTCGGGAGCGACACCCACGGCTTCCGCGCGGCGCTCAAGCACGCGCTGCGCCAGGACCCCGACGTGATCCTGGTCGGCGAGCTCCGCGACCTCGAGACGATCTCGGTGGCGCTGACCGCGGCCGAGACCGGCCACCTGGTGCTCGCCACCCTGCACACCCAGTCGGCGCAGGACACGGTCAGCCGCGTCGTCGACGTCTTCCCCGCCGACCAGCAGCAGCAGGTGCGCACCCAGCTCGCCGCGACCCTGCAGGGCGTGGTCTGCCAGACGCTGGTGAAGACCGCGGACGGCGCGGGCCGGGCCGCCGCGGTCGAGGTGATGGTGTGCAACACCGGCATCCGGGCGATGATCCGCGACGACAAGCTCCAGCAGATCCAGGGTGCGCTGCAGGCGGGCGCGAAGGACGGCATGCAGACCCTGAACGCCAATCTCGCGGCGCTGGTCCGCGCCGGGCGGATCAGCTATGACGCCGGGCTCGAGGCGTGCACGAACCGCGCCGACTTCGAGACGCTGGCCGGGCGCCGCGCCCCGGTGACCAGCTGGCAGTGATCCGCCACCACTTCATGTTCCCGAGGAGACAGCCGTGAGCAGCACCGCGACCCAGTACGCCTACAAGGTCCGCGACCAGCAGGGGAAGCTGACCGAGGGCAAGGTCGAGGCCGTCTCGGAGGCCGCCGTCGCCGAGAAGCTGCTGGCGATGGGCTACGTGCCGCTGGAGGTCAAGCAGGCCAACGTCGGCATGCAGCGCGAGATCAACATCGGCCCCAAGAAGCGGGTCAAGACCAAGGACCTCGCGGTCTTCTCCCGCCAGTTCGCCACGATGATCGACGCCGGCCTGACGATGATCCGGGCGCTGTCGATCATGGCCGACCAGTCGGAGAACCCGGAGCTGCGTCGCATCCTGCGCAGCGTCAAGGGTGACGTCGAGGCGGGCCTGAGCCTCTCGGCGGCGTTCGCGAAGTTCCCCGCGAGCTTCCCGCCGCTGATGATCAACATGACCAAGGCCGGCGAGGCGGGCGGCTTCCTGGACGGCGCGATGCGCCAGATCGCCGACAACTTCGAGGCCGAGGTCAAGCTGCGCGCCAAGATCAAGGCCGCCCTCACCTACCCGGTCGTGGTGTTCTGCCTGGCGATCCTGATGTGCATCGCGATGCTGATCTTCGTGGTCCCCACGTTCAAGAACATGTTCGCGGACCTCGGCGGCACCCTGCCGCTGCCGACCCGGATCCTGGTCTTCCTGTCCTCGGCGATGAAGTTCCTGCTGCCGGTCGGCATCGTCCTGCTGGTCGCGTTCGTCGCCTGGTGGCGCAAGTTCGGCCGCACCGAGAAGGTCCGCAACGTCGTGGACCCGCTGAAGCTGAGGATCCCGGTCTTCGGCAACCTCTTCCAGAAGCTCGCGCTGACCCGCTTCTCCCGCAACCTCGGCACGCTGCTGTCCTCGGGCGTCCCGATCCTGCAGTCGCTGGACATCGTCTCGGAGACCACCGGCTCGATCGTGATCTCCCGGGCGCTGCCAGCAGGTGCAGGAGTCCGTACGCCGCGGCGAGTCGGTCGCCGGCCCGCTGGCCGAGCACGAGGTCTTCCCGCAGATGGTCGTGCAGATGATCGCCTCCGGCGAGGAGGCCGGCGCCATCGACCAGATGCTGAAGAAGATCGCGGAGTTCTACGACGAGGAGGTCGCGACGATGACCGAGTCGCTGACCGCGCTCATCGAGCCGCTGATGATCGCCTTCCTCGGCGCGGTCGTCGGGTCGATGATCGTCGCGCTCTACCTGCCGATCTTCAAGGTCTTCGACCTGATCGGCTGACACCACCTGCCGATCTCACCGGCAGCCCCACGGCGCCCAGGATCGGACGGGCGCGGCTCGCAGTGAACACCCCCGAGTCGCTGCGATGCGCCCGCGTTCGGGGCGAACCGACATCGCACGGCAGTCGACTCGGCCCTGCTCGACACTTCAACACTCGCAGGCCTCGACTGCCTGCCACTGACGCGATGCTCTGTGAGCTGATCTCAAGTCCGAACGGGCACATACCGATATCTCGGACGTGAAGTCCCCCTGGCCACCATCGCAGTCAGTCGCCCTCTCCGGCGACGACCCACGCGATGACGGCATGACCCTCATCGAGGTCATCGTCGCGCTCGGGCTGCTCGCGGTGATGAGCACCGCCGTGCTCGCGGTCCTGGGGACCGCCATCAAGGCAACCGGCGAGGACCGGTCCCGCCTGGAGGCGGTCAGTCTCGCCAGCCGAGAGCTCGAGATCACCCGTGACGTCTTCAGTTCCGTCACCCGTGGACCAGACAAGATCACGGAGAACGCCGTGGTCAACCAGGACCCGCTGCCCGACGGGACGCCGGGCGAGCCCCTGGTCGTGGACAATGTTCCGTACACCGTCACCCGCACGGCACGCTGGGAGCAGATCGGCGCGGCCGACGCCCAGCTCTCCCCCTGTGACCAGGGCTCCTCGGATGAGCTCGTCGTCCTGCACGTGACCGTGGACGTGACGTGGCCGGCCCTCGGCCATCGACCGCCGGTCCGCATGGACACGATCATGACGCCGGCCAAGGGCACGTACTCGTCCCTCGATGGGCACATAGGGCTCCAGGTCCTCGACAGCGAGGGTGGGCCCAAGGCAGGGGTTACCGTCACAGCCAAGGACGGCGGGGAGGCCCGCAGTGGCGTGACCGCCAGCGACGGCTGCGTGCTGCTCGCTCACCTGCCGGCCGGGCACTACACGGTGACCGCCCAGGTGCCGGGCTTCGTCAACCGTTCGGGCGATCCGCAGGCCACCACCGACGTGGACCTGCAAGCTGGGCAGCTGTGGCGGGGCTCCGTCGAGTACGACGAGGCCGCGCGCATCGTCGCTGACATCGAGGCACCGCAGGGATACACGATCCCCGACGGGGTCGGATCGCTCCCCCTCAGCCTCGGCAACAGCCACCTGCAACCGGTCGGGGTGAAGACCGTGCCGGGGAACGGCTTGACAAGAACCCTCGAAAACCTCTGGCCCGACCCGGCTGGCTACGGGCTGTGGCTCGGCGGCTGCGAGGACGACAACCCCGCCGTGACCGGCGACTCATCTCCCGTCCCGACACCGCGCGGCACCACGACCGGCCCCGTTCCGGTGATGCTGGGAGCCGTCGAGATCGACGGCGACCCGGGTACGTCGGTCTCCGCCACGCACGCCGCGGACCGGCTGTGCGGAGAGACCACCCTCCAGCTCGGCAGCTTGCAGCAGGAAAGCGCCACCGCCTCGAGCCGACCCCACCGGGGATGCTACGGCCAATCCGACCAGTGACCCCTCGGTCGACCCCAGCCCCGCTCCCACTACCGCCGGTGTCCTCCGGGTCGCCCTGCCATACGGGCTCTGGACGATCGGCGGACAGCAGGTCCGAGTCGGTTCGGGCGAAGCAAAGGTGATCCAGCTGTGAGGGCGACCCAGACACGACCGCCCATCAACGACGACGGCATGTCGTTGGTGGAAATGCTGGTGGCCTGCGCACTCTTCTGCCTGCTGACCACCATCATCACCTCCGTCGCGATCGTGTCGCTGCGGACTTCCTCCGGAATGGAGGCTCGCCTGGACAACTCGGTCCAGGGCAGCACCGGCATGGCAGCGGCGGGCAAGATCCTACGAACCGCGGTGCTACCCGACCAGCTCGACGCCCAAAGCTGCGCGGATTGTGTCGACACAGCGATCGTCGAGGCCGGCGACACCCAGATCACCTTCTACGCCAACCTCAACAACACCGGTCAGGGTCCGAGCCTTGTGACGTTGCAGGTGATGGAGGACCCCTACGCCGCGGGCAGCGCCATCCTGCGGCAAACGCGCATCGCGCCAACGCCCAACGGCGATGGCGATTACCGCTTCTGCACCCGATCCACCGACCCGACCTGCAGCGTCGACCCCGAGGTGCGCACGCTGGCTCGCGGGCTGGTCTGGCCGACGCCGACGGTCTTCAGCTATTACGACTTCGACGGCAACGACATCAACAAGGCGTCGTTGCCCTTGGACGACCTGCCCAAGATCTCGAGCGTCGACATCAGCCTCAGCGCTCGCACCGTGCCGGGGCGTGCCAACGTGCCCACCGCGACCACGGTCCAGCGGGTGCGGCTCCCGAATGCCGACATCAACCTGCTGGTGCAGCCGTCATGATCACCAAGTGTCGGGATCGCCTCCGAAGCTCCGGCGACGAGGGCTCCGCGCTGATCATGGTGCTGGGTGCGATGACGGTGGCGATGCTGGTCGTCAGCGTGGCGTTGAGCTACGCCATGCAGACGATGGCCGGGACA
Organism: uncultured Actinomycetota bacterium; assembly: GCA_963826155.1. Lineage (GTDB taxonomy): Bacteria > Actinomycetota > Actinomycetes > Propionibacteriales > Nocardioidaceae > Nocardioides. The sequence goes on along the minus strand of CAWGVX010000002.1, from coordinate 634,665 downwards.
CGCCACGCCACGGAGTGGAACCAGGCCTTCGCTGCCGCCGAGGCAGGCGTGGACGACTACCTGGCACGCTTGAACAAGGACTCCAACTACTGGCTGTCCAGCCCCGCAGAGGGCCAGCAACACCTCGGGCAGGCTGGCTGGGAGTGGGACTGCGACAACACTGCGCTGCAGCGCAGCTTCGATGCCTCACCCGCCCCGTGCGGGTGGGGCGCCGACACCGAACCGGGGTGGTTGCCGGTCAACGGCTCCGACCGTGCCTCGTTCCACTACGACCTCGACGTTGACTCGACGCCAGTCGACGGCACCATCGACCTGGTCTCGACCGGACGCGTCGGGTCCGTCACTCGCAGCATCGAGGTGACCCTGCGGCGGGGCGGCTTCGGGGAGTTCCTCTACGCCACGACCTACGAGACGACCGACCCCGCGGAATACGCCCATCCAGACGAGGTCTACGCGCAGTGTGCGAAGTACTACTGGGCCGGCCGCCGGGGATGCCAGGACATCACCTTCATCGGCGGCGACAAGCTCAACGGTCCGGTGCACTCCAACGACTCGATCCTGATGACAGACGGCGCGAACACCAACCCGAAGGGACCGTGGTTCAGCGACCGGGTGACGACCTCCGACCCGTCGTGCAAGCCGAACCCGCCGGACTACAGCTCCTGCTACCGCAACGGGAACGGCAACGGAGCCGTTCATCCCCGCTTCGACAAGGGCATGGAATACCGCGAGGAGGTGGACCTTCCCGAGAGCAGCGGTGACCTCAAACAGTACGTCGAGCCGCCCGACCCCCAGCCCTCGGGCTGGAAGGCGGGGGGTTGCCTGTACACCGGGGCGACACGCATCGAATTCCACCCGACCGCCAGCGGGAACGACACCGGGACGATGACTGTCTGGAGCCCTGGGTCGAGCGGCACCCAGCTCAACCTCGGGTGCGGTGATTCCAACCATAGCTGGCCGCAGGAGCTGTCTGTGCCGAAGAACGGGCTGATCTACGTCCGAACTGCCCCCGCAGACCCCAGTTCTCCGCCCGACGGACCCTGCGCACCCAAGTCATTCGGCACCGCACCCTCGGGCGGCGACCTCCCCAGTGACTCGGACTGGAACCAGACGCAGAGCGCGGCAAACTGCCGGGAAGGGACGGCGTACGTCGACGGCACACTGCGTGGCCGCGTGACGGTCTCCGCGGAGAACAATGTCGTGGTCACCGGGGACCTGACCTACCAGGGCGGGGAGAATGGCACCGACGTGCTCGGGCTGATCGCCGACAACTCAGTGCAGATCTACCACCCGATCTCGAAAGGGAACTGCACGGAGCACGAGGGTGCATGGGTGTCCTACAAGGACTGGTGGGGCCGCGAAAGGCAGAAGTGGGACTCCAACGCGGGGGCCTGCGTCGCCTGGGATCGCGGCACCAGCAACGCCACTGGTTCCGTGCACAACCCGACCATCGACGCCGCCATCCTCACGCTCAACCACAGTTTCGAGGTGCAGCAGTTCGACGTCGGTGCCAACAACTGCGTCGCGAATTCACCGGCCTGCTTGGGGAAGCTGCGCGTATTTGGCTCGATCGCCCAGATGTTCCGTGGGGCAGTTGGCCAGGGCAGTCGCGGATACCTCAAGGACTACAACTACGACAGCCGCCTGCGGTACGCGCCGCCGCCCTACTTCCTCGACCCGGTGCGAGCGTCTTGGGGTCAGAAGACTTTCGGTGAGGTCGCACCTCGGTACGGCGGGTGAGGTCCCCCTCTCCCGGCCCCGGGCATGAGGATCAACAGTTTTACGTCGCAGCAGCAGAGGCGGCCGCGGCCCCGCCGGCACCAGGAGGAAATCCATGCGCGCGGCGAACGCCCGCCGGCGGATGGATGGGTGGGGACCGCGTCGCGGATGAACGCCCACGACGGCCGGTGATGCGAGATATTGGGCTTGTTGCGCCCTTTGTCTCATTGTCTCCCGCGGCCGCGTGACGGACCGACGGCATGGTGTTGACCAGCCTGGAAGGGCCGCGACGCCAGGTATGCGCCGGGACGAAAGACGCTCACGCCGTCCGGGGACGGTTCGTGCGCGGCACGCATGTGGCCAAGCCGTATCCGGCTGCGAAAAATGTGCGGCCGATGCCCTAAAGGCGGCCGCGGGCCACGCCGAAGTTTGCAATGACAGAAGCGCTACCCCAGCCGGCAGGCGGGGAGCCGCGCAACCAGCTCATTCCCGTGTAGGGGGCTCACGCCATGCTCGCTCGACTGCAGAAGTCCATGAAGGAGAAGGACCAGGGCTTCACCCTGATCGAGCTCCTCGTCGTCATCATCATCATCGGCATCCTCGCCGCGATCGCCATCCCGGTCTTCCTGAGCCAGCAGAAGAAGGGCATCGACGCCGGCACCAAGTCGGACGTCAAGTAGCTGGCCGACCGCGAAGAGACCTACTACGTCGACAACTCGGCCTACATCGCCGCCGCCGAACCAACGTGCTTCAGTCAGAGGGCTTCACGCGCCAGACCAATGACAACGTCATCACCGCCAAGCTCTACACCACGGGCTACTGGTTACTGCATCACCGGAAGCAACCCGGGGACGTCCACGTACGTATTACGATTCGACAGCGCCGGCGGCGCATCGACACGAGGGCACGCCTCCGGCCTCAGGCTGGCCCTGCTCCTGAGCGAATGACTGAGTCGGGCGGTGGGCCGACCATGCGGTCAGCCCACCGCCCGAGCTCATTTGCAGGAGCACGCCCGGGTCGCTCGCGCTTCGAGCAGCGTCGTCGACCACGCGCGCGGCGCACGCCGGGCCGCCGCCTTGCCAAGGGCTTGCCTGCGCCGTGCGAGGCAGCCTCGAGGGCATCCACTGCTCAAGCCGTCTCACCCTTGCCAACTCTCAGTTTCTCCCCGACCGCCCGCCGATCGACGATTTGAGGAACTCAAGTGAGGAGGAGCAACATGTCGACCATCCGACTGATCAGCCTTCGCGGCATGCTGCTCCTGGTCGCCGTGCTGGTCGTGCTCTTCGCGATCGACGGCGGCTCGGTGTTCCTGACGAAGATGTCCTCCCCCGACGACGTCAAGGGCGCCGGCTACGCAGCTGCGGCGGTGGCGGAGAAGCTGCCGACCAACCAGCGCGCGGCGGTCATCGCCCTGCACGTGGCCGAGCGGGATGCCGAGAGCCACGGCATCACCGTCAAGGACACCTCGTTCGTGATCTACCCCGGCGGCAGGGTCAAGCTGACCGGCACCAAGACCGCTCCCACGGTCCTGTTCCACCACCTCTCCTGGCTCGCCCCGCTGGCCCGAGTGAGCACCACCGTGACGGTGGACCCACTCCCCTACGACTCATGATCCCCCCGCCCGCCTTCTCGAGGAGCCGAATGTCATGACGATTGCCGCCAACCACCAGGCCGGTCCCGTGCTCGCGCCCGGCACCGCCCAGGAGACCATCCGCGAGATGGCCTCGGTCATCCGCACCGTGTTCGGCGTGGGCCTGCAGTCCTCGCGCCGTACGGCGGAGCTCGCAGCCGCCCGCGCCGACGCCGAGGCCGCCGCGAGCGCGCTCCCGGCCCCGACCCAGACCGGGCCGGCGCTGTCCGTCGTACCGCCCACCGGGTCGGGCCAGGGTGCGCCGACCTCGATCCCGGTGCCGGACCTCTCCGCCGGCATCCCGGTGCCGGGCATCGCGGTGCCCGGGATCACGATGGACGAGGCCGACGCCGTGACCGATCAGCCCGAAGCCGTGGAGCAGCCCCAGGCCGTCGAGCAGGACGAGCCCGAGACGCCGACGTTCACCGTGCCCGTGCTGGCCGAGGTGCCCCCGCTCGTGCCGGTGCCCGCGCCGATCGAGCCGCGCCAGCCCGAGGTCGCGAGCCTGTCCAACGAGCGCCGCGCCGCGCTGCTGCAGGAGCTCGCGTTCCTCGACGACTGACGCAGCACCGAAGCACCGAGCAGCACCACGCTGCCCCGATCCACGAGCAGGAGAGCATGAACCGCCGCCCGCACCCGTCACCGGTCTCGCACCGCTGGCGGGTGCGTGCTGCGCTGGTGGCGGTGTCGCTGGCCACGGTCGGCGCGGCCACGCTCCCCTCCCCCGCCCTGGCCGGCACGGGCAGCCGGACCACCGACTCCCTGGTGGTCTCGACGAAGGCCGCGACCATCCAGCAGAAGGTGGCCGACGCCTACGCGGCCTACGTCGCGAGCCGCCAGCAGGTGGAGGCGCTCAGCGCCCACGCCCAACGTCTCGACGCCAACGCGAAGGCGGCCGAGGCCACCGCCGACCGGCTCCGCGCCACGGTCGCCGACGACCACGGCGGCGTCATCCAGTCCCTCGGCGACTGGCTCTCCCCCGGCGAGTCCGACCTCGACAAGGCGGCCGAGGCGGCCGACAACGCCGAGGTCGCCCGCAGCCTCGCCGACGCCGCGCAGGCCGCGCTCAACGACGCGATCGACCAGACCGAGCAGGACCGGCAGGCCTGGGAGCAGGCCCAGCAGCGCCAGGACCGGCTCGAGGCCACCTGGTCGGCCAAGCGGGTCGTCGCCGAGGCGATCGGTCACGCACAGTTCCAGGCGTCGTACGACGCGACCGGCCACCAGGACCACCTCAACCGCGCGGCATTGCGCGCCTGGACGCACTACCTGCACACCCTCGGCGCGGCCGGCGTGGTGCCACCCGCCGCCAGGCAGCTCGCCGACCCGCACCACCTCGACGCCCCGCTGGAGACCCTGCGCACCGCCGGGTTCCGCACCGTGCCGGGTGTCGCCCGGGCCAAGCTCCCCGACGGTCGGGCCGTCACCGTGCTGCCCCGCGAGACCGTGCGCGCGGTCTCCGAGGCCTTCCACCGGGTCGGCCTGTCGACGGTGCCCGACGGGATCGACGCCACGGCGTACGCCTGCGGCGGCCTGCTCGCCAACGCCTGGGGCTCCTCGGCCACCCTGCCCGCCGACGTCACCGGCCAGTGGCAGGACCTGCACCTGGTCCCGCGCAGCACCCTGCAGCCCGGCGACGTCGTCGTGCTCGGCAGCGCGCACGACGGGCTCGAGCAGTCCGCGGTCTACGTCGGCGCGCAGCGGATCATCGTCGCCGACCCGGCCACCGGCGTCGCCGGCGTGCAGCCGCTGCCCGCCCACTTCCTCGGCGTACGCCGGGCCACGCTGACCACCCCCACCGACAACCCGCAGCCTCCCTCGGGCGGCGAGTGCGGCCCGGCCACGCCGATCCCGACCGTCGACGGCTCGGGCCCGCTGCGGCTGCCGATGGCGGCGGGCAGCTACCACCTCTCCGCCGGCTTCGGCGAGGGCGGCGGGCTGTGGTCCTCGGGCGAGCACACCGGGCAGGACTTCGCCGCCCCGATCGGCACGCCGGTGGCCGCCGCCGGCTCCGGCACCGTGACCGTCGAGCACCCGTCCTGGGCCGGCAACCTGGTCCGCATCGACCACGGCGGCGGGGTGGAGACGCTCTATGCGCACCTCTCCCGCGTCGACGTCACCAGCGGCCAGACGGTCCAGGCCGGCGACCCGGTCGGGCTGGTCGGCGACCTCGGCAACACCACCGGCCCGCACCTGCACTTCGAGGTCCGCCTCGACGACGTCCCGGTCGACCCGACCCAGGTGGTCGACGTGCCGGAGGCCCCGCGGCCGACGTACACCAACGGCGAGCTGCCCGCCAGCGCGCTGTGCGCCGCCACCCCCGACGGGGTGCAGCAGCTGCGCTGCGACGCGGCGGTCGCGTTCCGCCTGATGAGCGCGCAGTTCGAGGCCGACAACGGCGCGACGCTCTGCATCACCGACTCCTACCGCTCCCGCGCCGGCCAGGAGCGGGTGCACGTGCTCAAGCCCAACCTGACCGCCACGCCCGGCACGTCCGTGCACGGCTGGGGGCTCGCGGTCGACCTGTGCGGCGGCATCGAGAGCTTCGACACCCCCGAGCACGCGTGGATGATGGCGCACGGCCCGGCGTACGGCTGGCAGCACCCGTCGTGGGCGGAGCCGGGCGGCAGCCGCCCCGAGCCGTGGCACTTCGAGTACGAGGGCTGAGGCGGCGCCGCGTAGCAGCTACGAGACCGCCGCCAACCGTCGCGCGACGTCCTCGGCCGCCAGGAACGACAGCCCGAGCGCGGGAAGCAGCCCGTTGCCCGCGAGGTAGCCCGCTGCGCCGTGCCCGGAGATCCCCGAGGCTGCCCCGCCCGCGGCGTACAGTCCAGCGACTGGCTCGTCGGCTTCGGTGAGCACCCTCGCGTGCTCGTCGACGACCAGCCCGCCCTGGGTGTGGAACAGCGCGGGCGCGACAGGCACGGCGCGGTACGGCGCCCGCAGCGGCGCCTCCCAGCTCGTGCGGCCGAACGCGTCCTTCACCCGGCCGTCGGCTGCGGCGCGCGCGTCCTCCAAGGTCCGGCCCAGCTGGTCGGCGTCGACGCCGATCGCCTCCGCCAGCTCTGCGATGCCCGGGGCGGTCCGGGTCACGCCGGAGTCGACCGTCGCCCGGTAGTCGTCGAAGGGCAGGCAGGCCTCGTGGATCCGCTGGTCCAGCAGGATCCAGCCCCGGCCCTCCTCCCGGGCCAGCAGCTGCGCGGCGTACTCGGAGTAGCCGGTCGTCTCGTCGCCGAACCGCCGCCCGTGCACGTCGACCACCAGGCCGCCGTGCATCACGGTCGCCCACCCGGCGAGGGTCGCCGCGGGCGTGAGCGCGGCGTGGCCCTGGTAGGCGTCGAGGTACGCGGTGGCCGCGCCCAGCCGGGTGCCGACCCGGAGCGCGTCACCGGTGGAGCCCTCGCTGCCGTGATAGGTCGCGCCGGCGATCTCCGGAAGGTGCTGGGCCACCAGCTCGCGGTCCGCGCCGTAGCCGTTGGTGGCCAGCAGCACGGCGCGCGTGGGGATCCGCTCCTCCCCGTGCGGGGTCTCGACCACCACCTCCTGCACGCCCGTCTCGTCGGCGACCACGTCGGTCAGCCGGGCCGGCGCCATCACGTCGATCAGGTCGTGGGCACGCACGGCCCGCAGCAGATCCGCCAGCATCGCCTGCCCGGACCGGCCGGGCACCGTGTGGCAGCGCAGCCGCGAGTGGCCGGGGTAGGGGAAGTCGGTCACCAGCGACAGCGGCAGCCCCGCTTCGTCGGCGAGCCACTCCACCAGCCGCGCACTCACCCCTGCCAAGGCCCGTGCCAGCCGGTCGTCGGCCTCGCCGTGCGTCTTGGCCCGGATGTCGTCCAGGAATGTCTCCGGCGAGTCCTCGATGCCCGCCTCGCGCTGCCAACGGCTCCCGGCACCGGGCACCATCGCGGTCGACATCGCGGTGTTGTTGCCGCGGGCGAAGTGCTCGTTGCGCTCGACCACCAGCACCGACAGGCCCAGCGATGCCGCGCGCAGCGCGCCCACGAGGCCGCCGCCGGCCCCGGCGATGACGAGATCGGGCCCCTCGAATCCGTCCGCGCCGCTCATCGCACGGCCCCGGCCGTCTGCCCCGTCGTCGCGCCGCGCAGCGCCAGCAGCGCCAGCGCGGTGCGTGTCGGGTCCAGCAGGTACGGCGCGGAACGTTGCTCGGCCACCTCCACCGCCGAGCAGGCGTTCAGCACGAAGTCACAGTCGAGGTCGGACACCCGGCTCTGGACGGCGGCGGCCCAGGCGGCGTCGTCGGCGATGTCCTCGACCGAGAGGTCGAGCACCGTGGTCGGCGCGACCGTGGGCACGGCGTACTCGCCCAGCTTGCGGTCGAGCTCGGCGGCGATCGCCCGGTTCCGGGCCACCGCGCCCAACCGGGCGCCCTGCCCGGCGACGAACGCCGAGGCCAGCCGGCCCAGCCCGAAGACCGGTCGTGGCAGCCGGTGGTCGAGCCCGCTGACGGGGTCGAGCACGCAGTCGGGCAGGTAGCCGTCCCAGCCCGCGGGATCGACGAGCCGGTACCGCGCCAGCAGCGCCTGCTCGCTCGCGCGCACGTCCGCCTCGGTCTCGAGCGCCCGTGGCCCCTCCCCCAGGTGCTCCAGGACGACGGTCAGCCCGGTCGGCGCGAGCGCGTCGTAGCGACGCTGTCGCCGGGCGAGCTCGGCGTCGTCGACGACGATCGGGGTGATGGCAAGCAGTCGCATGCCGGGGGTCCTCTCAGTCGTGCACGGCCTCCGGGCCGATGCCCAGGGCGCGCGGATCGTTGGGGTGCTCGGCGAGTGCGTGCACCTCGATGTCCATCCAGGGGTAGAGCGGCAGCGAGCTCAGCGCCTCGTGCAGCTCGGTCGCGTCGGCGACGTCGTAGAGGCTCCAGTTCGCCCAGCGCCCGGGGATCCGCCACAGCCGGCGCAGCTGGCCGGCGTGCGCCAGCCGCTGTCCCTGCTCCAGCTCGCGCGCGAACACCTCCGCGCGCTGCTCCTCCGGCGCCTCGGGGGGCCAGACGATCTCGATGTGCACCAGGAACTCAGCCACTCAGGCCCCCAGGTAGGCCTCGCGCACGCGAGGGTCGGCGGCCAGCTCGCCGCCGGTGCCCTCGAGCACGATCGAGCCGCTCTCGATGACATAGGCCCGGTCGGAGATCGCCAGCGCCTGGGACGCGTTCTGCTCCACGATCAGCACGGTGACGCCGGCGTCGCGGATCCGGGTGATCGCCTCGAGCACCTGGGCCACCAGGTTGGGCGCCAGGCCGATCGAGGGCTCGTCCAGCGTCAGGCAGGTCGGGCGCGCCATCATCGCCCGGCCGATCGCCAGCATCTGCTGCTGGCCGCCGGACATGGTCTCGGCGCGTTGGGTCCGCCGGGTGGCCAGGATCGGGAAGAGGTCGTAGACCTCGTCCAGCGACGAACGGATCGAGGAGCGCGGCTGGGTGTAGGCACCCATCTCGAGGTTCTCCGAGACGGCCAGATCGCCGAAGAGCGCACGGTCCTGGGAGACGTGGACCAGCCCGGAGCGCACGATCTGGTGCATCCGCATCCGCTGCACCTCCTTGCCGTCGAAGACGATCCGGCCGCCGGTGGTGCCGACGAGCCCGTGGATCGCGCGCAGCGTCGTCGTCTTGCCGGCGCCGTTGGCGCCGATCAGCGAGACGATCTCGCCGCGGTCCACGCGCATCGAGAGCCCGTGCAGGATCTCCAAGCGCCGGTAGCCCGCATGCAGCTCGTGCAGCTCGAGCATCAGGCGTACTCCTCTCCCAGATAGGCCTCGACCACCCGCGGATCGGCGATCACCTCGCGGGGGTCGCCGAGCGCGAGCTCGCAGCCCTCGGCCATCACCAGCAGCCGCTGGGAGAGCGCCATCACCGCAGCCATGATGTGCTCGACGAACATGACCGTGACCCCGTCGGCGTGGATCTCGCGGAGCAGCTCGATGATCGGCCCCCGCTCGGCCGGCACCAGGCCGGCCAGCACCTCATCGAGCAGCAGCAGCCGCGGCTGCAACGCCAGCGCCCGCGCCAACTCCAGCCGCTTCAGGCCCGCGGTCGGCAGGCTCGCCGGGGGCGCGTGCACATAGCGGTCGAGCTGCACCCGGTCGATCACCTCCAGCGCGTGCCGCCGGGCGGCCCGACGGGTGCGGTGCCGGTGGTGGGCGGCGATCGCGACGTTGTCGAGCACGCTCATGCTCTCGAAGGGACGCATCAGCTGGAAGGTGCGCACCAGGCCGGCGTCGGCGATGCGGGCCGGCGACCAGCCGGTGATGTCGCGGCCGTCGAAGACGATCCGCCCGCGGCTCGGCGGGATCTGCCCGGAGAGCAGGGAGAAGAACGTCGTCTTGCCGGCGCCGTTCGGCCCGATGATGCCGAGGAACTCCCGCTCCTCGACGGTCACGTCGACCGAGTCCACCGCGGTGAGGCCCGCGAAGGACTTGGTGAGCTGTTCGACCTGGAGGAGGCTCATGGGCGGAACCGATCGCGCAGGGTGCCGTAGATGCCCTTCGGCATGAACAGCACGATGAGGATGAGCAGGGCCGCGTACACCGCCACGTCGAGGCCGGTGACGCCCTGGAGGAAGTCGAGGAACGCGGGCGGCTCGCGCAGCACGTTGGCGATCCACTCCGACAGCGGACCGACCACCAGGGCACCGACGACCGGTCCCCAGATCGTCCCGATCCCGCCGATCACCGCGGGCACGATCGCATTGACAGACACCGCGGAGCCGAAGGCCTGGTCCGGGCCGACGAAGAAGTAGTACTGCGTGTAGAAGGCGCCGGCCAGCGAGGTGAAGGCGCAGCTGAGGGCCACGGTGAGCAGCCGCACCCGCATCACCCGGATGCCGAGCGAGGCGCCCGCGACCTCGTCGTCACGCACCGCCTGGACGTACTGCCCCGGGCGCGAGGTCACGAAGGCGATCGTGCCGGCCAGGCCCAGCCCCAGGATCGCCAGCGGGATCCAGTAGTAGTTGTGGCTGCCCTGCGGGAACTGCATCATCCACCAGGAGCTCTCCGGCAGCAGCGGCACGTTGAAGCCCTCGGTGCCGTGCAGGAAGTCGAGGTTCTGCACCGCCAACAGGAAGACCATGGCGAAGGCGAACGTCGCCAGCGCGAAGTAGGCGCCGGCCAGCCGGTAGCGCAGGCACAGGAACGCGATCAACGTGCCGGCCGCCGCGGCGATGGCCGCCCCCACGACCATGGCGATCCACGGCGAGATCCCGTGCGCGACCAGCAGGTAGGCGTCGGTGTAGGCACCGATCCCGAAGAAGGCCGCATGGCCGAAGCTGAACATGCCGCCGTAGCCACTCATCAGGTTCCACCCGACTGCCATGATCGCGAAGATCAGGGTGCGGACGGCCACCGATTCCGCCTGGGGGCCGAGCACGAACGGCAGGAACGCTGCGGCGACCAGCAGCAGGAGCAGCGTGAGGTACGCACGCCCGGTGGAGCTGTCCTTCAGGCGCGGGTCGTCGGCCTCGACGTGGGGGGCGCGCTCTGCGATGGCGGTCATCGATCGACTCCGAAGATCCCTTGCGGACGGAAGAACAGGACGAGGACGAAGACTGCGAAGACCAGGATCAGCGACCCGGTGCCCGGCAGGTAGAGCCCGCCCACGGTCTGCACCAGCCCGATCACCAGGCCGCCGACCACCGCACCGGCCACGTTGCCCAGGCCGCCGAGCACCACGATCACGAAGGCGAGGATCGTGAACTGCTCGCCCACCGTCGGGGTGAGGCTGAGGAAGGGCACCATCAGGCCGCCGGCGACGGCGACGCAGGCCGAGCCGATCCCGAAGGTCATGGCGTAGATGCGGCGCACGTCCACCCCGACCAGGGAGGCCCCCTGGGTGTTGGCCGACACCGCGCGGATGGAGAGGCCGAAGGAGGTGCCCCGCAGGAGCAGGGTCAGCGCGCCCGCGACCAGCAGCGCACCTAGGAAGGCGATCAGCCGCTCCCAGGAGACGATCGCGTCGAAGGCGTGGAAGGAGCCCTGCACCGAGCCCGCCACCCGCTTGGGACGTCCACCGAAGACCATCAGCAGCACGTTGACGATCAGCAGCGACAGCCCGAGGGTCACCAGCAGCGGGCCCTCCTCGTTGCCGGCCATGGTCAGCTTGTTGAGCAGCGCCGCCTGGACGACCACCCCGAACGCGAACATCACCGGAATGGCCAGCAGCGTGGCGACGTACACCGGGATGCCGCCGGCGGAGACCATCTCGTAGACCAGGTACATCGCCAGCGTCAGCATCGCTCCCTGCGCGAAGTTGACGATCCCCAGCACCCCGAAGATCAGCGTGAGCCCGACCGAGACCAGCGCATAGACGCCGCCGAGCAGCAGGCCGGTGACGATGGACTGGGTGACCAGGCCGGACTCGCGGTCACCGACGGCATAGATGAGGACCAGGCCCACCACGACGGCGGCCGCCACCCCGAGGGGCAGCATCGGCACACGCTCGAGGCGGCCGCGCACCGGCCCGCCGGGGTCCGGTTCCGTGGTCGGGGGTGAGGTGGTGGTCTCGGTCATGACTGTCCGTTTCCGTGCCGTCGAATCCGTGGGTGCGGGGGGATCGTCTGCCGACGCGGCTCAGCGGGTCACCCGCCGGCCGGGTAGGCGGCCTTGGCGGTGGCGAACTGGTCGGGGAACACCTGCTCGACCTTGTTGTTCCGGACCTGCATCACGATCACCGTGGCGTTCTCGTTCTGCCCGGTCTGGTCGAACTTGATCGGCCCGTCGAAGGCGAGCAGCGGCTTGTCGACCTGGATGCCCGCGATGGCGTCGCGGACGTCCTGCGGGTCAGCGGAGCCCGCCTCCTCCAGCGCCTGGGCGATCACCATCACCGCCTGGTAGGAGAGCACCGACGCGGTCTCCATCGGCTTGCCGTACTTCTCCTGGAAGCGCTTGCGGATGTCGGCCACCTGAGGGTCGTTGGCGGCGTAGTGGTAGTTCGCGGAGAGGACTCCCTCGGCCGCCTGACCCGCGTCACCGGGGAACGCGCCGTCGTCGAAGGCACCGTTCGCCACGCCGTACAGCGCGTCGATGTCCGGGTGGAGGTCCTTGACGGCCTGGGCGACCAGCACCTGGTCGGGGTAGTAGCCGGTGGAGACGATCACGTCGGGCTTCGCCGAGGCGGCCTCGCGGACCTGGGTGGTGGCGTCGGTGAAGTTCGTGCCCGAGTAGGTGACCTCCTTGAGCACCTTCACGCCCTTGCTCTCGGCCTCCTTCTTGAAGGCGTCGAAGACGCTCTGGCCGAAGGCGCCCTCGATGTGGATGTAGGAGACCGACGTGACCGGCTTGCCGTTCTGCTGCGCCATGTCGATCAGGTCGTCGGCACCGTCGGTGCCCATGCTGGTGGCGTTCGGCTGGATGCGGAAGGTGTCCTTGTAGCCCTGCTGGAGGATCGAGTCGTCGACGGCGACGTCGATCACGAGCGGCACGTGGGAGCGCTCGGCGACCGCGGACACGTTCGCGGTGACGTCGCTCTGGTAGGTCCCGACCAGCGCCACCGCGCCGTCGCTGATCAGCCGTTGGGCCTCGCTCTGGCCGGTGTCGGCGGCGCCCTTGCTGTCACCCTCGCCCAGCGTCAGCTTGCGGCCGTCGAGCGACTTGATCCCGCCGTCTGCGTTGACGTCGGCCACGGCCAGCTTGGCGCCGTCGTTCATGAGGGCGCCCGCGCCGGCCAGCGCCCCGGTGAGCGGGTGCACCGAGCCGATCATGATGTCGCCGTCGGAGCTGCCGCCCGAGGAGCCGGATCCGCACGCCGTGAGCGCCAGGGCGCCGGCGGCGAGCGCCGCGGCGAGAGAGACCTTCTTCATGGTGCTGGACCAACCTTTCGTGCCTGAGGCACAGTGTGTCTGTTCCGTCAGAAGGAACGGAGGCCGATACCGCCACCGTTCCGCTCAGCGGAGCAGTATCGAGCGGTCCGAGAGGCCTCGATTCAGGATTGTTCGGGAGTATGGCATGGATCTCAAAGGGTTTTCTAGGGGTCTGTCGCAGGAACTTGTCGTGAAGTATGGTTCCGCTAGGCGAAACACACGGAGTAGAGCGAGGTTCGATGAGTACTGGGATCGGCGGGAGCATCCCGCGCGAGACGCCTGGCGGAACGGAGGCGGCGGACCGCGTGGCTGACGTGCTGCTCCTCTTCGCCCGCTCCGACGACCCGCTCGGGGTCTCCCGCATCGCCCGGTCGCTGTCGCTGAGCAAGGCGGTGGTGCACCGGATCCTGCAGTCGCTGGCGTCCCGGTCGCTCGTCCAGCCGACCTCCGGCGGCTCGGCGTACGTGCTCGGCCCTGCGGCCGCGGGGCTCGCCGCGCGGGCCTGGAGCCAGCTCGACCTCCGCTCCGTGGCGTCTCCGATCCTCCGGCAGCTGCGGGACGCAACCCGGGAGACCACCACGCTGTCGGTCCTGGTCGGCAACCAGCGGATCTACCTCGACCAGTTCGAGGGTCCGCAGGAGATCAAGATGGTGGTCGAGATCGGGCCCCGCTTCCCGCTCCACTCGGGCGCCTCGAGCCGCTCGATCCTGGCCCACCTCCCCCAGCCGTTCGTCGACGAGGCGGTGCGGCAGCTGCTGCAGGTGCGGCCCGACCTGGACGTCGACGCCTACCTCGCCGACCTCGAGGACGCGCGGCACCGCGGCTGGACCGCCTCCGTCAACGAGCGGCAGACCGGCGCCGCGTCGATCGCGGCGCCGTTCTTCGACGCCGCCGGCAACGTGCTCGGCTCGGTGAGCGCCTCCGGTCCGGCCTTCCGCTACGCCGGCGAGACCGACGAGGAGCAGGCGCGCCTGGTTGTCGAGGCGGCGCGCGAGATCACCTCCCGCCTGCGCCCGTGACCTCCGACCCGGCCAAGGAGGCCACCGTGCTCCCCCGCTCCTTCCTCTACGTCCCGGCCACCCGCCCCGACCTGTTCGCCAAGGCCGTGGCCGGCGCCGCGGACGCGGTCGTGCTCGACCTGGAGGACGCGGTGCCCCTGGCCGAGAAGGCGCAGGCCAGGCGGGAGGTCGGCCGCTGGCTCGAGCAGCACCCGACCGGGGGTGCCCAGACGTGGGTGCGCGTCAACGCCGGCACCATCACCGAGGACCTCGAGGCGGTCGTCGGCGCGCGCCTGTCCGGCCTGTTCCTCGCCGCCTGCAGCCCGGCCGTGCTCGACGAGACGGCGGCCGTGCTCGCGGACCTCGAGGCGGGCCGCGGCCTCCAGCCGGGGGCGGTCCGGGCCGTGGGCCTGGTCGAGGACGCCGCCGGCCTGCTGGCGCTGGCAGCGATGGCCGCGCACCCTCGGCTGACCGCCTTCGGGATCGGGGAGGTCGACCTCCTCGGCGACCTCCGTCTCACACGCGGCCCCCGCTCGGAGGCCGCCGTCGTCGCGCTGCGCACCCAGGTCGTCGTGCACAGCGCCGCCGCCGGGCTCGAGGCCCCGGTCGCCCCCACCTCGACCGACTTCTCAGACCTCGACGCCTTCGCCGAGAGCACCCGCACGATGCTCGAGCTCGGCTTCCGGTCCCGGACCGCGATCCATCCCGCGCAGGTCCCGGTCATCCACGACGTGCTCACACCGTCCGGCGAACAGGTCGAGGCCGCCCGGGACGTCGTACGCCGGTTCGAGGCCGCCGGCGGCGGGGTCACCACCGACAGCGAGGGCCGGCTGGTCGACGCGGCCGTGGTGCGCGGGGCGCAGGAGACCCTGGCCCGACACCGGGCCTGAGCTCCGGCCCCGGACAGCACGACGGCCCTCCCGGCGTGGGGAGGGCCATCGGCTGCCTGAGCGTTCGGGCGGTCAGCGCCGTCCGGAGCGACGCACGAACTCGCCGCGGGGATTCCCGACGATCTTCCCGTCCTGCATCACGGCCGCGCCGCGCAGGTAGGTGTCGGTGATCCGGGCGGTCAGCTCGAAGCCCTCGAACGGCGTGTACTCCTGCGTGGACAGCGAGTCCTCGGCGTGCACCTCGTAGGAGACCTGGTCGTCGAGCAGGCAGAAGTCGGCGTCCAGCCCGACCCGAAGGTCGCCCTTGTCGCTGAGGCCGAACCGCTCAGCGGGGTTCTTGGCGACCAGCTCGGCGATCCTGTTGTAGGACAGCCCGCGCTTGCGGCCCTCGGTGACCATGCCGGGCAGGAGGTACTCGGTGCCGCCGAAGCCGGACTTGGCGAGGAACACGTCCTCCTTCGGCTCGCCGAACTTCGTCTCCTCGCGGCAGCAGGCGTGGTCGGAGGTGACCCAGGAGAAGTGCCCGGCAAGCAGGTGTTCCCACAGCGACTCGACATCCTCGGGCGAGCGCAGCGGCGGGTTCACCTTCCCGCCGAGGTTGGCGGTGTTGTAGTTCGCGACCAGGTGCCCGACCGTGACCTCGCGGCGGAAGTCGATGTGCGGGAAGGTCTGCTGCATCATCATCGCCGCCTCGATCGCCTTGCGCGAGGTCAGGTGCAGCAGGTTGATGTTGGGCAGCTCGGTCTCGTGGGCGAGGTAGGAGGCGATCGTGATCGCCAGGCCCTCGGAGTGCGGCGGGCGTGAGGCGCTGTAGGCCTCCAGCCCGTCGAGCTTGCCCTCCTCCTCGACCAGCTTGGTGTAGGCGCGCATGATCTCGGCGGTCTCACAGTGCAGGGACAGCGAGATCGCGTCCCTGTCGGCAGCGAACCGCTCGTCCTGGCGGGCCTTCTGGATCCCACGCATGATGAACTCGAAGTGCGCGAGGTCGTAGGACTGGTCCTCAGGGATCATCAGGAACGAGCCCTGGTCGGCGGAGCGGCCGTGCAGGCCATGGCTGCCGTAGAACATGAAGATCTTGAAGGACGGCACGCCGTACTCCTCGATCATCATCGGGATCTCGTCGATGTGCTCGGCGAGGATCGGCGCCACGTGGAAGGCGTAGTCGATGAAGGCGCGCCCCTCAGCCGCCGCCAGCACGTCGGGGAACACCTCGCGGTAGGGCCCGGTGCGGTTCATGTAGTAGGCGCCGGTGCGGATGTAGGTGATCCCGGAGGTCACGCCGCCCTGCGCCGAGGCGCGGCTCTCGCTGTCGGCGTCGTCGCCCAGGGGGTTGTAGATGCCCCAGTGCTGGTGGACGTCGACCACGCCCGGGAACAGGTGCTTGCCGCCGGCGTCGAGGACCTCCGCGGCATCGGAGGCGTCGATCGACTCCTCGAACGCCGCGAACCTGCCGTCCTTGACGGCGACGTCGAGTCGCTCCGGCGTGTCCTCGCCGGGACGCACCACGCGCGCGTTCCGGATCACCAGGTCGTAGTCAGCCATGTTGTTTCACCCTTCGCTCGTCGTCGCACCGGCGGTGGACGTGATGTCGTGGTCGGTCTGGTCGGTCCGGCGGCCCGCGGCGTCGCCCCCGGGGTCCACGGCCGTCAGCGGCGCCAGCACGGCGGGCAGGTCGCGGCATTGATCCAGCCCGGCACAGGCGCGAGCCAGCTCCTGGGCCTGCTCCCGGTCCAGGGTGCGGGCGGCGTTGGCGTCGAACTTGGCGGTGAGCTCCTCGAAGGACAGCGGTCGCTCGGGGCCGCCCCGCGTGGTCAGCACCTGCTCGACGACCTCGCGGCCGTCTGCCAGGCGCGCGGTCAGCACCGCAGGGAACTGGTGCGGGAAGATCTCGGTGCAGCGGTCGTCGGCCACCACGTCGATCTTCGCCATCAGCGCGCGACGCTTCGGGTCGCGGGCTAGCTCGTCGGTGTAGTCCTCGACCCCGGCGCCGAGACCCGAGCCGCCCAGCAGACCGACCGTGACGGCGTACGGGCCGCTGAACTGGGCCATGTAGCCGGTCTCCGGGGCCCGCTTGACCTCGATCGGCTCGCCGATGGTGCGGAGGTTGGGGGCGGGCACGCCCAGGGTCAGGCGCTCGACCTGGTCGGGCGTGATGCCGGCCTCCCGCAGCCGAGCGGCGGCGTCGACGGCGGCATGGGTGAAGTGATTGGCCGGGTACGGCTTGAAGAAGATGCCCGGCACCGCCCACTCCTTGCCCAGCCCGTCGACCACGGCGGAGGCGTCGAACTCGCCGTGCAGCCAGGCCTGGAAGAAGCCGAAGCGACCCTCCAGCACGGTCGGCGGTCCGGTGAACCCGAAGCCGACAAGCTCGGCGGCCGAGACCGCCGCGTGCGCGGCCCAGCCACAGTGCATCCGCTTGACGGTGCCACCGGTGCGGTTGGCCTCGATGACGCCCGACGCCATGGACGCGGCCACGCCGAGCGCGTGCACGACCGCCGCCTCGTCACCGTCGGCGAGCACGGTGGCGGCGACCGCGCCGCCCATGGCACCGCAGATCGAGGTCGCGTGCTGGCCGTGCTCGAAGAACACGGAGTTCTTGGACTTCTCGTCGTAGCCGGCCATCCCGAGCCGGACGCAGGTCTCCAGCCCGAGCGCGATCGCCCGGACCAGCTCCTCACCGTCCGCGCCGACGCGCTCGGCGGTGGCCAGGGCTGCCGGCACCACGGTGGCGCTGGGGTGGAGCACGGAGGGCAGATGGGTGTCGTCGTAGTCGAGCGAGTGGGCGAGCACGCCGTTGACGAAGGCGGCGAGCGGCGCTGGAAGCCGCTCCTCGACGCCGACCGCGGACGCAGCCGGCCTGCCCCCCTGGAAACGCGCCCAGGCCCGGGCCGCGCGGCTGGTCTCCAGCGGGGCGGCGGCCACGGCGATGCCGAGCGTGTCCAGCACCCGCTTGCGGACGCTGTCCACGACCTCGGTGGGGAGGTCCTCGAAGGAGGTCGAGGCGGCGAATCGGCCGATCTCCTGGGCCAGGGTCAGCTCGCTCACCGGGCGCCCCCCGCGCCGGACCGGACGGCCAGCGGGCGCACCGGCGAGCCGGTGGCGCCGTAGATGTTGAGCGGCACCAGCACGAAGGTGAACTCGCCCCACCCGGCGCGGGCGAGGCCCTCGAGGTCGAGTGCCTCGATGATGTAGATGCCCTGCTCGACCAGCAGCACCCGGTGGGCCGGGAGCAGCGAGTGGCCGCCGCCCGGCGCCAGACGCTCGAAGGCGATGGTGTCGGCACCCGCGGCGTGCACCTTGCGGTCGGCCAGCCACCGGGCCCCGGCCTCGCCGATGCCGGGCACCCCGGTCGGGCCGCCGACGTAGGGCGCCCCCTCGGCGAACTTCAGCCCCCAGCCGCTGCGGATCAGCACCACGTCGCCCTCCCCGACCTCGACGTCCTGGCGCTTCGCGGTGGCCTCGAGGTCGTCGACGGTGATCTCGTAGCCGCCCTCGCAGTGCTCGACGCCGCGGTGACCGGCCACGTCGAGCAGTACGCCGCGGCGCAGCATCGGGGCGATCGTGTGGACGCCCAGCTCGTCGTACCTGCCGCCGATGCCGGCCGCCGCGGCGTCGACGCCGCCGTACATCCGACCCTCGAAGGAGACGTGCGCGAGCGCGTCGATGTGGGTGCCCACATGAGTGCCTGTGCTGATCATGTCGTTGGCGGCGCTGCTGCCGTCGGGGCGCACCATGTCCCCGTGGCGACGGGGCAGCGTGTGCCAGAACTGCGGGTGGTTGGGCGACTGCGGCATGCCGACCCGCAGCTGGCGGCCGAGGTCGACGACCTCCACCCCGGCCTGCACGGCCCCGAGCAGGGTGTCTGTCATCGCACGATCTCCTCTTCCTTGAGCTTGCTGATGTCGTCGGCGGCGTAGCCCAGCTCGCCGAGGACCTCGTCGGTGTCGGCGCCGATCGACCGGCCGGTGAACCGGATCCGGCCCGGCGACTCACTCATCCGCCACATCACGTTGTGCTGCAGCATCGGCCCCAGATCGGGGTCGTCGACCTCGAGCAGCATCCCCGTCTCTCGGATGTGGGGGTCCTCGGTGAGGTCCTTGGCGTCGTAGACCGGGGCGATCGCCGCGCCGGCCTCGGTGAAGGCCTCGAGGACGGTCTCGCGGTCGCGCTGCCCGATCCAGTTGCCGACGTAGGCGTCGAGCTCCTCGACGTGCTCGGCCCGGGTCGCGCCGGTGGCGAACCACGGCTCGTCGATGACCTCGGGGTGACCCACCAGCTCCAGGACCCGTTCGGCGATGCGCTGGGCGCTGGTCGAGATCGCCACCCACTTGTCGTCGGCGGTCCGATAGGTGTTGCGCGGCGCATTGTTGGTCGAGCGGTTTCCGTGCCGCTGCGGGATCTCCCCGAGCTGCTGGTAGACGGTCGGGCCGGGGCCGACCGCGGTCATGATCGGCTCGAGGATGCTCAGGTCGACCACCTGGCCCCGGCCAGTGCGGTCGCGGTGCCGCAGCGCCATCAGCACCGCCGAGGAGGCAGCGATACCGCAGATGCTGTCGGCCAGGCCGAACGCGGGGAGCGTCGGGGGACCGTCGGCCTCGCCGGTGGAGGCGGCGAAGCCGCTCATCGCCTCGGCGAGCGTGCCGAACCCGGCGCGCGAGGAGTAGGGGCCGGTCTGTCCGAAGCCGGTGAGCCGGGCGACGACCAGGCCCGGGTTCTCGGCCATCAGCACCTCGGGGCCGATCCCCCAGCGCTCCAGGGTGCCGGGGCGGAAGTTCTCCACCACCACGTCGGCGCTGCGGGCGAGGCGCCGGAAGACCTCGGCGCCGCGGCCGGCCTTGAGGTCGAGGGCGACGGTCCGCTTGTTGCGGCTGATCTCCTTCCACCACAGCGGCACGCCGTCCTTGCTCCGGCCGTGGCCACGCATGTTGTCGCCGCTGCGAGGGTGCTCCACCTTGATCACATCGGCGCCGTAGTCGCCGAGGATCTGGCAGCACAAGGGGCCGGCGAGGATGGTCGAGACGTCGAGGACCCGCAGGCCCTCCAGTGGCGGGGTGTGCTCGGGCACAAGACCGTCCGTTCCGCTCAGAGAAACGTGTTGATGTTCACTCACTCTAGCCGTAGAACGGGTGCGAACAGAAGGGCAGGTCCGAAACTCCCGCGTCATCTCCCGCACTCGGTGGCCACCGAGGAACTCGAACGTTGACGGGCGCGCCAGACCGGGCCTAGCGTGGGGACGTGTCCACGGCAGATGCGTTTCTCTCATCGGAACGGATGACGGTGGCGATCGAGACGCTGACAGCGCGGCTCGGCACCGGCCGGTACGACGACCTGCCGGCCGCGGTGCGCGATCGGCTTCCGATGGTGCTCACCGACCTCCTCGGCGTCACCGTGGCCGGGATGCGGACCCCTGAGCTGCGACGGCTTGTCGACGCCTGGCCGCTGCCGCCGGGACCACACCCGCTGCCCGGCACGCACCTGACCACCACGGCGGACACGGCCGCCCTCATCGCCGCTGTCGCAGCCTGTTCCCAGGAGCTCGACGAGGGCAACAAGTACGCCGCCGGGCACCCCGCCGCCCACGTCGTCTTCGCGGCGGTCGCGGCCGCCCAGCAGTCCGTCGAGCCGGTGTCCGGCGAACGGTTCCTCGCCGCCGTGGCGGCGGGCTACGAGGTCGCGGCCCGCTTCGGCCGGGCGATGCGGCGGGAGCCGGCCTGGCACACCCACGGGCACTGGGGCGTCACCGGCGCCGCCTGCGCGGCAGCGGTGGTGCTGGGCGCTCCCCCGGAGCAGGTGGCCGCCGCGATCGACGCGGCGACAGGCCTGATGACCGTCGCACCGTGGGCCACCGTCCTCGACGGCGACTTCACCCGCAACCTGTGGATGGGGCAGGCCAACCTGGCCGGGCTCTCGGCCGCACATCTGGCCCGCGCCGGCCTGGTCACCAACCGCGGCGGCGCCGAGCCCTCCCTGTCGCTGGTCGGCCGGGTCGACGTCGCCTCGCTCACAGGAGACCTCGGTGAACGATGGCTGGCCGCGGAGGGCTACCTCAAGCAGCACTCGGCCTGCTCCTACACCCATGCGGCGGTGGACCTGGTGCAGTCGCTGCGCGCCCAGGGCGGCTGGGGACCCGACGACGTGACCGTCGTCCGGGTGAGCACCCACTCCCTGGCCCGGCCGCTGTTCCAGCGCGACCCGCGCAGCCGTCTGGCCGCGATGTTCTCCCTTCCCTTCGTGGTGAGCACCGCGGTCGTCAACGGCATCGTCGATCCTGCCGCGATGGAGCCCGGGACACCGGCCTTCGACCGGGCGCAGGCGTTCAGCCGGCGCGTGGAGGTCGAGGCCCTCGACGAGCTCGACGCGTGGCTCCCGGACCGGCGCGTGACCCAGGTGCGGCTCGAGCTCAACGACGGCACGACGCTCTCGCTGGCCCAGCCCGACCCGATCGGCGACACCGCCCACTTCCCGCTCGGCGAGACCGACGTGGTGGCGAAGATCGATCGGCTCCTGGGTGTCGGGGCTCGTGGCGACGGCTCCGGGACGGAGTCCGGGTCCGGGGCTCGACCGGGAGCGGCCGACCTGCTCGCCGCCGTACGCGACCTGCGCGGCTCCGCCGACGTTGCGGCGTCGCTCTCGGCGCTGCCCCTCCTGCGTGGCTGATCCGCCGCTCCCGCGTGCAAGCCGCCCGCCTCCGCTACCCTGCGGTGGCGTAGGCACTGCCGTGTACCAGGCCACGCACCAGCAGCAGAGAAGGGGACGTCAGATGGTGGAGCCGGGCCCGACCGAGCACTCCGTCGACTCGCTGTGGCAGCGCTTCAAGGAGACCGGCGACAAGGACGCGCGCGACCGGCTGGTGCTGCAGTACTCCCCGCTCGTGAAGTACGTCGCCGGCCGGGTGCGCTCCGGGCTGCCGTCCTCGGTCGACCAGAACGACCTGGTCTCCGACGGCGTGATCGGGCTGATGGACGCCATCGACAAGTTCGACCCCGACCGCGGCCTGCAGTTCCAGACCTACGCCGTCTCCCGGATCCGCGGCGCGATCGTCGACGGGCTGCGCGCCTCGGACTGGGTGCCGCGCTCGGTGCGGGAGAAGATCCGCGACATCGACGCCGCGCAGGCCCGGCTCGAGCGCAGCCTCGGCCGGCCGCCGAAGGACCCCGAGGTCGCCGCCGAGCTCGGCATCAGCGTCGAGGAGCTGCGCTCGATGTACTCCCAGACCGCGCACACCAGCGTGGTCAGCTTCGAGGGCGCCACCCTCGACGACGAGGACACCCCGCGGGCCGCGGTCGACCTGCCCGACGGCGACGACGACATCCCCGCCGGCTTCCTCGCCGCGGTGCGCGAGCTGCCCGAGCGCGACCAGATCGTGGTCGCCCTCTACTACTGGGACCGGCTCACGCTCGCCGAGATCGGCCAGGTGCTCGGCGTCACCGAGTCCCGGGTCAGCCAGCTGCACAGCCGCGCCACCATGACCCTGCGGCGCAAGCTGCTCGACGCCGCCGTCTGACCCCTCGCTCCCCCGGCTGTCAGCCGGTACGCCGGGCCACGAACACCCACTCGCGCCCGGGCCGGTCGGGGGCGTCGCGCACCTCGACCACCTCGAACCCGGCCTCGGCCAGCGAGGCCTCGAGCTCGTCGCGCTCGCGGAAGCGCAGCGTGGAGTCGGAGGTGAGGGTGGCGTCGTCGGCGTCGAAGACGGTGGTCCAGCGGAAGGAGACCAGCGGCTTCTCTGCTGCGAGCAGCTCGCACCAGGTCTCGACCCCGCCCACGCCCTGCACGTCGGCACGGGCCCGCGTGTGCTCGGGGGTCCACTCCTCCCACGCCCGCCGCTGCGGGACCCGGGTCTCGAAGACCAGGTGTCCGCCGGGCCGCAGCGCCGCCCGCACGCCGGCCAGCGTGGCGGCCCAGTCGGCGTCGGTGAGGAAGACCTGGGCGACGTTGGCGGTCATCGCGGCGGCGTCGACCTGCATGGGCGGCAGGGTGGTGGCGTCCCCGTGGACCCAGCGGACCCGGTCGGCGGCGGGGTGGGTGAGCGCCTTCGCGCGGGCGACGTCGAGGGACGCGCCGGCCGGGTCGACCCCGACCACGTCGACGCCGCGGGCGGCCAGCATCAGCGCGAACGTGCCGGTGCCGCAGCCGACGTCGAGCACGCTGCGGGCGGCCAGCTCGTCGAGGAGGTCGGCGTACACCTCCAGGTCGCGGCGGTCGGCGTCGAAGACGTCGTAGAGCCCGGCCAGCCGCCGTTCACCGAAGATCGGGTCCACCACGGGCGCGACCCTAGCCGGACTGCCGGGCGGCGCGGGGGCGGCGGTGAGTCCTCCACCCCTTCCGTGCGCGATTCGGTGGACAGCTCACCGCTGCCGGGGAGCCGGCCAACCCGGCGGTGCGTCTTCCACCGGTTCCGCGTGCGGCTCGGTGGACAGCTCACCGCTGTCCGGGAGCCGGCCAGCCGGGCTCAGGCCACGCGCAGCGCGGCGAGCCGGGCGACCAGCCGGCGCAGCGGGGTGTCGGGGTTCTCCGGGCGGCGGATCGGCAGCTGGTCGGTGCGGCCCTCGCGCTCGGCGATCAGCAGGACCGCGTCGCGGTCGTACGCCGCGGCCAGCTCCTCGGCGCGGGTCAGGTCACCCTCGGCGACGGCACCGTTGATGGTCTCCACGTAGGAGGCGTGCAGGACGTTCAGGTCGTCGATCAGGCGGGACATGGATCTCCTCGGGGCAGGGGTCGGGCGTCCAGTGTGTCCAGCGCTCGTGACGCTCCCGTTAGTCCCGCGTGGCGCAGATGTGACGCGACTCAACCCTCCCGGTCACCAGATCGGCAGGCTCAGCCGGGCGACCACACCGGCGTGGTCGGAGGGCCACAGCGGCGGCGTCTGCGAGATCGGCTGGTCGTCGACGAGGTGCGCGTTCCTGGCCCGCACGTGGCCGTGCAGCAGCACCAGGTCGATCCGCTCGCTGAGCTCGGAGGTCGGGTTGCTGAGCGTGCCGTTCTGGCAGCAGCTGAGCCCCGGACCGTGGCCGGCCTCGAGCCAGGCGTCGTCGAACCACCGCTTCGTCAGCAGCGAGTACGTCGCGGTCGGCTGGGTGGTCGTGGCCGGGTCGGCCGCGGAGTTGAAGTCACCGACCGCGATCACCGTGCCCCGGGTGTGCGCCGGGCCGGCGAGGAACTCCCTGGCCTGCGCCTCCTGCACGGCCGGGAAGTCCTCGGTCTCCAGGTGGGTGACCAGGAAGCGGAACCTCTTCCCGGCGTACTTCGCGTCGATGGCGGCCCACCCACGGGAGAACGAGACCGGCGTGCTCGTGCCCGGCGGCGTGAACGTCTGCTGGGCGGTGTACTCACCGTTGGCCGCGTGCCGCACATCGAGACCCCGGGTGGTGTCGTCGACCAGGACCACGTCGCGGTCCTGCAGCCGCACCACGCACTGCGGGGTGGTCGGCGAGCTGGGCACGCCGCAGCCGAAGCTCGGCGCGACCAGCGGTGCGGGGCCGATGTCGGCGTTGTCGGAGACCGAGGCGACGGAGTAGTGCAGTCCACGCTGGGCCAGCGCCGCCTGCAGGATCGCCAGGAAGTCGTAGCTGGGCGGGTTCGCGCTCGGGGCCAGCGCAGTCGGCGACGCGGTCCACTTGCTGACCTCCTCGAGCCCGATGAGGTCCGGCCGCTCGTGGGCGATGGTGTCGGCGATCGCCTGCGCGCGCTTGGGGAAGTCCGTGGCGACCATCGTCCCGTAGATCTGCGCCACCGCGCCGACGAACTCGGCCGGCGTCGTCGCCGCCAGCGCGGGCGTCAGCGGCGCGCCGAGGTAGAGGTTCTGGGTCATCACCTTCAGGTCGCCCCGGTGGTGGCCGTGGTGGTGGCCATGGTGGTCCCCGTGGTGGCCGTGGTGGCCGGGCTGCTCGCCGCCGGCCCGGGCCGCGTCGAGGGTGGCCGGCGCGAGCAGCGCGAGCACCAGGGTGAGCAGGGTGGCGAGCGCGAGGCGGGCCCGAGTCCGGATCGTCATGGGTGCTCCTGGGTCGAGGGTGCTCCCACCCTCCACTCACGGCAGCCCCGCACGCATCACCCCGGTTGGGGACTCGGAGCCACCCCGACCGACCCCAGCTCCAACCCGGTCCTGAGTGGATCCGTCGTACGTGGCACGTCGGATCCACTCCGAATCGGTCAGGCGCACCGGGGGCAGGTCGTCGGCGCCCCGGTCCAGCCCTTCCGCTGCAGCACCCGTCCGACCTGGAGGGCCGTCGTGCACGGTCGGTCGAAGACCATGCCGTAGGAGATGCGCAGCGTGTCGCTCCCGTCGGCCGCGGCCTCGAGGTCGCGCGCCATGTCCAGGTCGCGGGCGGTGGCCGAGTCGTGGAAGAGCCGGCCGTCGAGCTCGACGAACTGGCCCAGGTCTTCGTACTCGACGTCCCGGTAGACCTGCTTGCCCGCGTGGCGATGGCTCGCCTGGCGTCGCCCCTCCGGCAGGCCGTGAGGGCGCTCGACCAGCGTGAGGTAGCCGTGCTCGAGCACCGAGCAGGTGCCGGCCGCGACATCGGCGAGGACATCTCGCAGGAGGGCTCGCCGAGGCAGCCGCGAGCGATGGTCCAGCGCCTTGCCGATCCGCCCGGCCGTCGTACGACGCCCGCCGCAGGCGTCCGCCAGCACCGCGATCGCCGCGTGGTCGGTGCTGGCCTCGGCCGCCAGGTCGAGGACGGCGTGCTCGTAGCGGACCCGCGGGGGCCCGGCGTTCCACTGCACGCGGGCGGTGAACCCGCTCATCTGGTGCAGCCGCACGCCCTCCGGAGCGGTCCGGTGGCGACCCTGGCTGACGGCCACGTGGATGAGCGCGTCGTCGCGGTGCCTCCTGCCCGGACCCTCGACCGCGCGCAGGGCGGACGCGTGTGACAGGGCGGCCGGTGAGGAGAACAGCACCGCCGCCCACGCCCGCTGCAGCCAGGTCAGCTCACCCGTGTGGTCGACGTAGACCCCCTCGTGCACCGGCGCCCACTCCCGCCGCCTCAGGCGTCGCTCGATGTCGTGCGGTTTGTCCCCCGCCTGCAGCACCTGGCGTCGCGAGATGACGCCGTTCTGGTCGCGCAGCCGCCCGGGGATGTCCATGCAAGGATGCTGCTGCGCCCCCGCGCTCGTGGGAACCGGTCAGTCACGATCTGTGGAGAACTGCACCGCCCCTCAGCTGTACGACGCGGCGAGGTGCTCGACCAGCCCGTGGAGCGTGTCGTCGACCAGCCCCTTGATCACCCGCCGCCGCACGAACCCGGGCAGCGGCAGGTTGTGGTGGATGGTGAGCTCGTAGGTGACCGAGGTCCGGCCGCGGCCGAGGGCCTCGAGCGTCCAGCAGCCCTCCTGGCCGGTCTGCAGCCGGCCCTTGACCATCGTCCAGCTCATCGTGGTGTCGGAGTGGTCGTAGGAGAGCGTGTACTCGTCGGTGCCGACCGTCGCGGACGCCTTGAACCGCGCGGTCGCGGGCAGCCCGCTGTCCTCGTAGACCTCGAGCAGCTCGGCCTCCTGGATCTGCGGGATCCACTCCACCTGCCGCTCCACGTCGCGCAGCGTGGCGAGCACGGCGTCGAGCGGGGCGGCGACCTCGACGGCCGCGGTGGCGGAGTCAGTCGGCATCGGGACCGCCCCCGGCGTACCCCCGCCGCAGCAGGTCGGTGAGCTCGTCCAGCAGCGGCATCCGCGGGTTGGTGCGGTTGCTCAGGTCGGCGAACGCGGTCATCGCCAGCCCCGGCAGCGCCGTCTCGAACTCGTCGGCGGCGATACCCATCGCCGACAGCGACGGCGGCATCCCGACCCGGGCGAGCAGGTCGTCGACGCCGACGAACAGCCGCCGCCGGCTCTCCGCGGGCTCGCGGCCGCCGAAGACGACCCGGCCGAGCTGGGCGTACTTGTCGGGGGCGACGTACGCCGAGTAGCCCGGCGCCGGCATGAACTTGCTCGGCAGCGCGGCGTTGTAGCGCAGCACGTGCGGCAGGAACAGCGCGTTCGCGCGGCCATGCGCGATGCCGAAGCGGGCGCCGACCGCGTGCGCGAGCGCGTGGTTGGTGCCGACGAACGCGTTGGAGAACGCCAGCCCGGCCAGCGTCGCGGCGTTGGCCATGTCGGTGCGCGCGGCCAGGTCGTCGGGATGGTCGACGACGCGGGGCAGCGCGTCGAAGATCAGCCGGGCGGCCTGCACGCAGAACGCGTCGGTGTAGGGCGAGGCGAAGATCGAGACCGCCGCCTCGAGCGCGTGGGTGAGCGCGTCGATGCCGCTGTCGGCGGTGACCGAGGGCGGCAGGCTGAGCGTCAGCACCGGGTCGACGATCGCGACGTCGGGCACCAGGCAGTAGTCGACGAGCGTCTCCTTGTGGTCCCCCACGGTCAGCACCGCGGCCGGCGAGACCTCCGAGCCGGTGCCGGCGGTGGTCGGGATCGCCACGAGCCGGACCCGGTGCACCTCGTCGTGGGGGTAGTCCGCGACCCGCTTGCGCGGGTCCAGGAACGGCAGCGTCAGGTCCTCCAGGCCCTGCTCGGGGTGCTCGTAGAACAGGCGCATCGCCTTGGCCGCGTCCAGCACCGAGCCGCCGCCGACGGCGACCAGCAGGTCGGGCCGGGCCCGGTCCATCAGCGCCACCCCGGCCCGGATCGTGTCCTCGCCCGGCTCCGGGTCGACCTGGCTGAAGACCTGGACGTGCCGGGTGCGCAGCTTGCCGCGCAGCAGGTCCACCACGCCGCGGCGCTCGCTGTCGGCGTCGGTGACGATCACCGCGGTCTCGCAGGCGATCTCGCGCAGGTTGTCGAGCGCACCGGCGTTGAAGAAGGTGTTCGACGGCACCCGGAACCACTGCGAGGGCGCCCGGCGGTGCGAGACGGTCTTGATGTTGAGCAGCTGCAGGTAGTTGACGTTCTCGGTGGTGCTCGAGCCGCCCCAGGTGCCGCAGCCGAGCGAGAACGTCGGGGTCAGGTTGTTGTAGACGCCGCCGAGCGCGCCGACGGCGGTGGGGGCGTTGACCAGGATCCGCCCGGTCCGCACCGCCTTGGCGTAGGCGTCGACGACGTCGGGGTCGTTGGCGTACACCGCGGAGGTGTGGCCCAGGCCGCCGTGCTCGGTGACCAGCACCGCGGCGGCCACGCCGTGCTCGACGCTGGGCGAGCGGACCAGGCCGAGCACCGGCATCAGCTTCTCCACCACGAGCGGGTGCGCGCCGAGGGCGTCGAGCTCGGTGGGCAGCGGCGCGAGCAGCAGCTTGGTGCGCGGGGGCACGACGAGGCCGGCGCGCTCGGCGAGCTGCGGCGCGAGCTGCCCGATGGCCGCCATGTTCGCCTTGTCCCCGATCCCGGTCTCGCAGCCGAACACGAACTGCACCAGCTTCGCCGACTCCTCGTCGGTGAGCAGGTGCGCGCCCATCCGCTCGAACTCCGCGACCACCTCGTCGTAGACGGCGTCGTCGACGATGCAGGTCTGCTCGGCGGGGCAGATCACCGAGGCGTCGAAGGTCTTGGAGATCAGGATGTCGACGACCGCGCCGCGCAGGTCGGCCGAGCGGTGCAGGTAGATCGGGGCGTTGCCGGGCCCGACCGACAGCCCGGGCTTGCCGGCGGCGTTGGCCAGCGCGACGATCTTCGGCCCGCCGGTGACCCAGATGAAGTCCACGCCGGGGTGCTTGAAGAGGTGGTGGGTCACCTCGTGCGCCGCGTCCGGGATCACCTGCAGCGCGCCCGGCGGCAGCCCGGCGGCCTCCCCCGCCTCCCGGAGGATCGCCACGGCGCGCTCGCAGCAGCGCACGGCGTACGGCGAGGGCCGGAACAGCACCGCGTTGCGCGTCTTGGCCGCGACGATCGCCTTGTAGAGCACCGTGGAGGTGGGGTTGGTGACCGGCGTGATCGCCAGCACCACGCCGATCGGCTCGGCGACCCGGACGATGTTGCGCTCGACGTCCTCCTCGACCACGCCGACCGAGCGCTTGTCGTGCAGGTAGTCGGCGAGGAACTCGGTGGCCACGTAGTTCTTGACCACCTTGTCCTCGAAGACCCCGAAGCCGGTCTCCTCGATCGCGACCTGGGCCAGCTCGACGGCGGCCCGCAGGCCGGCGCGGACCATCGCGTCGACGATCCGGTCCACCTGCTCCTGGTCCAGCTCGCGGAACCGGCGCGCGGCCTCCGTCGCGTCGTCGACGAGCGCGTCGACCTCGTGCAGGCGGGTGTCGGCGACAGCCGGGGCGGCTGCGGCGGTATCGGTCATGGGTGCTCCCGGGGCTCACCCCACCCTGTGCATGCCCGCCCGGGGCGGCACAGGGACCATCGTCACCCGCGGGCCAGCCCGGGGTCCCCGCTGTCCCGACCATCGCCGTCGGCGACCCGGCGGACCGCTGCGACGACGGCCGCGTGCGTCTCCGCGTCGGCGGCGGCGACCAGGCCGTGGGCGCCGGTGTGCAGCGGCTGGCCGAGGCTGCCGGTCACCACCGCCCCCGCGTCCCGGCACAGCGCGAGCCCCGGCGCGAAGTGCACGCTGTCGCGCAGGTCGCCGCCGGTGACGCACGCCGCGCGCCGGCCCGCGGCCAGCCAGGCCAGCGGCAGGGTGCTGGACAGCACCCGCGGCCCGAACCGGGTCGGCATCGGCACGACGGTCCCCGGTCACGGCGCCGACTCTGGCACGGGTCGCGGACGGCCGCCGGACGGGCGCACGCGCGCGCCCGGGCCGGGTGGTGCATCATCACCCCATGGCACGACAGCGCTGGCAGGACCTCAGCCCCACCACCCGCCGCCTCATCCTCGTCGGCGCGAGCGTCGACGGCGCGCTCCGGATCGCCGCCCTGCGCGACCTGCGCCACCGGCCCGCCGAGCAGGTGCGGGGCAGGAAGTGGGCGTGGGGGCTGGCCGTCGGCCTGGTGAACTCGGCCGGGTTGCTGCCCCTGGCCTACTTCCTGCGCGGCCGCCGCCCGGCCGCCTGAGTCGCCCCGGGCGCGACCGCGCTCCGGGTCGGAACGGGGCGACGTGGCACACCCCGTCCCGCTTCCCGGAGGGTGTTCGTCGACGTCGTGACACACCCTGTCGCAGCACCCCACCACAAGCACCCCAGCATCCGCTGACTTGCTGCTTCGGTCGCGCGCGTGCAGCGCCGGCGCCCGGCGCGCCCGGAACGGCTGAGATCAAGGATCCCGCCCGGCCTCAGCCGACCGGCCCGTCCCACGACCAGTGCGGCAGCGGCAGCCCGGGCGGCACGTCGTGGGGCGTCTCGGGGTGGGCCGCCATCAGCGCGGTGCCCCAGCGGAAGTACGCCGACAGCGTCGCTCGCAGCCGCTCGTCGCCCGCCAGGCCCGCGTCGACCAGCGCCGCGTCGAAGCAGTCCACCGCGCGGGCGTCGAGCTCGTCGTGCTCCCCGTTGCCGGCGTGCAGCCGCAGCACGTGGCTGTGGTTGCCGAGGCTGTCGGTGTAGTCGGCGGGCCCGCCCAGCGCCTCGGCCCAGTACGCCGCCAGCCGGGCCAGGTGGTGGGGATGCTCACCGGGGTGGCCGAAGGGGTGGCTGGCGACCGGGTCGGCCAGGCACCGCTCGTGCCAGGCGTGGGCCAGCCGGAGCAGCCCGTCGTACCCGCCCGCGGCCTCGAAGATGGTCGGCGCGTGGCCGGTGGACCGGTGGCTGCTGGGTGGGGCCATGGCTCGATGCTCGCCCACCCGCCTCGGCCGCGCCAGCCCTGTGGGCTCCGGGGTCGTCGGGGGGACCCTCCGCAGGGTGTACGCACGTGCGTACACCCTGCTCAGTACCTCGGCCGGGGCTGGGCCCCGCCGGACCCGACGATTGCCCGCCGACGGTCCGGGAGCAGCCACTTGCGCTCGACTAAACAAATGTTTAGCATCTTGAATGTGAGTTCAACTGCCGAGGACCCGGACCTGACCGCCCGGGCGAACATCCGGAACGCCGCCCTGCGCCTGTTCGCCGAGCGCGGCAGCGACGGGGTGACGGTGCGCGAGATCGCCACCGCCGCCCGGGTGTCGCCGGGTCTCGTGGTCCACCACTTCGGGAGCAAGGACGGCCTGCGGGCCGCCGTGGACGCCCACGCGGCCGCGTCGTTCGACGCCCTCTTCGAGCAGCTCGACGACCAGGACATCGCCGAGATGCTCGCCAGTGGCGAGGCCACGACGTCGGTCGCCGACGCGTTCGCCCGGGCGTTTCCTCCCGGCTCCCCGCTCCCGGCGTACCTGCGCCGGCTGCTGCTCACCAACGACCCGGCGGGCGCAGCGCTCTTCGGCCGCTGGTACGCCACCACCCGTCGACTGCTGGACACCATGGTCGACCTGGGGGTCGCCACGCCCACCGAGGACCCCGCCGTGCGAGCGGCGTTCCTGCTGGTCAACGACCTGGCGCTGATCCTGCTGCGCAACCAGATCGCCACCGCCATCGGGGACGACCCGTTGACGCCCGCCGGCCTCGACCGGTGGGCCAGGGACGTCACCGCCGTCTACGTCGGGGGCGCCTTCACCGCCCCAGAGAACCCACCAGAGAAGGAGTAGCTGCCATGACGACCCCCGCACCGGTGATCCGCACCGAGGGGCTCACCAAGGTCTTCGGCACGGCCCGGGCCCTGGACGGGCTCGACCTCACCGTGCACCCGGGCGAGGTGCACGGCTTCCTCGGGCCCAACGGCGCCGGCAAGTCCACGACGATCCGCGTGCTGCTCGGACTGATCAAGGCCACCTCGGGCCACGCCGAGCTGTTCGGCGGCGACCCCTGGCGCGACGCGCCCCGGCTGCACGCCCGGCTGGCCTACGTCCCCGGGGACGTCGCCCTGTGGCCGGGACTGACCGGGGGGCAGTGCCTCGACATCCTGGCCGCCACCCACGGCGGCCTCGACGAGCGACGTCGGACACACCTCGTCGACCGGTTCGACCTCGACCCGACCAAGCGGGTCCGGGACTACTCCAAGGGCAACCGGCAGAAGGTGGCGCTCATCGCCGCGCTCGCCGCCCGGGTCGACCTGCTGGTGTTCGACGAGCCGACCTCGGGCCTCGACCCGCTGATGGAGCAGGCCTTCCAGGACTGCGTCCGCGACCGGCGCGAGGACGGCGTCACGGTGCTGCTGTCCAGCCACATCATGGGCGAGGTCGAGGCGCTGGCCGACCGGGTGAGCATCATCCGTCGGGGCCGCACCGTCACCAGCGGCACGCTGGCCGACCTCCGCCGGCACACCCGGACCGCCGTCCACGCCGTCACCGTCGCCGATCCCGGCGGCCTGGGCTCGGCCGACGGGGTCGCCGACCACCAGAGCGAACGGCTCGACGGGCTGACGGACTCCCGGTTCACGATCGACCCCGACCACCTCGACACCGTCATCGGGCGGCTGCACGCCGCCGGCATCCACACGCTGACGGTCACGCCCCCCAGCCTCGACGCGCTGTTCCTGCAGAACTACGGCCAGGCGCTGGACCAGGACGAGGCGGCCGCCGACGACAGCCTGGCGGAGGCCACCCGATGAGCGCCCACCGGCCGGCCGCACCGGACAGCCCGCACGGCCTGCCCACGATGCTGCGGATCGCCGCCCGCACCCAGCGGCGCGCGGCGCTGACGTGGGTGCTGGTGCTGGGCGCCAGCATGATCGGCACCGCGGCGAGCGTCGCCGCGCTCTACGACACCCCCGCCAAGATCCACACCTACGCCGAGGCCGTCACCTCGGGCAACGCCCTGGTGGCGATCAACGGGAAGGTCGAGGGCATCGACTCCCTCGGCGGCGTGATCCAGGACGAGTTCGGCTTCCTGGCCGCCTTCCTGCTGCCGCTGGTCGGCATCGCCCTGGTGGCCCGGGCGACCCGCCTCGAGGAGGAGTCCGGCCGGCTCGAGCTGATGCTCAGCGGACGCATGGCGCGCCACCACCCGACCGCGGCGGCGCTCCTCGTGGCCGCCGTCACGATCGCCGTCGTCACCGTGCTGTTCTCGCTCGGGCTGACGGCCTCGGGCGTGCCGCTCGCCGGGTCGGTCCTCTACGCGCTCTCGCTGGGCACCCTGGCCTTCGTCTTCGCCGGTCTCGCGGCCCTCGTGGCACAGCTCACCCTGCACGCCCGCGGGGTCTACACCTGGAGCCTGATCGTCCTCGCGGCGTCGTACGTGCTGCGCGGGCTCGGCGACGCCGCCCACACCTGGGTCACCTGGCTCTCCCCGCTCGGCTGGGCGGAGAAGACGGCGCCGTTCGGCGACCAGCGGTGGTGGGTGCTGGCCGTCCCGCTGGTGGCCGGCCTCACCCTGGGCGGCCTGGCGCTGCGGCTGGCCGGCCGGCGCGACCTGGGCAGCGCGCTGGAGCGGAGCGGCGCCGGCCCCGAGCGCGCTGCCGCGCGGCTGCGCGGCCCGGTCGGGCTCGCCGCCTGGATCCACCGGCCCGCCACGCTGGGCTGGCTCGCCGGCGGCGTCCTGCTCACGGCGATGATGGGCACGCTCGCCCGGCAGCTGATCGACGCGATGGCCGGCAACCCGACGCTGGCCCAGGCCATGGGCATCGGCAGCGGCCGTCCCGTGAACGGTGTCGTGGCCGCCACCCAGCTCTACCTGGCCGTCATCGCGGCGGGGTACGTCGTCCAGGCGATCGGCACCCTGCGGACCGAGGAGGCCGACGGCCGCCTGGAGGCGCGGCTCTGCGGCACCCTGTCCCGGTCCCGCTGGCTGGCCGCGCACGCACTCGTGGTGCTCGGCGGCCTCGTGACGATCGTGCTCGGCTCGTCGCTCGTCCTCGGCCTCGCGACCGCCCTGTCGGTCGGGGGGACGGCACCCATCGGTCCCGCTCTCGGGTCCGGGCTGGCCTACCTGCCGGCCGAGCTCGTGCTCGCCGGGCTGGCGCTGGCGGTCTACGGGCTGCGCCCCCGGCTGTTCGGGCTCGCCTGGGTCGGCTTCGGCGTGATGACGTTCATCGCGTTCCTCGGCCCCGGCCTGAAGCTCCACCAATGGGTGCTCGACGTCTCGCCGACCACCCACGTGGGCAACCCCCCGGTCGGGGCGATCCATACCGGCCCGCTGCTGCTGATGACCCTGGTCGCGGCGGCCCTCGTCGCCGGCGGGTTCGCGGCGTTCCGCCGGCGCGGGGTGCCCCAGGGCTGAAGGCCACGCCGGACGGGGGCCCGAACGCGCCTGTGTCCCGCGGCTCGCTCGGTGACATCCTGAGCACGTGGATGCGCGCGCATCATCCGACCGGGCGACGTTCCTCTTCACCGACGTCGAGGGTGCGACGCTGCTGTGGGAGGACCACGCATCTGTCATGGAGGGGGCCCTCGACCGCCACGACAAGCTCCTGCGCGCAGCCTTCCGCGAGCACGGCGGCCGGATTTTCGCCTCCGACGGCGACGGCTTCGGGGCAGTCTTCGACAATCCCCAGGACGCGGTCGACGCCGCGACCTCGGCGCAACGTGCCCTGGCCGAGGAGCCCTGGCCGGGCGACCTTCGGCTCCGGGCGCGGATGGGGATCGAGAGCGGGGTGGCCCGTCAGCGTGACGGCGGCTACCTGGGCCCCGTGCCGAGCCGGGCGGCCCGCATCATGGCGGCGGCTCACGGCGGACAGGTGCTCGTCGGTGCGCGGACCGCAGCCCTGCTCGACAGGGCCGACCTCGTCGACCTCGGCGACCACAGACTGCCCGACCTTCCGCGGGCCGAGCGCCTGTTCCAGCTGTACGTCGAGGGCACGCCGGCGCTGTTTCCCGACCCCCGCGCCCGTCGCGCCCACGTCGGCAACCTACCGATGCCGGCCACCAGCCTCATCGGGCGCGAACGGATCCTTGCCGAGGTCGTCGAGCTCCTGGGCACCCACCGCCTCGTGACCATCACCGGCGTCGGTGGCGTCGGCAAGACGCGTCTGTCCATCGAGGTGGGGAGCTGCCTCACCGATGAGTTCCCGGACGGCGTGTGGATGGTGGAGCTCGCGTCGCTCACCGACCCGACGGCGGTGCCGGACGCGATCGCGACCACCATGGGCGTCAGGCCTGAGTCGGGAACAGCAGTGATCCAGACGCTCGCTGACGTGCTGTCCGGGCGCCGAGCGCTCGTCGTGCTCGACAACTGCGAGCACCTGGTCGACGCGGTCGCGGACACTGTCCGTGAGCTGATCTCACGCACCTCGAAGCTGCGTCTGCTCGCCACGTCTCGCGAAGCCATCGACGTGCCTGGTGAGCAACGGCGGCTCCTGCTGCCGCTCGCGCTCGACGGAGGCGCGAGCTCGCCCGCGGTGACGTTGTTCGTCGAGCGAGCGCGAGCGCTGCATTCCCGCATCGACTTCGCCGAGCCGGCCACGGCGGCGGCCGTCCTCGAGATCTGCCGGAGCCTCGACGGGCTCCCGCTCGGCATCGAGCTCGCCGCGGCCCGGACCATCTCGATGAGCCCGATCGACATCCGCGACCGGCTCGGCGACCGATTTCGT
The DNA here is from genome assembly GCA_963826155.1 of uncultured Actinomycetota bacterium. GTDB lineage: Bacteria > Actinomycetota > Actinomycetes > Propionibacteriales > Nocardioidaceae > Nocardioides. Next base: position 599,265 of record CAWGVX010000002.1, on the reverse strand, counting down.
CTCCTGACGTCCTCACCGCGGGCACCCCGCCGCCAGCAGACGCTGCGGGACGTGGTCGCGTGGTCCTACGACCTGCTCGAGGACGACGAGCGCGCACTGCTGGACAGCACCGCCGTCTTCGCCGGTGGCTTCGACCTCGCGGCGATCACCGAGGTTCTCGGATCCGGGGACGACCTGTCGGCGCTCGACATCATCGACTCGCTCGTGCGCAAGTCGCTCGTGGTCGCTGACAACGCCGCAGGCACGGCGCGCTACCTCGTGCTCGAGACGATCCGGCAGTTCGTCGAGGACGGGCTGGTCGCCGCCGGTTCGCTCGACCCGGCACGGGATCGACATGCCGCGCACTTCGCACACCAGGCCAGTGCCCGGTGGGCGCGCTGGAACGGCCCGGACTGGCGTGACTGCGTCGATTGGGTGGAGGTCGAGCTCGCCAACCTGCGCGCCGCGTTCGGGTGGAGCCGGAGACGCGGTGACCTCGAGACCGCGACCGATGTCGCCGCGCATGCCGCACTGATGGGCGCCTCGATCCAGCTGTTCGAGACCGTCGGATGGGCCCAGGACCTCCTCGAGGACGCGACGCGTGCGGAGGTTCGCCACCTGCCACGGCTCTACACCGGGGCGGCCTGGGGTTGCTTCACCGGCCGCCCGGACGAGGCTGTCGTCGCGGCGCAGACCGCAGGAAGACTCGAGCGCGACCCGCGGTACGACCCCTGTGAGCCCGGGATGTCGGGGCTCATCGAAGCTCTTGCCCATGTGTACGCCGGTCACCTGGAGCGCTACGTCGAGGCGGCCGAGCGGGTGGCTGCGCTCCCCGGCAACGCACGAGGATGGGGACTGTCGCTGCTCGTCGACGGCCTGCAGGCATCCGGGCGCATCAACGAGGCGCTGTCCCTGACGGACGAGGCGATGCTCGCGGCCAGGGAGCTGGGCAACCCCTACTTCATCGCGTACGCCTACTGGACCTCCGGCGGTGCTCACGCGAGCGTGGACCCCGACGCGGCGCTCGCCCTGTGGCGCGAAGGCCTCGACTACGTGCACCAGCACCGCGTCAACTTCTTCGTCGGGTTCATCGCGCGTGACGCGGCGCGCCTCCGGCTCGTCGACGCCGACCCCGAAGAGGCGCTCCTCATGTTCGATGCCGCCATCGACGCGTTCCAGCAAGCGGGGAACGTCGCCCAGCTCACGATCACGCTCGCGAGTGCGACGGCACTCTTCGAGCGCATCGAGAGGCTCGACAGCGCAGCCACGCTGCACGCGGCCATCGTCAGTCAGCCCGGCAGCGCGCACCATGTTCCCGAGCTTCCTGAGCTGGCCGGGCGCCTCGTGGCCCGGCTCGGCGGGACAGCCTTCGAAGCCCACGGCACCGCCGGCAAGGAGATGGACCTCACCCAGACCGCGCACTTCGCCCGGCGGGAGATCCAGCGCGCCCGCACCGAGCTCCGCGCGAGCGGGGGACGTCGTCAGACACGCCCCGGTGGCCTCACCGTCCGGGAGGTCGACGTCCTGCGCCTCGCAGCCGAGGGGCGCACCACGCGCGAGATCGCGGAGGTGCTGTTCATCTCCGCGAAGACCGTCGACCGGCACATCCAGAACCTCTACACCAAGATCGGCGCCTCCAACCGTGCGGCGGCGACTCGATGGGCGGTGGAGCACGGCCTCGTCGGCTGAGGTCGCGAATTGGGGAGAACTCCGGATGCGGCGGAGGTGGCGCACGGCGAAGGATCACGTGTGTCAGACCACCCGGCACACACAAGGAGAACCTCATGAACACCGTCACCATCACCGCTGAGATCGAAGGAGCGGTCCGATGATTCTCGCCACCACGAAGTTCGCAGACTGGGACCGCTTCTGGTCCGTCTTCAGCACCAGCGGCGCCGAGAAGCGCGCGGAGCATGGCTGCAAGGGTGCCCTCGTCTTTCGCGACGAGGCCGCGCCCGACAGCGTGTGGGCAGTCTTCGACTGGGACGACGCCGGTTGGAGGAGCTTCCTGGGCGACCCCTCGGTCCCGTCGGTCATGAAGGACGCGGGCCACCTCGTCAAGCCGTACACCCTCAGCTTCCACGGCGCGATCGAAGCGTGAGATCGCCATGACGACGTCCACCAGAGATCCCGTCAAGGTCGGGGTGATCACCGACCTCACCGGCCCCTTGTCGTTCATGGGCATCGCGAACGCGAACGTTGCCGACATGGTCGTGCACGACATCAACGCGAGCGGCGGGCTCCTCGGGCGCCCGCTGGAGCTGATCGTGGAAGACAGTGCCACCGATGACGGCGCGGCACTGGCCGCGGCAACCAGGATGGTCGACGAGCACGACGTCGACGTCGTCCTCGGCGGCATCTACAGCTCGACGCGACAAGCCATCAAGGGTCCAGTTGTCAGGCGCGCTCGCAAGCTCTACATCTACCCCGAGCAGTACGAGGGCCAGGAGAGCGACGCGCTGATCTTCTGCACCGGTCCGGTGCCTGCGCAGCAGGTCGAGCCGCTCATCCCGTGGCTGATGGAGCACACCGGCGCGAAGAAGTTCTACCTGCCGTCGGCGGACTACATCTGGCCGCACGTGCTGAACGCGAAGGTCCGGGAGGTCGTCGTCGAGCACGGGGGAACCATCGTGGGCGAGGAGTACCACCCGCTCGACCACCTGGACCACGACGCGACGGTCGACCGGATCATCGAGAGTGGCGCGGACGTCGTGTTCAACACGATCGTCCCTCCCGGCCTCACGCCGTTCCTCGCAAGCCTGCACGAAGCGGGGTTCACGGAACGAGGAGGGAAGATCGTGTGCACCTACTTCGACGAGAACTTCCTCAACCTCGTTCCCGCCGAGCAGGTCGAAGGTCTCTACGGCTGCCTGGACTACTACCGGGAGGTGGGCGATCCGTTCAGCACCGCGCTGGTGCAGGAGTACGACAGCCGCTATCCGGGCAGTGCGCAGTTCACTGCCGGAAGTGCCTGCACCGGCATGTACCGGGGCCTGAAGCTGTGGGCGGCGGCCGTCGAGGAAGCCGGGTCTCTCGAGACCGGGCCGGTCGTCAAGTCGCTCGACACGGCGAAGCTCGAGCAGGGACCGGGTGGCCCCGCGGAGATGGTGCCCGGGCAGCACCACCTCCGCCTGAACATGTACATCGCGCAGGCACGCCATGGGGTGTTCGAGGTCGTCGAGAACCTCGGTCGCGTCGAGCCCAGGGAGGCCCTCGTAGCCCAAGGCTGACGTCCTCCGCTCGTGGCCGGCTCCCACCCGGGAGGCGGCCACGGGCCTGCTCTACGAGAGGTGCGGACGGGAGCTGGCCTGCTAGCGTTGTGGGTCACGAAGGGGACGACCATGGACCGACTTCACACCCTCGACTACGGCCTGGGCGAGCTCCGTCGCGTGATCGGCACCCTCGACGACTCGGTCATGGACGCTCCGACGAACTGCGATCCCTGGTCGGTACGCCGACTGGCGAGCCACGCGCTGAACAACCAGCTGGTCTGGGCCGGCCTCGTCACCGGCCAGCAGCTCGTGCGGCTCGAGGTCGCCATGGGCGCGGAACCGATCGACGGCGACCTGGAGCCCGTGGCAGTCGAGGTCACCACTCGTGCTGCCTCGCTGTGGCGCACCGACGGGATCCTCGACGCCGTCCACGCGACGCCGTTCGGCGAACTGCCCGGCTCAGCGGTGGTCGACTTCGCGATCATCGATGCCGTTGCCCACGCCTGGGACCTGTCGACCAGCGTTGGTCGCCCCCTCGAGTTCGAACCAGCCGAGATCGCCCTGCTCTCCGAGGTCGTCGAGGCGACCTGCACCGACGCGGCACGCGAGCACGGACTGATCAGGCCGCCGACCGACGTCCCGGTCGATGCGACCGCCACCGAACGACTGATGTCCGCCGCGGGCCGAGCCATCCCCCGCTAGCGTCACGGCGGCACACGCCATCAGCCCACACTGCCAACGATTTTGACGACGCACGACACCAGCTCGGCCGGCACCGGCCAGGGGGATCAGACGTTGAAGCGGAACGATCACGCGGGGTTTCGACTGCTGTTGGTCATCGCTGGTTGAAGCCGGAAAACATGGCCTGACCTGCGGAAACGCGTTCGCGAACTCGTTGGGCGTCGTCGGCGATCGTCGGCCTCGGCTGGACTTCTTGCGGACTGTTTGCGGACCGCTGGACGGGAAGGCTAGTCCGAGCCCCGACCTAGACCTTCGATCTTCGCGCATCTTGCGGACAGGTCGCGAATGCTCTGCCAGACAACTGCTCGGGGCGCGTCGATCTTGAGTGCGCGGATGTAGTCGTCGAGACGTTGCGGGCGATCTTGGAGGTAGGTGACTGCGTTGTTGAGGCTCTCGCCGACCGTCTTGCCGTACGCATCGACTGCCTTGCGAGCGCCAGCCTTCAGGGCGGTGGTGTCAGGTTTCATCATGGCGAGGTCGATCAGGTCGCGGCTGAACGTCGACGTGTCCGCCCAACGGTCGTCGTTGGCGAGCAGCTTGGTTGCGACCTGGTCGGTTCGCGTCAGGATCCGTAACCCGCAGATCTCATCGTCCGGGGAGGGAGTGTCGAGGTCGATGCGGCCCTCATGGATGATCTCAAACTTGACCGCAGTTCCCGCCACGAGCACCGAGGTCCTGATGCCGTAACCGTCAACAGAGGGTGTTCGACCCAGGTCCAGTTCGCGGGTAGCCAGACCGCCGAGCCCCTGGTCCCTGACGATCTGGCGCAGCGCTCGGTAGGACTGCTGGTCGGAGACCAGGAAGTCGATGTCGACCGATTCGCGGAACTCACCGTTGGCGAGGACGATCGCGGTGCCGCCTCCGAACCAGCAGTTGTGCTCGGCCAGGAGCGGCGCGTCGAGCATCGACAGCACCTCAGCCAACTGTTGGTGGTGCAGCCGCCTAAACAAGGAGCCTCCCGTTGCTGTAGGTGTCCGCCAAGTGCTGGATGAACGCCTTCTCGTGGTCGGTCAGCGTCTCCTGGTTGAGGTGTCGCCAGCCGCGCTCGTAGAGGTTGAGGGCCTCAGTCTCGGTGATGGTGGTGCCGGAGTCGGTCTGCCAGGCCAGCGTGCGCAGGCCGGGGTAGTCGCCGACCGTGACCGTCGCGGGTTCTGCTGCTGGCGCGTCCAGGATCGGGATGACGAGGTGAAGTCCGAGTGCGGCTGCAACGTTGACGTAGGCCCCGATCGTGACCGAGGGGTTGCCTGCCTCGATCCTGTGCACGGTGACACGCGAAACGCCAGCAGCTTCGGCACAGGCGACTACCGTGACACCGAGCGCCCTTCGGCGTTCGCGCAGCCGCGCGCCGAGGCGTTCGAGGTCCGCCTGTTGCTCGGGGCTCGTGTACGGACTAGGGGTCGGCATGTTTCTCATTTTAGTCATTCACTCCTTTACGTCAACAATGAGAAACGTTTTGAACGACCTCTCGGTCAAGCGGGATTGCCCAGCGCGACGCCAGCCGTACGTCCAGTTCGTCCAGATCAGACCGATCGACGCATCCGCCTCGAGTGGACACCGGATGAACCCCACGAGCTCCGTTTCGTTCGAGCGGCAACGCGGGCAGGCGACCTCGTGCGCTCCCCGGCCACGAGATCGACCGGGCACTTCTGGCGCGTACTTCTTGCGGGCTGCGTGCGGACCGGACAGTCCTGGCGGGCCATCGATCTCCAACGCGGACTAGTGATTCCCGGCGACGCTAGACATGGAAACGGAACGATCACGCGGCGTTTCGACTGCTGTTGGTCGTCGGCGGTAGGAGCTGGAAAACACGGTCTGACCTGCGGAAACGCGTTCGCGTGATCGTTGGACGTCGTCGGCGATCGCCGGTCTCGGCCGGACTTCTTGCGGACTCGCTCGCAGTTCGTCCAATGCCGTAGCAGAGCAACCGCGGTGGTCGAGCACAACGTTGTCGGCGCTCTACTCCGGCTCGTGGCGGGCGACGAGGTAGAGCGGGAAGAAGAAGACGAACCAGAGCAGGCACCACGCCGTCCACACTTCAGGTCGGTCGATTCGCATCGCCCCGATGGTTACAGTCACCTCTCGTCGGGTGGCTTGCCGGGTACGAGCGTCGACGTATACCCACGCGTCAAGGGCCGCGATGACGAGGACTGCGATCACGGTGGCGAGCAGGTTCGAGTTCACGATGCGATCTCCGGAGATCGGTCGGACGCAAGGCTCAGCTCGGCAGCGGCCGTGCGGAGGGTCGGTCGCATCAGACGTCTTGCCGAGTGAGGAGCGCGGCGGCTCCGGCCAAGGAAGCGATCGGCCACGCCAGGAGGATGAGAGTGGCCGCCCAGATCGGCAACAGGTCGTGGTGCGGTATGGGCGAGACCATTTGGTAGGCGGCGGCCAGGAGCCCATATCGTCCAATGGCCGCACCCCAGGACCAGGGAACGGTGAGTAGCGCCAGCGGGAGGAAGACGACTGCTGGGAAGGTGATGACCGCGCCGACGGTGTGGCGGACCAGCGCCCCGACGCCGACAGCGAAGACAGCGATCGCTGCCATGGACGCGCCCGCCATGCTCACCGAGCGCACGACACCCGGTGCGGCGAGTGAGACGGCGGAATGGTGGAGGTTGCGCAGAACCTCGGTGAGGCCGAACGCACACCACGCGAGCACCGTCATCACGACCAGGACGACTGCGCCGACCACCAGGGCCTTGGCTCCGAGAACCCAGAGGCGTCGGGGGACGGCCGTGAACGTGGTGCGGATCTGGCGGTTGCCGTATTCGTTGGTGATGGCGAGCGCACCGAGGATCCCTACCCCGAGGACCGGGTACTCGCCCCAGGCGATGAAGGTGCCGGTGACCGGGTCGAAGGGCGCGTCTGGTGAGCTCGCGGAAGCGGCGGCGAGGATCAGGCTGCCGCCGAGCGCGGTGACCACGACGATCAGCAGCGTCCACAGCGTCGAGGGCAGGGTGCGGAGCTTGGTCCATTCTGCGAAGAGGACCGGGATCATGGCTGGCTCCCGAACTGCACGCTGTCTCGGGTGAGCGCGAGGTAGGCGTCCTCGAGGGTCGCGGTGCGGGTGCGGAGCTCGTGCAGCACGATCCCGGCTTGCGCTGCTGTCTCACCGACCACCTCGGGGGTGAGGCCCTCGATGACCAGGTGTCCGGGGCCGGGGGTCACGGTCCCTCCTTGGGTGCGGAGTCGTTGCGCGAGCTGCTCGGGGGTGGGGGTTCGTACGTAGACGTCGGCGCGGGTGTGGCTGGCGATGAAGTCGGGCAGCGAGGCGTCGGCGAGGAGGCGGCCGCGCCCGATCACGATCAGGTGCCCGGCGGTGAGTGACATCTCGCCCATGAGGTGGCTGGAGACAAGGACGGTGCGGCCTTCGTGCGCCAGTTGCTTGAGGAAGCCGCGTAGCCACTCGATGCCTTCGGGGTCGAGGCCGTTGGTGGGCTCGTCGAAGATCAGCACCGGCGCATCGCCCAGGAGTGCCTGGGCGATGCCGAGGCGCTGCTTCATGCCGAGCGAGTAGGTCCGCACCCTCTTGTCGGCGACGTGTTCGAGGCCCACGTCCTGCAGCAGTTTGTCGACCCTGGCCCTGGTGATCTTGTTGGTTTGCGCGATCCAGGTCAGGTGGGCGCGGGCGGTGCGCGCCGGGTGGACGCCGTCGGCGTCCAGGAGCGCACCGACCTCGCGCAGTGGGTATTGGAGTGACGCGTAGGGCCGTCCGTCCACGAGCGTGCGACCCGAGGTCGGCCTCTGCAGGCCCAGCACAATGCTCATGGTCGTTGTCTTGCCGGCGCCGTTGGGTCCCAACAGCCCCGTGACCCGGCCCGGTTCGACGCGCACGCTCAGGTCGTCGACCGCAGCGAGGGGGCCGAATCGCTTGGTGAGGTGATCGATCTGGATCATGGCACGGACGGAGTGAACAGGGCGTGCAGCCAGGTCATGATCGTGTCGAGTGCCTCGGGGTCCAGGCGGGTGCCTTCTGCGTTGTAGCCGTTGCCGGGTGTCGCGATCACCTCCGCGGCGGTGCGGGTGTCCTCTTTGAGGACGTGATTGGCCGTGGGTGGGAAGGCGAAGGTGATGTTCGGTCGTCCCGCAGCGGCGGCTTGGAGGGGGTCGCCGTCGGCGTGGACGTCGATCTGCAGGTCGTGCCCCCCGATCAGCACCAGGGTAGGGATCGTCACAGCCGCCAGCGACCGGGTGGCGTCCTCGACCCACAGCTCACGGGCCAGCGGCAGGTTGGCCGGCGTCTCGAAGCTGGTCAGGATCATCTGGAGCTGCTCGGGCAGCTGCGGGTCGAGATCCATGGGCTGGCCAGCCTCGTAGCGGGCGGCCGCGACACGCACCGCGTCCATCAGCCGGCTGCCGTCGGGCACCTGGTCGACCTGGAGCTGGAGCTGGGAGAACAGGACATCCCTGGTCGGCCTGCCCGGGGGTGCGGCCAGCACGATGCCGACGAACGGGATGTCTGCCGAACCTGTGGCGTACTGCAGCACGTGCAAGCAGCCCTCGCTGTTGCCCAGGCCAACGATGCGGGCGGGGTCGAGGTCGTCTTGGCCGGCGAGGACCTCGACCGCGGCGGTCAGCTCGTCGAGGTGGGAGGCCATGCTGAGGCGGCCGATCAGCTTCGGCACGTTCTGCGCGGCGTACGGGCCCGAGGCTCGCTTGTCGTAGCGCAACGATGCGATGCCCGCGCCGGCGAACGCATCGGCGAGGAGACGCGCGCTGCCGTTGGTGCCCTCCAGCAGCGGTGAGCACCAGTCCCGGTCGGTCGGTCCGCTGCCGGCGACCAGCACGACCGAGGGAAACGGCCCACGGCCGTCGGGTCGGGTGAGTGTGCCGTGCAGGGTGATCCCGTCCAGCTGCCAGGACACCTCGGCCGAGGTAGTCACCGCCCGGCCTCCCCGTAGAGGCTGGTGCGCTCCTCGTCGGTGAGCTCGTCGTCCTTGACCGGGTGCATCGTCGTCCAGTGGTGGCCGACGGGGCAGCGCCCCCATCGGGTCAGCGGGCCGAGCCGCACCTTGGTGAGGGAGCCGCCCATGACCCAGGTCGTGAGGAAGAGGTGGCCCTTGCTGCACCGCACCGGGCTGCGACCGGGGATGGAGTAGCCGGCGCGGCGCGCCCACGTATTCAGCGCCACGACGACGATGCCGACGATGAGGACGACCGCAGCCACAACCCAGAGCGCTCTCATAGTCATGAATGTTACCAGAATCGAGAACAATGGCTTATGCTTGCTGAAATGAGCAGTGCGGATCTCCTCCTGCACCCGGTGCGGTTGCGGATCGTCAAGACGTTCCTCGGCGACCGAGCTCTGACCACTGCCCAGATCGCTGCCGAGCTCGATGACGTACCGACCGGCAGCCTGTACCGGCACATCGCGACCCTCACCAAGGCGGGCGTCTTGCAGGTCGCTGCCGAGCGGCGTGTCCGGGGCACGGTCGAGAAGACCTATACCCTGCGGATGCTGGCCGCCCAGTTGCAGCCCGAGGAGATCGACTCGATGTCGATCGAGGACCACGCCCAAGCGTTCATGGCATACGTGGCCGGCCTGTTGGGCGACTTCGACCGCTACCTCGCCCACTCACCCAACCCCGGGCACGACGGGGCCAACTACCGGGCCGCCGCCATGTGGCTGACCGACGCCGAGTACGACGACTTCGTCCGCGACCTCGTCCAGGTCTTCCAGCCGCGCCTCGCAAACGCCCCTGCGGACGGGCGCCGGCGTCGCGTGTCGTACAACGTCTTTCTTCCCGCGCCGGAAGAGCCCGGCAAGACTCGCAACCGAGCATCTGTCTAGGAATCGCAACCAGGCAGGCGTCTCCAAGAAGCGGCGCTTGAAGAAGTCAGGATCCTTCCCTGCCTCGCCGAGGCTGACAAACCAGACGAAGCCGACGAGCAGGAACCACAGAATCGTTCCGCCAAGCAGATCTGGGCTCCAGAGCGAGAACCCGGCAGCAAGCCAGATGGCTCCGACCTCGACCGCTACGACACCAGCATGAGTGGCGTGATCTTCGATAGGAACAACTGCTTCGCAAGCGATGGCAGCATCTCCCGAACGTCGCGCACCGCCAGTGCGAGCATCACGAAAGCCGCGAGCAGGGTGAGAGTCGCTAGTTCACGATTGTTCATCGCGTCGTCTCATGGTCAGTAGGTCCCGCCTCCCGGAAGATGCGCCATCCGGCCGATCAAGCTGAATTTCTTGCGGACTCAGTGCGGACTGGAGAAGGTGATACCCCATCTGACCTTCGGTTTTGCGTCGATTCACACGTTGAAGCGGAACTCCACCACGTCGCCGTCGGCCATCACGTAGTCCTTGCCCTCCATGCGCACCTTGCCGGCCTCCTTGGCCTTGAGCATGGAGCCGGCCTCGACCAGGTCGTCGAAGGAGACGATCTCGGCCTTGATGAAGCCGCGCTGGAAGTCGGTGTGGATCACGCCGGCGGCCTCGGGGGCGGTGGCGCCCTTGCGGATCGTCCAGGCGCGGGTCTCCTTGGGGCCGGCGGTCAGGTAGGTCTGCAGGCCCAGGGTGTCGAAGCCGACCCGGGCCAGCACCTCCAGGCCCGGCTCGGTGACGCCCATCTCGGCCAGCATCTCGCGGGCCTCCTCCTCGTCGCCGAGCTCGACCAGCTCCGCCTCGAACTTCGCGTCGAGGAAGATCGCCTCCGACGGCGCGACCAGGTCGCGCATCTTCTGCTTGAGCGGCTCGTCGGCGAGCTCGTCGGCGTCGCAGTTGAAGACGTAGATGTAGGGCTTGGCCGTCAGCAGCGACAGCTCCCGGATCAGCGAGCGGTCGATGGAGGTCTGGATGATCGGGGTGCCGGCCTCGAGCGCGGCCAGCGCCTCCTTCGCGGCGGCGACGACCGGGCCGAGCTCCTTCTTGCCCTTGGCCTCCTTCTCCAGCCGCGGGACCGCCTTCTCCACCGTCTGCAGGTCGGCGAGGATCATCTCGGTCTGGATGGTGGAGATGTCGTTGGCGGGGTTGACCTCGCCGTCGACGTGGGTGACGTCCTCGTCGCGGAAGACCCGGGTGACCTGGCAGATCGCCGCCGACTCGCGGATGTGGGAGAGGAACTTGTTGCCCAGCCCCTCCCCCTCCGAGGCGCCGCGGACGATGCCGGCGATGTCGACGAACTCCACCGTGGCCGGCAGCACCTTGGCCGAGGAGAAGATCTCGGCGAGCTTCGGCAGCCGGTCGTCGGGGACGCCCACGACGCCGACGTTCGGCTCGATCGTCGCGAACGGGTAGTTCGCCGCGAGCACGTCGTTCTTGGTCAGGGCGTTGAAGAGCGTGGACTTGCCCGCGTTGGGGAGTCCGACGATGCCGATCGTGAGAGCCACGGGGGGCGAGTCTACGGGCGCGTACGGCTGTCCCCCGAATCCTGCGGCCGGACTGGTTAGGGTCGCGAGTGTGACCTACGACCTCGCGCGCATCCGGTCCGACTTCCCCGCCCTCGAGCACGGCGTGGCCCACTTCGACGGCCCCGGCGGCTCGCAGACACCCCGCCAGGTCGCGGACGCCGTGAGCGCGACGCTGACCGCGGGGCTCGCGAACCGCGGCTCGGTCACCGACGCCGAGCAGCGCGCCGAGGACGTCACCCGGGCCGCCCGCGCCGCGATGGCCGACTTCCTCGCGGCCGAGGCCGAGGGCGTCGTGTTCGGCCGCTCGATGACCCAGCTGACCTTCGACCTCGCCCGCACGCTCGCGCAGGACTGGGGCGCCGGCGACGAGATCGTGGTCACCCGCCTCGACCACGACGCCAACATCCGGCCCTGGGTGCTCGCCGCCGGCCGCGCCGGGGCGACCGTGCGCTGGCTCGACTTCGACCCCGTCACCGCCGAGCTCGGCGACATCGCCCCGGTGCTGACCGAGCGCACCCGGCTGGTCGCGGTCACCGCCGCCTCCAACCTGCTGGGCACCTGCCCCGACGTCGCCGGCATCGCCGAGCAGGCGCACGCGGTCGGCGCCCTGGTGCACCTCGACGCCGTCCACCTCGCCGCGCACGCGGCCGTCGACAAGGGCGCGCTGGGGGCCGACTTCGTCGCCTGCTCGCCGTACAAGTTCTTCGGGCCGCACCACGGGGTGCTGGCCGCCTCGCCCGCGCTGCTGGAGACCCTGCACCCCGAGAAGCTGCTGCCCTCCAGCGACGCGGTGCCGGAGCGGTTCGAGCTCGGCACGCTGCCCTACGAGGTGCTCGCCGGCACCACCGCGGCCGTCGACTACATCGCCGGCCTCGCCTCGAGCGCCGAGGACCGCCGGACCGCGATCGAGGAGTCGATGGCCGCGCTCGACGAGCACGAGAACCGGCTGCTGGCCCGGCTGCTCGACGGCCTCGGCGCGATGGACCGCGTCACCCTGCACGGCCGGCCGGCCCGGCGCACCCCCACGGCCCTGTTCACCGTCGACGGCCTCACCCCGCGCGAGGTCCACGAGGGCCTGGCCAAGGTCGGCGTGAACGCCCCCGCCAGCCACTTCTACGCGATCGAGGCCGCGCGGCACGCCGGGCTCGGCGACGCCGGCGGGGTCCGGGTCGGGCTGGCCGCCTACACCTCCGAGGAGGACGTGGACCGGCTCCTCGCGGGCTTGCAGGATCTGCTCAGCTCCGCCGGTCAGGGTTCCTGAGTGCCGCCCTCCACCGACACCTCGGGAGGCGACGGGGGCGGGGCCGAGCAGTCGGTGCGCCCGTCGCAGCCCACGACCGACCCCGCAGCGGCACGTGTCCCCGAGGAGGCACCGCCCACGAGCAGGCTGCCCGGCGAGCTCCTCTGGTACGCCGCCGCGGTGCTGCTCGGCGCGGCGCTCATCGTGGCGACCGCGATCAACCAGCCCTACAACCAGAACGAGTGGTCGCAGATCTCGGCGTACTACTCCTCGAACCTGCACACGATGGTCACCGGCACCCGGCAGCCGCCGCTGGACCCGCTGCTCGGCGGCCTGCTCCAGCACCTCCTCGGCGTGGGCCAGCTGCGCCAGCGCCTGGTGCCGGCGCTGGCCGGCATCGGGTCGCTCGTCCTGGTGGCGGCGCTGCTGCGGCGCCGGCGCGCCGGCCTGGTCGGCGTGCTCACGGTGCTCGTGCTGGCCACCCAGCCGCTCTTCCTGCGCTACACCGCCTACATCCGGCCCTACGCGCTGCCGATGATGCTGATGCTGCTGGCCGCCTACGTCGGCACCCGGTGGCTGGACGACGGCCGCCGGCGATGGCTGGTGCTCTCGGCGGTGGCGGCGCTGCTGCTCCCCCTGTCCCGGGTGCCCGAGCCGACGGTCTTCCTCGGCACCTCGGCGCTGGTCCTGGCCTGGCGGGGGTGGCGCCGCACGCTCCCCCGGGGCCGCGCCTGGGCGCTCGGCGTCGTGCTGCTGGCGTCGCTGGTCACGGTGGGCGCGGTGTCCTTCCTGACCCTGGCCTCGGACACCAAGAAGGTCTTCGACCCCAACCTCGGGCACGCGCTGGACCGGGCCCCGGCCGGCCTCCAGGAGATCTGGTCCTACGTGCTGCCGCTGCTGGGGCGCGAGCTGCCCTGGTGGCCGGTGACGATCGTGTTCCTGGTGCTCGCGCTGGCGCTGCCGGGCGCCCGGCGCCAGCTCCGGGACCAGTGGTTCTGGCTCCCGCTCGTGCTCGCGCCGGTCGTCTTCCTCGCCGCCTACCACACGATCAACCCCTATCCGCTCGACGTGCGCCACTACCGCGCGCACTTCGCCTACTTCTTCACCGCCGGGTTCGTCCTGCTGGTCGCCGCCGTCGGCACCGGGCTGGCGCGGGCCACCGTCCGCCGGGCGCCGCTGCGGGCCGGCAGCTGGCTCGGGGCGGTCGCGGTCGGGACGCTGCTGGTCAGCCAGCTGCCCACGACGTACACGGTGGTCACCGAGGACGACGTGCCCGACTACGGCCTGGCCGGCCAGGTGCTGCGCACCGACCTGCCCCACGACGCCGTGGTCCTCTACGACGGCCCCGCGCCCGCCGGCCGCTGGCGGGTGCCGTTCTTCGGCAAGCCGCGCTACCTCGTCGGCGCCCCGCACGTCACCTCGGTCTCGGCGCTGTCGAAGGGCCAGCGCCAGCTCGGCGGGAACGGCCCGATCTACCTGCTGATCGTCGACGCCTCCTGCGCCGACTCGGTGGTCTGCGACGAGCCCGAGGTGCGCTGGTCGGGCCGGGTCGCGGGCTACCGGGTGGCCAGGCGGTTCAGCAAGTTCACGCTCTACGCCCCCACCGAGGGCCAACACGGGGTCGCCGGCGCGGCCGAGGCCCTCGGCGGGCTCGCCGCGGCGTACGGCGGGACCGCGGCGCGCACCGACGTGCTCGCGCAGGCCCGGTTGCTGCTGCGCGCGGGGCACCGCGACGAGGCGCGGCGCACCATCGACCGGTACTGTGCCGGGCTGAAGCCCGGACGCGCCCGCAGGTGCCTGAAGAAGGCCGCGTCCTACCACCTCCCCGCCGCCCCCGAGACCACCGCCGGAGCCCCCTAGTCCCATGCGCCTCGTCACCTGGAACGTCAACTCGCTGCGCTCGCGCATCGACCGGGTCGAGGCGCTGCTCCAGCGGCACGACGTCGACGTGCTGGCGCTGCAGGAGACCAAGGCCCGCGAGGACCAGCTGCCGCTGATGGGCCTGCAGTCGCTCGGCTACGAGGTCGCCGCGGCCGGCACCAACCAGTGGAACGGCGTGGCGATCATCAGCCGGGTCGGGCTCGAGGACGTCCAGGTCGGTTTCGACGGCATGCCCGGCTGGGGCGACCCGGCCGCGCCGGAGTCCCGGGCGATCGGGGCGACCTGCGGGGGCGTGCGGATCTGGTCGCTCTACGTGCCGAACGGCCGCAAGGTCGACGACCCTCACTACCTCTACAAGCTCGACTGGCTGGCCCGGCTGCGCGACGCCGCCAAGCCGTGGCTCGGCGACGACACCGCGCTGGTGGGCGACTGGAACATCGCCCCGCTGGACGAGGACGTCTTCGACATCGCCCAGTTCGCGAAGTCCACGCACGTCACCCCGCGGGAGCGGGCGGCGTTCCAGGCCTTCCTCGACGACGGGTACGTCGACGTGGTGCGCCCGCACACGCCCGGTCCGGACGTCTACACCTACTGGGACTACTACCGGCAGCGCTACGAGCGCAACCGCGGCCTGCGCATCGACTTCGTGCTCGGCTCCCCCTCCCTGGCCGGCCGGGTCACCGGCGCGTCCATCGACCGGGAGGAGCGCGCCGGCACCGGCGCCTCCGACCACGCGCCGGTCATCGTCGACCTCGACTGACCCGGGAGCGGCAGTGGTGACGACGCCCGGGCCCGGCGCGCCGTCGGCGACCCCGGAGCAGCACGCCCCAGGCCATCGCGGGCCGGCCCGGCTCCGCCGGCTGGACCCGCTGGTGCCGCTGACCGGGCTGGTGTCGCTGGCGGTCTACCTGCTCAACGGCTTCAACGGATACCTGGTGCGCGACCTCGGCGTCTACGCCTACGCCGGCCAGCAGGTCGCCGAGGGCGTCCCGCCGTACGTGGGGATCCTCAACCGCGCCGGCCCGCTGGCCCACCTGGTGCCCGGCCTGGGCGCCTGGGTGGCCCGCCAGGTCGGCGTCGACGACCTGCTGGGGATGCGGTTCCTCTTCGCGCTGCTGACCGCGGCGGGGGTGTCGGCGGGCTACGTGCTGGCCCGCGACGTCTTCCGGTCCCGGGCGGCGGGTGTGACCGCGGCCGCGACCCTGCTGGCGCTGCGCGGCTTCGCCTTCTACGCCACCGCCGGGCCCCGCGAGAAGACCACGATGGTGCTGCTCACGACGCTGGCGCTGATCGCCGTCGTGCACCGGCGCTGGGCGACCGCCGGCGTCCTCGTCTCGCTGGCCACCCTGACCTGGCAGCCGGTGCTGTTCGCCGCGTTGCCCGGCGTCGCCGTCGCGGCGCTGCTGCAGCGGCGCGACCGGCCGTCCTCCCTGGCCCGCGTCGGGGTCGGCGGGCTGCTGCCGCTCGCACTCACCGTCGGGTACTACGCGCTGATCCATCGGCTGCAGGTCTTCTGGAACTGCTTCGTGCTGATCAACCTGCACTACACCCGCCAGGCCTCCCCGCTGCAGACCCCCGACCGGGTCTGGCGCCGGCTGGACCGCGCCTACGACTGGAGCCTGTGGCTGCTGGCCGCCGGGCTCGTGCTCGCCCTCGTCTGGGGGCTGCTGGCCCTGACCGGCGCGCGCCGGCGGCGAGAGGCCCGGCCGGCCGCGCTGGTGGGGATCGCGGCCTTCACCCTGGGCAACCTCGCGTGGGCGCTCAAGGCGTTCAACGGCTTCCCCGACGCCTTCGTGATGTTCCCCGGCGCCGCGGTCGGCGTCGCCGGCCTGGTCCCGCTGCTCGCCCGCCGCCTGCCCGCCCGCGTCGTCATCGGGGTCGTCACCGCCGCGGCGACGGTCGCGACCGCGCTGGCCGTGGACTACTCCCTCACCTCGCGCGACGACCGGCTGGTCGAGCAGCGGCGCGAGGTCGACGCGGTGACCACGATCCTGCCGCCCCAGGCCCGGATCTTCTCGGTCGTGGCCCCCGAGGCGATGGTCCTGGCCCACCAGCGCAACCCCAGCCGGTTCCAGATCCTCAGCAACGGGCTGCGCGGCTACCTCGACGACACCTGGCCGGGCGGGACCGACGGCTACGCCCGGTGGATCGGCGACCGGTCGCCGGAGGTGATCGCGGTGGGCCGGACCCTGGACCGGAGCTGGCTGCAGCCCACGCTCGACGCCGGCTACGTCAAGGTCGGCCGGACCTCCCCGTGGCTCTGGTACGTCAACCGGGACGTGGGATCGGCCACGTTGCAGCGACTCCGGGAGGCGCTGCATGGGGGGTGACTGGCACGATCGGGTCATGACGCCACGACCGCACCGGGGGACCCGGAGCGAGGAGGACGCCTGATGGCCACCACCCACGAGACCCCCGAGGCCCACGGGGCCGCTGAGGCCCGCGAGCCCGCCACCGCACCCCGCGACCCGTCGCGCTCGCGGGGCCGGCTGCCCGGCCGCCTGGGCGGCTTCGACCCGCTGGTCCCGCTCACGGGGCTGGTGGCGGTGCTGGTCTATGTCGGCCACGGGTTCCACGGCTACCTCAGCCGGGACCTGGGGGTCTACACCTACGGCGGCCAGCAGTTCGCCGAGGGGGTGCCGCCGTACGTCGCGATCGTCAACCGCGCCGGCCCGCTGGCCCACCTGCTGCCCGGCGTCGGCGCGTGGCTCTCCCGCCTGGCCGGCATCGACGACATCGTCGGCATGCGGGTGCTGTTCATGCTGTTCGCCGCGGCCAGCGTCGCGGCGGCCTACGTGCTGGGCCGCGACACCTTCCGCTCCCGGCTCGCCGGCCTCACCGCGGCCGCGACGCTGCTGAGCATCAAGGGCTTCGTCATCTACTCCACCGGCGGGCCGCGGGAGAAGACGCCGCTGGTGCTGTTCTGCCTGCTGGCGGTGCTCGCCGTGGTGCACCGGCGGTGGGCGGTCGCGGGCCTGTTCATCGCGCTGGCCACGCTGACCTGGCAGCCGGCGTTCTTCGCGCTGGCGGCGGGTGCCGCGGTGGCGGCGCTCATGCAGGCCGAGGGCCGGCTGCGCTCGCTGGTGCGGTTCGCGCTCGGCGGCCTGGTCCCGCTCGCGGTCACGGTCGCGGCGTACGCCGCCCTCGGCGACCTGAAGTACTTCCTCGACGACTTCCTCATCATCAACGCCCGCTACACCCGCCAGGTCTCGCTGCTCGACTCCCCCGGCTCGATCTGGGCCTCGACGCTCACGACCTACGGCTGGACCACCTGGCTGATCGTCGGCGGCCTGGTCATGGGGCTGGTGCTGGCGGTGCGGGCGCGGCGCGCCGCGCGCGCCGGCGACCCGCGCGCCGCCGCGCTGGTCGGGATGGGCGCGCTGACCGTCGTGGGCGCCCTGTGGTCGCTGCTGGCCTACAACGGCTGGCCCGACTGCTTCTTCGCCTTCCCGGTCGTGGTGGTCGGCGTCGCCGGCCTGGTGCCGGCGCTGCGGACCAGGCTGTCAGTCCCGGTGCTGCGCGCCGCCGTCGCCGTCTGGCTGGTCGCCGCGGTGGTGCTGACGACCCTCTACGCGATCCGCACCCGCGACAACGGGCTCGACGAGCAGCGCCGCGACGTCGCGGCGGTGCTCCGGGTGCTGCCCGGGGCCCGGATCATGTCGGTCGAGGCGCCGCCGCCGCTGGTGCTCGCCCACCAGCGCAACCCCACCCGCTTCCAGCTCTTCGGCAACGGCCTCGAGGACTACCTCGACGCCACCTGGCCCGGCGGCCAGGCGGGCTACGGCCGCTTCGTCGAGCAGCACGCGCCCGACCTGCTGGCGGTCGGCACCGAGTCGGCCGTACCGCCCTGGCTGACGCCGGTGCTGGCCCGCGACTTCGTCGACGTCGGCGGCACGCCGGGCTGGACCTGGTACGTGCGCCCGGGTGTCGGCCAGGACAAGGTCGACCGGCTCGAGCAGGTGCTCGGTGGCTGAGCCCGGGGCCCCCGGATGGCACGATGGAGGCGTGGACACCTCCCCTGCGAGCCCGCCGGCCGGTCCGGCCGGCGGCCCGCTCGCCGATCCCGTGGCCGACCCCGCCGTGGCGGCCGGCCACCCCGACCGGCACCGGTTCAAGTACTCCGTGGTGATCCCGGTCTACAACAGCGAGGGGATCGTCGGCACGACCGTGGACCGGGTCGTGGAGACGTTCACCGCCGCCGGCCTCGACCACGAGGTGGTGCTGGTCAACGACGGCAGCAGCGACGGCAGCTGGGAGGTGATCGCCGAGAAGGCGCGCGCCCTCCCCCAGGTCGTCGCGCTGGACCTGCTGCGCAACTACGGCCAGCACCACGCCAACCTCGCGGGCCTGCGCGAGGCCACCGGCGACTACGTCATCACGATGGACGACGACCTGCAGAACCCGCCCGACCAGGCGCTGCTGCTCATCGACGCCGCACTGGCCGGCCACGACGTGGTCTTCGGCGAGTTCGCCAGCAAGCAGCACGCCGGGCACCGCAAGCTGGGCAGCCGGCTGGTCGGGTCGATCAACCGCCGGGTCTTCCACCAGCCCGACGACCTGGTGGTCTCCAACTACCGGATCCTGCACCGCGACGTCGTCGACCGGATCTGCGCCTCCCGCACCGCGCACCCCTACATCACCGGCCAGGCGCTGCTCTACTCCCGCCACCCCGGCAACGTCACGGTCCGCCACGAGCCGCGGACGGTCGGCAAGAGCAACTACAACCTGGTCCGGATCCTGCGCCTGGTCTTCACGATCCTGTTCTCCTACTCGTCCTACCCGCTGCGTCTCGCGGCGATGGTCGGGTTCGGCATCTCCGCCGTCAGCTTCGTGCTGGGCGCGGTCTACTTCCTCCAGGGGGTCTTCGGCAAGACCCACGTGCAGGGCTGGACCACCACGGTGGTGCTTCTCTCGATCTTCAACGGGTTCACGATCGCGCTGCTCTCGATGCTCGGGGAGTACGTCGTGCGCACGCTCAACGCCGTGAGCGCCCAGGACTCCTACCACGTGCAGACCCGGGTCCCCGAGTGAGCGATGCGAGCCCTGCGCCCCGACACCTGCTCGTCGCGGGCGCGCAGCGCTGCGGGACCAC
Organism: uncultured Actinomycetota bacterium; assembly: GCA_963826155.1. Classification (GTDB taxonomy): domain Bacteria; phylum Actinomycetota; class Actinomycetes; order Propionibacteriales; family Nocardioidaceae; genus Nocardioides. The sequence goes on along the minus strand of CAWGVX010000002.1, from coordinate 579,767 downwards.
CTGGGTGCACGACCTGCTGGCCGGCCATCCCGAGATCGCGATGGCCCGCCCCGCCCGCCCCGAGCCGAAGGTGTTCCTCTCAGCCGAGGACTCCGCCCGTGGCCGCGAGTGGTACCTGCGCACCTACTTCGCCCACGCCGACGGCGCGCGGATCCTCGGGGAGAAGAGCACCAGCTACCTGGAGTACGCCGAGGCGGCCGACCGCGCCGCGGAGATGCTCGGCGACCCGCTGGTGCTCGTGGTGCTGCGCGACCCGGTGGTCCGGGCCCGCTCGCACTGGGCGTTCAGCACCGACCACGGCTACGAGGACCGGCCGCTGGCCGAGGTCCTCGAGCGCAACCTCGAGGGCCCGCTGCCCTGGACGCCCGGGCGGACCTCGGTCTCGCCGTACGCCTACCTCGAGCGGGGCCGCTTCACCGACTACCTCCAGCCGTGGCTGGCGCGGTTCGGCGACGACGTGGTGATCGCGTTCCTCGACGAGCTCACCACCGACGAGGCCGCCCGCACCCGGCTGCTGGACCGGCTGGGCGTGGACCCGGCCCTCGGCGTACCTCCCGCGGAGGCCGTCAACGCCAGCAGCCACCCGGCGCCGGAGCTCGACGCTGGACTGGTCGAGCGGCTGCGGGGGTACTACCAGGACAGCGACCGGGCGCTCCGCGACCTGGTCGGCCGAGCGCTGCCGTGGCCCACGGCGGCGGACTGAAACGATATGGACGACACCGTGAACACCGCCCGGGAAACCAGCCAGGACCTGCCCCCGATCGCCTTCAACGAGGTGCGCCCCGAGGGCGACGAGATCGCCCACGTGAGCGCCGCGATCACCAGCGGGCTGACCCAGTCCTCGGGTCCGTACACCGCCCGTGCCACCGAGGTCCTCGAGGCCGAGACCGGCGCCGCCGAGGCGCTGCTGACGACCTCCTGCACCGCCGCGCTGGAGCTGAGCGCGCTGCTGCTGGACCTGCAGCCCGGCGACACCGTGATCGTGCCGTCGTTCACGTTCGTCACCTCCGCGCTGGCCTACGTGCGCGAGGGGGCGAAGGTGAAGTTCTGCGACATCGAGCCCGAGACCCTGGGCCCGGACCCGAAGCACGTCGCCGAGCTGCTCGACGACACCGTCCGCGCGGTCATCGTCGTCCACTACGCCGGCATCGCCTGCGACCTGGACGGGCTGCGCGAGGTGCTCAAGGACCGCCCCGACGTCGCGATCGTCGAGGACGCCGCGCACGCGCTGTTCGGCCGGTGGCGCGGGCAGCCGCTGGGCAGCCTGGGCCGGTTCGCCACGCTGAGCTTCCACCAGACCAAGAACATCGTCTGCGGCGAGGGCGGTGCGCTGCTGCTCAACGACCCCGGGGACGTCCGCCGCGCGTGGGTGCTCTACGACAAGGGCACCGACCGCAAGGCGTTCTTCCAGGGCTTCGTCGACAAGTACTCCTGGCGCGACGTCGGCTCGTCGTTCGGCATGTCCGACGCCCTGGCGGCCTACCTCTACGGCCAGCTCGAGGTCCGCGAGTCGATCCAGGCCCGCCGGCGCGCGGTCTACGAGGGCTACCTCGAGGCGCTCGGCCCGTACGCCGAGGAGGTCGGCCTGCGGCTGCCGGTGGTCCCCGAGCACGTCGACCCGGCGTACCACCTCTTCCACGTGCTGCTCCCCGACCGCGAGACCCGGGGCCGGGCGATCAAGGAGCTGGCGGCGCAGAACATCAGCACCACCTTCCACTACGTGCCCCTGCACAACTCCGACGGCGGCCGGCAGTTCTCGGCGTACGCCGCCGACGACGTCCCGGACTGCCCGGTCACCATCGACGTCAGCGAGCGGCTGCTGCGGCTGCCCTTCCACAACCACCTGACGCAGGCCGACGTGGAGCGTGTCTCCGAGGCGTTGGTGGGTGTGCTGCGGGCGTGAGCTGAGGCGGCGGCTGGTGGGCCGCCGGGCGTGACCGGCCGGGTGTGACCGGGCGGGCCGGCCCCCACGACAGCGGTGAGTCAGCCACCGAATCCGCGTCGAAATCGGTGGCTCACCCACCGCTCACCGGTCCAGACCGCCACCGATTGCCGGCAGACCGCACCCGCACCGGCCCGGAGCTTGCGGTCTGTCGCCAATCCGCACGCCACCACCCGCCCCGGGCGCCGGGCGTGAAGCAGGCCCTACGCCGCAGCCGCGGCCGTCCGACGGACGCCGGACCGGTCCGACCAGGCCAGCAGCACCAGCGCGGCTGCCTCCACCACGGCGAAGGCGGTCGCGGCGGCCGCGCCGCTGCCCGCGCCGGTGACGACGAGCAGCGCGGCGCCGGGCAGCAGCGAGAGCAGCCAGGAGCGCAGCAGGTGCAGCACCCGACCGCGCGCGATCACCAGCAGCGTGAGCACCAGGTTGGCCATCGCCAGCGCGCTGCCGACCGCGGCCGGGACGGCGGTGCCCCGGGTGAGCGTCACGTCGGCGCCGAAGACCAGCCGCACCAGCCACGGGCCGAGCAGCCACGCGAGCCCGGCCGCGACCGCGGCGAGCGCCACGGCCGCCACCAGCAGCCCGTTGCGCAGCCGGTCGAGCTGGTGGCCGCGGCCGGCCACGGCGAGCGCGGTCAGCCTGCCGGTGACCGGGGCGACGGCGCCGAGCAGCAGCGTGTACGGCGCCCGGAACAGCGCCAGCCCCGCGAACAGCGCGGTGACCTCGGCCGGCGCCCCGCCGGCGGCGGCCAGCACCACCGGGGAGCCGGTGAGCACCGCCTGGCCGACCAGCTGCGCGGCGCCGGTGCCGCCGACGAACGCCAGCGGGCTGCCGGCGCCGTCGGTGGCGCCGGTGCCGCGCAGCCGCATCGTCGAGGGCCAGCACGCGGTGGCGACGTACCCGACGATCAGGCAGGCGCCGTACGCCACCGGGTCGGTGACGCCGACCGCCAGCAGCACGCCGGCGACGACCGCCCGGGTGAGGTTCTCGGTCACCAGCGCCACGCCGACCGCGGTGAACCGCCGACGCGCGGTCAGCACCCCCCGCACGTACCCGGCCAGCGCCGCGCCCAGCGTGACCAGCCCGGCGAGCAGCGCGAACCAGGCGCCGCCGTCGTGGAACAGCCGCTCCCGGCCCAGCCAGGCCACCCCGGTGACCAGCAGCGCCACCAGCGCGGCGGCCCCGGCGACGGTCGGCAGCGACCGGCGCACCGCACCCTCGCCGGCCTGGGCCTCCACGGTGCGGGCGACCCAGTGCTGGACGGGGAAGGTCAGCGCCGCGCTGGCGAACGACCACCAGCTCCACAGCACCGAGACCGGCGCGGCCGCCCGGCTGCCGAGCGCGTGGGTGACGGTCGCGAAGAAGACGTAGGCGAGCAGCCCGCTGGCCGCGGAGCCCAGGACGAGCGGCGAGGGACGGCGTACGGCGGGCATCGGGCGCATTCTGCCGGACCCGCGGCGTCCGGCGTGAACCACGGGCCGCCCGGGCCCCGGACCGGGGGTGTCGGTGGTCTCGTCCATGCTGGCGGCATGCAGATGATCGGTTGGCTCCTCACCCTCGTCGTCGGGCTCGCGCTGGGCTGCCTGCTGGGGGCGTTCTGGGCGCGCTCGCGCCCGGCCCTGGCCCAGGGCGCGCTCGACCAGGCCGAGGTGATGCAGGGCCTCGACCGGCTGGGCGACCAGATGGCCCACCTCGACCGGCAGCGGGCGGCCTGGCAGGGCCAGTTCCACCAGCACGTCACCGACCTGCGCCGCGAGACCCACTCGCTGGCCACCGCACTGCGCAAGCCCCAGGTCCGGGGGCGCTGGGGCGAGATGCACCTGCGCCGGGCCGTGGAGCTCGCCGGCCTCGTGGACCGGTGCGACTTCAGCGAGCAGGTGCGGCTCGCCGACGGCGCCCAGCGGCCCGACCTGGTGGTGCACCTGGTCGGGCGGCGCTCGGTGGTGGTCGACGCCAAGGTGCCGCTGGACGCCTACCTCGACGCCACCTCCGCCGAGGACGACGACGAGCGGGCGGCCCACCTGGCCCGCCACGCCCGCCAGCTGCGCCAGCACGTCGACCAGCTGGCCGGCAAGGCCTACTGGCGGGCGCTGCCGGAGACCCCGGAGTTCGTGGTGCTGTTCGTGCCGGCCGAGTCGTTCCTGTCCGCCGCGCTCGAGACCGAGCCGACACTGCTCGAGCACGCCGCCACCAAGCAGGTGGTGCTGGCCACCCCGACCACCTTGATCGCGCTGCTGCGCACGGTCGCCCACGGCTGGAGCCACGAGGTGCTCGCCGACCAGGCCCGCGAGATCCAGCGGCTCGGCCGCGAGCTGCACGCCCGGCTGGGCAGCATGGCCGGCCACCTCGACAACGTCGGCCGCTCGCTGAACGCCGCCGTGGGCCACTACAACCAGGCGGTCGGCTCGCTGGAGACCCGGGTGCTGGTCTCCGCGCGCCGGTTCAGCGAGCTCTCGGTCACCGACGAGGAGCTGCCCGCCCCCCGCCAGGTCGAGGCCACCACCCGCTCCCTCGGGCAGGTCCAGACCGGTCCGGACCTGCCTCGGGTCGGCGTACCCCTCGACCGGCGCGCCGCGGACGACGACGACGGTCCGGCCAATACGGTGGCGCTGTGAGCCACGCACGCACGGTGTGGGAAGAGGGCCGCGAGACCGGCCGTCAGGTCGTCGCGCTCGGAGTCGCGCTCGCCCTCACCGCCACCGTCCTCGACCTCCTGCTGGTCGGCCGGGTGAGCCTCTTCTTCGACCTGTGCTTCGTCACGCTCTGCGTGGCGCTGGCGCTGACCGTGCGGCCCACCGACTTCTTCACCGTCGGCGTGCTGCCGCCGCTGATCATGCTCGGGGTGTTCGTGCTGCTGGCGCTGACCCGTCCCGAGGTGATCGCCGACCGGGGCGACGGCGTCGTCCAGGCGGTGGTCTCGGGGCTGTCCCACCACAGCGTCGCGCTGTGCCTGGGCTACGTGCTCTGCCTGGCCTGCCTGGCGGTGCGCCACCGGGTGGCCGAGGTGGCGCAGGAGGCCCGGGGCCCCCAGGCACCCCGGGTGGCTCAGACCTCGAACCGGTCGGGGTCGCCGGCGCCGCGGCGGACCACCTCGGGGTAGCCCTCCGACCAGTCCACGACCGTGGTCGGCTCCGCGGGGGTCTCCCCCGCCTCGACCACGAGGTCGACCTGGTGGTCGAGCTCCTCCTTGACCTCCCAGCCCAGCGTCCGCGGCTCCTCCTCGCCGGGCAGGATCAGCGTGCTCGTCAGCAGCGGCTCGCCGAGCAGCCCGAGCAGCTCGTGCACGAGCACGTGCTCGGGGATCCGCACGCCCACGGTCCGCTTCTTGGGGTGCATCAGCCGCCGCGGCACCTCGTTGGTGGCGGGCAGGATGAACGTGTACGGGCCCGGGGTCGCGGCCTTGACCGCCCGGAACGCCGTGTTGTCGACGTGCACGAACTGGCCGAGCTGGGCGAAGTCGGAGCACATCAGCGTGAAGTGGTGCTTCTCGTCGAGCCCGCGGATCCGCAGGATCCGGTCCCGGCCGTCCCGGTTCCCGAGCTGGCAGCCCAACGCGTAGCCGGAGTCGGTCGGATAGGCGATCAGCGCGTCGTCGCGCAGCGCGTCGACCACCTGCTGCAGCAGCCGCGGCTGGGGATTGACCGGGTGGATGTCCACGAAGCGCGCCATGGACCCGAGTCTAGGCAGCCGTCCCGTGCCCCTCATGCGCCGCTCTGGGCGCATTCACAGGTACGCCGCAGCCCGACTCCCTAGACATCTCCCCATGAGCGCGCCCGACCGCACCGTCACCTACGTCCTGCCGGTCCACGACGAGGCCGCGGGGCTCGTGGCCTTCCACCGCGAGCTGGCGGCCGCGACCGCGGAGCGGCCCGACCTGGACTTCCGGTTCGTCTACGTCGACGACGGCAGCCGCGACGACTCCCTGGACCGGCTGCTGGAGCTGCGGGCGGCCGATCCCCGGGTCACCGTGCTCGGCCTGAGCCGCAACGTCGGCCACCAGCTCGCCGTCACCGCCGGCCTCGACGCGGCCCACGCCGCCGGCACCGACGCGGTGGTCGTGATGGACACCGACCTGCAGGACCCGCCCCGGGTCAGCCTCGAGCTGGTCCTGGTGTGGCAGAAGGGCGCCGACGTCGTCTACGCCCAGCGGCGCACCCGCCGGGACAGCTGGTTCAAGCGGGCCACGGCGTACCTCTTCTACTGGCTGCTGGCCCGGCTCGCCTCGATCGAGATCCCCCGCAACGTCGGCGACTTCCGGCTGATGGACGCCCGGGTGCTCGCCGAGGTGGTGCGCTACCGCGAGCACGACCGGTTCCTGCGCGGCATCGTCGCCCACGTCGGGTTCCGGCAGGAGGCCGTGGTCTTCGACCGGGACGCGCGGTACGCCGGCCGCAGCCACTACCCGCTGCGCCGGATGCTGGCGCTGGCCGGCAGCGGGATCCTCGGCTTCTCCACGCTGCCCCTGCGGATGGTCTCGCGGCTGGGCCTGGCGATCTCGGCGCTCAGCGTGGTGGGAGCCGCCTACGTGCTCGGGGTGCGGCTGCTGGCGCCGGAGCAGGCGGTGCCTGGCTGGGCGTTCCTGGGCGTGGGGATGTTCCTGCTCAGCGGCCTGCAGCTGACGATGATGGGTGTGCTCGGCAGCTACGTCGGGCGGGTGTACGTCGAGGCGCAGGACCGTCCGCTGTACTCGCTGGCGCTGGTCGCAGGCGACCGACGGTCGGAGGCGTCCTGAGCCGGGCGCCGGCCCGTCGTACGGCGGCCCGGTTCGCGACGGTCGGCCTCGCCAACACGCTGCTCGACCTCGGGCTGTTCCTCGTGCTGCAGCCGCACCTGGGGCTGGTCGTGGCCAACCTGGTCTCGACCAGCGCCGGGATGGTGTGCAGCTTCGTGGCCAACGGCCGCTGGAGCTTCGGCGGCCGGCTGGACGCGCGCGCCGGGGTGCTGTTCGTGGCCACCACCGGCACCGCGATGTGGGTGCTGCAGCCCGCGGTCATCGGGCTGCTCGCGCAGGCCGGCGCGCCCGCGGTCGCCGCGAAGCTGACCGCGATCGGGGCCTCGGTGGTCGCGAACTACGCGTCGTACCGCTTCGTCGTGTGGCGACCGCGGCTCCTGACGGGCGACCGGGTCACGAGCGACCTGCGGCCTTCAGATCCTTCCGCAGCTCCTTGGGCAGCGCGAAGATGAGCGACTCCTCGGCGCTGTGCACCGCCTGGGCGTCGGGGTAGCCGCGCTCGGCGAGGAAGCCCAGCACGCCCGCCACCAGCTCCTCGGGCACGCTCGCGCCGGAGGTGACGCTCACGGTGCGCACTCCCTCGAGCCACGCCTCGTCGATCTCGGAGGCGTCGTCCACGCGGTGCGCGGCGCGCGCCCCGGCCTCGAGTGCGACCTCCGCCAGCCGCACCGAGTTCGACGAGTTGGCCGACCCGACCACGATCACCAGGTCGGCGTCCTTCGCGATCTCCTTGACCGCCAGCTGACGGTTCTGGGTGGCGTAGCAGATGTCGTCGCTCGGCGGGTCGAGCAGCTCGGGGAACCGCTCGCGGATGGCCCGCACGGTCTCCATGGTCTCGTCGACCGAGAGCGTGGTCTGGGAGAGCCAGGAGACCCGGGAGGGGTCGCGCACCACGATGCCGGGCACGTCCTCGGGGCCCTGCACGAGCTGGATGTGCTCGGGGGCCTCCCCGGCGGTGCCCTCGACCTCCTCGTGGCCGGCGTGGCCGATCAGCAGGATGTCGTAGTCCTCGCCGGCGAACCGCTTCGCCTCGTGGTGCACCTTGGTGACCAGCGGGCAGGTGGCGTCGATGGTCTTCAGCGACCGGACCTCGGCCTCGCGGTGCACCTCGGGGGACACGCCGTGGGCGGAGAACACCACCGTCGCGCCCTCGGGCACCTCGGCGAGCTCCTCCACGAAGACCGCGCCGCGGCCCTCGAGGTTCGCGACCACGTGCTTGTTGTGCACGATCTGCTTGCGGACGTAGACCGGCGCGCCGTAGAGGTCCAGCGCCTTCTCCACGGTGACCACCGCGCGGTCGACGCCGGCGCAGTAGCCGCGCGGGGCCGCCAGCAGGACGGCGCGCTCGGCCTCGTCCGGGGGCAGCACGGACGGGTTTCCCAGGTCGGTGGTCATGGTGCTCAGTCTAGGAGGGTCGGTGTCGTGCCCTACCCTCGCCGCCATGGCCCTGGAGACCTCGCCCCAGTCGCCGGCACCGGTCCGGCAGATCGCGAACGCGATCGCCTCCTGGATCGACCGGCTCGGCGCGGTGTGGGTCGAGGGCCAGGTGGCCCAGGTCACCCGCCGGCCCGGCATGCAGACGGTCTTCATGACGCTGCGCGACACCGTCGCCGACATCTCGGTGCCGGTGACCTGCTCGCGCACGCTGTACGACGGCCTCAACCCGCCCCTGGTCGAGGGCGCGAGCGTGGTCGTGCACGCCCGGCCGTCGTACTACGCCAACCGCGGCACGCTCTCGCTCTACGCCCGGGAGATCCGGATGGTCGGCCTCGGGGAGCTGCTCGCCCGGCTGGAGCGGCGCCGCCAGCTGCTGGCCGCCGAGGGGCTGTTCGCGGCCGAGCTGAAGCGGCGGCTGCCGTTCCTGCCCGGCACGGTCGGGCTGGTGACCGCGCCGAACTCGGCGGCCGAGCGCGACGTGCTGGAGAACGCCCGGCGGCGCTGGCCGGCGGTGGCCTTCGAGGTGGCGTACGCCGCGATGCAGGGCCCCCGGGCGGCCCCCGAGGTGATCGAGGCGCTCGAGCGGCTGGACCGCGCCGGCCACGTCGACGTGATCGTGGTCGCCCGCGGCGGCGGCTCGGTGGAGGACCTGCTGCCGTTCTCCGACGAGGCGCTGGTCCGCGCCGTGCACCGCGCCCGCACCCCGGTCGTCTCCGCGATCGGCCACGAGCCGGACTCGCCGCTGCTCGACCTGGTTGCCGACGTGCGCGCCTCCACCCCCACCGACGCGGCGAAGATGGTGGTGCCCGACGTGGCCGAGGAGCTGCGGCTGGTCGAGACCGCCCGCGAGCGGATGCGCTCGACCCTCGACGGCTGGCTGCACCGCGAGCAGGCCGCGCTGGAGGCGCTCCGCTCCCGGCCGGCGCTGGCCGACCCCCGCAGCCTGCTCGACGCCCGCGGCGAGGAGGTCGGCCACCTGCGCGACCGGGCCCGCCGTCACCTCGGCCACGCGCTCGACCGGGCCGCCGACGACGTCGGCCACCTGCGCGACCGGGCCCGCGCGCTCTCGCCGCTGGCGACGCTGCAGCGCGGGTACGCCGTGCTGCAGGACGCCGACGGCCACGTGGTGACCTCCGTGCAGCAGGTCGACGCGGGCACGGCCGTGAGCGTCCGGGTCGCCGACGGCCGGGTGCACGCCACCACCACCGGCGTCGAGCCGCTCGACTCCCCCACCGACCCCGACACCTCCCCCGACATCGAGGAGCACCATGGCTGAGCCGAAGAAGGCCGCCGCCGCGAAGGCGACCGAGCCCACCGAGCCCGCCGCCGAGCAGATCTCCTACGAGGCCGCCCGCGAGGAGCTGGTCGAGGTGGTGCGCCGGCTCGAGCAGGGCGGCACCACGCTCGAGGAGTCGCTCGCCCTGTGGGAGCGCGGCGAGCACCTCGCCAAGGTCTGCCAGCAGTGGCTCGACGGCGCCCGGAAGCGCCTCGACGCCGCCCTCGACCCCGACCAGTAGCGCGAAGGGGCACTTGGGGGCACTCTCCCGGGCCCGAGACGGCACTCCGGTCAACTCTCACCACCGCGAGACGGCACTCCGGTCAACTCTCCCGGGCCCGAGAGGGCAGTTCAGGTGATTCTCGCGAGTGCGAGCAGGCGATCCGCGACAGTCACGGCGACGCGTACGGCGTACGGCGGGCCCGGCTACCGGCTACCGGCTACCGGCTACCGGCTACCGGACGAGAATGCCCCCAGCGCCCGCTCGGCCGACTGAGAGTTACTCCAACTGCCCTCTCACGCTCCTGAGAGTGCCCCCAACTGCCCTCTCACGGCTCCTGAGAGTGCCCCCAACTGCCCTCTCACGGCCCTGAGAGTGCCTGCAAGTGCCCTCTCGCGCTACTGCTTGGCGGTGGTGAGGGAGGAGACGATCCGGCGCAGGTCAGAGGTGGGGGCCGAGCCGTAGACGAGGACCCACTGGTGGCCCAGCTCGGTGGCGTAGGCGTGGTCGCCGCCGGAGTCGGAGAAGGTGCGCCAGCGGTTGCCGACCGCGCTGTCGATGGTGACCGGCTTGCCCTCGGCGGGGTTGTCGTCGACGTAGGTGTGCAGCAGCTCGGTGAGGTCGGCGTCCTCCTGGTGCACGCCCACGAACTTGCCGCCGGCGGTCAGCATGCCCAGGCTGAACGAGCCGCGCCGGCTGGGCTGGACCTGCACGGAGTCGGGGAGCCAGCCCTTCGGCAGCGACGGCGGGTAGGCCACCCGGTAGCCGGTGGCCTGGGCGCCCTGCACCGCGCCGAGGTAGTCCACCCGGGTCGGCTTGATGTCGGGGTTGTCGCGGGTCAGCGCCCGGAACCCGACGAACAGCAGGATCGCGACGACCGTGATCACCAGCGCGCCCACGAGTCCGTTGGTCGACCGCTGGTAGCGACCGGGCCGTCCGGCGGGCGGCTGCGGGGGCACCTCACTCACGCGTACATCCTCACAGGTGCCGTAGGTTTCGGGGGTGCCGCCCCTGGTCGACGTGGTCCCCGTGCTGGCGCTGCTGGCACTGCTGGTCACGGCGTACGTGCACCCGTCCGCCCGCACCGAGCTGCTCGTCGGCCTCGGCGCCGCCGCAGCCACCCTCGCCACCGGCGTGCTGTCCGCCGACGAGGCGTGGACGTCGACCCGCGAGCTGGCGCCCGTGGTGCTGTTCCTCGCGACGATCCTCGTCGTCGCCGACGTGTGCGCCCGGGCCGGCCTCTTCACCGCCGCCGCCGCACTGGTGCGCGACGCCAGCCGGGGTCGCCCGGAACGGCTGCTCGGCGGCGTCTTCCTGCTCGCCGCCGCCGTCACCGCGGTGCTCAGCCTCGACGCGACCGTCGTGCTGCTGACCCCGGTCGTGATCGGCGGCGCCGTCGCGATGGGCACCTCCTCCCGCCCCGGCTCCTACGCCTGTCTGCGGATGGCCAACTCCGCCTCCCTGCTGCTGCCGGTCAGCAACCTCACGAACCTGCTGGCGATGCCCCACCTCGACCTCACCTTCGGCGGCTTCGCGGTCGTGATGGCGCCCGTGCTGGCGGTCGTGCTCGTCGTGGAGCACGCCCTGCTGCGGCTGCTCTTCCGCCGCGACCTGCGGGTGCGCGACCCCCACCCGCCGGCCGTCCGGCCGGTCCGGGTCCCCCGGGTGCCGCTGGTCGCGGTCGTGGTGATGCTCGTCGGCTTCGCCGCGCTCTCCCCGGTCGGGGTCGAGCCGTTCTGGGTGTCCGGCGTGGTCGCGGTCGTGCTGGTCGCGTGGGCGTCGAGGCGACGGCTGCTGACCGTGCGCGAGGCGGTGCACGCGGCGCACCCGTCGTTCGCGTTCTTCGTGCTGTGCCTGGGCGTCGTGGTCGCGGCGATCTCCACCGGCTTCCTCGGCGACGCGGTCGCGAGGGTGTTGCCGGACTCCACGTCGTACGACGGGCTGCTGCTGATCGCGCTCGTGGCGACCGTGCTGGCCAACGTGCTCACGAACCTCTCGGCCACGCTGCTGGTGGTGCCGCTGCTCGCCCCGCTCGGCACCACCGCGATCCTGGCGGCGCTGCTCGGGCTGAACATCGGCTCCGGGCTGAGCTACACCGGATCGCTGGCCAACCTGCTGTGGCGCCGCAGCCTGACCCGGCACGGCGACCCGCCGAGCATGGCCGACTTCCACCGGGTCTCGCTGCTGGTCACGCCGCTGACGCTGTTCGCCGCCGTCACCACGCTCGCGCTCGTCACGTGAGATCCGCACCTGCGGGCGATGTGCTGCATCCGGACCGCAGATGCGGCATGATGTCAGCGTGACGACATACCGGATCGCGGAGGCCGCCGAGCTGCTCGGCGTCAGCGACGACACCGTCCGCCGCTGGGTCGAGGCCGGGCGGGTGGCCGCGGACACCGAGGACGGGCGCACGGTGATCCCCGGCGCCGACCTCGCCGCGCTCGCCGAGTCGCTGGCCGACCACCCGGACCGGGAGCGCACCCGGGCGGCCGCGGTCAGCGCGCGCAACCGGCTGAGCGGGATCGTCACCAAGGTCGTCAAGGACACCGTGATGGCCCAGGTCGAGATGATCTGCGGCCCGTACCGCCTGGTGTCCCTGATGAGCGCCGAGGCCGCCGACGAGCTCGGGCTCGAGCCCGGTGTCAGCGCCATCGCCTCGGTGAAGTCGACCAACGTCGTCGTGGAGCGCCCATGAGGCCGCTGGCCCTGGTCGCTGCGCTCGCGCTGGTCCTCCCGCTGTCGGCCTGTGGCGGTGGCGGCGGCGGTGGCGACAGCGAGCAGCTCACCGTGCTCGCCGCAGCCTCGTTGACCGAGACCTTCACCGACCTGGCCCACCGGTTCGAGGAGGACCACCCGGGCGTGCACGTGAAGCTGGCCTTCGACTCCTCCGCGACCCTCGCCCAGCAGGCCGTCGGCGGCGCGCCCGCCGACGTGCTGGCCACCGCCGACACCGAGACGATGGACAGCGCCAAGGACGCGCTCTCGGCGGCGCCGCAGACCTTCGCCACCAACACGATGGTGCTGGTGACCCCGAAGCAGAACCCGGCCGGCATCACCGGCTTCGAGGACATCGAGGACCCGAAGGTCACCTACGTCGCCTGCGTCGCGACCGCCCCCTGCGGCAAGGTCGCGGCCGCGCTGTTCCAGGACAACCACGTGACCACGAAGCCGGCCAGCCTCGAGGTGGACGTGAAGTCGGTCCTCGCCAAGGTGACCAGCGACGAGGCCGACGCCGGCTTCGTCTACAAGACCGACGCGGTGGCGGCCGGCCACCAGGTCGAGTCCTTCGCGATCCCGCACGCCCAGGACGAGGTGACCACCTACCCGATCGCCCCGCTGGCGCAGTCGACGAACGCCCGGCTCGCCAACCAGTTCGTCGACCTGGTGCTCAGCGACACCGGGCAGCAGGTCCTGCACGATGCCGGCTTCGACAAGCCCTGAGGCCGCCCGCGCGGGCCGGCGCGGGAGCACGACGGGACAGCTCGGCCGCCCGCCGCTGGTGCTGGTGGTGCCGGCTGCCCTCGCGGCGGCGCTGCTGGTCGTCCCCCTGGTCACCCTGGTCCTGGACACTCCGTGGGGCAGCTTCGTGGAACAGCTCGGCACCCGTGCGGTCCGCGACGCGCTGCGGCTGACCGTGCTCGCCTCGCTGACCACGGTCGCGGCCTGCCTGCTGCTCGGCACCCCGCTGGCCTGGCTGCTGGCCCGGGTGGAGTTCCCCGGTCGTTCGCTGCTGCGTGCCGCCGTCGCGGTGCCGCTGGTGCTGCCGCCGGTGGTCGCCGGCGTCGCGCTGACCACGGCGCTCGGGCGCACCGGCGTGGTCGGCTCGCTGCTGCGCGACGCCACCGGCGTGACGATCCCCTACACGACGACCGCGGTGGTCATCGCGCACACGTTCGTGTCGATGCCGTTCTACGTGCTCGCGGTCGAGGGCGCGCTGCGCGCCTCCGGGGAGCGGTACGACGTGGTCGCGGCGACCCTGGGCGCGGACCGGTGGACGACGTTCCGGCGGGTCACCCTGCCGCTCGCGCTGCCGGGCGTGCTGGCCGGGTCGGTGCTGGCCTGGGCGCGCTCGCTGGGCGAGTTCGGGGCCACGATCACCTTCGCCGGCAACTTCCCGGGCACCACCCAGACGATGCCGTCGCTGATCTACACCGAGCTGCAGGCCGACCCCGAGGTGGCCAAGACGCTGAGCATGATCCTGCTCGTGGTCTCCCTCGTCGTGCTCGCCGCCCTGCGCAACCGCTGGCTGACCACGCCATGAACGCACTCCCGAGCAGCCACGACGGGGCGGCCCGCCACGGGCTGCTCGCCGACGTCCGGGTGCCGGGCCGGCTCGACGCCCGGGTCGAGGCCGCGCCGGGCGAGGTGCTGGCCGTGATCGGCCCCAACGGCGCGGGCAAGACGACGCTGCTGCGGGCGCTGGCCGGGCTGGTGCCCCCCGGCGGCGGGGTCGCGGTGGCCGGCCGCTCCTGGACCGACCCGCCGCTGGCGGTCCGCGACCGGCGGGTGGGGCTGGTCTTCCAGGACCAGGCCCTCTTCCCCCACCTCAGCGCGCTGGACAACGTGGCGTTCGGGCCGCGCGCCCGCGGCGTGCCCCGCCGGACGGCGGAGGCGACCGCCCGGGAGTGGCTGGGCCGGTTCGGCATCGGCGACCTCGCCGCGCGCCGGCCGCGCGAGCTCTCCGGCGGCCAGGCCCAGCGGGTCGCGATCGCCCGGGCGCTGGCGGCCGACCCGGCGCTGCTGCTGCTCGACGAGCCGTTCGCCGGCCTCGACGTGGGGGTCGCGACCACGCTGCGGATCGAGCTGGCCCGCCACCTCGCGTCGTACGCCGGGGTCGCGCTGCTGGTCACCCACGAGGCCCTCGACGCGCTGACCCTCGCCGACCGGGTGCTGGTGCTCGACGGCGGCCGGGTCGCGCAGGAGGGCACCCCGCACGACGTGGCCGCCCGGCCGCGCACCGACCACGTGGCCCGGCTGGTGGGGCTGAACGTGATCCGGGAGGGCGAGGTGTTCCGCTCGTTCAGCCCCGGCGCGGTCACGGTCTCGCTGGCCCGCCCTGAGGGCTCGGCCCGCAACATCTGGCGCGGCACGGTGCTCAGCGCGGCGCCGCACGGCGACGCCGTACGCCTGCTGGTGGCCGCCGACCGCGAGCTGATCGCCGACGTCACCCCGGCCGCCACCGCCGAGCTCGGGCTGGCGCCGGGGCGTGAGGTCTGGCTGTCGGTCAAGGAAATGGCCATTCGGACCTACTCGGCGACCGTGACCGGCCCGTTACCATCAGCGCCATGAGCCGCCCCCTCGCCAGCGACCAGTCCTCCAGCAGCCCCACCAGCCCCGGCAGCCCCGGCAGCCTCGGCAGCCCCGACGGGTCGGTGCCCGACCGCAACCTCGCGCTCGAGCTCGTGCGCGTCACGGAGGCCGCCGCGATGGCCGCCGGCCGCTGGGTCGGCCGCGGCGACAAGAACGGCGCCGACGGCGTCGCGGTCAACGCGATGCGCGTCATGATCTCCACCATCGGCATGCGCGGCACCGTGGTGATCGGCGAGGGCGAGAAGGACAACGCCCCGATGCTCTACAACGGCGAGGAGGTCGGCGACGGCACCGGGCCGGAGTGCGACGTGGCGGTCGACCCGATCGACGGCACCACGTTGACCGCCAAGGGCATGACCAACGCGGTCTCGGTGCTGGCGGTCTCGCCGCGCGGGTCGATGTACGACCCCTCAGCGGTGTTCTACATGGAGAAGCTGGTCACCGGTCCCGAGGCGGCCGACGTCGTCGACATCCGCTACCCGGTGGCCGAGAACATCTCCCAGGTCGCCAAGGCCAAGGGCAAGCGCCCCGAGGACGTCACCGTGGTGCTGCTCGACCGGCCGCGGCACGCCGCGCTCGTGGAGGAGATCCGGGCGACCGGCGCGATGATCAAGTTCATCAGCGACGGCGACGTGGCCGGCGCGATCATGGCCGCGCGCCCCGAGACCGGCATCGACCTGCTGCTGGGCGTCGGCGGCACCCCGGAGGGCATCATCACCGCCTGCGCGATGAAGAGCCTCGGCGGCGCGATCCAGGGCCGGCTCTGGCCGACCGACGACGAGGAGCGGCAGCGCGCGATGGACGCCGGCCACGACCTCGACCCCGAGCACGTGCTGCACACCGGCGACCTGGTCACCGGTGACGACTGCTTCTTCGTCGCCACCGGCATCACCGACGGCGAGCTGCTCCGCGGCGTTCGCTACGGCGCGGGCGGCTGCACCACCCACTCGCTGGTGATGCGCTCGCGCAGCGGCACGATCCGCACCATCACCTCCGAGCACCAGCTGCAGAAGCTACGCGCTTTCTCCGCGATCGACTTCGAGTGAGGCGGCCGCCTCGTGGCGGCGCAGCGCCGCCACGACGTGGTCGATCACCCGCGGGTCCACCGCCATGCCCAGGTGGGAGGCGGTGACCTCGACCGACTCCGCGAGCGGGTCCACGCAGGCCCGCCAGTCGACGATGCCGTCGCGCCGGGAGTGGAGCGCGGTGAAGCCGACGCCCGCGGGCACCGGCTGGCGGCACTCCTCGAAGCTCTGCCGGGCGCACTCGCCGGCCACGCACTCGGCGGCCATCAGGCCGGGCACGCCGGCCCGACTGAGCCGCACGAAGACCTCCAGCGCCGCCGCGAGGGACGCGTGGTGGGCCCCCGGCGCGAGCATCGGGCTGCCCATCGTCACGATCCCGCCGACCAGGTCGGGACGGCGTACGGCGAGGCCGCGCGCCAGCATCCCCCCGAGGCTGTGCCCCACGACCTGCACCCGGCCGCCGCGACGGGCGGCGATCGACTCCAGCCGCGCCTCGAGCTGGGCGGCGGCGCCCAGCGTGCAGCCGACGTTGGCGCGGATGTGGGAGCGGTAGGTGCGGAACCCCTGGGCGCGCAGGGCGCGCGCCATCAGCCCCAGCGAGGCGTCGCCGGCCAGGAAGCCGGGGACGAGGACCACCGGCAGGTCGCTGCGCGGGGCCGTCCGGGCGGCGTACGGCAGGCCGCGGCGGGCCCGGCGCTCGGCGAGCGAGCGGACGGCGTACCTCCCGACCTCCGGGACCAGGCTCCCCTCCCGCAGCACGGCCGCGGGTCGCGGCGTCGTGAACCCCTCGGGGCGGAGGAAGGACCCCACGATGGGGGCCCGTGTGGAGCGGGTCACACCATCGACGGTACGGCCAAAGGTCCCGAAAGTCCCATCCCCGTGCCCGATTGTGGGGAACCGGGCCCCACCCGCATGACCCTTCTGGGGGATCTTCGGGGGACTGCGGTTCACTAGGAGCATGTCGCCCGAGTCCGCGCCCCGACCCGACGTGACGGTCTCCGAGGAGCTGCACGCGCCGGTCTCACCGGGCATCGAGCTGTGCTACCAGACCTTCGGCGACCCCGACGACGACCCGCTGCTGCTGGTGATGGGCGTCGGGGGCCCGATGAACTGGTGGGACCCGGAGCTGTGCCGGATGCTCGCCGAGCGCGGCTTCTTCGTGATCCGCTACGACAACCGCGACACCGGGCGCTCCAGCCGCGCGCCCGGCCGGGTCACGCGGTCCGGGCTGGTGCGGGCGTTCCTGGGCCGGCGGGTGCGGGCGCCGTACGGCATCGCCGACCTGGCCCGGGACGCCTTCGGCCTGCTCGACCACCTGGGCATCGCCGCCGCCCACGTCGTCGGCGTGTCCATGGGCGGGATGATCGTGCAGACGATGTCGATCCTGCAGCCCGCGCGGGTGCGCTCGATGACCAGCATCATGTCCACCACCGGCAAGCGCACCGTCGGCTGGCAGCACCCGTCGCTGTTCCGGGCGCTGCTCGCCAACCGGCGGCCGGGCCGCGAGGCCTACGTCAGGTCCAGCGCGGCGATGTGGCAGCTGATCGGCTCCCCGGGCTATCCCCAGTCCCGTGAGGAGATCGAGAAGCGGGCCGCCGAGACCTACGACCGGGGCGTGAGCGCCGCCGGCGTGCTGCGCCAGATGATGGCGGTCATCACCCAGCCCGACCGGGGCCCCCGACTGCGCTCGGTGCGGGTGCCCACGCTGGTGGTGCACGGCCTCGCGGACAAGATGGTGCACGTCTCCGGGGGCCGGGCCACGGCCGCCGCCGTCCCCGGCGCGGAGCTGCTGCTGGTCGACGGGATGGGCCACGACCTGCCCCGCGAGCTGCACGAGACCTTCGCCGACGCGATCCGCGGGACGGCCGACCGCGCCGACTGAGAAAAACGCAACGGTCGGAAGACCATTGTTTCCGCGCCGTTCCGGGGGATAAGCAGGGAGCCGACCCTCGGGAGGGCACATGGCGCTTCCACTGCACGTCTCACCCCACCGGCCACGCCGGCGACGCCTCCTCGCCACCGCCGCCGCGCTGGCCACCGCCGCGGGGCTGCTCGCGGCGTGCTCGGCCAACGCCGCCGCCCGGGACACGCTCGTCTGGTACATCAACCCGGACTCCGGCGGGCAGGCCAAGGTGGCGGCCAACTGCAGCACCGACCAGTACACGATCACCACCCAGGTGCTCCCGCAGGACGCCAACGAGCAGCGCATCCAGCTGGCCCGGCGGCTCGCCGCCCACGACTCCGGCATCGACATCATGAGCATCGACCCGCCGTTCACCGCGGAGTTCTCGAACGCCGGCTTCCTCGCCCCCCTGCCCCAGAGCCTCCAGGACACGCTGACCCAGCAGTCGTTCAAGGGCGCCACGGACGCGGCCACCTGGGGCGGCAAGCTGGTGGTGGCGCCGTTCTGGTCGAACACGCAGGTGCTGTGGTACCGCAAGTCGTTCGTGCAGAAGGCCGGCATCGACATGAGCAAGCCGGTCACCTGGGACCAGATCATCAACACCGCGGCGCAGCACGGCGGCAAGGTCGCCGTCCAGGCCAACAAGTACGAGGGCTACGTCGTCTGGATCAACGCGTTGATCTCCGGCGCCGGTGGTCAGCTCGCGACCGACACCAGCAAGGGGCTCGACATGAAGCTCGAGATCAACTCCCCGGCAGGTGAGAAGGCCGCAGCGGTCATCGAGAAGCTCGCGCACTCCTCCGCGGCACCGGCGGACCTGTCGGTCGCCCAGGAGGGCCAGGCGGGCAGCACCTTCGGAGGGTCGGAGGGCGCCTTCATGGTCAACTGGACCTACATCTACAACAGCTACGAGGCGACCGACCCGGGCTTCAACAAGGACATCGGCTACACCCGCTACCCGCAGACCGTCCAGGGCGAGCCCTCGCGGCCGCCGTACGGCGGGATCGGCCTCGGCGTGAGCGCCTACTCCAGCCACGTGGACGAGGCGATGCAGGCGCTCGAGTGCCTGACCAGCCCCGACAACCAGGAGGTCAACGCCGAGATCACCGGCAACATGCCGGCCAGCAAGGCCGGCTACGAGGCCAAGGGCAACGCCCTCCAGAAGACCTACCCCGCCGACCTGCTGGCGCTCTTCCAGCAGAGCCTGAACGAGGCGGCGCCGCGCACCGTGACCCCGTACTGGAGCGACATCTCCGGCGGCCTGCAGTCCACGTGGCACCCGCCCTCGGGGGTGAGCTCGTCGACCCCCGCGACGTCGCAGGCGTTCATCGACAACGTGCTGCACGGAAGGAGCCTGCTGTGAGCACCGCAACTGCCACCGCCGCCGCGGCGCCCCCGGAAGGCAAGCGGGCGAGGATGACGGACCGCTCGCGAGCGGAGAACCGGCTCGGGCAGCGGCTCGTGCTCCCGGCGGTCATCGTGATGCTGGTCGTCACCGCGTGGCCGATGATCCAGGCGCTCTACCTCTCGATGTTCCGCTACCGACTGACCTCGCCGAACGACAAGCAGTTCATCTGGTTCAGCAACTACGGCACGGTGCTGACCGACCACCTGTTCTGGCAGGACACCCTCAACACCGTGATCATCATGGTGGTCACCGTGGCGGTGGAGCTGGTGATCGGGTTCGCGTTCGCGATGGTGATGCACCGGATCATCTTCGCCCGCGGCGTGATCAGGACCGCGATCCTGATCCCCTACGGGATCATCACCGTGGTCTCCGCCTACTCCTGGCAGTTCGCGTTCAGCATCAACAACGGCTTCGTGAACGCGTGGTTCTCGTGGCTGCCGTGGATCTCCGCGGACACCAACTGGTTCGGCAGCCACTGGCCGGCGATGTTCGCGATCATCGTCTCGGAGATCTGGAAGACCACCCCGTTCATGTCGCTGCTCCTGCTGGCCGGGCTCTCGCAGGTGTCGGAGGACATGATCGAGGCGGCCCAGGTCGACGGCGCGACCTGGTGGCAGCGGCTGTGGAAGGTGATCATCCCGAACATGCGGGCCGCGATCATGGTCGCGGTGCTGTTCCGGGCGCTCGACGCGTTCCGCATCTTCGACAACATCTACGTGATGACCCGGGGCGCCCAGAACACCGAGTCCTCGTCGTTCCTGACCTACCGCCAGGTCATCCAGCAGTTCCAGCTCGGCCTCGGCTCGGCGCTGTCGGTGCTGCTGTTCCTGACCGTGCTGCTGCTCGCCTGGCTGATCGTCGCGATGTTCCGGGTGGACCTGGCGCAGGCGAGGGGTGAGTCGTGATGAACCAGTCCCGCACCAGGGCCGGCACCTGGATCGGCTTCGTCATCATCCTGGTCTGGTGCCTGCTCCCGGTGGCGTGGATCCTCTCGCTGTCCTTCAAGGGTCCCGGCGAGACCGCGGCCGGAAGCCCGCAGTTCCTCCCCCAGCACTGGACCATCCAGAACTACCGGGACGTCCTCGGCTTCGGGAGCGTGACGCCCGGCCAGGAGTCCACCCACACCGACTTCCTCGACGCCCTGCGCAACTCCTTCGGCATCGCGGCGATCTCCACCGTGCTGTCGGTGATCTTCGCGACGCTGGCGGCCTACGCGATCGCCCGCCTCGACTTCAGGGGCAAGCGGCTGGTGCTCTCGCTGGCGCTGGCGATCGCGATGTTCCCGGTGGTGGCGCTGGTCGGGCCGCTGTTCGACCTGTGGCGGACCCTGCACCTGTTCAACACCTGGCCGGGGCTGATCATCCCGTACATGTCGTTCACGCTGCCGCTGGCGATCTGGACGCTGTCGGCATTCTTCCGGGAGATCCCCTGGGAGATGGAGCAGGCGGCACAGGTCGACGGCGCCACCTCGTGGCAGGCGTTCCGCAAGGTGATCGTGCCACTGGCCGCCCCCGGGGTGTTCACGGCCGCGATCCTGACCTTCTTCTTCGCCTGGAACGAGTTCGTGCTGGCGATCTCGCTCACCTCCACGACGGCCTCGCGGACCGTTCCGGCACAGCTGTCGTTCTTCGTCGGGCCGGACCCGTTCAACCCGCCGTACGGCCTGCTGGCCACCGCCTCGGTCGTGGTGACCGTCCCGATCATCATCATCGTCCTGCTGTTCCAGCGACGCATCGTCGCCGGCCTCACCTCCGGCGCAGTGAAGGGTTGAGCTCATGGCTGCCATCGACATGCAGAACATCGTCAAGCAGTACGGCGACGGCTTCCCCGCGGTCAACGACGTCAGCATCGACGTGGCCGACGGGGAGTTCATGATCCTGGTCGGACCGTCGGGGTGCGGGAAGTCCACGCTGCTGCGGATGATCGTCGGGCTGGAGGACATCACGTCCGGCGACATGCTCATCGACGGCAAGCGCGTCAACGACCTGGCGCCGCGCGACCGCAACCTCGCGATGGTCTTCCAGAACTACGCGCTCTACCCGCACCTGTCGGTCTTCGAGAACATCGCCTTCCCGCTGCGGCTGGCCCGCAAGCTCCCGGAGAAGGAGATCGAGGAGAAGGTGCACGAGGCCAGCCGGCTGCTCGAGCTCGACGAGCACCTCGACCGCAAGCCCGGCAACCTCTCCGGCGGCCAGCGCCAGCGGGTGGCGATGGGCCGGGCGATCGTGCGGCAGGCCGACGCGTTCCTCTTCGACGAGCCGCTCTCGAACCTCGACGCCAAGCTGCGCGGCCAGATGCGCACCGAGATCTCGCGGCTCCAGAAGCGGCTCGGCATCACCACGGTCTACGTCACCCACGACCAGACCGAGGCGATGACCCTCGGCGACCGGGTGGCCGTGCTCAAGCGCGGCATCCTGCAGCAGCTGGCCACGCCGCGGGAGCTCTACACCAACCCCGGCAACCTGTTCGTGGCCGGCTTCATCGGCTCGCCGCCGATGAACTTCCTGCCCGCCCAGGTCGAGGGGACGTCGGTCCAGCTGCCGTTCGGGACCGTGGAGCTGCCGCCGGAGAAGGCGGCGAAGGCGACCGGCAAGGGGCTGCTCATGGCCGGGATCCGGCCCGAGCACTTCGAGGACGCCAGCGTGAAGCGGGACACCTCCGGCGGCGCCACCTTCCGCGCGACCGTGGACGTCGTGGAGTGGCTCGGCAACGAGGCCTACGCCTACATCCCGTTCGACGCACCGCCGGAGGTGCGCGCCGAGCTCGCCGAGCTGGCGCGGGACCTCGACAGCGAGGCGCTGCACACCCAGCTGGTGGTCTCCCTGGACGGCAGCAGCCGGATCGCCGAGGGCGACGAGGCCGAGATCTGGATGGACGTCTCGAAGATCCACCTCTTCGACCCCGCCACCGGGGAGAACCTCACCGTCGACCGCGAGCGCGCCGGCCGGATCCCCGAGACGCCGGTCGAGTCCGCGGCCGGCTGAACCACGAAGGTTGAGTTGGGCCTCCCCGGCACATGAGTTGGGCCTCCCCGCGGAGCGATCCGCGGGGAGGCCCAACTCAACACACGGGCAGGCCCAACTCAACGATCAGTCGGAGAGGCGCTCCCCCGACTCGGTGTCGAAGACGTGGACCGACCGGGGGTCGGTGGTCACGTGGATGACGTCGCCCTTGCGGACCGAGTCGCGCTGGCTGACCCGCACGATGATGTTGGCGGGGGTGCCCTCCACGCCGCTGGTGCCGTAGACGAACGCGTCGGCGCCGAGCTCCTCGACCACGGTCACCTTCACCGGCAGGCCACCCTCGCTCTCGGGCACGACGCGCCAGGCCTCGGGCCGGACACCGACGGTGATGTTGCCGCGCATCTTCTGCGAGGCACCGCCGTCGACCGGGACGAGGTACTCGCCGATCCTGGCCTGGCCGTCCGCGGCCTTGGCCTCGATCAGGTTCATCTGCGGGGAGCCGATGAAGCCGGCGACGAAGAGGTTGACGGGCTTGTCGTAGAGCTTCAGCGGGCTGTCGACCTGCTGGAGGTAGCCGTCCTTCATCACCGCGACCCGGTCGCCCATCGTCATCGCCTCGACCTGGTCGTGGGTGACGTAGACGGTCGTGACGCCGAGGTCGGACTGGAGCTTGGCGATGTCGGTGCGGGTCTGCACGCGCATCTTGGCGTCGAGGTTCGACAGCGGCTCGTCCATGCAGAACACCTGCGGGTTGCGCACGATCGCACGACCCATCGCGACGCGCTGGCGCTGGCCGCCGGAGAGGGCCTTGGGCTTGCGCCCGAGGTAGTCGGTGAGCCCGAGCAGCCGGGCTGCCTCCTCGACGCGCTTCTGCCGCTCGTCGGCGGGCACCTTCGCCATCTTCAGCGCGAAGGCCATGTTGTCGGCCACGCTCATGTGCGGGTAGAGCGCGTAGTTCTGGAAGACCATCGCGATGTCGCGGTCCTTCGGCGGGATATGGGTGATGTCCCGGTCGCCGATGAAGATCTTGCCCTCGTTGACCTCCTCGAGGCCGGCGAGCATCCGCAGGGTCGTGGACTTGCCGCACCCGGACGGGCCGACGAGGACCATGAACTCCCCGTCGTTGATCTCGAGGTCGATGCCCGGGACCGCGGGGACGTCGGCCCCCGGGTACCAGCGCTGGGCCTTCTCGAACGTGACTGTGGCCATGACTGAACTCCTTCACCGGCAGGTACGTGCCGGACGATCCGTAGTGAAGTGACGGCAGTCACACTAGGGGACGCTCGTCGGCGCCGGCCACTCCCCGTCTCTCGTGGGCGCAACGGGGCGCGGAGGTACGACGGCCTCCGCGTCAGCCGGCCCCCGCGCCGGCGAGGTGGCGCCCTGCCACCGGGGGCGCGGACTCCCCCGCCTGCAGGGCCATCGGGACCGAGCGCACGCCGGCCCCACGACCCTCGGGGTCCAGCACCGTGCGGACGGCGAGCGCGCCGAGCTCGGCGTACGGGATGGCGACCGAGGCCAGCTGGGGCCGCAGCCAGGTCGACAGCGCCGAGCCGTCGAAGGAGACGACCACGACGTCGCGGGGGACGGCGAGGCTGCGCGCCTCGAGCGCCTGGTAGGCGCCCATGCCGATGCGGTCGTTGAGGCAGACCAGCGCCTTCGGGCGGACTCCGGTGGCGAGCCAGTCGGAGACGGCCCGGAAGCTCTCGTGCACCGACCAGTCGCACCGGACGACGCCGGCGAGCTGGTGGCCGCCGGCGGCCAGCGTCTCCCGGATGCCCTGCAGCCGCTGCGCGCCGGCGATCGCCCCGGGGGTCGGGTCCTCCCCGACGACCCAGACCCCGCTGTCGACGCCGGCGTCGAGGACCGCGCGGGCGGCCACCCGCCCGCCCATCGTCTCGTCCGGCAGCACCGCGGGCACCGGCGCGGCCGGGTCCACGCAGTTGAGCAGCACCACGCGGCGCTGGCCGGCCAGCGCCGGGGGCACCACGATCTCGGAGGTCACGACCCGGGCGTAGACGATCCCGTCGACCTGGCGGTCGATCATCTCCTCGACCAGCAGCGCCTCGACCTCGGCGTCACCGCCGGTCTCGCCGATGAGCAGCAGGTGGTCGGCGGCTCGCGCGGCCGCGCTCGCCCCCGTGAGCATCTGGCTGGCGAACTGGCCGCCGGCGACGAAGTCGGAGATCAGCCCGATGGTCTCGGTGGTCGCCTTGCGCAGGTTGCGCGCGCTGCGGTTGGGCCGGTAGCCGAGCGCGGTGACCGCGGCCCGCACCCGCTGCTCGGTCTCGGCCGAGATCCGCATCTGCGCGGAGCGGCCGTTGAGGATGTACGACGCCGTCGTGGACGAGACCCCGGCGCGCCGGGCGACGTCGCTGAGCGTGACCTTGCGTGACCTCATGCCCCCCCCGCTCCTTCCTCAGCACGGCCCGGTCGTGGGACCGGGACGGTGTGGTGCTCCGCACCGTGTGGGACCGGAGTGACTAAATCGTTGCTTGACAGTCACCTCGGCCCGGCGACATGATCCTGCTGATTCGATTCAGCAGTGGTGTGGATCACAGTAGTACCGCGCACACCCCCCGAGTCAACAGCGGCTCCGGTCGCCGACCCCGAGGAGAACGAATGCGATTTCGACGTCACGGCGCCGCCCTGCTGGCGGTCGCCGCTGCCGCGTCCCTGTCCCTGACCGCGTGCGGAGGCAGCAGTAGCTCCTCCGGCAACAGCAAGACCGTCACGATCTGGAGCAGCCTCGACCAGCCCGTCCAGGACGGCCTGGAGAAGACCCTCCAGGCCCAGGTGAAGTCCGATGGCATCACCATCAAGTGGCAGAAGGTCGAGAACATCAACCAGCTGATCATGACCAAGATCCAGGCGGGTGACACCCCGGACATCGCGTTCATCCCGCAGCCGGGTGTCGTGAAGGACATGGTCAACCTCGACGCCGCCAAGCCCCTGGACGACGTCGTCGACAAGAGCGCGCTGGAGCAGAGCATGATCCCGGGCACGCTCGACGCGGGCACCGTTGACGGCAAGCTCTACGGCCTGCTGGTCAGCATGAACGTGAAGGGCCTGGTGTTCTACAACAAGCCCGAGTTCGACAAGGCCGGCTACAAGACGCCGGAGACCATCGACCAGCTCAACTCGCTGACCGACCAGATGAAGTCCGACGGCAACACCCCGTGGTGCATGGGCATCGAGTCCGACACCGCGACCGGCTGGCCGGCCACCGACTGGTTCGAGACGCTGGTGATGAAGTACGGCGGGGCCGACACCTACAACTCCTGGGTGTCCCACAAGACGCCGTTCGACTCCGACGTGGTCAAGCAGGCCGGCGCGGAGTTCGAGAAGCTGATGTTCACCGACGGCAACGTGCATCGGTGGCCGCTCGGCGATCGCGTCGACCAACTTCGGCACGGCCGGCAACCCGATGTTCGCCAGCCCGCCCAAGTGCTGGATGTACAACCAGGGCTCGTTCATCACCGGCTTCTTCCCGAAGGACGTGACCAAGAACCTCGACCAGAACGTCGGCGTCTTCGGCTTCCCGCCGGCCACCGCCGGGGGCGAGAACCCGGTCGAGGGTGGCGGCGACATGGCCACGATGCTCAACGACTCCGACAACGTGAAGACGGTCATGAAGGCCCTGTCCCAGACCGACATCGGCAAGGACGCCGCGCCGAGCAGCTCGTTCATCTCGCCGCACAAGGACTTCGACAAGTCCCTGTACCCGAACGACGTGACGCGCAGCATCGCCGACGTGGCCTACAACGCGACCTCGTTCCTCTTCGACGGCTCCGACGCGATGCCGGGCGAGGTCGGCGCCGGCTCGTTCTGGAAGGAGATGACCGCCTGGATCAGCGGCCAGGAGGACCTGGAGGCCGCGCTGAAGAACATCGACGACAGCTGGCCGTCGTCCTGACGGACGAACAGGTCGTCGTACGCCGGGGGTCCGGGTCGGGCGCACCAGCGCACGGCCCGGGCCCCCGGCGGCCCGGCCCGGCCCCTGAGGGGACCGGCTCCGGCGCCGGCCAGAGAGGGAGGACCGCATGCTTGCCAAGACCCTGAGCGCCCTGCTCACCGTGCTCCTCGGAGTGGGTGCTGCGCTGCTCGTCTACTGGGTGCTCAACAAGATCGCCGAGCTGCTCCCCGGCAAGTGGGAGAGCCGGATCAAGCCGTACTTCTACATCCTGCCGGCCTACCTGGCGATCGCCGTCTACCTGCTCTACCCGGCGGTGCTGACGGTCATCAACAGCTTCAAGGACCGGTTCTCGCGCGAGTGGGTCGGCACCCAGAACTACACCGACCTGTTCTCCTCCGACGCCTTCCGGCAGACCCTGCTGAACACGCTGTTGTGGATCATCATCGTCCCGGCGGTGACGGTCGCCCTCGGCCTCCTCGTCGCGGTGCTGGCCGACCGGCTCGGCCCGCGCGGCGAGAAGTTCACCAAGACGATGATCTTCCTGCCGATGGCGATCTCGATGATCGGCGCGGCGACGATCTGGCGGTTCGTCTACGACGCCCAGCCCAAGGGCACCGACGCAGATCGGCCTGATGAACGCCTTCATCGGGATCTTCGGCTTCGACCCGGTGCCATGGCTGCAGACCAGCACCCTGCACCTCAACAGCCTGCTGCTCATGGTCATCCTGCTGTGGGCCCAGGTCGGCTTCTCGATGGTGCTGCTCTCCGCGGCCGTCAAGGGGGTGCCGGTGGACACCGTCGAGGCCGCCCGCATCGACGGCGCGGGTGAGCGATCGATCTTCTTCCGGGTGGTGGTGCCGCAGATCAAGGGCACGATCATCACGGTCTTCATCACCGTCACGATCACCGTGATGAAGATCTTCGACATCGTCTACGTGACGACCAACGGCGGCTTCAACACCAACGTGCTCGGCAACGACTTCTACAACCAGCTCTACACGAACTTCAACTACGGGCGCCGCCTCGGCGATCGTCGTCATCCTCATGGTCGCGGTAGTGCCGATCATGATCTACCAGGTGCGCCACTTCAAGGCCGAGGAGGCGGAGGCATGACCAGCAGCACCACGGCGCACGAGGTCGCCGCCACTCCCACTGCCGCCGAGCGGGCCACCCGTCCCAGGAGGCCAGCTGCCCACTTCGACGCGAACCCCGCCCGGGCCGGCTGGCTCACCAAGCTGGTGCTGATCGCTGCTGTGCGTGGCCTGGATGGTCCCGTTGTTCGGCACGTTCGTCACGTCCTTCCGCAGCCGCGACGACGCCAACAGCACCGGCTGGTGGACGGTCTTCACCCACCCCTCGACCATGTCGAACCTGACGCTGGACAACTACCACACGGCGATCTTCGGCGAGAACGTCGACATGGGCCGGGCCTTCGTCAACAGCCTCGCGATCACGCTGCCGGCGACGTTCATCCCGATCCTGATCGCCTGCTTCGCGGCGTACGCGTTCACGTTCATGGAGTTCCCGGGCCGGGACTTCCTGTTCCTGCTGATCGTGAGCCTGCTCGTCGTGCCGAACTACGTGGCGTTCGTGCCGATCCTGAGGCTCTACAAGGACGTCGGGCATGGGCCGGTCGTTCCCTTCGGTGTGGCTGGCCCACATCGGGTTCGGCATGTCGCTGGCGATCTACATCCTGCGCAACTACATGGCGACGCTGCCCAAGACCGTCATCGAGTCGGCCAAGATCGACGGCGCCAGCCACTTCCAGACCTTCTGGCGACTGGTGCTGCCGATGTCGATCCCGGCCGTGGCCGCGTTCGCGATCTTCCAGTTCCTGTGGGTGTGGAACGACCTGCTGGTCGCGCTGATCTTCGTCGGCCCCGGTGAGAACGAGCCGGTGACGGTCGGCCTGACCCACCTCAAGCAGCAGCTCGGCCAGGGCTGGGAGCTCACCACCGCCGGTGGCTTCTTCACCATGATCGTGCCGATCCTGGTGTTCCTGGCGCTGCAGCGGTTCTTCGTCCGCGGCCTCACCGCGGGCGCCGTGAAGGGCTGAGCCGACCGCTCCCCCGAGTCACCCCGAGTGCCCGGACAGGTTCCCTGTCCGGGCACTCGTACGCCAGGCCCCGCTTCCGGCCCACTCCCCCGCCTCGTCCCTGGAGACTCCCCATGCTGTTCCCCCTCGGGACCGCCCCCGGCCCGCAACCCCGCTTCGGGCTCGAGCTCGACACCTCCGGCGACGGCCTGCCGGTCGTCCTCCGGACCGGGCTGGTGCCC
Source organism: uncultured Actinomycetota bacterium (assembly GCA_963826155.1). Classification (GTDB taxonomy): domain Bacteria; phylum Actinomycetota; class Actinomycetes; order Propionibacteriales; family Nocardioidaceae; genus Nocardioides. The sequence goes on along the minus strand of CAWGVX010000002.1, from coordinate 551,358 downwards.
GACCGGCCCACCACCGCGGGCCTCCCCCGGGTGCCGTACGGCCCCGGGCTGACGCTGCTGGGCGAGCACGCCCACGGACTGTTCACCCGCCCGCACCTGCGCGGCCACCGGCTCGGCGCCGACGGCTCGGCCGGCCACGCCTGGTCGACCCGCTTCGTCGTCGAGGGCACCCCGGAGGTCGACGACCGCGGCACCACGCTGCGGATCGCGGCCCGCGACCAGCAGGCCGGGCTGGCGCTGGTCACCGAGCTGGAGAGCCTCCCCGGGGGCGCGCTTCGGGTGCGGCACACGCTGACCAACACCGGCCGGCGGCCGCTACCTCCTCGAGGGGCTCGAGGTGGTGCTGCCGGTCGACGAGCGGTGCGCCGAGAGCCTGGACTTCACCGGCCGGCACGAGCGCGAGCGCACCCCGCAGCGGCGCGCCGTCACCGACGGCCTCTGGCTGCGCGAGAGCCGCGTCGGCCGGCCCGGCCTGGACGCCGCGACGATGCTGGTGCTCGGCACGCCCGGGTTCTCCCCCACCGAGGGTGCGGTCGTCGCCGCCCACGTCGCGTGGAGCGGCAACTCGGTGCTCCGGGTCGAGCGGGACGCCGCCACCGCGACCACGCTGGGCGGCGGCGAGCTGCTGCAGCCCGGCGAGGTGGCGCTGGCGACCGGCGAGGCGTACACGACCCCGTGGGTGCACTTCGCCGCGGCCGACGACGGGCTCGACGGGCTGGCCGCCGTGTGGCACGCCTGGCAGCGCTCGCTGCCGGCGCACCCCGAGCACCAGCCGGTCGTGCTCAACGTCTGGGAGGCGGTCTACTTCGACCACGACCTCGCGCGGCTGCACGGCATCGCCGAGCGCGCCGCGCGGGTGGGCGTGGAGCGGTTCGTGCTCGACGACGGCTGGTTCCGCGGGCGCCGCGACGACACCGCCGGTCTCGGCGACTGGTGGGTCGACGAGGAGGTCTGGCCCGACGGGCTGGACCCGCTGATCGACCGGGTCCGCGAGCTCGGCATGGAGTTCGGGCTGTGGTTCGAGCCGGAGATGGTCAACCCCGACTCCGACCTCTACCGCGCCCACCCCGACTGGGTCCTCTCGACCGGCGACCGGGTGCCGCTGCTGCACCGGCACCAGCTGGTGCTCGACCTGACCCGGCCGGAGGTCTTCGACCACCTGCTCGAGCGGGTCGACGCCGTGCTCGCCGCCCACCCGGTCGACTACGTGAAGTGGGACCACAACCGCGACCTGCTCGAGGCCGGCAGCGGGCTGCGCGGCGGGGCCGCGGCGGTGCACGGGCAGACGGTCGCGTTCTACCGGCTGCTCGACGAGCTGCGGGCCCGGCACCCCCGGGTCGCCTGGGAGTCCTGCGCCGTCCGGCGGCGGCCGGGTCGACCTCGGCGTGCTCGAACGGGTGCAGCGGGTGTGGACCTCGGACATGACCGACGCGCTGGCCCGCCAGCAGATCCAGCGGTGGACCACCCAGCTGCTGGCGCCGGAGTACGTCGGCGCGCACGTCTCCTCCCCCACCTCGCACACCACCGGGCGCACGCTCCCGCTGGACTTCCGGGCCGCCACCGCGCTGTTCGGCGCGTTCGGCATCGAGTGGGACCTGACCCGGGCCAGCGAGGACGACCTCGACCGGCTCGCGGACTGGGTCGCACGGTTCAAGCGGCTGCGACCGCTGCTGCACGCGGGCCGGGTGGTGCGCCCGGAGTCCGCCGACCCGACGGTGCTGCTGCACGGCGTGGTCGCCGCGGACCGGTCCGAGGCGCTGATGGCGCACGTCCAGCTCGACGAGTCGGCCCACAACCGCGGCGTGTCGGTGCGGGTCCCGGGGCTGGACCCGGACGCGACGTACCACCTGGCCTGGGAGGGACCGGTCGAGCTGACCCACGTGAGCATGTCCGCGCCGCTGCCTGCCGACGGACCCACCGACGGCGTCGCGGTCACCGGCCGGGTGCTGGCCGACCGGGGGTTCTGGATGCCGCGACGCCGGCCCGAGACGGTGACGCTGGTGCACCTGTCCCGGGAGTGATCAGCCGCGGCGCCTGATCCAACCGTCGCCGAGGGATTGTCGACCTCGCGGCGCAGTCCGGTTCAGGCCCCGACCACCAGCACGGGCGTGGCGTCGACCTCGACCCGGACCCGGTCGCCGACCCGCAGCCGGTGACCCGCGCTGCCGGTGAGCTGCGCGAGGACCTCGGTGCCATCACCCAGGACCGCGGTGGCGCGAGAGACCGGGCCGAGGAACGAGATGCCCACGACGCGCGCCTCGCCCCCCGGATCCGGGACGAGCGACACCGACTCGGGCCGCACCAGCGCGAGGCCGGCGCCCGTGGCGGACCCCTCGAGCACCGGCAGCCGAGCGCCCAGGACCTCGGCGCTGCGCCCCTCGACGCGGGCCGGCAGCGGTTGCTCAGCCCGACGAACTCGCCGACGAACGCCGTGGCGGGCGCGGAGTACAGGTCCGCCGGCGGCGCGATCTGGTCCAGGCGACCCGCGTTCATCACGCCGACCCGGTCCGCCACCGCCAGCGCCTCCTCCTGGTCGTGGGTGACGAACAGGGTGGTGGTGCCCACGTCTCGCGCTGGACGCCGCCGGATCTCGTCGCGCAGCTGCGCGCGCACCTTGGCGTCGAGTGCGGAGAGCGGCTCGTCGAGCAGCAGCACGCCGGCTCGATGGCGAGCGCGCGCGCCAGCGCCACGCGCTGCTGCTGGCCGCCCGACAGCTGGTTCGGCGTAGCGGTCGGCTTCTGCGCGCCGAGGCCCCACCAGGTCGAGCATGTCGCCGGCCCGGGTCCGCCGCTCGGCGCTGGACCGGCCGCGGAGCTTGCAGCCCGAAGGCGACGTTGTCGAGCACGGTCAGGTGCGGGAAGAGGCTGTAGGCCTGGAAGACCATGCCCATGTCGCGCTTGTTGGCCGGCACGTGCGATGAGGTCCCGGCCGCCGACCGGCGATCGTGCCCGACGTCCTGGCTCGTCCAGGCCCGGCGAGGATGCGCAGCGCGGTGGTCTTGCCGCAGCCCGACGGGCCGAGCAGCGCGACCAGCTCGCCCGGCTCGAGTGGAGGTCGAGCCGTCGAGGGCCCGGACGTCGCCGTACGAACGACGCAGCCCCGTCAGCTCGACGGCGACGCCCCCGGTCGGAGCCGGTCGTTCACGACGGCTGGCTGCCACGGACATCTGAGTTCCCTTCGGACGTGTGACGGCGGCGGTCGACGGAGCGACAGCGCCACCAGCAGGAGGGAAGCCGAACGAACAGGATCGAGGCCAGCGAGCCGCCGCCATCGACGTCCGGCGCGTCGCTCTTGCCCAGCAGCACGATCACCACCGGCAGCGTGTCTGTAGCTGGAGCAGCGAGGAGACGGTGTACTCCCCCAGCACCAGGGCCACCGAGATGAACGACGCCGGCAAGGATGCCCGGCCAGATGTTCGGGCACCACGACGCGCACGATCGACGGTGGCCCAGCCGGCGCCCAGGGAGCGGGCGGCCTCGGCCAGGGTCCGCAGGTCGATGGCCGGACAGGGCCGCGTCGATCGCGCGGTAGGCGTAGGGCAGCACCAGCACGACATACGACGAAGGCCAGCGTGAGCGCCGAGTCGCCGAGGAGGTAGTTCGACCCACAGCGTAGACGTTGCGCGAGCCCGACCACGATCGACCAGGGCGCGGGATGGTCAGCGGCAGCAGGCACAGGAACTCGACCAGCCGCGAGGCCCACGGGGCCCGCAACCGCACCCAGATCATGGTCGGCACCAGCAGCACCACCATGCAGCGACCACGGTCAGCACCGCCAGCTGCAGCGAGATGGTGATCGCCTCGGTACATCGTCGGCGTCCTGGCGTCAGCGCTCGTCCAGGCCGCACCCGAGCGTCCGCCCGTGCCCGGCATCGCGTGGTGCTGAAGTCGAGCCATGGCGTAGCAGCGGCAGCAGGAAGAACAGCCGCGAACGAGCAGCAGGACCACGCCAGCGCAGTCCACGCCAGCAGCCGCCGACCCGGTCACGACAGCCACCTCGAGGTTCGTCGCAGCAGCCAGGCTGTAGAGCGCTCATCACGACCGCCACCACCACCACCATCTCCAGCGCCAGCGCGTAGCGCGAAGTTCGGCCTGGCCCAGCACCACCTCGCTGGTCAGTGCCGCCCGGATCAGCAGCGGCATGATCGGCGCTGCCCTGGCTGACCAGCGCCGCCGCGGTGGCGTACGCCGCGAACGCGTTGGCGAACAGCAGCAGCGCCGACCCCAGGAACGCCGGCGTGCAGCAGCGGGAAGCGCGACGTGGCGCCATACTGCCGGGTCGAGGCGCCGAGGCTGACCGCCGCCTCGCGCCACTGCGGCCGCAGGCCCTCCAGCGCCGGGAGGAACACGATCACCATCAGCGGGATCTGGAAGTACGGTGTAGACCAGGATCAGCCCGCGGCAGCGCGTAGAGCCAGCCGTCCCGGTCGACGTCGAGCCCGAAGGCGCTCGAGCAGCCACACCGGTCAGCACGCCGCTGAAGCCCAATCGTCGCGAGGAACGCGAAGGCCAGGGCGACCCCGCCGAACTGGGCCAGCACACCGCACAGCGGCAGCGACCGCCCGTCGCACCACCGCAGGTCGGCGGGCTGCGGACACGACCAGCGCAGGCCAGCAGCGCGCCCGAGGACCGCGCCGCACCGCCGCGGTAGGCCGACGAGCAGGCACGCTCTTGCCGCAGCGCGCGCAGCGGCGGTGTCGGAGCCGAGCGGCGCCGATGCTGCTCGCAGGGAGAACCACCTCCGTCGCCCATGGAACGCGCCGACCGACCACGGTGCACCGTCGGGATGCATCAGGAAGATCACGACGTAGAGCGAGGAACGGGAGCAGGCCGACCGAGGGCAGCCGACGCGGAGCGCCGGCCTTCGGCCGGGAGGCGCCGGCCGCGCGCTGCCGGCGGCCGGCGCCAGCGGCTCAGCCGATCGCCTTGCGCCCAGTTGTCCGGCCAGGTAGTCGGTGGCATCTTCTCGGTCTGCGCCTTGGTCGAGGATCGACCGGCGTTGCCGCTGACCGTCGGGCAGCTTCGTCGTACGGCCGCCTTGTCGATCGTGCCGGCCTTGACCATCGCGTCGGCGCGCACCGGTCGCGCGCCGCCGGCGAGCCAGCAGGTTCTGGCCCTCGTCGCTGTAGAGGAACTCCTCCCACAGCCGGGCCGCCGCCGGGTGCGGGGCGTCCGCGTTGATCGCCTGGAAGTAGTAGCCGCCGAGCACCGCGTCGCTGCGGGACGAAGACCTTCCAGCTGCGGCAGCTTCTTGGTCTCCGCGGCGTTCAGGTAGTCCCAGTCGATGACGACCGGCGTCTGGCCGGACTCGATCGTCGCCGGCGTCGGGTCGACCGGGCAGGAAGTTGCCGGCCTGCCTTCAGCTTGCGCGAAGAAGTCGACGCCGGGCGCGATGTCGTCCGCCGAGCCGCCCTTGGCGACCGAGGCCACCATCACCACGCCGGAGAACGCCGCGCCCGGCCTGCGTCGGGTCACCGTTGAGCGCGACCTTGCCCTTGTAGTCCGGCTTGAGCAGGTCGTCGACCGAGGTCACGTCCGGCACCTTGGCCTGGAGTCGTAGCCGATCGGACATGTAGCCGCCGTAGTCGTTGACCCAGGCCCCGTTCGGGGTCCTTGAAGCTCCGCGGGATGTCGTCCCACGTGGCCACCTTGTAGTGGCGCGAACATGCTCGGTGTTGGCCAGCGCCACCGACTGGCCGAGGTCGAAGACGTCCGGTGCGCGGCTCAGGCCCTTCAGCTGGTTGGCGGCGTTGATCTCGTCCTGGCTGGCCGCGTCGGGCTGGGCGGAGTTCGACCTTGATGCCGTACTTGCTCGTCGAAGGCCTTGATGATCTCGCCGTAGTTGGCCCAGTCCGGCGGCAGGGCGATGACGTTGAGCTCGCCCTCCTCCTGCGCGGCCTTGACCAGGTCATCCATCCCGCCGAAGTCCGCCACCGAGGTCGCGGACGCGGCGTCGCTGCTGCCGCTGCCGCTGCTCGACTTGTTGTCTGACGGTGGGCACACGCCGCCAGGGCGGACGTCGTCGCCAGGGCCACGAGGGAGACGAACATGGTGCGGACCTTCACGGTCCTCCTGCCGGGGGGTGGGCTACGCTGACGGCTCGTGAGCCAACCAGTCTGCCGGTGCCCCAGTGAGCCGGGGTGCGTGAGTTACGACAGCGTGGCGGACGCGTCGCCCCGGGCGGGCGGGCGAGGCGTACCCTGTGCGCTCGTGGCGCACGATGCACAGTTCCGCTACTCCGACCTCCTGCCGACCGGCGCCGACGACACGCCGTACCGGCTGGTCACGACCGAGGGCGTCTCCACCTTCGAGGCGGACGGGCAGACGTTCCTGAAGGTCGCGCCCGAGGCGATCCAGCGGCTGACCGCGGAGGCGATGCACGACATCGCCCACTACCTGCGCCCGGCGCACCTCGCCCAGCTGCGGCGGATCATCGACGACCCCGAGGCATCGGGCAACGACCGGTTCGTGGCCCTGGACCTGCTGAAGAACGTCAACATCTCCGCCGGCGGCGTGCTGCCGATGTGCCAGGACACCGGCACCGCGATCGTGATGGGCAAGAAGTCCGAGGGCGTGCTCACCGGCGTCGACGACGGCGAGGCGATCTCCCGGGGCGTGTACGACGCGTACACGAAGCTGAACCTGCGCTACAGCCAGCTGGCGCCGCTGACGACGTACGAGGAGAAGAACACCGGCACGAACCTGCCGGCGCAGATCGAGATCTACTCGACCCCGCCAGTCCAGCGGCAAGCCTGAGTACAAGTTCCTGTTCATGGCCAAGGGCGGCGGCTCGGCGAACAAGTCGTTCCTGTTCCAGGAGACCAAGGCGATCCTCAACCCCTCGCGGCTGCTGACGTTCCTCGACGAGAAGATCCGCTCGCTCGGGACGGCCGCCTGCCCGCCGTACCACCTCGCGGTCGTGATCGGCGGCACCTCGGCGGAGTTCGCGCTGAAGACCGCGAAGTACGCCTCCGCGCACTACCTCGACAACCTGCCGACGTCGGGGTCGATGAGCGCGCACGGCTTCCGCGACGTCGAGCTGGAGGAGGAGGTCTTCAAGCTGACCCAGTCCTTCGGGATCGGCGCGCAGTTCGGCGGCAAGTACTTCTGCCACGACGTGCGGGTCGTGCGGCTGCCACGCCACGGCGCGTCCTGCCCGGTGGCGATCGCGGTGTCCTGCTCGGCCGACCGGCAGGCGCTGGGCAAGATCACGCCCGAGGGCGTCTTCCTCGAGCAGCTCGAGACCGACCCGGCGACCTACCTCCCGGCCTCGGGGGCGACCCAGCCCGCGGACGACGCCGACGTGGTGAAGGTCGACCTGAACCGGCCGATGCCGGAGATCCTGGCCGAGCTGACGAAGTACCCCGTCAAGACGAGGCTCTCGCTCACCGGCCCGCTGGTCGTCGCCCGCGACATCGCGCACGCGAAGATCCAGGAGCGGCTCGACGCCGGCGAGGAGATGCCGCAGTACCTGCGCGACCACCCGGTCTACTACGCCGGCCCGGCGAAGACTCCCGAGGGCTATGCGTCCGGCTCCTTCGGGCCGACCACGGCCGGCCGGATGGACTCCTACGTCGAGCAGTTCCAGGCCGCCGGCGGCTCGATGGTGATGCTGGCCAAGGGCAACCGCTCCAAGGCCGTCACCGACGCCTGCGCCGCCCACGGCGGCTTCTACCTCGGCTCGATCGGCGGCCCCGCCGCCCGGCTCGCCCAGGACTGCATCAGGTCGGTGTCGGTGCTGGAGTACGAGGAGCTCGGCATGGAGGCGATCTGGAAGATCGAGGTCGAGGACTTCCCCGCGTTCATCGTCGTCGACGACAAGGGCAACGACTTCTTCACCGACCCCTCCGGTGCGGTCACCGTCCCCGTCTCGGGCATCCGGGTGCGCTCGGCGGAGTAGCCGCCGGCTCCGGCGCAGCACGACGAACGCCGCCGCTCCCCTGCCGGGGAGCGGCGGCGTTCGTGTGTCCGGGACCGCGTCGGCTCAGGACTCGGTGGCGAACCCTGCGTCGACCAGGTAGTCGTGGGCGACCTTCGTCTCGCTCTCGCCCTGCGCGGACTTCTCGGTGTTCAGCTTCTGCATCACCTCGGTGGTCAGGGAGTCCGCCAGCGGCTGGAGGGCCTTCATGACCTCGGGGTGCTTGTCGTTGAAGTCGGTCCGCGTGACCGGGACTCCGTTGTAGAGCGGGAAGAACTTCTTGTCGTCCTCCAGCACCGTCAGGTTGTTGGCCTTGATCCGGCCGTCGGTCGTGAAGATCTCACCGAAGTCGCAGGTCCCGTTGCCGGTCTGCTTGTAGATCACGCCGGTGCCGAGGCTCTTCACGTTGCCGCCGCTGATCCCGTAGGCCTTCTTGAACCCGGGGTAGCCGTCGGGGCGGCTGGCGAACTCCGACTCGACGCACACGGTGGCGTTGGGGTTCTTCTTCAGGTAGGCCGCCATGTCCGAGTGCGTGGTGAGGTTGTTCTGCTTCCCGAAGTCCGCCGGCACGGCGAAGGCGTAGGTGTTGTTGAAGGGCGCCAGCGGGCCCCAGTAGAGGTTGTGCTTCTGGGCGTCCTCGGCCTTGACCTTCTGGTACTGCTCCTGCGGGTCGAAGATCGGCTTGTCGTGGCCGAGGTAGTTGATCCAGCCGGTGCCGGTGTAGTCCCAGTAGACGTCGTTGTCGCCACGGATGATCTTGTCGCGCGCCTGGGTGCTGCCCTGGGTGTTGAGGTCGGCCTTCGTTTCCGCACCGGCCAGGCAGAGGTACTGCGTGGTCAGGGCGCCGAGCACCAGCTGCTCGTCGAAGTCCTTGGACCCGACCGTGACCGGCACCTTGTCGATGTGCGTGGTGATCTTGTCGGTGGCCTTCAGTCCGCCGCAGTCGCTGCCGAGGTCGGAGCCGGCGCTCGAGGCGTCCTTGGAGAGGCCGCAGCCGGCGAGCGAGAGGGCGAGGACCGAGGCGCCGAGGGCGGCGAGGCCGCGGTGCAGCGGCCGGCCCCCGGTGGGCAGGTTGGTCATGGCAGATGTCCCTTCGGTAGGTACCAGTTCGTCATGATTCGGACAGTGGGTCGGGGGTCGGACGCACGGCTCAGCGGATGCCGCGGGGCGTGGCCAGGCGCTGCAGCAGGCTGGCCACCCAGTCGAGGGTCAGCGCCAGGCAGGCGATGATCACGGCGATGGACAAGGTGGCGACCGGGCGGTCGGTCTTGATCGCACCGAACAGGCTGAAGCCCAGGCCGCCGGCGTCGAGGAAGTTGCCCAGCGGCACCGTCGCGACCGCGAGGATCAGCGCGGTCCGCGCGCCGGCCCCGATGATCGGCACCGCCAGCGGGAGCTCCACCTTCAGCAGCACGGCGGCCGGCGACATCCCCATCCCCTTGGCCGCGTCGAGCACGCCGCGGTCGACGCCCTGCAGGCCGGCGATCGTGTTGCGCAGCACCGAGAGGATCGCGTAGGCGGTGAGCACCAGGACCACCGCCCAGAAGCCGATCTTGTAGCTGCCGACCAGCGCGATCAGTCCCAGGCTGGGCGCGGCCTGGCCGATGTTGGCCAGGCCCAGCACCGCGGGGGCGCTGGCCCGGGTCCGCTCCCGGGTCACCAGCACGCCGAGCGGCACCGCGATCGCCACGACCAGCACGGCGATGGTGAACGAGATGTAGATGTGCGCCCAGGTCTGGTGCACCAGCGAGGAGGTGTTGAGCAGGTTCACCTCGATGTTGTCGAGGTCCTTGCCCTGCACGTAGTAGTAGAGGACGACCAGCGTCACGGCCACGAGCACCGGGAGCACCAGGTCGCGCCAGGTGAACAGCGGCGGGCCGGGGCTGCGCTCGCGGCGCCCCGGCGCCTGCGCCCGGCCCCGTGGGACCTCCTGCTCCTGGTCGGCCGGGGCCTGCTCCACGGAGGTGCTCATGCCTCTCCCTCCCTCGGCTTCGGCGCGTCTCCCTCCTCGCCGGGCTCGGCGGTGACCCGGTCGAGGATGGAACCGACCGAGATCGTCCCGACGGCGTGGCCGTCCTCCTCGACGGCGACGTGGTCGAGGCCCCTGCCCACCATCAGGTCCAGCGCCTGGTGCAGGCTGTCGTGCGGGTCGACGTGGATCTCGGTCTCCACCGGGGCGTCGTGCTCGTAGGGCAGCGTCGCGACCTCCTCGAAGTGCAGCCGCTTGAGCGCGGCCCCCTCGCCGATGAAGCCGGCGACGAAGTCGTCGGCGGGGGCGGCGAGGATGTTCTCCGGGGTGTCGTACTGCACGATCTTCGACCCCTCGCGGAGCACGGCGATCCGGTCCCCGAGCTTGAGCGCCTCGTCGAAGTCGTGGGTGACGAAGACGATCGTCTTCTTCAGGGTCTTCTGCAGGCTCAGGAACTCGTCCTGGAGGCTGCTTCGGGTGATCGGGTCCACCGCGCCGAACGGCTCGTCCATCAGCATGATCGGCGGGTCGGCCGCCAGCGCCCGGGCGACGCCGACCCGCTGCTGCTGGCCGCCGGAGAGCTGGCGCGGGTAGCGGTGCCCGTAGGTGGAGGGCTCCAGCCCGACCACCGAGAGCATCTCGTCGACGCGCCGGGCGATCCGCTGCTTGTCCCACTTCAGCAGCTTGGGGACCAGCGCGACGTTGCTGGCGATGGTCAGGTGCGGGATCAGCCCGATCTGCTGGATGACGTAGCCGATCTGGCGACGCAGCGTCGTGTCGTTGAGCGACGCGGCGTCCTCGCCGTCGATCTCCACCACTCCGGAGGACGGCGTGATCATCCGGTTGATCATCCGCATCGTGGTCGTCTTGCCGCAGCCCGAGGGGCCCACGAGCACGACGATCTCGCCCGCGGGGATCTCGAGGTCGATGGCGTCCACGGCCGGGACCTTGGTGCCGGCGTACCGCTTGGTGAGCTTCTTCAACGAGATCGGGACGCCGTAGCTCGACTCCTCGCTCGGCTGCTCGTTGGCCTGCAGGGTCTGGTCAGACACGGATGCCTCTCGGGGTCGTGAAGCGACGGACGAGGACGAAGAAGGCGTCGAACGCCAGGGCGATCAGGGCGACGAAGATCGTGCAGGCCAGCGCCTGGTTGACGTCGTTCACCGAGCCGAGGTTGTTCAGCGCGTTGAAGGCGAGCCGGCCCAGGCCGTAGTCACCGATGAAGGCGCCGATGGCCACGATGCCGACGGTCAGCTGGGCGGAGACCCGCATGCCGGCGAGGATCACCGGCCACGCGATCGGCAGCCGGATCTGCCACAACATCCGGAACCAGCCCACGCCCATGCCCTTGGCGGCGTCGATGACGCTGGGGTCGGCCGCCTGCAGGCCGACGACGGCGTTGCGGGTGATCGGCAGCAGGCCGTACATGGACACCACGGGGACGAAGGTCATCAGCGCGTTGCCGGTCACCGAGTAGACGAAGCCGAACAGCGCCACCGACGGGATGGTGAAGGCGACCGCGATCGTCCCGATCGAGACGTTGGCCGCCCACGCGAAGCGGTAGGTCGCCAACGCGATCAGCAGCCCCACCACGGTCGCGATGGCGATGCAGTAGATCGACAGCAGCGCGTGCTGCTGGACTCGCACGATGACTTCCTGCTGATTCTGCGACAACCACTCGGTGAATGGCGGTCCTCCCACGGCTCATCCTCCATGCTTGTCGGGATGTGTCGGTCGGTCGTCCGGACGGACCCGGCCACGACCGTCGTGCGACGGTGCGCCCCCGGGATCATGGTCGTGAACCCGTCGCACCTTAACGGACCCTGAGACCGCGTCGATCACCCCGAGAACCGCGGAAACGCGGGCTGACCTGCGACGACAGGGGGTGGAGAACGATTCGGTAACGGTCTGGACCGGTCGCGTCCCGAGGCCCCCGCGGGTCAGCGACCGCGCGGCCAGATCGGGGCCGGCGAGTCCCGGCAGCGAGCCGGAGTGCCGACGCCGGCGACCGCCGGGGTCGCGTGGCGCCGCGGGCCGGGCTGGTGCTGCGGCGTGGCGTCCATGTCCGGGTCCTACCCATCCGCACCGCCGTCGAACCACGGACGGCCCGGGCCGGGCCCCTCCCCCGTGCCGCGACCGGGGAGGATGGGCCCCATGCAGCCCTCCCCGCGCCACGTCGAGCTGGCCCGCGCCCAGTCCGAGCGCGGCGAGCTGGTGCTCCGCGAGCGGCGCGGCGACAACGGCCCGGGCGTGCTCGAGCTGCGCGCGAACGGCGTGTTCGTGATGGACAGCCTCGAGACCAGCACCGAGCAGGCGCTGGCCACCGCGGCGCTGGCGCTGGTCGAGCGGCCGCGCGCCGTGGTCGTCGGCGGGCTCGGTCTGGGGTTCACCATGCACGAGGTGCTGCGCGACAGCCGGGTCGAGCGGTGCGCGGTGGTCGAGATCGAGGAGGCGCTGGTCGGCTGGATGCGCGACGGCACGATCCCGCACGGCCCCGCCCTGCTGGCCGACGAGCGGGTCACGGTCGTCGTCGCCGACGTCGCGGTGGCCCTGGCCGAGGCCCGGCCGGCGTCGTACGACCTGCTGCTGCTCGACGTCGACAACGGTCCCGGCTACCTGGTGCACGAGGAGAACGCGGCGCTCTACCGCGCCCCGTTCCTCGCCACCGCCCGCGCGGCCCTGCGCCCCGGCGGCGTGCTGGTCTTCTGGTCGGCCAACCCCGCCCCCGACCTCGAGGGCGCCCTGCGCGCGGTGTTCGGCAACGCCGAGGCCCGGCCGTACGACGTGTTGCTGCAGGACCGCGACGAGCAGTACTGGCTCTACGTCGCCCGGGTGTCCGCCCCGGCCTGAGATGACGGACTGAGCACCCCGCGCGGTCGATCGCCACGTGTCGCCCACGTGCCCCACGGGTACGGTCGGAGGCGTGAGCACCGCAGACCCCAGCGCAGGCACCGGCGGCGAGTTCCGCACCGAGCACGACTCGATGGGCGAGGTCCGCGTCCCCCGCGACGCGCTCTGGCGGGCCCAGACGCAGCGCGCCGTGGAGAACTTCCCGATCAGCGGCGTCACCCTCGAGCCCCGGCACATCCAGGCGCTGGCCCTGGTGAAGTCGAGCGCGGCCCGGGTCAACGGCGAGCTCGGCGTGCTCGACGCCGACAAGGTCGAGGCGATCACGGCGGCGGCCGAGCGGGTGCGCGCCGGCGAGGTCGACGACCACTTCCCGCTGGACGTCTTCCAGACCGGGTCGGGCACCAGCTCGAACATGAACATGAACGAGGTGCTGGCCAGCCTGGCCGGCCGCGCCGGCGTCGAGGTGCACCCCAACGACCACGTCAACGCCAGCCAGTCCTCCAACGACACGTTCCCGACCTCGATCCACGTCGCGGCCACGCTGGCCGTCGTCGAGGACCTGCTTCCCGCGCTGGCGACGCTCGAGCGCAGCCTCGCGGCCAAGGCCGAGGAGTTCGGCGGGCTGGTGAAGTCCGGCCGCACCCACCTGATGGACGCCACGCCGGTGATGCTCGGCCAGGAGTTCGGCGGCTACGCCGCGACGCTTCGGTACGCCGGGGAGCGGCTCGACGCCGTGCTCCCCCGGGTCCGCGAGCTGCCGCTCGGCGGCACCGCGGTCGGCACCGGCATCAACACCCCGCCCGGCTTCTCCGCCCGGGTCATCGAGGTGCTCGCCGAGACCACCGGCCAGCCGTTCAGCGAGGCACGCGACCACTTCGAGGCGCAGGGCACCCGCGACTCGCTCGTCGAGCTCAGCGGGGTGCTCAAGACGATCGCGGTCGGCCTGACCAAGATCTGCAACGACCTGCGCTGGATGTCCTCGGGGCCGACGACCGGCCTGGCCGAGATCCACCTGCCCGACCTGCAGCCCGGGTCGAGCATCATGCCCGGCAAGGTGAACCCGGTGCTGCCCGAGGCCACGCTGATGGTGTGCGCCCAGGTGATCGGCAACGACACCGCGGTCACCGTGGCCGGCGCCAGCGGCAGCTTCGAGCTGAACGTCGCGATGCCGGTCATCGCCCGGAACCTGCTGGAGTCGATCCGGCTGCTGTCCACCTCCACGGTGCTGCTGGCCGACCGCTGCGTCGACGGGATCACCGCCGAGGCCGAGCGGATGCACCAGTACGCCGCGTCCTCGCCGTCCGTGGTGACGCCGCTGAACAAGTACCTCGGCTACGAGAACGCCGCCAAGGTCGCCAAGCAGGCCCTCGCCGACGGCGCCACGATCCGCGACACCGTGCTCAAGCTCGGCTTCGTCGAGCGCGGCGAGCTGACCGAGGAGCAGCTCGACGAGGCGCTCGACCTGGAGAGCATGACCCACCCCTGACCGGCACCCTGACCGGCACCCTGGGCGGGGCACCCCGCGTCAGGGGCCGTCCAGCGTCTGCCGGTGCAGCATGACGGCACTGTTGCGCGCGGCGTCGCGCGCCTCGACCCGCACCACGAGCATGCCCTGCCGCACCTTCCCCAGCGCGCAGAGCCAGCGGCCCGCCGACGTCGGGAGCACGGTCACCGGCTGGGCCCGGCGCCAGGCCCGGGCCCGGGTGGCCGCCGGCCCCCAGCCGCCGTCGCCCGACCGGTAGCCGTACCAGCCCGACGTCCGCCGCTGAACCGCCTCGACCCGGACGGCCGCGACCCCGGTCCCGGCGTCGTCGGCCCGCCCGTGCACGACCCGCCAGCGGCGGGCGGACTCCGGGTGACGGGTGGGCAGGTGCAGGAAGACGGTTGGTGCCAGGTCGTCCCGGCTGACCGTGACCGGGTTCGCCTCCACGACCGCCCGGTTGCCCGCCTCGTCGACCAGGGTCACCCGCGGCGTGAACACGCCCTCCCCGGCGTACACGTGCCCGGCCGCCTCCCCGGTCGGCCACGGCGTGCGGCTGCCGTCGCCCCAGGCCACCGTGCGCCGGACGTCGGCCGGGGCGCTCAGGTCGTCGTGCAGCGCGAGCTGGGTGAGCGCCACCTCGGTGACCGAGGCCCAGCTCGCCGTCGGGCTCGCCGAGAAGGCGCCGGTGGGCGCGGTGTGGTCGGCGATCGCGACCGCCCCGGCGCGCAGCACGGCGGCGTTGCCGGCCTCGTCGACGAGCCGCACACTCGGGTGCCACAGCCCCGCGCCCGGGTAGCGGTGGTCGATGCTCCGGCCGGTCCAGCGCTCGCGGTGCGTGCCGTCACCCCACCTGACGGTGCGGACGATGTCCGCCCGGCGGGTGGTGTCGTCGGACAGCGCGGTCCACGCCAGGGTCGCCAGCCGGCGCTGGTGGGTGAGCCGGAAGGAGCCGGCTGGCGCGGTCAGGTCGGGCAGCACCACCGAGACGTGGCTGGTCGGCCCCGGCGTGCCGTCGTGGTACGGCGTGACGGTGATCCGCACGCGGGTGCCGACCGCGGCGGCGACCAGGGCCGTCCACCGGGTGGCGGTCACGCTCGCCCGGGCGAGGTCGGCGCCGGTGGCGGCGTCCTCGGCGGTGACCCGGTAGGACGAGGTGTCGCTGCCGGCCTGCCAGGAGGTCGGGACCTCGTAACCGTCCGGGGTGAGGCTGACGTCGTCGACGGCGAGCCGGGTCACCCCGGCGGGAGGGGTGGACGCCTGCGCGCCGGCCTCCGCGGCGCCGGCCGGCACGAGCACGACCAGCAGGACGGCGGGCAGGTGGGCGGCCAGGAGGGCGGTCAGGGCGGTCCCGAGCGCGGAGCCCCGGGCGCGCGACGGCCAGCAGGACATGGGCTGGCCTCCCCTCGCGGCGGGAGCCGGACCGTGCGGTCCGGCCCGCCTGCCACGGTAGGGAAGGGAGCGGCCCCGTGTCCGGCGTTCGGCCGGACCCGGGGCGGGTGATGCTCGCGGCGGTTAGTACCAGCCGTGGCCGTTCTTGAACGACATCGCGCCGCACGGCGAGCCGTAGGTGTCACGGATGTAGCCCAGCCCCCACTTGATCTGGGTGGCCGCGTTGGTCGCCCAGTCCGGGCCGGCCGAGGCCATCTTGGAGCCGGGCAGCGCCTGCGGGATGCCGTAGGCCGACGAGGTCGGGTTGTCGGCGTTGACGCGCCAGCCGCTCTCGCCGGTCCACAGGTCGTCGAGGCAGCCGTACTGGTCGCTGGAGAAGCCGAACTGCGGCATCAGCGCCTTGGCGATGTCGTGCGGGTCCTGCGAGGCCAGGGTCTCGTGGTGGCGGTGGGTCGCCGCGGGCCCCTTGTCGGACGCGAGCTCGGCCTGCTTGGCCGGGTCGGCGGCCCGGCGGCGGTCGGAGGACCGGGAGGTCACCGGCTCGCGGTCCATCAGGTCCTGGGCCTTGGCGGGCTGGTAGTGCTGGCCGAGGTCCTGCGCGGCGTTGGTCACCGCCGCGGGGCTGCTGGAGAACGTCCCGACCGACACCGCCGCACCCGTTGCCGCGACGGCCACGGAGGACAGGACCAGGGTGTTTCGCAGGACCTTCTTCGGGGTATCGCTGACGACGTTGGGGGACGGGAGCTGACGGTGCTTCGGGGCGTACTTCTCTCGCTTCGGCACAGGGGTAGTCCAGGGGTAGACATCGGGGGTGCTCTTCGCGCCCGAGTCCTCACGCGCTCACGCGAGGTCACGAAAAGATCACGGGTCACCTTGCACGAGCGCCGGAGGGACTGCAAACCGAACGGCCCAAATTGGGGGGACTTCTGGGGGAAACGTGAGCCAGGCCTCGCCCCAGGAGTCACTTCAGTCACACAGGCCTCACCAAGCGCAGCAACCCCGCGCCGTCCACCGGGGTACGACGCGGGGTTGCGGATTCGGGCTGGCCCGTCCGGGCCGGCCCGTCTGGGGCCTGCCCGGTCAGAGGGTCACGTGCTCCAGCATCTCGGTCACCAGCGCCGCGATCGGCGAGCGCTCGGAGCGGGTCAGCGTGACGTGGGCGAACAGCGGGTGCCCCTTGAGCTTCTCGATCACCGCGACCACCCCGTCGTGCCGGCCCACCCGGAGGTTGTCGCGCTGGGCGACGTCGTGGGTGAGCACCACCTTGGAGTTCGCGCCGATCCGCGACAGCACGGTCAGCAGCACGTTGCGCTCCAGCGACTGCGCCTCGTCGACGATCACGAAGGCGTCGTGCAGCGAGCGGCCCCGGATGTGGGTCAGCGGGAGCACCTCGAGCATGCCGCGGTCGAGGATCTCGTCGATGACGTCGGGGGACGTGATCGCGCCGAGGGTGTCGAAGACCGCCTGGCCCCAGGGCGACATCTTCTCCGACTCCGACCCGGGCAGGTAGCCCAGCTCCTGGCCGCCGACGGCGAACAGCGGGCGGAACACCACGACCTTCTTGTGCTGGCGGCGCTCCATGACCGCCTCGAGCCCGGCGCACAGGGCGAGCGCGGACTTGCCGGTGCCGGCCCGGCCGCCGAGGGAGACGATCCCGACCTCGGGGTCGAGCAGCATCTCCAGGGCGACCCGCTGCTCGGCGGAGCGGCCGTGCAGGCCGAACGCCTCGCGGTCACCCCGGACCAGGTGCACCTGCTTGTCCGCCCCGACCCGGCCCAGCGCCGTACCCCGGTCGGAGAGCAGCACCAGGCCCTGGTGGCAGGGCAGGTCCCGGGCCTCGTCGAGGTCGAGCACGCCGTCGGCGTACAGCTCGTCGAGGTCGGCGGCGGCCACGTCGAGCTCGGCCATCCCGGAGAAGCCGGTGTCGGAGTCGGAGATCGCCTCGGCGCGGTACTCCTCGGCGTCGAGGCCGACGGCGGAGGCCTTGATCCGCAGCGGCAGGTCCTTGGAGACCAGCGTGACCGCGTGCCCCTCGTTGGCCAGGTTGCGGGCGACCGCGAGGATCCGGGTGTCGTTGTCGCCGAGGCGGAAGCCGGAGGGCAGCGACGCGGGGTCGGTGTGGTTCAGCTCGACCCGGATCGTGCCACCCTCCTCCCCGATCGGGACGGCCTGGTCCAGGCGGCCGTGGACGATGCGCAGCTCGTCGAGCAGGCGCAGGGCGGTGCGGGCGAAGAAGCCCAGCTCGGGGTGGTGCCGCTTGCCCTCCAGCTCGGTGATGACCACCACCGGCAGCACGACCTCGTGCTCGGCGAACCGGCGTGGTGCGCCGGGGTCGGCGAGCAGCACGCTGGTGTCGAGCACGTAGGTGCGGACGGCCGGCGCCTCGGGAGCCCGCGATCGGGCCCGGGTCCCGGCTCGGGTGGCGCCGCGCCCAGCGCTGCGGGCGCGGGTCTGCTGGCTGGTCTGCTGGGTGTCCTGCTGGGTGTCCTGGTTCTTCTGGGCCTGCGACGGCACGATGTCACCCCTCACGGACCGACGCGCGCACTCCTCGCCCCGGCCCTAGTTCACACTGGTGGACCGGGCAGCCCGAGGACCGGAGTGCCGGCCCCCTCCCACGCGGCAGGGGTCCACCTGCCGTGCGGTGCAGTCGTGAACGTCCACGAACGAGCCTCCCGATGCGGAGAGCTTCCCCACTCCCCGATACCCCGGAACGTACGCCTGCATGCGGTCCGGACGGCACGACACGCCCGAACGCGCGGGTGAACAGGATGTTGCGGACCGGTGACCCGGGCGGGGGCCGCGGGCCTGCAGCGGCTCGCGGCGTCGGTTTCACCGGCAGCCCTACGCCCCGTAGCGCCGCTCGCGCTGGGTGTAGGCGCGCAGGGCTCGCAGGAAGTCGACCCGGCGGAAGTCGGGCCAGTAGGCCTCGCAGAAGTAGAACTCGCTGTGCGTGCTCTGCCACAGCAGGAAGCCGCCGAGGCGCTGCTCGCCGGAGGTGCGGATCACCAGGTCGGGGTCGGGCTGGCCGCGGGTGTAGAGGTGCTCGGCGATGTGGTCGACGTCGATGACCTCGGCGAGCTCCTCGAGGGTCATCCCCTTGCCGGCCTGCTCGTGCAGCAGCGCCCGGACCGCGTCGGCGATCTCGCGGCGGCCGCCGTACCCCACGGCGACGTTGACCAGGATCCCGTCGACGTCGCGGGTGGCCTCCTGGGCGGCCTTGAGCCGCTCGGCGGTGCCGGCCGGCAGCAGGTCGAGGGCGCCGACCGGGTTCAGCCGCCACCGGCGCTGGTCGGCGAGCGAGGCGACGGCCTCCTCGATGATCTGCAGCAGCGGCTCGAGCTCGCCGGCGGGGCGGTTGAGGTTGTCGGTCGAGAGCAGCCACAGCGTGACGTGCTCGATGCCGACCTCCTCGCACCAGCCGAGCAGCGGCTCGATGTTGGCGGCGCCGGCCCGGTGCCCGTGGGCGGTGTCCGCCCCCACGGCCTTCGCCCAGCGGCGGTTGCCGTCGAGCATCACCCCGACGTGTCGGGGCAGGTCCTCGGCCGGCATCCGGCGCAGCATCCGTGCCTCGTACGCCGGGTAGAGCACCCGCCGGATCCCGCGCTTCCAGTCCGCCACGCTTCGATGGTAGCGGCGGCGGCGCTCCCCCAGAGGACCTTGGCGCGGGTCAGGTGACCAACGGCTCAAGTGGGGTACGACGACGTGCGGCGCTCAGCAGGGCCCGCTACCTTGGTGGATCATGAGCCACACGATGAACGAGGCACTCCGGTCCGGCCTGGACCACCTCGGCGACGCGATCGCCGAGGTCAAGCCCAGGTTCCGCGGCTGGCTGCACCTGGGCATCGCGCCGCTCACGCTGGCCGCCGGGATCGTGCTCGTCAGCCTCTCCCCCACCACCGCCACCAAGGTCGGCGCGGCGGTGTTCACCGGCTCGGCGCTGGTCCTGTTCACGGTGTCGGCGATCTACCACACCGGCAACTGGTCACCGCGGGTCTGGGCGTTCCTGCGCCGCTTCGACCACTCCAACATCTTCCTGCTGATCGCCGGCTCCTACACGCCGTTCAGCCTGCTGCTGCTCGAGGGCACGGAGCGGGTGGCCCTGCTGGCCACCGTGTGGACGGGCGCGATCCTCGGCGTGCTGTTCCGGGTCTTCTGGACCGACGCGCCGCGCTGGCTCTACGTGCCGATCTACGTCGCGCTCGGCTGGGCCGCGGTCTTCTTCATCCCGTCGTTCTACACGGGCGCCACCCGGCTCGGCTTCGGCATCGGGGTCGCGACGTTCGTCATGATCGTGGTGGGCGGCGCGCTCTACACGCTGGGCGGTGTGGTCTACGGCTTCAAGCGCCCCAACCCGTGGCCGCGCTGGTTCGGCTTCCACGAGGTGTTCCACACGTTCACGATCCTGGCCTTCGCCTCCCACTACGTGGGCGTCTCGCTCGCCACCTACGCCCTGCGCTGACCGCGGGATCACGCGACCAGCTCCACCCCGCCCGCGGGCGTACGGCGGGCCGTGGCGCGCCCGGCCAGGGCGGCCACCGCGATGCCGGCCGCGGCGAACACGACCGCGAGCAGCAGCCAGCCGGGCAGGCCGTGCCGGATCGCGGTGGCGGTGACCAGCAGCGGGGCCACCATGTTGCCCAGGGCGTAGCCGGTCGCCGAGAGGCCCTGGTAGGCGCCGGCGCTCGCGGGGTCGGCCAGCTCGAAGGCCAGCCCCCAGCCGCCGGCCTCGGTGCGCACCTCGGCGGCGGAGCCGAGCAGCTCGGCCGCCACCAGCAGCACCACGGCGACGCCCGTCCCGAGCAGCCCCGGGCCGGTGTGCCCGGCGACGCCGTACACCAGGCAGGCCCCGGCCAGCAGCAGCGTGCCGCGACGCACCACCCGGCCGGCGTGCCGGATGTCGTGGGTGCCCCGGGAGGCGCGGACCTGGCGGAGCGCCACGAAGGCGGTGTTGATGACCATCAGCACCGAGACCATCACGGTCGGCGCGTGCGTGGAGCCCGCGATCCACAGCGGGACGCCGACGGTCTGGATGCCGAACTGCATCGCGATCACCGAGTTCAGCGCGACCGAGGCCAGGTAGGTGCGGTCGCGCAGCGGGGAACGTCCGCGGGCGCGGCCGCCGTCCGCCGTCCGCGGCCCGGCCATGGCGGCCGCCAGCCGCGGCACCCGGCGGCGCAGCCCGGCCATCGGGACCGTGGCGGCGCCGGTGAGCACGGCGATGCCGATCATCGTGGTCCGGTACGCCGCCGCGGTGCCGAGCAGCAGCGCGATCGCGGCCAGCAGCGTGCCCAGGCCGATGAAGACGTTGGTGACCACCCGCAGCCGGGCCCGGACCTGTACCCGTTCGGGGCCGGTGAACCAGCGCGCCTGCAGCGCCGCCTTGGCGCTGCCCTGCAGGCTGCGGGCCCCGACCGCGAAGCAGGCGACCGCGGTGAACGTCACCGCGGAGCCGGTGAACACGTAGGCCAGCAGGGCCAGGCCCTGCAGGCCGTTGGCGGCGACCTGCAGCCGGTCGGCGCCGACCCGGTCGGCGAGGTAGCCGCCGAGGAACGACGCGGCCACGCCCACGCCGCCCGCGGCGGTCAGCCCCAGGCCCACGGTGGTGGCCGGTAGCCCGATCACGCGGGTGAAGTAGAGCGCGCTGACGCTGAAGAACAGCCCGGTCGAGAGGGCCGCGGTCATGGTCGCGAGCGTGAGGGCCCGGTGGACGGGCTCGTCGGGGAGGAGCAGGGTGCGCACGCGACCGGTCACGGGGCAGTTCTCGCACCCGGACGGGCGGCAGCACCAACGATGTAGCGTCCTGCTTCATGATCGAGTACGACCTCGCGGGCACCGATCTCGGCGGGGTCCGGTTCGCGATCTCCCCGCTCGCGGAGGTCGCGCTGTCGCTGCGCACGTTCCGCGACCCCGGGCGCTACCCGCTGATGCTGCCGTGGCTGCGACGCACCGAGGCCGACCGGGCCGGCCTGGACACCCGGCTGCTGCGGGCGCTGACCAACGACTCGTTCTGGGTGCTGGACTTCCTCACCCCGCACCCGTGGTCGCCGCTGTCCCGGTTCGAGGACGAGCTCGCGACCGCGATGCGCACCCCGCCGGACGCGGTGCGGGCCGACATCGCCGAGGTGCACCCCGACCCCGCCACCCGGCCGGCCGTGCTGCGCGGCCCCACGGACCGGGTCCTGGGCCGGATCGAGGCGGCGCTGGCGGACTACTGGCAGACCTGCTTCGTGCCGTACTGGCCGCGGATGCGTGCGCTGCTCGAGGCCGACATCGTGCACCAGGCCCGGACGATCGCCTCCCGCGGCCTGCACGGCATGTTCGCCGGGCTGGCCCCGACGGTGCGCCTGGACGGCCAGGTCGTGCAGGTGAGCACCTCCAGCGACGCCCGCTACCGGCGCACGACCGCCGGGGCCGGGCTCACCCTGGCCCCCTCGATGTTCGTGCGCAGCGCCTCGGCGCCGATCTCGCCGCACGAGTCGCCGCTGCTGATGTACGCCGCCCGCGGGCTCGGGGCGCTCTTCGCGAGCGAGCGGCCGGAGACTCCGGACGCGCTGGCCGGGCTGGTCGGACGGGCCCGGGCGCGGTTGCTGGTGCTGCTGGCCGCGCCGGCCTCGTCGACGGAGCTCGCGGTCCGGCTCGGCGTGACCACGACCGCGGTCAACCAGCACCTGCGGGCGCTGCGCGCGGGCGGCCTGCTCACCTCGGCCCGGCACGGCCGCTCGGTGCTCTACCTGCGCTCGGAGCTCGGCGACCTGCTCGTCGCGGGGCCGGCCGGGGGCCCCGGGCGGCACCGGTGGCACGGGTGGCTCCGGCGGCCCCTGAGCGCCCGCGACCGCCGGCCGCCCCGGGCCACGCCCCCAGGCGATGGACAGCGACACGGCGTGGTGCCAGGCGGCGAGCTCGGCATCCCGCCGCTCCGCGGTGATCCTCGAGCGCCACTCCGCGGCCCGGTGCCAGTGCGCCCGCAGAACCTGCCGGTCGGGCCAGTAGCCGACCGCGAGGCCCGCGGCGTACGCCGCGCCGAGGGCCACGCTCTCGGCCATCATCGGTCGGATCACCGGGACGTCGAGCACGTCCGCGACGGTCTGCATCAGCAGGTTGTCGGCGGTCATCCCGCCGTCGACCGCCAGCCAGGTCATCGGCAGCTGCGCGTCGAGGACCATCGCGTCCACCACGTCGCGGGCCTGCCACGCCGTCGCCTCGAGCACCGCCCGGGCGAGGTGCCCCTTGGTGACGTAGGAGGTCAGCCCGACCACGACCCCCTGCGCCTGGCTCTCCCAGTACGGCGCGTACAACCCGGAGAACGCCGGGACGACGTAGCAGCCGCCGTTGTCCTCCACGCTGGCGGCGAGGGTCTCGATCTCCGCGGGGGTGCGGATCAGGTCCAGGCTGGTCCGGCACCACTCGACGAGCGCGCCGGCCTGGGCCACCGCGCCCTCGAGCGCGTACGTCGTCGGCTCCCCCTCCACCGTGCGCGCCACGGTGGTGATCAGGCCGGACCGGGACCGGACCACCTCGGTGCCGGTGTTCATCAGCAGGAAGCTGCCGGTGCCGAACGTGCACTTGCCCTGGCCCCGCTCGAAGGCGGTCTGGCCGAACAGCGAGGCCTGCTGGTCGCCGATCACCGCGCTGATCGGGATGCCCGGCACCGGGTCCCGGGTCACGCCGAGCACCCCGATCGAGGGGCGGATCTCCGGCAGCATCGAGGCCGGGACGCGCATCGCCTCGAGCAGCTCCGGGTCCCAGGCCAGCGTCTCCAGGTCCATCAGCAGGGTGCGGCTGGCGTTGGTGGCGTCGGTGACGTGCAGGCCGCCCGAGAGCTTCCACACCAGCCAGGTGTCCATGGTCCCGAACAGCAGCTCGCCGCGCTCGGCCCGCTCGCGGATCGCCGGGTCGCTGTCGAGGATCCAGCGCAGCTTCGGACCCGAGGGGTACGACGAGACCGGCAGCCCGGTCCGCCGGGTCACCTCGTCGTGGTCGAGGCGCTCGACGAGCCCGGCCAGCCCCCCGGCGGTCCGGGTGTCCTGCCACACGATCGCCGGCGCCACGGGACGGCCGGTGGCCCGGTCCCAGACGACCGTGGTCTCGCGCTGGTTGGTGACCCCCAGCCCGACCACCTGCCCGGGGTCGACCCCGGCGTCCTGGAGCGCCTGCGGCACCAGCTGGCGGGTGATCTGCCAGATCTCCTCGGCATCGTGCTCGACCCAGCCCGGCCGCGGGTAGGACTGCCGGTGCTGGCGCTGGGCCACCGAGACCATCCGCCCCTCCCGGTCGAAGAGCAGGCAACGGGTCGAGGTGGTGCCCTGGTCGATCGCCGCGACGTACTGGGTGCTCACGGGCGGCCGTGCCCGAGCTCGCGCGAGATCGACCGGCCGGCCGCGACCACCTGCGTCACCAGGGCCGGGCGTGGCCGCTGGCGGCCGTCGCACAGCCCGTCGACCCGGCCGACCACGCCGACGGCGGCCACCACGAAGCCCGCGCGGTCGCGGATCGGCGCGGCCAGCCCGGCGGCCTCGGGCTCGGCCTCCTCCACCGCGGCGGCCCAGCCGTGGTCGCGGACGTCGGCGAGCTCGCGGCGCAGGCTGGCCGGGTCGGTGATGGTCCGGTAGGTGTAGCTCTCCAGCTCCCGCCCGGCCAGGCAGCGCAGCGCCCGGGGGTCGTGGGCCAGCAGCACCTTGCCGAGCGCGTCGGCGTGCAGCGGCTGCACGGTCCCGGTCAGCGACCCCTGGTGGCTGCCGTCCGGCCGGAACACGTGGTGCACCACGGCGACCCGGTCCCCGTCCCGGGTGCCGAGCAGGGCGGCCTGACCGGTGCGCGCCGCGAGCGCGTCGGTCCAGTTCAGCGCCCGCGCCCGCAGCTCGTTGTGGTCGAGCGCCGTCGCACCCAGCTGCAGCAGGCCGGCGCCGACGGCGTACAGGCCGGACTCGGGGTCCTGGTCGACGAACCCCACGTCGCGCAGCGTCTGCACGAGGCCGTGCACGGTGGCCTTGGCCAGGCCCAGGGTGTCGGCCAGGTGGGCCAGGCTGGTCGGCCGGTGCTCGGCCGAGAGCACCTGCAAGATGGCCGCCGCGCGCTCGACGGACTGGACGCGGGCGGGCATGTTGTGACCCTAGCCACGCCGGCAAGGCCGGGGTCTCGGAGCGGTTCGGCGATGCCGAACGACCGGTCGTTCGGCGATGCCGAACGCGGTCCGTTGTGGCGGCCGTCACTCCTGCCTAGCGTCCCACGTCACATCCCGATCACTTCCAACGGAGGACACGTCGTGGCACATCTCGGTAGGAGGACGCTGGTGGGTGAGCTCGTGGCCGAGTTCGCCGGCACCATGATCCTCATCCTGTTCGGAGTCGGAGTCGTGGCACAGGTCGTCACCTCCGGCGGGTCGCTCGGCGACCACAACTCCATCGCCTGGGCCTGGGGCCTGGGCGTCACCTTCGGTGTCTACACCGCCGCCCGGATCAGCGGCGCCCACCTCAACCCCGCCGTGACCGTGGCCCTGGCCGCCTTCGCCGGGTTCTCCTGGCGCAAGGTGCTGCCGTTCGCGCTGGCGCAGACCGCCGGCGCCTTCGTCGCGGCGCTGGTCGTTCGCTGGGTCTACGCCGACGCGATCGGCACGGTCGACCCCGGGCACACGATCAAGAGCCAGGGGATCTTCTCCACGCTGCCCGGCAACGGCGCCATGGACGTCGGCACCGGCACGGCGCTGCTGGACCAGGTGGTCGGCACCGCCATCCTGCTCTTCCTGATCCTCGCGGTCACCGACACCCGCAACGACGCCCCGGTCGCCTGGATGGCACCGTTCATCGTCGGCCTGATCGTGGTCGCGATCGGCATGGCCTGGGGCACCAACGCCGGCTACGCGATCAACCCCGCACGCGACTTCGGCCCCCGGCTCGCCTCGTTCATCACCGGCTACGGCACCGCCTTCGAGGACCAGCGCGGCTCCCTGTACTTCTGGGTCCCGATCGTCGGCCCGCTGATCGGCGGCCCGCTCGGCGCCGGCGCCTACCGGCTGGCGATCGGTCGCTTCATGCCCGACGACGACGAGACCGACGAGGTCGGCGAGGTCCCCACCTCCGAGCCGCGCGTCCACCACACCCCGACCGCGTCCACCCCCGCCTGACAACGCGCCTGACCACCCCTGACTGACAACCCGGGCTGAGACACTGCGACAGCCCACCATCGCGAGGAGCACACCATGACCGAGTACGTCGGAGCCATCGACCAGGGCACCACCAGCACGCGCTTCATGATCTTCGACCACGGCGGCAACGAGATCGCCCGCCACCAGCTCGAGCACGAGCAGATCATGCCGAAGGCCGGCTGGGTCGAACACAGCCCCTACGAGATCTGGGAGCGCACCAGCTCGGTGCTCAAGACCACGCTGGCGCGGGCGGGCATGAACGGCTCGGACCTGGCCGCGCTCGGCATCACCAACCAGCGCGAGACCACGGTCGTGTGGAACAGGAAGACCGGCCGCCCCTACTACAACGCGATCGTCTGGCAGGACACCCGCACCGACAGCATCGCCAAGGCGCTGGACAGCGACGGCCGCGGCGACGTGATCCGGCGCAAGGCCGGGCTGCCGCCGGCGACGTACTTCTCCGGCGGCAAGATCCAGTGGATCCTCGAGAACGTCGACGGCGTGCGCGAGGCGGCGGAGGCGGGCGACGCGATCTTCGGCAACACCGACGCCTGGCTGCTGTGGAACCTCACCGGCGGCACCCGCGGCGGGGTGCACGTCACCGACGTGACCAACGCCAGCCGGACGATGCTGATGGACCTCGAGACCCTGGACTGGGACGACGAGCTGCTGGCCATGTTCGACATCCCCCGCCAGATGCTCCCCGAGATCCGACCCTCCTCCGACCCCCGCTTCTACGGCCACACGCTCGAGGACGGGCCGCTGGGCGCGGAGGTCCCGCTCTCGGCCGCGCTCGGCGACCAGCAGGCCGCGATGGTCGGGCAGGTGTGCCTGGCCCCCGGCGAGGCCAAGAACACCTACGGCACCGGCAACTTCCTGCTGCTCAACACCGGCAAGGAGCTGGTGCGCTCCGAGAACGGCCTGCTCAGCACGGTCTGCTACCAGTTCGGCACCGAGTCGCCGGTCTACGCCCTCGAGGGGTCGATCGCGGTGACCGGGTCCGCGGTGCAGTGGCTGCGCGACCAGCTGGGCATCATCAGCGGCGCCTCGCAGAGCGAGACGCTGGCGCGTGAGGTGCCCGACAACGGCGGGGTCTACTTCGTGCCCGCGTTCTCGGGCCTGTTCGCGCCGTACTGGCGCTCCGACGCGCGCGGCGCGATCGTCGGCCTCTCCCGGTTCAACACCAACGCCCACCTCGCCCGGGCCACGCTGGAGTCGATCTGCTACCAGAGCCGCGACGTCGCCGACGCCATGGAGAAGGACTCCGGCGTGCGGCTGGAGGTGCTCAAGGTCGACGGCGGCGTGACCGCCAACGACCTGTGCATGCAGATCCAGGCCGACGTGCTCGGCGTCCCCGTCAGCCGCCCGGTCGTCGCCGAGACGACGGCGCTGGGCGCGGCGTACGCCGCCGGGCTCGCCGTCGGCTTCTGGAAGGACCCCGAGGAGCTGCGCCACAACTGGAACGAGAGCAAGCGGTGGGAGCCGCAGTGGTCGGAGGAGCAGCGCGAGGAGGGGTACGCCGGGTGGCGCAAGGCCGTGACCCGCACGCTGGACTGGGTGGACGTGAAGTGAGCGGGCCGACGACACCGACGACACCGACGACCCGGCTCGGCCCCGAGAGCCGCGCGGCCGCGCTGCGCGAGATGGCCCGCGAACCCCTCGACGTGCTGGTGATCGGTGGCGGCGTGGTGGGCGCGGGGGCGGCGCTGGACGCCGCCACCCGCGGCCTGAGGGTGGGCCTGGTCGAGGCGCGCGACTTCGCCTCGGGCACCTCGAGCCGGTCGAGCAAGCTGGTGCACGGCGGGCTGCGCTACCTCGAGCAGCTCGACTTCGGGCTGGTCCGCGAGGCGCTCCGCGAGCGCTCGCTGATCCTCAACCGGCTGGCCCCGCACCTCGCCCGGCCGGTGCCGTTCCTCTACCCGCTGCAGCACCGGGTCTGGGAGCGGTTCTACGTCGGGAGCGGCGTGCTGCTCTACGACACCATGGGCGGGCGGCACGGCGTGCCCACCCACCGGCACCTGACCCGGCGCCAGGCGCTGCGGGAGTTCCCCTCGCTGCGCAAGGACGCGCTGGTGGGCGCGATCAAGTACTACGACGGCCAGGTCGACGACGCGCGGCACACGATGATGCTGGCGCGGACCGCCGCCCGCTACGGCGCGCTGTGCGCGACCAGCGCCCGGGTCACCGGCTTCCTGCGCGAGGGTGACCGGGTCAGCGGCGCCCGGGTGCTGGACCTCGAGACCGGGGAGCGGCTGGAGATCCGGGCGCGGCAGACCATCAACGCGGCCGGGGTGTGGACCGACGAGGTCCAGGAGATGGTCGGCGGCCGCGGGCAGATCAACGTGCGCGCCTCCAAGGGGGTGCACATCGTGGTGCCCCGCGACCGGATCCACGCGGAGTCCGGGATCATCGCCCGGACCGAGAAGAGCGTGCTGTTCATCATCCCGTGGGGCGAGAGCTGGCTGATCGGCACCACCGACACCGACTGGGCGCTCGACCTCGCGCACCCGGCCGCGAGCCGGTCGGACGTCGACTACCTGCTCGAGCACGCCAACCGGCTGCTGAAGACGCCGCTCACCCACGAGGACGTCGTCGGCGTCTACGCCGGGCTGCGGCCGCTGCTCTCGGGCGAGTCCGACGACACCAGCCAGCTCTCCCGCGAGCACGCCGTGGTCAGCCCGGTGGCCGGCCTGGTGATGGTCGCCGGCGGCAAGTACACGACGTACCGGGTGATGGCCAAGGACGCCGTCGACGCCGTGTCGCACTCCTTCACCCGCAAGGTCCCGGCCTGCTGCACCGAGACCATCCCGCTGGTCGGCGCGGAGGGGTACACCGCGCTGTGGAACCAGCGCGAGCAGCTCGCGGCGGAGTCCGGGCTGCACCCGGGGCGCGTCGAGCACCTGCTGGGCCGCTACGGATCGCTGGTGGGCGAGCTCCTCGCGCTGCTCGAGGAGCGGCCGGACCTCGCCGAGCCGCTGGCCGACGCGCCGCTCTACCTGCGGGTCGAGGCCTACTACGCCGCGCTCGCCGAGGGCGCCCTGCACCTCGACGACATCCTGACCCGGCGGACCCGGATCTCGATCGACACCGCGGACCGCGGCGTCGCCGCCGCCGAGGAGGTCGCCGCGCTGGTGGCCCCGGTGCTGGGCTGGGAGGACGGGCAGGTCAAGGACGAGGTCGAGCACTACCGCGCCCGGGTCGCGGCCGAGCTGGACTCCCAGCGGCAGCCCGACGACCGCACCGCCGACGCCGCCCGGCTCGGCGCGCCGGACGTGCGGACCGCCGCCCAGGGTTGAGCCTGTCAGCGCCCGGACCGGCCCCCGAGCCGCCGTCCCTTGGCGCGCACCGCCTTGGGGATCGTGGTGCCGCGCCCGTGCAGCATCGTGACCAGCTGGGCGAACTGCTGCTCGGCCTTCTCGGTGCGCGCGAACGTGGTCAGCGCCAGCGGCGGCCTGAACCGCTGCCGGGCGATCGCGTGCGGGTAGGTGAACTCGCGCAGCCCGTCGGCGCCGTGGATCCGTCCGAAGCCGGAGTCGCCCACCCCGCCGAACGGCAGCGCGGGGATGCCGGCGAACGTGATCACGCCGTTGACCGCGGTCATGCCGGCGCGGACCCGCCGGGCGATCTCCATCGCCCGCTTGCCGGCGAAGACCGTCGAGCCGAGGGCGTACCTGGTCCCGTTGACCCGGGTGAGGGCGTCGTCCATGTCGCGGACCCGGGTCACGGTGACCACCGGTCCGAAGGTCTCCTCCTGCACGGCGGTGGAGTCCTCGGGGACGTCGACCAGCACGGTCGGCTGGATGAACCGGTCGCCCACCGCACCCGGTCCGCCGACCACGGCCCGGCCGCCCCGGTCGAGGGCGTCCTGGATGTGGCTGCGGACCACCTCGATCTGGCCGGGCATCGTCATCGGCCCGATCAGCGCGTCGGGGTCCGGGTCGGCCCGCAGCTCCCGCGCCCGGGTGGTCAGCTGGTCGAGGAACTCGTCGTACACGCGCTCGTGGACGTAGACCCGCTCGACGCCGATGCAGGTCTGCCCGGCGTTGCTGCAGGCGCCCCACAGCGCCGCGTCGGCGGCGGCCTCGATGTCGGCGTCCTCGTCCACGATCACCGCGTCCTTGCCGCCGGCCTCGATCACCACCGGGGTCAGCGTCTCGGCGCAGGCGGCCATCACCCGCTTGCCGGTCGCGGTCGAGCCGGTGAAGGCGACCTTGTCCACGCCGGCGCGGCACAGCGCGGCGCCGGTCTCGCCGAGACCGGTCACGACCTGCAGCACCGGCCGGCCGACCGCCTCGGCGAAGGTGCGGGCCAGCCACTCGCCGAGGCCGGGGGTGTACTCGCTGGGCTTGAACACGACGGCGTTCCCCGCCGCGAGCGCGTAGGCCAGCGAGCCCATCGGCGTGAAGACCGGATAGTTCCAGGGGCCGATCACGCCGACCACGCCGAGCGGGCGGTACTCCACGCTGGCGGCCTGGTTGCTCATCAGCAGTCCCGAGGAGACCCGGCGCCGGCGCAGCACCTTCTGCGCGTGGGAGGCCGCCCAGGCGATGTGCTCGATGGCCAGGCCGCACTCGAGCAGCGCGTCGGCGTGCGGCTTGCCCATCTCGCGGTGCACCAGGTCGGCCAGCTGCGGCAGCCGCCGGGTGATCACGCCCTTCCAGGACTGCAGGTGCCGCTCGCGCTCCTCGTACGACAGTGACGCCCACCAGGCCGCCTCCTCGCGGGCCCGGGCGACGGCCGCGCGCACGTCGGCCTCGGTGTGCACCGGGTGGGTGCCGACCACGTCGCCGGTGGCGGGGTCGAGCGAGTCGAAGGTGCGGCGGTCGCCGGCCGACTGCGTGGTGCGCTCCTCGAGCTGGGTCATCGTGACTCCCTGATCAGGTCGGCCGCCTTCTCGGCGAGCATGATGGTGGGGGCGTTGGTGTTGCCGCGCGGCACCGCCGGCATCACCGAGGCGTCGACGACCCGGAGGCCCTCCACGCCGCGGACCCGCAGCTCGGGGTCGACCACGGCGTCCTCGCCCGCGCCCATCGCGCAGGTCGCGACGGGGTGGTAGAGCGTCTGGGCCCAGGTCCGGATGTGCTCGACGAGGTCCTCGTCGGAGGGGTCCTCGGGCAGGTTCCACGGCCGGTCGAGGTGGGCGGCCAGCGGCCCCTGCGTGCAGATCTCCCAGGTACGACGGGCCCCGGCGAGCAGCGCGTCGAGGTCGGTCTGGTCCTCCAGGTAGGCCGCGTCGATGGCCGGGTGCCAGGCCGGGTCGGTCGAGCGCAGCCGCACCGAGCCGCGGCTGGCGACCGAGACCAGCGTGGGCGCGGCGGTGAACATCCGCGACGTGGGCTCGTGGAAGCCGTTGTCGTAGAAGCCCGACGGGGCCGCGTGGATCTGGATGTCCGGCGCGTCCAGTCCGCCCCGACTGGTGAAGAACGCGCCGGCCTCGCCGATGTTGGAGGCGAGCGGGCCGGTGCCGCGGGCCTTCCACCGGACGAAGTTGCGCACGTTGTTGAGCTGGGCGAGGTCGGTGACGCCCCTGGTGTGCCACAGCAGCGGCACCACGGGGTGGTCCTGCAGGTTCGCGCCGACGCCCGGGCTGTCGACGTAGGTCTCGACGCCGACCTCGGCGAGGTGGGTGCGCGGCCCGACGCCGGAGAGCATCAGCAGCTGCGGGCTGTTGATCGCGCCGCCGCACAGCAGCACCTCCCGCGTGGCGTGCACCGTGTGCACGGCGCCGGACTGCCGGAAGGTCACGCCGGTCGCCCGCTCCCCCGCCAGCTCGACGCGGGTGGCGTAGGCACCGGTGGCGACGGTGAGGTTCTCCCGGTCGCGGGCCGGGCGGAGGTAGGCCTCGTTGGTCGACCAGCGGCGGCCGCCGCGGCAGGTGACCTGGTACTGGCCCGCGCCCTGCTGCTCGGCGCCGTTGAAGTCGTCGTTGCGCTTCAGGCCGGCGGCGACCGCGCTCTCGACGAACAGCTCGCTGAGCTCGTGGGTGTAGACCCGGTCCTCGACGTGCAGGGGGCCGCCGCGACCGTGGAACGGGCTCCCGAGGCGGGTGTTGTCCTCGGCCCTGACGAAGTAGGGCAGGCAGTCGTCGTAGCCCCACCCGGCGGCGCCGTACTGGTCGCGCCAGCCGTCGTAGTCGGCGCGGTTGCCGCGGATGTAGATCATCGCGTTCATCGAGGAGCAGCCGCCGAGCGCCTTCATCCGCGGCCAGTAGGCCCGCCGGTCGTGCAGCTGCTTCTGCTCGGTGGTGCTGTAGTTCCAGTCCCACCGGGTCTGGAACAGGCTCGCGAAGGCGGCCGGGATGCGGATCTCGTCGGCGTCGGCCTCGCCCCCGGCCTCGAGCAGCAGCACGGTCGTGCGCGGCTCCTCGCTGAGCCGCGCCGCGAGCACCGCGCCGGCGCTGCCCGCGCCGACGATCACGTAGTCGTAGCTCTCGGCCCTGCTCGTCGCTGTGTCGCTCGATGCCATGTGACGTCCTTCACCTCGGAGGTGGTGCCGAACGTACCCGCCGGTAGCGGCCGACGGAATGGCGAGAGGGCACTTGCATCAACTCCCGACGTGCCGAGACGGCACTCGCGCCGGCACAAGTGCCGTCTCGGCGCCGTGAGACTTGACCGAAGTGCCGTCTCGCGCAGGGTCAGGGGAGGTCGGCTGGGTCGGTGACCGGGCGTTCGCAGACCTGGTGCCGGCAGACGTACGCCGCCGCGCGGCCGTCGACCGCGGTCCGCCCGACCAGCAGGGGCACGTCCTCGCGGGGCCCGTCGGCGACGACGACCACTGCGCCGGGGACCCGCCGGGCGCGGGCGGCGAGCGCGTCGCGGTCCGGTCCGGCGGGGCCGACGACCGCGATCTCCAACGGTCCGTCGAGCATCGCCTCGGCGGCCGCGAGCGACCAGCCGGCGAACCGGGGCGCCCGCTCGGCCAGCGCCGCCACCGTCGCGAGCGCCTCCTCGGCGGCCTGCCGGTGCCGGCCGGAGCCGGTGAGCGCGGCGTACTCGGCGAGCGCGTGCACGGTCGCGGACAGGCCGGACGGGCTGGCGTTGTCCGACGGGTCCCGCGGCCGGGCGACCAGCGCCTCGGCGTCGGAGCCGGTGTCGAAGAAGCCGCCGTCCTCGGCGCGGAACCTCATCAGCGCGTCGTCGAGCAGCACCCGGGCGCGCTCCAGCCACACCGCGTCGCCGGTGGCCCGGAGCAGCGCGAGGTAGCCGGCGGCCACGCAGCCGAGGTCCTCGAGCACCGCCGCGTGCCGGCCCACCACGCCGTCGCGGGAGACCCGGCGCAGCCGGCCGTCCACGATGTGCAACGAGGCGAGCAGCTCGCCGGCGGTCGCCGCGGCCTCGACGTACGACGGCTCCTCGAGCAGCAGCCCGGCCGCACAGAGCCCGGAGATCGCCAGCCCGTTCCAGGCCGCGACCACCTTGTCGTCGCGGGCCGGCCGGACCCGGGTCTCGCGGGCGGCGAGCAGCACCGTGCGCACGTCGCGCAGCCGCTGCTCCCCCGGGCCCTCGGGGTCGCGGAGCAGCTGCAGCGTGGAGGCGCCGTGCTCGAAGGTGCCGGCCTCGGTGACCTCGAAGACCTGCGCGGCCCAGGCGGCGTCCTCGGGGGTCAGCACCTCGGCCAGCTGCGCCGGCGTCCAGGAGTAGAACCGGCCCTCGACACCCTCGCTGTCGGCGTCGAGCGCGGAGGCGAACCCGCCCTCGGCCGTGCGCAGCTCGCGGAGCAGGAAGTCGGCGGTCTCGCGGGCGACCCTGTCCCCCAGCGGCCCGCCCCAGCGGGCGTAGACACCGAGCAGCTGGGCGTTGTCGTAGAGCATCTTCTCGAAGTGCGGCACCACCCAGCCGGCGTCGACCGAGTAGCGCGCGAAGCCCCCGCCGAGCTGGTCGTAGATCCCGCCGCGGGCCATCGCCTCGCAGGTCGCGTCGAGCATCACCGTCGCGCGCTCGCGCCCCTCGCTGGTCGAGCCTGTCGCGACCGCATGGCGGGCCAAGAGCTCCAGCACCATCGACGGCGGGAACTTCGGCGCGCCGCCGAACCCGCCGTTGCGCGCGTCGAGCTCCCCGGCCAGCGTCGCGACCGCGGCGTCGAGCAGCTCGGCGCCGATGGGCTGGGCCGAACCGGTGAGCGACAGCCCCTGGCTGAGGTGCTCGCGGACGCTGCCCGCGACCCGGCGTACGTCGTCGCCGCGGTCCCGCCACGCGTCGACGAGCGCCTGCAGCACCTGGCCGAACGACGGCTGGCCGTGCCGCGGCTTGTCTGGGAAGTAGGTGCCGGCGAAGAACGGGGTGCCGTCGTGGTCGAGCACCACCGTCATCGGCCAGCCGCCCTGCCCGGTCATCGCCGTGGTCGCCTGCATGTAGACCGCGTCGACGTCGGGCCGCTCCTCGCGGTCGACCTTGATCGCGACGAAGTGCTCGTTGAGGTAGGCCGCGGTCGCCTCGTCCTCGAACGACTCGTGCGCCATCACGTGGCACCAGTGGCACGCGGCGTACCCGACGCTCAAAAGGACAGGTATGTCTAACCGGCGAGCCTCAGCGAACGGCTCGGGTCCCCACTCCCACCAGTCCACCGGATTGTCCTTGTGCTGCTGCAGGTACGGGCTCAATGATGCAGCGAGACGGTTGGGCATAGTGACCAGTCTCTGCCACTGCCCAAGTGACAGGCGAGCAGCTGCTTGGGATTCCCGACAGAGATTCCAGGCAGAAGAGCTGGTTCCGACCGGTCCGTCCGGCCGGGTCCAGACCGGGTCAGGGACGACCAGAACTCCGTGATTGCGGCCGATTTCAGAGCCAGCACGTTCCACCCCATGACCACACCAACAACGCTCGAGGGGCTCGCCCCCCGGCACAGTTCCTGTCCGCCCGCGACGTCTTCGCCCGCTACGGCTGGGGCAAGACACAGGGCTACGTACACCTCAAGACGCCCGGCTCTCCCCGGCCCGTCCTCGGCGGCAAGTACCGCCTCGACACCCCTGAAGATACGTCCTGGTAAGGGAACACCTCACCAAGGCCGAGATGGAAATGACCTAGCCCGCGGGCAGTCCGGGGTCCTACGGCGCGTGAGGCTGGTTGCGCGCGGCGCCAGTCCAGGCGGCAGCCACAACCTTTCACCATGGACTCATGGTGGGGTTATCCCCACCATGAGTCCGGGGGGGTGCCCGCTGAGCTGGACGCCGGTTGGCTCCAGTGACCGAGCGGGCGCATTCTTCGACGATTGAGGTATGACTTTCTCCCTCTCTCGCGAGCGCGGCGGCGACCTGCCGACGACGAAGTCGCAGGGCTCTTTGGTTCGTTTGGTGCGGGGGTCCGCGTTGGTCGCGCAGCGTCATCCGAGGAAGATCATCGCCGCGTGGTTGCTGTTCGTGGTGGCGTGCGTCGCCATGGGCAGCTTCGTCGGCACCCAGAACCTCACCGAGGTTCAGTCGGAGGTCGGTGAGTCTGCGCAGGCCGACTCCCTCCTTCAGCAGAAGGGGCTTCGTGACCCTGCCACGGAGAACATCCCGATCACGGCACCTACGGCGACCAAGGCGAGCGATGCGGCTGCTGACCTGACCAAGCAGGCGGCCGCCCTGCCGAGCGTGGCGTCGGTGACGGGGCCGGCTCAGTCTGAGGAGCTGGTCGCCGATGGTGGCCGGACCGTTCTCGTGCAGGTCCAGCTGAGCGGGAACCCCGACGATGCCGCCGACCACGTCGACCCGCTACTCGAGCTCAACGACAAGGTCGAAGCCGCACATCCAGGCACTCAGCTCCAGGAGGTCGGCGACGGGACCGAGACCAAGGCGATCAACGACGTCATCGGGACGGGTCTTCACCGTGCCGAGATGATTTCACTGCCGCTGACGCTGCTGATCCTCGTCCTGGCGTTCGGCGCCCTCGTCGCCGCCAGCGTGCCGCTCGTGCTGGGCCTCACCTCCGTGGTCGCGGCCATCGGTGCCCTGGGGTTGGTGTCGCACATCGCACCCAACAGCGGGTCGACCTCGGCGATCGTCGTTCTCATCGGTCTCGCGGTCGGGGTCGACTACTCCCTGTTCTACGTGCGCCGCGAGCGTGAGGAGCGCCGCCGCGGCCGCGGGCCGGCACGCGTTGCCGGTCGGGCCATGCCGGAGTCCGCGTTGATCGCTGCAGCCGCGTCCGTGGGCCGAGCGATCTTCATCTCGGGACTCACCGTGATCATCTCCCTGGCCGGCCTGCTCATCACCGGCGCCGGCGACCTCGTCTCGATCGGCCTGGGCACCATGACGGTGGTCGCGATCGCCGTGCTCGGCTCGCTCACCGTGCTGCCCGCGACGCTCGCCCTTCTCGGTGACCGCGTCGACCGTGGCCGCATCCCGGGCTACCGCCGCCGCGCCGCGGCCCGCGCCCGACGAGAGCAGCGCGCCTCGGCTGCCGGCCGGCCGAACGGCTTCTGGGCCCGGCTCGCCCGCGTCGTCACCAACCACCCGCTCGGGTTCCTCCTGGCCGCTGTCGGCGTCCTCGGTGCCCTGACCGTCCCGTTCGCCTCGATGCAGACCGGGGACCTACAGGTCGCCGACCTGCCCCAAGACCTCCCGGTGGTCCAGGCGCTCAACGCCATCGAGACGTCGTTCCCCGGCGCCCCATCGGACAGCCAGCTGGTCGTCTCCGGCCACGACCTCGACACCCCCGACGCCAAGAAAGCCCTCACCGCCCTCGGGCAGCAGGCGAGCAAGGCCACCGGTGGACAGGGCCCGATCACCGTCACGGTCTCCTCCGATGGTCAGGTCGCCCGCGTGAATGTGCCGATGCCGGACCAGAGCCTCGACGAGGCGAGCGACACCATCACGCAGCTGCGGACGGACGTCGCGCCGGAGGCGACCAAGATCGACGGCGTCACCTCGTCCGCGCTGGTCACCGGCGATGCCGCGTCGACCATGGACTACTCCGACCGCATGAGCGTGGCCACCCCTGAGGTCATCGGGTTCGTTCTGCTGCTCGGTTTCCTGCTGTTGCTGCTGACCTTCCGGTCGCCCCTCCTGGCGGCGGCTGTGATGGGGTTGAACCTGCTCTCCGTGGGCGCCGCCTACGGCGTCCTCACGCTGGTCTTCCAGCACAGCTGGGCAGAAGGCCTGCTCCACTTCCACTCCACCGGGCACATCATCAACTGGCTGCCCCTGTTCATGTTCGTGGTGCTGTTCGGGCTCTCCATGGACTACACCGTGCTGGTCCTCGAGCGCATCCGCGAGGCGCGTCTTGCGGGGCTGAGCCCCCGCGCTGCTGCCGCGGAGGGTGTCGGCGCCACCGCGGGCACGATCACCAGCGCCGCCATCGTCATGGTCGCCGTGTTCTCGATCTTCGCGACGCTAGACGTCATCACCTTCAAGCAGCTGGGTGTGGGCCTTGCGGCAGCGGTCCTGATCGACGCGACACTGGTGCGAGGCGTAGCTCTGCCAGCCGTCGTCGCCCTCCTCGGAGAGCGCGGCTGGCGGATGCCCGGCTGGAAGAATGCCGCCATCAGTGCTCCCGAAGGACAGGACACAGCATGAGGGGTATCACCCCCCGTCGAGGCGAGGCGAACCGACCGGTCGCCTCGCCCCTGGCGTTCCTGACCGCTCTCAGCCTCATCACCGTGCTGACCTGCGTGGCCGTCTGGGTCGCAGCCGGAGGAGGCTACTTCTGGCCGAGCTGGGTCATCCTCGGGTGCGCGACCGTCCTGGTCCCGCTCCTGTGGCGACAGCACGTGCGCGGCACGCCCAACACCCCGCATGCCCGAGTGCGACTGCACCTGGAAGTCACCATCACGCTGTCCGTCGCCCTGGTGTTCGTGTGGGCCTTCACCGGCCACCAGGGACCGTGGGTGCTCTGGTCCGTCATCGGCCTCGGCGTCCTGCTGGGCCTGCACGCCCTCATCGACCTCCGCGACGATCTCCCTGCCTTCGGGACCCGCAAGCTGCAGGAACGCGTCGACACCCTCAGCCGAACCCGTCGCCAAGCCGTCGACGCCCAGGCCGCGGAGCTGCGCCGCATCGAGCGCGACCTCCACGACGGCGCG
This sequence comes from uncultured Actinomycetota bacterium, assembly GCA_963826155.1. Taxonomy (GTDB): domain Bacteria; phylum Actinomycetota; class Actinomycetes; order Propionibacteriales; family Nocardioidaceae; genus Nocardioides. Next base: position 513,609 of record CAWGVX010000002.1, on the reverse strand, counting down.
CAGGCCCGACTGGTCGCCCTCACCATGCAGCTCGGCCGCGCCGAGCTCGCCGTCGCCCACGAACCCAAGGCAGCCGCCCTCGTCCGCGCCGCCCGCGAGGAGGCCAACCTCGCCATCGGCGAACTGCGTGACATCTCCCGAGGCATCGCACCGCCCGTGCTGGCCGACCGGGGCCTGGTCGCAGCCATCCAGTCCCTCACCCAGCGCGGAAGCGCCACGATCGAGGTCATCGGCGCGAGCCCCAGCGACAGCAACCGTCCACCGCCCGCGGCCGAGAGTGCCATCTACTTCGTGGTCGCCGAAGCGTTGACGAACGCGACCAAGCACGCCCCAGGCTCCGCTGTCCACATCCGCCTCACTTACGCCCTCGACTCATTGGCCGCCGACGTCACCGACCAAGGCCCCGGCGGCGTCGACCTGACGGGAACCGGTGTGCAAGGCTTGCGGGCGCGTGTCGAGGCCCTAGACGGCACGTTCGAGCTCTTCTCACCCGAGGGAGGGCCAACACACGTCCATGCGGAGGTGCCGTGCGCGTAGTGATCGCCGAGGATCACGCACTCCTACGCGAGGGACTCATCGCCCTGCTCAACGACGTCGACATCGAGGTCGTGGCCTTCACCGACACCGGCCCCGGCCTGCTCGACATCATCGCCGAGCACAACCCAGACCTCGCGATCATCGACGTCCGCCTGCCTCCCACCTTCACCGACGAAGGCATCCGCGCAGCCATCTCCGCGAGGGCCAAGCACCCAGAGCTAGCCGCCCTCATCCTGTCGCAGTACGTCGAACCCGTGTACACCGCCGAGCTCCTCGACTCACCCGGCGGCGGCCTCGGCTACCTCCTCAAGGAGCGAGTCAGCGACATCGCCGAGTTCGTCGACGCGCTACAACGCGTCGCGGCCGGCGGCACTGCCCTGGACCGCGAGGTCGTCTCCGAGCTCGTACGCGTCCGCTCAGCAAGCAGCAACGAACTCGACCCACTCACACCACGCGAACGCGAGACACTCGCGCTGATGGCCGAAGGCCGCACCAACGCCGGCATCGCCAAAGAACTGGTCGTCACGCTCGGCGCAGTCGAGAAACACATCTCCAACATCTTCACCAAGCTCAACCTCCCCGACACCAGCGACGATCACCGCCGCGTCCTCGCGGTGCTGACCTTTCTCCGCGTCGAGATCTGACCTGTCAACCATGCGACACTGACCACTAGCGGCAAGCCCCTCCCCCTGGGTCTCGAGAACCTGTGTCAGACAGAGATTCCAGACTGAGATTGTTCCGGAAAGACCGGAACCACCTGGGTGCCGGCCGGACAGAACGAGCCGCTCTACGCCTGAACCTGGCCCGCCGCCCTACCCTCACGCCCACCGGCCATCACGTGGCACCAGTGGCGTAGCCGACGCTGAGCAACACCGGGACGTTGCGGCGCCGCGCCTCCTCGAAGGGCTCGCTGCCCCACTCCCACCAGTCCACCGGTTTGTCGGCGTGCTGGAGGAGGTACGGCGAGGTCGCGGTCGCAAGACGGTTCGGCATCGGACCCACGTTAGCCAGTTCGGTGCCGTGTGCAGCGGCGCCCGTACCGACCGCGCAGCGCGGGTGCGGCAGGATTGACCCCCAGTCGCCTGCACCACCCGAGAACGGAGTCGCCCGTGAGTCACCCCCACCCCGAGCTGCAGAGGCCGCCACGGCTACCCAAGGGCGGACTCCGCATCGTGGGCCTGGGCGGCCTGGGCGAGATCGGCCGCAACATGACCGTCTTCGAGCACGACGGGTCGCTCCTGATCGTCGACTGCGGCGTGCTCTTCCCCGAGGAGCACCAGCCGGGCATCGACGTGATCCTGCCCGACTTCAGCTGGATCCGGGACCGGCTGGACTCCGTCGTGGGCCTGGTGCTGACCCACGGGCACGAGGACCACATCGGCGGGGTGCCCTACCTGCTGCGGGAGCGCCCCGACATCCCGGTCATCGGGTCTCGGCTGACCCTGGCGCTCATCAAGGAGAAGCTGAAGGAGCACCGGATCCGGCCCCGCCTGCGCGAGGTCGCCGAGGGCGACACGGTGGACCTGGGGGCCTTCGGCTGCGAGTTCCTCGCCGTCAACCACTCGATCCCCGACGGGCTCGCCGTCGCCATCCGCAGCCGCGCGGGGCTGGTGCTCCACACGGGGGACTTCAAGATGGACCAGTTCCCGCTGGACCGCCGGATCACCGACCTACGGGGGTTCGCGCGCCTGGGCGACGAGGGCGTGGACCTCTTCCTGGCGGACTCCACCAACGCCGAGGTCCCGGGCTTCACCACGTCGGAGCGCGACCTCGCCCCGGCGATCGAGAAGGTGTTCCGCGACGCCCCGCGACGCATCATCGTCTCCAGCTTCGCCAGCCACGTGCACCGCATCCAGCAGGTGCTGGACGCCGCCCAGGCCCACGGCCGCAAGGTGGCCTTCGTCGGGCGCTCGATGGTCCGCAACATGGGCGTCGCCCAGGACCTCGGCTACCTCGACGTACCCCCGAAGCTGGTCGTTCCGCTGAACGAGCTCGAGCGCATGGCTCCGAACAAGGTCACCCTCATCTGCACCGGGTCGCAGGGGGAGCCGATGGCGGCCCTCTCCCGGATGGCCAACCGCGACCACAAGATCCGCGTCGGCGAGGGCGACACGATCCTGATGGCGAGCTCGGTCATCCCGGGGAACGAGAACGCCATCTCGACGGTCATCAACGGACTGACCCGGTGGGGTGCCAGCGTGGTCCACAAGGGCAACGCCAAGGTGCACGTCTCGGGCCACGCCAGCGCCGGCGAGCTGGTCTACTGCTACAACATCATCCGGCCCCGCAACGTCATGCCGGTGCACGGCGAGTGGCGGCACCTCCGCGCGAACGCCGACCTGGCCATCAGCACCGGCATCGACCCCGACCACGTGGTCATCGCCGAGGACGGCGTGGTGGTCGACCTCGTGAACGGGCGGGCCAGCATCACGGGCAAGGTGCCCGCCGGCAACGTGTACGTCGACGCGGCGACCGTCGGCGGCGCCACCGAGGCCACGCTCAAGGACCGCCGCACCCTCGCCGAGCAGGGCGTCGTCACCGTGCTCGTGATCGTCGACGCCGACACCGGCCTGCTCGCGGACCGGCCGGACTTCCTCGTCCGCGGCTTCGTGCACGAGCCCGACGCGTTCGACGCCGCCGAGCCGGTCATCGAGCGGGCGCTCGCGCGGGCCGCGTCCGAGGGCATCGGCGACGCCCACCAGCTCGAGCAGATGCTCAGCCGGGACATCGGGCGCTGGTCGCACAAGGCCTTCCGGCGAAGCCCCCTGATCATCCCGATCGTCATCGACGCCTGAGCCCCGGCTCGGCAGCTGCAGGCACCCTCAGCCCCGGGCGAGCACCGACGGCGGCAGCGCCAGGCCCGGGACGAGGTCGACCAGCAGGGAGCGGACCCGCCCGTCGAGGTCGGCGATGATCCGGCGCACGGTCGCCTCGTCCTGCCCGCCCGGGTCGTCGACCGGCCAGTCGACGTACCTCACGCCCGGGACGTAGGGGCACTCCTCGCCGCAGCCGAGGGTGATCGCCAGGTCGCTCGCCGCCACGGTCTCGCGGGTGAGCATCTTGGGGTGCTCGGCGGAGGTGTCGAGGCCGAGCTTCTCGAGCACCTCGGCGACCTCGGGGTGGATGTGCTCGCCGGGCTGGGTGCCGGCCGAGAGCGCGACGACGCGACCGCCGGCGTAGTGCTCGGTGAGCACCCGGGCCGCGACCGAGCGCCCGCCGTTGCGGACGCAGGCGAAGACGACCTGGGGGGCGCGGGTGGCGGTCACTGCACCGGTCACTGCACCGGTCACTGGAGAGCTCCCGTCGAGGTGGTGGCGGCGCCGCGGTCGGGGAACAAGCGGCGGGCCCAGAGGCTGACGTAGACCAGCCCGACGAGGGCGGGGACCTCGATCAGCGGCCCGACCACGCCCGCGAGGGCCTGGCCGGAGGCGACACCGAAGACGCCGATGGCGACGGCGATGGCGAGCTCGAAGTTGTTGCCGGCGGCGGTGAAGGAGACCGCGGTGGCGCGCTGGTAGTCGAAGCCGAGCGCCTTCGTCAGCAGCATCGACCCGCCCCACATCACGGCGAAGTAGACCAGCAGGGGTACGGCGATGCGGGCCACGTCGAGCGGCTGGCTGGTGATGGTGCGGCCCTGCAGGGCGAAGAGGATGACGATCGTGAACAGCAGCCCGTAGAGCGCGGCGGGACCGATCCGGGGCAGCAGCTCGGCCTCGTACCAGTCGCGGCCCCTGGCGCGCTCGCCGAGGGTGCGGGTGAGGTAGCCGGCGAGCAGGGGGATGCCGAGGAAGACCAGCACGGACCGGGCGATGCCCCACATGGAGACGTCGAGCGCGTCCTGCGCCAGGCCCAGCCACCCGGGCAGGACCTGGAGGTAGAACCAGCCGAGCACGGCGAACGCGAGGATCTGGAAGACCGCGTTGAGCGCCACCAGGATCGCGGCGGCCTCGCGGTCGCCGCAGGCCAGGTCGTTCCAGATCAGCACCATCGCGATGCAGCGGGCCAGCCCCACGATGATCAGGCCGGTGCGGTAGTCGGGCAGGTCGGGCAGCAGCAGCCAGGCCAGCGTGAACATCAGCGCGGGACCGAGCACCCAGTTGAGCAGGATCGAGGTCACCAGCAGGCGCCGGTCGCCGGTGACGTGGCCGAGCTCGTCGTAGCGCACCTTGGCCAGCACCGGGTACATCATCACGAGCAGTCCGACCGCGATCGGCAGCGACACCGATCCGATCTCGACCGCCGCGAGCGCGTCGTCCAGCCCCGGCACGAGGCGGCCGAGCAGCAGGCCGAGAACCATCGCGGCGATGATCCAGACCGGCAGGAACCGGTCCAGGGTCGAGAGCTGCCGGAGGACCGTCCCGTCGCTGCGGGTCGCGCCGCCCTCGCGCACCGTGTCGCTCATCCGTCGGCCCCCACCAGTCCCGCGCCGGGGCCGGCCGCCTCGTCGAGGGCTCCGGTCGCGAACAGGCTGCCGAGTGCGGCCATGGCCTCGGGGCGCGCCTTGTAGAACACCCAGGTCCCCCGCTTCTCGCGGTCCAGCAGACCGCTCTCGTGCAGCACCTTGAGGTGGTGGCTGATCGTGGGCTGGCTCAGGTCGAAGTACGGCGTCAGGTCGCACACGCAGGCCTCGGCACCCTCGTGGGAGAGCACGAGTGAGAGCAGCCGCAACCGGGCCGGGTCGGCGATCGCCTTCAGCAGGAGCGCCACCTGCGCGGCCTGCCCGGCACTCATCGGCTGGTGCGCGAGCGGGACGCAACACGTCAGGGAGCCCTCGGCGAGCGGCAGTTGCCGGGGCGTCGAGACGCCAGAGGATTTCGACACGCGTCTATGTTGACAGCCGTCGATGTCCGGCGGCAAGTGCCGGTCGGCCCGGGTCGGCACCTGCCGCCACCCACTCAGGAGCAGCAGCCGCCGCCCGAGGCCGCGCTGAGCCCGAGGTCGGCGTACGTCCTGCCCTCGAGCTCGGGCTGGGCGTCGGCGCGCACGACGTAGTTCTCCCAGGACTGACCGTCGGGACCGGTGACCCAGTGCTTGTCCTGGCGCGCGTAGCAGCAGACCACGTCGCCCTCCACGCGGAGCTGCAGGCCGGCCGCCTCCAGCCGGTCCGCCTGGGCCTCGACCTCCTCCATCGACTCGCGCTCGACGCCGAGGTGGTTCAGCGTGCCGGTGGCGTCGGGGTTCTCGAAGAGCACCAGCTTCAGCGGCGGGTCCGCCACCGCGAAGTTGGCGTAGCCGGGCCGGCGCTTGGCCGGGGCGGTGTCGAACAGCGTGGTGTAGAAGTCCACGGCCGCGTCGATGTCGTCGACATTGAGGGCGAGCTGCAGGCGGGACATGTCGGTGCTCCTGTCGGGAAGGGAACGAAGGATGATTCGACATTCATCGAAGCATAGGTTCGACAGAGATCAAAGCATTTCTTCGACATTTCTCGAAACAGCCGTGGTTCCCGGATAGGCTGGGGCCCGTGAGCAGCACGAAAACCGCCCCGGCCGTGACCCGATCCGCGACTCCTGGCCCGGGCACTGCGCTCCCGGTGATCGCCGCCTGCTGCACCCCGTCGTCGAGCGTGAGTGACGACGCGGCAACCGAGCTGGCCCGCATGTTCAAGGCGCTGGCCGACCCCGCCCGGGTGAAGATCATGTCGATGCTGCTCAACGCCGACGAGGTGTGCGCCTGCGACTTCAGCGCCGGCATCGGGAAGACCGCCGCCACCACCAGCCACCACCTCAAGCTGCTGCGCGAGGCCGGGCTGGTCGCGACCGAGAAGCGCGGCACCTGGGTCTACTACCGGGTCGTCCCCGAGCGCCTCGCCGAGGTGCGCGACGCCCTCGCCTTCACCGGCTGACCGACCCGCTCGTGCCCGCCCGCACCCAGGCCGTCGTCGTGGGCGGTGGCCAGGCCGGCCTCGCCACCGGCTTCTACCTGCGCCGCGCCGGACTCACTCCCGGCGAGGACTTCGTCATCCTCGACGCCGGCGCCGCACCCGGCGGCTCGTGGTCGCACATGTGGGAGGACCTGAGGCTCTTCTCCCCCTCCACCCACTCCTCGCTGCCCGGCTGGATGATGCCGGCCTGGAACGACGCCGAGCACGGATACCCGCCCCGCGCCCACGTCGTGGACTACCTGACGCGCTACGAGGCCCGCTACGACCTGCGCGTGCGCCGGCCGCACCGCGTCGACGCCGTCACCCGCGCCGACGACGACCCGGCGGGGCAGCTGCTGGTCGCCGGCCCCGGACCGGCCATCAGCACCCGGTTCGTCGTCTCCGCGACCGGCACCTGGGACCGGCCGTTCTGGCCGTCCTACCCGGGGATGCGCGAGTTCGCGGGCCGGCAGCTGCACGCCTCGGACTACCGCCGACCTGACCTGTTCGCCGGGCAGCAGGTCGTGATCGTCGGCGGTGGCAACTCGGCCGCCCAGATCCTGGCCGAGGTCTCCCGGGTCGCGGACACCACCTGGGTCACGGCGAGGCCGCCCCGGTTCCTTGCCGACGACGTCGACGGACGGGTGCTCTTCGCGACCGCCCGGGCCCGCATCCAGGCCCTCCGCGAGGGTCGCGACCACGCCGGCGTCGCCGGGCTCGGCGACATCGTGATGGTCCCCGGCGTACGGGAGGCACGCGACCGGGGCGTCCTGAAGGCGCAACCGATGTTCGACCGCCTCACCACCACCGGCGTGGCCTGGGCCGACGGCACCACCCACCCCGCGGACGCCGTGATCTGGTGCACCGGCTTCCGGCCCGCGCTGCAGCACCTCAGGGAGCTCGGCCTGCGCGACCATGACGGACGGGTCCCGGTCGGCGGGCCGCCCGGCACCCGGGCCCTCCACGAGCCGCGCCTCTACCTGGTCGGGTACGGCGACTGGGTCGGCCCCGCCTCCGCCACCCTGGCCGGGGTCGGCCAGAGTGCGCGCGAGACCGCCGCCGACCTCGTCGGCCGGCTGTGACAGCCACCGCCCGGCCGGACGCGGCCGCCCCGGCCCCTGCCGTCCTCCTGGCCCGGCTTCACCTAGGTATGTCGGGGAAGCGCCGCTTCCCGGGCCGAATTCGGCTAGGGCAGCGAACCTCGGTCGACATACCTAGGTGAAGCCATCCCCCCGGGGGCCGCGTCGACCCCAGCTCGACCCCGGCCGGAGGCGCGCAGATCCTTCTGTGGTCCGCGCCGGCGGAGCAAGGTCGCCGCGCCGTCGTACGCGACGCTGCGAATTGTCCCGATTTCCTAGACACGGCGGACCGCCTCTGCTTGACTCCCGGCCTGCGACGGACCGCACCAGGGTGCCGTGACCAGCCGCCTTCGACGGGTGGCGGTCCCTGGCGTCGGCGGTCGCTCTGCGATCGACGGCCGACGTCGGGGGGGGTGAACCGGGGAACGCGATCGGAGACCGGGTGCCGTCCGGCCGGACGGTCCTCACCAGGCATTTCCACGCAGGGCCACTCTCACTGGGCCGGCCTCGGCCCAGCTCTCGAAAGGAACCATCGTGCGACCTCGTCGTATCGCCGCGGCAGCAGCCGCGACCACCGCCGTCGTGGCGACCGCAGTCTCCGCCGCCCAGGCCGCCCCGCACGCCCACCCGGGCGCCCACGCCACCGCGGACGCAGCCAAGCACTCCAGCGTGTGGGCGAAGGGCAGCCTCGACCACGTCTACGTGATCATGCTCGAGAACCACTCGAAGTCGAGCGTGATCGACGACGCGAACGCGCCGTACATCACCAAGCTCGCGCACCACTACACGATGGCCGACCACTACTACGGCGTCACCCACCCGTCGATGCCGAACTACATCGCGTCGATCGCTGGTGACAACTTCGGCATCCAGGACGACAACGACCAGAACATCGTCAACCTCGACCGGAAGAACCTCGTCGACCAGCTCGAGGCCAGGCACGTCAGCTGGGGCGCCTACATGCAGGACCTGCCGGCCGACAAGCTGGCGCGCTTCGGTCCCGACCGGGCCGACGGCACCCAGATCTCGCTCTATGCCAAGAAGCACAACCCGTTCGTGCTCTTCGACGACGTGAAGAACAACCCCGAGCGGATGGCCAAGGTCAAGGACTACACCGCGCTCGGCAGTGACCTGAACGGCAAGGACGCCCCGGAGTTCGTCTGGATCTCGCCGAACCAGTGCAACGACATGCACGGCGGCGTCTACGACACGGTCGCGGACCACCCCGAGACCCCCTGCCCGTACGGCAGCGCCAAGGACGACGCCAACGACGCGGCGCTGAAGCAGAAGGCCGACACGTTCGTCAAGCAGGCCGTCCGCACCATCCGCCACTCCAAGGCCTGGACGAAGCACTCGGCCATCGTGATCGTCACCGACGAGAACGACTACACCGGCGACGAGACCAACGGCGGCTGGGAGAGCACCGACGGCTGCTGCGACTCGCCGTACGTCGAGGCCGGCGACCCGCGCATCTCCAAGGACTGGCCGGGCGGCACCTACGGCGGCGGCCTGATCCCCGCGATCATCGTGGGCCACCAGTCCAGGGGCGGCCACGTGGACCACCACGCCTACAACCACTACTCGCTGCTCACCACCATCGAGCAGAACTGGGGCCTGGGCTACCTCGGCCACGCCGGCGACGCCGCCAACGGCGTGAAGCCGATGTGGAGCTCGTTCCTCAGCCGCTGACCCGGCACCTCATGGAGGGGGTCCTGCGCCACCGCGGCGCCGGGCCCCCTTCGTGCTGTCCGTCCCGGGGCCGGACCGGGCCGCGGGACGTCGTTAGACTGAGCCGTCGATGGCGGTGGGGCTCGCCGACAACCGCAGCGACGCGCTGCCAACAGTCCCTACCTGACGACGAGACGACACAGGTAGGAGCGCCATGCCCGAGGAACCGCGCGACACGCTGCCGAAGAGCTCGGCGCCGCGCGACCGCGAGCCTCGGCACGGGGACCCCGAGCACGGGCCGGTCGACCCGGACGTCGACCTCAGCCAGCCCCGGCAGCGCCGGGAGTGGAGCGCGCACCGCTGGATGCTGCCGACGATCGCGCTCGGCGGCATGGTGGGTGCGAGCGCCCGGCACGCGCTGGAGCTGGCCTGGCCGGTGGCCGCGGGCGACTTCCCGTGGGCCACGTTCCTCACCAACGCGGCTGGCTGCGCCCTGATCGGCCTGCTGATGGTGTACGTCGTGGAGCTGGGCGCCGGCCATCCGCTGCTGCGTCCGTTCGTGGGGGTCGGCGTGCTCGGCGGCTTCACCACCTTCTCCACCTACACCGTGCAGACGACCGACCTGATGGACGCCCGCGAGCCGGTCCTCGCGCTGGTCTACCTGTTCGGCACGGTCCTGGCCGCGCTGCTCGCGGTGACCGCGGGCGTGGTCCTCGGACGCGTCGCGCTGGCCCTGTTGCGCCGCGCACGCGGACGCGAGCTCGAGGGGCGGGCGCGCTGATGGGGTTCGTCTTCCTCTGCCTGGGTGCCGCCCTCGGCGCACCCGCGCGCTACCTGACCGACCGGGCGGTCCAGGCCCGGCACGACACCGTGGTCCCGTGGGGCACCATGACCGCCAACGTCGTGGGGTCACTCGTCCTCGGGCTGCTGACCGGGGTGGGCCGGGCCCACCACGTCCCCGAGGCGGTGTCGCTGGCGGTGGGCACCGGGTTCTGCGGCGCCCTCACGACCTACAGCACGTTCAGCTACGAGACGCTGCGGCTCCACGAGACCGGCGCCCGGCTCTACGCCGGCCTCAACATCGTCATCTCGCTGATGGCCGGCCTGGGTGCCGCCCTCGTCGGCCTGGCGATCGGCTCGGCGTCCTGACCAGTCCCTGTCGCTGTCCCCGCCCCTGACCGGCCGGGAGGCGATACGCTGAGCGCGGGAGCACAGATGAAACTCGAGTCCGGGCCGGCCGTGCGGCTGACGATCTTCGTCAGGGCCGACGACCGCTGGCACCACCGGCCGCTCTACACCGAGATCGTGCACCGCGCCCACGAGCACGGCCTGGCCGGGGCGAGCGTCTTCCACGGCATCGAGGGCTTCGGGAAGTCCGAGATGATCCACACCTCCCGCATCCTCGACCTCAGCGACGACCTGCCCTGCTCGATCATCATCGTCGACCTCGAGGACAAGATCCGCGGGTTCCTCCCGGCGCTCGACGAGCTGGTGACCGAGGGGCTCGTGCTGCTCGATCCGGTCGAGGTGGTCAAGCACGCCGGCCGCGAGCTCGACCGGGAGCGTTGAGGGACCGCAGCGCCGACCCGGCGCGCCCGGCTCAGCGACCGGGCCCCGGTCTGCGGCGGGTCCGAGCCGACCCGGGCGCGGGGTCAGCCGCGAACCGGTCGGGGTGCCGGACCGCGACGACCCGCCTGATCCGGGCGGCCACCCGCGCCAGGACCGCCCGGCTGGTCTCGTCCTCGGCGAGCACCCGGCCGACCACCGCCGCCACCACCAGGACGCCGGCGAACGCGACCAGCCAGGTCGCCACCGCGAGCACCAGGCCCACGGTCCCGAACTGCGCGGCCGAGGAGTCGGCGTACTGCGGCATCACCAGCGCGGACCCGGCGGAGAACGCGACCACCGCGGCGCCGGTGACCGTCGCCGGCACCACCAGCGCCCTCCACCGCACCCGGCCGCTCAGCAGCACGTGCAGCGTCCACCACCACACCAGCGCCGCGACGCCCACCTGCACGGCGACCCCTACCGCGCCGAAGGTGGCCGCCACCGGCGGCTCCCCGGCTCGCGCCTCCACCTGCGACCGGGCCCAGCCGGTGAGCACCAGCAGCTGCAGCGCGACCAGCCAACCCAGCAGCCAGCCGAGCGCCCGCCGGCGGCCGCGGAGCCCGGGGACGCTGGGCAGCGCCCAGATCCGCTCGTAGGCGCGCATCAGCGCCCGCGCGAAGCTGGAGGAGGAGAGCACCGCCACGACCAGTCCGACCAGGCCGGTCTGGGCCCGGATCTCGTCCCCGGACTTCAGCGGCTCGACCTGCCCGACCACCCGCTGGCCGGAGGCCCGCGACAGCCCCGTGACGTCGTCGAAGCGCTGCATGCTCGTGCTGGTCAGGTCGGCGGGCAGGAACGCGGCCAGCACGACGACCAGGGGCACCAGCGCCAGCAGCGCCTGCGCGGCCACCACCAGCGTCCGGTCGATCACCTCGACCCGCACCAGCTCCTGGACGGTCCGGCGCACCGGCGGCACCGTGTCGAGCACCGTCGCGGCGAGGCCACGCGCCCGGCCCACGGCGTACCGGACCAGGAGGCGGACCGAGCCGAGGCCCGAGGCCGCCCTCTCCCGTCCCGTCCGCGTCGACACCCTCCACTGTCACCCGGGGCCCTCCCGCCGGGATCACCCGTCCCGGGTGAGGCCGCCGCCGGGCCCGGCAGCGGTGTGCGGCCGCCGGGTACCGTGACGAGATGGCGGACGCACCGGCACCCGGCGAGACCCCACAGCCGGCGCGACCGGCCCCCGGCGGCGCGGCGGCCGCCCCCGAGGCGCGCACCCAGGTGCTGGCGGTGCGCGGCGTGCTGCCCCCGAACCGCTACCCCCAGGCCGAGATCACCGACGCCTTCGCCGGCGTCATCGCCCGCGGCGGCGGCCTCGACGAGCGGGTGCTGCGCCGCTTCCACCGCAACGCCGGCGTGGAGCACCGCAGCCTGGCGCTGCCGCTGGAGGAGTACGCCGGCCTCGGGGACTTCACCCGCGCCAACGACCTGTTCATCGAGCACGCCGTCGAGCTCGGCTCCCGCGCGGTGCTCGACGCGCTGAAGGCGGCGGGGCTCACCCCGAGCGACGTCGACCTGGTCATGTGCGCGACCGTGACCGGGCTGGCGGTGCCCACCCTGGACGCGCGGATCGCGTCCAGCATCGGGCTGCGTCCCGACGTCAAGCGGGTCCCGCTGGTGGGGCTGGGCTGCGTCGCGGGCGCGGCGGGGCTGGCCCGGCTGCACGACTACCTGCGCGGGCACCCCGGCGGGGTGGCGGTGCTGCTCACCGTCGAGCTCTGCTCGCTGACCGTGCAGCGCGACGACATGTCGGTCCCGAACCTGGTGGCCAGCGGGCTCTTCGGCGACGGCGCGGCGGCGGTGGTCGCGCGGGGCGGCGACGACGCCGGGTGCCCCGCGGCCGCCGAGGTGCTCGCCACCCGCAGCCGGCTCTACCCCGACTCCGAGCGCACGATGGGCTTCGACGTGACCAGCGGCGGCCTGCGGATCGTGCTGGACGCCCAGGTGCCGGCGGTGGTGAGCCACTACCTCCGCGACGACGTCGACGCCTTCCTGGCCGACCACGGGCTGTCCCGCACCGACGTGGAGTGGTGGGTCTGCCACCCCGGCGGCCCGAAGGTGATCGAGGCCCTCCAGGGCGCGCTCGAGGTCCCGCGGGAGGCGGTCCGGCTCACCTGGGACTCGCTGGCCCGGATCGGCAACCTGTCCTCGGCCTCGGTGCTGCACGTCCTGGAGGACACGCTGCGCGACCGGCCGCCGCGGCCGGGGTCCTACGGCATCGTGCTCGCCATGGGTCCCGGGTTCTGCTCCGAGCTGGTGCTGGTGCGCGCCCCCGACGAGGTGGCGGCGTGACCGGCCTGGCCGCGTTCACCGTGCTGGTCGCGCTGGTCGGCGTCGAGCGGCTCGCCGAGCTCGTGGTCTCCACCCGCAACGCCCGGTGGAGCCTCGCGCGCGGCGGCCGGGAGACCGGCCGGGGCCACTACCCGGTGATGGTCGCGCTGCACACCGGCTTCCTGGCGGCGATGCTCGTGGAGGCCTGGGTGCGCCGGCCCGCGGTGCCCGCCGCGCTCGCCTGGTCGATGCTGGTGGTGGTGCTGGCCTCGCAGGCGCTGCGCTGGTGGTGCATCGCCACCCTGGGCCGGCGCTGGAACACCCGGGTGATCGTGGTGCCCGGCCTGCCGCCGGTCACCGGCGGCCCCTACCGGCTGCTGCGCCACCCCAACTACGTCGCGGTGGTCGCGGAGGGCATCGCGCTCCCGCTGGTGCACGCGGCCTGGCTCACCGCGCTGGGGTTCACGCTGGCCAACGCCGCGCTGCTCACCGTCCGGATCCGGGTCGAGGACGCGGCGCTGGCGACGCTGCCCGGGAGCGCCGGCCGTGCGTGACCTGCTGGTGGCCGGCGGCGGCCCGGTGGGCCTGGCCGCCGCGCTGCACGCCCGGCGCGCGGGGCTCGACGTGGGCGTGGTCGAGCCCCGCGCGGGCGTCATCGACAAGGCCTGCGGCGAGGGCCTGATGCCCGGTGCGCTCGCCGCCCTGGCCGACGTGGGCGTGGACCCGGACGGCCGGCCGCTGAGCGGGATCCGCTACCTCGACGGCACGCACGTCGCCGAGGCGCCGTTCCGCCGCGGCCCGGGGCGCGGCGTGCGCCGCACCACCCTGCACGCGGCGCTCGCCGCGGCGGCCGCCGACGCCGGGATCGGGACCGACCACCGGCCGGTGCGGGCGGTCGAGGATCGCGGCGACCACCTGCTCGTCGACGGCGAGCCCACCCGCTACCTCCTCGCGGCCGACGGGCTGCACTCCCCCGTGCGCCGGCTGCTCGGCCTCGACCGGCCGGTGCGCGGCCGGCGGCGCTACGGCCAGCGCGGCCACCTGCCCGTGACGCCGTGGACCTCGATGGTCGAGGTGCACTGGTCGGCGATCGGCGAGGCCTACGTGACCCCGGTCGCCGGCGACCTGGTCGGCGTGGCGGTGCTCAGCGACGTCCGCCGGCCGGTCGCCGACCTGCTCCCCTGCTTCCCGCGGCTCGCCCACCGGCTGGCGGGCGCGGACCTGGCCCCGGTGCGCGGCGCCGGCCCGCTGCGGCAGCGGGCCAGCCGCCGGGTGGCCGGGCGGGTGCTGCTGGTCGGCGACGCGGCCGGCTACGTCGACGCGCTCACCGGCGAGGGTCTCGCGCTCGGGCTCGCCCAGGCCCGCGCGGCGGTGGCGGCGGTGGCCGCGGGCCGTCCGGACCGCTACGAGCCGGCCGCCCGCCGCCTGGGCCGGCGCCACGAGCTGCTCACCCACGCGCTGCTGCGGGCGACCCGGCGGCCCGCCGTACGCCGGCGGCTGGTGCCGCTCGCCGCGGCGGCCCCGCGCGTCTTCGGCGCCGCGGTCGACCAGCTCGCGAGGCCGGCGTGAGCCCCGGGCAGCAGCCCGGGGGCGGGGTCGAGCTGGTGGTGCTGCTCGACGAGGAGGGCCGCGCGACCGGCACCACGCCCAAGGCCGAGGTGCACCACGCCGCCACCCCGCTGCACCTGGCCTTCTCCTGCTACCTCTTCGACGACCGGGGCCGGTTGCTGCTGACCCGACGGGCGCTGCACAAGCCGACCTGGCCGGGCGCGTGGACCAACAGCGTCTGCGGGCACCCGGCACCGGGCGAGGACCTCCACGACGCCGTACGACGGCGGGTGCTGGCCGAGGTCGGCGTGCGGGCCGAGGGGGTCCGGCTGCTGCTGCCCGGCTTCCGCTACCGCGCGGTGATGCCCAACGGCGTGGTCGAGAACGAGATGTGCCCGGTGCTGGTCGCGACCACCACCGACCCGCTCACCCCCGACCCCGACGAGGTCGCCGAGGCACGCTGGGCGGACTGGGGCGACTTCCGCGCGGGCGTCCTCGACGGCAGTCGGGAGGTCAGCCCGTGGTGCCGCGACCAGGTGCGCCAGCTCCCCGCGGACCCGCTCGCCGCCGGGTCGGCGCCGCCCTCGGCGCTGCCTCCGGCGCTGCGGGAACCGCGGTGACCGCGCTGCCCGCCCTGTTCCGGGCCGCGCACCCCGGCCCGGCGCTCGCGGTGGTGGTGCTCGCGGGGCTGCTCGCCGTGGCCGACGGGCTCACGCCCGGCCGGACCGCCCTCGTGGTCGCGGCGGTGCTCACCGGCCAGCTCTCGATCGGCTGGTCCAACGACCTCCTCGACGAGGTCCGGGACCGGGCGGTGGCGCGCCGCGACAAGCCGCTCGCCGCGGGCGAGGTCTCGACCCGGACGGTCCGGTGGGCGTGCACCCTCGCGGTCCTCGCGGTGGTGCCGCTCTCGCTGGCCTGCGGGTGGGCGGCCGGGCTGGTGCACCTGGTGTGCGTCGGCTCGGGCTGGCTCTACAACGCCGGGCTGAAGGCCACGGTGTGGTCGTGGGCGCCGTACGCCGTCGCCTTCGGCGCCCTGGTCGTGTTCGTCTCGCTCGCCGACGTCCCGCCGGCGCTGCCACCGTGGTGGATGCCGCTGGCCGGGGCCCTGCTCGGCGTGGGTGCGCACCTGCTCAACGTGCTGCCCGACCTCGAGGACGACGCGGCCACCGGGGTCCGCGGGCTGCCGCACCGGATCGGCCCGCGGCTGCTGCCGGCGGTCGCCACCGGCGTGCTCGTCGCCGGCACGGTCGTGGTCGTGCTCGGCGCCGGCCTCGGACGCCCCTCGTCGCTCGCCGCCCTGGGGGTGGTCGCGCTGCTCGCCCTGGTCGCGCTGACCCGGGACGGGCGCGGCCCGTTCCTCGCCGCGATCGGCATCGCGCTCACCGACGTCGTGCTGCTGCTGGCCGCCGGCTGAGCGGTCTCCCCCGGCACGCCTGAGGATGCCGGCGTCGTGCGGCCGGCGCTCGGTGACGGTGACGGAGGCCGGGGGCGGCGGTGAGCTGTCCACCGAACCAGCGCCGGAAAGGGTGGCTGACCCACCGCCCGATCGCCCCGTCGGTCCCCGGCGGTGAGCTGTCCACCGGACCAGCGCCGGAGACGGTGGCTGACCCACCGCCGGGTCCTGCCGAGGCCACCGGGCTGACCGGCCCCTCGCGCCGCGTCCGCCTCACCCGCCCGGGGTGAGGCGCCGGAGGGCGTACGTCGGCCACGGTGGAGCGGTCCGCACCGACCCGACGGAGGGCTGCGCCGTGACCACGAAGAGCGACTTCGATCCCGAGGAGTGGGCGCGGATCGTCCGCGCCCCCATGGTGGCCGGGCTGGCGATCACGCTGGCCGATCCCGGCGGCCCGATCGAGGCCGCCAAGGAGACGATGGCCACGATGCGCAGCGCCACCAACCCGCCGAGCCGCGAGCAGCTGCTCTCCGAGGTCGCGCTGGACGTGCAGGAGATGGTCCAGCACAAGGAGAACCCGCTGAAGGGCTACCGGCCCACCGGGGACCAGCCGACCGGCGACCTGGTGCTCGCCGAGCTGCGGGCGGTGCACGACCTGGTCGCGGCCAAGGCATCGTCCGAGGAGTCCGCGGCGTTCGGCGCGTGGCTGGTCAGCGCCGCTCAGGCGGCCGCCGAGGCGGCGCGGGAGGGCGGCTTCCTCGGCTTCCACGCGGTGCGCGTCAGCGAGCGCGAGCAGGCGATGATCGACCGGGTCCGGGAGACCGTGGCCGCCTGACGGCCTGGCCCGGCCGCGGTCCCGCTGACTCCGTCACGAGCCGCGCCGCGCGCCCCGCGTGCGGCGTTGTGGCACACCGTGTCCCGCTTCCCGGCCCGCGATTTGTCGGCGTTGTGGGAAACGCCGTCGCACAACGCCGCCACCGGAACCCCGGGATCCGGAACACCCCGGTCCACAACACCGGCCCACAGGCAGCCAGACAGCCCCCTTCAGCCGCAGAGATCCTCCCCACGACCGTCCGGTCATGCCGCGACCCGCTCGGAAGGGTGCCCGTCGGTCGAACCGGGGGGACGTCGGGGTGCGTCGGGGTGCGGGGGCCCGGTGCCACGGGCTCCCGCACCCCGGCGGGCCCGACGAGCGCCGGGGGGTGCGCTCGTCGGACGTCGAGGGCTCGAGGCTCCGCCTCGAGGCTCCGGCTCCAGGCTGGGGTCAGCGGACGCCGGCCCGGCGGGAGCAGACCGGCCAGGCGCCCCAGCCCTGCCCGTGCCGGATCCGCTCGGCTACCCGGATCTGCTCGCGCTTGGTGGCCCGGTTCGGCAGCGGGGCGTAGCGCCGGCCGCCGTACCCGGCCCAGGTGCTGCGGCTGATCTGCAGGCCGCCGTAGTAGCCGTTGCCGGTGTTGATGTGCCAACGGCCGCCGGACTCGCACTGGGCGATCCGGTTCCAGATGGTGGTGCTGGCCGCGTGTGCGGGGGTGTCGACGACGGCGACCGTGGTCAGGGCCGCGAAGGCGGCCGCGATCACGGACAGGAGCATGCGAAAGCGCATCGGGGGTCCTCCACACGCCTTCGGAGTTAGCTGTCGGGTTCGGGCTGAGGTGTGCCCGGCCGTCCGGTCCGGGGACCTGGACGGCTTCACCCCGAGGGCCGCGCGGTGCGCGACCCGAAGGTGGGTTCCCCGCTCCTGTCCTGCTGCTCAAGGGAACCTCCCGGCCGGACAGGACTCGGCGTGACCGGGAGGGCGCCCCGGTTGACGGGACACTGCAACCTAGAAAGTTCCGCGCCCCCGACCAAGGGCGCTTCCCCCAGATAGGGCACGCCGGCGGGACAAAGGTCCCGAGAATGGGGTATGGCCGGGCCCCGCCTCCCCCACCGGGTCCGAACCACCGGGTCTGGCAGAGTCGCGCCGTGCAGAGTCACGCCGTGCCGACCGGGCGGACCACGACGTACGACGGGGGCCGGGCCGGCCTGGCAGCTCGTGGGGCCCGAGTCCGCGCCGCCCCTGCTCCTGCTGCCGACGAGGGCGCCGCGGGCTCGTGGTCGACCTCGTCGTTCGCCGCGGACGCGGCCGCGGTGCTCGACGACCTCGGGTACGACGACGTCCTGGTCCACGGCACCTCGATGGGCGGCCGGGTAGCGCAGCGGCTCGTCGTCGAGCACCCGGCCCGGGTCCGGCGGCTGGTGGCTCCCGGAGGTCTGCGTGAGGGTGTTGGTGACGCACGGCGACGCGGACCTGATGTCGCCGGTGCGCAACGCCGCGCTGGTCGCCTCCCGGGTGCCCGGTGCCGAGCTGCACCTGGTGGCCGGCGGGCGGCACGGCTTCTTCGAGGAGTTCGCGGACCTGGTGGTGCCGCGGGTGCGCGCCTTACTCGGCGGCTGAGCGTCCTCCCCGGCCCGGCGGACAGACCCCGGGGTGGGGTGCGTGGGGTCAGGGCGTCGGCTCGGCCGCCAGCAGCGGGCGCAGCGGGGTGCGCTCCAGGCGCACCACCAGGGCGCGCAGGAGCGGCAGCAGCAGCCGGTGCCCGACCAGCACGACGACGGCACCCACGAGCAGGCCCGCCACCACGTCGAGGGGGAAGTGCGCGCCGACGTAGACCCGGGTGAAGGCCATCAGCAGCGCGAAGGCCACGGCGACGAGCCCGAGGCGCCGGCTCACCAGCCACACGCCGGCGGCCACCGCACCGGCCATCACCGCGTGGTCGCTGGGGAAGGAGAAGTCGTGGCTGCGTGGCACCAGGACGAGGACGTGCGGGAGCACGGCGTACGGTCGGGCCTCGTGCACCAGCCGGCCGATCGGCTGGTTGACGGCGATCGCCAGCAGCATGCCGACCGGCGCCCAGAGCGCGGACGCCATCGCGACCGGGCCGCGCCCCCGGGCGAGCCACCAGCCCGCCAGCAGGAGCACCGCGAACAGCACCACGCCGTAGATCGCGTAGTCCCGCAGCACGCCGTGCAGCGCCGGGGTGTCCGCACTCAGGTCATTGACCGCCAGGTACCCCTGACGCTGGATCCCGTCCCAGGACATGCCGCCACCTCTCGTCGCCGAAGAACGCCCCCACAGTGCGACGGTGGGGATGAAGGAACGATGAGGGCCGGTCGGCCGGGTCCCGCGGACGGCAGGTCCGGGGACCAACGGCTGGTCCGCGGGCGACCGGGACGGGGCACCGTCGGGGACAGGCCCGGGACCAGCCGGGCCGGTGTCCCTCCAGCCGAGACGAGCCAGTGCCCACCCAGACCCGCCAGCGCCCCGGCCTCCACCGGCAGCCGCGTGGCGTCCCGCCACGGGGCTGGGTCGTCGTCGCCGCCGGGCTCGCGGCGGCCATCCGGCTGCCGTTCCTGGCCCGACCGCTGAGCTCGGACGAGGGCGGTCTCCTCATGGTCGCCGCCCAGTGGCACCCCGGGACCAGCCTGTACGGCGACTACTGGGTGGACCGGCCGCCGCTGCTGATCGCGCTGTTCCGGCTCGCGGACGCCGGGGGCGGGACGGTCGCGCTGCGGGTGCTCGGCCTGGCGGCGGCGGTGGCCTGCGTCCTGCTCGCCGGGTGGATCGGACGTCTCGTGACCCCGCGTCCCACCGGCGCGGTCTACGCGGCCGCGACCGCGGCCGTCTTCGTGAGCATGCCGCTCTTCGACGCCCTGGAGGTCGACGCCGAGCTGCTGGCGCTGCCGCTCCTGCTCGCGGGGACCGGCTGCGTGCTCGCCGCCCTCCCCGAGGGCGCCCGCCACCCGTCCCGCTGGTGGTTCGCGGCGGGTGCGCTCGGCGCCGCCGCGGCGCTGGTGAAGCAGAACATGATCGACGTGGCGGTCGTGGCCGCCACCGCGCTGGTGCTCACCGTGTTGCGGCCCGGTGCCGGCAGCCCCCGGCGTACCGCCCTGGGGGCCGCCGCCCGCGCCGGCGGGTGGTTCGCGCTCGGTGCTGCCCTGCTCACCGCGAGCGTGCTCGCGGTCGCCGACCTGCTCGGCACCGGACCGGCGGGCCTCTGGGACGCGGTGGTCGTGTTCCGGCTCCAGGCCGCCCAGGTGATCGCCGGTGGCGCCGCACACCCGAACGACGTCCGGCTCGTGCACCTGCTCGGGGTCTTCGCCCTCAGCGGCGCCCCGCTGCTGGTGCTGCTCCTCCTGGGTGCGGTCCTCCGGGGCCGAGGAGGCCTGCCGGAGCCGCCGACGGGTCCCCGCCACGTGGCCGCGCTGGCGCTCGCCGCGCTCGCCTGGGAGGCGGTGGGGATCGCGGGTGGGGGCAGCTGGTGGTGGCACTACCAGATGTCCCTGGTCACCGGGCTGGTGCTGGCGGCCGCCGTGCTCGGCGGGGCCGGGCCGCCGCTGCGACGTGGCCTGCGGGTCTCGCTCCTCTATGCCGCCGCGGTCGTCGTGGTCGGCACCCTGGTCTCCCACGCCCGGGCCCCGGGCCCGGGCGCGGACGCCGGGGTCGTCCACTTCCTCCGCACCCACGCGCAACCGGGCGACACCGGCACCGTCGCGTTCGGCGATCCGGCCATCCTGCGCGCCGCCGGGCTGCCCAGCCCCTACCCCCAGCTCTGGAGCCTGCCGGTGCGGGTCCGGGACCCCCGGCTGCGCATGTTCACCGAGGTGCTGCGCGGCCCCGACCGGCCCACCTGGCTCGTGGTCTTCGGCGCGAGGCTGGGCACGTGGGGCCTGGACGCCTCCGCCGCCGAGCCCGTGCTCCGCCGGCACTACACCCGCGTCGCGACGCCCGGAGGATTCACGATCTACGAGACCGACGCCTCGCTCGCGGGCTCCACACCGGGACCGGCCGGTGCCGCTCCGCCTCGGCGGTGAGCGCCGCAGCCGGCGAACCGCGACCGGCGGCCAAATAGGCTGCGGTCATGACCACCGCGCGCCTCGTCCCCGTGACCATCGAGATGGACGGCGACGAGCTGGACATGGAGGACGCCTGGCACCTGGTCCGGCGGGCCGGCGTACGCCGGGTCCTGGTGGGGGCGTTCGTGCGGTTCCGCTACGGCGACGGCTTCACCAACAGCCGCGCCCTGGCGCTGCAGACCTGCCTGGCGCTGCTGCCGTTCCTGCTCGCGCTGACCGGGCTGGCCACCGACCTGGACGCGGAGCGGCCGAGCCGGGTGGTCGCGGCGACCATCGAGCACGTCTCCCCCGGCCAGGGCGGCACCGACGCGCTGGCCAAGGCGGTGGACAGCGGCCACGGCGGGTCCCACACGGGCGAGCTGGCGCTGGTGCTCGGGCTGGCGTTCTCGCTGGTCTCCATGACCACCGCGATGGCCCAGGTCGAGCGCGGCAGCAACCGGATCTACGGCATCCGACGCGACCGGCCGGGCCTGCAGAAGTACGGCCGGTCCGCGGTGCTCACCGCGGTCCTGGCCGGGCCGGTCGGCGTCGGCTTCCTGATGCTGGTGGCCGGCGGCCCCTTCGGCCAGGCGATGCACAAGTGGTACGGCTGGTCGCCCACCATGGTCACCGCCTGGCAGGTCGCCCGGTGGCCGGTCGCGGTGGTGATGCTGGTCTTCGCGATCGCGGTCCTGCTCGACCACGCCCCCCGGCGCCGGCAGCCGGCCCTGTCCTGGCTGGCGCTCGGCGCCGCGATCGCGGTGGTGCTCACGCTGGCGGCCACCGGCGGGCTCGCGGCGTACGTCAAGATCAGCTCGTCGTTCGGCAGCACCTACGGCCCCCTCGCCGGCATCGTCGCGCTGCTGATGTGGTCGCTGCTCTGCTCGATCTCGTTCTTCTACGGGGTCGCGGTGTGTGCGCAGCTCGAGGCGCTGCGCGCCGGGCAGGACTCCCCGGCCGTCGACGACCCGGGCCGACCGCACGGCCGCGTGGTGGAGGGCTACTGACCGGCGCCTCCCCCGTCGGGCACTAGTCGAACCGGAGCACCTCCTCGACCGGGCGCCGCGGCGTGCGCGGCAGCTCGCCGCGGGTGATCTCCTGCCACCCGACCCGCACCGTGAGCTGCGGCCAGAGCCGGCCGCCGAGCACCTCGGTGCGCAGCTCCTCGCGGGTGGCGGGCACCTCGGTGACCTGGCTCAGCGGCAGCAGGGACAGCCCCTGCCCGAGGGTGCCGAGCCACAGCGCGCTGAGCGTCTCCCCGCAGCGCAGCCAGGCCAGCGGGTCGTCGTCGAGCGTGCACAGCACCATCAGCCCCTCGACGAACTCGTCGGTCTCGCCCTGCGGGTCCGCGAGGTCGCCCCGCCGGTCCACGGCGTCGCCGGGCCGGTAGCGCGAGGGCATCGCCGGTCGGTGCGGGTTGACCTCCGGGATGCTCGTGACGGGCACCCCGTCGGGGCCGCGGGACCCCACCCACGGCGCCACCTCGGCGGCGTACCCGGGGTCCCCGCGCTCGATCGCGTCGGCGCGCCGCATCAGCGCCTCGAGGACCACCTGCCGACCCGGATCCACCACGGGGACGACCGTCGCCCCCCAGGCCGCAGCCCGCTCGGCGAGCCGGTCCAGTCGTTCGGCCGGGAGCGGCCACGAGGTGAACCGGCGGCGGTCGGTGCTGCGGGCCCGCAGCGACTCGAGCCGCTCCTGGGCCGCGGGGACAACACGCCCCGGGACCAGGTCGAGCGTGGCCAGCAGGTCCGGGTCGGCGGGGTCCGGGCAGCGGCGTACGACGACCTCCCAGCCCAGCGCCTCCGCCGCCACCTGCGCATGGTGCAGCGCCGCCCCGCAGCTGATGACCAGCGCGCGGCCGGAGGGGTCCGAGTGCCGGAGCTGGCGGCCGCGGTCGGCGTACAGCCGCAGTCGCGCGCCGTCCGCCCGCCACCGCCAGGGCTGGGTGTTGTGGAGGCTCGGTGCACGGCAGGCGAGCTCCACCAGCTCACGCGTCGACGCCGGGGACGGAGCAGGCCTCGACTCGGCTGCTGGCCCCCGGGCCGTGGTGGTCTCGCTCATCGCTCGCCCTTCTCGCTGGTGTTTCCCTGCTGATGCCTCCGCCAGCCTCCCGGGCGGCGTCGACCCCGAGCAGGGCCCTAGGTCCCGGGCGCCGGGACGAAGGATCGTTACCGGGCGGTGGGCCGGGTGGGCCGGGGCGCGGGGTGCCGGCGGGCGGGACTGTCGTCTCCGGTGGGGCTGCGGGGGCCGGCGGTAGCGTGGCGGCGTGGACGCGCATGACTGGGACGACAGGTACGCCGCCGCCGAGCTGGTGTGGTCGGTCACGCCGAACCGGTTCGTCGAGGAGGAGCTGACCGCGCTGCCCGCCGGTCGGGCGGTCGACCTCGCGGCCGGCGAGGGCCGCAACGCGATCTGGCTGGCCGGCCGCGGCTGGGACGTCACCGCCGTGGACTTCTCGCAGGTGGCGCTGGACAAGGGCCGGCGGCTCGCCTCCGAGCAGCGGCTGTCGGGCGCGGTGCGCTGGGAGTGCGCCGACGCGACCTCCTGGCGGGCCGACGGGGAGTACGACGTGGCGGTCGTCGCCTACCTGCAGCTGCCCGCCGGGCAGCGCCGGGCCGCCGTACGCCGGGCCTTCGACGCGCTGCGCCCGGGCGGCACCTTCCTGCTGGTGGCCCACGACTCCACCAACCTCGCCGAGGGCACCGGCGGCCCGCAGGACCCGGCGGTGCTCATGACCGCCGAGGACGTGCTCGCAGACCTCGGTGACCGGTCGTTCGAGGTCGTGCGCGCCGGCCGGGTCGCCCGGACCGTCGAGGACGGGCACGGCGAGGAGCCGGCCCGCACCGCGTGGGACTGCCTGGTGCGGGTGGTGCGGCGGGGCTGAGGGCGGCTGCAGGTTTCACCGGCCGGGCCGCCCTGGCTGGGTCAGCTCAGGACGACGGCTGGTCGTGGTTGGCCGGCTTCTCCGCCGGGCCCGTCGGGCCCGCCGACGCACCGGGCGCGCCAGGACCGCCAGGAGCCCCCGGCTCGGCCGGGTCGTCGCCGTACACCCCGGCGTCCTTGGCCGCCTGCGCCTTCTTCAGCTGCTTGACCAGGCTGACCGCGAGCAGCACCACGGCGAGGCCGAGCAGGATGAAGATCGCGAAGGCGGTCCATCCGGCCTTGACGTCCTCCGGCTTCGGCGACTCGTCGGTGAGCGGAAGCACGAGGGCCCAGACGGGCTGCGCCAGGTCCGTGACGGTCGTGAGGAACATGGGTCCAGTCTCTCAGGCGTGGGTGGGGACGCCGGCGAACAGGTCGTCCTCCGGGGTCTGGGTGGGGACGTGGCTCACGACCAGCTCGTAGTCCTCGGTCGGCCAGGTCTTCTCCTGCAGCTCGCGCGGGATGGCGAACCAGTGGCCGTCGGGGTCGATCTGGGTGGCGTGGGCGAGCAGCGCCTGGTCGCGCACGCCGAAGTAGTCGCCGCACGGCACCCGGGTGGTGATCCGCGCGTCCCACTCCGGGTCGGGCTTCCACTCCTTGAGCCGCTCCTCCCAGGGGGACTCCAGCCCGTGCGCGAGCATCGCGTCGTGCAGCGCCTGCATCCGCGGACGGTTGAAGGAGTGCTGGTAGTAGAGCTTCAGCGGCTGCCACGGCTCGCCGGCCTCCGGGTAGCGCTCGGGATCACCGGCCGCCTCGAACGCCGCCACCGCGACCTTGTGGCACATGATGTGGTCGGGGTGCGGGTAGCCGCCCTTCTCGTCGTACGTCGTGACGACGTGCGGCCGGAACTCGCGGATCAGCCGCACCAGCGGCGCGGCCGCCTCCTCGACCGGCACCAGCGCGAAGCAGCCCTCGGGCAGCGGCGGCTTCGGGTCGCCCTCCGGCCAGCCGGAGTCGACGAAGCCGAGCCAGTCCTGGCGCACGCCCAGGATGTCGCGGGCCCGCTCCATCTCCTGGCGCCGGATCTCGCTGATGTTCTCCAGCACGTCCGGGCGGTCCATCTTGGGGTTCAGGATCGAGCCGCGCTCGCCGCCGGTGCACGTCACCACGTGCACGTCGACGCCCTCGTCGACGTAGCGCGCCGTCGTCGCCGCACCCTTGCTCGACTCGTCGTCGGGGTGGGCGTGGACGTGCATGAGGCGCAGGCCGGCGCGAGGGCCGCTGCAGAGGGCGTGCGACATGGGTCTCATCGTAGGTCGCGGCGCCGCGGCCCCGCGGGCGGGTGCACCCGTCCGGGTGCGAGCATGTGGGGGTGACCACCTCCGACGCGCTCACCGAGCGGTACGGCGCGCCCGCGCCGTGGCGCCGCCGGGTGACGATCGCGGCGAGCGTGGTCGTGGCGCTGGCGTTCCTCGGCTGGCTGGCCTGGGCCGCGTGGGCGCACGCCGACCCCCGGGTCGACTCCGACCTGGTCGGCTGGTCGGTCGAGGGTGAGCACGCCGCGACCGCCAAGGTGTCGGTGCACCTGCACGACACCGACGTCCGCGCCCGGTGCCTGCTGCGCGCCTACGCCGCCGACCACGCGGTGGTCGGCGAGCTCTCGTTCGTCCCCCGGTACGCCGACCCGCAGCCGCTGGTCGAGCGGGTGCGGACCGAGCGCCGCGCGACGTCGATCGAGCTGGTCGGGTGCACCGCCCCCGGCCAGCCCCGGCCGCAGTGACCGCTCCCCGGCGTACCTCCTGCCCCGTGCGTGACGCCTGGTTGACCGCTGCCTGACCGCTGCGTGACCACGACCACGCGTCGACCTGCGCCGCGACCAGCGGATTGTTAGACTGAACGTTCTGACTGTCCCGCCGCCGGGTCCAGCCACGGGCCCGCTTGCTCGAGGCAGACCGCAGGTCGCCCGTCACGGGACAACCACCGATCATCCGGCGGCTGGTACCGCCGGCCCACGAGTATTCCCAGGAGTACCCATGACGCAGTCCACCGAGCAGGGCACGATCTGGCTGACCCAGGACGCCTACGACAAGCTCAAGGCGGAGCTGGAGGACCTCAAGGGCCCGGTCCGCCAGGAGGTCATCGCCCGCATCAGCGCCGCTCGTGACGAGGGCGACCTGAAGGAGAACGGCGGCTACCACGCGGCCCGCGAGGAGCAGGGCAAGGTCGAGGGCCGCATCCGCCAGCTCGAGGACATGCTGGAGCGCGCCGAGGTCGGCGAGACCCCGGCCGACGACGGCATCGTCGAGCCCGGCATGAAGGTCACCTACAAGTTCGTCGGCGACGACGACGACGAGGCCGAGACCTTCCTGCTCGGCGCCCGCGAGATCGAGGACTCGGTGGCGGGGACCAAGGTCTACTCCCCGCAGTCGCCGCTCGGCGCGGCCATCATCGGCGCCAAGGTCGGCGACACCGTCTCCTACGAGGCCCCCACCGGCAAGATGCTCGAGGTCGTCATCCTCGACGCCAAGCCCTACACCGGCTGACCCACCTCAGCGCGACCGGGCGATCCCCGGCACTCCCAACCGCGCGACCGGGCACTTCTGCTGCACGAAGTGCCCGGTCGTCGCGTTGAGACTGCCCCGGAATGCCCTCTCGCGCTGCTGAGAGTGCACGCAAGTGCCGTGTCGGCGTCCGTGGGGGTCAGGCGAAGACGCGGTAGCCGCGGTCGCGCAGGCGGGCCGCGACGGCCTCGGCGTGCGGCTCGCCCCGGGTCTCGAGCTGGAGGTGCACCTCCACCTCGCCGAGGTGCAGGGACGCCGAGTTGCGCTCGTGCATGATCTCGAGGACGTTCGCGCCCTCGGCGCTGACCTCGCCGAGCAGGGTGGCCAGCTCACCGGGCAGGTCGGGGATGCACACCCGCAGGGTCAGGTAGCGGCCGGCGGCGGCCATGCCGTGCCGGATCACCTTGCCCAGCAGCAGCGGGTCGATGTTGCCGCCGGAGAGCAGCGCCACGGTCGGCGTACGGAACTCCGCGGGCCGGTCCAGGATCGCGGCGACCGCCGCGGCGCCGGCCGGCTCCACGATCATCTTGGCCCGCTCCACCAGGGCCAGCAGCGCCCGCGACAGCGAGTCCTCCGAGACCGTGACGACCTCGTCGACGTGGTCGCGCACCGCCGCGAACGTGATGTCGCCGGGCCGGCCCACCGCGATCCCGTCGGCCATCGTCCGCATCGCCTCCAGCGGCACCGGACGCCCCTGGGCCAGCGAGTCGGGGTACGCCGCGGCGCCGGCCGCCTGCACGCCGATCACGCGGACGTCGGGCCGCACGGCCTTGACCGCGATCGCGATGCCGGCGAGCAGCCCCCCGCCCCCGGTGGGCACCACGACGGTCTCCACCTCGGGCGCCTGCTCGAGGATCTCCAGCCCCACGGTGCCCTGCCCGGCCACGATGTCGACGTGGTCGAAGGGGTGGATGAGCACCGCACCGGTCTCGGCGGCGAACTTCTCGGCCGCCTCCAGGGCGTTCTCGAGGTAGCGGCCGTGGAAGACCACGTCGGCGCCGTACCCCCGGGTGGCGTTCTCCTTCGGGATCGGCGCGCCCTCGGGCATGAACACCGTCGACTTGATGCCGAGCAGCTGGGCGGCCAGCGCGACGCCCTGGGCGTGGTTGCCGGCCGAGGCGGCCACGACCCCGTGCGCGCGCTCCTCCGCGGAGAGCCGCGAGATCCGCACGTAGGCGCCCCGGGCCTTGAACGAGCCGGTGCGCTGCAGGTTCTCGCACTTCAGCCGCACCGGACCCCCGGCGTACGCCGAGAGCCAGCGCGACTCCTCCATCGGGGTGTCGACGGCGACCCCGCGCAGCACCTCCCGGGCCGCCTCGATGTCGGCCAGCGTCACCGTGGCGACCTCACTCATGCTCCAGCGTCTCCTTGCCCGGGGCTCGTTCGCCCATCTGTCGATAGTCCTGCGCCAGCCCGTCCTCGGCGGCGTCCCCCGGATCGGTGTAGTTGGCCAGGTGCTGCACCACCGCGTTGACCGCGGCCGCGAACGGGACCGCCACCAGGGCGCCCGGGATGCCGGCGACCAGCACCCCGCACCCGATCGCGACGATCACGCCGAGCGGGTGCAGCGAGACCCACCGGCCCATGAGGAACGGCTGCAGCACGTGGCCCTCGATCTGCTGGACGAGGATCACCCCGCCGAGCATGAACAGCGCCGCGATCGGTCCCTGGTCGACCAGCGCGACCAGCACCGCGATCGTGCCGGCCACCGTGGCGCCCACCATCGGGACGAACGCCCCGAGGAAGACCAGCACGCCGATCGCCAGCACGAACGGCACGCCCAGGATCGTGGCCACGATCATGATGCCGATGGCGTCGGTGGCGGCCACGATCACCGTGGCCCGCACGAACTGGGTCAGCGAGACCCAGGCGACCCGCCCGGAGCTGTCGACGTGGCGCCGGCCCGCGCGCGGGGAGAGCCGCACCACCCAGGCCCAGATCCGCTCGCCGTCGGCGAGGAAGAAGTACGTCGAGAACAGCACGATGAACAGCCCCGCGACCACGTGCCCGACCGCCGTGCCGACCTCGGTGACCCGGGACAGGATCGACTTGTCCGGCGAGGGGGTGATCGCCTCCTGGGCCTTGCTGATGTAGTGCTGGATCTGGCTGTCGCTGGCGTGCAGCGGCCCGGTCTTCAGCCACCTCTTGACCTCGTCGAGGCCCTGGACGGTCTGGTCGGCGAGGTCGTTGGCGCCGTTGGCGACCTGCTGCCCGGCGAAGGTCAGCAGGGCCGCGACGAAGGCGAGGCTGGCGAGCACGACCAGGAACGACGCGAACCCGCGCGGCAGCCCGATCCGGTTCATGCCGGCGACGACCGGGCTCACCAGCGCGGTGATCAGGAGTGCCACCACGATCGGCAGCACCACGACGGCGAAGAACCCGACCGCCCAGAACACGACGTACCCGGCGGCGACGATGACCAGGAACCGCCACCCCCAGGCGGCGGCGAGGTCGAGGCCCCACGGCACCTGGGCGCGGGTGAAGTTCGAGGGTCCGGCCGTGATCGGCTCCGGCTCGGCCTTGCGCTCCTCGCGCATCTGCGACCACTGGTGGGCCAGCCGCTGGGCGATGCCCTCGTCGTCCTGGACCCGGGGGCGCAGGCCGGGGATCGGCAGCCGGCGGCGGCCGCCGGCGGACGCGCTGCCGCCGGTGCCGCCGGTGCCGCCGGTGCCGCTCGGGGCGCCACCGGCCGCCCCGCCGCCCGTGCCGTTGTCGGCCCCGGCGCCGGGGTCCTGGTCCGCGCCACCGTCCCCCGGTCGGCCAGCCTCGTTGCTCACCGCGTCAGGCTACCCAGCGACGTGGTCGAGCACGCGCACGACCAGCCGGTACGCCGCGTCCGGGTGCGGCCCGGCCAGCAGGCCGGCGGCGGCGAGCACGTAGTCGACGTCGACGACGACCCGGGCTCGCTCGGGCAGCTGCCAGCCGCCCTCGAGGTGGGCGCCGATGCTGTCGGCCAGCACCCGGTCGGCGACGCCGGGGCGTCCGTTGCGCAGCACCCCGCCGGAGCCGACCAGCAGCGCGACCTCGCGCAGGTCCTTGCCGGTGCGCTCCACGACCCGGCCCTCGGGGCTGACCACGACCCGGGACCGGCCCGCGTGGCGTCGCAGCGCCAGGCCGACGGCGGCGCGGGCGATGGCCTCGTCGGCGTCCGCCTCTGCGTCGCTGTCGGGGAGGTACGACGGGTCCCGCTGGCGGCGCGCGGCCGGCTCCTCGAGGTCGACCAGACCGGCCTCGGCCACGGTGGTCACCGCGGACCAGCGCATGCCCAGGTCCCCCTCGACGGTGCGGGTGACCGGCGTGGTCGCGACCACCTCGCGGGCCAGCCCCGAGGCGTCGACGGACCCGTCCTCGGGGTCGACCTCGACCACCGAGTGCACGTCGGTCGTGGCCCCGCCCACGTCGACGACGACCACGTCGCCGACCCCGGGCCGCTCGGGGTCCAGGCCCCGGGCGAGCAGCTCGACGCCGGTGAGCACCACGTCGGGGGTGGCACCGCGGACCATCGCGGTGAACTGGTGTCCTGCGCCCGTCGACTGGTCGGCCCGCCGGGAGAGGTGCTTGCCGCCGATCACGTGGGCCAGGAACATCTCCCGGATCGCCGCCCGGGCCGAGCCGGGCGCGAGCACCCCGATGCGCGGCACCACGTTGTCGGCGACCACGTGCGGCACGTCGGCCAGCACCGCCGCGACCTCGGCCTGCGCCTCGGCGTTCCCGGCGACGACGACCGGGCCGCGCCAGCCCGCCTCGACCAGCCCGCGCGCGGCCTGCAGGACCACCTCGGCGTTGCCCCCGTCGGTGCCGCCGGTCAGCAGCACCACGTCGGGCCGGGTCGTCCGCATGTCCAGCACCTCCAGGGCCCGCTCGTGCGGACGACCCGCCATGGCGACCACGTCGACGACCTTGCCGCCGCTGGACAGCGCGACCCGGCGACCGGCCTCGGCGGTCACCAGCTCCTCGTTGCCGACGACCGCGATCCGCAGGCCCCCGCCGGCGCTCGAGCAGGCCAGCACCTCGGCGTACGCCGCGCGGGGGTCACTGTCGACCAACCGCGCCAGGCAGGCGTCGTACCCGTCCAGCACGTCGCCGCTGCCGTCGGCCGCGGGGATCGTCGTCGGGTGCGAGGCCGAGGCGACGATCCGCCCCTGCGCGAGGTCGACGAGCGCGGCCTTGGTGAAGGTGGAGCCGAAGTCGACGCAGATGACGACGTCGGCGGCGCGGTTCGCGGTCATCTCACTGGGTCTCGACGCTCAGGCGAGGGCACGGTCGAGGTCGGCGACCAGGTCGTCGGCGGTCTCGATCCCGACGCTGAGGCGGATCAGGTCGGCGGGCACCTCGAGGTCGGTGCCGGCGACGCTGGCGTGGGTCATCCGGCCGGGGTGCTCGATGAGCGACTCGACGCCGCCGAGGGACTCCCCGAGCGTGAACACCTCGGCCCCCTCGCACACCGCGAGCGCCTGGGCCTCGCCGCCGGTGACGCGGAAGGAGACCATGCCGCCGAACCGCTTCATCTGCTTCGCGGCCACCCGGTGGCCGGGGTGCTCCTCGAGGCCGGGGTAGATGACCTGGTGCACCGAGGGGTGGGCGGTGAGGAACTCCACGACCCGCTCGGCGTTGTCGCAGTGCCGGTCCATCCGCACGCCGAGGGTCTTCAGGCCGCGGTGGGTGAGGAACGCGTCGAACGGGCCGGGCACCGCGCCCATGGAGTTCTGGTGGAAGGCCACCTGCTCGGCCAGGTCGAGGTCGCGGACCACCATCGCGCCGCCGACCACGTCGGAGTGGCCGCCGCAGTACTTCGTCGTGGAGTGCAGCACCACGTCGGCGCCGAGGGTGAGCGGCTGCTGGAGGTACGGCGAGGCGAAGGTGTTGTCGACGACCAGCAGCGCGCCGGCGTCGTGGGCGACCGCGGCGAGCGCCTCGATGTCGCCGATGTTCAGCAGCGGGTTGGTCGGAGTCTCGACCCACACCAGCTTCGTCTGCCCCGGGCGGATCGCGGCGCGGACCGCGTCGACGTCGGAGACCGCGGCGGGGCTGTGCTCGAGCCCCCACACCTTCTCGACCTTGTCGAAGAGCCGGAAGGTGCCGCCGTACGCGTCGTCGGGGATGACCGCGTGGTCGCCGGGCCGGCAGACCGACCGGACCAGGGTGTCCTCGGCGGCGAGGCCGGAGGCGAACGCGAAGCCGCGCTCGCCCTCCTCCAGCGCCGCCAGCGCGCCCTCGAGCGCGGTGCGGGTCGGGTTGGCCGAGCGGCTGTACTCGTAGCCGCCGCGCAGCCCGCCGACGCCGTCCTGCTTGTAGGTCGAGGTGGCGTAGATGGGCGGGATCACCGCGCCCGTCGTCGGGTCCGGCTCGTAGCCCGCGTGGATCGCACGCGTCTCGAAGCCGGACTTCTGTCGGTGCTGCTGCTCGCTCATGGGCCGAGGCTACCGACCCGGCCGGACGGCGCGTGGACCGGGAACGCGCCGGGCTCCCCCGTTGTTGCAGACTGGTGAACGCCCCCAGACCCGAGGAGTGACGTGTCCATCTTCAGCCGCCACAAGTCCGAGCTCGTCGCGCCCGACCAGGCCCTGCCCGGCCGCAGCGAGCGCACGTTCCACCTCGCCGACAAGCACCGCGTCCTCGGCACCCCGCTGGTCACCGACGAGGCGCCCGCGGGCTACGAGGTCGCGGTCTTCGGCCTGGGCTGCTTCTGGGGGGCCGAGGAGGTCTTCTGGCAGGTCCCCGGGGTGTGGTCCACCTCTGTCGGGTACGCCGGCGGCACGACCCCGAACCCGTCGTACGAGGAGGTCTGCACCGGCCGGACCAACCACACCGAGGCCGTGCGGGTGGTCTACGACCCCACCAAGGTCGCCTACGCCGACCTGGTCAAGCAGTTCTTCGAGGTGCACGACCCGACCCAGGGCATGCGCCAGGGCAACGACGTCGGCACGCAGTACCGCTCGGCGATCTACTACACGACACCGGAGCAGGAGCAGGTGGCGCGCGAGCTGACCGAGGTGTACGGCGCGGAGCTGCGCCGACGGCGCCTCGGCGACATCACCACCGAGATCCGGCCGGTGCCGACGTACTACTACGCCGAGGACCTGCACCAGCAGTACCTCGCGAAGAACCCGAACGGCTACCGCTGCCACGCCAACACCGGCGTCAGGTTCCCCGAGACCGCCTGACCACTGCTGCGAGGAGGGGCCACGTGGCCCCTTCCTCGTCCGGGTCTACTCGACGCAGAACTCGTTGCCCTCTGGGTCCGCCATCACGACGAGACCCGCCTCTTCACGAAGCACGCGAGCTCCAAGGGCGACCAGGCGTCCGACTTCTGACGCCGGATCGGCGGCCGGACGTAGATCGAAGTGCTGGCGGTTCTTCGCGACCTTCTCCTCAGGAACCTTGACGAACCAGAGGCTCGGTCCTCCCCAGCCCGCCGGTTCGACCCATGCCCGGTCGACGGTGCTGTCCTCATCCACGTTCGACCCGAGCGCCTCCGCCCAGAACGCCGCGACGAGCATGGGTTCTCGACAGTCAAATGTCACCGACTTGATGAAGGACACCATGCGGTCACGGTAGTGGCGCCGTCCTGCCACCGTGTGTGACGCGGACCGCCACCAGCAGTGCCTGGCGGAGCACGTACACGGGTCCGAGGCCACTCGGCGACGAGAGCTCGGTTCCGCTCGGACGCCTGGTCCGGGCGTTAGCCTCGTCCGGTGCCACTGGGGGAGCCGCGCGCCGCGCCCGATGAGTTCACCGTCATCACGCTCTGCGGCTCCATGCGATTCCGTGACGAGTTCGAGCGGCTTGACGCCGAGCTGACGCTCGCCGGACACGTGGTGCTGACCCCGACCACCATGGCTCCGTCCAGGGAGCTCAACGCGGAGGAACGCGCACGGCTCGGCCGGATACACCTGCAGAAGGTCGCGATGGCGGATGAGGTCCTCATCGTCAACGTGGGCGACCACGTCGGGGAAAGCACCCGCCGCGAGATCGAGCACGCGCGATCGCGCGGGGTGGCAGTGAGCTATCTGGAGCCACACGCGCCGGATCACCACGCCGATGACTGACAGCAGCACCTCGCGACGAACCCGAGCGGCCACCGAGACCGCGTGACCGCGCCGTCACCGCGACGCCTGGCCCCCGAGGTCGAACCAGACGCTCTTGGTGCCCTCGCCGTGCTCCACCCCCCAGGCGTCGGCCAATGCGGCGATGATGGCGAGTCCGCGTCCGGCCTCTGCGCCGGTGCCCGGCGACTGCGGGGACACGTCGTGGACGTCCCCGTCGGTGACGCTCACGGTCAGCGTCGGGGGCTCGAAGGCGGCCTCGACCAGGCAGTCGGTGCGGGCGTGCAGGAAGACGTTCGTCACCAGCTCGCTGGTCAGGAGCGCGGCGTGGTCGGCGAGCCCGTCACAGTCCCACGCGTGGCAGCGCTGCACGATCCAGTGCCTGGCCCGTCCCGGCGACCGGATGTCGTGCTCGAGCCGCAACTTGTCGATCACGTTCGCAAGCACCACCTCGGGCGTGGACCCCGGAGGACGCACCTCTCCCCTCGTGCACCCCACTATGCCCCCCAGCGGCACCCAACAACAGCCCCGGGAGCAGCCGCAGGGCCGGCCCGGTGGTGCGTTCCGGCCATGGTCGGGACCCGGTCGGGGCGCTAGGCTGGCCGGCGGTGGTCACAGTTGCCCAGTGAGCGTGACATGGAGCAGCCAGGTGCCGGCCCCGATGCCGAGCACCCGGATCGACGCGGGCAGCGCGACGGCGTCGCGGACCAACGCGACCGGATCGCCGACGAGCGTGACCGGATCGCCGACGAGCGCGAGCGCGCGGCCGAGGCTCGGCGTACGGCGGGTCCGGCGCGGCCATCGAGCCAGCGCGACCGGGACGCCGAGCTGCGCGACGAGGCGGCTGGTGCGCGAGCGCGTGCCGCAGCCGCCCGCGAGCAGGGCCGGGCCGCACGGGACGAGGCCGCGGCCAGGCGGGAGTCCATCGACCTGGCCGCCGATGCGCGTGACCGCTCCGCCGACGCCCGGGACCGGAGGGCCGAGGCGCGCGACCGGACCGCGGACGACCGCGACCGCGACTCCGATCGCAGGGACCGCGACGCCGATGCCCGCGACCGGCACGCTTCCCGTCCGGCGCGCGCCTCCCGTCCCGGCCGCGCCGCGGACCACCGAGGCATCGCCGACCTCGTGCAACGCTCCGACCAGCGGGACCTGCGCGCCGAGGGCCGAGACCGCAGGGCCGAGGAACGCGACACCGCGGCCGAGGACCGCAGCCCCGCTGGTCCGCACGACACTCGCGACCGGGCCGATGCCGCCGCCGACCGGACGATGAGCGGCAGGGACCGCGACGCCGCGGCCGCGGACCGGGCCTACCTCATCGAGATGCTCGACCGGATCCGGACCGGCCTGTCCGACGCGGAGGAGGACCGCTTCCTGGCCAGCCGCGACCGGGCCGCGGCCGAGCAGGACCGGGAGCATGCCGCGAAGGACCGCACGGCGGCCGAGCACGACCGGGAGGACGCCGCGGCGGACCGGACCCAGGCGGCCTCCGACCGCGAGGACCACCCGGACCGGCAGTAGCGGCAGTAGCCGGCTGCGGCCCATGCCCCCACGGCTTCGGCGGGCTCCCTCGCGCGTGAGATTCCCTGCATGATCGTGTCGGATCCACCTGTGGCCGTTCGTGGAGCAGGTGAACGCGGGCCACCGGGTCCGCCGGAGCAGGAGGAGCAGCCATGACCGAGTACCTCATCTTCTTCAACCAGCAGTGGGTGGGCGACCACACCGAGGAGTGGTTCCGAGGCCGCGCGCCGCTCGCCATGGCGGTCCTGGACGAGATGAAGGCCGCGGGCGTGTACGTCTTCGCCGGGGGGCTGGACGAGGAGGTCGACACGGCCTTCAGCGCGGACGCGACCAGCGGCACGCTGGCCTTCACCGACGGGCCCTACGTCGAGACCAAGGAGTTCCTGGGCGGGCTCACCGTGGTGGACGTCGCCGACGAGGCGGCCGCCAGGATGTGGGCCGGCAAGGTCGCGGAGGCCTGCGGCTGGCCCCAGGAGGTCCGCCGCTTCAAGCCGCAACCGCGGACCTCGTGATCGCCGGCCGTCGGGGCCGGCGGTTAGCCTCTGCGGCGTGAGCAGCCCTCTGAGCACCCGCGTCGGGCAGGTCTTCATCCCGGTCCGGGACATGCCGGCGGCGGTGGCGTGGTACGCGCGCCTCTTCGGCTTCGACGCCGACACCGGCCGCCTCGGCCACGGGGACACGATCTTCGACATCCCCACCGACGCACCGCCGTACCTCTGCCTGGACGCCAACCAGCCGGACTTCGTGGCCTCCGGCCCGGCGCGCTGCTTCTTCCTCACCGAGGACCTCGACGCCACGGTCGCCCACGTCGGCGCGATCGGTGCCACGGAGGTGTCGCCCGTGGAGGACATCGGCAGCCTCCGCTTCGCCACCTTCCGCGACCCCGACGGCAACCTGCTGATGGCCGCCCAGCTCAGCTCGTCCGACGCGCCCGCCGCGGCGGGCCAGCCTGTGCCCATGGTCACCTCGGGACTGGTCAACGTCTTCACCCACGACATCGAGGCGGCCGTCGCGTTCTACCAGGGTGTGCTGGGGCTGCCGGAGACGTTCAGGACTCCCCGCGAGGGCACTCCCGAGCACGTCGAGATGGAGGCCGGTGGCTTCGTGCTCGCGATCAGCACCGCGGAGGCCGCCCGGCGCGTGCACGGGCTGGACGCCGAGGTCGGGGCGCCGGCGATGACGCTGGTCTTCTGGGTCGACGACGTCGACGCCACCTGGCAGCAGGTCACCGACGGCGGCGCGCCCGCGGTGGCGGCGCCGCACGACGCGGGCAACGGCAACCGCAACGCCGTCGTGCGTGGCCCCGACGGCGTGCTCGTGGAGCTGGTGGCCAAGCGGTCGTAGGTCCGCCCGGGGTCGGCCGACGCCGGCGCGGTCACACCAGGGACGAGTGGTGATCGGTCCACACGGCCGCGAGGTCCTCGACGTCCGGGTCGTGGAGCCGCCGCACCAGCGCGTCGATCTCCGGGGTCATCACGCACAGGACGCGCGCGCCCTCGTCGCCGACGGTGGCGAAGGTGTGCGCCGATCCGGCCCGTACGACGTGCAGCCGTGCCTGGTCCCCGCGACAGGGCCGGAGGTTCCACTCCCGGATGACGAAGTCGGTCATGGGCCGAACCCAGGCACCACGCTCCTGGGCGACAACCCCCGCCGGCGACCGATCCCCAGCCTGGATCCACGCTCAGGCGGATGGGTCCCGTTGGTGGACGAACGTTCGACCACCAACCGGGCCGCACCGGCCAGGGCAGGTCAGGGGACGACGACCGTGACCCCGGGCGGGCCCGGGTGGTCCATCGCGGCCAGGGCGGGGCCCGCCTCCTCGAGCGCCACGACCCGGGCGACCAGCGCGCTCGGGTCCAGGTCGCCCCGCGTGACCAGGTCGAGCATCGCGGGATAGTCGGTCGCGGCCATCCCGTGGGAGCCGATCACCTCCAGCTCGTGGGCGACCACCCGGTCCATCGGCAGCGCGGTGAGCGCGTGCTCGCCCAGCAGCAGCCCGACCTGCACGTGGCGTCCCCGGCGGCGCAGCGACCGGACCGAGGCAGCGGCCACGCCGGGTGAGCCGATCGCATCGACGCCGACGTGCGCGCCGCCACCAGTGGTCGCACGAACCCGCTCGACGGCGGTCGCGAGGTCCCCGGCGTCGACCGCGACCTCGGCGCCCAGCCGGGTGGCCTGCTCCAGCGCGGCCGCGGACAGGTCGAGGGCCACCACCCGCGCGCCCAGCGCCCGGCCGACCATCACCGCGGAGAGGCCCGCGCCGCCACAGCCCCACACCGCGAGCCACTGGCCCGGCTGGACCCGCCCGTGCGCCTGCACCGCACGGAACGCGGTCGCGAAGCGGCAGCCGAGCGCGGCCGCCTCCACGAAGCCGAGCCCGTCGGGCAGCCGCACCACGTTGGTGTCCGCGGCCGGGACCATCACCTGCTCGGCGAACGACCCCGGGCCGGTGAAGCCGGGCTGGTACTGCTCCGGGCAGACCTGCGCGTCGCCGGCCAGGCAGAGCTCACACGTCCCGCAGCCGCACACGAACGGCGCGGTGACCCGGTCGCCGACCGCCACCCGGCGTACGCCCTCGCCGACCCGCACCACCTCGCCGGCGAGCTCGTGGCCCGGCACGTGCGGCAGCGTCACCGGGTCGTGCCCGCGCCAGGCGTGCCAGTCCGAGCGGCACACGCCGGTGGCCCGGACGGCGACCACGACCGCCCCGTTCGGGCAGTCGGGCTCGGGGACGGACCGGACCCCGGGCAGCTGCCCGTAGGCGTCGAAGACCACGGCGCGCACAACGGCTCCTCTCACTGATGGCTCACTGGTGGCTCACTGCTGGCGGGGGCCCATCCTGCCCGCGCCGGTCACCGGCTCGGTGGCGGGCCGTCGGCGCGCCGTCCTAGCGTGTGCCCATGGCCATCGCCAAGTTTCCGAGCTTCGTGCTCGACTGCCCCGACGCCGGCACACTGGCGTCCTTCTACGCCGCCCTCCTCGGCTGGCAGGTCACGACCGAGGACGAATGGGTGGAGATCCGGCCCGAGGACGGCAGCGGCTGCATCTCCTTCCAGCAGGTCGCCGACTACCGCGCGCCGGTCTGGCCCGGCCAGGACGTGCCCCAGCAGGTGCACCTCGACGTGGTGGTCGAGGACCTCGACCGCGGCGAGGCGGCCGTGCTCGAGCTCGGTGCCACCAAGGCCGGGCACCAGCCGGGCACCACCTTCCGGGTCTTCCTCGACCCCGCCGGGCACCCGTTCTGCCTCTGCCTGAGCTGACCCGGGTCGTCCGCACCAGCGGCAGGTAGGGCACCCGCTCACGCGGACGACCGATGCACAGCGATTTCTCAGCCGCGTCTGCCCGGCCCCGAGGCACCATGGTGGTGTGACCACGCTCACCCGACGCCCCGCACTGCGGTGGCTCGTCCCACTGGCGGCCGGCGTGCTGCTCGTCAGCGCCGGCTCGATCGTCTCCGCGGTGACGGCGACCGCCCGGGCTTCGCTGGCCCCGCGCACGGCCGCCCAGCTGCTGGTCGACGTGCAGAAGGCCCACCTCGACGGCCTCTCCGGCACCGTCCAGCAGACCAGCGACCTGGGCCTGCCCGCCCTGCCGGGCGTCGCCGGCGGCAACAGTGCGGAGTTCTCCTCGCTGGTGTCGGGCTCGCACACGATGCGGGTCTGGGCCGCCGATCCGCAGCAGCTGCGGATCGCGCTGCTCGGCCAGTTCGGCGAGTCCGACCTGGTCCGCAACGGCACCGACCTGTGGACCTGGTCCAGCGCGAAGAACGCCGCCACCCACGTCACGCTGCCCGCCCACGACTCCGGCACGTCCGGCAGCGGCCCGACGGGGCCGCCGACCCCCGACCAGGCGCTGACGCCCCCACAGGCGGCGAAGCAGGCCCTGCAGGCGATCGACCCGACCACCGCGGTCAGCACCGACCCCACCGCCGTGGTGGCCGGGCGCCCGGCCTACCAGCTGGAGCTGCAGCCGCGCGACTCCGGCACCCTCATCGGGTCGATCCGGATCGCGATCGACGGCGCGACCCATGTCCCGACCCGGGTGCAGGTCTTCGCCCGGGGCGCGTCCTCGCCGGCGTTCGAGGTGGGCTTCACCTCCTTCGACCCGACCGCGCCGTCCTCGTCGGTCTTCGACTTCAGCCCGCCCCCGGGCGCCACGGTCACCCAGCACTCCCTGGCCGACGTGATGACCCCGGGGACGTCGTCGGGCAGGGACGCCCACCCCTCGGCTCCCGGCGGCACGGCGAAGCCGCAGGTCGTCGGCTCCGGCTGGACCTCCGTGCTCGTCGCGCAGCTGCCGCAGGGCGCCGCGGACACCGCCGGCGCGGGCACCCCCGACACCTCCGGCGGCCCGGCCGGCACCTCGCTGCCGTCCCTGCTGCGGACGCTGCCGTCCGTCTCCGGGTCGTGGGGCAGCGGCCACGTCCTGGCGGGCACGCTGTTCTCGGCCGTGCTGACCGACGACGGGCGGGTCGCGGTCGGCGCCGTGCCGCCCGCCGCGCTGTACGACGCCCTCTCCGCCCCGTGACCGCGCTCGCCGGCGGCCCCGCGCCGCTGCTCGAGCGCGGGCCCGAGGGCGCGACCGCGGTCCGGACCCGGGGCCTGGTCAAGCGGTTCGGCCACCAGACCGCCGTGGACGACATCGACGTGACCGTGCCGGCGGGGGCCGTCTACGGGTTCCTCGGTCCCAACGGCTCGGGCAAGACCACCACGATCCGGATGCTGCTCGGCCTGGTCACCCCCACCGCGGGCAGCGTGGAGCTGCTCGGGCAGCCGATCCCGGGCCGGGCCGACCGGGTGCTGCCCCGCGTCGGGGCGCTGGTCGAGGGGCCGGCGTTCCATCCCTACCTGTCCGGCCGCGACAACCTGTTCCGCCTCGACGCCGCCGACCGGACCACCGACCGGGGCACCGCCGGACGCCGCGTCGACCGGGCCCTCGACCGCGTCGGCCTGCTGCCGGCGGCGGGCAAGCGCTACCGCGCCTACTCGCTCGGCATGCGCCAGCGGCTGGCCATCGCCGCCGCACTGCTGACCCCGAAGGACCTGATGGTGCTCGACGAGCCGACCAACGGGCTCGACCCGCAGGGCACCCGCGAGGTGCGCACCCTCATCGGGTCGCTGGCCGAGGACGGCACGACGGTCCTGGTCTCCAGCCACCTGCTCGCCGAGGTGGAACAGGTCTGCACCCACATCGGCGTCATGCACGTCGGGCGGCTGGTGGCCCAGGGCACGGCCGCGGAGCTGCGCGGGGACCGCGAGGCCGAGGCCCACGTCGACACCGACCAGCCGGCCGAGGCCGCGGCCCTGATGCGCGAGCTCGGGCTCACCGACGTCCGCGTCGTGCGCTCCCGGGCCGTCGGCCGACTGTCCGGCGTCGCGCCGGAGAAGGTCGTCTCGGCCTGTGTGCACCGGGGGCTGGCGGTCACCGGGTTCGCGGTCGACGCCCCGACGCTGGAGGACATCTTCGTCTCGCTCACCGGGGAGGGCTTCGATGTCAGCGGCTGAGGCAGCCGTCGCGCGGCCGGCGGCCCGTCGCGGCCCCTCCCCGCGGTTCCTGCTCTCCGAGCTGCGGCTGATGCTGCGCCGGCGGCGCAACCTCGCCGGCCTGCTGGTGCTGGCCGGCGTGCCGATCCTGATCGGGATCGCCGTCCGGCTGCAGGCCTCCCGCCCGGGACGGGACGCCCCCGACTTCTTCCGCTCGATCACCGAGAACGGCCTCTTCGTGGCCCTCGCGGCGCTGACCATCGAGATGGGCCTCTTCCTGCCGTTGGCGGTCGCCGTGGTCGCCGGCGACTCGGTGGCCGGCGAGGCGAACCTCGGCACGCTGCGCTACCTGCTCGCCGTGCCGGTCTCGCGGCCCAGGCTGCTGGCGGTGAAGTACGCCGCGCTCGTGGTGGGCGCGTTCACCGCGACCTTCCTCGTCGCGGTCACGGGGGTGGTCGTGGGGCTGCTGCTCTTCGGCGGCGGACCGATGACCCTGCTGTCGGGCACCCAGGTCGGCTTCGCCGAGGGCGCGGGACGCGTCGCGCTCGCCACGGCGTACCTCGCCTGCGGCATGGCCTCCCTCGGCGCGGTGGGGCTGTTCATCTCCACGCTGACCGAGCAGCCGATCGGGGCGACGATCGCGGTCGTCGTGTTCAGCACCTCCAGCTTCATCCTGGACTCGATCCCGCAGGTCTCCTGGATCCACCCCTACCTGATCACGCACAACTGGGCCGCCTTCGGCGACCTGTTCCGCGACCCCATCGCCTGGGGCGGCCTCGCCCACGGGCTCTACGTCGCGGCGGCGTACGCGGTGGTGTTCTTCCTCGCCGCGTGGGCGCGATTCGCCGGCAAGGACGTCACGAGCTGACGCGGACGATCCGGGCCACGGGCCGTCCGGTCGCCTCGGCACGGGTCCTTCGCCGGGGGGCTCGTGACCGTCTGCCCGTCCCCCGGCCCGGCGGCGCCGCGCACCGTCGAGGCATGGACATCACCCACACCCGCCGTACCGGCGTCGCACTCGTGGCGCTCGCCGCCGCCGCCACCCTGGCCGTCCCGGCCGGGGCCAACGCCGCGGCACCCACCCTCTCCCCGAGCCGCACCACCGCGCACGCCGACGACACCATGCCGGCCGCGGGCGCGCGCTTCCACCTGTCCGGCGCCGTCTGGTCGCAGGGCGAGCGGGTGCCCGCGACCGTCCGCGTGAAGACCCTGCGCAACGGCCGGTGGCACCTGCTGCCCGGCGCGGTGCAGCAGACCAACCGCAACGACCGCTACCGGCTGCGCATCGCGCTGCAGATGACCGGTGAGCGGATGCTCCGGGTGGTCGGCGACCCCCGCGACCCCGAGATCGCGAGCTCGAGCAGGACGATCACCCTCACCGTGCACTAGGTCCGGCCTCGGCGGAGCCTCCGGCGACCATCGGCTCGGTAGCATCGAGCCGATGTCTCACTCCGGGTCCAGCCGTGCGCGCGGGAGGGTGTCGTGAACGACCTCCCGCGCAACGCCGCGCGCCGCACGGCCCGGCTCGCCGCGCTCCCGCTCGGCTACGCGGGCCGCAGCGCGCTCGGGCTCGGCAAGCGGCTCGGCGGCAAGCCGGCCGAGGCCGTGATGACCGACATCCAGCAGCGCACCGCCGAGCAGCTCTTCCGCACCCTGGGCGAGCTCAAGGGCGGGGCGATGAAGTTCGGGCAGGCACTCTCGGTGCTCGAGGCCGCCCTCCCCGACGAGGTCGCCGGGCCCTACCGCGACCAGCTCACCAAGCTGCAGGACTCCGCGCCGCCGATGCCGACGCAGACCGTGCGCGAGATCCTGGCCCGCGACCTCGGCGAGGACTGGCGCGAGCGGCTGGTCTGGCTCGACGGCGGCCCCTCGGCTGCGGCCTCGATCGGCCAGGTCCACAAGGGCCGGTGGCACGACGGCCGCGAGGTCGCGGTCAAGGTGCAGTACCCGGGCGCCGGTGACGCCCTGCGCTCCGACCTGCGCCAGCTCGCCCGGCTGGCCCGCACCGTCGGCACCCTGGTGCCCGGCGTCGACATCAAGCCGCTGATCGCCGAGCTGCAGGCGCGGGCCGAGGACGAGCTGGACTACCACCTCGAGGCGGAGGCGCAGACCGCCTTCCACGAGGCGTTCCGCGACGACCCCGAGATCGTGGTGCCCGCGGTGGTCGCGGTCGGCACCACGGTGCTGGTCACCGAGTGGCTGGAGAGCCCCGCCTCGCTCGCCACGGTCATCGCCGAGGGCACCCAGGAGGAGCGCGACCACTACGGCGAGATCCTGGTCCGCTTCCTGTTCTCCGGCCCGGCGCGCACCGGCATGCTGCACGCCGACCCCCACCCCGGGAACTTCCGGGTCATCCCCGACGCCGAGGGCCACCCCGGCCAGCTCGGCGTGCTCGACTTCGGCGCGGTCGCCCGACTCCCCGCCCAGGGCCTGCCCGAGGCGATGGGCCGGCTGATCCGGATCGCCTCGGACGAGGACGAGGACCGGCTGGTCGAGGGGCTGCGTGCGGAGGGGTTCATCAAGGACGGCATCTCGGTCGACCCGCACCTGCTGCTGGAGTACCTCGGCCCGTTCGTGGAGCCGACCCAGGTCGAGCGGTTCCGCTTCTCGCGGGCGTGGATGCGCACCCAGTTCGCGCGGATCAACGACCCCAGGGAGCCGTCGTACACCGTGGCGATGAAGCTGAACCTTCCCCCGGCGTACCTCCTCATCCACCGCACCTGGCTCGGCGGCGTCGGCCTGCTCAGCCAGCTCGAGGCCGAGGCGCCGTTCCGCGCGATCCTCACCGACTACCTGCCGGGGTTCGCCGAGCCGGTCTGACCGGACTGCGGCCGGAGGCGAGGACGACGTACGCCGCGAGCAGGCCGGCCAGGCCGCAGGCCGGCCAGAGCAGCCCGGGCGCCAGCGCGTAGACCGCCGTCCCGATCGGGGCGGCGAGCATCATGCCGCTGGTGGCGGCGCCGGTGTAGAGCCCCTGGTACTGGCCGACGAGGTGGTCGGGCGCGGCGTCGAGGACGTGTGCGGTCGCGGTGGTCTTGTAGAGGATCTCGCCCGCGGTGAGCACCGCCATCGCGAGGACCGCGGTGGTCGCGGAGACCGGCAGCGCGAAGAGCGCGAAACCGACGCCGACCAGGGCGTACCCCGCGGCGATGATCGGGTGCGAGGAGAACCGCCGCAGGCGGAGCGCCACGGGGACCTCCAGGAGCAGGATCAGCCCGGAGCCGACCGCGATCAGCGCGGTGTAGAGCCCCACCGGCTGGCCGGCATCGCGCAGGTGGATCGGCAGCGTGGTGTAGAGCTGGCGGTAGACGACGTCGACCAGGACGACCGCCGGCAGCAGCATCATCAGCGCCCGGTCGGCGCGCAGCGCCCGCCACAGGCTCGGCCCGGGCCGGTCACCGGACTCGGGCCGCTCCTCGCGCGGCAGGCTGTGGGCGACCGCGAACCGCACCGCGAGGGTCATCAGCCCGTCGACGACGAACAGCGCGTCGAAGCCGCGCGCCACGAGCAGCGCGCCCAGCGGCGGCCCGAGCACGAAGCCGGCGTTCGAGGCGGCACGGCCGATCGCCACCGCCGTACGGCGGTCGCCGCGCCGGACCGCCAGCGCGCTCAGCGCACCGGTGGAGACCGCGGCCGTGGCCGAGAGGTAGGCCAGCACCGGCAGCGCGACCGCCAGCACCGGCAGCGGCAGCCACGGGATCGCGGCCACGCCCAGGCCGGAGACGGTCGAGCAGCCGACGAGCGTGCTGCGATGGCCGAACCGGTCGCCCCACCGGCCGCCGGTGAAGTTGCCGACCAGCAGGCCCACGCCGTACGTCCCGGCGACGACCCCGGCCACCGGCACCGGCAGGCCGCGCGGACCAGTGAGGTAAAGCGTCAGGAACAGCATCAGGAAGGAGCTGGCCGAGCTCGCGAACCGGCCGGCCGCCAGCACCCACACCAGCCGGGGGACGTCCCGCACGTCGCTCTCCTCCCAGTCAGTTTCTATAGGAGACGCACTATAGGGTGGGGGCATGACCAGGCGCACC
This sequence comes from uncultured Actinomycetota bacterium, assembly GCA_963826155.1. Taxonomy (GTDB): domain Bacteria; phylum Actinomycetota; class Actinomycetes; order Propionibacteriales; family Nocardioidaceae; genus Nocardioides. The sequence goes on along the minus strand of CAWGVX010000002.1, from coordinate 469,269 downwards.
CCCGAGGACGACTGCGGTGTGGCGCACGCGGTCGGCGTGCTCGGCGACGCCTGGTCGGTGCTGGTGCTCCGCGACCTCGCCCGCGGCCGCACCCGCTTCGAGCAGCTGCTCGCCGAGAGCGGCATCTCCCGCAAGGTGCTCACCCAACGACTGACCGCCCTGGTCGGGGCCGACGTGCTGCGCCGGGTCCGCTACCAGGAGCGACCGGAGCGCTTCGAGTACCACCTCACCGAGCGTGGCCGCGCCGCGCTGCCGGTGCTCGCCGCACTGCAGGAGTGGGGCGACACCTGGCTGCTCGGCGACGGCTCGACCAGCGCCACGTCCGCCATCGAGACAGCGGAGGCGCACCGCGTCGCCGCCCTGGTCGGCACGACGGTGCCCGCCCTCGACCCCGACCCGCTCGGACCGGCGGGCTCGGCGTCGCACACGGTGATCTACTGCTACCCGGGCTCGGCCCTGGTCGGCGTCGACGCCGTCCCCGGCGGCGCCGGTTGCACCCTGGAGTCCTGCACCTACCGCGACCGCCTCGACGACTTCGCCGCGCTCGGCGCCCGCGTGGTCGGGGTGAGCACCCAGCGGCCGGACGAGCAGGCGGAGTTCGCCCACCGGAACGGCATCGGGTTCCCGCTGTTCTCCGACGAGGACCTGGGCCTGACCACCGCGCTGCGGCTGCCCACCTTCCGCCTGCACGGCACCCCGCGGCTCAAGCGGCTCACCCTCGTCGTGGACCGCGACCGGGTCGTGCGCGGCACGCTCTTCCCGATCCAGGACGTGACCGGCAGCGTCGAGGAGGCGCTCGCGCTGGTCCGCGCGGCGGTGGACGCCGACCTGCACGAGCCGGGATCGGACGGATGACGTCCGGGCGGGTCGGCTGCTAGACCAGCGACAGGTGCATCACGTGCAGCCCGACGTACCCGTGGGCGGGTGAGCGGAAGGCACCCGGGACCGTGCCGACCACCTCGAAGCCCAGCGAGCGCCACAGGCCGACCGCGGCGGTGTTGGTCTCGACCACGGCGTTGAACTGGATGCCGCGGAACCCGCGTTCGCGGTGCCAGGCGACCACGTGCTCGCCCAGCGCCCGGCCGACGCCGCGGCCGCGCGCCTCCGGCGCGACCATGAACGACGCGGTGCCGACGTGGTCGCCGTGCCCGGGCCGGTTCGGGCCCATCTTGGCGCTGCCGAGGAGGGTCGGCCCCGAGCCGGGCAGGTCCTCCTCGAGCACCACGGTCTGCCCGGGCGGCTGCTCCATCCACCAGCCGCGGCCGGTCTCGACGGTGAGGTCGAGGGGGAACGCGTAGGTCTCGCCCTCCTGCACGGTCGCGTCGAAGAACGGCCAGATGCGCCACCAGTCCTCGTCGGTGGCGGTGCGGATCCGCGGGTCGCCCATCGCCGCGGTCACTCCCCCGTCGCGCCGTCGATCGACTCCCGGATCAGGTCGGCGTGCCCGTTGTGGCGGGCGTACTCCTCGATCATGTGCACGATGATCCACCGCATGCTGAACCGCCCGCCCTCGCGGCCGGTGCGCTGGGACAGCGTCGACCAGTCCTCGACACCGGCGATCACCTCGTCGGAGGCCGCACACGCCCGGTCGAAGAGCGAGCGCAGCTCCTCGGGGCTGTCGTCGACGGCGCTGTGCCACTCCCAGTCGGCGTCGGCCTTCCAGTCCACCGTGGCCCACGGCTCGGCCTCGTCGCGGCCGAGGAAGACGCACGAGAACCACCAGTCCTCCACGAGCGCGAGGTGCTTGAGCATGCCGCCCAGCGTCATCGTGGACGGGGCGTGCGTGGCGTGGAGCTGCGCGGCGTCCAACCCCTCGGTCTTCATCCGCAGGGTGTCGCGGTGGAAGGCCAGGAAGCCCAGCAGCGTGGACCTCTCGTCGGCGGCCAGGGGCGGGTCGACGCGCTCGGTGGTCATGGCGTCACGCTAGGGCGCCGTCTCGGCACCGATCCACCCGGTTTCGCGGACAGCAGCGCGCACCGACCCCACGATCGGCACATGTCGGGCTGGGGGATCTGGGCGCTGCCGGCGCTGCTGCTCGGCCTGTGGGTGCCGGCCGGCGCCGCGGGCACGACGGGTGCGGCGCCGCGATGCTCAGCCTGTGCACCGACGGGCGGGTCGCCGGGCGACGTCGCCGCGTGCCTGCGAGGGGCGGACGCCGCGACGCTGGTCGCGGCGCTGCCGGGAGGTGTGGTCGGCGTGTTCCGCTGGTCCGACGGGACCGCGACCTGGAGCGCGCGGGTGGACGTCACCACGCCCGGCTACCGCCTCAGCGGCAGCGGGTGCGACCCGGTCCAGCCGTGGGGGCGCGACTCGAGGCAGGGCGTGCGGTCAGGGCGTGCGGTCGGTGAGGCAGTACGCCGGGCCGGCGGGCGGCCGCAGCACCGTCCAGCCGCGGTCGTTCGTGTCCAGGACGCTCGCACCGAGCGCCTCGTGCCGGGCCGTCTCCGCGGCCCGGTCGGTGGTGGCCACGTCGAGGTGGGCCCGCACCCGACCGGTCGGTTCCTCGAGCCGCTGGAGCAGCAGCTGGATCGGGAGGGGCTCGTCCCGCTCCAGCCGCGAGAACTCGTCTTGCTCGTCGCGGGGCTCCGACGTCGTGTAGCCCGTCACGGCCTGCCAGAACGCGGCCGCCTGCGCGTGCTCGTCGGGCACGAGGTCGAGGAACGCACTGAGCCAGAACGGCGTGGCCGGGGTCGTCATGATCGCCGACCGTAGGCGGCGGGCCGACGCGTGGCAATGCCCGCAGCGGCGGTGCGCTGTCCACCGTCCGACCCGCGGAACCGGTGGACCACTCACCGCCGCCCGCGGCGCGATCACGCCGGCGGTGCCTGGTCCACCGTCCGGGCGGCGAGAACGGTGGACCACGCACCGCTCGCCGGCCGACCGCCGGCCCGGGTCAGCCGACCTGGTGGCAGTCGTTCCCGCAGCCACCGGGCGCGGGCGGTCCGTCGGCGTGCGCGGCCGGCCGGTGCAGGACGGCGTGGCTCGGCACGACGAGCACGTCGTCGCCGTCGACCTCGGCCGTGCCGTCGACGAGCAGCGTGAAGCCGTGCTGCTCCAGCGGCGGGAACATGACGGTGACGTCCGGGTTGGCGGCGATGTTGGCGCACGACCCCTTGCCCGGCCCGGACACCACCAGCGCGCCGTCGCGGACCCAGGGCTCGACGGTCACGGCCTTCACCCGCGCGCGGTCGGAGACGGTCAGCAGGTAGCCGGCGCCGAAGTCGCCCAGCGCCTTCGACAGGTCGGCCACGTCGACGGGGATGCTCATGGCCCCGAGGCTACGCCGGGGCCGGCGGGCCGGCTCAGTGCCGGTCGACCCAGCGCTCGCCGGCCTCGACGGCGGCCGCGGAGCCGCCCGTCAGCTCGGCGACCAGCGCGTGCAGCCGCTCCACCTCGGCGACCGGGACGCCGAGCCGCAGGGTGACGACGGCGGCGTACGTCGTGTCCAGCACCGCGATCCCCCGCGCCCGCAGCTCGCTCTCGACCCGGCCGGCATCGGCGTGGCCGAGCTCGAGGTCGAGCTCGCGGACCAGGTCGCGGCGTCGGGTGCCGGTCACGTCGAGACCGGCGCGTACGGCGTCGCCGTAGGCCCGCACCAGTCCCCCGGCGCCGAGCAGCGTCCCGCCGAACCAGCGCGACACCACCGCGACCACGTCGCTGACCCCGCGGCCCCGGAGCACCTCCAGCATCGGCGCGCCCGCGGTGCCGGCCGGCTCGCCGTCGTCGCTGGACCGCTCGACGGCTGCGTCCGGACCGAGCACGAACGCCGAGCAGTGGTGCCGCGCGTCCCAGTGCCGGCGGCGCAGCCGGTCCACCACCGCCCGGGCCGCCTCCTCGTCCTCGACCCGCGCGAGCGTGCACAGGAACCGGGACCGCTTGACCTCGATCTCGGCCTCGCCGTCCCGCGCGATGGTCAGGTAGGAGTCGCTCACCAGACCCCCACGAGGCCCCCGCCGATGCGCAGGATGAACGCGGAGACGACCGCGATGAAGAAGATCCGCACGAAGCGGGTGCCGCGGGCGACCGCCGTACGCGCCCCGAGGTAGCCGCCCGCCAGGTTGCAGGCGCCCATCACCAGGCCGACCTTCCACAGCACGCCGCCCTGCGGCACGAACACGCACAGCGCGGCGAGGTTCGTGGCCCAGTTGGCGAGGCGGGCCTTGGCCGAGGCCTCGAGGAAGGAGTAGCCGAGCAGGCCGACCAGCGTGAAGACGAAGAAGCTGCCGGTGCCGGGGCCGAGCGCCCCGTCGTAGAAACCGATGGCCAGGCCGGTCAGCATCGCCGCGAGCGTGTGCCGGTGGCCGGAGAACCGCAGCGCCGTGGTCCCACCGAGGCTGGGCTTGAACAGCACGTAGCCCCCGACCAGGACCAGCGCCACGAGCACGATCGGCTCGAAGGCGTCCTCCGGGATGTGGGCGGCCGCCACCGCTCCGAGCGCGGACCCCGTGAACGCCAGCAGCATCAGCGGGCCGAACGTGCGCGGGTCGGGCCGCACGCGCCGGTAGTACGTCGCGCTGCTCACGGTCGTGCCGCAGATCGAGGCGAGCTTGTTGGTGCCCAGCACCTGGACCGGGCTGGCGCCCGGCAGCCCGAGCAGCACGGCGGGCAGCTGCACCAGGCCGCCCCCGCCGACCACCGCGTCGACGAACCCCGCCATCAGCCCCGCCGCTCCCAGCAGGAGCATCGTCGTCAGCGAGGGATCGGCCACCGCGCGATCCTACGGACCGGGTCGTGCGCCTGGGAACGCGCCATGGCGCGCCCTCAGGCCCACGACCGGCGTGCCTAGGGTGGGCGGGTGCGCATCGTGTCCCTGCTGCCCTCGACGACCGAGATCCTGTTCGCGATCGGGGCCGGCCCGGACGTGGTGGGCGTGACCTTCGAGTGCGACTTCCCCGCCGAGGCCCGGACCCGGCGGATCGTGTCGACCTCGGCGATGCCCGAGGGGCTGACGCCCTCGGAGATCGACGCGTTCGTGACCGGCGCGATGGCGCGCGGCGAGGACCTCTACCACCTCGACGAGGGCGCGCTCGCCGGCCTCGACGCCGACCTCGTGGTCACCCAGGACCTGTGCGCGGTCTGCGCGGTCGACGTCTCGGTCGTCGACGACGCGCTCGCCCATCTCGGGTGCACGGCCCAGGTGCTGACGATCGACCCGCACACGCTGGACGAGGTCCTCGCGTCGATCGCGGCGCTCGGCCGGGCCACCGGTCACGAGCCCGAGGCCCGCGCCCTGGTGGAGGGACTGCGCGCACGCCTGGACGCCGTACGACGGCGCGTGGCCGGCCGGCCGCGTCCCGGGGTGATGCTGCTGGAGTGGACGGACCCGCCGTTCGCGCCCGGCCACTGGGTGCCCGAGATGGTCGAGGCCGCCGGTGGTGTGCCGCTGCTCGGTGCGCCCGGCGCGAAGTCGGAGCGGGTGAGCTGGGAGGCCGTGCACGCCGCCGGGCCGGACGTGGTCGTGGTCGCACCCTGCGGCTACGACCTCACCGGCGCGACCGCGCTGGCCGAGGACCTGGTCGCCTCCGGTGTGCTGCCTGCGGGCGTCCCGGTGCACCCGGTCGACGCCAACGCCGCCTGGGCCCGCCCCGGCACCCGGCTGGTCGACGGCGTCGAGGAGCTCGCGGCGATCCTCCACCCGCCCGCTCGTTGAGTTGGGCCTCCCCGGGTGTTGAGCTGGGCCTGCCCGGCCGGTCGTCGGGGCCTCCTCACCCCAGGGCGCGCACGCTCCGCCACCATCGGGCCGCACCGCGGGCGAGGGCTGCGGAGCCCGGCTTGCCCGAGCTCCTGGTGGCCGCGCCCAGCACGTACTCGAACCGCCCCACCGCGAAGAAGACGTTGCGACCGGTGACCACGCCGGCCACCGAGACGGCGGCCCCGACCGCGCCGGGCACACGCGGGACCGGGAAGCGCTGGATGTGCCGCAGGTGTCCGCGCAGCCCCGCGACCTCGTGCCGCACGGCCTTCCGTGCTCCGGCAGCCGATCGGAACACGCGGACGACCCGCAGTCCCGCTGCCTCGGCGGCGGGGAACTCCACGCGACGGGTGACGACCCCCTCGATGCCCTCCCGGTTCAGCAGGCGGGCGTAGTCCGTGTCCCCGGCTGCCAGGGCCGCCTTGCCGGTGTGGAACTCCGGCGGCTCGTAGGACCGTTCACCGCGCAGCGGTGGAGCTACGCGCAACCGGGAGGACAGCGCGCGACGGAGGCCCGGTGCCAGGTCCGTCGCCGTCGGAGCGGCCGATGACGGTGCCGCTGCGGGGCTGCCCGAGCTGGCCACCCCCGGCTCGTCGACCGCCGTGCTGCACCCGGTGGCCACGACGACCACGGCCACGACTGCCGCCAGCTTGAAACGCATGAGCCCCCCGCCGAGAACGACATCTGTCGTCCGGTTCCTACCCGCCTCACCGCGGACCCAATCCCCGGCTGTCGGTGCTCGCCGGTAGACCACTCCCAGGCGTCGAAGGAGGAGCGGGCATGAACGAGATGACGGTGGTCGAGCAGCTCGAGTCGGAGCTGCGGGTGCTGGCCGAGGCGGCCACCCTTCCCCGCGGGTCGGAGTGCCTGGCCTGCTACGTGGCGCGGATGCTCGACGAGTTCGGCTGTGACACGACGCTGCGGTGGTCGCAGCGGTTCCGCGACACGAGGTCACCGACGGCCACCGGCCTCGAGCGACGGCTGGGCAGCATGGGCGGCTTCTGCGACTGCGAGATCTTCCTGAACGGCCTCCGGCTCGCCAGGCCGCTGCTGGTCCGCGACGTGCACACCGACGAGCTCGAGGCTCCCGAGGAGCTGCCCGGCTGCGCCGGCGTACGCCGTACCTCCACGCGCTGGTGCACCAACTGGGAGCGCCGGCGCCGTTGACCCGGCCGGCCCCAGCTCAACGCCCGGCAGGCCCAGCTCGACGCCCGGCCGGGCCCGGCTCGACGTGTCAGTCGCCGACCCAGAAGCCGCGGCCGCCGAACCAGTCGCCGTAGGGGTCGCCGAAGGCCGAGCGGGAGCCGCGGGAGCCGAGGTAGGAGCCGACGACGGCGGCGCCGAGGTCGTCGAGCTCGGGGGCGACGACCCGGCCGTCGACGCGGCGCGCCATGGAGTCGATGAACCGGGCCAGGCCGGGGTCCTCGCCGAGCCGGAAGAACGTGGTCTGGGCGCCCAGGCGACCGGCGTTGTCGAGCTCGCGCACGGCGTAGGCGACCGTGAGCGGGTGCGGCGGGTAGGAGAAGAACACCTCGCCGTCCGGCTCGAGGTGCGAGGTGGGTTCGCCGTCGGTGACGACCAGCAGCACCGGCTGGGCGTTCGGGTGCTTGCGGAAGTGCCGGTTGGCGAGCAGCAGCGCGTGGTGGAGGTTGGTGCCCTTGTCCCACATCGCGTCCAGCGCGGTGAGCTGCTCGATGTCCATCACCTCGGCGTGCCGGCCGAAGCCGATCAGCTGCAGGTGGTCGCCGCGGAAGCGCGAGCGGATCAGCGTGTGCAGCGCCAGCGCGGTCCGCTTCATCGGCACCCAGCGGCCGTCCATCGCCATCGAGAACGAGGTGTCGACCAGCAGCGCCACCGCCGCCTGGGTGCGCGCCTCGGTCTCGGTGACCTCGACGTCGCCGATCTCGAGGCGTACGCCGCCGCGCGGGTCGCCGCCCTCGGAGACGGTGCGCACGACGGCGTTCGTGACCGTGCGCGTGACGTCCCACGGCTCGGTGTCGCCGAAGGCCCACTCGCGGGTGGCCCCGGACAGCTCGCCGGCGGCACCCGCCTGCCGCAGGTCGCGCTGCCCCTGCCGCCCCGACATCCGCTGGGCGACGTCGCGCAGCAGCGCCTTGCCGAGCTGGCGCATCGCCTTCGGGCTCAGCCGCAGCTCGCCGTCGCTGCCGCGCTTCATGTAGCCGGTGTCGCGCAGCGCCTTCTCCAGCCGCTGCAGGGTCTGCGCGTCGACCGCGGCCCCGTCGCCGAGCTGGCGGGCCAGCTTGTCGAGGTCGAGGTCGTCCATCCGCGCGCCCTCGTAGGACTGCGAGAGCTGCTCGGAGAGCTCGTCGAGGTCGGCGAGGTCCTGGAAGACGCCGGTGCCGTCGCCCAGGCCCAACCCGTCGGAGCCGGACATCTGCTCCGAGCCGCCCCAGTCCTCGCCGGGTCGCAGGGACTGCAGGTTCGCGTCGAGCTGGCTCAGCGACTCCATCAGCTCGGGTGAGCCGAACGCCTGCGCGGAGAGCTGCATGAGCTCCTCGCGCTGCTCGGGCGACATCGAGTTCAGCATCCGCTGGGCCGCGGCCGCCCGCTGGGCGAGGGAGTCCAGCAGCTCCTCGATGTTCGAGGGCCGCTCGGGGAAGAAGTCCCCGTGCTTGTCCATGAAATCCTCGAAGTCGGCCTGGCTGTCCTCGCCGCGGCGGTGCTTGTCGAGCAGGCCGTTGAGGTCCTGCAGCATCTCGTTGACCGCCGCGCGGTCCTCGTCGGTGGCGTTCTCCAGCGCCTGCTTCATGCCGGCGAACCGCTGGTCGAGCATCTCCCGGCCGAGCAGGTCCTTGATCTTCTCGTAGTCCTCGCGGGCCTGGCGCGAGGACCAGTCGTAGTCGGCCAGCTCGGAGACCGCGGCGGCCGTGGAGGGCGGCAGGCCGTCCAGCTGCATCTGCCGGAAGGTCCGGTCGCCCTCGTCCATCATCGGGTCGCGGGCCAGCTGCTTGCGCTCCTCGAGCACCGCGCGGTCCAGCAGCTCGCGCACCTCGCTCATGGTGCCGTCGAGGTTGTGCCGCTGGAGCAGCTCCCGGCGCCGCTCGGCCACTCGCCGGGCCAGGTCGTCCAGCCCGGTCTGGTCGCGGCCGCCGCGGCGCAGGAACTCCTGCATGGCACGCTCGGGCGAGTAGCCCGCCATCACGTCCTCGCCGATCGCGTCCAACGCCTCGGCGAGGTCGACCGGGGGCGCCAGCGGGTCCGGGCCGCCGGCGTACCGCCCGTAGCGGGAGCGGTGCCCCTTCATCGCAGGCATTCCGGGGTCTCGAGGCTCGTCGCCGGCGCTCCCCGCACCTCGGCCGACCGGCCGGCCAACGGGTCAGCCATAGACCGTCTCCCCGCCGCCGGACTCCTTGCTGACCTTGCGCGCCAGGTAGAGCCCCTCGAGCGCGAGCTCGATCGCCCCGGCGCGCTGGCCGTCGTTGGTGGCGCCGAGCCGGTCGCAGACCTCGTCGTAGAGCTCGGACTCCCCCAGCACCGGCAGCCCGGTGAGGAAGTCGCGCGCGGTGACCTGCTCCCCGGTGGTGACCAGCGAGCCTCGCTCGATGGCGTCGACCAGCACCGCGAAGTCGAGGCCGCGGAAGTGCTGGCGCACGGTCTCGGCGGTCGCGGTGCGCAGCAGGTGGGTGAGGATCTCGGCCTCCCGGCCCTCCTCGCCGGTCTCGAACTCGATCTTGCCGCCCAGCACGTCCACGGCGGTCTCCAGGTCGACCACCCGCGCGACCGCGTCGTCCTCCCCCTGGGAGGTGGCGCGGTGCAACGCCGCCGCGGCGATGGTCTCCGCGCCCGCGATCGCGAACCGGGCCGAGACGCCGGAGCGCTGGTCCACCGAGCTGGAGGAGCGCAGCGCCCGGGTGAACCGGGCGAGCACCTCGACCAGGTGGTCGGGCACGTCGGCGACCAGGTGCGCCTCCTGGCGCACCACCGCGACCTCGTCCTCGAGCTCGGTCGGGTAGTGCGTGCGGATCTCGGCGCCGAAGCGGTCCTTGAGCGGCGTGATGATCCGGCCGCGGTTGGTGTAGTCCTCGGGGTTGGCGCTGGCCACCACGAGCACGTCGAGCGGCAGCCGCAGCACGTAGCCGCGGATCTGGATGTCGCGCTCCTCCATCACGTTGAGCATCGCGACCTGGATCCGCTCGGCGAGGTCGGGCAGCTCGTTGATCGCGACGATCCCCCGGTGGGAGCGCGGGATCAGGCCGAAGTGGATGGTCTCCGGGTCCCCGAGCGACCGGCCCTCGGCCACCTTCATCGGGTCGACGTCACCGATCAGGTCGGCCACCGAGGTGTCCGGCGTGGCGAGCTTCTCGGCGTACCGCTCGTCGCGGTGCCGCCAGGCGACCGGCAGGTCGTCGCCGAGCTCGGCCGCGCGCCGGCGGCTGGTGACCGTGATCGGCTCGTAGGGGTGCTCACCGAGCTCGCTGCCGGCGATCACCGGCGACCACTCGTCGAGCAGCCCGACCAGCGTGCGCAGCAGCCGGGTCTTGCCCTGGCCGCGCTCGCCGAGCAGCACCACGTCGTGGCCGGCGATCAGCGCCCGCTCGAGCTGCGGGATCACGGTGTCCTCGAACCCGTGCAGCCCCGGCCAGGGGTCCCGGCCCTCGCGCAGCGCGGCGAGCAGGTTGTCGCGGAGCTCGGTCCGCAGCGCCTTCTGCTCGTGGCCGGAGGCCCGGAGCTCCCCGACGGTGGCGGCTGCCGGACGTGTGCTGGTGGAAGCAGAGGTCACCACTTCACGCTACGACGCCGGGCAAAGCCCCCGCAGCGGTCGGGGACCGGGGGCCCGGCCGGGTGCGCGTTACGGTTCCCCCGTGGTGAGCCTCCAGCGGTCCTGCCCGTGCGGCAGCGGTGCGACGTACGACGCCTGCTGCGGACGGCTGCACCGGGGCGCGGCCGTGGCGAGGACCGCCGAGGAGCTGATGCGCTCGCGATACTCGGCGTACGCCGTGGGCGACCTCGACCACGTCTTCCGCACGTGGCACCCGCGCACCCGCCCCGCCGACCTGGCCGCGGACCCGGCGCTGACCTGGACCGGGCTGCGGGTGCTGGCCACCAGCGGCGGCGGGCCGGACGACGAGACCGGCACGGTGGAGTTTGCGGCCCGCTACGAGACGCCGGCCGGGCCCGGGGTGCTGCACGAGCGCAGCCGGTTCGAGCGCCGCGCCGGCCGCTGGGTCTACGTCGACGGCGACCCCTCCGGCGGCTGACCCGAGGCCCTCCCCAGCCGCGGGACCACCGACGGCGGCCGGGGACCTTCTCCTCTGACGAGGGAGCCGGCCGAGGTCGACGGTGAGGTCGTGATCGACCACGAGCGCGAGCCCGCCGCCGCGCCCGACCTCCCGGGGCCGACCCCTGACGTCGCCGCCGGCGAGCCCCTCGTCGCCGACATCATGAGCCGCCGGCTGGTCGCGGTCCGCTCCGACGCGGACCTGATGGTGGCGGTGGACGTCTTCCTGCGGCACCCGGTGCGTCACCTGCTGGTCGTCGATGCCGACCGCAGCTTCCGCGGCCTGATCTCCGCCGAGCACGTGCTCGCCGCCATCGCGACCATCGGCCGCAAGTCGCCCTCGGTGGGCGCGCACGTCGGCAGTCGGCACCCGCGGGTCCGGCGCGACGCCACCGTCCGCGAGGCCGCCGAGGTGATGCTCGCCGAGCTCGTCGACGCGCTGCCGGTCGTCGACACCGACGGCCGCGTCGTCGGCCTGCTGACCTGGACCGACATCGTCGCGCTGGTGGCCGGCCACCATCTCGGTGCGCGCCGGGTCACGCCGGAACGTCGGGTGCGCTGACCTCCTCGGCCGCGGCGCCGGTCCTCACGTCGGTGGGCGTCCCCTCGGCCGGCATGTCCAGGTCGGGCTCAGGCACGACCGCGACGATGCAGGACGCGTGCTCCAGCACCGTCGAGGCGACCGAGCCGTAGACCAGGCCCGCCAGCGGCCGCGCCGGGTGGTAGCCGACCACCACCAGGTCCATCTGCTGGGAGATCCGCACCAGGGCGTCGTCGGCCAGCCCCCGCGCCAGCTCGAGGCGCACGCTCACGTCGGGGAACTTCTCGGTCATCCCGCTGACCGACTCGGCCAGCAGCAGCCGCTCGTCCTCCACGCCCTCCTCCCCGGCCGCCACGAGCCGCGAGGCCGACGAGACGCCAGCGGCGTCCCAGAAGCAGTGCAGCACCGTGAGCGGCAGCCGGCGCAGCGAGGCCTGCCGGTAGGCGAACTCCAGCGAGGCCCGGGAGCGCGGGGTGCCGTCCGCGCCGACCAGCACCCCCCGGCGCACGACGCCGACTTTGCGGGGCCGGAGCACCACCACCGGGCAGGCGGCGTGCCGGGAGACCCCCGCGCTGACCGACCCCAGCACCAGGCTGCGCACCGGGCCCCGGCCGCGCGAGCCGAGCACCACCATCGCGGCGTCCTGGGAGAGCTCCAGCAGCGCCTCGCGGGGATCGACCATCCGCAGCACCTCGCGGACCTCGAGGTGCGGGTGGCGGCGCAGCGCGCGCTCGCGCGCGTGGTCGAGCAGCTCGTTGCCGTCGCGGCGCATCGCGTCGAGGATGTCGCGCTGGTTGACCCCGGCCTGGTCGAGCCAGGCCGTCCCGCTCGTGCCCATCGGGCCGAGCGCGTGGACCAGCGTGAGCGCCCGGTGCTCCAGCGCGGACTGCTCGGCGGCCCAGTCCAGCGCCTGGTCCGCGGGCTTCGAGCCGTCGACCCCGACGACGATCGTGCCGGCCGGGGTCACGGACGCGTGCCTGGTGCTCTCCATGGTCGTCACCTTGGTCCGGGAGGCTCCCAGCGGGCAGGGCGCATCGGGCAGGACGACAGGACCATCGGCCCTGACCCGGCGGTCGCGCCGGCCGGGAGCATGAGGGCCGGGAGGGCTGACACGAAGGGGCTGGACGTGCAGGACATCATCGACCTGGACCGCGACGAGTGCGAGGCACTGCTTCGCGCGGGCGTCGCCGGTCGGATCGCGATCGCCACTCCCACCGGGCCGCACATCATCCCGGTCAACTACTCGGTCGTCGACGACGCGATCATCGTGCGCACCTCGCCGTACAGCCTGCTCGGCAGCTACGGCCGCGACACCACGCTGGCCTTCGAGGTCGACGAGTTCGACTACGCCGAGCAGCGCGGCTGGAGCGTGGTGGCGCGCGGCCGCGGGGACTTCGTGACCGACATCGACGAGCTCGACCACATCCGCGAGGTGTGGGCGCCGCAGCCCTGGGTGGGCGGCTCCCGGACGCTCTACCTGCGGCTGCGCTGGAGCGAGCTGTCCGGCCGGCGCGTGGGCGCGGGCTGGGACGCGCTGAGCCGGATGCCGGCCCGGCGCAGCCTGTGAGCTCCGCGCCACCGGGTCAGGCACCACGCGGTCAGGCAGGCGGTCAGGCACGCGGTCAGGCACGCGGTCAGGCACGCCGGGAGGGCCGCGCGAACCGCACCCCGACCACGCCCCGCACCGTGCTGGCCAGCACCCGGGCGAGGTCCTGCCGGCGGGTGTCCTCGAGGCCCTCCAGCACCGCGATGCCGTCGCGCACCGCCACCGTGCAGGCCAGCTCCGCCGAGCGCAGGAGGCCGTCGACCTCGGCCTCGATCCGGTCGTCGCCGCGGGCGAGCACCGCCACCACGTCCCGACGGCTGACCACGCCGACCACGACGCCGTCCTGGACCACCGGCAGGCTCTTGACCACGGTGCCCGTCATCAGCTCCACGGCCACGGTCAGGTCGGCGTCCCCGCGCACGCTGAGCGGGACGTGGCTCATCACGTCCGCGACCCGGTGCGGCCACGGGCCGTCGCCCACGGGCACCGGGATCTCGTGGGCGCGCGGGTCCGGCAGCACCGCCCCGCGGATCAGGTCGGCCTCGCTGACCACGCCGACCAGGGCCCCCGCCTCGTCGACCACCGGCATCGCGGTGATCCCGTGCTCGGCGAGCCGGCGCAGCGCCTCCTTCGCCGAGGCTTCCGGCGCGACCGTCACCGCCGGGCTGGTCATCAGCTCGCGCACCAGCATGGCACCTCCCGTGTCCCGGCCGGTCCTGTCCCGCGCCGGGCTGTCCCGCGCCGGGCTGCCTCCTGCGCGGCGCCGTCCCGTGCAGCGTCGTCCCGGGCTGCCCCCAGCACAGCCGCTGCCGCGGCGAGCGTGGAGGGGCCGAAGCCACCGCGCGCGAGGCACAACGACCCTGTGTGCGGCCCCGCCGCTGCACGCAGGATCGCGTCATGACCGTGCACCCTGCGTCCGGGCAGCGTGCGCGCTCCGGGGACCGTCCCGACCAGGTCCCGCCGGGCACCCACCCGCCGCGGGCGTTCGCGCTCCCCCCGGAGGGCCCGCCCCCGGCCGACGTGCTGCTCGCCGACGGCACCGTCGCCTCGGTGCGCTCGGTGCGCCTCGACGACCGCCCCGGCCTCGAGGCGCTGCACGAGGAGGTCTCCGACGCCAGCCTCCGGCTGCGCTTCTTCGCCACCAGCCGCCGGGCCGGCCACGACTACGTCGCCCACCTCTTCGAGGGCGGCGGCGCCGACACCATCGCCTGCCTGGTCGCCACCGTGCACGGCCGGATCGTGGCGCTCGCGACCGCCGAGGCGGTCGACGCCGACGTCGCCGAGGTGGCTTTCCTGGTGGCCGACACCCTGCGCGGCCGCGGCGTCGGCAGCCTGCTGCTCGAGCACCTGGCCGCCGCGGCCCGGGACCAGGGCGTCCGCCGGTTCGTGGCCGAGGTGCTCGCCGAGAACACCCCGATGCTGCGCGTCTTCCTCGACGCCGGCTTCGAGATCGCCCGGAAGACCGAGGAGGGCACCGTCCACGTCGAGATGGGGACGACCGCCTCCGCCCGGGCCGTCGCGGCCGCCGACGAGCGCGAGTTCCGGTCCGAGGCCCGCTCCCTGGCCCCGCTCCTCTACCCCGGCTCGGTCGCGGTCGTGGGTGCGCGCAGCAACGGCACCGGGGTCGGCGCGGCCGTGCTGCGCTCGATCAGCTCCGGGGGGTACGCCGGGGACCTCTGCCTGATCCACCCGCGAGCCGGCCAGGAGCCGGGGCGAGGGCCGGACCGGGCCGGGCCGGGCGACGGCGTCCCGACGTACCCCGACCTCGCCGACGTGCCCTGGCACGTGGACCTGCTCGTGGTGGCCGTGCCGGCCGCGCGGGTGCTGGACACGATCGACGAGGCGGCCCGGGCCGGCGTCTCGTCGGCCGTCGTGATCTCCTCGGGCTTCGAGGAGCTCGGCGGCACCGGCACCGCCATCCAGCGCGACATGCTCCGCCGGGCCCGCGAGCACAGCATGCGGCTGGTCGGGCCCAACTGCCTGGGGCTGATGGCCAACCACCCCGACATCCGGCTCAACGCCACCTTCAGCCCGGCCGTGCCGCCGCCCGGCGGGCTGGCGATCGCCTCCCAGTCCGGCGGCGTGGGCATCGCGCTGATCGACGTCGCGCGCGAGCTGGGCCTGGGCATCGGGTCGTTCGTCTCGCTCGGCAACAAGGCCGACGTGTCCGGCAACGACCTGCTCGCCGCGTGGTGGGACGACCCGCGGGTGAGCGCCGCGGCGCTCTACCTCGAGTCTTTCGGCAACGCCCCGAAGTTCGCCCGGGTGGCCCGCCGGTTCTCCGAGCGCAAGCCGCTGCTCGCGGTGGTCGGTGGCCGCTCGGCGGGCGGGCGGCGGGCCGGGGCCTCGCACACCGCCGCCGCCACCACCCCGGGGGTGGGCGTGGACGCGTTGTTCGCGCAGGCGGGGGTGATCGGCTGCCGCAGTGCCGAGGAGATGGCCGAGACCGCGCTGGTGATCGCCGAGCAGCCGCTGCCGGCCGGCCCCCGCCTGGCGATCCTGAGCAACGCCGGCGGCCTGGGCGTGCTCGCCGCCGATGCGGCCGACGGCCACGGCCTGGTGGTGCCGGAGCTCTCGGCGGGGCTGCGGGCCCGGATCGGCGAGCACGTCAACGGCACCAGCGGGACCAGCAACCCCGTCGACGCCGGCGCGGGCGCCACCGCCGCCGACCTGGCGGCGATGGCCGACGCCCTGCTCGGCTCCGACGAGGTCGACGCGCTCGCGGTCGTGCTGGTGCGCACCAACGTCACCGACACCGGCCCCGTCGTCGCCGCGCTCGCCGGGGCCCGGGCCGCCCACCCCGACAAGCCGATGGTGCTGGTCCCGATGGGCGGCCTGGACTCACACGACGCCGCCCGCTCCGGCGTCACCGTGCTCCGCTCGGGCAGCGCCGCGGTCCGGGCGCTCGGCCACGCCAACGCGTACGCCGCGTGGCTGCGGGTGCCGCACGAGGACCCCCCGGCGACCGACGAGCAGATCGTGGTCGCCGCGCGCCGGCTGGCCGCCGAGCTGCTGGAGCGCACGACCGAGAGCGGCGGGTGGCTGGGCGTCGAGCAGGTGACCCGGCTGCTCGAGCCCTACGGCCTGCTGCCCACCGGCACTCTCGTGCACAGCCCGCTCGCCGCCTCGGCGGCCGCGACCCGGCTCGGCTTCCCGGTCGCGGTCAAGGTTGCCGACCAGCGCGTCGTGCACAAGACCGACCGCGGCCTGGTCCGGGTGGGGCTCGAGTCCGCGGTCGAGGTGGTCGCCGCCGCCCGCGACTTCGAGGCCGAGCTCGGCCACGACGAGGTGCCGGTCCTGGTCCAGCCGGTCGTCGGCGGGGTCGAGGTGGCCCTCGGCGTCGTACGCGACCCCGGCTTCGGGCCCCTGGTGATGGTCGCCGCCGGCGGGGTGGCCACCGAGCTGTGGAACGACCGGGCCTTCCTGGTGCCCCCAGTGAGCAGGGCCGACGCGGAGCGGGCGCTGCGCTCGCTGCGGATCTGGCCGCTCGTCGAGGGCTACCGCGGGTCGCCGCGCGGCGACGTCGACGGGCTGGTCGGGCTCGTCGTCTCGCTGGGCGCCCTCGCCGCCGATCTTCCCGCCCTCGCCGAGCTCGACCTGAACCCCGTGGTCGTGACCCCCCAGGGCTGCTCGCTGGTCGACGTCAAGGTGCGACTGGCGACGCCCCCCGAGCTGAACGCGGGCGTCCCCCGCCAGCTGAGGAGCCCCCGATGAGTGCCCATCTCGCCCCGGTCGGTGGCGTCGGCGGCGTCGGCGGCGGCGCGTCCGGCGCCGGCTCGCTGCCCGCCTCGGCGGCCCTGCCCGGCGCCGCCCAGGCGCTGCTCGACGCGGTGCTCACCGTGTCCAGCGACCTCGACCTCGGCGCCGTGCTCGGCCGGCTGGTCGAGTCGGCGACCGAGCTCACCGCGGCGAGGTACGGCGCGCTCGCCGTCATCGGCCCCGACGGCCGGACGCTGGTGGACCTGGTCACCAAGAGCAGCGACGAGGACCTCCGGGCCACCTTCGCGCGGCACCTGACCTCCGGCACCGGGATCCTCCCGATCTCCGACCAGGCCGACGAGGTGCTCCGCCTGGAGGACCTGACCACCCACGCCCGGTTCCGCGGCTTCCCGGACGGCCTCCCGGTCGTGCGTACCTTCCTCGGCATGCCGATCCGCATCCGCGGGACACTGTTCGGCCACCTCTACCTGGCCGACAAGGCCGGTGGCACCGCCTTCACCGACCAGGACGAGGTGCTGGTCCACGGGTTGGCCACCGCCGCCGGCTTCGTCATCGAGAACGCGCGGGCGTACGCCGCCAGCGAGCGCCGCCGCCGCTGGCTCGAGGCCTGGGCCGAGCTCGCCGACGAGCTGCAGCCCCCCACCGGGCTGGACGACGCGCTCCACCGGCTGGCCCGGACGGTCCGGAGCGTCTCCGGCGTGCTCGCGGTCGCGGTCCTGCACACCGGCCAGACCGGCGAGCGCACGATCTCCAGCGACCGGCTCGACCAGGGCCTGGTGGACACGGTGCTCGACGAGGTCGAGCACGCCCGGGCCGGGAGCGAGGTGGTCTCGTTCCAGGTCGGCGAGCTGTGCGTGCTCGCCGTGCCCCTGCGGACGCACCTGGCGCCGCCCGGCGTGCTGGTCTCGATCTGCGACCTGCCCTCCTGCCCGGGCCAGGCCGAGGAGCGCGAGCTGCTGACCGCCTTCGCCGACCAGGCGGCCCTCGCCCTGGACCGGCTCGCGGCCTACGCCGACCGCGAGGAGCTGGCGGTCATCTCCGACCGCGAACGGATCGCCCGCGACCTGCACGACACCGTCATCCAGCGCCTCTTCGCGACCGGGCTGCAGCTGCAGGGCACCGCGATGATCGCGGCGCGGCCCGACGTCGCCGAGCGGCTGGACCGGGCGGTCGCCGACCTCGACCTGACCATCCGTGACATCCGGGGCACGATCTTCGAGCTCCAGCACCGGCACGCCGGCACCGTGCGGGCCGAGGTCCGCGCGGTGGTCGACGAGTACGCTCCGGGGCTGGGCTTCCGACCCGTCGTCCGCACCACCGGCCCCGTGGACACGGTCATCACGGCCACCGTCCGCGCCCGGCTCGTGGCCGTGCTGCGGGAGGCGATCGCCGACGTCGTGGCCCACGCCGGGGCGACCGCGGCCGAGGTCGAGGTCGCGGTGCTCGGCTCGGAGCTCCGCCTGACGGTGACCGACGACGGCGCAGACCGGCCCGCCGAGACCCGTCGAGAGCTGCTGGGCACAGCGTTGGACCAGGTGCGGCAGACCCACGCCGCCGGCGACACCCTCGAGGTCGCCCCCCACCAGCCGATCGGGACCTCGGTCGTCTGGCGCGCCCCGCTCGGCTGACCCTGGCCCCCGCGACGCCGAGTCGGCGCTCGTTGATCCGTGGGGTACGCCGAGTCGGCGCTCGTTGACGCGTGGGGACGCCGTCCGTCACCCAGCGCCGGTACGGGTCAACGCAGGACGGGCCAGCGCCGCACCAGCTCGGTGCAGGCCCACCAACGGCCCAGCCCCCAGCTGCCGCCGGCGTTGATCAGGGCGAGCGTGACCAGCGTGAGGCCGCCGAGCAGGTGCTCGTCGAGGACCGGGTTGCTCTGCGGCGGGAGCACGACGCTCCACATCATCAGGTACATCAACGCACCGGCCGCGGCACCCAGCCACATCGCCACGCCGAAGGTGAAGGCCACGCCCACGCCCAGCAGCCCCAGCATGAACAGCCAGTCGGCCCAGGTGTCGCCGGCGACGGCGTGCCAGAAGCTCTGCATCGGCCCGTCGGCCGACGACAGGAAGCCGACGGTCGGGCTCCCGCCGTGGATCCACGCCGCGTCACCGAACCGGTCCAGGTGGCCGTTGGCGTCGTACCCGGTGTGGAAACCCAGGGCGAGCAGCTTGTCGAAGAACGCCCAGAGGAAGGTCAGCCCGAAGGCGATCCGCAGGGTCGCGACGGCGCGTCGCGCCGCGGCGGCCTGGTGCCGGCTGGGGGCCTCCGCAGCCCGCAGCGCCGACTGCTCGTGGGTGGCCGCTGCGTGACCCGTGCGCGGGGTGTCCCGGTGTCGTCGGTTCTGTCGGGGGTGAGTGAGACTCATGGCGCGCTCCTCTGGTGGGTCGACACGCTGAGGATCACTCCCGCACCAGCCTGCCAAGCAGGGCGCTTGGTCACCGGCCCCAAGCCACAGGTCCCGCCAGGGCACGGCCCGAGCACGTCAACCAGCGCCGACTCGGCGTACCCCGCGCGTCAACGAGCGCCGACTCGGCGTACCCCGCGCGTCAACGAGCGCCGACTCGGCGTGGCCTGAGCTCAGCGGTGGCTGTCGGCGGCGGGGTCGAGCAGCTTCGAGGCGAGCACGGCGGCCTGGGTGCGGCGCTCCAGACCGAGCTTGGCCAGGATCGAGGAGACGTAGTTCTTCACGGTCTTCTCCGCGAGGAACATCCGCTCGCCGATCTGCCGGTTGGTCAGGCCCTCGGCGATGTACCCGAGCAGCTTGAGCTCCTGGTCGGTCAGCTCGGCCAGCTCCGGTGCCGTGGCCGGGCCGTTGCGGACCCGCTCCAGCACCCGCGAGGTGAGCGTCGGGTCGATCAGCGAGTGGCCGCCCGCGACGTGGCGCACCGCGCTGATCAGGTCGGAGGCCTTGATCTCCTTGAGCACGTAGCCGGCGGCGCCGGCCATGATCGCGGCGAACAGCGCCTCGTCGTCGTCGTAGGAGGTCAGGATCAGCGCGTTGATCGACGGGTCGACGGCCCGCACCGTGCGGCAGACCTCGATCCCGGAGCCGTCGGGCAGCCGCGCGTCGAGGATCGCGACGTGCGGTCGCAGCGCCGGGATCCGGTGGGCGGCGTCCTCGGCCGACCCGGACTCACCGACCACCTCGATGTCGCCCGCGGCCTCCAGCAGGAAGCGCAGGCCCTGCCGGACGACCTCGTGGTCGTCGAGCAGGTACACCCGGATCGGTGTCGTGGTCTCGCTCATGTCGTCCATGTCTACACCCATGGTTCGCCCTTCGTCCGCTGTTGTCTACGTGTTGGCCCCGCGAGCGCCCACGGCACGCTGCCGCAGTCGCTGACGTCCTGCACCCGGTCCACCTGGTCCAGGCCGACCGTGCCGTGCGTGATCCACAGGACCGACCGTCCCGTTTGCCCGAGCACCTCCCGGGCGAGCTCCTCGGCGGTGGCGTGGTCGAGGTGGGCGGTCGGCTCGTCGAGCACGAGGACCGGCTGGTCCGCGAGCAGCGACCGCGCGATCGCCAGCCGGGCCCGCTCGCCGCCGGAGACCTGGGCGTGCCCGTCGCCGACCCAGGTGTCCAGCCCCTCGGGCAGCGCGTCGAGCCAGCCGCCCAGCGCCGCCCGGCGCAGCGCCGCCTCCACCTCGGCGTCGCCCGCCTCGGGCCGGGCGAGGCGCACGTTCTCGACCACCGTGGTCGCGAAGACGTGGGGGTCGTCGTCGACCAGGCCCACGCGGCGGCGTACGTCGTCGAGCCGCAGCCCCGACATCGGCAGCCCGCCCAGCGCGACGCGTCCCTGCCACGGATCGATGAACCGCAGCAGCAGCGCCGCCAGCGTGCTCTTGCCGGAGCCCGACGGGCCCACGACCGCCAGCCGCTCCCCCTCGGCGAGGCGCACCGAGAGGCCGCGCACCGCGGCCGTGTCGTCCCACCCGGCGAGCACGTCGCCCACGTCGAGGTGGTGGCGTACGGCGGGCCGCAGCGGCGCGGGTGGGTCCGAGACCGCCGGGACCATCGCGGTGAGGCCGGCCAGCCGCTCCTCGGCCGCCCTGGTCCGCGCCGCCAGCGACCCTGCGTCCGCGAGGGGTGCGGCCACGTCGGCCAGGGCGAGCGGCAGCAGCACCAGCAGCGCCAGGAGCGGGCCGGAGGCGTCGGCCGCCCGCCCCGCCGCGACCACGGCCACCAGGGCCACCCCGGCGCCGGTGGCCAGCAGGACCAGGGCCCGCGCCGCGGCCTGCCAGCGCGCGGCCCGCAGCGCGGCGCCGGTCACCTGCCGCCCGGCGGTCGCGACCCGCCCGGCGGCGAGGTCGGCCGCCTGCCAGATCGCCAGCTCGGGGGCGGCCTGCACGGTCTCCACCACCCGCGCGGACAGCTCGGCCCTGCCCCGCACCGCGGCCGTCTCGGCGCGCGAGGCCCCGGCCCGCGCCAGCAGGAAGGAGCCGGCGCCGGCCACCAGGCAGGTGAGCGCGACCACCACGCCAGCCGCCGGCAGCAGCACCCCGGCGGCGAGGGCCGCGGCGAGGGAGACGAGCACGAAGCCGCGGACCGGCAGCCGGACCCGCAGCTCGCGGTCGACCACGGCGTCCACGTCGTCGACCACCGAGGCGAGCAGGTCGCCACGCCGGCGGCCCAGGCGTCCCGGGGTGAGCGGCACGACCGCGTCGTACACCGCCACCCGGCGATCGGCGAGCAGCCGCAGCGCCACGTCGTGGGAGCGCATCCGCTCGACGTACCGCAGCACCGGTCGAGCCAGCCCGAACGCCCGGACCGCGACCACCGCGACCAGCAGGGTCAGCACCGGCGGCCGGGTCGAGGCCTGCACGATCAGCCAGCCGGCGGTCGCGGTCAGCGCCACGCCGGACGCGGACGCCGCCGCCCCCACCAGGCTGCTGAGCAGCAGTCCACGCCGGGCCGACGGCCCGGGGTCGGGAGCGGCGGCTCCAGCAGCGGCGGCAGCGGCGGCCGGCTCCGCCGGCACGGTCGTACGGCGCGGCGCGGTCGCCGGCCGTGCCGGCGCGGGAGCGGTGGGGGCCGCCGGCAGCGCCAGCAGCCGGTCCGCCAGCTCGACGAGCGCCGGCTTGTGGGTGACCACGACGACGCCGCTGGTGCGGCCGAGCTCGGCGACGGTGTCGGCGATGACGAGCTCGGTGACCTCGTCGAGGTGGGCGGTCGGCTCGTCGAGCAGGACCCAGGGCCGGTCGGCCAGCACCACCCGGGCGAGCGCGAGCCGGGCCCGCTCGCCGGCGGAGAGGCCGGCCCCGTCCTCGCCGAGCGGCTCGCCGAGGCCGCCGGGCAGGGACCGGACCCGCTCCTCGAGCGCCACTCTGCGCAGGGCCTCCCAGAGCCGGTCGTCGGTGGCGTCGGGCGCCGCCAGCCGGAGGTTGTCGGCGACGGTGCCGGCCACGAAGACCGGCCGCTGCGGCAGCAGCGCCACCCGCCGCCGCCAGGCCGCGCCGCCCACCGGGCGGCCGCCGGCGGTGAGGCTCCCCGTGCTCGGCGGCTGCAGCCCGGCCAGCACCGACAGCAGGGTGGTCTTGCCGCAGCCGGACGGTCCGGTGACCACGGTGACCCCGCGGGCGGGCAGGGTCGCGTGCAGGTCGGCCAGCGCGGGCAGCGTCCGCCCGGGGTGCACCACGCTCAGCCCGGCGACGACCAGCGGCCCGTCGGCGGCCGCACCCTCGTCGGCCGGGACCGCGTCGAGCACCTCGCCGATCGCCGCGAACGTCGCCGCGCCCTCGGCGCTGGCGTGGAACTCCGCGCCGACGCGGCGCAGCGGCCAGTACGCCTCCGGGGCGAGCAGCAGCACCACCAGCGCGGTGTGCAGGCCGAGGTCGCCGGCGGCGAGCCGCAGGCCCACCAGCACGGCGACCAGCGCGACCGAGAGGGTCGCGACCAGCTCGAGCACCGCCGAGGAGGCGAACGCCAGCCGCAGCGTGCCCAGGGTCGCCTGCCGGTAGCGGTCGGTGATCTCGCGGATCCGCCGCGACTGGGCGCCGGCCCGGCGGAAGGCGACCAGCACCGGCAGCCCGCGCATCACGTCGAGGAAGTGGCCCGACAGCGTCGACAGCGCCCCCCACTGCCGCGCCGCCCGGTCACGGGTGGCCAGCCCCACGAGAGCGCCGAAGAGCGGCAGCAACGGAAGCGTGAGGGCGACCACGAGGGCGCTGAGCAGGTCCTGGGTCGCGATCGCCACCAGCGTGAGCGCCGGCAGCACGGCCGCGAGCACCAGCGCCGGCAGGTAGCGGGTGAGGTACGGCTCGGCGGCCGCGATCCCGCGGGTCGCGAGCACCGCGACCTCGCCGGAGGATCGGCCCGAGCCCGCCGCCGGGCCGGCCGTCCCCGCACCGGCCGGCCCGGATCCCGGCGCGTCCACGAGGGCGCGCACCAGCCGGTCGCGCAGGTGGTCGCCGACGGTGCGCGCGGCCAGGGCGGCCAGCACGTCGACCAGCCACCCGGCCGCCGCGCGGGCGGTGAGCACGGCGAGCACGGCCGCCGCCCAGCCGACCAGCCGGCCCCGGTCCTGCGGCTGCTCGACGAGCGCGACCACCAGCCCGGTGACGACCCAGGCCTGGGCGACCACCAGCAGGCTGCCCACGACCCCGCCCGCGACGACGCCGGCGAGCGGTCGCCGCGCCGGCGCGAGCACCCGCCGCAGCCGGGGGTCGGTCGGCCTCACGTGGCCGGCACCCGACCGGTCGGTTCCGGGATGTGGTGCACGGCGATCCGCCGGCGGAACACCCAGTAGGTCCAGCCCTGGTAGGCCAGCACCAGCGGCGTGAACACGACCGCCACGACGGTCATGATCTTCAGCGTGTACGACGTGGCCGCGGCGTTCGTGGTGGTCAGCCCGACCCCGCCGGCCAGCGTCGTGGGCATCACGTCGGGGAACAGCGCCACGAACAGGCCGGCCACGCCGAGGGCGATCGCGACGAACGTGCCGAGGAACGCCCAGCCCTCCCGGGCCGCGCCCACCGCCGCCAGCCCGCCGACCAGGGCCACCGCCGCGGCCGCGAACAGCACCGCCGACCCCCAGCTGCCGGTGTGGACCTGGGTCCAGAACAGGAAGGCGACGGTGACGGCCGCGGCCGCGATCCCGAACCGGGCCGCCAGCGACCGCGCCTCGTGCCGGACCCGGCCGTCGGTCTTGAGCGCCAGGAACATCGCCCCGTGGGTCAGGAACAGCAGCGCCGTGGTGAGGCCGCCGAGCAGCGCGTAGGGGTGCAGCAGGGTGAAGAAGCCGCCGGCGTACTCCTTGTCGGCGTCGATCGGGACGCCGTGCACGATGTTGGCGAACGCCACGCCCCACAGCACCGCCGGCACCCAGGACCCGACGATGATGGCGGCGTCCCACCGCGAGCGCCAGCGCGGGTCGTCGCGCTTGGCGCGGTACTCGAAGGCGACACCGCGGACGATCAGCGCCAGCAGGATCAGCAGCAGCGGCAGGTAGAAGCCGCTGAACAGCGTGGCGTACCACTCCGGGAACGCCGCGAACGTGGCGCCGCCGGCGACCAGCAGCCACACCTCGTTGCCGTCCCACACCGGGCCGATGGTGTTGATCAGCACCCGGCGCTCACGGTCGTCGGCGGCCAGGATCGGCATCAGCATGCCGACGCCGAAGTCGAAGCCCTCGAGGCAGAAGTAGCCGATCCACAAGATGGCGATCAGTGCGAACCAGACGGTGGTGAGCTCCATCGGCCCTCCTCAGTAGGCGAACGCCATGGGGCGCTCGGGGGTGTCGGTGGGGCCGGTGTCCTCGGGGACCGGGTCGGCGCCGGCGCGGACGTACTTGAGCAGCAGCCCGACCTCGACCACGGCCAGCACGGCGTAGACCAGCGTGAAGGCGACCAGGGAGGTCAGCACGGTCCAGGCCCCGACGCCCGGCGAGACGGCGTGCGCGGTCGTCATCAGCCCGAAGACCGCCCAGGGCTGGCGGCCCATCTCGGTGAAGATCCAGCCGAACGAGTTCGCCGCGACCGGGAGCAGCGGCATCGCCACCGCCAGCCACACCCACGCCCGGCCGGTCGGCGCGCGGCCTCGCCGGGTCGCCCAGAGGATCAGCAGGGCACCGCCCGCCGCGAGCAGCCCGAGGCCGATCATCAGCCGGAAGGACCAGTAGGTGACCGGGATGACCGGCGTGTAGTCGCCCGGCGAGTAGTACGCCGCGCCGGGGTCGCGGCCGTAGGTCTGCTGGTACTGCGCGCGGAGCTGGTTGATGCCCTGCACGGTCTGGTCGGTGTGCCCGGTGGCGAGGAACGACAGCAGGTCGGGCACCTTGACCGCGAACACCTCGTGCTGTCCGTCGAGGCTGCCGATCGTGAACAGCGAGAAGCTCGCGTGGTCCTCGCTGTCGTAGAGCGCCTCGGCCGCGGCCATCTTCATCGGCTGGACGTCGGTCATGATCTTGCCCTGCACGTCACCGGTGATCGCGACGCCCACGCCCGCGACCAGCAGCACGGCCGCCCCGGTGCGCACGCCCCGGCGGTACATCGCGCGGTCCTCCTCGCTGCGGTCGCGCCGGGTCATGGACCAGAACGCGATGCCGACGACGAACGCCGCGCCGGTGAGGTAGGCGGACAGCACCACGTGCGGGAACGTCGCGAGCTGGACCTTGTTGAAGAGCACCGCGGCGAAGTCGTGCAGCTCGGCCCGGCCGGTGGACGGGTTGTAGCGGTAGCCGACCGGGTGCTGCATCCAGGAGTTCGCCGCGAGGATGAAGTACGCCGAGAGCAGGGTGCCCACGTGCACCACCCAGATGCAGGTGGCGTGCAGCCGCGGCGAGAGCCGGTCCCAGCCGAAGATCCACAGGCCCAGGAAGGTGGACTCGAGGAAGAACGCGAGCAGCCCCTCGATGGCGAGCGGGGCGCCGAAGACGTCACCGACGAAGCGGGAGTAGTCGCTCCAGTTCATCCCGAACTGGAACTCCTGCACGATGCCGGTCACCACGCCGATGGCGAAGTTGATCAGGAAGAGCTTCCCGAAGAACTTCGCCAGCCGGAGCCACTGGGGGTTGCGGGTGCGCACCCAGGCGGTCTCGTAGCCGGCCACCAGGGCCGAGAGCCCGATCGTGATCGGGACGAAGAGGAAGTGGTAGACGGTGACGATGCCGAACTGCCAACGGGCGAGGTCGAGGGGGTCCAACGGGGCTCCTGGCGACGCGCGGAAGATGATGTCTCGACGTTAAGAGACCTCGCGCGGGCGCCGGGATGGGCAGAGGCAATCGTGGGCAGGGACCTTGGTCCCCACGCCGGGGGGCCTCGGGACCTCAGCCCCCACGACCCGTGGACGCCGTGACCTCGTCCCCCGGCCGTGGCGGACTGTCAGCCCTTCGCCAGGAACGCCAGCAGGTCCTGCCGGGTCAGCACGCCGACCGGCTTGCCGTCCTCGTGGACCAGCACCGCGTCGGCCTTCTCCAGCAGCGTCACCGCCGCACTGGCCGGCTCCGAGGAGCCGATCGTCGGCAGCGACGGCGACATGTGCTGCTCGACCGGGTCGGTCAGCCGCGCGGTGCCCGCGAACAGCGCGTCGAGCAGGGTCCGCTCCGAGACCGAGCCGGCGACCTCGGCGGCCACGATCGGGGGCTCGGCGCGGACGACCGGCATCTGCGAGACGCCGTACTCCTGCAGGATGTGGACCGCCTCTGCGATCGTCTCGGCGGGGTGGGTGTGCACCAGGTCGGGCAGCCGGCCGTCCTTGCCGCGCAGCACGTCGCCGACGGTCTGCTCCTCGCGCTCGGCGCCCTCGACCGGGAAGCCGTACTGCGACAGCCACTCGTCGTTGAAGACCTTGGTGAGGTAGCCGCGGCCGGAGTCGGGCAGCAGCACCACGATCACCGCGTCCTCGCCCTCGGGCGTGCCGGCGAGCTCGAGCGCGAGCTGCTTCGCGGCGAAGGCCGCCATGCCGGAGGACCCGCCGACCAGCAGTGCCTCCTCACGGGCCAGGCGCCGGGTGAACGCGAACGAGTCCGCGTCGCTGACCTCGATGATCCGGTCGGCGATCGTGCGGTCGTAGGTCTCGGGCCAGAAGTCCTCGCCGACGCCCTCGACGAGGTACGGGCGGCCGGTGCCGCCGGAGTAGACCGAGCCGGCCGGGTCGGCGCCGATGACCTGGACGTCGCGCCCGGTCAGTGCCGCCTGCTCCTTCAGGTAGCGGCCGATGCCGCTGATGGTGCCGCCGGTGCCGACCCCGCAGACGAAGTGGGTGATCCTGCCCTCGGTCTGCTCCCAGATCTCCGGGCCCGTCGTCTCGTAGTGGGAGCGTGGGTTGTTCGGGTTGGAGTACTGGTCGGGCTTCCACGCACCGGGCTGCGAGGCGAGCCGGTCGGAGACGTTGTAGTAGG
Organism: uncultured Actinomycetota bacterium; assembly: GCA_963826155.1. Taxonomy (GTDB): domain Bacteria; phylum Actinomycetota; class Actinomycetes; order Propionibacteriales; family Nocardioidaceae; genus Nocardioides. The sequence goes on along the minus strand of CAWGVX010000002.1, from coordinate 442,194 downwards.
AGTCCGGGTGCTCGGGGGCGACCGCGGTCGGGCACACGACCACCTCGGCGCCGTAGGCCTTGAGCACGTTGCGCTTGTCCTCGCTGACCTTGTCGGGGCAGACGAAGATGCACTGGTAGCCCTTGGCCTGCGCGACCATCGCCAGACCGACCCCGGTGTTGCCGGAGGTCGGCTCGACGATGGTGCCGCCGGGCTGCAGCTCGCCGGAAGCCTCGGCGGCCTCGATCATCCGGGTGGCGATCCGGTCCTTCACCGACCCGCCGGGGTTGAGGTACTCCACCTTGGCCAGGACCAGCGGGCCGTGGCCGGGCGCGGCGTCGTCGAAGGAGGGTCCGTCGGGGGTGGCGAGGGACCGCGAGAGCCTCAGCAGCGGGGTGTGGCCGATGAGGTCGAGGAGCGAGTTCACGTACTGCATCCCGCCAATCTATTGCGCCGTGCCGCTCCGCCCCCAAAACCCGGCACGCGTGCCCCGGTGCGGATCCCGGTTGCCGGGGCCTCCGTAGAGTTGAGGCGTGGGGAAAGCAGCCGCCGCACGCAAGCTCGCGTCCGCCGCCGCCTTCGGGGGCGGCGGGCTGTCGGTGCTGGGTGCCGGCCTCTACGGCGTGCTCACCGTGGAGGCCCTGATGGCCCGCCGGACCATCGGCACGCTCGGCGACGACCCGCCGCCGGACGCGACCGGCTGGTACGGCCGCGGTCGGCCCGGCCCGGCCATCAAGGTCGCGCTGCTCGGTGACTCCAGCGCCGCCGGGTACGGCGTCGGCCGGGTCGAGGAGACCCCCGGCGCGCTGCTGGCCAGCGGGCTGGCCGTCCGCGCCGGCCGCCGTGTCCACTTGCGCGAGCTGGCGGTCGTCGGCGCCCAGAGCTCCGACCTCGGGGCCCAGATCGACCGGGCCCTGCCCAGCGAGCCCGACCTCGCGGTGATCCTGATCGGCGCCAACGACGTCACCCACACGGTGCTGCCGTCGCACTCGGTGCGCCAGCTCTCCGAGGGGGTGCGCCGACTGCGCGAGGCCGGTGTCGGGGTCGTGGTCGGCACCTGCCCGGACCTCGGCACCATCAAGCCGATCGCCCCGCCGCTGAAGCAGGTCGCCCGGGCCTGGTCGCGCCGGCTGGCGGCCGCCCAGACGATCGCGGTGGTCGAGGAGGGGGGCCGGACGGTCTCGCTCGGCTCGATCCTCGGCCCGGAGTTCGCGGCCGCGCCGGCGATCCTCTTCGGGCCGGACCAGTTCCACCCCTCGGCCGACGGCTACCGCCGCCTGGTGACGGTGCTGCTGCCCTCGGCGCTCGCCGCGCTCGGCCTGGCACCGCAGGAGGAGGAGCAGCCCGAGGCGTTCCGCGGCGAGGGCGTGCTGCCGATCGCGACCGCCGCGGTGCAGGCGGTCAACCGGCCCGGCACCGAGCTCGAGGGCACCGAGATCGCCGGCGCGCGCCGCGGCGTACGCGGCCTGTGGGTCGAGCTGCGGCACCGCCGCAGCCACCCGGAGACCCCCGGCGAGGCACCCGAGTCCGAGTCCGAGGGCCGCGAGGCCGCCGCGGCCGGTCCGGCGTGACGATCGCGCCTGCTGGCGCGGTCGCGATCAGTCCTGCTGCAGGATCGCCAGCAGGCGCAGCAGGTTGGTGTAGATCCAGACCAGGCTGACGGTCATCGCGAACGCCGCGCGCCACGACTCCACCTCGGGAAGCCGGTTGGCGATGCCCTGCTCGACGAAGTCGAAGTCCATGACCAGCATGAACACGCCGAGCACCAGCCCGGCGATGGCGGTGAGCAGGCCGAGCGTGCCGAAGCCGAAGAGGCCCAGGCCGGCCCCGAAGAGGCCCAGGACCAGCTCCATCAGGCTGAGGCCGACCATCCCGAAGACAGCGGCCATCACCATCATCCGGAACTTGTGGCCGACCTTGATGTCGAAGACCTTGTAGGCCGCGAGCGTGCCCGCGAAGGCCGCGAACGTGCCGATCACCGCGCCGGACACGACACCGTCGCCGAACTGGGCGTCGAAGAGCTTGCTCAGGCCGCCGAGCGCGACGCCCTCGAACGCACAGAAGGCGAGCACCAGGGCGGGGCTGATCACCCGCTTGAACGAGTTCACCATCGACAGGGCGAAGGCACCCAGGGCGCCGACGGTCACCGCGGCGGAGAGCCCCGCGATGTTGGCGTTCGGCACGTCGAGGGCCGGCGTCAGGATCCAGGTTGCCAGCGCGAACACGATGACGGTGCCCAGGGAGACCGCGGTCTTCTGGACGACCGAGTCGATCGTCATGGGCGCGGTGACGGTGGTGGGCGCCCCCGGCGTACCGACGCCCCAGGTGGAGGGGTCGGACTGCGTGCCGGCCTGGCCGTAGCCCGACCAGGCGCCGCCGTTGCCGGCGTAGGTCTGGTTGCCGTAAGCGTTCGCGGACGGGCGGTTGAACTGCTCCGAGCGCCGGAACACCGGGTTGTTGCTCTGCATGTGGTCTCCTCCTTGGAGGCCGGGGGTGGTGGCCGTCTCCCTGACGGCGCGCCTGCGAGTCCAGTCTAGGAGGACTCACCGATCACAACGCTTTCACAGGTCGCGGCGTTCCCGGCGGGACCTGCGGCTCTGGCGGCCGGAGCGGACGCCCCGCAACGCTCGGCGGGTGACCGGTGTCGACTGGGTGTTCGTGCTCGTGGTCGGCGCACGCTTCCTGGTGCCGCTGCTGATCCCGGTCTTCCCGCTGCCGGGGGTGGTGGCCTGCCTGGTGCTCGACGGCATCGACCAGTCGGTCTTCCAGTGGTTCGGCTACGACCCGCCGGGCTACCAGTCCTACGACAAGGCGATGGACGTCTACTACCTGGCCATCGCCTACCTCGCGACGATGCGGAACTGGCAGTCGCCGCCGGCGTACGGCGTGGGCCGGTTCCTCTACTTCTACCGGCTGGTGGGCGTGGTGGCCTTCGAGCTGAGCCACCTGCGGGCGCTGCTGCTGGTCTTCCCGAACACCTTCGAGTACTTCTTCATCGCCTACGAGGCAGTGCGGAGCCGCTGGCAGCCGTTGCGGGTGACGCTGCGGGCGTGGGTGATGGTCGCCGGGCTGATCTGGGTGTTCGTCAAGCTGCCGCAGGAGTGGTGGCTGCACGTGGCGCAGCTCGACGTGACCGACACGTTGAGGGACTACGACTGGGCGTGGCCGCTGTTGATCACGCTGCTCCTGCTGCTGGCCGCGGTGCTGTGGTTCGGCGTGCGCCCTCGGCTGCCGGCGCCGGAGTGGCCGTGGCGGTTGCGCGCGGACCCGCTGCCGGAGGGCATGGACTCCGCCCCGGAGCAGGCGGCGTGGCGGGCCCGGGAGGGCCGGGTGCTGTCGGTCGCGACGGCCGAGAAGATCGTGCTGCTGGGGCTGGTCTCGGTGATCTACGCCCAGACGCTCCCGGGCATCCACGCCTCGAACACGCAGCTGTTCCTCGGGGTCGGCGGGTTCGTGGTGGTGAACGCGGGCATCACGATGGTCCTCGCCCGGCGTGGTCGGTCCGTCGAGCGGATCGGGCTGGCCGTCCTGGCTCGGCTGCTGGTCGACGTCGCGCTCGTCGCCGTGGCGCACGCCCTGGTGGGCGCGAACAGCAGCCCGTGGACCACGGTCTTCTTCCTCGCGCTGATCAGCCTGATCACGACATTGCACGACCGGTGGTACCCGGTGCTGGCCTGGCGGCGCCGGCTGGCCACGGCGGCGCCGGCGGTCACACCGGGCGTCACCCGACGGCGCCGGGCTGCGCCGTGGCCCGGAACGTGACCCGGAACGTGACCCGGTGGCTCCCGGTGGCGGCGTCACCGTCGTACGGCGTGCCCCCGGTGGGACTCGAACCCACACTCGATCGCTTTTAAGGCGACTTCCTCTGCCGATTGGGATACGGGGGCCGGCGGCCCGCCCGGGACCTCAGCGGGTGGAGCCGGTGTCACCCGGGGATTCTCGCAGTCGCGGCCGCGCGGGCGAGCACCTCGTCGATCATCGGCTCGGTGAGCTTGCCGGTGAAGGTGTTCTGCTGGCTGGGGTGGTAGCAGCCGAGCAGCGTGATCTCGTGCGCGGGAGCACCCACGGTCGCCTCGGCGCCGTGGCCGAACCGGGGCGCCGGGCGGGGCACCTCCCAGCCGAGCCGGCGGAACGCGGCCAGCGCGGCGCTCCAGCCGAACGCGCCGAGGGCCACGACCGTGCGCACCGAGTCGGCGACCAGCGCGACCTCGGCGTCCAGCCAGGGGGCGCAGGTGTCCCGCTCGTCGGTCGTCGGCTTGTTCAGCGGCGGGGCGCACCGCACCGCCGCGACCATCCGCGCGTCCAGCAGCCGCTGGCCGTCACCGGCGTGCACGCTGCTCGGCCGGGTGGCCAGGCCGACCCGGTGCAGGCTGGCGAACAGCCAGTCGCCCGAGCGGTCGCCGGTGAAGATCCGGCCGGTGCGGTTGCCGCCGTTGGCCGCCGGGGCCAGGCCGACGATGAGCACGCGGGGGCGCTCGGCGCCCCAGCCGGCGATCGGCCGGCCCCAGTAGGGCTGGTCGGCGAAGGACGCCCGCTTCGCGTGGGCCACGTCCTCGCGCCAGGCCACCAGCCGCGGGCAGGCCCGGCAGACCGACACCCGCGCCTCCAGCTCCGCGAGCCGGTCGGTGCCCGCGAGGCGTCGTACCTGCGCGGGGGTGCGGGCCACGGGCGTGTCCGGGGCGCCCGGGTCCTCGGGCCAGCCGGTGCCGGGCGGGACCGGTGACTCGAACGGCTGCCCGGAGACCGGGTGCGGGAGGGCGGTCACGTGCGCATCCTCCCGCACCGGGCTCCGTCGTACGCCTCGGTGGGTCAGCGGAGGGTGGGACCGGACGTGCTGGTGCTCGACGACTCGCCGCCGGGCATCTTGTCCGCCACCGTGCCGGCGGCGGACGACGCCTTGTCCTTGACCGCGTCGGCCACCACGGGCGCCTGCTGCGCGACGGTGTCCTGAGCGCGGTGCGCGGCCTCCTGCACCTTCGGGTTGCCGGCGAAGCGCTGTGCTCCGGCGACGATCTGGTCGTAGCGCTCACGACCGGCGCGGGCCCCCAGCACGTAGCCGATGGCTCCGGCGGTCAGCAGGGTCAGCTTCTTCATCATGGGGTGCTCCTCGGTGTTCTGCGGGAATGGTCGATCGGTCCGGTCAGCGGCGGCGACGCCAGACCACGAGGCCCACGAGCGCGGCCACCGCGACGCCCGCCCCGGCCAGCAGCTCCGGCCGCGGCTGGCCGGAGTCGGTGGTGGCGCGGTCCTTGAGCTCCGCGGCCTTGCGCCTGGCCCGGGTCTTGACGTCGAGCCTCGCCTCGAGCTGGGAGACGGTGGCGGCGAGCTCCTCGCGCTGGCGCGCGATGTCGGCCTCGATCTGCTCGGGCGAGGTGCCGTTGGTGCTCATCGGTGTGCTCCCTTCACGGCCTCGACGTCCTCGCGGACGCTGGCGATGGTCTTCTCGGGGGCGGGCGGGGTGGCCTCCTGGACCTCCCGCTTGCCGGCCAGCGCCGCGCCGCCGGCGACGACGAACAGCACGCCGGCGACGATCAGGGCCGCCGCCCATGCCTTCAGCCACAGCGCCAGCACCAGGATCGCGGTCGTGATCAGCGTCGCGAGCCCGAAGAAGGCGAGCAGCCCGGCCACGCTGAACATCCCGATGCCGATGCCGGCCTTCTTGCCCTTCGCGGTGAGCTCGGCCTGGGCGAGCCGCAGCTCGCTGCGCACCAGCTCGGGGATCTGCTCCGACAGGCGGTGCACCAGCGCGCCGATCGGCTCCTCCGGCGGCGGACTCTGCATGTGGGTCATGAAATCCCCGTGCCCAACCGCGCATGGAAGTAACCCGCCCTTCGGGGTGGTCCGTGACGTTCGGGCCCCTGGAGCGGCCGCCGAGGGGCCCGACCGTCACGGACTACCCGCTCGCCTCCCCCACCAGCGACCAGGCGATGCCGTCGAGGATGTCGGCCTCGGAGGCGACCAGGCTGCCGACGTGGGCCCGGGCGAGGACGCGAGCGAGGATCAGGGCACCCGCGTCGATGACGTCGGCCCGGCCGGGGTGCATGTACGGCAGCGCGAGGCGCTGGGCCACGGTCAGGCCGACGAGCCGGTCGACCACCCCGTCGATGCGCGGCACGGGTACGACGGCCTGGTCGATCGCCTCGGCGTCGTACTCCGGCAGGTCGAGCGCGCTCGCGACGACCGTGAGCACCGTCCCGGCGACGCCCACGACCGTCGCCGCCCGGGTCACGTCGACCCGACAGTCGTCGAGGTGGGCGTCGACGTCGGCCACGCAGGCCGCGATCTCGGCCGCCGTGGGCGGGTCGGAGTGCAGGTGCCGCTCGTGCAGCCGCACCGACCCGATGTCCATGGAGTGCGCGACCTCGGGCGAGCCACCCGACCCGAGCACCAGCTCGGTCGAGCCGCCGCCGATGTCGACCACGAGCACCGGCTCGGCCGGCGCGGAGCGCAGGTGCCGCACCGCCCCGTCGAAGGCCAGCCCGGCCTCCTCGGCGCCGCTGATCACCTCGGGGTCGACCCCCAGCCGCTGGCGGACCCCGGCGACGAAGACGTCGCCGTTGGCCGCGTCGCGGGTCGCCGAGGTCGCACAGAACCGGATCCGGGCCACGTCGTGCGGGCGGACCAGCCCGGCGTACTCGTCGAGCGCGGCGAACGCCCGCGCCAGCGCGGCGTCGGAGAGCCGGCCGGTGCGGTCGATGCCCTCGCCGAGACGGACCATCCGGGTCTCCCGCACCAGGTGCCGGCCCAGCGTCGGCCGCTGCGCGGTCCCGGTGACCTCGGCGACCAGCAGCTTGATCGTGTTGGTGCCGCAGTCGATCGCGGCGACCGCGCTCACGCGTCCCCGGCGGACCCGGCGTCCCCCGCGTCCGTGCCGTCCTCGCTGTCCTCTGGCACGCTCACGGCGACCTCGACGCACGGTCCGGAGGACCACCACTCGCCCAGCGCGTCGAGCACCTCGTCACCGAGCGGGTTCACCCCCCGCCCCTGGGCCAGCGACTGGCCGGCCAGCACGTGCAGGCACTTGACCCGGTCGGGCATGCCGCCGGCCGAGATGCCCGCGATCTCGGGGACCTCGCCCAGCTCCTGGCGGGCGGCGAGGTAACGCTCGTGGGCGCGGGCGTACGCCGCGGCCAGCTCCGGATCGACGGCGAGCCGGTCCTGCATCTCCTTCATCAGCCCCGACCCCTCCAGGGTCCCGATCCGGGAGGCCGCGCGGGGGCAGGTCAGGTAGTAGGTCGTCGGGAACGGCGTGCCGTTGGGCAGCCGCGGCTCGGTCGTCACGACGTCGGGGTTGCCGCAGGGGCAGCGGTGGCCGATCTCGTGGATGCCTCGCGGCTCCCGGCCGAGCTGCGCCGCGACCGCCGCGACGTCGCGGGCGGACACGTTCTCGCTCACTGGTTCTTCTTCCCGGTCTTCCCGGCTCCGATCTCGGCCGCGGGCGGCGCCTGCGGCTTGGGCGGGTTGCCCGCCAGCTCCACGGACCGCCACTCCGCGGTCCACCACGCCGAGGGCGCGTGCTGCGCGACGGTGGCGGGGTCGGTCAGGCTGCTCTCGCTCTCCAGCGGCTTGCCGTCCTCGCCGAGCACGACGTAGGACTTCTCCCCCGGCATCAGGTAGCCGAACCGCTGCCGCGCCTGGGCCTGGACGAAGGCGGGGTCGTGCCAGCGCCGCTTCTCCCGCTCGAGCTGGTCGATGTCGGCCTGCCGCTGCGCGATCTGCGCCTTCAGGTCGGAGATGTGCGAGCGCTGCTGGAGGTAGGCGCGCATGGACGAGGCGTAGGACACCGCCAGCACCGCGACCACCACGAGGAGGATGACCGCGCGGCTGGTGAACCGGGGGCCGCGCGTGCGCGACTCCTCGGATCCGCCGCCGCCCGCTGCGGCGGACTGCGGGGCCGGTCGGGTCCGCGCCGTCGACTGGGCCCGTCCGGGACCGCTGCGCCCCCGGGGGCTGCCCTTGGCGGCAGCGCCCCGGCGCGGCGTACGGCGGTTGTCGGCCATGGGGAGAATCTTCCCCCGCTCAGCCCTGGAATCGTGGGAACGCGGCCGCGCCGGCGTAGCGCGCCGCCTCGCCGAGCTCGTCCTCGATGCGCAGCAGCTGGTTGTACTTCGCGACGCGCTCGGAGCGGGCCGGCGCGCCGGTCTTGATCTGGCCGCAGTTCGTGGCCACCGCGAGGTCGGCGATCGTGGTGTCCTCGGTCTCGCCCGAGCGGTGGCTCATCATGCAGCGGTAGCCGTTGCGGTGCGCGAGCTCCACCGAGTCCAGGGTCTCGGTCAGCGAGCCGATCTGGTTGACCTTCACCAGCAGCGCGTTGGCCTGCCCGCCGTCGATGCCGCGCTGGAGCCGCTCGACGTTGGTGACGAAGAGGTCGTCGCCGACGATCTGGACCCGCCCACCGAGCTCGTCGGTGAGGGTCTTCCAGCCGTCCCAGTCGTCCTCGTGCAGCGGGTCCTCGAGGCTGACGATCGGGTACGCCGAGACCAGTTCGGCGTAGTAGGAGGTCATCTCGGCGGCCGACTTGGTCCCACCCTCGAAGGCGTAGGAGCCCTGCCCGGAGTCCGACGCGGTGAAGAACTCGCTCGCGGCGACGTCCATCGCCAGCGCGATGTCGGTGCCGAGCTCCAGCCCGGCCGCCGCGACGGCCTCGGCGATCAGGTCGAGGGCCGCACGGTTGCTGTCGAGGTCGGGCGCGAAGCCGCCCTCGTCGCCGAGCCCGGTGGCGAGACCCTTCTTCTTCAGCACCGACTTCAGCGCGTGGTAGACCTCCGCGCCGTGCTGCAGCGCCTCGCGGAAGGTGCCGGCGCCGATCGGCGCGATCATGAACTCCTGGATGTCGACGTTGGAGTCGGCGTGCGAGCCGCCGTTGAGGATGTTCATCATCGGCACCGGGAGCACGTGGGCGTTCGGGCCGCCGACGTAGCGGTAGAGCGGCAGGCCCGCGGAGTCGGCCGCGGCGCGCGCGACGGCCAGCGAGACGCCGAGGATCGCGTTGGCCCCCAGCTTGGCCTTGTTCGGGGTGGCGTCGAGCTCGAGCATCGTCTGGTCGACGAGGCGCTGGTCGTCGGCGTCGAGGCCCTCGACCGCAGGGCCGATCGTCTGGATGACCCCGTCGACCGCGTTGGCCACGCCCTTGCCGCCGTAGCGGTCCCCGCCGTCGCGCAGCTCGACCGCCTCGAAGGCACCCGTGGAGGCACCGCTGGGCACGTCCGCCCGGGCGAAGGACCCGTCGTCGAGCAGGACCTCGACCTCGACGGTGGGGTTGCCGCGCGAGTCGAGGATCTCGCGGGCGCCGACTGCTTCGATGGATGCCACGGGGTTCGCTCCTGGGTCTGGATCGAGTGGGTCGGGCCATCGCCCTCCCGGCGACGACCGCGGCCCAGCCTAGTCCCGCTGGGACGGGTGGGGCGGGGTCGGTCCGAGCACCGGCGGCCGGCGTACGGTCCGGTCGCCCGGGGCACCGCCACGAAGGGCGTCCGCCCGCGGCGCACCCGGCTGGACGCACGGCCGGGCCCAACTCGACGCACGGCCGGGCCCAACTCGACCTCAGAGCAGCCGACGGACCGCGTCCCGCAGGGCCTGCTCCGGATCGACCCCGTCGTCGTGCGCCTCCGCCACGAGGGCGAGGAGGCGGTCTCCGAGGTCTCGAGACGGTTGCTGCGCAATCTCCTCGGCCACCGACCGCCCGCTCTCGCGGCCGAGCCGGTCGAGCACCTTGTCGGCGTAGAGCAGCGCGGGGAGCGTCGGCGGGAGGCCGTCGGTGACCGAGGAGCGGGCCTTCTCGGCCGCCTTGATCTCCTGCCACACCTCGTTGATCGCCGCGGCGTCCCCGGCGGGGGCGAGGGGCTGCCCCTCGGGTGCGAAGACGTGCGGGTTGCGGCGCCGCATCTTCTCGGTGATCCCGCGGGCGACGTCGTCGAGGGTGAAGCTGCCGGCCTCCTCGGCGATCACCGCGTGGAAGTACACCTGCAGCAGCAGGTCGCCGAGCTCCTCACAGAGGTGCTCGGCGGCCGCCGGGTCGCCGACGTCCCCGGCGTCCCCGGCGCGCTCCCACGTGTCGAGGGCCTCGAGGGTCTCGTGCAGCTCCTCGAGGAGGTACCTCGACAGCGACCGGTGGGTCTGCTCCCGCTTCCAGCCGCACTCGGCGCGCAGCCGGCGCATCACCTCACGGAACTCCAGCAGGGGCTCCTCGGGTGCGGGGCCGGGCGCAGCCGCGGGACCGGGCATGGCGTCAGCCGCAGCGGTGCGAGGCGGGCAGGCCCGCGGCGTAGGTCTGGTCCGGGGTCTGGGCGTTGCCCTGCTTGGCCGGGTCGCTGAGCGCGTAGGACACGCTGGTGTCGGTCGGCACCGCCTGGCCGTTCTTGATCTGGACGCCGAACTGCGGGTTGATGTCGACGTCCTGCTGGTCGAGCCACGCGACGAACGCCTTGGTCCCGGCCTTGCCGGACGCGGTCAGCGACGGCTGGGCGGTGCCCTGCTGCTGCAGCAGCTTCGCGCCGACGGCCTGCTGGACTCCGGAGATGTAGGTGCCGGCGGACTCGATCTCGAGCACGGCGTCCACCTGGTCCTGGGGCAGCGTGGAGGTGGCGGTCTGGAGCTCGGTCAGCTTGCGCTGGTACTGGTCGCCCGGGCCCACGCCGTACTTCTGCGCGAACTGCTCAGCGGCCGCCCGGAGCGCCAGCTCACCGGCGACGCCGCCGCGCAGGTAGCGCAGCGGCAGCACCTGGTTCTGGCCCTGCAGCTGCTTGACGATCGCGTCGCAGTAGCTCTGCGCGACGCCGTCGACCTTGGAGACGGAGATCATGTCGCCGTCGACCTGCGCGGCCACGCCGGGGTGGAAGTCGGTGCCGGCCACGCCGCAGCCGGACAGTCCCCCACCCAGCAGGACGGTCAACGACAGGGACACCACGCCGAGCAGTGGACGGGACATGCTCACGACTTCTCCTCGCTCACGAGCCCGTTGCGGGCCTGTTCTGGGCTTGCTCCTGCGGCGGGTCGATGATGGCGTCGATCACACCGCGGGCCCATTCAAGCAGGGCGATGCCCGAGATCGGCCTACCCCCGACCACAGCCGTCTGCGGGCGTGGCACGAGGATCGTGTCCAGCTGGGTCTTCACGATCGACTTCGGGTACATCCGGTTCAGCCGCACCACCCGCGAGTCGGGCAGCGACACCGGCGCGAACCGGACGTTCTTGCCGGCGATCGTGACCTCGCCCACGCCCGCCTGGCGGGCCCGGGCCCGGAACCGCGCGACCAGCAGCAGCGAGGAGACCTCCTGCGGCGGCTCGCCGTACCTGTCGAGCAGCTCCTCGTTGATCAGGTCGACGTCCTGGTCACAGCGGACCTCGGCCAGCCGCTTGTACATCTCCAGGCGCAGCCGCTCGCTGGGGATGTAGTCGTGCGGCAGGTGCGCGTCGACGGGCAGCTCGATGCGGACCTCCCCCAGCTCCGGCTCCTTGTCGCCGCGGAAGTCCTGGACCGCCTCGCCGACCAGGCGGACGTAGAGGTCGAAGCCGACGTCGGCGATGTGGCCGGACTGCTGGCCGCCGAGCAGGTTGCCGGCGCCGCGGATCTCGAGGTCCTTCATCGCGATCGCCATGCCCCCGCCGAGGTCGGAGTGCTGGGCCAGCGTGGCCAGCCGCTCGTGGGCGGTCTCGGTCAACGGCTTCTCGCCCGGGTAGAGGAAGTAGGCGTAGGCCCGCTCACGCGACCGGCCGACCCGCCCGCGCAGCTGGTGCAGCTGGGAGAGGCCGAGGGTGTCGGCCCGCTCGATGATCATCGTGTTGGCGTTGGACACGTCGAGGCCGGACTCGACCAGCGTCGTGCAGACCAGCACGTCGAAGCGCTTCTCCCAGAAGTCGACCATCACCTGCTCGAGCTGGCGCTCGTTCATCTGGCCGTGCGCGGTGGCCACCCGGGCCTCGGGCACCAGCTCGCGGATCCGGGCGGCCGCCTTCTCGATGGAGTTGACCCGGTTGTGGATGTAGAAGACCTGGCCCTCGCGGAGCAGCTCGCGCCGGACCGCCGCGACCACCTGGCGGTCCTCGTAGGCCCCGACGTAGGTCAGCACCGGGTGCCGCTCCTCGGGTGGGGTGGTGATCGTCGACATCTCCCGGATGCCGGTGATCGCCATCTCCAGGGTCCGCGGGATCGGGGTGGCCGACATCGACAGCACGTCCACCGACGTGCGCAGCCGCTTCATCTGCTCCTTGTGCTCGACGCCGAAGCGCTGCTCCTCGTCGACGATGATCAGGCCGAGGTCCTTGAACCGGACGTCGGGGTTGAGCAGCCGGTGCGTGCCGACCACGACGTCGATGCTGCCGTCGGCCATCCCGGCCATCACCTCGCGGGCCTCCTTGTCGGTCTGGAAGCGCGAGAGGCCCTTCAGCACGACCGGGAAGCCGCTCATCCGCTCGGTGAACGTCGAGAGGTGCTGGTTGACCAGCAGCGTGGTGGGGACCAGGACGGCGACCTGCTTGCCGTCCTGGATGGCCTTGAACGCCGCGCGCACGGCGATCTCGGTCTTGCCGTAGCCGACGTCGCCGCAGACCAGCCGGTCCATCGGCATGGTCCGGCGCATGTCGGCCTTGACCTCGTCGACGGTGCTGAGCTGGTCGGGGGTCTCCTGGAACGGGAACGCGTCCTCCAGCTCCCGCTGCCAGGGGGTGTCCGGACCGAACGCGTAGCCCTGGGTCGCCTGCCGGGCGGCGTACAGCTTGATCAGCTCCGCGGCGATCTCGCGGACCGCCTTGCGGGCGCGGCCCTTGCGCTTGGCCCAGTCGGAGCCGCCGAGCCGGTCCAGGGACGGCTGCTCGCCCCCGACGTAGCGGGTGACCTGGTCGAGCGCGTCGGCCGGGACGTAGAGCCGGTCCGGCGGGGCGCCACGCTTCGAGGCGCCGTACTCCAGCACGAGGTACTCGCGCACGGCGCCGCCGACCTCACGCTGCTTCATCTCCACGAACCGGCCGACGCCGTGCTGCTCGTGCACGACGTGGTCGCCGGCCTTCAGCTCCAGCGGGTCGATCTGCCGCTTGCGCCGGGCCGGCATCTTGCGCATGTCGCGGGTGGAGGACTTCTGGCCGGAGAGGTCCTCGCTGGTCAGCAGCACCACGCCGGCGGCGTCGTCGACGAAGCCCTGGCTGAGCGCGCCGCAGGTCACCGTGACGACGTTCGGCTCCAGCACCACCTCGTCGGGCTCGACCATCCGCGCGGCGACGTCGTGCTCGGCGAGCACCTCGACCATCCGTTGGGCCGGGCCGTGGCCGGGGTGCACGACCGCGAGGCGCTTGCCCTCCCCCAGCCAGCGGCGGATGTCGACGAGCGCCCGCTCGACGTCCCCGCGGTAGGTGTCGACCGTCGTGGCCGGCAGCTCCCGGCTCGGGACCGCACCCGCGAGCACGTCCACGTCGACGCTGACGACCTCGCCCAGCGAGTCGCGCAGCGGGCCTGCTCCATCGCCCACCGGCTCGTCCGCGATGCCGAACGGGCTCATCGTCCACCAGGGCTTGGCCTGGTCCAGGGCGTGCTGGCGCACGTCGGCCAGGGTGCGGTACGACGCGGCGCCGAGGTCGATGGGGGCGCTCCCGCCGCCGGCGGCGGCCGCCCAGCTGGCGCCGAGGAACTCCTCGCTGGTGGCGACCAGGTCGTGCGCGCGGCTGCGGGCGCGCTCGGGGTCGAGCACCAGCACGTGGGCGTCGGTCGGCATCAGGTCGACCAGCAGCTCCATGTCGTCGACCAGCACGGGCGCCAGCGACTCCATGCCCTCGACCGCGATGCCCGCGGCGATCTTGTCGGTCAGCTCGACGAGCTGGGGGTGGGTGCGGCCGAGCTCGGCGGCCCGCTCACGGACCTCCTCGGTGAGCAGCAGCTCCCGGCAGGGCGGCGCCCAGAGCCGCTCGACCTTGTCGAGCGCGCGCTGGTCGGCGACCGAGAAGCTGCGGATCTCCTCGACGTCGTCGCCCCAGAACTCCAGCCGCAGCGGGTGCTCCTCGGTCGGCGGGAAGACATCGACGATCCCGCCTCGGACCGCGAACTCGCCGCGCCTCTCCACCAGGTCCACGCGCGAGTACGCCGCGTCCGCGAGCCGGCGTACGACGTCCTCGAGCGGGGCGGTGTCGCCCGGCGACAGCTCGACCGGGGCGAGGTCGCCGAGCCCCTTCACCTGGGGCTGCAGCACCGAGCGCACCGGCGCGACCACGACCTTCAGGGGCCCGTTGGAAGCCTCCGACCCGGGGTGGCGCAGCCGCCGCAGGACCGCCAGGCGCCGCCCGACCGTGTCGCTGCGCGGGCTGAGCCGCTCGTGCGGCAGCGTCTCCCAGCTCGGGTAGTAGGCCACCGCGGCAGGGTCGATGAGGTCACCGAGCGCGGTCACCAGGTCCTCGGCCTCGCGGGACGTCGCGGTGACGGCGAGCACCGTCCGCCCGGCACCCACCAGGCCGGCGACCACGAAGGGCCGGAGGGCCTCGGGCCCGGTCAGGTCCAGGGCGGGCCGCAGCCCGCTGCGGGCGTCGGCCATGGCCTCGGCCAGGACGGGCTCGGTGAGGACGGCGTCGGCGAGGCCGGAGATCGGCACCGGATGCTCCTTGGGGAGGCGGTCGGGAACAGCACGAACGCCCCCAGCCGCACGGCGCCGGGGGTGCGACCTCGAGTCTACGGCGCGCCGGGTGAGGTGCCGCGCCTGGCGTAGGGCGCCTGGCGGCTGCGCCGGCCTGCTCTGCCGGGCCGGACCCCGGCACCCGTGACCAATGTGGGGGTTGCCGACTTGACCGATGGCCGGGCCCCGCCATCATGTGACTCGGACAGCGCTGCAGCGAGGGCTCTCGGGACCACCCACGTCTTGGTGAGGCATTCCCTCACGGCGACCGATCGAGCATCGGCCGGTGGGCCTCGCATCCTGCGACGGGAGGCTGCTGGCCAAGGAGAACCTTGTGAAGAAGTACCTGTCGATCTGCCTGGGCATGATCCTGGCCAGCACCCTGGGCTCCTGGGCGATCCAGTCCCCCGCGAGCGCCGCCTCGTGCACGGACCCCAAGTTCGTCACCAGCGATGGCAACGGCATGTGGACGCAGGGCAAGTACGTCGTCCACAACAACGTGTGGAACGGCTCGTCCTATCGCATGTCCGAGCGGCTCTCGGCGTGTTCACACCAGAACTGGAAGGCGGTCGCCAGGGCCGACAACAGCTCCGGTGACGGCGCCGTGAAGAGCTACCCGAACGTGCACCGGGACTACCACAACTGGAGCACCGGCAAGGAGCCCCTGGTGCGGCAGTTCCGCACGATCCGCAGCAGCTGGGCGGCCCACAGCCCCGCCTCGGGCATCTACGACGCCGCCTACGACATCTGGCTCGACGGCGTGCCCGGTGACCACGAGGTGATGATCTGGACCCACAACCGGCGCCAGACCCCCGCCGGCTCGCGGGTCGGCACCGCCCGGATCGGGCACCACACCTGGCGGGTCTGGGCGACGTCGGACAACGGCTACATCGCCTTCGTCCCGAAGCACCGCCTCGATCACGGCACGGTCGCCATCAAGGCCATGCTCCACTGGCTGATGAAGCGGAACCGCCTGGAGCGCAACGCGACGCTCGGCCAGATCTGCTTCGGTTTCGAGGTCGTCTCCACCGGCGGGGCTCCGAGGACGTTCAAGGTCGACCGGTTCTCCGTCAAGAGCGTGCGACGCTGACCGTCGGCGCGTCCACCGATTCGGCGACTCAGGCGAGACCCGTCGGGTGGCCCGCCTCGGGACCGTGGTCTGCTCGGGCTGCTCCCAGCCCGAGCAGGCCGGCGCCCTCGAGTGAGTCAGCGGCCCGGCGTATGTCGGAGAACGCCATGCCCGAGCGCTCGGCGATGTCCAGCAGCGACGTGTCGCCGTCGGACCAGGCCAGGGTCCACAACATGGCCATGACGATGTCCGAGGCGGACTCACCGCCGGTCGTGGGGTAGAGGCCGCGCTTGCCCAGCTGTGGCTCGCCGTACGGGCTGAGGTTGACATAGGCGGCGTCGTCCTGGAGCACGTCGACGATCCGCAGCACCGCCGAGCAGGACTCGAGCAGGTGCTGGTCGTCGACGAGGTCGAGGTCGTCCGCGGAGGTGTGGTACTCGGGGTACTCCCCGTGCGGCGTGCGCGAGAGCCGTCCGACCGCGAGGTCGAACCCGAGGGCGTTGTACTGCCGCTCGTCATACCCGTAGGGCGAGTAGTCGCGCAGCTCGCCGCCGCACCCACGGAGCACGTGCTCCGCTGCGCGGTCGACGTCCCGGTCACCGCGCCGGGTGCGCTTGTAGACCAGCGGGCCGGGCCCACCGAGGCCGGTGAGCACCAGGCCGTGCCGGATCCGGTCGATCAGCCCCGGGTTGCGGCTGAGCCAGGTGATCGAGCCGATGGTCCCGGGCGCGAAGATGAAGCGGTAGCCGAAACGCCGCCGTGGGAGCGCGCACAGCGTCGCGGCCAGCTCGGTGGCCACCGCGAGGCCGCTGAGGTTGTCGTTGGCGATCGAGGGATGGCACACGTGGGCGGAGAACAGGATCTCCTCGTCCGTCTCGCCCGGGATCACCAGCTCGCCCCAGGTCAGCTCGCCGGGCTCCAGCGTGGTGTCGACCACGACGTCGTACGGGCCCTCCCCCATCGCGTCGAGCTGGCGTTGGGTCAGGCAGAAGCCCCACGTGCGGTTGTAGTACGTCGTCCGGTACGGGATCCAGTCCGGGTGCTCGGGCAGCGTGTGCAGGTGCGGACGCAGCTCCTCCATCATCATCCGGGTGCGGACCGGCACGCTGTAGCTGACCAGGTGCAGGTTGTGCTCCCTGAAGTCGACGAGCCTCCGGCCCGTGGCGGCGTCGGCGATCCACGCGTCGCGGACGTTCCACTCGTCGTTGACCGTCCAGTCGTGCACGGCGGTGCCCGAGGGCACCGCGTGCCGCCCGAGGACCGCTCCGGGCGCCACAGCCGCGGCGAGGAGGTCGAGCGTCTCCCGCACGCCGTCGCCGGTGATGCTGCGGCAGATCGGGTAGAGATGCTCCATCAGCGCCCGCATCCGCTTCGCGCGGTCGGTGTCGTCGGCGTCCCTGGTCCCGCCCATCACCCCGCCCCTCGTCCGCCCGGCAACACCCTCAACGCTTCATGAACAACAGGTCGTCGAGCAGGCCCTGGCCCCGCAGCTGGTTGATGCGTTCGAGGCGGACGAACCGCGGCCCCTCGAAGTCGGCGGCGTCGAGCCCGTTTCGCTCCATGTCCGCGCCCAGCTCCTCGATCCCGGCGGGCACAGTCCAGCTCGGGCGGAAGCCCGGCAGCAGCGAGGTCACCTTGCCGAAGTCGACCCGGTAGTCCCGCTTGTCGGGGGCCGCCCCCTCGGCGAAGGTGACCGGCACGTCGAAGCGCTCCGCCACCGCGTTCGCGATGTCACGGATCTGCACCACGTCCTCGTCCCGGCCGATGTTGAAGGCCTGGTCGTGCACGACGTCGCGCTCGGCCGCCAGCACCGCCAGGAAGGCACTCGAGATGTCACGGACGTGCACCAGCGGACGCCACGGCGACCCGTCGCTCTGCAACCGCACCTCGCCCCGGGTGAAGGCCGTGCCGGTGAGGTTGTTGACGACGATGTCGGCGCGCAGCCGCGGCGAGGAGCCGTACGCCGTGGCGTTGCGGAGGTAGGTCGGGCTGAAGTCGTCATCGGCCAGCCGCGAGATCAGCTGCTCGGCGATCACCTTGCTCTCGCCGTAGGGCGTCACGGGGTTGAAGGCGCTCTCCTCGGTCACCGGCGCGTCGCCGGCGGCGCCGTAGAGCGAGCACGAGGAGGAGAAGAGGAACCGCCGTACGCCGGCGTCCTTGGCCACGTCGGCCAGGTGCGCCGCTCCGTGCGCGTTCACGGAGTACGTCGCCTCCGGGTTGAGGTGGCCGACCGGGTCGTTGGAGATCGCGGCGAGATGCACCACCGCGTCGAACCCCGCGAGGTCCTCCGGCTTCTGGTCGCGGATGTCGCCGGTGCGCGACTCGTAGTCACGGCGCGGCGACCCGAAGTCGCAGCCGTCGTACCAGCCGGCGTCGAGGCCGACGACCTCGTGGCCCGTCTCCAGCAGCATGGGCACGAGCACCGCACCCACGTAGCCGCGGTCCCCCGTCACCAACACCTTCATCTGTTTCTCCCTTGTCCTGGTCGTCCCGGCAACCGCCTTGGTGATGTCTTCCGACACCCGTGCTCGCCCCGAGGTCCGTTCATCGGCGCAGCCTCCGTGGAGCGGATCGCTCCCTCAGCGCCGGCGCCACGGGGCGTCCGTGCAGCAACCCCGTCACACCGCCTCGTTCGAGGGCCTCCCGGTAGACCGGGAGCAGTCCACGGACCGCGTCGACGGTGAGGTCGAGGTCCGCGTCGGTGTGGGCCGCCGAGACCACGAAGGACTGACCGAGCACGCCGCGGCGGATGAGCTCCTGGAGGAAGAGCGTCCGGTACTCCTGCGACGGCAGGCCGTCGTGCCCCCGCGTGGTGAAGACCAGGCACGACGGCCTGCCCAGCACCTCGAGGTGGTCCTCCAGGTGGTGCTCGCAGATGGCCGCGTTGACCGCCGCGGCGAGGCGGCTGCCCTGGCGCTCCATGAGGCCGACGACGTCCCGGTGCCGGTAGTCCCGCTCCACCGCGAGGTAGGCGGCCAGCCCACCGGTCTCGGGGCCGTGCGTGGTCGACAGCAGGAAGACGCGCGAGGCGCCGGTGCGGAGCCCGCCCAGCTCCATGAGCTCGCGACGACCGGCCAGGGCGGAGACCGGAAACCCGTTGCCCAGGGCCTTGCCCCAGGCCGAGAGGTCCGGGGTCACGCCGTACAGGTGCTGGGCTCCGTGGAGCGACCAGCGCATGCCGGTGATCATCTCGTCGAAGACCAGCACGAAACCGTCCTGGTCCGCCAGCTGCCGCAGCCCCTCCAGGAAACCCGGTGCGGGCTCGGCAATCGCGGTCGCAGGCTCGAGGACGAGGCAGGCGATCTCACCCGGGTACATCGCGAGGAGGGACCGGACCGAGTCGAGGTCGTTGTAGTCGAAGCCGACGGTCAGCCGACGCTCCTCCTGGAGGGTCCCCGCCCACATCGGCGTGGTGCCGATGAACCAGTCGTCGCCCGAGAAGAACGGGTGACTGCGGCACACCGCGACCCGGCTCCGGCCGGTGGCCGCCCGGGACAGCTTCACCGCCGCGGTGGTCACGTCGGATCCGTTCTTGGCGAACTTCACCATGTCGGCGCCGGGCACCTGCTCGAGAAAGGTCTCCGCGGCGCGCAGCTCCAGATCGGTCGGCCGGGTGAAGCTCGTGCCTCGGCAGATTGCCCTGGCCACGGCCGTGGTGACCGGTTCGTAGCCGTGCCCGAGGGTGACCGACCGTAGGCCCATGCCGTACTCGACGAAGACGTTGCCGTCGAGGTCCTCCACCCGGGCACCGAATCCCCGCGTGAGCACAGGGGCCATCAGCTCGGGGTACTGGTCGGAGCCGCGCGCGTAGGTGTGCGTGCCTCCGGGGACCAGGTCGTGCAACCTCTTCTGCGCCGCCAGCGATCTGTCGAAGGCCGGTGAGGAGAGAGGGTCGAGTGCCGGCATGTGCATCGTGACGTCCGGGAACGGGCGGCGACCGGTCATGTCGTCCCGCCCGGGGCTCCGAGGTCCAGCAGGGTCTTGGAGGAGAAGAAGGCCTCGGCGTAGGGGCTGCGGCACTCCACCCCACGGATCCGCATCAGACCGAGGAAGAGCTCGTCGTCCCACCAGTCGCGGTCCACCTGGGTCGGGAAGCAGTCGTTGAGCAGATCGACCTTGCCGCGTGCCTCGTCCGCGGAGAGCGGCACGAAGTGGGTGGGTGCCCCGAGGTCACCGTCCCACTTCGGGATCTCGTAGTGCAGGATCAGTGCGTCACGCCAGACGGTGCTCGCCAGACGCCCGACGACGCGGTGGTCCTGGTGGGCGTCGTCGATCCGCGGAGCGAACACGAGGTCGGGCTCGCAGCGCGCGGCCGCGTCCTCGAGGGCCTGCTTCGCCTCCCCCCATTGCGCGGGGAGCCGGCCGTCGGCCAGTCCGCAGGTCTCGACCTTCGCGCTGGCGGCGAACCTCGGCAGGGCCGCGGCTGTCTCGCCGGCCCGCTTGTCGCTCCCGGTCAGGACCAGCGCGTTGACGCGAACCTCTCGTCGCCGCGAGAGGTGCAGGAGGGTCCCGCCACACCCGATCTCGATGTCGTCGGGGTGGGCTCCGAGGCACAGCACCTCCAGCGAGCGACCTGCGAGCGTCAACCGGATCACGACAGTCCTCTCAACGTTGTGGCGACATGACCGATCCTGTGCGCGGCGCGCACCTCCGTTCCCCGGCCCCCGGCCGAGTCCCCACCATTGGGGAGCGGTCCCTCCCCACTGCTGGGGATCCGCAGTCGCCGCTCCGCGCAGCAACGCGACCGGCAACGGCCGTGACCTCCTGACCCCTTGTCCGGTGATCCGGGCCGCGGTTACGTTCATCGCCCGGGTGGACACGGCCTGGCCCCAGGGAGGGACGCATGAGGGCTCGATCAGCTCGCAGGTCCCGCGCTCCGAGCCTCACGCTGCTGGTGGCGGCAGCCTCGATCTGCCTGGCCACCTCCGGCTGCACCGGCGACGGTGAGCACCCCGCCCTCTCGCCCGGAGCGGGGGCCGGCGGCGAGGGGGGCTCGGGCGTGACGGCGCCGACCGAGCCGCCGGCGCGGATCTGCGGCTCTCCGGGGCTACGAGGCCCGGCGACCCCACCGCCGGGCGCACTCCGGGTGGACACCGGGCAGCGCCTGGACCAGGTCGTGGAGGCGGCGCCGCCGGGTGCGACCTTCTGGCTCACGGCCGGGATCCACCGCCTCGGCAGCGGCCGCTACTCCAGCGTCGAGCCGATGGACGGGCAGAGCTTCACAGGGGCGCCGGGTGCAGTGCTGGACGGAGGACACCGCAACCGCTATGCGTTCGCGGGCGCGGCCACCGACGTGACGGTGGAACACCTGACGATCCGGAACTTCGGGTCGCCCGGGCAGAACAACAACGAGGGGGTCGTGAACCACGACGCCGGTCACGACTGGGTGGTGCGGCACAACACCGTCCGCGACAACGCCGGAGCGGGCGTCTTCGTCGGCAGCGGTGATGTCGTCGCGGACAACTGTCTCGCCGACAACGGGCAGTACGGCTTCAGCGCCTACGAGGACGCCGGCGTGCACGACGTGGTCGTCGAGCACAACGAGATCACGGGGAACGACACCGACGACTGGGAACGGCGCCGACCGGGCTGCGGCTGCACCGGCGGCGGGAAGCTCTGGGACACCCGCGGCGCGCGCGTGGTGGACAACTGGGTCCACGACAACCACAGCGTGGGCCTGTGGGCCGACACCGACAACACCGGCGTGCTGGTCCAGGGCAACGACTTCACCGGGAACGACGGCGGGGGCGTCATCTACGAGACCAGCTACAACGCCGCGATCGTCGGCAACACATTTCGCCGGAACGGTCTCGTCGCCGGACCCCGCAACCCGGGCTTCCCCACCCCTGCCCTCTACATCTCCGAGTCCGGGAGCGACCCGCGCGCCGGTCACACCTACGGGTCCACCTTCGAGGTGGCCCACAACCGGTTCGTGGACAACTGGAGCGGGGTGGTGGCGTGGGAGAACGCCGACCGGTTCGCCGGGTCACCCGCCAACACCAGCACCGGCTACGGCACGCTGATCAATCCGAAGGTGGCGACGCTCGCCGCGTGCAGTGAGCCGGACAAGGTGAGACGCGCACCCTGGGTCGACGACTGCCGATGGAAGACCCAGCACCTGCGCGTGCACGACAACACCTTCGAGCTCACGCCGGCACACCTCGGCGACGGCTGCACTCCCGACGCCGGTTGCGGGTACATGGGCCTGTTCTCCAACTACGGCACGTATCCCGACTGGTCGCCCTACCACGGCACGGTCGTGGAGGACGCCATCACCTTCGACCAGGACAACATCTGGCAGGACAACAGCTACGTCGGGCCATGGCGGTTCCAGGTGCATGAGCTGGGCAACGTCGTCTCGTGGCGGACGTGGAGCGAGGCCCCCTACCGGCAGGACCGGGGCAGCACCGACGGGTGCGCAGATCGACCAGGTGGAGCTACGCCACCCCGTTGTACGACGGGCTCGACTCCTGCACGGGTGTCACCGGCCGGCCGAGCTCGACCGGACGGTCACGCCACAGGGCCCACGGGCTGATCCCGCTGCGGTAGAGGCTCTCGAGCGAGGAACGCTCCTTCAGCGTGTCCATCGGCGCCCAGAACCCGTCGTAGCAGGCAGCACGCAGCCGCCCGTCCCGCGCCGCGCGGACGCAGCCGTCCATCACCAGGTCGTCGCCCTCGCCGAGGTAGTCGAAGATCCCCTGGCTCAGCACGAAGTAGCCGCCGTTGATGCGCATGGCCATGTCGGCGACCGGAGTCAGCCCCGAGACCCGGCCGTCCTCGGACATGTCCACGACGTGGAAGGAGTCCTGGGGCTTGACCGCCAGGAACTGCCCGACCGCGTCCGTGGCCACGAAGTCCTCGACCAGCCTGTCCATGGGGGCGTCGGTGAGCACGTCGCCGTAGTTGGCCAGGAAGACCGGATCGTCCTCGAGATAGGGCCGCACCCGGCGGAGGCGCTCGCCGATGGCGGTGTCGATGCCGGTGTCGATGAACGTGATGGTCCAGTCGCTGATGTCGGTGTCGAGCATCTCGACGTGGTCGCCACCCTTGGTCAGGACGAAGTCGTTGGAAGCGGTCTCGCGGTAGTCCAGGAAGTACTCCTTCACCGCATGCGCGCCGTAGCCCAGGCAGAGGACGAACTCGGTGTGCCCGAAGTGCGCGTAGTACCGCATCACGTGCCAGAGCACCGGGCGGCTGCCGATGGGCATCATCGGCTTGGGCAGGGACTGGTTGTCGGCGCGCATCCGCATGCCCAGGCCACCGCAGAACAGAACCACCTTCATGTCAGGCCTCCGGTCTCAGAAGATCTCGAGCTCGGGCAGGGCGACGACCAGGCGTGCCCCCCACTCTCGGACGTACTCCAGCTGCGCGGTGATCTCCTTGCGCAGGTTCCAGGGCATGATCAGCACGTAGTCGGGACGGGCCTCGGCCAGCGCCTCGACCGGGCGGATCGGGATGTGTGTGCCGGGCAGGAACCTGCCGTGCTTGTGGGGGTTCCTGTCCACACTGAACTCGATCAGGTCGCTGCGGACGCCGCAGTGGTTCAGGAGCGTGTTGCCCTTGCCGGGGGCTCCGTAGGCGACGACCTTCCTGCCCTCTCGCGAGCACCCGATCAGGAAGTCCAGCAGGTCGTTGCGGACCTTCGTGACCACGCTGGCGAAACCGTCGTGCCCCTCGAGCGTGTGCAGGCCGGCTCCCTCCTCGGCGGCCAGCACCGCCGCCACCGCGGGCGTGGCCGGCTGCGCCGACTCGGTCGGTATCGACCAGGTCCGCAGCGAGCCCCCGTGGCTCGCCAGCTCCTCGACGTCGACCACGCTGAGGCCGGCTGCGGCCAGCACCCGCATGGTCGTCAGGAGCGAGAGGTAGGAGAAGTGCTCGTGGTAGATCGTGTCGTACTCGTGGCCCTCGATGAGTCGGAGCAGGTGCGGGATCTCGATGCTGACCCGGCCGTCGTCAGCAACCAGCGCCCTCAGGCCCCGGCTGAAGTCGACGATGTCCGGCACGTGCGCGAAGACGTTGTTGGCGACCACCAGGTCCGCCTTGCCGTGGATGTCGGCGATCTTGCGGCCGCTCTCCTCGCCGAGGAAGACGACCTCCGTCGGGATGCCCTGCGCCACGGCGTGCTCGGCGACATTGGCTGCCGGCTCGATGCCGAGCGACCTGATGCCTCGCGCCACGCTGTGCTGGAGCAGGTAGCCGTCGTTGCTGGCGACCTCCACGACGAATGAGCTGGTGTCAAGGCCCAACCGCTCCACCGCCAGGTCGACGAAGTCGCGAGCGTGCCGCACCCATGAGTCGGAGTAGGACGAGAAGTAGGCGTAGTCGCTGAAGATGTCCTCCGCCGGGATGTAGGCCGGGAGCTGCACGAGCAGGCAGGTCTCGCAGACCCTGACGTGCAGCGGGTAGAACGTCTCGCCCTGGTCCAGCTCGTCGGCGAGCGAGGTAGCTCTCGCACGGCGGCGACATGCCCAGGTCTACGAAGGTGTGGCTCAGCTCGGCCGAGCACAGACGGCAGCGTGGTGCACTCACAGTTCTCGATTCCCTTCCCTGCGGCCGGGCCACGCACGCCGCGTCCTCGGCCACCAGCACTCGGCGTCATCCTTGGCGGCGACGCGGGCGATCACTCGCATTCGCCGGCGGTCTCCCTAGAAATCGGTACCGCCACGCACGCCGGCGAGGACCAGCTCGTCGAACACTGCGTCCTGCTCGGCGAGCGCGTCGGCGAAGCGCTGGAGGGCCTCCTTCATGGCCGTCTCGCGGTCGTGGTGGCCCTGCTCGGCCTCGGCGACCTGGCGTACCAGCAGACCCGCGTCGATCTCGTCGAGGTGCTGCTCGAAGGCCTCGAGACCGAACTCCCCGAGCAGGCTGACGTGCTTGCGGGCGTAGCCGAGAGACACGGTCGGCTTCGCGAGCATGAGCGCGGCGACGAGGTTGTGGAAGCGAGCCGTCACCACCACGGCCGCACGAGCCATCTCCTCCATCAGGCCCTCCAGGTCGGTCGCGTGACTGACGCGGACCCTGCCCGGCTCGAGGTCGGGCCTGGTCCGCAGCGCCCGGTCGCGGACCTCGACGGCGACGGGTCGGTCAGCGTCGTCACCGATCACCAGGCAGACGGATCGACCCTCGTCGACGAGCGCGACGACGGCGTCGGCCAGCGAGCCGGCCACACGATCGCGGCAGCCGTTCCCGAAGTCGACGGAGTCGCGAGGACCGGGGTAGTCCATCACCCCGACGACGACGAGCTCCGGACACTGCAGTCCCTCTTCGGGGGCGGGAAGCGCGAACGCGAGGTCCGGGAAGACCGGGAGCGGGCGCCGCACTCCCATGGCTCGCAGCGCCAGCCGCGACCGGTCGTCGCGGACACTGCAGTAGTGCGCAAGACGGACGGCCGAGACGTGGAAGAACCGCATCAGCCGCGAGCTCGCCTCCTCGGCACCCACGCTGATCATCGCGAACTTGCGACCCCGCACGCGGCACGCCACCGCGACGAGGAAGAGCCAGTACGGCAGGCCGAACGTTCCGGTAGGCAGGCAGGTCTCCAGCGACCCCGTGCCGGGCACCACGACGGCGTCGACGTCGCGCAGCAGCCGGAAGGTCCGCGGGACGTCGGCCAGCCTGCTGAGGGCCTTGCGCAGGCTGAGGAACGGCTCGCGACCACTACCGTCGAACGTCCGGGAGGCCAAGGACACCGCAGGGATCCCGTGCTGGCGCTCGACGCGGGCGGGGTCGAGGGCGAAGCAGGTCGTCCGTGCGTCTGGGTGGCGCTGCCGGACGGAGTCGATGAATGCCTGCAACGACGCCTCGTTGCCGAGGTTGCCGATGCCGAAGAACCCGTACGCGGCGATCCGGGGGCCAGGGGGCGTCACGGTGCCACCCGGCTGCCGGCACCCGTCCGGAACCCACCGGAGGAGTCCGCGCCCGACGACCTGCCGAGCACTCCCCGCCATGCCCGCCCCCCGAGCCAACGGGCCACCTCCGCGAAGCAGTCCACCTTCTCGCGCCGGCTCAGCGGTGCCGAACGTACGGCGGATGCGAAGCCGTTGACGTACTCGGCGTAGATGCGGGCCATCGGGTGCCGCCACCGGTTGGACCGGGCCGGCCCGAGCACCGCCGCCCGGGCCCGGCGGCTGACCGCACGACTGGCGCGTCCGGAGTGCTCCCGGCGGTAGTAGAGCGTCTGGGGCACGTGGACGAACGGCCCGGCCAGGACCAGGCCCGCCATGAACGTCCGGTCCGCGTTGTAGTAGGTGCCGTGCGGTGGGACCCGCCGGAGGACGTCGGCGCGAATCAGCCCGTAGAAGTCGTTGCCGCCCGGCTGCTTCAGGAGGCTTCGCAGTCGGACCCGCGGCCGTGGGTCCTCGGTCTCGAGCAGGTAGCCGGGACGGTCGACCACCGCACCGGTCTCGTCGATCAGCGCGTCCCGGCAGTGGGCGAGCACGGCCTCCGGGTGCTCGTGGAGGGCCGTCACACACCGCTCGAGGAGGTCCGGGGCGTAGACGTCGTCGTGGGAGGCCCACTTGAAGTACCTCCCGCGCGCCTCCGGGACCAGCACGTTGTGGTTGGGCGCCGCGCCGATGTTGACCGGCTGCCGGACGTAGCGGATGCGGGGATCGCGCTCGGCGTACTCCCGGCAGATCGCGGGCGTGGAATCCGTCGAGGCGTTGTCGGAGATGACCAGCTCGAAGTCGGTGTAGGTCTGGGCCAGCAGGGCCTCCATCGCTTGGCGGAGGTAGCGCTCACCGTTGTGCACGGGCAGCCCGACAGTCACCGTCGGCGTCGGGGAGGTCCGGGCTGCATCGTTGACGTCGGTCATGACCTGATCCTGTCGATGTCGTCGGGGGTCGGGGCGATGCGGTCGATCTCGGTGAGGTGGTCGGCCACGGCTCGGCGGAGCTGGACCCACCACACGACGGCACCGATGCCGATGCCGAGCGTGACGCCCCAGCACGAACCGGCCGCGCCGCCCCACCAGGCACCGACCGCACCGAGCAGGAGGTACAGGCCGGAGGTCGTGAGCTGCGCGACCAGGCTGCGAGGTGCCGCGCCCAGGGCGCGGACGCCGGCGGCGGCGCCGATCTCCAGCCCGCCCATGACAAGCCCGAGCGTCACGGGGAGCACCAGCCTCGAGGCCGCGCCCCACACCGACCCGAGCAGCAGCACACCGACCCCGTGCGGAAGCAGGAACCGCAGGCACAGGCCCCAGGCCAGGGCGGCCGCCGCGGCGGCCCCGCCGAGCGCGAGACAGAAGTGGAGGAGCCGGCGGGGATCACGTCGCAGGACGTGCGCGGCCTCCGGGACCGCGATCTGGCTCACCCCCATGAAGACCACGAGGAACGGCCCCATCAGGATCTCGGAGCCCCTGACCTCGCCGACCGCAGCCAGTCCCGCGAAGCCTCCGAGCAGGAACATCCGGAGCTGGCGAGAGCTCCCGACACTGAGGTTCTCGACGAGGTAGCGTCCGGCAAGGTCCCGCTGCTCCGCCAGCCAGGCGCGCGTACGCCGTGGGCCGGGCACGACTCCGGCCTGCAGGCTGCCGACGGCCGCGGCGAGCGCACCTGTGGCGCCGAAGGCGAGCACGCAGCTCACCTCGTCCGCCGAGCCGGTGCCCCCCAGCACGCACAGCATCGTCACCAGCGGCACGCCCCAGACAAGGTCGTTCAGGCACGCCTGGGTCGGGCGACCGGCGGCGAAGAATGCGAAGCGCCAGCTGTCCTGGACGGTCAGCAACGGCAGTCCGGCGGCGAGGGCGAGGAAGGCCCGGCCGGTGGCGCCCGGCAGCGCGAGGCCCACGAGCAGGCACCCGATGCCGCCGATCACGCCGACGACGAGAGCGGTACCGGTCGCGTCGGCGACCGCCCGTCGCCACGCCGACCTCGCAGTCCCGCTGAACCGCACCAGCAGCGGGTCTGTGGCAATGCCCCGTGAGGCGTTCAGCACCAGTCCGTAAGTGACGTAGGCGAGCGTGACGGCCCCGAAGCCCTCTGCCCCCAGCGAACGCGCGAGCACGACGCCGAGGGCGAAGTTGGTGAGGCTGGACACTCCCTGGTCGACCACTCCCCAACCGAGTCGCCGGACGATCGAGGTCCACGTCGCGCCGTTCATGGCGTGCGACGCGGTGTCGGGTCCATGACGTACTCCAGTGCTCGTGCTCATCGCCGGCCCCGTCGCGGCATTCGTCGCGCTCCGCGGACCGGGGGCGCGGATCCGGACTTCTGCCGACACTCTGCGGGGCCGGACGTACCGGGCTCCCCCGGAGCCGACAGCGGCCACCACAATTGGGTACCGGGCCTCCGACGCTCGTCGAAGGCGACGGCGAGCGCCAGCACGAGGCATCCCAGGAGCGCGCCTCCCAGCACGTCGGCCGACCAGTGGGCCGACTCGAGGAGCAGGGCCACCCCCATTGCGGTCGAGGCCACGGCGACCCAGGCCCAGGTCCGGAGGGAGGGCCGGTGCCTGCGGAGCAGGAGCAGGCCGCCGGCACAGACGGTGATCGACACGGTGTGCCCGGACGGGTAGCTGCCGCCCAGCCGCGAGACCTCGTCGTGGGTGTCGGGCCGTCCCACCGCGGCCTGCAGCAGCTGGGTGAGGACGGTCGACACCACGACCAGGGAGACCGTGGCGGCCGCCAGCGCGCGGGATCGGCGCGACCACGCCGTCAACAGGCCGGCGACGAGGAGCAGTCCCAGGGTCACGGGAGGCATGAGGGCCTCGACCACGACGTCGGCGCCGATCTGCGTGGCGCCCCACCGGTCGCCGGGCCGGAACAGCTCCCGTGCCGCCTCGTCGAAGGCCTGCGTCGCGCCGACGTCGACCACGACGGTGAGAGCCAGGAGCGCCAGGGCCGTCGCACCGGCGATCCGAACCGCGTTCAGCTCGTCGCCTCCCGCCGCTCATCCTCGGGCGGCGCGATGGGACAGGCCCGGGCGGCGGCACCCTTCACAAGCGAGCGCGGTGGGACGCTGCGAGTGACCACCGAGTTCGCGCCGATGACACTGCGTCGGCCGATGCGCACGCCGGAGGTGACCACGACGTTGGCGCCGATCCACACGTTGTCCTCGATGATGGTGGGGCCCTTGGTCGAGAAGCCCTGCTCCTCGACCAGCTCGTCCTCACCCTGGTAGACGTGGTTGACGTCGGTGATGTAGGTCCCTTGGCCGATCAGGGTGCCGTCGCCGATCACCACCAGCTTGCCGGCGCCGATCGAGACATTGCGGTTCATCCCGACGCCCCGTCCGAGGTAGATCCGGGCGCCGGCGTTCCCCCGGATGGTCACCGACGACTCCAGCTGGGATCCGCGGCCGATCACGAGCCGGCCGTCGAGAAGCATCTCCAGGATGTTGCCCTGCAAGGGCTGGCGTGCGTACACGCCACGACGCACCATCTCCACGGCCAGCCGGACCCGCTTCCACGGCAGCTGGCTGGCGTTGCGCATCCTCTGGTGCGCGAGCCAGCGGGCGAGCTCGAGGTCCGGCCGGCGCGGCGCCTCGGTCGTGACGAACGCCTCGAACTCTCGTACGTCGTGCAGTGGGTTGGCCATCATCTTCCCCCGTTCATGTGGTGGGTGGTGAAGAACCGGCCCGAAAGGGCCCGGAACTGTCGCTCGAGGTCCCTTTCGCACCTCGAGAGCGTCTGGAGCACCGCAGAGCGATCGGTCTCCCCGAAGGTCCCGAGCGCCTCGACCTGGCGGTGGAGACGCTCGACGTCGAATCCGTCGATCGGCTGGCTGGAGCCCGGCAGCCCGAAGGTCGCCAGCAGGTCGGCGTTCTTGCTGGCGTAGCCGAGCGAGACCGCGGGTCGCGCAGCCTTGAGCGCCGCCACGATGTTGTGGAACCGCGACGCGACGACGCACTCGGCCACGGCCATCTCCGCGATGACTCCGGCGAGCGTCGTGGCGGGACTGACGGTCACCGCACCGGCCCGGGCGGAGCGGGTCCGTACACCTGCCTCGATCTCATGCGCGACCGTCAGGTCGGCGAGGTCGCCGATCACCAACGTGACCGTGCGGCCACGCTCGACCAGGCCGGTGACGAACTCGGTCATGCGCGCGACATAGTCGTCCCGCACGACCGGCCCGCGACGCAGGTCGTCGGGTCCGCCGTAGAAGCTCATCACCCCCACGGCGACGTGGCCCGGCCGGGTCCCTGGAGCTGAGCCCACGGCCGGGCACGGAAGCGAGAAGGCGAGGTCGGGGAAGACGTCGTACGAGCCGCGGACGCCCATGGCGCGCACGGCGTCGCGCGAGCCCTCGTCGCGGAAGGAGGCGTAGTCGGCCAGCCGCACGGTCCACCGATAGAAGAACCTCGTCACACGGTTCGTGGCGTACTGTGCCCCGACACTGACCAGAGCCAGCCGACGCCCCCGCACCCGGCAGGCGACCGCGACCACGAACAGCCAGAAGGGCAGACCCCAGGGCGGGATCGACAGGCCGGTCTCGAGGGCTCCCGAACCCGGCACGATCACGATGTCGGCACTGCCCACGACGAGCAAGAGCCGCGGAATGTCGGCCGCACGCCCCACTGCCTTGCCGAGGGTTCGCAGGGCACCATGTCGAGCGTCGCCGCGGACGGTCATGAGGCGCCGCGCCGGGATCCGGTGCTCGCGCGTGACGGCGCACGGGTCGACGGCGAGGCAGCTGAGCGAAGCCTTCGGGTGCTGTGTCTCGAGGAAGCGCTGCAGGGCCGCGAGGGACGCCTCGTTGCCGAGGTTGCCGATACCGAAGTAGCCGAGCGCGACGACCCTCGGAGCGGCGTCGTCTTCCGGGTCGGGATGCAGTCGGGTGCGACTGGCGGCATGGGCCTCGGCCCGCGCGGCGACCGCCGGGTCGGGGCTGCACAGGTCTCTCCGGCTGTGGCCCGGCCCCAGCCGTGACCCGAGCCAGCTCGCGACCTGGGCGAGGCAACGCACGCGGTCGAGCACGGAGATCGGTGCCGTGAGGATGGCGACAAGGTAGGCGAGCAGATACTCCAGGTGCAGGCGCAGGACCGGGTTTCGCAACCGGTCCGCCCGGCGCGGGTCCAGGAGGGCGCACCGGGCCCGGACGCTGGTGGCACGCTCGCCACGCCCGGGATGGTCGCGACGGAAGTACAGGAGCTCGGGGACCTGGGCGAACGGGCCCTGCAGGGCCAGCGAGGCGACGAACGTGCGGTCAGCGTGGTGGAAGCTGCCGAGACCGCGGGCGGCGCGGAACGCCTCGGCACGGATCAGCCCGTAGAAGTCGTTGCCTCCCGTCTCGAACAGCAGGCTGCGCAGCCTGCGAGCCGGGTCGTCGGCGGCGGTGTCCAGGTGGTAGGGCTGTTGGCTGATCACCTCCCCGTCCTCGTCGATCAACGCATCCCAGGCGTGAGCGAGGACGACGTCTGGGCGGCTGTCGAGGACCTCCACGCACCGGCGCAGCAGGTCCGGGTCGTACAGGTCGTCGTGCGAGGCCCACTTGAGGTAGCGGCCACGGGCGTCGGCGAAGACGTCGTTGTGGTTCGGCGCCGCGCCCGCATTGACCGTCCGGCAGAGGTACAGGACGCGTGAGTCGCGGGCCGCGTAGCAGCGACAGATCTCCGGAGTCCTGTCGGTCGATCCGTTGTCGAGGATCACGAGCTCGAAGTCGGTGTAGGTCTGCGCCAGCAGAGCGTCGAGGGCCTGAGCCAGGTACCGCTCACCGTTGTAGACGGGCAGCCCGATGGTCACGGTCGGTGGACCCGGCAGGCCGAGGACGGTCGTGGCGCTCATGTCGGCGACACCGCCTCCTCGAGTCCGGCCGCCCCGGGCGCCGCGACGTGCTGTCCGGCGAGCCGCGCGACGAGGCCGGCGCGCAGGAACACCCACCACGCCGCGCAACCCAGGGTGGTCGCGATCGCGTAGCCCCACGCGGCGCCGTATGCTCCGCCGAGGTCAGCCCCCACCCCGCTGCCCACGATGTAGAGGCCGGATGCCGACAGCTGTGCTGACAGGCTGCGACGCGCGTCCGCGAGGGCTCGCAGGCCGGCCGTCGCGCCCGTGGCGAGGCTGCCGACCGCGACGCCGATGGTGACCGCGGGCAGCAGCTCGCGGACGTGAGGACCGACCTCGCCGAAGAGGACGCCGCCGAGGCCGGTCCCCATCACCGCGATGACCGTGACACCCCACATCGCCGCTGCCCCGCCCTGCACCGCGCCGATGCCGAGGCAGAAGCGCCCCAGCCGCCGTGGAGCCCGGAGGAGCACTCGGGACGCCTCGGGAACCGCGACCTGGCTCACCCCCATGAGGACCACGAGGAAGGGGCCCATCAGGATTTCGGCGGCCCGGACCTCGCCGACGGCGGCAAGGCCCGCGAACGCACCGACCGCGAACGTTCGCAGCTGCCGTGCGACACCGACCGAGCTGTTCTCCAGGAGGTAGCGCCCGCCGACGTCACGGTGGTCGCGCAGCCAGCCGAGCACCAGACCGGGACGGGGCCGGATCCCGCTGACCGCGAGCCCCACAGCGGCGGCCAGGCCCGCCGTGACCACGAACATCAGCACGCAGATCTCCAGCGTGGCGTGCCCCGTCTCGATCGCCAGCACCAGCCCAGCGACGAGGGCGGCGGTCCACACCACGTCCACGAGGCAGGCTCGTGCACCTCTGCCGACCGCGAAGAAGGCGAAGCGCCAGCTGTCCTGGAGCATCAGAAGGGGCATCCCCAGTCCGAGCACGACGAAGCCGGTCCCGAGGGAGGAGGGCAGCAGCAGGCCCACGACCACACAGATGAGCCCGCCCAGCGCCCCGGCCGCCATGGCCACGGCCGTCGATGCCGCGACCGCCCGTCGCCAGGCCGCCGTCGGCTGTCCGCTGAACCGCACCAGGAGCGGATCGGTGGAGATCCCCCGCGACGCATTGAGCACGACCGTGTAGCTGACGAACGCCAGGGTGAAGCCGCCGAGGACGTGGGCACCGAGCTCGCGGGCGACAACGAGGCTGACCGCAAAGTTGCTCATGCTCGAGATCGCCTGGTCGGTGACTCCCCAGCCGAGCCGTCTCGCCATGCCTCTCATGCCGGTTGCACCGGGCAGTGTTCGGCCCCTGACCGTCACGACCACGGGAACTCCCCCTCTCCGTGGAAGCGCCCGGACTCGGCCGGTGCGGGTGGTGGGTACGTCTCGGTCGGTGCCATCGGTGGGGACTGACCGAATGCCGGGTGCGCGACCGCGAACCGGTACGCCTGCTCGAGCACGGCGACGCTCGCGGGTCGTCCGAACCGCTTTTCGTGCGTGGCCAGGGCCCGGCGGCCGAGCTCGGCGAACTTCTGCGGGTCTGACTCCACCGCGGCGAGCAGCCGGACGAGGTCCCGCTCGTCGTCAGGACGGTGCAGCGCCCCGTCGACACCGTCCGAGATCAGCTCGGGGAACGACCCCCGGGCGGGTGCGATCGGGGGCACCCCGGCAGCCATCGCCTCGACGGCCACCAAGCCGAAGGTCTCCTCCCACTGCGAGGGCACGAGGACGGCCCGGGAGCGCGAGATGAGGTCGGTGACTTCAGCGCGCTCGAGGTGCCCGAGCACGCCGACGGACTCGTGCCCGGCCGCCCAGGCCTCGACCTGGCCCGCCAACGGCCCTCCGCCGGCGATCATGAGTCGCAGGGAGGAGTCCGGATGCAGGGCGCGGAACCGGTCCCACGCCCGCTCGAGGAAGGGCAACCCCTTGGCTGCGTCGAGCCGGCCGACGTAGGCCACCTGGGGCCGCCCGTGACGAGGGTCGGCCGGCTGTCCGCCGGGCGGCGCGTCCACGAAGTTGTGCTTGACGAACACACGCTCCGGCGGAAGCCGCAGGTCGGCCATGAGGTCCCGCTGGGAGGCCGAGATGAAGAGGTAGGCCGACACCAGCGAGCGCCAGCGTTCCCTGTTCGCGGCGGTGCCGGCGACCACCGCCAGCGTCGCCGTTCGTGAGCCGCGATAGCAGCCGTGCCCGACTCCAGGCAGCAGCGACCCGTCGGCACAGGCGTGGCACGGCGATCCGTTCCGGAAGAAGTCCCCGCTCGCGCACATCAGCTTGTAGTTGTGCAGCGTCGCGACCACGGGGACCCGCGCCGCCCAGCACGCCTGCAGCACCGAGGGGCTCAGGAGCGGGAACGTGTTGTGGACGTGGACGACGTCCGGCCTCCACGCGCGCAGTCGCCGCGAGAGCGTCCACCGCGCCTCGGGGTTCGCGATGCTCAACGCCGGCACCGCGGCGCGGCGGGGCAGTGACCACGTGGCGATGTCGTCGCTGTGGCGCTGGAACGTCTGCACCTCGTGGCCGGCCTCGGCGAGCGCGGTCGACTCCTGGTCGACGACCTGGTTCTCGCCACTCGGCGCCTCGGACCGGTAACGGCTGTGCACGACCATGATCCTCATCGGCGGGCCTCCCGGATCCCCGGCGCAAGCATGGCCGCGGCCACTGAGAGGTCCAGGAGGTAGGGCGAGGGTGCGCCCAGCCCGGTCTCGGTGACCGAGGCCACCAAGCAGTAGACGATCAGGAAGAGGGCGACACCGCGTCGCGGACCGCGCACGTGGGTCACCGCGAGAAGCAGCAGCCACAGCAGGACGGCGCCCTCCACGACGAGCCCGGCCCAGCCCTCGTCGAGGAAGGTCGCCACCCAGTTGCTGTCGATGGGCAGCCCGTTGAAGGACATGTTCGACAGCCCCGAGCCGAAGATCTCCCCTGGCAGGGAGCGGTCGAGCGAGAACACCTGGTCCCAGACCTTCGTCCGGCCGGTGAGCTGCCCCGCCTCCTGGCTGGACTGACCGCGCAGCGCCCAGGTGGTGAGCTGGGAGGCAAATAGGGAGAGCCCGACCACGCCCAACGCGACTCCGGCTGCGGACGCGCGTCGGACCCGGGCGTGCCCGAGGAAGAGGCTGGCCCCGGCGAACATCAGACCGATGACCACGGCCACCAACGCGGTCCGGGTATGGGTGGCGACCAGGATCGGACCGCTGACCACGACCACCCCGAGCGCGTGCCGACCGCCGATGACCCGGCACATCCAGAGCACCACCGTGGTGCCGAGCATCACGGCTGCGTAGTGGGCCACCTGCGTTGGGGGGATCGGCCACAGGACGCCCGAGAGCCGGCCCTGGAAAGCGAACGCGGCACCGGGCGAGATGGCCACACCGACGACGACGCTCCCGAGGACGACGCCGAGAACATACCGCTGGCACCGCAACAGCATCATGTCGCGTCGGCCGAACCACGGCGTGAACAGCCAGAGAACCACGACGAAGCCGATGAACCGGCAGGCCCGGAAGGTGGAGCTGACGACGTAGTCGCTGTGGACGCTGACCATGAGCGAGATGACGGCCAGGATCGACAGCAGCACGAGCAGGCCATTGGGCACCACCACCCCACGGCGGTTCGCGACCAGGGCGAGCACCAGGGCCGCCGGGAGCGCCCCCTGCGTGACCATCTGCCCGACCGGGCGGGGGATGGGGAGGATCGTCGGGACCCCAGAGAAGGCCAACACGTTGAGGAACAGCGCCGCCCAGGCGAGCACCAGGAGCACCGGCACGGCACGGGTGTCGTCGCCGATCGCCGATCGCGGCTGGTGCGGCGCGGTGAGCTCGGTGCTGACCCGAGGGCTCATCGGCTCGCCTCTCGTGGCTCGGCCACCTGGATCGCCGCAGCGCTGTCCGGCGACCCCAATGTCTCGTCGCTGCGGTCGGCCCCGACCAGGAGCACGTGAGACAGCTCCAGCCCGGCCGAGCGCACCAGCTCCCCCGTGGTCCGCAGACGTTCGACGCTGGAATGTCCGGACCTCACCACGAGCACCATGCGGTGCGCCCACGTGGCCAGTTCGTCGACGCCGACGGACGGGTCCACATCGGCGAGCAACAGGACCACGTCGGCGGAGTCCCAGGCCGAGCGGAGCGCCCCCTCGTCACCCGGGCCCGTTGCCGGGTGCGTGCGTCGGTCCAGCGGCCCGCGGGCCAGCGCAGGCACACCCTCGGGGCGGAACACCGTCGGCGCCGCGGCGGGGCTGCCCTGCCGGCACTCCCGGTCGATCGCCTGGGACACGGCCTTCTCGAGCCGACCGCGCTCACTGAGGTCGACGAGCAGCACAGACCTGCCAGCCAGGGACAGGCGCACGCCCAGGGTCGCGACGAGCAGCTCGACATCCCTGGAGCCGTCCAGCGTGCCGACGGCCAGCCGGACCGGTCTCCCACCCTGCCGCACGCAGGCGGACCCGAGTCCGTGCACGAGCAGGTCCAGATTGCGTGCCGCGGTGTCCCGCCCGCTTCCCAGGCGCAGCCACCGCCACGGCCCGCGGACCTCGGCCACGCTCATGCGCACCGGCGCTCCCACCGCGACGGCCACCTCCTCCCGCGTCCGGAGCCGGGTCGAGGTGAGGGCGCCGAGCAGCACGATTCCCACGCCCAGCCCGGCGCCACCGATGAGTCCGGAGGCGGCGGGGAGCAGGAAGGCCTTCAGCGGAGACACCGGCACCAGGCTCGGTGCATCCAGCACGTGGCTCGCGCTGACCAGCGTCGAGGTGTCCAGCGCCGTGCTCTGGTTCGTCTGCTGCAACGTGCTGATCTGTGCCACGACCTGAGACCTCTGGGTGAGCACGTCAGCGGCTCTCTGCTGTCCGCCCGCTCCGCCCGCGCTCAGCGCGTCGTACTGCTTCGACAGCTGCTCGGCCTGCCCCTGCAGCTGCGCGATGCGCTGTCGGTTCCCCTCGATGAGCGCATTCGACTGCGCCTGCACCTGTTCGGCGCGGAAGGAGAGGTAGGCGTCGGAGAGCGCCCGTACCCGGGCCATCGCTGCCGTGTTGTCCGGCGCCTCGACACTGAGCGCCAGGACATCGCTGGTCACCGGCACGACGGTGATCGTGCTCTGGAAGTCCTCCGGCGTCATGGTGAGTCCCAGGTCGCCGACCACGTGGGCCGCGACCGTTCGCGTCCGCAGGATGCTGACGTCGGTGGCCATCGCCTGGGCCGGATCGGTGCCCTGCTCGTGCACCAGCATCAGCGAGGTGGTCGCGACGCTCGCCGGAGGCCGGAGCACCGAGTAGGCGATCCCGAGCACCAAGCCGACGATCGCCAGGCCGACCCAAGTGCGCCGCCTCCGGCGGAGCGCCGACCTGAGGTAGTGGAGGCTTGCGAGAGGGGGCGGCGGTGTGTCGATGACCTCGTCGGGGTCGGGCCCCGGGATCTGCCAGGTCGGCGGTGTCATCAGCTGTGCCTCCTCACGGAGCCCGAGGGGCCGGACCCACCGGCCTTGGTGCCCGGCACGCCGGTCACCCGGGCGGGCAACGGCACCTGCTGCGCACGCTCGTGCTGCAGCAGCCGCCCCGTGGTGCGGTCCAGGTCATCCGGGTCGGCGACGATCAGTCCGGAGAGCTCGCGGCCCACGTCGTCGGCGGCCACCGCGGCCCGCGCGAGCTCTTCCGCGGTGGCCGACCCCGAGGACACGGCGAAAATGGTCTGGCCGCTACCGGGCTCGACCGCGAGCACCGGGTTGTGCCGGTCGAGCACCGCGAGCACGACGGTCAGCTCGTGCCCACCGCCGGTGACCTCCGCGGCCGTGTCGACGTACAGCCCGGGCCGGACCTCCTCCTGTCCATGGCCGCGGTGGCAGGCGGCCCACAGCGCCGCCGCGGACTCGTGTCGCTGCGCGGCATGCAGCTGGGTGCGGACGCCTACCGAGGCAGCGTAGGACGCCAGCTGCGCTCCCACCGCCAATCCTCGTGGATCGTCCGACAGCGCGATCACGAGCACCGTTGAGCCGCGAGGCTTCTTGGCGCTCTCTCCGCCCTTCTTCCCGCGCTCCGGACCGGCCGGCGTCCGCGGGACCACCGCGCGGAGCAGCTGGCGGAACGCCCAGGCATCCACCGTGCCCGGTTCGTAGGTCTGCAGCATGGTGCTCCAGCCGGCCACGCTGCGCGGGACGCGACTTCCCACCGACGCGATCACCGGGACGCCGAGCGAGTCCGCCATCTCGTCGCGGAACCTCAGCCGGCGGTCTCGCCGCGCGAGGGTCACGACGCCGATGAAGGCGGCCACCAGGCCGATCCCGAGCCCGACCGCGCCGTACCGCACGAAGTGCGACACGATTCCAGGTCGTCGGGGCGCCGACGCATCCTGGATGATGTGGGCGGCGTTGGAGACGTCGCCGTCGGGCGCCTTCTCGCCGCGCACCTGGTCGATCTGCAGCACCAGTGCCGCCTGCTGGGCAGTGAGCTGTGACAACGCCGTGGCGTCCGCCCTCCCCCGCTCGGATCCGGGGTCTTCGGCCTGCTTGCGCACCGTCGTTCGCTTGATCTCCTTGTTGACGGTGTCGAGGTTCACCTGGAGGGCCTTCTGGCGTGCGTCCAGCGCGGCGGCTTGGGCGCTCGACAACGAGGACTGGGCACTCGTGGAGTAGGCGACGTCTGCCTCAGCGACCTGTTGGGCACGCGCGCGGGCCTCGGCGGCCGTCCCGCCCGTCGCCGTGATCTCGAGGACGTTGGACGTGCTCGCACTCACCTGGATCTCCTGGGCGAGCTGGTGGGCGGTCATGGTGGGGTGCAGGGCGGCGCCGGCCGGACCGAGGACGACGCTGCTGCCCGCGATCGTCTCGTCGGTCGCGACGTCTCGGACCGGGGTCTGTGTGGCGTCCAGCCTGGTCTGCGGCAACAGCACCAGACTCGAGCTGGAGTACTCGGGCGGGTGTGTCAGGGCCAGCGCCGCCCCCGCGGCCACCCCGACCACCGCGACGACCGAGACGGTCACGAGGTGGTGGCGCAGCGTCAGGTACGCCTTGCGCAGGTCGACCGACTGCTCACTCATGGAGGGATCCGTTCATCTCGGTGCCGCCGACGCCACCCGCGAGGAGCAGGACTGTGGTGAGCGCAAGGGATCGATCGAGGACTCCCCGACCGGCGAGTGTCGTGCTCGGCACACGCTCCCCGAACCCCGGCGAGTACCAGCCCAGGATCGGTGCGATCTCGCCACGGTGGGCAGTCCACACGAGCTCAGCCGGGAGCTCGAGGCGACCGTGGACGGCGGTGCCGCCGGTTCCGGGCCACGACAGGGTTGCCGAGTTGCCGGCCAGCTCCGCGGTGACTTCCGGCCCGAGGTGGAAGAACACGGCCACGGAGTGGCGCCCCACACCGGTCAGGGAGTCCTCGACGCGGATCCGGCGCTGGGGTACATCCAGCTGCACGGTCCGGGCATGGCGCACCGGCCGTCCCGGTCGACCGTACCCGTCGTGGTGGGCCGACCACGTCTGCACCGGGAGTCCGTGCGTCTGTGCCCGGCCGACCACCGTGCTCGTGTGCCTGGTCCACAGGAAGGGGCCACCCTCCTCGGACTGGTTGCGGCCGTCGACCTCGACGGTGTTGTGTGCTCGCGTGGAGCGGAAGTAGCTTCGCCACTCCGGATCTCCGTGATAGCAGTACGTGCCGGGGTCGGCGAGGATGTCCACCCCGTGCTGGCGAACCTCGATGGAGAGCGCATCGGCGTGGGCGTGCGCCGCGATGGACAAGAACCCGTGCGGTCCGCCATCGCAGCGGCACCAGACACCGGCCTCGTCCCCGGGTCGACTCCGCAGGATCGTCATGCCGCCGTCGGGGAAGATCGTCGGCCGCTCGGTGGGGCGGTCCGTCGCGGCCCGGGATCCGCCGGCGAGCGCGCCCACGGCTGTGGCCAGCACGCTGCCGTGGGAGACCGGCCACCACTCCTGGGCACCGACCACGGTGGCTCCGAGGTCGAGCAGCAACGACCAGGGGTCGCGGTGCGGGTCGTCGACGACGAGGGCGCGGCCCTCGTCGCCATCGCCCTGGCGCGGGGGGCGGCCGGTGTCGTCGACCACCGCGGCCGCCGCGTCCAGGCACGCGGTGAGCCGCTCCCAGGTCGCGCCGGAGACCGGGCACCCGGCCGCGGCGGCCTCCGCGGCTACCAGCAGGCCCGTCTCGGCGACGAAGCGGTGGTAGTCCGACGCGAGCTCACGGTTGAGGCCGGTGGGGAAGGTGTTGGCCGCGAATGTCGACTGGAACTCCTCCAGGGCGTCGTCGCGCCAGCGTGCGCTCTCGGCGTACCACGGGAACGCGCAGGCGGCCGCGGCCCGCCCCGCGGCCTCGAGCACCGCGTGGTTGTTGGCCGACGATCCTCGGCTGCGAAAGGCCTGCAGATGACGCTGGTGCCACCAGATCTGGGCGAGGGCCGTCTCGTTGGACTCGAAGAGGTCGGTCACCTTGGGCCACTCGTCGAGCAGGCGGCGGATCCAGACCCAGCTCAGCAGGCGGACACCGAGCTCGATGCCGCTGGTCCAGTGCACGCCGGACAGGAAGGGGTTGGCCGTCCACCACGACCGGAGCTGCCGGTCGACGGCCTCGGCGTACTGCTCGTCGTGCGTGAGCCACCAGGCGGTGGCGAGCATCGTGAGGTGGTGGTGGCGCGAGAGCTCCCAGACCGACTTGACGTTGCCCGTCACGGCCTCGTCGCGGTGATCGATGCGGAACGCCAGCTCATGTTCCGGCGCTCGGCGACCCGTCACGGGGTCCCGGAACCAGTCCGGTGCCAGGATGTCGGGCCGCGGCGTCCCCAGCACCGTCCAGTCGCCCTCCAGCAGCGACCGGGCCGCGGAGACGACGGCAGCCGCCGCCTGCACGGGAACCCTCCGGGAGACCTCCGCGGGGAGCCGGCTCGGGAAGTCCCGCGGATCCACGAGGCCGGGCGGCAGCGCGAAGGACTCACCGGGACGCACCTGCCGCCGGGCCCAGGACGCGCGGTGCGCCTCGTCGACCGCGCGCCAGACAACCTCGGTGGGCGACATCTGCCGCAAGCGACGGGCATACCAGATCGCGCTTCGGCTCACAGCGACACCGGCTCTCCCCGCACCAGGCTCTCCTGGGCGGCGATCGTGGCGCGCGTGGTCGCGACGAGGACGTCGAACGGGATCGGCATGGGGGCACCGGCGCGAACGGCCGAGACGAAGCCGGCCAGCTCGGCACCCTGTCCCTTGTCCTGGCCGGTCAGCGAGCGCTTGGCCTGCTTGCCCGCGCGGCCCCACACCGTGGCCCTGGTGAAGTTGTCCAGCCGTGCGTTCCGGCCCCCGCCGGAGATGTCGATCGTCTCCTTCGGGTAACGGGCGCTGCCTCCGGTGGCATAGGTGATGTCGCCGAGCGACCCGTCGGCGAACTGGATCGTCACGTGAAGGTCCTGTCCGCCCGGCGTCTGCCGAGCGCAGACCTCGGCAGGCGGGCTGCCGGTCCAGGCGACCAGGGTGTCGATGAAGTGGCCGCCCTCCCCGAGGAACCGTGAGCCCTCGAGGTCGCTGTCGAGGTACCAGCTGCCGGCGTCGAGCCGGCCAGCGTTGACGAGATAGCGGGCGCTGACCGGGCCGGCATAGCCGAACCTCTCCCTGAGGTCGACGAGGAGCGGCGCGAACCGGCGGTTGAAGCCGACCATCACCCGGTCGTTGCCGGTGCGGGCCACGGTCTCCCGCACCCGGTCGAGCTGCTCGGAGGTCAGGGCGAGCGGCTTCTCCACGAAGACCGCTTTGCCGGCCTCGAGCGCCCGGCAGACCAGGTCGGCGTGGGAATGGTGGCGGGTGACGATGAAGACCGCGTCCACATCGGGGTCGGCCAGCACACTTCCTGCGTCGGTGGAGGCAGCGGCGAATCCGAACTTGCGCTGGGCGTTGACGGCGGACAGCGATCGCGTGGTGGCCACCGAGGCGAGGACGACGTCGTCGCTCTTCGCGAGGTGCGGCAGGAGCATGCTCGTGGCGTAGTTGCCCGCACCGACGAAGCCGATCCGGAGGGGACGTGGGCCCAGTGGTGTCGCCGGCCCTGAGGCGGCGGGACGGGGGGCCGCCTCTCTCGTCCCGGGCTGGGGCGCCGCGACTTCCGGACACTCCGGGTACTCCAGGAGGAATCCGACGCCCTGGAGCTCCCCGGTGCGTAGCTGCTCGTAGACGGAGGCCGCGGCGGCGATCGGGTGGATGCCCGAGACCAGCGACCCGACCTCCAGCTGGTCGGTGGCGATCAGGTCAAGGAAGCAGCCCAGGTTGCGTCGCTCGGTCCAGCGCACGTAGCCGGCCGGGTAGTCCACTCCCTCGAGCTCGTAGCGGTCGTCGTACCGGCCGGGTCCGTAGGATCGCGAGAACCGGACGTCGAGCTCCTTCTCGTAGTAGTCGTTCCAGGGCAGGTCCAGCCGGGTCTTGCCGATGTCCACGACGCAGGCGCGGTCCCGGGCGAGACGGGCGGCCACCTCGACTGGTCCGTTGGAGCTGCCACCGGCAGCCAGGAAGACGTGGTCCGCGCCCAGGCCGGAGGTGTCCTGACGAAGCACTGCCTCCAGCCTGAGGACGCCCTCGCCGTCCGGCTCCGAGCACAGGACCGCGCCGGCCTTCTCGGCCAGCCGGCACCGGTCCGGGACGGTGTCGACCCCGACGACGCGGACCCCCGCCGCGACGAGCAGCCGTACGACCAGCTGTCCGACCAGGCCGAGCCCGATGACGCAGGCGGTCTCCCCGAGCTGGACCTCGGCCCGCCGTACGCCCTGCATCGCGATGGCACCCACGGTGGCGAAGGCTGCATGCTCCGGTGCGACGCCTGCCGGCACCCGGACACACAGATTGGTCGGGACCCAGTTGACCTCAGCGTGCAGCGCGAACTCGTTGCCGGCCGCGGCCACGAGGTCGCCGACGGTGAACTCGTCGTCCGCCCCCTCGCCCACCTCGACGACCACCCCGCAGAGCGAGTAGCCGAGCGGTGTGTAGCTGTCCAGGCGGTTCATCGCCTTCTGGTACGTGGCGAGCGGGCCCTGCTGCGCCACCGAGTCGACCAGCTTGCGCACCTGGTCGGGTCGCGCCTTCGCCTTGCCGAGCAACGACATCCGCGCCTCGGTCACCTTCATCATCTCGGTGCCGGTCGAGATCAGCGAGTGCAGGGAGCGGACCAGGACACCGCCCGGCTTGCACGCAGGGACGGGTGCGTCCAGCACGACGAGCTCGCCTGTCCGGTAGTTCTGCGCGACCTGCTTCATCTGTTCCCCCATCAAGAACTCATCACGAACAACACTTCTCCGCCGCCCCGCCGTGCTCAGGCAGCGGCCACCCCCGCGTCGCGGGCATTGCGGTACCAGAGCTCGAGGCTCAGCAGCTGCCAGATCTGCTTGGACTGGTCGCGTCGGCCGGTGCGCTGGTCGCGCACCATGGCCGCCAGCGGCTCCCTCGCCAGACACCCGGTAGCGACGAGCTCTCCGCCCACGAGGACGTCGTCCACGAGCTCGCGCAGGTCGTGCGTGACCCAGGCGCGGAGCGGTGCTCCGAACGAGGCCTTGGGACGGTCGATGATCTCGTCAGGGATCCAGGACCGTGCCGCGTCCTTGAGCGCCGCCTTCTGGGTACGGCCGTCGATCTTCATCGACCCGGGAAGCGAGAAGGCGGCGCGGAAGACCTCGGGGTCGACGAACGGGACCCGCACCTCGGTCGAGGCCGCCATGCTGGCCCGGTCGGTGTAGCTCAGGTTGAGCCCCGACATGAAGAGCCGGGTGTCGGCCAGGCACATGCGGCTCACATGGTCGCCGAGGCGGTTGTCGTCGTAGACGGCGCGGTGGCCCGCGAGCACCCGGTCCAGCTCGGGAGCCAGCTCGGGAGCGAGCAGGGCGCCGAGCTCCTCCCGGTCGTAGAGCGTGTAGCTGCGCCGGAATGCCTCCTCCTCCTGGAGCTCGGCGAAGGTGAGGAAGCGCTGCGCCCACCGGACCGTCCGCAGCCCACGCCCCGCCGCCACGACCGGCAAGCTGTTGACGATCGGGCCGAGGAGCCGTGAGCGCACGGGCTGCGGCAGCCGCCGGTAGCGAGCCCCGAGGAGGCAGGCCAGGTGCTTGCGGTACCCGCCGAACAACTCGTCGGCTCCCATGCCGGAGAGCAGGACCTTGACGC
This sequence comes from uncultured Actinomycetota bacterium, assembly GCA_963826155.1. Taxonomy (GTDB): domain Bacteria; phylum Actinomycetota; class Actinomycetes; order Propionibacteriales; family Nocardioidaceae; genus Nocardioides. Next base: position 398,704 of record CAWGVX010000002.1, on the reverse strand, counting down.
CCCCGGCCCGGGCCGCCTCGCACATCAACAGCGTGTTGATCGCCGCCGGGTCTCCGATCGGCTCATCAAGGATGTCGACCATCCTGGGCAACATCTCGACCACGTCCGGCGCGATCTCGATCTCGTGGAGCCTGATCCCCAGGTGAGCTGCCATCGCCCGGGCGTAGCGGGCGTCGTCCGGCATCGCCTCCAGACGCTGGTCCTGGCTACGGAAGGCGATCGTGAAGGCCTCGATGCCCGGGTCGGCACGATGCGCCAGCGCGGTCACGATGCTGGAGTCCAGCCCGCCGCTGAGAAACGCCGCAACCGGCACGTCGGCCACGAGGTGGGCCGCGACCGACTCCTCGATCACCTCGCGGACGTCGCGCGGTGGCCCGGCCGCCGCGGCGGCGGCCTCCTCGACGACGTCCCAGAAGCGGCCGGTCACGGTGCTGCCGTCGGGCCGAAGCTCTGTCCAGGTGCCGGCCGGGAGCTTGCGCACTCCTTGGACGGCGTCCATCTCCTCCGGCAGCCAGTAGTAGAGCGCAGACGCAACTAGGCCCGCCGGGTCGATGCGCAGCTCGGAACCCACCGCGGCGACGATCGCCTTCAGCTCGGAGGCGAAGACGACTCCCGCGGATCGCCGCATCACGAAGAGGGGTTTGATCCCCAGGGGGTCGCGAGCCAGGGTGAGCGACCCCGTGGCGTCGTCATGCACAGCAAGGGCGTACATGCCGCGGAACCGCTTCAGCGCGCCTGTTCCCCATGCTCGCCAGGCCTCGAGGACGACCTCGGTGTCGGAGTCCGTCGCGAACCGAGCCCCGAGAGACTGAAGCTGAGCGCGCAGCTGACGGTAGTTGTAGAGCTCACCGTTGTAGACCAGGCGCAGTCCGCCCTTGACGAAGGGCTGGTCGGCGGCAGAGGAGAGGTCGATGATCGACAGCCGCGTGTGCCCCAGGTGCACGGCCAGCTCGGGCTTCATGACCTCGACCACCCCGGCCGCGTCCGGCCCCCGGTGCGCAAGCCGCTCGACCATCGTCGTGACGACGACCTTGCCGTCGGCCTGCTGGTAGGCACCAGCGATCCCGCACACGGCTCACACCTCCGACGCGGTGACGTCGGTGAGAGCGGGCTCAGGCTCAGTGACGGCCTGGGCCTCCCTGCCAGCAGAGACGTGCGGAAGCCGGCCCGTGAGTCCGTCGAAGACCCCCACGTAGGCCGGCTCCTGGTGGGACCAGGCCAGCTCGTCGACCACTCGTTGGCGGCCGATCCTCCCCATCGCCGCCCGTGTCGTCGGGTCGTCCACGAGGTCGACGACTGCCCGGGCGAAGGACGACACCTCGTTGGGCTCGGCGTAGCTCGCAGCCGCACCCGCGGAGACCCGGGTCTCGACGAGGTCGAAGGCGACCACCGGCAGGCCGAAGGCCATGTACTCCATGGTCTTGTTCATGGTGGACACGTCGTTGAGGGGGTTGCGGGGGTCGGGGCTCAGCCCCACGTCCGCGGTCGAGAGCACCGACGCGACGGTCTCGTCGGGCACCCGGCCGGTCATCACGACGTGCTCCTGCAGCCCGAGGCGGTCCCGCTCCTGGACCAGCTCCTCGTAGCAGTCGCCCCCGCCCATCAGCGTGAACGCGATGTCCGTGCGTCCCAGCTCGTGGACGATGTGGTCCGCTGCCGCGAGCACGATGTCCACCCCGTCCTGGGGCCCCATCACACCCAGGTACGCCACGAGGTGCCGCCGCCCGCGCTTCAGCTCAGGGTCAGCGGCGCCGGCCTTCAGCCGTTCCGGGTCCGGACCGGTCCGAACCACCGTGACGGCGGACTCGGGCTTGTGCCCACGCCTCCGTGCGACCCGTGCGTAGGAGCCGTTCGTGGAGGTGACCGCGTCCGCCGTCCGGAAGGTCGCCCGCTCCAGGAAGAGCAGGCCATGGAGCGGCAGGCGTCGTCCCGACGGGAACCGCGACCGGTAGAGCTCCGGGCACAGGTCGTGGTGGTCGAACACGAAGCGGGTCCGGTCCCGCAGCCGCAGCCACCTCGCCAGCGGCCAGAAGATGTCGGGCGGGTTGCAGGCCTGGAGGACGTCGATCGGGCCGCCGCGCCGGCGTGCCCGCAGCACGAGGCGTGCGGTCGCGAGGAAGGAGTGGGCGTACTCCGAGACGAAGCCCAGCCCACTGCCGTCCGACGGCCGCGGACGGTAGGTGTAGACCTCGACTCCGTCGATCACCTCGTGCGGGTGGGAGTCGGGGCCGGCCGGACACACGACCGTCACGTCGTACCCCGCCCGGCGCAGGGACTGGCACTCCAGCCACACCCGGCGGTCGAACGGCACGTGCAGGTTCTGGATGATGATGAGCACGCGCGGTTTCGCGCCGCGCCCTCGGGCCACGGGGACGGTCACCATCCGAGACCCTCGTATCCCGGGAGGGCCTCGATCGCGGCGCCGAGAGTCCCCTGCAGGTCGATGACCGTCGCGGGTCGCACGTCCAGCAGCGCCTGGCGGACCGATGCGTCGGCGTGGGCCACGATCGCCACCTCGGCTCCGGCCAGGGCCTCCTCCGGACGGCACACGAGCAGCCTGTTGAGGTGTGGCAGCTTCGCCTCGACGTGGCGGCGGTTGGTGCCGACCAGCCGGTCGGGATTGATGATGGGGTCGTAGACCCGGATGTCGAGACCCTTGCCGATCAGGCGCTCGGCCAGCTCGACGTTGGGACTCTCGCGCAGGTCGTCGGTGTTGCTCTTGAAGCTGAGGCCGAGCAGGGCGATCCTCCGGCAGCCGGTCGCGATGACGCGTTCGACCACCTCCCGGATCACGAGCTCGTTGGTCTGCCACGTGCCCGCGAGCAGTGGGACGTCCACACCGCTCATGCGGGCCATGTGCTGCAGCGACCGGAGGTCCTTGGGCAGGCACGAGCCGCCGAACGCGTAGCCGGGGCGGAGGTAGGCCCGGGAGATGTTGAGCTTGTCGTCCTCGCAGAAGACGTCCATCACCTCGCGGGCATCGACCCCGTGGAACCGCAGCACGCGGCCCATCTCGTTGGCGAAGGAGATCTTGGCGGCGTGGAAGGCGTTGCACGCGTACTTCAGCCCCTCGGCGGTCCCGACGCCGACCTGCCGTGCCGGCCTACCCAGGAACGCGAACAGCTCGCTCATCGCGGCGAACGTCCGCTCGTCGTCGGAGCCGACCACCAGGAACGGGGGGTCGAAGAAGTCGTCGACGCCGCTTCCCTCCCGCAGGAACTCCGGCACCATCGCGGTGCCCACCGACCACCCCTCGGGCAGCTCACGGGCGAAGGCCGGCGCCACGAGATGCGCCACCGTCCCCGGCGGCACCGTGCTGCGGACGACGACCGAGTGGTGGCCCGATGCGGGCGGGCGGACCGCGTCCATGGCCTCCCGGATGTCAGCGACGGCGCGCCCGATGAAGGCCAGGTCCGTCGCACCCTGCGGGCCCGAGGGCGTCCCGACGCACACGAGCGAGACGTCCGCACGAGCGAGGGCCTCCCTGGGACTGGTCGTGGCGCGGAGCCGACCAGAGGCGACCCCCGCGGCGATCAGCTCCTCGACCCCGGGCTCCACCACCGGGCTGCGGCCCTGTCGGATCATCTCGACCTTGAGCTCGTCGACGTCGACGCCGACCACTTCGTGGCCCCGGGACGCGAGCCCTGCCGCAGTGACGGCGCCGACGTAGCCGAGCCCGAAGACGGCGACCCGCATCGTCTGAACTGACGTGTTTGTCATGGCGCAATCCCACGTGGATGTCAGGCCCGGTTCGGGTGTTCGCGGCTCATCTACTCAACGTTGGGGAGCCATCGGCCGGATCTCCTGAAGCCGATCCGTGAGGCTCGCCAGAGCCGGAGCGCCACGGTCGCCCTCGGACATCGCGGTGACCCCGAGAGGCCAGGGGATCGCCAGGTCCGGGTCGTCGTGAGCGATGGTGAGGTCGCACGACGGATCGTGGGACTGGTCGATCCGGTAGGAGATGTCGGCAGGATCTGTCAGGGCCTGGAAGCCGTGGGCGCATCCCGGGGGAATGAAGACCGACACCTGGTTCTCACCGGTGAGCTCGAAGCTGAGCCAGGACAGGAAGGTGGGCGAACCGGGCCGCAGGTCGACCACCACGTCGAAGATGCTCCCGGACGAGCACCTCACGAGCTTGCCCTCGCCCTTGCCGACCCTGACGTGCAGGCCCCGCACGACGCCCCGTCTCGAACGCGAGAGGCTGTCCTGCACGAACGAGCCCGGCTCCAGTCCCGCAGCGGCCGCGACCTCGACGTCGAAGGTGCGGCTGAAGAAGCCGCGGTGGTCGACGTGCGGGGTCGGACTGAAGACAACCAGCCCCGGGATCTCGGTCTTCTCGAAGTCCATCACAGCTCCTGTCAGCAGGCGGTCCGGCGGCCACCTCAGGGTCCGACCGTCGGCACCTCGCCCACCGCACCGCGATGGCCGCCTACCCCGACTTGGGTAGGTGGCCCGCGAAGTTGGCGGCCGACCGAGGAAGACGGCACACGTGCTCCTTCGAGGACTCGTGTCGGCCCGGGGAACCCGAGCGGTCGTGCCCAGTTGTGGGGATCCCGTGCCGACGACGGCGACGCCCTGTCTGCTCCTGCCGCGAAGGTCGACCCGTGACCAGGCCGGGACGAGCACACCCTCGAGGACGCGACCGCGTCCTCGACGAGCCGGTGTCGCGGTGAAGGCGGTGCGCCGAGCGCTCATCGGCCTGCTCGTCTGCGCAGTGCTGATCGGCGCGGCTGCCGGCGCCGGTGTGCTGTGGCTGCAGCACCGCCTGACCGGCAACATCGACCGGGTCGACGCCGTCTTCACCGGGCTGCAGCACCGGCCCGCGCGACCGGCCGGCCCGGCGCACCGAGCCGTGAACATCCTGCTGCTCGGCACGGATCGGCGTTCGGACGTGCCCACCACGGGCAGCGACGCCCGGGCACCCACGTGGCTGCCGGGCCAGCAGCGCAGCGACACGATCATGGTGGTCCACATCGACGCGGACCGCCGGGGCGCCTCCGTCATCTCGATCCCGCGCGACAGCTGGGTCCAGGTCCCCGGCTACGGTTCGGCGAAGATCAACGCCGCGTTCTCCTTCGCCGGCCCCAGCCTCGCGGTGGAGACCGTCGAGCAGCTCACCGGCATGCGCATCGACCACCTCGCCGTCGTGGACTGGTCGGGCTTCGCGGACCTCACCGACGCGATCGGCGGGGTGACCGTCACCGTGCCCCAGACGGTCACCGACTCGGCCCGCGGCATCACCTGGACGGAGGGGAAGCACACGCTGGACGGCGAGCAGGCGCTGGCGTACGTCGGGGAGCGCTACGGCCTGCCGGGAGGGGACCTGGACCGGGTGCGCCGCCAGCAGAACTTCCTCCGCCTGCTGATGGAGAGCAGCCTGCACCAGGAGATGCAGGTGGACCCGAAGATGCTCTACGACTTCCTCGACACCGTGACCCGGCACCTCACCGTGGACTCGGGATGGTCCACCGACGACATGGCCAAGCTCGCGCTGTCGATGCACGGCCTCCGCAGCGCCGACATCCGCTACCTCACCGCGCCGGTGGCCGGGCTCGGCTGGGCCGGCGACCAGAGCATCGTCCGGCTCGACCACCGCGGCAATGCCCGGCTGTGGGCGGCGGTCCGCAACGACCGGGTCGAGCCGTGGGTCGATCGCCACCCGGGCGTGGAGACCCCGCCGGTCGTCAACTGACCGGGGCGTCGGCGGCGTCGGCGTACGCCGCGGCCGCGGCGTACACCTGGGCGACGTAGGCGTCGCTGTGGTTGTAGGCCAGCACGGCCTTCTCCCAGCCCACGGTGGCGCCCAGGTCGCCGCCGCTCGCGCACAGGTAGCGCGCGGCCCCGGCGGCCCCGTCGTCGAGGTCGAGCACGTCGGCGCGGCCGTCGTCGTCACCGTCGCTGGCCCAGCGCGCCCAGGTCGACGGCAGGAACTGCATCGGTCCCACCGCGTGCTCCCACACGACGTCGCCGTGCAGGGCCGCCGACCCGGGGGTCGCCCGGATCGCGGCGAACCGGCCGTGCCCGTCCAGCGCCGGGCCGACGATCGGAGAGCTCGACCGCCCGTCGGCGTGCAACGTCCTGCCGCCCAGCGTGCCGTGCCGGGACTCGACCCAGCCGATGCCGGCGAGCGTGGTCCAGCCGACGTGGCAGCCCCGCGGGGCGCCGCGCTGCGCCCGGGCGTAGGCGCGGACCGCTGGCACGGGGATCCCGGTGCGGCGCGCCAGCGCCGCCACCCGGCGCCCGGCCGGGGGCGGGACCCGCAGCTCGCCGACGTGGCGCCCCGCGGAGGCGTGCACCCCCCGATGGCTCGTCCCGCGGTCGTGCGCGGACACCGCGAAGCCGGCTCCGGTCACGACGGCCAGCGAGACGGCCAGCCCGGCGACGAACCGCCCGCTCACCGGGTGAGGACCGGGGCCGAGAGCATGCCTCGAGTATCCCCGGTCGGTGTCCCGGCCTGCTTCCGGGCCCCGCCCCCGGCCAGCGGTGACCTGTCCACCTGTTCCTCGGCCACATCGGTGGACCACTCACCGCGGCGTGCGACCGCCAGGGGCCGGCGGTGGGCCAGCCACCGTCCCGGTCACCGGTTCGGTGGCTCACTCACCGCCGCCCGGGCATGGGCGCGGCGGCGTGCCGACCCGGCAGCGCGACCGGGCCGGCCCGGCGTCAGGCCCCGCGCCTGAGGTGCCGGGCCCCGACCACCGGTCTCACGTAGCGGTAGGCCCACGACTCGGGGCCGCGGCCGGCGGGCACCCAGCCCTCGACCTCGAGCCGGCGTCTCAGGTGCTCCAGGGCGCTCTCCCAGCCCGGGGTGAAGGCATCCTCGGGGTCCAGCTCGTCGGGGTCGACGAACCGGGGGAAGGTCTCCCCGTGGACCACCTCCCGGGTCGGGCGGCCATCGGGGGCCCACACCCGTGCCACGAAGCGGAGGTAGGCGTTGTTCGAGCCGGTGGCGACCGGGGCCATCAGGGTGGTCCACCAGGACTGGTCACCCGCGTCCTCGAGCTCGATCTCCAGGTACTGCCAGACGTCTGTACGGCGGCGCATCGTCCCTCCCCGTCGGGGCCGGGCACCCGCTCCCGGCCGTGCGGGGTCCAGCCTGCGCGGCCCGGAGGGCCCTCCGGCAGGGTCGAACGTCGCAGATTCCTGCCCGAACCCGGCGGGCGGGCTCAGGTCAACGACAGCCCGTAGGAGCCGAGCCGCCGGCGGAGCAGCTCCGCGCCGTCGTCGAGGCGCCAGTGCTCGGCCGCGAGACCGCACTCGCGCGCGGCCACGACGTTCGGTTCGTGGTCGTCGACGAAGAGCACCTCCGGGGCCGCGCAGCCGAGGCGGTCGAGGATCCGGCAGAAGAACTCCGGCTCGGGCTTGGCGGCCCCGAGCTCGCACGAGAAGAAGCAGGAGTCGAAGAGCTCGGCGTACCCGAGCTCGTCGCGCAGGTACGCCGCCCGGTGCGCCTCCTGGTTGGTGCCGAGGTGGACCGCGCAGCCGGCGTCGCGCAGCCCGTGCACCAGCGCCACCGACGTCGGCTCGACCTGCACCGAGCACCACACGGCGCGGTGCAGGTCGCGCGCGGTGCCGGTCAGGCCGAAGGCGGCCAGCCGGCCGCGCATCGCCTCGAGGAAGTCGCCGCTCCCCCGCAGGCAGGGCTGCTCGTCCACGGCCACCGCGGCGAGGAACTCCTCGGCCCGGGCCCCCAGGTGCGGCTCCAGCGCCGCGACCCAGCCCCCGGGCAGGCACTGCATGACGCCGTCGGCGTCGAGCAGCACGTGCTTGATCATCGGCGCAGCCTAGCCGCCGTGCGGCGTGTCGGGGCCGATCGGGGCGCCGATCCCCAGCCGGGCCACCTTCCTCAGCGAGCGCGCGAGCCGGCCCCGGGGCAGGTCTGGAGCCTCAGTCGGTGCCGTGCTTGCGGACGAACTCGACGATCTGGTCGGCGAGCTCGGGGCGGCACACGATCAGGTCGGGCAGCGAGACGTTCTCGCGGTTGTACTCCAGCGGGCTGCCGTCCACCCGCGAGGTGAACAGCCCGGCCGCCCGGGCCACGGCCACCGGTGCCGCGGAGTCCCACTCGTACTGGCCGCCGGCGTGCACGTAGGCGTCGGTCACGTCGCGGGTCACCGAGATGACCTTGACGCCGGCCGAGCCCATCGGCACCAGCTCGGCGCCGATCTCCTCGGCCAGGGCCTGCACGAACGCCGGCGGGCGGGTCCGCGACACGGCGATCCGGGGACGCTCGGAGGTCCGCGGGGGTACGGCGGGGGGCCGGCCGGTGTTGAAGGTCTCCCCCAGCGCCGGCTGGGCCACCGCACCGGCGACCAGGTCGCCGTCCTGCCACAGCGCGACGTGCACGGCCCAGTCCTCGCGCGGCGGCTCGGAGAACTCCCGGGTGCCGTCGAGCGGGTCGACGATCCAGACCCGGCTCTTCTGCAGCCGGACCTTGTCGTCCTTGCCCTCCTCGGAGAGGACGGCGTCGTCGGGTCGGTGCTCGGCCAGCAGCCGCATCAGCAGCTCGTGGGCGGCGCGGTCGCCGGCGTCCTTGAGCTCCTTGCCCTCGAGGCCCTCGGCACGGACCTCGAGCAGCCGCTCCCCGGCGACGGTGGCGAGCCAGGTGGCGAGGGCGTGGTCGTCGGTGGCCGCCTCGGCGGGCGGGGTGCCGGGTTCGAAAGTCACGCCGGACACCCTAGCCACCCGGGTCGTCCGCACCAGCGGGTGCTCTGCCTGCCGCTGGTGCGGACGACCCGGGGGTCAGGAGTTGAAGCGCTGCTGGGCGCGCTCGAGCCCCTCGGCGACCAGCGTCTCCACGGCGTCCGCGGCGTGGTCGACCTGGAACGGCAGCTCCTTGCGCTCCACGCTGGAGTAGTTGGACAGCACGAAGTCCGCGACGTCCTGGCGTCCCGGGGGCCGACCGATGCCGGCGCGCACCCGGTGGAAGTCGCCGGTGCCCAGCGAGGAGCGCATCGAACGCAGCCCGTTGTGGCCGTTGTCGCCCCCGCCGAGCTTGCAACGCAGCGTTCCGAAGGCGATGTCGAGCTCGTCGTGGATCGCCACGACCCGCTCCGGCGGGATCTTGTAGAAGGTCGCCAGCGCCTTGACCGGTCCGCCGACCTCGTTCATGTAGGACCGGGGCTTGGCCAGCACCACGCGCGGGCCCGGCGCACCGGGGGCGCCCAAGCGGCCCTCGACGACGTCGGCACGGCCGGACTTGTGCGCCCGGAAGGGTGACCCCATCCGCCGGGCCAGCTCCTCGACCACCAGGTAGCCGATGTTGTGCCGGTGCCCGGCATAGGCAGGGCCGGGATTCCCCAGGCCCACGACGAGCCACACGTCGGTGTCTGCCATGGCTGCGGAATCCCGGCCCTCTCTGCGTTCTCGGGGTCCTCGCGCTGCTCGGCGGGCGAGCAGGCGCAGGATCACTCCTCGGAGGAGCCCTCGCCCTCGGTCTCCTCGGCGGCGGCCTCGGCGTCGGACTCCTCGCGCTCGATGCCGGCCTCGGCCTCGGCCTCCTCCAGCTCGGCCTCGACCTCCTCGGTGGTCGGCGCGTTGGTGACGTTGACGACCAGGATCTCGCCGTCGGTCAGCAGCGTGGAGCCGGACGGGAGGGTCAGGTCGGAGGCGTGGATCTGGGTGCCGGCCTCGGCGCCCTCGATCGAGACCTCGATCCACTCGGGGATGTGGGTGGCCTCGGCCTCGACCTCGACGGTCGGGTGCTCGGTGGTCACCAGGGTCTCCTTGGCGGCCTCGCCGACGAGGTGGATCCCGACCTCGACGTGGACCTTCTCGCCGCGCTTGACCGAGACGAAGTCGACGTGCTCGATGTGACGGGTGATCGGGTCGATCTGGACCTGCTTGGTCAGCGCCAGCTGGGTCTTGCCGTCGATCTCGACCTCGAGCAGCGCGTTGGTGCCGCCGTGCTTGAGCGCCAGCATCGTGGCGTGGCCCGGGAGGGTGATGTGGGTCGGCTCGTTGCCGTGGCCGTAGACGACGGCGGGGATCTTGTCCTCGCGGCGGATGCGGCGGGCCGCGCCCTTGCCGAACTCCGTGCGGGTCTCGGCGGTGATCTTCTCGGCGGACATGCGACTACTCCTCGTGGCCTTCGGTTCTCTTGGAAGCGGTGCGGTGGCCCCGGCCGGCGGCGGTCCACACGTGCACTGCGCACATGAAAAGGGCCGCGCACTCGTCTCGAGCAGCGCGGCGCACCAGTGGTCCTGCCAGCCCTGTCGATCACGGAGCTCCCGAGTCCGGGACTCCCTCGCCGAGGCAACCGCAGCAGTCTAGCCGTGCGCACGCCCGCACGCGAATCGTCCGGGCGCGCCGCTCAGGAGCCCGCCTGCTCCGCCGGCCGGTAGCGGGGGTTCTCGACGAAGTCGCCGACGATCACGCCGTCCGGCCCCACCTTCCACGCGCCCTCGATCGCCTCCGGGGGGACTTCGCCGTCGGGGTCGCGGCCGCCCGCGATGACGTACACCCAGGCGCCCGGGTTGTCGCGGGCCTCGGCGACCTCTCGGGGGGACGGCCGGCGCCCGCTCCGCGCCTGCTCGGGGACGCCACGGTAGGCGGCGAACCAGCGCTGCTGCTCGGCGCAGCTCACGACATCGGCGTCCGGCGCGGCGCCGACGAGCACGTCGGTCGTCTCGGGCTGCTCGGGGCTCGGACGCTCGGGAAGCACGTAGGCGAGCCGCCCCCCGCGCGCCTGGCGCAGCATGCCCGAGGCGTGCACGTTGCGCCGCGCGCCGTTGACCCACAGCAGGCCGCCGGCGTCCTCCACCTGCCGGCGCAGCTCGGTCAGCGCGTCGAGGACGTCCGCCCCCTCGGCCCCGACCGGGTCACGACCCTCGAGGTCCAGTGTGAGGCGCACGCGCTCGCCGGCCTCCACGCCGAGCCGGCCGACGGCGAACTGGTCGTCCACGCGGACGGGGACGGTGAGGCTCTCGGTCGTCATGTTCTTCATCCTCAGGGGAGGTACGCCGGGTTCGGGATCCAGCCCTCGGGGCCCCACACGCCCTCGACGGCCTCACCGGGGATGCCCCCCGGGACTGCGATCTCATTCTCCCACGGGAAGGGGGAGCTCTCGCCGAGGGTCGCGTTGACGTCGATCCCCTCGGCCTGCGCCTGGTAGATGTAGTCCGACCTGATCTGGCCGGCGAAGTTCTCGGCGGACTCCATGCTGTGCGTCGTCGACACGTAGTTGGAGTTGGCCGGGTTCATCGTGACGTGCTCGGTGAGGTCGGTGTTGCCGCCCTTGGGCTGGAAGCCGTCGCGGAAGATCATCTCCGGGTCACGGGTGTCGGCGCGGAAGACCTGCCGCGGACCCGTGACCGTGCCCTCCGCGCCGCCCTCGGCCCCCTCGACCGCCGTGACCTCGGCCAGCTCGGGCTCGGCGGCCTCGAAGGGTGCCAGGCCGGACTCGATGTCGACCGCGGTGGTCGCCACGTCGCCGGCCACGGCGGCTCCCTCCCCTGCGGCCTCGGCGCACACCGTCAGCACGCCGGCCACCTCCTCGGCGCCGGCGGCCACTTCTGCCGAGGCCGCGGCCGCCGCGGCGGCATCTGAGCCGCCGAACGTCACGAGCGTCAGCCCGATCCCCACCACTGCGGTGATCGCCAGCCCGGCCAGCACCCCCTCCATGATGTGGGTGCTCTGCTCGCGGGCGCTGTCGACGTGGTCGGCGTACTGCGCGCACGCCTGGCCGAGGGAGGAGTACTGGCGGGACAGCTGGCCCACGAGGTCGCTGAGCCGCCGGACCGCGGCCTGGCCCTGCGGGGCCTCGGGCGTGCGCTGCGCCCCCAGCAGCGCCACCGCCTCGTCGCACTGGCCCGTGACCGTCATCAGGCTGCGCGCCGCGTCCTGCCACGCCTGCCCGGCCGACCTGAGCGCTCCGGTGTCGGCGTTCGGCCAGACCAGGCCCCCGACGTGGTCCAACACGTAGTGCCACCAGTCCGGGCTCTCACCGCTCCCGCCCACGGCCGACGGAGGCGAGAACGCCGTGACCCGTGCGCCGGCTCCATCCGGGGGCGCGGGTGCGGTCCCGCCCCCTCCGCGCCGGGAGGCCGCCTCCGCCGCAGCGTGGTTGTGGGCCGCGGTTGCCACCAGCGCGGACATCCGGTGGAACGACGTGGCGAGGCCGGCCCCGGCGCCAACCGCAGACCCCGCCGCCCCGTCGTACGACGTCGCGAAGCCCTGCCCGCCCGAGTCGGTGCCGGCCATCGCGGCCGACGACGCGAGCGCCGCGCGCAGGTTGTCCAGGGTCTGCTCCACCCACTGACCGGCGTCGCGCAGCGGGTCGGCCGCACGGGTGTAGCCCGTCGGCTCGACCTCGAGCCGCATCAGGCCAGCCCGTCCAGCATGCGCAGGTTGCGCGCGACGGCCGTGGAGTAGTTCGCGTGCGCCGTCCGCCCGGCGGCCTGCATCTCCGCGAGGCCGGCGCGCATCCACGCCAGTCCCTCGCGCAGCCGGTGGTGCGCGGCGAGCTGGGCCGCGGCGGCCTGGCCGGTCCACACGGTGTGCAGGGTCGCGATCTCCCGCTCCAGGTCGGCGAGCTGCCGGGCGAGGGCGTCGTCGAAGGCGCCGATGTCGTCCACCAGGTCGGCCAGCCCGTCCAGGTCGACCAGGAAGCCCGTCAACCGCGCCCGCCCAGCCGGGAGGCGATCGCCTGCATCGAGTCCGTCACGGCGGAGTCAGAGTTCGCGAAGCGCTGGTTGGCCTGCGCGATCAGCCCGGCCATGGACGCGAGTGACCCGAGCACCTCCTGCGCACCCGCCGCCCACTCCTCGTAGCCGTCGGCAAAGGCGGCGGCGGCCTCGCCCTGCCACCCGGTGCCGAGGAACCCGCGGGCGCGGGCGTCCAGCCTGCGTCCCGCCACGGTCAGCTCGTCGAAGACGGTCGAGACGGCCGCGGCGGCGCGGTCCAGGGTGGCGTGCTCGAGCGCCAGGTGGTCCACGCGTGCCTCCCGAGGATGTGCGGGTGCCACGGCTCCTACCCACGCGCTCCGGCCTCAAACACCGATCGCGAATCCCCGTTGACGCGGCTGGCAGGGTGGCCCCCGTGAGCCTCACCCTCGACGAAGCCCGTGCCCGCGCCGACGTCGTCTCCGACGTCTCCTACGAGATCGACCTCGACCTCACCGGCGACGGCCCGACGTACGGGTGCCGGACCACGATCCGCTTCCGCGCGGCCGCGGCCGAGACGTTCCTGGAGCTGACCGACGCCAGCGACCTGCGGCTGGTCGTGGACGGCCAGCCGGTCGCCGAGCCGTCGTACGACGGGCGAAGGATCCTGCTCACGGGGCTGGCCGGCGACACCGAGGTGGTCGTCGAGGCCCGGGTCCCCTACGTCACCGACGGCGACGGCATGCACACCACGACCGACCCCGCGGACGGCGAGCGGTACGTCTCGGCGTACCTCTCCCTCGACATCGCGCAGCGCGTCTTCCCCTGCTTCGACCAGGTCGACCTCAAGGGCCCGATCACGCTCGCGGTCACCGCCGAGCCGCGCTGGACGGTGATCGCCAACGGGCGGGTCACCTCGCGCCACGACGGCCGCTGGACCTTCGCCACCACCCCGCGGATCTGCCCCTCGCTCTTCGTCGTCTGCGCCGGCCCGTGGCACTCGGTGACCTGGGAGCACGCCGGCCTCCCCTTCGGCTGGCACGCCCGCAGGTCCCTGGCCGCCGAGCTGGACCGCGACGCGGAGGAGCTGAGGCGCACGACGAACGACTGCTTCGACCACTACGCGGAGCTCTTCGAGGAGCCCTACCCGTTCGACTCCTACGACCAGCTCTTCGGGCCGGGGCACAACTGGGGCGCGATGGAGACCCCGGGCTGCGTGACCTACCGCGACGAGATGCTGCCGCGCGGTCGGGTCACCGACGACCAGCGCAGCCGCCGCGCGACCGTGATCGCGCACGAGATGGCGCACATGTGGTTCGGCAACCTCGTGACCATGCGCTGGTGGGAGGACACCTGGCTCAACGAGAGCTTCGCCGACTACATGGGATACCGGGTCGCCGATGCCGGGGCCGGCTTCACCGGAACGCTGGTCGTCCACGAGGCGAGCCGCAAGCCGGCGGCGTACGTCGCCGACGAGCGCCGCTCCAGCCACCCGGTCGCACCGTTCCCCGAGGAGGTGCCCGACGTGGACAGCGCGTTCACCAACTTCGACGCGATCTCCTACGCCAAGGGCAACTCCTGCCTGCGCCAGCTGGTGACCTGGCTCGGGGACGAGGACTTCCTCGCCGGCGTCAACGCCCACCTCGGCGCCCACCGCTTCGGCAACGCCACGCTCGACGACCTGGTGGGCGCACTCGACGCCGCTTCCCCGCGCGACGTGCGCCGGTGGGCCGAGCTGTGGCTGCGGCGCCCGGGCTTCGACACGATCACGGTCGAGCGGGACGCCGAGGGGGTTCCGGTGCTGGTCCGCGACGGGGTGCGACCGCACCGGTTCACGGTCACCGCCTTCCACGAGGACGGCCGCGAGGCCGGTCGCCGCCTGGTCGACCTCGAGGGCGAGCCGCTGTCGCTGCCAGAGTGGCGCAGGCTGGTCGTGGTGCCGAACAGCCACGGCGAGACCTTCGCCCGGCTGCGGCTCGACCCGATGACGACCGGGTTCGTGAGCGAGCACCTGTCGGCGCTCGAGGACGACCTGGTGCGCACGGTGCTGTGGCAGCACGCCTTCGACGAGGTGCGCACGGGCGCGCTGCCGCTGGCGTCGTACGTCGACCTCCTGGGCCGGCACCTCGCCGCCGAGCGGCACCCGACGCTGGTGGCCTCGGTGCTGGACCGGACCCTCGGCCCTGTCCGGGCCCGTTCCGCGTCCGCCGGCCAGGTGTCCGGGCTGGTCGACGCGGTGGCTGCCGCCTGCGCCGCCGGGCTCGCCTCCACCGACGACCAGCAGCGGGCTATCGCGCTCACCCGGGGCCTGGCCGCCACCTCCCGCGACGCCGACCTGCTCGGCTCCTGGCTGGCCACCGGCCGGACCGACGCCGGTGTGGACCTCGACCCCGCGCTGCGCTGGACCCTGGTCACCCGGCTGTGCACGCTCGGCGCGCTGGACGCCGCGGCCGTCGAGGCCGAGCGGGTGCGCGACGGCTCGCTGGCCGGCGACCTCGGCGCGGCCCGGGCGCTCGCGGCCCGCCCCACCTCCGAGGCCAAGGCCGCGGCCTGGGCGAGGATGCTCGAGCCGGAGGTGTCCAACCGGGTCTTCGAGGCCTGCGCAGCCGGGCTGTGGGACCCCGAGCGGGTCGACCTGTGCACGTCGTACGTCGACGCCTACCTCGACGAGGCGCCCGCCGTCGCGGGCCGTCGCGGGCAGGGATTCTCGCTCGTCGTCGGCCGGGCGTTCCCCTCTCTGGAGATCTCGCCCGCCCAGCGGGACCGGCTGGCCTCGGCCCTCACGGCCGGCGAGGTGCCGACGGTGCTCGCCCGGCTCTGGAACGACCACCTCGACGACCTGAGCTGAACACCCCCAGCACGCCGAGTCGGCGCTTGTTGACACCCTCGGCAGGCGTGCAACGCCGAGTCGGCGCTCGTTGACACCCTCAGCACGTCGAGTCGGCGTCAGTCGACGCCGACTGGGCGTACTGCGGGGTGGTCACCGCCCTGCGCACGTCACCCGACCGCGGGGCGATCGCCGAGTCGGCGCTCCTTGGCCTCCCCCGCTTCGCTCCGCCGGTCAAGCACCGCCGGCTCGGCTCCTATGCCTGACTTCGTCAGGCATGGCCATCGAACATCGAGGTCACCGAGCCGTCCTCGAAGACCTCGCGGATCGCGCGCGAGACCAGCGGCGCGATGGAGAGGGTGGTGAGCTTGTCGAACTGCCGGTCGGAGGGGATCGGCAGCGTGTTGGTGACGATCACCTCGGCGGCCGAGCTGTTCTTGAGCCGGTCCACCGCCGGGTCGGAGAGGATCGCGTGGGTGGCGGCGATGACCACGCCGGCCGCGCCGTCGGCCATCAGCGCCTCGGCGGCCTTCACGATCGTGCCACCGGTGTCGATCATGTCGTCGACGAGCACGCAGATCCGGCCCTCGACCTGCCCGACGACCCGGTTCGCGACGGTCTCGTTGGGCCGGTCGATGTTGCGGGTCTTGTGGATGAACGCCAGCGGCGCGCCGCCCAGCCGGGCCGACCAGCGCTCGGCCACCTTGATCCGGCCCGCGTCCGGGGAGACCACGGCGAGCTGCTGGGAGCCGTACTTCTCCCGGACGTGGTCCGCGAGGATCGGCAGCGCCATCAGGTGGTCGACCGGGCCGTCGAAGAAGCCCTGGATCTGGTCGGCGTGCAGGTCGACGGTGATCAGCCGGTCGGCGCCGGCGGTCTTGAACAGGTCGGCCATCAGCCGCGCCGAGATGGGCTCGCGACCGCGGTGCTTCTTGTCCTGGCGGGCGTAGCCGTAGAACGGCATGACCACCGTGATCCGCTTGGCCGAGGCGCGCTTGAGCGCGTCGACCATGATCAGGTGCTCCATGATCCACTCGTTGATCGGAGCGGTGTGGCTCTGGATCACGAACGCGTCGCAGCCGCGGACCGACTCCTCGTAGCGGACGTAGATCTCCGAGTTCGCGAACTCGTACGCCGACTGCGGGACCAGGTCGGTGCCCAGCAGTGAGGCGACCTCCTGCGCGAGCTCGGGGTGAGCCCGTCCGCTGAAGACCATGAGGTTCTTCTCGGTGGTCCGCTTCATTCCGGTCACGGGGCCGCTCCCTGGCTCGCCGAACATGTGCGTACACGGATTGTTCACCACGCGGGCCCCTCGCCCCAACTCCGGTGTCCGGCACGTGACGGGGCTCGCATGGCCTAGGCTCCCGGGGCGTGCCCCCCGAGCGACCCACGCCGGCCACGACCAGGCAGGTCGTGCGCCACGTACGCCGCCGCCTCGTCGCCCTCGGCACGCGCCCCGAGCGGGATCCCGCCGAGTGGGAGCAGCTGCGCGGACTCCTCGACGCCGTCGACAGCGCCGGCCGCGGCCGGGCCTGGCGCGAGGCCAGCGTCCTGGCCGATCTGGCGTTCCGGCAGCGGCCGACCCGCACCTACAGGCAGCTGCGCCAGATCCGCGAGCGCCGGCTCGAGCGCGGGGCCGCGGACGAGTTCGACCGGTTCTGGCAGGAGTGCCGCCGAGCGCTCGCGCCGTACACGCTCACGCCCCACGGCTACAGCCTCGCGCTGGACAGCCGCGACCCCGACGACCTGTGGCGGGCGGTCGCCGAGGTGACCGCGCACTTCGTGGCGCTGGGCCACGAGGTGCTGGTCAACTCCGGCACGCTGCTGGGCCTGGTCCGCGACGGCACCGTCCTCGGGCACGACGACGACGTGGACCTCGCGATCGTGCTGGGCCGCGACGACTCCCCCGACGCCGCCGGCGCCGCGCGGGAGTGGCGTGAGCTGCGCGTCCGCGCCGCGGAGGCCGGTCTGCTCGACGCGGACTTCGAGCGGCGCCGGCCCAGCCACTGTCGGGTGGTCACCGAGGCCGGACTCAAGATCGACCTGTTCCCCGCCTGGCAGGGCGGGGACCGGATGTTCGTCTGGCCGCACACGTACGGCGAGGTCGCGGCGGCGGACGTGCTCCCGCCCGAGCAGCGGCGGATCGGCCCGGACGGGTCGGTCGTGCTGCTGCCACGCCGCCCGGAGCCGCTGCTGGACTCCAACTACGGGCCCGGGTGGCGGGAGCCGGACCCGACGTACCGCTTCGACTGGGACCGGGCCCACCAGCGCTTCGCCGGCTTCCTCGGCCACCTCGGCAGCCGGCGCGGCGCCGGGACGGAGCCGCCACCGGCGCCCCCGGACCCACCGCCGGCGTCGCCGCCGACGACCTGGGGAGACGACTCGTGAGCCGCACGCTGTGGCTGCACTGCGGCTCGTTCAAGGCCGGCTCCTCCCGGATCCAGCACGAGATCTGGGACCGCCGGGCCGAGCTGCGGGAGCGTGGCTGGCTCTACCCGGAGACCGGGCTGGTCACCGACGAGCCCGACGTGGGCAGGCGGCACTCCCACTTCGTCTACCAGCGCTACGACACCGAGCAGTTCCGGGTGCTGCTGGAGGGGTTGGCCGCCGAGGTCGCCGTGTCGGGCTGCGGTCACGTGCTGATGTCCTCCGAGGCCTGGACCCGGCCCGGCTCCGGGCCGGCGCTGGCGGAGCTGGTGGGGCTGCTGCGCCGCGAGGGCCTGGTCGACGACGTCCGCGGCGTGGTGTACCTGCGCAACCGGTTCGACTACGCACGCAGCTTCTACCGCGAGCTGACCCGGCGGCGCGGGAACCGCAAGCCGCTGCCCGCGTTCGTGGCCGCCAACGAGCGGCCGCTGGACCCGCTCGACACGGTGCGCACGCTGCGCGAGGCCCTGTCCCCGGGGACCCTGGAGGTGTTCCGCTACGAGGAGGTCGGCGACACCGCCGTGCACTTCTTCGGGCTGCTGGGCCTCGAGGCCGTGGAGGTGGCGGACCGGTCCAACACCGGACTGCCGGCCGTCGAGGTCGAGGCCTGCCGCCAGCTGAGCCTCGTGGCCCCCGACCTGCAGCCGGCCTGGCCCGGCCTCGCCGCGGCCACGCCGCCCCACGTGCGCCTGGACCTGCCCGAGGCGGTCGAGCACTTCGGCCCCGGCCAGCTCACTGCCGACGGTGACTACCGGGCCGACCTCGCAGACGCCACCGGGTGGAGCGCGGCCCAGGTCGACGCCGCACTGGCCCCGCCGGAGACCCCCGGCGTCGACGTCACCGACCTCGGGCCGGTCCTGCAGGGCGTCGTGCTCGACTGGGTGCGGCGAACTTCCGAACCCGCCGTCGAGGTGACCACCTGGTCGCACCCGGACGTCGACCTGCTCGAGCTCAACGAGCTCAACGAGCTCGCCGCGGACGACGCGGGCGCGGAGGAGCCCCGGCTGACCGGCCGGCTGCTGCTGGGCCCCTCCGTCGCGGACGGCTGGCGGCTGCTGCTGGTCGGCGACCACGAGGAGCGCGAGGCGCGCACCGGACGGCCCTCGCCGGCGCTGGCCCGCCGGCGGCCGGACCGGCCGGACGCCGCGGCCGCCCGGTTCACCGCGTCCCGCGTCGGGTTCGGCGTCGGCGGGCGGCTCGACCTGGTGCTGGAACGCGCCTCCGGCGAGCGCAGCGTGGTTGCGACGCTGCGCCGCCGCTGGACTGCCTGAGGCCCGGCTCGGGTCGGCCCGGGTCGGCCCGGGTCGGCTCGGGTCGAGGCTCAGTCGGCGCCGTCGGCGTCGTCGGGGTCGTCGGCCTTCTCGACGGCCTCGGCAGCCGCAGCCGCCTGCGCGGTCCCGGGCCGCTTGCGCCCGGCCCAGCCCTCGATGTTGCGCTGCGGCCCGCTCGAGACGGCCAGCGCGCCCGGCGGCACGTCCCGGCGTACGACGGTGCCGCCCGCCGTGCCGGCGCCGTCGCCGATGCTGACCGGCGCGACGAAGGTGTTGTTGGAGCCGGTCTTGGCGTGCCGACCCACGGTGGTGCGGTGCTTCTGCGCGCCGTCGTAGTTGGCGAAGATGGTGCCGGCGCCGATGTTGGTGCCCTCGCCGATCTCGGCGTCGCCCACGTAGGACAGGTGCGGCACCTTCGCGCCCTCGCCGATCACGGAGTTCTTGGTCTCCACGAACGCGCCGAGCTTGCCGCGGGCGCCGAGCTGGCTGCCCGGGCGCAGGTAGGTGAACGGGCCGACGTCCGCGCCCGCGCCGATGACCGCGAGCTCGCCGTGCGCGCGCACCACCTTGGCGCCGGCGCCGATCTCGCAGTCCTTGAGCGTGCAGTCGGGCCCCACGACGGCGTCCTCGGCGACCACGGTCGCGCCCAGCAGCTGGGTGCCGGGCAGCAGCGTCACGTCGGGCGCCAGCACCACGTCGGCGTCGACCCACGTGGTGTCCGGGTCCACGACCGTCACGCCCTCGCGCATCCACCGGTCGAGGATGCGGCGGTTCAGCTCGCGGCCGAGCTCGGCGAGCTTGGCGCGGTCGTTCGCGCCCTCGGTCTGCATCACGTCCTCGAGCAGGTGCGCGCCGACGGTCAGCCCGGCGTCCCGGGCGATCTGGACCAGGTCGGTCAGGTAGTACTCGCCGTTGGCGTTGTCGTTGCCGATCCTCGGCAGCGCCTCGAGCAGGAACTCCGCGTCCAGCGCCAGGATCCCGGAGTTGATCTCGGCGATCTCGCGCTGCTCCGCGGTCGCGTCCTTCTCCTCCACGATCGCCTCGACGTCGCCCTCGTGGTTGCGCAGGATCCGGCCGTAGCCGAACGGCGCCGGCACCACCCCGCTCAGGATGCTCACCGCGCGCTGGGCGGCCTCGTGCTCCTCGGCGAAGGCACGCAGGCTCGCGCCGGTGAGCAGCGGCGTGTCGCCGTACGCGACCACCACGGTGCCGGTCACCTCGCCGTGCTCGCGCTGCACGGCCTCGACGGCGATGCGTACGGCGTGGCCGGTGCCGTCCTGGGTCTCCTGGACCGCCAGCACCGCCTCGGGCGCCAGCTGCTGGATGTGCGGGGCGACCTGCTCGCGCTGGTGGCCCACGACCGCGACGATCCGCTCGGGCTCGACCTCGCGGACCGCGGCCAGGACGTGCCCGACCATGCTGCGGCCGCCGATCGGGTGCAGCACCTTGGCGGTCTTCGACTTCATGCGGGTGCCCCCGCCGGCCGCGAGCACGATGACGGTGAGATTGGTGGCCATGCTCCCTGTCCTGGGGTGGGGATCGAGGTCGTCCGCGGCATTCTCGCCGACAGCGGGCGGGTTGGCGACCCGGCCGCCGTCCGGCCGTCGTCGTGGCTCCCCGGGTAGGAGTCGAACCTACGTCGCTAGTCCTGATTCAAAGTCAGGCGGGCCCTGCCGGCAGACCAACCGGGGAATGGCCTCTAACCCTAGGGCCCGCCCGGCGGGGCAGCACCCAGGCCCGGCAGACCAACCGGGGAATGAGCCCTCACCCTAGGGCCCGCCCGGCGGGGCAGCACCCAGACCCGGCAGACCAACCGGGGAAATGGAGCACCACCCTAACTGGGTGTCCCCATTCACCGTCCGAGGCAGCGAGCCATTTAGCGAATCTGCCGCGTTGAGGACCACGCGCGGCTCATGAGTCTTCGGACTCCCCCGGGTCGTCGAACTCGATGGTCAAGGTCGATCGGTAGGCGGCACTCGGCCCGTTGACAACCACTGTCGGCCAGCCAAGGACTCCGCCCGTCAGCCGAACCTGAGTGGCTCGGAAGCGATAGCCATCCTGCTCCCCTGCCTCGAAGTCGAACGTCACCTCTTGACCATCATGGGTGTGCCCGAACCCGACAAGAGCGGAGAAGTGTGCCCCAGCACCCGCCCGGGGTGTCCGGCGAGCCGATCACGCCCCTGCCTTCCTCGGCCTCCCATGAGCGCACTACGCCGTTCGTCGTCACGGGCTGAGCATCCCACTGGTGGCGCCCGCTCATGCCGCGATACGCGGACATGCCGACGGGCGCGAACCGCAACCGCCATCATTTCGCCATGCCGCTGGAACCGAGACGAGGCGTGA
Organism: uncultured Actinomycetota bacterium; assembly: GCA_963826155.1. Classification (GTDB taxonomy): domain Bacteria; phylum Actinomycetota; class Actinomycetes; order Propionibacteriales; family Nocardioidaceae; genus Nocardioides. Next base: position 377,234 of record CAWGVX010000002.1, on the reverse strand, counting down.
TCCGTCAAGTCCGCATGGGAAACGTTCAGCCTCATTCGCGCGCCGTCGCCGCGTCGACGCTGGTGCTGCTGTGCGCCGCATGCGGCGGGTCGTCCCCCTCGCGCGACACATCGAGCGCCTCCTGCGTGGGCCCGTACCTGAACAACCAACCCCCGACCGCCTCCGCCTCATTCCGTGGGCCGGTGCCGACCGTGAGCCCAGGAGGCGCCATCACCATCTATGGGCACTGGTACACGAGCACCTGCAACGACACCGGCGGTCACGATCCGCTGAAGCCATTGCCACCGGTCCACTTGACCCTCACTCTCCCGGGCGAGCAGCTCGAACCATTGGGAGAGTTCAGCCCCGGGGGTCGAGACATGGGCTTCTCCACCGAGGTACGCGTGCCCCCTGGGACACCTGCAGGCACCGCGACCGTCCGCGACGATCGGCAGTACCCAGCGACCTACAAGTTCAAGGTTGGCCGATAGACCTGCTGAACGCTCATGACGAGACGCACGCACATGCCGCATTCCGGGCGCTCGTTGGGTGTCCGGTCAGACGGCGAGTGTCGCTCGGCGCCCGCGGCCCCGCTCGCCGGACAGGTGGCGCAGCGTCGTGACGATGGAGGCGACCTGGAGCCACGACGGTGGCGTCATCGAGAGCAGCGAACGAGGAGACCGTCGCGTTCAGGAGCTCAGCGGCGCACGCAATCCACCGCCGCCTCGTCTTCGGTCGCGCGAGCCTCCAGCCGCCGACTTGGTCTTCGACTTGGTCCGGGGTCCCGTCGTAGCCATCACCACCTCCGGAAAAGGCGTACGACGGTTGTACGGAACTTCAACGGGAATGCCGGAGAGCCATGCGATAGTCCCGGCAGACGGCGAGAACCGACATCACGCAGTCGCCCATCTCCTGCGGATCTAGTCGCAGGTCCCGCAGCTCGGGGCGTGCCGGGACGTCGGCGATCGCCGTGCGCAGCGCGGCGCTCTCCCGACGGTGGAGCTCGTAGTCCTGATCGATTGCAGCCAACACGTCACGCATGGTGCAGCGCCCGCTCTCGTCAGTCGTCGAGAAGACGCCGATCGCCGCTTCGAGCCACGCCGGGTCGTCCTCGTCGGAGTCCTCCAACGCATCGGTCACGTCGCAGAACAGCATCATGTGAACCGCCATCGCGACCGGCTCGGTCTCCTCGTGACGGTCGTACGGAAGTCGGACTGCGCGGTCGACGTATCGGCGCGCCCGATCCGACTCATCTGTGTCAAGCGCCCGGATCGCCTTGGTGAGCAGGTTCGTCGCGGCCCGCTGGCCCGCGAAGCTGAACCGCTGCAGCGTCCGGCCGGAGACGAACTCGGCATCACCGAAGGGCCGGCTTCCCGGCTCGTCGATGATCCGGTCGAACGCTTGCGCCCAGTCGCGATCCATCGGATGAGAGTATCGACCGGTGGACCTGCCCGTGATGCCGCCCGTCCGGCCGATGCTCGCCAAGTCCGTGAAGGGGATCCCCGACCCCGCCAGGATCGGGCTGGGGGTGGGCGGGCTGAGCTTCGAGCCCAAGTGGGACGGCTTCCGCTGCCTGGTGTTCAAGGACGGCGACGAGGTCGAGCTCACCAGCCGCAACACCAAGCCGCTGACCCGCTACTTCCCCGAGGTCGTCGCGGCCGCCCGCGCGCAGCTGCCCGCCCGGTGCGTGCTCGACGGCGAGCTGTTCGTGGCGCTGTCCGCCGGCCCCGGCGAGGAGCGGCTGGAGTTCGAGGTGCTCCAGGAGCGCATCCACCCGGCGCGGTCCCGCATCGAGATGCTCGCCGAGAAGACCCCCGCCGGCTTCGTCGCCTTCGACCTGCTCGCGCTCGGCGACACGTCGTACGTCGACCGGCCGTTCCGCGAGCGCCGCGCGGCGATGGAGGAGGCTCTCGGCGACCTCGCCGGGCCCTGCTACCTGACCCGCACGACCACCGATGCGGGCGTGGCCGGGGAGTGGTTCGACCAGTTCGAGGGCGCCGGGCTCGACGGCGTGGTCGCCAAGCCGCTCGACGCGGCGTACGCACCCAATGCCCGCACGATGCTGAAGATCAAGCACGAGCGCACCGCCGACGTGGTGGTCGCCGGCTATCGGGAGCACAAGACCAGCACACCGGAGCGCCCGCTGCTCGGCAGCCTGCTGCTCGGGCTGTACGACGGGGAGCGGCTCCAGCACGTCGGCGTCAGCGCGAGCTTCACCGAGAAGCGCCGCGCCGAGCTGTGGCAGGAGCTGCAGCCCCTGGTGGTGCCCGTCGAGGAGCACCCCTGGGGCGAGTGGGCCGACTGGGCGATCGCCAACCCCGACCGCGTCCCCGGCACCCAGAGCCGCTGGAGCGCCGGCAAGGACCTGTCCTTCACGCCGCTGCGGCCGGCGCTGGTGCTCGAGGTGAAGTACGACCACATGGAGGGCCGCAGGTTCCGCCACACCGCGCAGTTCAAGCGGTGGCGCCCCGACCGCGACCCCGAGTCGTGCGGCTACGGCCAGTTGGAGGAGCCGGTGCGCTACGACCTCGCTAGGATTCTGGGTGTCCACGACCTGCCGGGAGGCGATCGCGATGAGTGAGACCAGGCCCACCAACAACGGCGAGACCTACCATGTCGTGCTGCTCGTCGAGCAGGAGCTGACCGCGGCCGACGCCGCTCAGGTCCGGTCCCTCCACGAGGGCCTCGACGAGCCGGTGGTCTACCACGTACTGATGCCGTTGGAGGACGCCGCCGCCCGCATCGAGTCAGCGATGGGCTCGCTGTCCGCCGGCGAGGTGCTGACCTCGCCGACGATGGCGATGACCGACGTCGACCTCGAGGCGGTCCGCAAGGACTGCCAGGAGCGGTCCGACGCCGATCTCCGGGCCACCCTCGAGGGGCTGCGCGCCACCGGCGCCGGCGCCGAGGGCCGGGTCTGTGGGGAGCCCCCGATCGACGCCCTCGGAGCGGAGGTCGCCCGGGTCGACGCGCGCGAGGCGATCATCCTCACCCGACCGCACGTGGTCGCGGAGTTCTTCCACGTCGACTGGACCTCCAAGGCCCGGCGCAAGATCGGTGTCCCCGTGCTGCACCTGCTCGAGCACGAGAACTTCGACGAGCAGGCCGAGGGCTACGGCAGCGAGGGCGTCACCGGCTTCTAGGTCCGGTGCCTCCGCGGACCCGCCCGGTCCGGGGACGGCAGCGGTGAGGTCGGCCTCACTCCCCCACGTGGCCGCCGGCCAGCTCCACGGCGACGTCGAGGTGTCCCGCGTGGCGGGCGTACTCCTGGAGCACGTGGAAGCAGATCCAGCGCAGGTCCGGCGGCTCCTCACCGGGAGGCAGGTCCGCGAACCGGCCGCCCCGGGAGGCGGTCCGGTCGAGGCCGTGCGCGGCCAGCACGCCGTTGGTGCGGCGCGCCTGGTCCTCGAGCATCGCGACCACCAGGTCGAGCCGGACCCCGTCCGGCACCGCCCACGGCCGCTCCCCGTCACCGCCGGAGTCGCCCCACGGCGCCTCGACCCGCGCCCCGAGGAAGCCCCAGGTGAACCAGCGGCGCTCCATGTGGGCCAGGTGGTTCAGCAGCTCCAGCGGCGTCCACCCGGAGGGCAGCCGGCTCCGCCCCAGCTCGTCCTCCCTCAGCGAGCGGCACTTCTCCACGCAGGTCGCACGGTAGAAGTCGAGGAAGGCCGCGTGGTGCGCCGCCTCGGCCCCCAGCCCGGCCGCGGGCTCGGACCTCGTCACGGCTCGACCCGGTTGCCGTCGGCGTCCCAGTGCGCAGCGACCTTCTTGCTCGGCTGCACCCGGGGCGGTTCGCCCGGCATCTTCGGGTAGTCCGGCGGGAACGGCATCTCGCCCCCCTCGGAGGCCTCCCACAGCTCCAGCAGCGGCGCCAGGTCGTGGTGCACGTCGTCGATCGACGCCCAGGCGTCCCCCTGCGAGGCGAGCCGCTCGGGCACCGTGAACAGGTTGAGCTCCCGCGGGTGCCGGACCTCGGCGAGGTCCTCCCAGCTCAGCGGCGTCGAGACCGGCGCGCCGGGCAGCGGGCGCAGCGAGTACGCCGAGGCGATGGTGCGGTCGCGGCAGTTCTGGTTGTAGTCGACGAAGACCCGCTCCCCCCGCTCCTCCTTCCACCAGGCGGTGGTGACGCCGGCGTCGCGCTTCTCCAGCTCCCGGCCGAACCCGATCGCGGCGTGCCGCACGTCCAGGAACTCCCAGCGCGGCTCGATCCGCACGTAGATGTGGACGCCCCGGTTGCCCGAGGTCTTGGCGTAGCCGCGGATCCCGAGCTCCTCCAGCAGCTCGCGGGCCACGCCGGCGACCCGGACGGTGTCACCGAAGGTCGTGCCCGGCTGCGGGTCGAGGTCGATGCGCAGCTCGTCGGGATGATCAACGTCGCCCCGCCGTACGGGCCAGGGGTGGAAGGTGATCGTGCCCATGTGGGCGCACCACACCGGCACCGCGATCTCGGTCGGGCAGATCTCGTCGGCCCGGCGCCCCGAGGGGAAGGTGACCTCGACGCTCTCGAGGTAGTCGGGCGCGCCCTTGGGCACCCGCTTCTGGTAGAACGCGTCGGCGTCCCGGTCCTGGGGGCCGGTCGCCAACCTCATCCCGGGCCGGACCCCGGAGGTCCAGCGCTCGAGCGCGGTCGGCCGGTCGCGCAGCGCGCGCATCAGTCCGTCCTCCACGGACGCGACGTACTGCGCCACCTCCAGCTTGGTCGCCTCGGGCGTGTGCTCGGTCGCCTCGTAGATCACCCGGTCCGGGCTCGAGACCCGCACCGACCGTCCCCCGGCCTCCACCTCAGCGGCGGCTGTCTTCGCCATGGGCTCACGCTAGCCGGGTCGTCCGCACCAGCGGCACCTGGAACAGCCGCTGGTGCGGACGACGCGGTCAGACGAGGATCGAGTTGGGCTGGAAGGTCGGTCGCGGGTCGAGGTCCTCCTTGGCGGGGCGGACGTACTCGAACCCGGCGGTGGTCACGATCGTCCAGCTGCGCACCTCGTCCTCCTGGCCGAGCACCCCGCCGGCCAGGCCGCGGACCGCGTCGAGCAGCGACTCCGCGCAGCCCAGGTGCGACGGTGGGAAGTGGAAGGCGTTGCGGTCGGCCTCCAGCCGGCTGCCGAGGAAGGCGATCGGCCGGCCGAGGCCGGCGCCGCACACCCCGCAGACCCGCGAGAGCGCGCACTGCGTGACGCGCCGCCCGTCGAGCCGCCGCACCGAGGGTGCGGTGCCGTCCCGCGGCCCGCCGAACCCTGCGGTGCCGCAGGCGAAGGGCACGGGTACGCCGAGCTCCGGGTCGGCCGGCAGCTCGCTGAAGGAACGGGGAGCCGGGTCCATCAGTCGTGGCTCCTCTCCTGCGGGCTGCGGGTCCAGGCGCCGAGCTCCCTGATCCGGCTCGGCCGCTCCTCGTCGGTGCGCCGCTTGCGGTCGCGCGCCGGGCTCGGCGGCTCCGGCTGGTCGCTGGAGGTCCAGCTGTTCGGCACCGAGAGCTTGATGATCGTGCGCAGCGCCTGGCCGTACTGCTGGTGCAGCGGGCCGGTCGTGTACGGGATGTCGTACTTGTCGCACAGCGCGCGGACCTTCACCGCGATCTGGGCGTACCGGTTGCTGGGCAGGTCGGGGAAGAGGTGGTGCTCGATCTGGAACCCCAGGTTGCCGCTGAGGATGTGCAGCAGCGGGCCGCCGTCGAAGTTCGCCGAGCCCAGCATCTGGCGCAGGTACCACTCCGCGCGCGTCTCGTCCTCGAGCTCCTCCTCGGTGAAGTGCATCGCCCCGTCGGGGAAGTGCCCGCAGAAGATGATCACGTAGGACCACAGGTTGCGCGCCAGGTTGGCGGTCATGTTCGCGGTGAGCGTGGTCTTCCACTCCCGCCCCGACAGCGCCGGGTAGACGACGTAGTCCTTGAGGACCTGGTTGCGGCCCTTGCGCGCGATCTGGCGCAGCTGCCGCTTCATCTCCTTCGGGTCCTTCTCGCCCTTGCGGATCCGCTCGAGGTCGAGGTCGTGCAGGGCCACGCCCCACTGGAACAGCGTCGCGAGCGCCGCGTTGTAGGCCGGCTGCCCGAGGTTGGCCGGGTGCCACTTCTGCTCGCGGGCCATCCGCAGGATGCCGTACCCGATGTCGTTGTCGTAGCCGAGCACGTTGGTGAACTGGTGGTGGATGTAGTTGTGGCTGTGCTTCCACTGCTCGGCCGGCTGCGCGGTGTCCCACTCCCAGTTGCTGGAGTGGATCTCGGGATCGTTCATCCAGTCCCACTGGCCGTGCATGACGTTGTGGCCGATCTCCATGTTCTCGAGGATCTTGGCCAGCCCGAGGAACGTCGCCCCCGCGACCCAGGCGGGCTTGCGCGCCCGCCTGCTCCGGGAACCGGCGAGCAGCGTGAGGCGCCCGGCGGCCGCGAGGCCGCGCTGCACCTTGATCAGCCGGTTGATGTACGCCGCGTCCGCCGCGCACCGGGACTCCTCGATGTCCTTGCGGATCTGGTCGAGCTCGCGCCCGATCTGCTCCACCTCGTCGTCGCTGAGGTGGGTGTACTCCTTGACGTCCGAGATCGCCATGTCGGGGTCTCCTCTTCGGTTGCGTGGTCTCGAGGCCCGGCCGTGGACGGCCGCGCACCTCGACCACCGGTGGTCAGATGTCCAGCACGCAGTCGCCGACGGCGGCGGTCACGCAGGTCTGCACGGGCTCGTTGGGCTGCCCGAACTCATCGCCGTTGCGCAGGTCGCGCACCGTGCCGGAGACGAGGGTGAGCGTGCAGGTGTGGCAGATGCCCATCCGGCAGCCGTACGGCATGCCGACGCCCGCCTCCTCGCCCGCCTCGAGGACGGTGGTGGCGCCGTCGGCGTCGATCTTCTTGTTCGAGTTGCGGAACGTGATCGTGCCGCCCTCGCCGCCGTCGCCGCCGAGCTCGAGCGAGAAGCGTTCGAGGTGGAGGCGGTCCCCGGCCCCCTCGCCCTCGAAGTGCTCGCTGATGGCGTCGAGCATCGGGCCGGGGCCGCATGCCCAGGTCTCCCGCTGGCGCCAGTCGGGACAGATCCGGTCGAGCCCCTTCGACGCGTCCGCCAGCTCGAGCATCCCGTCGATGTCGGTGTGCAGCCGGTGGACCGTGAGCGAGTCGTGCCGCGCCTCCAGGTCGGCCAGCTCGTCGCGGAAGATCATCCGGTCCGGCGTGGGCGAGGAGTAGTGCATGACCACGTCGGGCATCGCCCTGCCGTCTCCCCGGGAGCGGCGGTCCAGCGTGCGCAGCATCGCCATCACCGGCGTGATCCCGCTGCCGCCGACCAGGAAGAGCATCTTCGCCGGCGGCGGGTCCGGGAGCACGAAGTCGCCCTCGGGCAGCGCCAGCCGCACGATGGTCCCGGGGGCGAGCCCCTTGACCAGGTGCGAGGAGAGCAGGCCCTCGGGCATGGCGCGCACCGTGATCGAGATCGTGCGGCCGCGGCGCTGCGGGGGCGAGCTGACCGAGTAGGACCGCCACTGGAACTTGCCGTCGACCTGCACGCCGATCCCGACGTACTGGCCCGGACGGTGGTCGTAGCGCCAGCCCCAGCCCGGGCGGATCACCAGGGTCGCGGCGTCGTCGGTCTCCGGGACCACCTCCTCGATCCGCCCGCGCAGCTCGCGCTCGCTCCACAGCGGGTTGAGCAGCCGCAGGTAGTCGTCGGGGTGCAGCGGGGTGGTGAGCTTCGAGCCCGCCCTGCGCACCCGGTCCCAGGGGATCGTCTCCCAGGGGTTCGTCACGGCCATGCCGCCTCCGTTCGACTGGTCTGGGAACTCAGTGAACAGGTGTTTACTCAGATGGTCAACGCCTGCGCCACGTGTTCTGGGTCGCCCCGCGGTGTGAGCGCCACCACTTGCCGTACCCGCCTACGGTGGAGGCATGGCCCACAACGTGGAGAAGACCGACGAGGAGTGGCGCGCGGAGCTCTCGCCCGAGGAGTACGCCGTGCTCCGCGAGGCCGGCACCGAGCGCGCCTTCACCGGCGAGTACACCGACACCGAGACCACCGGCGTCTACCGCTGCAAGGCCTGCCGGGCCAAGCTCTTCGAGTCCGACACCAAGTTCCACTCCGGCTGCGGCTGGCCCAGCTTCTACCAGCCGATCACCGACACCGTGGAGTACCTCGAGGACACCTCGTACGGCATGAAGCGGGTCGAGGTCCGCTGCGCCAGCTGCGGCTCGCACCTCGGCCACGTCTTCCCCGACGGCTACGGGACCCCCACCGGCGACCGGTACTGCATCAACTCGATCAGCCTCACCCTCGAGCCCGTCGAGGCGTCCGCCGAGCAGCCTGCGCACGAGCGTCCCGCTGCCGACGCCGGCAGCTGACAGGGGTGCCCGTCGAGCAATGAGGGGGTGAGGGGTCCACGTGGGCCCCTCACCCCCTCATTGCTCCCACCACCGTCCGCGGACGTCCGCGGATCAGCCGGCGAACCACCCGGTCGGGCCCGGGGCCTGCGTGGGAGCCGGGGTGTCGGCGAGCCTGGCCAGCACCCCGGTGCGCAGCCCGCGCGCGAACTGGACGGGCAGCGAGGCCAGGAAGTCGATCTCCTCGGGCCCGAACGCCGGGTCGTCGGCGCCGCGGAACCGCGCCTTCGCACCCACGCCTGCGGCCCGCCCGGAAGACCAGCCGGGCCTCGTCGGCGAACCCGAAGTGCGGGCGCATGAAGCGCTCCATGCGTCCGGAGCGCTCCCCCGCACCGTCGTGCCGCAGCCGCACCCCGGCGGCCGGAACCTCGGTGGTCTGGACCACCCCAGGGCTCGCGACCGGCAACTCCCCCCGACTTGGGGATGGTCCCGGCCCCGCCCGACCGGCAGCGTTCCAGTCATCCCCCGACGCGGGATCACCGGATCCCGTCCTCGGACCGCTCCACCCGCGCTGCCTCGAAGCGCAGGACCGACCACCACCCCAGGGAGACCTGATGTCCCTCGAGACCACCCTCCACAGCTCACCGTCCGCCGAGTCCCTGCGCGGGCTCTGCGGTGGCCGGGTCCACCTGCCCGGCGACGACGGGTACGACGCCTCCCGCTCGCCGTGGAACCTCGCCATCGACCAGCGGCCCGCCGCGGTGGCGGTCCCGCACACGGCCGAGGAGGTCGCGCAGGTCGTCCGTGCCGCGGCCACCGCCGGTCTGCACGTCGCACCGCAGAGCAGCGGCCACAACCCCGGCCCGCTGGTCGACCACGGCCTGGCCGGCACCGTCCTGCTCCGTCTGCACGAGATGACCGGCGTGACGGTGGGCCCCGGGGCGGGGACCGTCCGCGTGGTCGGCGGCACGCTGTGGCAGGACGTCGTCGCGGCGCTGGCGCCGCACGGCCGCGCGGTCATGCACGGCAGCTCCCCCGACGTCGCCGTCGCCGGCTACACGCTGGGCGGCGGCCTGTCCTGGTATGCCCGTCGGCACGGGCTCGCGGCCGACAGCGTCACGGCGCTGGAGGTCGTCACCGCCGACGGCCGGCTCGTGCGCGCCGACGCCGAACGCGAGAGCGAGCTGTTCTGGGCGCTGCGCGGCGGCGGCGGCAACCTCGGCGTCGTGACCGCCATCGAGCTGCGGACGCTCCCGTACGCCGACTCCTACGCCGGCATGCTGCTGTGGGACCGGGAGCGGGCCCCGGAGGTGCTGCGGGCCTGGTCGGAGTGGACCCGCGAGCTGCCCGAGTCGGTCACCACCTCGATCCGGCTGATGAGCTTCCCGCCGCTGCCGGACCTGCCGCCGTTCCTCAGCGGCCGCCAGCTCGTCGTCATCGACGGCGCGGTGCTCGAGGCCGACGACCGGGCGGCCGAGCTGCTCGCGCCGCTGCGCGCGCTGGCCCCGGAGATGGACACCTTCGGGCGGATCCCCGCCGCCGCCCTGCCTCAGATCCACATGGACCCCCCGCAGCCGACCCCGGCGGTCTCGGGGCACGCGATGCTGGCCGGGGTCTCCGAGGAGGCCCTCGCCGCCCTGCTCGCCGAGGTGGGGCCGGGCACCACGACTCCACTGCTGTCCGCGGAGATCCGGCACCTCGGTGGCGCCCTGGCGCGGCCGGCCGACGGCGGTGGCGTGCTGGACCGGCTGCCCGACCCCTACCTGCTGTTCGCTGTGGCGATCGCGCCGTTCCCGGAGGCCGCGGCGGCCGGCCGGGCGGCGGCGGACCGGCTGGTCGCGGCGATGCGGCCGTGGTCGACCGGCCGGCGCTTCCTCAACTTCACCGAGACCGCGGCGGACACGGGCACGGCGTACGACGAGGGCCACTACACGCGGCTGCGCCGGGTGCGGGCCGAGGTCGACCCGACCGGGCTGTTCCGGGCCAACCACCGGGTGCCCTGACCCGCCCCCCACCGGGTCGTCCGCATCAGCGGCTGCCAGAGGTCCCGCTCATGCGGACGACCCGGGGCTCACGGACGGCTCACGGACGGCTCACCGGCACCAGCATCGAGTGCACCTCGACCCGGCCGGCGCCGTACGCCCGGTCGACCCGCTGCTGCAACGAGCCGTCGTCATGGACCACCTCGACGACCACCGCCGCGGGTGCCGGGTAGACGCTGAGCGTGCCGGGCAGGGGGTCCGCCTCGAGCTTGCGCTGCAGCTCCGCCTGCTCACCGGGCCGCCAGGCGCCCACGTGGCCCGGCCGCGCGCGCTCGTCCGGCGGTCCGGGCTTCTCGAGCACGTCGGGGTCGTAGCCGGCCTCGCCGACCGCGCCGGTGACGGTGAGCGTGGTGCCGTCGAAGGTCCCGCGGACGACGAACCGTCCCCAGCGCACGTCGCCGGACTCGTCGTACTGGCCGCCGCGGCCGGACCAGTCCCAGCCCACCAGCGGGACGCCGTGGCACTGGGGCGGCCAGGACTCCGCCACCGGCCCCAGGCACAGCTCGGGGCGTCCGGTGTCCATGACCGTCGCGAGCATCCGGCTGGCCACCTCGCCCCGGGCGGGCGGGATGCCGGAGGCCGACGGTGGCCGCGGGGCCCCGCCTCCGGCCGGGTCCGCCGCCCTCCCACCGGGGGTGCCGCAGCCGGCGAGCGCGACGAGCAGGGCCATGGCGGCGAGCGTCCTCATGCCGATCAGACGCGCCGGACCGCTGCCGGGATCCCGCAGGGCGCCGGCCTCAGGGCAGCCGGGCGACCAGCTCGGCGATCGGGGTGCGGGCGCCGGTGTAGAACGGCACCTCCTCGCGGACGTGCCGGCGGGCGTCGGAGCCGCGCAGGTGGCGCATCAGGTCCACGATCCGGTGCAGGTCGTCGGCCTCGAAGGCGAGCAGCCACTCGTAGTCGCCGAGGGCGAAGCTGGCGACGGTGTTGGCGCGCACGTCGGGGTAGTCGCGGGCCATCATGCCGTGCTCGGCGAGCATCCGGCGGCGCTCGGAGTCCTCGAGGAGGTACCACTCGTAGGACCGCACGAACGGGTAGACGCACAGGTGTGCCCGCGGCTCCTCGTCGTCCATGAACGCCGGGATGTGGCCCTTGTTGAACTCGGCGGGACGGTGCAGCGCCAGCTGCGACCAGACCGGGTCGAGCCGCCGGCCGAACGCCGTACGGCGGAACCGGTGGTAGGCCGCCTGCAGGTCCTCCGACCGGGGTGCGTGCCACCAGACCATCACGTCGGCGTCGGCGCGCAGCCCGCTGACGTCGTAGACGCCGCGCACCACCACGTCGGACTCGGCGAGCTCGGCGAACAGCTTCTCGACCTCGGCGCCCTCGGCCGCGCGGTCGGCGTCGTCGCCGAGCACGTCGCGGAGCCGGAAGACCGACCACATCGTGTACCGGATGGACTCGTTGAGCTCCCGGGCACGCGCGGCGCGGGTCTTGGTGGCGGGGCTGTCGGGGGTCGTGCTCATGCCTCCATTGTGGACCCCGCCCAAGCGCGCCCGGGACCCGCCTCCCGCCGTCAGGGCGAACCGGGGCGGGGCGCCGGCACCAGGTGCGTCGCCTGGTTGCAGGACCCGCAGTTGGGGCACTGCACCACCGCGTCGCGGATCGAGTGCACGCCACGGGCGCCGCGGATCAACAAGAAGGTGCACGCGCCGCACAGCAGGTTGGCGTCGCCCGGCCCGAAGAAGAGCGGCCCCACCTGCCGCTCGTCGTGCCTCCGGATCACCGGGCGTCCGTCGAGCCCGCCGCATTCGATCACGCGCAAGCGCTCAGCACTCACAACCGGGACCTTGGCCGATCTACCCCAGCATGACCAGTGACCAATGGCCCTTCTCAGCCATGCCCCAGCGGCCCTCGGACTGCGGAATGGCGACGAACCGCGGCCGGCCGGCACCGGGACCTGCGGTTGGCCGCCGATCCGCAACCGGATCCGTGGCCTCGGGTGGACCCCGCCATGGCCCGGGCGGGGGATGCGCGCGCCGCCGCGGCCGCCGATGCTTGGGAGCAGGACGCGCCGGTGCGGCCGAGTCGCAGGCAAGAGTGGGCCGGACCGAGTTTCACCGGAGGACGGCGAGCGGGAGCACCCCGGGCTCGCCGCCCCAGGCCGGAAGCAGAGAGCGACTGGGCTCACCCACCGCCCGCCGGCGCGCGAGCCCGTCGAGCGGGCCGGGGCTCAGCTCGCGACAGGGGTGCCCAGCACCTCGCGGGCGGCGCGGTGCGCGGAGGCGACCACGGCCGGGATGCCGACTCCGTCGTACGCCGCCCCGCAGACCGCGAGACCCGGCACCCGGGCGACCGCGGCACGGATCCCGGCCACCCGGTCCAGATGTCCCAGCGCGTACTGCGGCAGCCCGCCGCCCCACCGCTGGACGTGGGTGTCGACGGGGGTCGCTGCCAGGCCGACCGCGTCCGCCAGGTCGGCCAGCGACCAGCCGACCAGCTCCTCGTCGCCTGCCTGCAGCGCGACCTCCTCGCGGTGCCGGCCCAGCGAGGTGCGCAGGTGCACCAGGTCCGCGCCGTCCAGCGCCCCTCGGCCGGCCTCGCGGACCCACGCCCACTTCGCGAACGAGAAGGTCGCGGCCTTGATCCGGCGGCCCGCGGTCGGGGGCACCAGGAACCCCGAGCCCCGGCCGCCGAGCCGCTCCTCGAGCACGGGCAGCAACGCGGCCGCCGGGAGCGCCAGCGTCACCACCGCCACCGAGGCGGACTCGACGCCGGCCAGCCCGGTGGCCGCCGCCGGCGCGACCTGCCCGAGCAGCCGGGACGTGGGCGCGGCGGGCGTGGCCAGCACCACCGCGTCCGCGCGGAGCCGTTCCGGGGCGGTGGTCGGCCCGACCACCAGCTCGAAGCCGGCCCCGTCCGGGCCCGGGCGCAGCGCGCGGACCGTCGCCCCGGTGCGCACGCCGAACGAGCCGGCGGCCAGCGCCTCCGGGAGCCGGCCCATGCCGCCGGGGACGCCGGCGAACACCGGCCTGTCGTAGCTGGGCGGGATCGCACCGGCCTGCTCGAGCAGCGAGCCGCGCTCGGCGTACGCCACCAGCTGCGGCACCGCCGCCCGGGCGGAGATCTCCCGGGACCGCCCGGCGTACACCCCGCCGAGCAGCGGCTCGACCAGCGTGTCGGTCACCTCGTCGCCGAAGCGACGCGCCACGAGGTCGCCGACCGAGACGTCCCCGTCGATCGCCTCGGCCGGGATCTCGGGCTCGCGCCGGGCCCGCGCGAGACCCTCGGCCGACAGCACGCCCGAGGACGCCAGCTGGTCGAGGTCGAGCGGGACGCCCATCAGCGAGCGAGGCAGCGGCCGCAGCGCGTCGCGCACCCAGATCCGGGAGGAGACGACCGCGGGGTGGGTCACCTCGAGCCCGGCGGCCACCGCCAGGTCGACACCCTCGGGCCGCCGGTTGAGCATCGCCTCGGCGCCGACGTCGACCGCGACCCCGGCGACCTCGTGCCGCCGCAGCTTGCCGCCGACCCGGTCGGTCGCCTCGAGCAGGAGCACGTCGTGGCCGGCGGCGGCCAGGTCGCGGGCCGCGGTGAGCCCGGCGATCCCGCCGCCGACGACGACCACCCGGCGTTGCGCACGATCCACCCGGCCATCCACCCGGTCAGGGTAGGCCGCCCACGGCAATCGGCCCCGGACGGGTACGCCGGGCGGGCCGGTCTGCGAGGCTGTGCCCGTGCCAGCCGACAGCCGCCTCGCCGTCCTCATCGATGCCGACAACACCTCCGCCGCCTCCGCCAGCGCGCTGCTCGAGGAGCTCACGCGGTACGGCGTGCCGACGGTCAAGCGGGCGTACGGCGACTGGACCACCCCGCAGCTGTCGCCGTGGAAGGACGAGCTGCACCGGCACGCGATCCAGCCGGTCCAGCAGTTCGCCTACACGACCGGCAAGAACTCCACCGACTCCGCGCTGATCATCGACGCGATGGACCTGCTCTACTCCGGCAACCTCGACGGGTTCGCGATCGTCTCCAGCGACAGCGACTTCACCCGGCTGGCCACCCGGCTGCGCGAGTCCGGCAAGACCGTGATCGGTCTCGGCCGGCGCCGCACGCCGAGGTCGCTGGTGGCCGCCTGCGACCGGTTCATCTACCTCGAGGTGCTCGGCAAGGAGCCGGCCGACGCGGCGAGGGCGACCGACCAGCCCGACGAGGACGCCGCGCCGCTGCCGGACCTGCGCACGATCCTGGGCGCCGCGATCGACTCCACCTCCCACGACGACGGCTGGGCGGCGCTGTCGGTGGTCGGCAGCCACATCAGCGCCAACAACCCGTCGTTCGACTCCCGCAACTACGGCTACCCGAAGCTCGTCGAGCTCGCCCGGGCGCAGGACTACGTCGACGTCGAGCAGGAGGCCGACCAGCCGGTGCGGGTGCGGCTGCGGCCGACCCGGTCCACCCGGAAGCGCGCGCCCCGCAAGCCGGCCGCGAAGAAGTCCGCCTCCTGACCCCGGCCGAGCCTCTCCAGACAATTGAACGAGAGACCGGCCCCGCACCGTGGCGGACCCTCAGCCCCCGAGCGGGTAGGACTGCACGAACTCGGTCAGCCGCTTGAGCTGGTCGGGGTCGGTGGAGGGGATGACCCCGTGGCCGAGGTTGAAGATGTGTCCGCGAGCGCTCCGGCCGGCCTCGATCACCTCGGCGGCGCGGGCGGTCATCAGCTCGGTCGGGGCGAAGACCAGGGTCGGGTCGAGGTTGCCCTGCACGGCCCGGTCGCCGACGAGCGGGATCGCCGAGGCCAGCGGCATCCGCCAGTCGACGCCGACCACGTCGGCGCCCGCCTCGCCCATCAGCGTGAGCAGGTTGGAGGTGCCGACGCCGAAGTGGATCCGCGGCACCCCGAGCGCGCCGGCCCGCTCGAGCACGTACGCCGAGTGCGGCCCCACCTGCGCGCGGTAGTCCGCGGGGGTGAGCGCACCCGCCCACGAGTCGAACAGCTGGACCGCGCTGGCGCCGGCGGCGACCTGCACCTCGAGGTAGGCCGCGGCGATCCGGGCGATCTTGGCCATCAGCGCCTCCCAGACCTCGGGGGCGCCGAACATCATGGCCTTGGTGCGGGCGTGCTCCTTCGACGGCCCGCCCTCGACGAGGTAGGACGCGACCGTGAACGGCGCGCCTGCGAACCCGATCAGCGGGGTGCCGCCGAGCTCGCCGACCAGGCCGCGCACGGCCTCGGTGATGAACGGGATGTGCTCGGGGGTGAGCTCGGGGATCGCCTCGACGTCGGCGAGCGTGCGCACCGGGTCGGCGACGACCGGGCCGACGCCGGGCCTGATGTCGAGGTCGACGCCGACCGCCTTGAGCGGCAGCACGATGTCGGAGAAGAAGATGGCCGCGTCCACGCCGTAGCGTCGCACCGGCTGCATGGTGATCTCGACGACCAGCTCGGGGTCCATGCAGGCGTCGAGCATCGCGACGCCCTCGCGGACCCGGAGGTACTCCGGCAGCGACCGCCCGGCCTGGCGCATGTACCAGACCGGGGTGTGTGGCACGGGCTCGCCGCGCGCGGCCTTCAGGAAGGCGCTCTCGGAGAGGTCTGGACGGGTGCTCACGGGGTGAAGCCTCGCAGGTCGGTCGGCGTGTTCGCACATCGAGACGCGGCCGCCGACCTACTGTGAACCCATGGTGGCCAGTCAGGAGACCCACCCGGGAGCGGGTGCGGGCATGCCCCCGGAGTTCCGGGACGCGGTGAGCAGCATGCACGCCGCGCGGTTGCGTCCGGAGGTCTTCTGCGAGGAGATGCCGGCGCCGCAGCGGATCGCGCCGTACGCCGCGGCCCTGTCCGCCGACGTGACCGTCGACGAGACCGACGTCGGCACCGGCCGGATCATCCTGCTGCACGACCCGGCGGGCAACGAGGCCTGGGAGGGCACCTTCCGGTTGGTGGCCTACACCCGGGCCGAGATCGACCTGGACCTGGTGACCGACCCGCTGCTGTCCAGCGTCGGCTGGTCGTGGCTGACCGAGGCGCTCGACGCCCACGGCGCGACGTACGCCGCCGCCTCCGGCACCGTCACCCGCGTGGCCACCGAGAGCTTCGGCGGGATGGCCGACGAGGGCGGCACCGCCCAGCTGGAGATCCGCGCCTCGTGGTCGCCACGTCCGGTCCCCGGCGCCGCCCCCGGCGCCCCGCTGGACGTCGCCCCCCACGTCGAGGCGTGGGGCGAGCTGCTGTGCACCGCGGCCGGGTTGCCGCCGGTGCCGGAGGGGGTTGCGGTGATCCCGAGCCGGCGCGGCCAGCGCGGTCCGGGACACTGAGTCCCATGTCCCCGCTCGCCGACCCCTCCGATCCGGACCTCTCCCACCCCGAGGACGCCGCCTCCCAGGGCGCCGACGCCGTCGGCGCCGTCGATCCCGGCAGCGCCGACCCCGGGGGCACGGACACCGCGGGCACGGACACCGAGGCGCCGGTCGAGGAGCGTCCGCTGCTCACGCTGCGCGACGGCCTGCCCCCGGTGGTGCAGGACGCGGGGCAGCTGCAGGAGATCGCCCGGGCCATCGCCGGCGGCACCGGCCCGGTCGCGATCGACGCCGAGCGAGCCTCGGGCTACCGCTACTCCTCGCGCGCCTACCTGGTCCAGCTGCGCCGGGAGGGCGCCGGCACCGCGCTGGTCGACCCGATCCCGCTGGACACTCTCGAGCCGCTGGCCGACGCGCTGGCCGGCACCGAGTGGATCCTGCACGCCGCCAGCCAGGACCTCCCCTGCCTGGCCGAGCTGGGGCTGCACCCCGACAAGCTGTTCGACACCGAGCTCGCGGGCCGGCTGCTGGGCTACCCCCGCGTGGGCCTGGCCACGCTGGTCGAGACCCTGCTCGGCTACCGCCTCGCCAAGGAGCACTCCGCCGTCGACTGGTCCACCCGCCCGCTGCCGGAGCCGTGGCTGGAGTACGCCGCGCTGGACGTCGAGGTCCTCGTGGAGCTCCGCGACGCGCTGGCCGCCGAGCTGGCCGAGGCCGGCAAGGACGACTGGGCGCGCCAGGAGTTCGAGCACCTGCGGACCTTCCAGCCGATCCCGCGGGTCGACGCGTGGCGGCGCACGTCCGGCATGCACCGGGTCCGCGGCCGCCGCGGACTGGGCGCGGTGCGCGCCCTGTGGGAGACCCGTGACGAGATCGCCGCCCAGCGCGACGTGACGCCGGGCCGGATCATCCCCGACAGCGCGATCGTCGCCGCCGCGCAGGCGATGCCCGCGGACAAGCCGGCCCTGCTGCGCACCCGCGGCTTCCACGGCCGCGGTGCCGAGCGGTACGCCGGCCGCTGGCTCGCCGCGCTCCGCGAGGCCACCGAGATGCCCGAGGACCGGCTGCCGGCCCGCTCCCCGCGCAGCGACGGACCGCCGCTCCCCCGCGCGTGGGCGGAGAAGGACCCCGTGGCCGCGAGCCGGCTCGCGCTCGCCCGCAGCGCCATGGCCGAGCTGGCTGAGCAGCAGTCGATCCCGGTGGAGAACCTGCTGACGCCCGACTTCCTGCGCCGCACGCTGTGGACGCCGCCCGCGACCCGCGACCCTGGCCAGCTGCTCGACGAGGTCGCGGCCCAGCTGGCGGCGTACGGCGCCCGCAGCTGGCAGATCGCGCTCACCGCACCGCTGCTGACCACCGCGGTGCTGCAGGCCGACGCCGAGTCCGCCACGGGCTGACCCGCGGCAGCGCGCGGATCGACCCGGCGCAGGTCTCAGGGAGGAGATCCTGGGTCACCCCGTGGCACGGGATCTCCTCCGGGACTGCCCTCCGCCCCGGGACCAGGCAGCGCGGGACTAGCCGGCGCTCGGGCTGCCGCTCGGGCTCGACGTCGGGCTGCCGCTGGGGCTGCCGCTGGGGCTGGCCGGGGCGAGGACGCTCTGCGACTGGGCGTCGATCTGCGCGCCGAGCTGGGCCAGGTCGAGCACCGGCACCGTGACCAGCTCGTCGAGGTCCCCGCCGACCGCCTGCTCGAGCCGCGACATCGTGTCGATGAGCGGCATGAAGTGGACGTAGCGTTCGCTGCTGGTGAAGACCCGGGCGTGCTCGGGCTGGCGGCCCGGCTGCAGGAAGTCGTCGCCGGCGGCCGCCTCGAGGTTGGTCGGGACCAGGTAGCCGGTGTGCGCCACGTGGTCGACCTGCTCGGTGGAGAGCACGTGCACCATGAAGTCGGCGGCCTCCGGGCTGCTCGCCGCATCGGCGGACAGGCACAGGCCGGTCACGTCACCGACGGTGGCGGAGCTGTCCAGGATCGGCATCGGCATCACGTCGAAGTCCAGGCCCGGCACCTGGCGCAGCCGCGGCACCAGCGAGCGGTAGCCGGCGATCATGCCGAGCTTGCCCCGCTCGAACCACTGCAGCGGGGAGGCCGTGGCCAGCTGGCGCTGCGTCAGCGTGACGTGGGGGTTGCGCAGCAGCGGCAGCGCCCGGGTCAGCGCGGCCTGGGTGCCGCTGCTGGAGAAGGCCAGCGAGGTCGGGGCCTGCTCGTCGTCGAACAGCGACCCACCACCGGAGTAGATGAACGGGGCGAGGCCGTCCAGCGAGGGGCTGACGTAGACGCCCCGGGTGCCCGCGCGGGGGTGGGTCGCGAACTTGGCCGCCGCGGTGAACTGCTCGAACGTCCAGCGCGGGTTGTCGCTCTCCGGGTCCGGCGCGTCGCGGCCGCGGTTGCGCATCTTCGCGAAGTCGACGAGGTCCTTGTTGTAGTAGATGACCATCGGGGAGATGGCGTACGGCATGCACTGCAGCCGGTTGTCGGAGCTGAACGCCTCCAGTGCGTCGCGGGCGTAACCGTCGCCGAAGTCCACGCCCCGCTCGTCGAGCAGCTCGTCGACCGGCTGGGTGAGGTGCTGCTGCTGCAGCCAGGCCAGGTCGCCCCGCGAGACCAGGAACACGTCCGGCAGCCCCTTCCCGCTGGCAGAGGCGTCGCGCAGCTCGGAGACCATCGCGTCATGGCTGGGATAGCTGCGCATCTGGACGTGGCTGTCCTGGCTGGTGCCGTTGAAGTCGTCCACGACCCGCTGGAAGGCCGCCTGCTCGTCCTTGGGCCCGTAGACCCCGAACGTGAGCGAGGTGGGCTGCGGCTTCGGCGAGCTCGCGCTGCTGCTGTGCAGGATCGGCCCGGGCTGCGCACCGGTGCCGCCGTCACAACCGGCCAGGCCGAGGCAGAGCACGCCGGCCAGCGCCCCGGAGAGCACCGCCGCCCGGCCGCGCCCACGAGACCAGCGACGAACCCTCACCTGCACCCCTCTCGCCGGCGTACGCCGGGCACTGACCACCGCTCCTGCCGCGGGGCCGGCCCACACACGGGCCGCCGGCGCTCCACCCTACCGACCCCCGGCCGTAGGCTCCCCCCGTGCCTCGACTCAGCCGCCGGATCCGGGACCTGCTGACCGGGGCCGGTCGACCCCGCCGCGCGCGTCGCGGGCCGGACACGCTCGCGTACGCGCCCCGCGCCGACGGCCGGCCCGACCCCGGCGAGGTCGTGTGGGCCTGGGTGCCCTACGAGGAGGGCGACGGCCGCGGGAAGGACCGCCCGGTGCTGCTGGTGGGCCGGCGACGCTCCCGCGGCGGCGACCGCTGGCTGGGCCTGATGCTGACCAGCAAGGACCACGACCGCGACGCCGCCCAGGAGGCGCGCTGGGGGCGGTACTGGATGGATGTCGGCACCGGTGCCTGGGACCGCGAGCGGCGGCCCAGCGAGGTGCGGCTGGACCGGCTGCTCGAGCTCGACCCGTCCGGCATCCGCCGGGAGGGCGCGGCGCTGGACCGGGCGACCTTCGACCGGGTCGTGGCCGCGGCGCAACGGCACCACGCCCTGCCCTGACCGCAGCCGCCCGACCCGCAGCCGCCCGACCCGCAGCCGCGCTGGGCAGCGACGGCTGGACAGAGAAGAAGGAGCACGCCGGACCGGGAGCGCCTCACGGCGCGTGGCCGCTCGTAGCGGCTTATTTTGGGACCCGGGGCTGCCGCGGCCCGACGTGCTCCGGGGACCAACCTTACGACCTGACCGGGATCGCTCAAGGCGATACGACTGAGACTCGCCGCACAGGGCCCCGTCGCGCGTCCCAGAGGGCCGGGTCCGGGGTCGGGGCCGGTCAGCTCAGCCCGTGCTCGAGCTCGGCGTGGCCGGCGGCCTCGAGCTGCTCGGCGAGGCCCAGCATCCGGCGGACCTGGTCGTTCGTGGGGCCGGAGAGGGTCGCCCGTCCGGTCGCCACGACCCGGGCGAAGGCCGCCGCCCGCAGCAGCACGTCGGCGAAGTCGCTGCCCACGATCCCGCGCAGCACCTGGTCGATCATCGACTTGAGCTCGTCGGGGCCGGGCGGGTCGGCCACGCCTGCCACGACCCGGGCCACCTGCGCCCGTGCCCGGCCGGCCTCGTACTCCCGGGCCACCCCGACCGGGTCGGCGTACACCCAGGACCGGAGCAGGTAGAGCCGCCACAGGCAGCCGGCCAGCGAGTCCGCGGGCGAGCCCGCCCACACCTCGGCGATGGTCTCGATGCCCTCGGTCTCGGCGAGGTGCAGCAGCCGGTCGGCGATCGCGTCGTCCCCGGACTCCCGCGCGCCGCGCACCAGCAGCGTGGCGGCGCGGTCCGCGGCCTCGCTGACCGCAGCCGGGTCCACGCCGCCGGTCAGCTCCTCGAAGAAGTCGGACCCGGGCTTCATCGGCCGGTGGTGGGATCGCTCGCTCACCGGGCCACCCTACGACCGGGTCGTCCGCACCAGCGGCCCTTCTAGGTGCCGCTCATGCGGACGACCCGAGTGCCTTGCGGATCCGTTGGTCGCTGACGGGGGCCGGGGTGCCGAGGTGCTGGGCCCACAGCGAGACGCGGTACTCCTCGAGCATCCAGCGCACCTGCCGCAGGTGCGCGCCGGGCGGTCGCCCCTCGGGCAGCGCCGCGACCTGGTGCAGCCACGCGTCCTGGAGGTCGGCGATCTGGTCCATCAGCTGCCGGTCCCGGCCGATCTGCTCGGCGAGCCGCTCACGGCGGTGCCGCAGCGCGGCGAGGTACGTCGGGTAGCGGCGCAGCTGCCCGGCCCCGGCCTCGGCGACGAACCCGCGGTGCACCAGCCGCGCGAGCTGGGCCTTCATGTCCGACAGCGCCGGAAGCTCGGTCATCTCGGCGCGGCCGCTGAGCGCCTTCTCGGCCTGCCGCCACGCGTCGAGCACCCGGATCACGTCGGCGAGCACGGCCCGCAGCCGCGCCTCCTGCTCCCGGCCGGCCTCGGCCAGCAGCGCCCGGAACGCCGCCTCGTCGCGGATCGCGGGCCGGGCGTCCACGAGGTCGGCGACGACCGCCGCCCGGCAGTCCTCGAGCAGCTCGCCCACCGACGGGTACGGCGAGCCGGCCAGCCCCAGCTTCTGGGCGTTGTCGAGCCCGTCGAGCACCCGCCGGACCGGGCCGCCGCCGCGCGGGTCGAGCCGGTCGAGGCCGAGCAGCAGCAGCCGGCGTACGCCCAGCCGGTGCTGCGCCTCCTGCTCGACCGCGGACCCGAAGACCCGCAGCCCGACGCCGGAGCCGCCCTCGGGGGCCTCGTCGACGAGGCCCGGGAAGCCGCGCACCTCGTGCCCGGCGCGGGTCTGCGTGAACGACGGCTCGATGGTGCCGAAGACCCAGTCGGTCTCGCCGGTCCGGGTGATCCCGCTGTCCGCGGCCACCTCCGCCATCGCCCGGGCGAACGTGGGCCGCAGCGGCTCCTTGAGGGCCTCGAGGTCCTTGCCCCGCGCCTGCTCGCGGCCGCCGTCGTCGACGATGCGGTACGTCGGGCGCAGGTGCTCGGGCACCCGCGACCAGTCCCAGGCCTCCCGGGGCACCACCACACCGGTGGTGCTCCGGCACCACCGCTCGAGGGCGTCGAGCAGCGGCTCCTCCCCCGGCGGCACGGCCGCCAGGAACTCCCGGGCCTTGTTCGGCGCCGGCACGAAGCTGACCCGCAGGTGCTTGGGCAGGCTGCGGATCAGGCTGGTGACCAGCTCCTCGCGCAGCCCCGGGACGTTCCAGGAGAAGTCCTCGGCGCCGACCCGGTTCAGTGTCCCCACCGGCACGTCGATGGTCAGGCCGTCGTCGGCCGCACCCGGCTCGAAGTGGTAGCTGATCGGGAAGGTCAGGCCCTCGCCCACCCAGGCCTCCGGGTAGTCCGCGGTGCGGACCTCCTCGGCGGTGTCGTGGGTGAGCATCTCCAAGTCGAAGGTGAGCAGCTCGGGCTGCCGCTGCCGGGCCCGCTTCCACCACTGGTCGAAGTGCGCGCCGCTGACGACCTCCTTGCCGACCCGGCGGTCGTAGAAGTCGAACAGCGTGTGCTCGTCGACCACGATGTCGCGGCGCCGGGCGCGGTGCTCGAGCTCCTCGGCCTGCTCGAGCAGCGCGAGGTTCTTCTCGTAGAACCGGTGCCGGGTCTGCCACTCGCCGTAGACCAGCGCGTGCCGGATGAACAGCTCGCGGGACAGCTCCGGGTCGACCTTCCCGTAGCCCACCAGCCGGTCGGCGACCAGCGGTACGCCGTACAGGGTGACCCGCTCGTGGGCCATCACCGCGGCCCGCTTCTTGCTCCAGTGCGGCTCGGACCAGGTCCGCTTCACCAGGTGTCCGCCGAGCCGCTCGGCCCACTCGGGGTCGATCGCGGCGTTCTGCCGCGCCCACAGCCGGCTGGTCTCGACCAGCTCCCCGGCCATGAGGAACGGCGGGTTCTTCCGGTGCAGCCCGCTGCCGGGGAAGATCGCGAACCGGGTCCCGCGGGCGCCGAGGTACTCCCGCGGGCCGCGCCGGCCCCTGCCCCGTCCTCCGGCGCCCGGGCCCGAGGCCTCCCGCTCCTCCAGCACCCCGATGTGGGAGAGCAGCCCGGACAGCAGCGCCTGGTGGATGCCGTCGGCGTCGGGGCCGCCCCCCTCCTCGGTCGAGCTCGTCGAGGCCCCGACGTCGATGTCCATCTCGCGGCAGACCTGCCGCAGCTGGGACTCGAAGTCCTGCCACTCGCGCACCCGCAGGTAGTTGAGGAACTCCCGCCGGCACATCCGCCGGAACGCCGAGGAGGACAGCTCGCGCTGCTGCTTCCTCAGGTAGCGCCACAGGTTCAGCCAGGTGAGGAAGTCCGACCCCTCGGCCTTGAACCGGGCGTGCTGCTGGTCGGCCTGCGCCTGCTGGGTCGGCTGGTCGGCTCCGGGCCGCTCGCGCGGGTCCTGCAGCGAGAGCGCGGCGGCGATCACGACCACGTCGCGCACGCAACCCAGCCGCTCGGCCTCCAGGATCATCCGGGCCAGCCGGGGGTCGATCGGGAGCCGGGCGAGGCGACGGCCCACCTTGGTGAGCTCGTGGCCGGGCCGCTCCGAGCCCCCCGTGCGGACCGCGCCCAGCTCCTCGAGCAGCTGCACGCCCGCGGTCACGTTGCGCCTGTCCGGCGGCTCGACGAAGGGGAACCGCGCGATGTCGCCGAGGCCGAGCGAGGCCATCTGCAGGATCACCGAGGCCAGGTTGGTGCGCAGGATCTCGGGGTCGGTGAACTCGGGACGGCCCTCGAAGTCCTCCTCGGAGTACAGCCGGATCGCGATGCCGGCCTCCACCCGGCCACATCGGCCCGAGCGCTGGTTGGCCGAGGCCTGGCTGATCGCCTCGATCGGCAGCCGCTGGACCTTGGTGCGTGCGGAGTAGCGGCTGATCCGGGCCACGCCGGTGTCCACGACGTAGCGGATCCCCGGCACCGTCAGCGAGGTCTCGGCGACGTTGGTGGCCAGCACGACCCGGCGCCCGGGGTGCGGCTGGAAGACCCGGTGCTGCTCGGCCGCGGAGAGCCGCGAGTAGAGCGGGACCACCTCGAGCCCGCCGCGGGTGCCGGTCGTGAGGTCGGCCAGCGCGTCGGCGGTGTCGCGGATCTCGCGCTCACCGGGCAGGAAGACCAGCACGTCGCCGGGCCCCTCGGCGCTGAGCTCCTTGACCGCGTCGGCGATCGCCTCGGTCTGGTCGCGGACGACGGGTTCGCCCTCCTCGTCCTCCTCGGGAAGCTCCATGAGCGGCCGGTAGCGCACCTCGACGGGGTAGGTGCGCCCGGAGACCTCCACGATCGGCGCGGGCCGGCCGTCACGGTCGGCGAAGTGCCGGGCGAACCGCTCGGGGTCGATGGTCGCGGAGGTGATGATCAGCTTGAGGTCGGGGCGGCGCGGCAGCAGCCGCTTGAGGTAGCCGAGCAGGAAGTCGATGTTCAGGCTGCGCTCGTGGGCCTCGTCGATGATGATCGTGTCGTAGCGGCGCAGCATCCGGTCGCGCTGCAGCTCGGCGAGCAGGATCCCGTCGGTCATCAGCTTGACCCGGCTCGAGCGCGAGGTGCGGTCGGTGAACCGGACCTGGTAGCCGACCAGGTCGCCCAGCTCGGTGTCGAGCTCCTCGGCGATCCGCTCGGCGACCGAGCGCGCGGCGATCCGCCGCGGCTGGGTGTGCCCGATCAGGCCGCCGCTGTGCCGCGGCTTCCCGTCCCGCCCCTTGCCGGTGCGGACCCGCCGGCCGCGGCCGAGCTCCAGGCAGATCTTCGGCAGCTGCGTGGTCTTGCCGGAGCCGGTCTCGCCCGCGACGATCACCACCTGGTGGTCGCGGATCGCGGCCGCGATGTCCTCGCGGCGCTGGGTGACCGGCAGCTCGGGCGGGTAGCTGATCGCGAGCGGCGCCGGGTCCGGGCGCTGTTCCTGCTGCTGGGCCCGCTGTGGGGGCCTGCTGTCGGGGGTCGGTGCTGCTCTCGCGGGAGTGGGCGGGGCCGGACATGATGCCGGCCATTGTGCCTGCGGGGTGGCTGCGCCCGCGAACCGATTCCTCCGGGGCTCGCTGCCCGGCTCAGCCCGTGGTCTGGAGCCGGTCGTCCAGGACCAGCGCCTCCGCCCGCGCCAGGGGGAAGGACGCCCCCGGCGTGAGTGGCCGGAAGCCCACGCTCACCCGGTACGCCGCCCCGGCGTACTCCACCTGCCAGCCACCACCCGCCTTCGCCCGCAACCGGCCGACGAAGACCCGTCGGTCCCCGACCGGCTCCAGCGTGCAGCGGGTGAACACCGCCGCCTGGCACTCGTAGCCGCCGGCGGCCGGGCTCGCCGCGCCGACCTCCCGGGCGTCGGCGTTCCAGTCGAGCCGGCCGCGAGCGCCGTCCGGGCCCCGCCAGTCGGCCTGCATCCAGGCCTGGTGGCCACCGCCGCCGGCGAGGGCCCGCAGCGACTCCCCCGGCCCGCCCAGCGCGTCGCGACCCGCCTGCTCGAGGGCCCCGCGGGTCAGGGCGGGCGGGAAGTCCGGCACCCCGCCGGGCAGCGCCAGCCGCTCGTCCGCGGCCGCCTCGACGAGGCCCTTCTCCGTGACGTCCAGGCCCGAGACCGGGACCGTGCTGTTGTTGCCGAACAGGCTGTCGGCGGTCAGCACCACCACCTCGCCGTCCGCGTGCTCGACGGCGACGTCGAGGACGCCGTCGTGCCGGGCGACCCGGGCCTTCTCCCCCTGCGGCCCGCGGGCCGTGTGGCAGGCCCAGCCCGAGCCCGGTGTCCCGCACTCCCAGTAGAGCCCCTGCCAGCTGGCGTTGACGCTGAGCTGGAGCATCCCGAGGCCGGACTCCCCCGCGACCTGCCAGCCGTACTTCGAGCCGAGCGAGGTCGTGGCGCTGCCGCTGCTGGCGGACTGCACGTTGCCGTTGGTCTTCGCGTCGTACTTCACCAGGTGCTGCCAGCCGGGGTCGAGGTGCTCCGCGAGCACCCGCTGCCATTCGGCCAGCGTCGGGGACAGTGCTTCCATCGACGGCGGGTCCTGGAACGGCGAGCCGTGCGGGCCGCCGCTGGGCGTGATCACCACCCGGGACGGGCGCACCCCGGTGGCGTCGGCCGTCGGGTCGGTGCCGTCGGGGCGCGGGGCGCCGGTGCGGCCGGAGTAGCCGGGCCGGTCGCCGGCGTGCAGCACGCCGGGGACGGCCTGCGCGCCGAGGCCCACGGCGACCGCGGTGGCGACGGCCGCGCCCACGGTGAGCAGCCGGATCCGGCGGACACGGCGGTGCCCCCGGGCGAGGTCCTCGGTCACCGGCACCTCGGGCACCCGGATGCGGGTGGCCAGGTCCCCGAGCCGCCCCTCGAGCCGGTCGCAGGCCCGGTCACCGGGCTGGTCGTCGGGCTGCTGGTCAGGTCCGGTCATCGCTGCCCCTGGCTGGTCTGGACGTCGTCGAGGGCGGTGCGCAGGGCGCGCAACGCGTCGGACGTCTGGCTCTTGACCGTCCCGGGGCTGATCCCCAGGTCGGCGGCGGTCTCGTCGACGGAGAGACCCCAGTAGTGACGCAGGACGACCACGCGCCGTTGACCCTGCGGGAGCTCCCGCAGGGCGGCCCACAACGCGTCGGAGTCCTCGGCGCTGACCCCGGCGGGCACCGGACCGTCGAGGCGCGAGCCGGGGCCCGCGTCGACCGGGCGCTCGCGGCGCCAGGGACGACGCACCTCGTCGAGGTGGGCGTTCACCACGACCCGGCGGGCGTAGGCGTCGACCGAGTCGGCGCGCGAGACCCGCGGCCAGGCGGCGTACAGCTTGGCGAGCGCCGCCTGCACCACGTCCTCGGCCCGGTGCGCGTCACCGCACAGCAGGTAGGCCGTGCGGTAGAGCTGCGCGCGCCGCTGCGTCACGTAGGCGGTGAACCCGTCGTCCCGTGCCTGCATCCCGCTCCCCGACCCCCGGGCCGTCGGGGCCCGCTTCCGTCACTACTCCTCTGACGCGGCGGGCGGCGGATCGGTTGGGTGCCTCGGCTCAGGAGGTGCTCAGGAGGTGGGCGCGCCACCCATCGGCATCCCGCCGTGCCGGCCGGCACCCCCGACGCCACCGGGGCCACCGGGGCCACCGGGGCCACCGGGGCCACCGGGGCCGCCCGGGTGCCCGAAGCGATGGTCGTCGCCGTCGCTCACGGCGCCGAGGACCGCGCCACCGGCGCCGCCCAGGATGACGCCGGCCACCGCGACCGCGGCCACGCCGCGCCAGCCGAGCACCCGGTTGCGGAGGCCGGTGGTGGCCCGGCGCGGACCCTCGCCGCCGGTGTCGGGCTGGGTGGTCGCTGCGGTGTCCTCGTCCATGGCGGCGAGCCTGACCGGCGGTCCTGTGCGGGTCCTGTGCCGCGTCGGTGAGCCGCCCGAGGGTCCACCCCGGCGCGGGACACACAGGGGGCTCACAGGAAGTCCACAGTTGTGCCCGGGCGGGGAGCAGGCAATGTTGACCGCATGGAGCTGAGCCCATGGAACTGACCAGGCCCGACGGGTCCCCGCTGCGCGTGCTCGTGGTGGACGACGAGGTGAACATCGCCGAGCTGATCTCGATGGCGTTGCGCTACGAGGGCTGGGAGGTGGCCACGGCCCACTCCGGCTCCCGGGCCGTGAGCACCTCCAAGGAGTTCCGCCCCGACGCGGTGGTGCTCGACATGATGCTGCCCGACTTCGACGGGCTGGAGGTGCTGCGCCGGCTCCGGACCTCGGACCCCGACGTACCTGTTGTGTTCCTGACCGCGAAGGACGCGGTCGAGGACCGGATCGCCGGCCTGACGGCCGGGGGCGACGACTACGTCACCAAGCCGTTCTCGCTCGAGGAGGTCGTGGCCCGGCTGCGCGGGCTGATGCGGCGCGCCGGGGCCCAGCAGGCGGCGACCTCGTCGGTGCTCAGCGTCGGCGACCTGACCCTCGACGAGGACAGCCACGAGGTGTTCCGCGCCGGGGAGGAGATCAGCCTGACCGCCACCGAGTTCGAGCTGCTGCGCTTCCTGATGCGCAACCCGCGGCGGGTGCTGTCCAAGGCGCAGATCCTCGACCGGGTCTGGAACTACGACTTCGGCGGCCAGGCCAACGTGGTGGAGCTCTACATCTCCTACCTGCGCAAGAAGGTCGACGCCGGCCGCGAGCCGATGATCCACACGATGCGCGGCGCGGGCTACGTGCTGAAGCCGGCCACGTGAGGTCGCTGTTCGCCTCGCTGACCTCGCGGCTGGTGGTCACCGCGGTGGTGCTGGTCGCGGTGGTCTCGATGCTGATCGCCACCGTCACCACCCTGGCGCTGCGCTCCAACCTGATGGACCGCCTCGACCACGACGTGCAGGCCTCCCTGGGCCGGTTCAACGACAACGACCACGACCACGACAACGGCGGCCCCCCCGGCCCGCGCCCCCCGGACGCGGGGTTCCAGGGTCCGGGCACCCTGATCGCGCGGCTGCGCCCCGCACCCAGCGGCTGCGTGGTCAGCGAGGAGCACGCCTCCTGCCGGCCCCTCTCCACCACCGCACTGGCCGACCTCGCCGCCCTGCCCGCCGACGGCGGGGTGCACGGCGCGACGCTGCCCGGCCTGGGCACCTACCGGGTGGTGGTCAAGGAGCAGGCCGGCGTGCGGGTCGCCAGCGGCCGTCCGACCAGCGAGGTGAACGCGACCGTCGCCCAGCTGATCTGGTGGGAGGCGCTGCTGACCCTGCTCGGGGTGGCGGCGGCCGCCGGCGCCGGCCTGTTCGTCGTACGCCGCCAGCTGCGGCCGCTGCGCGAGGTCGCCGGGACGGCGCACACCGTCTCGGAGCTGCCCCTGGCCTCGGGCGAGATCGACCTGACCGAGCGGGTGCCCGAGCACCTCACCGACGAGCGCACCGAGGTCGGCCAGGTGGGCGCGGCGCTGAACACCCTGCTCGCGCACGTCGAGTCGTCGCTGGAGGCGCGGCACCGCAGCGAGCAGCAGGTGCGGCAGTTCGTCGCCGACGCCTCCCACGAGCTGCGCACGCCGCTGACCACGATCGCGGGCTACACCGAGCTCGCCCGCCGGCGCCCCGACGACCCCTCGGCGGTCCGCACGGCGCTGAGCAAGGTGCAGGACGAGTCGGGCCGGATGACCGCGCTCGTCGAGGACCTGCTGCTGCTCGCCCGCCTCGACGCCGGCCGTCCGCTCGAGCGCGAGCCGGTGGACCTCTCCCGGCTCCTGGTCGAGGCCGTCTCCGACGCCCGGGTGGTCTCCCCCGACCACCGCTGGCGGCTCGACCTCCCCGGTGACGCCGAGGACCCCGACGACCGCGACAGCACGGTCCACGTCACCGGCGACACCCACCGGCTGCACCAGGTCGTGATGAACCTGCTGACCAACGCTCGCAAGTACACCCCGCCCGGGACGGTGGTGACCGTCTCCGCGCGGTCGACCTCCTTCGGCGGCCGGTTCTGCGTCCACGACGACGGCCCCGGATTCCCGCCCGAGCTCGTCGACCACGCCTTCGAGCGGTTCGCCCGCGGCGACGCCGCCCGCACCCGCTCCCTCGACGGCGAGGGCACCGAGGCGGTCGTCGGCGGTCACGGCCTCGGCCTCTCCCTGGTCGAGGCGATCGTGCACGCCCACGGCGGCACCGTCCGGCTCGACTCGCGCCCGGGCGACACCACCATCACCGTCGACCTGCCCGGGTGAGCCGCTCCACAGCCACCCCACAGGACCGACCGACGCCGCGCCCAGCCCGAGCCGTGAGGGTTCCGGCATGACGCTC
This sequence comes from uncultured Actinomycetota bacterium, assembly GCA_963826155.1. Taxonomy (GTDB): domain Bacteria; phylum Actinomycetota; class Actinomycetes; order Propionibacteriales; family Nocardioidaceae; genus Nocardioides. Next base: position 347,484 of record CAWGVX010000002.1, on the reverse strand, counting down.
ACCCAGACCAGTGGTCACACCCCCGCCACGGACGCCGCGGCCCGACGTACGCCCCGCCGGTCCTGGCCCCCCGAACGCATCGGGCTGACGGCACTGCTGGCCGGCACCGCGCTGCTCTACCTGTGGGGGCTGGGCGCCTCGGGGTGGGCCAACTCGTTCTACGCGGCCGCGGTCCAGGCCGGCAGCGAGTCGTGGAAGGCGTTCTTCTTCGGCTCCTCCGACGCGGCCAACGCGATCACCGTCGACAAGACCCCGCTCTCGCTGTGGCCGATGGCGCTCTCGGTGCGGATCTTCGGGCTCTCCTCGTGGTCGCTGCTGGCGCCCCAGGCGCTCGAGGGGGTCGCGGCGGTCGCGCTGCTGCACGCCTCGGTCCGTCGTACGACGGGCTCCGCGACCGCCGGCCTCCTCGCGGGCGCCACCCTCGCGCTCACCCCGGTGGCGGTGCTGATGTTCCGCTTCGACAACCCCGACGCACTCCTGGTGCTGCTGCTGGTCGCCGCGGCGTACGCCACCCAGCGCGCGATCGAGGCCTCTCGTGCCCGGGCCGCGGGCGAGGCGGAGGCGGTCGGGCCGGCCGCTGCGGTGGCTGCTGCTCGCGGGCGCACTGGTGGGGCTGGCGTTCCTGACCAAGATGCTGCAGGCATTCCTGGTGCTGCCGGCGTTCGTGGTGGCCTACGGCGTGTTCGCCGCCGGGCCGGTGAGGCGCCGGCTCGGCCACCTGCTGGCCGCCTTCGCCGCGATGGTCGTCGCCGGGGGCTGGTGGGTCGCGGTCGTGGAGCTCTGGCCGGCCGGGTCGCGGCCCTACATCGGCGGCAGCCAGCACAACTCGGTGCTCGAGCTGACCCTGGGCTACAACGGCTTCGGCCGGCTGACCGGTGACGAGACCGGATCGGTGGGGGGCGGCGGTGGCTGGGGCTCGACCGGCCCGCTGCGGCTGTTGAGCTCCGAGATCGGCGGCCAGATCGGCTGGCTGCTGCCGGCCGCGGTGGTGCTGGGCCTGGCCGCGCTGTGGTTCACGCGCCGTCCGGCGGTGCGAGCCGGCGCCACGATCTGGCTCGGCTGGCTGATGGTCGCCGGCGGCACGTTCAGCTTCATGGCCGGGATCTTCCACGCCTACTACACCGTCGCGCTCGCACCCGCGGTCGCGGCGCTGGTCGCGATCGGCGCGCACACGCTCTGGCGGCAGCGGCACTCGCTGGTGGCTGCCGGGCTGCTCGCGTTCACCGCGGCGCTGACCGCGGTGCTCGCCTTCGCGCTGCTGGGCCGGGTGGGCGACTGGCACCCGTGGCTGCGGTACCTCGTCCTCGTGGTCGGCCTCGCCGCCGCGCTGCTGCTCGGCGGGGCGTCCCGCCTCCCCCGGGCGGCGGCGCGGGCGGTCGCCGTCGCGGCACTCGTCGCCGGCCTGGCCGGGCCGGCGGCGTACTCCCTCGCCACCGCCGCCACCGCCCACAGCGGCTCGATCCCCACCGCCGGTCCGACCACGGCCGGCTCGGGCGGGCCGGGTGGGCCGGGTGGGCCGGGTGGCCGGTGGCCCGGCGGCCTGCCGGGTGGCGGGTTCGGCGGCATCCCGACCGGCGCGGCGGGCGGGCTGCTCCAGGGCAGCACCCCGAGCGCCGCGCTGACCGTGCTGCTGGCCCAGGACGCGGGCTCCTTCACCTGGGTGGCGGCGGCCGTCGGGTCGAACTCCGCCTCGGGCTACCAGCTCGCCACCGAGGAGCCGGTGATGGCGATCGGCGGCTTCAACGGCTCCGACCCGAGCCCGACCCTGGCGCAGTTCCAGCAGTACGTCGCGGACGGGGAGATCCACTGGTTCCTCGCCGGCGGGATGGGTGGCGGGATGGGTGGCGGCATGGGTGGCGGGATGGTGGGCCCGTCGACCTCCGGCAGCACGTCGAGCGCGATCACCGCCTGGGTCGAGTCGAGCTTCGACGCGCAGACCGTGGGCGGCGTGACCGTCTACGACCTGTCGACCGGCATCCGGTGACCCGCGGCCGGCGGTGAGCCAGCCACTCCTCCCGCCGGCCGACCGGTGGCTCACCCACCGCCGCCCGGCGACCACCCGCCCAGCGGTGAGCCGGCCACCGAATACCCCCGGGAAACGGTGGCTCACTCACCGCTGCCCGGCAGATCCCGGCAGCGAGGCGATCATGGCGGGCAGCGCGCCGGCGATCATCGAGACCAGCTCCTCGCGCGGCACCCCGCCGGGGTCCTGCACCCAGGTGAGCACGAGCTCCTCGGCCATCGCCGACCAGCCGCGCACGACCAGCCGCGACGCGGCGGTGTCGGGGACGATCCCGCCCTGCGCGTCCTCCCGGAAGATCCGGTCGGTGAGCGCCGAGCGCGCCTCCTCGTAGATCTCGCGCAGCGTGTCGTTCCCGCCGGCGGCCCCCTTCACCAGCGACAGGTAGCCCTCGAAGTTGGCCTCGACATAGTCCAGGTACGCCGTGGTCGAGACCAGCAGCCGCTCCAGCGGCTCCCCGTCGACCGGCGGCGCGGTCTGCGCGATCAGGTCGTCCGCGGCCCGGCGTACGACCGCCTCGTGGAAGGCGTGCTTGTTGCCGAAGTAGTGGTAGAGCAGGCCACGGGAGATGCCGGCCTGCTCGGCGAGCAGGTCGATCGAGAGCTCGTCGAGGGAGCGATGGGCCAGCAGGCGTACGCCGAGGTCGAGCAGCTGCGAGCGCCGCTGCTCGGGGCTGAGCCGGGTGCGCCCCCCGCCCGCGGACCCACCCCCGGACCCGCCGGAGGAGCCCCTGACCCTGGCGTCGTTCCCTGTGTTGGCCGTCACGTGCCGCATTCTATTGACACTTGTTCAATAACGCCAATACCGTCGAGCCATGACCACGACGGGGACCACCACGCGCCGTGACCACAACACCCGTAGCCTGCCGGACCAGGTCCGCCACCTGGTCGTCGGCGCCGGCTTCGCCGGCCTGTGCGCGGCGATCAGGCTCGCCGAGGACGGGGAGCACGACCTCCTCGTGATCGAGAAGGGCGACGACGTCGGCGGCACCTGGCGCGACAACACCTACCCCGGCGCCGCCTGCGACGTGCCGAGCCAGCTCTACTCCTTCTCGTTCGCACCCAACCCCGACTGGTCGATGTCCTTCTCCCCCCAGCCGGAGATCCAGGCCTACCTGCGCCGGGTCGCCCGCGAGTCCGGGACGCTGGAGCGGTTCCGGTTCCGCACGGCGCTGGTCTCGGCCGCCTGGGACGAGGGCGCCCAGCTGTGGCGCACCGAGGTCGAGGACGAGTCCGGCCGGCACACACTGACCTCCCAGACCCTGGTCGTGGCCGCCGGGGGGCTCTCCGAGCCGCGGCTGCCCGACATCGACGGGATCGGGGACTTCGAGGGCGAGCTGTTCCACTCCGCCCGGTGGCGCCACGACGTCGACCTCACCGGCAAGCGGGTCGCGGTCATCGGCACCGGCGCCTCGGCGATCCAGATCGTCCCCGAGATCCAGCAGCGGGCCGGCCACCTCGACGTCTACCAGCGGACCGCGCCCTACGTCCTGCCCCGCCGCGACCGCCGCTACGGCCGGCTGGAGAAGCTGGCGCTGCGCCACGTGCCCGGGCTGCAGAAGCTCTACCGGACCGCGATCTACTGGGGCCGCGAGACCTACGTCCCGGGCTTCACCCGGCAGCCCAAGCTGGCCCTGCCCGCCAAGAAGATGGCGCTGGGCAACCTCGAGAAGGGCGTCAGCGACCCTGCCCTGCGGGAGCGGCTGACCCCGACCTTCGAGATCGGCTGCAAGCGGATCCTGATCTCCAACACCTACTACCCCGCGCTCGACTCCGACAACGTCGAGGTCGTGACCGACCCGATCGCGAGGGTGACCGCCGACGCCGTCGTCACCGCGGACGGCACCCGGCGCCCGATCGACGTGCTGGTCGTGGCCACCGGCTTCTTCACCACCGAGCTCCCGATCACCGAGCACCTCACCGGCCGCGAGGGCCGCACGCTCGCCGAGCAGTGGCGCGAGCACGGGATGGAGGCCTACAAGGGCACCACCGTCCCGGGCTTCCCCAACCTGTTCCTGCTGGTCGGCCCCAACACCGGCCTGGGCCACTCCAGCATGGTGTTCATCATCGAGTCCCAGGTCGCCTACCTGCGCGAGGCGGTGCGCACCATGACCCTGCACCGGTACGCCGCGGTCGAACCGACCCCGGAGGCCGCCCGCGAGTGGAACGCCGACCTGCAGCACCGGATGCGGCGCACCGTCTGGAGCACCGGCGGCTGCTCGAGCTGGTACCTCGACGCGCACGGCCGCAACACCACGCTGTGGCCGCGCGCCACCTTCACCTTCCGCCGACTGCTGGCCAGGTTCGACGTCGCCGCCTACGCCGTGCGCGCGCCGCACCCCACGGCCGAGCCCGCCCCCACCGCCGCCCACCGAGAGACCGAGGACGTGACCGCATGAAGACGCTCGAGGACAAGGTCGTCGTGATCACCGGCGCCGGCAGCGGCATCGGCCGCGCGCTGGCGGTGAACCTCGCCCGACGCGGCTCCCTGCTGGCGCTCTCCGACGTCGACGAGGCCGGGCTGGCCGAGACCGCGGAGCTGGCCACCGTGGCCGGGGCCGCCGAGGTCCGCAGCGACCGGCTCGACGTCGCCGACCGGGCGGCGTTCGGTGCGTACGCCGCGGCCGTCGCCGCCCACTTCGGGCGGGTCAACGTCGTCATCAACAACGCCGGCGTGGCGCTGGCCGGCGACCTGGTCGACCTCACCTACGAGGACATGGACTGGATCGTCGGGGTCAACTTCTGGGGCGTCGTGCACGGCACCAAGGAGTTCCTGCCGCACCTGATCGACTCCGGCGACGGCCACGTGGTCAACCTGTCCTCGCTGTTCGGGCTGATCTCGATGCCGGGCCAGAGCGCCTACAACGCCACGAAGTACGCCGTCCGCGGCCTCACCGAGGCGCTGCGCGAGGAGATGCTGATCGCGGGCCACCGGGTCGGCGTCACCGCGGTGCACCCCGGCGGCATCAAGACCGCGATCGCCCGCAACGCCCGGGTCTCCGGCCGCGAGGACAAGGAGGCCACCGCCCGGCTCTTCGACGAGAAGCTGGCCCGGATGACCCCGGAGAAGGCAGCCGAGATCATCGTCAAGGGCATCCTGGGCAACAAGGCGCGGGTGCTGGTCGGGCTCGACGCCCACGCGCTGCACCAGTTCGCGCGGCTCACCGGCTCCCGCTACCAGGACGTCGTGGCGATGGCGAGCCGCAAGGTCGTGCCGCCGAAGACCACGGTCGTGTGACTGCTAGAAACGGGGGGTGAGCCCATCCCCCACCCCGGCACCGCGCCGGACCAGGCCGGGCGACCCGGTCCACGTGGCGATGACCAAGTGGGGCGGCCGGCCGCACTGGGAGTACGACGCGGTCCACCTCGGCACCGACGAGCACGGCGACTGGATCGGGCTGCCCGGCGGGACGTGCTTCGCCCGGCCGGGCGCGGAGTACGTCGCGCCGGTCGCCCAGGTCTGCCTGGTGCCGGGTCCGGGCCCGGACAGCGAGCGGGGCTGGGTCGCCACCTTCCACGCGCACGGCGGCCCGGTGCGCGTCTACGTCGACATGACCACGCCCCCGGTCTGGGACGGCGCCGTGGTCCGCGCGGTCGACCTCGACCTCGACGTGGTGCAGGGGCCGACCGGCCGGGTGTGGGTCGACGACGAGGACGAGTTCGCCGACCACCGGGTCCGCTACGACTACCCCGAGGAGATCTCGCGGCTCGCGATGAGCTCCTGCGACCGGGTCCGGGCCGCGGTCGAGGCCGGCCTCCCGCCGTACGACGGGACCAGCGCGGCCTGGTTCGGCCGGCTCACGGCACGCTGACCCGACCGGCCGTCAGTCCTCGGCGGCGGCCGGCTGTGGGACTGGCTGCCCGCCGCCCTCCCCGACGACGCCCTGCCGGTCCCGGCGCCGCTCGCGGCGGGCCTGCCGGCCGGTGCGCACCCGCAGCGGGCCGACCAGGCGGGGGCCGGCGAGCCGGCTCTCGAGCTTCTGGGCCTCGCGCCGGACCGGCTGGGCGACGTACTCCCCGAGGATCACCCCGGAGGAGACCGCGATGGCGATGGAGGCCGCGGTGATGATCGCCAGCAGGCCCTCGGAGGTCGCGTGCTGGCCCTCGGCGAGCAGCGACAGGCCGCGGTAGATCGACAGGCCGGGCAGCATCGGCACCACGGCGGACACCACGACCACCAGCGGCGGGACCCGCATCCGGCCCGCGACCGTGTAGCTGACCAGGCCGACGAAGAAGGCCGCCAGCCCGGTCGGCCAGGTGCGTCCGGCCTCGGAGAGCGACAGCGTCTGCGAGATCACCATCGCCGCGGCGGCGATCAGCGCGATCGGCGCGATGATGCGGCGCGGGGCGTAGGAGGCGAACGCGAACGCCGCGGCACAGATCGCGGCGCCCAGCGCCATCAGCGAGACCGCCTTGACGCTGCCGTACGCGCCGGGGTTGAGCCGGTGCACCTGCACGCCGGCCATCTGCGCGAGCGTGAGACCGCCACTCACACCGGCGATGATGCCGGCGGTGGACAGCATCGCCTCGGTCAGCCGGGCGCCGCCGGTGATGTAGAAGCCGGACAGCGCGTCCTGCAGCGCGCCCATGAACCCGATGCCGGCCAGCAGCATGATGATGTTCGCGCTGACGACCAGCGAGGGGTTGCCGACCAGGCCGAGGCCGGCCGCGGAGGCGCCGAGGATCGTGGCGATCGCCCCGCCGGCCACCTGCTGGTAGAAGAACGGCAGCCGGCGGCGGGACATCACCATCTGGGCCCGGTCGATGCAGACGGCCGCGAGGAAGGCGATCGCGATCACGGTCGGCTTGCCGCCGAGCTGGAGGCCGACGCCCGCGCACATCACGCCCCAGCCGAGCGTGACGGCCCAGCGGGGCTGGTTGTGCCCGGAGGAGACGATCCGGGCGAGCGCGGTCCGTGCCTCCATCAGGTCCACCCGGTCGGCGAGCACGTCGCGCACGAGGTGGTCGACCAGGGTGAGGTCCTCGTAGTCGATCTCGCGCTGCTTGACCTGCCGGCTGTGGATGAGCGGCGGGTCCTCCGGGCTCGGCTGGAAGCTCATCGACAGCGAGGTGAACGTGACGTCGATGTCGGGGTAGCGCACCCCGAGGTGGTACGACAGCGACCGCATGGTGGCGGTGACGTCGGCGGCGCCCGCGCCCGAGGAGAGCAGCATCTCGCCGACCCGCAGGCAGAAGTCGAGAGTCAGGTTCAGCGCGCGAGACTCCAGCACGCGCCCCATGCTGACAGGCCCGCGATGTGCTTCGCTGGTCGGGTGCGCATCGACTTCCGGGGCTCCCCCGAGCCGACCATCGGCGTGGAGTGGGAGCTCGCGCTCGTCGACCGGTCCAGCCGCGACCTGGCCAACTGCGCCGCCGACCTGTTCGCCGCCGCCTGCCCCCGGCTGCCGGACCCCGGGCGGCTGCACAAGGAGCTGCTGCGCAACACCGTCGAGGTGGTCACCGGCGTGTGCCACACCGTCGGGGAGGCGGTCGCCGACCTACGGCGCACCCTGGCCGAGGTGGTGCCGGTGGCCGACGAGATGGGCGTCGACCTCTACGGCGGCGGCACCCACCCGTTCGCGTCCTGGACCCGGCAGCAGCTCACCGAGGGGCACCGCTATGAGGAGCTGATCAACCGAACCCAGTGGTGGGGCCGGCAGATGCTGATCTGGGGCGTGCACGTGCACGTCGGCCTGCCCGCGCAGGAGCGGGTGATGCCGGTGCTCTCGGCGCTGCTCAACCACTACCCGCACCTGCTGGCGCTCTCGGCGTCCTCGCCGATCTGGTCCGGGGTGGACACCGGCTACGCCTCCAACCGGGCGCTGATGTTCCAGCAGCTGCCCACCGCCGGCCTGCCGTTCCAGTTCCGGCGCTGGGCGGAGTTCGAGGCCTACGCCTCCGACCAGCTGGTCACCGGCGTGATCGACGAGCTCTCCGAGATCCGCTGGGACCTTCGGCCCTCGATCCGCAACGGCACCCTGGAGAACCGGGTCTGCGACGGCGTGTCCGACCTCGACGACCTGGCCTCGCTGGTCGCGCTGATGCACTGCCTGGTCGTCGACCTCGACACCCGCGCCGCCGCCGGCGAGACGTTGCCGACGATGCCGCCGTGGCACGTGCAGGAGAACAAGTGGCGGGCCGCTCGCTACGGGCTCGACGCGATCGTGGTGCTCGACGCCGACTGCCACGAGCGGCTGGTCACCGACGACCTCGCCGAGCTGCTGGTCCGGCTCGAGCCGGTCGCCGAGCGGCTCGGCTGCGCCGCCGAGCTGGCCGGGGTCGCGGACATCCCGCGCCGCGGCGCGTCCTACCAGCGGCAGCGGGCGGTGGCCGAGCGCACCGGCGGCGACCTGGTCGCGGTCGTCGACTCGGTGGTGCGCGAGCTGCGCGCCGGCCTGGGGTAGCCGCCCGGGGGTCGTCGGGCCGGAGACGGGGCTCCCTGGGCAGTCCCCTCTTGAGACCGAAGCACTCTCATCGGCTTGTCATGCACGTGATCCGCGCGGATCTTCCGATGAGCGGTAGGTCCAGATCATAGGTCCAGATCACTGCTCTCCAGCGTTGAGCAAACCCGCTTCGCGGATCCGTGGATGTCGCCAAGTCGAAGCGTCCGCTTCTGCCGCTGACGGCGGCTCCGGGGATGCGCGTGGAGTCGTCGGCGGCTGAGAGACACGATCGGCTCATCGGCGACACACGGGCTGGGTAGTGGCACAGGGTGTTCGCGATCCGGGCCCTGCGTTGCTGTCCTTGTGGGACAGGGTGTTCCGCATCCCGTGGCCACGAGGACGTCGTTGTGGAGCACCGTGTCCCACAACCCCGCTCCGGGGATGCCGGGATGCGGAACACCCCGTCCCACATCCACCGGGACCACAGCCGTACCCACCCCTCAACACGTCCCGTGGTGCGGCTGCCCCCGTCATGCCGCGATCCGCTCGGAACGGAGCCGGTCGGTCGGGTGCAGGTGTCGCGGCGCCTCCACACGCTCGCACTCCACTGCACCCGCGAGGACTCCTGCGATGACTCCTGCGAGCCCGTGCCCGCCAGGCGCGTTGAACACCGGCTCGAGCAGGGCCCACGGGTCACCGGTCAGGTCACCCGGGTCCGACGTGCCGGGCACGGCGCCGCCGCGCCGGCCACCCGATCGGGACACGTCTCAGTCAGTAGCCACCGGGCGGCGGGGTCATCTCCAGGCGAACGCCGAGCAGCCGCACCGGGCGGTCGTGCTCGACCCGGTCGAGGAGCGAGACGGCCGCCTCCGCCAGCACCACGGGGTCGCGGGTGGGCGCCGGCAGCGTGAGGCTGCGGCTCACGGTCAGGAACGGCTTGAACCGCACCTTGATCCCGACCCGGGCCGCCGGGCGGCCCTCCCGGTCGATGTCGGCCACGGTCCGGCGGGTCAGCGCCCGGACCTCCTCGGCGATCCGGCCCCAGTCCTCGAGGTCCACCTGGTAGGTCTCCTCCCGGCCGTGGGCGCGCGGCACCCAGGGCGTGTCGTCGACCGGGCTGGAGTCCTCGCCCCGGCCGAGCCGGTGGTACCACGGCCCCATCGTCGGGCCGAGCTCCGCGGCCAGCACCCGCGCGTCGGAGGCGGCGAGCCGGGCGACCGTGTCGATCCCGAGCGCCGACAGCTTCTTCGACGTCTTGCGGCCGATCCCCCACAGCGCGTCGGTCGGCCGCTCCCCCATCACCTCGAACCAGGTGTCCCCGGTCAGCTCGGCCACCCCGCGCGGCTTGCCGAAGTCGGTGGCGATCTTGGCCCGCAGCTTGTTGTCGCCGATGCCCACCGAGCAGTGCAGCCCGGTCTCCTCCAGCACCCGCTGGCGCACCAGCGCCGCGAACGCCCGGGGGCCGATCTGGCCGCCGGCCAGGTCGGCGCCCGGGCCGGCGGCGAGGAACGCCTCGTCCCAGCCGAGCACCTCGACGACCACCGGAACCCCGCCCCAGGTCAGCGAGCGCAGCGTCTCCATCACCCGCACCGACGCGGCGTCGTAGGCGGCGTGGTCGGCCGGCAGGAACACCGCGTCCGGGCACTTGCGGGCCGCCACCCGCAACGGCATCCCGGAGCCGACGCCGAACTCCCGGGCCTCGTACGACGCGGTCGCCACCACGCCCCGCTCGGTGGGGTCCCCGCGGCCGCCGACCACCACCGGCCGGCCGGCCAGCTCGGGGTGCCGCTGCACCTCGACCGCGGCGATGAACTGGTCCAGGTCGACGTGCAGCACCCACCGCCGCCTCCACCACGGCGGGGGCTGCTCCGGTGGCGGCCCTCCGCTCATCGCGGCGGTGGGGGCAGCGCGTCGGTGGCCTGCTGCTGGTCGAGGCCGGTGACCATGAGCAGGTCGACCACGACCGAGCGCAGCTGGGCGAGCACGACGTCGGCGGTCAGCACGTCGCTGCGCTCGACCAGTCCGGTGGCCCGGCCGACCTCCAGCACCGCCGGCCGGGCGGCCACCGCCATCCGCTGCTCGGCCAGCTCGTCGGCCACGGCGTCGGCGGCGTCGGCCAGGTCGAGCGCGACCAGCGCGTAGGACTTCGGCACCGGTCGCCGGTGGTAGGCCGCGACCGCGGTCTGGCGCACCAGCACCCGGGTGCTGCGCAGCGCCCGGTCCAGCGGCTCGACCAGGTCGGCCATCAGCCGCAGGTTGCCCCGGTGGCGGACCCGGAACGGCGAGGACGCCACCACGCCCAGGCCCTCGTCGGCGGCCGCCTGCAGCTCGCGGATCAGGTGGTCGGTGGCGCGGGCGTCGGCCAGCAGCGCCATCGCCCGGTCGATCTCCCCGTCGATCATCACCTCCCCGGCGGCGCGCAGCAGCGTCGCGACCTTGCGCATCACCACCGCCGCCTGCTGCCGGGGGCGGCGCAGCGGCGCGGCCGGCACCACGGTCGCGGCCACGAGTGCCACCGCACCACCGACCAGCGCGTCGGACCAGCGGGTGAAGCCCGCCCCGGGGTCGGGCAGCAGCGTGCTGACCACGATCGACTGCACCGCCGCCTGGGTCACCAGCAGCTGGCTCGCGTCGAGCAGGAAGGCCAGCGACATCGCGAGCCCGACGATCAGCGCGAGCTGCCACGCGCCGGTGCCGATCCAGGTCACCAGCAGGTCGCCCAGGAACACCCCGAGCGCCACCCCGATGGTCACCTCGGCCACCCGGCGCAGTCGCTGCCCGTACGACGTGCCGAGGCTGACCACGGCCGCGATCGGCGCGAAGAACGGCGTCTGGTGCCCGAGCACGTCGCTGGCCAGCAGCCAGGCGACCCCGGCGGCGATCGCGCACTGGGCGATCGCCCAGCGCTTGGACTGCCACCGCTTCACCCGGGCCCGCAACGACAGCCGGCTCCGGCTCCAGGCGCGGTCGAGGGGTCCGGCGGCCTCCATGGCAAAGATCCTGCCATGCGCGGACGGACCGGGTTGCGCACACGGCCGCTACCGGGAGCGCGCGTAGTCCAGCGCCACCTTCATCTGCCTCAGGTCGCGGTACCAGATCCGGTTCCTGGTGCGGCAGCGCACGCGCCCGACCCGGTGGTGCAGCGCCGCGCACCCGGCGCGGACCTCGGAGCTCGTGGGCGGGTAGGTCACCGTGCCGTCGTAGTGCTCGACCGTCCAGCCGTGGCTCGCGTCGCCGCTCACATCGGTGATCGTGTCGCCGGGCGGCGGGTCGTCCACGCTCGCCCAGGCGGCGGTCCCACCGCCGACGGTGAGGACGGTGGCGGCGGCGATCAGCCCGAGGGTGTGCCTCATTCGTGGGTCTCCTTCAGCATCGAGGCGCCGGCGAGCTCCGGCGCAGCACGGACGCTAGGAGGCCCGGGTGGCCCGCCGCGGCGAGCACGGTGCGCGCTGTGGACAACCTTGCGCGAGGCCCGCCTGTGGACGAGAGTCGGGCCGGTCCGGGCTCGGTCACGCTCAGTCGACCGGCCCCGCCTGCTCCAGGAGGCCCAGGAACCGGGCGGCGGCCGGCGCCAGCCGCCGGTCGGTGCGCCAGGTCAGGCCGACCGTCCGCTCGGCGCCCGCTGCCGAGAGCGGCACACCCACGGCGCGTCCGCCGATCAGCTGCTCGGGCAGCAGCGCCACCCCCAGCCCGGAGCCGACCAGGCCCTCGATCGTGGCCAGGTCGGCGCTCTCGAAGGCGATCCGTGGCGTCACCCCGGCGCCCGCGAACAGCTCGTCGACCAGTGCCCGGAAGCCGAAGCCCGGCGGGACGGTGACGAACTCCTCGTCGACCAGGTCGCGCAGCCGGACCCGGGCCCGGCCGGCGAGCCGGTGCCCGACCGGCACCGCGACCGCGAGCCGCTGCCGCTGCAGCGGCAGCCAGCCGTGCGGGCCGCCCGGCCGGGGTGAGGTGACGGCGAGCTCGGCGGTGCCGGCGGCGAGGTCGCGGAGGATCTCGTGGTTCGGCTCCTGGGTCAGCACCACGCGGACCTGCGGCGCCGCCTCGCGGAAGTCGTGCAGGATCCGCGGCACCAGCGAGGTCGCCATCGAGTCGAGGAAGGCCAGCCGCACCGTGCCGGAGTCCGGGTCGAGGAGGTCGGCGAGGTCGCGCCGCAGCTGGTCGTGCCGCCCGGTGATGTCACGGGCAGCGGCGAGCACCAGCTCGCCGTACGGGTTGGGGTGCACGCCCCGCGCGTCCCGCTCGAAGAGGCGTGCGCCGAGCTCGCCCTCCACCCGCGCCAGCAGCCGGGACAGGGTCGGCTGCGGCACCTGGAGCACCGCGGCGGCGTCGGTCACCCGCTCGTGCTCGGCGAGCACGAGCAGCTTCCGGAGGTCCTCCAGCTGCACCAGGCCGAGCATACGTGCAACGCATGTCAGCGCGCAGAATCATGCATTGGAAGTATGCCTCCGGTCGGGGCACAGTGAGGGGGTGTCCACGCCCACCCACGCGCCCGCCCACGACGGCCACCGCGCCGGGGAGGCCGGCTACCGCCGGATCGCGACCGCGCTGTTCGCGGCCGGGGTCGCCACGTTCGCGCTGCTCTACAGCACCCAGGCGCTGCTGCCCGAGCTGGCCGACTCCTTCGGCGTGACCGCCGCCGCGAGCACCCTCTCTCTGTCGCTGACCACGACCGGGCTCGGGGTCGCGCTGCTGGTCGCCGGCCCGCTCTCGGAGGTGCTCGGCCGGACCCGGCTGATCCACCTCTCGCTGGCACTGTCGGCGGTCGTCGCGCTGGCGTGCGCGGCGGCGCCGGGCTGGCACGTGCTGCTCGGGCTGCGGCTGCTCCAGGGCATCACGCTCGCGGGACTGCCGGCGGTCGCGACGGCGTACCTCCACGAGGAGCTGCACCCCGACCTGCACGCCCGCGCCGCCGGCCTCTACATCGGCGGCACCGCGCTGGGCGGGATGACCGGCCGCCTGGTGACCGGGCTCGTCGGCGACGCGGCCGGCTGGCGCTGGGCGCTGGCGACGATCGGCCTGGTCGGCGTGGGCTGCGCGGTCGCCGTCCGGCTGCTGCTGCCCGCCTCCCGCAACTTCGTCGCGGCCCCCGCCCGCCTCGACCACCTGGTGACGATGACCCGGCGCGCGCTCACCGACCGGGGGCTGCTCGCGCTCTACGCGATCGGCGCGTGTGCGATGGGGTCGTTCGTGGCGGTCTACAACGCGATGGGCTTCCGGCTGACCTCGCCCCAGGTCGGGCTGAGCCTGGGCGCCGCCGGGCTGGTCTTCCTCGTCTACCCGATCGGGACGGTCAGCTCGACCGTGGCCGGCCGGCTGGCCGAGCGCTGGTCCCGGCGTACCGTCGTCCCGGCCGGCTGCGCCGTGACGCTCGCCGGGATCCTGCTGACGCTGGCCCACCCGCTCCCGCTGGTCGTGCTGGGCCTGGCGGTGATGACCGCGGGCTTCTTCGTCGTGCACGGGGTGGCCAGCGGCTGGGTGCCGGCCCGCGCCCGCGCCGGCGGCATCGCGTCGGGGCAGGCGGCCTCGCTCTACCTGTTCGGCTACTACCTCGGCTCCTCGGTCTTCGGCAGCCTGGCCGGTACGGCGTGGTCCGCGGGCGCCTGGCCCGCGGTCGTGACCCTCTCCGCCGTCCTGGTCGTCGTCACCGCCGCGCTGGCCGGTGTGCTGCGGCACACCCCCTCGCTGGACCCGCTCCGCCGCTGACCTGCCCGCCCTCCGGGTCCTCGACCCGGGGGCCGGCGGCATGGACCGCCGCCGGCTGGGGAGGATCGTTGTGCAACGGGCGGCCGAGGGCGAGGATCGGTCAACGACGAGAAACGGGGTACCCGTGGTCACACCGATCGATCCGGCATCGGCGGCGTTCCTGCTGGCCGAGAACCGCAGCCAGCCCATGCACGTGGGCGGGCTGCAGCTGTTCGAGAAGCCCGAGGGCGCCGGCCGCGGCTACGTCCGCCAGATGTTCGAGCAGATGCGCGACGTGGAGGGCATCGCCCCGCTGTTCCTCAAGCACCCCAAGCGGTCGCTGCGGACCGCCGGCCAGCTGGTGTGGGAGGACGACGACCAGTTCGACATCGAGCACCACGTGCGGCACAGCGCGCTCCCCCGCCCCGGCCGGATCCGGGAGCTGCTCGAGCTCTGCGGCCGGCTGCACAGCACCCGGCTCGCCTGGGAGCGGCCGCTGTGGGAGGCCCACGTGATCGAGGGCCTCCGGGACGGCCGGGTGGCGATGTACACCAAGACCCACCACGCGCTGGTCGACGGCATCTCCGCGATGCGGCTGATCCAGAGCGTGCTGAGCACCGACCCCGACACGCGGGGCATGCCGGCCCCGTGGGGGGTCCGGGCGAGCGCGGCCCGCAGCCGCGAGAAGCCACCGGCGACCCTCGAGCGCGAGCTCGCCGAGGTGCCGGTGCACGCGCTGCACACCGCCCTCGGGATCGCCTCGGAGGCGGCCGGCCTGCCGGCGGCGCTGATCAGGACGCTGAACAGGAGCGTGCGCAACGAGACCTCCGCGCTGTCGCTCTACGCGCCGCGCACGATGTTCAACCGGTCGATCACCGGGTCCCGCCGGTTCGCCGCCCAGGACTGGCCGATCGAGCGGCTGCGGGCGATCGGCCGGGCCTCCGGCGCCACCCTGAACGACGTGGTGCTGGCGATGTGCAGCGGCGCGGTCCGCACCTACCTCGCCGAGCTCGAGGCGCTGCCGGAGACCCCGCTGGTCGCGATGGTGCCGGTCGGCCTCAACGCCCGGCAGTCCCACGTCGCCTCCGCCGACGGCGGCAACGCGGTCGGCGCGGTGATGTGCAAGCTCGGCACCGACCTCGCCGACCCGGCCGAGCGGCTCGCCGCGGTCCACCGGTCGATGAAGGACGGCAAGGAGGCGCTCTCGAGCATGACGCCGGTGCAGATCATGGCGATGAGCGCGCTCGGGCAGGCGCCGGCGATCCTGCCGCCGCTGCTGCGGATGCAGGGGATCGTCAAGCCGCCGTACAACCTGATCATCAGCAACGTGCCCGGCCCACGGACCACGCACTACTGGAACGGCGCCCGGCTGGTCGGGCAGTACCCGCTCTCGATCCCGATCAACGGCATGGCGCTCAACATCACCTGCACGTCCTACGACGGCAAGATGGGCTTCGGGCTGACCGGCTGCCGGCGCACCGTGCCGCACCTGCAGCGGCTGATCGGCCACCTCGACACCGAGGTGGCGGCGCTGGAGGAGGCCGTCGGGACCTGACCCGCGGCGCAGGCGCAGGTCGCCCACCGCAGTCGACGGCCCGCGCACTGACCGGGGCCCGGGCCCGTTCCTGTTGTTCCTGGTCCCGCGGACCTAGGATCGGCCGCATGGGCCAGACCGACGGCCCACTCGCTGGGCTGGTCGACATCGCGCTGGTCACCGTGACGTGCGGCGCGCTCGTCGGCGGCGTCCTCCACCAGGCCGAGATCGTCCGCGGTCTCCGTCGCCTCATGACCAGGCTCTCGCCGCCCCCGCCCACCGCGGCCGGGCCGCCCATCGAGCACATCGGACGCGACGCGCGACGGCTCCGCGGGGAGCTGCTGGCCCTGGCCCCGAACCTCCCGATGACGCGACGGATCGCCCTGAAGCTTGCCTACGACGACGTGCTGGTCGACGCCTGCGCGGCCCTGGGGGTCAGGAACAGCCTGAGCGACCTCCCCCTTGGCCCCGAACGCGATGCCGAGCGCCTGTACGTCGAGCACCGGCTCGACGCCGCCGGCCTGTGCCTCCGGGGGTGAGCGCACCAGCCCCGCAGGGCCCTGCGCTTCGCTGCAGGTCGGGGCGTTCTCCGCCCGACGCACCGGTCGACCCGCGCCGACCGGCCCGGGCCCGGGTCCGGGACGGGCGGCTCAGGGGTGACCGGGCTGGGCCCGGATCGCCAGCACCGCGAGGTCGTCGTGCTGCGGGACCTCGCTGAACTCGGCGACCACCCGGCGGATCCGCTCGGCCACGGCCTGGGCCGGGAGCTCCCCGAGCGTCGCCAGGTGCTCGGTGAAGGGTCCCTCCCCCAGCAGCCGGTCCCCCGACCGGCGCTCGAGCACGCCGTCGGTGACGGTGACCAGCAGGTCACCGCGGTCGAGGTCGAGGATGTCCGCGACGTACGCGACGTGCTCGACGACCCCCAGCAGCGTCTGGGACGTCCCCACCTCGTGCACCTCGCCCCGGCCGTCGACGAGGTAGGGCGGCGGGTGGCCGGCGTTCACCAGCTCGAGCCGCACCCGTCCGTGCTCGTGACGCAGCGTGCCGCACACCAGGGTCAGGAACCGGGACCGAGGGCCCTCGTCGAGGATGGCGCTGTTGAGCCGCTCCAGGGTCGCCGCCACCGGCAGGCCGGCGCGGACCAGGGCCTGGATCGTGTGGCGGGCCAGGCCGGTGACCGCGGCCGCCTGCGCCCCGGTGCCGCAGACGTCGCCGACGACGAAGCACCAGGTGCCGCGACCGACCGGGAAGAGGTCGTAGAAGTCGCCGCCGGCGGCGGTGTCCTCGCCCGCGGCCTGGTAGGCCACCCCGACGTCGAAGCCGGGGGCCTCGGGCACCGAGGGGGGCAGCAGGCTCTCCTGGAGCGCCCGGCCGGCGGCCTTGAGGGCGCCGTGGGCCTGGGCGTTGTCGATCGCCAGCGCGGCCCGCCGCGCGATCGACTCGGCGACGACGAACAGCTCGCTGCGGACGAGCTCGCCGCGGGCCCGGCCCAGCGTCAGGCACCCGAGCTGGTGCCCGTGGGCGACCAGCGGGATGCTCGTGGCGCGGCGGCCCGCCACGAGCGGCGAGCCGGCGGCCAGCTCCTCGGGCGGCACCTCGGCGAGGGCCGCCCGCAGCTCCTCGACCCGGTCCTCGTCCTGGTGCCAGACCTGCCTGAGGACCGGCTCGCCGCGGACGTCGCCGAGGTGGATCGCGCTCCACGCGGCGAGGCGGGGCACCACGATCTGGCCGGTGATCGCCATGCTCATCTCCTGGTCGAGCGAGCCGGCGAGCAGGTCGCCGGCGTCGGCGAGGTAGCTGAGCCAGCCGCGGCGCTCCCGCTCGGACGCCTGCAGCCTCGCCCGGTCGGCCACGAGCGAGATCGAGTCGGCGAACCGCTGCAGCAGCGCCGCCTGGTCGTCGTCGAACCCGTCGACCACCGCCGAGGCCGCCGCCAGCGCTCCGACCAGCCGGTGCTCCAGGACCAGCGGCACCACGGCCAGGGAGCGCAGCCCGGTGCCCGCCAGCAGGGGCACGTCGAGGTCGGCCAGGTCGCCGACGAGGAGGGGCAGCGTGGGCCGGTGCCGGTCGGGGACCCCGGGCGAGCCGGCGGCGAGCCGGGTCCCGAGCGTCGTCTCGGGCAGGCCGCTGACCGCCGCCACCTCGAGGTCGTCGTCGAGGTCGTGGGCCAGCAGGATGTAGGTCGCCTCGGCGGCGACCGGGTCGCGGATCCGCTCGGCGGCCAGCGCGAGGTACTCCTCCACGCCGAGCCGCACCAGCGCGTCCTCGCGCAGCCCGAAGGTCTCGGGCTGCGAGACCGCGACCGGCGTCGAGCCGACGGGGTGCTCCAGCAGGGAGCGCTGCTCCTGCGCCACGAGCAGCGCGACGCTCCCGTGGCCGGCGGCCGTGACGTGCGAGGCGAAGACCGGCTGCGGGGTGCCGTCGCGGCGCAGCACGGCGTACGTGCCCTGCCACCCGCCGGCGCCGCCACCGCTGTCCCCGGCGTCCTCGGCCCCCCTGGCCTCCCTGGCGTCTCCGGCCCCTCCGGCCGCGCCGAGGTCCGGCGGCGGCCCGCCCCTGTCGAGCAGCTCGTCCCAGGCGCGCCCGGCCACCTCGTCGGCATCCCAGCCGAGCAGCGTGGCGGCGTCGCCGTTCCACCCGGTGACCGCGCCCGCGGCGTCCATCTCCACCACCGCGACCCTGGGCCCGTCCGGCGCGGCCGGGACCGCGCCCTCGGGCGGGTGGGCGGCGGGGCCCGGTTCCCGCTCGCAGACGACCCAGACCCGCTTGGCGGCGCGGGTGTACTCCACGCCCCACGCGGAGGAGAGCGAGGTGGTGATCATCAGGCCGCGGCCGTGCTCGGCGGTGGCCGGCGGCACGCCGCTGACCAGCGGCAGCCGCTGCCCCGGGTGGAGGTCCTCGACCTCGATCCGCAGCTCCTGGCCGCGCAGCCCGAGCACCAGCCGGACGGGCGTGCCGGCGTGCACCACCGCGTTGGTGACCAGCTCGCTGACGATCAGCGAGGCGCCGTCGACCAGCTCGTCGACGGCCCACTCCTCCAGGGTCCGGCGGGTGAACCGCCGCGCCTCGGCGACCGAGCGCGCCTCAGCCACGAAGGACTGCTCGACGCGTGTGGGGAAGGACGTCATTGCGGGTCTCGGGACTCGTTGGCGGAGTCCCCTCATGGTGACAGACTCGTGCTCACGGGGCGATCAGTCACAGCCTGCTCTTGGGGCGATCTAGGGAGATCCGCGATGCCCGGCAGCACCACCAGCACCCGTAGGACCACGCGACGCACGCCGCCGGCTCGTCCGACGCCGGACGACGACCTGGACAGGGCGCAGCTCAAGCGGCTGCTCGTCGCGATGGAGGCCATGCGGGACGGCAGCTTCCGCCGGCGGCTGCCGGTCTCGGGCGAGGGACTGGTGGCCGACCTGGCCCTCGCCTACAACGAGATCGCCGAGCGCCAGCAGCACCTGCTCTCCGAGCTGACCCGGGTGCAGCGGGTCGCCGGACGCGAGGGGCGCCACAGCGAGCGGCTGCAGCCGGGGCTCGGCGAGGGCGGCTGGGTCCGCTCCGTCGACGCGGCCAACAGCCTGGTCACCGACCTGGTCCGGCCGACCGGCGAGTTCGCGCGGGTGGTGGCCGCGATGGCGGACGGTGACCTGACCCAGCGGATGGACCTGCGCCTGGAGGGGCAGTCGCTGCGCGGCGAGCCGCTCCGCGTCGCCCGCAGCGTGAACGGGCTGGTGGACCGGCTCTCCTCGATCGCCGACGAGATCACCCGGGTGACCCGCGAGGTGGGCACCGAGGGCAAGCTCGGCGGCCAGGCCCGGGTCCGCGACGCGGACGGCAGCTGGCGCGACCTGATCGACGCGGTCAACACGATGAGCTCCCGGCTGACCGCCCAGGTGCGTGACATCGCGCTGGTGACCACCGCGGTCGCCGACGGGGACCTGTCGCACACGGTCGCGGTCGAGGTGTCCGGGGAGATGGCCCAGCTCAAGGAGACCGTGGACCGGATGGTCGACCAGCTCTCGTCGTTCGCCTCCGAGGTGACCCGGGTCGCCCGCGAGGTCGGCACCGAGGGCCGGCTCGGCGGCCAGGCCGACGTGCACGGCGTCTCGGGCACCTGGAAGGACCTGACCGACTCGGTCAACCTGATGGCCTCCAACCTGACCAGCCAGGTGCGGGGCATCTCCTCGGTCGCCCAGGCGGTGGCCCGCGGCGACCTGAGCCAGCAGATCACGGTCGGTGCCCGCGGCGAGGTCGCGGAGCTGGCCGAGACGCTGAACTCGATGACGGCGACGCTGCAGACGTTCGCCGACGAGGTGACCCGGGTGGCCCGCGAGGTCGGCACCGAGGGGATCCTCGGCGGCCAGGCCGACGTGCCGGGGGTGGCCGGGCGGTGGAAGGACCTCACCGAGTCGGTGAACTACATGGCCGACAACCTGACCGCGCAGGTCCGCGACATCGCCCAGGTCACCACGGCCGTGGCCCGCGGCGACCTGAGCCAGAAGATCACCGTCGACGTCAAGGGTGAGCTGGCGCAGCTCAAGACCACCGTCAACACCATGGTCGACCAGCTCTCCTCCTTCGCCGACCAGGTCACCCGGGTGGCCCGCGAGGTCGGCAGTGAGGGCATCCTCGGCGGCCAGGCCGACGTGCCGGGCGTGGCCGGGACCTGGAAGGACCTCACCGACTCGGTGAACTCGATGGCCTCCAACCTGACCAACCAGGTCCGCAACATCGCGCAGGTCACGACCTCGGTGGCCCGCGGCGACCTGAGCCAGAAGATCACCGTCGACGTCCGCGGCGAGCTGGCCGAGCTCAAGACCACCGTCAACACGATGGTCGACCAGCTCTCCTCCTTTGCCGACGAGGTGACCCGGGTGGCCCGCGAGGTCGGCGGGGAGGGCCGGCTCGGCGGCCAGGCGGCGGTGCCCGGGGTCTCGGGGACCTGGCGGGACCTGACCGACTCGGTGAACTTCATGGCCGGCACGCTCACCGCCCAGGTGCGCAACATCGCCGAGGTGACCACCGCGGTGGCCCGCGGCGACCTCACCCGGACCATCACCGTGGAGGCCCGCGGCGAGATCCTGGCGCTGAAGAGCACCGTGAACACGATGGTCGACCAGCTCTCCTCGTTCGCCGACGAGGTGACCCGGGTGGCCCGCGAGGTCGGCACCGAGGGCCGGCTCGGCGGCCAGGCCGACGTCCACGACGTCTCGGGCACCTGGAAGGACCTCACCGAGAACGTCAACATGATGGCGGCCAACCTGACCTCGCAGGTGCGCAACATCGCCGAGGTGACCACGGCCGTCGCCCAGGGCGACCTGACCAGCAAGATCACCGTCGACGCCCGCGGCGAGATCCTCGAGCTGAAGAGCACCGTGAACACGATGGTCGACCAGCTCTCCTCCTTCGCCGACGAGGTGACCCGGGTGGCCCGCGAGGTCGGCACCGAGGGGATGCTCGGCGGCCAGGCGCGGGTGCCCGGGGTGGCCGGCACCTGGCGGGACCTCACCGACTCGGTGAACTCGATGGCCGGCAACCTCACCAACCAGGTGCGCAGCATCGCCACGGTCTCCACCGCGGTGGCCCGCGGCGACCTGAGCCAGAAGATCTCGATCGAGGCCCGCGGCGAGGTCGCGGCGCTGGCCAGCACGATCAACGCGATGGTGGACACGCTGCGCGCGTTCGCCGACGAGGTGACCCGGGTGGCCCGCGAGGTCGGCACCGAGGGCATCCTCGGCGGCCAGGCCCAGGTGCGCGGCGTCGCCGGCACCTGGAAGGACCTGACCGACTCGGTGAACTCGATGGCCGGCAACCTGACCAGCCAGGTCCGCAGCATCGCGCTGGTCACCACCGCCGTCGCCCACGGCGACCTGACCCAGAAGACCTACGTCGACGCCCGCGGCGAGATCCTCGAGCTGAAGACGACGGTCAACCGGATGGTCGACCAGCTCTCGTCGTTCGCCGACGAGGTGACCCGGGTGGCCCGCGAGGTCGGCACCGACGGCAGGCTCGGCGGCCAGGCCGAGGTCGCCGACGTCTCGGGCACCTGGCGCAAGCTGACCGAGAACGTCAACCAGCTGGCGGGCACCCTGACCACCCAGCTGCGGGCGATCGCCGAGGTCTCCACGGCGGTGACCCAGGGCGACCTGAGCCAGCAGATCACCGTCGAGGCGCAGGGCGAGGTGGCCGAGCTCAAGGACAACCTCAACCAGATGATCGACAACCTGCGCGAGACCACCCGGGCCAACCAGGAGCAGGACTGGCTGAAGACCAACCTCGCCCGGTTCACCGGGCACATGCAGGGCGGGCGCGACCTGCTCGACGTCACGCAGCTCATCGTCAACGAGCTCACGCCGCTGGTGGGGGCCTCGGCGGGCACGTTCTTCCTCGGCCAGAACGGCCACGACGGCACCCGCAGCCTGCGCCGGATCGCGTCGTACGGCCACCAGCCGCTGCCGGGCGTCCCCGACACCTTCGACGTCGGGGTCGGCCTGGTCGGCCAGGCCGCCGAGGTCCGGGAGCGGATCCTGCTGAGCGACGTCCCCTCGGGCTACCTGAGGATCTCCTCGGGGCTCGGGCAGGCCGCGCCGCTGACGATCGTGATCCTGCCGGTCGTCTTCGAGGAGCAGGTGCTCGGCGTCATGGAGCTGGCCTCGTTCCGCCCCTTCAGCGCCGTGCACCTGCAGTTCCTCGAGCAGCTGATGGAGATCATCGGTGTCTCGCTGAACGCGATCATCGCCAGCTCGCGCACCCAGGCGTTGCTGGAGGAGTCGCAGCGGCTGGCGGCCGAGCTGCAGAACAAGTCCGGCGAGCTGCAGACCCAGCAGCGCGAGCTCCAGCAGAGCAACGCCGAGCTGGAGGAGAAGGCCAGCCTGCTGGCGCAGCAGAACCGCGCGATCGAGATCAAGAACCTCGAGATCGAGGACGCCCGGCGCGCCCTCGAGGACCGCGCCGAGCAGCTCGCGCTCTCCTCGCGCTACAAGTCGGAGTTCCTCGCGAACATGTCCCACGAGCTGCGCACCCCGCTGAACTCGCTGCTGATCCTGGCCAAGCTGCTGGCCGACAACACCGACCAGAACCTCAACCCCCGGCAGGTGGAGTTCGCCCAGACGATCCACAGCGCCGGCACCGACCTGCTGCAGCTGATCAACGACATCCTCGACCTGTCCAAGGTCGAGGCCGGCAAGATGGACGTCCACCCGGCGACCGTGGCGGTGCCCGGGATCGTGGAGTACGTCGAGGCGACGTTCCGGCCGCTGACGGCCGAGAAGGACCTCAGTTTCTCGGTCCGGGTGGCCGACGACGTGCCCGCCACGCTGGTCTCCGACCAGCACCGGCTGCAGCAGGTGCTGCGCAACCTGCTGTCGAACGCGGTGAAGTTCACCTCGTTCGGCGAGGTCACCCTGGTGATCCGCAACAGCACCGAGAAGGACTTCACCACGCCGGCGCTGACCGTGGCCGACGGAGTGGTCGCCTTCGACGTGACCGACACGGGCATCGGCATCCCGCCCGAGCAGCTGCGCACGATCTTCGAGGCGTTCCAGCAGGCCGACGGCACGATCAGTCGCAAGTTCGGCGGCACCGGCCTGGGGCTGTCGATCAGCCGGGAGATCGCCCGGCTGATCGGCGGGGAGATCCACGTCGAGAGCCAGCCGGACCGGGGCAGCAGGTTCACGCTCTACCTGCCCACGCAGTTCCTCGGGGCGGGGCGCGTCACCGCGCTCCCGGCGGCCGCCCCGCCGGCCGTCGAGGCGGCACCCGGCTTGGCCGGCATGGAGCGCGTCCAGGAGCAGGTCGAGGACGACGACGGCGACATCGTCCCCGGCGACCGGGTCCTGCTGGTCTCGCTCGCCGAGCCCGAGCTGTGCCGTGCCACGGTCGAGGTGGGGCGCCGCCACGGCTTCAAGGTGCTGGCCACGCAGTACGCCGACCGGGCGCTGGCGCTCGCCGGCCAGCGCCGCCCCGACGGAATGGTCGTCGGCATGGACATGTCCGCCCACGACGGCACCTCGCTGCACCACCTCCTCAAGCGCCGCGAGGAGACCCGGGACGTGCCGCTGATCGCCACGCACACCTCGCTGGCGGCCGAGAGCAGCCACCAGGCCTGGCAGGCGGGGTCGCTGGACGTGATCGAGGTCCCCTTCACCCGCGCGAAGGTCGACGCGGCGCTCGACCGGCTCGAGGGCTTCCTCACCCGGGCGAAGCGGCGACTGCTCGTGGTCGCCGACGATCCCGGCAGCCCCGGCGCGATGGTCGCCGAACGCTTCGAGCCGCTCGACGAGGTCGAGGTCGAGTTCGTCGGGAGCCCGGAGGAGGCGGCACGGGCCCTGCGCGGCAGCGCCTGCGACTGCGTGCTGGTCGACCTGCCCCTGGCCGAGGGAGGCTTCGAGGTGCTCAAGCGGCTCCGGGCCCGCAAGCAGGTGCTGCACACCCCGGTGGTCCTCACCCGCGGCCACGACCTCGCGCCGCGCGAGGAGGCCCGCCTGGTCCGCTACGCCGACACGCTGACCGTGGTCCGGCCCCAGACGCTCCAGGACGCCGTGGCCGCGACCGCCGTGTTCCTGCACCGGTCCGACGCCGTGGCGCCGGCCGAGGCCGGCGCGCTCGACGAACCGGCCCTCGAGCAGGTGCTCGCCGGCCGGCGGATCCTGATCGTCGACGACGACGTGCGCAACGTCTTCGCGCTCACCAGTGCCCTCGAGCAGCACGGCATCGACGTGCTCTACGCCGCCAGCGGCGAGGAGGGGCTGGAGATCCTGCGGGTCGAACCCGACATCGACCTGGTGCTGATGGACGTGATGATGCCCGGCATGGACGGCTACACCGCGATGCGCGAGATCCGGAAGATGCCGCGCCTGCAGGACCTGCCGGTCATCGCGCTCACGGCCAAGGCGATGCCCGGGGACCGCGACAGCAGCCTGACCGCCGGCGCCTCCGACTACGTCACCAAGCCCGTGGACGTCGAGCAGCTGCTCGCCACGCTCAGGTCGTGGCTGTCGTGAGCCGGCCGGTCGTGAGCCGGCCGGTCGCGGAGGGGGGGCTGCGATGACCGGGCGCGCCCGGATCCTGCTGGTCGACGACCGGCCCGAGAACCTGCTCGCCCTGGAGGCGATCCTCGGCTCGCTCGACGTCGACCTGGTCCGTGCGAGCTCGGGCGAGGAGGCCCTCGCGGCGCTGCTGCGCACGGACTTCGCGCTGATCCTGCTGGACGCGCAGATGCCGGGCATGGACGGTTATGAGACGGCGACCCGCATCAAGCGGCGGCTCCGCACCCGCGACGTACCGATCATCTTCCTCACCGCCGTCGACAAGGACCTGCACAGCTCCTACCGGGGTTACGTCGCCGGCGGCGCCGACTACCTCCTCAAGCCCTTCGACCCGTGGATCCTGCGCGCCAAGGTGCAGGTCTTCGTGAACCTGTGGGAGACCAGCCGGCTCCAGACCAGCCAGGCCGCGCTGCTGAGCGAGCGCGACCAGGCCGGCCGCGGGCTGCCCGACGGCCTCGGCACCGGGCTCGAGGAGCTCGAGGAGGCGGTCGACCGGCTGGCCGCGGCCCTGGGGGACGGTCGGGACCGCCCCGACGGTGAGGTGACCGGCGTGCCGGCCGAGCTGGACCTGGTGCGGCAGCGGCTCCGGGAGCTCCGGCAGACGGTCGCCCCCGGCACCAGCGCCGGCCCGGGCTGACCGGGCGCGATCAGGGCAGGTACATCCGCCGGACGACCGCGTCGAAGACCCGGTCGGGCAGCAGTCGCCGGGCCAGGAGGATCGTGCCGGCGTTGCGGCCCACCGGATAGCGCGCCCGGGGCCGGCGGGTGGTGGCGGCCTTGACGATCTTTCGTCCCACCACGCCGGGGCCGCTGGACATCAGCCGGCTGGTGTCGGCGCGCTCGAGCACGCCGCGGACCTGCCCGGCCATCTCCTCGTAGGCCCCGCCCCGGCTGGTCTCGGTGAGGCTCTCGCGGGAGATCTCGTTCCACTCGGTGCGGATCGGGCCGGGCTCGACGAGCACCACCTCGATCCCGAACGGCGCGAGCTCCACGCGCAGGCTGTCGCTGAAGCCCTCCACCGCGAACTTCGTGGCGTGGTACCAGGCGCCGAGTGGCTCGTAGAACCTCCCGCCGATCGAGGAGATGTTGACGATCCGGCCCGTCCGCTGCGCGCGCATGTGCGGCGTGACCAGCTGGACCAGCCGGGCCAGCCCGAAGACGTTGACCTCGAACTGCCGGCGGGCCTCGTCGATGGGCACGTCCTCGACCGCGCCGTAGGCGCCGTACCCGGCGTTGTTCACCAGTACGTCGAGCCGCCCCCGCTCGTCGAGGATCCGCTGCACCCCGGCCACCATCGAGGCGTCGTCGGTCACGTCCATCGCGAACGTGGTCACGCCCGCCCGCTCCAGCGCGGCCATCCGGTCGACCCGCCGGGCCACGGCGTAGACCGTGAGGCCGGCCTTGCGCAGCCGCAGCGCGGCCTGCTCGCCGATGCCGCTGGAGGCGCCGGTGACGAGGACGACCCGGGGCTGCTGGTGCTCGGTCATGCCGGCCAGTGTGACGGGTCCTCGACGAGCCCACCACCGACGGTCTCGGCCACCGCGCGCAACCGGGCCCGGGTGATGTCGGCGACGCTCAGCAGCCCGGCGGTGCGGGCGTTCGAGCCCTCCCGCGTCGGCTCCCCGGAGTTGACGCTCAGGCACCGGCGGGTCCCACCGTCCTCGGCGTTCTGCAGGGCGACGGCGTGGCCCGTCGTGCCGCTGCCGGCGAAGAAGTCGAGCGCCAGCACGTCCGCGGGCATCGTCGCCAGGATCCGGCGGACCAGCCCGGTGGGCTTGGGCGACTCGAAGACGTGGCCCACGATCGCCTTGAGCTCCGCGACCGCGGTGTCGGTGGAGCCGATCTCCTCGGACAGCCAGATCGTGCGCAGCTTCTTGCGGCGGCCGCCGGGGGTGTCCCGGTCCAGCCAGTCCTTCTGGAAGACGTCGACCCGGGGACCGCCGCGGCCGTTGACGGTGCGGCAGACCAGGTCGTCGGGGCGCTGCTCGATCAGCGGGCGCGACCAGCGCCAGACCGCGGGCCGGCCGTCGCCGAAGACCGGCCCGATCTCCTGGGCGCCCGCGAACGGGCCGGTGGCGACCCGACCCGTCTCGGGGTCCCCCCAGACGGTGAAGTGCAGGGTGCGGGCGGTGGCGGGGTTGAACTTCTTGTTGGTGTTGCGCAGCGGCAGGTGCCGGTAGCGGCGGCCGGTCGCCGGGTCGGTCAGCGGGAAGTCGCGCTCGTCGACCGCGTCGGGGCTGCTGGCGTCCAGGGCGGTACGACGGGGGTCCTTGACGTAGACCAGGAGGTACTCGTGGTTGGTCGCGAACCCCCGGCCGAGCTGGCGACCCTTGGCATTGAGGTTGACCACCACCTGGGCGACGAAGCCGGTCTCCCCGAACACCTCGTCCATCAGCAGCCGCAGGTGCGCCACCTCGTTGTCGTCGATGCTGACGAAGATCGCCGACCGCTCGCTCATCAGCCCCCGCGCCGCCTCGAGCCGCGGCCGCATCATCGCCACCCAGGCCTGGTGCCGGGTGCTCCGCGCGTCGCCGTGGCGGAAGTCGTCGCGGTAGGCGAAGTCGTTGCCGGTGTTGTACGGCGGGTCGATGTAGACCAGGTCGACCGGCTCGGTCACCCGCGCCAGCACCTCGAGGTTGTCACCCTCGATGAAGGCGTTCCAGGGGTGCCCCGACCGTCGACCCACGTGCGCACCCTAGTGGGCCGGGGCGGCGGCCACGGGACGGCTCACCGCCGGCCCACGCCGCCCCCGCCGGTGGACCGTGCCTCGCCGACGCGCCCGAGGGTCGGGTGGGCCGCGCCGCGGTGACCGGTCGCCGCGGGACCGTCCGCGGGTCACGCGCCGCGGGTCACGCGGCGTCGGAGGGCACCGCCACCACGGCGACCGTGGTGACCGGCGCCAGGCACTCCGGCAGCGGGCTCGCCACCGGCTGCGCGGTGACCTGCAGCCCGTCGGCGGTGCGGCGCACGTCGACGTGCTTCGGCACGTCGCAGCCGAGCGCGACCACCGCCGCGACCGGCACCCGGTCGGCCCCGACGTCGGCCTTCGCGAGCGCCTGCTGGATCCGGCCCTGGAGCAGCGCGCCGCGGAACCGGCTGGCGAATTGGGCGACGGCGGCCCTGCTGTCCAGCACCGTCGCGTGCGGGTCGACGCGCCCGCCTGCCGCGGTCTGGCTGATCATCGCGACCACCGTGCCGTCCACGGGTCCGGTGCTCGGCGAGGGCGACGTGCTCCCGCCCGACGTGCTCGCCGCCGGCGCGCCGCGGTCGGGGGCGGTGTCCTGCCCGCAGCCGGCCCCGAGGCCTGCCGCCAGCAGCACGCTCAGCAGGGGCGGCAGGAGGGCGGGACGGAAGGCGGAGAGGGTCGGGGGTCCGAGAGTGCGTCGCATGGTGATGGGACGGTAGCCCGCCGCCGGCGGTTCCCGGCGAACCTCGGCGACCCGGCCGCGTGGCAGCATGCGACCGTGCCCCGCTTCACCCGTGCCGAGCTCCAGTCGTTCCGCGGCACCGAGGTGCCCGACCTGCTGGGGACCGACGTGCGGCTGCTGTTCGTCGGCATCAACCCCGGCCTGTGGACCGCGGCCACGCAGACCCACTTCGCGCACCCGGTCAACCGCTTCTACCCCGCGCTGCTGCGCGCCGGGATCATCGAGCAGCCGATCGACCCGTCGGCCGGGATGACCGACGAGGACCGCGAGCTGCTGCGCGGGCGCGGGATCGGCATCACCAACCTGGTCCGCCGCGCCACCGCCCGCGCCGACGAGCTGGCCCGCGACGAGCTGCGCGAGGGCGGCCGTCAGCTCGAGGAGCTGGTGCACCGGGTCGCGCCCCGGGTCGTCGCGGTCGCCGGCATCACGGCGTACCGCCACGCCTTCGGCCACCCCAGGGCGGTCCTCGGCCGCCAGCCCGAGCCGTTCGCCGGCGCCGAGCTGTGGGTGGTGCCGAACCCCAGTGGTCTCAACGCCCACGAGACCGTGGAGACCCTGGCCGCGGCGTACGCCGCACCCGCCCGCGCCGCCGGCGTGCTCTGACCGCCGGCCGAGCGCGTCGGGCCCGGGGGCCTGCCCGGAAGAGCTTTCGCGATCAGCCCGGGAAGACCTGGTCCTTGCCGAGCACGGTCAGCCCGTCCTGCACCGGGAAGCCGCGCGCCTCGTCCTCGGCCGGGTCGACGCCGATCCGGGCGCCGGGCGGGACGACGACGTGCTTGTCGAGGATCGCGTTGCGCACGACCGCTCCCGCGCCGATCCGCACGCCGTTCATCAGCACCGAGTCGGACACCTGGGCGCCCGTGCCGACGAACGCCGCCGGCGAGAGCACCGACCGGGCGATCTCCCCGCCGCTGACCACCGCGCCGGGCGAGAGCAGCGACTCCAGCGTCTGGGAGGCGTGGCCGTCCTCGCCGGGCGTGATCTTCACCGGCGGCTGCGGGCCGTAGGAGGTGAAGATCGGCCAGTCGAAGTTGTAGAGGTTGAAGACCGGCAGCGGCGAGACCAGGTCCATGTGCGCGGCGTAGTAGGAGCCGATCGTCCCCACGTCGCGCCAGTAGCCGCGGTCACGCTCGGTCGCCCCGGGCACGTCGTTGTCCTTGAAGTCGTAGACGCCGGCCTGCTGGCGGCGTACGAACGCCGGCACGATGTCGCCGCCCATGTCGTGCTTGGAGTCGGTCATCGTCGAGTCGCGGCTGACCGCCTCGACCAGCGCGTCCGCGTCGAAGACGTAGTTGCCCATCGAGGCCAGCACCTCCCCCGGGCTGTCCGGCAGGCCGACCGGGTCGGTCGGCTTCTCCAGGAAGTCCCGGATCCGCGACGGTTCCTCGGGCGCCACGTCGATGACGCCGAACTGGTCGGCCATCGAGATCGGCTGCCGGATCGCGGCGACCGTGCAGGCCGCGCCGCTGGCCACGTGCTGGTCGACCATCTGGGAGAAGTCCATCCGGTAGACGTGGTCGGCACCCACCACCACGACGATGTCCGGCTGCTCGTCGCGGATCAGGTTCAGCGACTGGTAGATCGCGTCCGCGCTGCCGAGGTACCAGTGCTTGCCGACCCGCTGCTGCGCCGGCACCGGCGTGACGTAGTTGCCGAGCAGCGTCGACATCCGCCAGGTCTGGGAGACGTGCCGGTCCAGGCTGTGCGACTTGTACTGGGTGAGCACGACGACCTTCAGGTAGCCGGAGTTCACGACGTTCGAGAGCGCGAAGTCGATGAGCCGGTAGATGCCGCCGAACGGCACCGCGGGTTTCGCCCGGTCCGCCGTCAGCGGCATCAGCCGCTTGCCCTCCCCGCCGGCGAGGACGATGGCCAGGACCTTCTTGCGGCTGCTGGGACTCATGCGGTCACGCTAGCGGGACCGGACCCTCCTCGGGAGTGCGTGGCTCGGGGATCGAGCGAGCCCGGGCGCAGGAGCGGTGACGGAGTAGGTTCGCGCCATGCGCGTCGACGTCCTGAGCAAGGAGTACCCCCCGGAGATCTACGGCGGCGCGGGGGTGCACGTGGCCGAGCTGGTCCGTGCGCTGCGCCGGCTGCCCGACCTCGAGGCCCGGGTGCACGCGTTCGGCGCGCCGCGAGACGAGCCGCTGACCTCGTCGTACGCCGACCTCGCCGAGCTCGCCCACGCCAACGCGGCGCTGCGCACCCTCGGCGTCGACCTCTCGATCGCCGACGGCTGCGCCGGCGCGGACCTGGTCCACTCCCACACCTGGTACGCCAACTTCGCCGGCCACCTCGCCTCGCTGCTCCACGGCGTGCCGCACGTGGTCAGCGCGCACTCGCTGGAGCCGCTGCGGCCGTGGAAGGCCGAGCAGCTCGGCGGCGGGTACGCGATCTCCTCCTGGGTGGAGAGGACGTCGTACGAAGCGGCCGCGGCGGTGATCGCGGTGTCCGCGGCGATGCGCGACGACGTGCTGCGCTGCTACCCGGCCATCGACCCCGGCCGCGTCCACGTCGTGCACAACGGCATCGACACCGACGACTGGGCGCCGCGTGCCGACCCCGACCGGGTGCGCGAGCTCGGCGTCGACCCGGACCGGCCCTCGGTGGTCTTCGTCGGCCGGATCACCCGGCAGAAGGGGCTGCCGCTGTTCCTGCGCGCGGTCGCCGAGCTGCCCGCCGACGTGCAGGTGGTGCTGTGCGCCGGCGCGCCCGACACCCCGGAGATCCAGGCCGAGGTGGAGGGCCTGGTCGCGGACCTGCGGCGGCAGCGCGACGGCATCGTGTGGATCGCCGAGATGCTGCCGCGCCGTGACGTGGTCGCGCTGCTGACCGCCGCGACCGTGTTCGTCTGCCCGTCCATCTACGAGCCGCTCGGCATCGTCAACCTCGAGGCCATGGCCTGCGAGACCGCGGTGGTCGCCACCGCCACCGGCGGGATCCCCGAGGTGGTGGTGGACACCGCCGATGCCGGTGCGGACACCCCGGCGACCGGCCGGCTGGTGCCGATCGAGCAGGCCACCGACGGCACCGGCACCCCGCTGGACCCCGACCGCTACGTCGCGGACTTCGCCGCCGCGCTCACCGAGGTCGTCGGCGACCCCGACCGCGCGGCGGCGATGGGCCGGGCCGGGCGGCGCCGGGCGATCGAGGCGTTCAGCTGGGGCGCGATCGCCGCACGCACCCTCGAGGTCTACCGCTCGGTGCTCTGACCGACGGGCCGGCCCTGTGGAGGAGCGGTCGCGCCACCCGCCGGATCCGGCGAGGCTGGTCGGCATGAGCGAGACACCCCATGCACCCGTCATCCGCAGCCAGGCCGACCTCGAGGACGCCTGGCGCCACCTCATGGAGCCGCTGGGCTTCGGCGGGCACAGCCTGTGGCTGATGCTCGTCCAGGCCGACGGCACCCCGCTGCCGGCGCTGACCCAGATCGAGGAGTGCGTGCGCCCGCCCACGCCGCCCGAGCAGGCCGGCTTCGTCGCGCTGCTCAAGTCCCTCGGCGCTGACATGGGCACGGGCGAGCGGATCGTCTTCCTGCGGTCCCGGCCGGGTCGCGGCGGCCCGACGCCCGACGACCTGGCCTGGGCGCGCAGCCTCTACGACGCCTGCCGCCGGGCCGACGTCGAGACCGACGTGGTGCACCTGGCCACCGACGACCTGCTGGTGCCGCTGCCGATGGACGAGGTGATGGCCCGCTCCGCGTGAGCGGGCCGGACACCTCGCCCACCTTCCGGCGACCGGATATCGCCGGCGTACCCAGATCTGAGCATCTCGGCGGCGAGTCGCCCCCGCGGCGGCCGGGGCCTGATGGGATCCCCGAGCAGCCCACGGGGAAGGTTTGATGACGATGTCCATTCGCCGGTCCATCACCGGGTCCGTTCACCGGTCCGTTGCCCGCTCACCCCGGCTCGTCGCCGCGCTGGCGGTCCTCGGCCTGGCGACCAGCGGCCTGCTGGCCGCCCCCGCCACCGCGGCGCCCGCGTCGCCGGATCTCAGCGTCAAGGGGGTGCCCACCGTCGTCGCGACGATGACCAAGACGCACATCCGTCTCAGCGTCGGGCACCACACCCGCGCCGGGCGCGTGATGTTCAAGGTCGTGGCCGGCGACGACCACGGCCACGAGCTCCAGCTGCTGCGCCTGCACCACGGGTACACCGCCCGCCGGGCGCAGGCCGACTTCGGCAAGGCCTTCAGCGGCAACGTCGCGGCGGTCAACCGCATCGACCACCACATCACCTTCCTCGGCGGGGCAGCCGCCAGGCCGGGCCGGCCCGGCTGGTTCGCGGTGAACCTCCACGCCAACAGGTTGATGGTGGTGGACCAGAACGGTCCGGCCGCGACCGTCCTCAGGGTGCACGGAAAGCCCGCGTCTCGGCCCCCGGTGCCTCACGACAGCCGCATCACGGCGCTCAGCTACGGCTTCGACCTGTCGTCGACCACGATCCCGGCGGCCGGCTGGACGCTGGTGAGCAACCACAGCGACCAGCCGCACTTCGTGGTGATCAACCGGGTCAAGCCGGGCACCACCCGCAAGATGGTCCATCACTACTTCAAGTCCGGCTCGCAGAAGCAGCCCTCCTGGGCGTTGCGCGCCAACACCTCCACCGGAGTGGTCTCGCCGTACCGGACCCAGACGTTCCACTACGACCTGCCTCCCGGCCGGTACCTGATCATGTGCTTCTGGCCGGACGACGAGACCGGGATGCCGCACGCCTACATGGGGATGTGGCACCTGCTCACGCTGACCTGACCGCGGTGGCCGGCACCCTGCCGGCAGCACGAGGGCCCGCCCGGATCGCTCCGGGCGGGCCCTGCGTGTGTGGTGCCGGGCCGATCCGGCCCGGCAGCAGCTAGACGATCACGCTGAGGATCAGCGTGAACACCAGCCCGCAGACCGAGAGCATCGTCTCCATCATCGACCACGACTTGATCGTCTGCACGACGTCCATGTCGAAGTACTCCTTGACCAGCCAGAACCCGGCGTCGTTGACGTGGGAGAAGAACACCGAGCCGGCGCCCACGGCGAGCACGACCAGCGAGGTCTCCGTCGACGACATGCCGGCGACCAGCGGGATGATCAGGGTCGAGGCGGTGATGGTGGCGATCGTCGCCGAGCCGGTGGCCAGGCGGATCAGCACCGCGAGCACCCACGCCAGCAGCAGCACCGAGATGTTGGCGCCGCGGGCCCAGTCGCCCAGCAAGGTGCCGACGCCGGTGTTGACGAGCACGGTCTTGAAGCCGCCGCCGGCGGCGACGATCAGGATGATGCCGGCGATGGGCGGCAGCGACTCGGTGAGCGTGGTGGAGATCTGCTTGCGGTCCATGCCGGAGGCCCGGCCGAGGGTGAACATCGCGACGATGAGCGCGATCAGCAGCGCGAAGAACGGCTCACCGACCAGGTCGAAGACCCGCTGCAGCGGCTGGGTGGGGTCGTTGACCAGCAGGTCGACCAGCGCCTTGCCGAGCATCAGCACGACGGGGAGCAGGACGCTGAACATGGTCAGGCCGAACGACGTCCGGCGGGCCGTGGCGATGGTCGCGCCGGGGCCCTCACGACGGCCGGCGTGCTCCACGTCCTCGTGGTCGTAGGTCGCCGGGGCCGGGATGTCGACCCAGCGGCCGGCGAGGCTGCCGAAGAGCGGACCGGCCACGATGATCGTCGGGACCGCCACCAGGATGCCCAGGGCGAGGGTCAGGCCGAGGTTGGCGTGCAGGTAGCCGATCGCGGTGACCGGGCCGGGGTGCGGCGGGATGAAGCCGTGCATGGCCGACAGGCCGGCCAGCGCCGGGATGCCCACGGTGATCAGCGAGACCTGGGCGCGGCGCGCCACGAGGTAGATGACCGGCATCAGCATGACCAGGCCGATCTCGAAGAACATCGGCAGGCCGATGATCGCGCCGACCAGGGCCATCGCCCACGGCAGCGTGCGCCTCGAGGCCTTGCCGACGATCGTGTCGACGATCTGGTCGGCGCCACCGGAGTCGGCGAGCAGCTTGCCGAACATCGCACCGAGCGCGATCAGGGTCCCGACGCCGGCCGCGGTGCCGCCGAACCCGTCGAGGTAGGACGGCAGCACGCCGGTGCCGTCGGCGTTCTTCAGGATGTTCTGACCGGCCACGGCTCCCACCGTGATCGCGCCCAGGGTCAGCGACAGGAAGGGGTGGACCTTCAGCAGCGTGATCAGCACGACGATGAGCGCGATGCCGAGCAGCGCAGCAAAGATCAGCTGGCCACCGGGCGCGACCGGCTTGACCAGGTCGGTGCCGGCCATCGGCAGCAGAGCGGACAGGGCGTGCATCAGTTCTCCTTCTGGGTGGCGCCGGGCGCGGTCGCGCCGGCGGCGTGCTGGTCGACGTACTGCTGGACGATGCCGTCAACCGACTGGTCGACGTCGACGACGACGCCGTGCTCGTCGGGCTCGAGGCCCTCGAGCGTGGCGAACTGCGAGGTGAGCAGCGACGGCGGCATGAAGTGGCCCGGGCGGCTGGCCTGCCGGCGGGCGATCACCTCGCGGGTGCCCTGCAGGTGCAGGAACTCCACGTGGTGGGCGTGGTGGCGCAGCTGGTCGCGGTACTTGCGCTTCAGCGCCGAGCAGCTGACCACCCCGCCCTGCGCGGCGTGGTCGGCCAGCCAGTGGCCGATGGTCTCCAGCCACGGGTGCCGGTCGTGGTCGTCGAGCGCCTCACCGCGCGACATCTTGGCGATGTTGGGCTCGGGGTGCAGGTCGTCGGCGTCGACGAACGGCACGCCGAGTCGCTGGGCGAGCGCGGCTCCGATCGTGGACTTGCCGGAGCCGGAGACGCCCATGACGACGACGAGCGGGGTGGGTGGCATACGCCCTCCCGGGTACGTGGGTTGTGGCTGTCGTCACGATGGTGACGCAATACGTCATACGTTTGCAACCCCCAACCGCATTTCACCTGTTCATTGATGCGGGTTGGCCGAGATGACATGATCTTCTCGTGACGACGCCCCCCACCACCGGCCAGCACGCCAGCGTCCTCGGGGCCCTCGGCGGGCGGATCGCCTCGGGTCGGCTCGAGGTCGGCAGCGTGCTGACGCTGGAGGGCATCTGCGGCGAGTACGCCGTCTCGCGCAGCGTGGCCCGCGAGGCGATCCGGGTGCTGGAGTCGATGGGGCTGGTCGCCTCGCGCCGGCGGGTGGGGATCACCATCCAGCCGCGGTCGCGCTGGAACGTCTTCGACCCGCGCATCATCCGCTGGCGGCTCGACGAGGGCGACCGGGCCGAGCAGCTGCTCTCGCTCTCGGAGCTGCGCCGCGGCGTGGAGCCGGTCGCGGCGTCGCTGGCGGCCCAGCGGGCCGACCTGACCCAGTGCCGGGTGCTGGCCGCGGCGGCGTCGGACATGGCGGTGCACGGACGCAGCGGCGACCTCGCCGCCTACCTGGTCGCGGACACGATCTTCCACCGCACCCTGCTCGAGGCCAGCGGCAACGAGATGCTGAGCGCGCTGGACGGGGTCGTCGGCGAGGTGCTCAGCGGCCGCACCCACCACGGCATGATGCCCTCGCGGCCCAACCCGGAGGCGATCGCGCTGCACGACGAGGTCGCCCGCGCCATCCGGCTCGGCGACGGCGCCGCCGCCGAGCGCGCCACGCGCGCGATCATCGAGGAGGCCGCCACCGCGCTGCGCGAGGAGCAGGCCCCCTAGTCCCCCGCCGCGCCCACCCGGCGTACCCGCGCGTCAACGAGCGCCGACTCGGCGTGCCCGCGCGTCCGCCCCATCGCCGGCCGGTTGTCCACAGGCCGGCGGGACCGGGGTTGGCACCGGGCCGGTCTGCCGGGAGGGTCGGGGGTACGACGACCTCCGGGAGGACCCATGACCATCGAGGCCAGCCACCCGGCCTTCCGCACCGCGCTCGGCGTCCTCGCCGTGGCCGCCGACCGGCTCGGCGCGTGCCGCGACCGGGTCTCGGGCGAGGTGGGGGCGCTCCTCGACAGCGGCTGGTCGGGCGGGGCCGCGGAGGCCTTCTCCGCCGGCTGGGAGGAGTGGCGGGCCGGCGCCGGGGAGGTGCTGGACGGCCTGGTGACCATGCGGGAGCTGGTCGACCGGGTCCACCGCGACCTCACCGCGCGCGACGTCGCCGCCGCCGGCGCGCTGGGCGGCGCGCTGGGCGGGGCGCTGGGCGGGGCGCTGGCCGAGCGGCTGGGCCGGTGACCGCCGCGCCGGACCGGTTCGCGGTCGACCTCGACGAGCTCGGGCACGTGGTGGACCGGATGGCGGCCTGCGGGTCGGACCTGGAGTCGCTGTTGGCCGACCTCGCGGCCCGGGTGCGGGCGCTGCACGCGACCTGGGACGGAGCGGCGGCCGCAGCCCAGCTGGAAGCCCAGCACCGGTGGGAGCACGGGTTCCGGGAGATGCACGCCGGCCTGCTCCGGATGCGCGCGGCCGGCGCCTGCGCCCACGAGGGCTACGCCGCGGCGGTCGCCGCCAACGTGTCCATGTGGGACCAGCTGTCGTGAGCTCGGCCGCGGCGGCGTGGCTCAGAGCGCGGCGCGCAGGTACTGCTTCGGCCAGTCGACGCCCTCGCCCACCGGGACGCCGAGCTCGTGGGCCGCGCGCAGCGGCCAGTGCGGGTCGCGGAGCAGCGCCCGCGCCAGGAGCACGACGTCGGCCGAGCCGTCGGCGAGCACCTCCTCGGCCTGCTTGGGCTCGGTGATCAGGCCGACCGCGCCGGTCGGCACCGACGCCCCGGCGCGGACCTGGCGGGCGAAGCGCACCTGGTAGCCCGGCTCGACCGGGATCTCGGCCGGCGCGTTGCCGCCGGTGGAGACGTCGACGAGGTCCACGCCGGCCTCGCGCAGCAGCGCCGCCAGCCGCACCGAGTCCTCGGCCGTCCAGCCGCCCTCGACCCAGTCGGTGGCGGAGATGCGCACCACGACCGGCACCGAGGCCGGCACCCGCGACCGCACCTCCGCGACCACCGCGAGCGGCAGCCGGGCACGGTTGTCGAAGGAGCCGCCGTACTCGTCGGTGCGCTGGTTGGACAGCGGCGAGAGGAACTCGTGGAGCAGGTAGCCGTGGGCGGCGTGGATCTCCAGCACGTCGAAGCCGGCCGCCACGGCACGGGTCGCGGCCGCACCGAAGTCGGCGACCACGCCGGCGATCTCGTCGGCGGTCAGCTCGTGCGGTTCGCGCAGGCCGGGGAACGCGATCGCCGACGGTGCGACCGGCTCCCAGCCGCCGTCCTCGTCGGCGACGAAGCCGCGACCCTCCCACGGCGGCCTGGACGAGGCCTTGCGGCCGGCGTGGGCGAGCTGGATGCCCGTGGTCGCGCCCCGGTCGTGCAGGAACGACACGATCCGCGCCCACGCCCGCTGCTGCTCGTCGTTCCACAGGCCGGTGTCGGCCGGCGAGATCCGCCCCTCGGGGCTGACCGCGGTCGCCTCGGTGAGCACCAGACCGGCACCGCCCCGGGCGAAGGAGCCGAGGTGCACCAGGTGCCAGTCGTCCGGGACGCCGTCGACGGCGGAGTACTGGCACATCGGCGACACCCAGACGCGGTTGCGGACGGTGACCTCACGCAGGGTGATCGGGCTGAACAGCTGGCTCACGGGCTCGGGGCTCCTGTCGGTGGATGAGGCGTCACGTACGTCCGGTCAACACCTGCCCCGCCGCGGGTGTTCCGGCCGGGACGGCAGCGCGGACGGCGCGGGCCGCGTCGGTGAAGGCCACGGCGAGCGTCGGTCAGGCGCATCCCACGCAGGTCCGCGCGGTCGGCCTGGCCTCGAGCCGCTCGGCGGCGATCGTCCGGCCGCACACCTCGCACCGGCCGTAGCCACCGTGGGCGAGCCGTTGCAGGGCCGCGTCGACCTCCGCCAGGTGTTCCTCGGCCTGCCGCAGCAGCGCATCTACCTGCGAGCGCTCGAAGGCGATCGTCGCCCCCTCGGGGTCGTGCTCGTCGTCGGCGTTGGAGTCGCGCGAGGCGTCCACCACGCCGAGGAAGTCCTGGCGCAGCCGACCGAGGCGCTCGGTGGTGCGGGCCCGCTCCGCGGCCAGCCGGGCGGCCGCGCCCGGCGGCACGGCGCCGGGGTCGCTCACCGGTTGCGCCGCCAGATGGAGGCGTTCAGCGCGGTCGCGAAGCCGGTCCAGGCGGCGTACGGCGCCAACGCGGCTGCCGCGATCCGGTCGTGGCGGCCGGCCTCCCGCACCAGCGCGAGGTTGAGCCCGTTGAGCACCGCGATCACCGCCAGCCCGCCCCGCGGCGACTCCCGGTCGAAGAACGCCCAGCACCAGCCCGCGTTGACCGCTAGGTCCGCGCCGGTCAGCGCCAGCACCCGCCGGCGCGCGTCGCCGCGCGCGGCGTCGGCGGCCCGGCCGGTGCCCCAGGCGATCAGCCCGTAGAGCGGCGTCCACACCAGCGGGAACGCCGCCCCCGGCGGCTGCCAGGCGGGCTTGTCCAACGAGCGGTACCACTCGCTCTGCGGCTTGGTGCCGAGGCTGCCGAGCACGGCGGCGGCCGCGGTCATCACGGGCGTCAGGACGGAGGCGCGCATGCCACCAGCCTGCCCGCCCGGACAAGCGGGCCCGGCCTCGGGACTCAGCGCGGCGGGCCGAAGGTCTGGGTCGGGGACTGCCCGGCGAGGTTGCCGCCGCCCGCCGGCACCGTGACGTAGTAGCGCCAGCCGCCGGCCCGGGCGGCCCGGCCGGCGGGGACGTCGATGGCGTAGCTGCCGTCCGCGGCGGTGAGCGCG
Source organism: uncultured Actinomycetota bacterium (assembly GCA_963826155.1). Taxonomy (GTDB): domain Bacteria; phylum Actinomycetota; class Actinomycetes; order Propionibacteriales; family Nocardioidaceae; genus Nocardioides. Next base: position 308,676 of record CAWGVX010000002.1, on the reverse strand, counting down.
GAGCCGATGGCCACCGGGCCACCGGGGCCCACCCGCCACAGCGTCGCCCGCACGCCGGGACGGGCGGGCAGGGTGCTGCCGGCGATCGCGACGGTGTCGTCGACGCCATCGGCGCCGTCGCGGCCGGAGGCGGTCGCCGCGGTGACCACCGAGGCCACGTCGACCACGAACGGCGCGGAGACGCTGCCGTCGGCGGAGGAGGAGCCGCCGAACCGCCACCGGTAGACCGTGTGCGCGGTCGGCTGGACCGTCGCGCTGACCCCACCGCCGTCGACCTGCAGCGCGGCACCGTCGACGGGCCGGAACCCGCCGCCGGGCTGCTGGGCCTCCAGCACCAGCAGGCCCTGGGCCAGCGGGCCCACCAGGTCGCTGGCGACGCTGCCGCGCAGCGTGACCTGGTCCCCCGCCGCGATCCGGGTCGCCGATCCGGTGATCCCGGTGGTCGTGGTGTAGCCCTCGAGGTCGTAGGTGGTGACGTCGCCGGGCGTCCCGGTCTGCAGCGCGTCGATCTTGAACGGGTTGCCGTCGCACCCCAGGCCGACGGCGTAGAAACCGGGCACGTCACCCCCGCGGGCGGCGAGGAAGTCGTCCACCGTGGCCGGGCCGGGTCGCGCGGCGGGGGCGGCGGGGCCATCGGCAGGGGCGGCGGGGCCATCGGCGGGGTCGGTGGACCCGCCGCTGGCGACGGCCTGCCGGCCGGTGGCCAGGTCGAGGTGGGTCCAGGTGTAGGTCAGCCCGGTGGCGTCCACGTGCTGCCAGGCCCCCGCCCCGACGGTGAGCGGGGCGCGACCCACCCACACCAGGTCGGTGCCGGCGTCCTGGGCGGACTGGAGGGCGGCGTACGCCACGCCGCTGGTGCCGCGCGGCGCCTGCACCGACAGGCCGGCGACCGTGGTGGCCGCCATCGAGGCCACGTGGTGCTGGGACCCCACCGCGGAGCCGCCGTCCAGGTCGTACTTCAGCGCGCGGCTGCCGGCGGGCCCGTCCGGGCTCGGGGAGAGGTACGTCGTCACGTCGCCCGGCGCGGCGTCGTACAGCCCGGAGCAGCCGACCAGCGCGAGGTTGGTGCTGCTGTCGGGCGCGAACCCCAGCCCGCGGACGACGACGGTGCTGTCGGCATGGGCGGCCGTGAGCGGCAGCACCGCACCGGTGATCGCGCAGGCGACCGCGCTGGCGACGACGAACACTGCCCGGTGCAACGAGCCTCCCCGATCAAGCCACGACACCGAGGTGCCGACCCCTGTACTGGCCGAAACCCTACGTCGTCACACGGGTCCCCGTCTGCCCCATGCGTGGCAAGACCGGATCCGGCCGGACGTTCACCCGGCGCTCACCCACTGCTCGCCGTCCAGCACCCGGGCGACGACCCCGCCGGCCCGGGCCGGCGGCTGGTCCAGCAGCGTCGCCAGGCAGAAGTCGGCGGCGGCCCGCTCGAAGAGCGACCCGTGGCGCAGCATCGCGTGCCGCGCGCCGGTCACCGACACGAAGCCGACGTCGGTGGTGGCGGCGATGCGGCGCGCCACCGCCGCGGCCCGGGCCGGGTCCGCGACCCGGTCGTCTGCGCCGTGCACGAACAGCACCCGCCGGCCGGCCAGGTCGGCGTCGTCGGAGGGGTAGACCCAGGGGTTGAGCGCGACCACGCTCCGCACGCCCGCCCGGGCGCCGGACAGCAGGGCGGCCCGGCCGCCCAGCGAGTGGCCGACCAGCCCGACCGGGAGCTCGCCGTGCCGCCGCCGGACCTCGTCGAGCGCCCAGGCCACGTCGTCGAGCGGGGTGTGGGCGGCGTCCCAGCCGCGGTAGGAGTTGAGCAGCCGGAACACCGCCAGCCGGCCGCGTCCTGCCCGGGCGACCCGGCGGGCCACCGGCACCATCCGCAGCACCGACAGCTGGGTCGGGCTCACCGGCGGCCGACCCGACCGGGACGCGCCGCCGTGCAGCACGAGCACCGCGCCCTGCGGGCGGCGCGGGAGGTGGCTGGCCAGCAGGCGGGGTGCGGCGGGGAGGCGGGGTTCGTCGGGCACCCGCCCAGTCTCACGGGCGGCTCCAACGTCCGGCCCGCCGGCGGCCGTACAACGGCCCGCCGCCGGCGGGACCTTGTCCTCTGCGGGCCGTCCGGCCCCGGACAGACGCTGGTGGCGAACCCCCGCCCCAGAGGAGATCGACCATGTCCACCGTTGCCGTCCGTGCCTCCAACCGCCTCGCCGACATGCTGGACTGGCTGGAGTCCGGCACCGGCCTGTCCCCGCGCGAGGGGCACTTCATCCGGGTCGAGAGCTGCACCGAGGACGACCACGCCGTGATCCGCGCCGAGCTGCCCGGGGTGGACCCCAACAAGGACATCCAGCTGACCGTGCAGAACGACTTCCTCACCATCCACGGCGAGCGCCGCGAGGAGAAGCGCGACACCCAGCACAGCGAGTTCCACTACGGGTCGTTCTCGCGCAGCGTCCGGCTGCCCCAGGGCACGGACCCCTCGCAGGTGCACGCGACCTACCGGGACGGGATCCTCGAGGTCACCTTCCCCACGACGAGCACGGCCGCCGAGCCGACCACGATCCCCGTCGAGCGCCACGGCGAGTGACGTGACCACCGCCGACGCCCCAGGGACGCGGTCGTGAACGGGCACGCCTACCCGGTGCGGGTGGACGCCACCCTCGACCCGGGGCTGAGCCGCTGGCTGTGGCTGCTCAAGTGGCTGCTGGCGATCCCCCACTACGTGGTGCTCGTCTTCCTGTGGGCCGCGTTCGTGGTGCTCAGCGTGGTGGCCTGGGTGGCGATCCTGGTGACCGGCCGCTACCCGCGCGGCATCTTCGACTTCAACGTCGGGGTGCTGCGGTGGAGCTGGCGGGTCGCCTACTACGCCTACGGCGGCCTCGGCACCGACCGCTACCCGCCGTTCAGCCTGGAGGAGCGGCCCGACTACCCCGCGCACCTCGAGGTCGAGTATCCCGACCACCTCTCCCGCGGCCTGGCGCTGGTCAAGTGGTGGCTGCTGGCGATCCCGCAGTACGTGGTGGTCGGGATCTTCCTCGGCGCCGGGTGGTACGCCGCGAGCGGCGGCGACAACCGGGCCTGGGGCAGCGGGCTGATCGGGCTGCTGGTGTTCGTGGCCGCGGTCGTGCTGCTGTTCACCGGCCGCTACCCGGGCGGGATCTTCGACCTGGTGCTGGGCCTGAACCGGTGGGTGCTGCGGGTCGCGGCGTACGCCGCGCTGATGACCGACGACTACCCGCCGTTCCGGCTGGACCTCGGCGGCACCGACCCGGCGACCGGCGTGCTCACCGTCGGCGGCTCCGGGCGGACCCCGCCGACGACCCCGCCCGAGGCACCACCCGCGCAGCCCCCGCAGCAGTCGGCGTGGCCGCCACCCGGCGGGCCCGACAGGCCCGAGGGCCCCGGCGCGGCGCGGCTGGGGACGCCACCGACCCGCGAGGGCGCCGGCCCGGTCGCGGGGTACGCCGCACCGCCGCCGGCCACCGGCGAGGTGCTCGGCGCCCCGCCGGCACCGCCACCCACGGCCCCGTCGCCCACGGCCCCCTCGCGCTGGGGCCCCGGCCGGGTGCTGGCCGTCGTCGTCGGTGCCGTGCTGGCGCTGGTCTCGCTGGGGCTGGTGGCCGCCGGCGGGGTGCTGCGCGTCGCCGACGACGGGCTGCGCGACGACCGCGGCTACCTGATGAGCTCGTCGGTGGCGTTCACCTCCCCGGGCTACGCGGTGACCAGCCCGGACGTCGAGCTGCGCTCGGGCACCCCCCTGTTCGGGGTGCCGGACAACTGGCTCGGGACGGTGCGGGTCGAGGCGGACGGCCGGACCGGCAACGGCGTGTTCGTGGGCATCGCCCGGACCAACGACGTCGAGGCCTACCTGGCCGGCGTCGCCCGGTCGGTGGTGCGCCAGCCGTACGACGGCGGCGGCAGCGCGCGCTCGGACTTCACCGACGGCGGCTCCCCGGCGCGCGCCCCGCAGGACGCGGGCTTCTGGGCCGCCTCCTCGCACGGCCCCGGCCGCCAGACCGTCACCTGGCCGGCCGAGTCGGGGCACTGGACGCTCGTGGTCATGAACGGCGGGGGCACCACCCCGGTGGCCGCCGACGTGGCGGTGGGCGCCACCGTCCCGGCGCTGGACAACGTGGCGTGGGGGCTGCTCGTCGCCGGGCTCGTCGGCGCCATGCTGGCGGCCGTGGTCCTGGTCCTCGCCCTGCGGCGGCGTCCCCCGCCCACCGGACCCCAGGACGGCCCGGGAATGGCACGGATCGGGGATGCGCCGCGCTGAGCCCACCCGCTTGGCTGGTCACCGACGCGGAGCGGTCACGGATCCAGCCATTCCCGCCTCCGGTCGCGTTGCCGCCGCTGTTCCAGTCCAGCGGCCACCAGGGCCCGGCACTCCCGAGGTGCCGGGCTCTCGTGCGCCCTGCTCACGGGGCCGGGGTCAGCCCGAGGAGCGGTCCTGCTCGAGCGGGGCGGAGGCCCCTCCGGCCCGGCTCCCGTCGAGCTCGAAGATCATCCGGCGCAGCTCGCGGATGATCTCGTCGGCCTCCTCGATCAGGGTGTTGAGCGTGGTCGCCAGCTCCGCCCGCTGGGAGGCGAGGGCGCTGAGCTTGAGCCCGAGCCCGAAGAGGCGCTGGATCGTGGTGTCGTGCAGGTCGGCGGCCAGCCGCTGGCGCTCGTTCTGCACGCCGAGCTCGTGCTGGGCGTCGGCCAGCTCCGCGGACCGGTCCACGATGCTGACCCGCATCGTCTCGGCCGCCTCCGCTAGCCGGTTGATCTCGTCGGGCCCGGTGGCGTCGATGTGCCGCGTGTAGTCACCATGCGCCACCGACGCCAGCTGCTCGAGCAGCCGGGTCAACGGCCGGGTCAGCGCGAACCACAGCAGCGCCACGGTGCAGGCCAGCGCGGCGGCCGCGAGGCCGACCGCGACCACCATCGCGACCTCGAGGTGCTGCTGGGCCGTCGCGAGCTGGTGCACCTCGTCGTCGACCAGCACGTTGACGTCGACCCGCAGCTCGTCGAGCCGGGAGCGCAGCCGGTCGAAGATCCGCTTCTCCTCGCGCTGGATCCGCACGTCGCGCACCGCCGCCGGGCCCTGGTCGCGGACCGCGCCGATCTGCGCGGCGACATGGGTGTTCCAGGTCTGGCCGGCGGCCCGGATCTCCCGCAGCAGTCTGCTCACCTCCGGGTTGGGCGCCAGCAGCGAGCCGAGGCGCAGCTCGAGCCGGCTCACGTCCTGGGCGCCGTCGTGGTAGGGGTCCAGGAACCGCTCGTCCCCGGTGAGCACGAACCCGCGCTGGCCGGTCTCCTGGTCGACGTAGGCGGTGAGCAGGGCCTGCGACGCGCCCTGCGCCGGCCGCAGCCGGTCGGTCAGCTCCTGCGAGGCAGCGTCGACCACGCCGCGGGTGGCAAAGGTGGCGACCGCGCCGGTGCCGACCGCGAGCAGGGCGAGGACCGCGGCGGCGAGCAGCGACAGCCGCAGCGACCAGACGGGCCGGTGGCTGCGGGCCGGGGAACCGGGGTCGGTCGGGGCCTCCTCCACGCACTCGCCCCTTCCACCGGCGCCACGGCTTCGGCTGTGGATCCTGCGCCTGACACGCTACGCCGCCCGGGCCGGTCGCCGGGTCAGTCGGCCGAATCCGGCCCGGGCCGGGCGACCCGCAGCCCCGGCAGCGGGCGGGCGACCGGGTCGGGGCGCAGCGGCCGGTCGTCGAGCGGGCGCGGGCGGACCCGCAGGTCCGCGAACGGCCGCCACGGCTCGCGGTCCAGCGCGACCAGCAGCTCGAACGTCTCGGCACCGCACGGGCGTGCGGCGAGGGCGAGCGGGCGGCCGGCCACGTCGTACGACGGGACGCTCACCAGCAGCGGGCCCGGCCCGGTGTGGACCGCGCGCCGGCGGCCGGTGACCCGCCGGCCGGTGTCTCGCCGGCCGGTGTCTCGTCGGCCGGTGACCCATCGGGACCGGGGCCCGCCACGCAGCACCAGGTCGCCGGCCACGCCGCCGGGGTGGGCGAGCCGGATCACCAGCGTCGCCACCGCGGGACCCCCGCCGGACCGGCCGGGCGCGTAGGCCAGCCCGACGCGCGCGTCCACGACGCCCGGCTCGTCGAGCCAGGGCACGCCGGTCGCCGGCTCGAGCCCGCAGCGGAACAGCCGGCCCTGCAGGGTCCGGCCCGCCGGGAGCCACGGACCGGCCGATGCGAGGCCGAGGCTGCGGGACACCGTGCTCCACAGCGTGGTCGGGGCCGCCAGGCGCGAGGGGGCGAGGAGGGACACGCCCGGACCTTGCCCGGTCACCCACCGGCCAACCGAGTGGTCCAGACCACACCGCGGCCGGCGGCTCCGGGGTTTGGCGCGGGCGAGGGCGGGCACGACCACCACGGTCCCCGCCCGTCCGGCGGCGACCGCGGCAGCCACGACGGGGAGGTGGGGGCACCTGACCGCGCTGGTCGAACCCACGGAGGCTGCTGCGGACGAGCCGTCCGGACACGCGCACGGATGGCAGCTGCGCGCCGTGGAGCACGACGACGGCGTGGTCAGCAGCTGCTACGAGTGCGACGGGTGCGACGCGGTCTGGTTCACCTGAGTCCCGGCCCGGCGGGGCCGACCGGTGTGGACAGGAGTGGACGTGACGAGCGAGACCCGGGTGGTCGCCGACCGCTACGAGCTCGGAGACCTGCTGGGACGCGGCGGCATGGCCGACGTGCACCGCGGGACCGACCGGGTGCTGCACCGGCCGGTCGCGGTCAAGGTGCTGCGCGAGACCGCCGACGACGAGTCGGACCGGCACCGGTTCACCGCGGAGGCCCGGACGCTCGCGCGGTTGAGCCACCCCGGACTGGTGATGGTGCTCGACGCGGGCACCACCGCCGAGCGGCCGTTCCTCGTCATGGAGCTGGTCGAGGGACAGACGCTCGCACAGTGCTGCGCGGGCCACGCGCTGCCGGCGGCGCGCGTGGCGGCGCTGGGCGCGCAGCTGGCCGAGGCGCTCGCCTACGCCCACGCCCAGGGCGTGGTGCACCGCGACGTGAAGCCGGGCAACGTGCTCGTCGGCAGCGCCGACCGGGTCAAGCTCGCAGACTTCGGCATCGCCCGGCTGCTGGGAGACGCGGTGCGCCACACCCGGACCGGGCAGGCCATCGGCACCGCCGCCTACCTCGCGCCCGAGCAGGTGCAGGGCGGTGAGATCACGCCGGCGGTCGACGTCTACTCGCTGGGGCTGGTGCTGCTGGAGGCGCTCACCGGGGAGCGGTCCTTCCCGGGCACCCCGACCGAGTCGGCGCTGGCGCGGCTGCAGAGGACGCCCGAGGTGCCGGCCTGGCTGCCGGCGGGGTGGCGCGACCTGCTGGCCGCCGCCACCGCGCTCGACCCGGCCCAGCGGCCCACCGCGCGGCAGGTGACCGACCACCTGACCACGCTCGCCTCCACCGACCCGTCGGCGGCCGACCCCTCGGCCACCGGCCCGAAACCGGCTCCGGCGGTCTCGACCCAGGTACTCCCGCAGGCGCCGCCGGCTCCGACCACCACGGCGACCGGCCCCGCGGCAACCGGCCCGACGGGAACCGGTCCGACGTACCCCGGGCCGGCCCGCACGCCGTGGCCGGCGCGGGCCCGCGAGGCCGCCTCCCACGTCCCCCACCACCTGTGGGGAGTCCTCGGCGCGGTGGCCGCGATCCTCCTCGTGCTCGTCGTCGTCGCGCTGGCCGCGTCGACCGGGTCGAACGGGTCGAACGGGTCGAACGGTTCGAAGGGGTCGGGCTCCGGCCACCACGACCTCCCCGCGAACACCCCCGACCGGCTGCAGCAGCCGCTGCAGGACCTGCACGACGCCGTCCGGGGCGGCGCCTCGTGAGGCGGTCCGTTGCGAGGCGGTCCGTCGTGAGGCGCAGCGCGCCCCGACTGCTGCGGACGCCCCGGCTGCTGCCGGTGCTGCCCGCCGTCGCGCTCGTGCTGGCCGGCGCCGGGTGCGGCGCCGGCGAAGCCCCGGCCGACCGGGGGCCGGCGCTGCAGACCCGCCTCGACGCGGTGGACCGGGCGGTCGCGGCGCGGGACTACGACGCGGCCCGCTCCGCGCTCGACCGGCTCGAGCGCGCGGCACACCGCGCCGAGCGCAGCGGCGACCTCGGCAGCGACGACGGCGCCGCGATCGTCTCGGCTGCCGACCGGCTGCTGTCGGCGCTGCCCGGGCGGTCGGCGTCCGCGGGAGCGACTCCCACGCCGACTCCCACGCCGACTCCCACGCCGATCCCACGCCGCGCCCGGAGCAGGATGACCAGGACCCGCCCGGACCTCCGGAGCCGCCCGGGCACGACAAGCCCGGGAAGCCGGACAAGCACGACAAGCCACCCAAGGGGCCCGGGCAAGACCACGGGCACGGCCCGGGCAAGCACTGACGGCGACCGCCGTCGCCGGTCGGCCGGCCGCGCCGCCGGTCAGCCCAGCCGGTCAGCCGGCCGCGCCGTCGCCGTTGCGGCGCGCCTGATCGACCCTCTCCTGCAGCCGGGCGCGCACCTGCTCCGGCGTCAGCTGCGCGCGCCGTCGCTGGTCCCGCGCGATGATGGCCCCGGTGGCGGCCACGCCCGCCACGCCCGCGACCCCGAGCACCCTCCACAGCTTCACGAACGGACTCCTCCCGATGACCGACCTGACCCTGGACCAGGCCGTCGACCTCACCCGCACCGGCGACCTGTGGCTGTTCCGTGGCCGCTCGGCCGCCGACCACGCTATCCGGGTGATGACCAACGCGCCGGTCAACCACGTCGGCATGGCGGTGGTCCTCGAGGACCTGCCACCGCTGATGTGGCACGCCGAGCTCGGCAAGGGCCTCCCCGACGTGTGGAGCGGCAGCCACCACCGCGGCGTCCAGCTGCACGACCTGCGCGACGCGGTGGACCAGTGGACGACCCGCTACGGGCAGCGGGCCTGGTTGCGGCAGCTGCAGGGCGAGGTGACGCCGGTGATGGAGGACGCCGTGCTCACCACGATCGCCCGGCTCGACGGCACGCCGTTCCCCTCCACCGCCGCGCTCGTCGGCCGCTGGGCCCGGGGTCGGGTGCGCCGACGGGCGGCAGCCGAGATGACCTACTGCGCCGAGGTGGTCGCCGCGACCTACGCCGCGATGGGCCTGCTCGACCACCAGCTCCCCACCAACTACTACGACCCCGGGATGTTCTGGTCCGGCGACGACCTGCGGCTCGAGCGCGGTGCGCGGCTGGGCGAGGAGATCCGGGTCCTCACCTGACCCGCCTCCTGCCCGCACGCCGCCGTCTGCGGTTTGCCGACAGACCGCATCGAACCGTGGGCCGGAACTGCGGTCTGCCGGCAAACCGCAAGGCCCCGCTCCGGCCCGCGAGGTCCCACCCGACCCGCGCCGGGCCGGTTGGGCCGACCTCCTAGTGTGGGTCGTCGGTCCGGGGAAGGGCAGGAGGTGGCGGGTGCTGCGACGCGGCTGGACGCTCCTCACCGCCTCCGACCCCGCGCTGGGACGGCTGCGACTGGCCGCCACCACCCTGTCCGCGATCGTGCTGACCGTCGTCGCGGTGATCGCGATGGCGACGGCCTGGGGGCAGCCGGTGGTGCCGGCGATCCTCGGGGTGGTCGTGGCGATGGTGTCCTCGCTGGCGGTCAACGACCCGCTGCCGCGGGACAAGGCCATCAGCACCGCCCTGATGGTGCCGAGCGCGGCGATCTCGGCTACGTTGGCCGCCTTCGACCACCACCACCAGGTGCTCAGCGACGCGGTCTTCGTGCTGGTGATGGTGGTGGCGGTGTACCTGCGCCGGTGGGGCCCGCGCGGGCTGGCCGTCGGGATGATCGGTTTCGTCAGCTACTTCATGGCGCTGTTCCTGCAGGCCACCCCCTCGCAGCTGCCGGTGATGGTCGCCGGCGCCGCCGTCGGCGCGACGACCAGCTTCACCGTGCGCCACCTGCTGCGCCCCCGGCACCCCGACCGTGACCTGCGTCGCGAGCTGGCCGCCTGGTCGGTGCGCGCCGGCCGGGCGCTGGACGCCCTGGGCGGCTCGGTGGCCGAGGGCCGCTGGTCCGGACGGGCACGCGCCCGGCTGCGCGACCGCGTGCGCGCCTGCGAGGAGGCCGCGAACGCCGCCGAGGCCCGCCTCCAGGGCGCCGACGAGACGCTCTGGAGGGGCATCGCCAACGACGAGCTGGCGGTCCGGGTCTTCGACGCCCAGCTGGCGCTCGAGCGGGTGGTCGCGCTGTCCTCCGACCTGGTGGAACCCGCGCAGGACCACCTCGGAGACCCCGACGACCCGCACGACATGGCCCGGCGTACGGCGTTGCGCGCCGGCCTGGGCGACCTCCGCGCCCGCCTGGGCACCGCCGTCGCCTCCCGCCGCTCGGCGACGGACCGCACCGAGCTGACCCCGGTGCTGGCCGCGGCCCTGGACCGGTGCGCCGAGGCCTGGCAGCGGACCTGGTCGCCGGAGCCGGACGACGACGGCCTGGCCCACGCCGCCGCCGAGGCGGCCGCGGCCGACGACCAGCCCCAGCACGACCAGCCCCGCCGGGCCGACGAGGACCAGGGCGGCGACGTCGCCGAGGCAGACGCAGACGAGGACGCCGGGGAGGACGCCGGCGGCGGCGCGCCGCCCTGGCGCGAGCTGTCCCGGACCGCCGCCCAGGTCGCGGTGGCCGCGGTGATCGCGATCGTGCTCGGCGAGCTGATCTCCCCCATCCGCTGGTTCTGGGCCGTGATCGCCGCGTTCGTGGTGTTCACCGGGGCCTCCACCCGCGAGGAGATCCTCACCAAGGGCTGGCTGCGGGTGCTCGGCACGCTCTTCGGCGTGGGCGCCGGAGTGATGGTCGCGGCGCTGGCCGGCGGCAACCTGGCGCTCTCGCTGACGATGATCGCCCTGTGCCTCTTCCTCGGGGTCTATCTCGTGCAGGTCTCCCTGGCCTGGATGATGTTCTTCATCACCACGATGCTCGGGCTGCTCTACGGCCTGCTCGGCCAGTTCAGCGTCGGGCTGCTGGTCCTGCGGCTGGAGGAGACGGTGGCCGGCGCGGCGGCCGGCGCGCTGGCGGCGTACGTCGTGCTCCCGACCCGCGGCCGCCGTGCGGCGACCGACGACATCGGGGACGTGCTCGACGGGCTCACCGAGCTGCTCACCCGGGTGGCGGCGGTCGTGACCGAGCCGGCCGACCTGCACCGCGAGCTCGCGGTGCTCGAGCAGGCCCGCACGCTGCGGGGCGCGATGGCCACGTTGCGCACCACCGCCAAGCCGTTGACCGGCCAGGTCGCGAGCCTGACCAACCGCACCGGCCTGCGCCACCTGGTGCTGGTGACCGGGGCGTGCGAGCACCACGCCCGGGCGCTCGCCCGCGGCGCGGCCGAGGCCACCGGCCTGGCCACCTCCCCCGGCCGCCGCCGGGTCGTGCGCGACGCGATCGAGGCCGTGGCCGGGACGGTCGCCACCGTGCGGCCGGCGTTCGAGGCCGACGGCCCGGGCACCTGCCCGCCGCCGCCCTCGGTCGACGAGGAGCTCGAGGCCATGCGGGGGCTGGGCGAGGACGCCGAGGGGCGTGCCCGCGACCTGCTCGGGTCGATGCTGCGCCACCTGCGCGCGATCGACGGGGCGCTGCGCGGCCTCGCGCGGGAGCTGCCGCACCCCACCGGACCCGACCGGCCCACCGCGCCGCACGGCGGCCCGCGACCCGGGGCCCGCGCCGCCGAGGGCCCCCGGCCGTCAGTCGTCCGGGACTGACGGCGGCGGCCGGGCGCGCGGGGCCGCCGACGGGTATCGCCCCTCCCGCAACCCACGGGAAGGAGACCGACCGTGGCCGTCACCAGCTTCCAGGACCTCCCCGTCGCCGACCGCGACCGGGAGTGGGACGGCGGCGCCGCCGAAGCGCGGGTGCGCCGCTGGGCCGGCGCGGAGGACGTGCCCGACGAGAGGTACCGCGACGCCCACGTCTGGTACGACGCGGACCGCAAGGACAACTTCACGGCGTACAAGCTCCTGGTCGCCGACGTCGTCGACGACCGGCTGGTCGCCGTGCCCCGCGGCGTGATCACCGCCGGCAACGTGATGCAGGGCTCCCGCGGCGGCGTCGACCTGCCCGAGAAGGACATCGGCCGGGTCCGCAGCCACCTGGCGAAGTACTACGCCCAGATGGGCGAGGACGCGCCCTGGGAGGACGCGGCCGACGCGGCCGTCAGTCGGTCGCGGTCATCCCGGCGGCGCTGAGCTCCCACAGGCCGGGCCGGCTCGGCGGCACCATCAGCCCCTCGTCCTGCATGGCACGGCGCTCGAGGCGGGCGGCGTAGCGCCACCGCAGCTCGCCCTGGTTGACCGTCTCGTGGTCGGCGGGCCGCAGCACCTCCTCCATCCGGCGGGCGACCTCGGCCATCACGTCCTCGACGTCGGCCCGGCCGCCGGCGTCCTGCAGGGCGGCGAGGATGTGGCGGCGGAACTCCCGCTGGGGCGTACGCCGGGGAGGTCGGCTGCTCACGGTGGCGCGGGCGGAGGGGGCCGGGCTCGAGCCCCGGCTCGTCGTGCCCGCGGACCCGCTGGTCGACCTGGTCGTCGTGCGGGTGGCCGTGCGGGCCGGCTTCTTCTCCGGCGGCGGGGCCGGCGGGCGGCCGTGCACGCACTGGCTCAGGGGCAGGTCGCACAGCTCGCAGTAGTCCTCGGAGGATGTCATCGCCCTCCACCTTGCCGCTGTCGTGCGAGCGGCCGCAAGCCGGGGTCCCCGAGCGCTCATCCTACGAGCGGGTAACGTCGCGATCGCCGGCCCGTCGGGCCGCCCCCGAACCCAGGAGAGACGCAGATGCAGCTGGAGCTGTCCCCGGAGGACGCCGCCTTCCGCGACGAGATGCGGACGTTCTTCACCACCGAGATCCCCCAGGAGATCCGCGACACCGTCGCCGAGCGCCGCGAGCTCACCAAGGACCAGATCGTGGAGAGCCAGCGGATCATGAACAGCCACGGGCTGGCCGTGCCGCACTGGCCGGTCGAGTGGGGCGGGCAGGACTGGTCCGAGCTGCGGCGGCACATCTGGCACGAGGAGATGCAGCGCGCCGGCGTGCCGCCGCCGCTGGCGTTCAACACCTCGATGGTCGGCCCGGTGATCGCGGCGTTCGGCTCCCAGGAGCTCAAGGAGCGGTTCCTGCCGGCGACCGCGAACCTCGACATCTGGTGGTCGCAGGGCTTCTCCGAGCCCGACGCCGGCTCCGACCTGGCCTCGCTGCGCACCACCGCGGTCCGCGACGGCGACGAGTTCGTGGTCAACGGGCAGAAGACCTGGACCACGTTGGGCCAGCACGGCGACTGGATCTTCTGCCTGGTCCGCACCGACCCCGAGGCCAAGAAGCAGCGGGGCATCTCGTTCCTGCTCGTCGACATGACCTCCCCCGGCGTCACGGTCCGCCCGATCGAGCTGATCGACGGCGGCCACGAGGTCAACGAGGTGTGGTTCGAGGACGTGCGCGTCCCGGCCGACCAGCTGGTCGGCGAGCTCAACCGCGGCTGGGACTACGCGAAGTTCCTGCTCGGCAACGAGCGGGTCGGGGTCGCCCCGGTCGGCGCCACCAAGCGGGTGCTGGCCGCCGCCAAGGAGTACGCCGGGGAGCAGCTGGCCGACCCGCTGACCGCCGCCCGGTTCGCCGAGCTCGAGAACGAGCTGCTCGCCCTGGAGCTGACCGCGCTGCGCGTCGCCGCGAACTCCTCCGACGGCAAGCCGCACCCCGCCTCCTCGGTGCTGAAGCTCAAGGGCACCGAGCTGCAGCAGGCCGTGAGCGAGCTGGTCGTGGACCTGGCCGGCCCGGACTCGCTGGCCTCCGGGGCGGGTGAGGACTCCGACATCCCCTGGTGGTCGCGGCGCGCCACGCCGGCGTACCTCAACCTCCGCAAGGCGTCGATCTACGGCGGGTCCAACGAGATCCAGCGGCAGATCATCGCGAAGACGATCCTCGGGCTCTGAAGGGCGACTGACATGGACTTCACCTACGACGAGGAGCAGCAGGCGCTGCGGGAGGCCGTGCGCGGGCTGGTCGGCAAGGCCCACTCCGACTTCGAGAACCGGCGCAAGGCCGTCGCCGAGGACCCCGGGTACGACGAGGGCCTGTGGGGACGACTGGCCGACATGGGCATCCTGGGGCTGCCGTTCCGCGAGGAGGACGGTGGTTCGGGGGCCGGTCCGGTCGAGGTCGCGATCGTGGCCGAGGAGCTCGGCCGGGTGATCGCGCCCGAGCCGTTCCTGGCCTCGGTGGTGCTCGCCGGCGGGATGGTCGCCGCGGCCGGGGCCGCCGAGCAGCGGGCCGAGGTGCTCGGGGCGCTGTCCGCCGGCGAGACCGTCCTGGGCTGGGCGCACGCCGAGCCGGGCGCGACCGGCGCGGCCCGGTGGTCGGCCGCCGCGGGCGCGGTGACCGCGTCGGGCTCCGGCGCCGACTGGACCGTCTCGGGCGTCAAGGAGCCGGTGGTCGCCGGTGCCCGCGCGGACCGGCTGGTGGTCTCGGCGGCACTGCCCGAGGGGGGCACCGGGCTGTTCCTGGTCGACCCGACCGGCTCGGGGGTGACCCGCGAGGGCTACCGGACCCACGACGGCGGCCGGGCGGCGCGGATCGGCTTCGACGCGGCCCCTGCCGTACCCCTCGGCGAGCCCGGCGCCGACCTGACACCCACGATCGCGACCGTGCTGGACATCGGCCGGGTGATGGCCTGCGCCGAGGCCCTCGGCGCGATGGACGTCGCGCTGGCCACCACCACCGAGTACCTCCGCAACCGCAAGCAGTTCGGCGTCCCGCTCAGCACCTTCCAGGCGCTGACCTTCCGGGCGGCGGACATGTACGTCTCGCTCGAGCTGGCTCGGAGCATCACGCTGTGGGCCACGATGGTGGTGGCGGCGGGCCACCCCGGGGAGATCGCCGAGGCCGCCTCGCGGGCCGCGCTGCAGGTCTCGCGCGCCGGCCGGCACCTCGGCCAGGAGGCGATCCAGCTGCACGGCGGCATCGCCATGACCGCGGAGTACGCCGTCGGCAGCTACACCAGCCGGCTCACCGCGCTCGACCACCTGCTCGGCGACGGCGACCACCACCTGCGCCGGCTCGCGGCGACGATCGGCGCGCACGGCGCGGTCGACCCGCTGCCCTGACCCCTCCCGGGTCGTGTGGGCGGACGGCTCAGGTCCGGCGGCGGCGCACCACCAGCACCAGGAGGAGCAGCACCACGAGGCCGAGCCCCGTGACCACGACGAGTCCGGGGCTGGACCCAGGTGTCGGCGCCTGGGTCGGCGTTCATCGAGACCACCACGTAGTGGTCGCCCCGGGAGCAGCGGCTGCCCGTCCCCGTAGGCCTCGCGGTCTGGCCGAGCATGCCGCGTCCCCTCGTACGGCGGGCCCGGAGGCGACCCGGATCGGCGGGACCCGACCCTCCCGGGTCCGTGGCGCTGCGCATGCAACCTCCATGTGGCTGGCTGGCTCCTTCAGCGCCTCGAGCCGAGGGGGAGCTCGTGGCAAATCCTCGTCCAGGAGCGCACCAGCAGCCGTCGTGCCGCGACGACAGCCGTCTCGAGGACGCAGGACCAACGGGCCTCGTACGCTGTCACCGGCCGCGCGGTCAGGACCGGGCGGCCGCGCTCCGGGCCGACGAGCTCGTGTTGTGGCACCCTGTTTCGGCGGGCCGGCCTCCGGGTAGGTCTTGCGCCGAATCGTGCGACACCGGAACTCCGACACCGGAACGCGGGGGGCTTGATGACCGACTCGACCACCGAGGCGTTGACCCAGCGCCTCGACGACGTGCCGCCCGTGCTCTACGTGCCATGTGCAGAGGCGGTGGCCGATCCCGCGCAGGCGCGCATCGAGTACCGCTCCACGCTGGACGGCCGGGTCGCGGTGCTCGCCTACACGGCCCTGGACCGGCTGGTCCAGGGGTGCGGTGACGCCCAGCCGTGGGTCCTGTTGCCGACCGCACGATTCTCCGACATGGCGCGGGTGCGCCCGTACGACGTCGTCCTGGTCGACATCGAGATGCCCGAGGAGCTCAAGCGTCGGAGCGCCGGAGCGATGGCGTGAACCTCGCCGCGGACGCCGGCGGTGGCGGCAGCGCGCCGGACCTCGTGCTCGATGTCGACGTCCTGCAGGCCGTCGCGAAGCGGCTCGGCACCGCGGCGACCGACCTCGACCGGGTCGGCCGCTCCCTGCCGACCGGCGGCGACTTCGGCGACGCGGCCGGCGTCGTCAGCGGTTCGGTCGCGTTGGCCGTGGGTGTCGCCGGCAAGCTGATGGTCGAGGCCGACACGCTGGGCGGGCTGGTGGCCATGGTCACGAGCTCGACGGTGGAGACGGACAGGGCGAACGCCGAGACGTTCCTGGTGAAGGGATTCACCTCGTGAACCGGCCGGCCGATGCGGGCGGCGCCGGCGGCGGTCTCGACACCCTGATCCCGGGCAACCCGGGCGACATCGCCGCGGTCAGCGAGTGGCTGCGCACCGGCTTCGGCGACGGCTGCAGCACGCTGGCGACCACCGTCTACGCGCAGCGCTCCCAGGCCGCCTCGGAGTGGCAGGGGCTCGCGGCCACCGCCTTCCATGCGCGCGTGACCACGCTGGCGCAGGCCGCCGACACCGTCTCGTCCCGGTCCGGCGCCATGGCGGGTCGCCTCGACACGCTGGCCGGGGCCCTCAGGCGCGCACACCACACCATGACCGACGTGCGGTCCACGGCGGCAGCCGCCGGCCTGACCGTCGAGGGCACGGTGATCCGGCACCCCGGCGCGCCGCCGCCCGACGCCGGCCCGGAGCCGGGCGCCGACGCGGACCGGAGCACCGTCGAGGCCTGGCACCGGGCCAACGACGCGGTCGAGCACTACAACGAGAGGGCCCGCGCCTGGAACACCGCGGTCGAGCACGCCGGCGATGCCCGGGCCGACTGGGAGCGCGCCATCGAGGAGGCGGACCAGCTCGCCGAGGACAGGCGCGCCTTCGTCCACGTCAGCGGCGACTTCCTCGAGGAGACCGCCAAGGGCGGGCTGGAGCTCAAGCAGGGCTCGATCCTCAAGGGCCAGGCCGGGTTCTACGAGGACCTGGCCGAGCAGACCCTCGCCGACCGCGACGCGCTCGTCGACGGCGAGGGCACGGTCGTGGACCCGGACAGGTACTACGAGCTCGACGACGCCGCCCGCGACTACGCGACCCGGGCCGACGCCGTGCTGGAGGAGTCCCGGGTCCCGGAGCTCCCCAAGGGGCTCGGCGCCGGCCTGACGGTCATCGGTGCGGCGGCGACCGTCTACGTCACCTACGACGAGATCAAGCACGGTGAGGACCCGACCGAGGCGGTCGTGGCCAACGGCGTGGGCTTCGGCGCCGCGGTGCTGGCCGGCACCGAGGTCGGCGGCACCGTGGGCACGATGATCGGAGGCCCCGTCGGCACCGTCGTCGGGGCCGGGGTGGGTGCCGTCACCGGCGTCGTGGTGGGCGCGTTCACCACCGGCGCCATCACCTCGCTGTGGGACCACGCCGGCGACGGGCTCGGCGCGGTGGGCGGTGCGCTGGAGGACGGCGTCTCGGCCGTCGGCAACACCTTCGAGAGCGCGGGGAGCGCGATCGAGGACGGCATCGGATCGGCGTGGCATGGCATCTTCGGCTGACCAGACCCAGCTCCGGGAGCGGCTCGAGTCCCGTGAGCGCCGGCAACGCACGCGCGCGGCGGTCGCGGCCGTGCTGGTGGGTGGCATCGGGATGCTGATCGCGGTCGGCCCGGCCTACGGGATGACCTCCACGGCTGCGGGAGCGGTCGTGGCCGCGGTCGGTGGTGTGACGATGGTCGGCCTGGCGCTGCTGATCCTGGCCGCCCGCGTGGCTCCGGGCCGGGCTGCGGGCCGCACGCGGCAGGTGTGGGGCGAGAACGGCCCGGCGCTCGAGGTCCACCTGAAGCGGACCCTGCCCTGGGGACGCACGCTGGTCGCGGCCGGCGGGGCCGCCTTCCTCGCCGCGGGAGCGGTCGCGATCGGCGGCGGTGGCTACGTGCTGCTGGCGCCGGCGACGCTGCTGGCGCTCCTGGCCCCGGACGCGATCGCGGCCTGGGGGCGCCACCCCGTGCTGCGGATCACTGCGGCCGGGGTCAGCTACCACGGCTGGTCGCAGGAGGCCGAGATCGGCTGGGACGACGTGGACCGGGTCGAGCTCGAGAACGGCTCCCAGCCGCGGGTGGTCGTCCGGGCCCGACCGGGCGCCACCTCGCTTCGCACCCGGAGCCGCCGCATCATCCACCCCGTGGACCGGGCGGTGAAGGGGCAGGGCGTCGCGGTGCCGAGCGTGGCCCTGGACCAGCCCAACGCGGTCCGGATGGTCATGCGCAGCCTCGCCGGCATGCCGCAGGCCGCACGTGCGGGCTACCTCGAACGCCAGCAGACCCTCGACCACCTCCTCGGCGGAGCCGGCACCGTGCCGCGCTGACCGCCCGGTCCCACGGCTGACCGCCCGGTCCCATGGGTCAGCGGCGCTCGAGGAGCGTGAGCACCTCGTAGTGCCCGGTGTTCGGGAACATGTCGAGCAGCCGCGCCCGCACCGGCACCAGGGACGGCATCGCGGCGAGGTCGCGGGCCAGCGACTGCGCGTTGCAGCTGGAGTAGACGACGTGCGTGGTCGCGGCGGACTCCTCGAGCCAGCCGCTGAGCTCGGGGCCGAGGCCGCGCCGGGGCGGGTTGACCACGACCAGGTCGGGGGCCGCGTCGGAGCCGCGCGCGTACGCCGTCGCGTCACCGGCCACGAGGTCGACGCCGTCGAGCCCGGCCTCGTCCCGGGTGGCCGCGGCGCTGGCGACCGCCTCGGCGCTGACCTCGACGCCGGTGACCCGCCGGCCCGGGCCCGCGAGGTGCAGCGCGAAGCCGCCCACGCCGCAGTAGAGGTCCCACACGCTGGCCGGGTCGACCTCCGCCACCCAGTCCCGGGCGTCGCGGTAGAGCGTCGCGGCCATCGCGGTGTTGGTCTGGAAGAAGCTCTGCGGCCGCAGCTGCAGGTCGATCCCGTTGACCCGCATCCGCAGCGTCCGCTCCCCCGTCAGCGGGATCTCCCGCTCGCCCTCGAGGACCGCCTTGTGCGCGGGCTGGATGTTCAGCGAGGCGACGCGCAGTCCCGGCAGGCGCTGCTGCAGGGCGGGGAGGTGCTTGCGGATCCGCGCCTCGGCCTCGGTCGAGCGGAGCACGAACCGCACCATCAGCTCCCCGTCGGGCGACTCGGTCACCAGCAGGTGCTTGAGCTCGCCGGCCCGTGCGCCCACGTCGTACGGCCTGAGCCGGGCCCGGGTGACGAGCTCCGCCAGGACCGGCAGCGCCTCGGCGATCCCCGGCGTGTGCAGGGGGCACTCACGCAGGTCGACGCCGGTGCCGTCCGGGCGCAGGATGCCGAGCGCCGGCTCCTCGACGGTCCCGGTCACGACCATCTTGGCCTTGTTGCGGAAGCCCAGCTGGGCGCTGCGCGCCGCCGCCAGCCACCCGATCGCGGGATGGTCGGTGAGCAGCCCCTCCACCGAGCGCTGCTTCTCGGCGAGCTGGCGCTCGTAGGGCCACCCCAGCAGCGTGCAGGAGCGGCAGCGGCCGGAGTCGTGGTAGGCGCAGAGCATCGCGGCCCAAGGCTACCGAGCCGCGCCCGCACCCCCGGCCCGAGCCGGCGCGGGACGCGGCGGCCGGGCCGGGGGTCGCGGTCAGAGCTGCCAGCGGAGGGTCACGAAGGTCTTGGGGCTGTTGCCGACCTCCCGGCCCCGGATGCTCCCGGTGATGCCCTCGTAGGCGCCGGTGCCGCTGGTGATCGTCCCCGTGAAGCGGTGGCCCTTCTGCGGGAGCGTCACGTGGCCGATGACGAGCCCGCCGCGGAGCGCGAGCGCCACGTCGAGCGACGCCTCGTGGGTCTTGCGGTTGAAGCTGCCGCTGATGGTGTCGAACCCGACGACCTTGCCGGTAGCCCTCGACCGGGCCTTGTCGGTGCCGGTGAAGCTGTTCTTGCCGACCGCGTGCGAACCGGTCTCGTGGAGCACGAGCTTCGTGGTGTGGGTGGCGCCTCCCGCGGTCGCCGAGCCGGGGAGCACGGCGGCCGCCGACAGCGTGGTCGCGGTGATCAGGGCCGCCGCGGCGGCCATCCTCTTGTTCATGTCGTCCTCGTTCCCTGGGATGTCTGGATGGAGATCCGGTCCCGAGTGCCGGTGGTGCCGGACGCCGCACCTCGGCCGGCGGGCCGAGGGCCGCACGCCGTACCTCCGATGCTCCTCCGACCTCGGCGGGAGGGTCCGTCTCGGCCCGACAATCACCGAAGTCGGGGATGCTGACCGGGTTCCTGCCCGCTCGGCCCCGCGTCTCGGATATACGGCGCGGAGGCGAGGACCCCGCCCCGAGGCGGGCGTGGCAGGCTCGGCCGCATGAGAGTCGCCGCCGTGGGGTTCGCCCCGGTCAAGGGCATGCGGCACGCGTCGTACGACGCCCTGGTGCTGGACCGGCACGGCCCGGTCGGCGACCGCGCGTTCTGCCTCGTCGACGTCGCCCGGCGCCGGGTGCTCAAGACCGTGCAGAACCCGTCACTCGTGGCGATCCGCGCCTCCTGGGACGGGTCGGTGCTGCGCCTGGCGCTGCCGTCGGGCGAGGTCGCCTGCTCGGCGCCGGAGCCGACCGGCGAGGAGCTGGTCTGCGACTACTGGGGCCGCCCGGCGACGCTGGCGCTGCTGGGCGGCCCGCAGGCGGCGCTCGCCTCCTCGTACCTCGGCGCGGACGTCCGGCTCGCGGCCGCACCGCCCGGCCAGGTGGTGTACGGCGCGCCGGTGACGTTGGTCTCGCTCGCCTCCCTCCGGTCCCTGGCGGCCGGACTGGGCCGGCCCGGGCTGGCCGCCGAGCCGGCCCGCTTCCGCCCGACCCTGGTGCTCGACGACCTCGACCCCTGGGCCGAGGAGGGCTGGGTGGGCCGCACGGTCCGGGTCGGCGAGGCCGCCGTACGGGTCAACGCGCTGGTGCCGCGCTGCGCCGTGGTCGACCTCGACCCGGCCACCGGCGTCCCGGACGCGCCGGTGCTCAAGGCGCTGGCCGACCGGCCCGACCCCGCCACCGCCGGGGCCCCCGAGCTGCCGTTCGGCGTCGACGCGTTCGTGGTCACCCCGGGCGTGGTCCACCCCGGCGACCCGGCGCTCCTCGACTGACACCGGGTCGTCCGCATCAGCGGGCCTTCTAGGTGCCGCTCATGCGGACGACCCGGCGTCAGCGAGCCGGAGGCGTCAGCGACCCAGCAGCGACAGCGCGGCGTCGGCGATCGAGCCGGCGTCGACGCCGTGCAGGGCATAGGCGTCCTCCAGCCCCGAGGACTGCCCGAAGTCGGTGACGCCGAGGCAGCGGGTCCGGTCGCCGCGCACGCCGGCGAGGAAGGACAGCGTGTGCGGGTGCCCGTCGAGCACGGTCACCAGCGGCGCGGCCGCCGAGGCGGGGAACAGCAGGTCGACGATCCCGCTGCCCTCCCCGACCCCGAGCGAGGAGCGCTGCTGCCAGGACCGGAAGACCAGGTCCGGCGAGGTCAGGCACACCACGCCCGCCGTCACCCCGGCCGACGAGAGCACCGCGGCGGCCTCGAGCACCTCCGGCATCAGCGCGCCGACGCCGACCAGCGTCACGTCGTCCGGCGCGGGCGCGTGGGAGGTGAGCCGGTAGCCGCCGGCGATCGCCTGCCGGCGCCGCCGCTCCAGCAGCGCCGGGTCCTCGGGCAGCGCGGCCAGCGCGGGGTCGATCGGGCGGGTCGAGAGCCGGAAGTACGCCGAGGTCCCGCCCGGCACGCCCACCTGCGCCATCGCGTGCAGGAACGTCCACTCCAGGTCGGCCGCGAACGCCGGCTCCCACGCCACGCAGCCCGGCTGCTCCAGCCCGATCGACGGGGTGGTGACCGACTGGTGCGCGCCGCCCTCGGGCGCGAGCGTCACGCCCGACGGCGTGCCGACGAGGATCGACTGGCCGCCGGAGTAGATCCCGTAGGACCACGGCTCCAGCGCCCGCGACACGAACGGGTCGTAGAGCGTCGCGATCGGGATCAGCCGCTCGCCCCACCGCGACCAGGTCGCGCCGAGCTCGCCGAGCAGCCCGACCAGGTTGACCTCCGCGATGCCGAGCTCGATGTGCTGGCCGGTGGCGACCTCGTGCCACTTCAGCACCCGTTCGGCGTCGTCGGCGAACCAGTCGCGGCGGTCCTGCACCGACCACACGCCGGTCTTGTTGATCCAGCCGCCGAGGTTCGTCGAGGAGGCGACGTCGGGGCTGCAGGTGACCACCCGCGCGGCCGCGTCCGGCGCGTCGTGCTTGAGGTCGGCGAGCAGCCGGCCGAGCGCGGCCTGCGTCGAGACCGGCTTGCGGTGCGGGTGGCCCAGCGCGGTCGGCACGGCCACGCTCGCCGGCGCCGGCACCGTCGTACGGCGCAGCGCGGCGCCCCGCTCGTGGCACAGGCCGTCGGCGGCGCTGCCCGGCGCGAACGCCCGCCACGGGTCCTCCAGCGAGGTGCCGGACGCGTCGCCCAGCGCGCGCATCTGGGCCTCGGTGAGCAGCGCGGAGTGGTTGTTCGGGTGCCCCTCGGTGGGCAGGCCGCGCCCCTTGACCGTGTAGGCGAACACGACGGTGGGCCGGTGGTCGTCGACGGCGCCGAAGGTGTCGACCAGCAGCCCGAGGTCGTGCCCGCCGAGGTCGCGGACCGCCGCCGCCAGCTGGGCGGCCGGCACCTGGTCGAGCAGGGCGCGCAGCTGGGCCGAGCCGGCCTGCCCGGTCGCGGCGTCGCCCATGATCCGGTCGGCGACCTGGGAGGAGTCGACGCGCAGCATCCGCTGGTACTCCTCGTTGGGCATCTCCTCCAGCCGCCGGCGGAGCTCCTCGCCGCCGGGGCGGGCGAACAGCTCGGAGATCAGCCGGCCCCACTTCAGCGTGACGACCTGCCAGCCGGCCGCCTCGAACATGCCCTGCAGCCGGGCGATCTGGATGTCGGGGACCACCCGGTCCAGCGACTGCCGGTTGAGGTCGACGACCCACAACAGCTCGCCGAGGTGGGCGACCTGCGGGTCGGCGACGGCCTCCCAGATCGCGCCCTCGTCGAGCTCGGCGTCGCCGAGCAGGCTGACGAAGCGGCCCGCGGGCGGGGCGTCGGCGAACTGCGAGCGCACGTAGCGGTGCGACATCGCCGCCCACAGCGCGGCCGTCGCCCCGATGCCGACCGACCCGGTGGAGAAGTCGACGGTGTCGGGGTCCTTGAGCCGGGAGGGGTAGGACTGCAGCCCGCCCTTGGCGCGCAGCGTGGCCAGGTAGGCGGCGTCGAGGTCGCCGAGCAGGTAGTTGATCGCGTGCAGCACCGGCGAGGCGTGCGGCTTGACCGAGACCCGGTCCAGCGAGGTCAGCTCGTGGAACCACAGCGCGACCATGATGTCGACCATCGAGGCCGAGGACGCCTGGTGGCCGCCGACCTTCACCCCGCTGGCGTTGGGCCGGCCGCGGTTGGCGGCGTCCACGATCGCGGCGGAGAGCCACAGCACCCGCTGGGAGATCTCGCGCAGCGTGTCGGCCTCGGCCGGGGTCAGGGCGTGGCCCGAGAGGGCCGGTGCGGTGGTGTCGAGCTCGCTCATGGCTTCGTGTTCACGGTCCTTCCGGGTCCGTCCCGGACCGCGACGACGGTGGCGCGGCCCGCCGGGATCCTCCCGCACCGGCGCACCGGGCGCGACCCCGCCCCGAGCCGGGTGCCAGGCGCGCGGGTCGTCCGCACCAGCGGCACCTCTAGGTGCCGCTGGTGCGGACGACCCGGTCTCACCCCGGGCGGACGAGGCGCCACACCCACCGCAGACCCGAGGGTGGGGGTGACCCCGACGGAGGAGGTACGCCGTGGCCCACCGTCTGCTCGCCGTCCTGCTGAGCCTGGCGATCTTCGGCCTGGCGCTGGTGCTCGCCGCCTGCAGCTCCGACAACGCCGACAACACGACCCCGTCCCCGTCCACCGACACGACCTCCTCCTCGGGCACCGCCTCGGCCACCCCGGGCGGCAACAGCGCGGTCTGCGACTCGCTGGACGCGCTGCGCACCGACGTGAAGGCGATGACCGGCGCCGGCTCGCTCGCGGAGTTCAAGGCGAGCTTCCAGGACGCCCAGAACGACTTCGCGGACCTCAAGCCGGCGGCCAGCGCGGCGTACGGCCCGGACGTCGACGCGGTGCAGGCGGCGCTCCAGGACTTCGGCACCGCCCTCGACAACGCGGGGCAGGGCGGTGCCGGGAGCGGCCTGCAGCAGCTCGGGACCGCCGCGGTGCAGCTGGGCACGGCGGTGCAGCAGCTGGTCACCGACGTGCCGTGCGGGACCAGCAGCTCCGGCTGACCGGTCCCCCGCGCCGGGTCACCGTGCGCCCCGGCGCACCCTCGACAGCACGACCCGGGCTCAGTGCTTGGGGATGTGGATGTCGTACTGCGCGATCTTGCGGTAGATCGTCGCCCGGCCCATGCCCAGCTCCTCCGCGGCCTCCCGCATGGTCATGCCGGCCCGGGTCAGCACCCGCACGATCTCGTCGCGCTCGAACGCCTCGATCCGGGTGAGCCGCCGCGGGCTGCCCGACAGCACCTCGGCCGGCAGGTGCCGCAGGTCGATCACGTCGGTGCGGGTGGCGGCGTCGCGGACCACCCGGTTGAGCTGGTCGACGTTGCCCGGCCAGGCACAGCCGCGCAGGGCGGCGGCCGCGGCCGGGGTCACGTCGACCGCGCGGCCGCGCACCCTGCGGGCGGCGTGCCGCGCGAGCGGCAGCACGTCGTCGGGGCGCTCGCGCAGCGGCGGGACCTGGACGACGGTCTCCACCAGGGCAGCCAGCGGCGCCGGGATGTCCTCGAACCGCTCCGCGGTCACCGTGAACGGCACGCCGGCCTCCTCGGGCAGGTCGGCGCGGACCCGCAGCACCAGCTCGCGGAGCCGTTCGGCGGCCCAGGTCGGCAGCGCGTCGACGTCGCAGACCACCACCGCGGTGCTCGGCTTGCCGAGCTCGGGCGACCACAGCGCCAGCCACGGGTCGGTGTCCTGGGGAGCCGGGGTGCTGGCGGACAGGATCCGGTCGCGCGGGCGGGCGCGCCGCTGGGCCTGCGCCAGCACCGTGGACCGCCCGGCGCCGGGCTCCCCCACCGCGGCCACGACCCGGCCCGCGCGCAGGGCGGCCTCGGCCGCGGCGACGGCCTCGGCCCAGGGGGACGACAGCTCCTGGACGGTCCCGGACCCGGGCTCGGTCTCGACCCGGAACACCTCGCCGCGGGGCGCCGGCCGGGGGTGGCGGCCCCGGGAACGGGCCAGCATCAGCGCCGCGGTGTTGCCGGCGGCGGACTGGGCGAGCGCGAGCAGCAGGTCGCTGGAGGACTTCGACCAGGTCGTGAGGTTGACGCTGCCCTCGAGCCGGCCGCTGAGCGGGTCCAGCACCGGCACCGCGGCGCAGGTGTAGCTGCACAGGCTCAGCGAGTAGTGCTCCTCGGCGCGCACCACGGTCGGCACCCGGTCGGCCAGCGCGAGGCCGAGCCCGTTCGTGCCGACCGCGCGCTCGGCGTACCCGAACCCCGGCGCCAGGTGCACCGCGTCCAGCGCCCGCAGCAGCGAGGTGTCGCCGCTGAACCGGTTGAGCACCAGCCCGTCCGCGTCGGTGAGCATCAGCGAGATGGGCTCGTCGACCAGGGTCCGGTGCAGGTCGGTCAGCACCTGGCGGCCGCACTCGAAGAACAGCGACTCCTCGTCGAGGGTGCCGGTGAACACCGGGTCCACGGCCTCCAGCGGTACGCCGTACTCCTGGCTGCGCTGCCACGAGGCGAGCAGCCGTGGCGAGACGTGGCCGCCGTCGGCCTCCATGTCGGAGCCGGGCAGCTCGGCCCGCAACGCCCGGTGCAGGCGGGCGCGCTCGGGGACGTCACCGAGGTCCATGGCCACCTCCTCCGGAGCGCGGACGAGCGGGTGCCGAGATGTGCTCGACGCTACCCCCCGCTGGCGCGCGGAGCGCCGGTCGGCTGTCTCAGATTGAGACGCCGCGAGGTCTCAGATTGAGACGTTCGACCCGGTCGCCCGGGCCGGTTGCCGACTTAGGTTCGGCGCACGGAAGTGACGCCAGTCACGCGGAACGGAGACGCACATGTACACCAAGGACGGCGAGAGCTACTTCATCGTCGACGCCCACATCGCGCTGTGGGACGCCCGTCCGGAGAACCAGCGGACGATCCACGGCAAGCAGTTCATCGACTGCTTCTACGACTACCACCGCAACCTCTCCCCGGAGTCGGAGACGTGGTCCTACGAGGAGTACCTCTACCAGGGCGGCGAGCGGCTGATGAAGGACCTGTTCGAGGACGGGTACGTCGACCACGCGATCTTCCAGCCCGCCTACCTCGGCGAGTTCTACAACACCGGCTTCGGGCAGACCGAGGAGGCGTTCGCCCTGGCCCAGGCGCACCCGGACAAGCTCACCTACAACCACAACTTCGACCCGCGCAACGGCGAGGTCGGCCTCGCGCAGCTGCGCCGGGACGCCGAGCGGTTCGGCCTCAAGGGCGTCAAGCTCTACACCGCCGAGTGGCACGGCGACTCCCGCGGCTGGAAGCTCGACGACCCGTGGGCCTACCGCTACTTCGAGGCCTGCCAGGAGCTGGGGATCCGCAACATCCACATCCACAAGGGGCCCACGATCCGGCCGCTCGACCGCGACTCCTTCGACGTCTCCGACGTCGACCACGTGGCCACCGACTTCACCGAGCTGAACTTCATCGTCGAGCACGTCGGGCTGCCCCGGCTGGAGGACTTCTGCTGGATCGCCACCCAGGAGCCCAACGTCCACGGCGGCCTGGCCGTGGCGATGCCGTTCATCCACACCCGGCCGCGCTACTTCGCGCAGATCATCGGCGAGCTCCTCTACTGGATCGGGGAGGACCGGATCCAGTTCTCCTCCGACTACGCGCTGTGGACGCCGAAGTGGCTGGTCGAGCGGTTCGTCGACTTCCAGATCCCCGAGGACCTGACCGAGTACGCCCCGCTCACGTCTGCGCAGAAGAAGAAGATCCTCGGCCTCAACGCCGCGAGGATGTACGACCTCGAGGTGCCGGCCGAGCTGCGGCTCCCCGACGCGGGCGAGCCGGACGTCGGCCCGCGCCAGCCCGAGGCCGCCGACCTGGCGAGGGCCTGAGATGGGTGCCGCACCGGCCCCGTCGCACGCCGGGACCGCGACCAGGACCGAGGCGTGGCCGGCTGAGGCGGGGCGGGCCGAGGCGTGGCGGGCCGAGGCGTACGCCGCGCTCGGCGCCGTCATGGACCCCGAGCTCGACGAGCCGATCACCGACCTCGGCTTCGTCCGGTCCCTGGCGGTGGCCGGCCCACCGACGCGGACCGAAGCCCGGGTCGACCTCGAGGTGCACCTGCGGCTGCCGACGTCGTTCTGCTCGCCGAACTTCGCCTACCTGATGGCCTCCGACACCAAGGACGTGCTGACCGCGCTGCCCTGGACCGGCAGGGTCGTGGTGGAGCTCGACGACCACCACGACTCCGACCTGATCAACCGCGGGCTGGCGGCGGACGCCGGCTACAAGGGCACGTTCCGGCACGAGGCCGAGCACGACCTGGAGGAGCTGCGCACGACGTTCCGCCGCAAGGCGCACACCGCGGCGATGGAGCGCTGCCTGACCGGCCTGCTGCGCGCCGACCCCGACCGGCCCGTGGAGTCGCTGGGCACGGTCACGCTCGCCGAGCTGCCGCAGGACCGGTACGCCGCGGCGCTGCGCCGTCGCCGGCACGCACTGGGGTTGCCCGACTCCCCCGACGCGCCGGTGCTGGTCGACCACACCGGCCGCGGCTACCCGCCCGAGGAGGTGCCGATGACCCTGCGCCGCGCGCGGTCGACGCGGATCTCGATCGACGGCAACGCGCACTTCTGCCGCGGCCTGCTGCGCACCCGCTACCCGGGCTCGGAGGCCGACCAGGTGCACCGGGCCGACGGCGCGGAGCCGGCGGACGACCCGAGGCACGACCCGGCCTTCATCCCGCTGTCCACCCTCCGCCCCGCGCCCGCGGGGGCGGACTCCCGACGCAAGGAGCAGACGTCATGACGAAGATGCGAGCCGTCCAGGTGGTCGGCTACCACGAGGACCTCCGGATGGCCGAGGTCGACGTGCCGGAGCCGACCGGGCCGTTCGACGTGGTCGTGAAGATCGGCGGCGCCGGCGTGTGCCGGACCGACCTGCACATCCTCGAGGGCCAGTGGGCCGAGAAGTCCGGCGTCGCGCTGCCGTACACGATCGGCCACGAGAACGCCGGCTGGGTGCACGCGGTCGGCTCGGCGGTCACGAACGTCGCCGAGGGCGACAAGGTGATCCTGCACCCGCTCATCACCTGCGGGCTGTGCCGTGCCTGCCGCTCCGGCGACGACGTGCACTGCGAGGCCAGCGCCTTCCCCGGGATCGACACCGACGGCGGGTATGCCGAGTACCTGCGCACCTCGGCGCGCAGCGTGGTGCGGATCGACGAGTCGCTGGAGCCGGCCGACGTGGCGGCGCTGGCCGACGCCGGGCTCACGGCGTACCACGCCGCCGCGAAGGCCGCCCGCCGGCTCACGCCGCGCGACCGGTGCGTGGTCATCGGCGCCGGCGGGCTGGGGCACATCGGGATCCAGGTGCTCAAGGCGCTCAGCCCCGCCGAGCTGATCGTGGTCGACCGCAACCCCGACGCGGTGAAGCTGGCGGTCTCGATCGGCGCCGATCACGGCGTGGTCGCCGGGGGCGGTCACGTGGAGGAGGTGCTCGACCTGACCGGCGGGAACGGCGCGGAGGTGGTCGTCGACTTCGTCGGCGAGGGCGGCGCGACCGCCGAGGGGGTGCGGATGCTGCGCCGGGCCGGCGACTACCACGTGGTGGGCTACGGCGAGAACATCGACGTCCCGACGATCGACATCATCTCCACCGAGATCAACTTCATCGGCAACCTGGTCGGCTCCTACAACGACCTGTGCGACCTGATGGTGCTCGCGGCCCGCGGCGCGGTCACCCTGCACACGCAGAAGTACGCGCTCGACGACTTCCAGTCCGCCATCGACGACCTCGACGCCGGCCGGGTCCGCGGCCGGGCGATCCTCACGCCCTGACCGGGTGAGCCCCGACACGCCGCGGGCGGGAATGCCGGCTCCGGCCCGCGGCGTTCGGAACTGGACCGGCCTCTTCTGGCCCGGCACCTTCCAGGAGAGGACACGATGGGCGCGCACACGCTGGCCACCGAGCGCAGGACCGACTACCGGATCACCTTCGTGGTGCTCTGCCTCGGCGTCGCGTCGTTCTCGCTGCTGCAGTCGATGGTCAACCCGGTGCTGCCCACCATCGAGCAGGCCCTGGACACCGACCAGGAGACGGTCACCTGGGTGCTGACGGCCTACCTGCTCTCGGCCTCGGTGTTCACCCCGATCGTCGGCCGGGTCGGCGACAAGGTCGGCAAGGAGCGGATGCTCGTCGTCACCATGGCCGCGCTCACCCTCGGCTCGCTGGTGGCCGCGCTCGCGCCCACCATCGGCGTGCTGATCGCGGCCCGGGCCGTGCAGGGCATCGGCGGCGGCGTGCTGCCGCTGACCTTCGGGATCATCCGCGACGAGTTCCCGCGCGAGAAGGTCTCCGGCGCGGTCGGCACGTCGGCCGCGCTGCTCGCCGTCGGCGGCGGTGTCGGCCTGGTGCTGGCCGGCCCGGTGGTCAACACGCTGAGCTACCACTGGCTGTTCTGGCTGCCGATGGTGATGACCCTGGTCGCCGGCGTGGCGGCCGCGGTCTGGGTGCCGGAGTCGCCGGAGCGCACGCCGGGCCGGATCAACGTCGGCACCGCGCTGCTGCTCTCGGCCTGGCTGGTGGCGCTGCTGCTCGGCGTCAGCCAGGGCCACAACTGGGGCTGGACCTCGGGCCGGGTGCTCGGGCTGTTCGTGCTGGCCGCGCTGCTGCTGCCGGCGTGGGTGGTCGCGGAGTCCCGCAGCGACCACCCGCTGGTCGACATGAGGATGATGCGGATCCCCACCGTGTGGACGGTGAACCTGGTCGCGCTGCTGTTCGGCATGGGGATGTACTCGATGTTCGCGTTCCTCCCCCAGTTCCTGCAGACCCCCGACGTGACCGGCTACGGGTTCGGCGTCTCGGTCACCGAGTCCGGCCTGCTCCTGCTCCCGCAGACCGCCGCCACCTTCGTCGCGGGCCTCTTCTCCGGCACGCTGGCCCACCGGTTCGGCGCCAAGGCGATCCTGGTCGCCGGCGCCGCACTGACCGCACTCGGCACCCTCGGGCTCACGCTCGCCCACGGTGCGCTCTGGCAGGTCGTCGCCGAGACCACGCTGCTGGGGCTGGCGTTCGGCCTGGCGTTCGCGGCGATGTCCAACCTGGTCGTCGACGCGGTCCCGCAGTCGCAGACCGGCGTCGCGAGCGGCATGAACGCCAACATCCGCACGGTCGGCGGCGCCATCGGCGGCGCGGTGCTGGCCAGCGTGATCACCGCCGGCATGCGGCCCGACGGGCTGCCGGTGGAGTCCGGCTACACCAACGCCTTCGGCGTCCTGGTCGCCACCTCCGCCCTCGCCGCGCTGGTCGCCGCGTTCGTGCCGGTGATCCGCGCCCGGACCCACGTGGTGCCCGGCCCGCAGGCCGCGTGGGAGGCCGAGCACGGGGCGGCGACGGACGCGGTCGACTCAGCCGCCCGCTGAGGCGCGGCCTGCTGGGCGGGCCGGATCGGATCAGACGCGCTCCACCATCGCGAACGGCACCGTCATCACCGCCCGGCCCACCTGCAGGTGGTAGCGGGTGCGGCCGCGCTTGACCAGCGTGCCCGCGACCCCGTCGTACTTCCGCCCGGGGGTCACGATCCGCACCCGGTCCCCGATCCGCAGCGGTACGCCGGGCGGCGCGGCCGTCCCCTGGGCCGGCGGCGGCTCGCGCAGCCGCTCGAGTGCCGCGATGTAGCCCGGCAGCATCGGTGCCGGCGCGCCGCGGAAGGTCCAGCCGAACAGGTGGGCGAGGTCGAACCGCGGCGAGCAGTCGCGGCAGGACGCCGGCCGCTGCGGTCGGCGGTGCCGGGTCACGCGGTGCCCGGCCGGGCAGGTGCCGACCCAGTCGCCCTCGATCGCGGGGGCCTCGGCGCTGACGCAGCGCTCCCCGGTGCAGCCGATCCGGCGCGCGACCGCCCGCCACACCTTGTCGTGGCCGTGGCTCGGCCCGACCAGCGCGTGCGCGATCTCGTGCAGCAGCGTGTCGCGGACCTCCTCCTCGGGGTGCAGCCGGGTCAGCGGTGCGCTGAGCCCGATCTGCTTCACGCCCGGACGGCACACGCCGGCCCGGCGCTTGGCCCGGTCGAAGACCAGCGTCCAGTCCCCCAGCCCGTGTTCGCCGAGCAGCCGGCGCCCCATCGTCGCTGCCTCGGTCAGGTCCATCTCGCTCCTCGGCCGACTGCCCGGCCCGGCTCCTCATGACGGCCACCTCGGCCGTCGCGGACCACCCTAGGGATCCCGACCGACGGTCGCGGGCGGCACTCCCCGTCCTGTGGACAGCGGTGCCGGAGGCCCGGCTGTGGACGCGCAGCGGGCCGCGCCGGCTCAGCCGTCGCGGTCGGCGAGGAAGGCTGCCAGGACCTCCTGGGGGACCCGGCCCTTGGCGGAGACCGGCACCCCCTTCTCGCGGGCCCACGCCCGGACCTGCGCCGCGGTGGGCGGCGCGGGCGCCAGCGGCGCGGCCGCCACCAGGCGGGCGACCGCGTCGCTCCCCGCGCGCTCCTCCTCGGCGCCGACCCGGGCCGCGGCGAGGAAGCGGTAGGTCCACTCCTGGGCCAGCTTGCGCGTCTCGCAGAAGATGATCGGCACCGTCGGCCAGCGCACCTGGCACTCCCCCAGCATGTCGGCCACGACCGCCGGGCGCACGTGCTCGAGCCGGAAGACCTCGGAGTAGCGGTCCTCCACGACGACGGCGGCGCGCGGGAGGGAGGCGAGCTCGGTGAGCTGGTACTTCAGCTTGCCGGTCGTCAGCGAGCTCACCAGGTCGGCGAGGCTCTTGCGCTCGACCGCGGCCAGCAGCGTCTCGTCACGGACGATCCCGTAGTCGCCGGCGGCCAGGCTGCCCCGGACCGTGGTCACCTGCTGGTCGGTGAACCGGAAGGCGTACCGCTCGTGGCTGTCGACCACGATCTCCAGGTCCGCCTGCCCGAAGGCCCGCGCGGTGGGCAGGTCGACCGCGGGCCTCGCCTGCCGGGTGGTGCGGGCGGTCTGCCAGAAGATCGCCGGCCGGCCGCCGCGCACCCGCGCGAAGACCAGCTGCGAGCGGTTCTCCCGGCCCCGGTCCAGCACCAGGTCGATCGCCGCGCCCCGTCGTACGCAGCTGCGCACCGGCACCCGCTCGACGACCTCGGCCTCGTCGGGCCAGGCCTCGACCCGGTGGCAGTAGATCTTCGCGGTGCGCGGCCAGGTGTCGCGCGCCTTGAGGATGATGCCGGCCGGGCCGAGCGGGATCCGGAGGAGGTACGGCAGGGTCGAGTCGCCGTCCGGGTTCCGGGCGATCACGAAGTCCTCGGGCACCGCACCAGTGTGGCAGCGGACGCTCCGGCTGTGGATCAACGCGCGGGAAGCCGGTCTGTGGACGCGGGGCGGGCCGCGGGGCCCACCGTTGTGGAGGGCCCCGGCGCACGACGGCGTCCGCGGGTGATGATCGCCGCCCGGAACCGCCCCGGCCACGGCCGGACCCGGAGCACACCCGAACCGGAGGACATCCATGAGTGCACCCGCCGTCCGTGAGCACCTCGAGCTGCACGAGGTCCTCGCCGACCTGGTCATCGACCACGGCCCGCAGGACCCCGCCACGCTTGCCACCCGCGCCCGGCGGCTCCTGCGCGACGCCCGGATCACGACCGAGCGGATAGAAGAGACCGCCGACGCGGTGACCACGCTGGTGCTGCGGCCCGACGGGCGGGTCGACCACCTCGCGCACGTGCTGGACGGCATCGTGCTGACCCACCGGGCGCGCGGCCCGCTGGGCGACCGGACCGACCTGTGGCTCGGCCGCGGCGTGCAGCCGTTCCTCACCCTGGCCTGCCTGCACCCGTTGCCGCTGGCGTCCGGCGGGGAGGCGCGGATCGCCACCTCGGGTGCGCCCGCGCTCGTCGGCCCGGCCGGCTGGCTGCCCGAGGCCCGGCGCGGGGACCTGGTCGGACTTCGCTGGCGCGAGGGACGACTCTCGGTCGCCCTCGTCGACCCCGCGCACCTGGCCGGGCCGCGGGAGGAGCTGCACGTGCGCACGCTGATGTCCGAGCGCTGCGCACGTGAGCGGTGGTTCCGTGACGATGACCCCGAGCAGCTCGCCG
The DNA here is from genome assembly GCA_963826155.1 of uncultured Actinomycetota bacterium. Lineage (GTDB taxonomy): Bacteria > Actinomycetota > Actinomycetes > Propionibacteriales > Nocardioidaceae > Nocardioides. Next base: position 275,386 of record CAWGVX010000002.1, on the reverse strand, counting down.
CCCTGGTCGTGCACTGCCTGGCCCTGGCCCGGCTCGAGGACCCCGGCCTGCTGTCGACGCCCCACGCCCCGCTCGACGAGATCCTCCACGACCCGGTCGCCGCGCGCCCGGCCGACCAGTGGCGCGACCTGGCCGTCGGGCGGCAGGAGGACGGGCTGACGTTCTGCGTCGACGGCATGCCGGGGGCGCTGCACGCCGAGCTCGGGCGGCGGGCCCGGCAGTACGGCATGACCTTCGACCAGTTCGTCATCGCGCTGCTCGGCCACCTGGCGTGGCGGACCCCGTTCGCCGAGGACCTCGAGCCCTGGGAGGGGTGGCTGCCCGAGCAGCGTCCCCGGCCGAGGCTGACGGTGCTGCGTGGGGGCGCGGCCGGGCGACCCGCCTCGGAGCCACCCGCCTCGGAGCGGGGAGGGGCCGCCGGACCGCCCGAGCCTCCCGAGGCGGGATGAGCCGGCACCCGAGCGGGTCGCCGGGACCGCCAGACCGGCCCTCCGTCCACCGCTGTCCACAGATCGTGCTCCGGGCCCCCACGCGTGCCTGGTCGGCGGCATCGTGGAGCCCGTACTGATTCCGGCCCGGCACGGGGGACCCGCCGATGGTGGTGCTGCAGATCGACGGCGGCGGGTTCCAGACCGCCGCCACCGCCTACGCCGAGGCCAACCAGCTCACCGCCCTCGCCCACCACCGGCTGGTGGCCGTGCTCGCCGACTGCGGCGGCATGGCCGGCGACGACACCACCTCGACCGACTTCGCCACCGCCTACGACACGGCCGCCACTGAGGCCGTCGCCTCGCTGGCCGACCTGACCGACGCCTACGCCGCCCTCGGACGACTCACCCACGCCACCCTCGCCAACCACACCCACGCCAACACCCACGCGATGCGCGCCGTGGTCGCCGGCGCCACCGTCTACGACGGCGGCCCACTCCCCGACACCGATCCCGACTCCGGTCCCGCCGGTGGCTACGTCACCGTGCTGCCCGGCACCCCACCCACCGCCCGCGGCACCACCAGCCTGCCCGCCCTACCGGCCAAGGTCGACTGGATCCTCGACCACCTCCAGGGCTTCGCCTGGCCCACCGCCGACCCCGGCCGGCTCCGCACCGCCGCCTCGGCGTGGCGGATCGCCGCCCACGCCCTCACCGACGTCACCGGCTGCTGCGACAGCGCCGACCGCGGCCTCTGGCACGAACGCTCCCCCGAGATCCCCACCGCCCTCGCCGCCACCAGCCAGCTGAAGTGGCACACCCACCAGATCGCCGACCAGCTCACCGCCCTCGCCACCGCCTGCGACGCCTACGCCGACACCGTCGAGGCCAAGCACACCGAGATCCTCGACCTCGCCCACTGGCTGCTCGAGCAGCTCGTCGAAGGCATCCTCATCTCCCTCGCCCTCGGCGCCCTCACCGCCGGCACCGGAACCGCCGCCGGCCTCACCGCCGTCACCGCCCGCGTCGCCACAGAAACCCCCCGCTTCACCGCCCTCCTCGACACCCTCCGCGCCCTCACCGAGGGCTACGCCACCACCATCCGCGCCGCCCGAGACGCCCTCAGCACCACCCGACTGAACCTGCTCAAGTACAAGAACGCCGCCGTCGCCCGGTCCGCCGCCCAAGGCGAACGCGGCGAGATGCGGATCCTGTGGGCGAGCAAGGGCGAGTGGAGGTGAGAAGGGCTGGCTCGAGCGTCGCACGAGGCTCGGCAGCCGACACACCATCAAGAAACATGTGGGTCGCACTGATGACGAACTCCGCGAAAGGCTTCTCACGGGAGCCTCGGCGTCGGCTCGCGTCAACCTTTCCAGATCTCGGCGACGCAGAGCGCTCGATCAGCATCCTTGATCGACGCACGCAGAGCGAGATCGAGGCCTGGCTCCGATCTTCGGACGGTCACGACCCTTCCAGAGCGACCGGGGGTGTCGGACCGGACCGGTCGGTCATGGAACCGAGAGGGCCATGTCTTCGGGACGTGACCGAGTTTCAGAGTCTTCCTCGTCAACGGACGCGTCGATGCCGGAAGGCTTCCGTGTCCTGACTGCGTCTACCCGAGCCCTGTGAACGGAGATAGCCATGATGAAGACGCCGGCACTGGACCAACTGATGAGTTGCCTACTTCCACCAGGACTGTCGACGTCATCGGAGACGAGTGGGCAACCCTTCGCGACTGCCTTCGTAGACGAGCCTCCGGTCTCGCGTCCCTGTTGCCGGGCGAGGTCGATGGGTCCTGAGCAAGCCCCCACGACGAGCAGCAACTCGACGTCTTCGTCGAATTCTCGGCTCCTGTAGCCACGGCACCGACGCGAGGGGGGCTATCGAGGGTGGCTGCGAGAGATCGCCAGGCGTGTACGGGCTCGCCTCGCTGAGGACAACTGAACCGGCCACGCAGCGCCCGGACGGCCACCCGACATCCCGGAGGAGACCTTGGGCCACCGGGTGGCTCAAGGTCTCCTCCGGGACTCGAGGCTCGGACCCGCCGGGCCCGGGACGGCGACGCCTCAGGTGTCCTTGGTCTGCACCACCCGCCCCTTCGCGAGCAGGCTGTGCCGGTAGCCGTAGAAGGCGTAGATCAGCACGCCGATCAGGAACCACACCGCGAACCGGATCCAGGTGATCGGCTGCAGCTGGGTGATCAGCCAGATCGAGAAGCCGATGCCGAGGAGCGGGGTGAACGGCATCAGCGGCGCGCGGAACGTGCGCGGCAGGTCGGGCGAGCGGTAGCGCAGCACGATCACCGAGGCCGAGACGACGATGAAGGCCAGCAGGATGCCGATGTTGGTCAGCTCCGCCGCATCGACGATCGGCGTGAAGCCCGCGATCCCGGCGGCGACGATGCCCACGATCCAGACCGGACGTGACGGCGAGTGGTGTTCGTTGGTCCTCGCGAACCACTTGGGCAGCAGGCCGTCGCGAGAGATCGCGTACCAGACCCGCGAGGCGCCGAGGGTGAACGAGAACAGCACGGTGATGATGCCGATGATCGCGCCGAACGCCACGACCTTCGCGAAGCCCGAGAGCCCTACCGAGTCGAACGCGACGCCGAACGCGGCGGCGTCGGCGAGGTCCTTGTAGTTCTGCATGCCGGTCAGCACGGTGGCGGCCAGCAGGTAGAGCACCATCGCGATCGCCAGCGACAGCACGATCGCCTTCGGCAGGTTGCGCTCGGCGTCCTTGGACTCCTCGGCCGCGGTGCTCATCGCGTCGTACCCGAAGACCGCGAAGAACACCGTCGCGGCGCCGGTCGCGGCGCCGGAGAGGCCGTAGGGGAAGTACGGCGTGAGGTTGTCGCTGTTGACGTAGAACGCGCCCACCACGATCACCGCGAGCACGATCAGGAGCTTCACGAACACCAGCCAGGTCTCGACCTTCGCCGAGGTCTTGATGCCGCGGTTGAGCAGCCACGCGACGCCGAGGCAGAGCAGCATCGCGAACAGGTCGACGTAGTGGCCGCCGCCGGTGCCGGGCGCGCCGAGCATCCACGCCGGCAGGTTCAGCCCGAGGCCGTCGAGCAGGAAGGTGACGTACTGCGAGACGCCGATCGCCACGACGGCGACGATCGCGGTGTACTCCAGCAGCAGGTCCCAGCCGATGAACCAGCCGACGGACTCGCCGAGCACCGCATAGCCATAGGTGTACGCCGAGCCGGCGCGCGGGATGAGTCCGCCGAACTCGGCGTACGACAGCGCCGCGCACGCGCTCGCGATCCCGGCGATGATGAACGACACCGAGACCGCCGGCCCGGCATCGGCCTTCGCGACCGGTCCGGCCAGCGCGAAGATGCCCGCGCCGATGATCGCGCCGAGGCCGATCGCGGTCAGCTGCCACAGCCCGATGCTGCGTTCGAGGCCGCTCTCGGAGCCGTCGTCCTCGATCGGCTTGCGCCTGAAGATCCCCGACTGGGCGGCCACCCTCCGCCCGCTGCCGGCTGCCTGGTCGGTCATCTCGTCTCCCTCTCCATGGCCGGACCCCCGCCCTAGCAACCTCCTACCTGGACACGGTCTGCGTCAACAGGTCGGGTCAAGAGGCGGACGTCATGGCGATGGTGGTCTCGAGACCTCGATCAGCCTCCGTCGCGTCCACCCCACCGGGACACATGACTCTCTTTGGGGATGGAGTGACGGAGCCCGCGGACTCACCATGGCGGCAACCCACGGAGGCCGCCATGCCCGAGCCCACCCCACTCGAGGGCCTGACCGACGACGCGCGTCTGGCCAGCCTCGGCTACCACCCCCAGCTGAACCGGGTCCTCGGGTCGTTCGCGAACTTCTCGGTCGCGTTCACCTATCTCTCACCGATGGTCGGCATCTACTCGCTGTTCGTGCTCGGCGTGGCCACCGGCGGCCCGGCGTACGTGTGGCTGACCTGGCTGCCGGTCATCGGGATGCTCTTCGTCGCGCTGGTCTTCGGCGAGCTGGCCAGCCACTACCCGGTCGCCGGGGCGCTCTACCAGTACTCCAAGTTCTCGGTCGGCCCGTCGTACGGCTGGTTCGTGGGCTGGTTCTACGGGATGGCGCTGCTGATCACGGTCGCCTCGGTCGACACCGGGGTCGTCGGCTACGTGACCGCGCTGAGCCACAACTGGTTCGGCACCAGCTGGGACCCGACCAGCCACGCCACGATCCTGGCCATCAGCGGCGGGCTGCTGATCATCCAGACCGTCCTGAACATCACCGGCGCGCGGGTGATGGGACGGGTCGCCCAGTTCGGCGTGTACGTCGAGATCGTCGGCACGCTGGGCATCGCGATCATCCTGGCCATCAGCGGCTTCCACCACGGACTGGGCTTCCTGTTCTCGACCCAGGACGTGCAGCACGCGGGCAGCAACCCGCTGGGGCTGGACTTCGGCGGGAACTGGTGGACCGGGGCGGCGCTGATCGCGGTGCTCGCGCCGGTCTACATCTTCTACGGCTTCGAGTCCGCCGGGGACATCTCCGAGGAGACCAGGGACGCGGGCGTGGAGGTGCCGAAGTCGATGCGCCGGGCGCTGGTGTGGGGCGGCGTGGCGTCGTTCGTGCTGACCGCCGCGCTGCTGCTGGCGATGCCCTCGGGCTCCGACCCGGTGGGCCGGACCGTCGACGGGGGCGGGGTGCCGTTCATCCTCGGCGAGCTGCCCAGTGGGCTGCAGGACTTCCTGCTGCTGATCGTGATCTTCGCGTTCTTCTCGTGCGGCACCTCGGTGCAGGGCGCCGGCAGCCGGCTGGCGTTCTCCTTCGCCCGCGACGGCGCCCTCCCGGCGTCGCGGTGGCTGGCCGCGGTGAACCCTCGCTTCAAGACCCCCACGAACGCGCTGCTCGGCGGCGCGGTGGTGACCGTGCTGTTCATGCTGCTGGTCTTCTACTCGCCGTCGAAGGACGTGCACCTCGGCTTCATCACCTACCCGGCGAACATCAACGCGCTGGTGTCGCTGGTGTCGTTCGGGGTCAGCGGCATCTACCTCTCGTTCCTGCTCACCGTGATCGGCGTGATGGTCGCGCGGGCCCGGGGCTGGATCCCCGAGGGTCGGTTCCGGCTGGGGCGGTGGGCGTGGACGGTGTACGTCCTCGCCGCGGCCTACCTCGCGCTGATGCTGCTCAACGTCGTCGCCCCCACCGGACTGACCAGTCCGCGCGGCTACTTCAACCTCGACTGGATCACGCTGCTGGTGATGGTGATCGTCGCGGTCGTCGGCGTGCTCGCCTTCGTCATCGGCCGGCCGGACCGGGCGCTCGCCACGCACCTGCACGACGACGCCGAGGCCACCGGCGCCGAGCGCCACGACTGAGGGTCCAGCCCGGCGGGGTCGCGAGCTCGCAACGCAGTCCGGGGGTTGCGGTCGGCCACGTCCTCGGAGATCCCGGACCTCACGCGGCCTCCGCCGGGCCCGCTGCCAGCAGACCGCACACCGTCACCGCCGGGCCGGCGAGCCGCTGCGCCAGCTTGGACAGCCGCGCGGCGTCGGCGGGTGCCGACGTCGCGCCCACCGCCGCGCGGACGGCGTTGTCGAGCAGTGCCGCGGCGACAGTCGGCCACGGGCTGGTGGCGTCCTCCCCACCCTCCGCGTCGTCCCCCACGTCGTCGAGACGACCGTCGATGGCGTCGCGGACGTAGGCGACGGCCATCTCCCGCATGGCATCGGGAGTGATGCGGTCCGGCACCTCTCCCCTGCGGTCTGCCGCGGCGACGTGGAGCATGTGCTGGACGATCACCGGGACATCGGTGAGCAGGCCGAAGTCGTGGCCGCCCGTGTAGCAGGCCGCGTTGCCGTCGGCGTCCTGCTGCCGTGCGGCCGCCGCGACCACCTCCACCCAGCAGCCCGGCTCCTCCGCGATCCTGAGAGCTGCCGCTTCCGGCACCCGCAGCGGCGCCGACTCGAACATCGCACCCTCGTCGATCGGCACCAGGCGGCCGATCACGCAGTCGCCGGGCCGGAGCAGCGTGGCGCTGCCGATGTCGATGGTCTCCACGGTCTCGCCGCTGTCCAACCGCCGCCACCGCAGCATGCCCGCCGTTCCGGCGAGGAACCGGAAGGCGCCGATCGGCGCTCGGGCCCATTCCTCGACCCGGTCGGCGCCCGCGAGCAGGTCGGCCGGAGCCACCTCATGGAGGAAGTGGTCGAGGCCGCCCTGCTCGAAGAGGAGGACCTGGCGGAAGATCCAGTCGCGGTCCTGGATCCGGACCCGCCGCTCCTCCTGGTCGCGCTGGGACATTCCCGCGGGACCGGGCGGCTGGGCGCGCAGCGCGACGTGCATCGCGCGGGCATTGCGCCCCCGGTTCGGCGGATCGAGGTGCTGTGCCGCCTGCGCGAGGATCCAACGTGAGATGGCCCAGCGCGGCAGCAGACCCTCCAGGGCGACCAGCTGGCTGAGCCGCCGCAGGCGCTCCAGGCGCCAGAAGGGCTTGCCGTCGGGGCCACACGGATGCGCGTTGATGGCGTGGATTGCCCCGAGCGCGTCGCCCCGCAGCTCCGCAGCGTCGACGGCCTGCATGACCGACAGCATCTGCTGCAACTCCGCGGGCGGAACGTACGACCGCGGACCGGACCGCGTCGTACGACGCCGTGACTGCTGGTGCTTGCGTGGCTTGCGTCCCCGTGACTTCGGCATGCCCCCAGCCAACGCTCATCGCGGCCGCGCCGCCAGATCTAATTCGCGACCTGTGGACAACCGTCCCGGGCAGGGACTCCTCGACCATGGACGAGCCCGGGTGACCCGACCCCGGGCCGCACGACCGGACTACGGCGCCACCCGGATCCCGATGTCGGCGAGCCACTCACGCGCCGCCCATCGCCCGCTCGTCGGAGAACGTCCGCCACTCGTTCACGAGCCCCTCCCGGTGCACGAGGTCGCGGAACCGCCGGAAGGCGCCCCGGCCCTCGATCGCCGCCTCCAGCCGCTCGCGCAGGCCGGCGACGGGGACCCGCGCCGCGAAGTCGGCCATGTCGCGCCAGCCCGCCCGGGAGCCGAGCCGGTCCAGGGCCAGCCACCGGTCGGGGTCCTCCTCGACGTCGACGGCGGCCTCCTCACCCACCGTGGCCGCATCGGTGAGGAAGCCGGGCAGCACCTCGCCGGTGGCCAGGTCGAGCAGCCCGGGCTCGTCCTCCTCGGAGCCCTCCAGCTGCCCGACCAGCTCGTCCAGCTCGACGGTGAGCAGGCGTGCGTCCTCGACCGGGGTGCCGGTCTGCAGCGCGACCAGGTCCTCGGCGAGGATCGCGTCACCAGGCAGGTCACGGCGGCGCAGCTGCGCCACGATCGCCGCGGTCATCTGCGCGGCACGACCCGGGTCGGCGGCGAGCACGACCAGCCAGGCCGTCCCGACCTGCTGCAGGGCGTCGGTGAGGTCGTGGCCCGCGACCGCGGCCACGATCGCGTCGACCTCGCGCCGCGCCACCGCACCCCGGATCTCGTCGAGGGAGAGTCGCAGGCTAGCCACCGGAGTCGTGCGGTCAACCGTGCACACCCCGAGCCGCACGCTGGGCCCGCACGACCCGGATGGGCAGTTCCACCCATGCCCGGCGTCGCCCACCTGCACGGTCCGCCCGATGCGGCGCCCCTCCGCGGCGGCCAGGCTCGGAGCAGGACCTGACCAGGGAGGAACCCATGGATCGCAGCGAGCACGTCGAGACCGTCATCATCGGCGCCGGCCAGGCCGGCCTCGCCACGGCATACCACCTCAGGCAGCGCGGCCACGACTGCGTGGTGCTGGACCGCAACCACCGGGTCGGCGACGGCTGGCGGCAGCAGTGGGACACGCTGCGGCTCTACACGCCGGCGCGGGTCGACGGGCTGCCCGGGCTGCCGTTCCCCGCGAAGCCGTGGAGCTACCCGGGCAAGGACGAGGTGGCCGACTACCTCGAGACCTACGCGCGCCACTTCGAGCTGCCGGTGCGGCTCGGCGTCCGGGTGGACCGGCTGGCCGCGGCCGGCGACGACCCCGAGGAGGGGTACGTCGTGGAGACGTCGGCCGGACCGATCCGGTGCGACCACGTGGTGGTGGCGACCGGCACGTTCGGCCGCACGCCCCACGTCCCGGACGCCGCGGCCGGGCTGGACCCGGGCATCCTGCAGCTGCACTCCAGCGAGTACCGCCGACCCGGCCAGCTCCGCGACGGCCCGGTCCTGGTGGTCGGCGCCTCGCACTCCGGCACCGACATCGCCCTCGAGGTGGCCGCCACGCACCCGACCACGCTGGTGGGGCGGGACTGCGGGCAGATCCCGTTCCGCACCGACCGGCGACCGGCACGGCTGGTGTTCCCGGTGCTGATGTTCGCCTGGCGGCACCTGCTGACCCGGCGCACCCCGATCGGCCGCAAGGCGATGGCCGAGGTCCGCGGGCACGGGGGGCCGATGCTGCGGGTCAAGCGCAGCGACCTGGCTGCCGTCGGCGTGGTCCGCAACGTGGCCCGGGTCGAGGGCGTGCGCGACGGGCGGCCGCTGCTCTCGGACGGCACCACGGTCGAGGCCGCCACCGTGGTCTGGGCGACCGGCTTCCGGCAGGCGTTCGACTGGATCGACCTGCCGGTGCTCGCCGACGACGGCTGGCCGCGCGAGCTGCGCGGCGAGGTGGCCGACGCGCCGGGGCTGTTCTTCTGCGGGCTGTCGTTCCAGTCCTCGTTCGCCTCGATGCTGCTGCCCGGGGTGGGCCGCGACGCCGCCCTGGTCGCCCGCCGGGTCGTGGAGCGTGCCGAGCGGCGAGCCCGGGCCGGGTCGGCGCTGGCCGCCTGAGCACCCGGTCCACCGAGGAGGTGACCGAGCAGGAGATCGGGCAGACGACGGGGCCGGACAGCGGGAGAATGGCCACCTGGCGGTCCCCGCGGAGGGAGGTCCCGGCGATGGGCGTGGTCGACGAGCTGCTGCAGGCGCGTGCGGACTACGACCGCGGGGACTGGGCCGCGGCCCTGGACACCTGGGCCGGCGTGGAGGCCGGCGCGCTCGCCGCCGAGGACGTGCGCCGGGCCGCGGTCGCGGCGTACCTCCTGGGCCGGCGGGACGAGGCGGTCGCGCTCTACCAGCGCGGCTTCCACCTGGCCGAGGCGTCCGGCGACCGTGCGGGCGCGATCCGGTGTGCGTTCCACCTGGCGATGATCTTCGGGACCACCGGGGAGCCGGCACTGGCCGGCGGCTGGACCGGCCGCGCCCAGCGGCTGCTCGACGAGGCCCGTCCAGAGTCGGGCCCAACGTCCGGTCCAGGGGCCGGCAGCCGCCCGGCGGGCGCGGATGCCGAGCGGGGGTACGTCGCGTTCCTGCGCATGTACCGCCTGCTGCGCGAGGGCGACTTCCCGGCCGCGGCCGCGGCCGCGGAGGAGACCGTGGCGTCCGGGCGCGCCTGCGGCGACCCCGACCTGGTGGCCCTGGGCCTGTGCGCGTCGGGCCGGCTGGCGATCTTCGGCGGGCGGGTCGCCGACGGGCTGGACCTGCTCGACGAGGCGATGGCCTGCTGCGCGGCCGGGGAGGTGTCGACGGTGACGGCGGGCAACGTCTACTGCACCGCGATCGAGGGCTGCCAGGAGATCGTGGACATGCAGCGGGTGGCGGAGTGGACCTCCGCGCTGCACCGGTGGTGCGTCTCGCTGCCGGGGCTGGTCACCTTCACCGGCCAGTGCTCGCTGCACCGCGCCCAGGTGATGCGGCTGAAGGGCGCGTGGCCGGAGGCGCTCGACGAGCTGGACCGGGCGGTCGCGCGCTACCGGCAGGTGGGGGCCCTCGACGCGATCGGGCTGGCCGAGGCCGAGCGCGGCGACCTGCTGCGCTTGAGGGGCGAGCTCGACGCGGCGGACGCGGCGTACCAGCGGGCCGGCGAGCGCGGCTTCGACCCGCAGCCGGGTCTGGCCCTGCTGTGGCTGGCCACCGGGCGGCCCGAGGCGGCGACCGCGGCGGTGCGCCGGCTGCTCACGGAGGTCGCCGATCCGGTGCCCCGCTGTCGGCTGCTGCCCGGGGCGATCGAGGTGCTGCTGGCGACCGGGCAGGTCGACGAGGCGCGCGCCGCGACGGGATTGCTGGACGGCGTGGCCGCGCAGTTCGGCGCCGCGCCGCTGCAGGCGGCCGCGGCGCAGGCGGCGGGCGCGGTCGAGCTGGAGGCGGGTGATGCCGCCGGCGCGCTGCCCTACCTGCGCAAGGCGCGACAGCTGTGGTCACGGGTCGGCAGCCCGTACGACGACGCGCGGGTCCGGCTGCTCACCGGCCGGGCGCTCGCCGCGCTCGGCGACGAGGGCTCGGCCCGCGCCGAGCTGGACGCGGCGCTGGCGGCCTTCCGCGCGCTGGCCGCGGCGCCGGCCGCCCGCGAGGTCGAGGCACTGCTCGCCCCCAGCGCCCCGCCCGGCGGCCTCACCGCGCGGGAGGTGGAGGTGCTGCGGCTGGTCGCCGGCGGCCGCAGCAACGCCGCGATCGCCGCCGAGCTGGTGCTCAGCGAGAAGACCGTGGCCCGGCACCTGTCCAACATCTTCGCCAAGCTCGACGTCGGCTCGCGGACCGCCGCGGCTGCGTACGCGTTCGAGCACGACCTCGTGTGACCTCCCGCGATCGGGTACCTCCCCGGCATGGGCACCGACGACTCCCGCGACGTGGTGCGGGCGCTGCTGGAGCGGCACGGCACGACCTACGCCGAGGACGCCGGCATCCGCCTCGCCGACACGCCGGCGCCGCTGTGGCAGCTGCTGGTGCTCAGCGTGCTGCTGGCGGCGCGGATCCGCTCGCCGGTGGCGGTGGCCTCGGCGCGCGAGCTGTTCGACGCCGGGTGCGGCACCCCGCGCGGGGCCCGGGACCTGTCCTGGCAGGGCCGGGTCGACGCGCTGGGTCGGGGTGGCTACCGGCGCTACGACTTCCGCACCGCCACCCGGCTCGGCGAGCTGGCCGACCGGGTGCTCGAGGAGTACGGCGGCGACCTGCGGCGGCTGCACGAGCGGACCGACGACCTGCCTCGCGACCTGCAGCGCTTCCAGGGCATCGGCCCGGCGGGCGCCGCGATCTTCCGCCGCGAGGTGCAGGGCACCTGGACCGACCAGGCGCCCTGTGTCGACCAGCTCGCGGCGAAGGGCGCCGACCGCCTGGGCCTGCCGACCTCACCCGAGCGGCTCGCCGAGCTCGTGCCGGTCGAGGACCTCCCGCGGCTGGTCGCCGCCTGCGTCCGCGCCGCGCGGGACAAGAAGGTCGTCGAGGACGTCCTCGGGCGATGAGGTGCCGGACCGTCCGTCCGCGCGCGTCCTCGGCCCGTCCGCCCGCACCATCCCACCGGTGGTGGACGAACGTTCGTCCACCACCCGGCACTGCCCCTTCCGGGCCAAGGTCGACCCACTCCTCCGGGACGGCGCGCCCCTCAGCACCCCCCAGCCCACCCCCTCCCAGCACCACCCCACCGGTGATGGTCGAACGTTCGTCCACCACCCGGGGCGGGTCACCGCAACGACTTCCCCCACACGCTCACCGCCGCGACGAGCGCGCCACGTCCCGATCCATGACCACGCCGGTGACGCCCGGCAGCGCGGCGACCGCCCGGGCGTACGCCGGGGTGCGCCGCCCGGGGTGGACCCGAGCCCTGCGCCCCAGCGCCCCGCGCAGCACCGCCCGCGCCACCTGCTCCGCCGACAGCACCGGCAGCATGCTCGAGGCCTGCGCCTCGGTCGGCTTCAGCGGCACCTCGGCGGCCAGCATCGGGGTGTCGGTGTCGGGCGGGAAGACGCAGCCGACGTGCACGCCGTGGGGCTTGAGCTCGGCCCGCAGGCACTCGCACAGGCCGCGGACGGCGAACTTCGAGGGCGAGTACGCCGAGTAGCCGAAGGGCCCCACCAGCCCCGCGAACGACGAGATCGCCATGATCGCGCCGCGCCGGCGGGCCATCATCGCCGGTGCCGCGGCCCGGATCGTCCACAGCGTGCCGAAGTAGTTCACCTGCATCTCGCGCTCGTGCTCGGCGAGGTCGAGCTCGGTGAAGTAGCCGGGCCGGACCACCCCGGCACAGGTCACCACCAGGTCCGCGGGCCCGTGCGCGGCCTCCGCCCGGGCGACCCCGGCGAAGGCCTCGTCCCGCCAGGCGACGTTGGTGGGCACCGCCAGCACCGCCGCGTCGTACGGCGGGGCCGTGAGCGCCACCAGGTCCGCGTCGTCGAGCGCGAGCACCGTGACCCGCGCGCCGGCGTCGACCAGCAGCCGCACCAGCGCCAGGCCGATGCCGCTCGACCCGCCGGTGACGACCGCGTGCTGCGAGAAGAACGGCTCGAGCTCCCGCGACCCGTCGTACCCCTGCGGCTGGTGAACCATGACGACCTCCCCGGTCAGCGGGCTAGTGGTAGGTGACGACCAGCAGCCCCGCGACCACGACGACGGCGACGACGAGGCCCGCGTTGAGCAGCCCGTCGCGCTCGCGGGCGAACATCCCGTGCTGGGCGTAGTAGGCGGCGTCGATGACGCCGAGGAAGAGCAGCATCCCGGCCGCGACCAGCCCGAGGGTGGCCCCCCACGGCCGGTCGAGCACAGCAAGGATCGCCGAGACCACCAGCACCGTCGCGCACAGGCTGTCGGGGAAGACGAACACCCGCTCGTGCTCGACGTACCCCACCGGCTGCCACGGCTCGGTGTGCGGCTCGTGGAACCAGGTCACCCAGAACGCGCCGATGCCGGTCGCGGTGACCACCTGGACCACCGCGGTGACCCAGACCAGCGGGTCGTCGGTCACGGTCGCGGGGCGGCGACGCGATCGCGGGCCTCCTCGGTGACCACGTCACGGGCGTAGACGTCGGCGAGCGTCTCGGCCCGCTTGATCACCCGGGCCTGCGTGCCCGAGACCAGCACCGAGGCCGGCCGCGGCAGCGCGTTGAAGTTCGAGGCGGAGCTCTCCTGGTAGGCGCCGGTCTCGAGCAGCGCGAGCACGTCCCCGGTCTCCACCGGCGGCAGGTGCGCGCCGAGCACGATCTGGTCGGCGAAGCAGGAGTGGCCGACCAGGTCGGCGGCCAGGGTCGGCTCCCCGTCGACGTCGTCGGCGACCACGAACGGGTGCCGGTTGTGCTCGAGCACGCCGCCGGCGAGGAAGAAGTACGTCGTGTCGAGCAGCACCCACGCGTACGGGATCGGCTCGGTCTGCCGCTTCACCTTCTTCACCCGGGTCAGGTGGATCCCGGTGTCGCCGTACAGGCTGCGCCCGGGCTCCACCTGCAGCCGCATGCCCGCGAGATCGATTCCCTCGCGGGTGAGCTCGCGGCGCAGCGTGGAGGTGATCGTCGCGGCGAACTCCTCGATCGTGGGCGGCTCGCGGCGCACCTTGTGGCCGGTCAGCGCGGGCACCAGGCGGCCCATCAGCCCGTGGTAGGTGCGCTCCCCCAGCCGGCGCGCGCCGACCATGAGCGGGTAGCCCGCCGCCGTGAGCAGGAACTCCGAGCGCGCCATCTCCTCGTTGTGCGGGTCGCGCGGGCTCGGCATCCCGCCACCGATGTCGAGCTCGGCGGGCCGCCAGCCGTCCCAGGCGCGGCTCAGCTCGCCGACGAGCTGGGCGTAGCGGGTCATCAGGCCCTCCCAGAACCACAGGCTCGGGTGGTGCCGGCCGACGTGGAAGTGCAGCCCGACCAGCTCGACGTTGGACATCGCGAAGACCCGGCGACCCATCTCGGCGAGGTACTCCCGCGGGATGCCCGACTTGTAGACCTGCACGCCGAGGTCGATCGGGACGCTGAGCTGGCTGAAGTCGGTGCGGCGCCACAGGTTCGGTACGGCGGGCTTGCACCGCAACCGCACCTTCGCGACCTCCCCGAGCTCGGCGGCCACCTCCTGGATCAGGTCGATCTCGTCGACGTCCTCGACGGTGATCCGCACCCCGGCCGCGACGCAGGTGCGCAGGTGCTCGCGCGACTTGCCACCGCCGTTGACCGAGACCCGGTCGCGGTCCACGCCGGTGCTGAGCACGCCGGCGAGCTCCTCGGGCGAGTAGATGTCCGCGCCGCCGCCCTCCTCGCTGAGGATCCGGCGCAGCTCGAGCAGCGTGTTGGCCTTGAAGGCCGGCAGCACGTCGACCGGGCCCTCGGGCCACTCGACCCCGAAGGCGTTGCGGAACCGGCGCAGGTTGCCCCGCAGCTGGGCCTCGGAGAAGACGAACAGCGGCGACCCGAACTCCTCGACGAGGTCGGAGGCGGGCCGGTCCTCGACCCACAGCCGGCCGTCGCGCACCGACAGCGCGTCGGCGGGGCCGGGCCGCCTGGTCACGGCGTTCCTGGGCTTGGGCATGGCGCACGCTCCCGTCCGATGGTGGGGCTTCCCGTCCAGCGAACGTCGGGGGTCCCCGGGCCACTAGGGACCGTGGTCCCGGATCGCCCGTCGCGCGACCGCATCAGCCGCGACACGCGTCGGGTCGGTTCGGCGCTGGTCGGGTCGGCAGTGCCGTCAGACCAGGTACGGCGGCTGCGGGATGCGCCCCGGTTCCCGGCGCCGCGAAGTGCTCCTCGGGAGTCCGGGTGCCCGCCGGCAGCGCGGGGCGCAGCACCTCGCGCAGCTGGCCGACCTCTTCCCGCCCCAGGTCCCGGGGATCCGGCCCGAGCCTGATCCGGACACCACCGCCGGCGACGCGGTGGACGACGGCCCCGGGCACCGCGTCACGCAGCCGGTCCAGCGCGTCGTCGCCGACCGCCGCTGCCTGTCCGGGCCCGAGCAGCGTTCCCCAGCCGAGGCTCCAGGCGTGACGGCGGAAGTCCCGCCAGGAGGGCGGTTGCCCGACGACGTGCTCCCAGGGACTGGCACCGTCCTGGGCGCGGACGACGTCGAGGTCACGAAGCCGCTGTCCGCGCCGAGCCGCTCGGCCACCGCCAGCAGCCACCGCTCGGTCGCGACGGCGTGCTCCCCCAGGTCGCGCACCGCCCACTCCTGCACCGACCAGGCCAGCGTCCCCGGCCGCCCGGCCAGGCCGCGCACCAGGGCGTGCACCGGGTCGGCGCTCGGGTCCGGCGGCAGCGTGGCCGGGACGTCGCGGCGTCGTCCCTCGACGGACCCGGACTCCAGCTCGCGGCCCGCCCGTCGCAGGTCACCCCACTCCCGGCCGCCCCACTGGGGCGCCCGGCCCCGCTCGAGGTCGACCGCCGGGGTGACGCAGGTGGTCCGCCAGTCCAGCTCCACGAACACGGCCGGCACCACGAGCCGCTCCATGACGTCCTCGAGCGCCGAGACCATCGCCGGGGCCTCCGGCTCCTGGAACGCCAGGCCGGCGAGCAGATGCCGGTACGGCGACTCGTAGTAGCTCGGCTCCACGCGCCAAGGACACCACGGCGCGACCCCGCTGAGACCGCTTCCCGCACCGACGGTGTCGGTCTCGGCAGGTCGCCCGTGGCTCCGGACCGTCGGCGACACGGCACGACGGCCCGGCCACCCGCGGCGGGACGGCCCGCCATCCGGGCCGCGGCTCACTCCGCGCCGAGCGAGAGCCAGTACTCGTTCAGCGCCCGGTTGGTCCTCACGAACCACACGATCGACCCGACGAAGAAGAACCAGCCGAGCAGCAGCGCCCAGAGCCCGGTCATTGCGGTCACCGGTGGTTCCTCGCCCCGGCGCTCGTAGAGCTTGCCGACCTCGTGGGAGCTGAAGAACGGCATCACGAAGCCGACGAAGATCGCGAGGATCAGCGCGACCGCACCGCCGATGCCCTCGCCGGTGTGCTGCTTCATCTCGTCGTGGGTCTTGTAGTACCAGTACAGGCTGTAGAAGCCGAGCGTGACGACCGTGAGCAGGATGCAGGTCCCGGTCTCCCGCACCTGGCCGACCGGCGCGACGCCGATGGACGCCGGCCCGCCGTACGCCGGGGGCGGGGAGTCGTACGCCGGGGGCGGGGAGCCGTACGCCGGCGCGGCCGGCGACGGCGGTTCTCCCCCGGCGGGTGGGGACCCGGCGCCGGTCTCGGTCGGCCTCTCGGGCTGCGGCTCGTTGACGTCGGACATGACCGCTCCTCGTCCTGGGGGCTGCGGCGCCCTCGACGCTGGCACACCACCGGGGTGGTCCGGGCCTCCCCGGACGCTTTATCCCCGATCGTCGGGACGACCCCTCGGACCGCCGCCCGCCGTCCTACCGGCGGTAGCGGACCGACGCGGGCGTGGAGGGCAGGGCCTGCGGGCGCGCCGCCGGCTGGCGGTCGCGCGCGGTGTCGATGCCCACCCGCAGCAGCTCACGCAGCCGCATGTCGCAGTCGACCTCCGACGACGCCGAGGTGGCGATCCCGCGGACCGCGCACGCCATCACCCCCGGGGCCGACCGCTTCTCGAACGCGGCCGCGGTGATCGGCCGGCCTCCGGAGAGCCGCCGTGCCCACGCCACCGCGCGGGGCCGCTCGTCCAGGGCCCGGCGTACGCCGTCGGCGTGCGGCACCGAGCCGGGCGGCAGCTGGCCCGCCAGCTCGTCGCACCGCAGCAGGCCGGCGACGAGCGCGCGCATCGCGGAATCGGGCACGTCGGGCAGCGCCTGCAGCGCGACCGCACCGGTCAGGTCGACGACCCACGGCAGGCCGCCGCCCTGCAGGCCGATGACCGACGGCACGAGGGTCAGCAGGTCGCCGCGGTGCCGGTCGCTGGTGTGGTCGTTGACCGACCGCGCCAGCTCCGCGAGCACCGGGTGGGTGCAGCTGGGATGGTCGCTCCATCTCTCGCTGGCCAGCACCGAGGCCAGCTCCATGAAGCAGGCCCCTCGGCGCGGATTGCGGTGCTTGCCGCGCGACAGGATCGGAAGGCCGTCCGGGATCTCGGTGTTCGCCATGAGCACACCTCCGCGAACAGCATGCGCCCGGCTGCGAGGCACGATCAAGGACGAAGGGCCCGCGCGGATCGGGCGCGGACGGCGCAACATGCGCCCCGGGCGCACGACGGGTCAGTGGTTGCGGTTGGCCACTCGCTCGCAGGCGATCCCGTCGTGGCCGGGGTCCAGCCTCCGGTTCGTCCGGTAGACCGCCGGCATCACCGCGGGAGCCCGGTGCCCGGCGTGCAGGCGCCGCACCGCGCGACGGGTGCCCACGCCGAGCGGGTAGTCCGCGCGCAGCTCCGAGCAGTCCCGGTAGGCCGTCGGCCCCAGGGGCACCAGCGTGGCGGTCACCGGCCCGTCGAGCAGGTCACGGAGCCGGGGCAGCGAGTAGGCCAGCAACCCGGCGCCGAGGACCAGCACCACTGCCAGGGCCAGGAGGCGGCCGGCGAGGCCCCTGCTCCCCGGCGCGGTACGCCGGGGTCGCCGGGGTCGCCGCGGCCCGATCGGACGCACCGGCGTCGGCGGTCGCGCACCCGACCGCGCACCCGCCCGGGGGCCGGGCCGCGGCTCGGTCTGGTCGGCCGGCTGATCGGCCCTGGCCGCGGCCCGGAACGCGAGGTCCAGCTCGATCGCCGTGGTGCGGTGCTGGTCGGGGGTGAGCACGGCCGGCCGACCCAGCAGCGTCTCGCGCAGGTTGCCGGTGGAGCACACCATCACGTCGTGGCACCAGCCGGTCAGCGGCTCGTCCCGGACGAAGCACAGCACCGAGCGGGTGGCGGCGCAAGCCTCCGGCCCGACCAGTCCGGCGACCGCCAGCGCGGCGTCGCCCGCGGCGGCGACCACCTTGTCCTGCCGACGACCGTTCGCGCGGAACGTCTGGTCGCCGACCTCGATCCGGGCGCTCCAGTTCTTGGCGTCGACCACGAAGACGCCCGGCGGCCCGACGGCGACGTGGTCGAGGTTGGCGCGCGGGCGACCGGGCCAGCGCACGTCGTGGAAGACCGCCCAGCCCTCCTCGGCCAGGGTGTCGAGGATCGCGCCGGTGGCCTGCTCGCCGCGGGCACCCCGCTCGTAGCGCTCCGCGGAGCGCAGCAGCCGCTCGGCCTTCTCCCGCTGCCGCCGCGCCAGCTCGTCGGCCGACTCTCCCGCCACGCCCGCTCCCCCGTCGTGCCCGTCGGGCCCGCCGTCGTGGCCTCGCGTCAGGGGGACCATCGGCGCTGCCGAGCGCGGACTTGAGCGGCCGCCCACGGACCCCCGGGCGTCCTGAGGAGAGGGGCACACCCGTGCCCCTCTCCTCAGGGCAGCTAGGACAGGGTCTTCGCCCGCGCGATCACCGAGCCGACGTGTCGGAAGGCCTCGCTGGTGTCGATCTCCGGGTCGACGCCCTCCTGGAACAGCACGATGATGTCGGAGCCGCCGAAGAGGAAGTAGCCGAACTCCTCGCCCTTGGCGACCGGCGATCCGGGGACCGCGCTCATGTTGACCGAGGCCACGTGCGACATGCCGACCGGGACCACGGCGACGATGCCGAGGTCGCCCTGGCCGGACGCCGCGGTGTCCAGGGTGAGCACGCCCCGGGTCTGGGAGAACTCGTAGCCGGTCTTGGCGCTGTCCTTGGACGCCAGCTGGCCGTCCGCGAGGTCGACCTGCATGAACACCCGGCCCTGGACGGTGTAGGACTCCTTGACCTCCCCGGCCACCGGCACGTGGTAGCGGTGGTACGCCGAGGGCGGCAGCATGTAGTGCACGAAGGTGCCGCTGGCGAACGCGTCGGCGTACTCGCTGCCCTCCAGCAGCTGCTTGATGTTGCCGTAGCGGTGGGTCTCCTTGATCCGCGTGGCCGGGATGTTGGACTCGGCGTCGATGTCGTAGGTGCGGATGTACTGGCAGTCGGCCGGCGAGGTGACCACGCGGTTGTCCACCGGGTCGCTGATCGGCCGCAGCCCGGGGTTGAGCTCGCGGGCGAAGAACTGGTTGAAGGTCCGCCAGCCGCTCGGCATGTTCGGGCGGCCGTCGATCATCGACTCCTCGATGGTGTACTCCGGCGCCTCCTCGAGGAACAGCCGGAGGATCTCCTCGCTGAACGACTCCGGCGTGTCGAGGAAGCTGCCCCACTGGCGGGCGAACTCGGTCAGCCAGTCGCGGAACTCCTCGTCGTTCTGCGCGACCGCCGACTCGTCCCCGTCGACCTTCTGGTCGATCAGGAAGAAGAAGTGGGAGAGCCGGTCGCTGACCTCCTTGGCGTAGCGCTCGCCGGGCGAGGAGACCTTCCACGCGGGGTTGTCGGTCTGCCGGGGGATCCAGCGGATGAACCCCTCGAGGTAGTCGTAGTACGCCGGCAGGTCGGCGGGCCAGTCCAGGGCGTTGCGGACTTCGTCGTTGAGCTCGGTCTCCGCACGCTCCCGCGCCCGGACGAGCGACTTCTCCAGCAGCGGCCCGAGGTCGCTGTGCTTGTCGATGAGGTTCTGCAGGTCGGACACGATCTGGTGGGGCTCGGGCAAGGCGCACTCCTCCTCGGGGGCATGCCGCTGGTCGGAGCGTGGCTCCGGTCGTGGCGGCGGTTCGGTCACGTGGGTCGGCGGCGCGCCCGAGCGCCCGCCCACGCGGCCCGTACCCGTCTGTGCCCTCGCGCAATCAATGACCGCGAGATCAGCGGGCCGGGTCGACCGCGGCCGGATCGCGTCCGGCCGGTTCACCCACGGGCCGCTCCCGCGCCGGCAGCGCCACCCCGGTCTCGGCGAGCTCGGTGAGCGTGGCGCCGAGGTGGTGCAGGTGCCGGATGACCGGGTCCTCGTCGCGGGCGGAGCGGTGGTCGCGGAACAGCGCGACGTCGCTGCGGCGCAGCGGGTCCTCCGCCGCGGGGGCGGCCGCGCCGACGTCGGCGGGCAGCAGCGCGCCCACGGCGTCGGCGAGCGCCCGGGCGGCGGCCTCGGCGACCCCGGGGTCCTCCAGGGGCCGCCGCTGCACCGCCTCGACCAGCGCGCGGGACTGGGTGACCGCGGTGACGTAGAGCCCGAGCCGGTGCCGGGTGCGCCGCGGCGAGTGCCCCAGCACCAGCGGCCGGGTCAGCGGCCGCGCGACCAGCGCGATCCGCCGGGCCCGGTCGTCGAGCGCCCGGACCAGCCCGTCGAGGTCGACCCGGCCGCCGCCGGCGTACGTCGCGACCGCCTCCAGCAGCTCGCGCAGCGACTCCAGCAGCTCCCGCCGCGCCGAGCGCACGGTGTCCCGGGTGGACAGCGGCGCCAGCACCATCGCGACCAGCACGCCGACCACCGCACCCACCGCGGTCTCGCCGAGCCGCAGCTCGAGCAGCTGGTCGGTGAAGGTGCCGAGCACCGTGTAGAGCTGGCCCAGCAGGATCGTGATGAAGAACGTCATCGCGGCGTAGGAGATCTTCACCAGGTAGAACGCGAGGAAGATCGACGCCAGGATCGTGGCGAAGATCGCGACCTGGTGGCCGACCGTCAGGTGCGCCAGCACCACCGCCGCGACCAGCCCCAGCAGCGTGCCGCCGATCCGGGCCGAGCCCTTGAGCAGGGTCTCGGTGCGGGTCCCGGTGCCGGTGAAGGTCACGAACGCCGCGATCACCGCCCAGTAGTAGCGGGTCGGCGAGAGCATCGTGCCGAGCACGATCGCGAGCACCCCGGCCAGCGTCACCTGGACGGCCTGCCGGGAGGTCATCGAGAGCCGGCCCATCGGGTTCCACCGGGCGGCGCGCACCGGCACGTCCCGGCCGACCGCGGGTGCGCCGGGCAGGTTGCCGAAGACCAGGCCGACGGCGGCCTCGAACTCCTCCTCCCCCGGGTCGACCTCGGGCGGGTCGTCGACGGCGGCGTCGAAGCGCAGGAACTCGCGGACGCCGTACGCCAGGTGCCGCGCCGGCCACCAGTCCTCGTCGCCGGCCTCCCGCGCGGCGTCGGCGAGCCGGTCCAGCCGCTCGCTGGCCACCACCGCGGCGTGGTCGCGGCGCCGGGCCAGGTGGTCCAGCGTGCGCCGCGCCTCGGCCACCAGCTCCTCGGAGGCGTCGCGCAGCGCCACCGCCGCGCCGGCGAACCGCTCCACGGCCTGCTGCATCTCCAGCGTGCGGCGGCGCAGCGCGGCCGCCGACCAGCCCGCGGGCAGCGCCCCCGGCTCGGCGGACCAGGCCTCGGCCAGCAGCGCGGTCTCCGCGAGCCCGGCCTGCTGCCCGGCCAGCGAGCGCAGCGCGCGCCGGTGGGCCCGCGAGCCCGGCTCGGCGACCTCGAGCAGGTCCACGCCCTCGCGGGCCACCGCCCGCCCGCGGGCGAAGCAGGCGCCCAGCGTGGACTGCAGCACCCGGTGCGGGTCGGTGTGGAAGACCGTCGAGCTCAGCACCCACACCCACGCCGTGGACACCACCGAGGCGACCAGCAGCTCGGGCACCAGCCCCCAGCTGGCCTGCAGGAAGGTGGCGAAGAAGAAGCCCATCCAGGCCATGAACCCGTAGAAGAAGAAGTCGATGCCGAAGCGGCGCACCCACACCGCGAGGAACAGCACCGCCGCGAAGCCGACCACCTGCAGCAGCCGGTGCCCGCCCGACAGCGTGCCCGGCACCAGCCCGACCGCCACCGCGACCGGGAAGTACGCCGCGGTCCGGGCCGCCGCCGCGCGCGGCTTCGCGACCAGCGCGTTGGAGCCCATCATCGCCACGACCGCGCCGAACATCGTGGCCGCGAAGGCCACCTGCCCCGACCAGCCGAGCAGCCGGGCGACCAGCAGCTGCACCGGCAGCGCCGTGCCGACCGACAGCGTGGCGTTCAGCGCCTGCTTGAGACGGCCCAGCCCCGGGTCCGAGGCGGCGACCCGGTCCTTGGTCTCCAGCAGGATTCGACGGACCTCGGGCACGGCTCCGATGGTCGCAGACCGGCCCACACGGTGGGGCGTGGGCACCGGGCCGGCAGGGTGAGTACGCGTGCGGATGCGGCGGCGGGCGGCCGCTCCCGAGACTTGCCCCGTGATCCGGTTCCTGCGCTGCTGCGCCGTCGTCGTCCTCGTCGTGCTGCTCGCGGCCGGCACCGCCTACCTGGTGCACGGCCTGCACGGGGCCCACGAGGTGGCCGCGGCGAAGCAGCGCGCGGCCACCGACCTGGCCGCCGCGCTGCCCGCGGGTGAGCGCCGGGCGGCCGACGATCGTCGCCGGGCGCGACCGGGCATCCACCGGCTCGGCCGGCCGTCGTACTCCTGGCAGGAGCTGCGCTGCGACCTCGCCACCGAGGACGCGGGCTGGACCGTCGAGACCTACGTCCAGGAGTGCCGGATCAGCAGCGTCGCGCTGGTCCCCACCGCCGAGGCGACGCCCGGCAGGTGCGAGTACCTCGGCCTCGCCGGCGACGCCGCGGGCTCCTCGTCGCCGCCCGCGCAGGTGTTCCGGGGCACCGCCAGCGCGCTGGCGGCCGACGCTCCCCTGACCTACTGCCCCCACGGGGTCGTCGCGCCACCCCGGATCGGGGTGGGACGGCTGCTGTCCGGCCACCGCCCCGCCGACCTCGGCGCGAGCCCGGGGTGGTTCGTGGTCGTCGTCGACACCGACGTCAGCCGCTCGGAGCTCGGCTGCGACCCGTGGGCGATCGTGTTCTGCACCGCCCCCGTGGACCGGGTGGTGCTGGACGCGGGCTGAGCCGACCCCCGGCCTGGTGCGAGGACGGCTAGGCCGGCTTCACCGCCAGCCAGCCGATCATCGCGCCGACGATCCCGGCGATCACCTCCTGCGGGCCGAGCCCGGGGCCGTCGTCGAGGACCAGGGCCGAGACGAGCAGGGACACGGCCGCGCAGACGGCGGCGGCGAGGATCTGGTTGCGCATGGCGGTTCCGTTCTGTCGTCGAGGGTCACGCGGCCGTGCCCGGGCGGCGGCCGGGAGGTCGGCCCCGCTTCGGCGGCGCGGCGATCGGCACGCCGTCCCGGAGCAGCTCACCGCCCCACACGCCGCAGGGTTCGAGGCGCTCCACCGCCAGCCGCAGGCAGGCCGGCCGGACCGGGCAACCGGCGCAGGCGGCCTTGGCCCGGGCGATCTCGTCGGGGTGCGGGGAGAAGTACAGGTCGGCACCGACGCCCTGGCAGGGCAGCGGATCGGGGTCGTTGCTGGGCACGCGGCGACGCTAGGACCCGGTTAGGCGGGGGCGCTTCCTAGCCGGGTGACAGGGTGGCGCGCATGTCGGACACCGCGACCCGCCTGCTCTCGCTGCTCTCCCTGCTCCAGGGCGAGCGCGACCGGACCGGCGGCGAGCTGGCCGAGCGGCTGGGGGTGAGCACGCGCACGGTGCGCACGGACGTCGATCGGCTGCGCGAGCTGGGGTACGACGTGCGCGCGACCCGCGGCGTCGGCGGCTACCGGCTGGGACCCGGCGGCACCAGCGTGCCGCCGCTGCTGCTCGACGGCGAGGAGGCGGTGGCGGTCGCGGTCGGGCTGCGCACCGGCGTCAACTGCATCATCGGCGGGATGGAGGAGACCTCGGTGCGGGCGCTGACGAAGCTCGAGCGGCTGCTGCCCTCCCGGCTGCGCCAGCAGGTGCGGCTGCTGAACCGCTACACCGTCCCGCTGCCCGGCACCCAGCCGGCGCCGGTGGTCGACCCCGCGCTGCTGACCGGACTGGCCGGACGGTGCGACCGGCGCGAGCGGATGCGGTTCTGGTACGACGCCGCACCGGGCGACGGGGACGACCGGGACGACCGGGACGACCGGGCGGCGTACGAGGTCGAACCGCACCGGCTGGTCAGCCGCGGCCACCGGTGGTACCTGCTGGGCTTCGACGTCGCCGCCGGCCGGTGGGCGGCCTTCGAGGTGCACCGGCTGCACCCGCGGGTCCCGGCCGGTCCGCGGTTCGAGCCGCGCGAGCTGCCGGCGGACGTCGAGCGACACCTCGGCGAGCTGCTGCCTCGCACCGCCTGGCGGCACGAGGCCTCGGTGACGCTGCACGCGCCGGCGTCCGAGGTCGACCTGCTCTCCGCCGAGGGGGAGCTCGAGCCGGTCGACGACGACTGCTGCCGGGCCCGGGTCGGCGGCGAGACGCTGACCGCGATCGCGCTGACCCTGGCCCGCCTCGGCGTCGACTTCACCGTGCACGACCCGCCGGAGCTGGCCGAGGAGGTGCGCCGGCTCGGCGACCGGTTCGGGCGCGCCACCCGGGCGGGCACCCGATGAGGCCCGCCGCGGTGCGCCGGGCCGGCCCTGCAACCGGCCCTGCAGCCGGACCTGCAGCCGGACCCGCCGGCCGGTCAGGCGCCGGACCGCTCCGCCGCGCTGCGCAGCACGCAGAACTCGTTGCCCTCGGGGTCCCGGAGCACCGCCCACCCGGTGCCGTCCGGGCGGCGCTGGTCGTCGTACATCGTGGCGCCGAGCTCGAGCAGCCGCGCCACCTCCTGCTCGCGCGGCTGCTGCGGCTCCAGGCACAGGTGCAGTCGGTTCTTGCCCGCCTTGGGCTCGGGCACGCGCAGGAACAGCAGGCTGCGCCCGGGCTCGAGGTCGAAGCCGGCCTCGTCCGCGCCGGGGGTGTCCTCGGGGTCCATCGGGACGTCCAGCACCCGGCTCCAGAAGAGCGCCAGCGCGTAGGGGTCGGCGCAGTCGACACAGGTGTTCATGATTCGCGAGGCCATCCCGGGAGTGTGGTGGGCCGCGGTCCCGGGCTCAAGTCATTTGCGGTTCCGGGTGGCCGCGCACGTAGGGTCCGGGCCGATGCCTGCTGAGGACCTCGACACCGACCGGCCGCGACGGAGCGCCCTCGCGGTCCTGCTGCGGCGTACGCCGTTCACCCTGGTGCTCCCCGGCTGCACCGTCGCCGGCGTCGAGGCCGCGGCCCGGGACGCCGAGGTGCCCCGCAGCTGGCGGCTGAGGGTGCGCGACGGCGTGCTGGTGCTGCGCAACTACGGCGACGGCGTCTACGTGATGACCTGGTCGGTGAAGGCGCAGCTGGAGCAGACCCCCGAGGGGGTCCGGCTGGCGGGCCGGCTGCGCTACCTGGGCAGCCGGCTGCAGACCGGCATGCTCGTCCTCTTCGTGCTGTTCCTGTTCGGCGTCGGCGCCTGGCTGGGCCTCACCCACGGGCCGCGCCACCACGAGTACGCAGGCGCCCTCGGCGCCGGCGCCGTCATGGCCCTGCCGACCCTGTTCATCCTGGCGCTGCTCCCCGGCACTGCGAGGCGTCAGCAGGCGCGGATGAAGCAGCTGCTGCACGACCTCCTGGTGGACGGCTGACCGAGGGCCGGTCCCGGCCCGGGTCGGCTCAGCAGGTGCTCGGCGCCGGCGTACCGGCGAACCGGGCGGCCAGCCACGCCTCGGCCTGCGGGATGAACGCGGCGCCGGCGTTGGTGTGGTCGGCGCCCTGCAGCTCCACGGTCGAGACCGGGACGCCCTGGGAGCAGTACTCCGCGGCGAGCCTGGCCTGGTCGGCGGCGACCATCACGTCGTCGCCCTTGCCGTCGTGGTTCCCCCACAGCATGAACATCGGCGCGCTCGGGTGGCCCTTGGCGGTGCCCATCTTCAGCTCCCTCATGGTCCGCTTGAAGACCGGCACCTGCAGGACGTGCTCGTAGCGCTTCTTCATCAGGTGCTTGATGGTGAGGTTGGGGAACTCCCCCGACATCTCGCCGATGCACTGGTGCGCCTCGGTCCGCGCCACCTTGCGGCCCCACGTCGAGAGGTAGTGCCGCAGGTGGATGCCGTAGGCGCGGCTGATGCCGATCATCGCGCCGGGGATCACGTCGGACCACTCGGGCGTCCCGTTGGTGTACGGCAGGTTGTGCTTGAGGTTCGCGGGGATCCCGCCCATGGCGGTGCCGACCAGGTCCAGCTTCGGCGCGCGGTGCGGCTGCAGCTCGCTGGCCCAGTCCGCGGCGATCGAGCCACCGGAGTAGCCCATCATCCCCACCGGCGTGGTCTTCCGGTCGAGCTCGAGCGCCCTCAGGGTCGCCTTGATGCCGTCCAGCGTGCTCACGCCGGACTCGCGGCCGGCGACCCAGTGCAGGCCCTGGTTCTCGAAGTCCGGCACGGTCACGATGTAGCCCTGCCCGGCCAGGCTCTCGACCGTCGCCTGCTCGGTGTCGGTCAGCTGCTGGTTGGCCGCGCCCGGGTCGCCGCCCCGCAGCGTGTAGGACGGGTCGCACTTGGCCGACAGCGCGTCGTAGAAGGAGAGGTACGCCGCCACCCGCGGCGCGGTCGTGCCGGTGGCCGGCTCGACCACCGTGGTCACCGTCGCGACCGCGTGCCCCTGGGTGTCGGTGGTGCGGTAGAGGACCTGCTCGGCGGGCAGCGGCGTGGCGTTGGTGGCCGCGCCCAGCGTGACGTCGCGGGTCTTCAGCGGCGTGCCCGGCTTGATCTTCCGCAGCGGCGTGGCCCCGTCGTAGGTGTAGAACGGGTCCTTGGCCGGCCGCACCGGCCCGCCCGAGGCGGCGGCGGTCTCGGCGGGCGCGCTGGCCGGCACGGCGGTGACGGTGGCCGCGACCGCGGTCCCGAGCACGGCGAGGGCGGTGGATCGAAGACGCACGGCGGTTCCTCCTCGGCGAAGTCCAGTGCCCTGCTCAACGACCCGGGCCCGATCTGGTTACCCGTCGGTCACGCGGCGGCCTCGGCACTGAGCGCGGCCAGCCGGGTGAGCCGGCCCCGGGCGGGCTCGGGGACCAGCCCGGCCCAGTGCTCCCAGGCCGCCCGGTGACCGGGCGCCACGAGCCGGCGCTGCGCCTCGGCGAACCCGTGCGGGTTCACCACCGCGGCCGCGACGTACGCCGCCTCCTCGTCGGCCCCGAACGACCCCTCCGCGACCGCGCGCAGGACGCGGTGGGCCGCACGGCCGATCTCGTCCCGGCCGCGGCGGAGCTGGTCCATCGTGCCGGCCAGCGCGTCCGGCGCGGTGCCGCGCTCGAGCAGCAGCAGGCTCGGCACGTCGGTGACCAGCTCGCGGTCCTCGGACCGCAGCAGCGAGCGGTCGAGGCGGCCGTCGGTGAACGCGCGGTCCAGCGCGCTGATCCAGGCGCCGCGCCGGTCGCCGGTCGAGGCCTCGAGCGCGGTCTGCTCGTCGACGGGCAGCGGCCGGGTGTCGAACATCAGCGCGGGCGTGGTCCCGCTGGGGACCAGCCGGCCGAGCAGCCAGCCGCCGGCCCCGGCGAGCAGCCCGGCCCCCAGGTCGAGCAGCTCGACCGGACGGTCCTCGGCGAGGTCTCGGACGACCAGCCCGCCGGGCCCGGTCGACTCGATCCGGAACCCGCCGATCCTCGCCCGGACCCACTCCCGTGCCAGGGCAGCCCCGTCCGCGAGCCGTCCGGCGGCCATCGTGTCCAGGAACAGCTCCAGGCCGTGGAGCTCGAAGGTGCAGATCTGGTGGTAGGCCCAGTCCTCCCCCGCGGTCGTGGCGAGCAGCCGGACGGGGTCGTCGCCGACCTCCCAGGCGCGCGCCAGCTCGTCGTCGTGGAACATCTCCACGGTGTACTCGAGCGCCGACCGGGAGGCGTCGCCACAGTCCGTCCCCGGGTCGCCGGCGCGGGTGCACTGGTAGGCGGCCCAGCGGGCCCACAGCCACGGCGTCATCTCCTCCGACAGGTCGGCCAGCTGCGCCAGCACCACCCGGTGCGCGCTGCGCCGGAACATCGGGACGCCCTGGTGGTACTCCAGCGCGGCCGCCGCGTCCCCGGTGTGCTCGGCGGCGGTCGCGCTGTCGACGAACGCCTCGTACTCCCGCGTCATCAGGTCGGCGATCCGCGGGCCGCGCGTGAAGCCTCGGCCGGGGCTGGACGGGGAGGACGGTCTCGAGCTGGTCATGGCGTCGAGACAACGCCATCGCCGGGGCCGCCGACAAGACCGATCCCGGCGCCTGTGGAGAACTCGGCCGCGGAGGGCGAGCTGGGCGAGCCTCCGGGCCCGGGGGTCGTGGCGCAGCTCGTCGCACCGACCCAGGTTCCAGCCGGCGAGCGACAGCACCGCCGACGTCGGCGCGGCCCAGCCGCGGGCTTCGTAGGTCGGCGGCTGTCCGTCCACGCACCACCCGAGGCCGACCTTCAAGCCAGCCGACGAACGTCGATTCACCCCCTCCCCCCACACCCCACCTGTGTGATCGCGACGCTCTGGGGTCGCCAGTAGTGGCCATCGACCCTGATCCCGGCGGATGTCTCGGACCTAGCGTGAGTGCTGTCAGGTCACCGCACACGACGAGGAACTCCTCATCATGACTGCCCTGAAAACTCTGGCGGCTGGCGCTGCAACCGCCTTCCTGGTCGCCGGACTGCCGTCGTCGTTCAGCCCAGCAGAGGCCGCAACACCCCATCACTTCAAGAACTGCGATGCGTTGCACCACAAGTTCCCCCACGGTGTGGGACTTCGCCACGCCCACGATCACACCAGGTCAGGCACCAACCCCGTGACGGACTTCGCCCGTCGCCCGGCGTGGTACCGGGTGAACAAGGACAAGGACGCCGACCACGACCACATCGCCTGCGAAGAGCACTGAGGCCATGGGGCGCGCTGCGCCCTGACCGGATGCGACCACGACGGTCGAGAACAGGCCGTCGCCGGAGAGGTCGAGTGGCTCCAGCTCACCGGGGCCTCCTCCTGCCTGCTGAGGCCGCGAGCATCGATCCTGGGTCAGGACCGCCGTCACGTGGCGGAATCAGGCAACGCCACCAGCCGGCAGGTGAACCCGCGTCCCCTCGTTGTCAGGGCAGCATCCAGTGCGGATGCGTGTGGTCGCCCTTGCAGACGTAGCGGCGGCCCTGCGCGTCCCAGCCGTTGTCGCCGTAGCTCGCCTGGGGGCAGAAGTCGCCGCCACGGATGCAGCTGCCGGAGGACGTCCGGGTGCAGGAGTGGTGGGCGGCGCCGTGGTGGTGATGGTGGTGGTGGCGCGCCACGACCACGTGGCCGGGCAGGGCCAGGGCCGGCGCAGGGCCAGCGGTGAAGCTCAGGGCGGCGGACGAGAGCGCCACGAGGAGCATCTTCTTCATGGATGGACCCTTCTTGGTCAGCCGCGGCACCGTGCCACGCGCAGGCATGAGGGCACCTCCACACCGTTCCCGGCATGACCGAGCGGGCCGAGGTGGTCACCGCGCCGAAACGCCGCGCCCGAGGTCCCCGTCATCGGCCCGATCCAGGTATCGGCACCTGCCGTCCCGGGCTTGAGGCCGGGGCTCGCGCACTCAGCCGAGGATCGCCCGCGCACGCTTGGCCATCGCCGCATCCACCATGGATCCGTCGTCCAGGGTGGCCACGCCGGACCTGGCAAGCGCCGCCAGCACCCTCTCCGCCCAGGCGACCTCCTGGGCCGAGGGGGCGAAGACCGACCGGATCACCGGCACCTGCGAGGGATGGATGGCCGTCCGCCCACGCATCCCGAGACGCCGGCCCCGCCGGCACGACTCCGCCAGCCCTTCCACGTCCCTGATCGCCGGGTAGGCCGCCATCATCGGGGCCGGCAGGCCCGCCGCGGCGGACGCGACGACGACGCGCGACCTGACCCAGTCGAACGCCTCCTCGCCGTCCATGCCGAGCTCGGCGCCGAGGTCGGCCTCCCCGAGCGACAGTGCGACGACCGATGGGTGGCGCGCGATGGCGAGGGCGTTCTCGACCCCGGCCGCCGACTCGAGGATCGCGTGCACCCGACGGTCGGCCACCGGCTCGAGGTCGGTCGGCGACTCCACCTTGGGCATTCGCAGGTCCACCTGCGCCGGCAGGCTCGCCAGGTCGAACCAGAACTCCGCGGTTCGGGTGCTGTTCACCCGCACCTGCAGCTCCCCGTCGTACGTCGTGGTCGCCAGCCACCGGGCGACCGCGGCGCGGGCCGCCGGCTTGTCCTCGTCCGCGACGGAGTCCTCGAGGTCGAGGATCACGCCGGCGCCGGTCGCCACCGCCTTCTCGAACCGGTCGGGGCGCGAGCCGGGCACGTAGAGCAGCACCGTGCTCACACCGCACCCGCCTCGCGCAGCGCCGCGATCTCGTCGGCGGAGAAGCCGATCTCGCCGAGCACGTCGTCGGTGTCCGCGCCCGGGTGCCGCCCGGCCCAGCGCACCTCACCCGGGGTCTCGGAGAGCCGGAAGAGCACGTTCTGCATCACCAGCGGGCCGAGGTCGGCGTCCTCGACGGTCAGGGCCGTGCCCCGCGCCTGGTACTGCGGGTCGGCGAGCACGCCACGGACGTCGTAGATCGGGCCGACCGCGGCCTCGGCCTCCTCGAAGGCCTTCACGACCTCCTCGCGGGTGCGCTCGGCGATCCACCCTCCGACCGCCTCGTCGAGCTCGTCGGCGTGCTCGGCACGCTGACCGCCCGACGCGAACCACGGCTGCGCGACCAGGTCGGGGCGGCCGACCATCCGCAGCACCCGGTCGGCGATGCTCTGCGAGCTCGTCGAGACCGCCACCCACTCGCCGTCACTGGTCCGGTAGACGTTGCGCGGCGCATTGTTCACCGACCGGTTGCCGGTGCGGGGCTGCACGTAGCCGAGCTGGTCGTAGGCGGTCAGCGGTGCGCCGAGCATCATCAGGATCGGCTCGATGATCGCCAGGTCCACCACCTGTCCGCGGCCGGTCTCGTCGCGGTGCCTCAGCGCGGCCATCACCGCATAGGCGGTCGCGAGCCCGGCGATCCCGTCGGCGAGCCCGAACGGCGGCAGCGTGGGTGGCCCGTCCGGCTCGCCGGTGATCGCGGCGAAGCCGCTCATCGCCTCGGCCAGCGACCCGAAGCCGGGTCGCCCGGCGTAGGGACCGTCCTGGCCGAACGCCGTCACCCGGGCGATGACCAGCCGCGGGTTGAGCTCGAGCAGGGTGTCGGGGTCCAGGCCCCAGCGCTCGAGCGTGCCGGGCCGGAAGTTCTCGACGAGCACGTCGGCGGTGCCCAGCAGCCGCTTCATCGCGGCCGCGCCGTCGGGGTGCTTGAGGTCGACGGTGACCGTCCGCTTGTTGCGGCCCAGCGTCTTCCACCACAGGCCGATCCCGTCCTTGACCTGTCCGTGGCCGCGCGCCGCGTCGGGTCGCCGCGGGTGCTCGACCTTGACGACGTCGGCCCCGAAGTCGCCGAGGTACGTCGCGGCCAGCGGGCCGGCGAACAGGGTTGCCGCGTCCACGACGCGCAGTCCCGCGAGTGGTCCGGTCATCACTTCTCCTCCGCTTCGAACAGCCAGGTCAGGCCGATCCCGAGTGCCTGCTCCCACACGTCCCAGTCGTGGCCCCCACCCAGCACGCGCAGGGTCGAGTCGATCCCCGGGACCTTCCTGGCGCGCTGGTGCACCCGGGCCGCCTGCAGGCACAGGTCCTCGTCGGATCCGGCGGCCACGAACAGCCGCACCGGATGGGTCGGCTCCCACGCCTCGAGCAGGGCCCGGTGCCCCAGCGCGCGGTAGGTCTCCTCGTCGAAGGCCCGGCCCGCCCGGCCGAAGGCGCCGTACCGGCGGGTGGAGCTGTCCTGCGGCGGCAGCGGGTCGTACGACGCCGGGCTCAGCGCCAGCCCGCGGGAGAAGAGATCGGGGTGCGCCAACAGGTGCCGCACCGCCCCGGCGCCGCCCATCGAGACGCCGCCCACGACGCGGTGCTGCCGGTCGGCCACGACCGGGTAGGTCGCCTCGACGTGCGCGACCAGGTCCCGGGTGAGCGCGGTCTCGACCGGTCGGCCCCGGGGCTCACCGGTGTGGGTGCTGTCGACATAGAAGCCGGCCCGCTCCGACCACGGCGCGTCGGGCATCACCACCACCAGCGGCGGCAGCACGCCGGTGGCGACGAGCCGGTCGATGACCGGGAGCAACGGCTGCCAGTCGTCCATCGAGCCGCCGCGCCCGTGCAGCAGGTAGAGGCACGTGCAGTCACGCTGCCCGCTGAGCGGAGGGAGCACCCGGTATCGGATCTCCTCCCCCAGCGTGGGCGACCACGCGCTCCCGACGTCGGTCCGGGTGTCCACCAGGGTCACGCGTGGTCCTCGACGAGGTCGACCGCGCAGCGGAAGCCGATGCACTCCGAGCGTCCGGTGCCGGCCTGGGTGAGCAGGAACCGCACCGACCAGGTGGCGTCGCGCGGACCGCCGTCGACGTACCACTCCGAACCCTGGGCCGTGAACCACGAGCCGCCCTTCAGCACCACCCAGCGGGTGCGGCCGTCGCGGTGCTCGCTCTCGGTCCAGCTCCACACCAGGGGCTCGCCCCGGCGCCAGCCAGGGTCCTCGGCGGCGGCCTGCCACTCGTCCTCGGTGGGCAACCGGGCGTCCCGCCACCGGGCGTAGGCCCGGGCGTCCTCGAGGTCGACGTGGCGGACCGGCTCGCTGCCGGTGCCGGACGCCGGCGCGCCATCGACCCAGTGCGCCAGGAAGCGGCTCGGCTCGGCGGGTCGGTAGCCGGTCTCGGCGAGGAACGCGGCGTACTCGTCGTTGGTGACCTCCGCGGCGTCGACGGCCACGCGGCCGAGCGTGACCGTGCGACGGTCGCCGCGCTGCTGGTGCAGCCGCGGGGGCAGCGGCTTCCAGTCCTCGACGTACGGCGCGGCCTCGTAGAGGCCGGTCTCCCGCTGCCGCCAGGTGACCACGAGCTCGCGCTCGCCCGGCTGGAGCCGGACGGCGTCGTCCGCCGGACGTCCGGGGGCCACGCCGGGCAGCACCCGCGCCGGGACCGGTCGCTCGAGCCGCTGCACCGGGGCCGGGTCGGCCGCGTTGTCGGCCACCAGCTCCCCCAGTCCGGCCGGCGGTGCGGCACCGGCCGGCACGTGCACCAGCCCGGCGATCCCGAGGGCGGGCACGGCGCCGTCCCCGAGCACGACGTGGGCCCCACCGGAGGCGTCGGCGAGGAGCGGGCCGTCGTAGGACGTCCGGGTGGGGTTGGCCAGCGTGTAGAGCTCGACGCCGCCGAGGGTCCAGCGGGAGCCGGCGACCCCGGCGGCCGTGGCGTCGGGGTGCAGGTCGGTGAGCGGCTCCCACTCCCCTTCGGTGAAGAACGCCTCGAGGGCGCGGTAGGCCGCCCGCATCCGGCGCAGCGTGTGCCGGTCGCGGTGCTCCCAGTCGACGCGCACGCCGAAGACCACGTCCCACAGCAGCACCCCGGCGCCGTTGACCCAGGCCGAGCGGAGCTCGTCGCGGTGGTCGCGGTTCCAGCGCCGGGTGTGGTGCATCATGTGCCGCTGCTCGAACCAGCGGGCCCGGAGCACGCCCGGCACCGGGCTGTCGGCGAACCATTGCGCCCACGACGCCTGGTGGTCGACGATCCGCGCGAGCGGGACGCGGGACTCCCCCTCGAGCACCGGCCGCGGTCGCAGCCCGGCCATCGTCGACAGCAGCTCCGGGTCACCCTCCTTGAGGGTGTCGAGGAAGACGCCGTCCACGCCGAGCGACTCGACGAGCTCGGCGAGGCGAGCGGCATCGGAGCGCTCGGTGCGCCGGGTCCCGGTGTCCCAGGGGTTGTAGTCGAGGAAGACCCGCACCCCACGCTCGTGCAGGTCCGCGACGAGCGCCTCGAGGCCGGGGACGTCGTACCAGTCGAACTGGTTGCGCGGGTCGACGCCGATGACCGGGTAGGCGTGCCAGAGCACGACCGCGTCCAGGCCACCCACGTCGGCGTACGTCGCGAGCAGCCGGTCGGCGTCGAAGCGCTCGTGGTCCCAGTCGCGGACCGCCTCGTCCCACAGCCAGACCATCGCGACGTTCCAGGCGGTGGTGGCCCAGCGGCTGGCGGGGTCGGCGTAGACGGCGTCGTCGTACGCCGTGCGCTCACGCGCCTCGGCGCGCCAGCGGTGCAGGGCCGCCCGCCAGGCCGGTCGGTCGGCGGGGTCGCCGGGCGCCGCGAGGATCTTGGCCTCGTCGAGCACCGACAGGTCGGCGTCCGCGGCCAGGGGCACGGTCGCGGGCATGTCGATCGGGCGGGCCGCGTAGGGGTCGCGCGGCTCCTCGTTCGGGATCATCGGGGGGCCTTCTGGTGGTCGAGGTGCGCGGCGGCGCGCGCGTGGATCTGGGCTGCGGTGGGGATCGAGGGAACGGCGCCGGCGGCCTCGACGGCCAGCGCTCCGGCGACGACCGCGCGCGCCGCCGCGGCGTCGAGGTCTCCGCCACCGGCGAGGGTGGCGCCGAGCACGCCGGTGAAGGTGTCCCCCGCCCCGGTGGTGTCCACGACGTCGGCCGGGAGGCCGGCGACCCGGCGATGCCCGGTGGGGTCGGCGAGCAGGGCACCGTCCGCCCCCAGCGTCACCACGACCGAGCCGACCAGCTCGAGCAGCTCGACGGCCGCCGCAGCCGGGTCGGCGACACCCGACAGGTGCCGGGCCTCGTGCTCGTTGACGACCAGCACGTCGACGCGGGCGAGCAGCTCGGCCGGCAGCGACGCCGCGGGGGCGGCGTTGAGCACCACCGGAACGCCCGCCTCACGCGCCAGGCCGAAGCCCTCGGCGAGGGCGGCGACCGGGGTCTCGAGCTGGGCGATGAGCACGCCGGCGGCCGCGATGACCGCCCGCTCCGCGTCGAGGAGCCGCTCCACGGTCGCGTTGGCGCCGCTGTCCACGACGATCGCGTTCTCGCCGTCGGGGCGGACCATGATCCACGCGGTGCCGCTGGCGCCGGGCACCCGGCGCACGAGCGCGGTGTCGATGCCCGCGTCGGCGGCCTCCCGCAGCAGCAGCTGGGCCGCGTCGTCGTCGCCGACCGCGCCGACCAGCGCGGTGCGGGCGCCGGACCGCGCCGCGGCGACGGCCTGGTTGAGCCCCTTGCCGCCGGCCCGCGCCTCGCGGGCGGTCGAGAGCACGGTCTCCCCGGGTGCGGGGATCGCGGTGACGGTCGAGACCAGGTCCAGGTTGGCGCTGCCCAGCACCACGACCTCGTGGCCGCTCATCGGACCGATCCCGGGACCGGGGCGAGTGCGAGCGTGCGCTCGGCGAGGCCGTCGAACCCGGTGCCGTCGAAGCCGGGCAGGCTGGTGGCGACCCGGTTGCGCATCGGCTCGATCCAGCGCGCCGGCAGGGCCTTCGCGCCGGCGAGCGCGCCGCAGATCGAGCCGACGGTGGCGCCGTTGGAGTCGGTGTCCCAGCCACCGGTGACGACCGTGGTGATCGCGGTGGCGAAGTCCCCGCCGCTGGCGGTCAGGGCGTACGCCGTGAGCGCGGCGTTGTTGAGCACGTGCACCCAGTGCAGGTGGCCGTACTCCTCCTGGAGCCGGTCGAGGGCCTGCTCGCTCGACAGCCCCGAGCGGCCGAGGTCGATGCCGAAGGCGATGGCCGCGGCGTACCTGCTCTGCGGCGGCACGACCGACAGCCCGGCGGCGAGCACCTCCTCGACCCCGTCGTCACCGTCGGCGACCAGCGCCTGCGCGCAGGCCGCGGCGGCGAACATGGCGCCGTAGACGCCGTTGCGGACGTGGCTGAGCCGGGCGTCGGTCCACGCGAGTCGGGCGGCGGCCACCGGGTCGCCGGGGTTGATCCAGCCGTAGAGGTCGGTGCGGATCTGGGCGCCGATCCACTCCCGGAACGGGTTGTGCCGGGTGGCGGTGCGCGGCGCGTCCTCACCGAGCAGGAGGTTGCGGTAGGCCACCCGCTCGGCGGTGAAGACCCGGCCGCCCGGCAGGTTCGCCAGCCACGCGTCGGCGACGTCGTCGGTGGTGAAGCCGGTGCCGTGCCGCTCGACGAGGTCCAGGGCCAGCATCGGGAAGTTGAGGTCGTCGTCCTCGGGCATCCCGGCGATGTTCTCGGCGAGGCTGGTCGGCGCCGACCGGCGGTTCCACGGCCACCTGGCCGCGACCTCCGCGGGCAGCCCGACCGCGGTGAACCAGTCCGCCAGCGGCCAGCGGCCCTGGCTCTGCAGGATCTCGCGGATGCCCTGCCGCGGGATCTTCTCCACCGGCTTGCCGAGCAGGCAGCCCGCGGCGCGGCCCTGCCAGGCGCCCAGCACCCGGTCCGGGTCCGCTGGTCGAGGTGCGAAGGCGCCCTGGCGCCTGAGCCTCGAGACCCCGGAACCGTCTGCGCAGACCTCCTCGATCGCCTCGAGGTCGTCCGGCTCCCGCCCGGCCAGGCCGGGGTCACCCGGCAGCGCGGCGAGCTCGTCGAGGAGCTCCAGCGCCAGGGCCCGCAGCGACGCGTCGCCCTCCTGCGCCATCCCGTTGGCCGGGGCGGTCGGCTGCCCGCCCGCCGCCAGCCAGCGCGAGCGCACCTCGGTGACGTCCTTGCCCTCCTCCGCGCTGGCCACCAGCTCGTGCGCGAGCAGGTCGGGGGGCTGCACCCACGTGAGTCGGCTCATCGAGCGGCTTCCTCCCGCACGGCTCCGTCCAGCCCCGGCGTCGCGGCGGCCCCGCCGAGCAGCGCCGTACGCCGGGCCGCGCGCTCGCGCTCGCGCTCGGCGTCGCGCGCGAAGACCTCACGGGCGACCGCGGCGATGGTCTCCCCCGCCGGCTCGAGCGGTGTCCGGCTCGCCTCGGCGACCGTGGTCGCCCAGTCGGAGCGGACCGACCGGTGCCCGCCGAGAGCGCCACAGATCGCGCCGGCCATGCTGGCGATCGAGTCGGCGTCCCGGCCGTAGTTCACGCCGCCGAGCACGGCGGCCTCGTAGTCGCCGTCGGCGACCAGCACCATCCCGAGCGCGACCGGCAGCTCCTCGATCGCCTTGGTCCGGCTGGGGCGGCGCGCGTCCATCGCGGGCTCGCGGTAGCGCGCGCCGACGGTGTCGAAGGGCTCGACGGCCGCGCGCAGGACGGGGATCGCCTCGCGCCAGTCGGTCACGGTCGAGGCGGCCTCGGCGACGGCCTCGATGGCCGCACGGGTGCCGTCGTGGGCGAGGGCGAGCGCCTGGTCCACGACCGACCGGGCGGTGGCCCCCGGCGCGAAGGCCGCGGCGACCGAGGCGGCGAGCACGCCGGCCGCCTCCCTGCCGTAGCTGGACTGGTGGGCGGAGGCGACCTCGATCGCCTCGGCGTAGGCACCGGCCGGGTCGGCGGCGTTGACCACCCCGACCGGCGCGATGTACATCGCCGCACCGCAGTTGACGATGTTGCCGACGCCGGCCTCCCGCGGGTCGACGTGGCCGTAGTGCAGCCGGGCGACCAGCCACTTCTCGGCCAGGAAGATCCGCTGCAGGAGCAGCGCCTCGGACTCCAGCTCCGGGATCCAGCGCCGCTCCCCGATCAGCAGCGGCACGAGGTCCTCGGCGATCGCGTAGGCGTCCAGGTGGTCCCGGCGCCCGGCGTACACGTCGACCAGGGCATGGGTCATCAAGGTGTCGTCGGTGATGTGCCCGTCGCCCTTGTGGTAGGGCGCGATCGGCCGCGCGTGACGCCAGTCGGCGTTGTACGGCGGGACGATGCCGGTGACCCAGCCGTCGTACCGCTGGCGGATCTGCTCGGTGGTCCAGCCCTCGGTGGCGCCCCCGAGGGCGTCACCGACGGCCGAGCCCACCAGGGTCCCGAGAGCCTTGTCGAGCAGGGGGTCGATCAAGGAGTCGTGCAGCGTCACGCTGCTTCCTTCCGTCGTGCGTGTGGGTGCCGTGGCCGGCCGGTCGGTGCTACTGGTTGACCTGGTTCCAGCCGTCCTCGAGCTCCTTGGCGAGCTCGTCGGAGGAGATGTCGTCGGCCAGGTACTTCTGGAAGGCCGGCGTCGCGATCTGGTCCTTCCACTGCGGGTAGTTGGTGACGGACTGGTAGGGCGCGGCCTTCAGGTGCTGGCCGCCGGCGAGGATCGTGGACCAGCCGTTCTCGCCGTTGGTGTCCTGCGCGACCTGGTCGGCGGCGTCGGAGGAGGCGGGGATCAGCCAGTCGCCCTCGGCGACCTTGGCGAGGTTCTGCGCCTGCATGTAGTAGTCGACGAACTCCGAGGCGCCCTGGACGTCCTTGCTCTGCGCGGAGACCGACAGGGTCTGCGGGTTGGCCGACTGGTCGGCCGTGTCGGCGGCCAGCAGCGGCATCGCGACCCAGTGGAAGTTCTTCGGCGCGGACTCGGCCAGCGTCTGGGCGCTGTAGGAGCCCTGGACGGTCATCGCGTACTTGCCCTTGAGGAAGCCGGTCATCACGTCGGAGCCGGCCTGGGTGAGGGTGACCGGGTCCAGCGACTTGTCGTCGTAGGCCATCTGGTGGATGTGCTCGGGCAGCGCCAGCTCGGCGTCCCCGACGTGGACCTTGGCGTCGGTGCCGGTGCCGTCGAAGTAGGTGGCGCCGAAGTTCATGCCCATGCTCATCATCGTGGCCGTCGGCGACCCGAGGCCCCAGCCGACGCCGTACGTGCCGTTCCTGGTGGTCGCCTTGGCCGCGGCCTCGAAGTCGTCCCACGACCAGGTGTCGCCGGTGGGGACCTGGACGCCGGCCTTCTCGAGGAGGTCCTTGTTGGCGAAGACGACGTACGACTGGAGCAGTGTCGGCGCGGCGATGACCTTGCCGTCGACGGTGACGGTGTCCCAGACGTCCTGCGAGACGGCGTTCTTGACGCCGTCGGACAGGGAGCCCGAGAGGTCGGCGAGGTAGCCCTGCTGGGCGAACTGGGTGGTGGCGGCCGACTCGTACTGGATGATGTCCGGCGCGGTGCCGCCCTGGAACTGGGTGACGAGCTGGTCCTGGACGGAGTCCCAGCTGCCCTGGACGTACTTGACCTGCGTGTCGGGGTGGTCGGCGTTCCAGGAGTCGACGATGTCCTTGGTGGCCTTGATGGTCGGGTCCTGGAACGCCAGGCTCTGGAAGCGCAGCGTCACCTTGCCGCCGCCACTGTTGTCGCCGTTGCCCCCGTCGGTGGAGGTGGCGCACCCGGCGAGGGCCAGGGTGAGGACGGCCGAGAGCACGCCCACGGTCTTGCTGAGCTTCATCGGTGGATCCCTTTCATCGGTGCTGTGATGGTGAGGTGGTGTGGGCGTCAGCCCTTGACCGCTCCGGAGAGCAGTCCCGAGGTCAGTCGGCGCTGGATGAGCGCGAAGAAGAGCAGGCTGGGGATGGTCGCGAGCAGCGAGGCGGCCGCGAGCGCGCCGAGCTGGACCTGGCCCTCGGCGCCGACGAAGCGCGAGAGCGTCAGCGGCAGCGTGACCTTGTCGGGGGTCTGGATGAGGACCAGCGCGAAGAGGAACTCGTTCCACGAGGAGATGAAGGCGAACAGCGCCGTCGCCACCACCCCCGGGCGCAGCAGCGGGAAGACGATGCTGCGCAGGATCCGCAGCCGGCCCGCGCCGTCGATGGCGGCCGCCTCCTCCAGCTCGCGCGGGATGTTGGAGACGAAGCCGATCAGCATCCACAGGCAGAACGGCAGCGTGAAGACGACGTAGACGATCGTCAGGCCGGTCAGCGAGTCGACGAGCTGGAACTGCTTGAGGATCAGGAACAGCGGGATGATCACCAGGATCGTCGGGAAGACCTGGCTGACCAGCACCCAGCCGAGCGTCACCGGCCGCAGCACGGTGCGGAAGCGGGCCAGGCCGTACGCCGCCGGCAGCGCCAGCGCGACGGTGAGGATCGTGGTGGCGACCGCGACCTGGAGGCTGTTCATCCCGGCCTGGACGAGGTTCGCCTTGTGCACGGCGTCGCTGAAGTTGCTCAGCGTGGGGGCGTCGGGGATCAGGCTCGTGGCGCCGAGCGCGATCTCCTTGGTGCTCTTGAACGCGGTGGAGACCAGCCAGAGCAGCGGGAAGCCGAGGAACACGACGTACGCCGCGAGCGCGGCGTACTGCCCCGCCCGGCCGGCGGTGCTGGTGCGTCCGATGCTCATCGCTGGTCCTCCTTGAGCCGCGAGCGGAGGTAGAAGAGCAGCAGGCCGACGATCACGACGACCATGACGTTGCCCATCGCGGCGGCGATGCCGAAGTGGCCGTAACGGAACGCCTCGTTGTAGGCGAAGAGCGCCGGGACCATGGTCTTGCCGCCGGGGCCGCCGTTGGTCATCACGTAGATCAGGTCGAAGGTGTTGATGTTCCAGATGAAGTTGAGCGAGGTGATGGCCACGATCACCGGCTTCAGCTGGGGCAGCGTGATGTGCAGGAACCGCTTCCAGGGGCTGGCGCCGTCGACCGCGCCGGCCTCGTGCAGCGAGTCGTCGACGCCCTGCAGGCCGGCGAGCAGGGTGATGGTGGTCTGCGGCATGCCGGCCCAGACCCCGACGACGATGACGGCCGGCAGCGCGGTGGTGAAGTCGCCCAGGAGGTTGAGCTGGCCGAAGCCGAGGGCCTGCGAGGCGCTGCTGATCGGCCCCGAGTTGGGGTCGAACATCAGCCGCCACATGATGCCGGTGACGACCGGCGGCATCGCCCAGGGGATCAGCGAGAGCGTGCGCGCCAGCCAGCGCAGCCGGAGGTCCGCGTTGAGCAGCAGCGCCAGCCCCATGGCGGCGAGGAACTGCAGCACGGTGACCGAGAACGCCCAGATCAGCCCGATCTTGAAGGAGCTCCAGAACAGCTCGTTGTGGAGCAGCTGCTGGTAGTTCTGCAGGCCGTTGAAGTGCGTCACCTGGTTGAGGCCGGCCCGGGAGTCGGTGAAGCCGAGGTAGATGCCCTGCAGCAGCGGGTAGATGCTGAACAGCGCCACCGGGATCAGGGCCGGCAGCAGCAGTGGCCAGGCGTCGCCCTTGAGCCGTCCGGGCTTGCGGCCCTTCGGCCTGTCCGGTGTGGGCGTCCCAGGGACGGGTGGTGCGAGCTGGGTGGTGGTCATCAGCGCGCGGTGCCTCCCTTGAGCGAGGAGTGGCGGATGGTCAGCTGCGGCTGGACGGTCACGACCTGCGGGTCACGCTCGGGGTGGTCGAGCCGGTCGAGCAGCAGCTGGGCGGCGGCGCGACCTCGCTCGAGGGCGCCGAGGCCGACGCTGGTCAGGCTGGGGGTGGTGACGCCGGCGAGCTCGGTGTCGTCCATGCCGACCACGGCCACGTCGTCGGGGATGCGCAGGTCGCGCTCGGCGAGCACCTGCATGGTGGCGATCGCGAGCAGGTCGTTGGCGCCGAGGACGGCGTCGGGCGTGGTGCGGTCGAGCAGGGTCTCGGCGGCCTTGCGGCCCTCGGCGAGGGTGAAGTCGCCGGCCTCGACGCGCAGCTCGTCGCTCGGGTCGAGACCGAGCGCCTTGGCGGTCCGCTCGAAGGCGCGGCGCCGCGCCTCGCCGGGGACGGTGTCGGCGGGACCGTTGACGAACGCGATGCGCCGGCAGCCCTGCGCGTGCAGGTGCTCCAGCGCCATCCGCACTCCCCCGGCGGAGTTGGCGCGGACGTTGTCGACCGCCACGTCGTTCGGCACGGTGCCGATGACGACCAGCGGGTAGGTCACGTGCCGCAGCCGCTCGACGAGCTCGGCGCTGACCCGCACCGGGCTGAGGACCAGGCCGTCGGCGTACCCGCCGTCGAGGCTGTCGAGCAGCGCGATCGTGTCGTCGGTGCGGCCGCCGGTCGAGGACACCAGGAGCCGGTAGCCGCGGGCCCGCGTCTCGTCCTCGATCGCGCGCATCATCTCGACGTAGACCGGGTTGCCGACGTCGGCGACGGCGAACGCCAGCTGCTGGGAGCGACGGACCTTGAGGCTGCGGGCGAAGGCGTTGGGCCGGTAGCCCAGCTCGGTCGCCGCCTGGTTGACCCGCTCCTTGACCGCGTCGCTGGCCGGGAGGCCGTTGAGCACGCGGGACACGGAGGCCACCGAGACACCGGCCAGCTCGGCCACCCGAGCGACCGTGGGGCGCTCCGCCATGCCCTGCCTCCTCATGTCTGTAAACGATTACTGTAATCGTTTGCAGAGACTGCCATGAGACGGCCGTCACGTCAACAGTGGTCTGCAACCCACTCAAGAGCGGTGCCCACCGAACCGATGAGGACGGCGTTGTGGATCGCGATCTGTTCGGGGGATGTCTTGAATCGCTGCTGGAAGCCTATCCTGCTCGCATCTGCGCTGTGCCTGGCCGGCGTCGGCGCGATGCCTGCCGACGCATCGACCGAGGTGCCTCACCTGGCGGACCGGTCGTCGACCAAGCCAGTCAAGGTGTCGGCCCCTTCGTCGCTGACTGAGGGGGACCGCTACCGAGTCGTCGCGAAGGT
Source organism: uncultured Actinomycetota bacterium (assembly GCA_963826155.1). Classification (GTDB taxonomy): domain Bacteria; phylum Actinomycetota; class Actinomycetes; order Propionibacteriales; family Nocardioidaceae; genus Nocardioides. The sequence continues at coordinate 233,318 of CAWGVX010000002.1, read as the reverse complement.
CGCGCACCTCAGCAAGGCTCGACGCATCACCTTCCAGCAATACCTTCCGGAGTACGGCACCGTCGGTGACCCGATCTGGACCGACATCGCCTCGAGGCGGGTGAAGGCGGACGCAAGTCACTGATCTGAAGTTCGTCGCCAGACGCCTCGGCCAGTCAGCGGACACGCGCCGTCGTGACGTATGCGTCGGGACAAGCGGTCGCGTCAAAGCCGGTGACGGTCAAGATCTGGCACTGGACCGACTTGAGTGTTTCCGCCCCTACTACTCCACCGCGACGTCGGACGACTACGCAGACAGCGCGTTTCAGATGAACGGCGACGCCTGGAAGGGCTGGTACGGATATTCGGTATCCCAGCGCTTGGGAGAGCCGCTACACCCCAGGACGCAACTGCAAAGCTTTCCGCGGCACCCTCGGCGTAACCGATAACAGCTCCGATGGTGTTAGCGCGTCTTTCAGCTTCTTCACGGACGAGACAACACTCGCCTACACGTCGCCGACACTGATCCCTGGCGCAGTGACGCCGATCAAGATCCGACTCAACCGGCCCTATCGCTTCAGCATCCAGGCGCACGACACCACGAGACTTCCGACCGGCCCACAACGTGTACCCGGCCATCGGAGCCCCGCAGCTTCTCTGCCACTTCGGCTGACCGTCGAACCTGGGCACCTACGTGCAAGGCCGCCCGATGGCGGGACTGGCGGCACCGCTCTCAATTGCTGCCGTTCGCGCCGACACTCCGTGGCGGCGCTGATTCGACGGCAAGGCGTAGTTCTAGGAAGACCCGCTCCATGGCCTTGCCGATGCGGTCGACGGCGTCCCGGTGCGAAAACAAAGGAACAGCCGGGATAGATGGCCGCTTTCGCCATTCGACTTCGCGAGCCGCCGCTAGCGCTGGTGCCAAACCGGGAGGCGCTCCAAGTCCGCCGCGAGCGAGTCCATGACTCGCGCTGGAAGAACCTTGCCCTGCTTGTGGATCCAGTCCAGGTTGAGCGTCCACACCGGACCGCCGTTGGCTGAACCGTTGGCATAGACGCTCCACGGTTGCGACCGCAGGCGCCCCGCCGACATGGTGGCGGTGACCGAGGGTCGCTTGCCTTCACCCCACCAGAAGTTCGCTCCCTCACCCAGCGCCCGGTGCAAGCTCATCAGAGCCGAGATGCCGTCAGCCACCTCCTGGGAACCGCCTCGGACCAGCGTCGGGAGTAAATCCTCGGGGCCCCACGTCCTGGCAGCCTGTTGCACGGCTGCGGCGCGAACCTGCTTGCCCCAGTCGTTCGGCTGGACGACGAGCGTCAGGAGGGGAGCGACAGCCGAGTCGCCGATCCGCACGGCCTTGATCTCGACCGCGAAGAATCGGGTCTCCTCATCTGTCCGCTCATTGAGCCACTCAAGGGCCTTGCGATGCTCCTCTCGGAACGACGGCGCAATCCAGACAACGTGAGATGCATCGGTTCCGCCGGCATAAGTCATGATCTGACCAAGGTGCGTGTGATCGCTGCTCTCGAGTTGGTTCTCGACGATGACTCGAGCGCCGCTGCCGATCTCTTGCCCGATCAAATCGAGGCTGAAGCCACCCACCGCATGCTCGGCCGCCTCGAGCTCAAGATTCATGCCAAGCACGTCCGCAAGAACGTCGGCGTTCTCCAACAGCCAGGGCGTGAAGTCGAGCGCCTCGTGCGGCCAGACCTCACGAGCGGCAACCGGCGTTAGCCGGCCGATCGCAACAGCAACTTGATCCATGCCGACAACCTACTGACCTTGGTCGGGGCCAGCCGCCACTCCCTCGGATTCCCAACTTGAGGGCGGCGAATGCTGCAAGCTGTGCCGGTGATGGACGAGCCGATGCGGCATGGTTTGTACGAGCAGCTGGCAACCCGTTCGTTGATGGCTCGACTCGCCCAGGAGCAACGCCGGGTCACCACCGAACCGGTGGATATCGCGGATCAGCCGCACGTCCTGGCTCGGCACCTATACGAATCGAGCGTCCGTGCCCTCGCGGAGATCCGGGATCCCGGCGATCGCGTCGCACTCGTCAACGACGTCTTAGCGAGACTCGCCGAGGAGGATCGCGTCACAGCACCGCCCGCTCAACTACTGCAGTTGAGCGAGGCGGCCGCGCCGGGCGTTGTGGCGTCGGACGAGGCAAGGCCACGGACTCCTCTCAGCGAGGCTGCTCTTCTTACCAACTCCAGAGGCGAGCCGAGCCTCGGCGCCGAGCTTCGCGCAGAAATCGACACCTCGGACGAGGTCGACCTGCTCTGCGCCTTCGTCAAGTGGCACGGCCTCCGCCTTCTCGAGCCACAGCTCAACCGGCTGCGTTCGCGTCACGCGCCGCTCCGAGTGATCACGACGACGTACATGGGCGCCACCGAGCGGGCAGCCCTGGATCGGCTCGTTCGGGAGTTCGGCGCCGAGGTCAAGGTCCAGTACGACGCACACGCGGACGCGCCTGCACGCCAAGGCGTGGATGTTCCGCCGCGCACACCAGATTCGACACCGCCTATGTCGGGTCGTCGAACCTCTCCCGCGCCGCTCTGCTGGACGGAGTCGAGTGGAATGTTCGGCTCTCGCAGTGTCGCCACCCCGGCACTCTTGGCAGAAGTTCGCGGCGACCTTCGACACCTATTGGAACGACACCAGCTTCGAGACCTACGACCCTGATCGGGATCGTGATCGCCTCGACGATGCGCTGCGCCGAGGCGTCGGGGCGCTCGCAGCACAACCGGCGTGACGATCTCGTTGTCCGGCCTCGAGGTCCGGCCCTTCCCCTATCAGCAGGAGATGCTGGATGCCATCGAGGCCGAGCGGGTCGTTCACGATCGTCATCGCAACCTGGTCGTCGCGGCTACGGGCACCGGCAAGACCGTCGTTGCCGCCCTCGACTACCGACAACTCTGCGATCCGGCCGACCGGCGACCGGCCATCGCTGCTGTTCGTGGCGCATCGGCGCGAGATCCTCGAGCAGTCGCTGCGCACCTACCGCGAGGTGCTGGCGGACGCGAACTTCGGTGAGCTGTATGTCGGCGGAGCTCGGCCTGAACGTTGGCAGCACGTGTTCGCGAGCGTTCAGTCGTTGACGTCCTACGGCGTGGACGAACCTTCCGCCGGACGCCTTCGACGTCGTCGTCATCGACGAGTTCCATCATGCTCGAGGCGGCTACGTATCGCCGTCTGATCGACCGGTTGCAGCCGCGAGAACTCCTGGGGCTCACCGCGACGCCCGAACGGGCCGACGGAGTCGACGTACGAGCCTTCTTCGATGGTCGCACCGCCGCCGAGCTACGCCTGTGGGATGCCCTGGGCGCAGATCTGCTCTGCCCGTTCCACTACTTCGCGATCGCCGATGGCACCGACCTGCGGCGGGTCAGCTGGACCACGGGGCACGTACGACGAGACGAGCTTTCCACGATCTACACCGGCAATCGATGCTCGCGCTGCCATCGTTCTCAAGCAACTGCGAGACAAGGTGCTCGACCCAGGCGCAATGCGTGGCCTCGGGTTCTGCGTCAGCGTGGCACACGCGGAGTTCATGGCCCAGACCTTCAACGAGGCTGGCATTCCCGCCCGAGCCGTCAGCGGCCAGACGCCTCAGACACGAACGAGATGACGCGCTGCGCGATCTTCGTGACCGGCGCGTCAACATCCTGTTCGCCGCCGATCTTTTCAACGAGGGTCTCGACCTGCCCGATGTCGACACGGTGCTCTTCCTGCGACCCACCGAGAGCGCCACCGTTTTTCTTGCAGCAACTCGGCACGCGGGCTGCGTCGCACTCGCGCGAAGGCCGGTGCTCACCGCCCTGGACTTCGTCGGGCTACCACCGCAAGGAGTTTCGCTTCGATCTGAAGTTGCGAGCGCTGACCGGGCAGACCCGACGGGGCCTTGAACGCGAGATCGAACGAGGGCTTCCCGTTCCTGCCGTCCGGTTGCCAGATCGTGATGGACCAGCGGTCACAGAAGCTGATCCTTGACAACGTGCGCGGCGCAGATCGCCAGCCGCTGGTCGCAAATCGTCGCGGAGCTCCGCTCCTACGGTGACCAAGACCTCTCGACCTTCCTGGGTGAATCGGGCCTGGAACTGGCAGACGTCCTGCGACAGGGGGGCCGGTCTTGGACAGAGTTGCGGCGCGGCGCTGGCCTCCCCACACGGCCAGGGTCTAGCCAGGAGCCGAGCTGCTGAAGCGAGCCCGCGCGTTCGCTCATGTGGACGACCAGCACCGTGCCGACAGCTACCGCCGACTGCTCGCGGACGGGGCTGCGACCTACGACGTCCTCTCGCGCGGCCGAGCGGCGGATTGCACGGATGCTGTTCTTCTCGGTGTGGCCTGACGGCGGCGGTCATCCGACCTTTGAGACAGGTCTCGAGTCGCTCTGCGTCGCGAGCAGTCCGCGCGGGACGAACTGCGGAGCGTCGTTGATCGTGTCGTTCGAGGAGTCCCGGCACCAAACACTTCAGCTCGGCAGCTCGCTAGCCGAGAACCCGCTGCGGATCCACGCGCGCTACCAACGCGAGGAAATCCTGGCAGCCCTGGACTACGCCGACCTCGAGCGGAAGCCGACCAGCGTCATGCGAGGGGGTCGCCTACTCCAAGGCGAGCAACACCGACATCCTGTTTGTCACGCTGAAGAAGTCAGAGGCCGACTACTCCCCGACCACGATGTACCGCGACTATCCGATAAGCCCCGCGCTCTTCCACTGGGAGTCTCAGTCGACGACGTCCGTGGCCTCTCCCACCGGTCAGCGGTATCTGACCGGGTCGAGCACGGTCCTGCTGTTCGTGCGTGAGGAACAGAAGGACGAGTTCGGCACCGCGCCCTACCTGTTTCTGGGGCCGGCTACCTACGAGTCCCACGTGGGAGAGCGCCCCATCGCGATCACCTGGCAACTCGAGCACACCATGCCGGCCGACTTCTTCAACGCGGCGACGGTCGCAGCCAGCTGACCCCCCTATTCCGCCGCTTGGGGCCGCATTTGCTCACCGGATCGAGAGGCGATGCGAGCGTGGCCGCTCGCACGTCAGCCGAGGTTGAGCCCGAACTCCCGAGTTAGCAGCTTGGACTTCCAATAGGACTCGGTCTGCTCGATCGTCTCGTCGGGGGTGTTTTCATCGACCACCTCGAGCACGGAGACCTGATAGGTCCGTCGGCCCTTCTTGCTGGCCTCTTTGAGCGCCAGGTTGCCTCCGTGGCCGTCGGTCGCGTAATCCATCCATCGGCCCAGCAGGCTGTCGGCACCCTTGGCCGAGCCGACGTACTGCTGGCCGGTCTCTACGTCGACGAGGAGGTAGACACCCTTGACGCTGCGGAGCACTTGCTGCCATCCGCTGGGCAGCGTGGGGACGTCATCGACGAGCCGAGTGAAACTGCGGAAGCCTGGAAACTTCGGCTCGAACTGCTCGGCGATCTCGATGACCGGCTTGGGCTGATTCGCTGCCCGCTGGACCCAGACCCGGGTGCCGGACCCCCACTCGATGGCGAGCTTGTCGCGGTAGTCGGACAGCACGTCGAGCAGCCGCAGATCGTACTGGAACTGGCCGGAGACATCGCTGTTGAGGAGGGAATCGGTCGTGCCGGGCGGACAACTGCCGATGCCGTCGACGCGGTACATCCCAACGAACACCGTTTTTCGGGCGTCGGTGACGATGAAGCTGGCCAGGACTGCGTCGACGGGGAAGACGTCGCGCACCTGAGCGCTCTGGTAAGCCTCGAAGGCGACGCGGTCGTTGCGCCATGCCTCGTAGAGTCGTCCCGCACGGAGGCGCCGGTCCTGGTGTCGTACTAGACGCACCTGCGTCAGGTCGACCCCCTGGAGGGTCAGCAAATCGTTGAAGGTCAGCACCAGCGCCTCCGACTGGGTCGAGGTCGATCGTGACGTGAGGTTATCCGCTGCACGGGACGCAGCGTCGGATCGCCGGAGCGTCATGTCCCTGCCGAGCCAGGGGGGCTGCTGCATGGCCCGGATCAGCCGGACCTTGCCCATTCCGCCGCGAAACGGAAACGCCTGGGTTGGATCAAGAGCGGGCTCCCGGGCGGTCGGCAGTCCGCACGCGGTGGCAGTTCGCGCAGACGACTTCACACTTGCTCATTTCATGAACGATCTCCGCCCAGGGACGGCCGTTGGCGATCATTGAATCGCCCCGGGTCTGGTGGAGGCTCTCAACCGATGGAGGATGAGAGTCATGGCCGCACCCAGGAAGTACCCCGACGAGCTGCGTGAGCGGGCGACCAGGATGGCGGTTGAGCTCCGTGCCGATCCCGAGACGAGGCAGGGTGCGATCCCTCGGGTGGCCGAGCAGCTCGGCATGCACCCCGAGACCCTTCGGAACTGGGTCCGGCAGGCCGAGATCGACGGCGGCGTCCGGCCGGGAACCACGACCGACGACGCCCAGCGGCTGGCCGAGCTCGAGCGGGAGAATCCGCGAGCTGCGGCGGGCCAACCACATCTTGAAGACGGCCGTCGGCTTTCTTCGCGGCGGAGCTCGACCGCCCCACGAACAAGTAGTGGCCTACATCGACGCTCACCGCCACGACGTGGTCGACGAGCGCGAGGTCGGGGTCGAGCCGATCTGCGCGGTCTTGAAGAAGGCCGGCGTGCAGATCGCCCCGAGCAGCTACTACGCCGCCAAGACCAGACAGCCGTCGGCACGATCGGTGCGCGACGCCGAGCTGGTCGAGGACATCCAGGTTGCCCACAAGGCCAACCTGGGCGTCTACGGCGCTCGGAAGATCCACGCCGAGCTCAACCGCGAGGGCGTCCGCGTTGCCCGCTGCACCGTGGAGCGGCTGATGCGGGCCGAGGGCCTGCGCGGCATCCCGCGGGAGAAGACCCGCAAGACCACCCTCGGCGACGGCGCCGAGACCGAGCGGCCCGAGGACCTGGTGAACCGGAAGTTCGTCGCGACCGCGCCGAACCAGCTGTGGGTGGCCGACCTGACCTACGTCCGCACGCACGCTGGCTGGACCTACGTCGCGTTCGTCCTGGACGTGTTCTCCCGGATGATCGTGGGCTGGCAGGTGTCGACCTCACTGCGCACCGACCTCGCCCTGGACGCCCTCGACATGGGGCTGTGGACCCGGCAGCGGGCCGGCCAGGACGTCACCGGCCTGGTCCATCACAGCGATCGTGGCGTTCAGTATCGAGCGATTCGCTACACCGAGCGGCTCGCCGAGGCCGAGGCCGTCGCGTCGGTCGGCAGCCGTGGCGACAGCTACGACAACGCGATGGCCGAGGCGCTCAACTCACTGTTCAAGGCCGAGTGCATCCGCAACCCGGTCATGCGGCCCAAGGGCGGCTGGAAGTCCGTCGAGCGACGTCGAGATCGCCGTCGCCGAATACGTCGACTGGTTCAACCACAGGCGCCTTCACGGCGAGATCGGCCTCGTCCCGCCCGCCGAGTTCGAGGCCAACCACTGGGCCCACATCACGCCCGAGCACTACCCTGAAACACCCGTCCCCGACAGGGGCCGGATCCAACTAACCGAGCCTCCACGAAACCCGGGGCGATTCACATCGTCGCGATGCTGCAGGCCTTTCGACCCCGTACGTGGTCCCAGTCGAGGCCGCGCGCCCAGCCGTTCCAACCGCAGTCCGCGCATCCTCGAGCGAGCTTGATTGCGTCGTTCCAGTCCTGCATTTCCAAGCGGCGTCGCCACGAAGGGGGCAGCTTCTGCGCCGAACGCCACGCGCTTGGTCTTTGGAGCTGCGTGACTCGGCGGTGACACCTCGCACAGCGCGGCACACACTTCGCGAGCTCGGCGCGGATTCGGTCTGCGCTGGCGCATAGCTGGATCAGCCGCGAAAGATGGCCAGCCTTCGTAGTCCCGTCCAAGTGGTCGGGGTCGATGGCGCGGATGTCGCCGTACCCGCAGTCGATGCAGCCCTGCAGCTTCCACTCATCCACGATTGCCTGCAGCCGCGCCCGGGCGCGACGAAGGTCGTCCGGGCCTTTCACCCTGCGCCGCGCCTTGGCCGCGGCGAGCGACGCCTCCCGGTAGGCCGGGTTGGCCCAGCGGCGACGGTTGCGTGCCGTTGTCCTGGCCCGCTCCTCCGGCGTCCGACGCTTCGCTGCCTGGGCCTCCCGGCAGATGGTCGCCAATCCACTGAAGCGCCGCGACTCTTTGTTGAAAGCCGCCGCCCCATGCCTGCATTCGCAGGCCGGGCACCAGATCGGCGTCTCCGGAGTGATCTCCTCTGCCGGCGGTCGCCGGTATCGCTTCCTTGGCGCGATCTCAGGTGCGGACAACCGGTCCCCCGATCTCGAGTGTCATCGACCCAAGAGCGTTGTATCGCTAGGCACCGACAACGCAGTCGGGCCCGCCACCTTGCGGTGACGGGCCCGACGTACGTGTCCTAGATCAGCGGATCATCAGCTGCAGCCGCTGGTGCTGCCGCAGCCCTCGCAGACGTAGCAGGAGCCGGCGGGGCGCATCTTGGTGCCGCAGGTGAAGCAGAGCGGGGAGTCGACCGCGGTGCCGGTGATCTTCTCCAGGAGCTCGGCGGAGGTGTGGGCCTCCTTGGCGGGCTTGGCCGGGACGTCGCGCTGGTCGCCGCCGTGGGTGTCGTGGGTCTCGACGAGCTCGGCGTCGTGGGCGTCCGGGGTCTCGAGGCTCGTCGCTGACGCTCCTCGCACCTCGACCTCCGGGGCGGAGTCGAGGAGCTCCGCGGCGGAGCCGGTCTCCTCGAGGGGCTCGTAGGAGCCGGTCTCGAGGTAGCGCTGGCGCTCCTCGGCGGAGTAGATGCCCAGGGCCTGGCGGGTCTCGAAGGGCAGGTAGTCCAGCGCGAGGCGGCGGAAGATGTAGTCCATGATCGACTGGCTCATCCGCACGTCCGGGTCGTCGGTCAGGCCGGCCGGCTCGAAGCGCAGGTTGGTGAACTTCGAGACGTAGGTCTCCAGCGGCACGCCGTACTGCAGGCCGATGCTCACCGCGATCGAGAACGCGTCCATCACGCCGGCCAGGGTCGAGCCCTGCTTGCCGAGCTTGAGGAACACCTCGCCCAGCTCGCCGTCGTCGTGGGCACCGGAGGTCATGTACCCCTCGGCGCCGCCGACCGTGAACGAGGTGGTGCGCGAGGTGCGCGACTTCGGCAGCCGCTTGCGGGTCGGGGCGTAGACGACCTTCTCCACGACCTTCTCCACGACCTCGGCCCCGGCGGCAGCGTCAGCGGCGTCCTTCTTGGCCTTGCCGCCACCGTCGGCCAGCGGCTGGCCGACCTTCGCGTTGTCGCGGTAGATCGCGGTCGCCTTCAGACCCAGCTTCCAGGACTGCAGGTAGACGTCCTCGACCTCCTCGACCGTGGCGCTCTCGGGGAGGTTGACGGTCTTGCTGATCGCCCCGCTGAGGAACGGCTGGGCGGCCGCCATCATCCGCACGTGGCCCATCGGCTTGAGGGCCCGGGCGCCCATCGCGCAGTCGAAGACCTCGTAGTGCTCCGGCTTGAGGCCGGGCGCGTCGACCACGTGGCCGTGCTCGGCGATGTAGTCGACGATCGCCTCGATCTGCTCGTCCTGGTAGCCCATCTTGCGCAGCGCCCGCGGGACGGTCTGGTTGACGATCTGCATCGAGCCGCCGCCGACGAGCTTCTTGAACTTCACCAGCGAGAAGTCGGGCTCGATGCCGGTGGTGTCGCAGTCCATCATGAAGCCGATGGTGCCGGTCGGCGCGAGCACCGAGGCCTGCGCGTTGCGGAAGCCGTTCTTCTCGCCGAGCTTGATCACCTCGGCCCAGGCCTTGGTGGCGGCCTTGTGCACCTGGCTGTCGGCGACGTGCAGGGTGCGCACGGTGTCGTTGGCGGCCTGGTGCTTGCGCATCACCCGCTTGTGGGCGTCGGCGTTGCGCTGGTAGCCGGCGTACGGGCCGACGATCGCGGCGAGCTCCGCCGAGCGCTTGTAGGACTGGCCGGTCATCAGCGAGGTGATGGTCGCGGCCATCGCCCGGCCGCCGTCGGAGTCGTAGCCCAGGCCCATCGCCATCAGCAGCGCGCCGAGGTTGGCGTAGCCGATGCCGAGCTGGCGGTAGTCGACGGTGGTCTTGCCGATCGACTCGGTCGGGAAGTCGGCGAAGCAGATCGAGATGTCCATCGCGGTGATGATCAGCTCGACGGCCTTCGCGAACAGCTCGGCGTCGAAGGTGTCGTCGTCCTTGAGGAACTTCAGCAGGTTCAGCGACGCCAGGTTGCACGAGGAGTTGTCCAGCGACATGTACTCCGAGCAGGGGTTGGACGCGGTGATCCGGCCGGTCTCGGGGTTGGTGTGCCAGTCGTTGATCGTGTCGTCGTACTGCAGGCCCGGGTCGGCGCACTCCCAGGCGGCGGTGGAGATCTTGCGGAACAGCTCGCGGGCGTCGACGGTCTCGATCACCTCGCCGGTCTTGCGCGAGCGCAGCCCGAACTCGGTGCCGTCCTCGACCGCGCGCATGAACTCGTCGCTGACGCGCACCGAGTTGTTGGCGTTCTGGTACTGCACGGAGGTGATGTCCTTGCCGCCGAGGTCCATGTCGAACCCGGCGTCGCGCAGCGCGCGGATCTTGTCCTCCTCGCGCGCCTTGGTCTCGACGAACTCCTCGATGTCGGGGTGGTCGACGTCGAGCACGACCATCTTCGCCGCGCGACGGGTGGCGCCGCCGGACTTGATGGTGCCGGCCGAGGCGTCGGCGCCGCGCATGAAGGAGACCGGGCCGGAGGCGGTGCCGCCGGAGGAGAGCAGCTCCTTGGAGGAGCGGATGCGGGAGAGGTTCAGGCCGGCGCCGGAGCCGCCCTTGAAGATGAAGCCCTCCTCCTTGTACCAGTTCAGGATCGAGTCCATCGAGTCGTCGACGGAGAGGATGAAGCAGGCCGAGACCTGCTGCGGCGAGGGCGTGCCGACGTTGAACCAGACCGGGGAGTTGAACGAGAAGTACTGGTGGACCAGCAGCCAGGTGAGCTCGTGCTCGAAGACCTCGGCGTCGGCCTTGGTCGCGAAGTAGCCGTTGTCGATCCCGGCCTTGGTGTAGGTCTTCACCACCCGGTCGACGATGTGCTTGAGGCTCCACTCGCGCTCGTCGCTGCCGACCGCGCCGCGGAAGTACTTCGTGGTGACGATCGTGGAGGCGTTGACCGACCAGAAGTCGGGGAACTCCACGCCCTTCTGCTCGAAGACGGCCTCGCCGGTCTTCCAGTTGGTCTGGACGACGTCGCGACGCTCCCAGGTGATCTCGTCGTACGGGTGCTTGCCCTTGGTGCTGAAGACGCGCTGGATCTTCAGGCCGGCGCCCGTCTTGGCCGCTGCGCCACTCACCGTCTCGGTCATTCCTGGGTCTCCCTGTTTCCCTCGTCGTCGCCCTGGCTGGGGCCCTGCATTGATGGTCTCTCCGACCACCGACATCCGGTTGCGGCCCGACTCAGGGGCCGCTGCTCCCTGATCGGGAGCGGTTGCGGGAAGCTCGTTGGTACGCCCGGCGCGCGCCGCTTCCCCACGACGCACGCCGGGCGGTCTGGTCAGCCCGGTGGGGCTGAGGTGGTGGCCAGCGGTCGGCCCGCGGGGTCGCGAGGCGCGGCGCCGGCGGCGCCTCCCACCTCGACCACCGGGGCGGTCCGCTCGGCACGGAGCGCGGCGATCTCGTCCTCGAAGTCGTCGGCGGACTCGAACGCGCGGTAGACGCTGGCGAAGCGCAGGTAGGCGACCTCGTCGAGCTGCTTGAGCGGCCCGAGGATCGCCAGGCCCACCTCGTGGGCCGGGATCTCCGCGGCGCCCTCGCTGCGCAGCGCCTGCTCGACCTCCTGGCCCAGGCAGGCCAGCTGGTCCTCGGTGACCGGGCGGCCCTTGCAGGCCTTCCGGACGCCGCCGACCGCCTTCTCCCGGGTGAACGGCTCGGTCGCGCCGGAGCGCTTGACCACGCTCAGCTGCATCTGCTCCACGGTGGTGAACCGCTTCTGGCAGTTGTTGCAGGTGCGGCGGCGGCGGATCGAGCCGCCGTCGTCGGCGACGCGCGAGTCGAGGACCCGGGTGTCGCTGTGCCGGCAGTGCGGACAGTGCATCGTGGTCCCCCTCTCGCGTGTGGTCTGGTGGTGCGCGCTCACCCGACTCCGGGGTCGCCACGAACACCCGTCGCGGGGTGTGGAGTGGCTGTGGATATCGGGCATTCTCCTGTGGAGAACAACCAGTCACCTGTGGGGCTTCCGCGCCTAGCTGTGAACTAGATGTGGATAACTACACCGGTGTAAGTACTAGATGTAGTGGTAACCGTACGCGCCCACCGCGAGGCCGCGCAAGCGAATCGGGAACTCCACCGGCGTGTCGTTCGGGGCAGTTGTGAAAGCGCAGGTCAGGGCGGGTGGAGCGGTCCGGTCCGGGCGTGTCGCGGGGCCCGCGACCGGCGCCGGCCGCCCTCTCGGGCCCCCACCCGGGCACGGTCGGTGGACGAACGTCGCACCGCCGGGCCAGACCGCGGCCTCACCGCGCCGACCGGTCCCGCCCCCACGAGCGCCGCGTCTCCGGGTCCCGCCGTCCGCGGTGTCGGCCCAGGCGGGGCGCGGCAGCAGGAACAGTCCCGGGCGCCGGCGATTCCCAGCCGGCCGGGCCGAGCCCGCGGCCTCGTACGCCGAGGCGCGCGCAGCGGCCTGCGCGACGGTCTTGCTGGTGAAGGCCAGCCACTCCGGCTGCCACTTCTCGAGCTTCGCCTCCAGCGCGGGCAGGTCGTACGACGGGGGCCGGCCTGGGAGCTGGACCAGGTCGGTCAGCGCCAGGTCGTGCTCGACCACCCGCTCCTCCTCCGCCGGCGAGAGCCGCACCGAGGTCAGGCCGCTCGCGCGCAGGAACTCCCAGAACGCGTTGCCCGGCGTCTCGTAGTAGTGGTCGCGCAGCTTGCCGCTCTCGCAGCCGGCCATGCCGCAGAGCACCACCAGCGGGTCGGGCCCCGCGATGTCCGGCAGCACCTCCATGCCGGCGATGGTGGCAGGGCGGTGGTTGCGACGGCTCGAGGCTCGTCGGACGGGTCACCTCCGCGACAGCTACGACGGGCGAGGGCCGCGTTTCGGCCGCGTCTCACCCACGTGAAGGTTCGTGACGAACACGGCCGGACCCCTTGTCAGGCACTTTGTATACAACATACGGTGCGGGGAGCCCCATCGAATCCGGCCCCGAGGAGCCCCCGATGTCCCCTGTGCGCAACAGACCCCTCCCCCGCCTGGCCAAGGCCGGCACCGCCGTGGTCGCGCTGTCCCTGGCCGCCCTCAGCGCCTGCTCCTCCGTCGGTGCGGACAGCGGCGGGTCGTCGGCCGAGAAGGGCCCCGACGCGTTCGGCTCCACCGCCAACGCCTCGGACGTCAAGGACGGGGGCACGCTGAACATGGCGCTCTCCGCCGAGCCCGACATGCTCGACCCCACGCTCTCGCGCAGCCTCTACTCGCGCTACGTCTTCTCGACGATGTGCGAGAAGCTCTACGACGTCAACCAGGACGCCGAGATCGTCCCGCAGCTGGCCACCGACCTGCCCAAGACCAGCGACGGCGGCAAGACCGTGACCATCCCGCTGCGCACCGACGCGGTCTTCTCCGACGGCACCAAGATGGACTCCGCGGCGGTCAAGACCACGCTGCAGCGCGACCTGACCAACCCGCAGTCCGGCCGGGTCAGCGAGCTCGGCCCGGTCTCCTCGATCGACACCCCCGACGCCAGCACCGTCGTGGTGCACTTCAAGCAGCCGTTCACGCCGTTCACCGCGGCGCTCGCCGACCGGGCCGGGATGATCATGAGCCCGACCGCGCTGAAGAAGTACGGCGACAACTTCGCCTCCCACCCCAGTTGCGTGGGGCCGTTCAAGTTCTCCAAGCGCGTGCCGCAGAACTCCATCGAGGTCGTCCGCGACCCCAACTACTACGACGCCGACAAGGTCCACCTCGACAAGATCGTGTGGCGGATCCTCTCCGACTCCGGCATCCGCGCCGCCAACCTGCGCTCCGGTGACGTCGAGGTCGCCGACACCATCTCCGCCCAGGACGTCGGCGAGCTCAGCAAGGACTCCTCGCTGAGCATCCTGCAGTCCCAGTCGCTGGGCTACCAGGGCGTGACCTTCAACGTCGGCAACGTCGACGGCGTCGGCACCGACCCGAAGCCGATCGACCGTCCCGACGCCAAGGACGCCCGGGTGCGGCAGGCCTTCGAGTACGCGATCGACCGCAACGGGCCTGGTCAAGGCGGTCTTCAACGACCAGTACGACGTGGCCTGCTCGCCGATCTCGCCGGCCTCGCCGTACTCCTCCGACGCCGTCCAGAACTGCCGCCCGCACGACCCGGAGAAGTCCAAGCAGCTGCTCAAGGAGGCCGGCGTCTCCACGCCGTACAAGATCACGATGCTGGAGTCCAACACCCCCGACAGCCTGCGGCTCGCCCAGGCGCTGCAGTCGATGGTCAAGGACGGCGGCTTCGACCTGAAGATCCAGCCCGTGGAGTACTCCTCGCTGCTCGACCAGCAGGACCGCGGCGACTTCGACCTGCTGCAGCTCGGCTGGAGCGGCCGCGTGACCCCGACGCCAACATCACCCCGTTCGTCGGCACCGGCGGCAGCCTGAACGTCGCCGGCTACAGCACCCCGACCTCGACTCGCTGCTCGACCAGGCCCGCCAGGCCGGGGACACCTCCACCCGGCAGGACCTCTACGGACAGGTCAACAAGGTGATGAGCGAGGACGACCCGATCGTCTACCTCTACCGCCAGCGCAACATCACCGGCGTCTCCAACGACGTCAAGGGCGTGCAGGTCTTCCCGGACGGCGTGGTGCGCCTGGCGTTCGCGGGGCTGGCGAAGTAACGATGGGCCGCTACCTGTTCCACCGCGCCTGGCAGTCGGCGATCACGCTGCTGCTGGCCACCGTGGTGGTCTTCCTCGGCATGCGTGCACTGCCCGGGGACCCGGCCCTCGCCCTCGCCGGCGAGGACCGGACCCCGGCGGCGCTCGCCGCCATCCGGCACCACTACGGGCTCGACCAGCCGGTGTCGGTGCAGTTCGGGCACTTCGTCGCCAACGCGCTGCACGGCGACTTCGGGGTCTCGGTGCGCACCGGCATCCCGGTCTCCTCGATGCTGCGCACCGCGCTGCCGGTCACCGTCGAGCTGTCCGCGCTGGCGATCCTGATCGCGACGGTGGTCGGCGTCGGTGCCGGCGTGCTCGCCGCCGTACGACGCGGCCGGCCCAGCGAGTGGCTGGCCAACGCGCTGGCCCTGCTCGGGCTGTCCGTGCCGCACTTCTGGCTCGGCCTGCTGGCGATCCTCTACCTCTCCGTCGGCGCCGGCCTGTTCCCGGCCTCCGGGTTCGTGCCGCTGAGCCACCCGATCGACAACCTGCACCACCTGATCCTGCCCGCGGTCATCCTCGGCACCGGCCTGGCCGCGGTGATCATGCGGCAGACCCGGTCGGCGATGCTCGACTCGCTCTCCGCCGACTACGTCCGCACCGCCCGGGCCAAGGGCCTGCGCCCCGGCACGGTGGTGGGCCGGCACGCGCTGCGCAACAGCCTGATCGTCGTCATCACCATCGTCGGGCTCCAGCTCGGCGGGCTCATCTCCGGTGCCGTCGTCACCGAGCAGATCTTCGGGCTGCCCGGCTTCGGGAAGATGACCATCGACGCCGTCTTCCAGCGCGACTACCCGGTCATCCAGGCCGTCGTGCTGATCACCGCCACCGCCTACATCGTCATCAACTTCGTCGTCGACCTGCTCTACTCGCTCATCGACCCGCGCATCCGCGTCGCCGGGGAGGCATCGTGACCGCCGTCGCCTAGACCCCCGTCGCCCCCGCCGCCACCGTCGCGCCCGGTCGCCGGTCCCGGGTGCTGCGCCGTCTGCGACGCAACCCGCTGGCCATCGTCAGCCTCACCGTCCTCCTGGTCGCGGTGCTGGGCGCTGTGCTCGCGCCCTGCTGGCGCCGTATGCCCCCGCCGCAGACCGACTTCTCCCACACGCTCTCCCCGCCCGGCACACCCGGCCACCTGCTCGGCACCGACGACCTCGGCCGCGACGTGCTCTCCCGGATCATGCCGGCGCCCGCGCCTCGCTCGAGGTCGGCGTGCTCGCCGTGGTCGCGGCGCTGCTCGTCGGGGTGCCGCTCGGGCTGGCCGGCGGCTACTTCCGGGCCGCCGACGCCGTGATCTCCCGGCTCACCGACCTGCTGCTGGCCTTCCCGTTCCTCATCATGGCCGTCGGGCTCGCCGCGATCCGCGGCGCCAGCCTCGGCAACGCCGCGATCGCCATCGGCGTCGCCCAGGTGCCCGGCGTGGTCCGGGTGTCCGCTCGACACCCTGCGGCTGAAGTCGCTCGACTTCGTCGCCGCCGCGATCGTCGACGGCGCCAGCGACGTGTGGTGCTCGCCCGGCACGTGCTGCCCAACGCCACCTCGGCGATCCTCGTGCAGGCCACCGTGGCGATCCCGCGGCTATCCTCGGCGAGGCGGTGCTCTCCTTCCTCGGCCTCGCATCCAGCCGCCCGCGCCCAGCCTCGGCACCATGCTCGCCGCGCCAGCAGATCGCCGCCCGAGCGCCGTGGCCGCCGTGATGCCCGGCCTGACGATCATGCTGCTGCGCTGGCGTTCAACGTCTTCAGCGACGCGCTGCGCGACGCCCTCTACCCGAAGGCGAACCGATGAACCCGGCGATGCAGTCGATGGGGTCGACCACCTCGACCCCGCGCCGACGACACCCGCACCGGGCCCGTGCTGCAGGTGCGCGACCTGTCAGTGGAGTTCGTCACCGAGACCGGCCGCGTCTCGGCCGTCGACGGCGTCGACCTCACCCTGGTGCCGGCGAGATCGTCGGCGTCGTCGGCGAGTCCGGCTGCGGCAAGAGCGTCACCTCGATGAGCCTGGCCGGGCTGCTGCCCGGCAGCGCGAAGGTCACCGGCTCGGGCAGCTGCGCGGCGACGACGGCGCACCACCGAGCTGGTCGGCGCCCGCGGCGCCGCGCTGCGCCGGGTGCGCGGCCGGGAGGTCGCCTACATCTTCCAGGAGCCGATGACCTCGCTGAACCCCGTCTTCACCGTGGGCAGCCAGATCACCGAGGTGATGCGGGCACCACGAGAAGGCGTCCCGCCGCGACGCCCGCGAGCGCGCCGTCGAGCTGCTCCGGCTGGTCGGCATCCCCGTCCCCCGACGAGCGGGTCGACGACTACCCCCACCAGCTCTCCGGCGGGATGCGCCAGCGCGTGATGATCGCCATGGCCCTCGCCTGCGACCCGAAGCTGCTCATCGCCGACGAGCCCACCACCGCGCTCGACGTGACCGTCCAGGCCCAGATCCTCGACCTGCTCCGCGACCTGCAGCGACCAGCTCGGCACCGGCGATCCTGTTCATCACCCACGACCTCGGCGTGATCGCCGACGTCGCCGACCGGGTCGCGGTGATGTACGCCGGCCAGGTCGTCGAGGCCGGCGCCGGTCGACGAGCTCTTCGCCCACCCGCCGGCACCCCTACACCGCCGGGCTGCTGGCCGCCTCCCGCCGGCCCGGGCGGCACGCGGGCACCGACCGGCTCGACGAGATCCCCGGGCTGGTGCCGGTGCTCGTCCGAGCAGCCCGACGCCTGCACGTTCGCCGACCGCTGCCCGGCCGCCGACCGCAGTGCCGCACGAAGCGTCCGCCGCTGGCGTCCGCCGAGCGGGCCGGCACCACCGCGCACCGGGCGGCCTGCTGGCACCCCGTCCGCCGCCGTACCGGAGGAGGCGCCGATGACCACCCAGGCCGCCGCGACCACGGACCCGGCGGCGACCGCCGGACCGCTGGCGCTCGAGGTCGAGAACCTCGCCATGCACTTCGGGCCGGTGCGCGCCGTCGACGACGTGTCGTTCTCGCTGCGGCCCGGGCGAGGTGCTCGGCGCTGGTGGGCGAGAGCGGCTGCGGGCAAGTCCACCCTCGGCCAGTGCGCTCACTGCGGCTGGTCGAGCCGACCGCCGGGCACGGTCCGGGTCGCCGGCACCGACGTCACCCACCTGACCCGCCGCGCAGCTGCGGCCGCACCGCCGGCGACGTGTCGATCGTCTTCCAGGACCCGGCCGGCTCGCTGGACCCGCGGATGCTGGTCGGCGACATCGTCGGGCGAGCCGCTGCGGCTGCACGGCGAGCGGCTCTCGCGCCGCGACCGCGCGGCCCGGGTGGCCGAGGATGCTCGGCCGGGTCGGGCTGCGCGCCGAGGTCGCCCAGCGCTACCCGCACGAGCTCTCCGGCGGCCAGCGGCAGCGGGTCGGCGATCGCCCGCGCGCTGGTCTCCGAGCCCACGCTGCTCATCGCCGACGAGCCGACCAGCGCCGCTGGACGTCTCCGTCCAGGCCGCAGGTCCTCAACCTGCTCGCCGACCTGCAGCGGGACATGCGGCTTCGCCTACCTGTTCATCACCCACGACCTGTCCGCGGTGGAGTACCTCGCCGACCGACGTCGCCGTGATGTACCTCGGCCAGCTCGTCGAGCACGGCCCGCGGCAGCGGCTCTTCGCCCGGCCCGCGCACCCCTACACCCAGGCGCTGCTGGCCGCCGCCCCCGTGGCCGACCCGGTCGCCCAGCGGCAGCGCCGCCCGGTGCTGCTCGGCGACGACCTGCCCTCGGCGCTCGACCCGCCCTCCGGCTGCCGGTTCCGCACCCGCTGCCCGCGCCGCGACCGAGCTGTGCACGGAGGTGCCACCCGTGCGTGGACCTCGGCGACGGCTCGGCCGCCTGCCACTACGTGCGGCCCGACGGCTCCGGCCCCGACATCCGGCGCGAGCCGGAGGCCGCGGCCACCGGCCCCCAGACCGCCCCCGCCCCCCGCAGGAGCCCGACCGCATGACGCTTCACCACCCGCCCCACCCTGCAGGGCACCTTCGGCATGGTCTCCTCCACGCACTGGCTCGCCAGCCAGTCGGCGATGGGCGTGCTCGAGCGCGGCGGCAACGCCTTCGACGCCGCGGTCGCCGCCGGCTTCGTGCTGCACGTCGTCGAGCCGCACCTCAACGGCCCCGGCGGCGACGTGCCCGCGATCGTCGCCACCGCCGAGGACCCCGACGCCGCGGGTGCTCTGCGGCCAGGGCCCGGCGCCGGCGCGGCGCCACCATCGAGCACTACCGCGCGCTCGGGCTGGACCTCGTCCCCGGCTCCGGGCCGCTGGCCGCCGCCGTCCCCGGCGCCGTCGACGCCTGGCTGCTGCTGCTGCGCGACCACGGCACCCTGCCGCTGGCCGACGTGCTCGCCCCGGCCATCGGCTACGCCGCGCGACGGTCACCCGCTGCTGCGCCGGGTCGGCGACACCGTCGCCGCGGTGCGCGGAGCTCTTCGAGCGAGCGACTGGCCCACCTCGGCGGCGCTCTGGCTGCACCGGCGGCCGGCCACCCGGCGCCGGGCGAGATCTTCCGCAACCCGGCGTACGCCACGACCCTGCGAGCGGCTCGTCGACGAGGGCCGCGGCGCCGGCGCTCGACCGCGAGGCGCAGATCGACGCGCGCCCGCCGCGCCTGGTCGCAGGGCTTCGTCGCCGAGGCGGTCGACGCGTTCTCCCGGCAGCCGTTCCGCGACTCCAGCGGCGCGGCCCACGCCGGCCTGGTCACCGGCGAGGACCTGGCCGCGTTCTCGCGCGACCTGGGAGGCGCCGGCCACCCTCGAGTTCGCGCGGGCACACGGTCGCCAAGACCGGCCCCTGGGGGCAGGGCCCGGTGCTGCTGCAGACGCTGGCGATCCTCGACGCGCTCGACGACCCGCGCCGAAGCGCTGCTGGACCCGTCCACCGTCGACGGCATCGCACGCCCACGCCGAGGCGCTCAAGCTCGCCTTCGCCGACCGGGAGGCGCTGGTACGGCGACACCGGACGTGCCGCTGGCCGACGCTGCTCTCCCCGGCGTACGCGCGAGGAGCGCGCGGCGCTGATCGGCGAGACGCGCCTCCCGCGAGGTCCGCCCCGGCACGCCCGGCGGCCGCGCCGCCGCGGCTGGCGCGCTACGTCACCGACGGGCTCGCCGACGCCGACCAGCCGGCGGGCCGAGGCCGACCCGACCACCGGCGAGCCGACGGTCGCGCGCCGACGGGCAGACCACGCGGCGACACCTGCCACGTCGACGTCGTCGACCGCTGGGGCAACATCGATCTCGGCGACGCCGAGCGGCGGCTGGCTGCAGAGCTCGCCGACCATCCCCGAGCTCGGCTTCCCGCCTCGGCAGCCGGCTGCAGATGTCCTGGCTCGAGGAGGGGCTCGCCTCGTCGCTGACGCCCGGGCGGCGCCCGCGCACGCACGCTCACCCCGACGCTGGTGCTGCGCGACGGGCGAGCCCGTGCTGGCCTGCGGCACGCCCGGCGGCGACCAGCAGGACCAGTGGCAGCTGCTCTTCCTGCTGCGGCACGCTCGTCGGCGGGTAGTCGCTGCAGGAGGCGATCGACGCCCCGACGTGGCACACCACCAGCCTGCCCGGGTCGTTCTACCCGCGCGACGTGGAGCCCGGCGTGCTCATCGCGGAGGACCGGCTCGGCGAGGACGTGCTGGCCGCGCTCGAGCGCCCGCGGCCACGACGTACGCCGGGCCGGGCCGTGGAGCCTGGGCCGGCTGTGCGCGGTCGCGCGCGACCCCGAGACCGGGGTGCTGTCCGCCGGCGCGAACCCGCGCGGGATGCAGGGCTACGCGTGCGGTCGCTGATCCGCGGCGTCGCCGTACCCCTCCTCGGCGTTGGTGTGCGCGGCGTGCGAGGCGGCCGCGAGGTGGGCGATCGCGCAGCGCTCGGCCGCGTCGGCGTCGCCGGACTCGATGGCGTCGACCAGCGCGATGTGCTCGTGCCACGAGTGCGGCGCCCGCTGCGCCGCGCCGAGACGGAAGACCCACTGCACGTGCAGGTAGAGCGCGGTCGCGATCGAGGTCAGCCACCGGTTGCCGCTCAGTGCAGGATCCGCAGGTGCAGCGCGCTGTTGAGCTCGGCCACCCGGGCCAGGTCGTCGGCCTCGGTGGCGACGCGCGCCTGCTCGAGCATCTCCCGCAGGCTCGCCACGCCCTCCTCGCCGGCGCGCTCGGCGGCCAGCCGGGCGGCCAGCGGCTCGAGGCGCTCGCGCACCGCGAAGATGTCGGCCACGGCGGTGGGGCTCGGCATGGCCACCACGGCGCCCCGGCGCGGCAGGATCACCACGAACCCCTCGGTCTCGGCCACGCGCAGGGCCTCGCGGACCGGGTTGCGGGAGACGCCGAAGTCCAGCGCCAGCCGGTCCTCGGTGAGCCGCTCGCCGGGCGGGTAGTCGCCGTTGATGATCGCCGCGCGCAGGGCCTCGAGGACCTGGTCGCGCAGCGGTAGGTGCTGGGCCCCGAGCGTCCCCGTGATGCCCGGACTCGGCTCCGGTGTCCGCAGGTCGCTCACCGTGGTCCTCTCCTGCGGCCCCAAACCGCTTGTATACGAAAGACAATCCGATTCGGAGGATACATCCCCGTGGCCAGACGAGCCCCCCTTCCCGGCAGCGGCGTGGCGACGCACGCGGACCGTGTCCCCGCCGGCACCGACGCCGACTTCGGCGCCGACCGCTCTGGCGCCGACGCCTCTGGTGCCGCCCCCGGTGCGGCCCCCGACAGCCGCGCGGCCCGGCGGCGGCACGCGCTGGTGGTGACCCTCACCTTCGCGACCGGCAGCGCGGACGCCATGGGCTTCCTCGCCCTCGGCGGGGCGTTCTCCAGCGTGATGACCGGCAACATGGTGCTGCTGGGCCTGTCGGCCGGCGCCGCCGACGCGCAGCTCGCGCTGACCTCGGGCGCCGCGATCCTCGCCTTCGTGGTCGGCCTGCTCGTCGGGGCGCACCTGGCGGGCTCGCCTCGGGCCGACGACCCGGTGTGGCCGGGCCGGGTGACCCGGGCCCTGCTGGTCGAGCTCACGGTGCTGCTGGCCTACCTGGCCGGCTGGGAGGTCAGCCAGGGACACCGCAGCGAGCACGTGGCGCTCACGCTGCTGATGCTCTCCGCGGTCGCCCTGGGCATCCAGAGCAGCGCGGTGCAGCGCTTCGGGGTCAACGGGCTGTCGTCGACCTACCTGACCGGCACCCTGACCAACTTCATCGGCGACCTCGCCGCCCGCCGGCCGCACACCACCTGGCTGCCACGCGGACAGGTGCTGCTGGCGCTGATGACCGGCGCAGCGGTCGGCGCGCTGACCACCGTGCACGCCCCCCGGCTCGCGCCGGTGCTGTGCGTGCTGCCGCTGGGCGTGGTCGCGCTCGGGGCCCGGCGGATCGTGGCCGAGGGCTGAGCGAGGGCGGGGCGATGCGATGGCCGCCTGCGGGCGGGCCGCGGCCACCGGCCCCATGGTGGACGAACGTTCGACCACCACCCCGCCCCTGCAATCCGGTCCCTGCGACGTGGCGGGCGCGTCGCGGCCACCGGCTCGTATCGGAACGACCGAGCCCGCGTCGGGGGCGAGGCGGTCAGTGGTGGAAGCTGCTCGGCTGCTTCTCCTGCGGCATCGGCGCGTCGAGGTGGTCCAGCCACTCCAGCGCGCCGAGCAGGTCGCCCAGGAACAGGTCGGCCATGTCGTGGCTGAAGCCGTTGCGCACCACGACGCGAAGCACCGCGAGGTCCTCCCGGTTCGGCGGCATCGTGTACGCCGGCACCAGCCAGCCGGACTCGCGCAGCTTGCGGGAGACGTCGTACACGGTGAAGCCCTTGACGTCCGGAGCCAGCGCGAAGGTCACCACCGGCAGGTCGCTGCCGTCGGAGACCAGCGCGATCTCGGGCCGGGCCGCCAGCGCCCGGGCCAGGTGCTGGGCGACGTCCTGGCAGGTGCGCTGCACCAGCCGGTAGCCCTCGCGGCCCAGCCGCAGGAACTGGAAGTACTGCAGCACCACCTGGGCACCGGGCCGGGAGAAGTTCAGCGCGAAGGTCGGCATGTCGCCGCCGAGGTAGTTCACGTGGAAGACCAGGTCCTCGGGCAGGTGCGCGGCGTCGCGCCACACCACCCAGCCGACACCGGGGTAGACCAGCCCGTACTTGTGCCCGGAGGCCTGGATCGAGACCACCCGGGCCAGCCGGAAGTCCCACTCCAGCTCCGGCTGCAGGAACGGCGCGACGAACCCGCCCGAGGCGGCGTCGACGTGCACCGGCACCGCGTTGCCGCTGGTGGACTCGTAGCGGTCCAGCGCCGCGCAGATCTCCGCGACCGGCTCGTAGCTGCCGTCCATCGTCGAGCCCAGCACCGCCACGACGCCGATCGTGTTCTCGTCGACGTGGTCCAGCAGCCGGTCGGCGGTCAGGTGCAGCACGTCGCCCTCGAGCGGGACGTAGCGCGGCTCGACCTCCCAGTAGTTCGCGAACTTCTCCCAGACCACCTGCACGTTGCCGCCCATCACGATGTTCGGCCGGTCGGTGGGCTTGCCGTCGGCGCGGCGGGCGTGCTGCCAGCGCCGCTTCATCGCCATCCCGGCGAGCATGCAGCCCTCGGAGCTGCCGGTGGTCGACGTGCCGACGCTGGCCTCCGCGTGCGGCGCGTGCCACAGGTCGGCGATCATCCGCACGCACCGCTCCTCGATGGCGGCGGTCTGCGGGTACTCGTCCTTGTCGACCATGTTCTTCTCGGCCGTCGCGGCGTAGAGCCGGTCGGCCTCCTCGTCCATCCAGGTCGTCACGAACGTCGCGAGGTTGAACCGGGCGTTGCCGTCCAGCATCACCTCGTCCATGACCACCTGGTAGGCCGTCTGCGGCAGCATCGGGCGCTCCCCCAGCCGGTTCCGCGGCACCTGCTGCATCCCCGTGCGGGTGAACCGCGGGGCCGTCTCGTCGTCCTCGGTGCCCTCTGCCCTGTCATGCCTGCGCCAGACCGCCATGCTCCCCAGCATCGACGCGTCGGCCGGCGCCGGCCTCACCCGCAGGTGACGATGCGGCGCCGGTACGCCGGGGGTCGGGCAGGCGTGGGCGGGCGGCGTACGTCGGGGTCAGTCGGGGTCAGTCGGGGTCAGCCGGTGCGGGCCGGGTGCCCGGCCACCGAGCCGAGCTCGAGGGCGAACCAGGCGGTGGTGCCGCTCGCGTCGGCCTCGGAGCCCCACCGGTCGGCGAGCGCGTCGACCAGCATCAGACCGCGCCCGGAGACGCTCAGCGGGTCCTCACCCTCGCCCAGCCCGACCGGCATCGTCGGGTCGCCGGCGCGGCTGGAGCCGCCGAGGTCGCGCACCACGACGGTGAGCACCCCGTCCTCGAGGTGCAGGGTCAGCTCGGAGCTGGTGCGGGCGTGCATGACGACGTTGGTGACCATCTCCGACAGGCACAGCTGGGCGGTCTCGACGGTGTCCTCCTCGACCCGCCACGCCTCGAGCTGCTCGCGCAGGAACCGGCGGGCCGCGCCCGGCGCCCGCGGGTCGCCCTCGAGCAGGATGCTGCGACGCTGGCCGGTCCCGATCAGCTCCGGGTCGTCGGGGCTGGCGTCGCCGGGGCCGCGGCCGGAGGCCACCCGGACCCGGCGTACCGCCTCCCCCACCCGGCGCGCGGTCGCCTCCATCAGGCTGCGGTGCTGCTCGGTGAAGCGCGGCAGGTGGTCGTAGAACACGATCACCCCGCCGATCGGGGAGCCCAGGCCGGGCAGCGGCCAGGCCGAGATGGCCCGCACCCCCTGCTCCCGCTGGTGGGCGACGAGCTCGGCGTACTCCCGCTCCAGCTCGTCCATGCCGCCGAGCACCGGCTCGCCGGTGCGGACGACCGCGGTGAGCGGCACGTCGTCGTACGCGTCGATGTGGCACCACTCGAGGCCGGAGTCCGCGGCCCGCTCGGTGGCGGTGAACCGCAGCCGGCGACCGCCGCCCTCGGTCAGCGCCATCCCGACCCGGGTCACGCCGGGGAGCTCGGAGAGGTCGCCGATCAGGCAGCGCGCGATCTCGTCGACGTCGCGGGCGCTGCGCAGCGCGAAGCCGAGCCGCGACAGGTGGCCGAGCGGCTCGCGGGGCTCCTCGTCCAGCTGTCCCCCGACTCCACCGGCCGGCGGCATCGCTCCCAGCACCACGCGTCACAGGGTAGGACAGATCCTCGGTGCATGTCCGGGCGCAAGGACCTTGACTTTTCGACCGAGCCAGTCTTTCCGGCCAATCCGCGCCCGACGCCACATGCCCGGCGCCGATCGGCCACAATGACGGCTGTGGCAACTCGGGGAAAGCGGGCAGGATCCAGGCGGGCGCCCCGACAGGCCCCGAGAGTCAACCGATCCCTGCTCGGCCTCGCGCTCGGCGTGACGCTGGCGGTGGTGGCCTGGGGCTACCTGGTGTACGCCGCGATCGACTTCGGCTCCGCCGCCCGGGACGGCGACTCGCAAGCCTGGATCTTCCTCGGCGTGGCGTCGCTGGGCGCGGTCGCGTGCCTGTTCGTCGGGCTGATGCTGCTCGCCCGGCTGCTGCGCCGGCTGGGCATCACCCGCGACCCGTCGGTCCCCGAGGTCCCGCCGCCGGCGCCGCGGCCGGTGGGCGGGCGGCGCGCCTCGCGCTGAGGGGTCGCTCCTGATTCGTGCGGGCGGCCAGCCGCTCGGCGGGCTCGGTCCGGTCCGGGAAACCGCGAGGGGCGGGGCCGCCGCGGCCCCGCCCCTCGTCTTCCCCGGTTCCGCCAGCCGGGGTCGAGGTCGGCTGGCGGAAGTCTTGTCGTGCGTCGCTGGTCCGGCAGCTTGCCGGCGCCGCAGCTCAGCCGTGCAGCGGCACCCGGAGGCGCTGGCCGGCGGCGAGCACCGCGGAGTCGAGGGCGTTGATGTGCTCGATCTTGTCGACCATCGCGCGCACCTGCCCGTCGTCGGCGATGTCGGCGGCGATCGCCCACAGCGTGTCGCCGGGCGCGACCATGACGACCCGGGTCGGCTCGGGCCGACCGGCGTCCTCGGTGGCCACCGAGCCGGCCGCCCACAGCACGCCGAAGCCCAGCACGACGAGGAGCGCGAGCGCGAAGACCACGGCGCGACCGCGCCGGGTGAGCCGCACCGAGCCGCTCCGGGCGCCCTGCTGCACCGGCCGGGTGGGGCCGAAGCCACGGGCGGCACGTGCGTCGCGGGTGTGGGTGGCGTAGCTGCTGCTCATCGTGCTGCTCATCGTCATCGTGCTCATCGGGACCTCCTGGGGAAGCGGCGGTCTGCCTCGGTCGTCGGTTCGGTCGGTCTGACGAGGAGATGTCTAGTGGCCGCCACCGACAGTCCGGGGAGGACTGGTCTGGACCGGCCGCCGCCATGCTCCTCGATCAGGTGTTCGATCGAACGTATGGTCGAGGTTAGAGCAGGTGTTCGAACGAGGCAAGCATCTGGACGAACATTTGTTCGAACGGTCCCGGAGCAGGTGTTGATGCCGGGCGACGCGGGAGGTGGCGATCGGGCTACCTGAAGCGCATCGCGGGTGGTGGCGCCGCTCGGCGCCTCTGCTTTGCGGCGCATCCCACCTGCGTGGCGGCTCGGATCCGCCGCGAACCTCTACTGGTAGGAGACCAGCACCGGCCGGGCGGTCCGGACCTGCAGCTGCACCGGGCTGCCCGCGATCGTGACCGTGCCGTCCACGTCTCGCCACGCCCCACCGTCCACCCGGAACTGCGCCGCGTAGGTCGTGTCCACGCTGGGACTCACCGACCCCTTGGACTCGTAGGCGTGGGTGATCTCCAGGTCCGGGTACGGCGCGCCCGCGCTGGAGCTGGCCAGGTCGGCTCCGTCGCCGAACCGCCAGTGGAACTGGCTCGGCCAGATCTTCAGATCCACGGTCCGGCCGAGCAGCTGCACGGTCCGAGTGAACGGTTCCTGCTCGGTGTAGAAGTTCGTCTTGAAGTTCACCAGCGTGTCTCCGCCTGGCGGCTGCACCTTCAGCTGCGACTCCGGCAGCTCCACCTGCCGCAATGCCCGCAACACCAGCGCCTGCGTGATCTGCGGCTGAGCCGCCGCGTTGGGCTGAGCAGGGCACGCGTAATAGGAGTCGCGCAAGGCGCCGTCGGAACCCACCGACAACCAGTGCGTCATTGGCGTGCCGTCAGGGCAGACGCATGACCTCAGCACACAGCGCCGAACCCACCGGCAGCACAAGCGACTTCCTCATGCCACGCACCGGCGGCATCCGCCGATGACGACGCACTCTCCGCGTGCTCCTCCGCCACTGCAGCTCGGACGAGGCGCCCACGTAGCAACATTGCCATGCGTCGCCCGCCTCGGCGACCGTCGGCAATGGCAAGCGGCCGCACGACGTCGAACGACCAGGGCCAAGAGCGACGACCAGAGACCCGATCGCATCAGCGACGTCGTCCCAATAGCCGATGACCATCCGATCGAGCATGTCGACAAGAAGCGGACGTGCGCGACGCTTGCGGGTAGACCTCGTCGTGCATGTCGACCGGCAGTCGATCACCTGGTGCCGTTTCGGATCGCGACCATCACCTGATAACTGTGCGCCGTCAGCCGAGTCGACAGTCTGCAAATCGGCCAGTGGGTGCGACCCCATCGAATCCGGCCACCTTGCGCGTAGAGGCGTCTGATCGTCCACTCACCGCCCTCGACATGACCGCCACTGCGAAGCGTCTCGAGGCCTCGCGAGGTCCGAGGTATCGCCGGTCGTCTGCGCGTCATCGACCATCTCCAGTAGAACCGCACGAACGCCTCCGCCCCGGCCGCGGTGCGCTTCTTCGCGAGCGGCCGGCATGACCGGCTTCTCCGGCTCAGCCGGCGCGGTCGGCGACGCACTCCCCGGCTCCGAGGCCGAGACCGACATCGGCGACGAGGGGGCGACCCGAGGCACCGGATCCTCCGACGAGCAGCCGGCAAGCGCGCAGGCCACGAGCAGGCCGAGAGCGACGAACGCTGGGCGAGAGCGCTCCATCCACGGATCCTTCCCCCGAAGCCGCGGGCCCGGCGAGGGCCACGGGAAAGCACATTACGGAAGGACCACCGACCTGGGAAGGCCACGCCAGACCGCCTGTGGACAAGCCAGGCGGCAGCGGTCAGGCGGAGCCGGCCCCGCGCTGCAGGACGCGGCGGCCGCGGGCGACGAAGATCCCGAGCGCCTTCGCGGCCACCGACGGCGCGAGCGCGGAGGCACGGACCACGCCGCCGCGCCACGACGGCAACGACCGGACCACCCGCCGGGAGCCCACCAGCGCCACGGCCGCGGCGGCGACCTCGTCGACGCTGAGGATCCGCCCGCCGGAGAGCACGAGCAGGTTGCCCAGGCCGCCGGGCCGCTGGCCGTCGAGCATCGCGGTCTGCACGCCGTCGGGGCACAGCGCGTGCACGCGCACGTCGCGCGGGGACTCCACGTCGCAGGACATCGAGGCGGAGACGATCGCGGCCTTGGTGGCGGCGTACACCGAGTAGCCCGGCACCGGGCCCAGCCCGGCCAGCGAGGCGGTGTTCACGACGTCGCCGCCGCGCCCGGACTCCGCGAACGCCGCCAGCGCGGCGCGCATCCCCCACAGCGTGCCGAGCAGGTTCACCTCGACCAGCCGCCGCACCGCCTCCTCCGACAGCTCGGCGAGCCGGCCGTCGTCGCCGACGCCGGCGTTGTTGAACCACGCGGTGAGCACGCCGTACGACGCGGCCTCGGCCGCCGCCTTCCGGTGCGCCTCGGGGTCGCGGACGTCGAGCCCCAGGCCGGCGACCGCGCCGATCTCCTCGGCGGTCCGGGCGGCGCCGGCGGCATCGACGTCGGTCAGCACGACCGCGTACCCGCTGCCGCACCATCCGCTCGGCGATCCCGCGGCCGATCCCGCGCGCTCCGCCGGTCACCACACAGCTCTCACCACGCATCGAGGTCGGCATGTGCGGCAGTCTGCCGCACCCGTCCGGCCCGTCGCTCGGCACCGCGGCGCCGTGCCCGTCAAGCCGACACGCCTTCGAACAGGTGTTTGAATCACCCGGGCGATTCCGCTACCTTCGGGACGTCGCCCGCACCACCGGGCCGCCCGCCGCACGACATGGAGGCAGCCGCATGGCCCCGAAGAAGACGCCGTCCCAGAAGGTCACGCAGCTGCCCGACGGCCCGCCGGACGCCACCGGGCTGACCCCGCGCCAGCAGCGGGTGCTGACGACGATCAAGAGCTCGATCGAGCGGCGCGGCTACCCGCCGAGCATGCGCGAGATCGGCGACGCGGTCGGCCTGACCAGCTCCTCCAGCGTCTCCCACCAGCTGCGGGTGCTGCAGGAGAAGGGCTTCATCAAGCGCGACCCGAACCGGCCCCGCGCCATCGAGGTCTTCCTGCCCGAGGTGCTCGCGGCCCGGCGCTCGATCTCGGCCGTCGAGGAGACGTCGTACGACGAGACCGGCGTCGGCGACGCCGCGCCCGCCGCGTCGTACGTGCCGCTGCTCGGCCGGATCGCCGCCGGCGGCCCGATCCTGGCCGAGGAGCGCTACGAGGACGTCTTCCCGCTGCCCAAGCAGCTGGTCGGCGACGGCCAGCTCTTCCTGCTCGAGGTCGCCGGCGACTCGATGATCGATGCGGCGATCTGCAACGGCGACTACGTGGTGGTCCGCCAGGAGCAGACCGCCGAGAACGGCGAGATCGTGGCCGCGATGATCGACGGCGAGGCCACCGTGAAGACCTTCCAGCGCAAGGACGGCCACGTGTGGCTGCTGCCCCACAACGACGCCTACGACCCCATCGACGGCACCCACGCGACCATCCTCGGCAAGGTGACGGCGGTCCTTC
This sequence comes from uncultured Actinomycetota bacterium, assembly GCA_963826155.1. GTDB lineage: Bacteria > Actinomycetota > Actinomycetes > Propionibacteriales > Nocardioidaceae > Nocardioides. The sequence goes on along the minus strand of CAWGVX010000002.1, from coordinate 203,747 downwards.
GGCGGATGTGACTCAGGGGACGTAATGTCCACCTCAGGGTGACCTCCGGGTAATACTGGGTTTGCACAACCATTGATTTACCGGAGAGTTTTCACGTGAGCATGCCGTCCCTGACCGCGATCGCGGGTGTCCCCAAGCGATACCCGCGAGTGACCCGCGGCGTGCTCGAGCTCCTCCTGGTGCTGGTGCTCTGGGTCGGCTACAGCCTGTCCCGGCTGCTCGCCGACACCGCGATGGCCCCCGCCCTGGCGCGCGCGCACAGCCTGCTGCACATCGAGGACGACCTCGGCATCCACTGGGAGGTCCCGCTCAACCATCTCTTCGGCGCGCACGAGGTGCTGGGGCTGCTCGGCAGCTACTGGTACGCCACGCTGCACTACGTCGTGACCTTCGCCGTGCTCGTCTGGCTCTACCTCCGCGGCCGGCACACCTACCTGCCCGCCCGGCGCGCCCTGGCCCTGGCCACGATCCTCGGCCTCGTCATCTACCTGCTGGTGCCGACCGCGCCGCCGCGCTTCCTCGACGGGTACGAGGACATCCTCGACCTGCACGCCGCGGCCGGCTGGTGGGGCACCGACGCCTCCGCCCCCCGCGGGCTCGGCGGGCTGACCAACCAGCTCGCGGCGTTCCCCTCGCTGCACGCCGGCTGGGCGCTGTGGTGCGCGATCGCGCTGCACCGGCACGCCCGCTGGTCGTGGGTGAAGGTGCTCGGCTGGATGTATGCCGTCGGCACCGCGATCGTCATCATCGGCACCGGCAACCACTGGGTCCTCGACGTGCTGGTCGGCTGGCTGGTGATCGTCACCGGCTACGTGGTCGCAGACGGGCTGCCCGTCCGGTCCGATCACGACCGGAGCGAGCCGCCGGACGGCTCGATGGCCGGCACCGGCAGCCGCGCCCGGCTCGCCGTCGACTGACCCCACCTGCGCCCGGTCGGGCCGGCGTTTGCGCGCCCGGCGGTGACTCAGCCACCGGTCCCGCGCCGGAAACGGTGGACAGCTCACCGCCCCCGCGCCCGACCCGCGCCCGGCGGTGACTCAGCCACCGGTCCCGCGCCGGAAACGGTGGACAGCTCACCGCCCCCCGCGGCCACCCGCGCCCGGCGGTGACTCAGCCACCGGTCCCGCGCCGGAAACGGTGGACAGCTCACCGCCCCCCGCGCCGACCCGGACCGACGGCGCCGGCGGGCCCGGCTCAGCCGCCGGCCAGCCGGGCCAGCGCCTTGCGCACCACGGCCGGGTCGGTGGTGGTCCACATCGGGGGCAGGCTGGCCTTGAGGAAGCCGCCGTACCGCGCGGTGGCCAGCCGCGGGTCGAGCACCGCCACGACGCCCCGGTCGGTGGTGGTGCGGATCAGCCGGCCCGCGCCCTGCGCCATCAGCAGCGCGGCGTGGGTGGCGGCGACCTGCATGAAGCCGTTGCCGCCGGCCTTGTCGGCCGCCTTCTGGCGCGCGCTCATCAGCGGGTCGTCGGGTCGGGGGAACGGGATCCGGTCGATCAGCACCAGCTGGCAGGTCTCCCCCGGCACGTCCAGGCCCTGCCACAGGCTCAGCGTGCCGAACAGGCAGGTGTGCGGGTCCTCGACGAACTGGCGGGCCAGCTCGGGCAGCTGCGCGTCGCCCTGGGCCAGCGTGGTCAGGTGCGGCAGCCGCTCGCGCACCGCCTCGGCCGCGGCCTCGGCCGCCCGCCGGCTGGAGAACAGGCCCAGCGTCCGGCCGTCGGCGGCGTCGACGAGGTCGACGATCTCGTCGAGCTGGGCCTTGCCGAGCCCGTCGCGGCCCGGCGGCGGCAGGTGTCGGGCGACGTAGAGGATCGCCTGCTGGCCGTAGTCGAACGGCGAGCCCACGTCGAGCCCCCGCCACGGCAGCGCGTGCTCGGGCAGGTCACCCCCGCACCGCACCGGCGGACCCCTCGGTCACCCGCTCGCCGGGCTTGAGGCCGACGCTGCCGGCCACCGAGCTGAAGTCGCCGCCGAGCATCAGGGTCGCCGAGGTGAACACCACGGTCTTGTCGGTGAGCAGCTTGTCGCGCATCTGCCCCCACACCTGCAGCGGCGCCACGCACAGCCGCGGCGGCACCCGGCTCTGCCCGCTGCCGCCCTCGGAGAGCCAGAGCACGTCGGACTCCAGGTCGGCGGCCATCCGCTCGGCGTAGGCGAACACCTCCTGCACCGACCCGCGCGCCTGGGTGCGGCCGGCGTCGGCGTCGCCGGCGTCGCTCTCCTTGGGGTACGCCGAGAGGCAGGCGCGCGCGGCGTCGCGCACCAGCACCAGCGCGTCGGCCAGGTGCTGCGGCAGCCGCTCGAAGCGGCCGGGGTCGCAGTCGCCGATCGCGTCGCGCAGGGTCTCGCCGGCGTCGGCCAGGTCGTCGGCCCCGGAGCCGTCGACGAAGCGCTGCGAGCGGCGCGCGGCCCGCTCGACGTCGGCCGCGGACAGCTCGTCGGTCGCGGCCTGGGTGACCCGCCCGGTCAGCTCGTGGGCCTCGTCGATCACGACCACGTCGTACTCCGGGATCATCGGCACCCCCTCGATCGCGTCGATCGCGAGCAGCGAGTGGTTGGTGATGATCAGGTGGGAGCGGTGCGCCTTCTCGCGGGCGAGCTCGACGAAGCACTCCTGGCCGAACGGGCACTTCGACGCGCCCAGGCAGTCGCGGTGGCCGACGCTGACCTGGCGCCACTCCCGGTCGGTGTGCCGGGGCGCGTTGTCGCGCTCCCCGGAGCCGCCGTTCTCGGCCTCCTCCTCGGCCCAGGACCGCAGCTCGAGGACCTTCTGGCCCATCGAGCCGGCCGGCATGTCGACCAGGGCGCCCTGCTCGTCGGGCACGCCCTCGCGGATCCGGTGCAGGCAGGCGTAGTTGGAGCGGCCCTTGAGCACCGCGTACGACGCGTCGACGCCCTCCTCGGAGCCCACCGCCTCGACCAGCCGGGGGATGTCGCGCTCGACCAGCTGGTGCTGCAGCGCGAGCGTCGCGGTGGCGACCACGACCCGCTGGTCGTGCAGCAGGCTGGGGACCAGGTAGGCCAGCGACTTGCCGGTGCCGGTGCCGGCCTGGACGAGCAGGTGCCGGCCCTCGTCCATCGCCTCGGCGACCGCCTGGGCCATCGCCACCTGGCCGTCGCGCTGCCTGCCGCCGAGCGCCTCGACCGCACCCTCGAGCACCGCGCGCACCCGCCCGTCCCCCGGGCTCGGGGCGGTCGCGGAGTCGCTGGCGGGGGTGGAGGTCGGGGGCACCAGAGAACCCTAACCGCGGCCGCGGACACCCGTTCCACGCCGTTCCACAGCCACCGGCCCGCGCGGGCCCTAGGGTGGACCGGTTGCGCGCCGCACGCCATCGGGGGCCGGCGCACGCCATCGGGGGCCGGCGCGCCGCCCACCGGGCACGAGGACGGGAGAAGGATGGACGACCACGTCGACTACCTCGAGGTGACCACCGACGACGGGCGGGTGCTGGAGGTGCTGACCGGCGGCGACCCCGACGGGCTGGCCTGGCTCTACCACAGCGGCTCGCCGAGCGCCGCGGTCCCGTTCCGGACCTTCGAGGAAGCCGCCCGCCGGCAGGGGCTGCGGCTGATCACCTACTCCCGGCCCGGGTACGGCGGGTCCTCGCCGTACTCGTGGGAGGACGGCGCGCCCCGGGTGGTCGACGACGTGGCCGACTCGATGACGATCCTCGAGCAGCTCGGCGTCGAGGAGTTCGTCACGCTCGGCTGGTCCGGCGGCGGGCCACGGGCGCTGGCCTGCGGGGCGCTGCTCCCCGACCGCTGCCTGGCGGTCGCGACGCTGGCCGGGGTCGGGCCCAAGGACGGCGCCGGCCTGGACTGGTTCGCGGGCATGGCGCCGGAGAACCGCGCCGAGTACGCCGCGGCCGAGCGGGGCCCGGACGCGTACGCGGCCTACCTCACCGAGGACTTCCTGCCGATCCTGCAGGCGCCGCTGGCCCAGCTGGTCGACGCGATGGGCGGCCTGCTCACGCCGGTGGACGCGGCCGCGTTCACCGACGACATGGGCGACTACCTCGCCCGCAGCATGCAGCGCGCCGGCGCGCAGGGGGTCCGCGGCGTGCGCGACGACGGGCTGGTCGCCACCAGCCCGTGGGGCTTCGACCTGCAGTCGACCCGGGTCCCGGTCGGGGTCTGGCAGGGCCGCCAGGACGCGATGGTGCCGTTCGCCCACGGCGAGTGGCTGGCCGCGCACGTGCCCGGCGCCGAGCCGCACCTCTTCGACGACCACGGGCACATCTCGCTCGCCGCCCGGATCGAGGAGATCCTCGCCGACCTCAAGGCGCTCGCAGGCCGCTGAGCCGACGCGGGGACGTGCCCGCCCGAGGTGATCACGCGGGGCACGACCGGTGTGTGCTCGACGGGCCCTGGCTGAGCCGGCGCCGCGCGGCCGGGGCCCCCGTTGGTGGACGAACGTTCGACCACCACGCCGCGGGTGCTGAGAGGGCTCCTGGCACGGGCCGGTCTTCGGGCAGCTCGCCGTGGCGCCTATGGACTGGCCCTTTCGCCTCGCTCTGTGAACCTCGCCGGGCCCGGATCAGTCGTCGCCCCCGTTGCCGCCCTCGCCGGCGGAGACCTCGAACACCGGCCGGCCGCCCTGGCACGCCGCGCGGACCTCGACCCGCCGGCCACCGTCCTCGGTGCGGCCCTCGAAGGACACCTCGACCCGCTCGGGTCCCCGGTCGCTGACGGCGACCGCGTAGCCGGGATCGGGCTGGGCGGCGACCAGCCCGGCCCGCGCGCCCCGGCAGCGGGCGGTGACATAGCCGCCGCGGCCGGACCAGGTCTCCTGGCGGGTCACCGGCGAGGGCCGGCCCGACGCCCCCGGCGAGCCCGACGGACCCGCGGTCCCGGGCGATCCGGGCGATCCGGGCGATCCGGACGTCCCCGGCGAGGCGCCACCCGACGACGGCGGCCCCGACGGCCCGGCCCCCGACGGACCCGGCGTACCCCCGCCCGGCACCCGGTCGCCCGCGACGCCCGGCACCACCTCGGTCGCCGACCGCCCCGGGCCGAGGTCCTCCCCGACGCTGGAGATCACCCACCACACCGCGGCCGAGCCGACCGTGACGACGGCCAGCCACGCCAGCGCGGCCACCAGCGGCAATCGCCATCGACTCATCTGGTCATCCTGCCGTCCGTCGGGGCCGGCGGCACCCGGCCGCGGTCTACCGTTCCAGCATGACCAGCATCCTCGTGGTCGAGGACGACGACGGGATCCGCACCGGGCTGCAGCGCGGGCTGCGGGAGCGCGGGTTCGCGGTCGCGACCGCCGGCCGCGGGCTGGCCGGGCTCGAGCTGGTGCTGCGCGAGCCGCCCGAGGTGGTGCTGCTCGACCTCGGGCTCCCCGACGTCGACGGGCTGACGCTGATCTCGATGATCCGGGCCGCCAGCCGGGTCCCGATCATCGTGATCACCGCCCAGGACGACGACCCGACGATGGTCCGCGCGCTCGACGGCGGGGCCGACGACTACGTCGTGAAGCCGTTCGGCACCGAGCAGGTCGCGGCCCGGATCCGCGCGGTGCTCCGCCGCGGCGGCCGGGAGGCCGCGCCGGCCGCGCCGCTGCGGGTCGGGGCGCTGGTCGTCGAGGAGCGCAGCCGCACCGCCACCCTCGACGGCGAGCCCCTGGACCTCTCGCGCAAGGAGTTCGACCTGCTGCTCCTGCTGGCCTCCCGCGCCGGGGAGGTGGTCACCAAGCGCGAGCTGCTGGCCGAGGTCTGGCAGCAGGCGTACGGCGGGTCCGACCGGACCGTCGACGTCCACCTGTCCTGGCTGCGCCGCAAGCTCGGTGAGTCCGCCGCCGAGCCGCGCTACCTGCTCAGCGTGCGCGGGGTCGGCGTACGCCTCGTCGACCCGGACCCGCGAGCCCGCCCCGGAGCCCGCGTCGGAGCCCGCGCCGGACCCCGGACCCGGGACGCGCTGATGCGCCGCCGCATCTCATGGCTGGTCGTCGTCACCACGTCGGCGGTGGTGGCGGCCTTCGTGATCCCGCTGTGCCTGCTGGTGCGCACCCTGGCCGAGGACCGCGCGATGGCCGCCGCCGACCAGGAGGCCCGCAGCGTCGCGATCCTCGTCGCCCGGGTGCCCGACGCGGCCCGGCTGCGCGCGCTGGTGCAGGAGATCGACCGGCGCGGTGCGCCGTCCACCCAGGTGCTGACCGGCGACGGCCGGACGCTGGGCTCGGGGCCGGCGATGGCGGGCGACCCGGAGGTACGCCGGGCCCGGGCCGGCGAGGCGTTCACGGTCGTCGACGCCCGGGGCGGCCGGGTGCTGCTGCCGGTGGTCGGCCCGCACGGCACCGCGGTGGTGCGCTCGACCGTGGAGCCGGCCGAGCTGCGCCAGGGCGTCTCCCGGGCCTGGGCGGCGATCGTCGGGCTGGGCGTGGTGCTGCTCGCGCTCGCGGTGCTGCTGGCCTCGCGGCTGGGTCGCCGGGTCAGCGACCCGGTGGTCGAGGTCGCCGCCACCGCGCACCGGCTCCGCGAGGGCGAGCTGGACGCCCGCGCCGAGGTGCGCGGGCCCGAGGAGACCCGCGAGCTGGCCCGCGCGCTCAACGGCCTGGCCGAGCGCACCCGGGAGCTGCTCGCCAGCGAGCGCGCCGCCGTCGGCGACCTCTCCCACCGGCTGCGGACGCCGGTCACCGCGCTGCGCCTGGACTCCGAGGGCGTGGCCGACCCCGAGCTCGCCGAACGGCTCGGCGAGCACATCGCGACCCTCCAGCGCACGATCGACTCGATCGTGCACGAGGCCCGCCGCCCGGTCCGCACCGACCTGCCGACCGGCTGCGACGCGGTCACGACGGTCCGCCGCCGGGTGGACTTCTGGCGGCCGCTCGCCGACGACCAGGGCCGGGAGCTGCGGGTGGACCTGCCCGCGATCGCGCTGCGGGTGCCGATGACGGCCGAGGACCTCGGCGACCTCGTCGACGTGCTCGTCGACAACGTCTTCGCCCACACCGCCGAGGGCACCGGGCTGCGCCTGGACCTGCGCCCGGTCCGCGAGGAGACCGGCCCGGTGGCAGTGCTGGAGGTCGCCGACGGCGGCCCCGGCTTCCCCGCCCGCGCCGGGGCAGGCGCCGGGGCAGGCGCCGGCGGAGGCGCCGGACCGGAGCGCGGCCGGGTCGGGACGACCGGGCTGGGCCTCGACATCGCCCGGCGCGCCGCGGCCGGCAGCGGCGGCCGGCTGCGCACCGGCCGGGCCCCCGAGGGCGGCGCGCTGGTGACCGTGGTGCTGCCGCTGCTCGAGGGCTGAGCCGCGCGGGGACGGCTCAGTCGTCGTGCGCGGCATGGCCGGCCGGACCGTCCTCACCGCGTTCGTGCTCGCCGCCCTCGCGCTCGCCGGGCTCGCCGTCGTCACCGGTCGGCGCGGCGGTCCGGGCTGCGGTGGCGGGGGCCGCCCGGCTGGCGGCCGTGGTCGACGAGGTGCCGGGCGCGGCGGGCGCGGCCGGGGCGGCCTGCGGGGCGGGCGGGGCCGGCAGCACCACGGTGCGCACCACGTCGACGACGCAGACGCGGTGCTCGAGGTGCGCGTTCGCGGGGCACGGCGCCCAGCGGACCTTGGTGACCGGACGCGCGGGGCGCGGCGCGCGGTCCGGCTGCTGGCGCACGGCGCCGGTCGCGGCGGCCGGCGTACCGGCGGGTGGGAGGCCGGGGCTGGTGTGCGCGTAGGCGACGGCCGAGCCGGCGGCGCCGGCCACCACGGCCAGGGCGAGGATCCAGGCGGAGATGCGTCTCATGGCGACAGCGTCGACGCCCCCGCGTCAGGCGCGCGTCGGGAGAACCTCGAAATCCACCTCAAGCCCGATCTTGACCCGGACTTGACGGGACCATGAGGACGGCTTGGCGTGCCGGCCCGCAGCGTGTCGGCCATGACCTACTCGGCAACCTCGCGAGACCGCTACCGGCTCGCGGTCAGCGCTGTCACCGGCGTCTCCCTCGTGGGCGCCCTCACCGCCGCCGGCTGGCTGGCCGGCCTGGCCTCCCGCGACCACGCGAAGGAGGTCGCGAGCACCCAGGCCGCCGCGGAGCAGCGGTCCCGCGCGGCGGCGGCCGCCGCGGCGAAGGCCGAACGGGCGCGGGCGAGGTACGACGCCGCGCTCGCCCGGCGCGCCCAGCGGCCGCACGTGGTGCTGCGCCACCGGCCCGTGCAGACCCGGGTCACCACCCGCTACGTCCACGCCACGACCGGCTCCACCCCGATCGGCGGCGGGGGCAGCGTGACCGCTCCGTCCGTGCCGGCACCCGCGGCCGCGGCCCCTCCCGCCGCCCCCGCACCCGCGCCGGCACCGGCGGCCGCGCCCCCGCCGCCACCACCTCCGCCGCCGCCGGCGCCCGCCCCGGCGCCGAGCACCGGCTCCGGGGGAGGTGGCTGAGGTGGCGACCGCCACGACCTTCTCCGCGCTGGGCTGCAGCGTCCACGTCGGCGTGCACGTCGGCGCCGACCTGCGCCCGGCCCGCCGGCTCGCCGAGGACGTCCTGCGCGACGTCGACGAGGTGTGCAGCCGGTTCCGCGCCGACTCCGACCTGAGCCGGGTCAACCGGCAGCCCGGCCGCTGGGTCGACGTGCACCCGCTGCTGGTCGCCGCGGTCGGCGCCGCGCTCGGCGCCGCCCGGGCCACCGACGGGCTGGTGCACCCGCTGCTCGGCCGGCCGCTGGTGCAGCTCGGCTACGACCGGGACCACGCCCGGCTCACCGAGTGCGCCGACGACCAGGGCGCCGACGACCCGGTCGCCCCGGGCGCGCCGGTCACCCCGGTCACCCCGCCGGGCCCGCACGCCTGGCGCGAGGTGTGCCTCGACCCCGACGGGGCGCTCCGGATCCCGGCCGGCACCGCGCTGGACCTGGGCGCGACCGGCAAGGCCTGGGCGGCCGACCTGGTCGCGGCGGGCTTCGCCGCCCGGCTCGCCGGGCCGGCGGTGGTCAGCGTCGGCGGCGACCTCGCGCTCGCCAGCCCCGACGGCCGGCCGCTGCGGCCGCCGTGGCCGGTCGCGGTCGCCGAGCGCCCCGGCGACCCGGTCCAGGCCCTGGTCGCGCTCGACCGCGGCGGCCTGGCCACCTCCAGCACGCAGGTGCGGCGCTGGACCCGGCACGGCGTACGGCGCCACCACCTGCTCGACCCGCGCACCGGCCAGCCGGTCGCCGGCGTGTGGCGCACGGTGACCGCGACCGGGGCGACCTGCGTGGCCGCCAACACCGCCTCCACCGCCGCCGTGGTCCTCGGCGAGCGCGCCCCCGACTGGCTGGTCGGGCACGGCGTCGACGCCCGGCTGGTCGCCGCCGACGGGACCGTCCGCACCGTCGGCGCCTGGCCCGAGACCCACCCCGAGGAAGGAACAGCCGCATGAGCAACGACCCCCTGCTGTGGTACCTCAACCGGAGCACCGGGCTGGTGCTGCTGGTCGCCCTGACCGCCAGCACCGCGCTGGGCGTGCTCGCGCTGGGCGGCCGGTCCGGCCGCGGGCTGCCGCGCTTCGTCACCCAGTCCCTGCACCGCAACCTGGCGCTGGTCTCGGTCACGCTGCTGGCCGCGCACGTGGTCTCGGCGGTCGCCGACAGCTTCGTCGACATCCGCTGGTGGCAGGCCGTCGTCCCGTTCGGCGCCACCTACCAGCCGCTCTGGCTGGGCCTCGGCACGCTGTCGCTGGACCTGATGGCCGTGGTCGTCGTCACCAGCCTGCTGCGCGCCCGGATGGGCCACCGGGCCTGGCACGGCATCCACCTCGCCGCGTGGGCGTGCTGGGTGCTCGCCGTCGGGCACGGCCTGGGCATCGGCACCGACCTCGGCCTGACGCCCGCCGACCTGCTCGCGGCCGAGCACCGGTGGGCCACGCTGCCCACCGCCGCCTGCGTCGGGGTCGTGCTGGCCGCGGCGGTGGCCCGGCTCTGGCGCGGCCTGTGGCCCGCCACCGACCCGGAGACGGCCCGATGACCGGCCCGATGACCGGCCCGACGACCGCCCCCTCGCCGGTGCCGGTGCCGCAGGAGGTCGCGGTGCACGAGGGGCCCGCGCTGCTGGCGGGCCTCGCCGACGGCCCGTCGCTGGCCGCCCACCGGGGCCGGTACGGCGCGCTGCCGGAGCTCACCCTGCCGGCGCTGCACGCGCTGGTCGGCGCGGTCGGGCTGCGGGGCCGGGGCGGGGCGGGGTTCCCGTTCGCCCGCAAGCTGGACACCGCGGCCAGCACGGCCGCCGGCTCCCCGGCTGGCCGCCCGGCGCACCGGCGGGGCCGGCGCGACGCGGTGGTCGTGGTCAACCTCAGCGAGGGCGAGCCGGCCAGCGCCAAGGACAGCGCGCTGGCGCTGACCCGGCCGCACCTGGTCCTCGACGGGGCGGTGGCGACCGCCCGCGCGCTTGAGGCCCGGGAGGTGCACGTCGTGGTCGCCGGCGAACGCCCCGCCGTCCGCGAGGCGGTGGTCCGGGCGATCGGCGAGCGGCACGACGACGTCCCGATCCGGCAGCACGTCGCCGAGCCGCGGTTCGTGGCCGGCCAGGCCCGCGCCGTGGTCGAGCTGCTCTCCGGCCGGCCCAACCTGCCGGTGACCTCCTGGGCACCGGAGGCCGTGGCCGGGCTGCGCGGCCGCCCGACCCTGTTGTCCAACGCCGAGACCTGGGCCCACGTCGGGCTGCTGGTGCTGCGCGGCGAGGCGGCGTACCGCCGCCACGGCACCGCCCACGAGCCCGGCACCGCGCTGCTCACGCTCACCCGGCCGGGGTCGGTGCCGCAGGTGCACGAGGTCGGCTACGGCACGCGGCTGCGCGACCTGCTGCCGCCCGACCTGCACGGCCACCCGGCGCTGGTCGGCGGCTTCCACGGCTCGTGGGCCACCTGGCCCACGCTGCGCGCGGCCCGGGTCTCGGTGCCGGGGATGGCCGCGCTCGGGGTGCCGCTGGGCGCCGGCGTGCTGGTCGCGCCGGGCGGGTCCTGCCCGCTGGAGCTGACCGGCCGCGTCGTCGACTACCTGGCCGGGCAGAGCGCCCGCCGGTGCGGGCCGTGCCGCAACGGGCTGCCGGCGCTGGCCGACGCCGTGCGCGAGGTCGTCCGGGTGACCGACCCCGGCGGCCGGCACCGGGCCTTCCCCGACCCCCGGCCCCGGCCCGAGGACGCGGCCGAGCGGGTCGGCCGGCTCGCCGCACTCGTCACCGGCCGCGGCGCCTGCGCGCACCCCGACGGCACCGCCCGGCTGGTCCGGTCGATGCTGGCGGTGCTCACCGAGGAGCTGGCCGGGCACGCCGCGGGGCGCTGCTCCTGCGAGCCGCCCGGGCTGGACCTCGACGGCGACGAGCAGGACGAGGAAGTGGCCTCGTGAGCCGCCGGCTGCGGGTCGACTGGCCGAGCTGCCAGGCGCGCGGGCTGTGCCACGAGCTGCTGCCCGAGCTCGTCGACCTCGACGAGTGGGGCTACCCGGTGGTCGCCGGCGAGGTCACCGAGGAGCTCCTCACCGACGCGCGGGCCGCCGTACGCGCCTGCCCGCGACTCGCCCTCCGGCTGGTGTGAGAGCGCCAGGACGCGACAGTCCCCGCCGATCGGCACCTGGATCCGGCCTCCCGGGGGTGCCGATCGGCGGGGACTGTCCGCCTCAGACGGCGTACGCCGCCAGCTCGCCGGCCAGGTCGGCGTTGGCGCGACCGTGCACGACCGTGCCGTCGGCGGTGTGCTCCAGCGAGGCGATCTCGCCGTGCTGGTGCAGCCGGTTGATCAGGTCGCCGCGCTCGTAGGGCAGCAGCGCGTGGAACTCCACGTCCGGGCGGGGCAGCTCGCTCTCGACCAGCCGCAGCGCCTCCGCGATGCCCTCGCCGGTCCTCGCCGAGACCACCACGCAGTGCGGCTCGCGCTGCCGGACCCGCGCCAGCACCATCGGGTCGGCGGCGTCGGCCTTGTTGATGACGACCAGCTCGGGCACCCGGTCGGCGCCGATCTCGGCGAACACCTCGCGCACCGCGGCCAGCTGGCCCTCGGGGTCGGGGTGGGAGCCGTCGACCACGTGCAGGATCAGGTCGGCGTCGGCGACCTCCTCCAGCGTCGAGCGGAACGCCTCGACGAGCTGGTGCGGCAGGTGCCGGACGAACCCGACGGTGTCGCTCATCGTGTAGACCCGGCCGTCGGCGGTGGTCGTGCGGCGGGTCGTGGGGTCCAGCGTCGCGAACAGCGCGTTCTCCACGAGCACGCCGGCGTCGGTGAGCCGGTTGAGCAGGCTGGACTTGCCGGCGTTGGTGTAGCCCGCGATCGCCACCGCGGGGATCGCGTGGCGGCGCCGCTCGGCCCGCTTGGTGTCGCGGGTGCCCTTCATCGCCTTCAGGTCGCGGCGCAGCTTGGCGATCTTGGTGTTGATCCGTCGCCGGTCGGTCTCGATCTTGGTCTCACCGGGGCCACGGCCACCGATGCCGGCGCCGGCCGCGACCCGGCCACCGGCCTGCCGGGAGAGGTTGCCACCCCAGCCGCGCAGGCGCTGCTTCATGTAGCTGAGCTGGGCGAGCTCGACCTGGGCCTGGCCCTCCCGGGACTTCGCGTGCTGGGCGAAGATGTCCAGGATCAGCGCGGTCCGGTCGACGGCCTTGACCTTGAGCCGGTCCTCGAGGTTGCGCAGCTGGCTGGGCGCGAGCTCGCCGTCGAGGATGACGGTGTCGGCGCCGGTGGCCTGGACGATCTCGCGCAGCCCGTCGACCTTGCCGCGGCCGATGTAGGTCGCGGGGTCGGGCTTCTGCCGGCGCTGGTAGATCGCGTCGAGCACCTCCGAGCCGGCGGTCTCGGCGAGCAGCGCGAGCTCGGCCATCGAGTTCTCGGCGTCCTGGACGCTGCCCTCGGTCCACACGCCGACGAGCACGACGCGCTCGAGGCGCAGCTGGCGGTACTCGACCTCGGTGATGTCCTCGAGGTCGGTGCGCAGCCCGGCGACGCGGCGCAGCTCGTGGCGCTCGGCCAGGTCGAGCTCGCCGGTGGTCAGCTCCGGGTCGGGCTCGTCGGCCCACCCGTCGTCGGGCGCCTCGTCAGCGTTGTCAGCGTCGTCGGTGTCGTCGGTGTCGTCGTCGGCGTAGCCGGAGACCCAGTCGTCGGTCTCCTCGAGCTCGACGGTCCCGAGCTCGCCCCCGTCGGGGGCCTCGTCGAGCCGGTCCCAGTCACGGGTGGCGTCCAGCTCGGCGTCGAGGTTGAAGTCGCGTGCGTTCGTCATATGCCTCTCAGGGTAGGTGTGGGGCCCGGGCAGCGCGAGCCGTTAAGCCATCGCGCCTGGCCCCACACCGGGTGGAACGCCGTGGGGCCGGGAGCGATTCCCGGAGCGGCTCCCGGCAGTAGGTTGGCCCGGTGATCTCCCCCAGCGCAGGAAACCTTCCCGACCGCGCCCGCGTCGTGATCATCGGCGGCGGGGTGATCGGCTGCTCGATCGCCTACCACCTGGCCCACGCGGGCTGGACCGACGTGGTGCTGCTCGAGCGGGACCGGCTCACCTCCGGCACCACCTGGCACGCGGCCGGGCTGATGACCTGCTTCGGGTCCACCTCGGAGACCGCGACCGGGATCCGGCTCTACTCCCGCGAGCTCTACGCCCGGCTCGAGGAGGAGACCGGGCAGGCGACCGGCTTCAAGCCGGTCGGCCTGATCGAGGCGGCCGCCGACGAGGCCCGGCTGGAGGAGTACCGCCGGGTCGCCACCTTCCAGCGGCACCTGGGCCTGGACATCGAGGAGATCTCCCCGCGGGAGATGGCCGAGCTGTTCCCGTGGGCGCGCACCGACGACCTGCTCGCCGGCTTCCACGTGCCCGGCGACGGGCGGGTGAACCCGGTCGACCTCACCACCGCGCTCGCCAAGGGCGCCCGGCAGCTCGGCGTCCGCATCGTCGAGGGCGTCACCGTCACCGACGTGCGCACCGACCGCGGCGAGGTGCGCGGCGTGACCACGACCGCCGGCGACGTCGAGTGCGAGTACGTCGTGAACTGCGCCGGCATGTGGGCCCGCGAGCTGGGCGCCCGGAACGGGCTGGTGATCCCCAACCAGGCCGCCGAGCACTACTACCTGATCACCGACACCATCGAGGGCCTCGGCCCGGACACGCCGGTCTTCGAGGACCCCGCCGCCTACGGCTACTACCGCGAGGAGGGCGGCGGCATGATGGTCGGGCTGTTCGAGCCGCAGGCCGCGCCGTGGCAGGTCGAGGGCATCCCGCCGGACTTCTCCTTCGGCAAGATCGCGCCGGACTGGGACCGGATGGGGCCGTTCCTGGAGCGGGCGATGGCCCGGGTGCCGGTGACGCTGGAGGCCGGCGTACGCACCTTCTTCTGCGGCCCCGAGTCCTTCACCCCCGACCTCGCGCCCGCCGTCGGCGAGGCGCCCGGGATCCGCAACTACTTCGTCGCCGCCGGCATGAACTCCGTCGGCGTGCTCTCGGCCGGCGGGCTCGGCCGGGTGCTGGCGCACTGGATCACCACCGGGCGCCCCGACGTGGACGTGACCGGCTTCAACGTCGACCGGTTCCGGCCCTGGCAGGCCGACGACGGCTACCGCGCGGCGCGCACCACCGAGATCCTCGGCACCGTGTATGCCGCGCACACGCCCGGCAAGCAGCTGCGCTCGGCCCGCAACGTGCTGCTCTCCCCCGTCCACGACCGGCTGGTCGAGCAGGGCGGCCTGCTGCGCGAGGTCTCCGGCTGGGAGGGCGCGGACTGGTTCGCCGGGCCGGGCGCCACCCCGGGCGCCGAGCCGACGTGGGGCCGGGCGCCGTGGTTCGAGCAGTGGGCCGCCGAGCACCGCACGGTCCGCGAGGGCGCGGGGCTGATGGACATGAGCTTCATGGCCAAGCTCCGGGTCCGCGGCGCCGACGCCGGCGCCGTGCTCGACCGGGTCTCCGCCGGCGCGGTCAACGGCGCGCCGGAGACGATCACCTACACCCAGTGGCTCGACGAGGACGGCCACATCGAGGCCGACCTGACCGTCACCAAGCTCGCCGACGACGACTTCCTCGTGGTCGCCTCCGACACCGCGCACGGGCACGCGCTGGCCTGGCTGGGCCGCCACGTCGGGGCCGCCGGCGGGGCCGCCGGTGGGTCCGGCGGGGTCGACGTCGGCGTCGAGGACGTCACGTCCGACTACGCCCAGCTCAACGTGCAGGGGCCGCGGTCCCGCGAGGTGCTGGCCGCGCTCACCGCGGCCGACCTGTCGACCGAGGCGTTCGGCTTCCGCACCGCCCGGTGGATCGAGCTGGCCGGCTCCCGGGTGCTCTGTGCCCGGATCACCTACCTCGGCGAGCTCGGCTACGAGCTCTACGTGCCCGCCGGCGACGGCCTGAAGGTCTACGACGCGCTGCAGGCCGCCGGCGCGGCACACGACCTGCGACCGGTCGGGCTCAAGGCGCTGTCCTCGCTGCGGATGGAGAAGGGCTACCGCGACTTCGGGCACGACATCGACAACACCGACTGCCCGCTCGAGGTCGGCCTCGGGTTCGCGCTGGCGCTGGACAAGCCCGGCGGCTTCGTGGGCCGCGAGGCGGTGCTGGCGCGGCGCGAGGCCAACCGGGCGCGCGGCGGGATGGCCCAGCGGCTGGTGCAGCTGCGGGTGCTCGACCCGGAGCCGCTGCTGTTCCACGCCGAGGTGGTGCACCGCGACGGCGTGCCGGTCGGCTACGTCCGGGCCGCGTCGTACGGCTGGACGCTGGGCTCGGCGGTCGGCCTCGCGTTCGTCTCCGGCGGCGGCGCGCCGGTGACCGCCGACTGGCTCGCCTCGGGCGCGTGGGAGGTCGACGTGGCCGGCACCCGGTGGCCGGTGGAGGTGTCGCTGCGGCCGTTCTACGACCCCACCTCGGCGCGGGTGCGTGCCTGAGCCGGTGGTGGACGTCGTCCGCCTCTCCCCCGACGGGCGGGAGCTCGCCTCGCTGCTGCCCCCGGGCGCGCGCCTGCTGGGCATCACCGGCGCCCCCGGGGCGGGGAAGTCCACGCTGGCGACCGCGCTCGCCGCGCTCGTGCCGGACGGCGTGGTGGTGCCGATGGACGGCTTCCACCTCGCCGACGCCGAGCTCGCGCGGCGCGGGCTGTTGGACCGCAAGGGTGCGCCGGAGACCTTCGACGGGTGGGGGTACGCCGCGCTGCTGGGCCGGGTCCGCGCCCGGCCCGACCACGTGGTGATGGCGCCGGGCTTCGCCCGTGACCTGGAGCAGCCGCTGGCCGGGGCGGTGCCGGTGCCGCCGACGGCGCCGCTGGTGGTGACCGAGGGCAACTACCTGCTCCTCGACGACCCCGCCTGGGCGGCCGCGCGGGCCTGCCTCGACGCGGTCTGGCACGTCCGGTGCGACGCGTCGGTGCGGTGGGCGCGGCTGGTGGCCCGGCACGAGGAGTCCGGGAAGTCCCCCGCCGCCGCCCGGGCGTGGGTGGCGCGGGTGGACGAGCCCAACGCCGCGCTCGTGGACGCGGCCGCCTGCCGCGCCGACCTGGTGCTGGACCTGACCGGCTGGGCGGGCCCCACCGGGCGGTAGCCGACCACCCGCGCCCCACCGACCTGGGGGGTCACGGATGCCCCGTCCGGGTCACGCGCACCTCCAGCCCCGGGGGCCACACTGGAGGGGTCGGTTCGGGCGCGACGTCGCCCGGGAGGGCGGTGGTCGGGATGCGGCGGATCCAGGCGTGGCTGGCCACGGACCGGGGACGGCCGACCGGGATCGCGGTGGCGGTGGCGCTCGCGGTGCTCGCGGTGGCGTTCGGCCGGCTGGCCGGGCTGGACCCGGGCGTGGGCGGCCCGGGCATCGTCGGGCTCGAGCTGGCGGGCGTCCCCGGCGCGGCCGCCTCCTGGGTCGCGGTCTACGGCGTCGACGACGTGCACCGCGCGCTGGCGTACGACGTGCCGTTCGTCCTCTGCTGGGCGCCGCTGCTGGCGCTGCTGGCGCTCTGGACCGGCCCGAACTACCGCACCGCGTCGACGCGCCGGCTCGGCGTACCCCTCGCCACGGTCGCGCTCGGCGCCGGCGCGCTCGACCTGGCCGAGGACCTGTTCCTGCTGCTCGGCACCGGCCCCGGCGGGCTGGACCCGTGGGCGACGGCCTGGCGGCTGGCCGCGGCGGCGTCGTGGGCCAAGTGGCTGGCGATCCTCCTCGTCGGCCTCTACGCCGTGGGCGGGCTGATGTCGCTGCTGCTGCGCGGCGAGGTGCGCGCGGTGCTGCGGGAGGCCGACGCGGCCGCCGGCGACGTGGCCCGGTTCACCGTCGCCGAGGCCGGGCTGGGGCTGGCGTTCTCCGGCGGCGGCATCCGGGCGGCCTCGATCAGCCTGGGCGCGCTGCAGGCCCTCGAGCGCGACGGCGTGCCCGCCCGCGGCTGGGACCAGGCCGACAACGTCACCTCGGTCTCCGGCGGCTCCTACATGGCCGGCGCGTGGAGCCTGGCCCGCAGCCTGCCCCGGCCGGCGTCGGCGGACCCGCCGCCGTGGGCCTACGCCGGGGTGCAGCTCAGCCCGGAGGAGCGGCACCTGCGCGCCAACCTCGGCTACCTGCTCTCCAACGCCCCGCGCGGCGGCGGCGAGGACACGGTGGGCACCGCCGGGCAGGAGACCGACCGCGCGGGCGGCAGCGCCCGGGCCCGGCGGCTGCCCGCGGTGATCGCGACGGTGCTGACCGGCGTCGCCGTCAACGCGCTGGTCTTCCTCGGCCTGCTGTGGGTGGTCTCCCAGCTGGTCGGCTGGTTCTACCGCTGGTACGTCGGCGTCACCTGCCCGTCCTGGCGGCTCGAGCGGCCGCTGACGTTCCGGGCCGACCGCGGCTGCCTGGTCCAGCCCGACCGGGTCGGCTGGCCGATCGTCGCGTGGCTGCTGGTCGGCGTGGCCTTCGTCGTGCTCTGGGTGGCCGCCGGCCAGTTCAGCGGCGCCAGCGGCCGGTCGACGCCGCCGGCGTGGCTGCTGCTGCCCAAGTTCCTCGGGTACGGCGGGCTGGCGATCGGCACGCTGCTGGCCGCGGCGCTGGTCGGCGTCCCGCTGCTGATCGAGCTGATCTGGCGCCCGGTCGCGACCCACGACCTGCTCACCTCGGTCGTGACCGTGGCCGGCGCGCTGGGCTCGGCCGGGGCCGTGCTGCGGATCCTGCGCAAGCCGCTGGCCCGGTTCGCGCCGGTGCTCGGCGGGCTGGTCTTCGGCGCGCTGCTGCTGTTCCTGGTCTGCCGCTGGGGGCTGGGCGCGATGGCCGCCGCGCCCGCGGACCGGCACGTGGTGCTGCTGGTGGTCGTCGTGGTGGTGCTGCTGGCGCTGCACCTGCTGGGCACCTCGGAGTTCTGGTCGCTGGCGGCGTTCTACCGCGGCAAGGTGCGCGCGGCGTTCGCGACGTACCGCCTCCTCGGCGCCGACGGCGTGGTCCGGGCCCGCGCCTACGTCAACAACGACACCGCCGGCGACGGGCAGCGGGTCGAGCCGGCCCTGGCCGAGCTGCCGGTGCGCGGCGCCACCACCCCCGCCGGGACGCCGCTGACGATCTGTGCGTCGGCCACGGTGACCGGGCCCGGGGTCCGCACCCACTACGGCGTACCGGCGCTGAGCGTCACCTTCTCGCCCACCGCGGTGCGCCTGTTCGTGCCCCAGGAGGAGGACGGGCTGTGGCAGCGCCACGAGTGCGCGGCCGCCGACCTGGAGACGCTGCGGCCGGGGTGGAGCCCGCGGCTGACCACGATGCGGGCGGTCGGGCTGTCCGGCGCCGCGGTCTCGCCGGCGATGGGGCGGTTCCGGATCGGTCCGGTGAGCATGCTGCTGGCGTTCGCCAACGTGCGGCTCGGCTCCTGGATCCCGAACCCCCGGTACGCCGCCCGGCTGGCCGCGCTGGGCCGGCCGCTGCCCCGCCCCGGCCTGGGCTACCTGCTCAAGGAGTTCCTCGGCTTCCACGACCCCAGCGACCTCTACCTCTACGTCACCGACGGCGGCCACTGGGAGAACACCGCGCTGGTCGAGCTGCTGCGCACCGCCCACCACCGCGAGGTGATCTGCGTGGACGCCGACTCCGGCCCGGGCAACCTGGCTGTCTCGATCTCCCGGGCGGTCGACCTCGCGCAGCTGGAGTGCGCGGCCAGCATCGCGCTCAACCTCGACGTGCTGCGCGCCGACCCCGAGCCCTCGCCCGGGCGGGACTACTCCCCGCGGTCGGTCAACGTCGGCCTGGTCCGCCGGGTCGACCAGGGCACCGGGCAGATGGAGCGGGTCACGCTGCTGTGGTACTGCAAGCCCGCGCTCACCCAGGACATGCCGCCGCAGCTGCTGGCCTACCGCGAGGTCGACCCGACGTTCCCGCGGGTCAGCACCGTCGACCAGTTCTTCCACACCGCGCAGTTCGCCGCCTACCGCGACCTCGGCCGCTACAACGCCCGCAAGATCCTCGCCGCGCGCAGCACGCTCGCCACGGTCGTGGCCGCGCAGCCGACGTTCGTCGACTTCCGCCTGGCGGTGCGGGCCGGCGTCACCCCCGAGCCGCCCGAGCCGTGGGTGCTGCCCGAGCTGGTCAGCCTGGTCGAGCAGCTGGTCCTGGACCGGGTGCCGGCCGAGCAGGCGGCGTACGCCGAGGAGCTCTACGCCACCGTGGCCGCGGCGCTCGCCGTTCCGTGAGAGCCCTGGCCGCCGACGTACCGTCGCCGGTGGCCGAGAGGGAGCCGCGGCAGGGTTGGGCGGTGACCCTGCCACCGGATCGTCGATGGATTCGGTGGCTGAGCCACCTCTGGCCGGATCCGGGCAGGGTGAGCGGTGGCCCGGCCACCGTTCCACTCGGGGAAACGGTGGCTGATCCACCGCTGACGACGGGCAGCAGCCGGCGCCGGGACGGAGCCCCGCTCCGCGCTCTCGACGCGGACCAGCACCTCGCTCCCGCGACCGTCGCGAGCCCCCCGGAACGAGGCGACCCGCTCGAAGCCGAGCGACCCCACCCTCCGCAGGGGGCGGTGTCGAGCGACGGTCACCCGGAACGCCGCAGGCGCGATCCCGTCCGAACGCCGGCCCGGGTGAGGGCGGCGACGCGAATCGAGCCGGGCTTCATACGAGGGGCTGCACGGCGACAGGCCTCCCACCCACCGGGCCTACTTGGGGGGCATCCGGATGCCGCCGTCGACGCGGACGGTCTCGCCGTTCATGTAGGGGTTGCGCAGGCACTCCAGCACCATCGAGGCGAGCTCCTCGGGCCGGCCCAGCCGCTTGGGGAACAGCACGCTCTCGCCGAGCTTGGCCTTGAACGCCTCGGCGTCGCCGCCGAAGTCGTAGATCGGGGTGTCGATCAGGCCGGGGGCGACGGTGTTCAGCCGGATCGCGGAGGCGGCCAGGTCGCGGGCCACCGGCAGGGTGAGGCCGACCAGGCCGCCCTTGGACGCGGCGTAGGCCGCTTGCCCGATCTGGCCGTCGAACGCCGCCACGCTGGCGATGTTGACGATCGCGCCGCGCTCGCCGCTCGGGGTGGGGTCGAGCTTGCTCATCTCGGTGGCCGCGAGCCGCACCGTGTCGAAGCTGCCGATCAGGTTGATCGCGATCACCTTGCGGAACGCCTCGAGGTCGTGGGCGGAGTCGAACTCCCCGTCCCGGCCGATCGTGCGCTGCGCCCAGCCGATGCCGGCCGAGTTCACCAGCACCCGCAGCGGGCCGAGCTCGCAGGCCCGGCGTACCGCCGCCTTGATCTGCTCGGTGTCGGTGACGTCGACGCTGACGAAGACGCCGTCGATCTCCTTGGCCAGAGCCTCGCCCTTGTCGGCCTGCAGGTCGGCCACGACCACCTTCGCGCCCGCCTCGGCGAGCTGGCGGGCGACGCCCGCGCCGATGCCCGACGCCGCCCCGGTCACGATCGCTGATGCTCCGTTGAAGTCCATGGCTGGCGAGCATAGAGGGCGGGTCGTGTCCCTCAGGACGCGCTATGGCGCGGGCTCGGGCACACGACTCGTCACAGGGCGGTGGTCCCGGAGGCCACGACCACGGCCGGGCCGGTGAGCAGCACCCGGTCCTCCGGGGTCCAGGTCACCGTCAGCGAGCCGCCGGGCACGTCGACCCGGTAGGCCAGCTCCGCGCGCGGCGCCGCGCCCTCGTCGACCGCCCGGTCGGCCAGGGCGGTCGCGACCATCACCGCGCCGGCGCCGGTGCCGCAGGAGCGGGTCTCCCCCGAGCCGCGCTCGTGCACCCGCATCGCGACGTGCCGCTCGGCCCGGCGCACGACGAACTCGACGTTCACGCCGTGCGGGTAGGTCTCCTTGTCGTACGACGGCTCCTCGAGCAGCCGGCCGGCGTCCTCGAGCGCGTCGACGAACGCGACCGCGTGCGGGTTGCCCATGTCGACGTGCCGGGCCGGCCAGCTGTGCAGCCCGACGCCGACCACGGTCTGGCCGAGCACCTTCGGGGCGCCCAGGTCGGTGGTGACCAGCCCGCCGGCCACCGTCAGCACCTTCACGCCGGCGCGGGTCGCGACCGGGATCGGGCCGGCGCCGTCGGCCAGGCCGGCGTCGACGAGGTAGCGGGCGAAGACCCGGCTGCCGTTGCCGCACATCTCGGCCGGCGACCCGTCGGAGTTGCGGTAGTCCATGAACCACTCGGCGTCCTGGCCGTGCACCAGCGCCGCGTCCGGCCCGTCGTACGCCGCGGTCCGGATCACCCGGAGCACGCCGTCGCCGCCGAGGCCGGCGCGCCGGTCGCACAGCGCCCGCACCCGGGCGGCCTCGAGCGGCCGGTGCACCGACCCGTCGGGGTCGGGCAGCAGCACGAAGTCGTTCTCGGTGCCGTGCCCCTTGAGGAACGTGTAGCCGGTCGTCTGCTCAGGCATAGAGCCCCCGTCGGTAGTTCTCGGGCGCGTAGTGGTCGTCGAGCTGCTCGACGGTCATCCCGGTCGGCTCGACCTCGGAGGCCAGCACCGCCCGGCGCGGCACGAGGCCCTCGGGGTCCCAGGTCTCCGGCTGCCACAGCCCGGCGCGCAGGAACGCCTTCGCGCAGTGGAAGAAGACCTCCTCGACGTCGACCACCACGGCCAGCAGCGGGCGGTGCCCCTTGACGACCAGCTCGTCGAAGAACGGCGCGTCGCGCACCAGCCGGGCCCGGCCGTTGACGCGCAGCGTGTCGCCGCGGCCGGGGATCAGGAACTCCAGGCCGACGTGGGGGTTCTCGAGGATGTTGCGGTAGCCGTCGGCCCGCCGGTTGCCGGGCCGTTCGGCGATCGCGAGGGTCCGCTCGTCGACCACGTGCACCAGCCGGCCGGCGGGGTCGCCCTTGGGCGAGACGTCGCAGCGGCCGTCGGCCGACGCGGTGGCCAGCACGCAGAACGGGCTGGCGGCGAGCCAGTCGCGGTCGACCGGCAGCAGGGCCGGGCGCACCTTGTCGCGGACCCGCGCGGCGGGCTCGCCCAGCAGGCCCACCAGCTCCTCGACGGAGTCGATCTCGGGCCAGGCCGGGGCGGCCTCGGTCACGGGGTCGGTCACGGGGTCGGTCACGCCCCCACGGTAGCGGGACGGGCGCCGGCTCCGGGCGCACGTCGTACGACGCGGTCGCCCCCCACCGGACCGCCGGTCAGCCGTCCCGGGAGGCACCCAGCACGGCGTACCGCAGACAGGCGAAGTCGCCGTTGCGGGCCAGCTCGGTGAGCCGGAGGTCGAACGGCCGGGGCAGCAGCGGCCGCCCGGCGCCGAGCGTCACCGGCGCGAGCTGCACGCACAGCTCGTCGAGCAGCCCGGCCTCGGCGAACTGGGCGGCCAGGTCGCCGCCGCCGACCACCCACAGGTGCTTGCCGCCGGCGGCGGCGGCCATCGCCTCGTGCACCGGGCGCACGTCGCCGCGGGCGAACCGGAGGTCCGCCCCCTCGACCGGCGCGAGGTCGCGGTGGGTCAGCACCCAGGTGGGCATGGCGTAGGGCCACGCCTCGCCCCGGTCGACGTGGTGGGCGCGGATCCACTCGTAGGTCGTCGCGCCCATCACCAGCGCCCCGATCCCGGCGATGAACGGGCCGTAGGCCATCGGGCCGTCCTCGTCGATGTGCTGCCGGAACAGCCAGTCCAGCGAGTCGTGCTCGTCGGCCAGGAAGCCGTCCAGCGTCGCGGCGGTGTAGTAGGTCGTGCGGGTCATGGCTCCACCTCCGCGGTCCACGCTAGGAGACTGCTGATCAACTGCTCGTCGCGAGCGTCGCGATGCGCGTGCGATGGCAAGGTGCCGGAGGGAAGGCGGGCTGGTTGCCCGTCGACCGACGGCACCGCGGCCAGCGTGCGTGCAGCGCGGCGCGCAGCAGAGCGTGTTGTTCAGCAGGCTCCTAGGACCGGGCGCCGACAGCCCGGCCGAGCCCGGGAGCGTCCAGCGCCGCCACCGCGGCCAGCGCCCGCTCGACCCGGTCGGGGGCGTCGAAGGGCACCCACACGATGCGCGGGTCCTTGCGGAACCAGGAGTCCTGCCGGCGGGCGAACCGTCGGGTGGCCACGACGGTCCGCTCCCGGGCCTCGGCCAGGGTCAGCTCGCCGGCGAGGTGCGCCGCGACCTCGCGGTAGCCGATCGCGCGGCCGGCGGTCCGGCCCTCGGCCAGCCCCTCGGCGAGCAGCCGCTCCACCTCGGCGACGAACCCGTCGGCGAACATCTGGTCCACGCGCTGCTCGATCCGGGCGTCCAGGGTGGGCCGGTCGATGTCGAGGCCGACCTGGACCGACGCGTGGTCGGCGTACTCCAGCCTCGGCAGCGAGGCGCTGAACGGGCGCCCGGTGATCTCGATGACCTCCAGGGCGCGCACGACGCGGCGGCCGTTCTCGGGCAGGATCCGCGCCGCCGCCTCGGGGTCGCGCTCGGCCAGGCGCCGGTGCAGGGTCGCCGCACCCACGGCGGCGAGCTCCTCCTCGAGCCGGGCGCGGACCGCCTCGTCGGTGCCCGGGAACTCGAAGCGGTCCAGGATCGCGCGGGTGTAGAGCGCGGAGCCGCCGACGAGCACCGGCACCCGACCCGCCTGTCGCAGCG
Source organism: uncultured Actinomycetota bacterium (assembly GCA_963826155.1). Classification (GTDB taxonomy): domain Bacteria; phylum Actinomycetota; class Actinomycetes; order Propionibacteriales; family Nocardioidaceae; genus Nocardioides. The sequence goes on along the minus strand of CAWGVX010000002.1, from coordinate 179,862 downwards.
TCGCGATCACGTCGCGGGCCTGCTGCTGGAACTCGGCGACCGTGAGCGGGTCCCGCACCGTCAGCAGGTCGAGCAGGTGGTGCGGGATCCCGCGCCGCTCGGCGGGCGGGAGCTTGGCGGTGCCGACGTCCATCCCGCGGTAGACCTGCATCGCATCGGTGTTGACCACCTCGCCGCCGAGCCGCTCGGCCAGGTCGAGCGAGAGGCCGGTCTTGCCGGACGCGGTGGCGCCCACCACGGCCACCACCGGTACGCCGGGCCGTCCGGTCGGCGCGGCGGTCCGGTCCTCGGGCATGTGGTTAGTGTGGCAGCAACGGGGTACACGACCGGTGCCCGCCACCGGCCCGACACATCGCGCCGACCCCCGACCCAGGAGTTGCCATGAGCTTCTTCAACAAGGCCAAGGACGCGCTCACCGACGCCGTGGACAAGCACGGCGACAAGATCGCCGACGGCATCGACAAGGCCGCCGAGGTCGTCGACGACAAGACCGGCGGCAAGCACGCCGACAAGCTCGCCACCGGCGCCGAGAAGGCCAAGGACGCCCTCGAGAGGCTCGACGGCCGCGACGACGACATCCCCGACGGCGGCGGCCGGCACCGCTCGGACGGGGACCCCCGGTGACCGCGCCGATCCCCGAGGAGCAGGAGCAGCGCCCGCTGGGCGACCGGGTGCCGCCCGGCGAGCACGCCGGCGAGCTGCCCGACGAGGACGACGCCGCCGGCGGCTCGGCCGCGCAGGAGGAGAACGCCGAGAGCTCCGAGGACCAGCCCTCGCAGTGACCCTGCCCCGGGGGCCGGCAGGACACCGGATGAGCCACACCCAGCACGACGAACCGCTCGACGCGCCCGCCCCGCCGGGCCCGGACAGCCAGGAGGACCGATGACCAGCGAAGTGCCGGAGGAGGAGCTCGCCGAGCAGGCCGTGCACGACGAGCCCGACGCCGAGGAGTACGAGGCCGAGGAGCGCGAGACCGCGGTCTCCGACGAGACCGGCACCGTCTACGACGTCGAGGGCGAGCCCGAGACCACGCCGCACGACGTGGAGATCGTCGAGGCCGATCAGGAGTGAGCCAGCCCCTGGACCGGTTCGTGGTGGTGCCGGCGTCCTACGTCTTCCTGCTGCGCGACGGCCTCACCGGGCCGGAGGTGCTGCTGCAGCTGCGGCGCAACACCGGCTTCATGGACCACCACTGGGCCGCGGCCGCCGCCGGGCACGTGGAGCGGGGCGAGACGGCGTACGACGCCGCGCGCCGCGAGGCGCTCGAGGAGATCGCGGTCGGCGATCTCGACCTGGCGTTCGTGACCGCGATGCAGCGCACCCGCGGCGGGGAGCCGATCGACGAGCGGGTCGACTTCTTCTTCACCGCCCGCTCCTGGACCGGAGAGCCGCGGATCGTGGAGCCGGAGAAGTGCGCGGAGCTGCGCTGGTGCCCGCTCGACGCGCTCCCCGCCCCGGTCGTGCCGCACGAGCGGGCGGTGTTGGAGGACCTGAGGCTGGGTACGACCCAGCCGTACACCACGTTCGGCTTCGAGGCCGGCAGCAGGGAGGAAACACCTTGAGCGACGCGAGAGACCAGAGCGACCCGAGCGACGCCGCCGAGCAGACCGACCTCGGCCCGATGCCCGAGCCCGAGATCGAGCCCGGGGACCCGGCGCCCGGTGGTGCCGATGCCGTCGGGGACGGGCCGCACGAGCGCCCGGCCACCCCGGACCTGTCGACGCGCGACAACCCCGCCGTCGACGACGTCTCGCTGCCCGACGAGATGAAGGAGGGCGAGGACACCTCCACCCAGGCCACCCGCGACGAGGAGCCGATCTCCGGGGAGCGGGAGTCGCCGGCATGAGCGCGGACCGGCCCACGGCCCCGTCCGGCGGCGCCGCCCGGGACCCCGGCGCGGACCTCTCGGAGGACACCGACCTGCGCGAGTCGACACCGAACTCCTCGGGCCCACGGCGCGCCGCCGGCGACATGGGCGTGAGCAGCGAGCGGGTCGGCCACGCCGGCCCCGGCCAGGACGCCACCGACGGCCTGCGCGACACCGCGCCGCACGAGCGCGAGCCCGGGGAGACCGTGCCGCCGGAGCAGTCGACCGGCAACCCGGAGCCGCAACCGGAGGGGCTCGCCCCGAAGGCGGGCTACCCGGAGCGGGACCCGCGTTCCTCCACAGGCGACTGAGCTGACCCTTGCCGGGCGGGCCCGCGTCGGGGAGCGTGCTCGGACATGGGGATCGAGGAGCTGCTCGACCGGCAGTCGGGCGTGGTCGCGCGGCTGCAGCTGCGCGCGGCCGGGTGCGACGAGCTGGACCTGGCGAGGGCGACCGCCGACCGCGGGTGGCGCGGCGTGCACCCGGGCGTCTACGTCACGGGCGCCGATCCCCTCACCTGGCTGCAGCGCGGCTGGGTGGCGCTGCTGCTGGCCTGGCCGGCGGCGCTGTGCCACCGCTCCGCGCTGCGCGTGGCCGACGGCCCGGGGCGGCGCGGCGGCGGCGACGCCGTCATCCACGTCGCGGTCGACCGGGACAGCGCGTTCGTGGCCCCGCCGGGGGTCCGCGCGCACCGGCTGGACGGCCTCGGGGACCGGGTCCGGTGGGACCTCTCACCGCCCCGGGTGCACGTCGAGGAGGCGGTGCTCGAGGTGGCCGCGGAGATCGCCGCCGACGCAGGTGGCGCGGGTGGCGCGGGTGGCGCGGCAGCGGGCACCGAGGCCGCGGCGCTCGCGTGGCTGGCCGCGGCGGTGCGCTGCCGCCGGACCAGCCCCGAGCGGCTGCACGACGCCCTCGACCGCCTCGACCACCTCGCGGCCTGGCGCGCGGACCCGGGCCGGCGCGAGCTGCTGGCCCGGCTGCTCGAGGCGCTGTGCGACCCGGCGGACCCCGACCGTGACCCCGGCCGACGTCACGCGCATCGAGGTCGCCGGACCACGATCGGCCTGACGTCCCGCGCGGACCGGACCGTCTCGAGTCGCCGCGCGGGCCCGGGGCTCAGCGGCAGGCGGGGGCGTCCGGGAGCGGCGCGGGCACGCCCACCGCGGGCATGCCGAGCGAGACGCCCGACGGCGCGGGCTGGGCCTGGCGGGCCTCCCACGCGTCGCCGGAGCGGGTGCGCCGGACCGCGAGCACCGGGCCGTCGGCGACCAGGTGGTGCGGGGCGGCGTACGTGAGCTCGACGGTGACCATGTCGCCCGGCCGGACCCCGGAGGCGTCCTCGACCTGCGAGAAGTCGGCGGCGAAGTGCACGAGCCGGTTGTCGGGGGCGCGCCCGGAGAGCCGGTGGGTCTCCGCGTCCTTGCGGCCCTCGCCCTCGGCGACCATCAGCTCGACGGTGCGCCCGACGAGCGCCTTGTTCTCCTCCCAGGCGATCTCGTTGACCACCGCGACCAGCCGCTCGTAGCGGTCCCGGACCACGTCGGGCGGGATCTGGTCCTCGAGCACGGCGGCGGGGGTGCCGGGCCGCTTGGAGTACTGGAAGGTGAACGCCCCGGAGAACCGCGCGGCGCGGACCACGTCGAGGGTGTCCTGGAAGTCCTCCTCGGTCTCGCCGGGGAAGCCGACGATGATGTCGGTGGTGATCGCGGCGTGCGGGATCGCCGCGCGCACCCGCTCGATGATGCCGAGGAACCTCGACTGCCGGTAGGACCGCCGCATCGCGCGCAGCACCCGGTCGGAGCCGGACTGCAGCGGCATGTGCAGCGAGGGCATCACGTTGGGGGTCTCGGCCATCGCCTCGATGACGTCGTCGGTGAACTCCGCGGGGTGCGGGGAGGTGAACCGGACCCGCTCGAGCCCCTCGACCTCGCCGCAGGCGCGCAGCAGCTTGGAGAACGCCTGCCGGTCGCCGAACTCCACGCCGTAGGCGTTGACGTTCTGGCCCAGCAGCGTGACCTCGGTGACGCCCTCGGCCACCAGCGCGCGGACCTCGGCGAGGATGTCGCCGGGCCGGCGGTCCTTCTCCTTGCCGCGCAGCGACGGGACGATGCAGAAGGTGCAGGTGTTGTTGCAGCCCACCGAGACCGACACCCAGGCGGCGTACGCCGACTCGCGCCGGGTCGGCAGCGTGGAGGGGAAGACGTCGAGGGACTCCAGGATCTCGACCTGGGCCTCCTCCTGCACCCGGGCCCGCTCCAGCAGCACCGGCAGCGAGCCGATGTTGTGGGTCCCGAACACCACGTCGACCCACGGGGCCCGGGTCGTGATCGTGTCGCGGTCCTTCTGGGCCAGGCAGCCGCCGACCGCGATCTGCATGCCGGGCTTCTGCGCCTTCACCGGCGCGAGGTGGCCGAGGTTGCCGTAGAGCTTGTTGTCGGCGTTCTCCCGCACCGCGCAGGTGTTGAAGACGACGACGTCCGCCTGCTCGTCCTGCGGCGCGGCGACGTAGCCCGCCTCCTCCAGCAGCCCGGTCAGCCGCTCGGAGTCGTGGACGTTCATCTGGCACCCGTAGGTGCGGACCTCGTAGGTGCGGCCCGCACCGCTGGTCGAGGAGGGACGAGGTCCCGTCTCGGGAACCGGTGCGCTCTCGGCGGTCTCAGGTGTGGCAGTCATGACCGCCCAAGGGTACGGCGGGCGCCGGGGGCGCCCGGAATCGCACGCCCTGGGAGATCATGGACATCCGGTTGCCGGGCGCGCCGACACCGCTCACATCGTCTTGATTGGCACGTCCGCTCACTGCATCCGCCGAGCATCAGCACTTGGTCGTACGGTCACCTTGCCGAGAATGACGACCGTGCGGCTGCGTCCACTCGCGCCGGTGGACTTCCTTGCCACCCACGGCTCACTACTTTGATCCAAGTTCGCATTGGCGTAGGCGTAACGACTAGCGCACGACTACCGGACACTTCTTGCCTATATGTCTCGATTGGGAAAAACCCAGGTCTCCTTGGCGGCCAACGCGAGACCCTCGAGGAGTCCTTCCAGTTCTCTGCAGCGTCTGCTCAAACGCTTGTAGGCGGCATAGCCGTGTCCGGTCAGAAATTCCTTGCTGTAAGCCCTCACAGCACGCTTCCGGACAGCCTCGAGCTTGCCCGCCCGCGCCGGCGAGTGCATGCGCGCTTGCCATGCGATGTCTGCGGACTTCGAGCGACCAGTTCGTCGTGGAAGTGTCCGGATCCTCCGAACCACCCGCACGGACGCCCCGGATGCCCGAGGGGGCACCATGAACGACTCCCCTCCGCGCCTCGACCCGACCAGGGGTCCGACCACCGTCTCGACCGTCGCCGGCTGCTCCTCGCGGGCGCCGGGCTGGCGACCAGCTCCGCCCTGTTCGCGTTCGAGCCGGCGAGCGCCGGCTCGGCGGTCACGAGGACCTTCCGCGGCGCATTCACCGACCCGCAGGGGCCCGACTGGCACTACGTGCCCTTCCACGTGCCCCGCGGGGTCCGCGCGATCGAGGTCGGCTACGACTACCACCCCGACCTCGGTGGGGCCGACCACCGTCAACGTGGTCGACATCGGGATCTTCGACCCTTCCGGGCACGCCCTCGGTGACGCCCGCGGCTTCCGCGGCTGGTCGGGCGGGGCCCGGCGGTCGTTCCGGATCAGCCGGTCCCACGCCACGCCCGGCTACCTGGCCGGCCCGATCGCGCCGGGTCGCTGGGCGGTCGCGCTCGGGCCGTACCAGATCGCCGGGGCGGGGACCCCGTGGACGGTGCGGGTCACGCTGCACTTCGGGCCCAAGGGCCCGAGGTTCGAGCCGCGACCGGCACCGACCGCCGTGCCGGGCCGCGGCCCGGGCTGGTACCGCGGCGACCTGCACGTGCACACCGTCCACTCCGACGGCCGGCAGACCCAGGCCCAGGTGCTGGCGGACGCCCGGGCCGCGGGACTGGACTTCATCGGCAGCTCCGAGCACAACACCAGCTCCGCCCAGCGCACCTGGGGCCGCCACGTCCCCGACGACTTCCTGGTCATCGCCGGCGAGGAGGTGACCACCCGGGCCGGACACTGGCTCGCCACCGGCGTCGAGCCCGGCACCTGGATCGACTGGCGCTACCGGCCCGAGGACGGGCAGCTCGCGCGGTTCGCGGACCGGGCCCGGGCCGCCGGGGGCCTCGCGATCGCCGCCCACCCCTACCAGCTGGGATCCGGCATCGGCTGGCAGTTCGGCGACGACTTCGCCGAGATGGACGCGGTCGAGGTCTGGAACGGGCCGTGGAGCGGCCTGAACCAGACCGCCAACGAGCGGGCCGTCCAGCGCTGGCACCGGCTGCTGACCGACGGCGTCCTCAAGCCGGCGGTCGGCAACTCCGACTCCCACGACCACGACCAGCAGATCGGGCTGGCCCAGACCATCGTCCGGGCCGGGGCGCTCTCGGTTCCGGAGCTGCTGGCCGGCTACCGCGGGGGCCACTCGTGGCTGGCGGAGTCCGCGCGGGTCGGGCTGGAGCTGACGGCCGCCCTCGGCGAGGTGACCTACGGGTGCGGCGACCGGGTGCCGAGCGGCGCAGGGCGACGCGGTCGCCGTACGCCTGCACGTCACCGGCCTCGACGACGGCTGCGTGGCCACGCTGCTCGGCCCCGGCGCCGGCCCTCCCCTGGCGACGGCGACCGCGACCGGCGGCGAGGCCCTCATCGACACGACCGTGCCGGGCGGGACCGCGTTCGTCCGCGCCGAGGTGCGCCGCGGCCCGGCCGCGGCCGCACCGATGGTGGCGATGACGAACCCGGTCCTCCTCGGCGGCTGGGGGTCGCACCGGCGCCTGAGGCGGCCCCGCTCGCTCAGGGCCTCCGCGGCGCCCGGGTCGCGCACGCCCCCGGGGCCGGGTGGCACGCTGACCGTCGTGGCCCGTCCCCCGCACCAGCAGAAGAAGCAGCGCAAGCCCAAGCCGAAGCCGCAGGCCCCGCCGCTGCTGCGGGTGAGCAAGCTGCGGCGTCGGTTCGGTGAGGTGGAGGTGCTCGCCGGCTTCGACCTCGACGTACGGGCCGGCGAGGCGGTGGCGCTGGTGGGCCGCAACGGCGCCGGCAAGTCGACGGTGCTGCGCTGCGTCACCGGCGCCGACAAGCCGACCGACGGCACCATCGAGCTCGACGGCAAGCCGCTCGACGAGCGCTCCGAGCAGGTGCGCACCGACCTGGCCGTCGTGATGGACGACATGGACTTCTTCCCCGACCTCTCGGTCGTGGAGCACCTCGACCTGTTCGCGAAGGCGCACCGGGTGGCCGACGCGCAGGAGCTCGTCGACGACGTGCTGCACGAGGTCGGGCTGATCGCCCAGTCCGGCCAGCTGCCCGGCACCCTCTCCTCGGGACAGCGGCGCCGGCTGGCCCTGGCCAGCGCGTTCGTGCGGCCGCGGCGGCTGCTGGTGCTCGACGAGCCCGAGCAGCGGCTCGACACCGCCGGCCTGGACTGGCTGGCCGAGCGGCTGGTCCACGAGAAGACCCAGGGCCTCGCCGTGCTGCTCGCCAGCCACGCCACCGCGCTGGTGGAGGCGGTCGCCGACCGGGTCGTCGACGTCGGCGCCCACCACGAGCGCACCGGCGGGGAGGCATGACGGCCGAGGTCCGCGAGCTGCGCGGCGAGATCCGGCACTGGCGCCGGGGCCGCGCCACCGCCCGGCTCGTCGACGTGCTCGGCGACGCCTACATCGCGCTGCTGGCGGTGGCGATGTTCGGCTCGGCGCTGGTCAACGTGGTGATCAACGTACGCCGGGCCGCCGGTGCGGCCTGCTCCGCCGCCGGCTGCCTGGAGGCGCGCACGGTGCTGCCCTGGGTCACCGGCGTGACCGGGGTGGTGCTGGTGCTGGCGGTGGCCCGGCTGTTCGGGCCGGTCTTCGTCTCCCCCGCGGTGGACTCCTGGCTGATGACGGCGCCCGTGGACCGGGGCTCGGTGCTGCGGCCGCGGCTGCTCGCCACCGTCGGGATCGCGCTGGTGGCCGGCGGGCTGATCGCGGCCGGGGCCTCGGCCGTGGCCACGTTCCCCGGCGCGGCGCTGCTGTCGTTCACCGGCTCGGCGGCGCTGCTGTCGGTGGCCGCGGTCTGCCTGGCGGCGCTGTCGCAGTCGGCCGGCGGGATCGTCGCCCGGGTGCTGACCTGGGTGCTGGTCGCGGCGGTCTGGGTCGGCCTGCTGGTGCTGGCGCTGGGCCGTGCGCCCGTCGCCGACCCGCCGGTCGGCTCCACCCCCTGGACCGCCGGCCTGGCCGCCGGCGCCGTGCTGGGCCTGGTCCTGCTGGCGCTGACGGTCCGCCGCCTGCCGCGGCTGCGACGCCGGGACGTCGCCGCCGGCGGCGCGCTGGCGCCGGGGATCTCCGGTGCCCTGGCCAGCCTCGACCTGGCGCTGGCCTTCGACGTGGTGCTCGCCCACCGCTGGACCGGCCACGGCTCGGTGCGGCCGCGGCGCGGCGGCCCCTCGGGCGCGGTCGCGCTGGTCTGGCTCGACCTGACCCGGGTGCGCCGCAGCCCGCAGACGGTGCTGCTGCTCGCGGCCGCCGTCGTGGTGCCGTACGCCGCGGAGACCGCCGGCGGCGGCCGGGTCGTGGTGCTGGTCGCCGCGCTCACCGGCTTCCTGGCCGGGCTGCCGCTGCTGACCGGGCTGCGGGCGATCACCCGGACCCCGAGCATCGCCCGGGCGATGCCGTTCCCCGCCTCCACCACCCGGATGGCCACGCTGGCCGTGCCGGCCGGGCTGCTCGCGGCGTACGGGCTGGCGACCGCGGGCGCGCTGGACGGCTCGCTCGAGGTCGGCCCCACCAGCGCCGGGGTCTTCGGGCTGGTCGTCGGCGCCTCGGCGCTGGCCGCGGCGACCCGGTGGGTGACCGGGCGGCCGCCGGACTACAGCAAGCCGCTGGTCACGACGCCGGCCGGCGCGGTGCCGACCAACCTCTACGGCAGCATCGTGCGCGGCTTCGACGTGCTGGTGCTGACCACCGCGCCGGTGCTGATCTGGCCCACCGGCACGGGCGCGCTGGTCTCGCTGCTGTTCAGCTTCGCCGTGCTGAGCTACCTCGTCGGCCGCGAGTAGCGGCCGCTACCTCTTCGGCGTCACCCAGAGCCTGATCACGCCCTCGATCACCACGGTGCCGTCCTCGCGGACGCCGCGCACCCGCACCGGCACCTCGCCGCCGGCCTCGGGCAGCGCGTCGCCGGTCCACTGCCCGGGGTCGGTCTCGGCGACGCAGGTGATGTCGCTGGTCGCCTTGGCGGTGTAGCCGACCTCCATGCCCTTCGGGATCCAGCGCTTGTCCGCCGGGATCGTCGCCTCCGCGAGCGCCCCCATCGCCGCCTCGAGGCCGTTGCACAGCGCGATCGCGTGCACGGTCCCCAGGTGGTTGTGCACGCGACGCCGCTTGGGGATCACCAGCTCGGCGCGGTGGGGCCGGATCTCGGTGAAGCGCGGCCGGATCGTGGCGAAGTACGGCGCCTTCCGGGCGAACAGGATCGAGAAGATCCGCTTGCCCTGGGGCAGCGGGCTGACCTTCTCCCACATCGTGAGGACCTGGCTCATGCGCCGCATGCTACCGGTGGGTAACTGCCGGGTGTCCGTGAGCCCGGCCACCACGTCGTACGCCGCCCGGCGGTGGCCCAGCCACCGTTTCCGCGCCCGATTCGGTGGACCGCCCACCGCCGCCCGCGGACCCGCCCGCCCAGCGGTGCGTCAGCCACCGTTTCCGCGCCCGATTCGGTGGACCACTCACCGCCGCCCGCGGACCCGCCCGCCCAGCGGTGCGTCAGCCACCGTTTCCGCGCCCGATTCGGTGGACCACTCACCACCGCCCGCGGGCCGTCAGGCCGGGGCGAGCACCTCGACCCGGTTGCCGTGGCCGTCGAAGGCGTGGAAGCGCTGGTAGCCCGCGAACGTTGTCCGCTGGCTCCAGTCGACCTCGTGACCACCCTCGGCGAGCCGGTCGGCCGCGGCCTCGAGCTCGGCGACCGAGTCGAGCACGAGGGCGGGGTGGGCCTTGCGGGCCGGCACGAACGGCTCCTCGACGCCGATGTGGATCTCGGCGGCGACCGAGCCGGAGGCGTCGTACGCCCGGAACCACGCGCCACCCCGGGCGCGCAGGTCGGCGGGCTTCTCGACCTCGGTGAGGCCGAGCCCGTCGGCGTAGAACCGGCGGGCGGCGTCCTCGCCGCCGGGCGGGCAGGCCACCTGGACGTGGTGCAGCTTCATGGCAGTCCTCTCGGGAGCGGGATCAGGCAGGGACCCGGGCGACGACGAAGATACGGCGGAACGGCAGCACCACGCCGTACCCGTGCCGGGGGTAGGCCTCCCGCAGCCGCCGCCGGAACTCCGCCTCGAACTGGGGGCGCAGGTCGTCGGGCAGCGCCTGCAGGGTGGGGCGGGCGCCGGTGCCGGACACCCAGGTGAAGACCGGGTCCTCGCCGGTGAGCACGTGGAGGTAGGTCGTCTCCCAGGCGTCGACCTCGCAGCCCAGCCGGGTCAGCGCGTCCAGGTAGACCGCCGGGTCGTGGCTGGACGGGACGGCGACGCCCTCGGTGTGGGCGGCGTACGCCGGCTCGGCGGCCAGGTCGCGCCGGATCGTGTGGCTCGGCTCGTCGAAGTTGCCGGGCACCTGGAAGGCGAGCCAGCCGCCGGCAGCGACCCGGCCGACCAGCGCGGGGAGCAGGTCGAGGTGGCCGGGGACCCACTGGAGGGTGGCGTTGGAGACGAGCACGTCGACGTCCCGCCCACCGGCCGCGGACCAGTCGCGGAGGTCGGCGACGTCGAAGCCGACCCGCGGGTCGGCCTCCCGCGCCCTGCGGATCATCTCGGGGCTGGCGTCGAGGCCGGTCACGGCGGCGTCGGGCCAGCGCTCGGCCAGCAGCGTGGTCAGGTTGCCGGGCCCGCAGCCGAGGTCGACCACGGCGCGGGGTGCGTCGGCCCGGACGCGGGCCAGCAGCTCCACGAAGGGCCGGCCGCGCTCGTCGGCGTAGGTGAGGTACCGCTCCGGGTCCCAGGTGTGGGTCATCTCCAGCCCCTCCGTTTATCTTGACGTCAAGACATTTCCATCGTGGCGGCAAGAAGTCTCGATGTCAAGATTCTCGACCGGATGGTTAGGATGGGCCCATGAGGGACGAGGTCGACGAGCTGGTGGAGGCGTGGGCGCGCGAGCGCGCCGACCTCGACCTGGCGCCGGTCGCGGTGTTCAGCCGGATCTCCCGGCTCGCCCGCCACCTCGACCTGGCCCGCCGCGAGGCGTTCACCGCCCACGGGATCGAGTCGTGGGAGTTCGACGTGCTGGCCGCGCTCCGGCGCGCGGGGGCGCCGTACGAGCTCTCGCCCGGCCGGCTGCTGCGCGAGACCCTGGTGACCAGCGGGACCATGACCAACCGCGTCGACCGGCTGGCCGCGCGCGGGTTCGTGGAGCGTTACCCCGACCCCGAGGACCGCCGCGGCGTGATCGTCCGGCTCACCGCCGAGGGCAAGACCGCGGTCGACGCCGCGTTCACCGCGCTGCTCGACGCCGAACGATCGCTGCTGCAGGACCTCCCCGCCAGGGACCAGGACGCCCTCGCCGACCTGCTGCGCACCCTGCTCGCCCCCTTCTCCTGACGCCGAGAGGGCACTCCGGGGCACTCCCAGACGGCCGAGAGGGCACTCCGGGGCACTCCCAGACGGCCGAGAGGGCACTTCGGGGCACTCTCCGGACGGCCGAGAGGGCACTTCGGGGCACTCACTCGAGGATCTCGGCGGCCTCCAGCCACTCCATCTCGAGCTCGTCCTTCTCGGCCGCCAGGTCGTTGAGGCGCGCGCTGAGCTCGGCGAGCCTCTCGTAGTCCTGGGCGTGCTCGAGGACCTCGGCGTTGAGCGCGGCCTCCTGCTCGGCGATCCGCGCGAGCTGCCGGTCGATGCGCGCGATCTCCTTGCGGGCCGCCCGCTCCTCGGCGCTGCCGGCCCTGGCCTTGGGGGGTGCCGCTGCGGCGGGCGACTCGTCGTACTGCCCCGAAGTGCCCTCTCGGGGCGCCGAGACTTCCCCTGACTGCCCGCTCGGCGCCCTGGGAGTTGACGCGAGTGCCGTCTCGGCGGCCAGGGCGGCGTGACGCCGCTCGAGGTACTCGTCCACGCCGCGGGGCAGCATCGAGACCTGGCCGTCGCCGAGCAGCGCCCAGACCGAGTCGCAGACCCGCTCGAGGAAGTAGCGGTCGTGGGAGACCACGACCAGCGTGCCGGGCCAGCCGTCGAGGAAGTCCTCGAGCACGTTGAGCGTCTCGATGTCGAGGTCGTTGGTGGGCTCGTCGAGGAGCAGCACGTTCGGCTCGGTCAGCAGCAGCCGCAGCAGCTGGAACCGACGGCGCTCGCCACCGGACAGGTCGCCGATCCGGGCGGTGAGCCGGTCGCCGGTGAAGCCGAACCGCTCCAGCAGCGCGGTCGCGGTGACCTCGCCGTCCGCGGTCCGGGTGACCCGGCGGATCGACTCGACCGTGGGCAGCACGCGGCCCTCGGGGTCGAGGTCGTCGAGCTGCTGGGTGAGGTGCTGCAGCGCGACGGTGCGGCCCTGCTTCACCCGGCCGGCCGAGGGCGGCAGCGTGCCGGCGATCAGCGAGAGCACCGAGGTCTTGCCGGCGCCGTTGACGCCGACGATGCCGACCCGGTCCCCGGGGCCGATCCGCCAGGTGGCGTGGGAGAGCAGCCGCCGCTCCCCCTCCCCCGGCACGCCGCGCACCAGGTCCACGTCCTCGACGTCGATCACGTCCTTGCCGAGCCGCTGGGTGGCGAAGCGCTCCAGCTCCAGCCGGTCCCGCGGCGGCGGCACGTCCTCGATCAGCTGGTTGGCGGCGTCGATGCGGAACTTCGGCTTCGACGTCCGGGCCGGGGGGCCGCGACGCAGCCAGGCCAGCTCCTTGCGCACCAGGTTCTGCCGGCGGACCTCGGTGGCCGCGGCCTGCCGCTGCCGCTCGGCCTTCGAGAGCACGAACGCGGCGTACCCGCCCTCGTAGGCGTCGACCACGCCGTCGTGGACCTCCCAGGTCCACTGGCAGACCGCGTCGAGGAACCACCGGTCATGGGTGACCACGACCAGCGCCGAGGACCGCTGCACCAGGTGCCGGGCCAGCCAGTCGACCGCCTCGACGTCGAGGTGGTTGGTGGGCTCGTCGAGCACGACCAGGTCGTGCTCGCCCAGCAGCAGCGCGGCCAGCGAGCAGCGGCGCCGCTCGCCGCCGGAGAGCCCGACGACGGCCCGGTCGAGCGAGACGCCGGCCAGCAGCACCTCGACGATCTCGCGGGTGCGCGGGTCCGCGGCCCACTCGTGGTCGGAGCGGCCGGCGAGCACCGCCTCGCGGACGGTGTGGGTGTCCTCGAGCTCGTCGCCCTGGTGCAGGTAGCCGATCAGCAGCCCGCGGGACCGGGAGACCCGGCCGGTGTCGGGCTCCTCGAGGCCGGTCATCACCTCCAGCAGCGTGGTCTTGCCGTCGCCGTTGCGGCCGACGATGCCGATCCGGTCCCCCGCGGCGATGCCGAGGGAGACGTCGGTGAGCAGCGGGCGGACGCCGTACGCCTTGGAGACCCGCTCGAGGTTGACGAGGTTAGCCACGGGCGCTCAGCCCCCTCACGACGTGGGCGCCGGCCACGGGACCGTGCGCGACGAGTACGACGGGCTCCGCGCCCGTGGCCGGGTCGGGGCCCCGCAGGCCGGCCGCGACCGCGCGCGCGTGCTCGCCGGACTCGCAGAGGAACACGCAGGTCGGGCCGGAGCCGGAGACCAGCCCGCGCAGCGCACCCTCGGACTCGCCGCGCCCGAGCCGGTCGGCGAGGTCGGGCCGCAGGTCGAGGGCCGGCGCCTGCAGGTCGTTGTGCAGGGTGGCGGCCAGCCGCTGCGGGTCGCCGGAGTCCAGCGCGGCCAGCAGCTCGTCGGCCGGCGGCGGCTCGGAGGGGGCGTCGGGGTGCAGCTCGTCGAAGTGCCCGTAGACCGCGGGCGTCGACATCCCCTCCGGGGACAGCGCGAGCACCCACCACCACGAGCCGTGGTCGGCGACCGGGGTGACGATCTCGCCGCGGCCGGTGCCGAGCGCGGTGCCGCCGAGCAGCGCGAACGGCACGTCGCTGCCGAGCTCGGCCGCGAGCGCCAGCAGGTCGTCGTCGGTGGTCTGCAGCGCCCACAACCGGTCCAGCGCCACCAGCGCGGCGGCGGCGTCCGCGGAGCCGCCGGCCATGCCGCCGGCGACCGGGATCGCCTTGGTGATGTGCAGGTCGGCGCCGAGCCCGGCCCTGGCCAGCCCGTGGTGGGCGGCGAGCAGGTCGGCGGCGCGGTCGACGATGTTGTCGCCGGCCAGCGGCACCTCGTGGGCGGCGACGTGGTCGTCGACGGTGAGGCCGAGCCGCCACTCGTCCGCGGGTGCGGCGGCGAGGTCGTCGTAGAGGCTCACCGCCTGGTAGACGGTGAGCAGCGGGTGCATCCCGTCGGGGCGGGCGGCGCCGACCCCGAGGTGCAGGTTGATCTTCGCGGACGCACGCACGGTGAGCCCGGTGGTGGAGCAGGTCACGCGTCGGCCTCCTGGCCGGTCGAGGAGCCGGTCGTGGGACCGGCGTGGGGATCGGCGTGGGGAACGGCACCGGCGGGGGCGGCCGCGGCCAGCCCCTCGGCGATGCGGACGAAGTCGTCGAGGACGAGGGACTCCCCACGGGCGAGCGGGTCGATGCCGGCCGCCGCGAGCGCGGCGGTCGCGGCCTCGGCCGAGCCGGCCAGCGCCCGCAGCGCGCCGCGCAGGCCCTTGCGGCGGTGGGCGAACGCCGCGTCGACGACCGCGAACACCTGCTGGCGGGTGACGGCGGTCGCCGGCGGCTCGCGCCGGGTCCAGGCGACCAGCCCGGAGTCCACGTTGGGCGCCGGCCAGAAGACGTTGCGCCCGATCGCGCCGGCGCGGCGCACGTCGGCGAACCAGGCGGCCTTGACCGAGGGCACGCCGTACACCTTGGAGCCGGGACCGGCGGCCAGCCGGTCGGCGACCTCGGCCTGCACCATCACCAGGCCGCGCTCGAGCGAGGGCAGCAGCGTGAGCATGTGCAGCAGCACCGGCACCGAGACGTTGTACGGCAGGTTCGCGACCAGCGCGGTCGGCGCCGGCCCGGGCACCTCGGCCACCCGCAGCGCATCGGCATGCACGACCTCGAACCGGTCGCGCCGGCCGGGCGCGAACTCCGCGATGGTCGCGGGCAGCCGGGCCGCGAGCAGCCCGTCGACCTCGATCGCCACGACCCGCCCGGCGACCTCGAGCAGCGCGAGCGTCAGCGACCCCAGGCCGGGCCCGATCTCGACGACGACGTCGTCGCCGGTGATGCCGGACTCGCGCACGATCCGGCGGACCGTGTTGGGGTCGATGACGAAGTTCTGGCCGCGCTGCTTGGTCGGCCGGAGGTCGAGCTCGGCGGCGAGCCGACGCACCTCCGCCGGCCCGAGCAGCCTCGGACCGGCGGAGGTGTCAGACATGCGGGACAGCCTAGTTCTGTGCGGGTCGTCCGCATGAGCGGGCCTTCTAGGGCCCGCTGGTGCGGACGACCCGGCACGCAGTGGATCGGTCAGGCGCGGGCTCCGCAGACCGGCCAGGCGCCGTAGCCACCGGAGGCGGCGCGCACCTTCTCCGCGATGGAGATCTGGTAGGAGCGGCTGGTGAGGTCCGGCCGGCTCACGCCGCCGTACGCGCGCCAGGTGCTGAGGTTGAACTGCAGCCCGCCGTAGTAGCCGTTGCCGGTGTTGGCGGCCCAGTTGCCGCCGGACTCGCACGCGGCGATCCGGTCCCACGCGCTCCCGCCGGAGGCGTAGTTCGCGGAGGGCGCGGGCGCGGGCGTCGGCTTCGGGGCCGGGGCCTTGGTGCCGTCGTGGACGATCTCGGCGACCGGCGCCCGCAGCACCTTCTGGTCCACGAGCTTGCGGTCGGTGAGGTGGCCGTTGCGGAAGACCAGCTGGTACGTCGCGTCGCGCGAGCCGTCGTGCCCGGCGCGGACGACCTTCGAGTGGCCCTGGAGCAGCGAGGAGTCGTCGCGGTGGATCGTGTCGAAGCCGATCGACTCGCCGTGCACCTGCTTCTTCACGACCCGGACGTCGGTGAACACGATGCGGTCGCCGTCGTCGACCTTGTGCTGCTTGCCCGGCGTCGTCCGGTCGGTCTTGCCGACCTTGACGCCCATCTGCTTCAGCGCGTCCACGACGGTGGTCGCGGCGATCTGGCGGTGGACCGGCTTCTTGTCGCCGACCTTGACGGTCAGCTTCTTGGGCGTGACCACGTCGAGCTTGAGGCCCTCGCGGTCGATCGACCCGCCGCGGCTCAGGGACAGGTCGGCGCCGTTGAAGCTGCGGCCGATCTCGTTGAGCGCGCCGCCGACGGTGGTCGCGTTGACCCAGTAGGTCTGCTTCTTGCCGTCCACGTCGAGCTTCAGCGGGCGGCCGAACCGCACCGAGATCTCGGTGCCGTCGTCGACCTGCTGGCCCAGCGCGGGAGCGACCATGTCGTGGTTGTCGACGTGGATGCCCTGGGCGTCGAGGACGTCACCGACGGTGTCGCCGCTCGCGGTCACCTGCTGGGCCTTCCCGTCGAGGGAGAGGGTGACGGTCTTGCTCATGTGGGCGTAGCCGATGGTGGTGCCGGCGACGGCCAGCACGGCCACGGTCGAGACGCCGACCAGGGCCGCGCGGCTCCTGGCCCACGCCGGGAGGCGGGAGGTCAGTCGGGACTGCTTGCTGTTGTCACTGCTCGGCACGATTCTCCGGGGGTTCGCAGGTCCGGTCCTCGGGTTGCCAGCGCACAGCGCGCACGGGTGCCACCGGTGTGGGGGCAGGTGCATGCAGGGGGAGGCGCCTGCAATGGGAGGCGCCCGGGCGGGGCTGTCGCTATGGTGCGACGGCCACCAGCACTGGTCAGATCGTTCCCGATCCCGGCCATCAGTCACAAGACGATAACGAGATCCGGGGCCCGGTCAAACTCCTCGTCCCCCAAATGGCCCCGACGTGACGAGCCTCTCGGGGACCAAATACCCGGTAGGGAGGGCCGTCCGTGCTACCGGCGGGCTACCAGGAGCCGCCGAACGCGGCCTCGGTGTTGGCGTCCACGGCGGCGCACAGCTCGCCCAGGTCCTCGCCGCGCACGGCGGCCATCGCGCGCATGGTGAGCGGCACCAGGTAGGACGCGTTCGGGCGGCCCCGGAACGGGCTGGGGGTGAGGTACGGCGCGTCGGTCTCGACCAGCACCCGGTCCCGGGGCGCCAGCACCAGCGCGTCCCGGATGACCTGCGCGTTCTTGAAGGTGACGGTGCCGGCGAAGGACAGCCACGCCCCCCGGTCCAGGCACCGCCTCGCCACGTCGGCGTCGCCGGAGAAGCAGTGCATCACCCAGCGCTCCGGGGTGCCCTCCTCGTCCAGCACCCGGAGCACCTCCTCGTGGGCGTCGCGGTCGTGGATCACCAGCGTCTTGTCCAGCCGCTTGGCCAGGTCGATGTGCCGGCGGAACGACTCGACCTGGGCGGCCCGGCCCTCCTCGCCGGTGCGGAAGTGGTCCAGACCGGTCTCGCCGACGGCCCGGACCTTCGGGTGCGCCCGCGCCAGCCGCTCGATCTCGGCCAGCGCCTCCTCCAGGGTGCCTGCGGCGGCGTGCCTGGGGGCCTCGTTGGGGTGCAGCGCGACGCCGGCGACCAGGGCGTCGTACGCCGCGGCCGCGTCGACCGCCCACCGGGCGCCGGGCAGGTCGCAGCCGATCTGCACGATCCGGGGCACCCCGACCCGGGCGGCCGCCGCGATCGCCTCGTCGGTGGTGAACCAGTCCTCGGGGTCGTCGGCGTCGGCGATGTCGAGGTGGCAGTGGTTGTCCACCACCGGGTGCGGCAGTGGCTCGGGCGCGGGCGGCCGCTCCCGGTCGCGGCGGCTGCCGCTCTTCTCCTCGGTGGCCGCCCGGGTGCGGGTCGGGCGCCCGGAGGGCGCGCTCACCGCTCCCCCTGCGTCTCGGGGCCGACCGAGCGGATCCGCGCCAGCACCGCGGCGGCGAGCCGCTCGGGCTCCTGGGTGGGGATCCAGTGCGAGACACCCTCGAGCACCTCCAGCGTGTACGGCGCGTCGACGAACTGCGGGGTCAGGTCCACCCCCTTGCGGGCGATCGCGACGTCGCCGTCGCTCCAGACCAGCGTCGTGGGGACCCGCACCTTCACCCCGCCGGGCATCGCGTCGCCGCCGCCGAGGAACTGGGCGCGGTACCAGCCCAGCGCGCCCGGCAGCGCGCCGTACTCCACGATCTCGTGCCGAAACCGGGCCAGCGCGGCGTCGTCCATGCCGCCGCGGCGCAGGAACGTCTCGAGCAGGCCACCGCGCCGGGCCAGCGCCTCGGGCAGCAGCGGCAGCTGGAAGAGGTACATGTACCAGGAGTCCAGGCCCTGCCGGGAGCTGAGCATCGCCTTCTGGAAGGCCACCGGGTGCGGCACCGACACGGCGGTCAGCGTCCGGACCGAGCGGCTGCGCGCGGCGACCAGCCAGGCGACGGCCGCGCCCCAGTCGTGGCCGACCAGGTGCACCGGCCGGCCGACCGCGTCGATGAGCGCCTGCACGTCGGCGGCGAGGTGGCCGGTGCGGTAGTCGCGGCGCCGCTGCGGCCGCGCGCCCGGGGAGTAGCCGCGCTGGTCGGGCGCGAGCGTGCGCAGGCCCTGCTCGTGCAGCAGCGGCGTGACAAGGTCCCAGCAGCTGCTGCGCTCGGGGAAGCCGTGCAGCAGCACCACCGGGTCGCCGTCGAGCGGCCCGGTGTCGCGGACGTCGAAGGTGAGCCCGTCGTGGGTGTACCGGCTGATCCGGGCAGGGTCGGTCATGGGTGTCCTCCGTGGACCAGGTTGTAGACCTCGCGCTTCGGCAGCCCGGCCCGCTTCGCCACCTCGACCACTGCCTCCTTGCGGCTGGTGCCGGCGGCCTCCAGCTCGGCCACCGCGGCCAGCAGGCTCTCCGGGGCGGTGTCCAGGCCGGGCCGCGGGGGCGCCCCCGAGACCACGATCGTGACCTCACCGCGCACGCCCTCGGCCGCCCAGGTGACGAGCTCGTCGAGCGGACCCCGGCGTACCTCCTCGTGGGTCTTGGTGAGCTCCCGGCACACCGCCGCCGGCCGGTCGCCGCCGAGCGCCTCGGCCATCGCGGCGAGCGCGGCCTGGGTGCGGTGCGGCGCCTCGAAGAAGACCATGGTCCGCTCCTCCTCGGCCAGCGCGGCCAGCCGCCGGGACCGTTCGCCGGCCTTGCGCGGCAGGAAGCCCTCGAAGCAGAACCGGTCGACCGGCAGCCCGGAGACGGCCAGCGCGGTCAGCACGGCCGAGGGGCCGGGCACCGCGGTGACGGGTACGTCGGCCTCGACCGCGGCCGCGACCAGCCGGTAGCCGGGGTCGGAGACGCTCGGCATCCCGGCGTCGGTCACCAGCAGCACCCGCTCGCCGGCGAGCAGCGCGTCGAGCAGCGCCGGCGTGCGCGCGGTCTCGTTGCCCTCGAAGTAGGACACGACCCGGCCCCCGACGCTCACGCCGAGGTCGCTGGTCAGCCGCTTGAGCCGGCGGGTGTCCTCGGCCGCGACCACGTCGGCGGTCGCGAGCTCCTCGGCCAGCCGCGGCGGCGCGTCCGCGACGCGGCCGATCGGGGTCGCGGCGAGCACGAGCGTGCCGGGGCCGGCGGAGGTCGGGGTCACGTGCCCGATCATCGCAGGCGCTCCCCCGCCCCGCCCGGTCCGGTGCCGGGGCCGGGTCAGCTCGCCGGCGCCGCCAGCGCGTAGGTCCCGATCACCGGGAAGTGGTCGGAGTGCGTGACGTCGTAGGCGACCTCGCACCGGTCCGCGGGATCCTGCGACCAGATCTGGTCGATGTACTGCGGGCCGTGCGTGCCCCGGCCGCCCGTGCCGCAGTCGCGCCACAGCGAGACCATCCCGAGCGGGGTGAGCCGGGCGTGGGGCATCGCCTTGCGATGCCAGCGCACATCGGCGTCGTAGCCGATGTTGAAGTCGCCGATGACCCAGACCGGCCCGTGGGCGCGCTCGGCGTCGACCACCGCGGCCAGGCTCTTGACCTCGTCGCGGTAGAAGCCGAACATCAGCGGCCGGTCGTGGCGCCGACGCCCGGCGGAGACGGCCCCGGCCAGCAGGTGCACGTCGATGACCGTGACCTCCTGGTCGGTGTCCACGTGCTGCAGGTGCACGACCGTGGCGTACTGGTTGCGGAGGTAGTGCCCCTTCGCCACCTTCTCGTCGCCGATGTCGCGGCCGTGCGCGAGCAGCGCGCCGTGGCCGTCGAGGAGGTCGAACATCGAGGACCGCCACACCACGGGGTTGGCGCCGGTCTGCCAGGGCCGGAAGAAGCCCCAGCCGGGCCGCTCGGAGAGCCAGGCCTGGCGGTCGCGCCGGACGATCTCCTGGAAGCCGGCCACGTCGACCCGTGGCAGCAGCTCCGAGACCCCACCGGTGAAGTCGGCGTCGCCGACGCCGGCGCGGATGTTGTAGGTGCCGACGCGCACCGGCACGCCGGAGGAGGCGCTGCCGCCGGCGGCAGCGACGTCCGGGGCCGGGCCCAGCACCGTGAGGACGAGCAGACCCGAGAGGATCACGAGGGCAGCACGAGGCATCGTGGCGACTCCGAGACGAGTAGGGAGACCCGGCTCCAGCACGTGCTGCCGCGCTGGTCCGGCGGAGGAGGGAGGGCTCGCGGGCCCTCCACCACGGGTATCGGCGCGTTCGGTCCCCGGGTTGAGCGCCCGGGCTGAGCACCGGGTCGAGCACCGGGTTGAGCACCGGCGGCCACCGGGCCAGGACGTAGAGTCTGCCGGCGTGACGAGCCGCGCCCCCGACGTACCGGTCGCGACGGATCCGGCACGCCGTGCCGGCCTCTCGCGCACGGCGTCCGGCCGGCCGGTGCCGCTCGCGGGGCTCCGGGCACGGGCCCGGGTGGGCCTGGAGGACCCGGTCGTCGGCTGGTCGGCGAGCATCGCGGTCGCGGTTTTGGCGCTGCTGCTGCGGCTGTGGCACCTCGGGACGCCCCACGAGCTGGAGTTCGACGAGACCTACTACGCCAAGGACGCCTGGTCGCTGCTGCACTTCGGCTACGCGCACGACTACATCAGCAACGCCAACGAGAAGATCCTCAGCGGCGACACGACGGGGATCTGGAAGGACTCCGCCGAGATGATCGTCCACCCCGAGGTGGGCAAGTGGCTGATCGCGCTCGGGGAGAAGGCATTCGGAATGGACCCGTTCGGCTGGCGGATCGCCTCGGCGGTGGTCGGCTCGCTGATGGTGCTGGTGATGTGCCGGCTGGCGCGGCGACTCACCGGCTCGACCATGCTCGGCTGCGTCGCGGGCCTGCTGCTCACCTTCGACGGCCTGCAGTTCGTGCTCTCCCGGCTGGCGCTGCTGGACATCTTCGCGGCGTTCTTCACGCTGAGCGCGGTCGCCTGCCTGGTGGCCGACCGCGACTGGTACCGCGCCCGGATGGCCCGCCTGGTCTCCGAACAGGGTCCCGAACAGGCTCCCGGGCAGGTCACCGGCGGGCGTGGCTGGGGGCCGGTACGCCGGCTGCTGTTCCGGCCCTGGCTGCTGGCCAGCGGCGTGTGCTGGGGGCTCTCGTGCGGCACCAAGTGGGACGCGCTCTACCCGATGGCGGCGTTCGGCCTCCTGGTGTGGCTGTGGAGCGCCGGCGC
This sequence comes from uncultured Actinomycetota bacterium, assembly GCA_963826155.1. Classification (GTDB taxonomy): domain Bacteria; phylum Actinomycetota; class Actinomycetes; order Propionibacteriales; family Nocardioidaceae; genus Nocardioides. The sequence continues at coordinate 158,301 of CAWGVX010000002.1, read as the reverse complement.
GCGCCGCTCGTTCGGGGTGCGCTGGGCGGTGCTGCGCTCGGCGCTGGTGGACGGCGTGCCCGCGTTCGTGCACCTGGTGCTGGTGGGCCTGATCGTCTACGTGTCCACGTGGACCGGCTGGCTGATCCACGCCGACCAGTACGAGAAGTGGCTCTCGGCCACCCAGTACACCCACTACCACGGCGGCCAGGACTGGCCGACCCGCAACGAGCCCGACGCCAGCGGGCTCGGCGAGGTGGTGCAGTCGCTGGACTCGCTGTGGCACTACCACCGCGACGTCTACGTCTTCCACACCCACTTCCTCAACGACAGCACCCACATCTACGGCTCGAAGCCGTCGGGCTGGTTGCTCCTGAACCGCCCGGTCGGGGTCTCCGCCGACGTGGGCATCAAGCCCGGCACCCAAGGCTGCCACGCGCCCGCGGGCAGCACCTGCCTGCGCCAGGTGCTGATGCTCGGCACGCCGGTGCTGTGGTGGGGCGGGGCGCTGGCGCTGGTCTTCGCGGCGTTCATGTGGATCGGTGCCCGGGACTGGCGGTTCGGGGTCGCGGTGGTCGGCGTGCTCACGACGTGGCTGCCGTGGCTGCAGTTCGACGACCGGCCGATCTTCCTGTTCTACGCGGTGGTCACGCTGCCGTTCACCGTGCTGGCGGTCACGCTGACCATGGGCAAGCTGATCGGCAGCTCGCCGGTCCCCACGCCCCGTCGTACGGCGGGGGTGATCGCCGCCGGCTCGTTCCTGGTGCTGGTGATGGTCAACTTCGCGTGGTTCTGGCCGATCTGGACCGACCAGCTGATCACGCACCGGGAGTGGCTGGACCGGATCTGGTTCAAGCGCTGGATCTGACCGGCCGCCCGCGGGCCGTCGCCGGGTCAGGCGCCCGGGTCAGGGCGCCTCGGGCAGGTCCAGCTGCGCGCGCACCCAGGCCCACAGCTCCGCGCGCTCGGTCTCCCCGGTCCGGGTGCGGGGCAGCAGGTGGGTGGGCCGGGCCCGGCGGTCGTGCCAGAGCCGGCCGCCCGTGGGCACCGGGTCGGTCGCGGCCAGCCACACCGTGGTGTCGGCGCCGCCCTCGGCGTCGCGCAGCAGCGGGCCGGTGAGCCGGTGGAAGGTGGGCAGCGAGTCGACCACGCCGGGGGTGTCGGCCCAGCCCGGGTGGGTGGCGTGCACCGAGATGCCGCGAGGCGACCAGCGCTGCTCCAGGACGGGCAGCAGCTCGACCTGCGCGCGCTTGCTGCGCGCGTAGGCGGTGGTCGGCGAGTAGTCGCCCTGGAGGTACTCCGGGTCGTCCTCGCGCAGCCGCTGGGCATACATCCCGCCGGAGGTCACCAGGACGACCCGACCCTCGGCCAGCCGCGGGCGCAGCACCTCGGTCATCAGCACCGGGCCGAGGACGTGCAGGGCCATGGTCAGCTCGTGGCCCTGGGCGGACTCGGTGCGCTCGGGCGGCATCGCGCCGGCGTTGTGCACCACCACGTCCACGCGCGGCACGTCCAGCTCGTCGACGAAGCGTCGTACGTCGTCGAGGTCGCTGACGTCGCAGCGGGCCAGCTGCAGCTCGGCCAGCGGCAGCCGCTCGGCCAGCTCCTGCCGGACGCGGCGGCCCTTGGCGGGGTCGCGCGCCACGAGCACGACCTGGGCGCCCAGCCGGGCCAGTGCCTCGGCGGTGGCGAGCCCCAGGCCCGAGGTGGCGCCGGTGACCACCGCGACCCTGCCCCGCATGGCGTCCGGCTCGGGGTCGGCGGGCCAGGTGGGCAGCCGGCGGCGCACGGCCCTGCCGACCCGCGTGTAGCCCGGCGCGACCGTGCGGTCGAGCACGGTGTCGATCCCCACGGCGACCCGGCGTGGCAGCGGCAGCATGGTCCCGACGGTAGGCGGCCCCGCCAAGCGTGCTTGTCGGGCTCGGGCACCATGGGGCCGTGACGAGCTGGGTGCCCGGGTGGCAGGAGTTCCCCCCTGCGCTGCTGGAGTTCTGGACCGAGCGGCACCTGTGCACGCTGACCACGCTGCGCGCGGACGGCCGGCCGCACGTCGTGCCCGTGGGCGTCGCGCTGGACCCCGAGCAGGGCTGCGCGTGGGTGATCACCTCGCGCACCTCGATCAAGGCGCGCCACCTGGCCGCCCCCTCGCCCGTCGCGGCCTGCCAGGTCGAGGGCCGGCGCTGGTCGACGCTCGAGGGCCGCGGCGTCGTGCTCGGTGACGCCGCCTCGGTCGCGCGGGCCGTCGAGCGGTACGCCGCCCGCTACCGGACGCCGCGCCCGAACCCCGAGCGGGTGGCGGTCCGGGTCGAGGTCGACCGGTTCCTGCACTCCAGCGACTTCTGACCCCCTCAAGCCCGCCGGGTCGTCCGCATCAGCGGGGGTTCTAGGTGCCGCTCATGCGGACGACCCGGGCGGGCGCCTACCGAATTGAGGAGATCTTGAGGGAAATCCCCTCCGATGCCGGGTGGGGCTCGGTTAACGTTCTTCTCGAGCCGCCGGTGACCCGAGACACCGGCGGCTCGTTACTTTTCCGGGGCCTTCCGTCGGGCGTCGTACGGCGTGGAGCGGTGGTCGCTCCCCGGCGATTGCCCACAGCGATGGCTCCCGGCGAGCGGCGTCGTCCGAGCCTCGTCCGGTCGGTGCCGGGCCCTAGTCCTGCAGCTGTTGCTCCACCTGCGACTGGGCGGCGGACAGGGCGGAGTCGACGCCCGACCCGGACAACCACACCTTCTCGATGGCGTGCTGCAGGTCGTCCTCGGCGCCCTGCCAGCCGCCGATCTGCGGCACCAGCGCCGCGTTGTCGGCGGTGGCGACGTAGTTCGCCCGCTGGGGCGCGGACTTGTAGGCGGGGCTGGCGAGCACCGACTTGCGGACCGACAGGTGCCCCGAGCCGAGCGCCCAGTCCTTGTCGTGGTCATACATCCAGGCGGCGAACTCGAGCGCCGCGCGGTACTTGACCGGGTCTGCGTCCTGCTGCACCGGGATCACCCACGTGTGCGAGTTGGCCCAGACGCCCGGCTGCCCGTAGAGCGTGGGGAAGTCCGTGGCCTCGTACTTGAACGTGGCCTGGTTGACGTACTGGTTGACCGGCCAGGTGCCGTTGACCAGCATCCCGACCTTGCCGTTGAGCCACGCCTGCTGGGAGGAGTCGTAGGTCTGCTTGGGGTCGGCGATCCCGGAGGAGTAGATGTCCTTGATCAGGGTCAGCGCGTTGCGGCTCTCCGGGGTGTCGATCTGGACCTTGCCGTCGTCGGTGACCACCGCCTTGCCCTGCTGGGAGACCAGCGTGGAGAAGATCCGGAAGGGGATGTTGAAGTCGTTCCCCCAGGCCATGTACTGCATCCCGGTGGCGGACTCGAACTGCGCGGCCTGCTTCTTCAGCTCTGCCGGACTGGTGGGCAGGATCGGCGACCCGTCCGGCTTGACCAGGTCGGCCTTCTTCATCAGGTCCATGTTGAGGTGGACCAGGTTCGCGTGCTCGTCGAACGGCACCGCATAGATCTTCCCGCCGACGGTGACCGCCTGCGTGGCGGGCTCGGTGAGGTCCGAGGGATCGATGCCCACGACCTTGTAGTCCGAACCCAACGGCAGCAGCAGTCCCCGGCTGGAGTAGTCCGGGATGTTGGACTCGTGCATGAGGGTCACGTCCGGCGGCTGCTTGGCGGCGAACGCGGCGTTGAGCGAGTCGTAGAACGACTTCCAGTCCGCGCCCTGCTGCGTGACCGTGATGCCGAACTTGTTGTCGGCGTTGAACTTGTTGATGAGCGTCTGGAAGGTCGAGCACTCGTCGACGGCCTTGGCGAGGTCGGTGTTCTTGCCGAGCGCGTCGCTGCAGTCGCCGAAGAAGTCCGCCGTGGCGATCTTGACCCCCTTCAGCTGGCTGTCCTTGACCTTCGTGATCGACGCGGCGTCCTTGGACGCGTCGGCGGAGCCGCCGCCGCACGCGGCCGGCAGGAGGAGCAGCGGCAGTACGGCGAGAGCGCCGAGCGTGCGCCTGTGTGGAGCGGACATGGATGGATCTCCTTCTGGTCTGCGGCACCGTCCGTGGTGCCGGGTGGCTTACTTCTCGCCGCTCCCGAGAGCGATTCCACGGATCAGCTGACGCTGGAAGAGCAGGAAGACGATCACCAGCGGCAGGCTGCCGATCAGCCCGCGCGCCATCAGGCTGCCCAGGCTGTTCGCGGCGTCGAAGGAGCCCTGTTGCTGGGCGAGACCGACGGTGAGCGTGAAGAACTGGGGATTCGTCGCGACCACGAGCGGCCACAGGTAGTCGTTCCAGGACTGGACGAAGGCGAAGATCGCCAGGGCCGCCATCGCCGGCCGGGCCAGGGGCAGCATGATGCTCAGGAAGATCCGTGCGTGCCCGGCGCCGTCGATGCGCGCCGCCTCCTCCATCTCGTGGGGGACGGCCCGGAAGAACTGGGTCATGATGAACACGCCGAGCGGCAGTGCGATGCGGGGCAGGAAGAGGCCCTGGTAGGTGTTGAGCTGCCCGGTCTCGCTGAACATCAGGTAGAGCGGGATGAACATGGCCTCGCGCGGCACCATCAACCCCGCCAACGTCAGCACGAACAGGGGGGTCTGGAACCGGAACCTCAGCCGGCCGAACGCGTACCCGGCCATCGCCGAGGTGACGACCGTGCCGAGGGTGGTGATCCCGGTGACCACGACGCTGTTGAGGAACCACCGCGGGATCCGGGAGCCGCGGAGCTCGGTGAGGATGTTGTCGAACGTGAACCCCTGGGGGATCAGCGTCTGGGTCTTCAGCTGCAGCTGGTGGTTGTCGGAGACCGCCAGCACCACCATCCACAGGATCGGCAGCAGCCAGACCACGGCGGCGACGATCATGAAGACGTGGAAGAGCGTGGGGCGCCGCCGGGCGCGGGGCCTCGGCGAGGGCACCCGGACCTGGTCTCGCACCGCCTCGGGTGCGGTCGTGGCGGTCATGAGTCCGCCTCCTCTCGAAGAAAGCGGAGCTCGACCAGCGAGACCACCAGGATGAGCGCCAGCAGCACGATCGACTGGGCGGAGGCGTAGCCGAGCTTCGCGTCCCGGATGCCGGTCTGGTAGACGTTCTGGATCAGCACGAGCGAGGCGTCCCCCGGCCCGCCGCGGGTCATGATGTAGACCTGACCGAACACCTGGAACGACGCGACGACCTGCGTGACCAGGACCAGCATCGACACCCGGCGCAGTCCGGGCACGGTGATGTTGACGAACGAGGCCCACCTGCTCGCGCCGTCGAGCGCCGCCGCCTCGTAGAGGTGCGGGTCGATGTCCTGCAGCCCCGCGAGGAACAGCACCAGGTTGAAGCCCACGGTCCACCAGATCGTGGTCAGGATGACCGCCGGCAGCGCGAAGCCGGGCGAGTTGAGGAAGTCGATCGGGTGGATCCCGAAGAGGTCGGTGACCTTCACGGCGAGCCCGCGATCGGGGTTGAAGAGGTAGATCCAGATCAGCGTCACCACCGAGACCGGCAGGACGTAGGGCAGAAAGAAGGCGGCGCGGTAGACCGTGCTCAGGCGTCCCGGTCGGTTGACCAGGATGGCGAGCCCCAGCCCGAGCGCCATCAGCAGCGGCGTCGAGATGACGGTGAACTCGATCGTGTGCCGTAGCGCCGCCCAGAACCGCTGGTCGTTCCAGGCCCCGTGCGCGCCCGGGTGCACGCCGAGGGCCACCACGAGTGCCAGCAGCAGTACGGCGGTGACGATGAGCGTGCGCCTGTCACCCGCTCGCCTCCTCCTGCTGCGGACGACCGCGACGCCGGCCAGCAGCAGCAACGGCACCCGCCAGGTCAGCATCGAGGTGGCCGACCACGTGAGGTCGCTCGCGCCGAACATCTCGCGGTAGTTCTGCAACCCGAAGTTCGTCGCCGTCTGGGTCAGCAGGTCGAAGTCGAAGAAGCTCATGTAGAGCGCCTGTCCGACCGGGTAGAGGATGAAGACGACGGCGAGGACGAGGAACGGCGACAGGAAGACCAGGGCCGCGGCCCCGTCACCGCGGGGCGTACGACCGCGGGTCGCGCTGTGCTCAGCCATCGCTCCGGCTCCCGCCCTGCACGGTGGGCACCAGCCGGACCACGTTCCACGACAACGGCTCCAACGTGGTCGTCAGGGCGTTCCCGGTGACCAAGGACGCCCGGGAGGCGCGTGGCGCCACCGCCCCCGGCGCGTGCTCGGTGTTGCGTCGCCGGACGTCGCCGTCCGCGGCCAGCACGAGGTGCTCGTGCACCACGAGCTCGCCCAGGCCGACGAGCTCGGCCGTGACCGGGAGCGGGCGATCGAGGGAGCGGTTGACCATGAAGAACGTGACCGCGCCGTCCTCGGGGTCCCACGTGGCGATCGACTCCAGGAGCGGCACCTCGCCGTGCGGCTCGGCCACGTACGTCGGCGCCTCCACCGCCAGGTTCAGCGCGACGCCGCGCGCGTGACGTGCGGCGTGCGCCAGCGGGAAGTAGATGCTCTGCCGCCACGCGGGCCCGCCGGGTTCGCTGCGGATCGCCCCGATGACGTTGACCAGCTGGGCCTGGCAGGCGACGCGGACCCGGTCGGAGTGCCGCAGCAGCGAGATGATCAGGGTGCCGACGACCAGGGCCGCGGCGATGTCGTAGGTGTCCTCGATGACGCGGGGCTGCTCCTGGAACGTCAGCGACTCCGGCCCCGGGAAGTGCTGCTGGAACCAGACGTTCCACTCGTCGAAGGACAGCATCAACCGCCGCCTGCTGCGCTTGCGGGCGGCCACGTGGTCGACGGTCGCGATCATCTCCTCGATGAACAGGTCCATGTCCCGGCTGGAGGCGAGGAAGCCGGGCAGGTCGCGCTCGAGCTCCTCGTAGTAGGAGTGCAGGCTGATGTAGTCGACGTGCTCGAAGCAGTGCTCGAGGACCTCGGACTCCCAGCTGGCGAAGCTCGGCATCGACCGCATGGAGCTGCCGCAGGCGACCAGCTCGATGCGGGGGTCGACCAGCCGCATCATCTTCGCCGCCTCCGCGGCCAGCCGGCCGTACTCGGTGGCGGTCTTCATGCCCAGCTGCCACGGCGCGTCCATCTCGTTGCCCAGGCACCACAGCCGTAGGTCGTGGGGGGTGTCGTGCCCGTGCTTGCGGCGCAGGTCCGAGAGCTGCGTCCCGCCCGGGTGGTTGGCGTACTCGACGAGGTCGGCGGCCTCCTGGGCACCCCGGGTCCCGAGGTTGACCGCGAGCATCGGCTCCACCCGCGCCTGCCGGCTCCAGGTGATGAACTCGTTGAGGCCGAACTGGTTGGTCTCGACCGCGCGCCACGCGAGGTCGAGGCGCGCGGGCCGCTCGTCGCGGGGCCCCACACCGTCCTCCCAGCGGTATCCGGAGACGAAGTTGCCGCCGGGGTAGCGCACGACGCTCACCCCGAGCTCCCGGACCAGCTCGAGGACGTCGCCCCGGAACCCGTCCTCGTCGGCCTCGGGATGCGACGGCTCGTAGATGCCCGAGTAGACGCACCGGCCCATGTGCTCGACGAACGAGCCGAAGAGTCGGCGGTCGATCTCGGCGACCTGGTAGCCGGCGTGGGCGGTCACGCGAGCGGACGTCGCCGACCGGGCTCCCCCACCTGTCGGAGTGGCATGGGTCACATCAACCATGAGGAGATGTCTATCGGATTTCTTGCAACGTTGCAAGAGTCACGTCGAGGGGACCTACGCCGGGGCGTGAGCAGTGCGGATCGAGCCCGCGGCGGCGGTGGCTGGGGCACCGGTCCGGTCGCGCAACAGGTCGCTCACGCACCGCCGCGTGGCGAGTCCGGTGCCGACGTGGTCGACGCGGTGACCCCGGAGGGTCCTCGGCCGCGAAGGAGGCCGAGCCGGTCCGTCAGGGTGCGCTCTCGCGCACCGCGAGGCTGAAGCCGGGCGTGTAGTCCACGCCGTCGGGGTGCTCTCCCCCGATGCGCCGCGTCAGCAGCTCCACGGCGTGGTGCGCGATCTTCACCTTGTCCGGGGCGATGCTGGTCAGCGACGGGACGGTGTAGCGGTTCTCCTCGATGTCGTCGATCCCGATCACCGCGACGTCTTCGGGGCAGCGGATGCCCGCCTCGGACAGAGCCCTCAGCGCCCCGTGAGCGATCAGGTCGTTGAAGCAGAACATCGCCTCCGGCGGCTCACCGGACTCCAGCAGGCGCTTGGTGGCGACGTAGCCGTCCGGCCGCCGGAACCAGGTGGTGGGCACGACCAGCCGCTCGTCGACCGTGAGCCCGTAGCCGTCCATCGCCTGCCGGTACCCCTGGAGGCGCAGGTCGGCCATGCTGCTGCGGGCGCTGGCCGCGACCCCGACCGCGGCGACCCGTCGCCGGCCACTCGCCAGGAGGTGTCGGGTCGCGGTCTCGGCCGCGGCGACGTTGTCGATCGCCACGTGATCGAACCTGGGGTCGTAGATGCGCTCACCCAGGAGCACCAGCGGGACCGACTCCGAGCCCGTGGGGAGGTCGTCGGCGTCCACGCCCAGGGGGCTGAGCAGGAGGCCGTCGATCGCCTTCGACCGCGGCCCCTGGACGAGCATGACCTCGCGGTCGCGGGACCCGGCGGTCTCCTCGATCAGGAGGGTGAGGCCGTGGCGCTCCGCCGCCATGAGCACGTGCCCGGCGAGCTCGGCGAAGTACGGGACGGTGAGGTCGGGAACTGCCAGCGCGATCATGCCGGTCCGGCCGCGGCGGAGCTGCCTGGCCGTCAGGTTGGGCCGGTAGCCGAGCTCGTCGATCGCGGCCTGGACGCGTGCCCGCGTCTCGGCACGGACGTACGGGTAGTCGTTGACCACGTTGGAGACGGTGCGGATCGACACCCCGGCCCGCACCGCCACGTCCTTGAGTCGAACCGACACAGCGCACCCCCTCGTCCGGGCAGCGTAGTGGAGGGTGCGGCACGAGCTGGCAACGACGCGTTCGGTGACAGGTCTGCCTCGGCGCCGGCATCGCCGTGGCCGCGCTGCCGCCGCCCCCGGCGCTCGGGCTCGCGACCGACCGCCTCCAGGCCCTCGCGACCACCCTGCAGGCCGCAGCCCCCGGCGGCCCGGGCAGCGAGCGGGTAGCCGGCCGACACAGCAGCGATCGCCGCCGGCTCCGCGAGGAGTGTGGGGCGATGGCCGGCGTTCGGGGAGCGGTCGCTGTTCTTCTCACGCTGCCACGCTCCCGCCGCGACCGGCCCGTCAGTAGCCCTGCCTCGCTCGGGCAGCCATAGCCGTTGTCTATGGGGCCGCCCACGACCTCCGTCGGAGCCATCCGAGGTCGGCGGCCGAGTCCTCCGCGGCCCACCGAGGGAGCTACCGCCCCGGGGATGCGAAAGGCCCGCAGCCTGCGTCTCCGCTGGCTACGGGCCGATCCGTCTGGTGGGCCGTTTGCGAAACTCGCTGGCCTGCGACGAAGCGAGTAGCCGAGGGGCTCAATCCCACAGCCGCTCGGCCAGAATCCCATCGGTTCCGGGTCAGGCCGCCTCGCTGGCACAGCCAGGGCCGTACCCGAGGGCGATCGACGAGGCCGACCGCAGTGGGCGGCCACACCGCAGGCAGGGGATCGCGACATCCCCGCCTCCCGGCGGGCTCTCGACGCCGTACCCGCCGATCCGTGCCCCGTACGACTGTCCGGTGGCGCTGCGGTTCACGACGAGCAGTTCGGACTCGACACCGGCCTCCTGGGCCTGGTCGTAGAGCGCACGCGCGGTGACCGCGCAGGCCGAGACCGGCCCGTGCTCGTAGTAGGAGCCCACGGCCGCGTCGGAGATGAAGCGGCCACCAAGCCGGTCCCGCCCGGTGCGCCCCTGCCACCAGCGACCGCGGGCCTGCTCGATCGCGGTCTCCAAGGGCACCTCGACATCGAGGACGAGGAGGCTCTCGTAGTCCCGTTCGGCGAGTTCCTGGGTGTACTGGTCGGCCAAGGGAGCCCACTTCAGGGTGCCCTCGACGACGATGTTCTCGCCCATCTCCAGCGAAATCCGCCGGACCTCGTCGGCGATGTCGGTCGAAAGGCCGTGCACCCATCCGGACAGTTCACGGATGCTGACCGGCTGCCCGTCGTCCAGCGCGTGGGCGAGCCGTGCGTCGAGAAGCCCCTTCGCCTCGGCCCGCGCCAGGAGCAGGTCCTTGATCTCGTCCGGGTCGATCCGGCGATGGCCGTCCAGCACTCGGCTGAGCGTGGTGGACTTGCCCGCCCCCGGCGGGCCTGCGGTGACGATGACGGCCCGTCCCTCGGTGGGCGCGTCCGGCCTCTGCTCCCGGTACTCGAACAGGATCTGGCGCTGGATCTCGTCGGTGAAGAAGTCGGCGAGAGCGCCCGGGGCAGCGGCCAGCGGCCCTCCGGGTCCGAGAAGTGCGGTCAGTTCAGCGTGGACCCGGTCACGACTTCGGCGGCTTGACCGCGTCACGGACACGCTCGTATTCCCCCTGAGACAGCAGGCCCGTCATGAAGGCGTGCTTGACGTCATCCCACGAACCGCCGATGGCGCCCTCGAACGGCTCGGGGGCGTGCTTGCGGAACGTGTACTGGCACTCGGTGAGGCGCTTGACCAGGGCATCCCGGTCGCCGCCGTCCACGGTCGTCCGCAGGATGATCTCCTCCGGGGTCACAGCGTCAACGGTCCGACCGTCCATCGCCTTCAGCATCCGGTGCACACGCGGCTGAGTGGTGTGGAGCAGGTCGGCGATGTCCCGCTGGGACTTGTCGGCCAGCGCCAACTTCTGGGCGTCGCGCATCTCCTCGATGCGGTCCAATCGCTCGCGGGCACGTCGCAACGTGGCAGCCTGCTCGATGGCGGTGACGTCCACCGACTGGACCCGCTTCCGCACTGGGCCCTTGGCACGCTTGCGTCGCGGCTCGGCCTTCGGCGTCTTCACCAGGGTCTTCGCGGTTGCCATGCCGTCCTCCTTGTCCGTTCCAGGGTACGCCGGTGATACGTCTCGTATCAAGGAGGTGTGCGGTGAGCGGTCACGATCTCCTCACGCTCGGGAGGGCCAGCGGACCGTACGGCCCGGATCGCGTCGTCGATCTCCGCATGTCTCCGGTCATGAGCGACCAGTTCCCGACCGACGACCCGATGCAGCCGCGGCAGCCTGGTACCCCGCCGACGGTGAGCCCAGATGGCCGCTTCTGGTGGGACGGCGCCGACTGGAAGCCGATGCCGGAGGGCGCCGGAACACCTCTGGTCACTGAGAGCCCGACTGGCGACGCCCCGATCGCGACCCGTGCTGCGCTCGCATCGGCCGCCAAGCGGCCTTGGTACAAGAGCGCGGGCAACTGGGTGGGGCTGGTCGCTATCGCCGTTCTCGCCTTCCTCGTGCTGGGCGCCGTGCAGGGAAGTCGAGAGGCGGCAGAGCAGCGGAAGATCGCCAACGAGCCGCTCGACTTCTTCACCCCCGACGAGATGGACTGCGACTACCTCGTGCACGGGGCCGTCCGGGCCTCCCACAAGCGGACCGGGGTGCCAGTCCACCTGCTCGACGTCCGCGCCCCCAAGATCGTGGCCGACTACCGGCAGACCTACCTCCCGCCGTCGGGCGCGGGTGAGTCCAAGGTGCTCGTCTGCACGGGCGTCGGCGTGTTCGACACGGGCGACAAGGTGCCGGTGAAGATCACGGGGTCCGTGGACGCCGACCAGAACATCTGGGTCGCCTACAAAGGCGACCTACTGACCCAGCCCAGGCTCGTTACGCCCGCTCCAGGGTGCGCAGGTCCAGCAGCGCCATGTTGTCGGCCATGCCATCGCAGGCGAGGCTGATGACCCGGCAGCCGTGGTCGCGGTCCGGCAGGTCGACGACTGCCTCGTCGCCGAGGTGGTAGTGGCCGTGCGCCAGCACTCGCGGCTGCACGCCCAGGAACGCGGTGGTGAGCCGGTGACGCCCCACAGCGGCGTACGACAGTGCCTCCCGGGACCACCCAAGCGGATTCGTCGCGCACACGTGCGCCACGCGGGGCGTCTGCCAGGGGTGGTCCGGGGCGTCGTGGGTCAGCATGACGTCGGCGTAGCCGTCGGCGGCGACGCGCTCGGCGGTCTCGCGCGAGATCATCTCCTCGGGCCACCAGTCGCGGCCGCGGGTGCGGTCCTCGAAGTCGATCGAAGGCGCGCCGCCGAGGCTCAGGAAGGTGCGGCCGTCGATCTCGAAGCGGTGCCCGGCGGGGTCTCGCGGGAAGACGGCGATGTGGTCGTCGAGCCACAGCAGCGGGCCGAGGTCGTCGCGCTGCTCGGGACGCTTGGCGAGCAGGCGGGGCCAGTCTTCGTGGTTCCCGGCGGTGACGTAGATCGTGACGCCGTACCGGGCGCAGACCTTCTCCAGACCCCTCGTGTACTTCTTGCCGCGCGGCCCCGGCCAGATGCCGAAGTCGCCGACGTGCAGCACCGTCGTCACGCCGCGCTCACCCAGGCTCATGACTCGGGCATTGGCCCAGGGCAGGTTGCCGTGCCAGTCCCCGGCAAGGGCGACGACGTTCTCCGCGTTGACCACCGGGGACCTCCTTCCATCCGGCGACGAGCATGTCTGAAGGCACCGACGGTCCCAGACGACCCAGCGTGCTGTCGCTGCGTTTCTGGGCTGGACGCCCCTTGCGCTGTGCCGCGGGTTGGTCGGATGCTGTCGGCCAGACGGAGGTCTTGGTGCGCGGTGTGCAGGCGCGCCGGACACCGGGGTCGAGTGGTGGCCCGAGCCGTGGTTGCAGACGGCTCGGGCCCGCTGCTTCCCGGACTACTTCCGCACCCAGCGTCGCGTGCCGTCCTCGCCGATCACCAACTTGGTGAGCGCGCGATCCTCCAGGCTGCGGGCGTGCGCCGCGCGCCGTTGATCCTCCAGGTGGTCGAGCCGCTCCCGCGCCTGCCTCGCCTCCTCCTGGCGCCGCCGCGCGTCCTCCTGCTCCGCTTGGGCTGCCGCCCGGGCCTGCTCCAGCGTCACGCCCGTGCGCGAGAAGAGCAGGATCTGCTGCTGGCGGCCGCGGTGCACACGCACGAGGCCAACTTGTTGTAGGTGCTTGAAGTAGGCGTCGAGTGCCCCGTATACGAGTTGTGGCTCCGCGGCGCGCTTGATGCGGTGTCGGTCGAGTGCGAGGAAGACGTCTCGCCACTTGAAGTCGTGGCCCGGCGGTCGGTCGTGCAGCAGTTCCTCGTACAGCACCCCGTGCCAGTGAGCCGGGGCGGCGAAGATCAACTGCGAGGCGGGAGTGTCTGTAGCGATCTCCGGCGGCACAGCCCCCCCCTCCCAGCGCTCCATGAAGATCCGGTAGACCTTCGAGGCCTCCCAGGTGGCCACGAGGGCCCGCCAGCGGGCCTGCTGGACCTCGTGCCGGGCCTGTTGGGCCTCCTGCCGGGCCCGGGCCGCCTCCTCGGCCTGTCGGGCCCTCTCTGCCTCGTCCGCGGCCCGTCTGCGCCGCTCAGCCTCGTGAGCGTCGAGTCGACGCATCGTCCGGCGTCACGAGCCCGCGCCGAGCCTCGAAAGCGCAGTCCAGACGAAGCGAGATCGACAGGTCGTTCCACACCCGCCGCACTTTCCGGGCACCACCCTGTGCGAGGACCACTTCAGCACAGAGATGATCGCCGTCGGTCTCGGCGAGGTGCCCGACGGGGACGAGTTCAAGCAGGCGACCTTCAACGACGCGCTCGCCTGCCGCGTCTGAGGCTACACCGGGGCGGCCGCCGCCGCGGAGAGAAGCGCCGGATGACCGCCCACAACGACGCCGACTGGGTGGACGCGGCGGTCGAGGAGATCCTGGTCCGGCTCAACCAGGAGGACGGCGAAGACTGAGGCATGATCGCGGCTGGCACGCATACCGGCCCGGCGCGAGAACCTCGGGTGAAGAGAGACCGTCGGCTGGATCATCGGCGCGGACCGCAGATGGTTCGACCCGAACGTGGATTGTTGCGCCCTCGACTAATTGATGAGGTTCTTCTGACGCCGAGCCCTCCTCATGCCACTATCGCGCCGTGTAACTCACAGGATCTAGTCGACGGGGGTCAGATAGATGCGTAGGTTCGTCCAAATGGGTGCGCTTTCGACCTTGCTGCTCCTGGGGTTCGGCATTCACCAGGGGCCCTCGGAGGCGTCTGAGCCTGGAGCCGATCCCGTGAGGTACCACGTCGGTCCGCTGCCGGAGCCGGACCTCAGCCTCATCACGGACCAGAACAGGCCAGCCCTGAACCTGGCCGCCGAACTCGTGGACGCTCACAAGGATGCTTTCACCGGTACGTTCGTGGACCCACGCGGGCGAGTTCATGTGGTTGCGGCGACGGACCGGGGCCAGGGTTTGGCCGCCGACGTATTCAAAGGCCGCTCGGACGCCGCTATTGACCGCGGCAACCTCACCATTGACGACGCGACGCGGCTCGGGGCGAACCTATACGAGAGCCTCCCGGACATCGGCATCAAGATGTGGACCTGGTCGGCGGCGGCCGACAACTCCTCGCTCCAAGTGGGTTTGACCAGCCCCTTGACCGATTATGAACTGGGCGAATTGCGCTCCTTCGCGAACGCGAACTCGATCACCGTCGATGCCTATGCCGACGAGAACGCGGAACGACCGACGAAGGACTCGCGGCAGGGCGACAACTCTCCGTTCGCTGGGGGCTTCCGATACGCCACGGGAGACGCGACATCCAACCCGAGAATCAAGTGGGTTTGCTCGGGCGGCTTCGGGTACTCCCGCAATGGCACCGACTACATGCTCACGGCGGGACACTGCCTGGATCGGGACACCAGTTTCAAGTACACGTTCAACACAAATGACGACGCGACCAAGTCCATCAAGAACTGGATCGGTCACCGGTCTTACTCCAGTTGGACGGATGGCGTGGGGTCCGTGGTCTTGGCTGACAGCAGTTACCACGGCGATCTGGCGCTCTTCAACGTCGACGTCGCCGGTAAGGCCGCGGGTACGCAGATCTGGTGGGGCACCAAAGACACGACCAACAAGATCCCGGTGACGGCCCGCCGGTCACCGACTGTCGGTGATCCCGTCTGCATCAACGGCATCACTTCCGGCTCGGATTGCGGCACGGCGGTCGACGCCACCAACGTCGCCGTCTTGTACAACACTGGCGAGTACGTCGTGAATGGCGACCGTGCAGTGTCGACCTCTTCGGCGGACTGCTCCCAGGAGGGGGACTCAGGCGGCTCGGTGGTTTACAACCACAGCGGTGCGGAGACCCAGGCGACGGCTGAGGGAATCGTCTCTGGATCGGGAGGCGGAAGTAGCGGCTGCTACCAATACTTCACCGGCGTTGAGGAGGCCATTCAAGCCTGGGGCGGCAACATCAAGTTCAACTGACGATCCGCCGACCTTGGGTCGTCACAGGCCCGGAGTGCGCTGGGGTGGTTCTCGACTCGGAGGGCCGCCCGGCGCACCCCGGTGACTGATCTACTCGGGAGCGAACCCGAGCACCTTAAAGCCCTGGCAGCGGGGCGGCACGTCGGCAGTGAGGTCGACATTCGATACTGGCTGCGCGACGGTGGACAACGACCCGCCGGAGAAGGACTGACCGAGGCGAAGGTCAGAGCCACCCTTCACATGGATCACGATGTCGCGGCCCTTACCGGTGACGCTGGTTCCTGGGGGAAATGCCAGGAGCGTCGAGTGCCCGGCCCAATCGAAACCCACGCAGCGGTGCCCCACCAGAGACAGGGCCCCCATGATCCCGGCGCCCACACTGTTCGAGGGCGTATCCTGCATCACCAAGACAGCCACTCCGCCGGTGTCCGTGTCGGAACTTGCGCCCCCCTCGCCGTTGCCGCACGATGCGACGACTGTCAATGCGAGCCCCGCCAGCAGGGCATGTGCGATCCTCATCTTCAATCCCCCTTCTTTGTGGTGTGACGACCCGAGGCGGGAATCGGTTCCGAAGAGGAGCATGCCTCGTGTGCTCAACGTGCCTATCATCGCCGCCCGCCGCCACTCATGTTGCCGAATCGTTTGCGGCTGGGCGTGACGATTCGGCAATCGGGACGGGGTTCGATTCGGGTGGCCGATCTCGCGGGTGCCCTTTCAGGCGCACGACCGCGATCCGAATCGCTTGCGTGTCGTCGGACAACGGTCAGCGGGGGCTTCGCTGGCCTGGGCGCAGCCCCCGTTGAAGAACTGATCCGCCGCCTACAAAGCGGCGAGGTCAGCCGCCTCGATGCTTGGACCCGCGACGACCCAGGCACGCTCGCTTGGAGGAAGAAGGGCGGGTTGGCGATGACGGCGTCGAACTGCCGAATCGCGCCGCTGTTGTCCTTGAACGCCGGAGCGCGCAGGGTGTCGCCGCGCTTGATGTCGAAGCCCTCGATCTCGTGGAGGAACAGGTTCATCCGGGCGATCGAGGAGGTGGTCAGGTTGATCTCCTGGCCGTAGACGCGCAGGGTGCGGTGGTCCTTGCCCTGCTCGCGGACGTTGTTGATGGTCGAGACGAGCATGCCGCCTGAGCCGCAGGTCGGGTCGTAGACCGACTCGCTGGGCTCGGGTTGGAGGACGCCGACGATGAGGTTGGCAACCTCGCGCGGGGCGAAGAACTCGCCCACCGGCGCCCAGGAGGTCGTGGCTGACCGTGTCGGGGTCGAGGGTGATCTCGTCGAAGGCGTTGATGAGACCGACGAGGGCGGAGATGAGACCGACGAGGGCGGACTCGGGGATGCGCTCCTGGTTGCCCCACGAGGCGTCGCCGAACACGCCCGCGAGGGACCGGGGGTTGGCCTTCTCGATGCGCTGAAGCGCCTTGGCGATCTCGGCCCCGAGGTTTTGAACCTTCGTGATCACCTGGCTCCAGCGCGTGCCGTCGGGCAACTCGAAGCGGTGGTAGTCGGCTTCGATGTCGTCGGTGAGATCCTCTCCAAACTCCTCGATCGCCTCAGCCTGCTCGTGGTTCCAGGTGTCGCTGATCCACTTCCAGAACAGCATCGGGAAGACGTACGTCTTGAAGTCGGCCGGGTCGACGGAACCGCGCAGTGCGTTTGCGGCGCCCCAGAGGCGGGACTCCAGTTCCTGCTGGGTGATCTTCACTCGATGACGCTGCTGAATCAGTGGTTGCAGCCTGCATCATTCTGCCGGGCTGCGCCGACAGATCCTCCTATGCCGCGCGGTCGTTGTGCGGGGGCGCAGCGGTGAGCATGCGGAGGCGTCAGGCGGCCCTCGCTGCGGTCTGGATCGGCCCAGCGAGACCAGGGGACTCCCGGCGAGGCGACATCAGGATCCGGGCCACGCGACTAAGTGGAGCCGTCGCGGCTGGCCTTCGCGAGCAGCGCCTGGCGCGCCTCGATCCCGCCGAGCAGCAGCGGTCCGAAGACCAGGCTGAGCCCGGCGACGTGACGCAGCGACATGTGCGCCTGGCCGCGCAGCACCTTGGTCAACTGGTAGGCCGAGATGCCGGTCTTGGGGGCCAGGTCCTTCCACGGACCGAGGTTCTCGTGCTTGCGAAGTTCGCGCACCAGGAAGGCGATGTCGTGCTGAATCTTGGCGGCATCGAGCCCGACCCGGTCGGCCAGCCGCTCGGCGGAACGCCACTCGATCTCCCGGTAGCGGCCGAACAACTCCGGCTGCTTGGCCCAGGCGCGGGGCTCGGACGAAGCGGGCACCGAGGAACCGTAGTCGCCGCGGCGTTTCAGAATCAGGAACCTCGTCGGCGACACGCGGCTCCAGCCGTAGCGGTGGCTAAATTGGCACTTCTGTCATCTGCGACACATCGCCCCCTCGGGTCGGCGCATGGGCCTCTCCGTGACCACCGCCAGCCACACACCTGCCGACACCGTGCTCTCCATCGGGCCGGTCGAGCGCGCGCTGCTGCGGACCGCCTCGTCCCGGATGCGCGGGCCGGTGCGGGTCCCGGTGCGAGCCTTCGAGGACAACCGGGCGCCCCGCGGGGAGCACACGCCGCAACGCCGCACACATTGGGTCGAGCCGCTTTCCGCCGCCGACCCGCTGGTCGTCGCGGGAGCGGGCGACTCGGGTGCGGAACTCAGGCAAGCCGTGGCCGCACCCCTTCCTACGGGGGTGGAGGCGTTGACGATCGAGCGCTTCCGACCGGACATGCCCGAGGAGACCTGGTCGGTCATCGCGGACTCGGTGCGCGCCTGGGTCGCCGAGTGCGACGCGCACGGGATGCTGGAGACCCGTCGCCTGCTCGGGATCGTCTCTCAGCACGTCCGCTGGTGCTGGGAGACCGCGGGCCTGCCGCTGGACAAGAGCGTGGTGTTCCGCCACCAGATCGTCGCCGAGTTCATCGACAGCGGCCTGCCGAACGCCAAGCCCGCGACCCGGGGCTCCTACCGGTCCACGCTGATGAACGCCGCGGACATCCTCCTGGAGGGCACCCAGGTCATCTACCGGCCACCGAAACTGCCCGACAGCGACCCGGCCTGCCCCTACACCGCCTCCGAGATCACCTTGCTGCGCTACTGGGCGGCCGGGCAGGCCACCGAGCGGCGCCGCATCGACGCGACCCTGCTGCTCGCGCTGTCGCTGGGCGCCGGGCTCTCCACGAACGAGGTGATGCTCGCCCAGGCCAAGCACGTGACCGTCGACGACGCGGGCGTGCTGATCCAGGTCACCGGCGACCGGCCACGCATCGTGCCGGTGCTCGCCGAGTGGGAAGAGACAATCGCAGCCATCGCCCAGGCGGCGTGGCGACCCGACCTGTACCTGTTCCGGCCTACCCGGCGGAACATCACCCCGAACTCGGTCTACAACTTCGTCCACCGCTCGAACTCCAAGCCGTTCCAGATCTCCGTCCAGCGGCTCCGCGCGACGTGGCTCGTCACCCACCTGTCCTCCGACACCCCGGTGCGCGCGCTCCTGGCCGCCTCCGGCATCACCACGCTGAAGGGCCTTGACCGCTACCTGCCCTTCGCCCCCGAGGCCGACGTCGCCACGTCCCGCGCCGCGCTCCGGCGCCGAGCAGCGACCGAGGCCGGGGAGCCCCGGTGACCCGCACCGCCGAGGAGATCGACGCCCAACTCGCCCGCCTCGGCCTTATCCCGCGCGCCGACGGCACCATGCCCCAGGCCAAGTTCGACAGCGGGCTCGTCCAGGGCGTCTGCCAGTTCATCGACGACACCGGCATCGTCGAGCAGATCGCAGAGTGGCGTGCCGCGGACCAGGCCGAGCGCAAGCCCGGCGGACGCCCGGCCTTCTACAACGACCGGCAGGTGTTGGTGCTGACCCAACTCCTGCTGCGCTGCGGCGAGGCACCCCAGATCGTCGAGATCGCCCGCACCATCGGGCACCGGCTCACCGCCGACTCCCGCGAACGTCTCGGCCTGCCGCCGACCAACGGCCGCGCCTCCGAGGTCGCGATCTACCACCGGGTCCGCAACGCGTTGGACCGCTGCACCACCGTCTTCGATCCCGCGCCGGGTCGCGCGTCCAGCCCGCGTCCGCTGCGCACCACCGTCGAGGCGATCAAGGCCGCCCGCAACCCGCAGGACGCCGAGATCAGGCGCGCCCGCGCGCACTGGGTCGCCAACCAACTCCTCGAAGGCACCCTGCGCCTCGTCCCCGACGAGGTCCTCGACCGCTGGCGCGGCAACCTCACTCTGGACGCCACCGTGGTCCCGATCTTCGGCGGCGGCAGCCCCACCAAGAACCCCAAGCCGGACGACTCCATGAGCCCGGAGTTCGACGGCGGCTACCACCCCAACCACGACGGCTCGAAGACCTGGGGCTACGACCTCCACATCGCGCTGATGGGCCAGAACCACTACGACCGCGACCCCGACTTCCCGCTCCTGGCCGCGGGGATCTCGCTCGACGAGCCGAGCCGCCGCGTCGCAGAGAACGCCATCGCCTGCCTGACCAGCATCCGCGATCGCGGCCACCCCGCCGACCTGCTGATCACCGACATGGGCTATTTCGCCAACCAGAAGGCCGAGAAGTTCCACCTCCCCGCCCGGGCCCTCGGCTACGGCCTCGTCGGCGACTACAAGAAGGGTCAGACCGGGATCCAGGCCACCCACAAGGGCGCCATCACCGTCGACGGCGGCCGCTACTGCGTCTCCATGCCCGAGCCGCTGATCACCGCCACCGCCGACTTCCGCGAAGGCCGGATCACCAAGGAGATCTACGCCAAGCGGATCGCCCAGCGCGCCAACCACCGGTTCCGCGTCAAGGACGGCGTCGCGCACTCCTGCCCCGCCCAGGGCTCCGGAGCGACGGCGTCCTGTCCGCTGCGGCCAGCCTCGAACCCACTGACCATCGCCGGGCGGCGCAAGACCCTCACGCTGGTCCTCAACCCGCCCAGCGACCCCGGCCCATGCTGCACCAACACCGCCTCGGTGTCCCTGCCGGTCGACTACGACGCCAAGTTCGTCCAGGCCCTGCCGTACGCCAGCCCCGAGTGGGAGCGGACCTACCGGCTGCTGCGCTCGACGATGGAAGGCTTCAACGGCTACGCGAAGGAGGGCAAGCACGAGGCCCTGGCCGCCACCACGAACCGGCGCCGTCGCGGCTTCGTGAACAACCTGCTCGTCGTCGCGATGACCGTCGCCGCGACGAACCTGCGCAAGATCGCCGCCTTCTTGAAGGCCCAGGCCGCCGCACCGTCCACCGGCGGACCGGCACCCACGCGTCCGGCCAAGCGCGACCCGCTTGCGGCCTACCGGCCCGACCCGAACGCGCCACCGGGGACGATGCCCGGCGCAGCCGTCGCCTGACCCGATCCACTCACCCGCTCGACCTCCGGCGCTGAGCCATGCCCGGAAACGGGTT
This sequence comes from uncultured Actinomycetota bacterium, assembly GCA_963826155.1. Classification (GTDB taxonomy): domain Bacteria; phylum Actinomycetota; class Actinomycetes; order Propionibacteriales; family Nocardioidaceae; genus Nocardioides. The sequence goes on along the minus strand of CAWGVX010000002.1, from coordinate 137,659 downwards.
GAGACGTCCAGGAGGGCCTATCCGGGGCCGGTGACCGGCCAACTCGGGCCGCCCGACGCCCCTCGAACAGCACAAGAGCCGCCATCCTCGACTCGAAGACGGCGGCTCTCTGTGTGCTTCTGGGTTTCACAAACGCTCGGCGAGCGTTTTGCAAAGGCCCCCTGGTGGAGCTGAGGGGATTCGAACCCCTGACCTTCTCATTGCGAACGAGACGCGCTACCAACTGCGCCACAGCCCCGGTGCGTCCGTGGGACGCGGTGCGAAACGTTAGCACCCGACGGCGGACGCCGCCGAATCGACCCGCCTCAGGAGCCGACGGCCCGCTGCGTGGCCTCGCGCTCGGCCTGCGCCTTGCGGGCCTGGTCGGCCTGCTCGGCCTCCCGGGCGAGGGCGGCGTCGCCCTCGGTGCGGCCCGAGGTCCACACGCCGGAGGAGTCCAGGTCGATGGTGCGGACCGAGCGGCGGGCGGCGGCGGGCTTGGTGACGTACGTCGGGAGCGTGACCGGCACCGGGTCCCACAGGGTCGGGTCGACGACCGCGGCCGGGATCGAGGAGGTGTCGGCGGTCCAGTCGTCGACCGGCACGACCGTGATGCCGGAGGTGTCCGGCTCCGGGCCGGCCTCGTCGGCGTACCGCTCGGCCGGGCGGCGCTGCCGGCGCGGGCGCACGGTCCGCGCCGCGGTCGCCCGCTCCTGCTTGACCATCAGGCGGCACGCGACCAGCCAGGCGACGAGCAGCCCGGCCGGGACCGCGACGGACCACCAGGAGAGGACCGAGAGCGCCGCCAGCGCGAGCACGACGAGGTTGACGAGCAGGATGCTGGCCAGCACGTGGCGACGCCGGCGCGCGGCCCGGTTCGCCGCCGCCCGGCGGGCACGCAGCTGGGCGGCCGTGGGCGCGGGCGCGGGCGGCTCGAGGGGCGCGGCGGCGTCGGCCGCGGTAGCGGCGGCGGGCTCGGCGACCGGCTCGGCGGCAGCCCGGGTCGCGGTCTCGGTGACCGTCTCGGTGGTCCGGGTGGTCGCCTTGGTCGTCACGACCGAGGAGGCGGCCGCCCGACCGGGACTGACGACGAGCCGCGCGTTGCGCCGGTCCACCGGTTCGCGCCGCGCCAGCACCCGCATCGTGTGCGAGAAGCGGTCCACCGACCGGCTGCGGACCACGTCATCGTGGTGCTTGAGCGCCTTGGGGACGAGGTAGACGGCCCACGCCACGGCGAGGGCGACGAAGATGAGCGCGCTGAGGTCCACGCTCAGAGGTTAGGAGCGCTTGCGCACCCCGACGCGGATGTCAACAGGTGTGTCGCAAAATGACCCCTGTGACTGGTGAGATCCCCGGGCGTGGCGGACGTCATGCGTTCGCGCGCAGGGGGCCACGAGGCGCAGGGCGTGCCGCCCGGATGCCGGCGCGGGTCAGTCGAGGCGCGCGACCATGCCCTCGGGGCACTCCTCGACGGTGATGGCGTAGAGCCGGTGGTCGCGCCAGGCGCCGTCGATGTGGAGGTACTTCGGGGCGTAGCCGATCTCGCGGACGCCGAGCTTCTCCACCACTCGCAGCGAGTTGGAGTTCTCGGGCCGGATCGCGATCTCGACGCGGTGCAGGCCGGCGGTGAAGAAGCAGTGGTCGATGACCAGCGCCACCGCGCGCGGCATGATCCCGCGCCCGGCGTACTCCCGGTCCAGCCAGTAGCCCACGGACGCGAACTGCGCGGAGCCGCGCACGACGTTGTTGACCGTCACCTGGCCGACGAAGCGGCCGTCGACCTCGATCGCGAAGGGGTACGTCGTGCCGGCGCGCGCCTGCCGGTTGAGCCGGAAGACCAGGGAGCGGAACGACGAGGGCCGGGCGTCCGCCCCGGGCGGGACCGTGGCGTCCCACGGCCGCAGCCAGGCCGCGTTGCGCCGGCGCACCACCCGCCAGGACCGGGCGTCGCCGTAGGTCAGCGGGCGCAGCGTCACCTCACGGGAGGCCAACCACACCGGCCAGCCGCTGCTCAATGGTCGCTCCCCACGACCTGCTCGACGGCGTGCACGAGGATCGGCTCCAGCACCTCGAGCCCGTCCTTGACCCCGCCGCGCGAGCCGGGGAGGTTCACGACCAGGCAGCTGCCGACCACGCCCGCGAGCCCGCGGGAGAGCACCGCCGTGGGCACGCCCTTGGCCACGCCGTGGGCGCGGATCGCCTCGGCGATCCCCGGCACCTCGTGGTCGAGCAGCGCCCGGGTCACCTCGGGGGTCCGGTCGGTGGGGGTCAGCCCGGTGCCGCCGGTGGTCAGCACGACCCGCGCACCGCCCCGGGCCGCGGCGGCGATCGCCTCGCCCACCGGCTCCCCGTCGGGCACCACCACGGCTGCGTCGACGGCGAAGCCGAGCCCGGCCAGGAAGTCGACGATCAGCGGGCCGGTCTCGTCGGCGTACACCCCGGCGGCGGCACGGTTGGAGGCCACGACGACCTCCGCGCGCAGGCTCACGCGCGCTGCTCCCGCCGCCAGTCGCCGGACTTGCCACCGGTCTTGGTCTCCACGCGCACGTCGGTGATCACCGCGCCCTTGTCGACGGCCTTGACCATGTCGATGACCGTGAGCGCCGCGACCGAGACCGCGGTCAGCGCCTCCATCTCGACGCCGGTGCGGTCGGTGGTCTTCACGGTCGCGGTGATGTCGACGGCGTCGTCGGCCACCAGCAGGTCGACGGTGACCCCCGAGATCGACAGGGGGTGGCACAGCGGGATCAGCGCCGGCGTCTGCTTGGCGCCCATGATCCCGGCAAGCCGGGCCACCGCCAGCGTGTCTCCCTTGGGGACGCCGGCGCCGCGCAGCAGCGCCACCACCTCCGGCGCGACCAGCACCCGGCCCGAGGCGGTCGCCGTACGCGCCGTGACGTCCTTGCCGGAGACGTCGACCATGCGGGCCGCGCCCGCCTCGTCGACGTGGGTCAACCGGTCCATGCCCTGCCCCTCGCGCTCGTCCGAGCCGTCAGAATTCCTCGTCGAGCAGGACCACGTCCACCTGCTCGCCCGCCGCCAGCTCGGTGGTGGCCTCGGGCACCACCACCAGCGCGTCGGAGGCCGCGAGGTCGCCGATCAGGTGGGACCCGTGCCCGCCCACCGGGGAGACCACCAGGCCGCCGGCGTCGGCGGCGATCTCGCCGCGCACGAACTGCCGCCGACCCTCCGGGGAGCGCACGGCGTGCGTGAGCCGCGCCCGGGTGGAGGGCCGGGAGTACGGCGCCTTGCCCATCAGCTTGCGCAGCGCGGGCAGCACGAAGGCCTCGAAGGAGATGTACGACGAGACCGGGTTGCCCGGCAGCGTGAAGATCGGGGTCGCGTCCTCGCCGACCACGCCGAACCCCTGCGGCTTGCCCGGCTGCATCGCCACCCCGCCGAACCACACCGTGCCGAGCGGGCTCAGCGCCTCCTTGACCACGTCGTAGTCGCCCTGCGAGACGCCGCCGCTGGTGACGACCAGGTCGGCCCGGACCAGCTGGTCGTTCAGGGCGTCGAGGAACGCGCGGGGCTGGTCGGGCACGATCCCGACCCGGTAGGCGATCGCCCCGGCCCGGCGGGCCGCGGCCGCGAGCAGGTAGGAGTTGCCGTCGTAGATCGCGTCATGGCCCAGCGGCTGGCCGGGCTCGCGCAGCTCGGAGCCGGTCGAGAGCACCACGACCCGCGGCCGCGGACGGGTCCGGACGCTGGGCCGGCCGACGGCCGCGAGCAGCCCGAGGTGGCGCGGCCCGAGCACGGTGCCCCGCTCGAGGAGCAGGTCCCCCTCGTCGACGTCCTCGCCGGCCCGGCGTACGTGCTGGCCCAGCTCGGGCGCCTGGTCGATCCGCACCTGGGCGACGCCGCGGTCGGTCCACTCGTAGGGCACCACGGAGTCCGCGCCGGCCGGCACCGGGGCGCCGGTCATGATCTTGACCGCCGTGCCCGGGGACATCGCCAGCAGCCCGCCCTGGCCCGCGCCGATCTCGCCGACCACGGGCAGGTGCACCGGCTGCTCCCCCGAGGCGCTGACCACGTCGCGGTGGCACACCGCGTAGCCGTCCATCGCGGAGTTGTCGAAGGACGGCAGCCGCATCGGCGAGACGACGTCCTCCGCGGCCGCGAGCCCGAGGATGTCCATCAGCGGCTGCGGGAAGTCCGGGAGCGGGGTGATCGCCTCCAGGACGCGTTCGAGGTGCTGGTCGACGGAGATCAGGTCAGCCATCCGCGGGACCGTCCGACTCGTCGGACGGTCCGCTGAGCACGGTCTCGGCCTCGACCCGCTTCGCCGATTCCGCCTGCAGCTTCACCTCACCGATCACCTGGACGCCGTGGCCGAAGCTCCAGTCGCCGTCGACGGTGAGCGAGGTGGCCTTGCGCAGCGACGGCGCACCCTCGGGGAAGTGCTTGTCGAACTCGCCGACCAGCTTGTAGTGCTCCTCGTCGAGCTCGACGTAGGGCACCTCGGTCGCGACCTGGTCGAGCACGAAGTCCTCGCCGATGTCGTAGACGTCCGAGCGCAGCACCAGCAGGTCGTTGGTCGTCTTCACCGGCACGAACCGGTCGCGGCCGACCTCGATCAGCCGCGAGTCCTCGAAGACCTCGACCGCGGCGCCCATGGCGGTCTCGATCTGGATGACCTCGGGAGTGGACTTGTCGCCGGGGTCGACGGTCTTGACGTTGCGGATCAGCGGCAGGCCCAGGATCCCGTCGCGCAGGTCCAGCGCGTGCTTCATCGCGGCGAGGTCGAACCACAGGTTGTTGGTCGAGCAGAACCGGTGCCGGTCGAGGTCGGCCAGCGCCGCCTTGTCCTCCTCCAGCGTCTGCGCGGTCTCGCGCAGCACGATCCGCCCGTCGCTGCGGCGCCGCGCGAAGTGGCCACCCTTGCGGTCCGAGGGGGTGCGGCGCACCGCCTCGATCGCGAACGGCGCGCCGGAGGTGGCGAACCAGCCCGCGACCCGGGCGTCGGGCACCGCACCGAGGTTGTCGGAGTTGGAGACGAAGACGTAGCTGTAGCCGGCCTCGATCAGCCGGTCGAGCAGCCCGGTGCCGCGCAGCGCGGTGTAGAGGTCGCCGTGCCCGGGCGGGCACCACTCGAGGTCGGGGTCCTTCGGCCAGGACACCGGCGCGAGGTCCTTCGTCAGCAGCTTGGGCTCCTTGTTCTGCAGGAACTCCAGCGGCAGCCCCTCCACCGGCAGGTCCTCGTAGCGGGCCAGCGCCTCGAGGGTGTCGGCGGAGGTGCGGAAGCTGTTCATGAACAGCAGCGGCAGGGTGGCGTCGTACTGCTCGCGGAGGTTGAGCACCTGCCGGGCGATGATGTCGAGGAAGGACAGCCCACGCCGCACGCACAGCAGCGACTTCGCGCGGTCCATCCCCATCGACGTGCCGAGGCCGCCGTTGAGCTTGATCACCGCGGTGCTGCGGATCGCCCGCGCGGCGTCCTCGTCGGAGACCTCGACGTCGTCGAGCCGCTCCATCTCGACCGGCTCGATCGCGGACTCGGGGATCATCCCGGTCTCGCCGTGCTCCAGCAGCCGGTAGTAGTGCGCGAACGTCTCGATCGCGACGTCGTCCACTCCCGCCTCGACCATCTTGTCGCGTGCCCGATGCAACCCTGCGCTACCCATGGCTCGATCGTAGGCTTGTCGGGTGGTGCCGTCGCAAATGCCGTCATCGGCTGACACCCCCGGCCCGGGTCCGGGAGCGGCGGCCGCCAAGCTCGCGCTGCGCGACCAGCTGCTCACCCGGCGCCACCGGCGCCCGCTCGCCGAGGTCGGCGCCGAGGCCCGGCTGCTCGCCGGGCACCTGCTCGACGCCCCGGAGGTACGCCGGGCCGCGACCGTCGCGGCGTACGTCTCGATCGGCGCCGAGCCCGGCACCGGGCTGCTGCTCGAGCGGCTGGTCGAGTCGGGCCGCCGGGTGATCCTGCCGCTGCTGCTCCCCGACGGCGACCTGGACTGGGCGCCCTACCGCGGCGAGGGGTCGCTGGTCCCGGCCCGGCGCGGGCTGCTCGAGCCGGCCGGCGCCCCGCTCGGCCCGGACGCGGTGGCCGGCGCGGACGTCGTACTCGTCCCCGGCCTGGCCGTCGCCCCCGACGGCGTCCGCCTCGGCCGCGGTGGCGGCTCCTACGACCGGGCCCTCGCCCGTGTCCCCCGCGGCACCTTCACCTGCGTGCTGCTCTATGACGACGAGGTCGGCCTCGACGTCCCCCGCGAGCCCCACGACCGGGCGGTGACCGCCGTCGCCACGCCGTCGGGGGTGGGGCGGTTGGGGGCTGCGGGTTTCACCGGCTGACCGGTGAAACCTGCACCTACCCCTCCCCCGGCTCCAGCGTGAGCGTGTCCCGGCCGGCGGCGTGGACGGCGGAGGAGGTGGACGGCCAGGCGAGGGTCCGGCCGTCGGCCCACAGGTCGGTCTGGTCGGCGTAGTGGTCGTCGAAGGGGTGGCCGGAGACACCGGTCAGGTTGATCCAGCGCGAGTCGTCCAGGTTGCCCAGCGAGACCAGCATCCGCATCGACGGGGCCGAGGTCACGTCGTACGACGAGGCGGCGTCCCACGACGTCGCGTCGACGGCGGCCGAGCCGCCCCCGACCTCCCAGGGACCGCGGTTGACCAGCCACTCCACCGGCCCGATGCCGGACTCGCCGAGCGCCGGCTGGTGCAGGTCGAGGCGGTGCAGGTGCCCCCAGGTCCAGCGCCGCGGGTCGACGTCCTCGCGCCGGGTCAGCTCGTCGCGCGCGTCCTGCATCGCCCGGCGCAGGATGTCGTCGCGTGTCTCGACCCGGTCGGTGCTGACGTCGTCCCACCACGGGTCGCGCGGGTTGGCCAGCAGGTGGCTGACCACCGCGAACCACCGGTCGCCGCCGTCGGGCCACAGGTCCTTCGGCAGCTCGTCGTGGAAGGTCAGCCGCAGCAGGTTGCTCCACACCACGTTGAAGTACGCCGCGGCCGCGCTGTCGGCGGGCTGCGAGAAGTCCCAGCCGCGCAGCAGCCGCTGCCCGGCGGAGTAGTAGCCGCCCGGCAGGTCCACGTCGAGCAGGTACGGCGTGAGCACCGGCGCCATCGGGTTCCGGTCGTCGGCCTGGATCGAGAGCATCTCCGCCGGCGACACCTTGCCGGAGCGGGCGAGCAGGTCGCGGATCCGCTGCGACCGGTAGCCCTGGTCCCAGTCGGAGGTGAGCAGGTAGGGGTAGTCCGGGCCGGTGACCGCCTGGTTCGCGGTCACCACGAACCCCTCCTTGGGGTCCAGCACGTTCGGCAGCCCGGCGAACGGCACGTACTGCCCGGTCCAGTCGTTCTCGGGCCGCCACCCCGCCACCGGCAGCCGGCCGTCGTCGCCGGACTTGCGGATCGGGATCCGCCCGGGGGCCTGGTAGCCGATGTGGCCGGCGGTGTCGGCGTACACGAGGTTCTGCGCCGGTACGGCGAAGTCCGCGGCGGCCGCACGGAAGGAGTCCCAGTCGGTGGCGGCGTCGAGCTCGAGGATCGCGTCCGCGGTCGGCGCGGGGTGCAGCGCCGTCCACTGCAGCGCAACGGCGTACCGCTCGCCGGCCGGGCGGCCCGGCACCCGCGCCTGCGCACCCACGTCGGAGAGCTGGTCGGAGACGTCGGAGAGCAGCGGCCCGTGCCGGGTGGACCGCACGGTGATCACGACGTCGTCGCCACCGGCGACCTTGATCCGCTCGGTGCGCCGGTGCAGCGGCAGCAGCTTCCCGTCGTAGCGCCACCGGTCGCCGACCACCCGCTCGAGGTAGAGGTCGCTGACGTCGGGGCCGAGGTTGGTGAAGCCCCAGGCGATGTCGGCGTTGTGGCCGATGATCACCCCCGGCACCCCGGAGAACGTGAAGCCGGCGACGTCGAGCGGGCAGCGCTGGTCGACGGTCGTGCAGTGCAGCCCCATCTGCATCCACACCCCGGGCATGCTGACGCCCAGGTGCGGGTCGTTGGCCAGCAGCGGCGCCCCGGTCGTGGTGTGGTCGCCGTCCACGACCCAGCTGTTGCTGCCCAGCCCGTCGCCGTGGCCGATCAGCGGCGGCAGCTTCGCCAGCCCGCGACGCAGGCCGGCCAGCGCGCTCCGCTCGCCGGCGGTGTACGCCGGCCGCTCGGGGTTGCGGGTCCCGGGCGAGGTGGCGTCCGGCTCGTAGACCCCGTCGACGACCGCGCCCTGGTCGACGATCGGCGCGTGCTCGTCGTACGGGTAGGAGGGGTAGAGCTCGGCGACCTGCTCGGCGCTGTGGCTCGCCAGCGCGAGCACCCGGTCGATCTCGTCGGTCATGTTGCCGCGCAGGTCCCACGCCATCGCCTTGAGCCAGGCCAGCGAGTCGACCGGGGTCCACGGCTCGGGCCGGTAGCCGAGCCCGCCGGCGTTGAGCACGGTGTACTCCACCGCGATCTGGGACGGCGAGTGCGTGTCGAGGTAGGCGTTCACCCCGTCGGCGTACGCCTGCAGCGCCTCGCGGGTGCTCGGCGAGACCAGCGCGAGCTCACGCTCGGCGACCCGCCGCCAGCCCATCGTGCGGACCATCTCGTCGCTCTCCAGCGCGGGCCTGCCGAACATCTCGGCGAGCCGGCCGGCGGTGGCGTGCCGGCGCACGTCCATCTCGAAGAACCGCTCCTGGGCGTGCACGTAGCCCTGGGCGCGCATCAGGTCGTCGACCGAGTCGCCGTAGAGCTGGGGGATGCCGTGCTCGTCGCGCACCACCTCGACCTTGCCGTGCAGGCCGGGGACGTCGACGCTGCCGGTGGTCTGCGGGAACGGCCGGCGGACCAGCACCACCACCGTGATCGTCGCGACCACGAGCAGCAGCACCAGGAAGGCGGCGACGTACGCGCCGCCCCGCACCGGACCCGGCCAGCCGCGGAAGGTGCGCCACCACTCCCGGGGCCCCGAGGGACCGCTGCCGGTGGGACCCGAGGCGGTCGGGGCGGGCTGCTCGCTCATGGTGGCGGTCATTCTGCCGTGCCGTATGATTGGCAGTCGCCGGGGCCGAGTGCCAGCGTGACGGCACCGCCGGCCCCCGCGGACCTCGTCCACCGGACGTCCACCGAGGAGAACCGTGCCGACCTACCAGTACGCCTGCACCGAGTGCGGCCACGCCTTCGAACAGTTCCAGAGCTTCTCCGACGACGCGCTCACCGTCTGCCCCGAGTGCGACGGCCGGCTGCGCAAGGTGTTCAACGCCGTAGGCGTCGTCTTCAAGGGGTCGGGCTTCTACCGCACCGACAGCCGCTCGCCCGCGGCCTCCGGGGCGTCGTCCTCGGCCTCCGGCGACGCCTCGAGCTCCGACGGCGGCTCGTCCGGTTCCTCCTCGTCCTCCGGCTCCGGCTCCGATTCCGGCTCCTCGGGCTCCGGCTCCTCGGGCTCGGGCTCGGGCTCCTCGACCAAGAAGTCCGAGAGCAAGCCCGCCGCGGCCGCCAGCTGACCCTGCCCCGGGGCCGGACCACGGCCCTGTGGAGAGCCCGCCGCGCCTGCCGGCCGGACCGCCTACGGTCGGGCCCATGGCCCCTCTGCGCGACCGCCTCGCCCGGCTGCCGACGTCGGTACGCCGCGCCGTGCTGCGCCGTCGCCGGCTGCTGGCCGCGCTGCTGGTCGCCGTGGCGGTCGCGACCGGGCTCCGGGCCGCGACCGACCCGCCGCCGCGGCGCGTGGCCGTCGAGGTGGCCGCCCACGACCTGGCCGCCGGCGCGGTGGTCGCCGGCGACGACCTGGTGCGCGCGGGGTTCGCGCCCGGGTCGGTGCCGTCCGGGGTCGTCGACGACCCGGTCGGGCGGATCGTCGCCGCGCCCGTGCGCGCCGGCGAGCCGGTGACCGACGTACGCCTCCTCGGGCCGCGGCTCACCGACGGCTACCCCGGCCTGACCGCGGTGCCCGTCCGGCTGCCGGACGCCGGCATGGCCGGCCTGCTGCGCGTGGGCGACCGGGTCGACCTGGTGGCGGCCGACCCGCAGGGCGCCGCGGCCGCGCGGGTCGTGGCGGCCGACGTGCCGGTGCTCGCCCTGCCCGACGGCGACCACGGACAGCAGGCCGTCGACGGCAGCCTGACCGGCCGCCTGGTGGTCCTCGGCGCGCCCGACGGCGACGTGCCGGCCATCGCCGATGCGGCGGTGAGGTACTTCCTCACGTTCACCTGGGACCGCTAGCGTGCTGTCCGCCCGGACGAACCGGGCTCTGGGACATCGGAGAAGGGGACACACGTGACCGGGTTCAAGAACTTCATCCTGCGCGGCAACCTGGTCGAGCTCGCCGTCGCGTTCATCATGGGCATCGCCTTCGCCACGGTCGTGACCGCCACCGTCGCGCTGATCATGGACCTGATCGGCAAGGTCGGGGGGCAGCCGGACTTCTCCAACTACGAGCCCGGCGGGGTGTCGGTGGGCGCCTGGATCACCGCGGTGATCTCGTTCCTGATCCTGGCCGCGGTCGTCTACTTCCTGGTCGTGATCCCCTACACCAAGGCCAAGGAGCGCTACTTCCCCAGCCCCGAGCCGGGCACGCCGGAGGACGTGAAGCTGCTCCAGGAGATCCGCGACCTGCTCGCGGCCCAGCGCCAGGTCTGACCCCGGTCACGGCACCCGCCATGGACACCGGACTGCGCGGCCGGACCGCCCTCGTCCCCGGCTCGACCTCCGGCCTCGGCCTGGCCTCGGCCCGGCTGCTGGCGGGTGAGGGCGCGAATGTCGTCCTCGCCGGCCGCCGCGGCGACCTCGCGGCGGCCGAGGCCGCCCGGCTGCCCTCGGCGGTCGGGCTCCGGGTCGACCTCACCGAGGCCGGCGCGGTCGACCGGCTGGTCGACGCGGCCGCCGAGCGCTTCGGCGGGGTCGACGTGCTCGTGCTGAACAGCGGCGGGCCCTCGCCGGGCTCCGCGGAGGCGATCACGGCCGAGGACGCCGCCGACGCGCTGGAGCTCCTGCTGCTCCAGCAGATCCGGCTCGTGCGGGCCGTGCTGCCGGGGATGCGGGAGCGGGGCTGGGGCCGGATCGTGGCGATCGGGTCCAGCGGCGTGCAGGCCCCGCTGGAGCACCTCGCGCTGTCCAACACCGGCCGGGGCGCGCTGGCGGGCTACCTCAAGACCCTCGCCTCCGAGGTCGCCGGCGACGGCGTCACCGTCAACATGGTGCTGCCCGGCCGGATCGCCACCGACCGGGTGGCCTCGCTCGACCGGGTCCGCGCCGAGCGCGCCGGCGCCAGCCCCGAGGAGGTCAAGGCGGCCGCGGAGTCCTCGATCCCGGCGGGGCGCTACGGCACCGCCGAGGAGTTCGCCTCCGCGGTCGTCTACCTCGCCAGCGACGCCGCGTCGTACGTCACCGGCGTGCAGCTGCGCGTCGACGGCGGGCTGGTCCGCTCGTACTGACGGTGGCTGGCGTCCTCGGCCGCCGGGTGGCCCGGGGTGGCTTCACCTAGGTATGTCGCCGAAGGGTCACTTCCCTCCTCGAATTCGAACCGGGATGTGGGGTCTCAGCGACATACCTAGGTGAAGCCGTGCCGCAGGCGGACCGGCGGAACGATCGCCGCCCGCGCTCAGCCGTGGTGCGGCGGCACCTGGTCCTTCAGCCACCGCTCGCCGGCGTCCTCGCCCCGGTCGCGGCGCGTCTCGGGGTCGCGCTCGTCGCTGGTGGTCTCCGGCAGCACCTCGCCGAAGACCTCCGCGAGCCGGCGGCGGCGCTCCCAGTCGGTCTCCCCGGTCATCGTGCCCCGCTCAGGCGCACAGGCCGGCGTCGGCGAGCTCCTGCTGGCTCGGCCCCTGCCCGGCGGTGCCGGAGGCGCCCGAGCCGCTGCTCGCCGAGGGCGAGCCGGAGGGGCTGGACGAGCCCGACGACGACCCGCCGGAGGACCCGCCCGAGTGGTGCGAGCCGCCGGGCACGTTGCCGGCGGTGATCACGTCGGTGGCCAGCCGCTTGGTCAGCGGCTCGTCGTTGATGATCTTGCGCCAGACCCGCTTGGCCTGCGAGGTCCACACCAGGTGGTTCGGGTTGGTCGGGTCGACGGTGTTCGGGATCGTGATGAACTGGATGTTGTCCAGGCCGATGTGGCGGAACTCGTAGCCGAGCTGGCCGATCTTGACCAGGTTGGGCAGGTCGGTGGTCAGCGACTTGGTCGCGGCGTCGAGGAAGCTCACGATCCGGTCCGGTCGCGACAGGGTGCCGGCGGAGACGACCTGGTGGGCCATCGAGGCGATGAACGCCTGCTGCCGCTTCATCCGGCCGATGTCGGAGCCGTTGCCCACCTCGTACCGTTCGCGCACGTAGTTGAGCGCCTGCATCCCCTCGAGCTTGCGGGTGCCGGCCGGCAGGTTGATGCCGTGGCTCGGGTCGACGAAGCCGGGCTCGGGGATGCACACCTGCACCCCGCCGATCGCGTCGACCATGTTCTTGAAGCCCTCGAAGTCGACCACCACGTAGTGGTCGAGGCGGATGCCGGTCAGCGACTCGAACTGCTTCATCGTGCAGGCCGGGCCGCCGATCGAGAACGCCTCGTTCCACATCACGTGGGTGCCGCCGGGGATGCTCTGGCCGTTCGTGCCGACGCAGGTCGGCCGGTCGACCATCGAGTCGCGCGGGATGCTGATCCCGTAGGCGCGGGTCCGGTCGGCCGAGAGGTGCATCAGGATCGTGGTGTCCGACCGCTGGCCCATGCCGGTGAGGTTGTCGATGTTGCAGCCCTTGCAGTCCCGCGCGTCGGAGCCCATCACCAGGATGTTGAGCGGCTCACCGGTGCCGGCGACGTCCTTCTTGGCCGGCCGGTTGCCGCCGAGCTGGCTGGTGAGGTCCTGGACGTTGAGGTTGCCGTTGAGGTGGCGGTAGATGAAGACCACCGAGAGGCCGGTGGCCATCGCCAGCACCACCAGGCTGGCCACGACGACCTTGGCGACGGTGTGGCGCCTGCGACCCTTCCCCCGGCGCTTGGGCGCGGCCGGCCCCGCAGGGGCAGAGCTCGGCTCCACGTCGGACATGCACTCCACCTCGGGTCAGGGAACAGCTCGGCGCAGGTTCAACCTACGCACGGCCCCCAAATAGTGCTGCCCATCGGCCGTCCGGCACAAACCCCGGCGACATACCCGGGGTGCCGCCTTCTAATCTTGCGGGCATGGAGAGCCCCGCGGACGTCCTCACCGAGCGCCTGCAGCGCGCCCTCGCCTCCGCGTTCGGGAGCGAGTACGCCGACACCGACCCGGTGCTGCGACCCAGCCAGTTCGCGGACTTCCAGGCCAACGCCGCCCTCGCGCTGGCCAAGCGGCTCGGCAGCAACCCGCGCGCGGTCGCCGCGTCACTGGTCGAGCACCTCGACGTCGCGGACGTCTGCCTGGCCCCCGAGGTCAGCGGCCCGGGCTTCGTGAACCTCACGCTGCGCGGCGACTGGCTGGCCACGCAGGCCACCGGGCAGGCCGCCGACCCGCGGCTCGGCGTACCGACCCAGCAGGCGCAGGTCGTGCCGATCGACTACTCGGCGCCCAACGTGGCCAAGGAGATGCACGTCGGCCACCTGCGCACGACCGTGGTCGGCGACGCGCTGGCGCGGACCCTGGAGCACCTCGGCCACCGGGTGGTCCGCCAGAACCACATCGGCGACTGGGGCACGCCGTTCGGCATGCTCATCGAGCACCTGCTCGACGTCGGCGAGGACTCCGACGACGCGAAGCTGCTGGCCACCGACCCCAACGCCTTCTACCAGGCGGCGCGCGCGGAGTTCGACGCCGACGCCCCCGACGGCTCGGGGCGGGGCTTCGCCGACCGGGCGCGGCGCCGGGTGGTCGCGCTGCAGGCCGGCGACCCGGACACGCTGCGCCTCTGGCAGGAGCTGATCGACCTGTCCACGGCGTACTTCAACTCGATCTACGACCTGCTGGACGTCACGCTGACCGACGCCGACCTGGCGGGCGAGTCGACGTACAACGACGAGCTGGCGCAGATCTGCGACGAGCTCGAGGCCTCGGGCCTGGCCACCGTGAGCGACGGCGCCCTGTGCGTCTTCCTCGAGGAGTTCACCGGCCGCGAGGGCAAGCCGGTGCCGCTGATCGTGCGCAAGAGCGACGGCGGCTACGGCTACGGCACCACCGACCTCGCCACGATCCGGCACCGGGTGCGCGACCTGCACGCCGACCGGGTGCTCTACGTCGTCGGCGCCCCGCAGCACCTGCACCTGCAGATGGTCTTCGCGGCGGCCCGCAAGGCCGGCTGGTTGCCCGAGGACGTCGAGGTCGTGCACGTCCAGATCGGCAACGTGCTGGGTGCCGACGGCAAGATCCTCAAGACCCGCAGCGGCGCCCCGCTGCGGCTGCGCGCGCTGCTGGAGGAGGCCGTCGAGCGCGCTGCCGCGGTGCTCGAGGAGGCCCGCCCCGAGCTGTCCGCCGAGGAGCGGGCGCGGATCGCCCGCCAGGTCGGCATCGGCGCGGTGAAGTACGCCGACCTGTCGGTGGCCCACGACAGCGAGTACACCTTCGACCTCGACCGGATGGTCTCGCTGACCGGCAACACCGGCCCCTACCTGCAGTACGCCGCCGCGCGGATCCGCTCGATCCTGCGCCGCGCCGAGGACGCCGGGGTGACGCCGGCCGACGGCCCGATCGTGCAGACCGAGGACGCCGAGCGCGACCTGATGCTGGCGCTGCTCGGCTTCGGCGACGTGGTCGTCGGGGTGGGGGCGGCGCTCGAGCCGCACCGGCTGTGCGGCTACCTCTTCGACCTGGCCCAGAGGTTCACGACGTTCTACGACCAGTGCCCGGTGCTCAAGGCTCCCGAGCAGCACGTGCGCGACTCGCGGCTGCGGCTGTGCGGGCTGACGCTGCGGGTGCTCGAGCAGGGGCTCGCGCTGCTCGGCATCACCGCCCCCGAGCGGATGTGACCGGGTGGTCCCAGGCTGGGTCGGGCTGGAGCTGGACCTGGCGGACTTCGACGAGACGCCGTACCTCCCCTACGTGGACCTGGCCGCGGCGGCCGGCGTCACGCTGACGACCTACGCGGCGCTCGGGGACTCCGCGCTGCACCGGCGGATGCTGTTCGGGCTGAACCGCACCTGCTCGGCCGACATCCCCGACCGGGGCCCGTTCCTCAGCTTCGAGGAGTACGTCGAGCAGCGGATCGAGGCGCCGACGATCGACCACGACGGGATCGTGGTCGCGCTCGAGGGGGACGAGTGGGTCGGCTTCTCGACCACGTCGATCCGTCCCGGGGGCTACGCGTTCACCGAGATGACCGGGCTGCTGCGCAGCCACCGCGGCCGCGGCCTGTCCATCCCGGTCAAGCTCGCGGCGATCCGGTTCGCCCGGTGCAGCGGGATGCCGGTGCTGCGCACCGTCCAGCACCCGGGGAACGCCGATGCGATCGCGATGAACCGCCGGCTCGGGTTCGTGGACGCGAGCTGGTGATGGCACGATGTGCGGCGACGTCGCACGTCACCCGTCCCAGTAGACCGTGTTGATAACTCGGGCTCACGCGGAGATCCGCGCCTCCCCAGCGTGTGATTGAACAAGACTTGCGGACATCCGGAACAAGTCCGAGGCGGCTGGCGCGTCGCACATGCCACCTGTCCGAGGCGGCTCTCTCCTTTCGGGGCGACTGGCCGCATCCGAAGTGATCGATGACGATGCGAGAACCCAGCGCGAAGCGTCGGTGTCAGTAGCAGACGAACTGGGCCGACGAGGGCGCTGGGTGGAAGACAATCTGGTCGTTGCCGAGATCAGAGCCGTACAGGGCGGTCAGTTGGTCGCTGGTGAACACGATGGTCTTCGTGTCGGTGCGTGTGGCGGTTCCGGCCAGTCTCTGGGGCAAACCGACGGGCGGATTGCCGTTTCCGCGCGGAGTGGTCTCCCACAACTCTCCGCCGACCGAGACGTACTGCAGTCCGCAGTGCAGGTAGAGCGTCATGGGGCCTGACTCGCCAACGGCGAGGGCGTTGTTCGGCCCTCCCGGCGTGGGCGTGTGACCCGCCTCGGGCACGGGGATGACGCTCTTCTTGCCGTCTGTGACGACGGTGAGTTCCGAAGGCGCGTCGGTGAGCCCGCCGATGGTGACGGTGACGCGTCCGGCGTCGGAGGTGCACGCCCCTGAGCCGTCGTAGTCGTGCATGCGGAGGGTCACCTTGTCGCTGTGGGTTTCCGCTGCTGTGGCGGTCGGCGGGCATGTGCTGCTGTAGGCCATCTCGGAAACGTAGATGAGGGTCTGGTCGCTTGGCTTCCAAGCGGCTGCGCCGAGGTTGGTGTTGGTGAGTGGATCGCCGATAAGGGCCGAGACGCCGCTTGTCACGCCGGTTGCGACCTGGATGTTCAGGTGGTTGCCGGACGCGGGTGCCACGGGGGCGTGCCCTGGTCCAGTGAAGGCGTGCGACGCAAAGTACCCGGCACTGAGGACGAGCGCGGTCGTGGCGGCGGTTCCGGCGAGGATGGTACGGCGCTGGCGTCGCTTGGCGGCGTGCCCGGCGGTCAGGATGTCACCGATAGGGGCGGGTCCGGTCGGGATGTCGTCCCAGAGGCGGTCGAGCGTGGCGGGAGTCTTGTCGGTCATCACTGGTTCCCTTCGGTGAGGTCGGCCAGATGGCTGTTGGTCGCGAGTTGACGCAGGGCGCGCGAGACACGGCTCTTGACGGTGCCCGGGGCGATCCCGAGGACCTCGGCGGTCTGCTGCTCGCTCAGGTGCGCGTAGTAGCGCAGGACGATGACCTCGCGGTGCACCGGGGTCAGGTCAGCAAGCGCCCGGTGCACCGCGTCGGTCACTTCAAATTGCTGACTCGGGTCCTCGGTTGCCTGATCGGGAAGCGTGGCCGAGGGACGCTCACCCCACCAGCGTCGGCGACGGCTGTCCCGATGGCAGTTGAGCATGATTCGGTACACGTAGGCGTCGCGGTCGTTCGCCTTCTCGACTCTGCGCCACGCGGTGTAGCAGCGAAGCAGCGTGGTCTGTGCGAGGTCGTGCGCTTCGTCGAGGGTGCAGCCGAGGAAGACCGCTGAACGCACGAGCGTTGACCAGCGTGCGCTGGCGTAGGCGGAGAAGTCTCCGTCGTCATTCATGCGTCCTCCGTTGGTTCCTCTACCCGTTGGACGGGGTGGTGTGGCCCCCAGGTTCCATCGGCAGACAGACAGGTCGCTTCCATGGTCGACATGGCGATGTTCGACTCATACTGTCGACCTGGGCTCGTCGGTGCAGGCTTGGCAGGTGCACCGGCTGACCGGGGTGGCCCGAGCCGTATTGACAGGCGGCTCGGGCCCCAGCCTCGCCGGTTTCGACAATCTCAGCCTCCGTTCGCGCGAGCCTGCTCGGTCAGCCAGCGAACTTGACGGTGACGACCGATGGACTCGAAGACCGCCTCAGGTGCCTTCGCGAGTCGGAGAAGGCTGAGGGCGAAGAGCCAGAAGAGTTGCTCGGCGAGCAGGTGCTCCCCGACGCTGCCGTCGACGCGGAAGCGCTCGCGGTGATGCGCGAGGTCGTCGCGGGTCGCGGTCACCGAGTCAGCCCACTTCTCGGCGTCTTGCCCGCCGATGAGGTCGGCGAAGGGTTGCCCGGCGAGGTCGATGCATTGCCGGATTCGCCTGATGTACTCGACCCACTTACCGGTGCCTCGGCGGTGCTTGTCGAAGGAGTCGAGGGCAGCGCTGATGTTCATGATGCGGTCTTCGAGGTACATGGCGTCGCTGTAACGGGTTGCCATGACACGTCCAAGTTCGGTGCGGTAGTCGGCGGCGACGGCGAGCCACCGGGCAACGCCGTCGATGCCACCGAGGTCGTCGAAGGTGAAGTACATGGAGTGCTTGTCGACGGGCTCGCATTGCTCGCTGCGGGTGGACCACTGTGCGTGGTAGGCGATGTCCTCGCGCCAGTTCCCGATGGGCTTCCCGTCCAGCGAGCGCTTGGGGAGGGACGGGTGTTGGAGGCGGATGCTCTCGAACGAGGCGGGCTTGCCGACGGCCAGCGTCAGGAGGTCTTGGAAGTCGCTGACGGTCGCCATGAACAGGTCGAGCGGCTCGGGTTCGGGCTGGTGGACTCGTAGCGACCAGCGTTGGCGGACGCCCAAGTCGTGGATGTGGTCGCCGGTCTCGCTCAGGCTCTGTGCGAGCAGAACGCTGCCACCCGCGTGGGCCGTCTGGAACGACGGCAGAGTCTTGGCCGTGGCGACGGTGAACACGTCGGCGTCGTCACCGTTCATCCTGGGGTGGGCGGCGCTGAGCCCGGAGTGTCCGACCCAACCGGTGAGGTGGCGTAGGTCGACGACCACCCGGTCGACCCGCAGCCCGTCGCGGTCATCGAACCAGGCCCCGTCGAGGACGCGGTTGACGTGGACGCGTTCGGTGGCTTCGTCTCCACCGTGTTCGCGCAGGCTGAGTCGAAAGCAGTCGAGGAGTGTGTAGGCCCGGTTGTCGGCCTGCCCGAGGACGACCGGGTAGTTGCGCTGCTGGTCGCCTCGGTCGTCGCGGTACTTCTGGATGGAGCCGTCGGCGAGGACGTTGTCTTTCCAGACGACGGGCCGCAGTTCACCTTCGACGTGGAGGGTGCCGCCGCTGTCGGGGTCCCACCGCAGGGTGCCGAAGACCCGGTGGTCGTCGTGACCGGGGAGCCACCAGCGGCCCTGCAGGTCGAGGGTCTCGGTCATGTGGAATGCCCCTCGGGGGACTGGCGGTCGCCCTTGCTGGAGGCAATGGTGAGTTCTCGCCCCACACCCACAGTGAGCGCGTGGAGCACCGCGAGGGTGGCGTGTTTGCTGCCGTTGAGGATGTCGCGGACGGTGTCGGGGTGCAGGTCGGCGAAGATGGCGAGGGCGGGGGTGGGCATGCGTCGCCCGCCGGAGACGCGGACGGTGAAGGCGAGGTCGTTCTGTTGCTGCGCTGCGGTGAGCAGCGCTTGTTCGAGGTCGGATTGAGGGGTGTGCCACGTCAATCGTTGAGCGCTGTCGTTTCCGAACAGTCTGGTTTGGTCAGGATGGAGCCAGTCGCGCGGCGAGCGGTAGGGCTTACGAGGCACGGCCCGAACGCTAGGCGCTCGTCCCGTCCGGCACCTGCACCAACACGTATACAGCGGGTCAATCGGACATACGCCCAACGAGTTCGGTCATATGACCGAACTTCTCGGCCACTTGTCCGAGGCTAGACGGCTGGACGGTCTGACGTGTCCTGGTGGCGCGATCCCCTCTGGGCATGACGTCCTTCGCACTCACCCTCCTTGTCGCACTGGCCGTGAGCGGTCTCGGTCACCTCAGTCTTGTTCGAACAAACGTTCGATAGTGTGACTCGCGACGTGGTAGGACGTCGACATGCGTTCTCGCAGGTGGTCCTCGTGCAGAGGGTGTGCCGGAAGACCCGGCACTCCTCGCGCCGACGACCCCGGAACGCCTGTGCCCTAACACGAGGCCGCACTGGGTCGATGTCACCCAGGAGCACCGCCCATGTCCACGCCCTATCGGTTGGGTCGCCCATCGCTGCGACCTCCCACCTTCAACCCACTCGCATCGACGGACGAGGTCGCACCGACCGCTCCGCGTCGCCGCTCGCCTGAGCGGGAGGAGTGGCGATGAACGGACGTGAGCGCGGAGGAGCGCTGCCCTAGCAGCCGCCTCGCGCCCCTTCATCTCACTCCTCTGAGCAGCCCGCGCTGCTGACCGCCTCCCATCAAAGCGGTCTGCGACGTCGGGTCTACTCGCCGACCCCGAAAGCACACATCGTCATGCCCAAGACCACGACTTCCGCTACCGCCGTCCCGTTCGTTCGTCGTTCCTCCAACCGTCGCCGTGTCGGCCTGCCGGGTCCCTATGACCCGTTCACCCTCGCGTCCTTCCTGTCCGCGCCGGGGCTCATCCCCGTTGTCGAGGCGCTCGCTCTGGTCATCGCCGCGTGGCGCGAGCAGACCGTCCCTGTCGGGTTCAGCGCCCCCACGCTGTCCCGCTACGAGCACAACCTGAACCAGTTCGTCACCTACGCCCGCGCCATCGGCGCGGAGATGCTGCGCGAGTGCGACCCGGTCGTGTGCGCCGACTGGGTGCATGCCCGCCCGGTCGGGAAGATGTGGTCGGCGAACACGACAGGTCAGCCCGCCTACGGCACGCAGGCCAACCGGCGGACCTCGCTCATCAACTTCTTCGCCACCTGCCACCACCTCGGCCTGTGGGACCAGAACCCCGGCGAGAAGGTCACCACGCACGGACGCTCCAACGGACGCATCCGTCCACTCACCGAGGCCGAGGCCGCACGCCTGATGGACCGTGCCGCCTACGGTGCGCGAGAGAACAAGATGCCCGCCACCGTCGCGCTCGCGCTCGCCGGTGCCACCGTCACCGAGATTGCCCAGGTCGAAGGCACCGACGTGCACCTCGACGAGCAGGTCGTGTGGCTGCCCGGCCTTGGACGTCGCAACCTGCCCCGCTGGGTTCCACTCGACGACTGGCAGACCACCGCGCTGCGCAACCGCATCGCCTACCTGACCCGTCGCAACGGACACGACATCAGCGGCCTGTCGCTGGTCCACCGGGGCCGCGTCACCGACCAGGACCCCACCAAGTTCGCGATGACGACCAACCAGATGCTCGTCCGCGCGCTAGCCAAGGCCGGGCTCGGCCCATCTGACGGCGTGCGCCCTTCGTCGATTCATGAGTACGTCGCCAACCGCGTGTACGCCGAGACCGGTTCCATGGAGGCGGTCGCGGTCCGCTGCGGGCTCCGCTCACTGGACGCCGCCGCTCGACTCGTCACCACCGACTGGCGCGTCCGCCACGAGACGCCCGCCCCCTCGGACGCGGCCGATTCGGACCGCTACGTCGTCGCCGACGCAGAGGCGAGTGCACAGTGAGCACCCCCAAGGCCGAGGGCAAGCCCTCCCTGCGTGACCGTCGCGTCGCCCGGCGCGCTCGCAAACAGCAGGTCACCGACCATCGCATCAAGCGCGCCGCCCGTGACCTCTCGAACTCGATGAAGGAGACCGAAGCCGAGAAGCGCGAACGTCGGCTCACCAAGTTGCAGAGCCTCATAGCCGCAGCAGCCGACAGCCACCTCTACGTACGAGCAGCCGCGCTGCCCGAGAAGGAAGCCCGGACCCCGGGCCGTCCGACCATGTTTCCGAACTTCGTCATGCTTCTGTTCGGGCAGGCCATCAGCATCTTCGGGTCGGCCGCCGACACAGCCGTCTGGTTTTCCGACGACACGGTCTGGGACCTCGTGCGCGACACCATCCGCGACAACATCGACGCCGAGATGCCGCCGCCCTGCCGGAGACCGGCCCGATGCTGCACCAGTGGAACCACTTCCAGCGCAAGATGGCGAAGAACGGATGGCTGCCGCTCCTTCACGAAGCCCACCGCCAGACCGCCGCGCAGCGCGCGCTCGACATGGGCATGTTCGACCCCAACGAGCGGTTCCACATCACCGACCCCGTTCGACGCCTGACCGTCACCTTCGACGGAAAGGTCTCGACCTCGCCCTCGAAGTACCCGGCGGGCGTCCCCAACAAGGTCGACAAGACGACCGGCGAAGTGCTCACCAACCGTCGGCACGACCCCAACACCAAGTTGTGGCCCGAGGCTGGCACCCCCGACATCCCCGCAGGTGCCGACGCCCAGACCATCGCGCGCCTCAAGGGGCAGGACAAGGCTCGGTTCGAGTGGGGCGTCAAGGGCACCTACGCCTGGGCCCGTCTCCCGTACTACGGCACCCGCCTCGCCCTTGACGTAGAGACGATGAGCCCCGACGACGGCGACGAAGCAGCCGCCATCGGACGCATCACCGATGGCCTGCTGGCCCGTCTGCCCGGCATCCAGACCATCGTCATGGACGGCATCTACCGCCACGTCCACATCGACCCCTACATGAAGAACGGTCTGCTGGTCGTCAACAAGCCCCAGCAGGGCCGCAAGGGCAGCGAGAACTCCGTCAAGGTGGGCGGCCGGTGGGAGAAGTCCCACCACATCGAGACCATCGAGGTGCCCTTCGGAGCGGGGCTGTGCCGCCACCGCATCTACGGCATCGGCGGCGCGCCGTACGAGCAGAAGGTCAACGCCGCAGGCGGAGTCCAGTTCGTGCCGCTGAACGGACGCACCATCCGCCGCCAGCGCACGAACTACACCGACTGGTACCGCGTCATCGACATCACCTGCACCCGCTGCGGCGGCAAGCAAGGCCACGCCATCCCCCTGACCTCTCAGAAGGGAGACACCTTCAAGCGCAGCGAGTACCTCCGGCAGGTCCCCATGACCGACGATCACTTCAAGCGCGCCTACGGCTTCCGCCCCGACGCCGAGTCCGGCAACAAGGACATCGAAGAAGCCTGGCACCTCAAGCGGATGCCCGCCTGGGGCTGGCACAACCAAGCCCTCCGCATGCTCCTGCACGCGGGTCAGGTGAACGCCGAAGCGTGGGCCATCCACCTTGACCGCCTCGCCGAACACGACCAACTCGACCCGGTCGACGACGACCCACAGGCGGCGTAGAACGCCTCGCGCTCGCGCGAAATTGAACAACTTCCTCTGAGCACCCCGCGCCCTCCGGGCAGCGGGGCACTCGTGCTGCCCTCGGACAGAAGCGGCCTCTGGCCCTCGACCAACTAGGCCACGCTCAGGGGCCGCATTCGTCATGTCCAGCGTCTGCTGCCAAAATGACCACCGCCAGTGGACGTTTTCAACACGAATGTGCACATGGCCCGCCCCAGTAGCTCAGTGGATAGAGCAGCCGCCTCCTAAGCGAAAGGTCGTAGGTTCGACTCCTACCTGGGGCACTGCGCGCCGCGGCTCGCTGCGGCGCGAGCCAGCGCTCGGGCCGCGGTCAGTCCCCGTCGAGGTCCAGCTGGACGGTGGCACTGCGCAGCTTGGCCATCGCCTGTTCGAGCACCTCGAGGACCTCCTCGGCGTGCGGGCGGACCGGCGGCGGCGACCAGTCCACGACACCGGTCAGCAGCAGGTGCGCGCGCGAGACGTCCTGCGCCGCTTCGACGAGCTGCTCCCTCAACTGACTGCGATCGGTGCCCGAACACACGGCCATCACATCTCCCCTGCGAGGTGTCCCCACGACCGTGATACCTCACACGTGGTCGTCGCGGGCGGGAACGACGTGAAGTGGGACCGCGGTCCGGACGGGTTCAGCCCCCACGCCGGCGGGACCGGTGCGCGGCGGCCTTGACCCGGCTCTGGCAGCGGGTCGAGCAGAACCGCCGCTGGCTGTTGCGCGAGGTGTCGACGTACACCCGGTCGCAGGCCGGCGCCGCGCACACGCCCAGGCGGCCGGCCAGCTCGCTGCCCACCGCCAGCGCGAGCCCGGACGCCACGCCGGCGGCCCAGCCGCGGGCGAGCGAGTCGTCCGTGCCGTGGAAGTGCAGGCTCCACGTGCCGTCCTCGAACCGGTCCAGCTGCGGCCTCGCGCCGGTCTCGCGGAGCAGCCCGTTGACCATGGCGGCGGCCCGCGCGACGTCGTCGTCGGCGACCGCCTCGAAGACCAGCCGCGCCCGCTCGGCCGCCCCGCGCAGGACCGCGACGTCGTGGCCGGTGACCCGGGGCAGGCGCCCGCGCCGGGCGAGCACCTCGGCGACCGGCGCGGCGAGGGCAGCGTCGTCGGGCACGTCGTACGTCGTGCCGCGGTCCTCGCCGCCGGTGGTCAGGTTCACCAGGCCGACGGTGACCTCCACCAGCGCCATCACATGACTGTCGAACAACACTTGATCAGTCACCCCTCTTGGTCGTACGGTCCTCGTCATGACCGACGATACCGCTTTAGGCAGTCACGACACGTCGGGGTTGGGCACCGGGCGCCGCCGGCTGCCCCGGCCGCTGCTCGTGCTGGTGCTGGCCCGGACCGTGAACCGGCTCGCCGCGTTCTCGCTGCCGTTCGCCGCTCTCGTGCTCGTGCAGCGGCAGGGCGCCTCGGTGACCACCGCCGGCCTCGTGCTCGCCGGCTTCGGGCTGGCGACGATCCCCTCGCGGCTGGCCGGCGGCCGGCTCGCCGACCGGATCGGCCGCCGGCGGACGATCGTCGTGGGCCTGCTCGGCTGCGCCGCCGCCCAGCTCGCGTTCGCCGCCTCGCCCGGCCTGGTCGCCGCGGCCGCCTCGGTCGTCGTGCTCGGCCTGGTCTTCGAGCTCTACGAACCGCCCAGCCAGGCGCTCGTCGCCGACCTGTGCCCCGAGGAGGAGCGCCCGTCGGCGTTCGCGATGCTCGGGGCCGCGCTGGCCGCGGCGGGCGTGCTCGCCGGCCTGCTCGCCACCTGGCTCGGCCGCCTCGACCTGCGGCTGCTGCTCGTCGCGGACGCGGTGAGCTGCCTGCTCGCGGCGGCGCTGGTGCGGTGGGGGCTGCCGACCGATCCCTCCCCCGGCCCGGGCCGCGACCACCCGCGGGTCGGAGGCCCGTGGCGCGACCGCCGGCTGCTCGCCATGCTCGGCGCCGGGACGGTGTTCGCCACCCTCTACCTGCAGATCTCCGTCGGACTCCCGCTGACCCTGGTCGGGCGCGGGCTGCCGGCCGACCGGCTCGGCGTGCTGTTGCTGGTCTCCGCGGGCACGGTCGCCGGCGGGCAGGCGGTGCTGCGCCGGCTGCCCGACCCGCGCCGACGGGTTCTCCGCGATGGCGCTCGGCTACCTGCTGCTCGGGGCCGGGATGGCGCTCACCGCCGCCGCCCACGGGCTCACCGGCTTCGTGGTCGCGACCGGGGTGTGGAGCACCGGCGACCTGCTGCTGCTCGGCCATCCCTACGCCGTGGTCACCCGGCTGGCCCCCGCCGGCGCGACCGGGCGCTACCTCGCGGCGTACGGCACCTGCTGGGGCGCGGCCGCCGTCGTCGCCCCGCTGCTGGGCACCCAGCTGATCGCCCGCGCCGGGCCGGCGGCGCTGTGGCTGACCTGCGCCGGGCTCGCCCTCGGGCTCGCGATCGCGCAGCCCGCGCTGCGTCGTACCTGCGCCGCGGCCGGCGGCTGACTCGTTTCGCCAGCCGGCCGGTGAATCCCGCCGGCCCTACCCCACCACCTCGAAGCGGATCCCCGCCGCCTGCAGCCGGGCCAGCAGGGCGTCGCCCATCGCCTGGGCGGTGGTGACCTGGCCGGCGGTGGGCGGGTTGTCGTCGAGGGCCAGGCACAGAGCCGACTCGGCCAGCATCGTGGCGGTCTCGTCGTAGCCGGGGTCGCCCCCCGAGACCCTGGTGTGCAGGGTCCGCCCGTCGCCCTCGGCGACGAAGTCGACGGTGAACCACGACCGGGCGCGCTTGGCCTCGTCCGGCCCCTCCCCCTGCTTGACCCGGCCCAGCAGCAGGTTGCGCAGCGGCCCGACCTGGGCGGCGACGGCCAGGGCCGACACACCGGCGGCACCGCCGACGGCGTACCGCAGCGTCCTGGTGCCGGCGTAGTGGGAGTAGCGGAACTCCGGACCGTACGACGCGAGCGCGGCGCCGCTGCGGGCGACCACCAGGGGGTCGATGGTCGGCAGCGGCAGCAGCCAGAGCCCCAGCGTGCCGTCGCGGTGCGGCTTGCCGGCCACGGCGCGCGAGGAGCGGCCCTCCGGTCGCGGCTGCGCCCGGCGCCGCCCGGACGCCGCTTCCTTCATCTGCCGCGGCCGCGACATCGCGGCCATGGCGGAGTGGAACGTGCCGCCGGAGAACATCCCGCTCGCCCGGACCACGCCGCGCACCGTCACCGGGCCCGCGGCGTCGAGCTGCTGAACGGTGTAGAAGACCCCGAGGTCGTGCGGGATCGAGTCGAAGCCGCAGGCGTGCACGATCCGGGCGCCGGTGCGCTCGGCCGTGGCGTGGTGGGCGAGGTACATCCGGTCGACGAACTCCGGCTCGCCGGTCAGGTCGACGTAGTCGGTGCCGGCCTCGGCGCACGCCGCGACCAGCGGCTCGCCGTACGTCAGGTAGGGCCCGACCGTGGTGATCACGACCTTCGCGCGGCCGGCGACGTCGGCGAGGGACCCGGCGTCGGAGACGTCGGCGTGCAGCAGCCCGAGCCGTTCCAGCTCCGGGTCGATGTCGGCGAGCCGCTCCCGGACCGCGGACAGCTTCTGCTGGTTGCGGCCCGCCAGCGCCCAGCGCAGGCCCGCGGGCGCGTGCCGGGCGAGGTACGCCGCCGTCAGCTGCCCGGTGAACCCGGTGGCCCCGAAGAGCACGACATCGAACTCACGGTCCTGCTTGCCTGCCATGCCCGGAGGCTACCCACGACCGGGTCGTCCGCATCACCGGCGGCTAGAGCACCCGCTCATGCGGACGACCCGGCGTAGGGTGAGACGCATGTGCCGCAACATCCGACCGCTCCACAACTTCGAGCCGCCGGCGACGCCGGACGAGGTGACGGCGGCGGCGCTGCAGTACGTCCGCAAGGTGAGCGGGACGACGAAGCCGTCGCAGGCCAACCAGGCGGCGTTCGACCGGGCGGTGGCCGAGGTCGCGCACGCCACCCGGCACCTGCTCGACGAGCTGGTCACCACCGCGCCACCGAAGGACCGCGAGGTGGAGGCCGCCAAGGCCCGGGCCCGCGCGCAGCAGCGCTACGCCCGGACCTGATCTGCCCCGCCCTGACCTGCCCCGACCTGACCTGGCCGACAGGCGCGCCCCGCGCAGTTCCGATCTGCTCCCCGCGCAATGTCCGGGGGGGTGCTCCCCCGATCGGCCCGCTCACAGCCGGTCGTCGTGCCGCAGCCGCCACAGCAGCGGCAGGCTGGCAACCAGCGCGGCCGAGCAGACGAACCACGGCGCGGCGCGGGGAACAGGCTCCAGTAGGGCGCGAGGAAGGCGTAGTAGCCGGCGTACAGCACGGCCAGGGCCAGCGCGAGCGCCCACAGCGACAACGTCCCCAGCACGGCCAGCAGCCCGACCGCGGCCACCGCCAGCGCAGTCACCGCGGCGCAGGCGACCAGCAGCGGCATCCGGTCGCGCAGCCGGCGGCTGCGCCGGTCGGAGATCCCGACCACGACCGGGCCGGTGACCTGCTGCACCAGCACCGGGACGTAGGTGGAGACCACGGTCACCGTGAAGGTCATCCCGAGCGCGGGAACCCCCAGGGCGGCGAGGGACAGGCGCTGGCCGGTGGTCAGCTTCTCGAGCGTGGGCACGTGGTCCCTCACCCGGCCCTGCGGGCGGACATGCGTCACCCGACCCGGCGTACCCTCGTGGGGTGAGCGCCGTGGCCCCGACCCTCCTGGAGGATCCTCGGGAGGACGACTGGCAGCCGGCGCTCGACCTGCTCACCGGCCGACCGCTGGTGGCGCTGACCGGCGCGGGGCTGTCCACCGACTCCGGCATCCCGGACTACCGCGGACCGGGCTCCCCCGCGCGGACGCCGATGACCTACCAGGAGTTCGTCTCCGGCGCCGCGGCCCGGCAGCGCTACTGGGCGCGCAGCCACCTCGGCTGGGGCCGGATGCGCGTCGCCGAGCCGAACGCCGGCCACCACGCCCTCACCCGGCTCGACCCCGAGCTGCTGATCACCCAGAACGTCGACGGCCTGCACGAGCGGGCCGGCGCGCGACGACTGGTCGCGCTGCACGGCCGGATCGCCGAGGTCGTCTGCCTCGGCTGCCGCACGACGTGCTCCCGCGCCGGGCTGCACGAGCGGCTGGCCGCGCTCAACCCCGGCTTCGCCGAGCGGTACGCCGACGCGGCGAGCCGGCCGGACGGCGACGTCGAGCTCGAGGACACCGCCGGGTTCGTGGTGCCGGGCTGCGCCGCCTGCGGCGGGGTGCTGAAGCCGCACGTGGTGTTCTTCGGCGAGAACGTGCCGGCCGACCGGGTCGAGCGCTGCTACGCGGCCGTCGACGCGCTCGCGGACACCGGCGGCGCGCTGCTGGTGGCGGGCTCCTCGCTGGCGGTGATGAGCGGGCTGCGGTTCGTCAAGCGCGCGGCCCGCCACGACGTACCGGTGGTGATCGTCACCCGCGGCTGGACCCGCGGCGACGACCTGGCCACGCACAAGCTGCCCATCGGCTGCAGCGAGTTCCTCGCCGCGCTGCTGCGGGCGCGGGACGCTCAGGCGTAGCCGGCCAGCTGCTGCAGGCAGTCCTCCGGGTCGTTGGTCGGGTCGGCCTGGGTCGGCGGCATCCGGCGCAGCTCACCCAACAGGTCCACCAGCTCGTGGAGCTCCAGGTCGTGGTCCGGGGTCAACCCGGCCAGCCGCTCCTCGGCGAGGTCGGGCGGCAGCCGCACGCTCAGGTCCAGGACGTAGACGGTGTCGTCGGCCTCGAACTCGATGTCGCGGACCTTCGCCGCGTAGTGGTCACGCCCGCCGACCAGCAACACCACCGGCTCGCCGTACTCCAGCCCCCGCCTCAGCGACGTCTGGGAGTGCGCCACGACCGCCGTGTGCGCGTCCTGTCCGCGCACGACGCGGTCCACCTCCACCAGCTGCATGCTTCCCCCTGCCGGTCTCCCGGGCGCGGCGCCCCCCGCCGTCCCCCCACGTCCGACCGACAGGTGTCACCCTCCCGAGAGCGCCACAGTCCGGACGTGGCGACAATTTACCCGCCGGACATCCACAGCAAACCCACAAGACGGTAACGAGACTCAGCCGTCCAGACCGCCCGTCCACGGGCCGGTGCACTGGCCGGGCGACGGGCCGACTCAGAGCCGGCGCACGAAGATGTGCTCGGCGGCCTCGGGCACGACCTCGGCGGACTCCCCACCCGAGCCCACCAGGACCCCCTCGGCGGTGGCCACGACCGTGATCGTGCGGTCCGGCAGCGCCCCCACCCGGCGCAGCGCGCTCATCAGCGACTCGTCCTTCTGCATCTCCTCGGAGATCCGGCGCACGATCACCCGCGCCTCCTCCGGGCCGGCGGCCTTGGACAGCGACTCCACGCCCTCGCGGAAGTCCACGCTGACCGCGGTCTCGCCGAGCTCGTCCAGGCCCGGGATCGGGTTGCCGTACGGCGACTCCGTGGGGTGGTCGAGCAGCGCGACGAGGCGCCGTTCGACGGTCTCGGACATCACGTGCTCCCAGCGGCACGCCTCCTCGTGGACGAGCTCCCAGTCCAGCCCGATCACGTCGGTGAGCAGACGCTCGGCCAGCCGGTGCTTGCGCATCACCCGGGTGGCCAGGCGCATGCCCTCGTCGGTGAGCTCGAGGTGGCGGTCGCCCTGGACGGTGAGCAGCCCGTCGCGCTCCATCCGGGCCACGGTCTGCGACACCGTCGGGCCGCTCTGGTGCAGGCGCTCGGCGATCCGGGCGCGCAGCGGCACGATGCCCTCCTCGGACAGCTCGTAGACGGTCCGGAGGTACATCTCGGTGGTGTCGATCAGGTCGCTCACCTGGCCATTCTGACGCATCGGGCGCAGCGGCCGGCCGTCGGTCGCAGGACCGCCCCGGGCCCGGCGTGGCAGAGTGGTCGCGATGCCAGCCTCCGCGTCCGCCGCCGTCATGTGGTTCCGCCGCGACCTGCGCCTCGGCGACAACCCGGCGCTGCTCGAGGCCGCGGCCGACGGCGACGTGCTGCCGCTGTTCGTGCTCGACCCCCGGCTGTGGGGCCCGGCCGGTCCCAGCCGGCGGGCCTACCTCGGCGCCTCGCTGCGCGCGCTGGACGCCACGCTGCGGCAGCGCCACGCGTCGTTGTCGGTGGTGCGCGGCGACCCGGTGCGCCTCGTGCTGCTCGCCGCCCGCGAGGTCGGCGCGTCCCGGGTGCACGTCGCCGCCGACTACGGCCCCTACGGGCACCGGCGCGACCAGGAGGTGGAGAAGGCGCTGGCCGAGCACGGCATCGAGCTGGTCCGCACCGGCTCGCCGTACGCCGTGGCACCGGGCCGGGTGACCAACGGGTCGGGCGATCCCTACAAGGTCTACACGCCGTTCTCCCGTGCCTGGGCCGACCACGGCTGGCGCGGCCCGGTCGACGCGCCGACCGGCGGCTCGTGGCTGTCCCTCGAGGACACCGCCGACCTCCCCGACCCGGCCCTCCCCGACGGGCTGGCCCTGCCCGAGGCGGGCGAGCGGGCGGCGCTGCGCCGCTGGCGGACGTTCCTCGACGAGGCCGTCGAGGAGTACGACGACGGCCGCGACCGGATGGCGGTCGACGGGACCTCGCGGATGTCGGTGCACCTGAAGTGGGGCGAGATCCACCCGCGCACGATGCTGGCCGACCTGGCCCGGCTCCGGTCCTCGGGGTCGGCGGCCTACCGCAAGGAGCTCGGCTGGCGCGAGTTCTACGCCGACGTCCTCTTCCAGCGCCCCGAGACCGCGCGGGAGTACCTCAAGCCGGAGTTCGCGCGGATGGCGTACGACGAGCCGGGCGCCCAGCTGGAGGCCTGGCGGCGCGGCCGCACCGGCTTCCCGGTGGTCGACGCCGGCATGCGCCAGCTGCGGGCGACCGGCTGGATGCACAACCGGGTGCGGATGATCGTGGCCAGCTTCCTGGTCAAGGACCTGCACCTGGAGTGGCAGCACGGCGCCCGCCACTTCATGCGGTGGCTGGTCGACGGCGACCTCGCCTCCAACCAGCACGGCTGGCAGTGGACCGCCGGCTGCGGCACCGACGCCGCACCGTTCTTCCGGGTCTTCAACCCGACCAGCCAGGGCCGCAAGTTCGACCCCGCCGGCGCCTACATCCGGCGCTGGGTGGCCGAGCTCGCCGACGCCGACGCGGTGGCGGACCCGCACGAGCCCGACGAGGACGTCCGGCGCCGGGTCAACTACCCTGCCCCGATCGTCGACCACAAGCAGGAGCGCCAGGAGGCGCTGGACCGTTGGGAGCAGATCCGCCGATGACCACCAGCCCGGAGCTGATCGTGCCGCGCCGCTTCTGCGGGCCGCCGTCGTCGGGCAACGGCGGCTGGACCGCCGGGGCACTGACCGCGCTGATCGACCACGACTGCCCCGAGGACCGCTGCCGGTCGTGGCCGACGGTGCGCGTCTCGCTGCGCCAGCCCCCGCCGCTGGACACCGCGCTGCCGATCCACACCGACGACGGCGCCACGGTCGCCACGGTCGACGGGTCCGTGGTCGCCTCGGCGAGCATCGTCGAGGAGCAGCCGGTCACGGTGGAGCCGGTCGGCACCGCCGAGGCGCGAGCCGCCTCCGCGTCGTACCCCGGGCTGACCTTCCACCCGTTCCCGACCTGCTTCTCCTGCGGCGTGGACCGCGAGGAGGGCGACGGGCTGCGGATCTTCCCGGGCCGGGTCGCCGACCAGGACGGGCTGGTGCGGGTCGCCGCGACCTGGTCCCCGCACCCGAGCGTGGGCGAGGACTTCCACGCCTACGCCGACGAGCACCCGCGCGCGTCGCTGGCCGCGACCTGGGCGGCGCTGGACTGCATCGGCGGCTGGGCCGGCGACCTGACCGAACGGCTGATGGTGCTGGCCCGCATGACCGCGCGGGTCGACGCGCTGCCGGTGATCGGCGAGGAGCACGTGCTGGTCGGCCTCGCCCGCGGGCAGGAGGGCCGCAAGACCTTCACCGCCTCGGCGCTCTACGACGCCGACGGCCGGGTGGTGGCCCGCGCCGAGCACCTGTGGATCGCCGTCGACCCGGCCGCCTTCGCCTGACGGCGCCCCCTCCCCCGGGCGCGTCGGAGAATTGACGCGGGTCGGGCCGGGTCTGGAACACTCGGCCGCATGGGTTGGAACGATCAAATCGAGTGGTGGCGGCACGCGACCGTCTACCAGGTCTACGTGCGCAGCTTCGCCGACGGCAACGGTGACGGGATCGGCGACCTGCCCGGCATCACCGCCCGGCTGCCGTACCTGCGCGACCTCGGCGTCGACGCGCTCTGGATCACGCCGTTCTACACCTCCCCCCAGAAGGACCACGGCTACGACGTCGCCGACTACTGCGACGTCGACCCGCTGTTCGGGCGGCTCAGCGACGCCGACGACCTGATCGCCACCGCCCACGGCCTGGGCCTGCGGCTGATCGTCGACCTGGTGCCCAACCACACCTCCGACGCGCACGCGTGGTTCCAGGCGGCGCTGGCCGCCGGACCGGGCAGCCCCGAGCGCGGGCGCTACCTGTTCCGGGCCGGCCGCGGCGTCGACGGCGCCGAGCCGCCGAACAACTGGGAGTCGGTCTTCGGCGGCCCGGCGTGGACCCGCGTCGAGGATGGTGAGTGGTACCTCCACCTCTTCGACAGCACCCAGCCCGACCTCGACTGGCGCAACCCCGAGGTCGGCGACATGTTCGAGGACGTGCTGACCTTCTGGCTGGACCGGGGCGTCGACGGGTTCCGCGTCGACGTCGCGCACGGCCTGTTCAAGGAGGAGAGCCTGCGCGACCAGGTGGCCGAGGACGAGCCCGCCCAGGCCGCCGGCGACGGCAGCATGGTCGAGCGCCGGATGCGCGACGAGCCGATGTGGGACCAGCCCGAGGTGCACGAGGTCTACCGGCGCTGGCGGCAGGTGCTCGACAAGTACGACGGGCAGCGGATGGACGTCGCGGAGGCCTGGACCCAGACCCCCGAGTCGATGGCCCGCTTCGTGCGCCCCGACGAGATGAACCAGTCGTTCAACTTCGCCTGGCTGCTCGCGCCGTGGTCCGCGGAGGAGTTCCGCGCGGTCATCACCGGCACCTTCGACGCGCTGCGTCCCGTCGACGCGACGCCGACCTGGGTGCTCAGCAACCACGACGTGGTGCGCCACGTGACCCGGTACGGCGGCGGCGCGCAGGGCCTGGCCCGCGCGAAGGCCGCGACCATGACCATGCTGGCGCTGCCGGGCTCGTCGTACCTCTACCAGGGCGAGGAGCTGGGCCTGGAGCAGGCCGAGGTGGAGCCGGAGCACCGCCAGGACCCGTCCTGGTTCCGCACCGGCGAGCCCGGCCGGGACGGCTGCCGCGTGCCGCTGCCGTGGGGCGGCGACCGGCCGCCGTTCGCGTTCGGCTCCGGCGACGGGCACCCGTGGATCCCGCAGCCGCTGGACTGGGAGGCGATCACGGTCGAGGCCCAGGCCGGCGACCCGTCCTCGACGCTCTCGTTCTACCGCGAGGCGCTCGCGGCCCGTCGTACCTTCGCGACCACCGCCGGCGACGAGGTCGAGATGCTCGACCTGGGCGCGGACGTGCTGGCGTTCCGCCGCGGTCCGGTCACCGCGGTCCTCAACTGCGGCACCGAGCCGGTCGCCCTGCCGGACGGCGAGGTCTTCCTGGCCAGCGGGCCGGTCGACGGCACGCTGCCCCCCGACACCGCGGTCTGGGTGCGCTGACGACGCACTCCTGAGCCGCGACGACTGACGGCGCCCGCCCCGCTCGGGGTGGGCGCCGTCTGCGCGAGCGGGCCGGGGCTACGGCCGGTCGTCGAGCGTGGCGTTGTAGCGGCCCAGCTGCGCGGCGAAGGATGCCAGGTCGTCGTCGGACCAGTCGGCCATCCGGTCGTCGAGCCACTGCCGCCGCTCGGAGGCCACCTCGCCGATCCGGTGCACGGCGTCGGCGCTGGCCGAGACCAGCGTCGCGCGACGGTCCTCCGGGTCGGGCGCCCGGTCGACCAGGCCGATCTCCTCGAGGTGCTGCAGCTGCCGGCTCACCGCACCCTTGTCGAGGCAGAGCCCCTCGGCGATGGCCGAGGCGCGCATCGCACCGAGGTCGGCGAGGTAGGCGAGCATGAGGTACGACCCGCTCTGCAGCTCCGGGTGCACGGCCCGGGCCCGCTCGGCGAGCACCCGGCGGATCCGGCGCAGCATCACGCTGACCTCGTGCTCGAGCAGCCGCAGCGACTCCGCGCGCCCGGTCCGGGTGGCCGCGCTCATCGCGGAGCCACTCCCTCGGCCACGCCCTCGTCCCGGTCGGCGGGCAGCTCCTCGGCGGGGGTCACCTCGGCGGCGGGGGCAACGCCGGCGGTCTCCCGGGCGAGCTCGTCCTCGCGGTCGATCGTGGTGCGCAGCGGAACCTCGCGGATGAACAGCACGCACACGAACGCCGCGACCGCGAACGGCAGCGCGACCAGGAAGATGTGTCCGGTCGCGTCCCCGAAGGCCCCCTCGAACAGGCCGCGCACGTGCGCGCCCAGCGTGTTGGGGTCGGGGATGCTGCCGCCCTGGGTGCGGGACTGGAAGTCCGCGAGCTCCCTGCCGATGGCCGGGTCCTGCTTGGCCAGCGCGGCCAGCGCGGGCAGGCCGTCGGTCAGCGACGACGCGACCCGGTGGGCGAGGATCGCGCCCAGCGCCGAGATGCCGATCGAGCCGCCGAGCGAGCGGAAGAAGGCGACGACCGAGGAGGCCGCGCCCATGTCGGCCTGGGCGGTGTTGTTCTGCACGGCCAGCACGAGGTTCTGCATGGTCGCGCCGAGGCCGACGCCGAGCACCGCCATGAACAGGCCGACCCGCCACAGCGGCGTGGTGGCGTCGATGGTGGACAGCAGGCCGATGCCGACGATGACCGTGGCCATGCCGCCGACCAGCCAGCGCTTCCAGATGCCGGTGTTGGAGATGATCCGGCCGGAGACGATGCTCGAGACGAACAGGCCGCCCACCATGCAGACCGACATCAGGCCGGCGTCGGTCGGGCTCATGCCGCGGGCCCGCTGGAAGTAGAGGCTCAGGTAGACCGTGGAGCCGAACATCGCGACCCCGATCAGCACCGAGGCCAGCGTCGCCAGGCTCGTCGTACGGTCCTTGAAGAGCCGCAGCGGCACGACCGGCTCGACGGCGAACCTGGCCTCGACCAGCACCGCCAGCGCCAGGATCGCCACGGCCGCAGCCACCAGGGTCCAGCTCAGCGCGGAGCTCCAGCCGAACTGCTGGCCGCCGAGGGAGACCCAGACCAGCAGCACCGACACGCCGCCGACAATGAGCAGCGCGCCGAGGTAGTCGATGTGCACCTCCCGCTTGACCACGGGCAGGTGCAGGGTCTTCTGCAGGACCACGAAGGCCAGCAGCGCCACCGGGAGGCCGGCGAAGAAGCACCACTGCCAGCCCACCGTGTCCACCAGCAGGCCACCGACGAGCGGGCCGGAGACCGTGGCCAGCGCGAACACCGCGCCGAGGTAGCCGGAGTAGCGGCCGCGCTCGCGCGGGGTCACCATCGAGGCGATCACGACCTGGACCAGCGCGGTCAGGCCGCCGACGCCGAGGCCCTGGATCGCCCGGGCGGTGATCAGCATGCCCATGGAGGTGGCGAAGCCGGCGATGACCGAGCCGATGGAGAAGATCACCAGCGCGGTCTGCACCAGCACCTTCTTGCTGAACAGGTCGGCGAGCTTGCCCCAGATCGGGGTGGTCGCGGTCATGGTCAGCAGCGTCGCGACGACGACCCAGGTGTAGCCGGTCTGGCTGCCGTGCAGGTCGGACACGATCGTGGGCAGCGCGTTGGAGACGATCGTGCTGGAGAGCATCGCGACGAACATCGCGAGGAGGAGGCCGCTGAGCGCCTCGAGCACCTCGCGGTGCGACATCTGCCCCTGGGCCTCGGCGGAGGCGGGTGCGAGGGGTGCTGCGTGGGAGGACACGGGTGCTCGATTCACGAGGAGTAGAAGGTTGCCAATGGCAACTATATTCCTCATGGTTGACGATGACAACCAACGTGGTGCGAGCCACAGCCCGACGTACGCCGGGTCGTCCGCATCAGCGGGTGTCCTAGCAGCCGCTGATGCGGACGACCCGGTGTGGGAGGCGGTGGAGGGGGTGGGTCAGTCGCGGTCGCGGTCGCCGAGGGCGCGGCTGAGGTTCGCGACGGCGTCGTCGCTGGGCGAGGCGGCCTGGCGGTTGGACTCCTCGAGCTGGGCGAGCAGCTCGGCCCGGTGCACCTTCAGCGAACGGGGGGCGTCGATGCCGACGCGTACGACATCGCCGCGGACCTCGAGAACCGTGACGGTGATGTCCTCCCCGAGGACCACGCTCTCCCCCGCCCGACGGCTCAGCACCAGCATGCCGTCACGCTACCCGTCGGCTCGTCGGCGGCTCGCGGCAGCCGGTCGCTCACCCGAGCAGCGGCGCCGCGACGGGCAGGCCGGGCTGGTCGAGGACGACCTGGCCCGCCTGGCGCGTGGCGGGGTTGACCAGCACCGGGGCCGCCAGGTTGGCCGTCGTGGTGGCCAGCGACTCGCCCGCGGTGAGGACCACGAGCAACACGGCGTCCTCGGCCGTGGTGATGCCGAGCTCGGCCGCCACGTCCTCGGCGACCTCGGGCTCGTAGTCCGGAAAGAACCGCTCGGGCGGCACCACGAGGAAGCGCAGCCCGGGCTCCTCCAGTGAGGCCAGGCTGCACAGCACGCCGTCCTCGTCGAGCCGGACGAGCGCGAAGCGCCGGTGCTCCGGGAAGCCCGGCATCGTGCGCACGAGCTCGAGCACCGGAATCTCCTGCAGCTCCGTCATCGTCTCTCCTGCCGTCGGCCGCACCCGAGTCGCGGTCATCATCGCAGGAAGTCCTGCAGGCTCGGCTGCATGACCTTCGCGGTGGCGGCGAGCGCCGCCTGGTAGGCGACCTGCTGGAGCTGCAGGTCGACGGTCGCCTTGGCCAGGTCGGTGTTCTCGACCTCGGAGATCGACGAGCTCAGCGTCAGCCCTGCGTCGTCCGCCTGGCTCTTGGCCAGCTCCATGCGGTTGGTGCGGGTGCCCACGTCGGCGCGGGCCGAGCTGATCCGGTCGCCGTCGGCCTTCAGGACGTCGATGGCCTTGCCGATGTCGACGGTGTTGCCCGCCCTGAGCGCGGTCGACAGCGCGTCGAGGTGGTCGAAGACGGAGTCGTTCACTGGCCCGAACGCCTCCGGGCCGTTGACGTTGACCTTGATGTCCACGTCGACGCCGACGCGCCGGACCACGTCGCCGGTGGTGCCGGTCCAGGTGACCGGCGTCGTGGAGCCGTCGTACGCCGTCTTGCGGGCATCGACGCCGTTGAACACCGGCCGGTTGAGGTACGTCGTGTTCGCGACGCTGACCAGCCCCTCGCGGAGCTGGCCGACCTCGGTCGCGAGCGCGTCGCGGGCCTGCTGGCCCATCGAGCCGGAGCTGGCGCCCTGGACCGCGAGGTCCCGGGCCCGGCGCAGCTGGTCGCCGGCCGAGCCGAGGGCGCCGTCGATCTGGTTGAGCCAGGCGACGCCGTCGTCGGCGTTGCGGGCGTACTGCGCCTGCTCGGCCTTCGCGGAGCGCAGCTTCATCGCCGAGGCCGCGCCGATCGGGTCGTCGGAGGGCCGGTTGATGACCCGACCGGTGGAGAGCTGCTCCTGCACGTCGGAGATGCGGCGCAGGCTGGTCTGCAGCCCGGTGAGCGCGGAGTGGCTCATCATCGACTGGGTCACACGTCCGATGCTCATCAGTGCCCCACTCCTGTCCTGTTGATGAGGGTGTCGAGCACGGAGTCGACCGTCGTCATGACCCGCGCGGCGGCCTCGTAGGCACGCTGCGCCTGGACCATCGAGACGGTCTCCTCGTCGAGGCTGACCCCGGCGAGCTGCTCGCGGCTGTTGTCGACCTGGGTGGTCAGCGCCTGCTGGTTCGCCGCGAGCCGCTGGGTGGAGGCGACGGTGGTGCCGAAGCCACTGACCAGCCGCTGGTAGGCGCCCTCGGTGCCGACCGCGTCGATCGCGTCGGACATTGCGAGCGCGTTGTCACCGTCCACGGTGCCGGCGGCGCCGGAGGCTGCGAGATCGGCGGGGTCGGTGATGTTCACCGCCAGCGAGCCGGCCGGATCGGTGGGGTCGTAGCTGAAGAGCGGCTCGGTGGCCGCGCCCCCGGTGCCGTCGTAGCCGGCCTGCTGCTGGACGTTCATCTTGTCGGCGAGGGCCTGCGCGATGTCGCCGAGCCGCTCGGCGTAGCCGGGCAGCACGTTGTCGAGGAGGTCGGCGACGGCTCCGGCCCGGCCCCCGAGCGGGCCGGAGGCCGTCTGTCCTCCGACCGAGAAGGAGGTCTTGTTGCCGTCCGCGCTGCCGTCGTCCTGCACGCCGGCGGTGATCTTCAGCTCGCCGGCGGTCTTGCCGGCGACCAGGTCAGCGCCGCCGAGCGTGACGCTCATCGTGCCGTCGTCGGCGACCTTCGCGGTGGCACCGGTCAGCTCGGAGAGCCGGAGGGCGAGCCTGTCGCGGGTGTCGAGCAGGTTCGGGTCGTCGTTCCCGCCGAGGTGGGCGTTGACGATGCTGTTGTTCGTCGCCGCGAGGTCGGAGGCGACCTGGTTGACCTCGGCCACGGTGGCCTGCAGTGTCTGGCGCTGGTCACCGGCCTCGGTGTCGAGCTGGCGGGCCTGCAGCTGGAAGGCGTTCGCCAGGGTGTTGGCGGTGGCGATCACCTGGCCGCGGGCCGGGTCGCTGTCAGGAGCGTTGGCCAAGTCGTGCAGCGAGGACTTGAAGCCGGCGATCGCCGCCGAGACGCCGGAGTCGCCGGGCTCGGCGATGCCGGTCTCGACCCGCGCCAGGACGGCCGCCTGCTGGTCGAGCCAGGCCTGCTTGCCGTGCTCGGTCCGGGCCCGGACGTCGAGCAGCGGGTCGACCATCCGGTCGACGCCGGTCACCCTGACCCCGCTGCCGACCTGGTCGGAGCGCGACCACAGCGCGGGCGCACTGGAGGCGCCCGCCGTCTCGCCGACCGCGCGCCGGCGTACGTAGCCGTCGGTGGTGGCGTTGGTGATGTTCGTGCTCGCGATGTCGAGCTGGACCTGCTGGTAGCGCAGGCCGCTCAGCGCGGTGTTGAACGAGGCGAAGGTGCCGCTCACTACAGGCTCCGGTCCAGGAGGGTGCTGCGGGCGGCGGTGGACGCTGCGACGACCGTGCCGTCGTGCGCGTAGGTCCTCGGCTCCCCACCCAGGCCGAGCAGCACGTCGCGCACGGCGAGCACCCCGGCGGAGATCAGGGTCTTGTTGGCCTCGGTGATCCGGGTGATCTCGCCGACCAGCGTGGCGAAGGCGTCCCGGTGATCGGCGAGGATGTGCGTCCAGGGCTCGGCGGACCGCGCGACCAGGTCCGTCAGGCTCGGCGCGGGGTCGAGACCCACCGAGGCGGCGGCCTCGTCGGCGGCGACGGCACGCAGGATCTCGGTGCCGCGGATCTCCTCGAGCACCGACTCGACGTCGCGGGTGGCGTGCGCCAGCCAGCGGGCCTGACCGGTGGCCATCACGAGCTGCTCGACCTCGAGCCGGTAGAGCAGCCTCTCGAGGAGCTCGCGCTCCTGCCACAGGATCAGCGACAGCTTCTCCATGCTCGGCGCCACCTCTCTCGTCTTCTCGTACGTCTGCCCTCCACCATCGGCAGCCAGCGCTCTTGTTGAGGAGTTCGCGCGAAGTGATCGCCGCCGCAAGCGCTCGCGTCCCCGCACGCAGCACGTCTTCGGGACCCACGCACCCGTCTTGAGCTTTTCTTGACGAATTCGTCCGAAATCAGGACAGGGCTTCCTCACGACGTGGAGAATTCCCTCCCGTGACCCCCGAAGACAACGTCACGCCGGGCTCCGAGGCGTTGGTCGTGGTGCACATGCCGCTGGTCGGACACATCGTCCGCGAGACCATGGCACGTGTGCCGTCCCACGTGGACCGCGACGACCTGACCTCGGCCGGACTGGCGGCCCTGGTGCAGGCTGCGCAGGCGTTCGACGCCGAGCGCGGCGTCCCGTTCGCGCGCTACGCCGCGACCCGTGTCCGTGGCGCGATCGTGGACGAGCTGCGCAGCATCGACTGGGCCTCGCGCTCGGTGCGTCGCCGCGCCCGCGAGCTCGACTCGACCCGCACCGCCCTGGCCACGACGTTGGGCCGGCCCGCCACCGACGCCGAGGTCGCCTCGGCCTGCGGACTGAGCCTCGAGGAGGTCTCCGCCAACGACGAGGACGTCGCCCGCGCCCAGGTGCTCTCGCTGCACGCGTCGGAGGACGTCGGCCTCGGCGAGACCCTGGTCAGCCCCACCGCGAGCCCGGAGGCGTTGGCCGAGCGGGCCGAGCGGCTCACCTACCTGCACGAGGCGATCGCGGAGCTGCCCGAGCGGCTGCGCCACGTCGTCGAGCAGTACTTCCTCGCCGAGCGGCCGATGGCCGAGATCGCCGCCGCGCTCGGCGTCACCGAGTCGCGGGTCTCGCAGATCCGCGCCGAGGCGCTGGTGCTGCTGCGCGACGCCCTCAACCACGCCCTCGACCCGGAGCTCGTCGTCCCGCACCCTCGGCCGAACGGCTGCGCCGCCCAGCGCCGCGAGTCCTACTTCGCCGCCGTGGCCGCCCGCCACGCCGCGTCGATGCGGCGTTCGCCCGAGGCGCGCACCCTCAACGCGTCGGTCTGACCAGTCCTTGCCGACTGAACGTCCTCGGCTCGGCCAGCCCGGCCAGCCCGACCGGTCCGGGGGCGAGCCACTGACCGGCTGGTGGCCGGCCGACTGGACATTTGCGCAGACTTCCTCAACCCCGGCCCCTCCCGGCCGATCTGTGGTCTCGACGGAGCCCACGGACGGACTCCGGAACGTGACTCGGATCCAGGAGGGAACCCCATGAGTCTTCGCATCAACCAGAACATCGAGGCCCTGAACTCGTACCGCAACCTGTCGGTCACCCAGGGCCAGATGGCCAAGTCGCTGGAGAAGCTCTCCAGCGGATTCCGGATCAACCGGGCCGCCGACGACGCCGCCGGCCTGGCGATCTCCGAGGGCCTGCGCTCGCAGGTCGGCGGCCTCAAGGTCGCCGTCCGCAACGCCCAGGACGGCACCTCGGTCGCCCAGACCGCCGACGGGGCCCTGAACGAGACCACCGCCATCCTGCAGCGCATGCGCGACCTCGCAGTGCAGGCGTCCAACTCCGGCTCGGTCGACCCCAACGGCCAGTCCGCCTCCAACGCCGAGTTCGGCGAGCTGCAGGACGAGCTGGACCGCATCCAGTCGACGACCTCGTTCGGCTCCCAGAAGCTGCTCGACGGCAGCTACAACGGCACCTTCCAGGTCGGCGCGAACAACACCGCCGCCGACCGGATCAGCATCGACCTGACGGGGGGCACGGGCAACACCATCGACACCGTGGCCACGGCTGGTGGCGCGACCGCCGGAAGCATCACCGATCTGGACTCGACCGGCCTCGGACTCGCCAAGGGCACGGTTGGCATCGACACCACTGGCGGGGCGCAGAATGCCATCGACGCGCTCGACAACGCGATCAAGGGCGTCTCGGCGGTGCGTGCGAACATCGGTGCGAAGCAGAACCGGCTGGAGCACACCATCAACAACCTCAACGTCGCCGTGGAGAACACCACCGCGTCGGAGAGCCGCATCCGCGACACCGACATGGCCAGCGAGATGATGAGCTTCACCCGCGCGCAGGTCCTCTCGCAGGCCGGCACCGCGATGCTGGCCCAGGCCAACCAGGCACCCCAGGGCGTCCTGCAGCTGCTCCGCTGATCCACCCGGGTCAGCTCGTCTGATCCACCGAGCCCCCGTCCCGGGTGGGCGAGACCCGCCCACCCGGGATGCCGGGACGACGCCGAACACATCGACCGGCCAGAGGCCCAGTTGCTGCCGCAGACGCCAGCCCTGCGGCGCTGGCCACCTCTCCGGGCCATCCGGCGCCCGCTGTGGAGGCCGCCCCGGCCGCAGGACCGAGCGTCGCGGAGCTGGCACTCGACGACGAGGACGTGACTCGCTGCCCCAGGTCCTCTCGTTGCCTGCCTCGGCGGAAGCCGGGTCCGGGCCGAGACCCGGTGTCAGCGAGTCACGGCCCAGATCCACGCCCTGGTGCTGGGGGTGCTGCGTGACCGCAACCACTCGATCGACCCAGAGGTCGTGGCCCGCCACCCCCAGGGTCGAACGGCTGCGCTGCGGGGTCGCACCCCTCAACGGCTCGGCGTGAGCCGCGTGCCCGATCGATCGCCGTGGGGCGGTCGGCTGCGACGAGCACCGTCCGCCGCCGCAGCCACCCGGTCGAGGCCGGCCTCGCACGGCTGAGGACTGGTCGTCCGCTGTCGGGCGCACTCCCGCAGATCCCGGTCGGCTCCGCCCAATTGAGAAGTCTTCCTCAACCGCCGACGTTGCCGGCCGATCTGTGGTCTCGACGGAGCCCACGGACGGACTCCGGAACGTGACTCGGATCCAGGAGGGAACCCCATGAGTCTTCGCATCAACCAGAACATCGAGGCCCTGAACTCGTACCGCAACCTGTCGGTCACCCAGGGCCAGATGGCCAAGTCGCTGGAGAAGCTCTCCAGCGGATTCCGGATCAACCGGGCCGCCGACGACGCCGCCGGCCTGGCGATCTCCGAGGGCCTGCGCTCGCAGATCGGCGGCCTCAAGGTCGCCGTCCGCAACGCCCAGGACGGCACCTCGGTCGCCCAGACCGCCGACGGGGCCCTGAACGAGACCACCGCCATCCTGCAGCGCATGCGCGACCTCGCAGTGCAGGCGTCCAACTCCGGCTCGGTCGACCCCAACGGCCAGTCCGCCTCCAACGCCGAGTTCGGCGAGCTGCAGGACGAGCTGGACCGCATCCAGTCGACGACCTCGTTCGGCTCCCAGAAGCTGCTCGACGGCAACTACAACGGCACCTTCCAGGTCGGCGCGAACAACACCGCCGCCGACCGGATCGACATCGACCTGACCAGCACCAACATCGACACCATCGCGCAGAGCACGGGCGCGACTGCCGGCGACATCACCGGCTTGGACTCGGCTGGCCTCGGCCTCAAGAAGGCCACTGTGCTCGG
Organism: uncultured Actinomycetota bacterium; assembly: GCA_963826155.1. GTDB lineage: Bacteria > Actinomycetota > Actinomycetes > Propionibacteriales > Nocardioidaceae > Nocardioides. The sequence goes on along the minus strand of CAWGVX010000002.1, from coordinate 95,253 downwards.
CACCGTGGCTGCGGGCGAGGCGGACATCTCCTCGACCACCACCGCGAACGCCGCCATCGACAAGATCGACGAGGCGCTCAAGTCGGTCTCCGGCGTTCGCGCGAACATCGGTGCGAAGCAGAACCGGCTGGAGCACACCATCAACAACCTCAACGTCGCCGTGGAGAACACCACCGCGTCGGAGAGCCGCATCCGCGACACCGACATGGCCAGCGAGATGATGAGCTTCACCCGCGCGCAGGTCCTCTCGCAGGCCGGCACCGCGATGCTGGCCCAGGCCAACCAGGCACCCCAGGGCGTCCTGCAGCTGCTCCGCTGATCCACCCGGGTCAGCTCGTCTGATCCACCGAGTCCCCGTCCCGGGTGGGCGAGACCCGCCCACCCGGGATGCCGGGGCCGTCCCAGACCCTTGACTGATCGGAGGAGCCGATGGTTACCGCAAACACCAGCATCAGCGGCCTCGTCAGCGGCCTCGACACCGCGTCGATCATCGACCAGCTCATGCAGCTGGAGGCGGCGCCCCAGAACCAGCTGAAGACGAAGCAGAGCGCCGAGCAGACGGTGCTCGGCGCCCTTCAGTCGGTCAACTCAGACTTCGCTTCCCTGCTCACCAAGGCCACGTCGCTGGCCGACCCGGCCACCTGGCAGACGCTGAAGGCCACATCCACCAGCACGGACGTCTCAGCCAACCTCACCCCGGCTGCGACCGCCGGCTCGTTCACCGTCACCGTCGGCCAGCTCGCCACCGCAGCCCAGACGTCGTACGACGGCGACCACGCACTCACCGACACGGTGGTGACCGGCAGCCCGGTGACCCTCACCGCGGCAGACGGCACGGCGCACTCCGTCATCACGGGCACGGGCACCCTGTCCGACCTCGCTGCCGGCATCAACGCCGCCAAGGCGGGCGTGACCGCGACCACCGTGCGCACCGGCACGAACACCTACCGGCTGCTGCTCACCGCCGACACGACCGGCGCGGCGTCGGCGATCAGCCTCAGCAACGTGGCCCTCGGCAATGCCACGGCCTCGACAGGACAGGACGCCCAGCTCACGATCGGCGGCATCCCGGCGTCCTCGGCGAGCAACACCTTCACCGACCTCGTCCCCGGCGTGAACGTCACCCTCGGCGCCACCGCGAAGGCCGGCACGACCTCGACGATCACCGCCGCCCAGGACTCGAGCTCGGTGAAGGACGCCGTCAAGGGGCTCGTCGACCAGGTCAACTCCCTACTCGGCTCCATCGACGCCAAGTCCGCCAACGGCGCGGGCACCAGCGGGGGCCCACTGGCCGCCGACAGCACGGTCCGCTCTGTTCGAGAGGCGCTCGCCGGGACGGTCTTCGGCACGGGCAACACGTCGATGGCGTCGTACGGCATCCAGCTCGACCGCTACGGCAAGCTCGTCTTCGACGGTGCGGCCTTCGACAAGGCCTACGCCGCCGACCCCACGGACGTCATGAAGCAGTTCACGTCGGCGAGCACCGATCCGACGCTCGCCCACCCCGACGGCTGGGCAGCACGAGTGATGGCGGTCGCAAAGGCGGCCAGTGACAAGTACACCGGCTCGATCACCTCGGCGATCAAGGGGGCAAACGCCACCATCGACGAACTGACGAAGAGCATCGCCGACTGGGACGACCGCCTCGAGCTGCGCCGCACGACCCTGCAGAACCAGTACACCGCCCTGGAGACAGCTCTGTCGTCGATGCAGAGCCAGGGCCAGTGGCTCTCCGGCCAGATCGCCCAGCTCCCGACCTCCTCATCGTGACCACGGAAGGCAACCGATGACGAACAGGAACCCCCGCGACACCTACCTCGCCGCCTCGGTCTCCACTGCGAGCCCGGCGCAGCTGCTGGTGATGCTCTACGACCGGATGTCGGTCGACCTGCACCGCGCGGTCGAGGCGTTGGACCGGGGCGACAAGGACGTCGCCCACCAGTCCCTCCTGCACGCGCAGGACATCGTGGTCGAGCTGCGCGCCACGCTGAAGGTCGACCTGTGGGACGGCGGCCCCGGCCTCGCCGCGCTCTACGACTACCTGCTGACCGAGCTGATCAGCGCCAACCTCAAGAAGGACCGCGACCTCGCGGAGGCCTGCCTGGGCACGGTCGACGAGCTGCGCGAGGTGTGGCGCGAGGCCGCGCTGTCGCTGGTCTCGGCGAGCGCATGATCCCGTCGTACGACGAGCCGCGCCGCCACGTGAGCTGGGAGACCGCGCTCGACCGGCTCGAGCTCGAGGTGCGCCGCGCGGAGCGGCTGGTGGCCGACCCGACCTCCGGCGACCTCGACCCCTGGGACGCGCCCCTGGTGGCCGGCCCGCTCCCCCCGCACCTGGTCGACCGCGCGCTGGAGCTGCGTGCCCGGCAGCAGGCGGTCCAGGCGCGCGTGGTCGGGGCGCTGGCGACGTTGAGCCGCCACAGCGCCTTCGCCCAGCGGGTCGACCGGGCCACCGCCCGCGCCACCCGGCCGGTCTACCTCGACGTCACGGCCTAACCACTTCTCCGCGAGATATGCACTGGTCTGGAGCAGCTGGGTGAACTGACCTCCAGATTTCCTCAGGCCGCGGGCCCGGGTGCCGAAGGAAAGGGCGAGCACGGACTGCTCACCCCTGCGCCGACGGATCGGCATCGTCTACGTCCCTCTCGGAGGCCAGACGTGTCCCCTGCCGTGTCCGATCCCGTCGGGTCCGTGATCGCCGCTGCGCTCGACGGCCTGTCCGTGCGCCAGAGCGTCATCGCCGACAACATCGCGAACGTCGACACGCCGGGCTACCGCGCCAGCAGCGTCGACTTCGAGACCCAGCTGCGCGCCGCCATCGCCGACGGCGGCCTCAGCGGGAGCCTGCAGCCGGTCACGACGGCGACGAACACCCCCGTCGGCGCCAACGACAACAACGTCGACCTCCGCAAGGAGACGATGGCGGCGATCCAGACCCAGTTCCAGTACCAGGTCCTCACCCGGGCGGCCAGCGACCGCTTCGCCCTGGTCCGCGACGTGGCGGAGGGCATCTGATGGGTGCCTTCGACGTGCTCGCGATCGCCGGCTCCTCGCTCGGCACGCACCAGACCTGGCTCGACGCGCTCGCGAACAACATCGCGAACGTCAACACGGTCACCAGCCCCGGCCAGGCGGCCTTCCAGGCCCAGATGCCGATCGTCGGCTCGGTGCCCGGTGGCGGCGTGCAGATCTCCGGCATCGCCTACAGCGACCCGCAGGGCCGTCTGGTCCAGGAGCCGGACAGCCCGCTCGCCGACGCCAACGGCTACGTCCGCGCCCCCGACATCGACCTGGCCAGCCAGATGAGCCAGCTGATCATGGCCCAGCGCGGCTTCCAGGCCTCGGTGCAGGTCACCAAGGACGCCCAGGACACCTACAACGCCGCCCTGCAGATCGGAAGGTCCTGATGAGCGTCCCCGGCATCGAGGCGATCGGCTTCCAGCCGTACGTCGCACCGCGGCTCCCGGTCGACCCGGCCGGCACGATCGGCGGCGGCACCGGCGTCCAGGCTCCCGCCGGCCCCTCCGGTCCGGGCACCGACTTCGGCAAGCTCGTGCTCGACGGGCTGGACCGCCTGGAGTCCGTGCAGGACAGCGCCGGCCAGCTGGCCGTGAAGGCAGCGACCGGTGACCTGAGCGCCATCCACGACTACACGCTGGCCGCGACCGAGGCCCAGGTGACCACCCAGCTGACCGTCGCCGTCCGCAACAAGGCCCTCGACGCGTTCAACGAGATCATGCGGATGTCCGTCTGATGAAGCACACCCTCACCACCTGGCTGGCGCGCGTCCGCGGCACCTTCCAGGGGTTCAGCGCCGGCCAGAAGGCGGTCGCCGTCGTCGGCACCGCCGCGCTGCTGCTCGCCGGCGTCATGGTGTTCCGGTGGGCCGCGACGCCCAACTACGCGCCGCTCTACAGCAACCTCGCGTCCTCCGACGCGTCGGCGGTCATCGACGAGCTCAACTCCGAGGGCGTCACCTACAAGCTCGCCAACAGCGGCAGCACGATCATGGTCCCGCAGGACGAGGTCTACAGCACCCGCATCGCGCTCAGCGGCAAGGGCCTGCCCGGCAACAGCGGCCAGGGCGGGTACTCGATCCTCGACAACGCGGGCATCTCCACCTCGCAGTTCCAGGAGCAGACCGACTTCAAGCGGGCGATGGAGGGCGAGCTCAGCAAGACCATCGAGGCCATCGACGGCGTGCAGGCCGCGGTGGTCCACCTCGCGCTGCCGCCGACCAAGGTCTTCGCCGACCAGCAGGACCCGCCGACCGCCTCGGTCCTCGTCGCCACGTCACCCGGCACCACTCTCACCCCCGAGCAGGTGCAGGCGATCGTGCACCTGGTCGCCTCCAGCGTCGACGGCATGTCGCCGGACTCGGTGACCGTCGCCGACAACCACGGCCAGGTGCTCACCACCAGCGACGGCAGCGGCGGCATCAGCCCCGGCGCCCAGAACCAGCAGGTCGTCGACTACCAGGACCAGCTCGAGGCCCAGGTCCAGTCGACCCTCGACCGGGTGCTGGGGCCGGGCAACTCCACCGTCCAGGTGACCGCGGACCTCGACTTCGACAAGGCGACCACCGACACCACGACCTACAACAAGAACGCCAGCAAGGCACCGCTGTCCTCCTCGACCAGCACCGAGAGGTACGCCGGGCCCGGCGGCGCCGGCGGCACCACCGGGGTCGTCGGGCCGGACGGCCAGATGGGCCCGACCACGACCACCAGCGGCGGCCCGTCGAGGTACACCAAGGAGTCGACCACCGAGGACAACGCGCTCGGCAAGGTCGTCGAGCACCGTGAGACCGCACCCGGCAGCCTCAACAACCTCCACGTCGGTGTGGTGCTGGACTCCGCCACCACGCAGGCCGTCAGCCCCCAGGTCGTCCAGAACCTCGTCGCCAGCGCCATCGGCGTCGACCCCAAGCGCGGCGACACCATCGCGGTCTCGTCACTGCCGTTCGACCGCACCGCCGACAAGGCCGCGCAGGCCGAGCTCGCCCAGGCCGCCGCCGACGCCAAGCAGGCCCGGACCATCCGGCTGCTGCGCGACGCCGGCATTGCCCTGGCCATCCTGGCGATCCTGTTGCTCGCCTGGGTCCGCGGCCGACGCCGCGAGAGGGCACGGGAGGCGGCCACGACGTACCTCGCCGAGCAGATCCGCCAGGACACCCTGGACCGGTCCGCGCGCGCCCAGGCCCTCGAGACCAACGCCGCGGTCGCCGCGCTCGAACGCGCCGAGGCCACCGAGGCCGACCGCACCCGCGAGGAGCTGGCAGCCCTGGTCGAGAAGCAGCCCGAGCACGTCGCCGCCCTGTTGCGCGGCTGGCTGACGGAGCAGTCCTGATGACCGGCGCGCTGTCCTCCGCGGGGGTCCGCAAGGCCGCGATCACCCTGATCCAGCTCGGCAGCGACAAGGCCGCACAGGTGCTCGCGCACCTCTCCGACGCCGAGGTCGAGGAGATCTCCGCCGAGATCGCCCGGCTCGAGCGGCTGGACCAGCACGAGGTCGACGAGGTGATGACCGAGCTGTGCCACCTCGTCACCGCCCGGATCCACATCGCCCAGGGCGGCCTCGCCTACGCGCAGAGCCTGCTCGAGCAGTCCCTCGGCCCGGAGCGGGCCGCCGAGGTGATGTCCCGGCTCCAGGCCGCGGCCGTGCAGCTGCCGTTCCAGTTCCTGCACCGGGCCGACCCGGCGCAGCTGCGCGGCTTCATCGCCGACGAGCACCCCCAGGTGGTCGCCCTGGTGCTCGCCCACATGACGCCGGACAAGGCCTCTCTGGTGCTCTCCGGCCTGCCCTCGCTGCTGCAGACGGACGTCGCGCACCGGATCGCGGTGATGGGTCGCCCCTCCCCCGAGATCGTCCGCACCCTCGAGCAGACCCTCGAGCGCAAGCTCTCCTCGGTGCTGCAGCCGACCGAGATGTCGCGGGTCGGTGGTGTCGAGCCGCTGGTCAACATCATCAACCGCTCCGACCGGCTCACCGAGCGCCAGATCGTCGAGGGCCTCGAGGCCCTCGACGCCGAGCTGGCCGACGAGGTCCGCAGCCGGATGTTCATGTTCGAGGACATTGTCACCCTGGAGGACCGCTCGGTGCAGCTGGTGCTGCGCCAGGTCGACAACACCGAGCTGGCGCTGGCGCTCAAGGGCGTCAGCGAGACGGTCCGCAGCAAGATCACCGGCAACATGTCCGAGCGCGCGGCCCAGACCCTGCTCGAGGAGGTCGAGCTGCTCGGCGCGGTCCGGCTGACCCAGGTCGAGGAGGCCCAGCAGTCGATCATCCGCACCATCCGCGAGCTCGAGGAGCAGGGGCAGATCATGATCCACCGGGGGAGCGACGATGACCTCGTCGTCTGAGCCGGCCCCCGACCTCCCCCAGCTGACCGCGCTCGCCGACCGGGCCCGGGAGGCGGCGCGCGCCCAGGGGTACGCCGTGGGCTGGGCCGAGGGCCGGCGCGAGGCGTTGCAGCGCGCCGAGGAGGACGCGGCCGCGGTCGCCGAGATGGCCCGCCGGGCCGAGGAGCGCCGGGAGACGGAGCACCGGGCCGTGGTCGAGGCGCTCGCCCTGGCCGCCGAGGAGCTGCGCGCCGCTGTCGCCGAGGTCTGTGCCCGGGTCGGCGAACAGGCTGCCGACCTGGCAATCGCGGTCACCGAGGAGCTGGTCGGCCGCGAGCTGCTCGCGGTGGGCGACCACGGCGCCGACGTCGTACGCCGGGTGCTGTCGGTCGTCCCCGACGGTGCGACCCCGCAGGTGCGGGTGCACCCCAGCGTCGGCTCCTCCCCGGCGGTCGCCGACCTCACGGGGCGCGGCCTGCACGTCGTGCCGGACCCGGAGATGGACCCGCACGACGCGGTCGTCGAGACCGACCACACCGTCATCGACCTGCGCATCCCCGCGGCGCTGGACCGGCTCCGGGAGGCCCTGCGATGACCGAGCTCACCGCCGAGCGCCGCCGGCTGGCGCTGGCGGCCGTGCGGCCGCAGCAGCTGGGTCGGGTCTCGGTGCTGCTCGGGCTGCGAGTCACGGTCACCGGCGTCACCGCCGCGGTGGGCGACCTGCTCGAGGTGCTCGGGGCAGCCGGCACCGTGCCGGTCGAGGTCGTCGCCAGCAGCCGGGAGGCGCTCACCTGCCTCCCGCTCGCGAGCACCACCGGGCTCCGCGCCGGCGACCCGGTCCGCGCCACCGGGGGCGGCCTGCGGATCCGGGTCGGCGAGGAGCTGCGGGGCCGGGTCCTCGACGGCCTCGGCCGGCCGCTCGACGACGGCCCCGACCTCGTCGGCCTCGAACAGGTCACGGTCGACAACCCCGCGCCCGCCGCCCTGCAGCGTCCGCGCATCACCGAGCAGCTCGGGCTCGGGGTCCGCGTCCTCGACGGCCTCACGCCCTGCGGGCGTGGCCAGCGCCTCGGCATCATGGCCGGCTCCGGCGTCGGCAAGTCCAGCCTGCTCTCGATGATCGCCCGCGGCACCGACGCCGAGCTCTCGGTGATCGCCCTGGTCGGCGAGCGCGGCCGCGAGGTCCGCGAGTTCCTCGAGGACGACCTCGGACCCGAGGGCCTGGCCCGCTCCGTCGTGGTGGTGGCGACCTCCGACCAGCCCCCCGTGGTCCGGCTGAGAGCAGCGTTCGTGGCCACCCGCATCGCCGAGTGGTTCCGCGACCGCGGCCGCGACGTCGTGCTGATGATGGACAGCCTCACCCGGGTGGCGCTGGCCCAGCGCGAGATCGGCCTGTCCGCGGGCGAGCCGCCCGCCACCCGCGGCTTCCCGCCGAGCGTCTTCGCGCTGTTGCCGGGGCTGCTGGAGCGCGCCGGCACCTCGCCGGTCGGCAGCATCACCGGGCTCTACACCGTGCTCGTCGAGGGCGACGACCTGCAGGACCCGATCGGGGACGCTGCCCGCTCGATCCTCGACGGCCACGTGGTGCTCACCCGTGAGCTCGCCACCGCCGGACACTTCCCCAGCGTGGACGTGCTCGAGTCGATCTCCCGGGTCGGCAAGGCGGTCACCGACGAGACCCAGCGTGCCGACGCCCAGCGGCTGCGGCGGCTGCTCGCGGCGTACCGCTCCGTGCGCGAGCTCGTCGAGATCGGCGCCTACGTCGCGGGCACCGACCCCGACGCAGACGCCGCCCTGGCCCTGATGCCGCGCATCGAGGACTTCCTGCGGCAGCGGATGGACGACGTCACGGCCACCGACGCCACCTGGCAGGTCCTGCACGAGCTGGTCGCCCCATGAGCCGCCAGCCTCGCCTGGGTGCGGTCGCCCGGGTGCGCGGCGTGCGCGAGCGCGACAGCCGGCTCGGCCTCGTCGAGGCGCTCGAGGAGGAACGGGCGGCACGGTCCCGCGCCGAGGACCTGCGACGCCAGCTCTCGGAGGTCTCTGCCTTCGGCGCCGGCGCCCTGGCCGACTTCGCCGGTCGGCAGCGCCGGGTCACCGCGCTGGCCGAGGCCCTGGTCGCGGCCCGCGCCGCGCTGGAGGACGCGCACGTGCTGGCCGAGGCCGCGCGCGACCGCTGGCGCACCGACCGCAGCCGCCTGGCCGCCGTCGAGTCGCTGATCGAGCGCCGCGAGCAGGAGCGGCGCCACGACCTGCGCCGGCGCGAGGACAGGCAGCTCGACGCGGCCGCCGAGGACGTGTGGCGGCGTGGCGCCGGGGCGGTGGGGTCGTGAGCATCCTCGACGTGACCGCACGGATCAACCAGATCCAGGCCCAGCTGGCGACGCTCGCGCCAGCGACAGGCACCACCCCCGCCTCCGCCTCGTCGACCACCGACGGCTTCTCCTCGGCGCTGCAGTCCAGCAGCGCCGGGCTCCTCGACCGGCGTGTCGCCGCCGGCACCAGCACCGGTGCCGGCGCGAGCCCGGCCGGGACCGCCGTGGTCGCGGACGCCCGCAAGTACCTCGGCGTGCCCTACGTCTGGGGCGGCACCGACCCGGCCACCGGGCTGGACTGCTCCGGCCTGGTCCAGCGGGTCTACTCCGACCTCGGCTACACACTCCCCCGCGTGTCCGGCGACCAGGCTCGGGCCGGGCGCCCCGTCCCCAGCCTGGCCCAGGCCCAGCCGGGCGACGTCCTGGCCTTCGGCTCGCCGGTGCACCACGTCGGCATCTACCTCGGCGACGGGCAGATGATCGAGGCGCCGCGACCGGGCCTGGACGTGCGCGTCGGACCCGTCTACGAGACCCCGACGGCGATCCGCCGGATCGTGCCGGACCCGGCGGGTGCCCTCGTGTCCGCCGGTGCCGTCGCTGGCCGGGTCGCGGCCACGACGCCGTACGCCGACCTCTTCAACACCGCCGGCGCCAGGTACGGCGTCGACCCGGGCCTGCTCGCGGCCGTCGCCCGCCAGGAGTCCGGCTACGACGCCGGCGCGATCAGCCCGGCCGGCGCGCAGGGGCTGATGCAGCTGATGCCGGGCACGGCCGCCGGCCTCGGCGTGGACAACCCCTTCGACGCCGCCCAGTCCGTCGACGGCGCGGCGCGGCTGCTGCACGGGCTGCTCGCCCGCTTCGGCCAGCCCGATCTGGCGCTGGCCGCCTACAACGCCGGCCCCGGCGCGGTGCTCCGTTACGGCGGGGTCCCGCCCTACCCCGAGACGAGGAACTACGTGCGCTCCGTGATGGCCATGTGGGGGCAGTCGTGACGGCCCCCGTCGGCACCGCCCCCACGGCCGGTCCCACCACCGCCGGCCTGCTCGGCGCCGCCGCCACCGCCGCGGCCGGTGCCGCGAACGGTGCGGGCGGCGACTTCCTCGCCCTGGTGCTGCAGATGCTCGGCGCCGCCCCCGGCACCAGCCCCGGCACCGCCGCCGGCGGTGAGCCGTCCACCGTTCCCACCACCGGTTCGGTGGCTGACGCACCGCCGGCGGGGGGCGCCCCGGGCGGCGGTGAGCTGTCCCCCGTTCCGGGCGGCAAGAAGGTGGCTGACGCACCGCCCGCGCCAGGATCGGGCCAGGAGAACGCCGCCAGCCCCGACCCGACGCTGGTGGTCCTGATGGCCGGGTTCGCCGCCGGCACGGTCGCCGCGCCGACCAGCGCCCAGGCAGCCCCCGCCGAGGGGACCCCCGCCGAGGGGACCTCGGCCGGGGCAACCGCGTCGGCGACGACCTCGGCGACGACCTCGGCGACGTCCGGCACCGACGCCGCGGGAGCCCCCGGCGGCATCGGAGTCGTGGGCGCCGCCGTCCCGTCACCGGCCGGCAGCCAGGCCCACGGACGGTCCGGCGCCCACGCCGACAGCGAGACCGACAGCCAGACCGGCAGCCAGCAGTCGGCGGACCCGACCGTCCCGTCGGCGGGCACACCGGCAGGCGCCCCGGCCGGAGCCGGGGCGGCAGCGGCCCCCTCCCCGGCCGCGCCCGCCGCCCCGGCACCGCCGGTCGCCCACCAGCTCGTCGACCGTGTCGTGGAGGCGGTCCGCGTCTCCGACGCCGGCCCCGGCCCCACCCGGGTGACGGTCAAGCTCCAGCCGGAGTCGCTCGGCGAGGTCAGGGTCGTGCTGTCGGTCCGCGACGGCGCCCTGCAGGTCAGCCTGGCCGGCGGGGAGCGGGCGCAGCACAGCCTGCTCGAGGGCGCCCCCGAGCTGCGACGGCTGCTCGAGGCCGCCGGCACCCCTGACGTGCGGGTCGTCGTGCGCGACCTCGCCGGCGGCACCACCGGGTCAGCCGCCACCCAGCCCGCCCAGGCAGCGACCCAGGCACTGACCCAGGCCGCTCCTTTGCACCACGGCCAGGGACCGGGAGCCGACCTCGCCGGCGGCGCGGGTCAGGGCGGCGCGGGCCAGGGCGGGCCGGGCCAGGGCAGTGCGGGCCACCCCGGCGCCGCCCCGGGCGACGGGCAGACGCCGGGACGGCGTGCCCCGGGGCAGCCGGGCGGCTACCAGGACGTTCCCGACGCGACGACCCCGTCGCGCCGTACCGAGTCGGTCACGCCCACCCGCGCCGCGGGTGTCGACGTGACCATGTGAGGAGGCACCGTGTCAGTTCCGGCAACCGAGAGCGTGACGCCCACCCCGGGCATGTACACGCCGGCACCAGCCCCGCAGGCCGGCGGCGACAAGGACATGTTCCTGCAGCTGATGGTCGCCCAGCTGCGTTACCAGGACCCGATGAACCCGACCGACTCCAGCCAGTTCCTCTCCCAGAACGCCCAGTTCACGGCGCTGGAGAAGATGCAGGACGTCGCCGACCAGACTGCGGCACTGCTGAACTCGCAGATCGCCTTCGGCTCGGCCGGCCTCGTCGGCAAGGACGTCACCTGGCTGGACGACCAGGGCGACACCACCGCAGGCACGGTCGACGGCGTCACCTTCGGCGCGTCCGGCCCGGTGCTCGACGTGGACGGCACCCAGGTGACCCTCGCCCAGATCCAGTCCATCGGCACGTCACCGTCCTCGCCCGCGTCGTCGAGCTCCGCCACCGCCTGACCACCCCGCACCACCACACCCTCACGGGAGGAAAACCATGCTCCGCTCACTCTTCGCCGGCATCAGCGGCCTGCGGGTCAACCAGACCATGCTCGACGTCACCGGCAACAACATCGCCAACGCCAACACGATCGGCTACAAGGCCAGCACCACGGTCTTCCAGGACACGCTCAGCCAGATGCTGACGGCCTCGTCGTCCCCCTCTGCCAACCGCGGCGGCACGAACGCGATGCAGGTCGGCCTCGGCGTCCAGGTCGGCGCCATCAGCACCAACTTCGGCCAGGGGTCGGCTGAGACGACCGGCCGCGACACCGACCTGATGATCCAGGGCGACGGCTTCTTCGTGGTCAAGGACGGCAACCAGAGCCTCTACACCCGCGCCGGCGCCTTCAACTTCGACAAGAACGGCGATCTTGTCAGCCCCGACGGATTCCTCGTCCAGGGCAACAGCTACGACCCGAAGAACCCGGCCAACCCGCCGACCGCCGGCAAGATCACGCTGCCCGCCACCTGGGCCGACGGCTCCGCCACGCCGCCTGACCTGGTCTCCTACACGATCGGCGCTGACGGCATGGTGCGTGGTGTCTTCTCCGACGGCAACCAGCACGACATCGCGCAGATCCAGATCGCCGACTTCAACAACCCGATGGGCCTGGAGAAGGTCGGCGACACCTGCTACCGGACCTCTGCCAACTCGGGCACCGCGAAGGTCGGCGTCCCCGGCCAGGGCCGCAACGGCACCCTCGTCGGCGGTGCGCTGGAGATGTCCAACGTCGACCTCGCCGCCGAGTTCACCAACCTGATCCTCGCCCAGCGTGGCTTCCAGGCCAGCTCGAAGGTGATCACCACCTCCGACCAGGTGCTCCAGGACCTGGTCAACCTCAAGCAGTGACCTGAGCCGGCCCCGCGATCCCCTGCCGGGTCGTGCACCCGGGCACGCCGTACCGACGCGCGCACCAGGGCACACGACCCGGCAGGACTCATTTGCTCAGGTCGGCCACCCGGTCGCCGATCAGCACCTCGAGCCGCCACGGACGGCAGCTCTGCTCGGCCCAAGGACGGTAGCCCCATGATCATCCTCACGCGTCTCTCGGGGTCGACGTTCGCCCTGAACGCCGACCTGATCGAGCGCATCGACGCCACCCCCGACACGGTGGTCACCCTCGTCGACGGCAAGAAGTACGTCGTCACCGAGACCATGGGCGAGATCGTCGCGCTCGTACGCCGTCACCGCGGCGAGATCCTCGCGCTCAGCAGTGCGGTCCAGATCGGGACGGAGGCCTCGACCGGCCCGCAGCCGACCCGACTCGGCACGGTCACCGAGCACCCCTCGAGCCGCGGCCAGCTGCACCACGGGACGGAGCACTGATGGATCCCGCGACTCTCATCGGGGTCGTCCTCGCCCTGGTCGTGGTCGTCCTCAGCAACATCCTCGAGGGTGGCGACCCGATGAGCCTGATGCTCTTCCCGCCGATGCTGCTGGTCTTCGGTGCGACCACCCTCGTCTCGTTCGCGGGCGGCACCGTCGCCGACGCCAAGCTGGCCGTGCGCGGCCTGGTCAAGGCGTTCACCGGCCAGGCGCAGACCGCCTCCGACCTGGTGCCCTCCATCGTGTCGCTGGCCGAGCGGGCCCGGCGCGAGGGCCTGCTCGCCCTCGAGGAGGAGCTCGAACGGATCGACGACCCGTTCCTGGTCCGCGCCCTCACCATGGCCATCGACGGCACCGATCCCCACGACCTGCGGGAGATGCTCGAGGCCGAGGTGATCGCCCAGCGGGTCGAGCACCGGCAGTCGGCACGGTTCTTCGCGGCCGCCGGCGGCTATGCGCCGACCATCGGCATCGTCGGCACGGTCATGGGTCTGGTGCACGTGCTGGAGAACCTCGCGAAGCCCGAGGAGCTCGGCCACCTCATCGCCGGGGCGTTCGTCGCCACCCTGTGGGGCGTGCTGTCCGCCAACCTGATCTTCCTGCCGATCGCGGCCCGCCTCAAGCGGCTCGGCGAGCTCGAGGTGGCCCGGATGGAGCTCGCGATCGAGGGCATCTCGGCGCTGCAGTCCGGCTCCAACCCGCGGATCGTCGCCCAGAAGCTGCGGGCCCTGCTGCCCGCTGACGAGCGCGACGCCGAGGCGGCCTGACCATGCCCGGGAAGAAGCGCCACGAGGAGGAGGAAGAGCCCGAGAACCATGAGCGCTGGCTGGTGACCTACGCCGACATGCTGACGCTGCTCATGGTGCTCTTCATCGTCATGTTCGCGATGAGCACCGTGGACGAGAAGAAGTACAACGCGCTGCGCTCCGGGCTCTCCGACGGCTTCGGCCAGACCACGTCGTACATGAAGGGCTCGAGCTCGATCCTCGACGAGGACGGCTCCAGCGTGATGTCCGGGCTGACCTCGCAGACGTTCTCCAAGGTCGCGCCGACCCAGGACACGATCGTCCCGGCTGCCAGCGCGGCGGGGCCGAGGAAGCGGTACGACCAGGCCCGCGCCGAGCTCGACACGCTGGAGAAGATCCGGCGCAGGATCCAGGGCGTCCTGCGCCGGCAAGGGCTCGCCCGTGACGTGGAGACCACCATCGACGACCGCGGCCTGGTCGTCAGCCTGGTGTCCCGACACGTGGTGTTCCCCAACGACGTGGCGACGCTGAGTCCGCGCGGCGAGCGGGTCGTCGACGTGCTCTCGCCGGTGCTGCGCGGGATCCCCAACGACCTGCGCATCGACGGCCACACCAACCAGGTCAAGGTGCACCCGGCCTTCTACGCGACCGACTGGGACCTCTCGGCGGCCCGTGCCGTGACGGTGCTGCGCCGGCTCAACGAGGTGGGCGGCGTGCCCGACCACCGCCTGTCGATGTCGGCCTTCGGGCACGACCGCCCACTGCGCGACCCGAGCCTGCCCGGGTCCCAGGCGGTCAACAAGCGCGTCGACATCATCGTGCTCTCCGACCTCGACCAGCCCACCCGCGACCTGGTCGAGCAGCTCGCCAACCCCGGGAGCAGCTCGGACGGCACCACCACGGAGAGGAGCATGCAGCGGTGACGACGCTCGATGTCCCGCCCGCCGAGGCGGCGGCCGAGGAGAAGAAGCCCCGATCGAGGAAGAAGATCCTCGTGATCGCGCTGGTCGTGCTGCTGCTGGCCGGCGGGGCCTGGTGGTTCCTGCACCCGAAGGGGCCGAGCACGCCGCAGCCGGGCCAGATCATGACCCTGGACTCCACCCAGATCAACCTGGCGGGCGGGCACTACCTCAAGATCGGTTTGGCCCTCCAGCTCACCACCGACGCCAAGGAGGTCGACGGCAGCAAGGCGCTCGACGACACCATCGACCTGTTCAGCGGCCGCGACCTGGGCTTCGTCTCCAGGGCGTCGCACCGGCGGGAGCTCAAGTCGGAGCTCGTCAGGCGCCTGGGCAAGGACTACGACGGCGACGTGATGGGGGTGTTCTTCACCGAGTTCGTGACGCAGTAGGAACCAGGAGGAACCAGGCGACTGGTACGGATCACCGGTTTCGCTCAGGAACCGCGCGGGCAGGCCGATTCGCTGGGTCGTGCCCCCCTCCGCGTCCACGCGACCGTCCCCCGGCGTCGACTCCTCGACCGGTCGGGAACGTCGGCGTGCCCGCACGGAGCCGACGAGCTACGACTTCCGTCGACCCATCCAGCTCTCCCGCGAGCACGCGCGGATGCTGCACCTCGCCTTCGACGGTTTCGCCCGACAGGCCACCACCGTGTTCACCTCCTCGCTGCGCACGGTCTGCTCGGTCACCCTGAGCTCACTCGAGCAGCGCAGCTATGCCGAGTACGTCGACTCCCTCGACAGCTCGACGTACCTCACGCTCTTCTCCGCCGAGCCCATGCACAACCTCGGCGTCCTCGAGATCCCCCTCATCGCGACGATGACCTGCATCGACCACATGCTCGGGGGCCCGGGCGGGGCAGGCCAGCCGCAACGGCCGCTCACCGGCATCGAGTCGGAGGTGGCCAGCAGCATGGTCGAGCGGCTGCTGGGCGAGATGCGCTACTCCATGTCGGGCGTCGTGCCGCTGGATCCGATCATCACCGGCTTCGAGTACAGCCCGCAGTTCGCGCAGGTAGCGAGCGCCTCCGACGTCATGGTCGTGGCAGAGCTGGAGCTGCGGATCAACGACCGGACCTTCCGGATGACGGTCTGCCTGCCGTTCGCCGGGCTGCTCCCCCACCTGGTGAGGGCGGCCGCCCCGGTGCCGGTCTCCGAACGCGAGCGGCAGCAGCGCGCGCGATCCTCGGCGGAGCTTCTGCTGCAGTTCCAGAAGGTGCCTGTCGACGTCGCGGTCCGGATGGCCCCCACGACCCTGGCCCCGGACCGGCTCACCGGCCTCGCACCCGGTGACGTGGTGCGCCTCGGCCACCCCGCCGACGCACCGCTCGAGGTCGTCGTCGACGGCGCCACCTTCGCCCACGCCACCGCGGGAGCCCGCGGCCCCCGGCTCGCCGCCCTCATCGTGGGCACCCCCAAGGAGAGATCATGACCACGCTTCCGTTGACCAACGACGAGGCCGACCTCGCCGCCGTCGCCGCCGAGGCCGCCGCCAAGGTGATCCCGGCGCCCGAGGCGCTCCGCCCGCTGACGCCGATGGCGGCGACCCCGGGCCTGGCCTCCGGCTTCGCCGGAGCGGTGCTCGCCGAGCTCGACGAGCTGCCGGGCCGGATCGCGGTGCTGGTGGGCGGCGAGCTGGTCACCGCGCTGTCCCAGAGCCCGATCGGGGGCCTCGACCTCGCCGCCGCGCTCCAGCCGACCCTCGACGCCGTGGCCCGGACGCTGGGCACTCTGGTCGTCGGCGCGAGGGCGGTCGACCCCTCCCTGGTGATCTCCGACCTCGGTGAGGACGTGACCGCGGTGCCGCTGATGGGCCGCGAGCCCGTCGCCGCGATCCTGCTCTCCAAGGCAGCCCTGAGCGCCGCGACCAGCCCAGCGACGGAGCCCGAGCCGGCCCTGGCGCGCGGCGGCCCCGGCGGCCCCGGCGGCGAGCGCGTTCGGGGCCATGGATCTCGGTACGGCGACCGCCGGTGTCCCCGGGGTCGTTCCGGGTGCGCCCGCGCGCCGTCGCGGCATCGAGCTGCTGCACGGCGTCGACATGGAGGTGACCGTCGAGATCGGCCGCACCCGGATGACCGTGCGTGAGATCCTCGGGCTCTCCCCCGGCGCCGTCCTCGAGCTGGACCGCGCGGCGGGCAGTCCCGCCGACCTGCTCGTCAACGGGCGGCTGATCGCTCGTGGCGAGGTGGTGGTCATCGACGAGGACTTCGGCCTGCGCGTCACCGAGATCGTCACCGACACCTCCGGGTTCTGAGCCGTGCTCGAGCTGACCCTCCGGCTGGTGTTCTCCCTGGCCGCCGTGCTGGGGCTGATGCTGCTGCTGGCCCGGCTCGTGGGTCGCAGGACCCGCGGCCAGCACGGCGACCTGGTGCGTGTGCTGCACCGCCAGCCGCTGAGCCGCGGCAGCAGCGTCTCGGTCGTCTCGGTCGGCTCCCGGGTGCTGGTGCTCGGCACCACCGAGCACCAGGTCCGTGTGCTCACCGAGCTCGACCCCGACGAGGCGCGGCAGCCCGAACCCTCGGGCGCGACCGCCCTGGTGCCGGTGCGCGGCTCCCACCGGGCCGACGCGCCCACGCTGGCACCGGCGCGTCCGGCCGGCCCCCTCGCCGGCTCGGTGCTCAGCCCCGCCACCTGGCGCCAGGCCCTCGCAGCCGCGACGCGGCGGGCCTCGTGAGGTCTCGGCTCCTGCTCCTCGCCCTCGGGGCAACCACCTGGCTGGTCGCGGGGGCGGCGCCGGCGTACGCCGCCCCGACCGGACCGCGTGGTCCGGGCGGCCCGTCGGGTGCCGGGGTGACGATCGACCTGGGCGGGCTCACCGACAAGCCGAGCACCTCGGTCACGGTGCTCCTCGGCCTGACACTGCTCTCGCTGCTGCCCGCGATCCTGCTGACCTGCACGGCGTTCACCAAGGTGCTGGTCGTGCTGGGCCTGACCCGCAACGCGCTGGGCCTGCAGCAGACCCCGCCGAACCAGGTGCTGGCCGGCCTGGCGCTGTTCCTGAGCCTGTTCATCATGGCGCCGGTTCTGTCGGCCATCAATGACGTCGGTGTCCAGCCCTACCTGCACGGGGCGAAGTCCGCGGCGGTCGCGTTCGACGACGGCATCCAGCCACTTCGCGACTTCATGCTCGACAACACCGACGACGACGAGCTGATGCTGCTGACCAGCGTCGCCCACAAGGACCTGCCCCAGGACCGTGGCGAGGTGGCCACGACGACGCTGGTCCCGGCGTTCATCCTGACCGAGCTGAAGCAGGCCTTCATCATCGGCTTCATCATCTTCATCCCGTTCCTCGTCATCGACCTGGTGGTCAGCGGGGCCCTGATGGCGCTGGGCATGATGATGATGCCGCCGGTGATGGTCTCGCTCCCGTTCAAGCTGCTGCTCTTCGTCCTCGTCGACGGTTGGGCCCTGGTCATCAAGTCCCTCGTCGCGAGCTACCAGTAGGCACCCATGACCGACACCACCATCATCGAGCTGGCGCTGCGCACCATGCTGGTCGCCCTGAAGCTCTCCGCCCCGATCCTGCTGACCTCGCTGGCGATCGGCTTCACGGTCTCGTTGTTCCAGTCGATGACTCAGATCCAGGAGGTCACGCTGGCGTTCGTCCCCAAGCTGCTCGGGGTCGGCATCGCGCTGCTGCTGTGCGGCAACTGGATGCTGCACACGCTGATCTCCTTCACCCAGGACCTGTTCGAGGCCCTGCCCTCGATGCTGGGCTGACCGGACCGATGACCCTGACGGTGGCGGGCGCCCCCCTGGTCGCCTACCTGCTCGCCTCGGTGCGCATCGTGTCGTGGCTGGCCCTGGTGCCGCCGTTCTCCGGCAAGGCGGTGCCGGTGATGGCCAAGGTCGTGCTCTCGCTGGGCCTGGCCTTCGCGGCGCTCCCGGAGGCCGGCGAGATCCCCCTTGGTGCGGCTGACCTGCTCATCAACGCCGCCACCCAGGTGCTGATCGGGGTGGCGATGGGCTTCGTCACCCAGCTCCTCCTCGCCGCCGTGGCCGCCGCCGGCAGCCTGATCGACGTCTTCGGCGGCTTCGCCCTGGCCCAGGGCTTCGACCCGCTCTCGATGAACAACACCACGGTCTTCGGCACCTTCCACCAGATGGTCGCCACCGCACTGCTGTTCGTCAGCGGGGGCTACCTCCTGGTCATCGGGGGCCTGCTGCGGACCTTCCACTTCCTGCCGCTGGGCACCACCCCGGACTGGGGCGGCACCGAGGACGTGCTGGTCACGGCCTTCCGGATGTTCTTCGTGACCGCGGTCCAGATCGCGCTCCCGATGGTCGCCGTGCTCTTCCTGGCCGACCTCGGGCTGGCGTTGCTGACCAAGGTCGCGCCCCAGCTGAACGCGATCTCGGTGATGTTCCCGGCCAAGATCGGCCTCACGCTGCTGCTGCTCGGGCTCTCCCTGCCGGTGCTCCCCCAGGCCGTCTCCCGCCTGGTCGACCTCGCGACCCAGGCGATGGCCCGGCTGGCCGGCGCGGGGTGAGCAGTCGGTGAGCGGTCGATGAGCGAGGAGAAGACGGAGAGGCCCACTCCCAAACGGCGCAAGGAGAACCGCAAGGAGGGCCAGGTCCCGCGCACCCAGGAGCTCGGCGCCTGGTCGGCGGTCCTGCTGGTCTCGGTCATGCTGCCCACGATGCTGGGGCGGGAGCTGGACAGCCTGCGCGACCTGATGGTCACCAGCCTCAGCGCGGGTGGCAGCGCCACCACCGCCCTCGCCTTCGAGCTGCTCGGCCGCGGGCTGCGCCACGTCCTGGTCGCCCTGCTGGTGCTCGGCTGCTCGGTGATGCTCGTCGGTGTGGCCGGCGCCCTGGCCCAGGGCGGCTTCTACCTGGCGACCAAGGCCGTGAAGCCGAAGCTCTCCAAGCTCGACCCGATCAAGGGGGCCCGCCGCCTCTTCGGCCTCCAGTCGCTGTGGGAGGGCGCGAAGATGCTGGTGAAGAGCAGCATCGTCGGCGGGCTCGTGTGGGCGTCCCTCCGGGGCATCACCCCCCTCCTGGGCGGGTTGATCCCGATCCAGGTCGTCATCGAAGCGGTCTCCGCCCGCGCGGTCGGCCTGATCCGCGACGTGGCCCTGGCGGGCATCGTCATGGCCGCGGCCGACTACGCCGTCCAGCGTCGACGGGTCGGCAAGCAGACCCGGATGACCAAGCAGGAGGTCAAGCAGGAGCACAAGCAGAGCGAGGGAGACCCGCTGGTCAAGGGCGCCATCCGCTCCCGCCAGCTCGCCGCCGCCCGCAACCGGATGATGGCCGACGTGCCGGACGCCGACGTCGTGCTGGTCAATCCGACGCACGTCGCGGTCGCGCTGCGCTACGACCCGGAGCGCGGCGCCCCACGGGTGGTCGCCCGAGGGGCGGGAGTGATCGCCACCGCGATCCGCGAGCGGGCCGGCGACGCGCGGGTCCCGCTGGTCCGCGACGTCCCGCTGGCGCGGGCCCTCTACAGCTCCACGCGGGTCGGCCAGGAGATCCCGCCCGAGCTGTTCGCTGCGGTCGCCCAGGTGCTCGCGTTCGTGATCAGCAGGCGCAGCCGCGGCCACCAGGGCGGTGAGCATCGCAGCCCGCGGCACGAGTCGGACCTGCCGCCGGTGCCGGTGGTCGGCCGGCGCCGCGGCAACCCCTCAGGTGCCACGCCTGCGGGCCGATAGGCCACCCGACGCCAGGACGGAGTCGAGAGCGGTGCCACGGAGGGCGCCCGCGTTCCCGCGACCCCGAGAGGCGACCCCGTGCCCCTGAAACGACTGACCCAGCTGGGTGTCCCGGTCGGCATCGTGCTGATCGTGGTCATGCTGGTGGTCCCGCTCCCGGCGATCATGCTCGACCTGCTGATCGCCCTGAACATCACCGGCGCCCTGCTGGTGCTGATGGTCGCGATGTTCGTGCACCGGCCACTGGACTTCGCGGCGTTCCCGGCCGTCGTGCTGGTGATGACGCTCTTCCGGCTCGCGCTCAACGTCAGCGCGACGCGCCTGGTGCTGCTGCACGGCTACGCCGGCAAGGTGATCGGCACCTTCGGCCACTTCGTGGTCGGCGGCTCGCTGATCGTCGGGCTGATCGTGTTCGCGATCCTGCTGGTCATCCAGTTCGTCGTCATCACCAACGGCGCCGGTCGCGTCGCCGAGGTCGGCGCCCGCTTCACCCTCGACGCGATGCCGGGCAAGCAGATGGCGATCGACGCCGACCTGAACTCGGGACTGATAGACGAGGACCAGGCCCGTCAGCGGCGCGCCGAGGTGCACGCAGAGGCCGACTTCTACGGCGCGATGGACGGCGCCTCGAAGTTCGTCAAGGGCGACGCGATCGCTGCCATCATCATCACGCTGGTCAACCTGATCGGTGGGTTCGCCGTCGGGGTCGGCCAGCTCGGCATGCCGTTCGGGGACGCGGTCAACACCTACAGCCTGCTGTCGGTGGGTGACGGCCTGGTCTCCCAGATCCCGGCCCTGCTCCTCTCGGTGGCCACCGGCCTGATCGTCACCCGGGCCACGGGCGAGGACGACATGGGCTCCGACATCGTCCGGCAGATCACCAGCAACCAGCTGCCGCTGCGGGTCGCCGGATTCGCCGCACTCACGCTCTGCCTGATCCCGGGCATGCCCAAGCTCCCCTTCATCGTCGCCGGCGGCATCATGCTGCTCGCCTCCACGCGAGTCGCCCAGGAGGCGGAGCCGGTGGTCGAGGAGACCGGCAAGGCACTGCCGCCGGCGGACACCCCGGAGCTGCTCGCCGCGGAGATCCAGGTGGACCCGCTCGGCCTGGAGCTCGCCCCCGACCTGATCGACCTGGTCGACACCTCCTCGGGCGGCGACCTGCTCGAGCGGGTCAAGGCGCTGCGCCGCAAGCTCGCCGTCGACCTCGGCATCGTCGCGCCCCCGGTGCGCACCCGCGACAACCTCGAGCTGCCGCCAAGGACGTACGCGATCATGCTGTTCGGCGTCGAGGTCGCCCGCGGCGAGGCGCCCCCGGGCACGGTGCTGGCGATCGGCGACTTCCTGGGCTCGCTGCCCGGCGAGCCCACGCAGGAGCCCGTCTTCGGGCTGGAGGCGAAGTGGATCGCCACCGACCTGCGCAGCCAGGCCGAGCTGAGCGGCGCGACCGTCGTCGACCGCGCCTCGGTGGTCACCACCCACCTGGCCGAGGTCGTGACCCAGCACGCAGCTCGGCTGCTCGGCCGCGAGGACGTGCGGATGCTCACCGACGTCGTCAAGCGCACCCACCCGGTCGTGATCGAGGAGCTCACGCCCGCCCAGCTCAGCCTCGGCGAGGTGCAGCGGGTGCTGCAGGCGCTGCTCGACGAGGGCGTCTCGATCCGCGACCTGGTCCGGATCTTCGAGGCCCTCTCGCTGCGCGCGGCCCGCACCAAGGACCTCGACGCGCTGGTCGAGGCCGCCCGCCAGGCGCTCGGCCCGGCCATCGCGGCGCCGTACCTCGACGAGAAGACCCTGCACGTGCTCACCCTCGACCCGCAGCTGGAGCAACGGATCCTCGAGACGCTGCGCACCACCGATCTCGGGCAGGTGATCGGCCTCGACCCCGAGGCCGGCCAGTCGGTGATCTCCCAGCTCATCGACCTCACCGCCGAGGTCGAGAACCGCAACCTGAGGCCGGTGCTGGTGTGTGCACCGCAGGTCCGCGCCGCCGTACGACGCCTCACCGCGCCGGTGCTGCCCCGGGTGGCGGTGCTGTCCTACCAGGAGCTCACCGGCGCTGAGCAGATCCGCTCCGAGGGTGTCGTCCTGCTCGAGGCCAGGGCGGTGGCCGCCCGATGAGCCTGCTGTCGTGGCCGGTCCTGCTCGGCGCCGCGATCCTCGGGTCGCCGGCGCTGTGGGCCATGTGGGTGTCCGGCACGCTCTCGCCGGACGTGGCCGGGCTGCGCCTGCTGATCTGCCTGCTCGGCAGCTGGGCGGTGCTCAGCCTGGTCGCGCGGCTCGCGGGCGGCTCGACCGGAAGCTCGACCGGAAGCTCGACCGGCGGCGGCCCATCGGGCGGGACCTCGACCCGGGAGACGCAGCGACCCGCAGACGTGGACCTCGGCTGAGGCCCGCTCCGGTGGACGTGTTGGCCGGATCGTCTGCGGGTCGGGTAGCTGCTGTGGATTCGCGAGCAGTACTTCGCTCACGCGGTTGCTGCTAGCGGGCAGCCACCTCACGCGTCCAACAAGACTTCATCTTTCGGACCACCTCCTTTCCCGTGTGCCACCACGGTATGTCGACCTCCCCGAACCCTTCAACCACTTTTCCCCCCACGTTGAGTTGGGCCGCCCCGCGCGTCGAGTTGGGCCCTCCAGCGCGGCAACGCCCAACTGAACGCGCGGGGAGGCCCAACTCAACGGATCAGGCGACGGGGGCGGCGAACTGGGCGTCGTGCAGGCGGGCGTAGGCGCCGCCGGCGGCGAGCAGCTCCTCGTGGGTGCCCTGCTCCACGATGTCGCCGTGCTCCATGACCAGGATCAGGTCGGCGTCGCGGATCGTGGAGAGCCGGTGGGCGATGACGAAGCTGGTGCGGTCCGAGCGCAGCGCCGACATCGCCTGCTGCACCAGCAGCTCGGTGCGGGTGTCGACCGAGGACGTCGCCTCGTCGAGGATCAGCAGCGCCGGGTCGGTCAGGAACGCGCGGGCGATGGTCACCAGCTGACGCTCCCCGGCCGAGAGGTTGCTGCCCTCCTCGTCGATCACCGTGTCGTAGCCGTCCGGCAGCGAGTGCACGAACCGGTCCACGAACGTCGCCCGCGCGGCCGCCAGCACCTGCTCGTCGGTGGCGCCCGGCCGGCCGTAGGCGATGTTGTCGTGGATGGTGCCGCCGAAGAGCCAGGTGTCCTGCAGGACCATCCCGATCTGCCCGCGCAGCGCCGCCCGCGGCATCGCGGTGATGTCCACGCCGTCGATCGTGATCCGGCCGGCGTCGACGTCGTAGAAGCGCATCACCAGGTTGACCAGCGTGGTCTTGCCGGCGCCGGTCGGCCCGACGATCGCCACGGTCTGCCCGGGCCGGGCCACCAGCGAGAGGTCGCGGATCAGCGGCTGGTCCTCGTCGTACGCGAACGCGACGTGCTCGAAGGCGACCTCGCCGCGGCGCGCGGCCGGCGTCGCGGTCACCGGGGCGTCCGCGGGCTCCTCCTCGGCGTCGAGCAGCTCGAAGACCCGCTCGGCGGAGGCGACGCCGGACTGCAGCAGGTTCATCATCGAGGCGACGGTGGTCAGCGGCTGGGTGAACTGCCGGGTGTACTGGATGAACGCCTGCACCTCGCCCAGCGACAGCGAGCCGCTGGCCACGCGCAGGCCGCCGACGACGGCGATGACGACGTAGTTGAGGTTCCCGATGAACATCATCGACGGCATGATCAGCCCGGAGACGAACTGCGCGCCGAAGCTGACCTTGTAGAGCTCCTCGTTCTCCTCGGCGAAGGTCTGCTCGACCTCCGGCTGGCGGCCGAACACCTTGACCAGCGCGTGGCCGGAGAAGGTCTCCTCGATGTGCGCGTTCAGGGTGCCGGTACGACGCCACTGCGCCACGAACTGCCCCTGGGAGCGCTTCATGATCGCCCGGGTCACCAGCAGCGAGACCGGGACCGACACCAGCGCCAGCAGCGCGAGCAGCGGCGAGATCCAGAGCATCATCGCCAGCACGCCGATCACCGTGAGCAGCGAGGTCAGCAGCTGGCTCATCGTCTGCTGCAGGGTCTGGCTGACGTTGTCGATGTCGTTGGTGACCCGGCTCAGCAGCTCGCCGCGCGGCGAGCGGTCGAAGTAGCCGAGCGGCAGCCGGTTGATCTTCGCCTCGACGTCCTGGCGCATCCGGTAGACGGTGTTCTGCACGACCGTGTTGAGCACGAAGCCCTGCAGCCAGCCGAGCAGCGCGGCACCGGCGTAGATGGCCAGCACGACCAGCAGCACGTTGCGGACGGCGGTGAAGTCGACGCCCTGGCCGGGCACCACGTGGTGCATCGCCGCGAGCATGTCGGCCCGCTTGTCCTGCCCCTGGGCGCGCAGCCCCTCGACCGCCTGCTGCTGCGTGGTGCCGGCCGGCAGGTGGCGGCCGATGAGGCCCGCGAAGACCAGGTCGGTCGCGCGCCCGAGGATGCGCGGCCCGACCGACATCAGCACCACGCTGGTGACGCCCAGCAGCACGACGAGGATCGCCTTGCCGCGCTCGGGGCGCATCCGGGCGATCATCCGCTTCGCCGAGGGGCCGAACTCCATCGCCTTCTGGCCGACCATGCCGCCGCCCATCGGGCCGCGGCCGGGGCCGCCCGGTCCCGCCTGGATCCGCTCGGTCGCGGCGAGCGCCCGGCCCTTGGGGGCCTTGCCACCGGGCCCCTGGCCGTCGGGCCCCTGGCCGTCGGGCCCCTGGCCGTCGGGGCCCTGGCCGTTGCCCTGGGTGGTCGAGCCTGTCGTGGCCGTCATGCCGCGTCCTCACTGGTGAGCTGGGAGCCGACGATCTCCTGGTAGGTCTCGCACTCCTCGAGCAACTGCTCGTGGGTGCCGCGACCGACGACCCGGCCGTCCTCGAGCACGAGGATCAGGTCGGCGTCGACGATCGTGGAGACCCGCTGGGCCACGATCAGCACGGTCGCGTCGGTGGTGACCGGCTTGAGCGCGGCCCGCAGCCGGGCGTCGGTGGCGAGGTCGAGGGCGGAGAAGGAGTCGTCGAAGAGGTAGACCGCGGGCCGGCGTACCAGCGCCCGCGCGATCGCCAGCCGCTGCCGCTGGCCGCCGGAGAAGTTGGTGCCGCCCTGGCTGACCGGCGCGTCGAGGCCGTCGGCCATCGCCTCGACGAAGTCGCGCGCCTGCGCGATCTCGAGCGCCGCCCACAGCTCCTCGTCGGTGGCGTCGGCCCGGCCGTGCCGCAGGTTGCTGGCGACGGTGCCGCTGAACAGCCAGGCCTTCTGGGGCACCAGGCCGATCTGGGCCCAGAGCCGGTCGGGGTCGAGACGGCGTACGTCGACGCCGCCGACCGCGACGGTGCCGCCGGTGGCGTCGAACAGCCTCGGCACCAGGTTGACCAGCGTGGACTTCCCGGCACCGGTCGAGCCGATCACCGCCACGGTCTGCCCGGGGCGTGCCGTGAGCGAGACGTGGTCGAGCACCGGCGACTCGGCCCCGGGGTAGGAGAAGACGACGTCGTCGAGGTCCAGCCAGCCGCGGCGGTCCGGGTCCGGGGCGACCGGGTCGGCGGGCGGGACCACCGAGGTCTCGGTGTCGAGCACCTCGACGATGCGGTCGCCGCAGACCGAGGAGCGCGGCACCATCATCAGCATGAAGGTCGCCATCATCACCGACATCAGGATCTGCATCAGGTAGGACAGGAACGCGGTGAGCGCGCCGACCTGCATCTGGCCGCTGTCGACGCGGTGGCCGCCGAACCAGATGACGGCGACGCTGGAGACGTTCACGACCAGCATCACCAGCGGGAACATCGTGGCCATCCAGCGGCCGGCGCGGACCGCGACGTCGGTCAGGTCGCCGTTCGCGGTGGCGAAGCGCTCGGTCTCGTGGGGCTCGCGCACGAACGCGCGCACGACCCGGATGCCGGTGATCTGCTCGCGCAGCACCCGGTTGACCTCGTCGATGCGCGCCTGCATCTTGCGGAAGTTGGGGACCATCCGGCTCACGACCAGGCCGACGCTGAGGAAGAGCGCGGGGACCACGACCGCGAGGATCCAGCCCAGCCCGCGGTCCTCGCGCAGCGCCATGATCACGCCGCCGACCATCATGATCGGCGAGGAGACCGCGATCGTGCAGGCCATCAGCACCAGCATCTGCACCTGCTGCACGTCGTTGGTGCTGCGGGTGATCAGCGAGGGTGCGCCGAAGTCCTGCAGCTCGCGCTGGGAGAACGTGCCGACCCGGTGGAAGACCGCGCCGCGCACGTCGCGGCCGAAGCCCATCGCGGTGCGGGCGCCGAACCAGACCGCTCCCACCGAGCAGGCGATCTGCAGCAGCGAGACGGTCAGCATCAGCGCGCCGGTGCGGACGATGTAGCCGGTGTCGCCCTGGATCACCCCGTTGTCGATGATGTCGGCGTTGAGGCTGGGCAGGTAGAGCATCGCCAGCACGCTCACGAACTGCAGGACGACGATGATGGCGAGCCACGGGCGGTAGGGCCGCAGGTGGCTGCGGAGCAGGCGGAGCAGCATCAGGACTCCCTCCGGCGGACGCCGTCGAGCAGCAGGTCCGCGATCTGGTCAGGGGTGAGGACGGGGGCCATGCCGAGCTCGGGGCGGCTCGCCCCGAAGATGAGCGAGCGCAGCGCGATCGCGGCGACGTCCGGGTCGACCGCGAGCTCGTCGCGGTGCGGCTCGAAGAGGCCGGTGAGCCGGCGGTGGAAGTCATCCTGGGCCTTCAGCACGAACGGCGGCGGGCCCAGGTGACCTTCCTTCGCCTCGCCTCGCGTCCCGCGCGTGGTGCTCCTCGTGGGCGGCCATCAGGTGCACGCGCACGGCGATCATCACGCTCATGGTCATCCGCATCCGCTCCAGCGCCCGCGTCGTGGCCACGACCACCTTGGCGCGCAGGCCCTCGACGCCGGCCATCGCCCGGTCGAAGTCGGCCTGGCCGTCCGCGGGGTTGATCGCCTCCTCGGCGGCCGCCAGCATCAGGCTCTTCTTGTCCGGGAAGACCCGGAAGATCGTGCCCTCGGCGATGCCGGCCGCCTCCGCGATCTCGCGGGTGCTCACCTCACCGCCCTTCTCGACGATGAGCGGGATGAGCACGTCGACGATCGCCTTGCGGCGGTCCTCGGCCGTCATCGCGGTGGCTCGGGGGGTCATCCGACCAGACTAAGTGAGTGAGCACTCACTCACAACTTATTTCCGCCCAGCGGTGCGCCAGCCACCGTCCTGCGCGCCCGGGAACGGTGGACAGCTCACCGCCACCCCGAGACCTCGCGGCCCAGCGGTGCGTCAGCTACCCTCCTGCGCCCGGAAACGGTGGACAGCTCACCGCCGCACAGGGACCCCGCGAGGAACGGGTCCGGCGCGAAGTGAGCGCGTCAGGAGGCAGCGGCGGAGCGGAGCCCTCGCGGCTCCACCGCTGCCCCGCTGCGCGCCGCCTCGAGGACCGCCAGGGTGGTCGCCAGCGTGAGCGCGGCGTCGCGCGGGGTGACCAGGGCTTGCTCCTCACCCCGGACCACACCGACGAAGTGGTCGAGCTGGGCCGCGAGCGGGTCGGTCCGGTCGACGTCGACCACCCGGCTCCGCATCGGCTCCCACCACGAGGGCGGCCCGTCGTACGTCCGGAGGGTCATGGTCGGCACCGACAGCGAACCCCGGGTGCCGGCGATCTCGTAGCAGTTCTCGTCCGGGTGCCGGGGATAGGCGGGGTTCTCCCCCGAGGTGAGCTCCCAGCTGCGGGCCGAGGCCGCGACGTCGGACAGGAGGAACGAGCCCAGTGCTCCGGAGGCGAACCGGAGGGTGAGGGCCACGGTGTCCTCCACCGGGAAGCGACGGGCCGCGGAGGAGGCGACGGCCTGCACCGAGACCACGTCCCCGCACAGCATCCTCAGGTCGTCGACCTCGTGGACCATGTTGATCAGCACCGGCCCGCCGCCGACCTCTCGCCGCCACGGCGCGGCACCGAAGTAGTCATCGGGCTTGCGGAAGGTGGCACTGCCCTGCACCGCCACGACGTCGCCGAGCAGCCCGTCCTCGACCACCCGCCTGGCGGTCCTCAGCAGGGGACTGTGCCTGCGGTGGTGACCGACGAGCACCGGCGAGCCCGCCCGCTCCGACTCCTCGACCAGCAGCTGGGCGGAGTCCAGGTCGTCGGCCACCGGCTTCTCCACCAGCACGGGCACGCCCCGACGGACGCACTGGAGGGCGGCCGGCACGTGGTCGTGGTTCGGCGTGGCGACCACGACGCCGAGCTCGCCGCTGGCGGGGTCGTCCGCCGGGTCGTCGAGGAGCGCCGCCAGGCTCTCGTGGTGCGGCACCCCGTGCGCCGCAGCGAGCCCGCGCGAGCGCGGGTCGGGGTCGACGACGGCGGCGAGCTCGCAGTGGCGGGCCGCCGCCACGAGCTCGACGTGACGCCGGCCGATCAGCCCGGCTCCCACGACCGCGATCCGCGGGAGGCTCACGGCCGGCCCCGATGGGTCGCCGGGCCGGCGCCGTCACCCGGGGCGGTGACCCTGCCCATGGCCCGAGCCGCCCCGTCCAGGCGCGCCTGGGCCGCCAGGCGCACCGGGGCGTTGTCCGCGCCGTAGCCGTCGTACTCGCCGAGGCGTTGCACGACCTCGAAGAACACCCGGCCGACCCGCCGGGTGTAGAAGTGCAGGAACTCCCCCTCGGGTCCGCGGTCGTAGAGCAGGTGCCGGCTGCGCAGCCGGTCCAGCGCGTCCCGACCGAGGCCGAACCGCGCCGCGAGGTCGTCGTAGTAGTTGTCGGGGACCGGCAGCGGGCGCAGCCCCCGGCTGTGCGCCCGGTCGGCGACGGCCCAGATGTCCGAGCAGAGCAGGGCGATGTGCTCCGGGTACTCCGGGCTCACGGTCGGGGCGACGTTGAGCGGAAGGCGGACCCGGCCGTCGTCGCTGCGCATCACCCGGCTGCGGACCAGTCCCTGCGGGCTGGCCACCTCGGTCGCCCCCGGCGCACCGAGCCCGAGGACGCTGGTCCAGAACAGGACCGCCTCGTCGTGCTCCTCCCAGGTGTGCACCAGGTTCACATGGTCGACGGCGAGGAAGCAGCCGTCGGTGTCCGGGGCCCGCCCGTGCTCGAACTCCTCCGCCCAGGCCGGCTCGGCGCCGTCGTCCGGGCGGCCCGCCAGGAACACCTGCAGCCCGTTGGGGGCGGCGAAGGCGGCGAGCCGCTGCTCGTCGGCCTGGGTACGGCGCGGCACCGGCGCCACCGCGAGCTGCTGGGCGCGGGCCTCCGCACCCGGGGCGTCGGCGACCTGCAGGCCGATGGCGGCGACCTCGGGCACCACGTCGCGCGCGTGCTGCTCGTTGAGGACGAGGCGGGCCTCACCGCTGGTCCAGAGCCGGACCGGCTTGGTGCGGTGCTGACCGCGGAAGGTCAGGCCCAGCTGGTCGAGCACGGTCTCCACGGCGCTGGTGTCCTCGGCCTTGACCTCGACGAAGTCCACCGCGGTCGGCGGGAGGGCATCGTTGATGGTCGCCAGCGCCGGCGGGAGGTCCCCGCGGTCGGCGACGAGGCGAGCCGCCCGGTCCTGCAGCCACACCAGCGAACGCAGCGCGTGCGCGGCCGTCCGGTGCGTGTCGGTCTGGCGGAAGGTGTCGTTGAAGACCTCCAGCGAGAGCGGTCCGTCGTAGCCCGTACGCGCCACGTGGGCCACGAACCCGCCGAGGTCGAAGTCGCCCTCGCCGGGGAAGAGCCGGTGGTGGCGGCTCCACGAGAGCACGTCCATCGACAGCCGGGGCGCGTCGGCGAGCTGGACGAAGAAGATCTTGTCGCCCGGGATGTCCTCGATGGCCGCGGGGTCGTGGCCCCGGGAGAGGATGTGGAAGCTGTCGAGGCAGGTGCCGACCGCCGGGTGGTCGGCCAGCTCGACGATGCGCCACGCCCGCCGGTAGTCGTCGACGAACCGCCCCCACGCCAGCGCCTCGAAGGCGACCTTGACGCCGTGGGCCGCGGCCAGGTCTCCGAGCTGTCGCAGCTGCTGCGCCGACACCTCGTCGGAGTCGACGGTCGCGGTCGCGACGTTCGAGCAGACCAGCAGCGTGTCGATGCCGAGTCGGTTCATGACGACGAACCTCGCCTCGGCGCGACGCAGGTTGTCGGCGAGCAGCTCCTCGCTGACGCCCTCGAAGTCGCGGAACGGCTGGTAGAGGTCCAGGGAGATCCCGAGCCGCTGCGCGCGGGCCCGCACCTCCTCCGGGCTCAGGTCGCTGACGACCAGGTCCGGCTCGAACACCTCGATGCCGTCGAAGCCTGCCTCGGCGCAGGCGGCCATCTTGTCCTCGAGGCTGCCGCTGAGGCAGACCGTCGCGATCGAGGTGCGCATCAGCCCTCCACGAACGAGCGGATGGCCAGCTCGTAGCCGCGGGCTCCGAAGCCGATGACCATCCCGCGGGCACCGGTGAGACGTAGGAGTGGTGCCGGAACTCCTCCCGGGCGTGGACGTTGGTCAGGTGCAGCTCCGACCGCCGGCCCGCGGCGCCGGCGATCGCGTCGCGGATGGCGACGGAGGTGTGGTGTAGGCGCCCGGGTTGAGCACCACGCCCACCGCCGCTCCGGCCCGTACCGCGGCGCCCGCCTCCTGCAGCCAGTCCACGAGCTGCCCCTCGTGGTTGGACTGCCTGAAGACGAGGCCGAGGCCGAGACCCTCGGCCACGGAGGCGCACCGCTCCTCGACGTCGGCCAGCGACTCGCGGCCGTAGACCTCCGGCTCCCGGGTCCCGAGGAGGTTCAGGTTGGGGCCGTTGAGCACGTGCACGCTCGGCATGGTCACTCCTTCTGGTGGTCGGCTCAGCTGACGAGCTGGTGGAAGTGGTCGCTCATCCGGCGGGAGTCCGGCTCCCGACTGGTGATCAGGCGCAGGCTGTCGACGGCCTGGCCGACCGCCATCGCGCCCCCGTCGAGCGTGTCGAGCCCGCGGTCGCGCGCCCGCCGGAGCAGCTCGGTCTCCAGCGGCCGGTAGACGACCTCGGCGACCCAGGCGGAGTCCGGCAGCCGTTCGGGCTCCACAGCGACGCCGGGGTGCTGGGCCATGCCCATCGGCGTCACGTGCACGAGGCCGCCGACCTTCTCGAGCCAGGGGTCGAGGTCGCCGTCGGTGGTGGTGATCGTCGTGCCCCCGCAGACGTTGAACCTCGCCGAGAGGGCCTCCGCGGCGCTGGTCGACGCGTCGTGCACGACCACCTCCTCGAACCCCATCTCGATCAGGGAGTACGCCGTGGCGAGGCCGGCGCCTCCGGCGCCGACCTGCAGCACCCGTCCCCGGGGGCGGTCTCCGAGGAACTGCTCGAGACCGTGGCGGAAGCCCGTGCAGTCGGTGTTGTGGGCGGTCCGTCGGCCGCGGCCGAGCAGCACGAGGTTCGCCGAGCCGATGCGCTCGACCACCTCACCGAGCTCGTCCACGTGCGCGAGCACCTGCTGCTTGAAGGGGTGGGTGACGTTGACCGCGGTGAACCCCTCGTCCTCGAGCCGCGACAGCTCCGCACCCAGGTCGACGTCGGGGACGTCGATCAGGTCGATGGTGGCGTACTCGTAGGTCAGCCCGAGCAGCCCGGCCTCACGCTCGTGGAGCGCCGGCGACAGCGACGGACCGATGCCGTGCCCGAGCAGGCCGACCCGGTACTGCGTGCTGGGGATCATCGGGCGGCCCCGGCTCCCGCGGGCGTCAGCAGCCGCTGTGCGTTGTCGATCATCATCAGGTCGATGTCCTTCTGGTCGGCCCCTCGCTCGAGCAGCTCCGGCACGATGCGGCGGGACAGGTGGTCGTGACGCCAGTGGGGGGCGTGCTCGCGGCGCCAGGAGGGCGGTGTCACCCGGCTGAAGAAGGCGGCGTCGTGCGAGAGGACGATGCGGTCGGCGTACCCCTGCGCGAGCAGCGCGAGCACCGTGCGCACGCAGGCCCCGTCGTCCACGACGTGGGCCATGCCGAACCGGTCCAACCCGATGGTCGCGCCGGCGTCCATCAACTGGCGCAGGTAGTCGAGGTCGTCGCTGTCGCCGCTGTGCCCGATCACCAGGTGCGCGGGGTCGACCCCGCGGTCGGCCAGGAAGTCCAGCTGGTCGAGGCCGTTGCGCAGCCCGGCGTTGCTGTGGGTGGTCACCGGCACTCCGGTGGCGGCGTGGGCCTCGGCGGCGGCGGCCAGCACCCGCTGCACGTCGGGCGTCAGGCCGGGGGCGTCGGTGACCACCTTGAGCATCCCGGCCCGGACGCCACTGCCACCGATGCCCTCCCGGATGTCGCGCAGGAACATCTCGGTCAGCGGTTCGGGACCGCCCACGAGACGACCCGGACCGTGGGTCCGGAAGAACGGCAGCAGGACGTCATCGGTGTACCAGCCGGTGGCGGCCACCAGGTTCACCCGCACCCGTTCGGCCACGCGGGCCACCAGGTCGACATCACGGCCGAGCCCCGGGACGGTGAGGTCCACGACGGTGCGGACGCCGAGCCCCCACAGCTCCTCCAGGCCACCCACTGCGACCTCGACGGCCTCCTCCGGGTCCCACTCCGGGTGCGGATGGTCCCGGTCCAGCTCCGGGCTGAGCACGAAGAGGTGCTCGTGGGTGAGCGTCCAGCCGAGCTCCCCGGGATCGACGGGACCCCGGTAGGTCTGGACGCGCGCCCCGAGACGACCGGAGGAGGCCTGGTCGGTCACTTGCCCGAGTTCTTGATCGTCTCGTAGACCTTCAGCGAGTCGCCGGTCAGGTGGCTGCGGAGGTAGGAGTCGGCCTGCTTGCTGAAGGCGTCGACGTCCACGTCGTCGACGACCTTCATCGAGCCGTCGTCCTGCCACTTCTGCAGGATCTTGTCCTCGGCGTCCTTGACGCAGCCCGGGACCTTGTCGACGGCCGCGTCCACGGCGTCCTGGAGCACCTTCTGCTGCTTGCTGTCGAGCTTGTCCCAGACCGGCCCGACGATGATCAGGTTCGAGCTCTGCTGGTGGTCGCTCATGCTCACGTAGTCCTGGACCTCAGGGAGGTTCAGCGCGTCGATGTTCGTGACCGGGTTCTCCTGCCCGTCGACCACGCCCTGCTGGAGGGACAGGTAGAGCTCCTCGTAGGCCACCTCGGTGGCGTGCGCGCCGAGGGCCTTGGCGTTCATCAGGTACTGCGGCGAGCCCGGGAACCGCATGCGCAGGCCGTCGAGGTCCGATGGCTCGCGGATCGGCTGGTTGGCCGTGAACTCGCGGGGACCGGACGACCACGCGCCGAGGATGTTCACGCCCGAGGCGTCGTGGAAGTCCTTCTTCAGCTGCTCGGAGTCCTTGCTGCGGAAGAAGTTGACCAGGTCGTCGCCGGTCTTGAAGGCGTACGCCGCGTCCACGACGCCGATCGGCTCGTAGACCGAGGCCAGGGCGGAGGCGCCCTGGAGGTCGATGTCGATGTCGCCGGACTGGACCGAGGCGATGCGGTCGGCATCTCCGCCCAGCTGGCTGTTGGGGTAGATCTCGACGGACATGCCGGCGTGGCGGCCTCGACCTTGTCCTTGATGACCTCGGCACCGCAGGTGTGCTGGGGCTGGTCCTCGGTGTAGCTGTGCGCCAGCGTCAGGGTGATGCCACCGGAGCCGCTCGCGTCGTTCCCGCCACAGGCGGAGAGCAGGCCCAGCGGCAGCAGCACGGCCGCCGCGGCGATCGTCGTACGGGTTCGGTTCATCGATTTCTTCCTTCCTGGAGGCGCGCCGGTGGGCGGCCGGGGGTGGGGTGGTGTGTCGAGCGAGAAGGCAGCGGGGACGTTGCGGACGAGTCCCGGGCTAGAGACCCAGTCGGTGTGGCAGCCAGGTGACGAAGCCGGGGAAGAAGATGATCAGCAGGCAGATCGTCACCAGCGGCACGAGGAACGGCAGGCGCCGGCGAAGACCTGGCTGACCGGCACCCGCTGGGTCGAGCCGAGCACGTAGAGGACCGTCCCGACCGGTGGGGTGAGCAGACCGATCATCAGCGAGAGGATCATCAGGACGCCCAGCACGATGGGGTCGACCCCCAGCCGCATCCCGATCGGCATCAGGATCGGCACGGTGAGGACCAGGATCGCGGTCGCGTCGACGACGGTGCCGAGGACCAGCATCAGCGCGGCGACGAGCAGCATGAACACCGTGCTGTTGTCGGTCAGTCCCAGGACCAGCTCGGAGAGGTCCTGCGGCACCCGCTCGCGGGCCAGGACATAGCCGAGCAGGGCCGCCGAGGAGACGATCAGCATGATCGCGGCGGTCGTCATCACCGTCTCCGAGAGCACCCGGAGCAGGTCCCGCAGGCGCAGGGTGCGGTAGGCCAGGCCGAGCAGCAGCATGTACAGGGCCCCCACCGCGGCGGCCTCGGTCGGCGTGAAGAGCCCGTAGAGGATGCCGCCCAGGATGATGACGGGCGCGCCGAGCGGGCCGATCACCCGGGTTCCGGTGCGGCGGAGCCGCTCCCAGGAGAAGCCGGTGTGCACGATGTCGGGCTGGCGGCGGACCAGCAGGAAGACGACGATGCAGAGCCCGATGGCCATGAGCACGGCCGGGATGACGGAGGCGGCGAACAGCGCGCCCGTCGACACCGCAGCCAGCCCCGCGTAGATGACCGCGGGGATGCTGGGCGGCATGACCGGGGCGATCAGCGCCGAGGAGCCGACCACGCCCAGGCCGAAGCGCATGGAGTAGCCGTTGCGCACCATGGCGGGGATCTCGACCTTGCTCAGCGCCGCGGCGTCGGCCACCGCCGACCCGCTCATCCAGGAGAAGCCGAGGCTGACGCCGACGCTGACGTAGCCCAGACCGCCGCGCACCCGCCCCATCAGGCCAGGGCGAAGTCGAAGAGCCGGTCCGCGATGCCCGCGTGGTTGGCCAGGGACCCCAGCAGGATGAACAGCGGCACGGCGAGCAGCGGGAAGCTCGCGGTCGAGTTCGTGACGAGCCGCATGGCCAGGCCGAGGGACTGCCCGGTCAGCACCAGGTAGGCCAGGCCGGGGCCGAGGAACGCGAAGGCCACGGGAACGCGCAGCAGGAGCAGCGCGAAGATCGCGACCAGCAGCAACAGGATGGTCATACCAGGGCCCTCTCCTCGGCGGGGGTCGTCGTGGGCTCGGCGCCGGGAGCCGGCGGTACGCCGTACCGGGCGATCATCCCGGCGGCGACGAGGGCGCGGATCGTGGTGCTCACGAATCCGAGCAGCGGCAACACGTACACCCACTGCATCGGCATGCCCATGGAGGGCGAGGTCAGGTGCCCGGACTCGCCGATGAGGGTCCAGCACGCCCAGGCGAAGCCCGCGCCGGTCGCGGCCACCACGAGGTCGGCAAGCACCCGGATGCCCCGCACCAGCGGCGCGGGCAGCGAGTCAACCACCTGGAGGGCGATGTGCCCGTCGCGGGTCACCAGCACGCCGGCGGCGACGAAGGTGAGCCAGACCAGGCAGTAGCGCGCGAGCTCGCCGGTCCAGGTCCAGCCGTCGAAGGGCAGATAGCGCTGACCGGCCTGCACCAGCACGAGAACGAAGATCAGGGCCGCAGCCGTGCCGGCCAGCCCGATCTCCACGGCGGTCACCACCCGCACCAGGCGGGCCGCACCTCCGTCGGCGCGTTCGGGGGACGTGGACGTCACGCTTCCTCCTTCAACCTGCCGCCACGGCCTGTGGCGGCGCTCACATCGCAACGGAGACTAGGAAACCGCGCGAAACAGTTGCAACTCATTGCCAAAAAGTTGCCAGATGGTGTTCCATCTCCCTGTGAAACAAGTGACGATCTACGACGTGGCGCGGCAGGCCGGCGTGGCCCCCTCCACCGTCTCGCGCGCCTTCACGCTCCCCGGCAGGGTCAACCCGGACACCCGGGCCCGGATCCTCGCGGCCGCGGACGAGCTCGGCTACCAGCCGGGCTCGAGGCCGGCCCACCGAGGCGACGCCACCGCCCACCGCACGATCGCGATGCTCGTCTCCGACATCACCAACCCCCACTACTTCGAGCTCATCCGCGGCGCCGAGCTGCGCGCCCGCGCCGCCGGGGCGACCCTGGTGCTGGTCAACAGCGAGGAGTCCCCGCAGATCGAGATGGAGCAGATCCAGGGCCTCTCGACCTCGGTGGACGGCTTCGTGCTCGCCTCGAGCCGGCTTCCCGACCAGGACCTGCGCGACGTGGCGGCCGAGCACCCCGTGGTGCTGCTCAGTCGCGAGCTGCCGGGCCTGCCCAGCGTGGCGCTGGACATGGCCTCCGGCTGCCGCCAGATCCTCGAGCACCTCTCCTCGCTGGGCCACCGGGCGCTGACCTTCTGCGCCGGTCCGCCGAGCTCGTGGATGGGCGCCATCCGCTGGGCCGCCCTGTCGTCCGGGGCCGCGGACTACGACCTCGAGGTGCACCGGGTGGGCCCGTACACCCCGACCGTCGCCAACGGTGGGAGCGCCGCTGATGCCGCCCTGCGGGTGGGCGCGACGGCCGTCGTGGCGCACAACGACCTGCTCGCGATCGGGATCATGCGCCGCCTCGCCGACCGGGGCGTCCGGGTCCCCGACGACGTCAGCGTCGTGGGCTTCGACAACATGTTCGCCGCGACCATCGTGCAGCCTGCGCTCACCACCCTCGGCGGCGCGATCGGGGATGCCGGGCGACGGGCCGTCGACCTGCTCGTCACGAGGCTGGCCCGGACGAGACCGCCCGAGCCCGGACCCCAGGACCGGATCATCCTGCCCACGGAGCTGATCGTGCGCGGCTCCTCGGGGGCCGTCGCCGGCTGACCGGTGGGACGGGCGGCTCCCGGGTGCCTCTGGTCGGGACCGCTAGGGCGTGTCTCTCAATTCTCGGCCGTCGCGAGCGTCGTCCAGCGCGTGCTCTCGCAAGGCGCCGGAGCGAGGGCATACCGGGTTGTCTGTCGAGCGACGGCAACGCCGCGAGAGTGCGTGATGGGCGGCGCGCAACAGGCCATCGAATTGGGAGACACGCCCTAGGGCGCGAGCCGCTCCGTGCGCCAGCCGACACCCTCGCGACGGTAGACCAGCCGGTCGTGCATCCGCCCCGGCCGGCCCTGCCAGAACTCGATCGCCTCCGGGCGGACGACGTACCCGCCCCACTCCTCGGGCGCCGGGACCTGGTCGGCGAACCGTCGCTCCGCCGCCTCGAAGGCCTCCTGCAGCTCCTCCCGGCCCCGGACCGGGCGGGACTGGTGCGAGGCCCAGGCCCCGAGCCGGGACTTCCGCGGGCGGGAGGCGAAGTACTCCTCCACCGCGTCCCGGCCCAGCGGGGTGGCGACGCCGTCGACGCGCACCTGGCGCTCCAGCGGGTGCCAGGGGAAGAGCAGCGCGCAGCGCGGGTTGCCCGCCAGCTCCTGCCCCTTGCGCGATCCGGTGTTGGTGTAGAACACGAAGCCGCGCTCGGAGACCCCCTTGAGCAGCACCATCCGCGCCGAGGGCGCGAAGTCCGCGCCGACGGTCGCGACCACCATCGCGTTGGCGTCGTAGAGGTCGGCCTCGACCGCCTCCCGCATCCACCGGTCGAACATGGCCAGCGGGTCCGGCTCGAGGTCGGACTCCGCCAGGCCGGCCCGGGAGTACTCCTCCCGCAGCGCCGCCAGGTCGATCGTCTGCTCCGGCTCGGTGCCGTCCTCCAGGTCCGTCATGAGATTGACCATAGACATTCCTCCCTAGCCCCACGCACCACCTCGGTGCAGAATGCAGCGGGCGCCGCGAGGCGCCGTCGCCCCCACCCGGCCGAGCAGAGGAGTCGCGGACCGATGACCGAGGTACAGCACGGGCTCGAAGGTGTCGTTGCGTTCGAGACGGAGATCGCCGAGCCCGACAAGGAGGGCTCCGCGCTGCGCTACCGCGGCGTCGACATCGAGGACATCGTCGGCCGCGTGCCGTTCGAGAACGTCTGGGGCCTGCTGATCGACGGCGCCTACACGCCGGGCCTGGCACCCGCCGAGCCGTACAACCTGCCGGTGCACACCGGCGACGTGCGCGTGGACGTGCAGGCGGCGGTGGCGATGCTGGCGCCGGCGTTCGGGTTCCGCCAGACCTACGACATCAGCGACGAGCAGGCCCGCGAGGACATCGGCCGGCTGGCCGTGATGGTGCTGTCGTACGCCGCCCAGTCGGCCCGCGGGCTGCACATGCCCGTGGTCCCGCAGAACGAGGTGGACCAGGGCGCGACCCTCGCCGAGAAGTTCCTGATCCGCTGGAAGGGCGAGGCCGACCCCAAGCACGTCAAGGCGATCGACGCCTACTGGAGCAGCGCGGCCGAGCACGGCATGAACGCCTCCACGTTCACCGCCCGGGTCATCACCAGCACCGGCGCCGACGTCGCGGCGGCCTTCTCCGGCGCGATCGGCGCGATGAGCGGCCCGCTCCACGGCGGCGCCCCCTCGCGGGTGCTCGGCATGATCGAGGAGGTCGAGAAGACCGGCGACGCCGCGTCGTACGTCAAGGGCCTGCTCGACTCCGGCGAGCGGCTGATGGGCTTCGGCCACCGCGTCTACCGCGCCGAGGACCCGCGGGCCCGGGTGCTGCGCCGCACCGCCCGCGAGCTCAACGCGCCGCGCTACGAGGTCGCCGAGGCCCTCGAGAAGGCGGCGCTCGCCGAGCTCCGCGCCCGCCGGCCCGACCGGGTCCTGGAGACCAACGTGGAGTTCTGGGCCGCGATCGTGCTCGACTTCGCCGAGGTGCCCGCGCACATGTTCACCTCGATGTTCACCTGCGCCCGGACCGGCGGCTGGTCGGCCCACATCCTGGAGCAGAAGCGCACCGGCCGGCTGATCCGCCCCTCGGCGGTCTACGTCGGCCCGCCCTCCCGCAAGGCCGACGAGGTCGACGGCTGGCGCGACGAGTGGGCCGGGTGAGCCTGCCGGTCGCTCACTCCACCGCGTGGCTTCACCTAGGTATGTCGCCGAATGGTCGCTTCCCTCGTCGAGCTCGGAGAGGGAAGCGAAGCTCCAGCGACATACCTAGGTGAAGCCGCGTCAGCTCGCGGGCCGCGCTCGCTACTCCAACACCCCACGCCGCGTGAACCAGCTGGTCCGGCCCTTGCCGCCCTTGCGGGACAGCGAGATGTGCAGGTGGTCGCGGTGCCGCAGGGTGGTGCTGCACTTCTTGCGGGACGTGCAGCTCGAGCTGAGGTAGGGCTCCCGCTGGAAGCCGTTCCAGGCGGGGTACATGTGGTCGTTCCAGATGACGTACATGATCCCCATCCGGCGGGCCCGCGCGTCCGGGTTCCCGTGCCCGTCGGCGGCGAACACCCAGTCGAGGAACTGCTGGGCGCGCTCCTTGTCGGCCTTCGCCGAGGCGTCGAGCAGCCAGTCGAAGGCGCGACCCTCCTTGTGCTCCGAGGTGCCGCCGACCCGGCACGGCCGGGCGATCGGCCCGAACCCTCCCCCGAAGC
Organism: uncultured Actinomycetota bacterium; assembly: GCA_963826155.1. Taxonomy (GTDB): domain Bacteria; phylum Actinomycetota; class Actinomycetes; order Propionibacteriales; family Nocardioidaceae; genus Nocardioides. The sequence continues at coordinate 55,775 of CAWGVX010000002.1, read as the reverse complement.
GGCGGACCAGCCGGTGGCCGAGGAAGGTCGTCCCGGGCTTGGCGTCGGGGTGGCAGTGGCGTTGGGGCTGGTAGCCCGCGAAGTCCTCGATCGGCGTGCTGGCCGACGCGGCAGGCGCGAGGGCGAGCCCCAGCAGGACGACCAGGAGGAGGTGCAGCGCGAGGGCAGCGGGAGAGAGACGGGTCCGAGACACCGCACGAGAGTAGGTCGCGCCCGCCGTCACCGGAGCGGGTTCTTGAAATGGGCTATTAGACTGGAGCCCGAGGGGAGTACCTCACCCAAGCGTCACCCGGTCAGTACGTCGGTCCCGCGACCGTCCCGGGAGACCGCCAGCCGAGCCGCTGGTCGAGGGAGACCTCGGACACCGCACCCGTCCGAGGAGACCCATGTCGAGCATCGCCTCCCCCACCCTCTGGGCCGTCACGATCGGCCTCGTCCTCGTCCTGCTGGCGCTGGACTTCGCGCTGACCCGCCGGCCGCACGCGGTCCGCATGCGCGAGGCGCTCGCCTGGTCCGCGTTCTACGTCGCGCTGCCGCTGGCCTTCGGCGGCTGGGTCTGGTGGCAGCACGGCGGCGACCGCGGCGTGGAGTACCTCACCGGCTACCTGGTCGAGAAGTCGCTGAGCGTGGACAACCTCTTCGTGTTCATGATGATCCTCGCCGCCTTCGCGGTCCCGCGGGTGCTGCAGCAGCGAGTGCTGCTCTACGGCATCATCGGCGCGTTGGTGATGCGGGCCGTCTTCATCGTCCTCGGGGCGGCGGCGCTGGAGGCCTTCGACTGGGTGTTCCTCGTCTTCGGGCTGGTGCTGGCAGCGACCGGCCTGAAGCTCCTGCGCGACGCCCGGACCAGCGACGACCACCGCGTCGACGTGGAGCGGATGCGGGTCGTGCGCCTGGCCCGCCGGCTGCTCCCGGTCAGCAGCCGGTACGACGGGCCGCGGCTCACCGGCCGCCTCGACGGCCGCCGGGCGCTGACGCCGCTGGGCCTGGTCGTGGTCGTGCTGCTCGCCACCGACCTGGTCTTCGCGATCGACTCGGTGCCCGCTGTCTACGGCATCACCGGCGACCCCTACCTGGTCTTCGCGACCAACGCGTTCGCGCTGCTGGGCCTGCGGGCGCTCTTCTTCGTGCTCGCAGGCGCGCTGGACCGCCTGGTCCACCTCGGCTACGGCATGGCCGCGATCCTGGGCTTCATCGGCGCCAAGCTGGCCCTGCACTGGGCTCACCTGCAGTGGCCGGCGGTGCCCGAGATCCCCACGCTGGCCTCGCTGGCGGTGATCCTCGCCATCCTCGCGGTGACCGTCGCGACCAGCCTGGTCGCGACCCGGCGCCAGGTCAGCGAGCCGGCCCGGGAGCGGGTGTGACCGCGGGCAGCGCCTTGCCGAAGCACCGCGAGAGCGGCGCGTCCCGGTAGTAGCCGAACCCGGGCACCGGCGTGTAGCCGGAGCTCTCGTAGAGCGCGATCGCCTCGGGCTGCCGGGTGCCGGTCTCCAGCACCAGGGCCCGGGCTCCGGCCTCGGCGGCGGTGGCCTCGAGGTGGGCCAGCAACCGCCGGGCGAGGCCGCGACCCCGGGCCCGGGGCACGACGTACATCCGCTTGACCTCGGCGGTCTCGCGGGTGTCGAAGGCCTCGACGTCGCGGCGCCGCCAGGCGCCGGTGGCCACCGCGTCGCCGTCGAGGTAGACCACGTAGAAGCTGCCGAGCGGCGGCTCGAACATCACCGGGTCCAGCGGTGTGTCGTCGCGGCCGCCGTAGCGCACGACGTACTCGGCCTGCACCTCCTCGATCAGCCGCATCGCGTCGGGCTGGCCGTAGCCGACCCGGCGGATCTCGAGGTCAGGCAAGCGAGGCCCCGCACCCGTCGCAGAACCTCGCGTCGGCGTCGTTGCGCACCCCGCAGGAGCGGCAGTACGGGCCGGTCACGGCCGAGGACCGGGCCCGGTCGTCGACGGTCCGGCCGACGCCGAGGATGCCCTGGCCGTCGGAGAGGTACGACGCGCTGTCCCTGACCACCGGCATCGTCTCGCCGGCCCCGTAGCGCGCGGCGGCGCCGAGGAAGCCGGCGTTGAGGCAGGCACCCCCGACCGCGAAGAACGGCAGCGCGACGAAGAAGTACCAGAACTTCGTCGGCTGGGTGTCGAAGTCGTCGGCGTTCGCGGCGTGCACGAAGTCCGCGATCGCGAGGCCGATCAGCACCAGGGCGGTGCCCATGCAGACGATCCCCAGCACCCGGAAGAGGGTGCGGTAGCGGGCCTGGCCGGCGAAACCGGGGTTGGTGCTCATGCGGACTCCTCGAGATCGGCACCGGGTGGGGTGCCAGAATAGGTCTCCTGACAGCGTGGTCAGGGAACGACTCCTACCCCCTCGGAAGGCAGTTCATGACCGACGCCGTGCCGACTCCCCCCTCGGGGGGCCTCGAGATCCCCGCCGACCTGCGCCCCGCGGACGGCCGCTTCGGTGCCGGACCCTCGAAGGTCCAGACCCGCCACCTCGACGCGCTGGCCGCCACCGGGGCCGGCCTGATGGGCACCTCGCACCGGCAGGCCCCCGTCCGCGACCTGGTCGGGCGGGTGCGCGACGGGCTCGCCGCCCTGTTCTCGCTGCCCGACGGCTACGAGGTCGTGCTCGGCAACGGCGGCTCGACCGCGTTCTGGGACGTCGCCACCCACGGGCTGATCCGGGAGCGCAGCCAGCACCTCTCGTTCGGCGAGTTCACCTCGAAGTTCGCGAAGGCCGCCGCGGCCGCACCGTGGCTCGGCGAGCCCTCGGTCATCGCGGCCGAGCCCGGCTCCCGCCCGGTGGCCGTCGCGGAGGACGGCGTCGACGCCTACGCCTGGGCCCACAACGAGACCTCGACCGCGGTGATGGCACCGGTGGTGCGCCCGGCCGGCACCACCTCGGACCAGGCGCTGGTGCTCATCGACGCCACCTCCGGGGCGGGCGGCCTGCCGGTCGACCTGACCGAGACCGACGTCTACTACTTCGCCCCGCAGAAGTGCTTCGCCTCCGACGGCGGGCTGTGGCTGGCGACCTTCTCCCCCGCCGCGCTGGACCGGGCCGCCGAGATCGCCGCGGGCGGGCGCCACGTCCCGGCGTTCTTCGACCTGCCGACCGCGATCGACAACTCCCGCAAGAACCAGACCTACAACACCCCCGCGGTGGCGACGCTGTTCCTGATGGCCGAGCAGCTGGACTGGATGAACGCCTCCGGCGGGCTGCCCGGGATGGTCGAGCGGACCACGGCCTCCTCGCAGGTGCTCTACGGCTGGGCCGAGAAGACGTCGTACACGACGCCGTACGTCGCCGACCCCGACCACCGCTCGCTGGTCATCGGCACGATCGACTTCGACGACGCGGTCGACGCCGACGCGGTGGCCGCGCAGCTGCGGGCCAACGGCATCGTCGACACCGAGCCCTACCGCAAGCTCGGGCGCAACCAGCTGCGGATCGCGATGTACCCCGCGGTCGACCCGGCCGACGTCGAGGCGCTCACCGCCTGCATCGACTACGTCGTCGAGAGGCTCTGACTACAGGCTCCGGGCGATCAGCTCGTAGGTCGCGCGGTCGAAGGCCACCATCCTGGCCTCGGCCACCGCGGTCTCCGCCGCCGCGAGCGTCTCGAGCGCCGCGGCGACCGCGTCGTGCCTCGGCCAGCCGTAGATGCCCGCGCTGACCAGCGGGAAGGCCACGCTGGCCGCCCCGAGCTCGTCGGCGACCTCGATCGCCCGGGCGTAGCAGGAGGTGAGGAGCGACCGGTCGGTCTGGCCGGCGCGGTGGTTGGGGCCGACCACGTGGATCACCCAGCGGGCCGGCAGGTCGCCGGCGGTGGTCCAGCCGGCCTCCCCGGTGGCCAGCCCGTGCGGGAACCGCTCGACGCAGTGCTGCAGCACCGCCGGGCCGCCGGCGGCGTGGATCGCGCCGTCGACCCCGCCGCCACCCCGCAGCCCCCGGTTGGCGGCGTTGACGACCGCGTCGACCTCCTGGCGGGTGATGTCCCCGTGGACGACGGTGATCTCCATGCCCCGATTGTGCCCGTCGGGCCATGGCGCCCGACCGCCCGCGGGCCGATGCTGGGCGGATGACCGATCCGCTCTGGGGTGTGCGGGCCGAGCTGGCCGAGGCCGAGTTCATGTACCGCTTCAACGCCGACGCCTCGCCCGCCTCCCGCGAGGCGCTCGGCCTGGCGGCGGTCCGCGTCGGCGGCGGCGTGCTGACGATGGTCCGCGAGGACCCGACCGGCGGCTACTGGAGCAAGGCCGTCGGGCTCGGGGTCACCGAGCCGCTCACCGGCGAGCTCGTCGACGAGGTGCTCGAGCGGGTCACCGCCCACGGCGTCCCGGCGATGGCCTTCCAGGTCCCCCCGCACGCGCAGCCGCCCCACCACGCCCGGCTGTTCGAGGAGCGTGGCCTCACGCCGGGCACGGCCTTCGTGAAGTTCTTCGGCCCGCTGCCCACGACCCTGCCGGGCCGCACCGACCTCGAGGTCCGCCCGGTCGGCCCCGAGCACGCCGCGGAGTACGGCCGGGTGATCCGGACCGGCTTCGAGATGCCCGAGGACCCGGCGATGGAGGCGTGGTTCGCCGAGGCCCCGACGTACGACGGGGACTGGTGGACCGTCGGCGCCTGGGACGGGGACCGGCTGGTCGCGGTGGCGAACCTGTTCGTGCACCGCGACGTCGCAGCGCTCAGCGGCGCGGCGACCCTGCCCGAGGCCCGGGGCCGCGGCGCCCAGGCCGCGCTGATGGCGGCGCGGGTCCGCGAGGGCGCCGCCCGGGGCTGCCACTGGGTCTCGACGGAGACCTGGCCGGAGTCGCCCGGCCACCCCAACCCCTCGCAGCACAACATGCAGCGGCTCGGGCTGACCGCGCTCTACCTGCGGCCGGCCTGGGTGTTCCGCCCGGGGCCCGGCCCGGTCAGGACTCCTTGAGCAGCCGCAGCGTGGCCCGCTCCAGGGCCGCCTGCCGGAGGTCCGGGCTGTCGTAGCTGCGCCGGGTGGTGCCGTTGATCGTGCGGCCCCGCTCGTAGGCCTCGACCACCCGCGGGTCGACGTAGGAGCTGCGGGCCAGCGCCGGGGTGTTGCCGAGGAACGACGAGACCTCCTTCATCGCCCCCGAGACCGCCCGCCTGCGCGACGCCCTGCTCTCGCCGTGCTCGGGGGTGCTGGCCAGCGCGGCCGCGGCGAGCACGGTGGCGTGCCAGGTGCGGAAGTCCTTCGCGGTCGCCTCGATCCCGGTGGTCTCCCGGACGTACTCGTTGACCAGCGCCGGCAGCACCGACCGCCACGCCCGGCGCTCCTGGTAGGACAGCAGCCGCAGGTCCTGCCCGCGGCGCCGGCGCATGACCTCGATCGCCTCCACCACGGCCGCGTCGTCGATCTCGATCCGGTGGTCGACCCCGGACTTCCCGGTGAAGGTGAACACCAGCCGGTCCTGGCGACGGCGCACGTGCCGGCGCTCCAGCGTGGTCAGCCCGAAGCTGCCGTTGTCCTCGGCGTAGACGTCGTTGCCGATCCGGAAGTAGCCGAGGTCCAGCAGCCGTACGGCGGCCGCGCAGGCGCGCTCCATCGGCATCCCCTCACGGCCGAGGTCGGCGACCACGAGCTCCCGCGCCTTGGCCAGCGCGGTGCCGAACTCCCGCATCCGCTCGAACTTCTCCGCGTCCCGGCGGCTGCGCCAGTCCGGGTGGTAGAGGTACTGCCGACGGCCGGCGTCGTCGGTGCCGACCGCCTGCAGGTGCCCGTTCGGCCACGGGCAGATCCACACGTCGGTCCACGCCGGCGGGATCACCAGCTCGCGGATCCGCTCGACCTGCTCCCCGGGCAGCCGACCGCCGTCCTCGTCGAGGTAGACGAACCCCCGCCCCGCCCGGCGCCGGGTCCAGCCGGGCTGGTCGGGAGAGGTACGACGGAGGCGCGGCACGGGCAGTAGGTAGCCGGAGCGCCGCCCGGGCAAACCCGTGTCTGGTCCAGCGGTGAGCTGTCCACCGAACCCGTCCAGCAAACGGTGGGCCACCCACCGCCGAGCCGGGCCGGGCCGGGGCAGCGGTGAGCTGTCCACCGAACCCGCCCAGCAAACGGTGGGCCACCCACCGCCGAGCCGGGCCGGGCCGGGGCAGCGGTGAGCTGTCCACCGAACCCGCCCAGCAAACGGTGGGCCACCCACCGCCGAGCCGGGCCGGGCCGGGGCAGCGGCGGGTGCCGGCTCAGTCGCGGGGGCGCCTCGAGCCGATCCAGCCGGTCACCATCACCAGGCCGCCGAGCACCAGCCAGGCGGTGAGGAACCACGGCCACACGGGCCGGTCCTCGGGCCGCGGGTCCGGCGCCTGCGCTCCCCGCTCCGCGGCCCGGGTAGGGCCGGCGGTCGACGCCGACGCCAACCCCGATGCCGAGGAGGGCGAGGAGGAGGGCGAGGAGGAGGAGGAGGAGGACCCCGCCAGGCCCAGCGCGCTCCGCACGTCCGCGGGCAGCCGCACCTGCATCACCGGCTCGGCCTGCCCCTCGGAGCTGACGAAGACCCGGTCGGACCCGTCGACGGCGAGTCCCTCCCCCTGGTCCTGGTCGGGCAGCGCGAACGAGCCGACCTCGACCATGGCGGGGAACGAGTAGACGACCGCGCGGCCGTAGTCGCGCAGGATCACGTGCCGGCCGTCGGGGAAGAACGCACCGTCGGTGGCGATCGGCAGCACCGGGGCCACCGGCCTCAGCCGGTTGGTTCGGGTGGGGTCGAGCCGCTCCGGCACGGCGTACAGCTCGCCACCGAAGACGTCCTTGGTGGCGAGGTAGAGCCGCCCGGTCGTCGGGTCGCGCAGCAGGGTCTCGGCGTTGTGGGCGCGCTCGGGGTAGGCGAGGTCGTAGACCTGCGGGTGCACGGTCCGCTCCCCCGGGCCGACCGGGACCCTGGCGACCTGGACGGTGTCCCGGGAGGCGGAGTTGTCCCCGATGTCGCCGATCCAGACGGCGTGGTGCCCCGCGGGCGCCAGCGCCTCGGTGTCGGTGGGGTCGTCGGCCCAGTGGGTGACCCCGGTGGTGCGGCCGGTCGCCGGGTCGACCGTGAAGACCCGGCCGGTGTCGCCGGAGTCGTTGGTGGTGACGAACGCGCCGTCGACGACGACCAGGCCGCTGGACTCGACGATCGCCGGGTCACGGAACGTGCACACGGCGGCGCCGGGGTGGTGTGGCGCGGACGCCGCGCCCATCAGGAACGGCAGGACCGCCACCAGCAGGAGCCATCGGTCACGCGGCCATCGGTCACGGGGCCATCGGTCACGGGGCCGACGGTCACGCACCGCCACCGTCCAACAGCTGCGCCAGCCGCGGCCGCACCGACCAGGCGCCGACCAGGTCGTCGTACTCCCTGCGGACGCCGCCGCCGGTGACCGGGCGGCCGGTGCGCACCGCACGCAGCATGGTGTTGCGCGGCGTGTGCTGGCTCTCGACGAACTGCACCACGTCGACGCGGTAGCCCTGCAGCCGCATCAGCGAGGCGCGCAGCGCGTCGGTGAGGGTGTCGGCGAAACGCTCGCGCAGGATGCCGTGCCGGGTGAGCAGGGCGTACGGCGCGGGCGTGGGCGCCTTGCGCAGCTGGGCGGCGATGTCGTGGTGGCAGCACGGCGCGGCGAGCACCAGCTGCGCCTGCCAGTCCACGGCGCGGGCGAGCGCCTCGTCGGTGGCGGTGTCGCAGGCGTGCAGCGCGAGCACCACCTCCGGCGGCTGCTCGAGCCGGGCCCCGGAGATGGAGCCGACCACGAACTCCGCGTCCACCCCGAGGTCCCGCGCGACCGCGCTGTTGTGCTCGCGCGACTGCTCCTTGACGTCGACGCCCACGAGGTGGACCGGCAGGCCGCGCACGTGGGCGAGGTAGCGCTGCGCGGTGAAGGTCAGGTAGGCGTTGCCGCAGCCGAGGTCGACGATCCGCAGCGGCTCCTCCGCTGTCGGCCGGCGCAGGTGGCCCTTGTCGAGCGCCTCGGTGATCGAGGCGTCGAGCAGCCGCAGGAACTCCTCCACCTGGCGGTACTTCGCCTGCCGCGAGGGCTTCATCCGGCCCTGGGCGTCGGTGAGCCCGAGCGCCCGGAACACCGGGTCGCCCTCGGGCAGCAGCCGGCCCTTGTCGCGGTCGTGGCCGCGGTCGACCTCGACCGGCTCCGCCCGGTCGGTGGTGTGCACGACCGCCTCGAGCTTCTTGGTCACCCGCAGCTGGTGGCTCTGGCTGGTGGTCTCGACGTGCCAGTTGCCGAACGGCTGGTCCAGCAGCTCGTCGACCGCGTCGCGTGCGCCGTCCCCCACCGCGTGGTTCGAGGTGTGCGCCTGGGTGGCGTCGTACGCCGTGACCTGCAGGTGCCGACCGCCCTTCAGGTCGACGTAGCGCAGCTCGACCCGCTTCCACCGGGGCTGCTCGCCGCGCTGGCGACCGGACGCGACGGCCTTGACCAGGGCGTCCGGGTCGAGCAGGTGGTCGCGCATCCGGTTGAGCGCGCGCAGGAGCGGCTCGCTCATCTTGTCGGGGTCCCCGCGGAGAGCGAGCGCAGCGAGTCGCTTCGTGGGGTGTTCATCGCTGGACCACGGCCGCCACGACGACGATCAGCAGCAGGGCCACCAGGGCCACCGGGATGACCAGTCGGCGGTGGCGCGGGTTCATGCAGGGTCCCTGCGGGATCGCGGAGCGCTGGCGAAGCGATCTCGTGGGGTGCAGTTCACGCCCCGAGTCTACGAGCGAGCAGCTCGGCCAGATGAATCGCGGGGACGCCGGCGAGGTCGTCCAGCTGGACCCGGCAGGACATGCCGTCGGCGAGCACGACCGCGCCCTCGTGGGCGCGCACGGCCGGCAGCAGGTGGGTCTCGGCGATCGCCACCGACACCTCGTAGTGGCCCTGCTCCATGCCGAAGTTGCCCGCCAGCCCGCAGCAGCCGGCCACCTTCGTGACCGTGGCGCCGGCCCGCTCGAGCAGCCGCTGGTCGGCGTCCCAGCCGAGCACCGCGGAGTGGTGGCAGTGCGGCTGCGCCACCACCTCGACGCCGCTCAGGTCGGGCAGCGGCAGGTCGAGCCGCTCGACCAGCTCGGCGAGGGTCAGCACGTCGAGGTTCGCCCCGGTCAGCTCGGCGGCGTCGCTGCGCAGCGTGGCCAGGCAGGACGGCTCGAGGCCGACGACCGGCACGCCGGAGTCGAGGTACGGCGTGAGCGTGGCGACCGTGCGCTCCATCATCGCCCGCGCCTTGTCCAGCTGCCCGGTCGTGACCCAGGTCAGCCCGCAGCACGCGTCGTCGGGGATCACCCGGGCCCGGACCCCCACCGACTCGAGGTAGCGCAGCGCGGCATGGCCGTTGCCGGGGAAGAAGTGGTCGCTGAAGGAGTCCGCCCAGATCCACACGTCGGGGGCCGTGTCCTCCCCCGGGCGCCCGGGCGCCCCCTGGGCCGCGCCCCGCTTGGCGACCGAGCGGCGCAGCGTGGTCGGGGCGAACGCCGGGATCGAGCGGCGCTGGTCGATCCCCGCGGTGGCCTTGGCCAGCCGGGCGACCGGCCCGAGCCGCATCATCGCGTTGGCCACCGGCGCGACCGGGGCGGTGAGCGCGGCCCACCTCGGGAGCCGGCCGAGCAGGTAGTGGCTGCGCGGGCGGCGCGCCCCCTGCACGTCGTGCTTCTGGTGCAGCGCCTCGGCCTTGTAGGTCGCCATGTCGACACCGGTGGGACAGTCGGAGGCGCAGCCCTTGCAGGCCAGGCACAGGTCGAGCGCCTCGTCGACGGCCGGGTCGGCCAGCCCCCGCACGAGGGTTCCGTCGAGGGCCTCCTGGAGCACCCGGGAGCGGCCGCGGGTGGAGTCCTTCTCGTCCCGGGTGGCCAGGTAGGAGGGGCACATCACGCCGGCGGTCCTCGGCGCGACGCACTTGCCGACGCCGGTGCAGCGGTGCACGGCCCGGCCCATCGCCCCGTCGTCGTGCACGAACCGCAGCGCGGAGTCGACCGACGTGCGCGGCCGGACCGGCCGCAGGTCGGCGTCCAGCGGCGCGGGGTCCACGAGGTTGCCGGGGTTGAGCAGGCCGTCGGGGTCGCAGATCGCCTTGACCGCGCCGAAGAGCCGCAGCGACTCCGCGTCGTACATCAGCGGCAGCAGCTCCGAGCGCGCGCGCCCGTCGCCGTGCTCGCCGGAGAGCGAGCCGCCGTGGTCGCGCAGCTTGAGGGCGCACTCGGTGAGGAAGTCGCGGAACACCTTCGGACCGCGGGCGTCGCCGGGCTCGAACGGGAAGTCGATGCGCACGTGCACGCAGCCGTCGCCGAAGTGGCCGTACGGCACCCCGTCGAGGTCGTGCCCGCGCAGCAGCTCGTCGAAGTCGCGCAGCCAGGCGCCGAGGTGCTCGGGCGGGACGGCGGCGTCCTCCCAGCCGGAGTACGCCGGGGTCCGCAGGCTGCGGGCCGCGAGCCCGGCGCCGTCCTCGCGGATCCGCCACAGCGCCGCGGCCTCCCCGGCGTCGGTGACCACCCGGTGCTCCAGCGCCCCCGCGGCGGCGACCAGCCGCTGCGCCAGGCCGGGCGCGTCCTCGCCGGCCACCTCCGCGAACAGCCAGCCCGCGCCCTTCGGCAGGTCCGGGACGGCGCTGCCCCTGGCCCGGACCAGGTCGACGATCCGGGCGTCGAGCCCCTCGCAGGCGACCAGCCGCCCGGGCGTGGCCGCGAGCAGGGCGGGGACGGCGTCGGCGGCCTCGACCATCGAGGGGTAGCCGAGCACGACCAGGTGCCGGCCGCCCTCCTCGGGCACCAGCCGGACCGTCGCCTCGAGGACCAGCCCGAGGGTGCCCTCCGAGCCGACGAGGAACCGGTCGAGCCGGCGGCCGTTCTCGGGCAGCAGGTGCTCCAGGGAGTAGCCGCTGACCTGGCGGGAGAACCGTCCGAAACCGGTGCGGACGTGGCCGAGGTGCTGGTCGACCAGCGCGGTCAGGGCGTCGCCGGCCGCGCCGGGCGCCGGCGCGGCGGCGGCCGGGCCCGTCGAGACCACCTCCCCGGTCCCGAAGGCGACGTCGAGGCCCGTGACGTTGTCGGCGGTCCGGCCGTAGCCCAGGGCCCGGGAGCCGCAGGCGTTGTTGCCGATCATCCCGCCGATCGTGCAGCGGGTGTGCGTGGACGGATCGGGGCCGAACCGCAGCCCGTGCGGCGCCGCGGCCCGCTGCAGGTCGGCGTGCACCACCCCGGGCTGCACGCGAGCGGTGCGGGACTCCGGGTCGATCTCCAGCACCTTGCCCAGGTGACGCAGCGTGTCCACGACCAGGCCGGGGCCGACCGCGTTGCCGGCGATCGACGTGCCGGCCCCGCGCATGGTGACCGGGGTCCCGGTGCTCCGGGCGACGTCGAGGATCGCCAGCAGCTCGTCGCGGTGCCGGGGGCGGGCGACCGCCTGCGGGACGACGCGGTAGAGCGAGGCGTCGGAGGAGTAGAGCGCCCGGGTCAGCGTCGAGTCGTCGACGTCGGCGACCCCGCGGGACCTGAGCTCGGCAACAAGGTCGGGCGCGTCCACCGGCACACGATAACCGTCGCCGACATGTCCGCCCGCGCGACCGCCGAGAGATGGAAGCCGCAGGCGCCTGGTCACCTGCCGCGCGACCCCGCCCGGCGGTGAGCCTGCCACCGGTCGCCGGACGGAACAGGTGGCCAGCTCACCGCCACCCGCCCGGAGGCCCACGCAGCGGTGAGCCTGCCACCGGTCGCCGGACGGAACAGGTGGCCAGCTCACCGCCACCCCGCGGCCGGGCTGCTCAGCGGGCCAGGTGCGCGGCGCGGGCCGCGAGGGCGGCCCGGACCACGTCGAGCACCGGCCAGTCCTCGCCGCCCAGCGCGTCGACCGGCGCCCAGGCGACCGCGTCGGTGGTGCCGTCGAGCTCCACCACCCGGGGCTCGGCGTCGTCGGGGACCGTGGCCTCGAAGACGAGGTGCACGGCGTGGAAGTCCTCGTGCCGGCCGCTGGGGGCGGTGCCGCTGAAGTGCACGTCGTGGACGTCGAGCAGCGCACCGATCGTGCACGCGACGCCGCACTCCTCCTGCATCTCCCGCTCGAGCGCCTCGCGCGGGGACTCACCGTGGTCGACGCCGCCGCCGGGCAGCGTCCACGAGCCGGCGTGGTGCCCGCGCGGCGAGATGCGGGTCAGCAGCACCATCCCCGCGCCGGCGTCCGCGTCCGGCTCGCCGCGCACCACCAGCGCGTACGCCGCGACCCGCTGCTTGCGGAACGGCCGGTGGTCGCGCAGCGCCTCGAGCACCATCGGGACGACCGGCACGGTCCCGTCGAGCACGTCGCGCACGGGCAGCCAGGCCGCCTCGGCCGTGGAGCCGTCCACCTCGACCACGCGCGGCTCGGGGGCGTCCACCGGCACCCAGCCGTCGTAGACGATCCGGAGCGCGTGCGCGTCGATCCGGCGCCCCTCGCGCCAGGCGCTGGGCACGTGGGCGGAGTAGACGCGGGCGGTCTCGCCGACCTCGGCCCGCAGCCCGGTCTCCTCGTGGATCTCGCGGATCACCGCATCCCGGGGGTCCTCGCCGTGGTCGAGCCCACCGCCGGGCAGCGTCCACAGCTCCTCGGCGGTGACGACGGGGGCCAGCCGGCTCAGCAGGATCCGGTCGTCACGCAGGATGACGGCGTACGCCCCCACGCGCTGGCGCTTCGGCAGTGTCCCCATGGGCTCACCGTAGTAGGTCGTCGACCGGTGGCCCCCAGGTCGGGGCGAGGGCCGCGCGGGGCACCTCGTCGAGCAGCAGCGCCGCCCGCCGGTCGGGCGCGTCACCACCCAGGTGGGCCGGGTACCAGGGCGCCCACTCCCCCTCGGCGGGCCGGTGCACGGGCAGCCGCTGGACCTGCTCGAGCATGGTGGTCAGCGTGTGGCCGAGCCGCCCGGTCACCTCGGTGGCGTCCTCGCCGGCGCACACCGGCAGCGGCGGGCCGAAGCGGACGTCGACCTCGGCGCCGCGACGCAGGTCGGGCCGCGGGCGCCGGCCGTCGCGGCCGAGCGGCAGCACCCGCTGCCCGCCCCAGACGACCACCGGCACCAGCGGCGCGCCGGTCTCGGCCGCCAGCGCTGCGGCCCCGCGCATCAGCGACCGGACCGTGAACGAGTGCGAGATGCCGGCCTCCGGGAACACGCAGACCGCCTCGCCCTCGCGCAGCAGCCGGCGGGCGGTGAGGTACGCCGCGGCCGGGGCGGCCCGGTCGACCGGGACGTGCCGCATCCCGTCCATCGCCCGACCCACCAGCGGGGCGCGCCACACGTCGTGGCGGCACAGGAACCGCACCAGGCGCCCGCGGCCGAGCGCCGCCTTCTCGACCAGCACGAAGTCGAGGAAGGACACGTGCACGCACGCGAGCACGACGGGTCCGGTCCGCGGCAGGTGCTCCTCCCCGCCCACCCGCACGGTGACGCCGAGGAGCCGCAGCAAGACCCGGCCGAGCAGGTTGACCGACCGGTACCAGCCCTCGCGCATCAGCAGAACGGAGGGCGGGCGTCCCGCGCCAGCGACCGCCGGCCGGCCCAGCGCCACACCCGCGCGGTGCGGTCGCGGTCCTCGTCGGTCACGAGGTTGCCCATCCAGCGCAGGGCCAGTGTCATCAACCAGTCCGAGCGCATGCCGGCCGGGCCGAGCGTCGGCAGCAGGCGCGGGACGGTGACCAGCCCGGCCAGCCGGCGCGCGATCGAGAACGCCTCGCCGTAGTGGTCGCGCAGCAGCGCCGGCCAGACCGTGCCCAGCTCGTCGCCGTCGGCCAGCACCTCGGCGACCATCCGGCCGGTCTCGAGGCCGTAGTCGATGCCCTCGCCGTTCAGTGGGTTCACGCACCCGGCGGCGTCGCCGATCAGCGCCCAGTTGGGCCCGGCCACGTGCGACACCGCGCCGCCCATCGGCAGCAGCGCCGAGGTGGGCATCCGCAGCTCGTCGCCGAGCCCGAACTCCTCGCGGCGCTCGTCGGCGTAGAAGCGCATCAGTGGCTTGATCGCCACGTTGGCCGGTCGCTTGGCGGTGGCGAGCGTGCCGACGCCGAGGTTCACCTCGCCGGTGCCGAGGGGGAAGATCCAGCCGTACCCGGAGAGGATGTCGCCGTCGGCTCCCCGCAGCTCGAGGTGCGAGCTGATCCACGGGTCGTCGGACATCGTCGAGGACACGTAGGAGCGGCCGGCCACGCCGTACACGGTGTCGCGGTGCCACTCCCGCCCGAGCAGCTTGCCCAGCGGGGAGCGCACGCCGTCGGCCACGACCAGTCGCCGGCAGCGCACCTCGAAGCGGGACGAGCCGCCCGCGCCGGTGCGCTCGAACGTCACGCCGACCACCCGGCCGTCCTCGAGGTGCACGTCGATGGCCTTCGCGCCGTCGACGGCGGTGGCCCCGGCCTTGATCGCGGTGGTGCGCAGGTGGTCGTCGAGCTCGGTGCGGGCCACCGCGGAGCCCCAGTCGGGCAGCGAGCCACCCGGCCAGGGCAGCAGCAGCGTCTGGCCGAACCCGTGCGCCCGCAGGCCCCGGTTGACGGTGTGCGCACGCAGCCAGTCCTCGAGCCCGAGCCGCTGCAGCTCACCGATCGCCCGGGGCGTCAGCCCGTCCCCGCAGGTCTTGTCCCGCGGGAAGACCGCCGCGTCCGCCAGCACCACGTCCAGCCCGGCCCGCGCCGCCCACGCGGCGGCGGCCGACCCCGCGGGACCGGCGCCGATGACCAGCACGTCGGTGGAGGCGGGGGGCACGGCGTTCACGCGGTGATTCTCGCAGGTCCCCGGTCACCGACCCGCACACCGGTTGAGTTGGGCCGGCCGGGGTGTTGAGTTGGGCCGGCCGGGGTGTTGGGCCCGCCCGGGCGTCCAGTTGGGCCCTACCGCCGGTGAGATGGTCCAGCGGTGCGTCAGCCACCGTCTCGAGCCCCGCAAAGGGGGCTCAGTCACCGCCGCACGGGCGGCCGCTCCGGCGGCGGTGAGTCTGACACCGAAGCCGCTCCTGGAACGGTGTCCCACGCACCCCTGCACTGGGGAGGCGGCGCCGTGGTCAGCCGACGAAGCGGGTCGCAGTCTCGTCCGAGAGCGCCACGGCGATCCGCTCGGTCAGCACGGCTGTCATGGCCGGCAGCCGGTCCACTGGGAACCATCCGACCTCGACCGACTCGTCGTCCGCCACCCGCGCCTCGCCGCTCACCCAGGTGCAGCCGAAGTTGAGGTCCAGGTAGACCGCGCGGTCGCCGTTGGCATGGACCACGGGTTCGCCTGCCGTCACCGAGGCGAGGCGGTCGACGTCCACGCGTACGCCGGTCTCCTCCAGCACCTCGCGGGCGGCACCGACAGCGGGATCCTCTCCAGGCTCGAGGATCCCCGTCACCGGCGCCCAACGGCCGTTGTCGGCGCGGCGCACCAGCAACAGCTCCT
The DNA here is from genome assembly GCA_963826155.1 of uncultured Actinomycetota bacterium. Lineage (GTDB taxonomy): Bacteria > Actinomycetota > Actinomycetes > Propionibacteriales > Nocardioidaceae > Nocardioides. The sequence continues at coordinate 40,407 of CAWGVX010000002.1, read as the reverse complement.
GCTCCCGACGCACGACGGCGGTGACGGCCGGAAGCCACAGCTCCCGCTGCCCCACGTGGCGGCGAAGCTCGACGATGAAGTCCGGGATCGGCATCTCCTCAACCTAGGTGGCCTGAGCCGGAGATGCGCGGAGCCCCCGCCACCCAAGCTGGGTGACGGGGGCCGCGTGGTGACTCTCAGCCCTTGGACTACCGGGTTTCGAGACGCGGCACCCGGATGCTGCGGTAACGCTCGAAGCCGGGGACCCCCGAGTCGGCGCTCGTTGACGTCGCCGGGCCTTCGGCCTGGGTCAGGGCCGACGGTAGGCCTGGTGTGCCAGCAGGTGCACCTGCGGGTTGCGGCACCCGTTGGTCGGGCGCGGGACGTACTGCGCCCGTGTCTCGTCGGGCAGGTAGACCCGGAAGCCGTCGACGTGCGTGGGGTGGCAGCGCCGCTTCGGGTACGGCGCGGTGCGGCCCTGCGCGACCTCGCTGACCACCCGCTGGCCCGGCCGGACCACGATCGTGCGCACCCGGCTCGGCGTCCGCTCGGCGGCGGCGCCGATCTGGGTGCCGTCCCCGTGGCCGACGAACGACAGCCCGCCGTACCCGCGGATCGTGCAGGCCCGGTGGGAGGTGTTGCGCAGCACGATCCTGCCGTAGACGTGGTTCATCCCGGCGCCGGTGCGGTGGTAGGACGCCGTGAGCTGCGCGTTCGTGCACTCCGAGGGCCTCGCCTGCGCGGCTCCCGCGGGCACCGCTGCTCCGGCGACGACGAGCACGGCGCTGACGAGGGCTCCGGCCATCTTGATGCTCTTCACGTTGTCTCCTCTCGTTGCTGGAGGTGAGACTCGGCCCGGGCCCCGGAGTTGCCGGTCGGGGCGACCTTTCCCCGGAAATGGCGGAGCCCCCGCCACCACAGGGGTGACGGGGGCTCCGGGTCGAGCTCTTCTGCTGCTCAGTCCGGTCGACGGCCCGGTCTCGAGACGGGTCGGCTCAGCTCTGGTAGGAACCGAAGTCGAAGTCGTCCAGCGCGACGGCCTGGCCGCCGGTGCTGCCGAACTCGTAGTCGTAGGAGTCGTAACCGGTGACGGAGTACGCCGCGGCGCGGGCCTCCTCGGTCGGCTCCACCCGGATGTTGCGGTACCGCTCGAGGCCGGTGCCCGCCGGGATCAGCTTTCCGATGATCACGTTCTCCTTCAGACCGCGCAGGCTGTCCGAGCGGCCGTGGATCGCCGCGTCGGTGAGGACGCGGGTGGTCTCCTGGAAGGAGGCCGCCGAGAGCCACGACTCGGTCGCCAGCGAGGCCTTGGTGATGCCCATGAGCACCGGGCGGCCCGAGGCCGGCTTGCCGCCCTCGGAGACCACGCGCCGGTTCTCCTCCTCGAACTTCACCCGGTCGAACAGGTCCGACGGGAGCATGTTCGTGTCACCGGACTCGATCACCGTGATCCGGCGCAGCATCTGCCGCACGATGATCTCGATGTGCTTGTCGTGGATCGACACGCCCTGCGAGCGGTAGACGTTCTGCACCTCGTCCACCAGGTGCTCCTGCGCCTTGCGGACGCCCAGGATGCGCAGCACGTCCTGCGGGTCGGGGGTACCGACCGTGAGCATCTGGCCGACCTCGATGTGGTCGCCCTCGGCGACCAGCAGGCGCGAGCGCTTGGAGACCGGGTACTCCTGGACCTCCGAGCCGTCGTCCGGGGTGACCAGGACCTTGCGGGCCTTGTCGGTCTCCTCGATCGTGATCCGACCAGCGGCCTCCGAGATCGGCGAGCGGCCCTTCGGGGAGCGGGCCTCGAAGAGCTCGACCACGCGGGGCAGACCCTGCGTGATGTCGTCCGCGGAGGCCACACCACCGGTGTGGAAGGTACGCATCGTCAGCTGGGTGCCGGGCTCACCGATCGACTGGGCGGCGATGATGCCGACCGCCTCACCGATGTCGACGAGCTTGCCGGTGGCCAGCGACCGGCCGTAGCACTTCGCGCAGGTGCCGGTCTTGGCGTCACAGGTCAGCACGGAGCGGACCTTGACCTCCTCGATCCCGGCGGCGATGAGCTCACCGATCTTGACGTCGCCGAGGTCCTCACCGGCGGCGGCGAGCACCTCGCCCGTCTCCGGGTGGGTGACCTCGGTGGCTGCCGAGCGGGCGTACGCCGCGGTCTCGGCGTTCTCGTGCTTGACCACGGTGCCGTCCTCGCGACGCTCACCGATCCGCTTGGGCAGGCCGCGCTCGGTGCCGCAGTCGTCCTCGCGGATGATCACGTCCTGCGACACGTCCACCAGACGACGGGTCAGGTAGCCCGAGTCGGCGGTCCGCAGCGCGGTGTCGGCGAGACCCTTGCGGGCACCGTGGGTGGAGATGAAGTACTCCAGCACGGTCAGGCCCTCACGGAAGTTCGCCTTGATCGGCCGCGGGATGATGTCGCCCTTCGGGTTCGCCACCAGACCACGCATGGCCGCCACCTGACGGATCTGCATCATGTTTCCGGACGCACCGGAGTCGACCATCATGTAGATCGGGTTCGACCGGTCGAACGTCGCCTCCATGGCCTTCGCCACGTCGTTCGACGCCTGGGTCCAGATCTCGATGAGCTCCTGGCGGCGCTCGTCGTCGGTGACCAGACCGCGCTCGAACTGCTTCTGCACCTTCGCGGCCTGCGCCTCGTAGCCCTCGAGGATCTTGGCCTTCTCCGGCGGGGTGGTCACGTCGTCGATCGAGACGGTGACACCCGAGCGGGTCGCCCAGTGGAAGCCGGCGTCCTTCAGCGCGTCCAGCGACGCCGCCACCTCGACCTTGCTGTAGCGCTCGGCGAGGTCGTTGACGATCGCGCCCAGGGCCTTCTTGCCCACCTCGTAGTTCACGTACGGGTAGTTGGCCGGCAGGGTGTCGTTGAACAGGGTGCGGCCCAGCGTGGTCTCGAGGGTCAGCGAGCGACCCTCCTCCCAGTCGGACAGCTCCAGGTCCAGCGGCGGGACGATGTCGTCGAGGCGGATCCGGATCTTGCTCTGCAGGGTGATCTCGCCGCGGTCGAACGCCATGATCGCCTCGGCCGGGGACGCGAACACGCGGCCCTCGCCCGGCTCGCCCTCACGGTCGGTGGTGAGGAAGAACAGGCCGATGATCATGTCCTGGGTCGGCATGGTCACGGGGCGACCGTCCGACGGCTTCAGGATGTTGTTCGTCGACAGCATCAGGATCCGGGCCTCGGCCTGGGCCTCCGCGGACAGCGGCAGGTGCACGGCCATCTGGTCACCGTCGAAGTCGGCGTTGAACGCCGAGCAGACCAGCGGGTGGATCTGGATGGCCTTGCCCTCGATCAGCTGCGGCTCGAAGGCCTGGATGCCGAGGCGGTGCAGGGTGGGCGCACGGTTCAGCAGCACCGGGTGCTCGGTGATGACCTCTTCGAGGACGTCCCACACCACGGCGTACCGGGCACCCGACGTCGCGCGCTCCACCATCCGCTTCGCGGACTTGATGTTCTGCGCGTGCGACAGGTCCACCAGCCGCTTCATCACGAACGGCTTGAACAGCTCCAGCGCCATCTGCTTGGGCAGACCGCACTGGTGCAGCTTCAGCTGCGGACCCGACACGATGACCGAACGGCCCGAGTAGTCCACGCGCTTGCCGAGCAGGTTCTGGCGGAAGCGGCCCTGCTTGCCCTTGAGCATGTCGGACAGCGACTTCAGCGGCCGGTTGCCCGGTCCGGTGACCGGGCGACCGCGGCGGCCGTTGTCGAACAGCGAGTCGACGGCCTCCTGGAGCATCCGCTTCTCGTTGTTGACGATGATCTCGGGCGCGCCGAGGTCGAGCAGCCGCTTGAGCCGGTTGTTCCGGTTGATCACCCGGCGGTACAGGTCGTTGAGGTCGGAGGTCGCGAAGCGGCCACCGTCGAGCTGCACCATCGGACGCAGGTCCGGCGGGATGACCGGGACCGCGTCGAGCACCATGCCCTGCGGCTTGTTGCCGGTCTTGCGGAAGGCGTCGACGACCTTGAGGCGCTTGAGGGCGCGGACCTTGCGCTGGCCCTTGCCGTTGGCGATCGTGTCGCGCAGCGACTCGATCTCGGCCTCGATGTCGAAGCTCTCGAGGCGCTTCTGGATCGCCGTGGCGCCCATGTGGCCCTCGAAGTACTTCCCGAACCAGGCCTTCATCTCGCGGTAGAGCATCTCGTCGCCCATCAGGTCCTGGACCTTGAGCGACTTGAAGGTGCTCCACACCTCGTCGAGGCGGTCGATCTCGCGCTGGGCGCGGTCGCGCAGCTGCTTCATCTCCCGCTCGGCGCCGTCCTTGACCTTGCGGCGCGCGTCGGCCTTGGCACCCTCGGCCTCCAGGGCCGCGAGGTCCTCCTCCAGCTTGCGGGCCCGGTCCTCGATGGACTGGTCGCGGCGCTTCTCGAGCCGCTCGCGCTCCAGGCCGACCTTGCCCTCGAGCGAGGACAGGTCGCGGTGGCGGGCGTCCTCGTCGACGGCGGTGATCATGTACGCCGCGAAGTAGATGACCTTCTCGAGGTCCTTCGGCGCCAGGTCGAGCAGGTAGCCCAGCCGGCTCGGCACACCCTTGAAGTACCAGATGTGCGTGACGGGGGCGGCCAGCTCGATGTGACCCATCCGCTCGCGGCGGACCTTGGACCGGGTCACCTCGACGCCGCAGCGCTCGCAGATGATGCCCTTGAAGCGCACGCGCTTGTACTTGCCGCAGTAGCACTCCCAGTCCCGGGTGGGACCGAAGATCTTCTCGCAGAAGAGGCCGTCACGCTCGGGCTTGAGCGTGCGGTAGTTGATGGTCTCCGGCTTCTTGACCTCACCGTGGCTCCAGGTGCGGATGTCGTCCGCGGTGGCCAGGCCGATCTGAAGCTGGTCGAAGAAGTTCACGTCGAGCACGATGGCTGCAATCCTTCGTTAGAAATTCTGTGTGTGGCTGAGGACTGAGGGGGCCGGCGCGCCGTCGCAGGCGCGCCGGCCGGGTGCTCAGACTTCTTCGACGGAGCTGGGCTCGCGGCGGGACAGGTCGATGCCGAGCTCCTCGGCGGCGCGGAAGACGTCCTCCTCCGCGTCGCGCATCTCGATGGCGGTGCCGTCCTGGGACAGGACCTCCACGTTGAGGCAGAGCGACTGCATCTCCTTGATGAGAACCTTGAACGACTCGGGGATGCCGGAGTCGGGGATGTTCTCGCCCTTCACGATGGCCTCGTAGACCTTGACGCGACCAGGCACGTCGTCGGACTTGATCGTGAGCAGCTCCTGCAGGGCGTAGGCGGCGCCGTACGCCTCCATCGCCCAGACCTCCATCTCGCCGAACCGCTGGCCACCGAACTGGGCCTTACCGCCCAGCGGCTGCTGCGTGATCATCGAGTAGGGGCCGGTGCTGCGCGCGTGGATCTTGTCGTCCACGAGGTGGTGCAGCTTGAGGATGTACATGTAGCCGACCGAGACCGGGTCCGGGAAGGGCTCGCCGGAGCGGCCGTCGAACAGGTTGGCCTTGCCGGTCTCGTCGATCATCCGCACGCCGTCCCGGTTCGGGATCGTCGCGCCGAGCAGCCCGGTGATCTCGTCCTCGCGGGCACCGTCGAACACCGGGGTCGCCACGCGGCTGTCCGGCTCGGCCTTGTCGGCGTGGATCTTGATCAGCCGCTGCTTCCAGTCGGCGTTGTCGGCGTCACCGGACAGGTTGAGGTCCCAGCCCTGCTTGGCCAGCCAGCCGAGGTGGAGCTCGAGGATCTGGCCGATGTTCATCCGGCGCGGCACACCCAGCGGGTTGAGGATCACGTCGACCGCGGTGCCGTCCTCCATGAACGGCATGTCCTCGACCGGCAGGATCTTCGCGATGACGCCCTTGTTGCCGTGACGCCCGGCGAGCTTGTCACCCACGGAGATCTTGCGCTTCTGCGCGACGTACACGCGGACCAGCTGGTTCACGCCCGGGGGCAGCTCGTCGCCCTCCTCGCGGTCGAAGACCCGGACGCCGATGACCGTGCCGGCCTCGCCGTGCGGGACCTTCATCGAGGTGTCGCGCACCTCGCGCGCCTTCTCACCGAAGATCGCGCGGAGCAGGCGCTCCTCGGGGGTCAGCTCGGTCTCGCCCTTCGGGGTCACCTTGCCGACGAGGATGTCGCCGGTGGTGACCTCGGCGCCGATCCGGATGATGCCGCGCTCGTCGAGGTCGGCCAGCATCTCCTCGGAGACGTTCGGGATGTCCCGGGTGATCTCCTCGGGGCCCAGCTTGGTGTCGCGGGCGTCGACCTCGTGCTCCTCGATGTGGATCGAGGTGAGGACGTCCTCCTGGACCAGCCGCTGGCTGAGGATGATCGCGTCCTCGTAGTTGTGGCCCTGCCACGGCATGAACGCCACGAGCAGGTTGGTGCCCAGCGCCATCTCGGCGTCGTCGGTGCACGGGCCGTCGGCGATCGGCGAGCCGACCTCGAGGCGCGCGCCCTCGCTCACCAGCGGACGCTGGTTGATGCAGGTGCCCTGGTTGGAGCGGCGGAACTTCGCCAGCTTGTAGGTGGAGTACGTGCCGTCGTCGTTCATCGTCTCGATGAGCTCGGCCGACACCTCCTTGACCACACCGGCCTTGGTGGCGGTGACGACGTCACCGGCGTCGACGGCGGCGCGGTACTCCATGCCGGTGCCGACCAGCGGCGAGTCGCTCTGGATGAGCGGCACCGCCTGGCGCTGCATGTTGGCGCCCATCAGCGCGCGGTTGGCGTCGTCGTGCTCGAGGAACGGGATCAGCGCGGTCGCGACCGAGACCATCTGGCGCGGCGAGACGTCCATGTAGTCGACCTCGCCGGCCAGCAGCTCGGAGACCTCGCCGTCGCGCTGGCGGACCAGCACCCGCTCGTTGACGAAGCGACCGTCGTCGTCGAGCACGGCGTTGGCCTGGGCGATGACGTGGCGGTCCTCGTCGTCGGCGGTCAGGTAGTCGATCTGCGCGGTGACCTGGCCGTCGACGACCTTGCGGTACGGCGTCTCGACGAAGCCGAACGGGTTGATCCGGCCGTAGGAGGCCAGCGAGCCGATCAGGCCGATGTTCGGACCCTCGGGGGTCTCGATCGGGCACATCCGGCCGTAGTGCGACGGGTGGACGTCACGGACCTCCATGCCCGCGCGGTCACGGGACAGGCCGCCGGGGCCGAGCGCCGAGAGGCGACGCTTGTGCGTCAGCCCGGCGATCGGGTTGGTCTGGTCCATGAACTGGCTCAGCTGGGAGGTGCCGAAGAACTCCTTCAGCGCCGCCACGACCGGGCGGATGTTGATCAGCGACTGCGGCGTGATCGCCTCGACGTCCTGGGTCGTCATCCGCTCGCGGACGACCCGCTCCATGCGGGCCAGGCCGGTGCGCAGCTGGTTCTGGATCAGCTCGCCCACCGTGCGCATGCGCCGGTTGCCGAAGTGGTCGATGTCGTCGGCGGCGATGTCCATCTCGCCCTGCGGCGACTCGAGCTGCTCGCGGCCGTCGTGCAGCGCGACGATGTACTTGATCGCGGCGACGATGTCGTCGACGGTCAGCGTCTGCTGGTCGAACGCCTCGGTCAGGCCCAGCTTCTTGTTGATCTTGTAGCGGCCGACCTTGGCCAGGTCGTAGCGCTTGGGGTTGAAGTAGTAGTTGTTCAGCAGCGTCTGCGCGGCCTCGCGCGTCGGCGGCTCGCCCGGGCGCAGCTTGCGGTAGATGTCGAGCAGCGCGTCGTCCTGGCCCTGGGTGTGGTCCTTCTCCAGGGTCAGCATCATCGACTCGTACTCGCCGAACTCCTCGCGGATCTGCTCGTTGGTCCAGCCGAGGGCCTTGAGCAGCACCGTGACGTTCTGCTTGCGCTTGCGGTCCAGGCGGACGCCGACCATGTCGCGCTTGTCGATCTCGAACTCGAGCCAGGCACCGCGCGAGGGGATCATCTTGGCGGTGTAGATGTCCTTGTCGGACGTCTTGTCCGCGGAGCGCTCGAAGTAGACGCCGGGCGAGCGGACGAGCTGGGAGACCACGACACGCTCGGTGCCGTTGATGATGAAGGTGCCCTTGTCGCTCATGAGCGGGAAGTCGCCCATGAAGACCGTCTGGCCCTTGATCTCACCGGTGTCGTTGTTGGTGAACTCCGCCGAGACGTAGAGCGGAGCGGAGTAGGTGAAGTCCTTCTCCTTGCACTCGTCGACGGTGTACTTGGGGTCGTAGAAGACCGGGTTCTCGAACGACAGCGACATCGTCTCGGAGAAGTCCTCGATCGGGGAGATCTCCTCGAAGATCTCCTGGAGGCCGGACTTCTCGGAGACGTCCTCGCCCTGCGAGCGGCGACGCTCGACCTCGGCCTGCCAGGCCTCGTTGCCGACCAGCCAGTCGAAGCTGTTGGTCTGGAGGGAGAGGAGCTGCGGAACCTCGAGCGGTTCGGTGATCTTTGCGAAAGAGATGCGGCGGGGGTTACCAGTGGTGGTGCGCGCGGCCAAGAGGTGTCCTTCGACGGGTTCGCTCACTTGGGATGGCGCCGGCCCACCACAAAATCAGCCACCGGGCAGGCGATTCGCATTTGAGGGCAGGCGCAAAGCGCTACACTACCCCAGATCGAGGCGCGCCACAACACCGGCATGCGCACGAGGCGAGACGTTGGCGACGATCATGCGCCGCGTGGCGGGTGTGGTCAAGTGTCCGCGCCGACGATCTTCCCCTGATAGCCCGAACGGCCGAGCGCGTCAGTTCGCCACCGGCGAGCTCACCATGTCGTCGACCAGCCACTCGCCCCCGACCCGCTGCATCGTCACCGTCACCTGGTCCTTGTAGACCACCGGCTGCTTCTGCTGCTTGTTGGTCTTGGACTGGTTGACGAACAGCAGCACGTCGACCCGGTCGTTGCCGGACCGCACGATCCCCGAGGCCACCACGTCGCCCTTCACCACCGCCTGGACGCCGGGGGCGTTCTGCTTGATCACCGCGAACAGCTTGTCGTACTGCCGGCGGTAGGAGGAGGTCATGTAGGACCCCGCCGCCTGCTGGTCCTCGTCGAGCCGGCGGTAGTCGTAGGACAGGATCGGGCCCACCGCGCGCTCGGCGGCGGCCTGGGCCTCCCGGGTCGACTGCTCCACCGAGGCGTCGGAGGGCACCTTGAGCCACAGCACGGCCGCCGCGACCACCGCGGCCGCGGCCAGCACGGCCACCACGGCCAGCAGCCACGCGGGGAGGGTGCGCGAGGTCGCGTCGACCACCACGCCGGACCCGTCACCGGCGCCCGGCTCCGCCCGGCCACGCTCGGCCTCGCCCGGTGCGGTCGGCGCGACCTCCGGCTCGGCCTGGGTGGCCAGCTCGGCGTCGTACGCCGCCCGGCGCTTGCGGTCCAGCAGCACCTCGGCGGCCTGGTTGTAGACGCCGAACCGGCGGTCGCCGGGGTCGAGGTCGGCGATCGCGGCCTTCCAGGCCGCCCGGACCTCGGCCTGCGAGGCGCTGCGCTCGAGGCCGAGCAGGTCGTACCAGCTGGGATTGCCCACCATGGTCACTGGGTCGCTCCGTTCGCTCCGGTCACGGGCGTGAAGTCGTCGACGAGCCACTTGCCGCCGGTCCGGACCAGCATCACCTTGATCCGGAACGGGATCGGCTCCTGCTGGCCGGCCTTCTTGTAGTCGTCGGTGAACGTGCCGGCGACCAGCGCCTCGGCGGAGTCCCCGTCGAGGGTGGAGACGCCGGTCGCGAAGACCTTGGCCTGGCGGGAGACGCCGGACTGGGCGACCAGCTGCTCGGCGGTCCCGGCCTGCTTGTCGAAGGAGACCGCGAACTTGGGCGTGATCACCGCCTTCACCCGGCTGCGGTACTCGGGCATGGCGCCCTTGCTGTCGAGCAGGTCGGGTCCGTAGGTGCCCATGCGCAGCATGAACTGGTCGGTCTGCGACATGACCGCCTCACGCTGCTGCTGGACGGCGTCGGCCTGGCCGCGGCGACCCGCGACCAGCCAGACGAGCGTGCCGCAGGCGGCCAGGAGCGCGATCACGAGCACGCCGAGGACGGCGAGCCGGAAGGTCGCGGCGCGCGAGCGCGCGCCACTCACCTCCCCGAGCTGGCCAGGGGCTGGAGGAACAGCCACTTCCACGACTCCTCTCCGAGGGTGGCGGGGGCGGGGGTGCCGGGCGAGGCGAGGGCGGGGTCCACCTTGGCGCCCCACGACAGCTTGCCGGTGGTGGGGTCGTACGACGCGACCGGGGCCCGGTAGGCGGCGCCGGTGCGGGGTGCGTTCTGGGCGCCGCGCGGGTTGCTCACGGTCGGCGGCTCGGCACAGTGGGCCTTGGTGTTCATCGGCTTGTTGCTGCCGTCCTGCGGCGGGCGCATGTGGGTGCTCTCGTAGCCGTGGGTGCACACCTTCGGGTCCTGGGTGAGCACCATGCCGAAGTGGGCGTCGTAGAGCCCGGTGTCCGGTGACTTCGCCACCACGGTGAAGCCGCCCTCGACGACGTAGGGGTAGACCACCAGGATCTGCCGGACCCCGTCGAGGTGCTTGACCACCACGTCGCCGGTGGTGACCAGGTTGTTGATCAGCTCGGCGAGGTCGACCCGGTTCTCCTGCAGGAACGTGCGGAGCTGGTTGGCGGTCGCCGAGCCGTTGTCGATCACCTCGCGCAGCGCCTTGTCCGAGCCGGCCAGCGTGCCGCTGAACAGCGACAGGTCGCGCGCGAAGAGGCGGATCGAGTCCTCCGAGGCGATCTGGCCGTGCAGCACGGTGTTGCCGTCCCGGATCAGCGCGGTGGTGGTGTCGAAGTTGGCGTTGGCGGTCTTGATGAAGGAGTTGCCGGTGTCGATGATCCGCTGCAGGTCCGGCCCGGTGCCCGCGAACGCCTTGCCCAGCTCGCCGACGGTGGTGCGCAGCGCCTTCTTGTCCACCGACTCCACGGTGTCGGAGAGGTCGGTGAGGAACTTGTCGGTCTGGATCGGGGTGCGGGTGTCGGCCTGCGCGATCTGGGAGCTGTCCTTCAGGTACGGCGCCGCGTCGGTCTTGGGCTGCAGGTCGACGTACTGCTCACCGACCGCGGACCGGTTGGCGACCACGGCCAGCGTGTCGGACGGGATCGAGTCGTAGGAGTTGTCGATGTCGAGGTAGACGTCGACCCCCGAGCTGGTCAGCTGGAGCTTCTGCACCCGCCCGACCCCGACGCCCCGGTAGCTCACCTCGGCGCCGGCGAAGATGCCGCCGGAGTCCTGGAAGTGGGCGACGACCGTGTAGGCGGTGTCGTGGACCAGGCGGTCGAGGCGGGCGTAGCGGGCGCCCACGTAGCTGACCCCGAGCAGCGTGATCACCGCGAAGACGACCAGCTGCAGCTTCGTGCGCCGGGTGATCATCGGACCACCATCCCGGGCACGAGCAGGCTCACCAGGGCGGGGTCGTAGACCTTCATCAGCTGTCCCATCGTCGGCCCGTGCTTGCTGGACCAGTGGCTGGTCGGGCCGAAGCCGGCACGGGGCAGGCCGGGCACCGAGATGCTCGGCAGCGGCAGCCCGCCGCCACCGCCGGAGGGCGTGGGCAGGCCCGGCAGCGCGCCCAGCTGCTTGCAGACGTCCTTGTGCTGGTTCTTCTGCTTCGCACACTCCTGCTGGAGCTGCAGCAGCTTCTGCGGCGTCCTGAGCACCTTGCGGCAGGCCTTGCTGGTGAGGTCGCCGCTGCGCAGGCACTTGGTGACGTTGTCGAGGATGACCGTGGGGTCGATCACCGAGGGCAGGTTGGTCGGCAGGGTGGGGGTGCCGCTGCCGCCCAGGCCCGGGAGCTTGAGGTCCAGCTCCACCGACAGGTTGGTGTAGTCGCCCATGTGCAGGTTGCGCGCCACCTGCGGGTCGCGGCCGACGACCTCGTCGACGAACGGGTAGGTCAGGAACACGTTGAAGGACTTCACGAAGTCGTCCCCGGCGCGGGCCAGCTCGGTCAGCACCGGGTCGAGCTGCCGGACGCTCTCGATCGTGGCGCTCTTCGACGCCTTGATCACCCGCACACCGACGTTGCCGAGCCGGTCCAGCGAGCGGAGCATCTTGACCAGGTCGTGGCGCTGCTTGTCCAGGGAGGTCAGCGCGCTGGGCAGCTTCTCCAGGGCGAGGTCGATGCTGCCCTCCTGCTTGCGCACCGACACCGACAGGTTGTTCAGCGAGTCGATCGCGTGCACGATGTCGGCCTTGTTCTCGTCCAGCTGGGTCATCAGCGTGCGGATCTGGTCGAGGACCGAGCGCGCCGCGCTCTCGTGGCCGTCCAGGGCGAGGTTCAGCTCGTGGGTGATCGTCTTCAGCTGGGCGACGCCGCCGCCGTTGAGCAGCAGGCTCAGCGCGCCGAGCACCTCCTCGACCTCGGGGTTGCGCCCGGTGCGCGCCAGCGGGATCGTCGCGCCGTCCCGCAGCGGCTGGCTGCTCGCGTCGGTGGACGGCGGGGCGAGCGAGACGAACTTCTCGCCGAGCAGGCTGGTCTGCCGGATGGTGGCCACCGCGTTGGCGGGCAGCTTGGTGTCGTTGCGCATCTGCAGCGTGACGTCGGCGACGCCGTGGTCGAGCGCGATGTCGGTGACCTGGCCGACGCTGACGTCGTCGACCTTCACGGTGGACTTCGGCACCAGGTCGAGCACGTCGGCGAACTCCACGTGCACCGTCATCGGGTTGCTGCCGGTGTCGGTGCCGCCGGGCAGCGGCAGCTTGTAGACGTCGAAGTCGCAGCCGCTGAGCAGCACCGAGCCGGCCAGCAGCGCGAGGAGGAGCCTGAGCCTTGTCATCCTGGAACCAGTCATCGGGACGCTCCCACCAGGCCGCCGAGCGTCGGGTCGTAGACGTCGTGGGTCGGCGACCCACCGCCCTGGCCGAACGGCCCGGTGCGGGGCAGCGCCTGCCTGATCAGGTTGCAGGCGTTCTTGCTCTTGTCGGCCTGGTCGACGATCGAGCAAAGGAAGGTGGCCGGGTCGGCGGTGATCTGCTGGCCGAGCTGGCCGATGTTCGTGCGGGTGTCCAGGGTTCCGGCCTGGGGGTTGTAGGTGAGCGCCAGGTTGTTCAGCGCCAGCGGGGCGTCGCTGAGGATCTCGTCGAGGGCCCCGCGCTGCTTGACCAGCACCTTCGACACGCGGTTCAGCCCGGAGATGTTCTTGCCCAGGATGGTGCGGTTCTCCTTCACGAACGACGAGACCTGGCCCATCGCCGTGGCGAGGTTCCGCAGCGAGGCCTTCAGCTCCTGCCGCTCCCCCGCCAGCATCGAGGAGACGTTGCCGAGCGAGGTGTTGAAGCTGCGCACCGTCTGGTCGTTCTTCGCCAGGGTCGAGATGAAGCCCTCCAGCTGGCGGGCGGAGCCGAACAGCTCGTCCTTGTTGTCGTCGAGGGTGGCGCTGAGCTTGCTGAAGTTCTGCACGGTCCGGTGGAACTGCGCGCCCTCGCCGCCGAAGTTCTTCGCCGTGGTCTCCAGCAGGTCAGACAGCGCGCCGTCGTGGTTGGCGCCGGTCGGCCCCAGGGCCACGGTCAGGTCGTCGATCGAGGAGTAGATCTGGTCCAGCTCCAGCGGGACCGCGGTGCGGTCGGTGCCCAGCACCGCGCCGTCGGCGATCTCGTGGTCGCCCTGCTCGAAGGTCGGCGTCAGCTGGATGTAGCGGTCGCCGACGATCGAGGGAGCGACGATGACGGCCTTGGCGTTCGCCGGGACCTGCACGCTCGGGTCGTAGGACATCTTGACCACCACGTCGGTGCCGGAGGGGGTCACCGAGTCGACCTGGCCGACCGGCACCCCCAGGATCCGCACGTCGCTGCCCTCGTAGACCGAGACCGCCCGGGGGAACTTGGCGACCAGGGTCTTCTGGTCGTCGCCGTGGAACATCACGACCGCGGCCGCGGCGAGCAGCGCGACGATGACGGCGGGGACGATGAGCTTCTTCAGCACGGCTGCCTCACCCGACCTGCGGAACCGGGGGAAGGTTCTGGATGTAGGTGTCGAACCACGGACCGTTGCCCAGGGTGTTGGCGAACACCCGGTAGAACGGCGCCATCAGCCGCAGGCTGTTGTCGAGGTTGTCCTCGTTCTTGTTCAGCACGGCGACGACGTTGTCCAGGTGGGTCAGCGCGGGCTTGAGGTCGGCGCGGCTCTGCTTCACCAGTGCGGTCAGCTCCTTGGACAGGGTCGAGGTGGAGACCAGCAGGTTGTGCACGGCCTGGCGGCGGGCGACCAGCGCCTTGAACAGCACGTCGGAGTCCTTCATCAGCCCGACGATGTCCTGGTCGCGCTGGTCGAGGACGCCGCTGACCCGCTTGAGGTTCTTCAGCAGCGTGTTGATCTGCTGGTCCCGCGAGGCGACGTTCGCCGACAGCCGGGACACGCCGTCGAGGGCGTGGCGGAAGTCCTTCGGGGTGTTCCGGGTGAGGTCCGCCAGCGTGGTCAGCGAGGTGGCCAGCTGCTTGGTGTCGATCTGCTCGGAGGTCTGCGCCAGTCCGGAGAAGGCGTCGACCACGTCGTACGGCGAGCTGGTCCGGGACACGGGGATCTCGGTGCCCTGGTTCATCTGGCCGGTGCCGGCGGGCTCGAGGGAGAGGTACATCGCCCCGAGCAGCGTCTTGACCTTGATGGCGGCCCGGGTCTGGTCGCCGAACCCGCTGCTGCTGTCGATCTTGAACGCGACCCGGACGTGGTCGCCGTCGAGGCTGACGCTGTCGACCTTGCCGACCCGGACGCCGGCGATCCGCACCTCGTCGTCGGCCTTCAGCCCGCCGGCCTCGGAGAAGTCGGCGTAGTAGGTGTCGCCACCGCCGATGAGCGGCAGGTCCTGGGCGCGGAAGGCGGCGAGCATCAGCAGCGCGATCACGGCCAGGCTGACGGCCCCGATGATCACGGGATTGCGCTCGCGGAAGGGCACGGACATCAGTTGTTCCCTCCGAGGTCGCAGCGGTCGGCGCCGGTGTTGTAGTCGACCGGCAGCGACTTGCCGCCGGGCAGCCGGACGCGGCCCTGGAAGTGGCACAGGTAGAAGTTGAACCACGAGCCGTAGATCGCAGTGCGGCCGACCTTCTGCAGCTTGATCGGCAGCACCTGCAGGGTCCGGTCCAGCTCGCTCTTGCCGCGGTCGAGGCTGCCGGCCACCGAGCGCAGCTGCTTGACGTCGTCGACGAACGGGCGCCGGATCCCCGAGACCAGGTCGGCGGTCTGCACCGAGAGCTGGGAGATCTGGTCCAGCGAGCCCAGGATCGCCTGGCGGTCGTCCTTCAGGCCGCCGACGAAGGTGCGGAAGGTCGTGATCAGCCGGCTGAGCTGCTGGTCGCGGTTGCCGATGTGGTCGAGCACCTGGTTGAGGTTGTCGATCAGGCTCCCGATCACCTTGTCGCGGTCGGCCAGGGTCGAGGTGACCGATGCGGTGTGCGAGAGCAGGTCCTGCAGCGTGCCGCCCTCGCCCTGGAAGACCTGGATGATCTCGTAGGAGAGCTTGTTGACGTCGGCCGGCGACAGGGCCTGGAACAGCGGCTTGAAGCCGTTGAACAGCACCGTCAGGTCCAGCGCCGGGGAGGTCTGCGCGACGGGGATGGTGTCACCGGCCTGGAGCTGGGCCCCGTCGCCGATCTCCTGGGTCAGCGAGATGTAGCGCTGCCCGACCAGGTTGCGGTAGCGGATCGCGGCGTGGGTCGCCTTGCTCAGCGCGGTGTCGGACTGGACGCTGAAGGTGACCATCGCCCGGTCGCGCTCGACGATCGAGATGTCCTGGACCGTGCCCACCTTCACCCCGGCGATCCGGACGTCGTCGCCCTTGACCACGCCGGTGGCGTCGACGAACTCGGCCTTGTAGTCCTTGCTGGGGGCGAAGGACAGGTTGCCGATGGTGATCACCAGGACGCCGGTCGCCAGCGTGGTGACCACGACGAAGATCAGCAGCTTGGTGAGGTCGATGGTCGTCTTCCGGTCGAACACCTTCATCGCAGGGACACCTCCGCTCCGCGGGCCAGCGGGCCGATCAGCAGGGCACCGAGGTCGGGCACGTCACTCGCGGTGACGCCGAGGGTCGGCGCCAGCAGCGACTTGAGCAAGGCGGTCTCCTGACGGCTGCCGGCGAGGTCGGCGCGGTAGTAGCGGGGCGCGACCCGGTCGGTGCCCTTGCCGGTGGGCTCGTCGACGCCGTCGTTGAAGTTCGGCTGGTGGCGCACCGGGTTGGACTGGTTCCAGGGCGGGTTGGGCAGGTGCAGGCAGGCCGGGCCGCGGTCCTCGCCGTACCTCGGCTTGTCCTGCGCGCCGTAGCCCCGCGGCTGGTTGGGCAGCGTCTCCAGCACGATGTGGAGGGTGAAGCCGCGGAACGCCTCCGCCTGCAGCTTCCCGGCGTTCACGATGCCCTTGGTCAGGCACGGGAACTCCGGGGAGTACTTCGCGAGCACCCGGAGCTGGGCCTGGCCCACCTGGCCGAGCCGGATCAGGTTGTCGCCGTTCTGCTGCAGGAAGCTCGTGGCGGTGTCGGAGAAGGCCGAGACGTCGGTGAACAGCGCGTGCAGCTGGGCCTGCCGGTCCTCGAGGGTGCCGGTGGTCTTCACCGTGTTGCGCAGGATCTGGGCGACCTGCGGCATCACCTGGGCGTAGGTGTCGGACACGTCCGCGGTCATCCGCAGGTCCTGGACGAGGGCCGGGATCTGCGGGTTGACCCGCTTCAGGTAGCTGTCGACGGTCTCGAGGTTCTGCCCGATCTCCTTGCCGCGACCCTCCAGCGCGGTGGCCAGCGCGTTGAGGGTCTGGTTGATCGCGGCCGGCTGCACCGTGCGCAGCAGCGGGTAGAGGTCGGACAGCACCTTCTCCACCTCGGTGGAGACCCGGGTCTTGGTGATGGTGGCGCCGGGCTGGATGTGCCCGGCCGCGGCGTCGTCGGGCACCACCAGCGAGACGTACTTCTCGCCGAACAGGGTCTTGGGCACGATCGAGCCGGTGACGTTCGCGGGGATGGTGTCGACCTGGTCGGGGTACAGCCCGAGCGTGACGTCGGCGCCGTCGGAGGTCGCGTCGAAGCCCAGGACCTCCCCGACGATGACGCCGCGGACCTTGACGTCGGCGCGCTTGGGCAGCTGCAGGCCGATGGCCGAGGTCTGCAGGGTCACCTTGTCGTAGTCGACGAACTTCTTGGTGAAGATCGCGTAGGTCAGGTAGACGCCGGCGAGCAGCAGGCACAGGAACACGATGCCCAGCACCTTGACGTGGTTGAGGACCCTCATGCCGCGCTCACCCCGCCAGCCTGACGGTGGTGCTCGCGCCCCAGATCGCCATCGACAAGAAGAGGTCCATGACGTTGATGGCGACGATGCTGGTGCGCACCGCGCGGCCCACGGCCACGCCGACGCCGGCGGGACCGCCGGAGGCGTTGTAGCCGTGGTAGCAGTGGATCAGGATCACCGTCACCGCGAAGACCAGCACCTTGCCGAAGGACCACAGCACGTCGCCCGGCGGCAGGAACTCGTTGAAGTAGTGGTCGTAGGTGCCGGTGCTCTGGCCGAAGAACGCCGTCACGGTGAGCCGGGTGGCGAAGTACGACGACAGCAGGCCCACCACGTAGAGCGGGATGATCGCGATCAGCCCGCCGATGATGCGGGTGGTCACCAGGAACGGCAGCGACGGGATCGCCATCACCTCGAGGGCGTCGACCTCCTCGGAGATGCGCATCGCGCCGAGCTGGGCGGTGAAGCCGCAGCCCACGGTCGCCGCCAGCGCGATCGCGGCGACCACGGGTGCGATCTCGCGGGTGTTGAAGTAGGCCGAGACGAAGCCGGAGAACGCGGCGGTGCCGATCTGGTTGAGCGCGGCGTACCCCTGCAGCCCCACCTCGGTGCCGGTGAAGAAGCACATCGCGGTGATCACGCCGACGGTGCCGCCGATGACCGCCAGCGCGCCCGAGCCGAGGGTGACCTCGGCCAGGATGCGCATGATCTCCTTCTTGTAGCGGCGCACCGTCCGCGGCGTCCACAACAGCGCCTTGATGTAGAACGCGAGCTCTCCACCGAGGCCGTCGAGGGTCTTGAGCGGCTTGGTGTAGACCGCCTTGATGCTGGCCATGGACCTCAACCCGTCTTCGGCGGGACGAGCTGGAAGTAGATCGCGCTCATCACGAAGTTGACGACGAACAACAACATGAAGGTGATGACCACGGACTCGTTGACCGCGTCACCCACCCCCTTCGGACCGCCCTTGGCGTTCATCCCCTTGTAGGAGGCGACGATCGCCGCGATCAGGCCGAACACCAGGGCCTTGATCAGCCCCTGCCACACGTCCGGCAGCTGGGCGAGCGCGGTGAAGCTCGCCAGGTAGGCGCCCGGGGTGCCGTCCTGGAGCACCACGTTGAAGAAGTAGCCGCCGGCCACGCCCACGACGCTGACCAGGCCGTTGAGGAAGACCGCGACGAACATGCAGGCGAGCACCCGGGGCACGACCAGCCGCTGGATCGGGTCGATGCCGAGCACCATCATCGCGTCGAGCTCCTCGCGGATCTTCCGCGCGCCGAGGTCGGCGGCGATGGCCGAGCCGCCGGCGCCGGCGATCAGCAGGGAGGTCGCGATCGGTCCGGCCTCGCGGACCACCGCGAGGACCGCGGCGGAGCCGGTGAAGGACTGGGCGCCGAACTGCTTGATCAGGCCGCCGACCTGCAGCGCGATGACCGCGCCGAACGGGATGGCGACCAGCGCGGTCGGGACGATCGTCACCGAGGCGATGAACCAGGCCTGCTGGAGGAACTCCCGCAGCTGGAAGGGCCGCCGGAAGAGCCCGCGCCCGACGTCGAGACCGAAGGCGAACAGCTTGCCCGCGGTCCCGACCGGCGCGAGGGCCCGGCTGGCGGTGAGGGTGGCCACGTGGATGTCTCCCTCAGGCGCCGGTGGTCATGGGCATGTTGTCCTCGAACGAGCCGGGCGGCGGGGTCACGCCGTTCTCGCGGCACCAGGAGCCGGGCTCGCGCTGGCTGCGCCGCGGGATGCCGTTCGACGGCTCGATCTGCATCGGGATCGGGGGCAGCGGCGGCAGCTCCTGGTCCTTCTCGGCCTCGAGCTCGTCGGCGTCCTTCTCCTCCGACATGCCGATCGGGCCCACCCGCTGGGCGTTGAGGAACTGGCGTACGACGGGCTCCTCGGAGGACAGCAGCATCTCGCGGGGACCGAACATCGCCAGGTGCCGGTGGTAGAGCAGCCCGATGTTGTCGGGGACCGTCCGGGCCGTGTTGATGTCGTGGGTGACGATCAGGAAGGTGGCGTCGATCTGCGCGTTCAGGTCGACGATCAGCTGGTTGAGGAACGCGGTGCGGACCGGGTCGAGGCCGGAGTCGGGCTCGTCGAAGAGCACGATCTCGGGGTCGAGCACCAGCGCGCGGGCCAGGCCGGCGCGCTTGCGCATGCCGCCGGAGATCTCGCCGGGGAGCTTGCCCTCGGCGCCCACGAGGCCGACCAGGTCCATCTTCTCCATGACGATGTCGCGGACCTCGGACTCGGACTTCTTCGTGTGCTCGCGCAGCGGGAAGGCGACGTTGTCGAAGAGGTTCATCGAGCCGAACATCGCGCCGTCCTGGAACAGCACGCCGAAGAGCTTGCGGATCTCGTAGAGCTCGCGCTCGCTGCAGCTGGCGATGTCGGTGCCCTCGATGACGATCGAGCCCTTGTCGGGCTTGAGCAGCCCGATCAGCGTCTTCAGGAACACCGACTTGCCGGTGCCCGAGGGGCCGAGCATCACGCAGATCTCACCGGCCGGCACCGTCAGGGTCACGTCACCCCAGATCAGGTCCTTGCCGAAGGACTTCGTCAGGTCCTCGACCTTGATCTCCACGCCCATGGCGGCACTCTCTCCCTCGACCGTCCCACGCCCGTTGCAGGTCCTCCCCCCGGTGGGCGCGGGGGACCACGTCTCCCCCGAGGCCCACTGGTGAGTAACAACGGGACACCGGCGGCGAGGTTACGCGCGAGTTCCCTCCCCGTCACCAGTGAGCAACGACACGTTCGACGTTCCCGAGGGGTCATTGCCCCCGCACCCCGGCAGGGAAACCTCCCGGCGGCGCGCCGGCCCGAAATGCGACCAGGGGCGACCACCCGTGACGGGTGGTCGCCCCTGGCGAGCGACGCCGGGCCGATCTCGGTCGGCCCGGCGAGAGGTCACTTGAGCGTGACGGTGGCGCCGGCGCCCTCGAGGGACTCCTTGGCCTTCTCCGCAGCGTCCTTGGAGACCTTCTCGAGGATCGGCTTGGGGGCGGACTCCACCAGCTCCTTGGCCTCCTTCAGGCCGAGCGAGGTGAGGGCGCGCACCTCCTTGATGACGTTGATCTTCTTGTCACCAGCGGCCTCGAGGACGACGTCGAACTCGTCCTGCTCGGCGGCCTCCTCGGCGCCACCAGCGGCGCCGCCGGCGGCGGGGGCGGCGGCAACGGCGACCGGGGCGGCCGCGGTGACGCCGAAGGTGTCCTCGAACTGCTTCACGAACTCGCTCAGCTCAATGAGGGTCATCTCCTTGAACGCGTCGAGCAGCTCGTCGGTGGTGAGCTTCGCCATGGTGGCGGTTCCTTCCATTCGGTGGCCCGCCCCTCGTGGGGCCGGGCCTGGTTTCAGGTGGTGTGTGCCTCGGTCCGAGCGGGGAGCTCAGGCCTCGGTGGCTTCGCCCTCGTCGGAGGCGGCCGCCGCGGCGGGCGCCTCGTCAGCGGGGGCCTCGTCCGCGGTCTCCGCGGCCGGGGCCTCCTCGGCGGCGACCGGACTGGAGTCGGACTCCTGGCCAGCACCACCTGCGAGGATCGAGGGGTCCTGCTCGGCCTTCGCCTGCAGCGCACCCGCGACACGGGCGGCCTGGGCGAGCGGGGCGTTGAGCAGGTAGACGGCCTGGCTGAGCGACGCGAGCATCGCACCGGCCAGCTTGCCCATCAGCACCTCGCGCGACTCGAGGTCGGCCAGCTTGGCCACCTCGGCTGCGTCGAGGGGCTGTCCGTCCAGGACACCGCCCTTGATGATCAGGGCGGGGTTCGCCTTGGCAAAGTCACGCAGACCCTTGGCCGCCTCGACGACGTCGCCCTGGATGAAGGCGATCGCGGTCGGGCCGGCGAGCAGGTCGTCGAAGCCGCTGATGCCCACCTGGTTGGCAGCGATCTTGGCCAGCGTGTTCTTGACCACGGCGTAGTTGGCGTTCTCGCCGAGGGAGCGCCGCAGTTCCTGCAGCTGCTTCACGGTGAGACCGCGGTAGTCGGTCAGCACAGCACCGGCGGCATCGTTGAACGACTCAACGATGTCCGCGACGGCCGCCTGCCTGTCTGAGCGCGCCATGGGTCTCCTTCCGGACTGGGAGACCGCCGCCCGACCCCGGGAAAGACGAACGCCCCGAGCGCAGGCTCAGGGCGTGGAATGCCGCGTCTCACGACACGGTTCGTGCTCTGTCCCTGCGCAGGCCGTCCACTCTCGCGGAACCTTCGGTCGAGCTGCTGATGCGGCGCGACAACCGGCGGTCTCTGGTTTCGGTGGGAAGACTACGGGCAATCCGGACGGGCGTCCAAATCGGTGCGGCTCACGCCAGTCGACGCACCGGCTCCCCCGCCGACCAGGCGGCGATGTCCTCGACCGCCTCGGTGAAGTAGGTCCGGTAGTTGGCCTCGCTGACGTAGCCGAGGTGCGGCGTGCCCAGCACGGTGGGCAGCCGCCGCAGCGGGTGCCCGGCCGGGAGCGGCTCCTCGTCGTACACGTCGAGGCCGGCGCCGGCGAGCCTGCCCGCCTGCAACGCCTCGACCAGCGCCCCGGTGTCCACCAGCCCCGCCCGCGAGGTGTTGACCAGGTAGGACGTCGGACGCATCGCGGCCAGCTCCTCGCGCCCGATCAGGCCACGGGTGGAGTCGGCGAGAACCAGGTGCAGGCTGACGACGTCGCTCTGCCCCAGCAGCGCGGCCAGCGAGGGGGCCAGGCGGGCGCCGCCGTCGCGGGCGCGCTCCGGGGTCAGGTGGGGGCTCCAGGCCGCCACGTCCATGCCGAACGCGGTCCCGACGGCCGCGACCCGGGCGCCGATCTTCCCGAGGCCGACCAGCCCCAGCGTCGCCCCGGCGAGGTCCCGGCCCACGGTGGACTGCCAGGGGCCGCCGGCAGCGAGCGCGGCGGACTCCGGCACCAGGTGCCGGACCAGCCCGAGGACCAGCGCCCAGGTGAGCTCGACCGGCGGGGTCGAGGCGGAGGAGGTGCCGCACACGGTGACGCCCCGCTGCCGGCAGGCCTCGAGGTCGATGGCGGCGTTGCGCATGCCGCTGGTCACCACCAGGCGCAGGCCGGGCAGCCGGTCGAGCAGCGACGCGGTCAGCGGCGTGCGCTCCCGCATCACCACCAGCACCTCCGCGTCGCCGACCGCGGCGACCAGGTCGTCCTGGTCCGGGAGGTGCTCCCGCAGCGCGGTCACCGCCACCCCGGGCAGCACCGACCAGTCGGCGTACGACGTCGCGACGCCCTGGTAGTCGTCGAGGATCACGCAGCGCATGGCCCAGAACCTAGGACGCCCCGGTCACCGAGTGGTGACCGGGGCGTCCTTGACGTCATCGCCTGCGGCTGCGATCAGGCCGAGGCGGCCTCGTCCTCAGCCGCGACGTTCTTGGTGCGGTTGGGGTCGACCTGGACGCCGGGGCCCATGGTCGTGGAGACGGTGACCTTCTTCAGGTAGCGGCCCTTGGAGCTGGCCGGCTTGAGCCGGAGCACCTCCTCGAGCGCCGCGGCGTAGTTCTCCGCGAGCTGGGCCTCGTCGAAGGAGGCCTTGCCGATGATGAAGTGCAGGTTGGCGTGCCGGTCGACGCGGAACTCGATCTTGCCGCCCTTGATGTCGGACACCGCCTTGGCGACGTCCGGCGTCACGGTGCCGGTCTTCGGGTTCGGCATCAGGCCACGGGGGCCGAGCACGCGGCCGAGGCGGCCGACCTTGCCCATCATGTCCGGCGTCGCGACGACGGCGTCGAAGTCGAGCCAGCCGCCGGACACCTTCTCGATGAGCTCGTCGCCGCCCACGACGTCGGCGCCCGCCTCGCGCGCGGCCTCCGCCTTGTCACCGTTGGCGAACACCAGGACGCGGGCGGTCTTGCCCGTGCCGTGCGGCAGGTTCACGGTGCCACGGACCATCTGGTCCGCCTTGCGGGGGTCGACGCCGAGACGCATGACGACGTCCACGGTCTCGTCGAACTTCTTCTTGCTCGCGTTCTTCGCGATCTTGATCGCGGCCAGCGGGGCGTAGAGCTCGTCCTTGTCGAACGAGTCCGCCGCCGCGCGGTAGGTCTTGCTGCGCTGCATGGTGTTCCTACTTTCAGGAGATGTGGTGAGCGGACCAGCGCGGTCCTTCCACGGTGCTTCAGTCGGTGGTGACGCCCATCGAGCGGGCGGTCCCCTCGACGATCTTCATCGCGGCGTCGAGGTCGTTCGCGTTGAGGTCGGGGAGCTTGGTCTGGGCGATCTCGCGCACCTGGTCCTTGGTGAGCTTGCCGACCTTCTCCTTGTGCGGGACGCCGGAGCCCTTCTGCAGGCCGGCGGCCTTCTTGATGAGCTCCGCGGCCGGCGGGGTCTTGGTGATGAAGGTGAACGAGCGGTCCTCGTAGATGGTGATCTCGACCGGGATCACGTTGCCGCGCATGGACTCGGTCTGGGCGTTGTACGCCTTGCAGAACTCCATGATGTTCACACCGTGCGGACCGAGGGCGGTACCGACCGGCGGAGCCGGGGTGGCCGCACCGGCCTGGAGCTGCACCTTGACGAGCGCGGCGATCTTCTTCTTGGGAGGCATTGCTTCTCTTTCTCTCTCGTGGTCCTGACGAGACGCACGTCGTACGCCTCTGCCACCTACTGCTGCTGCCCGTGTGCCCACGGGCAACCGGACTATTGTGCTGCGGATCCGTCGATCCGTGAAATCCGGATCCCCTGGATCTCGATACCAGTGCGGGCGTCTGAGCCCTGCGGCTCCGCCGGTGTGCTCAGACGCGCTGGATCTGGCTGAAGCTGAGCTCGACGGGGGTCTCCCGACCGAAGATCTCGACCAGGGCCTTGACCCGCTGCGACTCCGCGTTGATCTCGGTGATCGTCGCGTGCAGCGTGGCGAACGGCCCGTCCACGACCATGACCGAGTCGGAGACGTCGAAGTCGGCCACCTCGACCGGCCGCTTGGCGGTGGTGGCGCCACCGGACGCGGCGACCGGGGTGCCGGCGGCGACCGCCTCGGCCTCGGCGCGGGCGACCACGGCGGGGGCCAGCATGTTCTCGACCTCGGTCATGCTCAGCGGCACCGGCTGGTGGCTGTGGCCGACGAAGCCGGTCACCGACGGGGTGTGGCGCACGGCGGCCCAGGACTCGTCGGTGAGGTCCATGCGGACCAGCACGTAGCCCGGCAGGACGGTCCGCTTGACCATCTTGCGCTGACCGTTCTTGATCTCCGCGACCTCTTCGGTGGGGACCACGATCTCGTGGATGTAGTCCTCCATGTTCAGCGAGATGATGCGGTTCTCCAGGTTCGACTTCACCCGGTTCTCCATGCCGGAGTAGGTGTGCACGACGAACCAGTCGCCCGGCTTGGCCCACAGCTCGCGACGGAACGCCTCGAGCGGGTCGTCCTCGGCGGGCTCCTCGTCGGCGTCCACCGTCTCGGTGTCGGCCTCCTGGTCGCCCTCGGTGTCGGCCGGCTCCTCGCCGGCCGCCTCGTCGAGGTCCTGCGACGTGGCCGCGGACTCGGTGTCGTCGAGGCCCATCTCCTGGTCGGTGTCCTCGTCGGTCACCTCGGCGTCGAGCCGGGGCTCCTCGAGGGTCTCCTCGGTCTCGACCGAGTCGTACTGGTCCGACACGTGCTGCTCCGTCACTTCAGATGTCACTTGAGATGTCACTGGCTGGATGCTGCTTGGTTGTCACTGCGGCGCCTGCCGGCGCCACCGGTCACTGCGCGGAGTTGCCCGCGAAGACCGCGAAGATGAGCTTGCCGAAGGCCAGGTCCAGGACCGAGACCAGCGCCATCATGAAGAGCACGAAGGCCATGACCACCAGGAAGTAGGTGATCAGCTGCTCCTGGGTCGGCCAGACCACCTTGCGGAGCTCCGCGACGACCTGGCGGTAGAACGTGGGGATGCTGGTGCGCTTCTCGGCGCTGCTGTCCCGCGAACCGCGGACGGCCTTGCTGTCCGACACGCGCGTCACCTCTCCTCGTCCGACGACCTGGTCGCCGTCCGGCAGCCGACCAAGCTGATGTGGCTGTTCATCGTGTGTTGCTGTCCTGCCTGATCCTGCAGGGCACGAGGGACTTGAACCCCCAACCTTCGGTTTTGGAGACCGATGCTCTGCCAGTTGAGCTAGTGCCCTCCGGTGGCCGTTCCGGGCAGGCCGGAGCCTGTGGGAAACCACCAAAACCGGAGTCTACGGGTAGCCGGCGCCAGCCACCAAAGCGGGACCCGCCGAGCCGCCTGCGGTGACCGGTCTTCCCTGGCGGCGGGCCCGTGCCGGCCCGGCGCCCGGCACCTACGATGGGCCCATGACCGAGACCCCGACCGCCCAGCCCGGCAGCCGCCAGCCCGGGACCAGCCCCCGCGACCGACGCGTCTCCGCCCGCGTCGGCGCGATCGCCGAGTCGGCGACGCTCAAGGTCGACGCCAAGGCCAAGGCGCTCAAGGCCGAGGGCCGCCCGGTCATCGGCTTCGGCGCGGGCGAGCCCGACTTCCCGACGCCGGCGTACGTCGTCGAGGCGGCGGTCGAGGCCTGCCGCGACCCGCGCAACCACCGGTACACCCCCGCCGGGGGCCTGCCCGAGCTGAAGCAGGCGATCGTCGAGAAGACCCGCCGCGACAGCGGCCTGGAGATCGCGCCGTCGCAGGTGCTGGTGACCAACGGCGGCAAGCAGGCCATCTACGCCGCCTTCGCGGTGATGCTCGACCCGGGCGACGAGGTGATCGTGCCGGCGCCGTACTGGACGACCTACCCCGAGTCGATCCGGCTCGCCGGCGGCGTGCCGGTGGAGGTGCTGGCCGACGAGACGCAGGACTACAAGGTCAGCGTCGAGCAGCTCGAGTCGGCCCGCACCGCGGACACCAAGGTGCTGCTGTTCGTCTCGCCGTCGAACCCCACCGGCTCGGTCTACACCGCCGAGGAGATCCGCGAGATCGGCCGCTGGGCCGCCGAGCACGACCTGTGGGTGCTCACCGACGAGATCTACGAGCACCTGGTCTACGACGGCGTCGAGACCGGCTCGATGCCCGTGCTGTGCCCCGAGGTCGCCGAGCGCTGCGTCATCGTCAACGGCGTCGCCAAGACCTACGCCATGACCGGCTGGCGGGTCGGCTGGATGATCGGCCCCGACGACCTGGTCAAGGCGGCCACCAACCTGCAGTCCCACGCGACGTCCAACGTCTCCAACGTCGCCCAGCGCGCCGCCCTGGCCGCCGTGTCCGGCGACCTGGCCGCGGTGGAGGAGATGAAGGTGGCCTTCGACCGGCGCCGCCGCACGATCGTGGCGATGCTCAACGAGATCGACGGCATCGTCTGCCCCACCCCGCACGGCGCGTTCTACGCCTACCCGTCGGTGAAGGGACTGCTGGGCCGGGAGCACGGCGGCCGGGTCATCGCGACCTCCACGGAGCTGGCGGAGTACATCCTGGACCGGGCCGAGGTCGCGGTGGTGCCGGGCGAGGCGTTCGGGTCACCGGGCTACCTGCGGCTGTCGTACGCGCTCGGCGACGACGACCTGGTCGAGGGCGTCACCCGGCTGCAGAAGCTGTTCGCCTGAGTGCGCGACCTCACCCGGCTCCCGAAGGCGCACCTGCACCTGCACTTCACCGGCTCGATGCGGCACGCGACGCTGCTCGAGCTGGCCGAGCGTGACGGCATCGTGCTGCCCGAGCCGCTGGTGCGCGACTGGCCGCCGCGGCTCTCGGCCGCGGACGAGAAGGGCTGGTTCCGCTTCCAGCGGCTCTACGACGTCGCCCGGTCGGTGCTGCGCACCGAGGAGGACGTGCGCCGGCTGGTGCGCGAGGCGGCCGAGGACGACGTGCGTGACGGCGGCCGGTGGCTGGAGATCCAGGTGGACCCCAGCGGCTACGGCGCCCGGTTCGGCGGCATCACCGCCTTCACCGACCTGGTGCTCGACGCGGCCCGGTCGGCGGCGGAGTCCACCGGGCTGGGCATCGCGGTCGTGATCGCCGCGAACCGGACCCGGCACCCGCTCGACGCACGCACCCTGGCCCGGCTCGCCGCGCAGTACGCCGGCCGCGGGGTCGTGGGGTTCGGGCTCTCCAACGACGAGCGGCGTGGGACCACCGCCGACTTCGCCCCCGCCTTCGCCATCGCCGAGCGCGCCGGGCTCAGCCTGGTCCCGCACGGGGGCGAGCTGCTCGGCCCCGCGAGCATCCGGACCTGCCTGGACGCGCTGCACGCCGACCGGCTCGGGCACGGCGTGCGGTCCGCGGAGGACCCGGCGCTGCTGGACCGGATCGCGGAGTCGGGGGTCGTCCTCGAGGTGTGCCCGACCTCGAACGTGTCGCTCGGCGTCTACTCCGATCTCACGTCGGTGCCGCTGCCGACACTGCTCGCGGCCGGGGCCACCGTGGCCCTGGGCGCCGACGACCCGCTGCTCTTCGGCTCGCGGCTCGAAGGCCAGTACGCCACCATGCGCGCCGCCCACGACCTCTCCGACGAGCAGCTCGCCGAGCTGGCCCGGATGTCGATCCGCGGCTCGCGGGCACCGGAGTCGGTCAAGGACGAGCTGCTGGGCGAGGTCGACGCGTGGCTGAAGTCGGAGCCCGCGGGCTGAGCACTCCGGACCCACCCCAGCGGCGCCTGAGCCACCGATCCGCGCCACCAACCGGTGGCAGGCTCACCGCCACCCGGTCCTACAGCTCGCAGCCGACCAGCACCGGCTCGTTGACCAGCCGGATGCCGAACCGCTGCTCGACGCCGTCGCGCACCTCGCGGGCGAGGGCCAGCAGGTCCGCGGTCGTGGCCGAGCCGCGGTTGGTGAGCGCCAGCGTGTGCTTGGTCGACAGGCTGGCCCGCTCGTTGCCGAAGCCCCTGCCGAAGCCCGCGTGGTCGATCAGCCAGGCCGCGCTGGTCTTGACCCGACCGTCGGGCTGCGGCCACGCCGGCGCCCCCTCGGGCACCACGCCGGGGTCGACGACGGGGTTGGTGAAGAACGAGCCGGCGCTCCAGGTGTCGTGGTCGGCCTCGTCGAGGACCATGCCCTTGCCCGAGCGCAGGCCGAGCACCGCCGCACGAACCTCCGCCAGCGGCGCCCGCGCGCCCTGCTCGACGCCGAGGGTGCGCGCCAGCTCGGCGTACCCGACCGGGGCACCCAGCTCGCCCTGCCGCAGCTGGAAGGTCACCTCGAGCACGACGTGGCGGCCTCCCCACGGATCCAGGCGGTCGGCCTTGAACCGGCTGTCCCGGTAGGCGAAGCCGCAGTCGGCGGCCGCGAACGTGCGCACGCCCTTCAGCACCCGGTCCCAGACACGCACCGTCGCGATGGTCTGCGAGACCTCCTGGCCGTAGGCGCCGACGTTCTGGATCGGGGTGGCTCCGACCGAGCCCGGGATGCCGGAGAGCGCCTCGACGCCGACCCATCCCGAGGCGACGGCCCGGGCCACCAGGTCGTCCCACGTCTCCCCCGCGGCCACCCGCACGAGCGCGCCGCCGCACGTTGGGTCGGCGTGGTCCTCGACGTCCGCCACCACGCCGCGGGTGGCGACCCGGACCACGGTCCCGGGGAACCCCTCGTCGGCGACCACGAGGTTGCTGCCACCGCCGAGCACGAGGACCGGCTCACCCGCCTCGTCGGCGGCGCTCACCGCGGCGACGACCTCCGCCTCGGTGGTCGCGGTGACGAACCGGGTGGCGGGACCGCCCAGGCGCAGGGTGGTGTGGTCGCGCAGCTGCTCCGGCTCAGGCACGCACGACTGCCTTCGGCATGCCGAGCACCTTCTGGCCCCCACAGGTGACGGTGAGCGCCACGGTGGTCAGCCCGTCCTCGCCGTCCTTGGGCTCGCCGGCCACCTCGAGGTCGACGCCGCCCTCGGCCGGGACGACGACGGGGTTGGTGAACTTGCAGCCGAGGCTGACCACCTCGGCGCCGGGGAACCAGGTGGAGACCGCCCGGGCGGCGAGCGCCATGGTGTACATGCCGTGCGCGATCACGCCGGGCAGCCCGACGCTGCGGGCCACCTGCTCGTCCTGGTGGATGGGGTTCTGGTCGCCGCTGGCGTCGGCGTAGGCGACCAGGTCGGCGCGGGTGACGGTGTAGGTCTGGGTCGGCAGGCTCATGCGCCCTCCTCCGGGCCGCGGTGGACGAGCGTCGCGCTGGTCGAGCAGACCAGCGCACCGTCGGCGTCGCGGATCTCGCTGGCGGTCCCGATGATGTCGTTGCCGGCGATCTGGCGCAGCGAGGCGACCGTCAGCGTGGCGGTGAGCACGTCGCCCGGCACCACCGGACGCTCGTAGGCGAACTTCTGGTCGCCGTGCACGATCCGGAACAGGTCGATGGACTCGGCCTCGAGGAAGGCGTTCATCGCGTCGAAGGCCAGCACGATGGGGTACGTCGCCGGCGCGGGGCCGCCGTCGTACTCCCCGCCGGTGGCGGCGACGAACGCGCGCACCCGCTCCTCGGAGACGGTGTGGGGGCTGGTCGGCGGGAACACCCGTCCGACGAGCGACTGGTCGACTGGCATGCGGGTCAGCCTAGTGAGGGGGCGAGGGCGCCCGGAGACGGCCCGGAGACGGCCCGAGGGCGGCACCCGTGACGGGTGCCGCCCTCGAGGGACGCTGTGGACCGCTGGGGTCGCCGTACGGCGAACCGGCTCAGCGGGTCTCGCGGTGCGCGGTGTGCTTGCGGCAGCGCGGGCAGAACTTCGCCAGCTCGAGACGGTCGGGGTCGTTGCGGCGGTTCTTCTTGGTGATGTAGTTGCGCTCCTTGCAGTCCACGCAGGCGAGCGTGATCTTGGGGCGAACGTCGGAGCTCTTGCTGGCCACGGGAAGTCCTTTTGTTGCTAGGTCGAGGGTCGAGACTAAGTAGCGGGGGCGGGAC
The DNA here is from genome assembly GCA_963826155.1 of uncultured Actinomycetota bacterium. GTDB lineage: Bacteria > Actinomycetota > Actinomycetes > Propionibacteriales > Nocardioidaceae > Nocardioides. Next base: position 10,487 of record CAWGVX010000002.1, on the reverse strand, counting down.
TCGAACCCGCGACACCACGATTATGAGCCGTGTGCTCTAACCACCTGAGCTACCCCGCCACCGGGACAGGGCACGCCGGCCACGATACTGGCCGACGACAACCCACGCCCAGAGCCCCTTTACGGAATCGAACCGTAGACCTTCTCCTTACCATGGAGACGCTCTGCCGACTGAGCTAAAGGGGCAACGAGCGAGAACAATACACAGGACTGACGTGATCGAAAAATCGACCCTGGGCCCCTCTGGCGACCGCGCTTTCTACCGTCTGGAGGACCGCTCGGCGGCGGGTCGGGAGACGGTCGACTCGCTCCCGGCGACGGCCGGCCCGTGGTCCCCCGAGGCCCAGCACGGCGGCCCGCCGGCGGCCCTCCTCGGCCGCGCGGTCGAGGGCGTCGCGGACGGCGTCGTGGGGAGGTTCACCATGGAGCTCCACGGGCCGGTGCCGGTGGTCCGGCTCACCACCACCGCCACCGTGCTGCGCCCGGGGCGCTCGGTCCGGCTGGTCGGTGCGGAGCTCCACGACGTCGGCCGCGACCGGGTCGTCGCCTCGGCGCGGGCCTGGGTCTTCCCGACCTCCGAAGCGGGTCCCACGCAGCCGGTCCCGCTCGCCCACGGTCCGGAGGACGGCGAGGTGCGTCCCCGGCCGACCGCCTGGCACGGCGGCTACCTCGACGCCGTGGAGTGGCGCTGGGTCAAGGGCTCGGTCGAGGAGGCCGGGCCGGGCGTGGTGTGGATGCGGCCGCCGGACCTGGTCGAGGGCAAGCCGATCACCCCGCTGCAGCGGCTGCTGGCCTGCGTCGACTCGGCCTCGGGCGTGAGCGCGGCCCTCGACGTACGCCGTTGGACGTTCCTCAACACCGAGCTGACCGTGCACGTGCTCCGCCCGCCCGTGGGCGAGTGGGTCTGCCTCGACGCCGAGACGACCCTCGGCCCGGGCGCGGTCGGCGTCGCCACCGCCGCGGTCCACGACGAGCGCGGCCTGGTCGCCCGCTCCTCCCAGGCCCTCCTGGTGGTGCCCCGCTGATCGCCGACTCGGCGCTCGTTGACACCCGGCACCCGTCGTACGGCGTCAACATGCGCCGACTCGGCGTGACCCGGGGGTCAGTCAGTCCTGGATGCGGGCCCAGGGATGGGCCGCCTCGAGCTCGTAGGCGAGCTCCAGGAGCGTGGCCTCGCGGCCGGCGGCGGCGCCGAGCATCATCCCCTGGGGCAGTCCGGCCGCCGTGGTGGCGAGCGGCAGCGAGATCGCGGGGTCGCCGGTGGCGTTCTGCAGCGGCGTGAAGGCCACCCAGGCCAGCACCCGCTCCAGGACGGTGTCGTAGTCCTGGGTCGGGTCGAGGTACCCGATCGGCGGGGTCTGGGTCGCCAGGGTCGGGCAGAGCACGACGTCGTGGTCGCGGAAGAACGCGGCCGAGGTGCGTTGGGAGCGCTTGAGGCGGCGGATCGCCAGCGGCACCCGGTGCAGGTGGCGGCGGGCGTGCCGGGCCAGGCCGAGGGTGAGGTTGTCGAGGCGGGTCGGGTCCCAGGTCCGGCCGTGCTGCCGGCGGCCGGTGCGGACGATGGCCAGCGCGAGCAGTCCCCAGTAGAGGAGGAAGTCGTCGCGGAACGAGTCCGGGACCGGCGGATCCACCGGCTCCACGTGGTGGCCGAGGCCCTCGAGCAGCCCGGCCGTCTTCAGGGTCAGCTCGGCCACCTCGGGCGAGGCGCCGACACCGACGCCCCGGGTGACCACCCCGACGCGCAGCCGGGCCCGTGAGGGCCGGGTGATGTCCCCGATCGGCGGCAGGTGCAGCGCGCGGTAGACCTTCTCGGCCTCGCGCAGGAAGGCCGCGGTGTCCCGGACGCTGCGGGTGAGCACCCCGTCGCAGACGATCCGGACCGGCATGCCCCGCGTGAGCCGATCCTGGGCGAGCCGGTCGCGGGTGGGCTTGAGCCCGACCAGGCCGTTGACCGAGGCCGGGATCCGGATCGAGCCGCCGCCGTCGTTGGCGTGCGCGAGCGGCACCGCGCCGCCGGCGACCAGCGCCGCGGAGCCGGCCGAGGAGGCCCCCGCGGTGCGCGCGGGGTCCCACGGGCTGCGCACCGCGCCGAGCCGCGGGTGCTCGGCGGACGGGCTGAAGCCGAACTCCGAGAGGCGGGTCTTGCCCAGCGGCAGCAGGCCGGTCGCGAGGAACATCCGCGCGAGGTCGCCGTCGCGCTCGCTCGGCCGCGGGGCGTAGGCGTCGCAGCCCTGCCCGGTGGGCATGCCGGCCACGTCGACGTTGTCCTTGACGAAGGTGGGCACGCCGGCGAAGAACCCGCCGCGGGGGTTCGCGGCCTCGCTGCGCGCGCGCTCGTACGCCGGGAAGGCCACCGCGTTCAGCTCCGGGTCCAGCCGGCCGGTCCGCGCGATCGCGGCGGCCACCACCTCGGGCACCGAGACGCGGCGGTCCTGGATCCGGGCGACCAGCCCGACCGCGTCGAGGTCCCCCAGCGCGTCGTCACCGAAGGCGTGCACGCGTGCCATGGGCCCAACCTAGCGACCCCACCCCTCGGTGCGGGCCCGGCGGGCCCGCGCCGGCTCAGTCGAGCGCGCCGCGGGGGGTCGCGGCCGCGGCCTGGGCGGCGAGGTGGGCGTCCACGGCCGTCGGGGCGAGCACGTGGTCGAGCGCGAGCGCCGCGCAGCCGACCAGGCCGGCCCGGTCGCCGTGGGTGGCCGGCAGGATGCGCAGGTCGCGGGTGGCCAGCGCCGAGGCCCGGGCGTAGACGCTCTCGCGCACGCCCGCGGCGTACACGTCGAACGCGGCCGCCATGTCCCCCCCGATGACGATCTCGGCCGGGTTGAGCAGGTTCACGGCCACCGCGAGCAGCTCCCCCAGCTGGTGGCCGCTCTCGCGCAGCAGGCCGCGCGCCTCCGGGTCCCCGCGCTGGGCCAGCGCGACCAGGTCGCGCACGTGCCCGATGCCGCGGTCGGGGTGCTGCCCGGCCATCCGGGCGACCAGCGCCCAGCCGCCGGCGACCGCCTCCAGGCAGCCGGTGCGGCCGCACCGGCAGGTGGCCCCGTCGGCGGGCGGGAACCAGGTGTGCCCGATCTCCCCGGCGGCGCCGAGGTGGCCGGCGAGGACCCGGCCGTCGGAGACGATGCCGAGCCCCAGGCCGGTGGACGCCTTGACCACGAGCGCGTCGCGCAGGCCGCGCCCGGCCAGCCGCTCGGCCCGGGCCATCACGTCGACGTCGTTGCCGACGAACAGCGGGGCGTCGGTCACGCCGGCGAGGTACGGCGCGAGGTCGACCCCGTCCCACCCGCGCATGACCGGCGAGTCGAGGCTGACCCCGCGGACCACGTCGACGGTGCCGGGCAGGCTCAGCCCGACACCCACCACCCGCGGACCGACGCCGCCGAGCAGCGCCGCGCACCGCTCGGCGATCCGGGGCATCAGCTGCTCCGGCCCGATCCCGACCTCGTGGTCGCCGGAGTCGGCGGCGAGCTCGCCGCCGTCGAGGTCGAAGACCGCGATCTGGCTGCGGGAGCGGCCGACCGCCACGGCCAGCACCACCCCGGCGTCGCGGTTGAACAGCAGCGCCCCGGGCGGCCGGCCGCCGGTGGAGGCGAGCTCCTCGCCCACCCGCAGCAGCCCGGCCTCGGCGAGGGCGTTGACCCGGGTGACCACGGCGGTGCGGGACAGGCCGGTCAGCCGGCGCAGCTCCGAACGGGTGTGGGCACGACCGGCGCGCACGAGGTCGAGCAGCTCGCCGGCCGTGGCCGGCGCCCCCGACTCGCGCAGCGCCGCCTCGCGGGCCGCCGGCTCGCGGGCCGCCGCCTCGCGGGCCGCCGCCTCGCGGGCCGCCGGTTCGCGGAGGGCCCCCGGCCCGGGCACGGCGTCGTTCATGGTCCTCCTCCTCGTCCGTCCATCGTCCAGAAACTTAGATCTCGAAAATACCTTAGTACTGCTTGTATCGATCCAAACTTCTCCCTACGGTGGTCACCATGGCCGAGATCGCGAGCACCTACCCGGTCCCCGACTCCTGCGACTTCACCGTCTTCGGGGGCACCGGCGACCTGGCGCTGCGCAAGCTGCTCCCCGCGCTCTACCACCGCGACCTCGAGGGCCAGCTGCCCGCCGACACCCGCGTGCTCGGGGTCTCCCGCTCCGAGCTGGACGACGAGGGCTGGCGCGGCGAGGTCCGCGCCGCGCTGACGACGTACGTCGCGCCGGGCGACCTCGACGAGGCCGTGGTCGAGCGCTTCGTCGGGCGGCTGCGGCACCTGGTGCTCGACGCCCGGCAGCCCGACGACTGGCACCGCTTCCACGCGCTGCTCAAGGACCGCCCGCACGCGGAGACGACCGTCCGGGTCTTCTACCTGGCCGTCGCCCCCTCGCTCTTCGGCGACATCAGCACCCGGCTGGAGGAGATCGGCGTGGTCGACGAGCGAGCCCGGGTCGTGCTGGAGAAGCCGATCGGCCACGACCTCGCCTCGGCCCAGGCGGTCAACGACGCGGTGGGCCGGGTCTTCGCCGAGTCCCAGATCTTCCGCATCGACCACTACCTGGGCAAGGAGAGCGTCCAGAACCTGCTGGTCACCCGCTTCGCCAACGCCTTCCTCGAGCCGCTGTGGAACTCCCGCTGGGTCGACCACGTGCAGATCACCGTCGCGGAGTCGCTGGGCGTCGGCGAGCGCGGCCCCTACTACGACAACGCCGGCGCGCTGCGCGACATGGTGCAGAACCACCTGCTCCAGCTGCTCTGCCTGGTCGCGATGGAGCCGCCGACCCACATCGGCCGCGAGACCGTCCGCGACGAGAAGCTCAAGGTGCTGCAGGCGCTCAGGCCGATGACCCCGGTCGACGTCGACCGGCACACGGTCCGCGGCCGGTACGCCGCCGGGCTGGTCGAGGGCGAGCCGGTCCCGTCGTACGCCGACGACCTGGCCCGCACCGGGCTGGACGGCGCCCGCTCGCGCACCGAGACGTTCGTGGCGCTGAAGACCGAGGTGCAGAACTGGCGCTGGTCCGGCGTGCCGTTCTACCTGCGCACCGGCAAGCGGATGGACCGCCGCGCCTCCGAGATCGTGGTGGTGTTCAAGGCGCCGCCGCACCACATGTTCCCCGGCAGCGAGGGCGTCAGCGAGCCCAACCGGCTGCACATCCAGGTCCAGCCGGACGAGGGCATGCGCCTGCACCTGACCGCCAAGGAGCCGGGCCCGGGCGGGATCCGCCTGCGCCCGGTGTCGCTGGACCTGAGCTACGCCACCGCGTTCGCCCAGCGCCTCCCCGACGCCTACGAGCGTCTGCTGATGGACGTCATCAAGGGCAACCCCACCCTGTTCATGCGCCGCGACGAGGTCGAGGCCGCGTGGACCTGGGTCGAGCCGATCCTCAACCGCTGGGTCTCCTCGCCGGACCAGCCGCTGCGCTACCCGGCCGGCACCAGCGGACCCGTAGCCGCCACGACGCTCCTCGAGCGCGATGGCCGATCCTGGCAGGAGTCCGACCAGTGACACTCCACAATCGAGGGGTCCACCCCACCATCGCCGAGGTCACGGCGCGCATCGTCGAGCGCAGCGCGCCCGGCCGCGCGGCGTACCTCGAGCGGATCCGCGCCGCCTCCGACCGCGGCCCCCGCCGCGGCCGCCTGGCCTGCGCCAACCTCGCCCACGGCTTCGCCGCCGCCGACGAGACCGGCAAGCAGGCGCTGCGCGGGCGCACCAAGCCCAACGTCGCGATCGTCTCGGCCTACAACGACATGCTCTCGGCGCACCAGCCGTTCGAGGCCTACCCCGCGCAGCTGAAGAAGGCGGTCGTCCGCGCCGGCGGCATCGCCCAGTTCGCCGGCGGCGTGCCCGCCATGTGCGACGGCATCACCCAGGGCCGCGACGGCATGCAGCTCTCGCTGTTCAGCCGCGACGTGATCGCGATGTCGACCGCCATCGCGCTCTCCCACGACATGTTCGACGGCGCGCTGATGCTCGGCGTCTGCGACAAGATCGTGCCCGGCCTGCTGATCGGCGCTTTGTCCTTCGGCCACCTGCCGACGGTCTTCGTGCCGGCCGGCCCGATGGCCTCGGGCCTGCCGAACGGCGAGAAGGCCAAGGTGCGCCAGCTCTACGCCGAGGGCAAGGTCGGCCGCGAGGAGCTGCTCGAGGCCGAGGCCGCGTCGTACCACTCGGCGGGCACCTGCACCTTCTACGGCACCGCGAACTCCAACCAGCTGCTGATGGAGGTGCTCGGCCTGCACCTGCCCGGCTCCTCGTTCGTGAACCCCGGCACCCCGCTGCGCGAAGCGATGACCCGGGCCGCCGGCGAGCGGGTCACCGCGATCACCGCGCAGGGCGGCGAGCCGACGCCGATCGGCGAGATCGTCGACGAGAAGGCGATCGTCAACGCCTGCGTCGCGCTGCTGGCCAGCGGTGGGTCGACCAACCACACCCTGCACCTCGTGGCGATCGCGCGGGCGGCCGGCATCGACCTCACCTGGGACGACCTCTCGGAGCTCTCGGCCGTGGTGCCGTCGCTCTCGCGGATCTACCCCAACGGCGAGGCGGACGTGAACCACTTCCACGCCGCCGGCGGCATCGCCTTCCTCGTCCACACGCTGCTGCGGGCGGGCCTGCTGCACGAGGACGTCCGGACCGTCGCGGGCCACGGCCTGTGGCGCTACACCACCGAGCCCCGGCTGCGCGGCACCGAGCTGACCTGGGAGGAGGGCCCGAAGGCCTCCCTGGACCCCGCGGTGCTGCGCCCGGCCGACGACCCGTTCTCCCCCGACGGCGGGCTGAAGCTGCTGACCGGCCCGCTCGGCCGCGCGGTGATCAAGACCTCCGCGGTCAAGCCCGAGCACCGGGTGGTCACCGCGCCCGCGGTGGTCTTCGACGACCAGCACGACTTCCTCGACGCCTTCGGCGCCGGTGAGCTCGACGGCCGCGACCTGGTCGCGGTGATCCGCTACCAGGGGCCGGCCGCCAACGGGATGCCCGAGCTGCACAAGCTCACCCCCGCGCTCGGCGTGCTCCAGGACCGCGGCCAGCAGGTCGCGATCGTCACCGACGGCCGGATGTCCGGCGCGTCCGGCAAGGTCCCGGCCGCCATCCATGTCACGCCGGAGGCCGCGCTGGGCGGCCCGCTCGCGCGGGTCCGCGAGGGTGACCTGGTCACCGTGGACGCGGTCACCGGCGCCCTCGACCTGCACGTGGACCGTGCCGAGCTCGCCGCCCGCGAGGCCACCGGCCGCGCGCCGCAGGGGCCGGAGTGGACCGGCACCGGGCGCGAGCTGTTCGCGGCGTTCCGCGCCACCGTCGGCTCGGCCGACACCGGCGCCAGCGTCTTCCCGGGCGTCCCCGTCCCCCCTGAGGAGGTCTCCGTTGTCCGCGTCTGAGTCCCCCTCGCTGCTCGACCGGGTGCCGGTGGTGCCGGTCGTCGTCGTCGACGACCTGGCCCACGCCGTCCCGGTCGCCCGCGCGCTCGTCGCCGGCGGCGTGCCGGTCATCGAGCTCACGCTGCGCACCGCCGTCGCACTCGAGGCGATCCGCGCGATCGCCGCCGAGGTGCCCGAGATCCTGGTCGGTGCCGGCACCGTCCTGACGCCCGGCCAGGCCAAGGAGGCCCACGACGCCGGGGCGCAGTTCCTCGTCTCCCCCGGCGCGACGCCCGCGCTGCTCGCGGGCATGGCCGAGACCGGGCTGCCGTTCCTGCCCGGCACCGCCACCGTCTCGGAGGTGCTGGCCGTCCTCGAGACCGGCCTGACCGAGATGAAGTTCTTCCCGGCCGAGGCCTCGGGCGGCGCGGCGTTCCTGTCGTCGATCGGCTCGCCGGTGCCCGCCGCCCGGTTCTGCCCCACCGGCGGGATCACCGCGGCGAGCGCCCCGTCGTACCTCTCGCTGGGCAACGTCGGCTGCGTCGGCGGCTCCTGGCTCACCCCGAAGGACGCCCTCGCCACCGGCGACTGGGCGCGGGTCGAGCGGCTGGCCCGCGAGGCCGCCGCCCTGGGCTGACTCCTGTCGCCGGCGGCCTGCACTGAGGGCCTGGGCTACGGCCTGGGCTGACTTCCGGAGGCCATCCGCCGGCCGGGCCGGGGCTGCGGGTCGCCGGGGCTCGCCCGGGCGCGCGGGAGCTTTCCCAAGGTATGTAGCCAAATGTCCACATCCCCGGGCGAATTCGCCGAGGGAGGTGGACCTTCTCCGACATACCTTGGGAAAGCTCTCCCGATCGGACAGGCCGGCCGGCACGGGGCCGCTGCAGTCAGAGGATGTAGTAGAGGCCGATCGCGGCCGGGACCAGGCCGGCGACCAGCCAGGGGGTGAGCGGCCGGCGGCCGTGGATCAGGAAGCCGGCGGCGACGCCGAGCACCCCCACCAGGCCGGCGATCAGGTCGAGCGCCACCTGGGCGCCGACCCCGCGGGCGTCGAGGAACACCGCGGCGATCACCAGGCCGGCCGAGAAGTGACCGATCGTGGTCACCGCGAGCACCGACATCACCCACTTCTGGACCGACGTCATGCTCATCCCGCCCTGCACCTGGGGCCGGGGGTTGTTCGGGTCCATCAGGTGCTTGCGCCGGGGCGGGGTCGGGACGGGGTGGCTCATCAGCGGCGTCTCCACTGCTCGGGTCCCCTGTGCGGGGCTATTGGTAAGTGTACTAACGGTTTGTACACTCACCAATGTGACGAGCGACGCCGCCCTCCCCTCCGGGCTGCCGGCCAACCCGCTGGCCCTCGAGGACCAGGTGTGCTTCGCGCTCTCGGTCGCCTCCCGCAGCGTGGTCGCGATCTACCGCCCGCTGCTCGAGCCGCTGGGCCTGACCCACCCGCAGTACCTCGTGATGCTGGCGCTGTGGGAGCAGGCACCGCTCTCGGTCCGCGAGCTGAGCCGGCTGCTCCAGCTCGAGCCGGCCACGCTGTCGCCGCTGCTCAAGCGGCTCGAGGAGTCGGGGCTCGTACGCCGGGAACGCGACCCGGCCGACGAGCGGGCCCTCGCCGTACGCCTCACGTCGCGGGGCCGGGACCTGCGCCGCGCCGCCGAGCAGATCCCGGCCGCGGTCGTGGCGACCCTCGGCATCGAGGTCTCCGAGCTGCAGCGGCTGCACGGCATGCTGTCCCGGGTGATCGCCGCGGCCCGGCCCTGAACGGCTAGCCGACCGGGCCGATCACCCGGCCGGGACCGCGCCCCGGCGGTGACAGCCGGTCAGGTGCGGGTCGAACACCCCGATCGCCTCCATCAGCGCGAACATCGTGGTGGGTCCCACGAACGCGAACCCCCGCCGCTTGAGCTCCTTCGACAGCGCCGTCGACTCCGGCGAGGTGGTCGCCAGCTCCTCGGTCGTGGCCGGCGCGGGCGGCCGCTCCGGGGCGAACGACCGCACCAGCGCCTCCAGCCCCTCCTGCTCCCGCAGCGCCAGCGTGGCCCGCGCGTTGGTGATCGCGGCGGCGATCTTCAGCCGGTTGCGCACGATCCGCGCGTCGGACATGAGCCGCGCGGCGTCCTCGTCGTCGAACGCCGCGACGACCTCGGCGTCGAAGCCGGCGAACACCTCGCGGAAGGCCTCGCGCTTGGCCAGGATCGTCGACCACGACAGGCCCGACTGGAACGCCTCCAGCGTCAGCCGCTCGAAGTAGGCGGACTCCCCCTGCACCGGCCGCCCCCACTCGGTGTCGTGGTAGTCGCGCATGACGCCGGGCCCGCCGGCCCACGGGCAGCGGTCGATGCCGTCCTCACCGGTCACGGGTCCCATGCCGGGCATCGTGCCACCCCGCTCCGACAGCCCGCTCCGACAGCCCGGCGCCGAGTCACCGGCGTCAGGAGCGGTACTCGGGGTTCTCCCAGTCGAACCGGGTGCCGGCGTCCCACTCCGAGCGCTGGTTGCCGTACGCCGGGACGCCGCCGGAGTCGTGCAGCATCCGGGCCAGGTGCATCAGGTTCCACGTCATGAACGTCGTGTTGCGGTTGGTGAAGTCGTTGGCGGGACCGCCGCTGCCGGGGTCGAGGTACGACGGGCCGGGGCCGGCCTCGCCGATCCAGCCCGCGTCGGCGTTGGGCGGGATCGTGTAGCCGATGTGCTGCAGGCTGTAGAGGACGTTCTGCGCGCAGTGCTTGATGCCGTCCTCGTTCCCGGTGATCAGGCAGCCCGCGACCCGGCCGTAGAAGAGGTACTGCCCCTTGTCGTTGAGCATCCCCGACAGCGAGTAGAGCCGCTCGATGAGCTTCTTGGTCATGCTCGAGTTGTCGCCGAGCCAGATCGGCCCGGCCACGACCAGGATCTGGCTGTCGAGGATGCCCGGGTAGATCGCGGGCCACTCGTCGGCTCCCCACCCGTGCTCGCGCATGTCCGGCCACACGCCGGTCGCGACATCGTGGTCGACGAACCGGATCACGTCCACCTCGACGCCGTGCTTGCGCATGATCGCCGCGCTGGCGTCGACCAGGCCCTGGGTGTTGCTGGTCTCGGGGCTGCGCTTGAGGGTGCAGTTCACGTACGTCGCCCGCAGGCCGGTGAAGTCGCGGGAGGGAGCAGGC
>CAWGVX010000001.1:0-8868 GCA_963826155.1 uncultured Actinomycetota bacterium | reverse complement strand
GAGGCCCGCCTGAGCCGGCCCCGCGCCGATCTGCAGGCGTGGGACGACGATCGTGGTCAGTGGCGGCGGCCGGCTGCTCGATCGGGTCTCTGCCCGTCACCAGACGAAGGGAACCAGACGCGCACGCTCGTGAGCGAAGCCCAGGTACGCGTCGCCGAAGGCACGGACCATGGCGCGTTCCTCGCGCAGGATCCGGTAGAGGAGCGAAGCCAGAACGAGGGAGGACGACGCGCAGACTCCGATCCAGTTGCCCAGCATGAGGCTGCAACCGAGGAAGGCAGCGAGCAGTCCGGCATAGCTGGGGTGCCGCAGGAACCGATACGGTCCACGACTCACGATGATCTGGTCGGCCGAGGTCTTCAGGACAGTGGTGAAGTACGTGCCGAGGGTGGCAAACGACCACCATCGAAGGAGGAGGCCAAGCCACCCGAGAGCCGTTCCCACGAGGAACGGCACCGGACCCTGGAGCACAGCTCCAGGTGCCAGGGACTGAGCCAGCGGCAGCATCAGGACGCCCGAGAAGAAGATCACCCTGAACACGACTTCGCCGCGCAGGTCCGCTTGCGAGGCATCGCGACGATACTTGACCGCCTGGGAGAGCTCACCGACCGCGAATGCAGCAACGCTGACCCCGAACACCGCCCTCGCCCACGCTGCCTGCTGCAAGAACGCTGTCGCCACACCGACAGTGTCCCGCTCGCTCCGCAGGCTGCCCGCGCAGGTGCGGTGGGGCTCCGCGACTGAGGGCAGGATGATCCCGGCTCGGGCCAGGACCCCGGCCCTGGGGACCGCACGCCGCTCGCGGAGGAACGCACTCAGCCGGGCGCGGCATCGCGCGTGCGGTGGCGGTCGGTCCGTTCGGTTGCCGGCCGTCTCACACCCCTCCGAGGGTCAGGTAGGCGAAGCCCAGGCTGCCGCGGTAGCCGCGCAGCCACCGGTCACGGTGCTCGTCGGCGCTCGCCCTGACCCGGTCGGCGTCGGGGTGTTCGGGGTGCTCGACCAGCCACTCCTCCCAGTCGGCCAGATAGCCGGACTCGAAGGCGTCCCACTCCCCGAGGGAGGCCTCCTCGATGAACACCGGGCGGAAGCCCGCATCGATCGCGACCTCGACGAGCCCGGGCAGGTCGGGGAGCTGCGGCAGGTCGTCGGGGACGAGCGCCGGGTCCACGGCCGCCGGGCCGGTCCAGATGGCGTCACCGAGCACCAGCCGACCGCCGGGGCGGAGCAGGCCGCGCAGGTGTGCGAGTGCCTTTCCGGTGCCGCCCCAGGCATGGCTGGAGCCGACGCAGAGGATGACGTCGGCCATCTCACGCGCTCCCTCGGCGGGCGCCTCGACGAACGAGGCACGCTCCGCGAGTCCTCGGGCGTCGGCCTCGGCCCGGCCACGCTCGAGGCAGCGTCCGTCGGTGTCCAGCCCGACGCCGTTCGCGCCGCGGCAGGCTTCGAGGACCCGGAGCAACAGCTCACCCCAGCCACAGCCCACGTCGAGCACGGCGCGCGGTGCGGACCGGCTCAGCCGGGAGACGATCCCGGCGGCACGTCGGTCGGACAGTGGCGCGTTGAAGTCCAGGTGCCCGTAGTAGCCCGGCAGGTCGCCGATGTCGGAAGTGTCGTCGCGATCGCTCATCGGCCGAACCTAGGTCCGGCGCGGCCCCGGTGCACCCCATTTCAGCGCCGGCCGCCCGGAGCCGGGAGCGCGGAGACGCGGCCGGACGGTCGCGCCCGTCGTACGGAGCCTCGGCCAGCGCGCCCTCAGGGTCTCGACCCGGGGGCTGGCCCTCGACCCGCCCTGCGGTCTCTACTGGAGTGGGCGGGGACGTCCGCCCCGGGCCCCGGAGAGTCGGGAGGGCAGGATGAACAGGAAGGTCATCGTCACCGGCACCATGACCGCGGTCGTGGCCGCAGGAGCGGTCTGCGCCGGCGCCACGGGCGCGAACGCGGCCGCCGCCGGGCGGCACATCACCGTCGTCGAGCACGCCGTGTCCGACACGGTCGTCGACACCGGTCCGAAGGGGGACAGCGTGGGCGACCTGCTCACCTTCGCCAACCCGGTGTTCAACCGGGCGAACACCAAGCGGGTCGGGCACGACAACGGCTCCTGCATCCGCACGGTGGTCGGGAAGGCGTGGCAGTGCTCGTGGACGACGCGGCTGCCCCACGGCTCGCTGGTCGTGGAGGGGCCGTTCTACGACGAGCGCGACTCGACCCTCGCCATCACCGGCGGGACCGGCGCCTTCTCGCAGGCCCGGGGCGAGATGCACCTGCACGCGCGCAACAAGCGGGGCACGGCGTACACGTTCGCCTTCGTGGTGCAGCGCTGAGCGTCAGCGGAGGAGCCAGCGGACCGGGCGGTCGGGATCGGACTCGTAGCAGCACTCGAAGCCGGTGCGCACCCGGTCGCGCAGGTGGCGGCCCAGCCAGGGGTCGGCCTCCGCGATCCTGGCCGTCGCGGCCACGATCGCCTTGCGGACGGCGACCCGGGCCCGCTCGGCGCTCGAGCCGGTGGTGCGGGCACGGCCACCGAGACCCGACCCGCGGCCGAGGTAGCCCGCGACGGCCTCACGCTCGGCGCGGAGGTCGGCGCGGAGGTCGGCGCGCTCCGACTGCGCGAGCTCGGCATCGAGCTCGGACAGCCGCGCGGTCAGGAGGCGGCGGGACTCGGCGTCGAGGACGTCGAGCCCGGGCTGCTCCACCTGCCCGCCGGCAAGTCCGAGGCTGGGGACGTCGGTGTCGGGGCTCGAGAGCAGGACGTGCAGGTGGGTCAGGCCCCGCATGGCGGGCAGGACGAACGTCGCGCCCTCCCGGCCGACGAGCCACAAGCCACCGGGCTGGCGGTGGAGGTGCACGGTGGGTACGTCGGTGGCCCGGGCCGCTCCGGTCGGCAGCGCTGCGCGCAGCCGCTCGAGCCACCAGCCGGCGCCCAGCCGCTCATAGGTGGCCAGCGCGGCTGCGGCGCGCCGGCCCGATGCCTCCGTGTCGCCGAGGACCGCGAAGGCGCGTGCGAGGGTGTCGTCGGTGACGCCGTGCCACATCACCGCGCCGGCGTTGACCACCGAGCGACCGGCGTACGGCGCGAGCAGCTCAACGGCCGCCCCGGTGACCTCGCGGTCTCCGATCGCGAGAGCGCCCTCCAGCACGCACTGGAGCGTCAGCAGCCAGTCGCTGTCGCGGGGGAGCCCGGCCAGCACGTCCGGGGTGAACGCGCCGACCATCGCCGCGACCTTGTCGAGCCGGCCGGCGCCGAGCCAGATCACGGCCGCCTCGGCCCGGACGGGGACGACGCCGAACGCCTCGGCATGGTCCTCGAAGGCCTGCGCCTCGGCCGCGCACCTCGCGACGTCGCCGGCGTGGAACGCGGTCCAGCCGCGCATGCCGTGCAGCACGCCTGCCGCGTCCGGGATCACCGCCGCCGCCGCTGCCGCCGCGGCGGCGCGCTCGACGAGCAGGGGCGCCACCTCGAGGTTCCCGCGGAGGAGCTCGAGCGGGAGCCTGCGGGTCGCCGCGAAGAACTCGGCCCGCGCCGAGTCCGGGCCCAGCTCCTCGGCCAGCTCCTCGATGGCGTGCATCGCCCGGTGCATGCGGGGCAGGTCGAGCACCTCCCACGCCACCGTGAGCGCCCACAGCTGCGACTGCAGCCGGACGCCGGGGTCGGCAAGGTGGGCCGAGGTGTCGGCCAGCCGGACCGCCCACTCCCGGCGCCGGGCCAGGTCGTCGGGGCCCCAGTGCGATGCGAGGGCGGCGTCGAGCGTGTCGGCGAGCACGACGGGGTCTCCCCGCTGGTCGGCCAGCCGCAACGCCTCGACCGCGTAGGGCCGGGCGCGCTCGGGCTCGTTGGCGTAGGACCAGCACCGGGCCAGCGCGGCGGCCAGGCGGGCACGCGGCTGCGGTTCGTCGGCGGCCTCGTACGCCGCGTGCAGCCGGACCGGCAACAGGCCGGGGACGAGGTTGTACGCCTGCCCACGAGCCAGCCCCAGGACGGCCGCCGTCCGGGCGGCGTGGTCATCGTGCTGCTCAGCCGCGAGGGCCGCGCGGTCGAAGAAGCCCATGGCGGCGGCGCCGTCGCCGCCGGCCCAGGCCTCCTCGGCGAGGGCCAGCAGCGACGCGACCGACGTCGCGCCCCGCGCCATGCTCCTCAGGCTACGGCCGGGAGCGCAGCAGCCGCACCTGCTCGACGTGCCGTCGTTGCACCGCCTCGTCCCAGTCGCCGGTGCAGTAGACGGCCAGCTCGCTGATCCGCCCCTCCGTGACGGCGCAGTGGACCAGCTCGCGGCAGTACCACCGCTGCCCTCCGGCCTCCCACCGCTCCTCGAGCTGGAGGAGGAACCCGCGGGTCGTGCGGTCCAGGGCCTCGACGTGCACCCTGCCCGGGGCGGGGTGGCTGTCCTCGCGCAGGCGGAAGGCGCCGTCCGCGTCGGCGGCCTGGACGCGCCAGTGGGGGAGGCTCAGGTCGGCGAACACGTCGTCGGCGAACATGCCCTCGGGGCGGTCGCCGGTCTCGAGCCACGTGACGAGCGCGGCGGCGAGGTCCGCCAGGCCGCCCTCGACCACGGGCAACGCGTCGACGGCGGTCATGCGTCGGCCCTCGCGATGGCGGCGAGGTTGCTGCCGATGACCTCCATCACCGGTTCCAGGTCGGCAGTCCGGGAGAACTCGACCACCGAGGTCCCCGCGGTGACCAGCGGACGATGGCCCGGGCCCGCGACGTAGGCGTCGCCCTCGACGTAGGTCTCCTCGTGGTCCGGCCAGCGGAAGGTCACCTGCCCCGACGTCACGTAGCCGATGTGCCGGCAGGTGCAGGCGTCGCCGGGCAGGCCGCGGAAGTACGGCGCGACGTCGAGGTCCTGCTTGAACGTCTCGAAGGAGACGGTGAGGTCGTCGAGCTCGGTGTAACGGCCCTCGACGGCGTCGAGATCGATCCCCACGGGGGTGGTCGAACGGGATGCGCTGGGCATGGTGCCCTCCTCAGGGTGGTGTGGGTGCTCCTCATCCCTGGGGCGTGAGATCCGGCGTCACATCGTGACCCGCCCCACCGACGAGCCCGATGCCGGCAAGGTGCCCACCGAGGACGGCTGGTCCGGTGCTCACTAGGCTGGGCGCATGCAACCGCAGGGAGCATCCGCATGACCGACGCCGCACCTGCGCCGCACATCCCCGGCGTGGGAACCGTCTACCTCGCGGTGAGTGACCAGGCCCGCGCGCTCACGTTCTACCGCGACGTGCTGGGGTTCGAGGTCCGCACGGACGCTGAGTTCGGGGAGGGCTTCCGCTGGGTCGAGGTGGCTCCGCCCGGGGCGTACACCGTGATCGCCCTCGTGCCGCCGATGAGCGAGGAGGACCCTCAACCCGGCGGCCAGGCGCCGTTCGGCTTCGACACGCCCGACCTCGAGGCGGCGATGGCCGCGCTCGGCGCACGGGGCGTCGACTTCGAGGACAGGACGGGCGGCGAGGGTCCGGTGCCGCCCATGGCGCACTTCCGCGACCCCGACGGCAACCGCATCCTCCTCGTCGAGGACACGTCGCGCTGATCGCCCGCGGCTCGGACGCGACCCGCCTCGGGCGATGCGACCCGGGCCCGGCGTACGACCACCCGTCAGCCCAGCGCGGCCGTGACCACCTCGCGGGCCTCGTTCTGCACCTGCGCCAGGTGGTCTGGGCCCCGGAAGGACTCGGCGTAGATCTTGTAGACGTCCTCGGTGCCCGACGGGCGGGCGGCGAACCACGCCGACTCGGTGACCACCTTCAGCCCGCCGATCTTCGCGCCGTTGCCGGGCGCCTCGGTGAGCTTGTCGAGGATCTTCTCCCCGGCGAGCTCGGTGGCGGCGACGTCGTCGGGGGCGAGCGCGGCCAGCTTGGCCTTCTGCTCGCGGTCGGCGGGCGCGTCGATGCGGGCGTAGGCCGGGTCGCCGTGCCGCTCGACCAGCGCCGCGTAGTGCTCCGAGGGGGACTTGCCGGTCCGCGCGAGGATCTCGGAGGCCAGCAGCGCGAGCAGGATGCCGTCCTTGTCGGTGGTCCAGGTGCTGCCGTCCATGCGCAGGAACGACGCGCCGGCCGACTCCTCGCCGCCGAACCCGAAGGACCCGTCGATCAGCCCCGGCACGAACCACTTGAACCCGACCGGCACCTCCACCAACGGCTTGCCCAGCTGCTCGGCGACCCGGTCGATCATCGAGGAGCTCACCAGCGTCTTGCCGATCCGCGCGGTGTCCGGCCAGTCCGGCCGGGCACCGCCGAACAGGTGCCCGATGGCGACGGCGAGGAAGTGGTTGGGGTTCATCAGCCCGGCGTCGGGCGTGACGATGCCGTGCCGGTCGGCGTCGGCGTCATTGCCGGTCGCGACGTCGTACTTCTCGCGCTGGGCGATCAGCGAGGCCATCGCGTGGGGGGAGGAGCAGTCCATCCGGATCTTGCCGTCCCAGTCCAGCGTCATGAACCGCCAGGTCGGGTCGACCAGCGGGTTGACCACGGTGAGGTCCAGCCCGTGCCGCTCGGCGATCGCACCCCAGTAGTCCACGCTCGCGCCGCCCAGCGGGTCCGCCCCGATCCGCACGCCCGCCTCGCGGACCGCGGCCAGGTCGACGACGTTCGGCAGGTCGTCGACGTAGGTGCCCAGGAAGTCGTAGGACGAGGCCCCGGCCCGGGCCCGCGCGAACGGGATCCGCTGCACGCCGGCCAGCCCGCCGCGGATCAGCTCGTTGGCCCGCTGCGCGATCGCCGAGGTGGCGTCGGAGTCGGCCGGTCCGCCGTGCGGCGGGTTGTACTTGAAGCCGCCGTCGCTGGGCGGGTTGTGCGAGGGCGTGACCACGATGCCGTCGGCGAGCCCGTTCGACCCGCCCGCGGCGAGGTCCTTGCCCCGGTTGGCCCGCAGGATCGCCTGGGAGACCGCCGGGGTGGGCGTGTAGCCGTCGGCGGCGTCGACCAGCACGGTCACGTCGTTGGCGGCCAGCACCTCCAGCGCGGTGGCCCAGGCCGGCTCGGAGAGCCCGTGGGTGTCGCGGCCGAGGAACAGCGGCCCGTCGTACCCCTGCTCGCGCCGGTGGTCGCAGATCGCCTGGGTGGTGGCCAGGATGTGGGTCTCGTTGAACGCGGTGCGCAGCGAGGAGCCGCGGTGCCCGCTGGTGCCGAAGGCGACCTGCTGGTCCACGTCGTCGGGGTCGGGGACGCCGGTGTAGTACGCCGTCACCAGGTGCGCGACGTCGACGAGGTCCGAGGGCTGGGCGGGCTGTCCTGCGCGAGAGTCGGCCATGCGGTCATCATGCCGCGCCCGGAAAGGGTCGGGCGCGGCTGAGGTGGTCGCCCGGCGCCCGGATAGGGCAGTTGTCCGATGTGCGGTGTCGGTCTTACGGCGAGCGTGAGGGCATGAACCCGCTCACCGCGAACCCCGCCATCGCCGTCGACCACGCGCGGCGCCTCAACGACGAACGCGTCCGCCTCGCCGAGCAGCATCGCCTCGCGCGCCGGCCGCGCAGGACCGAGCCGCGGCGCACCCGCCGGTGGCTCGGCCCGCTCACCCTGGTGTGGCGCCCGAGGGCGGTGCGACGCCGCGCCGCCACCTGCTAGGCGCGACCCCGTGGGCCCGCTTGAAGGCCCGGCTGAACGCCTCCTCCGACTCGTAGCCCACCCGGCGCGCGACCGCGGCCACCCCGACCTCGGCGCTGTCCAGCAGCGTCCGGGCCAGGTGCATCCGCCACTCGGTCAGGTAGCGGATCGGCGGCATCCCGAGCACGCCGCGGAACCGCTCGTCGAGCAGCGAGGCCGAGACGTGCGCGGCGGCGGCCAGCTCGGCCACGGTCCACTTCCGGCCCGGGTCGCCGTGGATCCGGGCCATCGCCGGTGCGGTGACCGGGTCGCGCAGGGCCCGCAGCCACCCGTGCTCGGAGGCGGGCGCCTGGGCCAGGTGCAGCTTGAGCACCTCGACCAGCAGCAGCTGCGGGACCTGGGTGGGCGCCTCGAGCCGGTCCAGCCCCACCCGGGTGGTCTGCTGGTAGGCGTACTCGATGCTGGCGCTGACGAACGACCGCGCCGAACCGGCCGGGGGGCTGACCACGAAGGCCGGCGGGAGCGCCTGAAGGCGTGGGTCGAAGAGCGGGTCGTCGGAGATCAGGTAGCCGCAGATCACGTCGGTCGCATCGCCGCCCTGGCCGTAGTGGATGACCGGCATCTCCGACCACGGCGGCGGGGTGACCAGGCTGGCCACCGAGACCAGCTCCGCGTCGTTCGTGCCGCCCATCCGGTGGTCGTCGCCGTACGGCAGCACGATGACGTCCCCCGCCTCCGCCCACAGCCGCTCGCTGGCGTCGGTCTCGATCCAGCACCGGCCGGCGGCCACGACGTGGAAGAGCACCACGCGGGCGGCCTCCGGCGCCAGCACCGAGGTCAGGTCGCCGGCCGGGTAGGACGCGTAGGCCCAGTTCTCGGTGTACCGCCCCCGCAGGAAGATCGCGCCGCTGAGCCGGAGGCCGTCGAGGGCCTCCGACAGTGCCGGGGTGGGGTCCTGATCAGGTACGCCGGGGGCGTGGTCATGGCCCGTAGGGCGCCACGACATGAGACTCATGGTGTCACATCCACCGAGGAGGAACGGAGCAAGGAAATGCCGCTCTACATGGACGTCCACACCGTCCCGGCAGGCACCACCAGCGAGGACGTCGCGGGCGCGCACGCGGCCGACGTCCGCGTGCAGGGCAAGTACGGCGTCGACTACCGCAGCTACTGGGTCGACGAGGCCGAGAGCAAGGTCTTCTGCCTCGTCGAGGCGCCCGACCCGGAGGCCGCGATCGCCGTGCACAAGGAGGCCCACGGGCTGCTCGCCGACCACATCCACCAGGTCGTCGAAGGTGCCTGAGGCGTTGCCCGGGTGGGGCCACCGGCTCC